>CAVPQT010000003.1:0-1045000 GCA_963707615.1 uncultured Alphaproteobacteria bacterium
GCTGAAACTCGACAACCGATTGCCCGACATTGGCACCGACATCGAATATCAGTCTGATTGGTTTTTGCGGGAACTTGCGCCGGTAATCAGCGGCAAAACTGACGCCGTGCGGCAGCCAATTGAGACGGCTGGCGGCCGTTATTGCAAACTGCTTAAGCGGCACTGAGATTCCCCAATTGGGTTGCTCATTCAATCATCTCTTTGGCTCATTAGTGGTAATTTGTTCGTTGCGATCAATCGCCGGGCTCGTTGCTTTCAGTTCCCCTCAATGACAGCCACGTACCACCGAGGCACACACAGAACACCACCAGCACGCCCACCCATTTCGGTTCAGCCGGACTGCCGGTGTCGAAAAACAAAGCCGCTACCGTGCCAACAGCCGCCAGCCAGCCGATGAGCAGAGCCCCATACTTGACGGCGGAAAAAAAATTCATGTCGATCGCTTTCCAAAAACGAACATAGCCAACCCTGTCGGCTTTGCTTAACATGAAGGGCGTATCACATCGCGGAGAAAGCGGCCCTTATCAATTCTCCGGGAAGCGCCAAAGGCTATTGATGGCGAGGGGACAACTGGTCATTTCCATTGATCTGGAACTGGCGTGGGGGGTCTGGGACCACCTAACCCCGGCAAGTCTTGGCTTTGCTGCCGAGTACGAACGGCCAATCTGTGCCAGCCTTTTAGAGTTGTTCGATCGCCATCAGATCTCGGCTACTTGGGCGATCGTCGCAGCGTTGCTCGACGAGAAGAGCGCCGCGGCGCAACCAGGCGATAAACGGTGCTGGTATGCCCCCGACGTGATTGAGCAGATCGTAAACACGAAGAGCCGCCATGAAATCGGCAGCCACGGCGGACGTCATCGCTATTTCGACTGCATGGCGTCTGCGCAAGCGCGGGAGGATCTTGAATTCGCGCGCGAGCAGCACCGCGCTCATGCGTTGCCGTTTGACGCTTTCGTTTTTCCGCGTAATTCCGTCGCCCACCTGGATATATTGCGCAGCACAGGCCTGCGCGCATTTCGTGGTTCCGATCTCGGTTGGTTCATGGTCGCTGGCGCTGCAGGTCGCATCGCGGGCAGAACCGCCAACCTTGTCGACAAAATGCTGCCGATTCCTCCGACGACGGTGGCCGCCCGCCAAAATAGCGAAGGCCTCGTCGACATTCCCGGTTCTATGCTGCTGCTTGCCCGTAACGGTGCGCGGCGCTTTGTGTTCCCTGCGGTCACACGTGCGAAACTCAGCAAGGGTCTCGTTCGCTCGCGCGACCGCAAGGGCATCTTTCATTTGTGGTTTCATCCGTCGAACTTTTACTACCGGCGCGAAGAGCAGCTCGCGACGCTCGCTTGGTTTCTCGAACAGGCGGCCGACCAAGCCAGCCGCGGTGATTTAGAGATACTCACTATGGGAGAATGCGCGCGCCGTCTGGCTGGGGTTCCGGGGCCGTCCGGGCGAGTGCTGCAGTGAGCGAGCGTAGCGCCACGGTCGTCCAAGATTACGTTTTCGTTCCCGCGGTGTCGGTCGATGCAGAGCGGCTGCTTGCCTTTGACGCGGTAGTGCAGCCAGAGCGACAGGCTCGCGATCGAATTCTTACATCGTGGTGGACGCGCGCTACACCCGAATGTGCCGTTGCGGCGATCCATACGCCGAGCGGTGTTATGGTTGGAATCTGCGCCGGGCGGCCGAGCACCTGGATCTTCCCGTCCGGCTCGATTCCAGCGACCGCGATCTGTTCCTGGTTCGTTGATCCCGCTCATTTTGGCAAAGGGATTGGCAAGCGCATGGTGAAGCAGCTTAGCGCGCCTGGTCGGTTCCTCTACACCTTCGTGATCTCTGAGGCCGCAATCGCAAACTTCCAGCGGCTCGGCTGGGTCGGTCCCTATGTTGCGCCCATGCTGGCTCGTCCACTGCCGGGCTTGCTGGCACTTTCTTCTTGGCGCGACGCGGGGATCGAGTTCCGGGATTTCACGGTCAATGGGCGCGATATCCCAGCAGCCCTTGGCGCCGCTCTCGATCGGATCGAACGGAACCGAGCGGCAGAACCACGCATCCATATGCGTCGCGATACCCAAGAATTATCTTGGCGGCTCTCTCTGAGCAGCGAACGGCAATATCGCTTTACTATCGCAAGTCGCGCAAGCGAGCCGGTCGGTTATGTCGCCGTGCGGCGCGCAACGCCCGGGACCAATCGGATTATGGACCTGCTCCGTGCGGCTATCGTTACTGACCTTGTCGCGATTGACGATGAAGCTGCCGTGTTGCGCTCGCTCGCGAGTTCCGTTGTCGCGAGCGCCGGCCACCTACGTGCGATGACGGCGCTGGCGACGACGACGGTCCCCGCACAGCAGAAGGCGCTCTCCGCTGCGGGCTTTTTGTCCTCGCATGTACCCTTGCTGGGGACTTTGCTGGCTTCGCGCTCGCCCCGCTTTATGTGGGTACCTGAGGGGCCGGCCGAGCGGCTCACCGCCGAGGGCATGGCGCTCACTTTTGCCGATTCCGACGCTGATTTTAATCTTTGACTGGTGCACAGAAAAATTGATTGTCGTGGTCCTCAAAACAGTCCGCTAGCGATAAGGACAGACGGAATGTCCGCTTTGGGTCATAAGCAGACATGTGCGGCGCAACTAGCGATGTCTGCTATGGGCCAACAGCGGACATCCGAGACGCTGTGAATGAGAAGAAAGACCGCCTTTCCAGCGGAAATGGGTTGTGTTGATTTCGTTAGAGTGCCCATCTCCGGAGGCAAGTGGGTAACTCTCGCCCTCCATACTAACGCCCTGAGAGCCCCTCTAGGCCATAAATATCAAGGTCACTTGGTTCGTTAGCGTTCGGTTCGTTCCCGACGGTGACGTCTAGATTTTCTCCACCCGCCGCAACTTTGCAATTTTTATCGGCAGCGGCTTTCTGTATCTCATACATCATACCGCGCAGTTGCGTGTATTCCGGCCGATAGGCAGCACTGCTAACCAGCACGCCGACCGAATCCGTTTCGGCTTTCGCCATCAGCATTTCCAATTTTCGCTGACGGCTAACGGTAGCCTGTGCAGCCTTGGCAAGTTGCGTGCAGTTGTAGAGAACGTACCTGTCCGGCCTGACCAGCAACCGGCCAGCACTGTCGTCGGAAAGAGTACAGCCGGTAAGTGCCGTTGCGACGATTGCAGTCAGGAATATCACGCGACTGGTTATTGCCATTCAACTATTGCAGAATTTTGCACCTCAACGCCAAGCGTTCATCGCCCTATTGGTCGGCGACCATGTCAACTTCGTTTGTTCGGGTAAAGCGCCCCATCATAGTCTTGGCAGTATCGGTCTTAGCTCTAGGTTCGAAAGGCCCGCCGAAGCGTTGACGCCAGTCGTTCCCTCGACCGACCAGGGCTGCAGAGCCACCGAATTTCCTGAGCCGCCAAGCAGAAAGTTACCGCCGACGCCTACGATAAAACCGGCATTGGCGCTGGCACCCACATAGGACCCGGCGAGACTGCCAGGCACCATGTTATTGGTCGGCGCGAACACCCCCCACGCCAAAGCCCCACCAGTTGTAAAGCCAAGAGCGCCACCTACGGTCGACATGGTGCCTGCATAGGCCTCAAAAGGTCCACCCCTATCCGGTGTGAAGCGGCATTCCATGTTTTGAAATTCCACGACGATAAGGCCGACAGAAGGAGCTAGCCTACAATCGAGAACGCCCACTTTCGTTCCTGGGCCCCCGTTTATGACGGGTGGGGGCGCATAACGCGTCGGAAGATCGCCCCCGGACGAATTCGTGGTTGCTAAAACAAGCAGACTGATAGTTGTAAGAATTGTCCGATGCATTGTGCCCCCCTTGTCCAATCGCGTAATAAACTCGCGCCGTGTGCTCGTCGCTAAAGCCTAGCACTTTGCGACCGAGCAGGAGTAAGAAACGGCACACAACCGGTCGCCTTTTCTCAGTAGCCTCGATGTCCGCTTTGGGCCAATAGCGGACATCAGTCTGCTTTTATCCGCTGTGCGCCAAGACCGCGCGTCGATTAGAAATTATAGACGCTTCCGCAGACCACAATATCGTCCAGCCGCTCACAATACGTTTCTTGGGGTTCGATTTCCTTGGTGCCCGGATTCAGCCACTTGTAATTCTGCGAAAAAGCCGATTGCTGGCGCGCTAGCTCCACGCGCTCTTTGATATACAATTTGCCGTCGGGGTCCTTAGCGTCGATCAGGTTCCTGCCGATGAGAATTCTTGCTTTGGCCGGTGGCGAGGATCTTGCCATCGAGATCGAGGACAGTGATGTAAAGATCTCGATCGTGAAACTGTCCGGCCTTTTTTGTAATTTCCGCGTAGCCCTTTTCTCGCCCTTGCTGGGTAATGAAGACCCTGGCTCGCTGCACCATGGCAATTGCGTCTTCCTTGGTGGCCCACTCACCTGCCATGACTGGTGGGCCAGCGAACGCGGCAATCAATGATGCTACTGACAGCACAGTCGACGTACGGATGATCATGATCTTTCCCCAGATCCTGAGGCGACGACCGAGCACAGATAGGCACAGCTTTTTCGAGACAACAGGCTGATAAATTCACGCCGTCTCATTGCCTCCTCCGAGGCTCAGGACGCGGCATCGTATCGGCCGCGCCTACGGTCGCGTATAAAATTGCTGTTAAGGATGCACAATGTCTGCTTTGGGTCATAAGCGACGTTCGCAACGCAAAAGCCGACAAACACCTGCTCTGGCCCTATCGGTTATGCAATCTTGTCCACTGTTGCCGTGCGGCCATAGGAGCGATCGCGAGCGAACTCTATTGTCGATCTATGCTTGACCGACCGTCCGATGAGGATATTAGCCGTCAAATCCTCGGCGTTTTCGTGCGTCATCAAATTCCTGCGGCCGGGACACTGCAACGCAATTATTTTTTCGAAGTGCGCGACAGTGATTTCCAACGCGGGATCAACAAGGCGGTCGCCAACAATTGGATCACCATCGATTTGCGAAACCGCTACCGCTACCAACTTACAGCAGCCGGATATGCTGCCGGGCAGACGATCGGTCACGTCCTCGGAGTGTAGAAAGGCCCAAAAGCAGACATGTACAGCGCACCAGGCGATGTCTGCTTTGGGCCAATAGCGGACATTCGCTTTTTGCCTACTCGATGACTTCATCGACGGTACCCTGAAGCGAAATGGGCACAGCGAGACCTAGCGTCTGGGCGGTCTTGAGGAGCGTCGAGCCATGCGTTGATGACAAATACGAAGAGGGACCGCCGGAGTTTAGCTCCTACGGTCCCTCTGCTGGCGGCCACATTCTTGGGGAGAACCCGACCGCGCCCGAGGCCATCGTCAGCGAGATGCGACGGCCCCGGAATAGTTTATTAGTAAGGCGCCTTGCCCATTCCCCATCGGTAGTTCACGCCGACCAAGACGGTGGTCGCTGTCGCGTGCGTGTTGAAGGCGCAACCAGCCGCGCAGACACCAGGGCCGAATGCGAGATGATTATTGTCGCCCAAGTCCATGTAGTTGCCTTCGAGGAAGGCCGACCAACCCCGCGTGAACATCCATTCAACGCCACCACCGGCCGTCCAGCCTGATCTGGTGTTGCCGGAGCCGCCGAAGGTCAAACCAGCTATGGCGACGTCTGTGCTGGTCTTAACCCAGGCCGCGCCGCCCTGGCCGTACAGCAACCAGCCGGGCATGAACGCGTAGCCGAGGCGGCCCGTCAGGGTGTCGAACCAGTTGAGGTTGAAGTTAACCGTGCCTGGGGCGCCAAACGCCGGATCAAAGAACCCTCGACTTCTATTCACGCTCGTCCCGTCAAACATATTGCGGAAGCCGATGACCCACCCGCCGCTAAACTGATAATCGCAGCCAATCTGACCGCCGCCTGCGAAGCCCGAATTATCACGAGAGGCTTCTATTCCATCGAAGGTCACAGAGCCGCTGGTAAATATCCCGCCGACGTTGGCGCCGATGTAACATCCGGTCCAAGTCACTGGCGGTGGTGCCGGCGGCACATAGGCCGGAGCTTTTCTTGGCAGATCAGCCGCTGAAGCCTGACTTGCGGCCAGACCGAAGGCAGCCGCAAGCATCATTAGGTTTTTTCGCATTCCCGGTTCTCCCCTTAGCGCGCCGCTGGCGCGAGCCCTTGATCCATCTCGGCAATCTAAAGGACTCGTGTGGAGACGATTATTACAATCGCGTTTTGTCTACAGCTTTAAGCGGGGATGTGACAAAAATGCCACTGATAGTCATAACGCTATCTATTACTGTGAGAAAACGGATGTTTGAACCGTGGGGACGACTCCAATGCCAAACAGTATGCTTCAATTGGACACGCCCGACGGCGTCGTGCCTCAAAAGCTGAGAGGGGCCGGTGTCAAATCTGCTGCCTGCCAAGCGTCCCGACTGACATTCCGCCGAGGACACAACAGAGAGCTTAGGACCGGAGTTTGGTATGCCCAAGGGTACAGTGAAGTGGTTCAACCCGACCAAAGGCTACGGCTTTATGGAGCCGAGCGGCGGACGTGGCAAGGACGTGTTCGTTCACATCTCCGCAGTTGAAAAAGCGGGTCTCAGCACTCTTCATGAGGGCCAGCTTATTGAGTACGAAGAAGTGCCCAATAAGGGCAAAATGGCCGCAGAGAATTTGAAGGTCGTGTGACCTTATATTCGGGTGCGATCTGACCCACCCTGCAGCGCGAAGGGAATGTCCGCTTTGGGTCAAAAGCAGACATGTGCGGTGCAACTAGCGATGTCTGCTAAGGGCCAAAAGCGGACATCGGGAGCGCACAAGCGCCACCTGAACCGACTGTCATTCCGGCAGGGCTTGTACGTACGGTTCTTTTTCTTGTCCAAGTTTGATGGCAGCGGTCACGGACGCGCAGAACGCCTCGTCCATCGCGAGCAATCGCTTGCGCTCGGCTCGGTCATTTGCTTCTTGGTACGACGATGGTTCGCTGACTTTCCGGCCACTCGGCAAGGGCGCCCCCTCAGCAACTTTCTATTTTGCAGCAGCCTATCTGATCCCGACTGTGCTCGCCAAGTTGGGCGCGCTGGTGTTCGGCGAGGATGCAGGGCCAATAACGGACATTTTCTAATCAAATTCAAAAAGGGACCGCTGGGTATATTCGCCGCAGCACCCTAGAAGAACTGTAGCTAGTAGCGCGTCCTCGCGAGTTCCTGCGCGAAGTCTCTCGCCATGCTTTCTGGCAGGTCTAGACCCGCCAATTTCCAATCCCAATCGACCAATCGAAGCCAAATGCCGAAACGCTGGTCGAGCGGTCTGTCAACAGGAACAGCTACATAAAACTTTGCACCGCTGTAATCCGAGTTGAGCCAGGTCTGCCATGCGCTGCCCAAACTGTTCGCCGCAAAGGGAGCCGCAAGACCTGACGGCGGCGATGGATTGTCAGACACCAATCCCTTGCCAAGCAGATCAAGCAATCGCTCCGGATTGAGTATTATTTTGGCCAACAGCGCATCGGCGACCATGGCCCCGACCCGCGATCCCATACTCCTGGTGCCTTCACTTGTATCCGCTGACTTGCCGGTGAGTTTCAGATGGGCATCTGCAATCTGGCGAGCCATCGAACTGCGCAAGGATGGAATATCGACCAATTCCTGCAACGCAGCTGAATTTCGTGTCTCTACTGCCGAAGCGATACGATACAGACTATAGAATGGCCAAACAGTGTAACCCGCTAGGAGGATGATCAAAACGATGATGATAAACAGGGTCCAACGCATAGCTCCATGACGCCGCCGTTTGTCAAACACAACTGCACAGTTATCACAAACCAATTGTCAGGCATTGCTGCAAAGGGTCTGCCCACAACTTTAAACAATGCGCTCGTCGTCGCGGCGCGGCTTTTTGCGTCCGGCAGGTGTGGAATTTGTTGCCCCGTGGTCGGGCTTTGCCACCGCCTAGATAATTCCGACCGCCCCTCCCGCCCGGTGAAGCGATGTCCGCCTTTCCAATCTCTGCCGGCAATGCGACAGACGATCATCGTCGCCTCCCGTATTCGATGGAAACCTTTGGAATTCGATTGTGGCTGTTTCTCGGTGGCAATCCGGTGGCAATTTTGACCGGATACGTTTAGAAACCCCGTAATGCCGGGTTAGCTCAGTGGTAGAGCAGCGGTTTTGTAAACCGTTGGTCGGGAGTTCAAATCTCTCACCCGGCACCGGTACAAAAGTACAACACTACAAACACTTAGCGCCACTGCCCGTTCGCACAAATGCGGAACGGTTACAGATAGTTTGCAGCCGTTTGCAGAATTTGTTCACGACCCGTACGCAGCGTCTAGTTTTTCGATCGCCTGTTCGGCCAATTGAATCCGGCCGCCTAGTGCGCATCCAAAATCTCCTGCGCGTCCTTGAGTGAGTGTCCGGTGATTGACGCGATCTGGCCACCGAGCCCCCCGCGAGCGCCAGTCGGGTTACGGCGTCCCTCGGAAGTCATGAAAAATGCAACCCGGGAGCATGGGCGGAATGCTTGAAAGCTTTACCCCAAGACGTCTGGAATCCGTCTTCAGTCCACGGCGTATCCCCCGGCTAGTGCACAAGATGAGTTGTGGTACAAGCGGACCGTTTTGCCCTGTCGAGCGCCGCTTTCAAAACCTTGCAAACCGGGATGCTACACGAGGTCCTGGTTTGCCTTTGCGTTTTCCTTTTCGCTGCTGCAAGCGAATGTATGCGTCATCGTATGCAGACCACGAGAGGTTTAAAAGATCGCCCAGGCGTTGACCCACGGCCGATCGGGCGCCCCGCGGCGGCAATTGTGCTTTTGATCTACGCATGGACGTTAGCCCTCTAAGGCGCCTGTTCTTTGCTAGGCGCATGCGCATAGGTCCACAAGGTTCCGAATCTGGTCATCACCCTCATCGGACGCGCTTCAGCAAAGCCTGAGGGGGCTTTGCAAATCGCGTATTGCACGATTGGGGATTGACGGTTTTTTTATTTGCGAATCCAATACGATGTTTTTAGTTTCTTCGCGCTCATCTTTACAACCTCCCAGTGACCGCGTCGGGTCCTTCCCGGCGCGGTTTTCTTTTGCACTGCCGCAACGTTCACGATGACGCATCGCGCTCGTAAATTACCAGGGCCTGAGCGTGAAACGGCCTTTTCAGAAGCTGGGTTGCCGCTATCATCCGAAGAGGTATTGCCCGGATGCTGGCGACCGAAAGACCGATCCAGTTAGTAGGAGTGCGTCATGCGCCACATACGCGACGCCACGTCGAATTTGACCGCACGCTCATTGAGCATCACACACGTCTACTCGAAACATATCGGACGGAGGGTCGTGACACCTCGTCCGTGGAACACTTCATAGAGGCGTTTGAGGGCAGCCAGAAGGTTTTCGAGTGGGATTTGGCCGATCTCGAGCGCCGCCGCAATTCTTCGCCCTAGTTCAATGAGCATCGATTACCGCGATGACCTTACCGGTCTTAGGATCGATTTTTCGCACCGCTGAGGCTGCTCCCTGCGAACCGAACAGTCTAGCGATGGCTCGCTCCCGCTCCGCAGCGGCCAGTTTTTGATGGTTTCTGAAGCCATTACCCGGCTCTTTTTTCTTCTTCTGTCGTCGGGCCGCCCTTTTTAGAAAATTTGATGACCTCATCGTTGCCGCCGCCTGCGCTGGACAGATACTACCATCGAAGTTCCCAATCTCGGCAAAAGCGAGGCTGTAGGCGCGGTTGGAATATGCGCCGATCGCGACCTTCCTCTTCCATAGGCTCGATAACCGCAAGCAACATCGGGAACCCGAGTGAGGGCAGTCCCGCGCTGGTCTTGGCGATGCCGACAGCGACGCAGCTATCGACACGCGAATGCTCCGCTGCACGCATGGATTCGTCGACCCCTACTGGAGCGACTAAAGGCTGTTTACGGGAAACGAGATGCTCGACCACCGGGCGAGCAGAATCGCAATTGCCCTAATCTGGCTAGAATTTTCAGGTCAAAGTCAGCGTGTGTGTTGTGTGGCGTGGGGGATAGTATCATGAGTAGCCATAACGCGGATTGGCAACTGCAAATGCGTGGAGTCGAGTTTGAACGCGGTAAAATCTTAGACTTGGAAAGTCGCGTTGATTGGTCTGAGCGGCTCGTTAGCCAGCACGAACACGACATCAAGCAGACCCACTATGAAGTCGCCAGCAAATCGGCTCATTTGGAAAAGCAAATTGCTTCTCTGGAAAAGCGAATCAAAAGGTCGGAGCGACTTATTGTGCTGCTTAGCGATATAATGATCGCGCTAATTGCTGTTTTGTTTGCTGGTTTGGTGGCTGCTTCCCTGCATGGGAACATTCCTTGGAAGGGCTTTGGCGCCCTTACCGCGTTTGTTGCGATATTCTTCGCGGGAATCTCGGTTTCCAGAGGGTACTGGCTTAAATAGCATGAGCGAGTCGGTGCACGATTGAAGCACCAAGGCGCGAAATTCAACCAAGATGGTGTTGTCCTAATTGGATTAACTGTTCTTTGCGTCGTGTTCGGCGCTGCCTTGCTTTTCGACCTGGAGAAGGGCGAGAGATGGGCGCGCAAGGCCATCTGGGGGGAATTCAAAGGGCGCTGCGATCGATAAGAAGAAAGCCCCGATGATGGGCTGATGATTCTTAGTCAGCCACCCCTCGGGTTAAGCTGGCACGACATCAGGCAAAAGCTTTGCTCGGCTTCACAGCTTCGGCCGACAGGACTGTTTCCACGCAGCCTTACGCATAGATTGAATGCAATCGCGCAACTATTGACACACGACTGGCTTTGAACGACCTGATTCTTGGGAACGGGGGTAAAGTTGTCAGAAAAACTTATTGTAGGTGAGAACAACAGAATTATCGCTGCTGCACTTAGTTTCATTTTCAACATGACAACGAGCCATTCTTTCAGTCTGAAGCGGAAGAAGCACCCGCCCATCGCGTCATGGCCCCACCGCAGAGAGAACACTCAAACACTTGCCTATTGTAACCGGGATATTCTTCCACCGAACACGTGAGCAACATTCGTCCGCCACACCGTGCGCAGACCGGAACAATAAGATCGTCTTGGGCCACCGTCTTCGACGTATCATTTGGCTGTATCATTCGACGTATCGCTGGGTGTTGGGCGTCAAACGGGACCGCGCCGAAAGTGGCACGGCCTACCACGTGCTTTCCAGAGTCGAGGAATGCAGCACGTGATACCCCGATAAGCACAACGACGGCCTCCGGTTCGACCACAGCATGGAAAAATTTTCTGTATCGCCATGAATGAGCTTGAGGCGCCGCGCCTGTCATTACCCATTCGCCTAGCTGCGCTCCACCAGACCGCCAATGTTAGTTGATAGTGCGCAGCGGTGGTCCGTTCGAAGTCCCCCTCTGCTTGTGACGCGCTAGACAAATTGAGTGACGTCGCGCAGCATCGGCGCGAGAACGCGTGAGGCGCCCGTGCCGAGAACGTCGCCGCAGGCGTGAAGACGCGAAGCGCGGAAATCGCGTTGTGGTGGTCATCCCCCGGTCACGCCGCCAACATGCGCCCACCCGGATGCAAGGGTGGCACAGGCGGTCGGGGGCGGCGTTCACTCTTGGACGATGGAGATCAGCAATTGAACCGTCGACGAACTGGTCGTCTCCCGCTCCGAACCGTTGACGGCTAGATGCGCCTCGCAATTTCTCTGCGACCTCTGGAAGGGGTTAGGAAGAAGAATAGCGCTGTCCGATTTGGGCGTTGTCGATAAGATTCTGTCAGCGCGAACTCGCGCAGTCGCGATACACTATCGCCGGCATTGACTCTGGATCCTGTTCGCCGATGTACGCCTCATCCTCCTTCACGAGATACAGGAAAGGTCTCTCACCAGTGGCTTCACCCGACTTCCTTTTCCCTTTGATGTGGCCACAAATGATCCTGTCGTCCATAGCCCGCTTTATATCTACGAATTCGACAGAGGCCGGGTCCTCCATTTTTGCCGCGAGCGTTATCTTTGCTTTTTTCAGAACAGGATCTGACGTCTCGGCAAGCTGACCAGTTGCTTGGCTCTCCGCTTTCCCACCAATTGCCGTCGTTTCCTTGTTCAGATCAGGATCGGCTGTCTCGGCAGGCTGACCAGATGCTGAACCCTCCGTTCTCCCAACGTTTGTGGTCGCTTCTTTTTTCGGAACAGGATCTGACATCTGGGAGGGTTGACCAGTTGCTTGGCTCTCCGCTTTCGGTTCTTTTTCCGCGATAGGACCGGGTGTTGCCAAGGGTTGTATAGACGGTGCGACCTCGGGTTCCGTGATGGTCCGGGAGTTTGCTTTTTCCTCCACAGGCTCGGTTTCGCTTCGTGGTTTTGCAGCTGTTGGTTTCGCCGCCATCGCAGCCGTACGTAGTCGCGTTAAATTGGCAAACAGACCTTCGGCCTCGGCTGAGCCTCGTTCGGCAGCAGTCTCGTACCATTTTAGAGCGGCATCGATGTCAGGTGTTATGGAAACGGCCCCGAGCTGTTTGATGACCGACGGATCATAGGTCGAGCCAAGCGCCAGCGCAGCTTCCGCACTGCCGGCGTCAGCGGCTCGTTTAAACAGCAGTCGCGCCGAGGCGAAATTGCCCTGTGCGAGGAAATCCTTGCCGCGCTTGATCAATCGAGTCATTTCGTCGCTGTCGAGCTGCACAGCCGGGTCATTGGGCGCGCGAGTGGCAGACGGCGGTACAGAAATCGGCGCAGCATTCGTCTCGGGTAATGTGTCGCTCGCTGGTGGGATTGCCGGACCCGCCGCGGGCTTGACCTTCGGCAGAACTTCAGGCGCCAACTGGGCCTTCCGTGCGGCATCAAGTTTGGGCTCAGGTGTCACGTCGGGCGCAGGTCCTGATATAGCGGCAACGGCAGCGAGTTTGTGCTCTGGTCTCACGTCACGCGCATCTGCCGCTGTGGCCGTGACGGCTTGTAGCGGATTGTGGGACTCGAGGGCTTCGGCATAAAAGCTAACGAATAGCATCATCACCGAAAACACCGCCGGAAAGACGAATCGCATCGTCGCTCTCGACTAGTCACGCACCTCAGACGTGCCGAAAATGATACTCCCAACTATCACTGCACGGTAGATAAAATGTCAGCTCACCGCGCTCTCGGAGCGATAACTAAAAGGTTCCAGCTACAACACGGGTGGGTGCCGGGCGCTTTCCCTTGTCCGATGTGTGAAATCGCGCAACTATTGAACCTCCAAAAGTGGGGCAATGAGATGCTCGCAAGATCCAAAGATGATGGGGCAAGCCGCAGATACGCTCCGCCGTTGCATCCTCGGCGGCGCGGGAAGCTTCCTCCATCAGTTCTGGCCTTTCGATTATCGCTTCTGCCGCTGGCTCTCGGTCCAGCGGAACTCGGTGCCATCAACCCAGATGCGGTGCATGATCACCGCTAGCCGTCGGCTAGCGCTAGCGCCGGTGGTGCGTGGAGTTCGTTGCCATGAAGTGGGTATCCCTTCGTCTCCTCGCTCTTGTTTTATCCCTCTCCATTTGTGACCGGGCTGTATCCCAAACGTCGCGTCAGCAGAACAAACAAAGAGCGAACGACAACGTTCTGTTTCTCATGGGGGGACAGCCCGGCGCCACCTTCAACCAAATTGCTAACGACATTTCCGTGGTGTTGGGGAATGGAAATAATTTGCGTGTGCTGTCTGTGGACGGCGGTGCGGCAGTAGAGAATGTGAAGGACGTCCTTTTCTTGCGGAACATCGACATGGCGCTAACCACCCAGGAGACACTGAACTATCTAAAGGACACCGGTGAGCTAGGGACAAACCTGACGCAGAAGCTGACATATATCGCAGCACTCTTTCCAAATCCGCTGCAGATCCTGGCGCGCTCGGGTGCGATAACCATCAAGGATTTGAGTGGGAAAAAAGTCAACTTCAACAACAAGGGGAGTGCGACGGCGCTGTTTGTGCCCAAGTTATTCAAGACTTCTGGGGATCGACGTGCAGGAGTTCTACATGCCGCAAGGAGACGCATTGGAGAAACTCCGACATGGCGAGATAGACGCTACAATATGCTCCTGTCCGACACCCGTCCCGGCATTTGCGAATGTCAGGCCGGACTGGGGCTTGCGGTTCGTTTCCGTACCCTACGAGAAGTCGATCCAGGAGAGCTATCTGCCTGCTTCGATCGGAAACGGAGACTATCCCACTCTGATTGGGAAGGAAGAGAGTGTGGATACAATTGCCGCAAGCACCATCCTAATTTCATACAACTGGCAAAAAGGCACGGTGCGATACGAACGGACTGCAAAGTTCGTCGATGCATTCTTCTCGAAAATCAGCGAGTTCTACAAGCCGCCGCGTAACCCACTTTGGAAGTCGGTAAACCTGGCTGCGACTATCCCGGGATGGACCCGTTTTCCTGCTGCCGAAGAATGGCTCAGAAATTGGCTTGCGATTCAGGCCAAAGGTGAGGAGGCGGATTTCAAGCAGTTTATGAGCGAGCAAGCGACGAAACCGTCGACAGAGCGAACAGAACGGCTCTTCCAGGAATTTCAGATCTGGAAGAGTAAACGGAATTGAGATGAGCGTTCTAGGACCGGCCGATGTCCGCTTTGGGTCTAAAGCAAACATTTGCAGCGCACAAGCCAATCTCCGCTAAGTGCCCTAATCGGACATTTGCCTATTCGATCAATTCGTCTGTCCGCAGCAGGAATGCCTCGCCAATTTTCAGGTCTAGTGTTCTCGCGGTTGTAAGGGTCTTGCCAGGACAGCTTGAGAGCTCACAGCGCGAAGCCGAGATGCCCATCGTGCACAGGCCAACCCGACGCAAAGGACGCGCCGGACGGAAATCTCCTCCCGCCGCGAAGTCGCACACCTGCGGGTGAGCGAGCGGCTTCGGCGAGACACCGAGATTGAGCGCCGCTACAATTTCGAGATTGGACACAACCCAAACTCAACCGCTTAAAGGATAATTTTATGGCACGATTCCTCATTACCGGAGGTGCAGGATACGTCGGCAGCCACTGTTCCAAGGCTCTTGCAACCATCGGCCATGAATGCGTCGTGCTTGACAATCTGCTCTCCGGACACCGCGAATTTGTACGGTGGGGCAAGCTGATTGTGGGCGACGTTCGCGATACTGCGATTATCGACTCCATATTCTCCGAGCACCGATTTGACGCAGTTATGCATTTCGCCGCGCTCGCCTATGTAAGTGAATCGGTTATTGCGCCCGGCCGGTACTACGACGTTAACGTGAACGGCACGCGGATCCTCCTCGACGCCATGGTGCGTGCCGGCGTTCGCGCGATCGTGTTCTCGTCAAGTTGCGCGGTTTACGGCGAACCAAAACAACTGCCGATCACCGAAGATGCCCCGCTCGATCCGATTAATCCTTACGGCTTTACCAAGTTGGCGTGCGAACGGATGATGGATGATTTCGAGCGCGCGCACGGTCTGAAATCTGTGCGATTGCGCTATTTCAATGCAGCCGGTGCGGATCCGGAAGCCGAGATCGGCGAGCGCCACAGTCCTGAAACGCACCTCATTCCGCTGGTGCTAGACGCCGCATCAGGATCGAGTTCGGATGTCCAGGTTTTCGGCTCGGATTACCCGACACCAGACGGCACGGCGTTTCGCGATTATGTTCATGTCTGCGATCTGGCGAAAGGACACGTCCTTGCCGCTAAATATTTGCTTAATGGCGGCAAAACACTTGCCGTCAATCTCGGAAGCGGCCGCAGCGTCTCTGTCCGCCAAGTGATCGAAATGGCGCGCCAAATCACAGGTCGAAAGTTGACTGTGCGCAACGGTCCGCGGCGGGCAGGCGATCCGGCATGCCTCACTGCCGATGCAACCAAGGCGCGCGAAATTTTCGGTTGGTCTCCAGAAAGGTCCGATTTGGCAACAATTGTCAAAGACGCATGGCGTTGGCGGGTCAGCTGCTCGCCCCCCTTTAAACGTTAGGACGTCCGGACCTAACCCCTCGCCCCCACAACCGTTTGTTTCCTCACGATCGGGCATTGAGGAATCATAACATTGCCGTTCGGCATCTTCTCAGTGAATCCAGGACCACCAAGAGACAAGAAGTCGCCGAGACAAGTCGTGCGGCGGAGTAAATCATACCCCACAAGAACAGCGACGACGCCAATGAAGCCAACGGTGGCACCGGCACCGGCCGCTCCAGATGTGCCGGATGCAGGTGGGATGATCGGCGGCGGTTTCGGCGGACAATACCAAGCGGACGCGGTGTTCGGAGAAGACGCAGCTAGAGCTATAGTGCACATCACCATTGCGGTTGCGATGCGTTTTCCATTGTTTCTTACCTGAGCTAGTACGAACAGGCGGATCGCCGAAGACAGATTGCCGTGGTCGCGCGTGCCGTCAATCTTTGCGAGCATCTCCGACATTGTCACCCGCTCAGAATGAGCAATTTCCTTCAGGCCGCTCCAGAATGACTCTTCAAGGCTTACACTGGTCTTGTGATGATGAATCATGACGGAGCGTTTGACGATTGATGACTTCATGCCCACCTCTCCTCAAAAACTTTTATTGAAATTGTTTTGTTCTGATTCGACCCGACCAAGTCGGCAGAGCAGTACCTTTTAGAAAATCGTCACCGAATTCTTGTCGCGGTATCAGAACACTTTTATTTTTAAACACTGCAGTCGTGAAATGAGTGGTGGTTGCAAGTGTCCAATCGCGCTGATCGATATCGGAGATTGGATCTCAGCCAGTACAACAAAAACGCCTCGCGATACGCTGATAGATCCGTCACCGCCAAGAATATTCGATAAATAAATTTCGGCTGACGCGAAAAGTTCGCTGAACGAGTGCGTCTCGTAAAACAAACGTAGTACGCGCGACATTACTCGCTGCGAATATCTCGGAGTTATTCAATCAGTGAGCTAGATATTGAGCCACTGTTCCTGCGGCTGCGTTCATCGCCACTCTGTCAGTGGCGCGCGCGGCAATCCCCGCCCCCGCGGGGCCAGTTCAGGAGTCCCGAACCGACAATAAGTGCGTGCTGGTGCCCTAGGGTTAGGTACTACACCCCAAAAACGGACAGCCCACACCAATTGCCAATTGGCACAAATCCTTTGGTGGTACGGTAACGGGGCGGCGCGATAATCAAGCCAATTGCGGCCTCTGAGGTACGGGACACGCAAGCCAAGAATTGCGAGATCCGAAAAACCATTTTTTATCGTGCAGCTCGAGACTGCCGACGGACTGATAAAGCTCAAATTCAAGAAATGCGCTTTGCAATTCTTCGCAGACGAGATCAAACCCAAATTGGGATACCGCCGCAAAAGCAGTGAGCACCGGATTGCCTAGTCGCCGTCTCCTTCTGATTGCTCTGAGTTAGCTTCATTCGCACAAGTCTTGCGTCGACCAAGACGCAGAATCCTGCCTTGCATCGCTCGCCCACGGCACCACCTCATTTTCACTGCAGTCACCTATCAAAGCTCTTTGATCGGCGGGCCAAGTTGCGTTTGTTACTTCCTTTAGTCTCGGCATTTATCTCTTTGATTTCCAAGCATTTCGACATTTATCCTTCAAGAATTAACCGGATTGGAAAGTCGGGATTTCGGCTGAGACCGTTACATGCTCTATTGGTATCCTGCTACCAAAAGGGCTAGCCAATATGGCAGTGATCCGACCTGAGTGGACTCAAGAGACGGACCCATACGCGCCCCCTGACCAACGTGGTGCGGCGGAGAAATTTTCCCGGTCGCCCGGAGACCTGGACGCTGTTGTCCGGCGCATCGCTGGCGCCTCGATGGATGAAATCGATGGTGTCATCAATGAACTTGAAGGCATGCGCGAAATGTTGCGCCGAGAGGCTGAGCAAGTGAGCCTTGACCTGGCTGCATTTGCCAGTGTGAGTCAGTCATCCATGTCCGCAATGAAAATTATTTCAGAAAGTCTAAAGAACTTCAGAAAAGGCCCAAGCGATGGTCGGTAAGACCAAGTCGCTCTTTTAGTTCTCAGTTTTTAAGCCGCTTGCCATCGAATTTCCGTATAGAAGACTCTCTTGTGCGTCAGCTGAAATTCAGCTGACAAGCAGATTTTAAGAGCGCCTCCAGTCCGGATGTTGCCCTGAGTTTGCGCACCACCGCAATCGCGAGAAATCGAAATGCTTCGCGTAACGGAAGAAATGTCCCAGCTGCACAAAAAAGCTATCGGACGCATGTCGCAACCGAAAGACAGTGATGTGCTTGCGCCCGCACTGCGGGCAACAGGTGCGCACGGTGTATTCGGCGCCAGGCTTTGCGGTTTCGAGCCAAGTGGGCGAAGCAACCATGTTCGTCACTTCGGACATAACTTGTCGAGTGCCTCAAGTGCCGAACCGATTTCAAGTGCCTCTTTCGAAGTGGGATCAATCCCCTCAAGCGTGGCCATGAGTGCAACGTACTCAGGGCCAAGTTTTGTTGCCGTTTCGTCCATTTTTTTATTCAGCTCATCAATTCTGCCCAGATCTTTTTTCTGCTCTGCGTCCTCGATCTGGCTGCCAAGCTTGCCGATTTCGCAATAGCTCTGGGTCTTGGCCTTATCACTGCTGATGGTTTTAACGACCTTTTGCGCGGCCGCCGCCGGGGTCGTTGGCGGAGCCGGGGCAGCTTTCGCAGGTTTCGCAGCTTTTGAAGGCTTCGGTGGATTGGGCGATTGGGCCTGCCCGTACGCCGGCATCGCGAGGATTGCCAAGACCGTAACAATCAACCTGAGGGTCATGAGAGCCCCTTTCGCAGACGACTTCGCCGGGTACAATGGCTAGGAGTGCACATAAAGTCGACTGTCAAACCTTCCCATTCGCTGACTACTGCCCATGTCTGGTATCAATCGTCAAACTGAAACGCCGTCGGTCAGTGTCGTTGTGCCATTTTATGGATTCGATATTCCGACATTGGCACGGTGTGTGGAAAGCTTGCTTAACCAAGACTATCCCAAAGATCGAGTTACAATCACTATTGTCGACAACAATGATTCGGCAAGGCTGCCTGCCTCCGCTTTTGGGCCACGCTGCAGTGTGTTTCACGAGCCCCTGCCCGGTTCATATGCCGCCAGGAATCGAGGTATTCGGGAATCGTCTGGCGACATCATTGCATTTACGGATTCGGATTGTATCCCCCGCCGCTCCTGGATATCGGCGGGCGTTAGATCCCTCCAGGCCGCACCTGAGCCAGCATTCGCGGGAGGGCCCATTGTGATTGATTGCGGAAATGATCGTCTGCAGAACAGTTGCAAACTTTTGGATTCGATCGTTCACCACAGGCAATCAGAATATGTTTTTGCGCATGGCTTCGCGGCCACAGCAAACCTCTTTGTTACGCGAGAACTGATTACAATCCACGGTCCGTTCGACCCACGGTTCTTGAGTGGCGGTGACCGGGAATTCGGCCAAAGACTTTCTGCGGCCGGAGTCAGAATTGGCTTCGCCGAAGACGCCGTCGTTCTGCATCCCGCACGCGGACGATTTGTCGATCTGTTGCGAAAAAACGTGCGGGGCGCCGGCGCTGACAAGACCTTCCTGGCTCTTAGCGGATCATTTCGCCCGTTGGATCTGTTCAGGGTTCAGCTTAGAAATTTCCTCCACCGGCAACGCCTGATTTCAGACCGCGCCAAGATGCTCGAACTCACACCTCTTCGACTGATCAAAGTCCGTGGATTACTCACGCTTTTCTACATCGGTCGATGTGTTGAAAGCACCCGTCTTATTCTTGGCGGAAAACCGCACCGGTTGTAACAGCCTTCACGCCACTGAAGACGCTGCGACTAATCGACTTCAAATTCGTAACGAGGCTCAGAACGCCTCTCGCGACCCGAACGCCGATCCGATTCACCGGACCGACGTTCGCCCTGCGAACCTTTTTCATTTTTCGATCGGCTATCCGTGGCGGAACGGCGGTTGCAACCAGATCGCCGATCGGCGGAAAGCTGGCCAGCATTCAAATCTTCGTCTTGCATAAGATTTCTCCTGCAGCGTGGGTGATCGGCGATCGTAAGCGCCGTCGGGTTTCTGTCCGCATTACTGGTGAATAAAGTCGCTTCCTGTGAGCACACTTGCCGTTATCGATTTGAGCGTAATTGCCATGTCAGCTGCGGCCTGATTTTCAGCAGCGCCTGTTGTATTTGCGTAGACGATAGTGTCGGCGCCACTTTGAATCCACGCGATGCTGTGCGCGGCAATCTGAGTTGCGCCCGAGATCAATCCCTGAATCGTTGTGATGCCGGCGATGGCCGACGTATCGATGACGTCGGAGCCATGGACAAAGTTGTTAATGGAATCTTTGGCGGCCACCGTCGAATCTGACGTCGCATTAAAGACAAAACGATCAGCGCCCGCCCCGCCGGTCAGCACGTCCGCCCCGCCACCGCCGGTGATCGTGTTGTTGCCGCTGCCGACCGTAATTGTATTGACTCCGCTTCCTCCGGTGACCGTGAGATTGCCGGTGTCGCTGCCAGCTGCAAGACTGCCGCCGCGACCCCAAAGTTACCGTCGCTGCCGCGGAGCCAGTGAGCGTCAGTGTATTTGCGGTGAGCGCAGAGGCGTTGATCGTCACCGTGTCGCCCGCGCCGCTCGCGCTGATCGAGGTCGCCGCCGAGCCGGTGGTGATCGCTGATCTATTGTCGGTAGCGTCGCCGGTGGTCACGGTCAGCGCGCCGGTCAGCGACCCGGCGGCGATATCCCCGACCAGGCCGGTCACAACCTCGGCCGCAGAGCCGGCCAGCGTCAGCGCCGTATTCTGCGCCAGCGAAGCCGCATTGACGGTCACGACGTCGCTGGCGCCGCTCGCCGTGATCGAGGTGGCTGCCGAGCCAGTGGTGATCGATATGCCGTTGTCGGCGGCATTGCCGGTGGTCACGTTCAGCGTACCGGTCAGTGAGCCGGCAGCGATATCCCCGACCAGGCCGGTCACAACCTCGGCCGCAGAACCGGACAGCGTCAGCGCCGTGTTCTGCGCCAGCGCGGTGGCAGTCACCGTCACGGTATCGGTGTTGAAGCTGTCGGTGATCGAGGTCGCCGCCGAGCCGGTGGTGATCGCAATCGTATTGTCGGTCGCATCGCCGGTGGTCACGGTCAGCGCACCGGTCAGCGAACTCGCCGTGATATTCCCGATCAGCCCGCTCACGACCTCCGCCGCAGAGCCTGCGAGCGTCAGCACCGTGTTGTTGGCCAGCGCCGTCGTATCGACATTGAGCGTGACGCCGTTGGAATCCGTGATGCTGGTCGCGCCGTTGCCCGTGCTCACATTCACAAGACCGGCATTGGCTGCATTGGTACCGAGCGTAATGGTGCTCGCCCCGGTCAGCGTCAGGGTTTCGATGCTCGTTGCATTGAGGAAGTTGGCATCGGTCAGCGTTGCGGCCGCCGTCATCGCAATGGTGTCACTGCCCGCCCCGCCGGCGATGGTTGCAGCCGCGCCCAGATTGGCCGCCGAACTGAAGTTGAAGGTGTCACTGCCGGTGCCGCCGGTCAGCACGTCCGCGCCGCCACCGCCGGTGATCGTATTGGTGCCGTTTCCAACCGTGATCGTGTTGGCGCCGGAGCCGCCCGTCACTGTCAGATTGCCCGTATAGGCGCCGGCCGCGAGATTGCCGCTCGAGGCCCGGCATTCAGCGTCACCGTCGCCGCGCTGCTGCCTGTCAGCGTCAGCGCCTGCCCCGTGTCAGGGCGCTCGCCGTGATCGTGTTGCTGCCGCTGCCGGTCGCAATCGACAGGCCCGAGGCGACGGCAGCTGTGGTCACATTCAACGCACCACTCACGCCCGTGGCCGTGAGATCGCCCTGCAGCCCCGTTACCGTGAAACCCGCCGACCCCGACAGGCTCAATCCGTGTTGTCGGCCAGCGCGGTGGCGGTCACCGTCACGGTATCGGTGTTGAAGTTGTCGCTGATCGAGGTCGCCGCCGAGCCGGTGGTGATGGCGATCGTATTGTCGGTTGCATCGCCCGTGGTCACCGTCAGCGCCCCGGTCAGCGAACTCGCCGTGATGTTGCCGATCAGCCCGCTCACCACTTCGGCCGCCGATCCTGCAAGCGTCAGCGCCGTGTTGTTGGCCAGGGCGGTCGCATCGACCGTCACCGTGTCGCCCGCGCCACTCGCGGTGATCGAGGTGGCCGCCGAGCCGGTGGTGATCGCTATGCCGTTGTCGGTCGCATCGCCCGTGGTCACGGTGAGCGCGCCGGTCAGCGAGCCGGCGGCGATATCGCCGACCAGGCCGGTGACGACCTCGGCCGCAGAGCCTGCCAGCGTCAGCACCGTGTTCTGCGCCAGCGCAGCTGCGTTCACCGTCACGACATCGCTGCTGCCACTCGCGCTGATCGAGGTCGCCGCCGAGCCGGTGGTGATCGCTATGCCGTTGTCGGCGGCATTGCCCGTGGTCACGGTCAGCGTGCCGGTCAGTGAGCCGGCAGTGATATCCCCGACCAGGCCGGTGACCATCTCGGCCGCAGAGCCTGCCAGCGTCAGCGCCGTGTTCTGCGCCAGTGCGGTCGCATTCACCGTCACCGTATCGGTGTTGAAGCTGTCGGTGATCGAGGTCGCCGCCGAGCCGGTGGTGATCGCAATGCCGTTGTCGGTCGCATCGCCCGTGGTCACGGTGAGCGCCCCGGTCAGCGAGCCGGCGGCGATATCCCCGACCAGGCCGGTGACCACCTCGGCCGCAGAGCCTGACAGCGTCAGCGCCGTGTTCTGCGCCAGCGCAGCGGCATTCACCGTCACGACATCGCTCGCGCCGCTCGCGCTGATCGAGGTCGCCGCCGAGCCGGTGGTGATCGATGATGCCGTTGTCGGTGGCATTGCCCGTGGTCACGGTCAGCGTCCCGGTCAGTGAGCCGGCAGCGATATCCCCGACCAGGCCGGTGACCACCTCGGCCGCCGAGCCTGACAGCGTCAGCGCCGTGTTCTGCGCCAGTGCGGTCGCGGTGACCGTCACGGTATCGGTGTTGAAGTTGTCGGTGATCGAGGTCGCCGCCGAGCCGGTGGTGATCGCGATCGTATTGTCGGTCGCATCGCCGGTGGTCACGGTCAGCGCGCCGGTCAGCGAACTCGGCCGTGATATTGCCGATCAGCCCGCTCACGACCTCCGCCGCAGATCCTGCCAGCGTCAGCACCGTGTTGTTGGCCAGGGCCGTCGCATTGACCGTCACCGTGTCGCCCGTGCCACTCGCGGTGATCGAGGTGGCCGCCGAGCCGGTGGTGATCGCTATGCCGTTGTCGGTGGCATCGCCGGTGGTCACGGTGAGCGCCCCGGTCAGCGACCCGGCCGCGATATCCCCGACCAGGCCGGTCACCATCTCGGCCGCAGAGCCTGACAGCGTCAGCGCCGTGTTCTGCGCCAGCGCGGTGGCGGTCACCGTCACCGTATCGCTGTTGAAGCTGTCGCTGATCGAGGTCGCCGCCGAGCCGGTGGTGATGGCGATTGCGTTGTCGGTCGCATCGCCCGTGGTCACGCGTCAGCGCCCCGGTCAGCGAACTCGGCAGCGATATCGCCGATCAGGCCGGTGACGACCTCGGCCGCAGAGCCCGCCAGCGTCAGCGCCGTGTTGCTGCGCCAGCGCGGTCGGCGTATCGACCGTCACCGTGTCGCTGCGCCGCTGGCGGTGATCGAGGTGGCCGCCGAGCCGGTGGTGATCGATATGCCGTTGTCGGTGGCATCGCCGGTGGTCACGGTGAGCGCGCCGGTCAGTGAGCCGGCAGCGATATCCCCGACCAGGCCGGTGACCACCTCGGCCGCAGACCCTGCCAGGGTCAGCGCCGTGTTCTGCGCCAGCGAAGCGGCATTCACGGTCACGACGTCGCTGCCGCCACTCGCGCTGATCGAGGTCGCCGCCGAGCCGGTGGTGATCGATATGCCATTGTCGGCTGCATTGCCGGTGGTCACGGTCAGCGTCCCGGTCAGTGAGCCGGCAGCGATATCCCCGACCAGTCCGGTGACCACCTCGGCGGCAGAACCGCGAGAGCGTCAGCGCCGTGTTCTGCGCCAGTGCGGTCGCAGTCACCGTCACGGTATCGGTGTTGAAGCTGTCGGTGATCGAGGTCGCCGCCGAGCCGGTGGTGATCGATATGCCGTTGTCGGTCGCATCGCCGGTGGTCACGGTCGAGCGCACCGGTCAGCGACCCGGCGGCGATATCCCCGACCAGGCCGGTCACCACCTCGGCGGCAGAGCCGGCGAGCGTCAGCGCCGTATTCTGCGCCAGCGCAGCGGCATTCACGGTCACGACGTCGCTTGCCCCGCTGGCGCTGATCGAGGTGGCCGCCGAGCCCGTGGTGATCGATATACCGTTGTCGGTGGCATTGCCGGTGGTCACGTTCAGCGTACCGGTCAGTGAGCCGGCAGCGATATCCCCGACCAGGCCGGTCACCACCTCGGCCGCAGAGCCGGACAGCGTCAGCGCCGTGTTCTGCGCCAGTGCGGTGGCGGTCACCGTCACCGTATCGGTGTTGAAGCTGTCGGTGATCGAGGTCGCCGCCGAGCCGGTGGTGATCGCGATCGTATTGTCGGTCGCATCGCCGGTGGTCACGGTCAGCGCACCGGTGAGCGAACTCGCCGTGATATTCCCGATCAGCCCGCTGACGACCTCCGCCGAAGACCCTACGAGCGTCAGCACCGTGTTGTTGGCGAGCGCCGTTGTATCGACATTGAGCGTGACGCCGTTGGAATCCGTGATGCTGGTCGCGCCGCTGCCCGTGCTCACATTCACGATACCGGCGTTGGCTGCATTGGTACCGAGCGTAATGGTGCTCGCCCCGGTCAACGTCAGGGTTTCGATGCTCGTTGCATTGAGGAAGTTGGCATCGGTCAGCGTGGCGGCCGCCGTCATCGCAATGGTGTCACTGCCCGCCCCACCGGCGATGGTTGCAGCCGCGCCCAGATTGGCCGCCGAACTGAAGTTGAAGGTGTCACTGCCGGTGCCGCCGGTCAGAACGTCCGCGCCGCCACCGCCGGTGATCGTATTGGTGCCGTTTCCAACCGTTATCGTGTTGGCGCCGGAACCGCCCGTCACCGTCAGATTGCCCGTATAGGCGCCCGCCGCGAGATTGCCGCTCGAGGCCCCGGCATTGAGCGTCACAGTCGCCGCGCTGCTGCCTGTCAGCGTCAGCGCCTGCCCCGTTGTCAGGGCGCTCGCCGTGATCGTGTTGCTGCCGCTACCGGTCGCAATCGACAGGCCCGATGCGACGGCTGCTGTGGTCACATTCAACGCACCACTCACGCCCGTGGCCGTGAGATCGCCCTGCAGCCCCGTTACCGTGAAACCCGCCGACCCCGACAGGCTCAAAACAGTGTTGTCGGCCAGCGCAGTGGCGGTCACATTGAGTGCGACGCCGTTTGAGTCCGCGATGCTGGTCGTTCCATTTCCCGTGACTACGTTCACAATGCCAGCGGTCACGGCATCGGAGCCTAATGTGACGGCGCTGGCGCCGCTCAGTTGCAAGGACTGAACCCCGCTGACATTGGCGAAGTCGCCCGTGCCCAGCGTGACCGCCGCAGTCATCGCGATGACATCGGCGCCGCCATTGCCGCTGATCACAATCGGCGCGGTCAGCTGCGCTTCGGAGCCAAATGCGAATGTATCATTCCCCGATGACCCTTCGATCCATGCCGCCGAAGGAGCACCGGTATTGCCGGCAGGATCGGACGCTGTCGCGTAAAGGTATGGATGCTGGAATTCGTCACCGAGCCGGTGGTCGTGTATGTCCACGCGCCGGCACCTGACGCTGTCACCGTGGCGAGTTGCGTATTGCCGTCGAACACCGTGATCGTGCTGTTTGCCTCGGCTGTCCCGCTGAGGACCCAATGATTGCCACCAACGCCACCGAGCGCGACGCTGTTAATCACCGGCGCTCCTGGCGCGATCGTGTCGATCTGCAGGACGCCTGACGGATTGATGGCTGCGCCCGAGAGGTCGGCGCTGTTGCCGGCCCCATCACTGACCGTCGCCCCGTTCAGGTTGGCACCAGTCACCGTAAGGTCACTGGTGTCATCGCCAGGGTTGACCGTGTAGCTGAAGGTCAGCGCATTGCTGCCGGAGCCGCCGGTATAGGTTGCCGTGCCGCCATTGTTGAGCGACAGCGTCGGCACCCCGCCGGCGACCGTCACCACCTCACTCATGTTCAGCGTCAGCGTGACGACATGGCCGGCGTTCAGGTCGCCGTTGCCGCCGCCATCGATGCCGCTGCCGGTTGCCGCAACCGAGGGCACGGTCGGTGCGATCGTGTCGATCTGCAGGACACCTGACGGATTGATGGCTGCGCCCGAGAGGTCGGCGCTGTTGCCGGCCCCATCACTGACCGTTGCCCCGTTCAGGTTGGCACCAGTCACCGTAAGGTCACTGGTGTCATCGCCAGGGTTGACCGTGTAGCTGAAGGTCAGCGCACTGCTGCCGGAGCCGCCGGTATAGGTTGCCGTGCCGCCATTGTTGAGCGACAGCGTCGGCACCCCGCCGGCGACCGTCACCACCTCACTCATGTTCA
Source organism: uncultured Alphaproteobacteria bacterium (assembly GCA_963707615.1). Lineage (GTDB taxonomy): Bacteria > Pseudomonadota > Alphaproteobacteria > Rhizobiales > Xanthobacteraceae > Pseudolabrys. The sequence goes on from CAVPQT010000003.1 coordinate 26,357, forward strand.
GCGTCAGCGTGACGACATGGCCGGCGTTCAGGTCGCCGTTGCCGCCGCCATCGATGCCGCTGCCGGTTGCCGCAACCGAGGGCACGGTCGGTGCGATCGTGTCGATCTGCAGGACGCCTGACGGATTGATGGCTGCGCCCGAGAGGTCGGCGCTGTTGCCGGCCCCATCACTGACCGTTGCCCCGTTCAGGTTGGCACCAGTCACCGTAAGGTCACTGGTGTCATCGCCAGGGTTGACCGTGTAGCTGAAGGTCAGCGCACTGCTGCCGGAGCCGCCGGTATAGGTTGCCGTGCCGCCATTGTTGAGCGACAGCGTCGGCACCCCGCCGGCGACCGTCACCACCTCACTCATGTTCAGCGTCAGCGTGACGACATGGCCGGCGTTCAGGTCACCGTTGCCGCCGCCATCGATGCCGCTGCCGGAGGCCGCAACCGAGGGCACCGTCGGTGCGATCGTGTCGATCTGCAGGACACCTGACGGATTGATGGCTGCGCCCGAGAGGTCGGCGCTGTTGCCGGCCCCATCACTGACCGTCGCCCCGTTCAGGTTGGCACCAGTCACCGTAAGGTCACTGGTGTCATCGCCAGGGTTGACCGTGTAGCTGAAGGTCAGCGCACTGCTGCCGGAGCCGCCGGTATAGGTTGCCGTGCCGCCATTGTTGAGCGACAGCGTCGGCACCCCGCCGGCGACCGTCACCACCTCACTCATGTTCAGCGTCAGCGTGACGACATGGCCGGCGTTCAGGTCGCCGTTGCCGCCACCATCGATGCCGCTGCCGGTTGCCGCAACCGAGGGCACGGTCGGTGCGATCGTGTCGATCTGCAGGACGCCTGACGGATTGATGGCTGCACCCGAGAGGTCGGCGCTGTTGCCGGCCCCATCACTGACCGTCGCCCCGTTCAGGTTGGCACCAGTCACCGTGAGGTCACTGGTGTCATCGCCAGGGTTGACCGTGTAGCTGAAGGTCAGCGCACTGCTGCCGGAGCCGCCGGTATAGGTTGCCGTGCCGCCATTGTTGAGCGACAGCGTCGGCACCCCGCCGGCGACCGTCACCACCTCACTCATGTTCAGCGTCAGCGTGACGACATGGCCGGCGTTCAGGTCGCCGTTGCCGCCACCATCGATGCCGCTGCCGGTTGCCGCAACCGAGGGCACGGTCGGTGCGATCGTGTCGATCTGCAGGACACCTGACGGATTGATGGCTGCACCCGAGAGGTCGGCGCTGTTGCCGGCCCCATCACTGACCGTCGCCCCGTTCAGGTTGGCACCAGTCACCGTAAGGTCACTGGTGTCATCGCCAGGGTTGACCGTGTAGCTGAAGGTCAGCGCACTGCTGCCGGAGCCGCCGGTATAGGTTGCCGTGCCGCCATTGTTGAGCGACAGCGTCGGCACCCCGCCGGCGACCGTCACCACCTCACTCATGTTCAGCGTCAGCGTGACGACATGGCCGGCGTTCAGGTCACCGTTGCCGCTGCCATCGATGCCGCTGCCGGTTGCCGCAACCGAGGGCACGGTCGGTGCGATCGTGTCGATCTGCAGGACGCCTGACGGATTGATGGCTGCGCCCGAGAGGTCGGCGCTGTTGCCGGCCCCATCACTGACCGTCGCCCCGTTCAGGTTGGCACCAGTCACCGTAAGGTCACTGGTGTCATCGCCAGGGTTGACCGTGTAGCTGAAGGTCAGCGCACTGCTGCCGGAGCCGCCGGTATAGGTTGCCGTGCCGCCATTGTTGAGCGACAGCGTCGGCACCCCGCCGGCGACCGTCACCACCTCACTCATGTTCAGCGTGAGCGTGACGACATGGCCGGCGTTCAGGTCACCGTTGCCGCCGCCATCGATGCCGCTGCCGGTTGCCACAACCGAGGGCACGGTCGGTGCGATCGTGTCGGGGGCCGGCGCCGGTGCGGTCGACGGGACAAGTTCCGGACTAACTTGCTTTGCTGTGAAGGCCCCCGCGCCATTGTCCTGGATCGCAAATGTCGGGACCGGCGCAATGCTAACAGTGACTGAGGAAACCGTGGAATTTTCTGGACCCGGTGCTGCAAGAATTTGCGGACCCGTCGATGATCCAATTGCGTCGGCAGGGTGACCATCCAGGTTTGGATTTGGATCAGCCTGGAGCTTGTTGATCGATTGATCGTCGAGCTTCGCGAGCTGTTCTGAGTGCGTGTCTTCGCTCGGTGAGTCCCGCACAACATCCGAGTTGGACGTTGGACTTGTCTCGTTTGTTTCGTGATCTTTTACAGCTGTATCGGCCGTGGCAATATTTAGATCGCCGTGCTTGTTTGCAAGCCTGTGTGCTTCGAGCGCCAGGAGCCACGCCACAAGGGTGAGGCTCGTCGCGCGGTACGCGTTTGAAGAACGCGCTGACAAGCCAAGCGCTGTTCGCACAAGCTCGGCAAGAGGCGATATGGTCGTTCGCGAAGCCAAAAAATATTTCCTTCCGGTAGATCAAACAATCTTTTTCTGATTGTTGGTCTCCGAAGGCGCATCCAATCGATTTCTTGATTGGTAAGTCAGTATGGACTTCGACACGACAAAAATAGATTAAATTGCACACAAAACCACGGGCCCCCAAAGCATGATTTATTTACCAAAGCTGGGGTCTTCGCCGAATGGCGTGCAGCATCAACGCCTTTGGCTTCGACGTGACGCACCGTACAGCCTCAACAATTATGTTTTTAGATAAGATCGGCTTAATTATTTTTCTATTTCCGATTGAATCTTTCTGATGATCGCGCCGACCGGCAATTGCGGTTGGTTGAACGAAAGAGCACGTAATCGACAGGCAATTCAGCTCAGGCCCGCTGGCGGGCCAGGCTGCCAAATCATTGAAAGGGCTGGAGCGGATGAGCGGAATCGAACCGCCGTCATCACAAGGTCAACTTACAGCCGGAGACCGCGTCACCGTCCGGTTTCGCTTAGTCCAACAATTCCTGCAGGCGCTCAAGATTGAGCGCCAACCACTGCAGCCCTATCACCAGCGGGCTGCACCGTATGACGTCGTTGTTGAGGGACCGGATTGCATCCGCTATCGGCACGCGAGCGACGCAAAGATGCTCACCGTCGGCGGTTGTCCGCGGGCCTTCACGTACTGCCGACGCATCGATGGAGCAGAGAAAAATTGTGATTTCTTCGTCAGTCAGTCCGGGCGTCGTAAGATAGCTCAGCAGCCGTACGGTCTTGCCTGGCATAACCCCAATTTCTTCTCGACATTCCCGGCGCGCAGCATCAACAAGAGTTTCGTTCGGCTCAACGCGTCCTGCGACGAACTCAATTACATCGCCACGTCCATTGGCAATATGCGCGGCCAAGCGAAACTGTCGGGTCAGCACAACTTCTTGCCGCGCCAAGTCGATTGGTATCACCACGACAACTTTCCCAGCAATCAATATGTCACGCTCCTGTGAAAATGATGGAGCGTCCTGCGATCTGACAGTAACCTGATAGCGGTGATAATCGCGGTAGGCTTTCGCGAGCATTTTTGGTTCAGACAATGATATATCTGCGGGTTGGTCGGCCAGTTCATCGCGTGGGGGCATGAGATTTCTCGGAGAGAGTGAAAACTGAAGCTACGGGATTTGACTCACATTCCCAACACCACCAGCTGAAAGCAAGCCGCATTGGCTAATAGTTAAATCCCCGCTCTGACACAGAGCGGATATCATAACCTGTCAGAGAAAGTGGACCAGATTGCCGTCGCTAGAACGCTCGTAGTCACGCCAACGCGGCCGTCATCTGGTTACTATGGTGCTCTTAAAATTGGTTTCGTTCCAACATCAGTCGGTTTGTCCACTTCAAAAGAGTCGTCCATAATCTAGACGGTCCTGCTTCGAAGCGCGAAAGCATGTACAGAAACGTGGCCTTGGTGACGTTTTTAACGCTGGCATCGGTCTGCGGTGCCGTGGCCAAACATGCCACTTCTGCAAACGTTCCATTGCCTCCAAGCAATCCCTTAAAATCCGCTGAAGAGAAAAAACTTCAAAATTCAAATGCGAGTGCTCTCTTCTCTGAAAAGAAACTGCCGACTTTCGGCAAGGCGATGGCAATTGGCTATTACCCGAGCGGTTGCCTTCAGGGGGGTGTCGAATTGCCGGCCACGGGGCCGAATTGGCAAGTGATGCGGGTTTCCCGCAATCGCAACTGGGGTCACCCCGAACTCGTGAATTTTCTGGAGCGGTTTGCGCCAGTTGCGGCCAAAGTGACCGGCTGGCACGGCATCTTGATCGGGGATATGGCGCAGCCGCGCGGCGGCCCGCTTCCGTTCGGGCATAAAAGTCATCAAATCGGACTCGACGTCGATATCTGGTTCATGCCGATGCCGGATCGTATATTGAGCAAAGAGGAGCGCGACAATATTTCAGCCAGCAACTTGGTTGCCGCTGACGGAAAACAAATCAATCGCGAAAACTGGAGTTCAGCCGATATCGCCTTTATTCGGGCCGCAGCCGAGCAACCCGACGTCGAGCGAGTCCTGGTCAATGCCGCGATAAAAAAGGAACTGTGTCGGGTTGGAAAAAACAACGACAAATCATGGATGTCGAAGGTGCGTCCCTGGTATGGCCACGCCGACCATATCCATGTGCGTCTAAAGTGCCCGGCAGACTCGCCGAACTGTCGCGCTCAACCGGCCGTGCCGTCGGGCGATGGCTGCGACAAATCACTCACTTCCTGGTTTGCCGACTGGATTCTGCGCTTAAGGATTCCAGAAAACTCCGGGTCGGCGAAGGGTTTGAAACTTAAAGATCTGCCGCCAGCATGTATCGCTGTGCTCAACGCACCCGCAGATCCAACCAGTGCACATACGAGAGAATTATTACAGGCGCGATGAAAAAAGAGACCGGTGAGATTGGGTTATCCCTTATCAACGGCGAGCGCTCACTCATTACTTGTCCGCGATGTCCGCTTTACTCCTAGAAATGTCTTAGCAATGCGTTTCCTCCGCCACCACGCCAGTAGTCCTCCACTCGCGAAAATCAAACCGGGCAGCCCGGCACCCACAACAGGAGCTGGAACTGATGCTGGGCTGTTACCAACACCGTTGCTAAAAAGAAGCTGGAACTGGCTCGCGTCTAAGGGGTTCGCAAAAGTCATGGTTGGATCCATGGCCGAACTTGCTGAGTCCTTCGTACCGCCGGGGAAAGTAGTCGCAGCAGCGCCGAGCGACATGTCTATTTCATAGACGGTATTCGTGGTCACTGTTTCGAGCTGCGAGATAAAAAAGAAGTGCCGGAGCAGCCGGAAACTACAGGAGCACATGCCTTCGCAGTGCAACAGGGGCTATCGAAGCCAGTGGGGATCGGATTTCCGCGTACTTTCTTTGGGCGCCGTCTCAGTACTTCTCTGATTTGTGCTGGCGTTTTGCCACGCACCTCGTAACCGCGGCGTTCAAGCTCCGCTAGAGCGGCTTGCTTCAATTTCGCCAGTTGTTCAAATTTGTCTTTGCGTTCGCTACGCGATCATTATTCAACACTGTCCCCCAAATGTCGTCATCGCGAGTGCTCGTTCGGCACGGTGGACAGCTGACTTATTGAGCCCTTTGACAATTTCTTTAAATACTGTGCAGGGGAACGAAGTTTCGGGCTGAGACCCCCACTGTCGCTCGTGGCTACTAAGTGATTTCGAAAGTACAGCCAGCGTGGCGCAAGCGGCACAACCCGCGGCCAAATAGCGGAATACGTCCGCTTGCCTAGGTTTCAAGTCATCGCCAACGCTTGCCTCCCAATGGATTAAACTGCGAAGCTGTCCACCTTCAAATTAATTGGGCAACGCAATGGCCAGATATGTTTTTGTAACGCCCTACTACAAGGAGGATCCGAAAGTACTAAAAAGATGTTTGGACAGCGTAAGAAATCAATCGATCTCTTGCGACCATATTCTGGTTTCAGATGGATTCCCGCAAAAATGGGTCGACGAAACCGGAGTTCGTCACTTGAGCTTAGATCGATCTCATGGCGATGCTGGCAACACAGCCCGGGGATTGGGAACGCTACTTGCTATCGCCGAGGAGTATGAAGGAATTGGACTTCTTGATGCCGATAATTGGCTAGAAAAAAATCATTTGGAGGTCTGCCTATCCGCAGCGAACAAAGTGGAAGGAGGCATAGCCAACTGCGACTTTGTAGTCGCCCAACGGAATTTCCGACGATTTGATGAATCGATCATGCCGATAGACGAAGGGCCTGATCATGTGGATACAAGTTGTTTTTTCTTCCTGCCAGGATCTTACAGTTTTTTGCCGCAATGGGCCCTGATGCCAAGACGTGTTTCTGCTGCAGGCGACAGATTTTTCTATGCGTTTATCTCGCGAAAAAATCTCAGAGTGGCGACAACAAACGTAAAGACCGTGAACTATCACACAACATATGTGTATCCTTATCGCGGCCTCGGTGAAACCCCGCCGCCTGAAGCGAAGGAGCTTCCGCTTGATGAGTTCTTCGCCAGCGTAAGGATGGCACGCGATACGCGTGAAGCGGTTATTTTAAACAGGCTGGTCGGTTTGGAGTTCTTTCAATCACCGATTTCTCGACCCAGCCTAGACATTGGTTTTTCGGAAACTTCTCAGTCTCGAAACGCGCCTTGCTCGTGCGGCTCTGGAAAAAAATACAAACACTGCCATGGCAGATTTTCTTGACCGATCAATTCTTCGCTTCGATTAAGCAAAAAAGGGCGCACATGCGAAAGGTGGGCGCATCGCATAAGTACCAATGACCTAGTCCTCAGGCATCGGCAACTTTGGCGAGAAGATCATTGTTAAAACAAAACGTATTTTCGCCCCGATGGACAACATCAAAATTCCTCTTGGAAATCGCACGCAAGAAATTTCTTGAGTTACCGGTTCCCGGCAGCAACCAATCGTGAAGCTCAATTACGATGAGTGGGAAATCATCAATCCATGCATCGGTGGCACTAAACAACTCCGCCTCACTACCCTCGATGTCAATCTTGCAGACAAGCGGCTTAAATCCTGCGGATACACCAAATCGCTCCAAAACATGCGCCATCGTGATTGCTTCAATCTGACTTTTTCCGCTGTTGCCAACACGAAATCCCCATTCCCCGATGCCCGGGTCGGAAATCCACAACGTCCCCGGTTCGCTCGCTATGGCAGCGTGCACCGCAGTGATAGGAAGACCAGTGCAATTCCCCTGAAGGACCGAAAAATTTCCTGGCTCCGGCTCAACCGCACAAACGTGAATTCGTGGATCCAGTTGAGTTAAGTAGACGGCACTTGCACCAATATTCGCGCCGAGATCGATCGCAAGGAGTGAGCCTCCGCCGTCAGCCACCCAATTGGCGTAGTTCCCCAATTTGCTACTAAGCGGAAAACCGGACAGATTGTAATTCTGCTGTTCGAAAATTTGGCGAACCACACTGAGATCTGTCCCCGAACTTCGAAAGAAGAACCGGCGGGTGAGGCCCGAGGAGAGATTGATCTCAACAGATTGAAGTTCCTTGGGGTCGCTGGGCACTCTCATGTCACACCATCGCTTAGACTAGTATGACTATAGCCGGTAAGCCCGTGAGATGAGACATTAAGTCCGCTTTGGGCCAAAAGCGGACGTGTGCACCAACTAACAATGTCCGCTATGGGCCATTCGCGGACATTCCCTTGGTGACGCTTCAAATGGGCTAATGGATCAGGGCGAAAGCACTTACGCTGCAGGGCGGCGGGTGTGTCTTTGGGTGAACCCAAAGGCGCTAGATGCATGGCAGTGGACAAACGATGTGAGTGCCCACAAGCGGCCGAACTCAGACACTAGGGAATTGACGCTCTTGTTCCAGAAAACTCCGGGTCGGCGAAGGGTCTGAAACTTGAAGATCTGCCGCAAGCATGTACCGCTGTGCTCAACGCACCCGCAGATCCAACCAGTGCACATACGAGAGAATTATTACAGGCGCGATGAAAAAAGAGACCGGTGAGATTGGGTTATCCCTTATCAACGGCGAGGGCTCACTCATTACTTGTCCGCGATGTCCGCTTTACTCCTAGAAATTAATGACCGACAGAAGCCGCCACCCAATGATGGTGCTCCCAAAGCACAGCGTTCGAAATACACAGCTTTCTATGTCTTTTTTAGTTGTTACCCCGCCGCCCCACGGTGAATTGTCTTTTCTGTGATGGGCAACACAGGCGGATTTGATCTCAATCGCTAGCGTTTCTAAGCGGGGGAAGCACAACCCTTTGGGACGCTAATAATGAATGACAACACACCGCCCACATATAGTTTAGCTAGTCGTCTCGCGAGACTTCGAGACTTGGAGAATGACGTAAACGCTCCGGGCCGAAAAATCCCAATTCAACTCCTTGCCGACGCCTTGATTAAGGACGGATACCTCTCTTTGGACGAACAAGCGAAAGCGCTTGGTCTAAATCGCTCCACGACTTGGACTATTATGAAGACAAAACACAAACTCGGCATGTTGAATAACAAGACGGCACGAAGCATTTTGGCGCATTCCGGTACTCCGGCTTCAGTTCGCGTGATAATTCACACCATTCTGGATCGAAAGAATTGACGGCTTACTGGTAGCAGGGGACGAGAACAATTCGCGCCCGCAGAAAGTCTAGAAAATATTTGGATGCGTTTCAGGATTTGTTCTAAGCGCTCGCAATTGACTTTTAAGTAAATGCCCCACTCTGAATACCACCTGGATTAGGGCGCAGACCCGCGGCAGCGCTCCAGCTCCGCCAAGTCCCACTCGAAAACCTTCTGGCTGTCCTCAAACGCTTCTATGAAGTGTTCTACCTACGGTCGAGGCATCACGACTTTCCGCCCGATATGTTTCGAGTAGACGTTTGTAGTGCTCGATGATGGTGCGGCCAAATTCGTCGTGACGCCGCGCATCTTGGATTTTCTCTTCAAAGCGCCGAAGACGTTCAAGACGATCTTCAATTATAGTGCCCATGCTCTCGCGGGCTATTACTATCGGCTGACTATAAACTCAATGCCGATCACAAAGCCGGGTATGACAATGATGAGACCAAGGCTACTACGGTGCCGTGAAAATTGGGGTTACTGGCTTCCATAAATCAGCGAACAGAGTTGTCGCCAAATTCTTTTTGAAATGACGCTGCCGTTACAAGGTCAGCAAAGCACCACCGAATAATGTCGCGTCCGTTCTCGCGCCGGCTCTGGCCGCGCACGGCCTCGATACCGTGAGCATCGTGCCAAGTCGTGCATTGCGTTTAGCCGACTGCCAAAGCCGCCTTCCGGCACCATCATGTCAACGTGGTGCGGGAATTTGCTCTCTATGACTTTGAGACTGGCGCGGCCTTTGTAGCGAGAAGCTTGCATAAACTCACGCGGCGGCATCCGGCCGACGTTCTTTTAGCTCGAATAATCTGCTGTACGGACTCTGAAAGTTCTTAATAAGAGTAGCCTCACCCATGAAGAGCGGGTTCTTGTGACGAACGGGCTTGACGCTCGGATATGCCTCGCGACGAGAAAAGAGTGTCAGGCAATCGATCAGATGCTCTCCACCCCAGTTTATAATTTCCTGGATCAGAACAGTCCCACCATCGCGGCTGACTAAATCGAAAACCGCGTCAGCCGAAACGGTCAGTGCGCGTCCGTGCTGCCATCCGATTGTGTTGTTGTATGCAAGCAAATTTGAATGGTGGAGGAAGGCGACACCGGTTGGAGTCAGCTTTTGTAGTATTTGGGGAATATAGGAAGCCAGCACAGGATATTCGACGTGAACGAGTGAATCGAACGAAAAAATCAAGTCGAATTTCTGGTCTCCAAGCAGCTGTAACGACTGGCCGTCATTTGTGATGAATTGGGCATGCTTGGCATCAAAAAATCTCTTCCGGCAAGCTTCAGTGCATTTTTCGGACAGCTCTACTCCGACGAAAGATTCGCATGCGGAGAGAAGAAATCTTGTCCAGCGACCGAACCCGGGAGCGATTTCTAAAATTTGCTTTGCTGGCAAGAAGCGGTGCAGCCTCGGATAAATCGCACCAAACCACTGCGCCTCACTGCCGCCCCAAGTCGTACTCCATTCTTCGCCGCCATCAGCCCAGTGATAGTTCTCTGCCCAGACCGATTTATTCCAGCCAATATCCGGCACGGCGAGCCCCGTCAGCCTGTGTTCAGCCCTGGGAAGCTTTAGTGGACGCGGCGATTCGAAACAACTGGGAATTGTAATTGCGAAGTTTGCCAGCACTTTGGACCCGGGTTTGTCACGGGACCTTGGCCCTTTCTTTATGACCGGCGAGAAAATAACGCAGCCTTAACGCTGGCTCTCCCACCAGAGTGCTAGGCTGCCGTCAATGTGGGGGCGGAGTTAGCTTCCCAGTAGTTGTTGTCGCGGCGGCGGCGATAGTTGCGTTTGCTATTTCAATCGCGGTTCATTCCCGGTCAGCTCAGGCGGCGGACAGATGTGGCGTCGAACTAGCGTGCTGGTCGTAGTCATCTGCCTAGCGGTAGTTGTCGCTATTTGGTTTGTGGCGAACCACCCAGGCCAGATACCCACTGGATAGCAGCCCGAGGGTGCGCGAATTGCCGCGCGACTTTTTCAACCGTTCTGCGGACCTTCGCACTTTGCTAGGCACTGTGCGGAAACATGGATCCGCATTCCAATTCAGTTATCCTCGGATTGATCGCACTTAATTTTGTGCTGCTCGCATTGGCGGCACTCGGCGGTCTTTTTGAGGTCGACACAGTATTTGTGTTGCTGCTCCTCCTGCTCACCGCAGGCGCCGCGCTGTTGTCGGATATCAAGCTCTGGCGTGACTGACGACGTACTCGTCACTCACAAGCGAGACAAGTCGTCGCCGGGTCTCGCTCAACCCACTCAAAAATCCCAGTGGGATATTGAGGGAGACAGGACAGAAGTGGTCCGGAGATGTCGACGCGCGACAGCTCAGCTTCCCCACTTTGCCAGGTAAAGTTCGTAGCTTTCCCGCCATGACGGCGTTCCGAACTTTCCGACACTTTCATGCGCTATTGAAATGGGTACAGTTCCTAATCTCAGATTTTTGAGCTCTGCCTGCCGACAAAAGTCCATATCGTAGAAATCGAACTTGAAGCGTTCGTCGAAAAACAAATTATTCAATGTCTTGGCTCGCGCGGCCAAAAATACACCATCCAGCAATTTGCACTGTTGCATGGGCGCACCGTACAACGAGAGTTCGAATGGAAACTCTTTGCCGTGCCCAACGATGCCGCTCACGTTGTCGGCCGTATCCCACGCGAACTTATCGTCGTCGACAAAGGGCCAGGCTGGCTGCCGAGGAACACGCCTTCGATTGCCGCACACGCCGACAATATCGAACGACGATAAGCCCATCATGAGGTGATCCATCCAGAAAAAATCGAGCAAATGAACGTCGTCATGAACGAAGATAAGTATCTGCTCCGGGTTGCTGGTTTCGCGGATCGCCTGATTGTAACAAACCGGCAGACCGTTTCTGTTGCTGTAGAATATGCGAGTTTCAATTGGGAAATTTGAACCGAAAACACTCAAGCTCTTACCCAAAGCGACCGTTTTAAACGTCTGCTCATCCGACCTGGTTGCTGACACGATCTTGAAGGGTCGCATGGCCAATTATGAAACGCGTCCGGGACAATACAGTCGGCACCGAAATGATAGCGAAATGACAGCAACCGGGGCCAACTTGAGCGAAACCAATTTGCACACCAAAGAAAAGCCAAAGTCCACTGCCGAATTGTGTCAGCCGTACACACCCGGGCGTGCGGAGCGACGCGCGTAGGAGCCCTTCCCCGCGGTGCGAGTGTAAGAAAGCCGCTGTCAGAATCCCCGCCGAAAGAATCGCAATGACCTGCCTCAGCGCCCTTCTCGGAGCGAGGTCAGTGCCTGCTGACAGCGTGGTGACAGACTCGCGCTGTTGTAGTGCAGGCAGGCAGCAATGCGACCGGCGCCGGGGCGCAGACCACGGCAGAAAGCGGCGTAGTCGCCACCGCAAGCCATGCGCAAGATGAACAGCTCCTCGCGTGGGCTCACAAGAAGCGGCGCGGGTTCAACCGGCGGCGGTGCGACGGCCGGAGCGGCTGCCGCGGTAGCACCGCCTGCAACGGCTCCTAGTGCCTGCCTGCACGTTCCCGACAAGGTCGTGATGTTGCGCTTCAGACAGGCAATCGAGGCCGAGCCGCCCGGTGGAATCCCTGCGCAATGGACCCTGTAGTCCGCGCCACAGGACTGCCGAACGCTTCTGAGTTGCGCCTGGCTGGGCCTGCCTGCGCCAGCAGCACTCGGCTGTGCTGTCGCGGTTGGCGACGCCGCGGGCGCGGGCGCGCTCGGTGCGGACATACTCGGCGTGGACATACTTGGCGCAGGCGCAGCTGGAGCCGCTTGACTCGGAGAAGCAGTCGACGCGGCTGCCGGTGGCGATTCCGGGGCAATCGCTTTGACGGCGGTTTGGCACCCTGGCGAAAGATTTGCGAGGTTTTGCTTCAGACAATTCAGGGCGGGCGCGCCGCCGGTCGGAACGCTTGAGCAATGAGCCATGTAATCGCTGCGGCACGATTGCCGCATTGCATTTATCTGAGCCTGACTGGGTCTCTGGGCAAACGCGTCGCTTCCAGCTCCTATCGCTGCCACCATCAACAAGGCGATACAAAACGCGCGCAACAGCGACGGTCGACACACAATAGGCCATTTGAATTTCTCCGGCTGCGAAAACAATCAACAAGCTTCCGGCCTGATTGTGCCGGGTGCCAGCCGCGGAATCGAGTTGGCCGGAGGTCCAATATCAGCTTTGGTACTGTTCCGAGCTATCAGCTGACATTTCGCAGGGCGGTTTAACGGGCGCTTAAACAAAGACGTACTAATTTGGACTGATGCCGTCGACCCGAAGCAAAATTATCTGGATTTGCGTTGTGCTACTCGTAGCCGCAGTCCACGCTTTCGCGAGCTGTGCAACGCGCGAGCAGCGCGCCCTTATTCACGAGCTGGAGCTCGTTGCGTTCGCGCTGTTTTTTGCCGTAGTGCTCGTTCAGAACAAGATCAAATTTGGCGTGTACCTTCCGGGACTCAAGAAGAAAGATAAGCGCAGGGTCACGACCCGCAGATCAAGCGCTCTTTAGTTTCTTCCGAGAACGGACCGGGCGAGCGGCAGCACGCGTCGACGTGTTCAGTGCCGAGGCCGCGCGGATAAGCGCCTTCAACGCCTTCTCGTCAATCTTGTCGCCCTCATGAACGTCGATGGCACGCCTGGTGTTGCCTTCGAGGCTGGAGTTGAAGAGACCTGAAGGATCCTCCAAGGAGGCACCCTTTGCGAAGGTCATCTTCACGACACTCTTGTAGGTCTCGCCGGTGCAAATGATTCCGGCATGCGACCATACCGGCACCCCTCTCCACTTCCACTCCTCGACCACTTCAGGGTCTGCCTGTTTGATGAGAGTGCGAATCCGAGCGAGCGTCTCGCCACGCCAATCACCCAGATCCTTGATTCTCGCATCGATCAGTTGAGAGGGAGAACTTGCTTCCGTCGCGCTGCTCTTTGCCTTCTTCATGATTGGGCTTTCTTCTGTCTCTGTCTGAGCCGACGCGTATGCGTCCTCTCAGCCGGAATAAATCAAAAATTGAGACATAAAAACGGCCAGGCCAGCAAAGATAAGCAGCAACCCGATCAAATGCTTTGTGCGCGAAGAAATGATCGGGGCACCCAGCCGTTCGGTCTTCATTTCACGATGAGATATGAAAAGGAACAAAGCGCCAATCGATGCCAACAGCACCAGAAAAACAAGTCGTGTCACGGGATGGTTCCGCTCGGGTCCAGGCAAAATTTCTAAATTCGATCTTCTATAGCATCAAACGATAGCATTCCAACCAGCGGCCAAGACTGTTGCAACGGAGCCCCAATTTGCGGCCGGGCACCCGATGTCAGTATATTCGGCTCGCCTGCAGTCGGGAGCCGCAAAGGCAAGCCATGGATTTCTCATTTTTCGTGATCAGCCTGAAACGGACACCCGATCGGCTGGAAAAGTTTCGTGCCAGTAACGCTGGCGCCGCAATCAGATTTGAACACTTCGAGGCGATCGACGGGGTGAGCATGGACAGCAGCGCGCGCGCCGCCGTCGTTGCCCCTCAGGCAACAGGGTACACACCGGGCGCCTTGGGCATCGCCGCCTCGCACCGCGCCTTGTGGCTTCGCTGCAGCGAACAGCAAAATCCATTTGTAATTTGCGAGGATGATGCGGTATTGCGCGAGGACATCGTCGATCAGTTGCCGAGAGTGGTCAGCGATGCCGATGATTGGGATATCATCATGCTCGGCTTTAATTTTGACGTGGGGCTTGAGACCGAGATCGTGCCGGGCATTCTGATGGGTGGCGGATTTTCAGTAAAATATCCGAGCCAGCGGGATTTGGACGCCTTCGCTCGCGGTCGCGGCCAGGTCGCGTTACAGCGCTTAAATCTCTGCTTCGGCATTTGTGCTTATGCCATCTCGCCGACGGGCGCGCGCCGCCTCCTGCAAAAGGCCTTTCCGATGGACAACAGACCAATGCCGATCATAAAATCGGCCATGGACCGCAGCTTTCCCGCCGAAGAAATACTATCGGCTCAGTGGATGTGCATGACTGGCGAAGCTAAGTCGTCCTACTTCCGAACTCTTGCGGCGAACTGCTATGCATCGCCCGCGAACTTGACGATGGGAAGCTGGCGGCCCAAACAACCAGAAAACCTCGCTGTCGCAGAGATCTCCGAAAGCTGCTCAGTAGTTACTACGCAGCGAAACATGCGAAAACACTCGTGGCACGAGAACAATGACGCCCTGTTGAATTTCCGCACAAATGCGCTCTGGACATAGTTTTCTCAGGTACAAATTCGCAATTCCCGCCGCCAATGACCAAAAGCGGACACAATAAGCCATAACCTTTGGTCCCGCGTCAGCGCGAACCATTGCGGTAACGTGCGTGTATAGAGATCCCGATCTCGTTCCATTTGAGCCGCCCGAACGGCCGCTTGGCCTGCTGGGCCTGCGCACGTTGATGCGCAACTACATCGAGACGGTTCCCCGCTCCGCATATGATCAAACCGTAACCCACTTCCGCACGCGGATGTCCGACGTCCTGATCGTGGCCGATCCCGATGTCATTCAGGAGATCCTCGTCGACAAGGCGGACGCGTTCGGGCGCGATCCCACGACACGGCGATCATTTGCGCCGGTCATCGGCAACACATCCCTTTTTCTCGCAGAGGGCGCCGAATGGCGCTGGCAACGACGCGCGGTGGCTCCGATCTTCCGGCACGAGACGCTGCTGTCATTCGTACCGGTCTTCGCCGCGATGGCGCAGCGTCAGGTCGAGCGCTGGCGGGAGGCGGACCGCACAACCCCGACAGACGCCGCGGCGGCGATGACACGCACCACGTTTGAAATCATCGTCGAGGCGATGCTGGGCGGCTCGGCCAATCTCGACGCTGAACGATACAGCCGCGCCTTGACGGACAATTTCGATACGATCCCGTGGCACATCATCTACGTGATGTTCTCAATTCCGGAATGGATGCCCTACCCGCATCGACGCCGCGCGATGCGATCGCGCGATTTCCTGCATCGGGATATTCGCCGGATCGTTGCCGCGAGGCACTTCAGTCAATCCTCCAAGCCGGATTTGCTCAATCTGATGCGCGCCGCCCGCGATCCCGAGACTGGACGAAGCATGAGCGACGACGAGATCGTGGCCAATCTTCTCACCTTCATCACCGCGGGCCACGAGACGACCGCCGTCGCGCTGACCTGGACGCTCTGGCTGCTGGCCAAGGACCAGGCCACGCAACAGCGGGTGTTTGACGAGGTGAGATCAGTCGCCGGAGATCAGCCGATCGATGCGGCGCGCGTCGAGGGTCTGGCGTTTTGCCGGCAAGTCATCCAGGAGGCGATGCGGCTGTTCCCGCCGGCTCCCGGAATCGCGCGGATCTCGAAGGCCGCGGTTAAAATCGGCGACGCGCAGTTTCCCCCAGGAACGCGAATTCATATTCCTGTCTTCGCACTGCATCGGAACGCCGGCCTCTGGGACAATCCCGATGCCTTCGACCCGGATCGCTTTGCGCCGGATCTGGTCAAGGCGCGACCACGCTTTGCCTACCTGCCTTTCGGTGGCGGCCCGCGTGTCTGCATCGGGGGTGGTTTTGCGATGCTCGAGGCCGCCGCAATTCTTGCAACAGTTGTTCGCGCGTTTCGCTTTGATCCCGTTGCCGGCCACAAACCGAAACCCGTGGCGCGGGTCACCTTGCGTCCCGCCGGCGGAATGCCGTTACTTGTTACGGAGCGTTGACGGCGGCGGTTAAAGCATACCGCCTGAGACAGCTGCGCTTATTTGGCAGCTTGCTTGAATTGCCTTGGCAGCTTCCCATATCGCTGCCGCGAGGTATTGAATCGATCGGGGTGACGATGAGCTACTTGCGCACCGCAATTCTGCTCGCTGGCTTGACCGCCTTGTTCATGCTGATCGGCTATCTGATCGGCGGACCGAACGGTGCGGTGATCGCGTTCTTTGTCGCCGCGGCAACGAATTTCATAACGTACTGGAATGCCGACAAGCTCGTGCTGTCGACACAAGGCGCGCAGGAAGTCGACGAGCACTCGGCGCCCGACCTCGTTCACATGGTGGCTGAACTTGCCCAACGTGCGGAACTGCCGATGCCGCGCGTCTTTGTCATGGACAATCCGCAGCCGAATGCGTTCGCCACCGGGACGTAACCCGCAGCATGGCGCCGTCGCGGTTACGACCGGCCTGCTCGGGATGCTTTCGCGTGACGAACTCGCGGGCGTCATCGCTCACGAACTCGCGCACATCAAAAATCACGACACGCTATTGATGACCGTCACAGCGACGATCGCCGGCGCCATCTCGATGCTGGCGCAGTTCGGGATGTTTTTCGGCGGCGGCAATCGCAACAACAATAGTGGCATGGGCGTGGTTGGCACCCTGCTGATGGTCGTGCTGGCGCCGCTTGCCGCGATGCTGGTTCAGATGGCGATCAGCCGCACGCGTGAATATGTCGCCGACAACATGGGCGCGCGGATCAGCGGAAATCCCGCGGGACTTGCCGCGGCGCTGGCCAAGATCGATGCGGGAGCGCATGCGATCGAGAATGTTCCGGCCGAGCACAACCCGGCGGCCGCGCCTCTGTTCATCATCAATCCGTTGTCGGGAGCGCGGATGGACAATCTCTTCGCCACCCATCCGGCGACGGAAAATCGCATCGCGGCTTTGCAACAGCTCGCGACACAGATGGGCCGCGGTTCTTTCGTGCAAGCGCCCGCGGCCCCATCGGCCGGCGGGCCGTGGGAACGACGAAGTCCCTGGGGCTAGATCAGGCGGCGACCGCTTCGTCGTAAATTCGCGCGACGGGTTCGGGCAGCCCTGCTCCATCTGCCGGCTCATATCCGATCACCCGAAGCGCCCCTGTGCCGGGGCACATTTCGACGGCGACCCTGGTCTGCGAATTGAGGACCGGCGGCGAGACCCATCCGAACTCATCGGCGCCGAATGCAGACGACGAAGCCGCAATGTGCTCGCGTCGTGTACGGCTGTTCTCCATCGCTTCCGAAGAAGTTCGCGTCAGCGTCGCTTCGGCCGCCACGCGCGGTTCCCACGGCAGTCCGCTGCGCAGCCAGTCATTTGCGGCGACTGTATCGTCGTCCCGACTCACAAAGTCATTCTCGGTGCGTTCGATGACGCAGCGCTCGCCCGGACGACAGCCGACCAGCACAAAAATTGCGGGCCGGGCGATTGGCGTGGTTTCCAGACGGTGCCGCGCCTCGGCAAATGTTTTGCAGGTCTCGAAAACATCACGCAGCAGATGATCGGGGGGAATTGAGCGGACCCGCCACGTCCGCATGGCGTTCAAGGCGAGATCAAACGGCCGCAGCCATGGCTGTCGTGTGCGTCGCCACATCGGCGCCTGATTGATGCAGGCGGCGAAGCGCCCGCGGGCCGACGCCGTAAGGACCCCCGCGTAGCCGGGCCAGGTGACGCTGTCGAACTCGCCGGCATTGCCGCGCATGCGTGCCACCTCGACGTGGCGCCCGAGGCCCGGAAACGGCCAGTCCAGCGTCCGGGCGAGCCACGGCATGTCGCCCTGCTCGCGGGCGAGCGCGGTGCAGCCCCACTGATAGCAGCCGTTGAGAAACCAGATTCCCGAGAAATCCAGCTCGGCCGCGATGGCATGAATTTCCGCGGCATATGGCGAATGGGATCGCTTGAGCCAAAGGCGCGTCATCCCATCCATCGCCGGCAGCAGCCCCGCGGCAAGGCCGGGCAACCAGTCAATGCATTCGTCGCGCAGCGCCCGCGCTCGCGCACGGCCTTCCGCGGCGTGGCGAACCGGGCCGCCATGGCGCACGTCGACAACGGGAATGCGTGTAAGGGATGCAATTGTCATTCAACGGTCTCTCAAAAACGGTTCTGGATACCTCTGGCGAACGTCGCGGTATAGCCTCGAATTTGGGCAACCTCGACTAACTGGGAACCTCGCTTATAGACCCCCGCTATAATAGCGACATCCAGACGCACAGGAATCCGTCGAGCCGTATTCTTGCTGAGTTCGAAAAGGCGAAGATAGCCGCAATCGAAGCGGCTATTTGTCCCCTCGTAAAATTCGTTAATGCGAAACGAGCACTAGAATCAGGCATTTCGAATCGCAAAAATTATCCCGAAAGTCGCGTGCTGCCGGCCTTGTTCGCGGCTTGAGGACTGTGGCAAACTGTGGCGTTGGTAATACTTCGGAGATCTAGCATGCCTCAGGGCACCGTAAAGTGGTTTAATCCGACGAAGGGCTATGGCTTCATCCAGCCCCAAGAAGGCGGGAAGGATGTGTTCGTACACATCTCGGCCGTTGAACGCGCCGGACTTAGCACTCTGAACGAGGGTCAGACCGTTCAGTTCGAACTCGTCGAGAACCGCGGGAAGACGTCCGCGGAGAACCTCAAGGTCAAGTGACCTGAGTCGTCCAAGCTGACTACCGGCTTGTCTGTCTAAATTGCACCGCCGAGCTCCCTCAGCCCGGCGGTTGTGCACTTTCGCGCGCTATCGCGTGAGCCGCTCGAGTTCCGGAAACGGCGCGTACGCAACCTCCTTGCAGAGTTCGCGCACCTCGCGTGGCGTATCCAGGAAGCGGTCGAGCTTGCCGCCGACATAGACCGCCGCACCGTCTTTTGAGCCAAGATATTTCCCGTCGGTGTTGCGCGCGTCGTAACGGACGCACGCCACATAGCGATCCCCAGGACCGATGTATTTGAGTTGCGGCTGCGAAACCGCAGCGCTGCGAACATGCGACGGGTCGTTGAGATAGGTGCGCAGGAAGGCGAGCAAGTCCTGCCGGTACCGTTGCGGATACACGTTCTCCGCGTCCCAGCGCGCCTTCAGCTCGGAGGCGCTCGGTTCGATATTGGTGGTGCAACCGGCGAGCACGCCGGCCAACACCAATGCAACCAGTCGCATCCGTCCAAACCCGTGCTGTCGTTCCACCATAGCGGGTATCAGCTTATCTCCCCGATGCGCCATGTGCAGAACAAATGTATGCTCGTGCCCATAAGAATAACCCGGGGAGGACGTCATGACACTTACACGCCGGACACTCGTGCTCGCCGGCATGACTGCGCCATTGGCTACGCCCTTCGTCGCACGCGCCCAATCATGGCCTTCCGGCCCCATGCGCATCGTCGTCGCCTACCCGCCCGGTGGATCCACGGACGCCATCATGCGCCTGGTGCAGCCGGGATTGCAGCAGCGTCTTGGCCACCCGATCGTGATTGAGAACCGGTCCGGAGCTTCAGGGAGCGTCGGCACCGCCGCGGTGGTGAAGTCGCCGCCCGACGGCAACACCTGGCTTGCGGTCTTCGACAACCATGCCGCGAATCCGTTCGTGCTGCCGACATTGCCTTACGACAGCGAGAAGGATCTCGATCCGGTGCTGCTGATCGGCACCGCGCCCTACGTGATCACTACGGCTGCGGCCAAGCCTTACAAGACGCTGGCCGATGTGCTCGCCTTCGCCAAGGACAATCCTGGCAAAGTGAGTTACGGCTCGGTCGGCAGCGGCAGTGTCGGACATCTCGCAATGGCGCTCCTGTCGCAGCGCGCCGGCGTCAAGCTTACTCATGTGCCCTATCGTGGCGGCGGTCCGGCGATGAACGATGCCGTGGCCGGCCACGTCGAGCTTCTCGTCGGCAGCACCGCGCTGTCGATGCCGCAGGTCGAAGCCGGCACAATTCGTCCGATCGTGCAGACCGGAAAAGAGCGCAATCAATTCATCGCGCAGGTGCCTACCGTCGCCGAGAGCGGCTTCCCCGGATTCGAGGCCTATGCCTGGTGGGGCATCTTTGCGCCGGCCGGCACTCCAAAAAACATCATCGAGCGTTTCGGCAACGAAATGGCCGCAACCCTGCGCGAGGAACGCATCACCAAGCAACTGGTGGAAACTCAACAAGTCACGTTGACCCTTGGCGGACCAGAAGCCGAACGCGCCTTCGTCAGCAATCAGATGCAGACCTGGGGCAAAGTCGTGAAGGACAACAACATCAAGGCCGACCAGAACTGACCGCCCGAATAAATCCGGTCACACGGTGTTCCTGAGTGAGGCCCGCCGAAAATCCGCCCCGCTCATGTAGGAGACGGGAGATCATGCACGAAGTTTCCCGCCGCTCGTTCCTCGCAGCATCCGCGCTGGCTGGCGCTGCCTTCGCGGCGCCGGCAAACGCCGCCGTACCGTTCGCCGGCGTGCAGGGGCCGGGCGTCTATCGCTTCAAATTGGGCGACTTCCAGATTTCCGCGATTTTCGACGGCGTCTGGTACCTGCCGATCGATGACAAGTTGGTGCGCAACGCCAGCGGCCCGGACGTCAATCAGGCGCTGGCGGCAGCATTCCTGCCACCGAACATTTTGCCGATATCCTTCACCGCGCTCTTGGTGAACACTGGAGCGAAGGTCATTTTGATCGACACGGGAACCGCCGGTCAGGTCGCCGACACGGCCGGGAGTCTACTCGATAACCTGTACGTTGCCGGCACCGATCCCAAAGCAATCGATACGATCCTGATCTCGCATTTTCATCCGGATCACATCGACGGCCTCAAGACCATAGACGGCGCCAAGGTTTTTCCGAATGCGGAGATTCTCGTGCCGGAGCCCGAATGGGCCTTCTGGATGAACGACACCAACATGGGACCGGCACAGGGCGCGGTGAAACGCTACTTCCTCAATGCCCGGCGCATCTTCAAGGACATTGCCGGCGAAGTGCGACGTTTCGCTCCCGGCGCGGAGGTCGCGCCGGGAATTGTTTCGGTGCCTGCCTATGGCCACACGCCCGGCCACACAGCTTTCGCCATCAATTCAGGTAATCAATCGATGCTCGCGATGAGCGATACGGTTCGCAATCCCTACCTCTTTGCGCGTCATCCAGACTGGCAGCCGACCTTCGACATGGATGGGCCGCAAGCGGTTGCGGCGCGCCGGCAAATGCTCGATCGCGTCGTTGCCGACCGCATGCTGGTGCAGGCCTATCACTTCCCCTTCCCTGCATGCGGCCACATGGCCAAGACCGCGACCGGTTACGAGCTCGTTCCGGTCGAATGGCAGCCGTTGTGACAATCTAAAAGGTCGCCCCCGCTCTGAGTACGAAAGTCCGCGTCGGTTGCGGATAGGCGCTGAAGAACCCTTGGGTGAAGGCGCTTGCGATGGCGTAGTCGTAATAATTGGTGTTGAAGAGATTCAACACCGCGGCCGACCAGAAAAACTGGTTCCACTCGCCGCCGAGCTTCACGTTCATCGTGGCGTTGGCTGGAATCAGTGGCTGAACGTTCGCCTGATCATTGTCCATACGACGATCGCTCCAGAACGTCGCGGTGACATCGAGAACGAGAAGTTTCTTCACGATATCCCAGGTCAGCCCGGTGTAACCGCTCCAGGGGGCGACCAAGGGGATTTCTTTTCCGGCGAACTGTCCTTCGCGAAAGGTTGCGCGCGTATAGGCAACACCAGCGCGCAGGCGAACGTCATCCGACAGCTGATAAGTCGCGCTGTTTTCCCAGCCGATCCGCTGCGTCGGGTCAAGATTCACGTTGGCAAAAAGCGCGGGGATGAAATGGATCTCGTTGGTGAGCTCCATGATGTAGCCGGTGGTCTGGAAATTGAATTTTCCCAAACTTACCCGCAGGCCATTTTCAACGTCGTAAGACGTTTGCGTTTTCAGATTGAGATTTGGCGGCACGACAACGTCGAACGGATTGCCCGCGCCCACGCGTTCATCCGCATTGGGCAGACGGAAAGCCCGCGCGGCACGGCCAAACAGGGCCAAGGTCGGGTTGATGCGGTACTCATATCCGAGATGCAAAGCATACTGCCATTCGCTGCTGTCCGCGGGAGCCGCCTGCGGATCGCTGGCATAGAAACCGGCGTTGGGATCGACGGCCGGGTTGTAGACGTCCTGGCCTTTGACGAAATTGCGTTGCAGCCGCCCACCGTAAGAAATCTCCAGCGCCGGCGTCACTGTCGTCGTGTTCATTGCATAGATGGACGCCGTCGTTTGCCGGATACTGTAGCGATGGATATCGGGCAATCCCTCTGCTTGCGGCCGATCTGAATCATATTGCGTGTTGTAAAAATCGATACCGGTCAGAAGCCGGTTCGGCACGCCGAAGAGCTGATGGCGCATGTCTATTCGTGGCGTCACCGACGAGGTCGTCATGACCGTGTTGACGTAGTTCGCAGGGGCAGCAGTTGACGGATCGAATGAAAAGAACGGGTTGTTGAAGTAATTGAAGAACTGACCCTGCTGGAATTTCCGTCGCACGCCACCGTCGACAATGAGGTCGGCGCCCGAGCCGAGCGTGCGCGTGAACCCCGCCGTAACGCCGAAATCCTGCTTGTGCGCCCAATCGAAGGGCGTGACCGAGGCGCGCGGGGTATCGAGCGTGATCGGATAGACCAGCGGCAGATTTTGCAGAGTGCCGGGAAGATTCTGGCGCTGGGAGTCGCCGATGATGTTGAGATACCCGGTCCACTCGGGGCTTCGGTAGCTCAGATTGCCGACGGCATTCTGCTGGCTCAACTGGCTGTTCTGTCGATAACCTTGCGACGTCGCCGCGTTGGCGTAAATGGCTGACGACCAGGGTCCCGACGTGGCGCTGGCCGATACACGACCTTCCCCGAAGCCGTAAGAGCCGACGGCGCCCTCGACGCGACCGGAGAATGGCGCCCCCGAGGCTGTCTTGGTGACGATATTGATGACGCCGCCGATGGCGCCGTCGCCGTAGAGAACCGTGCCGCTCATGCCGCGGGTGATTTCAACTCTTTCGATGCTGTTGATCGGGATCTGCGAGAAGTCGAAACCCTGAAGGTCGAAATCCTGATAGCGCCGTCCGTTCACCAGCACGAGCACGTTTGATTGCGCGAATGCGCCGAAGCCGCGCAGTCGACCATATCACCGATCGCCGGTCGGACTGCCGGTGACGTGCGTGACCTGGACGCCGACCTGCTGCGCCAGAATATCCGGCAAGGACTGCGACGGAGAGCGCTCGATGTCTTGCGAGGTGATCACGCTTGTCGATGCGCCGACAATGCCCGTCGTACCGATGCGGCTCCAGGACACATCGATTGGCGGCAAGACCACCGCGTTGTTTTGCGCGGCCGCATTGCTTGCAAAGAAAGTCGCAAGCGCCAGCGCAGCGCCATGGCGGCGTAATGTAAGTCCCATAACTCACGTTCCTTCGTTTGCGTTCGCACATCGGCGAACGCATCGGTGAAGACCAAGTCCGATGCGAAGGGCACACTGATCCGTCAAACGACGGACTTCATGTGCGGAATGTCGTGGGAGACTTTGCTCTCACGGCCTTCGCCCCGGCATTGCCGTCACCGCTGCGAAAGACCGCTCCGTATGGACGCCCCGTCCACCGGTTGGGTGACTGTGCTGGCAGGTCTCCTGGCTCGCGGGTCGTTGCCTCGTCGGTCCGGCCTTCCCAGTTTCCCAGTGGCCGTGTTGGACCTGAGGCTCGCCGCTCACAGTTGCGGGGGCAGCCACGGATTTCTGCAAATTCGAAGGCGCGAATTTGTAGGGTCCGTGTTCCCTCTTTCGTCCCCGGAATCACCCGGGGAACCAGCACGGTAAAATGTTCTCTTGAACGTGTGGGCAAGTCAAGCCACGCGCCTGGCGGGCTATCGTATGGCCCCGTTTCACGATCATGTTATTCTTGTGTGTCAGGGACTACACGCCAATCACGGATTGTTTTTTCCCTATCCGCCGGCTTTGCCGTATTCTGAGGCCAGTTTTTGCAGGAGATCGCCAATGACCTTGATCCAGGCCCTTCGCCGCGCCGGCGTGCTCGCCGCCGCCGCGTTGCTCGTGACCGCCGTCAGCATGAAGCCGGTGACCGTCTATGCAATGGGCACTGACAGTCCGCCTCCGGCCGACGACGGCAGCAAGAAGAAAAAGAAAAAGAAGGACAGCAGCGTCATCGAGCAACAGCAACAGCAGCAGGCCCAGGAAAAATTCCTGCGCGACTATCGCGAGGCTCGCCAGCTCATTCTCGACGGCAAGTACGAAGCCGGCATCGCCGCGATGCATGCGCTTGGCCACGATGAGCATCCCGATGTCGCCAACTACATCGGCTACGCCAACCGCAAGATGGGCGACTACGAGCAGTCGAAGATCTGGTACGAAGCCGCGCTGAAGGCCGACCCGAACCATGTTCGCACCTGGTCGTACTACGGCATGTGGCAGATGGAGCAAGGCAATCGGCTGAAGGCGCTGGAAGACCTGCAGAAGGTCCAGCTGATCTGTGGCAACGACACCTGCGAAGAGTATCGCCAGCTGAAAGCCGTCATCGACGGCACGGCGTCGTACTGACGCAGCCTCTCAAGGTATCAATTGTCATGCCCGGCCATGTGCCGGGCATGATGCTATCTGGCGGTCTCTCCCACGATCCAGGCGTGATAGGCGCTATCGATGTCTTCCACCGGCAGGACCATGAAAGCCGGCGTGGTATAGGTGTGAAGTTCTTTGACGGCCCCGCGCACGGCTTCGGACATCGATGCGCGGGTCTTGATAAACATGACGACCTCGTCGGCCCGCTCGATTTTGCCACCCCACCAGTAATGCGAGACCATTCCCGGCAGAATGTTAACGCAGGCGGCTAGCCGGCGCTCGACAATCGTGCGTCCGGCCTGCTCCGCCTCGACAATCGATGGCCAAGTCGTATAGACGAGCACCGCGCGTTCCATCGTCAGGTCCCCTTATGAGCAAGCGATTTCAGCATATCGCCTTTGTCGCAAGCCATACGCCGGAAGCACGTGAGGCTTACGGCCGGCTTGAAAAGCGCTACGGCAATGCCGATCCGGCGAAGGCCGATGTCATCGTCGCGCTCGGCGGCGATGGCCTGATGCTGCAGACCCTGCATAAGTTCATGAACTCGGGCAAGCCTATCTACGGCATGCACCGCGGTACGGTCGGCTTCCTGATGAACGAGTTCGTCGAGGAGAGGCTGACCGAGCGACTTTCAAACGCGCACATCACCGTCATTCATCCGCTGGTCATGCAGGCCCGCGACGCTCAAGGTCGAACGCACGAGCATCGGGCGATCAACGAGGTCTCGTTGTTTCGCCAGAGCGCGCAGGCGGCGCACCTGCAGATCATGATCGACGGACAGGAGCGGCTTGCAGAACTGATCTCCGATGGCGTTCTGGTCGCAACGCCGGCCGGCTCGACCGCGTACAATTTGTCCGCGCAAGGTCCGATCATTCCGATCAACGCACCGTTGCTCGCGCTTACACCGATCAGCCCTTTCCGCCCGCGACGCTGGCGCGGCGCGCTGCTGCCGAACAAGGCAAAGGTCACGATCGAGATCATGGATGCCGATAAGCGTCCGGTTGCCGCCGTCGCAGACCATGATGAGGTGCGATCGGTCCGCCGCGTCGACATCGCCATGGATCACAATATTTCGCTCAACTTGCTGTTCGATCCTGGCCACAATCTCGACGAACGCATTTTGCGCGAGCAGTTCGGCTTCTAGGAGCGCGCGTGGGGAAAACATTCGATTTTTCGGTGAACGGCGAAGCCGTCAGCGTGTCGCTCGACAACGAGGACACTCCGTTGCTCGATGTGCTGCGCAACGAACTCGGCCTGATGGGCACGCGCTTCGGCTGTGGTCTCGAGCAATGCGGCTGCTGCATGGTGCTGATCGACGGCGCGCCGGAAAAATGCTGCACCAAGCCGACATCGAGTATCGCCGGAAAAAAGATCGTCACCGTCGAAGGTCTCGGTAGCGCCGCGCACCCTCATCCCTTGCAACAGGCCTTTCTCGACGAACAGGCCGGCCAATGCGGTTATTGCCTGTCCGGGATTCTGATCACAGCCAAGGCGCTGCTCGACAAGAACCCCAAGCCCTCGCGCACGCAGATTGCGCAGGCGCTTGATGGCAATATCTGCCGCTGCGGTTCGCACAATCGCATCATGCGCGCGGTCGAAAAGGCGGCGGCAGTCATACGTGGGGGAGCGGCACGATGAACGCCCCCCTTCCCGGTCCGCTGAACGACAATCCCAGTCTTGATCGCTGGGTGGCTTTTCCGTCACCGGGCAAAGTGACCGTGCTGACCGGGCGCGTCGAACTCGGCCAGGGCGTGCTCACCGCGATGGCGCAGATTGCGGCCGACGAACTCGATGTCGCGATGGAGCGCATCACGGTTCGCTCGGGCGATACGGAGAAAGCCCCGAACGAGGGCTATACCGCCGGCAGCCAATCGATTCAGTTTGGCGGCGTGGCGTTGCGGCAGGCGCTCGCCGAAGTTCGCGCGCTGTTTCTCAATTCTGCGGCGAAAGTGCTCGCCTGCAAGGCCAGCGAACTCTCCGTTCGCGACGGCGGCATCTATCGCAACGGCAAATCGACCGGACAGGACTACTGGACGCTTGCCGGCGCCGTCGACCTTGCAGTCAAGGCAACCGGCGCCGTTGCGAGAAAGCCTGTCGGCGATCTCAAGACCATCGGCGCGAACAGCGCCCGCCTCGACCTGCCGGCGAAGGTTTTCGGGCAGAGCGTTTTCATTCACGACATGCAAATCGACGGCATGGTGCACGCGCGTGTCGTTCGCCAGCCGAACCGTGGCGCGACGATCGGTGCGATCGACGAAAACGCCATTCGCCGCGCAGCCAAGGGCTCCGTTGAATTCGTGCGCCATGGAAATTTTCTCGCGATCCTCGGCGAAGTCGAAACTGCCGTGGAAGCGGCGGGCGCCGCCGCGGTGAACCACGTCACCTGGCAAAACGTCGAGGCGCCGACCGCAACCCAGCAGGAGGCCAACTGGCTACTGCAACGACCGGCGGTCGATCGGCCCTTCGGGGCGGAGCCGGCTGATCCGAAAGGCCGGGAGCGCTTTGAAAGAACGTATACGCGCGGCTATCTCGCGCACGCGTCGATCTCGCCCTCGTGCGGCCTTGCGCTTTACAAGGACGGCCAGCTGACGGTTTGGACGCACTGCCAGGGTGTGTACCCGCTGCGCGCGGCCTTGGCGAAGACGCTCAAGCTCGAGCCGTCCTCCATCGTCGTCCATCACGTGCAGGGTTCAGGCTGTTACGGCCACAACGGGGCCGACGATGCGGCGGCCGACGCCGCGATCATTGCGATGCAGAAGCCGGGTCAAACCATCCGCGTGCGCTGGCGACGCGAGGAAGAATTCATCTACGAGCCGAAGACGCCGGCCATGATCGTCAAGGTTCGTGCACTGCTCGACGAGAACGGCAAGCCGACGGACTGGACGCAGGAAATCTGGAGTCCCACGCACAACAAGCGTCCCGGCGCGGGTGGAAATCTGCTCGGCGCCCTCGCCCTGCCCGATCCGCCGCCGGAGCCGCCGCCGAATGACGTACCGGAAGCCAATGGTGGCGGCGCCACGCGCAACGGCGACCCGCTTTACAATATTCCCAGCCAAACGCATGCTCCATCATCTGGTCACGGAAGCGCCGGTGCGCACCTCGGCGCTGCGCGGACTTGGCGCAACCTCGAACGTCTTCGCTCTCGAGTGCTGCATCGACGAACTTGCCGAGCATGCCGGGCAGGATCCCGTGCAGTACCGCCTCTCGATCACGACCGATCCGCGCGCCCGTGCAGTGATCGAGAAAGTTGCGGCAATGGCGAAATGGACCCCGGGCGCTGCCGGCGGCACAGGCCGCGGCCGTGGCATTGGCTTCGCGCGCTACAAGAACCGCGCCGCCTACTCCGCTGTGGTCGTTGAGCTTTCGGTCGACGAGACAATCACCTTGCATCACGTGTGGTGCGCGACCGACGCCGGCCTGGTGATCAATCCGGACGGCGTGATCAACCAGCTCGAAGGCGGGATCATCCAGGCGGCAAGCTGGGTGCTGAAGGAACAGGTCCGTTTCGACAATGGCGTCGCCTCGTTCGACTGGGAAACCTATCCGGTCCTCAAGTTCAGCGAAGTGCCGGAAATCGATATCGAGCTGATCAACACCAGGGACGAAGTCCCGCTCGGCGCCGGCGAAGTCACCGGCGGGCCAACCGCTGCCGCGATCGGCAATGCCGTTTCGCATGCCCTCGGCGCCCGCATCCGCGAGATGCCGCTGACGCGCGAGCGCATCATGGCGGCGCTGCTGAAGGAATAGCGCGCGCCGAAAACGCTTGCGGCGCTATGCTAAACCATTCGTTAACGACGCCCCGGTAGTTTCATGCGGTGGTATCGGGCTCCAAGTGCGCCCGAAGCCGGGGCGCCATGGTTCGCATCGATTTCAACCGTTTGCGTTTCCTCGTCATCGACGACAACGCACATATGCGTCGTATATTGCGCACCCTGCTGCATGGGTTCGGCGCGCGCGAAGTCTATGAGGCCGAGGATGGCGCGGCCGGCCTCGAAGCTTTCACGCACTACATCCCCGACATTGTGATCACCGATTGGGCCATGCCGATCTTCGACGGCCTCGAGCTGATGCAGATGATCCGTCAGCCCGGCGCCAACGCCAATCCCTACGTAGCGATCATCATGCTGACCGGGCATTCGGAGAAGAAACGCGTTACCGCCGCGCGCGACGCCGGTGTCACCGAGTTCCTCTGCAAGCCAATTTCGGCGAAGGGACTCTATCAGCGCATCATCAACGTGGTGGCCAATCCGCGCCCCTTCATCAAGACGAAGACCTATTTCGGCCCAGATCGTCGCCGCAACACCACCTCGAACTACATCGGCCCGGAGCGGCGCAAAGGCGGCAAAGCCGACGTCATCCGGCAGACCCCCTTGCTGGACAAGGCCCGCGCCCCGGTCTGACAAAGGCTCAACGCCATGCCCCCCTCGAAAGATACGGCAGCGATCGTCACCTACGGCGATCACGAGATCATTACGCCCGAAAACAAGCTGCGTGGCGCGGTATCGAAGGGCCAGAGTGACGACGATCCCATCGCACGCGCTGAAAAGGCGCTGGCGGATCTCTCAAATCAATTTGCGAGCTGGATGGATGCCGAATGCGATCGGCTCGACAAGGCCCGTCGCAACCTCGCCAAAAGTCCCGATGCGTCCAACAAGGACGCCCTCTTCCATGCCGCCCATGACATCAAGGGTGAAGCGGCGACTTTCGGCTTTCCGGCGGTTGCATCCGCCGCGCGGAGCCTGTGCAAACTGATCGAGCACGCGCCGGATATCGCGCGAGTACCGTCGAAACTGATCGACCAGCATGTTGATGCGGTGCGCGCAATCCATCGCGAGTATGCGCGCTCGGACGCAAAACAGCTCGCGGCCACGTTGACCAAGCGGCTACGCGAGGTCACCGACGAGTTTCTGGTTCACGAAAATCGCGATCGTCCCGAGGTTCTCGAACAGCTCAAGGCGCCCTCGATCGCGCCCGAGTAACGGCTAGGCCGCGACGAGCCTTGTCTCGGTGTACGCTTGCTCGGCCGAGATGAATGCCGGATCAATCTCATTGTCCTGATCCAATTCGAGCAGCGCCGGCTCCGGCGTTGCGCACGATTGATCCGCCTCGATAAGCGCTGGCCTCGACGTTGTGGAAGATTGATACGCCTCGATAATCGCGAGCTCCATCTCGGTGCAAGACTGCTCGTCGGCAATGAGTACCGGCTCGGCCGCTGCGTAGGATTGATCCGCCGCGACAATATCGGCCTCGGCGACGAGATCGTCGCAGAATAGCCTGGCTTCCTCGCGTGCGGCCTCCACCGAAAACCGTCTGAGCAAAGCCAGCAGCGAAGCCGTCTCCTCACTCCGTTCACCCATGCAGGCATCGAGCACGCGCTCGACCATGCGACGTTTGAGCCTGGACGCCCCTCCCTGCTCGCCGACCAACAGGCCCGCGCGCATCGACGACAGCGCTTCCCGGAACGCCGGATAGGCGACATCGGGCAATCCAGCCTCGCGGTAGAGCGCACGAAAACCGGAGATGCTCTTGTCGTGGATGTAAGCCGTCACCCGGTCAATCGACATGCCAGACAGTTCGGCCAGCGCCTCTTCAAAGAACACCACATTGCCGGACAACAATGCGCGCAACAGCATTCCCGCCGTGAGTTGCCCCGTCTGGCGCAAATGCTGCACCAGCGCTCCTACCTCGTCGTAGCTCGTGTCGGCGGCAAGCGCGACGGTTGCCTTCTCGCACGCTTCTCGGGTCGTAAATTCTGCGTGCTCCGGCCCCAGCCAGTGTCGCGCGGCAACAAAGCCGGCGAGTGTCTGCGACAATTTCGTGAGCAGCGCATGGCGCATCGCCATCGAGAGGTCATCGCGCGCCATGAGATTTTCGCGGATCGGTGCCAGATGACCGAAGCGCTCGATAATCCGATCCAGCGAGAACGGCGCAGCGTCGAGCTCCGGATTCTCCAGAAGCGTAAGGCACGCCTCCGCTGAACCGACTTCAGCGATGGCGGCGGCAAGACCGCGTGTCAGGAATTGCCGGCCCGCAATG
This sequence comes from uncultured Alphaproteobacteria bacterium, assembly GCA_963707615.1. Classification (GTDB taxonomy): domain Bacteria; phylum Pseudomonadota; class Alphaproteobacteria; order Rhizobiales; family Xanthobacteraceae; genus Pseudolabrys. The sequence goes on from CAVPQT010000003.1 coordinate 57,231, forward strand.
GCAACCTGCACGACGGTATCGCCGGTCGCGATCAGGTCGACCAGATCGTCTTCAACCAGTAGCGGCGAATGCGCGAGTATTGGAAGCGCAACGTCCGGCTGATCGGACGCCAGGGCGTGCACGACGATCTGCGGCGCACCTTCTGCAGACGCAAAGGCTTCGGCCATTGCGCGGCGGACGAGCGGCGACGCATCGTCCAGCAGCATGATCATCGCACCTTCGGCGGCGGCAAGATCATCAGCCGACAAATCGGAATAGAGATAGGCGCGCGCCAGCGCCGAAGTGGCCTCCGCCCGCTCCCCGGGCGGCGCCTGGCGCACCCATTGCAAAAACTGACGAACGATCATTTGGCAGACCGACGCGACGTAACCGCCACCCACCTGACGGCAGCATCAGGCTACCGAATGAGCCTTAACAAAGCGTTCACCATAGAAATTGATCGGCTGTTAAGTATCGGCGGCGCGCGTCGCTAGAAATCCGGCCCAATCACGCCTTGTCGCCGAGAAGCTTGCGCTCGTTGGGCTTGGTGTCGCTGAAGAGATCGAGCACCTTCACGGGCGGCGCCTGGGATTGCGTGCTGCTCGAGGGCTGTCCCCAAAGATTGTTGACCGTCTGAGCCAGAGGCTGGCTGACGCGATCCGTGAACATCGACTGGAACGACTGCCGTGCCGGAGTCGGCGGTGGCAACTTATCGCCTGCCTGCGCAAACGCTTGTGTAACGCCGGCGGTATCCGGCGGTGGAATTGTTGCCCGCGCAGCCGGAGGAGTTGGCGCTGCTGGTGGTGTTGGGATCGATGCTGGTGGCACCGGCGGGCCCGAGAACGACGCCGTGCGGACCGGACGGTCGCCGGGCACTGATTTCACCGGCGCGCTCCCGATGGTCACCGGCGACGGCAATGGTGGTGCCAGTGAAGATGGTGGTGCCAGCGAAGTCGGCGCAGTGGTTTGCATGTCGGCCCCGCCCCGCTGTGCCACAGCAACGTCGCGGGCTGAATTGAAAAGCCGGGTCAGTTTCCCGTAGACCTCGCCAACGCTGCGCGCGCGGCCGGACGTATCGTAGAAGATCGTGCGGTTGGCCGCCGCGGCGTGCGGAAACATGGACGCAGCACTGGCGCGCGGATTATTCGATGCGCCGCTGATCAATTTGCCGGCGCCGTCGGCGCCGAGGAAATGCGCGATATAGAGTTCGCCATTGGTCGGTTGCCGGCCGATGCTCGCGCTGACCAGCGCCGAATTATTGCGTGTGAGGGCTCCCGCCAGCATCGCGCTCGCCTGCGGATCACTGCGCAGGCGCAGGATTTCAGAACGCATCCTGGGGTCCGACACCACGTAGCGGCCATCGCGCTGACGCTCGATCGCGTTGGCGTAGCGACCGAGCCCGAGGGCCGCCCCGTCCTGCTTCATGGTGCCGAGCCAGGTCTGGTCGATGAACTGATAGAGACCCTTGGCCGACGAGGTTGAAGCCTGCGCGGACGGGTTGAAATTGGATTCGATTTTCGCGGTGGTGAGCAGGTATTCAAAGCTGATGCCGGTCGATTGCGCCGCCTGGCGGATCGCCCCGGTCACCTGCGGTGCCGCGCTGGCAGTAGCCGGATGAACGGCCATCGTGTTGCGCCTTGCGAATGTCTCGTCTTATGGGTCGTGACGCGGACGCAAACATTCCCGGCCAGCCTGCCGAGCATGGAGGAATTATGGTAAACGAATGGTAAAGAAGGTTCCCAAACCTCTCTCAGCGAAGGATTTTCCGGAGGAATCGATGGTTGAAACAATCCAGCGGCACAAGCGCGGCGGTCTCTTTTTCGAGGATTTCGAGGTCGGCAAGACATACGAGCACCGATACACGCGCACCGTGACGCAGATGGACAACATGTTGTTCTCCAACATGACGCTCAATCCGCAGCCGCTGCACATCGATCGTCATTTCTGCGAGACCGAGACCGACTGGGGACAGCCGCTGATGAATTCGCTGTTCACGCTCGGTCTCATGATCGGCATCCAGGTGTCGGACATGACGGTCGGCACCACCATCGCCAATCTCGGCATGACCGATGTCAAATTCCCCAATCCGCTGTTCGAAGGCGACACCATTCACTGCACGACGAAAGTCATCAGCAAGCGGGAATCAAAATCGCGGCCGGGCGCCGGCATCGTCGAGTTTCATCACCAGGCGTTCAAGCAGGACGGCACGCTGGTCGCCGAATGCCACCGCCAGGCCTTCATGCTGATGCGTCCGAAATAGAAAAAGGGCCCGGCTTGATGCCGAGCCCCGGATTTTTCATAACGCGATCGTTCAGATGCCGCGGCCGTAGTAGCCACACCACCGGTGAACGTTCCACTCGATGTTCTGCTCGTACTGAGCGAGCGTCGCGTATTTCGGCACACGCACTTCTTTAGTCGCCGGGTCGAAGCACTTGCCGACGTCCGACGCCTTCTTAACTTCGCCGGCAAGATCGGTCATGAACGCGATCTGCTCTTCCATGTCCTTGCGCGTGCCGAGACGCCCGTTCGGACCCGGATGGCCGGGGATCATCCGCTCCCAACCGAGCGCAAGCGTCTTCTTCAGCGATGCTTCCCATTCGATCGGATAAGAGTCGTTCACCGCGAGCCGCGATGGAACCGCACCGAGCGAATTAAAGTCGACGGCGAAGAGGACCTTCTCTTTCGGCAGCAACATCACGAGCGAAGAGTCGGAATGATTGCGGCCCGTGTAGATGAGATCGAGCGTCGTGCCGCCGAGCTTGATCGTGCGTTTCCCGTCGACGACCTGGTCGGGAATGACGACGTCGGGCGCCTTTAGTTGCACGAGCCGTTCCTTGGCGCGGCGGTGCGAAATCACGGTCGCGCCGGCATCCTTGAACACCTTGCCGCCGGCAATGTGGTCGTAGTGGTGGTGGCTATAGACCAGGTATTTGATCGGGGCCTGGGTAATCTTGCGGATCTCATCCAGGTAGGCTTTCGCCGCCTGCGGCCGGCCGTAGCTGATCGGATCGGTGACGATGACGCCGGCGGGCGTCACGATGAACATCGACTGATGGTTCTGATAGCGGAAAATATAGACGTTATCGGTGCCCTCGACCTTGGTGGTCGCGAACATCGGTTGCTGCGCCGCCGGTTGTGCCGGCGCCGGGGCCGGCGCTTGGGCAACCGCACTGGTGGCGAGACCGGCCGTGAACAGCGCAGCCGAAAGTGTTATCAGCATCTTGTTTTGCATGGGTAATACCTCCCCTAGAATCCCTACCCCAACATGCTACGTTAATTCCCGCGCCAAAACCGCGCACCCCCGCGGGGCCTGGGCTAAATTCAAATACCCCACCAAGGACGGCTACATGCGTTCGCTTTTGTTCGTTCCCGCCGACGGCGGCTCCAAGCTCGAAAAAGCAATGGCAAGCGGCACCGATGCCGTCATCATCGATCTGGAGGATTCAATCACGCCGGAGCGAAAATCTTTTGCGCGTGCGGCGACATTGGAGTTTCTCAGGCAGGCTTCGGCGACAAAACAGCGCCCCCGCCTGTTGGTTCGCATCAACGGCCTCGACACCGGCATGACCGATGCCGACCTCGAGGCGGTCGTGCCGGGGCGGCCCGATGCCATTGTCTTTCCCAAGGCTGAAGGCGCGCAAAGTGTCGTGCACCTCGATGCCAAGCTGACCGCCCGCGAAGCTGTCGCGGGATTGCCGGAAGGCCAGATCAAGATCCTGGCGCAAGCCGTTGAAACGGCAGCAGGTCTTTTCGCAGCCGGGAGTTTTCGTGGCGCCAGCGCGCGCCTGATCGGCCTGACCTGGGGGCCGGAGGATTTGTCGTCTGAGCTGGGCGCAACCGCCAACCGCGACCCTCAGGGAGAATTGACCGAGCCCTATCGTCTGGCGCGCTCGGTCTGCCTCTTCTCTGCGGCCGCAGCAAAATTGCCGGCAATTGAAACCGTCTATGTCGATTTCCGGAATTCGGAAGGCTTGCGTCGTGACACCGAGGCCGCACGCCGCGATGGATTTGTTGGACGCCTTGCCATCCATCCGGCCCAGGTGCCGGTGATCAACGAGGTGTTCACCCCCACGACGGCGGAAATCGAGAAGGCGAAAGCCATCGTCGCTGCCTTTGCCGCGCAGCCCGGCGCCGGCGCCGTCGGCATCGACGGAAAAATGTACGACCGGCCGCATCTCGTGCGTGCGCAGGCTTTGCTGGCGAGCCGCAAATAACGAAGGGCTATTTCTTGTAGACTGCCTGGGGATCGAACGTCTTGTCCGCGTCACGGAATTCAAGCGTCACAGTGCCGGTCTTGCCGAGCGGCACCGCGCGGTAAAAGCACGAACGCCTTCCGGTGTGACAGGCGCCCGCCCCTTGCTGGTCGACCTTCAGCCAGATCGCGTCCTGATCGCAGTCGACCCGCAATTCGATGACGCGCTGGACGTGCCCGGAGGTCTCGCCTTTCTTCCAAAGCGCCTTGCGTGACCGGCTGTAGTACCAGGCCTGCCCTTCGGCGATGGTCTTGCGCAGCGCTTCGTCATTCATGTGCGCGACCATCAGCAGGTCGCCCGATTTGGCATCGGTCACGACCGCCGTGATGAGGCCATCGGCGTCGAATTTGGGTTTGAACGCCAGACCTTCTTCGATGTCGTGCGCGGATGAGGCCAAGGACGGCTCCTGCGTACCGCCATCTGCGGCGCGCGCCTCAGGACGACGGAGAGATTTCAGTAAACGCGATTGCGAACTACCGCTGCGCGCCGCGCAGCATCGTCATGAAACGCACCTGCTCGCCGGCGTCGTCTCGGAATGCGCCGGTAAAATGCGTGGTCACCGTCAATGCGCCGGGCTTTTCGACCCCCCGCAAAGACATGCACATGTGCTCGGCTTCGATCATCACTGCAACGCCACGCGGCTTCAAAATTTCATCGATCGCCGTCGCAACCTGGGACGTCAGGTGTTCCTGCGTCTGCAGGCGACGGGCATAGACGTCGACGAGGCGCGCAAGCTTTGACAGGCCGACGACGCGATCGACCGGCATATAAGCGACATGCGCCTTGCCATAAAATGGCATCATGTGATGTTCGCAGTGCGAGTTAAAGGTGATGTCGCGCACCAGAACGAAATCATCATAACCGCCCGTTTCGCTGAACGTGCGATCGAGCACCTCGACCGGGCATTCGTTGTAGCCCTGATAAATTTCTTCGTAGGCGCCGATCACGCGCTTTGGCGTTTCCAGCAAGCCTTCGCGCGAGGGATTGTCGCCGGCATAGGCAATCAGCGTGCGAACGGCGGCTTCCGCCTCCTCACGCGAGGGCCGCGGCTCGACCGGCTCGGGCGCCGCCCGCACATGGTCGGACAAGCCCTGCTTCGGCCACGGCTTTACATTGGTGTTCTTCGCGTCCATGACGGGTCGCTCCGTTCGACCGGTACGCAACGGTACCGGATGTGTCACCGGGTTGGCCGCGTCATTAACCGATCCGGACCGTTTGCGGGTCCATCCGGGCGCCTGGACGCTGCATTCCCACTCTTGGCGCCGAGAGACCTTCTCGCAGCGCCATATCAGCCCCTATATATTCATTTGCGACGCTGAGGCAAACCGCACACCGGAACAAGAAAAAACGGCAATGCTTAACGAGGTTTACAACGCCCGAATTCTCGAACTGGCGGGAAATATCCCCCGCCTGGGCCGGCTGCCTGCGCCTGACGCCACGGCTACGGCGCACTCGAAGCTGTGCGGTTCGACGGTCACCGTCGACCTGAAGACCAATGGCGACGAGGTCACCGAATTTGCCCATGACGTAAAGGCCTGCGCTCTCGGGCAGGCCTCCTCGTCGATCATGGCGCGCCACGTGATCGGGTCAAAAGCCGCCGAACTGCGCGAGTTGCGGGAAACAGTTCGCAAAATGCTTAAAGAAAACGGCCCTCCTCCCACGGGCAAATGGGCCGATATCGCCGTGCTTGAGCCCGTGCGCGATTACAAGGCGCGGCACGCCTCGACGTTGCTTACGTTCGATGCGGTGGTTTCGGCGCTCGATCAGATCGAGGCCAGGTCGCCGCGCGAAGTCGCGCGCGCAGGCGGCCGAATAGCTATTTCGCGGCCGCAAGGCCGCCGGTCTTCGACTTCGACAGATCGGCTCGATCGCCCAGTGGCTTGTTGCAACTCGCCGAAAGCCGCGGAAGGTTCTGCGAAGCGCCGGTGTTGCCCAGCCGGATTCCGGTCACGAGCTGTGGCGTTTCCGTCTTGACCAAAATCGAGTGCGCACCTGCTGCCGTAAAGGCGCCGATCAGCGTTGCCGGCACCCGTCCCGCCGCGTAGGTCACGAGCTCGTCAGGTGAAGTGCGACGCTCGGACGAAACAACCTTGAGCGAAGCGGAATTTCCTGCGACCCGCAGGGTGATTGCCTTCAGCACCTCGGGCAGTGGCTTTTGGTCGACGGCGTGGCGGCGCTCTACGTAAGACACGTCGTAACCGTCGCCGCCGGGCACACAGGCAACAACGAGATCGAAGCTGCCGATCTCCTCGCCTTCGACCGTCAGCGGGTGGCGCCGGGCAAGTGTCGCAACACCCGAGCGATCGACGAGAGACCATCGCTGCTCGCTGATTGCCGTCGCACGCACTCCATTCGTCACACGTGGCGATGGCTGTGGTGCTGGCGGCGGTGATGACGCGGCAACGGCGCCGCTCGCAGGCGTCTCCGGATCATCGATCGTCGTCAGACGCGTGCGCTTCAATTCTGCGCGCGTCAGCGCGTGCATCGGCTCCCACGGAGGGATGCGCAAGGCGAGATCAAGCAGATCGGCGGTCGCGCCCATTTCAGCGGTGTACTGCGCAAGCCTGCCGATATCGCGCTGAATGAGCACGAGATCTTCGGCCGAATAATTGGCAGCTGTCGGATCCTCGCGGCGGTCGCCGAGCCAGATCTGGTGGACCATCACACGCGCGTCCGAGGGAACCGATCGCGTGACGCCCCCGAGCAGAACGAAGGCGCACATCGACTCGCAATCTGCATTCGTCAAAAGGCTGGCGCGGCCCTCATCTTTGCCGCCCGGCACATCGACAAGGCGGCCGACCGTCGTCGCCAGTTTGAGCTTTCTGATCTCACGACCGAGCGCGATCGCCCCGAGTACGGAGCCTCCATCCGAGTCCACCACAACCGTGGCGCCGCCCAGATCATGGTTTTGCGCAAAGAGCAGGAAGTGGCGCGGCGTCTCCGCAGTAATGGCGCCGGACGCCGCGATAAAAAGTTTGCAGTCAGTACTGCACGTTTCGGCCGGCCCCTGCTTGCGCAATTCGAAGCGCATCGGCAGCGCCCTGTCGGACGCGCGCGGTGAACCGGGCACCAGCAAGAGCGGCGCCGCCAAGACGAGCGCAATAATTCGCAAATGGGAACGACCCATTCTTCCCCGAATCTCACTGCCAAGCCCTTCTTTTTCGCGTGGTGGTTCCACGTTCTGACTGGGCTTAGGCGGTGCTGATGCCCCCGACGTTGGTATTTTTTAGGGCAGTTGCGAGATTCGGGTCTAGTGTAAAAAAGTCGCTATCACCGCGATTAAATGGCCAAATTTGTTCCATCCCGCGATTTGGGGAACATTCGGCTTAAACTTCCTGTGGAACATGAATCTCGGAATGCCGGCAAACAGGGCTTCTTTTCTCGATCTGGCTGGCCTGCCGCGCCGGGCCGGGCGGGGTTTGGTCACGGTCTATCGCTATACGCTGTCGCCCCTCATCGGGCCGCGTTGCCGGCACCTGCCGAGCTGCTCGGAATACGCCGACGAGGCGATCGGCCGCTTCGGGCTTTGGGCCGGTGGATGGATGGCTCTCGCCCGCATCCTGCGCTGCCACCCCTGGGGAACAGCGGGACTGGATTTCGTGCCCAGGTGCTCTGCCCGAAGGATCGCGCTGGTTCATGCCGTGGCGCTATGGGCGCTGGAGCGGCCGCAATGAGGCGCCGCCGACCTAGTTGCACTGTCGGATTTGCCTGCTATATCGACTTCCACGCTTACCTGCGTTCGTAGGCAGCGAGTGAGCAACGGAGACTCTGATGGTCGCGCTGACCTTTCCCGACGGCGCACGCCGCGAATACCCCTCAGGCACAACCGGTCTTGATATCGCCAAAGGCATTTCGCCCTCATTGGCGAAGCGCACGGTCGCGATGGCGCTCGATGGTACGCTCGCCGATCTCTCCGACCCGATCGATCGCGACGCCAAAATCGAATTCCTTTCCCGCGAGGATCCGCGTGCCCTCGAACTGATCCGGCATGACGCCGCGCACGTGCTCGCCGAAGCGGTCCAGAGCCTGTGGCCGGGAACACAGGTCACCATCGGGCCGGTGATCGAAAACGGATTCTATTACGACTTCGCGCGCAATCAGCCGTTCACACTGGAAGATCTTCCGATCATCGAAAAAAAGATGCGCGAGATCGTCGCGCGCGACAAACCTTTCACGAAGGAAGTCTGGACGCGCGAGCACGCGAAGAAAATTTTCCGCGACATGGGCGAAGCCTTCAAGGTCGAATTGATCGACGCCATCCCCGCCGATCAGCAAATCAAGATCTACAAGCAAGGCGACTGGTTCGATCTCTGCCGCGGCCCGCACATGACCTCGGTCGGCAAGGTGGGGAATGCTTTCAAGCTTATGAAAGTGGCCGGCGCCTATTGGCGCGGTGATTCCAGAAATCCGATGCTCACCCGCATCTACGGAACGGCGTTCGCCAAGCAGGAAGAACTCGACGCATACCTTAAGCAACTCGAGGAAGCCGAGAAACGCGACCATCGCCGCGTCGGGCGCGAGATGGATCTGTTTCACTTCCAGGAAGAAGCGCCTGGTTCAGTCTTTTGGCACGCAAAAGGGTGGACGCTGTTTCAGGCTCTCGAGAATTACATTCGTCGCGTGCAAACCGCAGCCGGTTACGTCGAGGTCAACTCACCGCAGCTGATGGACAAGACGCTGTGGGAGACGACGGGGCACATCCCGACTTATTCGGACATGATCTTCCTGACGCAGAAGCGCGAGGAAGATGAACGCGTCTATGCCGTCAAGCCGATGAACTGCCCCGGCCACGTGCAGATTTTCAAAAACGGTCTGCGCAGCTATCGCGAGCTTCCGGTCAAGATCGCCGAGTTCGGCAAAGTGCACCGCTTCGAGCCGTCGGGTGCGCTGCACGGGCTCATGCGCGTTCGCGCCTTTACCCAAGACGATGCGCACGTCTTCATCAGCGAAAGCCAGATCGCTGAAGAAGCGCTCAAAATGAATGACCTAATCCTTTCAATCTATGAGGATTTCGGGTTCTCGGATGTGCGGATCAAATTTTCCGACCGGCCGGAAAAGCGCATCGGCGATGACTCGGTGTGGGACAAGGCCGAAGCGGCCCTCATGGCGGCCCTAAAAGCCTCGGGCCGCCCGTGGACTCTGAACAAAGGTGAAGGCGCTTTCTACGGACCGAAGCTCGAATATGTCTTGCGCGACGCGATCGGCCGGGACTGGCAATGCGGCACGGTCCAGGTCGATCTCAACCTGCCCGGCCGACTCGGCGCGTTCTACATCGACGAACATTCGAACAAAGTGACGCCCGTGATGCTCCACCGCGCCATGTTCGGCTCGCTGGAGCGCTTCACCGGCATTCTCATCGAACACTACGCCGGTCACCTGCCGCTCTGGCTGTCGCCGGTACAGGCGGTGGTCGCAACCATAACGTCCGATGCAGACCAGTTCGCCCACGAAGCAATCGAGGCCGCGCGAAGGCTCGGCCTGCGCGCGGAAGGCGACCTGCGCAACGAGAAAATCAATTACAAAGTGCGCGAGCACTCGCTCGCCAAGGTCCCTGTCTTGCTGGTGGTCGGTAAAAAGGAAGCGGCCGAGCGCACCGTCTCGATCCGCCGCCTGGGCAAGGAAGGCCAGCAGGTCATGCCTCTCGAGGCGGCACTTAAAGCGTTGAGTGAAGAAGCTGTGCCGCCCGACATGCGCCGGGCGAAGACGCTGTAAGACCTATTTCTGCGTCTTGATATAGGCCGCAAGGTCAGCCGCCTCGGTGCGCGACAGGCTCATGTTGGGCATTACCGGATGTGGTGCCAGCAGAAAATACGCAAGCTTTGCCTCCTCAAAATCGGGCTTGCTTGCGATCGCTAAAAACGGCGGCGCCTGCGTATTGCCGCGCTGCTGGTCCGCGGCGACCACGTGACAGGCAGCACACCAGCGCTTTGCCAAGGTCTCGCCCTGGCGCGCATCGGCCGCCGACGCGATTTGCGGTGCATTTCCAAGAAAGATCACGCCCAGCAACGCAATAAGGGTGCGAACCATAACCTACCCCTCTTACTGTCGGATGATCGTACACGGTGGCCTGGGTGCTGTCCGCCCCGTTAGGGCAGCGCTTAGACCCCACCAGCCATGCGCACCAGAGGTGGCGATTCAATTTCGTCCGCGGCGGGCTCAAGCATGCGCAGGAAGCGCCCGGCCCAATGGCCGAGATCGTTTCGCACCAGCACCTTGAAGTTTGCTGCGTGCCGCTGGCGCCTCTCCTCGAGCGGCATGGACAGCGCACGATTGATGGCGTTGCCGACGCCTTCCGGATCATACGGATTGACCAAAAGCGCGGCCGCGCACTCGTGCGCCGCTCCGGCAAAGCGCGACAGGATCAGGACGCCCGGGTCGTCCGCGTTCTGGGCCGCGACAAATTCCTTGGCCACAAGATTCATGCCGTCCCGCAAAGGCGTGACCAGCCCGGCACGCGCCGCGCGATAAAGCCCGGCAAGCGCGGTGCGGCTGTGTGCCTTGTTGATGTAGCGCACCGGCGTCCATGACGCCTCGCCATAGGCACCGTTGATGCGCCCGACCGCCTCACCCACCTCGCGTCCCATGTCGGCATATTCCGGAATGCCGGTTCGGCTGCGCGGTGTGATTTGCAGGTAAGTGACCTTGCCGCGCCAGTCGGGGAAATTGGCGAGGAAGCGCTCGAACGCGCTCATGCGTTCGGGAATGCCCTTGCTGTAATCGAGCCGGTCGACGCCGATGATCATGGCGCGGCCCGACAGGCTGTCCAGCACCTCGCGCACGAAGTGAGTTGAGACCGCGCGGCGCGCGAGGCGCGCGAAAGCTTCCGTCTCGACGCCTACCGGGAACGTGCCGATGCGAACGACACGGTTGCCGAAATGGAAGCTGTTGCCGGTCGCCCATGGCAGACCGCACTCGTTGGCGATGTAGCGGGAGAAATTCGCCGCATCGACTTCGGTCTGGAAGCCGACCAGATCGTAGTGGCAAAGCGCCGGGATCAGTTGATCGTGGTTTGGCAGAGCCGTGATGATCTCCGGCGGCGGGAACGGAATGTGGATGAAGAAACCGATCCTGTTGTGATGCCCGCGATCGCGCAACGCCTTGGCGAGCGGCATCAGATGATAGTCGTGGACCCAGATCACGTCGTCGGGACGCAGCAATTTCTCAAGATGGCCGGCGAAATACTGGTTGACGCGAACGTAACCGCCGAGATCGCGGCGCGTGAATTCGGCGAGATCGAGCCGATAATGCAAAATCGGCCACAGCACACGGTTCGCAAAGCCGTTGTAGAATTCCTGATAGTCGTCCTTGGCGAGATCAACGGTCGCGTAAGTGATGTTATCTTGCGTAACGATTTTCACCGATTGCGGCATATCCTCCGCGACGCGGCCGCTCCAGCCAAACCACAGCCCGCCGTGACGCTTGAGCGCGGGGCGGATTGCGACTTCAAGTCCGCCCGGCCTTGCGCCACGGTCGGGAATGCCGACCCTGTTTGACACTACGACGAGCCGCGCCAATACCGGTCTCCCCAGCTTCGCGACAGCTTGATTGCCGTCAAAGTCAGTCCTGACATCGAATAGGTCTGCGGAAAATTCCCCCACAATTTCCCAGTCACAGGATGCACGTCCTCCGACAGGAGGCCGTAGCGATTCCGTATTCGAAGCGCGTCGACAAACATGTCGCGAGCCTCATCCTGCCGTCCGATTTCCCACAATGCATCCACCAGCCAGAAGCGGCAAATCAAAAAGGCCGATTCCGGCCTGCCGAAATCGTCGGCAGCGACATACCTCATAACGTTGTAACCACGGCGAAGTTCATGCCCGATCGCCTCAACGGTAGACACAAACCTGGGATCATCGGGCGCAACCAGGCCGAGTTCGGCCAGCAAAAGCGCGCTGGCATCGAGATCATCACTGTCAAAAGCGCCTGAAAATGCCTTGCGCTTCGGATTCCATGCGCGTTTGAGCACCTGTTCGCCGATACGATCGGCAATGGCGCCCCAATAGGCAGCGCGTTCGGGCAGATTGAGATGATTGGCAATGGCGTGGAGCCGCTGACACCCGGCCCAGCACATCGCTGCCGAATGTGTGTGCACGCGCTGGCGGCCGCGATATTCCCAAATGCCGGAGTCCGGCTCGAGCGCGAACTTGGCCGCCTGCTCCCCGAGCGGCTCGATGGTATGGAAGAGAGCCGCATCGCCCGGGCGTGGCAGCCGGCGATCGAAGAACATCGGCGTCGCGGCCATGATGATGCTGCCGTAGACATCGTGCTGGTTCTGATTGACCGCGGCATTGCCGATCCGTACCGGTCCGTCGCCGCCATAACCGGCAAGCGCGGGAGCCGTCCGCTCCTCGAGCGTGTCGGTGTGCACGACGCCATAGAGCGGCCGCACCTGTCCGTCACGACCCGCGGCAACACTCAGGATGTAGAAGATAAAATCCTCCATCGTGCGTGTCGCACCGATACGGTTGAGCGCTCGCACGACGAAAAATGCATCGCGCATCCAGCAAAATCGATAGTCCCAATTGCGTCCCGAGCCCGGCCCTTCCGGAATTGACGTGGTGAGCGCCGCCACGATCCCACCCGTCTCTTCGTAGTTGCACAGTTTGAGCGTGATGGCGGCGCGGATGATCTCGTCCTGCCAGTCGATCGAAAAGGCGAGCCGTCTCACCCATTCCAGCCAGTAGTCACGTGTGCGATCGCAAAAATCGCGACAGGTGCTCTCGAGCGATCCCTCGAACGGCTCATCTGTGCCGAACACCATGTGCACCGGCCGCGTCAAAACGAACGACGCCTCGTTCTCGACGTAGGAGAGCGGCGCGTCCGTGGTGAGCCGAACCGGTACCTCGTCGCGCCAGTAGCGAATGTGATTGCTCCCGGAAGATCGCGACGCGACCGGTTCGCCATAGCGATGCGTCGTGCGAAAGCGGATGGTGATCCGCGGCATACCGGCGATCGGCTCGATGATGCGGATGAGTTGCGGCGGACGGAAAGTCCGGCCGTAGATCTGGAAACGCGGTGCGAAGTCGGTGACGCGGACAGCGCCACCATTACGGTCGATCAGCTCGGTAACAACGGTCGCGGTATTGCGGACATAGTCCGAGCGCGTCTCGACCTGGCCTTCAAGAACGATATCGGTGAATCCCTTCTCTTCACTGCCAGAGAGCAATCGGCAGAACACGGGATCTCCGTCATAGCGTGGCAGACACCACCACGTGATGCGCGCCGACGGATCGAGCAGCGCCGCTGTGCGGCCATTGCCGATGACCGCAAGATCGAGTCCGTAATCTGTCATGCGGCGGTCTGTCCATTGGCAAGCGAGCGTGTTCAGCGCATCACGCACGTGGGCCGGACTTCTGAATATTCCCGTCAGTCCCGGGAAGTGACGATTGACGCTGAAGCCTTTGCCGCCGATCGCCGGCAAAACCCTGAAGACCGATTCGTCGGTAACGTCGTCGCCGATGAAGACCGGCATTCGACCGCTGAACGGCGCATGCGCCATCAGCTTGCGGATGCTTTCACCTTTGTTGACCCCGGGCCGCAAGACCTCGAGCATCGCCTTGCCCGACAACAACTCGGTCGATTCATCTGGAAATGCCGCGCGGCAGGCCATGACGTGGCGGCTGAGGCGCTCCTCCTCTTTGGGCGCGCCGCGGTAGTGCAACACGAGCGAGTATTTTTTGTCCTCGACGAGCACGCCCGGACTCAAGACCGCCGGATCAGCAAGACGTTTGCGCAGATCTTCCGGCAGCGGCTTTGCCCAGTAGAATACCTTGTTGTCGTCGAGGCGCATTTCAGCGCCATGACCGCCGACCGCCGGCAAACGCAACGGCGAAAACATGCGGTCAAGATCGGCAATCGGTCGGCCGCTGACGAGCGCGACAGCTCCGCCCGGTCAGATCGAACAGCCGTTTGAGCGATTGAAGCAGTGCGTCCGAGACATGCACTTCCGTCGGCGACGGACCGATATCGATGATCGTGCCATCCACGTCGAGCAAAAGCGCAATGGTTTTCAAATCAAGCTTGGCAAAAACATCCATAACGGGGTCGTTGGCAATAGGCGGCACTACTATAATCCGTACGCTGCGAGAAGGTTCGGCAGAACGGCCGTGTTAGCGCGCCAGCACCTCGACGTCGCCGTCGACGCCGGTAACGACCTTGAATTCGCGCTCGTAGACCTTGCCTTCATTGCGGGCAATGGCGCGATATTCGCCCTCGGCGAGAATCACGCGCGGAAAGGCACCAATCGATTCCTTGATGACGTCACCACCCGGCGTCAGCACCGACCAGGCCGTGTTGGCGAGCGCCTCGCCGCCTTTGTCGCCGACCAGCTTGAGCGTGATCGCCGCAGCACGGTGGGTCACCGTGATGTCGGTGAGCTTGCCGGGCTGCACGCGAATATCGGAACGCACGACGGAATTGGCATCGCCATAATTCGACACGATGTAGTAAGTGCCCTCCGGCACCACGACGACGTCGCTGGTCGTGACATGCTCGGCAATCGGACGGCGGTCGCCGGCTTCGAACTGGCTGCCTTTGTAGACGTCGAACGAGATCTGGCTGCCAGGAATGCGCACATCGCCGACCTTGCCTTCGATGCGCAATCCACCGGCCGGCAGTTCGAAATCTTCGTGCACTGTGGCCCCGCGCAGATCGACAGGCTTGACGGCGGTGGCAAGTCCGAATCCGACATGCACGATGTAGGTGCCGGCGGGAAGAACAAGTGTCGGTGTCGGAGATTTGTCCTCCTTCACCAGCTTGAAATTTCCATTCGTGTCGGCTTTGGCGCCGTAGACGCGCCAGGTCAGGCCGCCGCCGATCGGCACGGCATCCTTGCCGAAGCGCGCACTGAGCGCGAGCGCGACTTGCCCCGCCGGCACGACCGGAATTGATGCGGTGGTGTTGGGGATACTCGGCGCCGGCTGGCTCTGCGCGGGCGGCGTTGCGGGAATCGAAAGATTGCTCGGTCCAAAAATATCGCTGCGCGTCGCCGGGACCGGCGAGATCAGGCCGGTCGATGGCGTCGCCGAAAACAGCGAATTTTGCGCCAAAGCTGCCTGCGGTGCGATCACAAACGCCGCAACCACAAAGGCCGGCCATAGCCGGCCGCACGAGGCGGCGGTTGCGGGTGCCCTGGTCATGACGCGGATGTTTTCGGCCGAAATCGAGGCGATTTCAAGCCAAGACGGCTAGCCAGTTTGTGGCCTGATTAACGCTGTGGTAGCGCAACCGGTCCCGTTTTCAGAGGTTGCCGATGCCCGATGCCCTAGAACTCCTCAAGACCCGCCGCTCGGTTAAGCCGATTGAACTGGCGGGGCCCGGCCCGAGCGCATCCGAAATCGAGACGCTCCTGAGAATCGCCTCACGCGTGCCTGACCACGGCAAGCTTGCGCCCTGGCGATTCATCCTGTTCGAAGGCGATGCCCGGGCCGCCGCCGGCGAAGCGATCGCCTCTGTATTTCGCGCCGATCGTCCGGATGCGACCCCCGACCAGATCAATTTCGAGCGCAACCGGCTTGCGCGTGCACCACTGGTCATTGCGGTGGTGAGCCGCGCCGGTCCGCATGTGAAGATCCCCGAATGGGAGCAGGAGCTTTCCGCGGGCGCCTCGGCAATGAGCCTGGTATTTGCCGCACACGCCATGGGCTATGCCGCGAGTTGGATCACCGAGTGGTATGCCTATGATCGCCGCGTACTCGATGCCCTTGGCCTTTCGTCGAATGAACGGGTCGCCGGCTTTGTGCACATCGGTCGCCCGGCAAAGCCCCCTGAAGACCGCGAACGACCAAATCTGAACGCCATCGTGACGCGATTTGGACGGTAGGGAACAAACCGTCGGCGTGACATTTAACCTTTATGTAAGGCCGCGGGCGCACGCTCCCCTGTCACGTTTCGGTCACAAGACTCCGCCAGCACTCTGGCCGTGTCGGTCTGACGCGCTCGTGCGAAGGACCTTTCCTGGACAGGGCGCGGACAAGGAGATGACGTTTGGTATTCGAGGGACTATTCGCGCGAGCGCGTAATGGCGACCGTGCGGCGGAAGCTACCCCGCAACCGCAGCCGACTATGACCCGTCCGACCATCGGTCTCGCGCTGGGCGGCGGTGCCGCGCGCGGATTTGCCCATATCGGTGTCATGCGTAAATTGCTCGAGCACGGCATCGTGCCTGACGTCATCGTCGGCACATCGATCGGTGCAGTGGTCGGCGGTTGTTACGCCGCCAAGGAAATGGACAATCTTGAGACCTGGGCGCGCACCCTCACCGTTCGCGGCGTGCTCGGTTATCTCGACATCAGCCTCGCCGGATCTGGACTGATCGGCGGCGGGCATCTCGCCACCAGACTTGAAACAGGAACTCAAGGACACGCGCATCGACGATTTGCCGACCCGCTTTGCCGCGATCGCCACCGAATTCAATACCGGTCATGAAATCTGGCTGACACGCGGACGGCTCAGCGAAGCACTTCGAGCCTCCTACGCGCTTCCGGGAATTTTTCCGCCCGTTTTGATCGGAGGGCGCTGGCTGGTGGACGGCGCTCTCGTCAATCCGGTGCCGGTATCGGCTGCCCGCGCTCTCGGCGCGCGGCTGGTGATCGCGGTCAATCTCAACGCCGATCTGTTCGGCCGCGGCACAATCATCGCCAGCCACGGCTCTGACGAGTCAGATGTTCCGACCGTGCCAGCCAAAACGAACGGCGGCTTGCGTGGAATGTTCAAGGGCGATCGGACTCTGCGCCGGCAATTCATGGGACGACGCGGACGCCCGGGACTGCCGACCGTCATGGTCGAGGCCTTTAACGTCATGCAGGACCGCATCACCCGCGCGCGGTTGGCAGGCGATCCGCCAGATGTGCTGATCAGCCCGCGCCTTGGCAGCGTCGGCTGGTTTGAATTCCACCGTGCCAACGAGGCGATCCAGATCGGCATGGATGCCGCCGAAAAATCGATCGATGCGGTCAACGAGGCTGTGACCGCACTCTCGCAGCCCGGCAACGGCGCAATCTAGATCCGACGCTCACGCTGTGCGGATGTAGTCGCGCATCGCCTCCGATTCGCTCTCGATCTCTTCGACACGCTGCTTGACCACGTCGCCAATCGAGACGAGACCCACCAGCTGACCATCTGCGACGACCGGCAGGTGACGGAATTTCCCTGCCGTCATGCGCTCCATGATGCTGGCGCACGAGTCGTCCTCGCCGCACGTCGCGACCTCTCGCGTCATCACCTGACCAACCGGCAAGGTCAAAGCATCCGCGCCGTGGTCCGACAGCGCACGCACGATATCGCGCTCGGACAAAATGCCGGCCAGGCGCCCGCCTGGACCGCGGATCAAGATGGCACCGATGCGGTGCGTGGAGAGAGATTTAGCCGCGGCCGCCAGATTGGCCGTCGGTTCGATAGTAACAATGTCGCCGCCCAAGTTACGTTTCTTGGCGGCCAGAATCGACTTGACGTTCATGGCAGCCTCCCTAGAGCGCATGACTATTTTTAAGTCGCTCATGCGCGCAAACACACACCCCGGTCCACGCGCCGAGCATGGCCGGGCATGGTCAACGATCCCGCCGCGAGACCAGTTCCGTCAAGACGAAATTGTGTGAAGCAGACCCGCGTACCTCAGTGGGTTTGCGGCGTTGCAGCAGCGTCGTCGCTCTGCGGAAGATCCGGTTTGGGATCGAACCAGGAAAAAAGAAACAATCCTGCGAGGAACCCGCCGATATGGGCCTGCCAGGCAACCGATTGACTGCTGCCGGTTATCGGCAGCGACCCCACCCCGAACAGGATATTGATGCCGAACCAGACCGCGACAAAAAGCACCACGCGCGCGTCCGACAACACGTTGCGCAGCGGAATAGCCGGGACCCGGTATGCGCTGTCGTCGGCCCGTCCGAGCAGTGTCAGTGGCCCGCCACGCTGAAACGAAAAGCGCATCGCCGCGGCCATCGTGCCGGAGATGGCGGCCGAGGCCCCGATCATTGGAAATTGCTCGCCGGCGTGGGTCGCCAGATGTAGCGCTGCGCCCGCCGCCGCCGTCACCGCGAAGAAAGCCAGAAAGCGGACCGTGCCGAAACGGCGCGCAACCGCACTGCCGAAGGGCAAGAGCCAGATCGAGTTGACGAGAAGATGCGTCCAGTCCGCGTGAATGAAAGCGTAGGTGACGAAAGACCACACGTCGGCACCGCCGCCAGGCAGCGCGTCACCGAGCATGACCGAGCTGTCGTAACGCACGGGAATGAACGCGAACGTCAGCAGAAATTCGACGTCCTGTTGCTCGCTGAGCAGATAAATGCGCACGACGTGAATGAGTACCAGCACCGCCAGCACGCCAATGATCACGGGTGGGATGTTGAAGATAGGTTCGCGCTTCACGGGAGGATCCGATGGGACAGCCCGGAGTTACGCAGCTTCGCGCTTAAGCCGCAAGACAGGCCGGTGAAAAAGAAAGGGAGGGCTTTCGCCCTCCCTTGAGCCGCGTTGCGGGGGTTCTGCCACCCTTGGCGGGCTGGTCACATCCCATCGCCTCCCCGAGGCTCTCAATAAAAACCGGTGCGCCAAGATTTGCACCGGCTCAGTCACATGGATGAGCAAACCCTAACGAGGCGGGCACACCCTGCCAACTCGTCTCTGGTCTTAACACTAATTGCGGTTCCCCCCGCCCCCGGACACGGACAGGCATAAACCCTGCACCACACGTGGTGCCACGCCGAAAAAGGCGATGCGCCTGTCCCGTCGGGGGACAAACGCGACATCACCGGGACGTAGCGGACAGGTTTAGGGGAATAATGAAGCATCACTCGACGCAGGCGCTGTTCAACTATTGGACGAGAAAACGCGGCAGGCGCCGCGCGCCCGTCCGTTCCGATATTGACCCTGCGGATATTCGCCGCATCCTCGCCGATACTTTCATCCTAACGGCCGACTTCGTTAACGAGATCAGGGTGCGTCTCGCCGGCACCCGCGTCTGCGCGCTGTTCGCCCGCGAGATCAAAGGCGAAACCTTCGACGATCTTTGGAGCGAGGCGAGCCGTGAACAAGTGCACGATCTTGTCACCGCCGTCGTCGACGAAAATGCCGGTTTCGTTGCAGGCGTTCTTGGCCGCACCGAGCAGGGCGCCGAAATCGAGCTGGAGCTCCTTCTGTTGCCCCTCGCCTTCGATGGCCGAACGCGCGTTCGCGCTATTGGCGCGCTGGCTCCCGCGGCGACCCCGGTTTGGCTTGGCATCAGGCCGCTGACGGCGCTCGATTTGGGCACCTTCCGACATCTCGGAATTGCCAGCGATGCACATCTCGGGTCGGTCCGTGCGGAGCCTCGCCTGCGGCACGGCTTTCGCGTCTACAGCGGAGGCCTCGCATCACCCACCGGTCGGCCCAGCGGCTAACTCATCATTAACGATAGGCTAATAGGCTTGGTGATCGCGGAAACCACTTCCGATCCCAACAACTATGGCGCTGCCACTAACCAAACCGGTGATCCTGCCTCTGGCCGAGGAACGCCGGCGGCATCAGCGCGTGAAAGTAAACCTTCTCGGGCGCTATATGCTGGCCGACCGGCGTGAGTTCCCCTGCCAGGTCGTGGATATGTCGCCCGGTGGGATGGCCCTGATCGCCCCTATCGCCGGGCAACCGGGCGAGCGGGTGATTGCCTATGTCGATCATCTGGGCCGGCTTGAGGGAAAGGTCGCGCGCGTCCTGGAAAACGGATTTGCGATGACCATCGGGGCGACGCTGCGCAAGCGGGACAAGCTCGCGGCGCAGCTGACCTGGCTGGCCAACCGGCAAATCCTTAACCTGCCGGAAGATCGCCGCCACGACCGTTTCACCCCGCGCAATGCCATGGCCCGGTTGGTCCTGCCAAATGGCACCAATGTCGCCTGCCGTGTGATCGATCTATCGCAGTCGGGCTCGGCGATCGGAATCTCGCCGGATCTGCGGCCTCCGGTCGGCGTCGTTGTAACAGTCGGGAAAACGCAGGGCCGCGTCGTGCGCCACATCGAAGATGGCTTCGCCATCGAATTCATGCGCCTGCAGCACCCCGATTTCGTCGAAGACAACGTCACCGGCGAATAACGTCACTGCTCCGTAAATTCTGACCTCGCATTTTCTGCCAATAAATCAGCAGGGCGGGCGGCCATTTCGCGGCTGTTCGGCCTGTACTGGCGGGCCGCAAACTGTAAACGGCCGCGCGGAATCCCGCGTGCAGCTGTATGTTTTTACCTGCGAGCCGTTAAAGGTACAATTTGAACTAATTTGTACTGTCTAAGTTTTTAAGCCGAATTTGAATTCAGTTTTACTAGTATTCGTCTCTAGTTTTACTTTAGTTATACTAAAATTGACTTCCCTGATTTAGCGCCAATACAAGCGCTTTGTGGGAAATGTGGCCCCGACACGACGGGAAGGGGCCGCAATGGCCAGGCGTTACAAACAGGCACTTCGGGTCGCCAGCGTGCTGGTGTTCGCCAGTGTTGCCACTTTGGCCGCATCCACGGCCGTGGCCGCCGGCGAATACACCGCCTCGCTCGCCCCATTCGCGCCCGAAAGCCCGGTCTACGCGACGGTCGGAGAGCCCACGCGCGCGCCGATCGGCTGGGTCGAATTCTGTATCGAATATCGTACCGAATGCGCGACCAGGCCGTCCGAGCCACGCGACGTGGTGCTCACGCCCAAGGCGTGGACCGACATGCTCAAGGTCAATGCCTGGGTGAACGAGTCAATCAAGCCGATGACCGACCTCGAGCATTGGGGTGTGGTCGAGCGCTGGAATTATCCCGACGACGGATACGGTGACTGCGAGGACTACGTGCTGCTCAAGCGCCGCATGCTGATGCAGGCTGGCTGGCCGCGCGAAGCTCTGCTCATCACCGTCGTGCGCGACAAGAAGGGCGACGGTCACGCCGTGCTCACGGTGAAGACCGATCGCGGCGAATTCATTCTCGACAATCAGGAGCCTGAGGTCCTGCCGTGGACCAAGACCGGCTACCGCTTCGTAAAACGCCAATCGCAGTCCGATCCGAACATGTGGGTCGCGCTTGGTGAACCACGCACCGCGCCCGCCACGGTTTCGGCGCGCTGACAGAAAGGAATTCGCGCTCCCGGTCACGTCCCCACCCCTCCCCGTCCCCAGACCGGGTTCGCGAGCGGCCGGGCCTCCCCCAAGGTCCGGCCGCAACATTTTTGGGCAAAGGAAAACTTGCGTCTTATTCGCTTTCGTGACGGCTCATAACAGCTCGCAACGTTACAACCACCGCCAATCGCGACCCTGCATTGTTTTGAAGTTCGGTGTGGGCATCGGCGCCGACAGATGTAACCAACTCAAGGAATCCATCGAATAAAGAACGCCCGCCACAGCAACACATGGTCGGTTGGGTATGTCATCGACGAGGGGGATGACGGATGGTTCACCCGACTGTGAGAGCGGTGCCTATCGACTTTCCTTTGTCTACCGACCTATTTTGCGTCGATCCCGCCGCTTTGGCCGGACATCGAGGTAGCCCCGTTTCCAGGCCTGAAATCATTAGACGGACAATGGCGAAGTCTATTGCAGACGAGGCTGTCGCGGAACGTGATCGGCATTGGTCGGCTTTGATGGTGGCCGCCCAAGCTGGCGACAGCGCTGCCTATGAGGAACTGCTGCGCCATTGCGTGCCGTTTATCAAGAATGTCGCGCGACGGCGCAACATAACCGCCGATCGTACCGACGACGTCGTGCAAGACGTCCTTCTGACCATACATCGCGCACGGCACACCTACGACCCGAGTCGTTCATTCATCGCGTGGCTACGCGTCATCGCCGACCGTCGCGCGATCGACCTGGTCCGTCGAACTCTTCGGCAGGAGTTGCGAGAAGTTCATGCCCCTCTTGCGTTTGAAAACCATGCCGATGAAACGACTGATCCGGCGCGTGGTGTTGCGCACGCTGACGACGCAACAACCGTGAGCCGTGTCCTTGAAGGTTTGCCGGCGAGACAACGCGAGGCTGTCCAGTATCTTGTCTTGGAAGAGCACTCACTCGCGGATACCTCAGTGCTGACGCGGCGGAGCAAGGTGTCCCTAAAGGTCAATTTACACCGTGCGCTAAAGGCACTTCGTGGCAGATTGGAGCGCGCAGAATAGCGATGGGCACGTTCTCGGATAATGGCTCGGCGCACGAGCATCTCATTCGCGACCTCGCAGGCGACCTTGAGCCTGTGAGGCGGCTAAGGCCGCCCGCTGTCCGGGCGTTTGGCTGGCTTGCCTTTGTCGCGGTTATTGGGGTGGCATTGACCAGATTCGGCGACCTGCCAGCGCTCGAGGGCCGGCTTTCGGCATCTCCCGACATGTGGCTCTCAGTCGCCGGGTCTGTCATGACGGCAGTGCTTGCGGCCTTGGCCGCGTTTCAACTCAGCCTGCCCGATGCGAACCGGGCGTGGGCCCTACTGCCGTTACCGGCCGCACTGCTATGGGTCACCGCAAGCGGGCTCGGTTGTCTGCGTGCGTGGCTTGTGCCGGGGACTCACGTCGCGGAATTGACCGAAGCACGCGACTGCCTGATGTTCATTATTGGCATTTCGATACCGCTATCAATCTTGATGTTCGTGATGCTCCGTCGCGCGTGCTCATTGCAGCCTGGACTGACGGCCGCCATCGCCGGGTTAGCGACAGCGGCAGCAGCGGCAACGCTACTGAACTTCTTTCATCCTTTCGACGCGGCGGCGACTGATCTTGCAGTCCATGCTTGCGCGATCGCGGTTGTGATCGTCGCCAGCTGGGCCTTCAGCGGACGCCTGCTCAGCACAATCTCATAAATTTTTGCGGCGACGTGTAACCTGTACGCTTGATCGCTCGAATGAGGACCGATGGGTCGATATCGCCATCGTTAGACGTCCTCAGGAGGATCAAGCAATGTCTCGTACACGCATCATCTCAGCCTCGATCGCAGCCCTCATGTCGCTCGCCCTTGCCGGCGCGCCGGCTTTCGCAGCGGATGACATGAAGAAAGACGGCATGTCGAAGGACAGCATGGCAAAAGACTCGATGAACAAAGACACGATGTCCAAGGACTCAATGAAGAAGGACACGATGTCAAAGGACAATATGTCCAAGGACACAATGTCGAAAAACTCGATGTCCAAGGACAACATGAAGAAGTAACGATGGAGCGTTGTGGCCGGGCTTCGGCGCCATTACGCGGCCCGGCTTACTTCGCGTCATAGGCGCGCCGCCCCCGATCTTCAGGGGCCGTAGATTCTTACGATTTTATCATCGGCCAGTTGAATGGATGTACTTCCGTAAACCCACACTGTCAGCTTTTTTGCATCTCTTGTAATCATATCCGACGTGCGCTGTGGCCTGCGCTCGCAGATTGACAATATTTCCGCCGTTGTCATTCCAACCTGCAACTCGTTCACCTTTGCACATCCCGCGCCCTGGTCTTGCGCCCCAACCTGCTGGCTTGTCTCTGTCTCCTTGGGCGGATCGATAATCTGCGCGCACGCGCAAAGGCACAGGCAACTCGCAACGATAGCCGCCAGGTCCTGTATTCTCATGCGTGAGGCTACTCGATCAGGCCGAACGAGCCCTTGCGCATGAGATCCTTCACGCGCTGCCCGTTTAACGCAAGCTTTCCAGCGCTGCGCCGCGCCTGATTGATCGCGCGCAGACGCTGCAGCCAGGTTGCCCGGTCCTCCTGCGCCGCAATCGACAGTTCTTCGATGAGCTGCTTTTCCAATCCGAGATCCTGCAGAAGCCACAGGCCCTCGCCGATGAAGCCCATTGCCAGCAACAGAACGGCAGAGCGCAGACCGGCCTGATGATCGGGATATTCGCGGCGCACGAAAGTCGCGTCTGCCCAGATCCGCTTTCCGGGCTGCGGCCCCCGGCGCTGGCCCTCGCCAAAATCGACGAAGCGGAACCCACGCGACGAAAGCTCGGACACGATGTCGTCGAAGAGGCCCTGGCCCTCGTAGAGGTCGACGAATTCCACCTCCGTGCGGATGATCGAGACGCGGTCCAGAAAGCCCTGCGCGCCGCGCAAAATCTCAAGCTCGGTTCCTTGTGTATCGAGCTTGATGAAGTCGATGTGCGCGATCTCGTTTTTGACGGCAAAATCGGCAAGCGTCATGCATTCGATCTCGCTCTCGGCGACGACATCGAATGTGCTGTTGTTTTCATACCGCTTCGCCACCGCGATATTCGGCCGACGCAGCGAGCTTGCGGTAGGCTCGCTCGTTATGTGCAGACGATGACGCCCCCCGACACCGGCAAGGCCGATATTGTGGCGATAAAGTTTCGCAAATCGATGCTCGTCCGTGACCGGCGCGTCTTCGCGCGGCTCGATCGCATGCACGTCGCAAAGAGCGCTAACGGCACCGACATCAAGCGGCGCACCGGCCGCGCGACGGCGTCGACGTCGACCAACGTCAACCGGCTTGCCAGAACTCTGGCACAAAGGTCGCTGAAATTGCTCATATCTTCCCGGCAGGGACGCTTAGCTCACACCGCTCTACTTTACCGCAATTCTACTTTTACGGGAACCTCCCGTACAATTAATCGCCGTATTGGTAAAGGCCTACTGCGCGGCCTCTGCGTGGCCGAGATAGGCGGCCTCCAATGCGGGATCGTGCGCCAGCGCTTCCGCGGTGTCATCGCGCACGACGCGGCCCGACTCCAGAACATAGCCACGATCGGCCACGGTCAACGCCAGGGCTGCCATCTGGTCGACGAGCAGAATGGTCACGCCGTCGTCGCGCAGCGTCGCAAGAACGTCGAACAGTTCATTGATCATCGCTGGAGCGAGACCGAGCGACGGCTCATCGAGCAGCAGAATGCGCGGCTTCGCCATCAGCCCGCGCGCGATCGCGAGCAATTGCTGCTCGCCGCCCGACAGAAGCCCGGCGCGGCTGGACAGTCGATCGCGCAAGCGCGGAAATCGTTTCAACAGGACTTCGACTTCTGCCGTCGCGATCGACGCCGGATCGCGTGTACGCACCGAGGAGAATATTGTCGAGCACGGTCAGTTCCGGAAAAACCTGCCGGCCCTCGGGGACGAGCGTCAATCCACTCGCGGCGATCTTGTGCGCGTCGAGGTCTTCGATCCTCGTGTCCTGCAGCACGATCGCGCCGGTCACCGGACGCAGCAGGCCCGTCACGGCGCGCATCGCCGTCGATTTTCCGGCTCCGTTTGCGCCGAGCAGCGCGACCATCTCGCCGGGCCTGACCGCAAACGAAACTTCCTCGAGCACCGGCGCGGCACCATAACCGGCGGTCAGCTTGAGACAGGAGAGAATGGGATCCTGCGAACCCGACCACGGTGTCGCGCGTGGGCGCGCGCGCATCTCGCCGTCACCGAGATAGGCCTTGAGCACGCGTGGATCGCGGCGAACTTCGGCAGGCTTGCCGGCCGCGATGATCCTGCCGGCATCGAGCACCACGATGTGGTTCGAGATGTTCATGACCATCGCCATGTCGTGCTCGACCAGGATGACCGCGATGCCGAGATCGGCGATACGACGGATCAACTTTGACAACGCGGCCTTGTCCGCGCGCATCAGGCCCGCCGCCGGCTCATCGAGCAGGAGAACCTGAGGACGCGTCGCCAGCGCGCGCGCGATTTCGACAAGGCGCCGATCCACGTGCGGCAGATCTCCGGCAAGCGCGGCGACCGGTCCGTGATATCCGGCGAACATCAGCAAGGCTTCGGCCGCGCGCCGATCGTCTTCGGTTGCAATGTTTCGAAGTGGGTTGCCGAGTTTCCCATCGCGCAATGCGATGAGAACGTTGTCGAGCACGCTCATCGCGCCGAACAGCTGCGTCGTCTGGTAGGTCCGCGAAATTCCCGCTCGCGCGATACGCCAGGCCGGCGCGCCGGCCAATTCGGTTTCGCCACTGCGGATCGAACCGCCGTCGGGGCGATAGAAGCCGCCGATCATGTTCAGAACAGTCGTCTTCCCCGCCCCGTTCGGGCCGATCAAGGTCGTGACAGCGCCCGGCGGCGCGACGAAGCTCACATCTGCCGCAGCCTTGATCCCGCCGAACGAAATGCCGATGTCACGCACCACCAGTTGCGGCCGCGCGCCATCGGTTGCGAAGAACGCGGCGAGGTCGAAATTGTCGTCCTTTGCCGCCGCGGGATCGGTGCGACGCACGAAACGGCCGAGCGTGCCGATCACGCCTTCGGGCGCGATCCAGAGCACAACCAGCAGCAAGACGCCGACGAACAGCAGACGATACTCGGCGAGGCTGGACAAAAGTTCGGGCAGCATCACCGTTATGACGGCACCCACTGCCGGGCCCAGCACCCATCCCGAGCCGCCGACGATGACCGCCAGGAGAAAGAGGATCGACTGCGAGAACGGAAACGAGTCCGGCGCAACGAACATCATCAGCGGCGCGAAGATTGCACCGGCGAGACCGGCGAACACTGCCGATATGGCAAAAGCCGCGGTCTTGATCGCCACAGGATTGAGGCCGATCGAGCGCGCCGCGATTTCGCTGTCGCGCACGGCAACCATCGCCCTGCCCCAGGCACTCGCGGCCAGGCGCTGGAACAGAAAGAACGAAATTCCCGCGAGCACCGTCGCAAATATCGCCATCTCACGTTCGCCGAACGGATGTCCGGCGACTGTCGGCGGAACGAGGCCCATCAATCCGTTTTGGCCCCCCGTCAGGGTTTTCCATTCGATGGTGGCGTGCTGGACGATGAAGGCAAATGCGATGGTGATCATCGCGAGGTAAGGACCGCTCGCCCGCAACGCCGGCAGCGCCAGCAAGGCACCCACAATACCGGTGATGAGGCCGGCCACCGGAAATGCGATCCAGAAGCTCACGCCGTTCACCGTCAGGATTGCCGCGGTGTAGGCGCCAATGGCGTAGAAGCCGACATGGCCGAGCGAAACCTGCCCGGACAGGCCAAGCAGGACATTCAGCCCAACGCCGACGACCGCCGTCAGCGCGACCAGCGCAAGGATGAAGTGCGAATAGCCTTCGGACGCGAACGCGAGCAACACCCCTGCCACGGTCAGCGCGACAATCGCCAGCGTCATCGGTGTCGGGCGCGCGAGCATCACTACACCTTCTTCGCTGCCGCGCGGCCCAGCAAACCGTTCGGCATCACGGCGAGTGCGGCAATGACGACGCTGAAGGCGACGATCTGCGTGTAGGTCGAGCCAACGAGCGCTGTGACAAGCGCCTCGATCAGGCCATAGAGAAAACCGGCCAGCATGACGCCGGACGCGGACGTGATGCCGCCAAGAATTGCAACGGCGAAGGCCTTGATGCCGAACAGCGTGCCCATGTCGGAGTGAATGCTGAACAGCGGCGCGATCAGAAGACCGGCAAGACCTGCAAGCGCTGTCGACAGTGCAAACGACAGCGCGATTGCAACCCGCACGTTGATGCCCATCAGGCGCGCGGCATCCTTGTTCTGCACCACCGCGAGCAAAGCCTTGCCAAATTTCGTGCGATTGAATGCCAAATACAGCGCAAGCGTTATTCCAAGCCCGACCAGCGGAATGACCAGTTGCAGCGGAAACACGCCGGCGCCAAAAAGCTGAATCGGTTTTTGCGCGAGGACGGACGGAAAGGCGCGCGGCTCCTTGCCGAACGTAAACAGCACGATGTTGTCGAGCACGATGCCGCCCGCAACCGTCGCCATCAGCCAGCCATTGGAGCCTCGCTCGGCAAACGGCCGCACCAGGAAACGTTCGACCACGAGACCGAACAGCGCGCACAGCAGGAGCGCCATGGCCACCGCAAGCGGCAGCGGCCAGCCGAGCCGGATCGCAAAGGTGTAGCCGAGCACGGCCCCCAGCATCATCGAGGAGCCTTGCGAGAAGTTGACGGTGTTGGAGACGACGTAAGTGACGTGATACCCGAGCGCGATCAGTCCATACATGCTGCCGACGGCCAGGCCGGTCACGATCGCGGAGATCAACAGCATGATTTCAACGCCCCCGGAAAGCGAACAGCGGGACGCGGGAGCGAACCCGCGTCCCGCTGCGCTCGATCATCGGCTCAGTTCGTCAAAGGAAGTATCTGGCCTTCCTTGAAGTGTGTGAAGATGTAATCGTTCGAGGTGAGCGCGTCGTGCTCGGTCGCCGAGAACGGCTTTTTGTAGTTCTTGATCAGCCCGTCGTACGACTCGATCTGCTCGAAGGCCTCGCGGATCTTGGAACCATCGGTCGAGCCGGCCTTGGCGATGGCGAGGGCCGTCAGGTTCATCGCGTCATAAGCATTTGCGATGCCGACGGCCGGCGTGACGTCCGCGAGCGACTTGATTTCCGGATATTTCTTTTTCAGCGCGGCCAGGACCGCTTCGCCTTTCGGAGAGAGTGTGCCGGCGAAGCTGAAGGTCTGGATGAAATGCACCTTGGCGCCGCTCGGTCCGGCAAGTTCGCTGAAGCGGCCGCCGGCCGGTCCCCAGTGCGATACGATCGGAACATCCCAACCCATCCGATCGAGTGACTTCACGACTTGCGAGGATGGTGCGACGTTGGCCACCATGAACAGAACATCCGCCCCCGACTCTTTCAGCCGCGTGAGCTGCGGCACCACGTCGACATCAGCATCCTGAAATTTTTCGATACCGGCAAAAGGCATACCCTTCTCTTCCAGGGCAGCCTTGAGTCCCTTCTCGTTCGAACTCGCCCCACGGATTGTTGATGAGGATCATGCCGGGCTTCTTCGCGCCATATTTTTTGATGGCGTAGGCGACGAGCGCCTTGTCGACGAGCGCGTCGACGGCGGAAACACGGAACACATAGTTCTCCGGCGCGCCGTTGCGCGTGATCGGCGTGCCCGCCGCCCAGACGCCCATGAAGGGAACCTTGTTCTGGTTGGCGAACGGCACGATCGCCATCGATACCGGCGTATCGAGACCACCGAAGAGCGCAGCGACTTTCTCGCGCTGCACGAGTTCGCGCGCCGCCACGACCCCCTTGGCCGGATTGCTTTCGTCGTCGCGAACGACAAGCTCGAGTTTCTTTCCGAGCACGCCACCCTTCGCATTGATTTCGTCGATCGCGACCGACAGGCCGCGAACGATGGCCTCTCCCGATTTGGCCGATTGGCCGGACATTGCCGCGACAAGGCCAAGCTTGATGGTGTCGTCGGCTATCGCAGGAAGTGCGAGCGCCGCGCTTGCGGCCGCCGCGAGAAGGACGCGTCGCGTGATGTTCGAGATGCTGTTTTGCAGGGCCATGGCAATACCTCTTCGAGAGTGATCCGGCCATTCATTCGCAAACCGCGTGCCACCGGGACAGCCCCAAAACACCAAGTAAATCGGCGTTATGAAGCATTGTCGCCGCCTATTTATAAGGCAACGTGTGAATGCTTTAGGCATATTGTATTCATCAGTGTATACAATCAACCACTGTCTTCTCGGCCATTGATTTGGCCGGAAAAATGCATGGCTGGCGGCAATCGTCCGACACCGCCGAGCTTTCTCAAGGAGATTTCGTGATGGCACCCGCCCAAGCCGCTCTCAAAGCCTCTGTGATCATGCCCACCGACGAAACCGCCGAAGCTGCGGCGATCGTCGAAAAATTTCTCGTGGCCTCGATGGTGCCGGATCCTGAAACAGCGGCGCGTTACGTGGCGGAACCGCTCAAACTCACCTTCACCGGCGGCCGGCGTTTCAGTCACCCGCGCGAGAGCACGGCGTTCAATGCAAAACGCTACAAGTGGGTGAAGAAAGCGATGGAACGATCCGACGTCGTGCCCGGACATGGCGAGACGATCGTCTACAACATCGGAACGCTGTACGGCGAATGGCCGGACGGCACACCGTTCGAGAGCAACCGTTATGTCGATCGGTTCGTCGTCCGCAGCGGAAAAATCGTACAGATGGATGTGTGGAACGACAGCGCGGAGCGCCTGCTGACGCGAAACGGCATCGATGCCTGACTAGCGCCTATGGCGCCCTTTGCCGTTGGCGCTGCCGTTCGTTTCCTTGTCGGCATATGCGCTCAGAATATCCTTGAGGTCGCGGCTCCTCTCAGGTCGCGCAACGATCAGCGCTCGCCCGGCAACGGCCTCGAGATGCTTTTCCATCACCGCGGACGCACGCTCGACGTCTCCCGCCGCCAAAGCCGAAATGACCGCACGGTGCTCATTCACGGCGCATTCCGATGAATGCGGACGGCTGTACAGCGCAAGGATGAGGCCACAACGCGAGGACAACTCGCTGACATAGCGGGCCAAAACCGGGCTCCCGGTCATTTGCGCAAGCAGGATATGGAATTCCGTCGCGAGGCGAATGGATAGCGGCTCGTTGTTGCCCCTCGCCCGTTCTTCCTGATCGACATGCGCTTCGAGCGCACTGATCTGTTCTTTGGTCAGGCGTCCAGCGAGCCGCGACATGACAAGACGTTCAAGTCCCAAGCGGACATCAAAAGTATCGCGCGCCTCTTCCCAGGCGGGCGTCGCGACCGCGGCCCCGCGATTGCGCCGCAATTCCACGAGTCCTTCGGCCGCAAGCTGACCCAAAGCGCTGCGCACGATCGTGCGGCTTGCACCGAAACGCTCGCCGATCGCGTCTTCAGGAAGTTTCGCGCCCGGGGCGAGCGCCTGCTCGATGATCGCGTGACGGAGCGTTCGATAGATCGACCCTGCTCGATCAGCGTCGGGTTTTGCCTTCGACCTGGCCATGGTTCGGCGTTTCCGTTGCGCGAGCCCTTTTAAGGGTATCGCCGGCGCACGACAACGGCGGCTCCGTTCGCGTCGTCACGATGCGAACGCACAGTGGCACTCGTGATGCGCACAGTCAGGCGGCAGGTCTACGCTCGGGACCGGCGGCTTGCCCTTCTTCAACCTCAGCAAGATGGGTGTAGGTGCGCTGCAACTGTTCGCACCTTTGCCGGCTGTCCTCGTCGTGCGTGCGCTTCGCCAACTCCGCGCACTTTTCGGCCTGTCGTCGCAAGAACTTCACAGAAGCCATGGCTTGGGACTCTTCAAATTCCCGGCTTTTGCATTGCACCATTTATTATTTTGCGATGCAACGAAAATTGCGTGTTGGATCAACAAGTTTCGGCAGGCCCCCGGCGGCGACCCGCCTGGGGCAACGTGCCCAAAGTCTGAACTCGCCACCGCCTAATAAATATGCAGCGGACGACATCACACCCGATTTTCCCTGCTTTGGACGCAGATCAACCCGGAAGGCCATGCCGGATCAGCGGAATACGCCGGCCCCTGTTTGGCACGCACCTTGCGACTTGAGCCCTGCGGAGCGGGACCGGGCCCGACTTTGCGGACGTCAACCAGGGGAAAAAACGATGCTCAACATGAACAGGGCGGTTTTTGCGCAACCGCATGCTCGACGCTGGCTTTCTGCCGCGGCGGGCCTGGCATTCGGTTTCGCTGCCACCTACCCCGCAGCCGCTGAAGATACGATCAAGATCGGCATTCTTCACTCGTTGTCGGGAACGATGGCCATCAGCGAAACGACGTTGAAAGATACGATGCTGTTCCTCATCGATGAACAGAACAAGAAAGGCGGCGTGCTCGGCAAGAAGCTTGAAGCTGTCGTCGTCGACCCCGCCTCGAACTGGCCGCTCTTCGCCGAGAAAGCGCGCGAGCTCATTTCGAAAAACAAGGTTTCCGTTGTCTTCGGATGCTGGACGTCGGTGTCGCGAAAATCCGTGCTGCCGGTGTTCAAGGAACTCGACTCGATTCTGTTCTACCCCGTGCAATACGAGGGTGAAGAGTTCGGAACGCAACGTCTTCTACACCGGTGCTGCGCCGAACCAGCAGGCGATCCCTGCCGTCGACTACCTGATGAGCAAGGACGGCGGATCGGTGAAGCGTTGGGTGCTGGCGGGCACCGACTACGTCTATCCGCGCACGACCAACAAGATCCTTGAGGCCTATCTGAAAGCGAAGGGCGTCAAGGACGAAGACATCATGATCAACTACACGCCGTTCGGTCACTCCGACTGGCAGACCATTGTCGCCGACATCAAGAAATTCGGATCGGCGGGCAAGAAGACGGCGGTCGTGTCTACGATCAACGGCGACGCCAACGTTCCCTTCTACAAGGAACTCGGCAACCAGGGCGTGAAGGCGACCGACATTCCGGTGGTCGCATTCTCGGTCGGCGAGGAAGAGCTCGCGGGCCTCGACACCAAAGCCATTGGTCGGGCACCTCGCGGCGTGGAATTACTTCGAGTCGATCAAGAGTCCGTCCAACGCCGAATTCATCAAGAAGTGGCAGGCCTACACCAAAAATCCGAAGCGCGTCACCAATGATCCGATGGAGGCGCACGTGATCGGCTTTAACATGTGGGTGAAGGCCGTCGAGAAGGTGAAGTCGACTGATGCGGACAAGGTGATCGAAGCGCTGCCCGGCATCGAGGCGGCAAATCTCACCGGCGGCACATCCAAGATGCTGCCGAACCATCACATCACCAAGCCGGTGTTCATCGGCGAAGTCCGCGGCGACGGTCAGTTTGACGTCGTGTGGAAGACCAAGGGACTTGTGCCAGGCGATGCGTGGTCCGACTTCCTGCCCGGCTCGAAGGATCTGGAAGCCGATTGGGTGACCCTGAAATGCGGCAACTACAACAAGGTCACCAAGAAATGCGGCAGCAACCCATCGTGAGTTGCGGTTGACGAAACCGGAGACGGCGGACCACCGCCGTCTCCTTCCTTGACGTGCTGCCGGGGCGGAATGACATGCATCGCTTCCACGAACGCATCGTGGCGCTCGTATTTGCCGTCGGACTCCTGTTCGTCGCGGCGACTGTCGCCAATGCCGGGGCTTACGAAGACGCGCTCATAGGCTTCACCACCAACTCGTTCGGCGACACCGCCGACGCAATCGACGCGCTAACCTCGAGCGGTGACCCGCGCACGGGTCCGTTGCTCGAAGCGCTCAAGGATCAGCGCGTTCTCTACTCGGCCGAAACCAAAAAAGTTTTCATCAAGGATCAGTCCGACAAGCTGATCGATGCCGCTACAGGCGAAGCGGTTGCGACACCTCCATCGGACATCGAAGACGTTCGGCTGAACAACCGCGTGCGCGGCATGCTCGATGCTGCGCTCGGTTCATTGACATTGCTGGCGAAGGAGCCGAGCAAGCGCCTCGACGCCGCGCAGGCCGTGTTCAAATCGCGAGACGCCAGCGCTCTGGCGAATATCGACAAGGCGCTCGAAAAGGAAACCGACCCGCGCGTTAAGAAGGCGCTCACGGAAGCGCGCGCCGCAATCATCCTCAACTCCGCAGATTCCAGCGAAGAAGACAAGCTGTCAGCGATCGCCGTGATCCGCGACCGCGGCGATCAGGACGCACTCGGCCTCATCGATGGGCTGCCTTCCGACCTGCCTCCGGCAGTGAAGCAGGCGGCGACATCCGCCCGTTCGAAAATCCAGGGCAATCTCGCGCTTTGGAACGCGTTGCAGAACGCCTGGTACGGGCTTTCGCTTGGATCGGTGTTGTTGTTGGCCGCAATCGGGCTCGCCATCACCTTCGGCGTGATGGGCATCATCAACATGGCGCACGGTGAAATGGTGATGCTCGGCGCTTACACGACGTTTGTCGTGCAGGAGCTCATTCGCACCTACAATCCGGCGCTGTTCGATTACTCCCTCGTGATCGCCGTGCCGCTCGCCTTCGTTGTGGCGGGCGCGGTCGGCATTGCCGTCGAACGCAGCATCATTCGCTTTCTCTACGGGCGTCCGCTTGAAACCTTGCTCGCAACATGGGGGCTGTCGCTGATCCTGCAGCAGGCGGTCCGCACGATCTTCGGACCGACCAACAAGGAAGTCGGCAATCCCTCCTGGATGAGCGGCGCCTTCGACCTCGGTGGCATCACGATCACCTATAACCGTCTCTGGATCATCTGCTTCACGCTTGCGGTGTTCGTGGCGCTGCTCGCAATGCTGCGACTGACGCGGCTCGGGCTGGAGATGCGCGCAGTCACGCAGAACCGCGCGATGGCGGCGGCGATGGGCATCCGCACCGCGCGGATCGACGCCCTGACGTTCGGGCTGGGCTCGGGGATCGCAGGAATCGCGGGAGTAGCGCTGTCACAGATCGACAACGTCTCGCCCAACCTCGGCCAAGGCTACATCATCGACTCGTTCATGGTGGTGGTCTTCGGCGGCGTCGGCAATCTGTGGGGCACGCTCGTCGGCGCATTCACGCTGGGCATCGCCAACAAGTTCCTCGAGCCCTATGCAGGCGCCGTCCTCGGCAAGATTGCCATCCTCGTCCTGATCATTCTTTTCATCCAGAAGCGTCCGCGGGGCATGTTCGCGCTCAAGGGCCGAGCCGTGGAGGCCTAGATGGGCCCCTTCCCGCTCACGCGCCTGCTCGACAGATCGGCGACAGTGTTTCTCGTTTTGCTCGCCGCCTTTGCGATCGCAATCCCGGTTCTCAATCTGTTGATGCCGGCCGGATCGCCACTTCATGTCTCGACCTATCTGGTCGCGCTGTTCGGCAAATACATCTGCTACGCGATGCTGGCGCTCTCGATCGATCTCATCTGGGGCTATGCCGGCATCCTGTCGCTCGGCCATGGCGCCTTCTTCGCGCTCGGCGGCTACGCGATGGGCATGTATCTCATGCGGCAGATCGGCACGCGCGGCGTCTACGCCAACCCGATGTTGCCAGACTTCATGGTGTTCCTGAACTGGCAGGAATTGCCGTTCTACTGGTACGGCTTCAATCATTTCGCCTATGCGGCGCTGATGATCTTTCTGGTCCCCGGCCTGCTCGCCTTCGTGTTCGGCTGGTTCGCTTTCAGAAGCCGCGTGACCGGCGTCTATCTCTCGATCATCACGCAGGCGATGACCTATGCGCTGATGCTCGGCTTCTTCAGAAACAATTTCGGCTTCGGCGGCAATAACGGCCTCACCGACTTCAAGGATATTCTCGGCTTCAATGTACAGACCGAAGGCACGCGCAACGGTCTGCTGGTGATCTCATGCATCGCACTGGGGTTGTGTTTCCTGATCTGCCGCGCCGTCGTCACTTCAAAATTCGGCAAGGTGCTTGTGGCGATCCGCGACGCGGAAACGCGCGTACGGTTTCTCGGCTATCGGGTCGAAGCCTACAAGCTGTTCGTGTTCACGCTGTCCGCCTGCATGGCTGGTGTTGCCGGAGCTCTCTACGTACCGCAGGTCGGCATCATCAATCCAAGCGAATTCGCGCCCGGAAATTCGATCGAAGCGGTGATCTGGGTCGCCGTCGGTGGCCGCGGCACACTCACGGGAGCAGTGCTCGGCGCCTTTGTCGTCAACTACGCGAAAACATTCTTCACCACAGGCTTGCTCGCGCCGTACTGGCTGTTCGTGCTGGGCGGGCTCTTCATCGCCGTGACGCTTCTATTGCCGCGCGGGATCATCGGTACGCTTCAGTACTGGCACGAGCGGCGCACTGAGAAAAAAATCGTCGCGGTGCCGGAATCGGCACCGAGCGCAGCGGAGTAGTTCGATGGAACCGAAAACGACATCCGCCCTGCTCTATCTCGACGGCATCACGGTGTCGTTCGATGGGTTCAAGGCGCTCAACGAACTCTCATTCATCATCGAGCCGCGAGAGATGCGCGCGATCATCGGTCCGAACGGCGCCGGCAAAACCACGATGATGGATGTGGTCACAGGCAAGACCAGGCCCGACGCCGGCGACGTCTACTTCGCGCAAGGTCGCTACGATCTTTCCAAACTTGACGAAACCGAGATCGCCGAACTTGGCATCGGCCGCAAATTTCAGAAGCCGACGGTCTTCGACATGCATTCGGTCGAGGACAATCTGATGCTGGCACTCAAGAATGACCGGGGCGTACGAGCCACGCTGTTGTGGGAGAACAGTCCCGCGCAGCAGGGCCGAATTGATGACATCCTCGATACGACCAGGCTCAAGAGCGTGCGATCGCGCGTGGCCGGAAGCCTGTCGCATGGCCAGAAGCAGTGGCTCGAAATCGGCATGCTCCTGGCACAGGAGCCGCAACTGCTCCTCGTTGACGAGCCCGTCGCCGGCATGACCGATGCCGAGACGTTGCAGACCGCTGAGCTGCTCAAGGAGATCAACCGCGACAAGACGGTCATCGTCGTCGAGCACGACATGGCGTTTGTCCGCGAGCTCGGCGTCAAGGTCACCTGTCTGCACGAAGGCTCGGTGTTGGCAGAAGGCACTATCGATCAGGTGTCGACCAACGACCGCGTCGTTGAAGTGTATCTGGGGCGATGATCATGCTGGAAGTCAGCGACATCGATCTTCACTACGGCGCGGCACAGGCTTTGCGCGGAATTTCGCTGAGGGCCGAAGCGGGAAAAGTCACCTGCGTGCTTGGCCGCAATGGTGTGGGCAAGACCAGTCTGCTGCGCGCGATCGTCGGCCAACATCCGGTGAGCAAGGGCAGCATCCTTCTCGACGGTACCAACATCACCGGGCTCTCGACGGTATCGCGCGCCCGCAGCGGCATTGGTTTCGTTCCGCAAGGCCGCGAGATCTTTCCACTGCTCACGGTCGAAGAAAATCTCGAGACCGGATTTGCGCCGCTTGCCGCGTGAGGAACGAAGCGTACCGAACGATGTCTTCTCGCTGTTCCCGGTGCTGAGCAGCATGCTCAGACGCCGCGGTGGCGATCTCTCCGGCGGGCAGCAACAGCAGTTGGCCATCGGCCGCGCTTTGGTCATGCGACCGAAGCTACTGCTGCTGGATGAGCCGACCGAAGGCATTCAACCCTCGATCATCAAGGACATAGGGCGAGCCATCAGCTACCTTCGCGGTCTTGGCGAGATGGCCATCGTGCTGGTCGAGCAATATCTCGATTTTGCCAGCGAGTTAGGCGACCATTTCGCTGTCATGGAACGTGGCTCGATCGTGTATTCGTGCGACAAATCCTCGATGGACGAAGGGGCGCTGAAGCGCGCCTTGGCAATATGAGCAGCGCCGTCGTCGAACGGCTTCCGGTCACGCGCTCCGATCGCCTTTTGGCCAATCGAGCGACCGGGTGCATCAAGCTCTCACTGGGCGCCAAGGACGGCATCACGCAGCGCACGAGCGTGCATGAGGCGGGCTCGTTGCGAGTGCGCTTTCCAACCGCCGCGCCGGAAATGCTCGAAGCTGTACTTATCAACACAGCTGGCGGCATGACCGGTGGCGACGATTTTTCGATTGGCCTTTCCCTCGATGCGGGCGCGCAGCTCCTCGCCGGTACTGCCGCAGCGGAAAAGATTTACCGCTCGACAGGCGCGGACGCGACGTTCGCCCTCGCAATCGATGCGACGGCCGGGAGCCGATGCGTCTGGCTCCCCCAGGAGACAATCCTGTTCGATCGTGCACGCCTTTCTCGCCGCATTGACGTCAATCTGTCAGCCGATGCGACGCTGCTGATGGCCGAAGCTATCGTTTTCGGCCGCTCCGCGATGGGTGAAGCCGTGGAGCAAGGCAGCCTGACCGACCGCTGGCGCATACGACGCGATGGCCAGTTGATCTTTGCGGAGAACGTCCATCTGGATGGCGCGATCGCCGGCAAACTCGCGCGGCCGGCAATCGCAAACGGTGGCGTCGCCATTGCGACCGTGCTCGCCATACCCGGTGACGAACAGATGATCTCGGCCGTGCGCGATTGCGGAGAACGTTTTACCGGCGAAGTCGGTATCTCAGCGTGGAACGGGATCGCGGTTGCGCGGCTTTGCGCTCCGGATGGGGCAACGCTTCGGCACGATCTCGCTTTGCTGTTGTCTTCCCTCGACGTGACAATGCCGCGGCTCTGGTTGCAGTGAGAGTCAAATGAATCTGACGCCGCGCGAGAAGGACAAGCTGATGATCGCCATGGCCGCGATTGTCGCACGGCGCCGACTCGAACGCGGTGTCAAACTCAATCACCCGGAGGCCGTGGCGCTGATCACCGATTTCATCCTCGAGGGCGCGCGCGATGGCAGAAGTGTCGCCGACCTTATGCAAGCCGGTGCGCATGTGATTACACGTGCACAAGTGATGGATGGAATTCCGGAGATGATCCACGACATCCAGGTCGAGGCGACATTTCCCGACGGCAGCAAGCTCGTAACCGTTCACAATCCTATCCGCTAGGGAAGTAGGCTCATGAAAAGACTCGTGCCAATCGCAGCGCTGCTCATGCTGGCCGCCGGCCCGGCCATAGCGCATGTCGGTCATGGTTCCACAGCGTCCTTCGCCGCAGGGCTTGGACACCCTCTCGGAGGGCTCGACCACGTTACGGTCATGGTCCTCGTTGGGCTCTGGGCAGGGTTGAAAGGGGGCCGCGCGCTCTGGGTTTGGCCGGCGACGTTCGTCGGAGTCATGTTGATTGGCGGCATCCTCGGCATGGAAGGTGTACCGCTGCCGTTTGTCGAGCCCGCCATTCTGGCGTCGGTGGTCGCGCTCGCACTGCTGGTGGCCCTGGCGGTCGATCTACCGGTTTCCGTCGGTGCCGGAATCCTGGCGTTGTTTGCGCTGTTTCATGGCCATGCGCATGGCACCGAAGTGGCGGGAACGCTGAACGGCGTCGAATACATGGCCGGCTTCGCGCTTGCGACGGCGGCGCTGCATCTTGCCGGTATCGGGTTTGCATTGACGATGACGCACTACTCTTTGCGCACCGCAGTTCGCGTTGTCGGCGCTCTCTGTATTCCCGTCGCGGCCGCTCTCTATGCGGGGATTGTCCAATGATACCCGGCGAGATGTTCATCGCGGACGGCGAGATCGAGCTCAACGCGGGGCGCAAAACGTTGACACTCTCCGTGTCCAACACCGGCGACCGACCAATCCAGGTGGGCTCGCACTATCATTTTTTCGAGACAAACCCGGCTTTGTCGTTTGACCGCAAGAAAGCGCGCGGCATGCGCCTCGACATCGCGGCCGGAACGGCGGTGCGTTTCGAACCGGGGCAGACGCGTGAGGTGACTTTGGTTGCGCTGGCCGGCAAGCGAACGATCTACGGCTTCCGCCAGGCCGTGATGGGCAAGCTCTGAGGACAGATTCATGCCGGGAAAAATCTCACGGCGCGTCTACGCCGACATGTTTGGCCCGACCACCGGCGACCGCGTGCGGCTGGCCGACACCGACCTCATCATCGAGGTGGAAAAAGATTTCACTACTTACGGCGAAGAGGTGAAATTCGGTGGCGGCAAGGTCATTCGCGACGGGATGGGACAGTCGCAAGTCACCAACAAGCAAGGTGCCGTGGATACCGTCATCACCAACGCCCTCATTCTCGATCACTGGGGGATCGTGAAGGCCGACGTCGGCCTCAAGGACGGGCGCATCGCCGCCATCGGCAAAGCGGGCAATCCCGATATTCAGCCCGGTGTGACCATAGTGATCGGCCCGGGCACCGAGGCCATTGCCGGCGAAGGGAAGATCCTCACCGCCGGCGGCTTCGACACGCACATTCACTTTATCTGTCCGCAACAGGTGGACGACGCACTGATGTCGGGCATCACCTCCATGCTCGG
Source organism: uncultured Alphaproteobacteria bacterium (assembly GCA_963707615.1). Taxonomy (GTDB): domain Bacteria; phylum Pseudomonadota; class Alphaproteobacteria; order Rhizobiales; family Xanthobacteraceae; genus Pseudolabrys. The sequence continues at coordinate 96,851 of CAVPQT010000003.1, forward strand.
TGGCGGCACCGGTCCGGCCGCGGGCACGAATGCCACGACCTGCACGCCGGGCCCATGGCACATCGGCCGCATGATTCAGGCGGCCGATGATTTTCCGATGAACCTCGGCTTTGCGGGAAAAGGCAACGCGTCACGGCCCGCCGCACTCGAAGAGATGGTCAAAGCCGGCGCCTGCGCGCTCAAACTGCACGAAGACTGGGGCACGACGCCGGCCGCGATCGACTGCTGCCTCTCGGTCGCCGACGATTACGACGTGCAGGTGATGATTCACACCGACACGCTGAACGAAAGCGGTTTCGTCGAAGACACCATCAAGGCCTTCAAGGGCCGCACCATCCACGCCTTCCACACCGAAGGCGCGGGCGGCGGACACGCGCCCGACATCATTAAGGTCGCGGGCCTGAAAAATGTTCTGCCCTCCTCGACCAACCCCACGCGGCCTTTCACGCGCAATACGATCGATGAGCATCTCGACATGCTGATGGTTTGCCACCATCTCGATCCCTCCATCGCCGAGGACCTTGCATTCGCCGAGAGCCGCATCCGCAAGGAAACCATCGCGGCCGAGGACATCCTGCACGATATTGGCGCCCTATCGATGATGTCATCGGACAGCCAGGCGATGGGACGCATCGGCGAAGTGATCATCCGCACCTGGCAGACCGCGGACAAAATGAAAAAGCAGCGCGGCCGTCTGCCCCAGGAAAAGGGCGACAACGACAATGCCCGGGCGAAGCGGTACGTCGCCAAGTACACGATCAATCCGGCAATCGCGCACGGCGTGTCGAAACACATCGGTTCCATCGAGAAAGGCAAGTTGGCGGACCTCGTGCTTTGGACACCCGCCTTCTTCGGCGTGAAGCCGGACATGATCATCAAGGGCGGCAGCATCGCGGCCGCGCAGATGGGCGATCCCAACGCTTCGATCCCGACCCCGCAGCCGGTGCACTACCGACCCATGTTCGGCGCGTTCGGAAAGGCGCGCACGGCCTCCTCGCTCGTCTTCGTGTCGAAGGCCGCGGTGAAAAGCGGGCTGCGGCGCAAGCTCGGCGTCGACAAGGAGCTTGTCGCGGTCGAGCACACCCGGGACATTTCGAAGAAGAGCATGGTGCATAACGGCGCGACCCCCGAAATCACAGTCGATCCCGAAACCTACGAAGTGACCGCCGACGGCGAGCTTTTGACCTGCGCGCCGGCGGAAACACTGCCGATGGCGCAGCGATATTTTCTTTTCTAGGCTCGCATGATGAAGCGCGTTACCGACATCAAGCCAGCGTCGGCCTGGAATCCCGAGATGGCGTGCGACTTCATCGTCCTCGACGCTCAGGATCGCCACCGTCGCCGAATTGTCTTTGTCGGTGAGCACGGAGCGACTTACCTGCTCGACCTGCCGCGGCCGGCGCAGCTGCGCGACGGGGACGCACTGTTGCTTGAAGATGGTTCGCTCGTGCGCGTGACCGGCAAAGCCGAGGATCTCGTCGAGATTACTGCGGGCGTCCACGATATTCGGCGGATCGCCTGGCATCTCGGCAATCGGCACACCGAGGTGCAGGTGATGGACCATGGTCTGCGCATCCGCCGCGATCATGTCCTTGAAGAGATGCTGCGCGGGCTTGGCGCGTCGTTGACCTACGTCGTCGCACCGTTCGATCCGGAAACCGGCGCCTACGATCATCACGGACACGGCCATGGGTAAGAAGCGCGTGGCATTGCTTCGTCGTGTCTCGCTGCAAAAGCGCGGACCTCGAGCGGCTGACGCACAGCAAACACACGCGAGCGCGGACGATCGGTCCGACCTTCCGGCGTCATCGCTGTATCGCCTCATGGCCTGGCTTTCACCCGCTTACCCGGTCGGCGCATTTTCCTATTCAAGCGGACTCGAATGGGCTGTCGAAGCCGGCGACCTCACCAGCGCCGATGAGTTGTCCGGTTGGCTGCAGTGTCTGCTCACGGATGGCGCGGGTTATTGCGATGCTGTCCTTTTCGCGCAGTCCTATCGCGCCTGTTCGTCGGGCGACGGCCGCGCATTGCGTGAGGTCGCCGAGCTTGCGGCAGCCTTGGCGCCATCGCGCGAGCGTTTTCTCGAGACAACGGCGCAAGGCCGCGCATTTCTCGATGTCACGCAGGCCGCCTGGCCGTGCAAAGCTTTCGACCATCTCGCTAAAATCTGGCGCGGACCCCTCGCCTATCCGGTCGCGGTTGCTGTCGCATCGGCTGGCCATGAGATCCCGCTCGAGCAATCGCTCGCCGCTTACCTGCAGGCGCTTGCGGCGAACTGGATTTCGGCCGGCGTCCGTCTCATTCCGCTGGGACAGACAGACGGTCAGCGCGTGACGGCTTTCCTCGAACCGGTCGTTGCCGAGGCGGCAAGACGCGCGCTTGCGGCCACGCTCGATGACGCGGGCAGCGCCGTTTTCCGCGCCGACATCGCCGCCATGCGGCACGAAACTCAATACACCCGGTTGTTCCGCAGCTGAGTGAGAACAGGAGATCGCCGCGATGAAAAGCTCTCACGGTCCGCTCAGGGTCGGCATCGGGGGTCCGGTGGGATCGGGCAAGACCGCGCTCATGGACTCGCTGTGCAAGCGCATGCGCGAGCATTACGACATCGCCGCGATTACCAACGACATCTACACGAAGTGGGATGCCGAATATCTGGTCCGCTCCGGGGCCCTCGCGCCTGAACGCATAACCGGTGTCGAGACCGGCGGCTGTCCGCACACTGCGATCCGCGAGGATGCCTCGGCCAATCTCGCGGCCGTGGCGGACATGCGCGAACGTTTTCCCGATCTCGACATGGTGCTTATTGAATCGGGCGGCGACAATCTGGCCGCGACTTTTTCGCCCGAGCTCGCCGATTTGACCATCTACGTGATAGACGTGGCGGCAGGCGAGAAGATCCCCTCAAAAGGCGGACCGGGCATCACACGATCCGATCTTCTGGTCATCAACAAGATCGATCTTGCACCCCACGTCGGCGCCTCGCTCGAGGTGATGCAGCGCGATGCGCAACGCATGCGCGGCGCCCGGCCGTTCATTCTGACAAATCTTCGTATCGGCCAGGGACTTGATGACATCGTCCGCTTCATCGAGAAAAAAGGCGCGCTGGGCGACGGTGGCGCCGGCACGCGAACGCCGATGAGCGCGTGATGACTGCTGGTGCAGCCCAGCGCAAATACCTGCACCGATTACAAAAAAGACCGGCCGTCAGCCCGGTTCGCCGTTCCATGCCCACGCGATTGTCACGAAGCCGTCAGACTCCGGGCATTTTCTGCGTTGATATTTGGCGCTAGGGTGGCGCGATCAACATCGCGGACTTCACATGCAGCCACACACGCAGCCACGAATTGATTTTACCAAAGTGAGCCCAGCCGCGTATCAGGCCTTCGCGGCACTCCAGTCATATGTCGACAAGTCCGGCCTTGATGCGAAATTGCGCGAGCTGATCAAGATCCGCGTCTCGCAAATCAACGGTTGCGCCTATTGTCTTGCGATGCACACGCGCGACGCACGAAAGCTCGGCGAAACCGACGAGCGCATGCACCTGCTCAACGCCTGGCGCGAAGCGCCGCTCTACAGTGCGCGTGAGCGTGCCGCCCTGGGCTGGGTAGAGGCCGTCACGCTGGTGACGCAAGGCCACGTACCCGATGACGTTTTCGAAGCCGCGCGTCAGGAATTCTCCGAAAAGGAGATCGTCGACCTCACTGCTGCCGCGATTGCCATCAATAGCTGGAATAGGATCGCGATCTCGTTTCGCGTGCCGCCGCAAGTCGAAAGCAAGCAAGCGGCCGCCTAGCTCCGATCTGGCCGCCTGATTTTGCGAGGGACAGCCGTTGCCGGCTCCTCCCGGCAAATGTCAAGCAAGTTCAGAAGCCAGTACGTAAAAAAATAATCAACGCCTTGGGGAGGCTGCATGAAGCAAGCGTTACAAAGTCCCACATTTATCGAGCTTTTTGCCGTGTCTCGATTTGGCACTGAAGGCGCCGCGGTACGTTACTACCGGGACTAATGGAACTAATATGGTAGTGTTTTTGAAACGTCTCAGCATCCCAGGCAGTGCCAAAGCATCGCTGGCCGTAACGACAGTAGAAAAAACCAGCCCAAGTAGCGCGTAAGAGGCGAACATGAGTGGCCCAACCCGTGACGACGAGTCTCCCGACTATAGTAGGTTTGCTCCCAAGCGATTTCGCGAGCAGCCCCCGACCACAAGCGAACAACGACCCTACGTTCCTTCTGCGCCCACGGTGCCGGCGCCCCGGACACCCAGTCCGGAGAGACGCGCGGCGTCCGATTTTCCTTCCTGGCCCGAGCCTGTTCCGGAGCCGCCGCCTCCGCCCCATCGCCTTGACGAAGGACCATCTGCCTTGATCAGCCGTGTCGCACTTGTTGTCACATTCGCGGCTGTCGTCGCGCTGGTCCTCATCTTTGCGCGGCCGATTTCGCAAGGCGCGCATGCGCTGGTCGATGCAACGTCGCGGCTGTTCGGGTCGTCCAAATCAACCGATCTGCTGACGGCGAGCACCGCGAGCGAGTCGACCTCTTCGACGACCCGCACCGCGTCGGCCTCGGTGGCTGCACCGGTCCCTGCGCCTGTCGCGCAGGCGCCTGCCGCCAACCCGCAACCGGCACCTGCCGCAGTGGCACAGCCGGCACCGAGCACTGTCGCGCAAGCATCTTCAGGCGGGCAGCAACTCTCTTTGTCTTCACCCGGACAACCGCTCGGTCAGGACACTTCGGGTCCGAAGGTCATGGTTCGCGGTGTCACGGACACTGAAATCCGCTTTGGAATCTCCGCGCCGTTTAGCGGCGCAGCCAAAGAACTCGGCCAGAATATGCGGCTGGGCATTGAAGCTGCATTCAACGCCGCGAACGCCCGCGGCGGCGTAAATGGCCGCCAACTCAAGCTCATCGCGGCGGACGATGGCTATGAGCCTGCTCGCACGGCCGACACGATGAAGCGCCTCTACGAGAGGGACCAGATATTCGCCGTCGTCGGCAACGTCGGTACCCCTACCGCGGCGGTCGCCCTGCCCTATGCACTCGATCGCAAGATGCTCTTTTTCGGTGCATTCACCGGCGCCGGCCTCCTCAGGAGTGATCCGCCGGATCGCTACGTCTTCAACTATCGCGCGAGCTATGCCGAAGAAACCGCTGCCACCGTTCAGTATCTGGTGAAAGTGAAGCGGCTGAAACCGAGCCAGATCGCGGTCTTTGCGCAGCAGGACGCCTACGGTGACGCTGGCTTCAGCGGCGTCGCGAAGGCCATCCGTGCTCTCGGCGGAGACGAGAACGCAATTCTGCGTCTCCACTACCAGCGCAACACCGTCGACGTCGACGATGCCGTCGACCAGCTGCGCAAGAGCCGTATTCCGATCCGAGCCGTGATCATGGTGCCGGCCTATCGGGCCGCGGCAAAATTCATCGAGAAGACGCGCGATCTCTTCCCGGGCATGATCTATACGAGCGTCTCGTTCGTCGGCAGCACCGCGCTTGCCAACGAGCTGATGCTTCTTGGGAAGCGGTTTGCGAGCGGCGTTATCGTGACGCAGGTCGTCCCTGCCCTCGATGGCCATTCATCGCTGGTGCTCGACTACAAGGCCGCTCTCTCCAAATATTTCCCGGGTGAACAACCGGACTACGTGTCCCTCGAAGGCTATGTTGCGGCCAACGTGCTGATCACGGCCCTGCGGCGCAATGGTCCCGATCTCGACACCGAGAAACTCGTGACGACTCTCGAAAACCTCCGCGACCTGGATATCGGTCTGGGAACGCCTGTGAGCTTCGGGCGATCCGAGCACCAGGGCGTGCACAAGGTGTGGGGTACGCAGATCGACGACAACGGCCGCTATCAGCCGATCGATCTGCAGTAAGCGACACCTGCAAAATCAAAAAGACCGGAGCGAAACGCTCCGGTCTTTTTCTTTTGCGTGATTCAAACTCTAGGGCGTGGAAATCAAACCTTTGGTGGTCGCGACTATCCAGCGGTTGCCCCAGCGCACGATTAAATCAACCTTGCCGACGCCGGGCACCGTATCACCGTGCCGCACGCGCCAGACGCCGTTTGGTCCCTGCACCACCGCCATGCCGTCCACCACTTCAATAAGCGCCCAACCGGCAATCGTGGTCGGTCTGGTCTCGGGGTACGGCTGCGTTGGCCGGGTTTCCGGCGCAACTGACGCCACCCTCTGATTGGTGTCCTGCCCTGCAGACTGCGGCGACTGAGCGGCGTTGGGTTGCGCGCTGGTTGGCCCGGACGCCTGCGGCACCTCTTTGCTGCCCTCGGCGGCCTGAACCGGTTTGGCTGGCTCGACGGGCTGCGGCAACTCTTTCGAATTCTGATCGGCGGCTGTCGGCGACTGCTTGCTGTCCGTCTGCTCCTGTTTGGCGACAACCTGATCGGCCGTGTTGCGTACCCCGGCAACAGCGCGCGTCGCGGCCTCGATTTGTTTAGCCATCTCGGATGGGCTCGACGCATCCGACACGGCCGGAGGCGGTGATTTAGCGGCCGAGGCGAACAGCAAACGATCGAGCGGCTTTGCCCAGGAATTGATCTTGTCGCCAACCTGGTCGCCGTAAGTGCGCCACGTTATCGCGACGCCGGCGCCGACCAGCCCCGCAACGGCAAGGCGCGCAATATTGCGCGACATTCTCCGACGAGTCGACGGCCGCTCGTGCGCGACCTGATCGTCTTGAGAAATGTGGATGGGCGACTCCGCCACGGCGGCCGAGCCCAACGGCGCACGCGGCAGTTCGATGGGCTGATCGGATGGTCCATTGGTGCCATCCGGACCACGCGGCCCCCCGTTTCCCGCTGTTCCTTCGTTCGTGCGCGGAACGACCAGCGAGACGACTTCGCTTTCATGGCGCTGCGGAGCATCCAGCATTGCGGCTTGCGGAAGCTCGATTGGAGCGGAGCGCGGCCAATCCTTGTTGGGCACCAGCGAGACCACGTCGGGATCGTGACGCTGGTAGGCGACGGCCGGCACATCCCTGCGGCCGACCTCCTTCTTCAACGCATCAAGCTCGGTCTTGAGCGCGACAGTTTCAACGTTCTGTGCCTCGTGCTGAATCTTGAGGCGATTGATGACGTCGGTCTTCCTCCCGAGCTCGGCAAACTGGTTCGCAGCCTTGTCCTTGAGTTGCTCGACGTCGATCTCGAGACGACGCGCCTGCATTGCGAATTCCGCGCGCAGGAGGTCCTTGTCGGCCTGAATTTCGGCCATCGATTGTGGGATCGAATTTTCGACGCGCTTCAAAGTGAGCCGCACCGCGCGCGCGTGCACCAGAGGAATTACCGCTATTCCGATCAGGGATGCGAAAAGAAAGCCGATCCCGAAATACATGACCGCTTGAATCATTTCCGGCAACTCACTCACCCATACGGTTGGCGCCAGGAAGCGATGGTGACATTAAATCACATTTTCCGACCGGCAGCAGGATACCAGTACGTCCGATCAGGCCGCATTTAGCCATTTAACGCTTAATGAAAGCCCCATGGGGCACCGCCGCCGAACCCCCAGCATGCCGCATGGTTGTGTTTGAAAAACGGCGCGCCCTTGGCGGTCTGCGCGTCGCCAATGACCAGCACTTTGCATCGGGTACCGCTGGAGCCTTCTTGTACTGAGGCTGCAGCCACCTACAAACGGTAGTGTAGTGAGGTTTAAGCTCAACGTCATCGTCGACAGGCAATGAAAGACCACCACCGCTCAAATTGTGGCCAGCGGGGACTCAATGGAACCGCGACTGCGGTTCTGAAAAACGCGCCAGGCGCCGGCAATTTGACGCGTTTGATCCAAAAGTTGTTTTCGCCGAACAGAGAATCATGTTTTGTGTCACGAATCTCTCTGTTCCTTGAACGGAGATGAGCGGCAGCCGGGGCGCCACACTATTGCTGCCGATGACGCGATCCGCTCCTTGGATGTGTGGCGCTCAGAAAACTTTTTGCAAGCAGGGAGTCGTCGTGACATCCGTCGCTCAGCCCCGACCATCTCCACGTTTCGTCTGCCGCTCATACATGGCTGTCGCGCTTGCACCTGAGCCCCCACTCCTCGAATGGATCGCCGAGATCGAGCAGAAGATAAAAGACACGGGAAATTTTCTCGTCGGACCGCCCGTCGTGCTCGACCTCTCCGCCGTCAAGCTCAGCAAGTCCGCGATCGCGCACCTTGTGGCGCAACTGGAGCAACGCGGCGTACGCGTCATGGGCGTCGAGAACGTCGACCCTTCTCAATTGGACGCCGCGCTGCCGCCGTTGCTCCGTTCCACCAAGAAAGAGATCGTGGAGATCGGTGCGGCCGCGCCAAAAGCGCGCGAGACGCAGCGCGAAAAACCGCAACCACGTGAAGCGCGCTCTGCACCGGCGACTCTTCTGCTCGACAAACCCGTTCGCTCCGGACAGTCGATCTACTTTCCGGATGGTGACGTGACCGTGCTCGGTTCGGTCGGCTCCGGCGCCGAACTCGTCGCGGGCGGATCAATCCATGTCTATGGCACGTTGCGTGGACGCGCCATGGCCGGCTCAAACGGCAACACGCGCGCGCGCATCTTCTGCAGCAAGATCGAGGCCGAGCTTCTCGCGATCGATGGTCACTATTTGACTGCCGATCTGATGGACAAGGCCTTGCGTGACCGGCCCGTGCAGGCGTGGCTTGAAGGAAGCGCGCTGAAGATCAGCGCGCTCGACTGAACGATCACCCCCAGGAGGTACATTTCAATGGCCAAAGTCGTAGTTGTTACTTCCGGGAAAGGCGGCGTCGGAAAGACCACGTCGACCGCGGCCCTGGGAGCAGCGCTGGCGCAGTTCGGACAGAATGTCGTCGTCGTCGACTTCGATGTCGGCTTGCGGAATCTCGACCTGGTGATGGGCGCGGAACGCCGCGTCGTCTATGACCTCATCAATGTTACTCAAGGCATAGCGAAACTCCCGCAGGCGCTGATCCGCGACAAACGTCTCGAGCGGCTCGCACTCCTTCCCGCCTCGCAGACTCGCGACAAGGACGCACTGACTGAAGACGGCGTCGCGCGCGTGATAAATTCACTCAAGCAGATGTTCGACTGGGTGATCTGCGACAGCCCTGCCGGCATTGAGCGTGGCGCCACACTTGCAATGCGCTTTGCCGATACGGCGATCGTGGTGACAAACCCCGAAGTGTCGTCGGTGCGCGATTCCGATCGCATCATCGGCATTCTCGACGCCAAGACGGTGAAGGCCGAGCGCGGCGAGCGTGTCGACAAACACCTTCTCATTTCACGCTACGATGCCGCCCGCGCCGCGCGCGGGGAAATGCTCAGCATCGAAGACGTCCTCGATATTCTGTCGACGCCGTTGCTCGGCATTATCCCCGAAAGCGAGGAAGTCCTGCGCGCTTCGAACCTCGGCTCGCCGGTAACATTCAACAATCCGTCGAGTGCTCCGGCCCGCGCCTATCTCGATGCCGCGCGGCGGCTCATGGGCGAAGAAGTCGAAATGACGGTTCCGACCGAAAAACAGGGGTTCTTTGGCAAATTGTTCGGGCGGAGAGCGGCATGAAGTTGTTCAATCTGTTCAGGCGCCAAGGCACCGCCCCGGTCGCACGTGATCGCCTGCAAATCCTGCTTGCCTATGAACGCGGCAGCACGCGTGGCGCCCCCGATCTGCTTGCCCTTCTGCGCGAGGAGATCCTGACCGCCATCGGCCGTCACGTCGAGATCGATTCCAATCGGGTCAACGTCCGCATGGACCGCGGCGACAAGGTGTCGACCCTCGAGGTCGACGTCGAAATTCCAAACACGGTGCGGATGGCGCCAAGCGGAGGTCGTCGCAAACGAGCGGTCCCAGCCCATCGTTCCGCATCCTGATTGCTGCACACGTCACGCGCGTTGACGCAGTGCCGCCACAATTCGGCACTCGCCGGTAAATTTTTTTGCGAAGGTACTAAGTTGCCCCTGATCTGTCGCCCGCTACCGCTATTTTGTTCGGCGGGATTTGGGGGGTTCATTTCCGGTTCGGCGCCGGACACTCCAGATCTCATTCTGTGTGTCGGCCTGAACCACTAGTAATGCTCATTCAAGAAGGCACACGGGTGCCCCGGCCTACTTGCCGGGGCTCTTTCTTTTGTGCGGCAGCCGTGCGCGCGAGGCGTTTCAATTGGCGCGCCCTCTGCTCATTTCTTGTTGCCAAAGTTTGAGCACGCCGGGCGGAAATTCGCGCTCACCGGCGCCTACGCGCCGGCAGGCCTCGGGCCACATCTCAAGCAAGGCCTGATCACGACGAAATAGTTCGCTCTGCGAGACCTCGCCTGGTTCTGAACTCGGCCATTGGTCAGCTGCCATTCGCAGCAGCTCGATCAGTGGAGGAATGTCTCTCTCGGTCGCCATATCCGTATCCCCCATCATTTTTTTAGCTGTGCTCAAACTAGGGGCACTAGATAGGTACCGCAGTGTTGGCCGTCACAAAAAGACGCAATCACTGTAAAGTCTGTGCAAAACTTATGGTACTGAAACACCGGTTTCCGGTGCGTGCAGCGGAAAGATTCTCAACCGATCCGCGTTAAGCGCTGCGCATAGAGCTTCCAGCGACGCACGTAGATATCGGCGCCAGCGCGGATCATCTCTGCGGCCTTCTCGTCAAGCGTACGAATGACGCGCGCGGGTGCGCCGACGATCAATGAGTTGTCGGGAAAGCTCTTCCCCTCGGTGACGACACTGCCGGCACCGACCAGCGAATTTTTTCCGATCTTTGCCCCATTGAGCATGATCGCGCCCATCCCGATCAGCGAATTGTCGCCCACCGTGCAGCCATGCAGGATGACATTGTGGCCGATCACGCACTCGCGCCCGATCGTCAGCGGAAATCCTGGATCTGTGTGCAGGGTGGCGTTGTCCTGGATCTGCGAACGTTCGCCGAGTTCGATCCATTCATTGTCGCCACGCAATACTGCGCCGAACCAGACGCTCGCTTCCGCCTTCAGCCGCACGCGACCGATCAGCACCGCGGTTTCGGCAAGATAGAACTGCCCCTCCGGCGGAAATTCCGGTGCCTGTCCCTCGAGCCTGTAAATCGGCATTGCTGGCCCTCTCCACGCCCCGCCACCGGCACGCGCCAAGGCGCGAGACCAAGGGCGCGGGACCGCCATGACATGCCTGAACTGGACGGACCTGGAAAGTGGCTAGGCGAGCAGGAAACCGCAGGCCTGCAATGTCGTCACCAGCACGAGGCCTGACATCAGGCTCCAGAAACCGGCGATGAGTGTTGCCAGAAACACGAACTCGAAACGGCGGCCTTCAAGCCGTCGGCCGAGGATGGTGTTGCGCATGATGAGAAACGGCGCCGAGACGACAAGCAATGGGACCGACGCGAACGCCGCAACGCCCGGGCCGGTGCTGAGCTGGCTGAAGCTCGGCAGGCGGCTCGTGAAGACCCGGTAGCCGGAGCTGCACATGCCGGCGACAGCAAAGCCGAGCAGCAACGCGAACAGCATCTGCAGCGATTCCGGGGTCATCAGCGGCCTCAACGCAATACAGGCGGCATCTTTTGCAAAGGCGCGGGGTCAGCGCCAGCCAATCCTTAACAAATGGTAAATGCCGCGGATTTGCCGGAACGCCGCGGGTGCGATTTGGCGTGGCATAATCCGGCCGATTCGCTGGCCAGGAGCCGACGTCTGACAACTCTCACACAAGGTCGTTCGCCGAGAGCGCGAAGCAACGCGCGGCGCAAGGCAGCCACCGGACACGGCCCGCTGCTAGCGCCGCTGATTGTGTTCGGCGCCGTTGTCTTGTTCGGCGCCGCCTACGTCACCTACGTACTGTGGCCGCGCTGGCCCGACAGTCCTGTCACGCTTGACGCGCCGACGGTGCCAATCGTTGTGTCCGGCACGGTGTTCAACATCGAGCCGGCGGCCATTCGCATGAACGTCCAGCGGCGGCCGGGCGCGCATGAACGCGTGGACCTCTCTTACATCTGGCCGAGCCTGACGCCGCCCGATCCTTCAATCAAACCGACGGTCGGGGCACCAATTGATCCCAACGAGCGTCTGTTCGTCACGATTGCGTCCGGGGATACCACCCTGCCCCTGATGGAGCGCGTGCAGACCATCTATCCGCGCTATCTGGTGGCTGAGCCGGTGGCAGGCCCGCCCGGTTTGACATTCCGTGGCTTTCGCAGCGACACGCCCTATCAGGGCGAAGATCTGGTCTTCGAGTTCGAACGCGCCCGAGCATTTCCTCGCGCGCTGCTCGCAGAAAGGTGTGACGAATTCCGGCACTTGCCTGCTGGAACGGCGCATCGGTAGCGCCGATGTCACCCTGCGTTTTCCGCGCGACTGGCTGGACAACTGGTCGGACGTCGCCGGCGGCATCGACCGCCTGATCGCCAGGCTGCATCCGGAAGATAAGTAGCCGCTGTCCGCCGTCATGGCCGGGCTTGTCCCGGCCATCCCGATTTATTTGGCAAGGCAGTGCCTTCCTAAACGAGATCGCCGGGACAAGCCCGGCGATGACAGAACAAAACTGGCTTAAATCTCAGTCCACCAAATCGACGTCGAGGATCGGCAGCTCGAGGATATAGGACCGGCGGCCTTTCTCGATTTCGAGAAACAGCACCGCAATGAATTCCTCGTCGATATAGACCTCAAGCGAGTCGGTCTTCTTCGGGCGCGGCACGACACGGATCCTGTCGTTGGCGAATTTGTTACGCAGATAGGCATTGAGCGTCGGCACCGGCTGGATGGAGGGGTCGTTGCCGACCTGGATCACCATGCGGAAATTGAAAGAACGCTCGCCCTCGTCCTCGTCGACGGTGAGCTCGCCAAGATCATCTGTGCCAACGAAAATTTCAGCGGTATCGGAGGATTTCGGCACGACACGAATTTGCGTATTGCCGAACAGCTTTTTCAGATACCCGTCGATTTTTCGGACTTCCTGGACGTCCACGGACCGCTCCTCATCTCAAGGCAACGTCTTTGCCTGATCGGACAGCCCGGCGCAAGCGATCCGTCAACCGTCGAGCATGATGCCGTAGAGCATCTGGTCCATGGTGCGGGACGGCTCAGGGCAGCCGGCCTCGCCCACGACTTTCGCCGGAACGCCGGCGACAGTCACATTGTTCGGTACCGGTTTGATGACAACCGAGCCGGCCGCGATACGCGCGCAGTGACCGACCTCGATATTGCCGAGAATCTTCGCGCCCGCACCGATCATGACGCCGCGCCGGATCTTCGGGTGGCGGTCCTCGTGCTCCTTGCCGGTGCCGCCCAGCGTGACGTCGTGCAGGATCGAAACGTCATCCTCGATCACCGCCGTCTCGCCGACGACAAGGCCCGTCGCGTGGTCGAGGAAAATGCCGCGACCGATTTTCGCAGCCGGATTAATGTCGCACTGGAATACCGATGACGAACGGCTTTGCAGGTAGAGCGCAAAATCCTTGCGGGATTTGCCGTGGAGCCAGTGCGCAAGGCGGTGCGTCTGGATCGCGTGGAAACCTTTGTAATAGAGGACCGGCTCTATGAAGCGGCTGGTTGCCGGATCGCGGTCGACGGTGGCGACAATGTCGGCACGAAATGCCTCGCCGAGCGACGGCTGATCTTCCAGCGCGTCGTGATAGGCCTGACGAATGAGGTCCGCCGAGACATCGGCGTGGTCTAGCCGCTGGCTGACGCGGTGTGCGATTGCCGCCTCGAGCGTGTCGTGGTGCAGGATGTTCTCATAGATGAAAGTGGCGAGTTCTGGCTCGCGGCGCGCGACGTCCTCCGCTTCGCTGCGGATGCGCGCCCAGACTGGATCGACCTTATCGAGGGCCCGTGCGGGCCGCGTCTGATATTGAGCCATGAACCAATCACTCCTGACGTTACTCGATCACGACATAGGTCTTTTATCACATTTTCGCAGCCGCCAAGCGGGCGAAAGAGTGCGAAAGAGTGACAAAGCGTGCCGGACCAGCGCCGGGCGCATAGCTCTCGCTTTTGGCTCATGCGCGTTGGTTAAGGAAATCGATAACGGCGGTTTTGAAGACCTTATCGCCGACAGCAAGCATGTGATCGCGGCCGGGAATATCGAGTGCCCGTGCCCCAGGAATGAGCGCGGCCAATTCCTGGGCATTGCCTGCCACCTTGTCGGTCGTACCGACGGCAACCAGCACCGGAGCCACGATTGCAGCGACCTCGGCGCGGCTTAGAGTCTGCCGCGAGCCGCGGATACAGGCCGCGAGCGCACGCAGATCGGATTTCGTCTGCTCGGCAAAAACGCGGAACGTGCGCCCTGTCGGATCTTTCACATCGGCGACCGTCGGCGCTTCGAGCGCCTCGGCGATGCTCTCCGGAAGTCCGACGCCTTCGACGAGACGAATGCCAAGCCCGCCGAGTATGGCCGAACGCACGCGCGCGGGGTGCGTCACCGCCAGAAACGCGGCGATGCGCGAGCCCATCGAGTAGCCCATCAGATCGGCACGCTCGATCTCCAGATGATCGAGCAGCGCGCGAACATCTTCGGCCATCATCGCGCTGTGATAATCGGCGGGATCGTAGAGTTTGGTCGATGCACCGTGGCCACGATTATCGAGTGCGATCGCACGTCGGCCAGCTTTGGTGAGCGTCGCAAACCAGCTGGTGAGCAGCCAATTCACCTCCTTGGTCGAGGCGAAGCCATGGATGAGCACGATCGGCTCGCCCTCCCCCTCGTCGAGATAGGCGATCTCGACTTTTCCATTTCTGAAACTGGGCATGCGTGGATGTTTAGCCGTGCGCGAGCGCGACAGCAATCGGCTGCATTTGCTTCCACTTGCGTTTCTCCCGCCGGCGGCGGAAGTAACGCAGGGCGATCCTTTCGGTTGCGCTTTTGAGCGCGGACACGAAACCGAACACGGCGAACAACGCACCGAGGAGCCAGACGCTTGCATCAAACGCGAGCGCCGCAATCGTGATCGCGCCGCGGCCGACGAGCTTGAGAATAGCGCGCGTGCGGCTTCCTTCTTTCTCGGCAAGCTTTGCGACGCGCGTTACATCGGCCGGCTCTTTCGCCACCTTCAGACCATCGAATGCCGCACGGCCACCAGCGGCGCGTTCGACACGGCCGACATCGCGCGCGAGATTGAGCAGGCCGCCCGCGCGCTCCACCTTCACAGCATCGCGCGCGGCTCGCACTGCCAGCACCGGGCTGGCGCCCGAGAAACCAGCCTGGCGCACCATGCGGCCTATATTGCCGGCGAGTTCGGCGCCGAGGCTTCCGGTCTTGCGTGCGACCTTAACAAGCGTCAGTCCGGCGCGCGCCGGCGCTGCGGCGCCGAAAGTCAGATAAGTGCCGGCAGTGATCGCGATGCCGGCGGCAGCGAGGCCGAGTACCAATTCGTCGGCCTGCTCGCCGGCAGCGAGCCGTTTTCCTTCGCGCAACGCATCGCGGATATCGCCGAACACGAAGAGATCGCCGACAGCGGTTCCCGCGAGCGCAGCCATGTCATCGGGTTCGCCAGTGATAAATCCGCGGGCGAAGCTCTTCGCTTTATGGCGCGTCGTTGCGGCCTCGGCGGTGGCGCTCGTCACTTTTTCCTGCAAGACCGGATCGATCGTCACATTGCGGGTGGCGGCCAGGTCGGCAAAGCTCTGGGCGAGATCGGCGTCGTTGGCCGCCAGCGCCGCCTCGATCTCGCGTCCCGCGACGGCGGCATCGAACGTATCATCGAGCGCCCGGCTGGCGACGCGGGACGGATCATCGAGACCATAGAACGCATCGATTGCGCGCGGCACTGCATAAACAGCGGCCAGCGCAAGCAAAAGCACAGCCGCAAGAGCCGGCCCAATTCGCGGGGCGCGCATTTTGCCGGGCTGTTCCAACGGTCCGTCTCCACAAAGTCCGATCGTCGCGCTCTGTGCCCGCGAACCAAGGCGTTTCCACGGCACCGATGGCGGATATCTGTGAATGAGCTAGGCATCGCCGAGCGGTCTCGCTATGGTGCCGTCCGAAATTCCGCTGCTCGACCAGCGGCTAACACGAGGAGTTTCCATGGCGGAACACGTTGTCCCCCACTTCCACAATGATCCGGGCGTGCCGGTGATCGAAATCGGCGCCAAGGAATTCATGTGTGTCGGGGCAACCCCGCCGTACGACCATCCGCACGTGTTCCTCGACATCGGCGAGGACAAGGAAATCATCTGCCCGTACTGCTCTACGCTCTATCGCTTCAACTCAGCGCTTGATCCGCATGCGGCGCGCCCGCCTGAGTGCGCGCTGCCCCTTTCCGAAGCCGCCTGACCTGCATCGGGAATTCCGACCATGGCGCAACCGCGTCATGTCATTATCGCCGGAGCCGGCATCGCCGGACTGACGGCTGCGCTGGCTCTTGCGCGCGCCGGCATTCGCGTGTCCGTCTACGAACAAACCGGAAAACTTGAAGAGACCGGAGCCGGCGTTCAGCTTTCGCCAAACGGCAGCCGCGTCCTGATCGCGCTGGGGCTACGCGAACGGCTCGCCTCCGTTGCGGTCGCGCCGAAGGCGATCCGCGTGATGTCGGGCGGATCCGCGCGCGAAGTCGTGCGCATTCCGTTGGGCGCCGAAGTTGAACAGCGTTTCGGTGCGCCCTACTGGTCGATCCATCGCGGCGATTTGCAATCGGCGCTCGTCGACGCCGTTCGCAACGAACGCGACATCGCGCTCGAACTCGGCGTGCGCATCGAGGATTTCGCAGCGCACGGGCGAGGCGTCAGCGTGCTCGGCAAACGCGGTTCGCAGGTGCTCGATGAACGCGGGATCGCCCTGATCGGCGCCGACGGGATCTGGTCGAACGTCGCATCACGCCTGCGTCGGTTGCCGCCACCGACGTTCCGGCACCGCACGGCGTGGCGCGCGCTCGTTCCGGCTGATGCCGTTCCGGAGGAATTTCGCCAGCCGCTGGTGCATCTGTGGCTCGGCCAGGACGCGCATCTCGTGCACTATCCGGTCAAGTCCGGCACGCTTATCAATATTGTCGGCATCGTGCACGACGAATGGAACGAGATCGGCTGGTCAGCGGTCGGCGACCGCACCGAAATTCTTCGACATTTCGCCCGCTGGGCCTGGTCGGAAAAAGCGCGCGCGCTGATCGCCGTTCCGCAACGCTGGTTGAAATGGGCGCTCTATGACCGCAAGGATCCATTCCGCGGATCGAAGGTCCCCGTCACCCTGATCGGGGATGCCGCCCACCCGATGATGCCGTTCCTTGCTCAGGGCGCGAGCATGGCGATCGAGGACGCAGTAGTCCTCGCGGACATGCTGGAGAAGTACATCGACGATCCGGCCGACGCGCTGCGGGCCTATGAAGGCGCCCGCTGGCACCGCACGGCGCGTGCCCAACAATTCTCCCGCCGTCAGGATCGTATTTATGGGCGAAGCGGACCGGAGGCCTTCGTGCGTAATCTGGCGATGCGGGCCATGGGCGGAGAAAGACTGCGCGCACGCTATGATTGGCTCTATAGTTGGCGGCCACCGCAACGCTACGAGACCGTTTCAGCATGATCTTTCCATCGACCGTCGCCGGCAGTCTGCCGAAGCCAACCTGGCTCGCTGAGCCGAACAAGTTGTGGCCGCAGTGGCGACTGCAAGGCGACGAACTCGCCGCCGCCAAGCTCGATGCAACGCTGCTCGCGATCAAGTGGCAGGAGGATGCCGGCATCGACATCGTCTGCGACGGAGAAATGTCGCGCCAGCATTTCGTGCACGGCTTTCTCGAATTCGTCGACGGCATCGACTTCGCGCACAAAGTGGAAATGGGAATCCGCGGCGACCGCTACAAAGCGATGGTGCCGGTCGTGCGCGGCGAGCTAAAGCTCAAAGGCCGCGTGCACCAGACGGAGGCGCGCTTTGCCCGCGCGCACACCCGGCACAAGCTCAAGTTCACGATGCCGGGGCCGATGACCATTTCGGATACGGTCGCCGACGCCCATTACGGCGACAAGATCAAGATGGCGATGGCCTTCGCCGATCTTCTCAACCAGGAAGCGCGCGCGCTCGAAAAAGACGGCGTCGATGTCATCCAGTTCGACGAACCGGCCTTCAACGTATTCATGAGCGAAGTGTCCGGCTGGGGAATCGAAGCGCTGCACCGCGCGATCGACGGGCTCAAATGCACCACCGCCGTGCACATTTGCTACGGCTACGGGATCAAGGCGAACATCGACTGGAAAAGTACACTCGGCAACGAATGGCGCCAGTACGAGGAGATCTTTCCCGCGCTGGCAAAGAGCCGCATCGGCCAGGTTTCGGTCGAATGCATCAACTCACACGTTCCGCTCAAGCTTTTGTCCCTGCTCCAGGGCAAGGACGTGCTGGTCGGCGTGATCGATGTTGCGACCGACAAAATCGAGACGCCGCAACAGGTCGAGCAGGTCATCGCCGAGGTGATGAAGTACGTGCCCAAGGATAAAATCGTCGCCTGCACCAATTGCGGAATGGCGCCGATGCGGCGCGATATCGCCGAGGCGAAACTGATCGCGCTCGGCAAGGGCGTGGCGCTGGCGCGGAAGAAATTCGGCTAGCGCGCCGCGCGGCCCATCACATCCATCAATTCGGCGACTTTGCGCCGCTGATCGGCCTTGTTGCCGCTCCTGATGGCATGATCGACACAATGCGCGACATGGTCGCGCAGGATTTCCTCTTCGGCACGCCGCAGCGCCGCGCGCACTGCGCCGATTTGCGTCACGATATCGATGCAGTAGCGCTCATCCTCGACCATCCGAGCGAGGCCCCTCACCTGGCCTTCGATGCGGTTGAGCCGCTTCAGCGTTGCCGCCTTGCTGTCCTTTGCCATGCCGTCTATATACCCCCTGGGGGTATTTGAGACAAGGTGCGGGCGTGACGGCGGAGCATCACCAAGGGTGTCACCACGACCACGCATCGGCAGGTCGCGCGGTCGATCCTGTCTGCGGCATGACGGTCGATCCGCACACCGCCAAGCATCGCGCTGATCATCGCGGCCACACTTATTATTTCTGCTCGGCCGGTTGCCGCACGCAAATTCGTCAACGATCCGCAGAAATATCTCGGCGAGCGCCAGCCTGAGCCTGTTGTCGAAGGCGCGATCTATACGTGTCCGATGCATCCACAGATCCGCCAGGTCGGCCCGGGCTCCTGCCCGATCTGCGGCATGGCGCTTGAGCCGGAACTCGCGGGCAGCGACACCGGACCGAACCCTGAACTTGTCGACATGACGCGCCGGTTCTGGATCGGTCTTGCGCTCGCGGTCCCGGTGTTCGTCCTCGAAATGGGTGCGCACATCGCCGGCGCGCACAACTGGGTCGATCCGACCCTTTCGAACTACGTGCAGTTCGCTTTCGCAACGCCGGTTGTCCTGTGGGCCGGCTGGCCTTTTTTCGTGCGCGGCTGGCAATCGCTGGTCACGCGTAATCTGAACATGTTCACGCTGATCGCCATGGGCACCGGCGTCGCCTATGCCTACAGCCTCGTCGCCACCTTTGTGCCGGGAATTTTTCCGCAGGTCTTTCGTGGCGCTCACGGTGGCGCACCGTCGACGTATTTTGAGGCCGCCAGCGTCATCACCGTCCTTGTGCTGATGGGTCAGGTTCTTGAGCTGCGTGCGCGCGAGGCAACGTCCGGTGCGATCCGCGCCCTCCTCGATCTCGCGCCGAAGACCGCGCGCCGCGTCAAGGACGACGGCAGCGACGAAGAGGTTTCTCTCGACCAAATCCACGCGGGCGATCGCCTGCGCGTCCGTCCGGGCGACAAAGTCCCGGTCGATGGCGTCGTGCTGGAAGGCCGCTCGGCCATCGACGAGTCGATGATCACCGGCGAATCCATGCCTGTCACACGGGAAAAGGACTTTCCCGTGATCGGCGGCACGCTCAACAAGAGCGGCAGCTTCATCATGCGCGCCGACAAGATCGGACGCGATACGTTACTGGCGCAGATCGTGCAGATGGTGGCGACGGCGCAGCGCAGCCGCGCGCCGATCCAGCGTCTGGCCGATCAGGTCTCGGCCTGGTTCGTGCCGGCCGTGATCGCGGTGGCAATCGCCGCATTCGCCGCCTGGGCGATGTTCGGTCCGGAGCCGCGCTTCGCCTATGGCCTGGTGGCGGCCGTGAGCGTGCTCATCATCGCCTGCCCCTGCGCGCTCGGCCTCGCGACGCCGATGTCGATCATGGTCGGCGTCGGACGCGGCGCGCAGGCCGGCGTGTTGATCAAGAATGCCGAAGCGCTGGAGCGCATGGAAAAGATCGATACGCTGGTCATCGACAAGACCGGCACGCTGACCGAAGGCAAGCCGAAGGTCGTGGCGGTCCGTACAGCGGCGGGATTTGATGAAGCGCAGGTCTTGAAGTTTGCGGCCAGCGTCGAGCGCGGCAGCGAACATCCTCTTGCGGCTGCGATCCTGGCCACTGCGGCCGAGCGAAAGCTCAACCTTGAGCCAGTCAGCGACTTCGATTCACCCGCGGGGAAAGGCGTGACCGGGACGGTCCGGGGCAAAAAGATCGCGCTCGGCAACGCGCGTTTCCTCTCGGAATTGAACATCGACACCTCCACCCTGCGCGTGGGCGCCGAACGCCTGCGCAGCGAGGGTGCGACCGCGATTTTCCTCGCCGTCGACGGCGAGACCGTTGGGGTCATCGCCATTGCCGACCCCGTCAAACAGACCACGCCGGACGCGCTGAAGGCGCTCGCCGCAGACAACATCCGCGTGGTCATGCTCACCGGCGACAATCGCACCACCGCGCAAGCCGTCGCGCGCCAGCTGGGCATCAGCGAGGTCGAAGCGGAAGTTCTGCCCGATCAGAAGAGTGCCGTCGTCGAAAAATTGCGTCGCGAGGGCCGCGCGGTCGCCATGGCTGGCGATGGCGTCAATGACGCGCCGGCGCTCGCCGCCGCCGAAGTCGGCATTGCCATGGGAACGGGCTCCGATGTTGCGATCGAAAGCGCCGGCATCACTTTGCTGAAAGGCGACCTCACAGGCATCGTGAAAGCGCGCGCGCTGTCGCAAGCCGTGATGCGCAACATCCGGCAGAACCTGTTCTTCGCATTCATCTACAATGCCCTTGGCGTGCCGGTCGCCGCCGGCGTGCTCTATCCCGCCTTCGGTCTGCTGCTGTCGCCAATCATCGCCGCCGCGGCGATGGCGCTGTCCTCGGTCAGCGTCATCGGCAACGCCCTGCGGCTGCGCGGGATCAGGCTGTAAGCGCTAGTAAATCGCCAGATATTTCAGCAACGACAGAACGCCGATGATGATCACGATCACGCGGACGATCTGCTTCGCCCGGCCGTCGATCGGCAACATGTTGATCAGATAAAGAACTAGAACGATGACCAGGAAGGTTATGAGAATGCTTATCAAAATACCCATGCTCGCCCCCATTTAGAGCCACGGTCTGTGGCGGGTTCCACGCCGACAAGTTCCATGCGGGAGAAAAGTTCCGCTAAATAGCGGGCGATCTATTGG
This sequence comes from uncultured Alphaproteobacteria bacterium, assembly GCA_963707615.1. Taxonomy (GTDB): domain Bacteria; phylum Pseudomonadota; class Alphaproteobacteria; order Rhizobiales; family Xanthobacteraceae; genus Pseudolabrys. The sequence continues at coordinate 118,239 of CAVPQT010000003.1, forward strand.
CCCGGGGCCACGCGGGCCGGAGCGGTCACGCCACCAGGCGCTGTTGCATTGGGCATAGCCCTGCAGTTCTTGTCGGCCGCGGCCTTGCGCAGCTGCACCATCTCCCCGCGCAACTGATTGTATTCCGGCCGATAGGCCATGCTGCTCGCGATCTGGCCGCCTGTGCCAGTGCCGGCCTTGATCATCAATGCCTCAAGCTCGTGTTGCCGATTTATATTGGCTTGCCACGCCGTCGCAAGCTCCGGGCAAGCGTAGAGAACGTACCTGTCCGGCTCGACGAGAATCCGGCTGGCCATCTCGTCTGACGCACACCCAGACAGCGACAAAGCCCCAAGGACCGTTACGAGTACCGTTCCCAGGGCAGCGACCGCCCGGATCCAGCTGTTCTTTTTCATCGGCAGGCAGCTACCTAACAAATTTGGCATCACAAGAGCCGAATAAGGGCTGCAATTATCACGCTTTGGCCGGAGCCTGGCGAAGAACCCGGTCAAGTTCGGCGGCAATGGCAACCGCCGAGGGCGTATCGGAATGCACGCAGACCGTCGCGGCTTTGACGGGAATATCCCGTCCGCCCGTTGTCGTAACCGCATGGTCCCGCATCACGCGCAGCACGCGTGCGGCGGCTTTCGCGGGATCGACCGCATCGTGCACGCGGCTGAGGATCAGGTTGCCGTCGGCGTCATATTCAAGATCGGCATAGAATTCGGGAATCAATTCAACGCCCTTGTCGCGGTAAGCGGTTTCGTGCGCGGTGAATGCCATTCCAAGTATGGGTACGCCGAATGGCAGCACCGCGTCCGCAATGGCCGATGCAATTTTCCCGTCACGCGCCGCCATGCCATAGAGCGCGCCATGCGGCTTCACGTGGTTCAGCGGGAGGCCTTCGGCATCGAGAAAGGCTTTCAATGCACCGACCTGGTAGGTCACGAGATCGGTCACTTCTGCCGGTGCGATGACCATGGCCCTGCGGCCGAAGCCCTGAAGATCGGGCAATGACGGATGCGCCCCAACCTTGACCTTGTGCTTTTTCGCAAGACGGACCGTCTCGCGCATGATTGTCGGATCAGAACCGTGAAATCCGCAGGCGACATTGGCGAGATCAATGTGGCGCATCATCGCCGCATCGTCGCCGAGGCGATAAAGACCAAATCCCTCGCCCATGTCGCAGTTGATCGTCAGGCGCATACAACCGGTTTATCATCCATTTGTTTAAGAGGGCAGCCGGATTTTTGCCGGCAACGGTGATCGATGGACCTTCCGCCTCTCCTGCGCCGCGCTATCGATGACGCGTTGAACGGCACGGCGCTGTCCGATCTCGCCGAGACGGCAGCGGCCCTGTCGCAGCGCTATCGCGACGAGCGGCATGACGCAAAGCCTCACGCAATGAGCGATCGCGACGCCCTCGCCTATCTCGCAGTGCGCATGCCCGCGACCTATGCCGCCGTCCGCGCGAGTTTTGAGGCTGTCGCAGACGTTCGCCCGGATTTTGCGCCACGGACCACACTCGATATCGGTGCCGGACCGGGCACCGCGCTGTGGGCTGCATCCGGATGCTGGCCCGGCATCAGCGATGCCGTACTTGTAGAAGCAAGCCCTGTATTTCGCGCCTATGGCGAACGGCTCGCGACTAAAGCTGAGCTACCGCGCATCACCTGGCGCGTTGCCGATGCCGCCGCTGAGACAATCGATTGCGGACCGCGCGACCTTGTCAGTTTGGCCTATGTCCTGAACGAACTTGTCCCCGCGGCCCGGCAGTCTGTTTTGCGGAAGCTCTGGGAGCTGACCGCGGACATGCTGGTGGTCGTCGAACCGGGAACGCCGGCCGGATGGCAGCGGATTCTTGCCGCGCGCAGCCAGCTGATCGAAGCCGGCGCGCACGTGATTGCGCCCTGCCCGCATGCGCATACATGCCCGCTTGCGCCACCGGACTGGTGCCATTTCGCCCAACGCGTTGCCCGCTCGCGCGCGCATCGGCAAACCAAGCGCGCGGACGTCCCTTGGGAAGACGAGAAGTTCATCTATGTCGCGGTCTCGCGACATCCGGCAGCGCGCACCGGGGCGCGGGTCGTTGCCCGCCCCCTCAAGGCTGGCGGTCACACGACATTGAAACTGTGCCGTCCCGATGGATCGGCGAGCGATCAGGTGGTCTCGCGCCGCGACGGCGCGCTGTTCAAGCGCGCGCGGAGTGTCGACTGGGGCTCTTTGTTCTAGCTTCGCGCTATCGAATCTTCGCGAAGTCACCGTGCCGACCGAGACCATCCTTGAAGCGGGAAGCTCCGGCAACGCCGTCTTTGATCAGGGCTTCGCGTCCGTTGTACCACTCCTGGATCAGCGCATCGCGAACCGTAAGCCCGTGACTCTTGATCGCCGAGCGACGGTCGGCGCGCACGCAGACCTGCGGGAAACGGGCAATCTCCTGCGCCAGTTCTTCGGCCTTCGCGCGTGCCCCTCCTTTGGGAGTCACGTATTCGCAGAGACCAATGTCCAGACATTCTTCCGCCGGCACCTTCCGTCCGGTGAGAATAATTTCCAGTGCGCGGCCCTGGCCGACGATGCGCGGCAGGCGCACCGTTCCGCCATCGATCAATGGCACGCCCCAGCGACGACAATAGACGCCGAAATAGGCCTCCTTCGCCATTACGCGAAAATCGCACCACAGGCCGAGCTCCATTCCGCCGGCAACGGCGGGGCCCTCGATTGCCGCGATGACTGGCTTGTCCAGCTCGAGGCGAGACGGACCCAAGGGGCCGCGTGGAATTTCGCCGCCATTGCCATGCGTACCGATTGAGGGGATGTCGAGCTCGCCAAGCGGATACTCGGCGTTCAGCGTGCTGACGTATTTGAGGTCCCAGCCGGCGCAGAATGCTCCGCCAGCACCGTAGAACACGGCAACGGAGGCTTTCTTGTCGGCATCGAATTCAAGAAAGGCCGCGGTCAGCGCATCCGCGCTTGCAGGGTCCATTGCGTTCCGCGCTTCGGGCCGATCATGGATCACCGTCCAGACCGTTCCGCTCTTTTCGATCCTCACTGCCACGCTGGCCTCCTTCGAATAAATGTTGATGTGCTTTGTGTGGCAAGAATTATCAAATTCCTGGCCGGGATGGACAAGACTTTGCCGACGCGTGGCAGGTAATCGGCGCAAGAATTTCCTCGCCGGACCAATCCATCGCAAATGTCCCTCCTTCATTCCGCCGCGGCGTTGATCTATTCCGCCCTGGCCCTGGCTGAAACGTTCGTACTTCTGGCGGTTGTACTTGGCGTCTTTTGGCTCGCGGCGAGAGCAATATTCAGGCTTTTCCGCAGGGACTAGGTGGCGTTGCCGACGTCTGGACTATCCGCTCATGCGGACATGGCGGCCGGCGTATGATATTAGAGCTGCTTCCGTGTCGACATGCGGTAGATGACCATGCACTCACGCCAGACCTCCCCCACCTTTCATCCGCTCTTGATCGCGCTGGCCACAGCCGCGCTCCTGCTTCAGGCGTCACGCGCCGATGCGCAGCATTCTTCGCCGCCTCCGAGCATGAGCGATCAACAGAAAGCGAAGATCATGGAGAAGAAGCAGTTTCAGAAAGACACGGAGGACGCTTACCAGTCGACGATGAGCAGGCTGCCGGACGTCAAGCAGCAAAAAGTCGATCCTTGGGGCAACATGCGGGCGGCTCCGCAAAAATAACGCCGCGCCTTGGGGGCAACATGTCGGACAGAGCTACGGCGGTAATTGCCGCAGTCGTTGCGGCTTTTCTTGGCATGTTCTTCACGCGGTACATGGTCTCCGGCCATACCGAGCTTCTCGTTGAAGTGTTGATTGCACAGTTCATCGGAAACGGCCTGCTCGCAGCGATCCTCGTCACGCTGCTCATTCGCTGAAAAATGAAAAGAGGCCGCTTCACCCAGCGGCCTCTTTCGTTGTCGTAGCGATTGACGATTTCAGGATCAGTTGCCGCCCCAATTCTGGTCGCGCAGCAACTGAAAGCGAATATTCGGATCGGGGTCGGTGCCGAGATCGCGTCCATCCCAACTGTACACTTCAGGCGATCGCTGCATCTGCGACGAATAAGCGGGTTCGGATGCGTAGTGATGCCGTGCTTTGTTCTTGTGTGTCGTGGCAAGTGCCGGCGTGGCCATCAAGGCTGCCGCACTGAAAATGATCGGAAGAAGTTTGATTGTGTTCGTCTTCATGGTGCGCCTCGCAGGTCATCGCCCCGTGCTGTAGCTAGCAGAGTCTTGCGGACACACCAGGACATGCGAGTTCACTTTGATTTGTCGCGAATGTGATGGAATAGGCATCGCGCAAAATTTGATTCGCGGAACGGCAGCGTTCCGATACCACCCGCAGATAATCTCAACGTAAAATACGCTTTGGCTATATTTGCTTTCAGCCTAACGCTTGGCCGGAGGGTGCGCTGCTTCCAGCGTTTGAATCTCGTCCGGCGTCAATGTCAGAGACAGCGCGACGGCGTTCTCCTTCACATGCGAAGCGGAACCGGATTCGGGAATCGCAATCACGTTACCGTTGCGGATCGCCCAGGCCAGAGCGACGGCCGCCGCAGAGCAGCCATGCGCTGCACCGATGCGGGCCAAAGTAGGATCACGCAGCACGCTTGCGCCGGGTCCGCCGAGCGGCGAATAGGCCATGATCGGCATGCCGTGTCGCTGGCACCATGGCAGCACGTCTCGCTCAATGGCACGGTCGCCGATGCTGTAAGGAAGCTGATTGGTCGCGCAACGATCACCCTGCGGAATGCGGAAGAGGTTCTCCATGTCACGAACGCTGAAATTGGAGACGCCCCAGGCGCGAATCTTTCCCGCTGAACGGAGTTTCTCGAACATGGTCACGACGTGCCCGACATTGGTGACGCCGTTCGGCCAGTGCAGCAGATAGAGATCGAGACGGTCGGTGCCGAGGCGTTTGAGGCTCGCCTCGCAGGCGCGCGGAATGCCGTCTCCCGCCACGTGGTTGGGCCACACCTTGGACACCAGAAAAACGCGATCGCGCTGGCCGGAAATAGCGCGGCCAATGAATTCTTCCGAACCGTACATCTCCGCCGTGTCGACCAGCGTCATCCCGAGCGAAAGGCCGGTGCGCAGCGCCTCTTGTTCCTCGGCCTGCGGACGTCTTCCCTTTCCAAGATTGGCGGAGCCTTGGCCCAGAGCCGGCACGATGGCCCCATCGCGAAATTTCACTGTCCGATTTTCGGCTGCTGATGCGGTGCCGGAAGCCGCGCCAAAAGCGGCCAACGAGCCAACCGCCGCACAAAGTCCGCTGAATTCACGCCGGTTCAAAAGGTCCATGGTGTCCATGCTCTGCTCTGCAACTTTTCCGACGATACGAAACGTGAAGGCCGCGGCTGTCCAGTCAAGGACACGTGACTGTTAGATGGCGCAAGTGGAATCAAGCGGGATCCAGCGTGAAAAGCTCCTGCGGCTGCGTCACCCCGCGCAAGGCATAGCGGCCCACCGATAGGAGATGGCCGCGCATCCCGTCGACAGCGGCGAATGTTTCGGAGACCAGCACCGGCTGATCGACCGAGCGGCACATTGCCGCAATCCGGCTCGTTTCGTTGACCGCGGGTCCGACCACGGTGAAATCGAGCCGCTCGGTGCTTCCGATATTGCCGTAGAAGACTTCGCCGACATGCAGACCGACATACATATCGGTGGTCGGCAGCGACTCGTTTGCACGCCGCGCGCTCAGCGCCTGCACCTGCTTTTGTGCTTCGACCGTGGCCGCAAGCGCGGCTGCACAGGCATGCGCACGATCTTCGGCTGTGAAGATCGCCAGGATGCCATCGCCAATCAGCTTGAGCACGTCCCCGCCCTGCGCGTTGATCGCCGAAACGACGACGTCGGCATAATCGTTCAGCAGCGGAATGATCTGCTCCGGTGATGAATCGGTGATGCGGGTGAAGCCGCGCAGGTCGCTGAACCATATGACTGCATCGATACGCTCGGTCACGCCGCGCATGATGCGACCGCTAAGCACCAGCCGCCCTGCATCACGACCGAGATACGTTTCCATCAAGGTGCCGGTCATGCGCGCGAGTGCTGCCGCCTTGAAGGCGAGCGCAAGCGTGGGAACGATCCGCTTGAGCGCTGCAATGTCCGCATCGTTGAAACCATCGACGCGCGATGTCAGCCACGAAGAATAAATGCAATCCATTTCGCCGATCGCGTTCTCGGGCGCGAAGCGGTTGATGATGGCAATGTAGTCCGTCATGCCGTCGGCGCGATAATCCTTGAAGACCGGAAAATCAGGTTCGCTCTCTTCAGAGACGCGCCGGTGCAAAATGTTTTTCCCGGTCTGCAGCATGTGAAAAAACGGACTTGCGCTCCATCGCGCGACATCTTCCGCGGAGGCGCCCGTGGCTGAGCCCGTGCGGCCATATTCTTGGACAACCGGACGCGTCGGCGCATAGCCCCAGCGAACCAGGCGCCCCTCGTACACCGGGTGAAGCGTATCGATAAAAACCTGAGCGCGACTGAACGGCAGGCCGGCGGCGACAGCGCGATCGCAAAAGCCGCTCACCAGCGTGTCTTCCGGTTCGCCGCTCAGGCCGGCTTTGGCCAGCCACGCCGTCAAAGCGTTGATGTCGTTCTCGTTCATTCGGGCATTGTACCGGACAACACCGGCGCATCAATTTGCGCTAGGCTTTCAGGCATTCGAGCCTCGTTGGAGCACTAGCCCGTGCGCCGCAGGGATTTCATCAAGATCGCCTTTGTTCCGGCCACCGCATGGCCCCTCTCTGCATGGCCGGTGTCCGCTTGGGCGCAAAAAGCAAAAAAGCCGGTGGTCGGTCTCCTTGGCAGCACCTCGGCAGAGGCTTACGCCTCGCGCGTTGCTTCGGTGCGCAAAGGGCTAAGCGAAGCCGGCTTTGTCGAAGGCCAGAATGTTACGATCGAATCCCGCTGGGCCGACGGCCACTACGAACGATTGCCAGAGTTGGCGACAGACCTCGTTCGATCCAAGGTCGACGTGATCCTGGCGATCACGACGCCGGCCGCCGTTGCCGCGAAGGCGGCGACCACGACACTCCCCGTCGTTTTCGAAGTCGGCGCCGACCCCGTCAAACTTGGGCTTGTTGAAAGCCTGAACAAGCCGGGCGGCAATCTGACGGGCGTGAGTTTGTTGAACGTCGAACTCGGCGCAAAACGCCTGGAGCTTCTGTACGGGGTCGTGCCACCGGCCACGATTTTTGGATTGCTGATCAACCCGACAAATTCCAATGCCGAAACCATATCGAAAGATGTCAAGGCGGCTGCCAAAGAACTCGGGATTCAGATTCACGTTCAGCATGCAACGAATGAAGCCGACTTCGAACCCGCGTTTGCAAGTTTGCGAGAACTTGGCGTTCGCGCCCTCGTGATCGGCACCGATCCGTTGTTCAATGCCAGCAGCGAACGTCTTGCATCTCTGTCGCTGCGCTATGTGATGCCGTCGGTCTATCAGTATCGCCCATTCGCCGCGGCGGGCGGCCTGATGAGTTATGGCGACAGTTCGACCGAGCCTTTCCGTCAGGCCGGCATTTATGTCGGACGCATTCTCAAAGGAGAGAAGCCTGGAGAACTTGCCATCCAGCAGTCCACCAAAGTCGAACTGATCGTCAACCTCACGACTGCGAAAACCCTCGGCATCAGATTGCCGACCGCGCTGACCGCGCGTGCGGACGAGATCGTTGACTGATCGACGTTCCCCACGCGGCTTGAGTTGGGTACGATATCTTTCGCGATTCCAGGGGATCTGAATGATTTTGCGAATGCCCATTCTCGTCGCGCTGTTCACTGTCGGGGCAGTCGCACACGCAACCGCGCTTTCGTTCAAGGACATATCGGGCAAATGGTGCAGCGACGCCGGTGACTACAATTTTCGTCGCGACATGCTGATCGCGAAGTTTCACGACCGCACGCCAACACGCAGGCTGAAAGTCAGCGACTACGATTACCGGGACGACAAGATCGTCATGTACTGGTTCTGGAAGGGCGAGAAGCTGTATACGGAGTTCAGCGAATTCAGCGCCGATCGCCGCACGATGGCGCAGCAGGAAGGCGAGAGCGGACCGCGCCGGGTGTTTCGTCGCTGTTGATTGCCGGCAACGAGTTGCGGCAAGGACTAATCAGACGTTCTTCAAGTTAAGCTGATACTGCGTTTGTTATTCGGGTTTAACTTTAAAGATTTCACATGAAGATCATGGACCAAGATTTATCTCCGGCGTCAGCCGCGCACGGTACTTCGCGACGATATCGTCAAACTCTTTGTTGCTTGGCGCATCGAGTGATCCCATCTGTGCCCTGATGTTGGCGGTCACCTGATCATACAAACCGAGGTCGAGTTTCTGCGCGTTCCTTGTCACGCCATCTGATGACTTCGTTGCAGCCTCTAACAGCTGGTCCAACCGATCGAGCCGACCTATTGTTACCAAATCGGGTGACAGGCCAGCTTCATCCCAGTGCTTGCCGGTCACAGCGTCGGTTGCGTCGCCGACTATATGTGCTGCTTCGCTCTTTTGAGCGGGATTGAGATTGCCCTCCTGCATTTTGGCACTGAGGGCCCTGAGTTCGCGTGGCGCGCGCAAACCTCGATTCTCGCTGATGGCTCCTGCAAGGTGATCTCTTTGCGGCCCCGCAGCGTGATCCAACATTTTCTTCTCCAGCAGCCTCACCTTGGCGCAATTTTTAAGACCATGGCCAGGGTCGACTGAGCTGTCCCCGGCTAGCCTGTTCGTTTGCTTTTCGATGATCATTTCAAAGTCAATCTGTGCCGTTCTATATCGGTCTTTTTCCTTTTGATACGCAGCTCGGTTCTCATCGTTTTTCTCTTTTACGTAGCTGTTGTAAGCACCCACAAATCGCAGCTCCGCAAGCGTCAGATCGTCTAGAGCCACGTCGATGGCCTTGAAATCAAGCGAAGCGGCCCGCTTCGAAACCTCCGCGACCTGGACAGGCTTTCGTGCGGTCGACCAAGTTGTGTTCGCGCCATCGGCAAGTCCGGCCTTGGGCATTCCTTTGCCGGAGGCAGCGCTGTCTGTCGTGGACGCCGGCACCGGTGGACTTACCGAACCAGATCCATTTGCATCTGCCCTGCCGACCGACATGATTGATCTCCCTGCTCTGCGAAACCTGCACTGGCCTGATCTGTAGCTACGTTTCGCCAATCACGCTGTGCCAAATGTTACAGAGCTTTCTCCGGCTTTCGGGGGATGTCGGATTTTGACCGCAACAAAAATGGCGAGGTGCAGGCCTCCGTCCATCTTATAGCGCCAACGAGTGCTTTATTCTTTGGTCCGGACGTTGGCCTAGATTAGGCGTCTGATTTGGCGTGGCTATTTTTGTTGTTTGTAACCCGTGACAAAATTTGGTGACACGAGCAGAATGAATTTTTTCACGGAATGGTTGCGATTATCGATTTGGGGGAGCAATGCCGCGAACAATTGACGTTTCCAAAATCAAGCATTCAGCTATCGGCGAATTAGACCTTATGCGCAAACGCATTGAGGACGTTCGCGCAAAACTTGATTACTTGACGCTTCGGTGGATGTGCAAAATGACCGCCGTCAACGCCCACGAAATTTGGGAGAGGTTTGTTGAAGACCGTTTGGTGGCTGCTATCAACCACGATCCGAAGCACTTCCTTGCCGAACAGAATGTAAAAGGTGTCAAGCACGTCTCCTATGGTCTCGCCCGATATATTGTTAGAGGCGGCAATCGATATTTTGATTTCCGCTCGACCGGCGATTTGATTGCAAGAGCCGACAAATGGCTAGCGCCAACGCAAAACGTGTTCAAAAAAATTCCTAACAACGATCGTGATTATTTGGACGCACTTGCTGCAATCCGAAATTTCTCAGTTCATGGCAGCGACGCAGCACAAATTGCATACAAACGCGAACTCCGCCGAACGTACGGAATTCACTACGCTCCACAACCGGATGAATTTCTTTACGCACTCGACAACCGCGCCGGAAGTCCCGCACGCTACAAGTTACGTCTTTACGGCCTAATGGAAATTCTAAACCGCACCATCACGCTTTCGTAAACGACCAGAAAAAAAATGGTGCGGACGGAGGGACTCGAACCCTCACGGGAAATCTCCCAAGGGATTTTAAGTCCCTTGCGTCTACCATTCCGCCACGTCCGCGCAGCAAACCCCACTCACCCGCCGGCGCGCGGCGGGTAAGCCCACGCGGCGGCGATTTAAACTAGCTCGGTAACACGTGCCCCCAGGACGACTGCCAGTCCTTGCCACCGGCATCCGTTACCTTGCCGTCCTTTTCGAAGAATTTGTTGGGCACCTGGAAGATCGCGATCATCTTGCCGCCGTTCGGACACCAGGCGACGTGCCGGCTGCCCGCAGGACGCCAGACGAACTCGCCGGCCTTCACCTCAAGACCTGTGTCGGGGCCTTCCTTGTCGACCAGCGAGCCCTCCATGACGTAAGTCTGCTCGATCAGGACATGTTCGTGATCCGGCAGCGTGGCGCCGGGCTCCATCTCGATCAGCACCGTCGCAAGGCCGCTCTTGGGATCGAACAGCAGCGTCTTGGTCTTGCAGCCTGGGAACCGCATCGTCTCCCACGGCATCTCCTGCGGACGCACATGGTGCGAGCGCTTGTCGTCAACCGCCTTAGCGTTCTGGGTATTCGGCTTGACGTTCATAGGGTCCTCCCCTGCGGGGCGTTTCTGCGTCCGGATGATACAACGAATCCGGATCAGTTGCTCAATTTGATGTTGGCCTGCTCGACGATCTTTCCGAATTTCGTGCGCTCGGCTTCGACGAACGCTTTGAACTCCGCGACCTTCATCGGCTTCGGCACGATGCCCTGCGGCAGCAACTTGTCGGCGATGGCCGGGTCCCTGAGTGCCGTATTCACGATGGAGTTGAGACGCTCGACGATCTCGGGTGGCGTGCCGCCCGTACCGAACATGGCAAACCAGTTGAGCAACTCGTAGTCCGCAAGACCAGGCGAGCCTTCGCTCAACGGCGCAACGTCGGGCAGCTGCGGCATTCGCTCGCGCGAGGTGACCGCGATCGCGCGAATCTTTCCGGCCTGCATCAACGGCAGCGCCGCAGCGAGACTTGCAAAACTCATGGTGACCGCGCCAGTTGCGACGTCCGTCACCGCCGGGGCCGAGCCACGATAAGGCACGTGCAACACCTGGATTCCGGCCATGCTGTTCATCAATTCGCCGGCGAGCTGCTGCGGATTGCCGATGCCCGAGGACGAGAACGACAGCTTGCCCGGATTGGCCTTGGCATAGGCGATCAGCTCTTTCGGATTGCGCACGGGCGTCGCGTCGGCAACGACAACGACGCACGGAACGCTGCCGATCATCGCGATCGGCACCAGTTCCTTCACCGGGTCGTAGGCCATCTTCTCCTTGAAGAGGAAATGATTGATCGCGACCTCCCCCGAGGCCGCCATCAGCAGCATGTAGCCATCGGGCGGCGCCTTCGCGACGGCGCCTGTCGCGAGCATCGCGCTCGCGCCCGTACGGTTCTCGATGACGATCGGCTGGCCAAGCGCGGCCTTCATCGGCTCCTGCAGCAGCCGAGCCACGATATCGACCCCGCCGCCGGCGGCGTAGCCGACAAGGATATGGATCGGCTGGTTCGCGTAGTTCGATTGGGCGCCAGCACCCGGAATGCCCGCGGCAAGCGCGGCAGCCCCGGCAAGCAAGTGACGTCGTGTCAGCATTCCGTTTACTCCGCTTCCCGCGCTATCGATGAATTGGACCTGCGAAACCACTTTAAGCCCGGCCGCTAACCCACCTCTAGTCCCCACCCTCGCGGATCGGCGGCTGGAAGGCGAGGCCCGTATCCCACGGGAAATAGATCCACGTGTCCTGCGACACCTCGGTGATGAAAGTGTCGACCAATGGCCGGCCCATGGGCTTCGCATAGACCGTGGCGAAATGTGCCTTCGGCAACATGTCGCGCACAACGCGCGCGGTTTTGCCGGTGTCGACGAGGTCATCGACGATCAGAACGCGCTTCCCCTTCGCCTGCAGATCCTTCACCTCGGGCGCGATGCCCTTGAGGACCTTGACCTCCCCTTGATTGTTGTAGTCGCGGTAGCTCAGCACGGAGACCGTTTCGATCATCCGCACGTTCAACTCGCGCGCGACGATGGCTGCGGGAACAAGCCCACCGCGCGTGATGCAGACGATTGCCTCGAACGGCCCGGCCTCGTGCAGGCGCCATGCGAGCGCGCGCGAGTCGCGGTGAAACTGGTCCCACGAAACGGGAAAGATCTTCTCCGGACGCGGTGAGGTTTCGGCTTGCGGTTTCGGCATAGGCTATTCTAGCGCGCCGCCGAAAGCTGCGCTTTCACCTTTTTCAGCATCCCTTCGACCTCGGCCTTCACCACCGCAAGCTTGTCCGCATCGCGCGAGCGGACGACGATGTTGGTGTTCGGGCCATTCTTCTCGTCGATGAACGGATAGCTGCCGATGATCGTCTCCGGATGCGCCTTGGCGATGGCACCGAGCTCGGTGCCGACGTCGCCTTCCTTGGCATCGGCGCGGATCGTCTCTGACAGCAGCTTCGTGCCGGTCTTCAGCTTTGGCGCGACTTCGTCCAGCATCGCCTGCATCACGGACGGAATCCCGGCCATGGTGATGACATTGCCGATCCAGAAGCCCGGGGCGCCCGAAACCTTGTTGGCGACAAGGCTCGCGCCGCGGGGGATGCGTGTCATGCGCATGCGCGCCTCGTTGAGTTCGCCGCCAGTCCTGGCCAGCCGCTCCTTCATGATGGCGACCGCCTCGGGGTGAAATTCCAGTGCAACTCCGAAGGCCTTGGCCACGCAGTCAGCCGTGATGTCGTCGTGCGTCGGCCCGATGCCGCCGGTGGTGAACACATACGTGTATTTCTCACGCAGGGCGTCGAGCGCTGCGACAATCGCCGGAGCTTCGTCGGAGACCACCCGCACTTCCCTCAGATCGATGCCGATCGCGGTGAGATAATCGGCGATATAGCCGATGTTCTTGTCCTTGGTGCGCCCCGACAGAATCTCGTCGCCGATCACCAGCACGGCAGCGGTGACGATGTCGGGCTTGGCACTCATGTCACGGTCCTTTTTGGGCAGAGCACGAGACGTAGCGTGACGTTGGCAACCGCTCAAGCCGCCGGTTCCTGTGCCCGCTTATTTATTAGGCAAAGCCCGCTTCGCCATCCGGATGACCCTCCTAAACTACCGTTTTCGCTACACTTTTGCTTGGCCTGAAGCTTGCAAAGGAGAACTGTGGAAAGCTACGAACGTAAGGTCGGAACAAGCGTTGCTTAAGTGGCTATCAGTGGGGGCCGGGAATGGTTGCCGCCTTCGATGAGATGAAGGGACAGGACGGCGGCGTGCGCCCGGCCTATGGCGAGCTCGCGCGCTGGCTCGCCGATGTGCCGGCGGACGTTCTCGACTACCGGCGGCGCGAGGCCGAACTGATCTTCCGCCGCATCGGCATCACCTTCGCCGTTTACGGGGAAGCCGAAGCGCAGGAGCGCTTGATCCCCTTCGATGTCATCCCGCGCATCATGGCGGCGGCTGAATGGCGGCTCCTGGAAAAGGGTCTGACCCAGCGCGTCAACGCTCTGAACGCTTTCATCAAGGACATCTACGGTCCGCGGGAGATCATGCGCGCCGGCCTCGTGCCGGACGACATAATCTTCCGCAATCCCGCGTTCCGTCCCGAGATGAGCGGACAGATGGTGCCGCACGATATCTACGTGCATGTCGCTGGCATCGACATTGTGCGCGTCGACGCCGAGACGTTCTACGTGCTCGAAGACAATGCGCGCACGCCGTCCGGTGTCTCCTACATGCTGGAGAACCGGGAAATCATGATGCGGCTTTTCCCCGAATTGTTCTCGCGCCATCGCATCGCGCCGGTCGAGAACTATCCGGATGAGCTGCTCGCCACGTTGAAATCGGTGGCGCCTTCCGTGGCCTCGCGCGATCCCAATGTCGTACTGCTCACGCCCGGCGTGTTCAATTCGGCCTACTACGAACATTCCTTCCTCGCCGACAAGCTCGGCGTCGAGCTGGTCGAAGGGCGCGATCTCTTCGTCAAGGACGAGATCGTCTACATGCGCACGACGCAAGGCCCGCAGCGCGTTGATGTCATCTATCGCCGCATCGACGATGACTTTATCGACCCTCTCACTTTCCGTCCGGACTCCGCACTCGGTGTGGCCGGCCTGATGTCCGCCTACACGGCAGGCAACGTCACGCTGGCGAATGCGGTCGGCACCGGCATTGCCGATGACAAAGCGATCTACAGTTTCATGCCGGCGATCGTGAAGTTCTATCTCGGCGAAGAACCTCTGCTGAAAACAGTGCCGACCTGGCGCTGCCGCGAGGAAGAACATCTCGCTTACGTGCTCGACCACCTGCACGAGCTTGTCGTGAAGGAAGTGCACGGCTCGGGCGGCTACGGCATGCTGATTGGGCCCGCCGCGAGCAAGATCGGCATCGAGCAGTTCCGCGCCAAGCTGAAAACATCGCCGAAGAATTTCATCGCCCAGCCGACATTGGCGCTCTCCACCTGCCCGACCTGCGTCGAGCAGGGCGTGGCGCCGCGGCACGTCGACCTGCGGCCCTTCGTGCTCAGCGGGCGCGACGGCGTGCGCATCGTGCCGGGAGGATTGACGCGCGTCGCATTGAAGGAAGGCTCGCTCGTGGTGAACTCCAGCCAGGGCGGCGGCACGAAGGACACATGGGTGCTGGACGGATGAATACCTCTTTAGTCATTCCGGGGCACGCCGAAGGCGTGAGCCCGGAATCCAGCGGCTTGTATCTGATTTTGGATTCCGGGTCCGTCGCTGCGCGACGTCCCGGAATGACAGAATGGATGGATAATGCTTTCGCGGACCGCCGATAATCTCTATTGGCTTTCGCGCTACGTTGAACGCGCGGAATATCTCGCGCGCATTCTCGACGCCACCCAGCGTCTGTCGGCGCTTCCCCTCGCCTATGTCGGCACCAGCAATGAATGGGAATCCGCGGTCGCGACCGCAGGCTGTGCCAACGCCTTCTTCAAGCTCTATGACGAAGCCAACGAGGAAAACGTCACCGATTTCCTCGCCTTTTCGACCGCCAACTCCTCGTCGATCCGCTCGTGCTTCGAGCTTGCCCGCGGCAATGCGCGCGCCGTACGCACTGCTTTGACGATGGAGATGTGGGATGCCATCAACGGCACCTGGCTCGAGCTCAAGCGCTACGGCAACGGCCCGACCTCGCGCGAGGAATTTTCGCGGTTTCTCCGCTGGGTGCAGGAGTTGTCCCTGCGTTTCGATGGCTCCGCCTACCGCACCATGCTGCGCAACGATGCCTACTGGTTTTCGCGGCTCGGCGTCTATGTCGAACGCGCCGACAACACCGCACGCATCCTCGACGTCAAATATCATCTGCTGCTGCCGGAGAACGAACGCGTCGGCGGCCCGCTGGATTATTTCCAGTGGGCTGCGATCCTGCGGTCGGTGTCAGCGCTCACCGCCTACCACTGGGTCTATCGCGAAAGCCTGAAGCCCTGGCTGGTTGCCGACCTGCTGATCCTGCGCGATGAAATGCCGCGTTCGCTGTCATCCTGCTACGAGGCCATCGTGCGCAATCTGGATTCGATCGCCGGCGCCTATGGCCGGCAAGGTTCGGCGCAACGACAGGCCCGCGGCATTCGCACCCGGTTGCAGAACAGCCGGATGGATGGGATCTTTCAGCGTGGCCTGCACGAGTTCATCGGGGAGTTCATCGTCGAAAACAACCGGCTCGGCGCCTCGATCACCGAGCAATTCCTGACATGAGTCACGGCACTTTACGACGAGGCCGACTGCCTCTTTCCCCGATGTGACCTCCCAGTTAGATTTTGTCATGGCCGGACTTGTTCCGGCCATGACAATGTGAAGTCCTCGTTACACTTGTGTCGCGAACCACTGACGGCGTCATGCGAATTCACATTTCCCACGCGACCACCTACACTTATGACACGCCGCCATCCGGCGTGACGCAGTTGCTGCGCCTTACGCCGCGCAATCATGAGGGACAGCATGTCCTGTCCTGGCGGATCGATCTGTCCGAAGATTGCCTTTTGCATCAGCATGAGGACGCGTTCGGCAATATCACTCATTCGTTCACGGCCGAGGGCCCGTTCAACAAATTGAGCGTCGAGGTCAATGGCGAAGTCGACACCCAGGACACCCACGGCCTGGTCAAAGACGCCGTCGAACGTTTTCCACCTGAACTTTTTCTGCGCGAGACATCACTGACCCAGGCTGAACTCCTCGATCAGCGACTTCGCGGCCGCAACCCGAGCCGATGCGCGTGGCGACAATCTCGCCCTGCTGCATGCGCTCCTTGCTGCGCTCAATCGCGAAATCACCTTCGACACCGATCCAACCCACACCGCCACCACTGCCGCGGAGGCCTTCAAGCTCCGGCGCGGCGTGTGTCAGGACATCACCCACATCTTCGTGGCCGCCGCGCGTTCTCTCGGCATCCCGGCACGCTACGTGGGGGGCCACTTCCACCGCGTCGACGGCGTCACCTCGCAGGAGGCCGGTCACGCCTGGGCGGAGGCCCATGTCGAGAACCTGGGCTGGGTTGGCTTCGACCCGACCAATGGCATCTCCACCACCGACGCCCATGTGCGGGTGGCGGTAGGTCTCGACTACCTTGGGGCTGCGCCGGTGCGCGGCACGCGCTACGGTGGCGCCGGCGAAACCCTGACCGTCGCGGTACGTGTTGCCCAGGCGCGTCAGCAGATTCAGAACTGAAGGTGACGCATTGCCGAAGGGACACCCGCATCGCTATAACCTCATGGCGGGATCTTCAGAAAAATCAAAAAAGCATATGACCTATTGTTGCGGAATTCTCGTCCAAGCCGGTCTCGTCATGGTTGCGGATACGCGCACCAACGCGGGCCTCGACAACATCTCCACATTTCGCAAGTTGCACGTCTATTCGCAGCCGGGCGAACGCATCATGGCCATCGCCTCCTCCGGAAACCTCTCGCTCAGCCAGTCGGTGCGCTCGACGCTGACCGAAGGTGTGCAAAATCCGGACACGGGCGAAGTCGAAACGCTGATGAACGCGCCGACGATGTTCCAGGCCGCGCAACGCATCGGGCGAACGATCCGCAACCTCCAGCACGCCGAAGGAAAGGTGCTCGCCGCCGCGGAAGTCGATCATGAAGTCGCATTTCTGTTCGGTGGCCAGATCAAGGGCGGCCGCCTGCAGTTGTTCATGATCTACTCGGCGGGGAACTTCATCGAATGCACCATCGATACGCCCTATCTGCAGATCGGCGAGCACAAATACGGCAAGCCGGTTCTCGATCGTGCGATCGCGTTTGACACCGATCTATACGACGCGCTGAAGATCGGGCTCATCTCCATGGATTCGACGATGCGTTCCAATCTCGGCGTCGGTCTGCCGATTGACATCCTGGTCGTGCGTCGGGACGCCTGCACGGCCGAGGTGAACTACCGCATCGAGCCAGGCGAACCCTACTTCCTGGACTTGCGCGAACGCTGGTCGTCTGCGCTGCGCGCCGCGCACATCGCAATTCCGCGCCCGCCATATCGGAGCTCAAACTGAGCGGTTCCGCGGTCACTAAATCACCGAATAAATTTGCGCTTTCCAATTAATTAATTTAGCCGCGCGCAGCGCGACAAATACTTTTACTGCCAGTTAACAGAACCGGGCGAATTGCAGGTTCCTGAGCCGAACTGGGCCGAGTCATTGGTGAACGAAAGCGAATAGCAAGTATTAGTCCCTAGCTTCCGGCCTGAAAAAGCTAATGGGCAGGACGCTTTAAGGGACTTCAACCGTGTCGGCTGTGGCTCGCTCGCGCGCTTCCGATGCGCGGCAATACACCAGTTGGGATCGCGCCCGCCTGAGCGTGGTCGTCCCGATTGGTGTCATCGTTGCCGTCGCGATCGTTTGCATCGTCGTCGCCGTGCTGTCGTCGGCGCAGCGCGCGGATGTGGTTGCCGTCGATCACGAAAAGCAGATGTTCTCGCGTGCGCTCAGCAATTACGGCGAGCGCGTATTGCGCGAAGCGGAAAGCGTCGCCTCCTCGGAAGGCGCGATCCAGCGCATCCGCCAGTCGTTCGACTATGATTGGGTCAATCAGCGTGTCGGCGCGTGGCTCGAGGCCTACTTCGATCACGATTACATCTTCGTCTTCGATCGCAACGACCGCATGATCTACTCGCTGGTCGATCATCGACCGGCCGATGCAAAATGGCTGGCGACTGCGCGCCCCGGATTGACTCCGGTGATCGACTTCATGCGTGGCCGCGATCAGAACCCGCGTGGCGCGATCCGTCTCAATCAGGTGAACCCGGCCGAAACTGGCGCGCACCGGCAAACGGCCGTGATCCGTCGTCTCGTCGACCGGCCGGCGGTGATCGCAGCCGTTGTGGTCGGCCCGAGCGACAGTATTCCTTCATCGATTGACGGCGTCGCGCCGATCCTGGTGTCGGTGAAGTTCATCGATGACCGCGCGCTCTCGCACATCGCCGGACAATTGCACCTTAACAATCTGCGCAAGCTCGATCAGGACCAGGTTCCGGTCGGCGATCTCGCTTTCGATCTCAACGATCCGGATGGCAGGGTCATCGCCCGTTTTGCCTGGACGCCGAAGCAACCGGGCGCCGAAATCGTGCACAATGTGGTGCCGTTCATCGCCGTAGCCCTCATCGGTTTTGCGCTGCTTGCCGCTTTCGTGCTGCGCTACATGCGCCGGACGGCCGCGGCGATCGCAGCCGGCGAATCGCGCCTGCGCCACCTCGCCATGCATGATCCACTTTGCGGTCTGCCCAACCGCATCTACTTCGGCGAACGCCTCGAAGCGGTGATCGAGGAAGTGCGCAACGGCACGGCGCCCGCTGCCGTCTTCTATATCGACCTCGATCACTTCAAGGACGTGAACGATACGCTCGGCCACCATGTTGGTGACGAACTCATCCGCAACGTGACGCTGCGCCTCTCACACACACTGCGCGGCGGTGATCTTGTCGCGCGTCTCGGCGGCGACGAGTTCGCGGTGATCTCATCGATCGCGGGCGACAGCGAACAGATGATGGCGCTGGCGCAGCGCATCATCGGTGCGATCTGTGCTCCCTATATCATCAACGGACAGAATATCATCATCGGCGCCTCGCTCGGAATTGCGATGGTCGACAACAAGTGCGGGACCGCAACCGACATCATGCGCTATGCCGATATGGCGCTCTATCGCGCGAAGAACGAAGGTCGGAACCGCGCTTGCATCTACGACGCCGCGATGGATGCCGATCTCTCGAGTCGCAAGCTGCTCGAAGCCGATCTGCGCGAGGCGATCAAGAACGACCGCCTGCGGCTTGTATACCAGCCGGTCGTCAACAAGAGCGGTGAAGTGGTCGTGGGCGTTGAAGCGCTCTGTCGCTGGACGCATCCGACCCGCGGCGAAATCCCGCCGAGCGAATTCATCGCGATTGCCGAGCACAGCGGATTGATCATTGAATTGGGGAACTGGGTGCTGCGCAGGGCCTGCATGGACGGCAAGGCGTGGCCGGATCTCACCATCGCGGTCAACGTGTCGTCGCTTCAATTCCGTCGCATCGATTTCGTCGAGGTCGTCGAGAAGATCCTGAACGAAACACGATTCAATCCGGCACGGCTCGAACTCGAACTGACCGAAAGCGTGCTGCTTGGCAATGTCGACACGGCAGAGGCCGCCATGGTGCGGCTAAAGGCGCTCGGCGTGCGGCTCGCGCTCGATGATTTCGGGACTGGATATTCGAGCTTGCTCTATCTGCGCCGCTTTCCGTTCGACAAGCTCAAGATTGACCGCAGTTTCGTGCGATCGATCGAGAAGGCCGCCGACGCCGCGGCCATCGTCCACGCAATCGTCAGCCTCGGCCGCGGTCTCGGCATGCAGGTTACCGCGGAGGGCGTGGAAACGGCCGACCAGCAGCTCTTCCTGCGCGCGGCCGGTGTCCATTCGATGCAGGGCTTCCGCTTCGGCCGGCCGGTCACGGTCGCTGAAATCAGCGCACGCCTGCAATCGCCGGGGTCATTCCTCCCCGTCGAAGTCACCGCACTCGCCAGCTAGACAAGCCGCCAATCCTGATTGCGCGCGCGACGATGGCGCGCGCGCTCGCTTTTATGATATGCGGGCGTCTCCAAGTTTTGTCATGAAAGGACATCCGAATGGCTGCGTCCGCAAAAGTCGCGTTGGTGACAGGAGCCGGAACCGGCGTAGGTCGTGCAGTGTCGATCGCGCTCGCCAAGGCCGGCTACAACATTGTGCTCGCGGGTCGCCGCAAGGAAATGCTCGACAAGGTCGCCGGCGAAGTCAACGGCGTCGGCGCGCAGGCGCTGGCGGTACCGACCGACGTGTCCAAGCGTGAGTCGATCCTGGCTTTGTTTGCCAACGTGAAATCGAGCTTCGGCCGACTTGATGTCCTGTTCAACAACGCGGGCATCGGCGCGCCGCCAGTCCCGCTCGAGGATCTGCCATTCGAGACCTGGCAGAACGTGGTCGCGACAAACTTCACCGGCATGTTCCTGTGCACGCAGGAAGCGATCAAGATCATGAAGAGCCAGTCGCCGCGCGGCGGCCGCATCATCAATAACGGTTCGATCTCGGCGCATGCACCGCGGCCATATTCGGTTGCCTATACATCGACCAAGCACGCGGTCACCGGGCTCACCAAATCGACATCGCTCGATTGCCGGCAATACGACATTTGTTGCGGCCAAATTGATATCGGCAATGCCGCAACGCCGCTGACTGAGCGCATGGTTCAGGGCGAAGGCGTCCTGCAGGCGGACGGCCGCAAGATGGTCGAGCCGCGCATGGAAGCCGACCATGTCGGCAACGCGGTGGTTTACATGGCAAGCCTGCCGCTCGACACCAATGTGCTGTTCATGACGGTGATGGCCAACAAGATGCCGTTTGTCGGCCGAGGATAATCGGCATGGAATCGCTGCACGCGTGGCATGAGTTCTACCTGCTGCTCGGCACGGCCGGCGCCACGTTGCTTGCGCTTCTGTTTGTCGCGGTGTCGCTCGGCACCGGCTTTCTCAATGCGAAGGATCCGAGCGGCACACGGACTTTCATGAGTCCCGTGGTGATTCATTTCACCAGCGTGTTCTTTGTCTCCGCGGTGTGCCTCGTGCCTTCGCACGGACCGGTTTTCTTCGCCGTGCTGATCGGGGCGACGGCCGTACTCGGTGTCGTCGTTTCGATCGTCATCACCGTGTTGGTCGTGCGCACCACGATGACGCAGTACGTGCCCGACTACTTCGCATACGGAGCGCTGCCGGTCGCCGCCTATCTTGCCATGTTGGCCGCCGCCATCATGATCCTGAAAGGGCTGGACTACGCGCCTGAGGTTCTCGCCGGCGGAATGCTCCTGCTCGCCATCGTCAACATCCGCAATGCCTGGGATCTCACGCTGTCGATGGTGCGGCGCCACGCCCGTGAACGGCCGTCGCCCTAGTCGACCTTGCTGACTTTGACTTCGACGCCCGTCTTTATCTTGGACAAAACCTTCACGCTCCCGACGGCCTTGGCGAAGACATTGCACGGGCTTGCGAGCCGCGTTTCATCGCCCTTGGAGATCGGCGTGCGGCCAAAGCCGATGGCGATCGCCGGACCCTGAGGCCAATAGGCAATTTCTCCGGGCGTGATCACGGCGCGGGCATCGGGTTCGCGCGGCACATCGACAGGCACGTCGAAATAAACCTCCTCACCCCAGGTCAGCACCGCCGACGTGAGAGGAAGCGCGGCGACGATGGCCTTGGCGGTCGGGGTGTCGAGCAATTCGGCGTCGAGCTTCAGCGCACCGAAATCGAAGCGGATGCGGGCCATGCGGCCTCCCTCCTTGCTTTAGTCCCGGCCCATGCATTTTCCCGAGTGTGGCAGGCTTGGCAAGGGAGGTTCCGGATTGCCCACACGTCTTCGATATTACGATTGACGACGCTTGCTGGTCTCCCACGCTGCGGCCAGCAGCGCGCAGGCGAGTGCGACAAAGCCCGCGCCGACATAGCCGACAAGATGAAAATATTCGTGCGCAAAAAGCAGTCCGCCGATCGCGGAGCCGATGGCCTGCCCGACATAGAGCACAGATGTATTGAGCGCGACCGACGCGCTCGCAAGATCAGGCGCGGCAGCAACAAGCCGCGCCTGTTGCATGGAATTGATCGCGGCAAATCCGAAGGCCCAGAAGAATATCCCGGCGCCCATCGCCACCAGCCAGCCGGCGCCGACCGACCATAGCGTCAGGCCGAGAAGCGTGGAGGCCATGAACAGCGCGAGCGTTTTCTGCGTGCCTAATTTCGTCACGATGCCGCTCGCCACCACATTGCCGACAAGCCCGACAACGCCATAGAACGCGAAGAACCCGCCGGCGACGGCCGGCCCTGCGCCCGTGAGTGCGTGCAGCAGCGGGGCGAGATAAATGAAAACCGTGAACTGGCCGGAAGTCTGCAGCAGCGTCACCAACAAAATGAGCATGATGCGTTTGCTGTGCGCGATCGTCACAAAGCTCTGTGGCGAGAGCGGATGTCCCTGCAGCCCTTTCGGCAACACCACAAACAGCAGCGCGGCGACGATTGCCGCGATCGCAGCGAGCGTGCCGTAGACTGCCTGCCAGCCGAAATGCGTCGCGATCAATGTCACCAGTGGCAAGCCGCCAGCTATGGCAATAGACCAGCCGAGAAACACGAAGGCGATCGCGCTCGGCCGCTCGCGATCCTGGACGATCAACGCCACGGTGGCGGCGGCTTGCGGGGTGTAAATCGCGCCGATCGCCAGCATACCGACCCGCAACAAAAGGATGACGTAATAATTCGACGTCAGCGCCGACGCCGCCTGCCCCGCCGCCAGGATCGCAAGCGTTGCGACCAGAAGCGCGCGTCTGTCCACGCGCGTCGTCAGCCAGGCCATGACCGGCGAACCGATGCAGAGCACGATGGCGCCGTAGGTGACCAGCAGGCCGGTATCGTGGATGCCGACGTGCAGACCTCTGGCGAGGTCGGCAAGCATCCCCGCCGGCCCAAGGATGCTGAGGCCAGTGACGACATTGCCAAGCATCAGCACGATGCGGGAGAAGTAATTTCGCACGGGATTTCACTCGGGCGGGTGCTTTGACGCTCTAGGTAATGCACTTGCGCGGCCTGCGCCACGACGCTCGCAAGATTAGCCGTGCAAAACATTCGAATGTCGGAGATGACGAACTTTGATAGTGCGGGCTTTCTGTTGTCATTCCGGGGCGCATGCGCAGCACGCGAACCCGGAATCCAGAAGTACACTGTTTGCATCTGGATTCCGGGTCCGGCGCTGGCGCGCCGTCCCGGAATGACCGGTGAGAGGCAGGTCATCTCAGATACCTCACGTCATCACCGGGCTATGTCCTGGTCCGCACATTGGAACTCCACCAAGTTCTCGCGCGTTGACAGACGCCATAACTTGAAGATTTCAGCGATGGATCAACGTGACCAGGAACTGCTGGACAAGCAATTGTGGGGTGTCAGTCCTGCACCTCCGGGAAACGAGAGCCTGATAGGCATCGCGTTCCTCGCTGTTCTTTTGGTGGGTATCGCAATCGGCGCAACTCTGTTCGCGAGTGAACGCAAACAGATGCAGACAGCGTCACATGATGTAACGGCGGCCCTGCTAAGGGGTTTGCCCCAGGACATACGCTGATTGTTGCTCGAGCAGCTGGTGGAACCTTGGTTGGTCCACCGGGTTAAGTTGTTATGCCCCAACGTGAAACAGAGCGTGCTGAGCGGCTCTTCAAAGCGCGCGAACAGCTGAAGGCCGACGCCCCAAAAGCGCTGGCAGATTATTATGCAGCCGAGCAGGCGCTGCGCGATCGAACGCAAGAGCTGAGGCGATTAAGACTCGCTCGCGATGCCGAGAAGCGCGATTTGGCCAGCTGATAGTCGCTGCATCAGGCGTCTCCACTGTGGATAGGCAACGGTTCAATCAGCGTCATTCCGGGGCGCGCTGAAAGCGCGAACCCGGAATCCAGAAACACGCATAGTGCCTGTATCTGGATTCCGGGTCCGGCGCTGCGCGCCGTCCCGGAATGACGGACGAGAGCTTGACTTTAATCCTATATGATATTATTCCTAACAGTGTCCGGTCTGCCAGAGGGCGCTCTCATGAGGCGTCATGCGGGTGGGATCGGATGCGGCGCCCGCGGCCGGGAGAGGACGCTTCTCCCGCACCCGGGCGGCGCCGGGAGCTCCGCCCGGCGGCCACTATGAGCCGTCCGCCAGGAGCCTGGCTCTCGGGGGCCGACCGCCCGCCGTGTGCTTCGCCCAAAACGCGAAGCCAGGGCGGGAGCAACGGACGGTCCCTGCAAAGCGCGGCCCGGCGCAGTAAGGAAGACGCCGCGATGGCGCGCCATGAGGCGCCCGCGTCTCTCGAGAGGGAGCGCGGCACAGAACGAACAATGGTTGCGCCACCTGGCGCGCCATCTCCCTCGCGTTTTGCGTGGGACGAAAAAGACGACGGCGTACCCGGCGCCAGAAAAAATGCGGGCGAAGATGCTCGCCACGCTGTTTGACAATTGAATACGTGGTCATTCCGGGGCGCGCTGAAAGCGCGAACCCGGAATCCAGAAACACGCACAGTGCCTGTATCTGGATTCGGGGTCCGGCGCTACGCGCCGTCCCGGAATGACGAGCGGATGGTGCAGTGCGTCTCCACCGTCATGGCCGGGCTTGTCCCGGTGATCTCGCTTAGGAAGGCACGGGCCGTACCCATTGAATCGGGATGGCCGGAACATAGGCGTGCGAAAGCACGCCGTCCTTCGGACGGCTATGCGCGGTGCATGACAGTTGAATGACTCCGGCTCACATCAGAGGAGCAACCCCTCCCCCATGAATCATCATGGCCGGGCGCTGTCCGCCCGGCCATGAATTCACAACGCGCTTTCGAACCGCTCACTCAGTGCAATCGGAATTCGCCGCTGATCGCTTTGAGCTCCGCCGGCTTGATCAGCTTGCAGTGGGCCACCTGCACGGAATGCAATGGCCCCTCAAGCTTTTCCTGCCAGAACGCGAGAAAACGCTGCAGCTCGGGAAACTCGGGGAACAGATCGTAATTCTGCCAGACGTAGGACTGCAGCAGCCAGCGATGATCGGGACGCCTGTACAGGATGTGGGCGGTCGTCAGGCCATAACCACTGACTTGTTTACGGAAATCCTCTGAAACCATTTCGTCCTCCGTCGAGTCGGACTGAAAGTTTCCGTTTCCGGCGCTATCCATTGCAAGCCGAAAAGGTAAACAAGTTGTTTAAAATCAAGGCAGTAGCAGCAGAGAATTCCGCCTGCTAACAGCCCCGACGGCATGCCTCGTGCCGGCCGCGATGGGTAACGTCGGGCGCATAAACCCCGTTCCCATCACATGCCCGTTAACCATTGTCCTTGCTGGGTTTTCGAGAATTGTTGGCACTCATCTCAAATGAGTGCTAAAAAATTTTCCGATGGCCCTTGCGGGCAAAAAAGTCGCCACCCATGTGGCGGCAAGGTGCTGGTGGCGGGTCTGCCAGTGCCTAAAAGCCAAGATCGTCCAATATTTTAGGAGGACTGCCATGAAGTTTCGTCCGCTTCACGACCGTGTCGTCGTCAAGCGCATCGATGCCGAAGAAAAAACTGCTGGCGGCATCATCATTCCCGATACAGCCAAAGAGAAGCCCTCGCAGGGCGAAATCATCGCCGTCGGCCCCGGTGGCCGCGACGAAAGCGGCAAGCTGATTCCGATCGATCTGAAAGTCGGCGACACCGTGTTGTTCGGCAAATGGTCGGGCACCGAAGTGAAGATCGACGGCCAGGATCTCCTGATCATGAAGGAGTCCGACATCATGGGCGTCATCGAAGGCGGCAGCGCCGCCAAGAAGAAGGCCGCCTGAGGCTGCCGATCCAAAATTCTAAATCAGAGGAACACAAACAATGGCTGCTAAGGACGTCAAATTTTCCGTCGATGCCCGCGATCGCATGCTGCGCGGCGTCGACATCCTCGCCAATGCGGTGAGGGTGACGCTTGGCCCCAAGGGCCGCAATGTCGTGCTCGATAAATCGTTCGGCGCCCCGCGCATCACCAAGGACGGTGTGACGGTCGCGAAAGAGATCGAGCTCGAAGACAAGTTCGAGAATATGGGCGCGCAGATGGTGCGCGAAGTCGCGTCGAAGTCCTCGGACTTCGCCGGTGACGGCACCACGACCGCTACCGTGCTCGCCGCTGCGATCGTCAAGGAAGGCACCAAGGCGGTTGCTGCCGGCATGAACCCGATGGACCTCAAGCGCGGCGTCGACCTCGCGGTCGAAGCTATCGTCGAACACCTGAAGGCCAATTCGAAGAAAGTCACATCGAACGAAGAGATCGCCCAGGTCGGAACCATTTCCGCCAACGGCGATCGCGAGATCGGCGACTTCCTCGCCAAGGCCATGCAGAAGGTCGGCAATGAAGGCGTGATCACGGTCGAAGAGGCGAAGTCTCTCGAGACCGAGCTCGACGTGGTCGAGGGCATGCAGTTCGATCGCGGCTACATCTCCCCCTACTTCATCACCAATGCCGACAAGATGCGGACGGAGATGGAAGACCCCTACATCCTCATCTACGAAAAGAAGCTGTCGGGCCTGCAGGAACTCCTGCCGCTGCTCGAGTTGGTCGTGCAGACCGGCAAGCCGCTGCTCATCGTGGCCGAGGACGTCGAGGGCGAGGCGCTTGCCACGCTCGTCGTCAACAAGCTGCGCGGCGGCCTCAAGGTCGCGGCCGTGAAGGCACCGGGCTTCGGCGATCGCCGCAAGGCCATGCTGCAGGACATCGCAGTCCTGACCGGCGGACAGGCGATTAGTGAAGATCTCGGCATCAAGCTCGAGAACGTCACGATCTCCATGCTCGGCCGCGCCAAGAAGGTGATGATCGACAAGGAGAACACCACGATCGTCAACGGTGCCGGCAAGAAAGCCGACATCGAGGCGCGCGTGTCGCAGATCAAGGCGCAGATCGAGGAGACGACCTCGGACTACGACCGCGAGAAGCTGCAGGAGCGGCTGGCGAAGCTCGCCGGCGGCGTTGCGGTCATCCGCGTCGGCGGTGCGACCGAGATCGAGGTGAAGGAACGCAAGGATCGCGTCGATGACGCGATGCATGCGACCCGCGCCGCGGTCGAGGAAGGCATCCTGCCGGGCGGCGGTGTCGCCCTGCTGCGTGCGGTCGAAGGCCTCAAGCGCATCAAGACCGACAACGAAGACCAGAAGCACGGCGTCGAGATCGTCCGCAAGGCGATCCAGACTCCGGCGCGTCAGATCGCCATCAATGCGGGCGCTGACGGCTCGGTCGTCGTCGGCAAGCTGCTGGAGAAGGATCAATACTCCTACGGCTTCGATGCGCAGAACGGCGAGTACGGCAACCTCATGACCAAGGGCATCATCGACCCGACGAAGGTCGTGCGTGCAGCGATCCAGAACGCGGCATCCGTTGCCGGCCTCTTGATCACCACGGAAGCCATGGTCGCCGAACTGCCGAAGAAGAAAGATGCGATGCCGGCCATGCCCCCGGGCGGCGGCATGGACTTCTAGGCAACAGGTTCACGAAAATGCAGAGGCCCGGGAAATCCCGGGCCTCTTGCTCTTCGTATCCCGTCGGGGCCACCTGGCATGCAGCGACCCCCTCAAAAACGAAACGACCACACGAGAAGGCGCGCGTTCATCCGGCGTCGCCTCATCGCAGTGGCCGTTGTGGCGACAAACAATACGCATCGCCACTTGCCAAACACATTATCCTACTGACATGACAGCAGAATGACGAAGCGACAGGGCAATATTTACGCGGGAATTGGCGGCTGGACCTACGAGCCCTGGCGCGGGGTCTTCTATCCCAAGGGCCTGCCGCACGCGCGCGAGCTCGCATACGCCGCCGAGCACCTGACCGCGATCGAGATCAACGGCACGTTCTACCGCACCCAGAGCCCTGCCACGTATCGAAAGTGGGCCTCGGAAGTGCCGGACAGTTTCATTTTTTCGCTCAAGGGTCCCCGCTACGCCGTCAACCGCCGCGTGCTCAGCGAAGCTGGCGATTCCATCAAGCGGTTTCTCAATTCCGGCATCACCGAACTGGGCCCCCGCCTCGGCCCCCTCCTCTGGCAGTTCACGCCGTTCAAGAAATTCGATGAAGCGGATTTCGGTGGTTTCCTCGAACTGCTGCCGCCGACTTTCGACGGGCACACATTGCGCCATGTCGTGGAAGTGCGGCACGACAGTTTCAAGACGCCGGCCTTCGTCGCGCTGCTGCGCAAGTTCTCGATTCCCGTCGTGTTCGCCGAGCACGACAAATATCCGGCCATCGCCGATATCGTCGGCGATTTCGTCTACGCGCGATTGCAGAAGGGTGAGGAGAAACTGAAGGCCGGTTATCCGCCGAAGGCGCTCGATGCGTGGGCCGCGCGCGCAAAAACCTGGGCGCAAGGCGGCGAGCCGAAGGATCTGCCGCGTGTCGACAAGGCTTCGGCGAAGAAGGAGCCGCGCGACGTCTTTCTGTATTTCATCCACGAAGCGAAGATCCGCGCGCCGGCGGCTGCGATGGCGCTGATCGAAAGATTGAAATGAAGGCGCGGAAGAAGACGGCGAAAAGCTATCCGCTGTTCACAATCGGATACGAGCAAGCGACGCCCGCCGCCGTGCTCGATGAGCTCAAGCGTGCGAAGATCGAACTGCTGATCGACACACGCGCCGTCGCGGCATCCCGCCGCCCCGGCTTCTCCAAGCGCCAGCTTGCTGCATCACTGGACGATGTTGGAATTGCGTACCTGCACTTGCAAAAGCTTGGTACCCCGGCGGAAGGCCGGGCGGCGGCGCGCAGCGGTGACACCGACTCACTGTGGCGCATATATGAAAAGCACATCAAAAAAGCCGAACCGCAGGAAGAACTCGGCGAACTGGTGACGCTGATCAAATCAGGCAAGCGGATTGCGCTGCTTTGTTATTGCCGCGATCCGAAAACCTGCCATCGCAGTCGCATCGTTGCGAACGTGAAAAAACGCACACGGGTCGACGTGGACGATCTCATCCCGCCGCTGTTCTGATCTATTCGGCGGGCTGCTGCGCAGCGCTGTGCTTGCCTTCGACGCTGATGATCATCGCCACAAGAGCGAGCGTCGCGAAGAAGAGCAGAAGCGCGATGACGGCGTTCACTCCGAGCACCAGCGCAAAGCCGCCGCTCTCGTGCAACACCGAGATCATGCCGATCGCGGCGCCGGCACTGATGAACAGCAGGAAATAGCGCACGGCGTAGACGCGCCCGCGCCAGGCGTCAGCAGTGTAGCGGGCCATGATCATGTCATTGACAGTGACCTGCCCGTAGATCGCAGCGATGGCGATCGCCAGTGCAACGAGAAGCGCGACGCCGGTGCTGTAGGCCGCCCACAGATTGCCGAGGAAGCCGATGCCGGTGACGGCGGCGAATATCACATGCGGCGGAACCCATTCGACCAGACGACCGACGGTGAGTTGCGCGAGCGCACCACAGACCAGCACCGCAGTCGCGATACTGCCGACAAGGATCAACGGCAGATCTGCGGACAGACGTTCATCGACGATCTTCGGCAGCGCGATGGTCAGCACGTTGAACGTGAGGCCCGCACTCAGCGCGATGACGATGAACAGTCCGAACAGCATGACGGCAAGGCGCGGCGTGAGCGGAACGGCGGGCTTTGATTGCCGCTTGTTGACGTGATGACGATCGTCCGGCGTCACCCAGAGATAGAAAATTCCGGTGGCAACCAGGACCGCAGCTGGCGCAAAGAAGGCGGCGCGCCAGCTGAACCAAGTCGCAAGCGCCGCGCTGATGCCTGCGGCAAGCGAGACGCCGAGATTTCCGCACACGCCATTGAACGCAAGCGTGCGGCCGCGCGCATTCGATGCCTCGATCAACATCGCCATTCCGACCGGGTGATAGATCGACGCGAACATGCCCAGCGCGAACATCGCGACCGCAAGCGCTGTGAGGTTCGGCGCGAAGCCCGCACCGGCGAGCGAAAGGCCGCAGCCGATGTAGAACGCCGCCATCATGTTGCGGCGGCTCCAGTGGTCGGCAAGCCAGCCAGCGGGCAGCGAGAAAATACCAAAGGCGACAAAGGCCGCGCTCGAAAGCGCAATCAGCTCGCTGTAGGAGCGCCCATAGACGACCTGAAGGCTGATCACGACCGTCGGGTAGATCAACAGCACGAAATGATCGAGCGCATGCGCCCAATTCAAAAATGCGATGGACCGTTGGCGGGCCCGATCGTCATCGGTATGGCTCGTAGAGGCAGTCATCGATTTCCCGGCAAATACATGTCAAAGGGCGATTTACTGCATATACCCATTGATAGTCCTTGTCCTCGTCGCCCGCCGCAACCCTCCCCCGCTTGGACGACGCTATCACGCACAGGTTGTGCAAGCATCAAATTTCAATTTTTAGCGTTATTCAAAGGCTGCGTGGATGAGTTCGGGAAGGCGCGTTTGCGCGACGGCGATTGCCGCCGCGGCCTTGCTGGTTTGCATTCTCCGCACAGCGTGTGTTCCCGCATGGGCGAACGACGACGACCCGCACGCCATCCTGTTTTCCGGTCGCGATATTTGGCTCAATGGAGCTTTCGCCCACGGCGGGTTCCTGTTCGCGCCATCGGGGCTCGATCAGGATGGGCTACTGCTGAAAATTCTGTTCTCAGGCGGCGTCTACCGCTACGACGCGAAAAACCTCGGGGGTCAACAGGTTGTTGGCGCCGAAGGACTTGCACATGTTCTTGGCGGGTGGCGGGTCAAACGCGGCGATGCGGAATTCAAATTCTTCTTCGGACCCGAATTCCAGAAGCATCATCTCGAGCCGGACGATCCATCAAATCGATTGCGTGGCAATTTCCTCGGTCTGCGCATGGCGTTCGAAGTCTGGTACGAGCCGTCACCAAGTTCGATGGTCGCGGCGGACGCGTCGCTGTCATCGATCGCAACCAGCAATTCGGCGCGCCTCGCCTACGGCTGGCGCATGTTCGAGGAGATGCTGGGAGGCGGCGTTTACCTCGGCCCGGTCATCGAATATTTCGGTTCGGACGGATACCGGCACCTGCGTCTGGGCGCTCACCTCACCAGCATGAAGGCCGAGGAGACCGAATGGTCGGCCGCCGCCGGCTGGGCCCAGGACTCCCAAGGCCGAGCGAGTCCGTACGTGCGACTCAATATGCTGAGGCGGCGCTAGTCGAGGGTGCGGCGGAATCGCGTGACCGCAATCGCCATGGCCACGGCCATCAGGATAAACAGCGCGACCGCATCGTAGCGCAAATCGGACAGATTTCGAACCTTTCAGCATGATCGCGCGCACGATGCGCAGGAAATGTGTCAGCGGCAGTGCTTCTCCGATCCATTGCGCCCAGACTGGCATTCCGGCGAACGGAAACATGAAGCCCGACAGCAGGATGTTCGGAAGAAAGAACATCAGCGCCATCTGCATGGCTTGCAGCTGATTTTGTGCAATCGTCGAAAACGTGTACCCGATCGAAAGATTGGTCGCGATGAATAACGTGCTCAACAACGCGAGCATGATCAGGCTGCCATAGATCGGAACGCCGAACAGGAAAACGCCGATCGCTATGATCATCGTCGCCTGCACGACGCCGACCATCACATACGGAATGATTTTGCCGAGCATAATCTCGAACGGCGTGATCGGCATCGACAGCAGATTTTCCATCGTGCCGCGCTCGATCTCGCGGGTGACCGAGAGCGCGGTGAAGATCAGCATGGTCATGGTGAGAATTGTACCGACAAGTCCGGGCACGATGTTGAGCTGGGTGATGGCGGCGGGATTGTAGCGCGCATGGGTGCGGATCTCGAACGGCATGTTCGGGTTGTCCGGAACATCGCGATCATGGGATAGCGCCGTCTGAAGAACTTCACCGAGAGCACCCAGCGCCGTGCCCGAAGCGACAGGATCGGTGGCATCGGCGATCACAAGCATCGATGGCTTATCGCCGCGGCGCACCGAGCGTTCAAAATTGGCGGGCATCTCGATGGCAAACAGCACAGAGCCCGAAGCGAGCAACTGATCAACCTCCGCTTCGCTGTGCGGCAAATGGGTCACGCGGAAATACTTTGTGTTCTCGATCGCAGCAAGAATGGAGCGCGAGAGATCGCTGGTTTCCTGCATCAGCACGGCGGTCGGCAGATTGCGCGGCGTCGTGTTGATCGCATATCCGAACAGCAAAAGCTGTATGAGCGGGATCATGATGATCATCGCAAAGGACACGCGGTCACGTCTGAGCTGAATGAACTCCTTCACCAACATGGCCCAGGTCTTGCGCCAGAACCCCGCACCTGGAAGACGCCTTACCTCCTGCGCTGGTGGGAGCATGTGCGTCATTGAAAATTGTCCCGCGCCCTGCCCATCAAATCAATGAACACGTCCTCGAGCGAGGGTTCGGACCGCTGCCAATTGAGATTCTTTTGCTTGCGATACGGCGCAATGGCGGCTTCGAGTGCGGCCTCGTCGCGGCCCGACACATGCAGGCTGGTGCCGAAGGGTGCGACCATATCGATGCCCGGCTTGTCGGTGAGTTCGCTCGTGAGTTCGGAGAGCCCTTCCCCATTCGGGGAACTCACAACATAGGTCGTCAAATGCGATGCGTGGATCACTTCATCGACAGTGCCACGCGCAAGCAACTCACCGTAAGCGATGTAAGCAATCTCGTGGCAGCGTTCGGCCTCGTCCATGTAGTGCGTCGATACCAGCACCGTCAGTCCGTCGGCAGCGAGTGCGTGGATCTCGTTCCAGAATTCGCGCCTCGCCTTGGGATCAACGCCGGCAGTCGGTTCGTCAAGCAGCAGCAGTTGCGGGCTTGGGAGCGTACAAGCTCCGAGCGCCAGCCGCTGTTTCCAGCCGCCGGAGAGTTCGCCCGCGATCTGTGTTTCCCGTCCGGTAAGACCGAGCCGCTCGATTGCCGAACGAGCGGCAGCGACGGGATGGTCGATGCCGTACACCCGCGCGATGAATTCCAGGTTCTCCCTCACCGAAAGGTCCTGGTAAAGGCTGAAGCGTTGCGTCATGTAGCCGACGTGGCTCTTGATTTTTTCGGTTTCGGTGCGGATGTCATAACCGAGGCACGTTCCGGTTCCCTCATCGGGCGTGAGAAGACCGCAGAGCATGCGGATCGTCGTCGTCTTGCCGGATCCGTTCGGGCCGAGAAAGCCATAGATCGTGCCGCGCTTGACCTGCATGGACAGGTTACGCACCACGGCTCGGCCGCCAAATTTCTTGGTCAGGCCGTGGACATCAATGACGATATCGTTGGCATTCATCAGGGCGACTCTTATCGCAGCGTAACCGTGACCGGTTGCCCGACACGGAATTTGTCCGGCTGTTCGGGACGCGCCTCAATCAAAAACACCAGCTTGGCGCGTTCCTCCTGGCTATAAATAACCGGTGGCGTGTACTCAGCACTCCGCGCGATAAAGCTCACTTTCGCGGTCAAGCCTTTTTCACAACCGTCGCAGCTTACATCGACGATATCTCCATATTTGATCGTAGGCAGGATCGACTGCGGCGCAAAAAAGCGAATTTTGAGATTGCCCGGCGGCAGCAGTGCGACAACGGGCCGCCCCGCCGGCACCGTCTCGCCGGGGCGGTAATAGATCTGTTCGACGGTCGAATCCCCAGGAGTGTACGCATTCCTGCGCGCGAGCCTCGTCTGCGACCAATCCAGGTTGGCTTTCGCCTGACGCAGTGTAGCCTCGGCGTCGTCGTAGGTCTTTTGTGTACCGGCTGCCGATTTCAACAGCTCTTTCGCACGATCGAAACTCTGCTGCGCATTTATGACGGCTGTATTCCGCACCACGACGTCGGCCTTTTGCAGGTCGTCGTCGACAGTGAAAAGCAGGTCGCCTTTGTTTACGCGATCGCCTTCGCGAACCTTCAATGCCTCCACTCGGCCCTGTTCATCGGGAGAAACAAAAATCAGTTCGGCTTCGACCCAACCTTGCAGCACGCGGTCATTGGTTTTGGTGCAACCGCTGAGCACAGCGGCGGCGAGCACGATAGCGCCCAGGCCAGTGAGCTTTATTCTCATGTTGCTCTCCTTGGCGAGAACAGCAGTTGGACGTGCGTCTTCATCATTTTGCGAACGTCAAGCGGCTCAAATCGTTCGAACAGACCGCTCCAGACGATCGCCAACAGACCCGGCGCAGCGACAATCTGCGGATAATCGGCGAGCCCTTCGGGAATATCGCCGCGCGCTGCAGCGCGACGCAACAAGGCGCGCACCGCTCCAATGACCCGCGACAGCACTTCCCGATAGTAGAATTCGGCGAGTTTCGGAAAGCGTCGGCCCTCGGTGATCATCAGGCGGATGACATCTTTCCTCCGCGTCTCGTAGATTTCGCGCACAAACAGATCAACGATACGGTCAGCCAGCAGGGCGACCGGCACGTCGGCCTCGCCCATGGCCTCGATCGTACCGACAAGCGGAGTGAGCATGGTCCGGATCAACTCCTGGAACAGGCTCTCTTTGTCGCGGAAGTAGAGATAGATTGTTCCCTTGGCGACGCCTGCCCTTCGCGCAACATCGTCGAGACGTGTCGCCTCAAAACCACGGATCGAGAATTCATCAAGCGCCGCAGATAAGATCGCGTCGCGACGTTCGATGCTCCGTGTCTTGCGTGCCGGACCGCCGGAAGCGCCGGCCGTCCGCGCTGCTTCCGCGGCACGCTTGCGTCGGCTCGCGCGCCGCGTCGGCGCCTTGCGGGACCTCGGTGGATGCAACATTTTCGACATCCATAAATAATGACTGACTGGTCAGTCATTATTTAGAGCAAAAGATGGCTCCTCGCAAGGCCTGCAAATTTTCTTTGAATATCAATTATTTGGATCACACGAGGTGGATTGCCAGCTGCTTGCCGCGCGGGCGGTATTCACTGCAACAAACATCAATGTCGCGGTCGCCAGTACCAAAGCCACGACCACAAGCGCACGCATCACAGGCGCATAGATGTTGGCCATCGCCCTTCCCTACCCGAGCAAGTTTCCAACATAGGAGTGAGTTGGGTAGCGCGATCAATGATTCGAATCTCAGGCGCGCTCGATTTCAGCCTTGACGGCAGAAAGCGACTCGGGCGTGTCGACATCAGTGAGCGCAGCGTCACCGGAAACTGGCACTTCGATGACCGCCTCGGTGTAATTGCCGATCAGGTGGCGTGCGCCAACGTCTCCTTGAATTGACATCAGGTCGTGAAAGAAGCGGCGTGACCACACGACGGGATTCCCGCGACGTCCGTCGATACTCGGCACAACTACGAGCGCACCACGCTCGGGATCGAAAGCAGCGATCAGGCGATCCATCAATGCCGCATCGACCTGCGGCATATCCGCGAGACAAACGATTGCCGCGTCGGCCTCCTGCGGAACGGAAGCGATCCCTGCCTTAAGTGATGTGCCAAGGCCTTCTGAAAAATTTGGATTGTGGACCAATCGCAGCGGAAGCCCCTTTAGCGCAGCCTCCACTTTTTCGCGCTGATGCCCGGTAACAACGATCACCGGCTGAGCACGCGAAGCAAGCGCCTGCTCTGCAGCAATACGCACCAACGACTTGCCGCCAATTTCAGCGAGCATCTTGTTGACTGCGCCCATGCGCGTGGATCGCCCGGCTGCGAGCAGCACGGCGGCTACACGGCGCCCACGCTCGGGCACACGCTCTTCTCGTGGCTGCGGTCGCGTCACGATCTCCATTAACAAACCGCCGACGCCCATGCCCGTAATGTCAGTACGTGTGACAGGAAGACCCGCGAGCAATCGCATCAACACCCAATCGAAACCGTTTTCCTTGGGGCTGCGTGCGCATCCAGGCGCGCCAAGGATAGCCTGACCCCGTGCCGTGCCGATCAACATCAGGTTTCCCGGATCAACCGGCATGCCGAAGTGTTCGATCTCACCGCCGACAGCTTCGACCGCCGCGGGTATCACATCGCGGCGGTCCGCGATGGCTGAAGCTCCGAACACGATCACAAGCTCAGCACCCGCCTTCAAGAGCTCGTCAATCGCCCGGGCAAGCCCCGCCCGCTCGTGCGGCACACGCTGCTCAGCAATAATTTTCGCTCCGGCAGGGGCAATTCTTGTGGCGGTTATTTTCAGGGTCTTGTCGATGACCTTCGGCGACAGGCCCGGCAATAGAGTAGAGACAATCCCGACTTTTCGAACCTTGTAGGGCGCTATGCGGATGACGGGCTTCGCTTTTACCGCAGCGGCGACTGCCTGGTCGCGCGCTGACCCCGGGACGGCGAATGGAATGATCTTGACCGTTGCGATCATTTCGCCTTCCACTACTGGCTTGTAGGCCGGCAGCGTCGCTACGGTGATGGCTTCATCGACCCGGTTGAGCGCATCAATCGAATTCTTGTCGACAACAAGAATCCCGGCACTGTCGGCAAAAAGATTGCAACGGCCGGTGAAAGCGCGGTCTGCGCGCACGCCTTCGTCGCGGATTGCGGCGGCGATATCGGCTGCGGCCTGGTCTTCCGACACGTCGCCAGGATCGAGCCGCGCCACCGTAATTTCTTTGACACCGGCAGCAGTCAGTGCCGCAACTTCGGCAGGCCCGATCTTGGTACCCTTCTTCAGCACCAAGTCGCCTTGCCTGATTGAGTGAACGGCGGTCGCGCCGATCGCCTCAGCGACGGGGATCGCTCCGAACTTCATGCCGCTTCTGCCTTCTGCCGGAGCACTTGCGTGATCTCGCCCATGATGGCAACCGCGATCTCCGCAGGTGATACGGCCTCGATATCAAGGCCGATAGGCGCATGAATACGCGCCAGGTCGGCTTCGGAAATTCCAGCCTGCTTGAGGCGTTCGACACGTTTTGCGTGGGTCTTTCTGGAACCCAACGCACCGATATAAAAACACTCGCGTGCCAAAGCGTGCTCGAGCGCGGGATCATCTATTTTCGGGTCGTGCGTAAGAGCCACAAACGCGGTGTAGTGGTCAATCGATAGCGGCGGCAGTGCCACGTCCGGCCATTCCGCGATCACCTTCACATCGGGAAACCGCTCGATTGATGCAAACGCGGTGCGTGGATCCACGATTGTCACATCATAGCCAAGCAGTTGAGCAATGGGCGCAAGCGCCTGACTGATGTGCACGGCTCCTGTTATGACCAGCTTTGGCGATGGAACATAGACCGTCAGGAAGACCCGCCCCTGGGGAGTGTCCTCCATGCCGCTCTTGGCCATGCGCAACCGCTTTTCCAGCACATCCTTCAGGGGGTCGGTCTTTACTTGCGCGGCCTTCACCAGGCGCTGTGCACCGCTCGCCGTATCGGTGACCAGCACCGCGGCACGACGTGCCGTTCGCTCAGCGTTAAGATCGTGCAGAACGTCGAGTTTCACTCAGCTCACCTTCTCGACATAGACCCGAATAGTGCCACCGCAGGACAGACCTACCTTCCATGCGGCCTCATCGGCGACGCCGAATTCCAGCAATTTTGGCTTTCCGCTGTCGATCACATCCATCGCTTCGGCAACCACCGCACCCTCGACACAGCCGCCGGAGACGGACCCAAGAAAATTGCCTTCGTTATCAATCACCAGATTGGAGCCGACGGGGCGCGGCGCCGAACCCCAAGTTTCGACGACGGTTGCGACCGCGACGTCGCGACCGGACTTGCGCCACTCTTCGGCAGTTTTGAGAATGTCTTCATCGCGGGCCAACATGGAATTCCTCCGTCAGGCGACTTGCCTGAGCATGTGTTTCGGGTCGAAGTCCTTGGCTGATGCACCAGACAGGGCACGAACGAGATCGGTCATGGACTCCAGATTGTGGATCGGCCGCAGTTCGTCAACATGCGGCAGCATCGTTTGCACCCCTTTGGCGCGGGCTTCGAAGCCGTGAAAACGAAGCAAGGGATTAAGCCAGATAAGCCGCCGGCATGATCGATGGAGCCTATCAATCTCGAACGCGAGCGTGTCGTCGGCGTCCCGCTCCAACCCGTCGGTAATCAGCAATACCACCGCGCCTTGTGTAAGCACCCGACGCGCCCATTGCTTGTTGAATGTGTGCAGCGAGGTGGCGATGCGTGTGCCTCCGGACCAGTCGGCCACATTCGCCGAACAGGCTGCGAGCGCTTCATCCGGGTCGCGTTGGCGGATTGCGCGGGTCACGTTCGTCAACCGCGTACCGAACAAGAACGTGGTCACACGTTTGCGGGCGTCAGTTACGGCGTGCAGGAAATGCAAGAACAGGCGGGTGTACTCGCTCATCGAGCCGGAAATGTCGAGAAGCGCAACAATCGGCGGTTCTTTGACGCGCGGACCGAGATATTTCAGATCGATGAGCGCACCCCCCGCCTTCATGCTGGCGCGCAAGGTCCGACGCACATCGATGATGTGGCCACGGCGGTTTGGCGCAAGTCGCCGGGTTCGTACTTCATCGAGCGGTAACGTCAACCGCGCGATGGCTTCCTTTGCGGCGGCAATCTCCGCCGCGCTCATCTGTGCAAAGTCTTTCTTTTGCAGAATTTCTCGATCGGAGACAGTCAGCCTTGCGTCGACTTCGACTTCCGATTTGCTTTGGTCTCTCTCGTTGAGACCGGAGAACAGCGCCTCCTGAATTCGCTGCGCGCCTGGCGGCGGAGCTTTCGGGCTGCCTGATGCAATTTCCGGCAGCATCGAAGCAATCATCTTTTCGATATAGCCGCGTTTGCGAAAGAAAATCCGAAATGCCTGGTCGAAAAGAATCGTATGCTCATGGCGCTTCACGAACACCGCGTGCAGCGTCCAATAGAAATCGTCGCGTGTGCCGACATTTGCGACGCTCAGCGCCTCCAGCGCATCGAGCACCGCACCGGGTCCAACAGGAATTCCCGCCGCGCGCAGCGCGCGCGCGAAGTACAGAATGTTTTCAGAAAGACGGCCTTGAGAAACGGGCATGAGCCTACTCCGCCGCCCTCAGCTCCGACTTCACCTCGTCAAGCAACGCTTTCACCTTTGTGCCATCGAGACGGGCAATGTCGTCCTGATATTTGAGCAACGCACCGAGCGTGTCCGATACGGTCGCCGGATCGAGCGCAACGACATCCAACTCGGTGAGTGCGCCGGCCCAATCCAGCGTTTCAGCAACGCCAGGTGATTTGAAAAGGTCTTCCTTGCGCAACGCCTGGACGAAGGCCACCACCTGCTCGGAAAGCTTCTTGGCGATACCAGGGACCTTGGCGCGCAAGATTTTGAGCTCGCGCTCGGCATTGGGATAGCCGACCCAATGATAGAGACAGCGCCGCTTAAGAGCATCGTGCACTTCGCGAGTACGGTTGGAAGTGACCACAACAATCGGCGGGTGAGCCGCCTTCACGGTGCCAAGTTCCGGTACAGTCACCTGGAAATCGGCGAGCACCTCCAGAAGAAATGCTTCGAAGGCCTCGTCAGTCCGGTCGATTTCATCGATCAGCAGGACAGGCGGTCCAGATGGATCGGGTTCGAGCGCCTGAAGCAGCGGTCTCTTGATTAGAAAGCGCTCGGAAAATACGTCGTGCTCAATGCGTGTCCGGTCACCCTCGCCTTCAGCTTCCGCCAACCGGATCGCGATCATCTGGGCGCCGTAATTCCACTCGTAGACCGCTGCGGAAACATCCAGTCCTTCATAACACTGCAATCGAATCAGACGGCGCCCGAGCGTTGTCGCCAAAACCTTGGCGATCTCGGTTTTTCCGACCCCCGCCTCGCCTTCGACGAACAACGGCCGGCCCATGCGCAGGGCGAGGTACAACACCGTCGCCAGCGACCGGTCCGCGATGTAGTCGGCCTTGGCCAACAGATCGAGGGTAGAATCAATTGACTTCGGAAGGGTCTTATCTGTCATGCGGGGACTTTATCCTACCATGCCCGTGTCTTACATGTGGTGATCAGATGACCCGAGAGCCAGGACGAACCCCATGACGAAGGCCGAGACGATCGAGAATCCCGCCCAGCAGATGCTTACTATCGATCCCGGGGTGCGGATCGGCCATGTCCACCTGAAGGTTGCAGACCTGCAGCGAGCTCTGGATTTCTATTGTGGGGTGCTGGGTTTTACGCTCACCACGAGCCGGCCGGGCGCGGCCTTCATATCGGCCGGCGGTTATCACCATCACCTTGGCCTCAATACCTGGGAGAGCCTGGGCGGCTCCCCGCCGCCCCCGGGCAGCACGGGTCTTTACCATACTGCAATTCTTTACCCGACCCGCAGGCTTCTGGCCGACGCCTTGCGGCGGCTCATCGTCGCCAAAATCCCGCTTGAGGGAGCGAGCGACCATGGCGTCAGTGAAGCGCTTTACTTGCGGGATCCGGATGACAACGGGGTCGAGCTCTATTGGGATCGCCCGAAAGAGAAATGGCCGAAGAAAGCAGACGGCTCGCTACAGATGTACACCCATCCGCTTGACCTGCACGACCTGCTTGGAGAACTCGATCGCGCGCCCGCCTGATTGGTGTGTTGCGCCCGACTAAACAGTCAGCCGCACGTACGCCAAGGACGCTGCGATCAATACGACAATAAGAAGCGGCAATAGCTGCATAATGAACCGTCCGAGCGAAATTGTTGTCTCGGCTCGGAAACGCACTCCCAACCGCAATTGTTCCGTCGTGAGTTCGCGTCAGGCCGTCGCTTTTGCAAGGGCCCGCTTCGCCAATACCCCGACCAAATGCGCGCGATACTCTGCGCTGGCGTGAATATCGCTGTTCATTCCGGTTGCCGGTATGGTCATGCCATCGAGGGACTTTGCCGCGAAGCGCTTCTTCAACGCCTCTTCAAATGACTTGACCCTAAACACTCCGTTGGCGCCCGCCCCGGTCACCGCAACGCGGATCTCGGAGCCACGCTTGGAAACAAAAACTCCAACCAAGGCAAAGCCCGAGGCCGGGTGTTTGAATTTCTCATAGGCCGCTTTTTTCGCGATGGGGAAACTGATCTTGGTGATTATTTCGCCGTCTTCGAGAGCGGTTGAAAACATCCCGGTGAAAAAATCGTCGGCGGCAATGCGGCGTTTATTTGTAATGATGGTCGCACCAAGCCCGAGGCATGCCGCGGGATAGTCAGCATTCGGATCGTTGTTGGCGACCGAGCCTCCTATGGTCCCGCGATTGCGAACCTGCGGATCGCCAACGGAAGCCGGCACGGAGGCCAGTCCCGGCAGCACCTGTTGGAGCACCGGTGAATTAGCCGCATCAGCGTGGCGGGTCATCGCCCCAATCACGACCGAACGCCCTTTTTGCTCAACACCGCTCATGCCTTCCACCAACGACAGATCAATGAGCGCCGAGGGGTTCGCCAACCGTAACTTCATCACCGGCAACAGTGAGTGTCCGCCAGCGAGCAGCTTGGCTTCCGGATTACGCGCCAGAAGGCCGGCGGCCTGACGGACTGTAGTCGGACGATGAAAAGTAAAGTTGTACATCGCTGTCTCCTGTTCCTAAGCGACTTGACGCGGTTGCGTCCGCGCAAGCGCCGACCACACCGCCTGCGCAGTCGCCGGCATCGCGAGGTCTTC
Organism: uncultured Alphaproteobacteria bacterium; assembly: GCA_963707615.1. Classification (GTDB taxonomy): domain Bacteria; phylum Pseudomonadota; class Alphaproteobacteria; order Rhizobiales; family Xanthobacteraceae; genus Pseudolabrys. The sequence continues at coordinate 159,762 of CAVPQT010000003.1, forward strand.
TGTGCCGATTGCGTCGGTTATGGCGTTGATGACCGCTGCAGGTGAAGCAATCGCGCCAGCTTCGCCGCAGCCTTTAATTCCGAGCGGATTCGATGGTGACTTTGTTTCTGTCAGGCCGACTTTGAAGGATGGCAGGTCATGAGCATGGGGCATCGAATAATCCATGAGTGATCCCGTCACCAGCTGGCCGTCTTTGTCGTACACGGCGACTTCCAACAGTGCCTGCCCTATGCCCTGTGCGATGCCGCCGTGAACCTGGCCTTCCACAATCATCGGATTGATCACCGTGCCGAAATCATCGACGGCCGTCCAACTGACGATCTCTGTTTTGCCGGTGTCGCTGTCGATCTCGACTTCGCAGATATGGCAGCCGGCAGGGAATGTGAAGTTGGTGGGATCGTAGAAGCTCGTTTCCTTCAATCCGGGTTCAAGTTCTTGCCCGGCAAACTTGTGCGCGATGTAGGCGTTGAGCGAGACATCGCCCCAGGCCGCCGATTTGTCTGTACCGGCAACGGTGAACTTGCCGTCTTTGAAAACAATGTCGCCCTCGGCTGCTTCGAGCATATGAGCGGCGACTTTCTTCGCCTTCGCCTCTATTTTGTCGAGCGCCTTGACGATTGCAGACATGCCAACCGCGCCTGAACGTGAGCCGTAAGTCCCCATGCCAAATTGCACTTTGTCGGTATCGCCGTGCACGACGGAAACGTTCTCAAAAGGTATGCCCAGGCGCTCCGAAACGAGTTGAGCAAATGTCGTTTCGTGCCCCTGCCCGTGAGCATGGGCGCCGGTCAGCACCTCCACGCTTCCGGTCGGATTCACGCGAACTTCGGCGCTCTCCCACAGGCCGACGCCGCAGCCGAGCGATCCGACCGCCTGCGAAGGAGCGATACCGCAGGCTTCGATGTAAGTTGAATAGCCAAGACCGCGCAACTTTCCGTTCCGGGCGGCGTCGCGCTTGCGCTTGCTGAAGCCCTTCACGTCGGCAATCTCGAGCGCCTTTTTGAGCGACGCATTATAGTCGCCGGCATCGTAAGCCATGATCACCGGGGTCTGATGCGGAAATGTCTTGATGAAATTGCGCCTGCGCAGATCGACTGGATCGATCCCCAATTGCCGAGCCGCGACCTCCACAAGACGCTCAACCACGAAAGTTGCTTCCGGACGACCGGCGCCGCGATAAGCATCTACAGGCACGGTGTTCGTGTAGACGGCGTCGACCTCGCAATGGATCTGCGGAATATCGTACTGCCCCGACAAGAGCGTAGCGTACAGATAAGTCGGCACCGATGAAGAAAATGTAGACATATAGGCGCCGAGGTTAGCGATCGTCTTGACGCGCATGGCCAGGAATTTGCCATTGGCATCAAGTGCCAGTTCAGCATGAGTGACGTGATCGCGCCCATGTGCGTCGGTGATGAATGATTCCGATCGATCCGCAGTCCATTTCACCGGCCTGGCGACTTTTCGCGCGGCCCAGAGGCAAACGACTTCCTCTGGATAAATGAAAATCTTCGAGCCGAACCCGCCGCCGACATCCGGCGCGATGACACGAAGCTTGTGTTCGGGCGCCATGCCGACAAAGGCTGCGATCACCAAGCGCGATACGTGAGGGTTTTGCGTGGTGTTCCAAAGCGTGAGTTGCTCGGTCCCGGCATCGTATTCGGCAAGGGCAACGCGCGGCTCTATCGCATTCGCAATCAGACGATTGTTGACGATGTCGAGGCGGGTCACGTGCTTAGCGGTTGCAAAGGCCGCATCGACTGCTTTGGCGTCGCCAAGCGACCATTCATAGATCGTGTTCTTTGGCGCAACGTCGTGTATTTGCTGGCCCGATTTTGCCTTGGCGGGATCAACAACAGCAGGCAGTAATTGATAGTCGACCTTCACTTTTTCGGCCGCATCGCGCCCCTGCGCCTGGGTCTCCGCGATGACCACAGCCACTGCGTCGCCAACGTGACAAACCTTGTCGGCCGCAAGCGCCGGATGCGGGGCCATTTTCATGGGCGATCCATCTTTTGAATGGATCATCCAGCCGCAGATCAAATTGCCTATTTTGTCAGTCGCAAGATCTTTTCCGGTAAGCACATCAATCACGCCGGGCATTTTCTTGGCTTCGGAAATGTCGACGCTCTTGATGCTCGCGTGGGCGTGCGGCGAACGCACGAATACGGCGCGGGTCGCGCCGGGTCTGATCACGTCATCGGTGTATCGACCCTTGCCTGTGATAAAGCGGAGATCTTCTTTTCGGCGCACCGCCGCGCCGATACCGGTCGCGCTCATGGCGGTCTCTCCCACTATTTTTGATGTTATTCAGCAGCCTGGCGTGCGCCACCTTTGGCCATTGCTTTAGCTCCCGCTGCGATGGCTTTGACGATGTTGTGGTAACCCGTGCACCGACAAATATTTCCGTCGAGTTGCTCACGGATCGTGTGCTCATCAAGATCATTGCCGCGCCGGCGTACGATATCGAGGGCGGCCATGATCATTCCGGGAGTACAGAACCCGCACTGAAGCGCGTGATGTTCGCGGAACGCCTCCTGCATCGGATGCAGTGGCCCGTTCGGCTCGGCCAATCCTTCGATAGTGGTGATCTTGGCGCCCTCACATTGTAGAGCGAGGGTTGTGCAGGACTTCCCTGCAATGCCATCAATGTGAACAACGCAAGCGCCACATTGCGAAGTGTCACAGCCGACATGCGTCCCGGTCAGCCGCAAATTCTCGCGCAAAAATTGCACCAGCAAGGTGCGCGCTTCGACATCCCCGCTGACGGATTTGCCGTTCACCGTCATGGATACGGCAGGCATGGCCTTCCTCCCATTTAGGGCCCAAACGCCCTTTTTTCGCCTCCCGCGGCGGGGACGGCTGTACTTGAGGTGTGAAATCGAGGCGATTTCGACCCAAATAACTCTGAACCCCCATTATGGCTTGGGTCAAGGGATTCCAGCAAAATGGCAACTTCATCTTCTACTGGAGCTTGATCAGCCGGCGGCAACCGTCGCCGCGAATTTTTGGAAGAAATCGTCGGCGACCTTCTTGGCGGCGCCGTTCACAAGACGCTGGCCAAGTTGCGCAAGCTTGCCACCAATTTGCGCCTCAACGTTGTAAGTGAGTAGCGTGCCACCATCTTTTTCGGTCAGCGCAACAGTCGCCCCGCCTTTCGCGAAGCCAGCCACACCGCCGTCGCCCTCGCCCGAAATCTTGTAGCCATTCGGAGGGTTAAGGTCGCTAAGATGAACCTTACCTTTGAAGCGCGCTTTCACCGGGCCAATTTTGGTCGTCGCAACCGCCTGGAATTCGGTGTCCGAAGTCTTGTTGAGCTCCTCGCAACCCGGGATGCATGCCTTCAGAACTTCGGGGTCATTCAGCTTTGCCCACACAACTTCGCGACTGGCCGGCAGTTGAACCTCGCCCGTCATGGTCATTGCCATCACGCGTCTCCTTTACAAGCATCCCGCGACAGACCTCGCTTACGCCCTCGCGATGGCCATGAAAAGGCCTTTGCAAGGTCCGCGCGGCGCACTAAGGGTGTCGCCAGATCTACAGCCTACCAATCAAAATCTTAGGGGAGGACCTTAATGCCGACAATCAACGCAGATGACGGATGCCCTATCCATGTCGAGGTCGAGGGTCGTGAGGGTGCCCCGGTGCTCATGCTGTCGAACTCGCTCGGGACCACACTCCGAATGTGGGACGACCAGGCTCCAGAATTTGCAAAACACTTCCGGCTTGTTCGCTACGACCGCCGTGGGCACGGTCAGTCCGGAGTGCCGAAAGGTCCCTACTCCATGGAGCGGTTCGGCCGGGATGTCCTGTCGGTGCTTGATGCACTGAAAATCAAAAAGACCAACTGGTGCGGATTGTCCATGGGCGGCATGGTCGGACAATGGCTGGGGGCGAACGCGCCCGATCGCATTGAGAAGCTCGTGCTCTCCAACACCAACTATCACTACGCCGACAAGACTCCGTGGAATGACAGGATCAAGCTCGTATCGGAGAAAGGTCTCGGTGAACTCGTCGGGCCGAATATGGAGCGATGGTTCACAAAGGACTTCCGAGCACGCGCGCCGCAGGCAATCGGCCGAATGACCGAGTTGTTCCTGACGACAAAGCCCGCAGGTTACATCGCTTGCTGCGAAGCCATTCGCGACATGGATTTCACGTCCTCAAATCCGCGCATCGCTCTTCCGACCCTGGTCATCGTTGGGAAACACGACCCCGCCACCCCGCCCTCCGCCGGCGAAGCCATCCAAGGTCAGATCAAGGGTGCGAAGCTCGCGAGTCTCGATGCGGCTCATATTGCGAACATCGAACAACCGAAAGCGTATACTGAAGCCGTGCTCAATTTCCTGCATTGAGGCAGTTATGGACGACAAGGAACGGTATGAACGCGGCATGGCCAAACGCCGTAAGGTGCTTGGCAATGCGTGGGTCGATCGGGCAAATGCAAAAAAGAACGCCTTCAACGAGGAATTTCAGGACTTCATAACCCGTACAGCGTGGGGCGAAGTCTGGACGCGGCCGCACTATGACGAACGGACGCGCCGCATCCTGGTTATTGGCACTATGCTCGCGCTCGACAAATGGGAGGAGTTCCGAATGCATGTGCGGGCAGCGCTCACCGAGGGCGGGTTCACGTCCGACGATATCAAGGAGATCATTCTCCAACAGGCAATCTATTGCGGAGTTCCGGCCGCCAATAACGCTTTCAAGGAAGCTGCCGACGTAATCGCCGAAGTCGGAAAGAGCAAATAGATCAGCCGCGCTTCGACCCTCGTCATTTTGACCTGAAAAGGCTTCAATGAAGCCCATGGCCAGCTGATGGGGATTATCCATGCCCAAGGTGAAAGTGCGAACCGGTATGCCGAGCGTTCAGCTCGACAAGGCCGAGTTCAAGCGGCGATTTCAAGAAAGATTTTACGACCCGGATTTTAAATCACTCAGCGGCGAAATCGACAAGATCGCGGAGACTGCGTGGTCCACCTATGACGAGTACCACAAGTCTCCGCGCGTAACGAAAGCAGGTCGCGAGTTTGCCGATCCTGATTACGATATTTCGATCGAATGGCTAGCCACGCGGGCGAGCATCCAGGCAGCTGAGCGTCGACAGAAAAATCGCAAGTCGCCGTCGCGCGTTCTGATCGTCAACGGCTCATCGCGCAGCGACAAGACCTGCCCTGGCGAAATGTCAAAGACTTATCGCCTTGTTTTGCTTGCAAAGAAGATGATCGAGAAGTCCCGCGGTTTCGAGGTTGAGATTCTCGATCTGTCACGCCTGACGTCGGAATACGGCCGCGTCATCTACCCCTGCAAGGCTTGCGTCTCCACCGCTCAGCCGCTCTGTCATTGGCCCTGCTCATGCTACCCAAACCACGCTCTCGGACAGGTCGGAGACTGGATGGCCGAGATTTATCCGAAGTGGGTCGCGGCACATGGCGTAATGATCGTCTGCCCGGTGAATTGGTACCAGGCGCCCTCCTCGCTCAAGCTAATGATCGATCGCCTGGTCTGCGCCGACGGTGGCAACCCCGACCCGACAACGACCCATGGCAAGAATGCGGCAAAAGCAAAGGAGCTTGAGCTGAAAGGCTGGCCCTATCCGCGTCACCTTGCAGGTCGTGTGTTTTCCGTGATCGTGCACGGCGATGCCGCCGGGACCGAAAATCTACGCCGCATTCTCACCGACTGGATGATGGACATCGGAATGATACCGTCAGGCCACTTGGCATTGATCGATCGTTATGTCGGTTACCTGGCGCCCTATGCGACCAGCCACGACGATCTCGACCGCGACACTGACTTTCAAGACGACGTATGCAATGCCGCCAGGGCGCTGGTGCAGGCCGTGAAGGATCGACGCAGCGGAAAGCTGGAGCCGCCCGATCGCGGGCTGCACGAAGCCCGTCCGAAATAGACCATACGTCAGGCGTGATAGCGCGGAGCGGCCCGAGCTGCATCCTTGTCAACGGCAACGTCTGCCTTGATCTCCGCATTCGCTTCACGCGCCCAACGACCGCGCTCAAAGATGCACAAGCCGATTGCAACCGCGGCAATCAAAAGCTGAACCGAGTGTTCGCGGATGAGATCAGACGTATGCGTCCAGAAAGCCGGACCGATTGCGGCAACGCTGATGATCACCGCCAGAATAAGACCGGCTTCCAGAATTTTGGAATCCGGCTGCCCGCGCACCATGCAACGGAACCGGTCAACGATGTGCACAATGCAAATGCAGGCGACCGCGAGCTTGAGCGCTCCGAAAAACGCGGCGAGCTTTATCAGCCCAATCGGCCCCAAATTGAAAAGCCGCCCGATTGCGAAAACAAATTGCGAGCGCCAGACGTCTTCGAGGCCATACGAAGGCGATGTAAGGATTCGCAGTCCGTCATAACCCCAGGCCAAAGCGAAATAGAGTGCAATTGCGACAATACCGGCAACCGCAACATTGGAGAATTTTCGCACGGATCCCTCCTCACGTGAGGATTCATGCGTAGTCCCCTCAATTGCGAAGTTCAAAAGAAACCGAACCTTTACCTTACCGGTTAGCCATTTAACCTTTCCGCGCTGACGGCACGTCCTAGTTCCAATTCCAGATTGCGTAGAAAACGGGCGGGCAGCGGGTGGCCTCTCGGCACCCCTCACCCTCATTACCCCCCGCGACCGTCGCGAAACGCCTGCGGCGTCATACCCGTCTGTTTGCGAAAAAACCGTGTGAAGTGTGACGGATCTGAAAAAGCGAGATCGTATGCAATCTCGTGAATCGCCTGATTTGTAAATACGAGTTGCCGCTTGGCTTCTGTCAGAACTCGCTGTCGGATCAAGTGACCGGCGGTGACACCGGTTGCGCGTTTGACATGATCATTAAGTCTGTCGGGCGTCATGGCTAGTTTTCCGGCATAGAAGCTAATGAGACGCTCTTTCCGGAAATGTTCATCCACCAGCCGCCGAAGTTCGTCGACCCGAGCATCCGAGCGGGAAAGGGTCACGGCACCGCTCCGCGCACGAGATACGGCGAGCCGCACGACTTCGATGGCAATCAGGGCAAGCAGCCCGCGCATTGCAAGGCGATAGCCCTCGCGCGCCACAGCACTTTCTTCGTGCAAATCTGCGCAGAGCGCAGACAGGCGTTTTGCCTCTCCCGCTTTGGCGAGAGGCAGCAGTGGCTCGGTCGCGACCGCCTTTAAACGCGCCAGCGCCTCTCCCGATTGATCGCCGAGCGTGTCGGCGACGTCTTCGGTAAAGCTAACGACCCAACCGTCCGTAACCTGTGGCGTAAAGCGGAAACCATGCGCAGTCGTCGCCGGCACCAAGATCAAGGCCGGAGCGGAAAACCTCGCTGTTGCCGTCTCGAAGCTGAGCTCGCCGCCACCTTTCTCGATGAGCAACACCTGAAACAGATTTCGGTGGCGGTGAGCGCGAATTGTCCAGTCATGAATTGATGAGCGCGAAGAGATCGTCTCGATATGGATAAAGTCAAAAGCAGAGTTGTCTGGCGGATCGCCGTACAAGTGAAACAGCGGTAGCGCCGACACCGTGCTCATCCGATAAGCATATGTGAGCATGCCTGCGAGGCCAACAGCGCACGGGAAAAAATGAAAACCCCGCCTCGCGGCGGGGCTTCCTTGTTAACCTACCGTGTAGCGTTAGCGGTTCTGCTGACCACCCTGCTCGTGACCACCCTGCTGCTGGCCGGGCTTTTGCTGACCACCCTGCTGCTGCTGACCGGGCTTCGGCTGTCCGCCGCCCTGCTGGCCACCTTGCTGCTGACCACCTTGCTGCTGTTGGCCAGGCTTCTGGTTTGGATTCTGGTTTTGATTCATTTGTATTCTCCACGTGGTTGGAAGCGCCGTTCGTTCACGACGCCCCGTAACTAGTGATAATTCGAAAGTGCCCATATTTGTTCCCGCCAAGTGCCCGTACGATTTGTAGAAATGCCAAATGGAACCTCGCCACCGCTGGAAGTGTTCCCTCTCAAACAAGAGGAGAACCGACGATGGGACGATATCTACTGCTGTGGCTGCTTGGGATTCCGATCCCTATTCTAGTGCTCATCTGGCTCTTTGGTGGCCTTCACTAACCGCCCACCACCGTTGCTGAGACAGGTGCGACGATGCGACCTGTCTCAACAACGGTGGCGCTATGACAATCCGTCACTATCCTCCACATCCTCCACGACAAATTCCGCTTGATAACATCGCGCCCGCGCCGCGTTGCCGCTCCCGCTATGCCCTGTTAAGCCTCTAATATCGGGGGCAGATCGGTCACAGGCTGGCCGAGCGCACGGCGTGGGGATGGAATGGAAGTCTTCCTACAACAACTGATCAACGGGATTACGCTCGGCTCGATCTATGGCCTGATCGCCATCGGATACACGATGGTCTTCGGCATTATCGGCATGGTGAACTTCGCACACGGCGATGTGTTCATGGTGTCGAGCTTCATCGCGCTGGTTGCTTTTCTTCTGCTCGTCAGTTTTCTCGGCAGTTCGTCGATCGCGCTCATTCTGATCGTCATGCTTGTCGTAGCGATGTTGTTCACGTCGATGGTCAATTGGACGATTGAGCGACTTGCTTACAGACCGCTGCGCGGATCGTTCAGGCTGGCCCCATTGATCTCGGCAATCGGGATGTCGATTTTCCTTTCCAATTTCGTGCAAGTGACACAGGGCCCACGCAACAAGTCCATTCCACCAATGGTCCAAGGCGAGTTCGTGCTCTTCACGAAAAACGACTATCCGGTCACCCTTTCCGTCAAGCAGCTCATAATCTGGGTCGTTACCGCGATCCTGCTGCTCTGTTTCTGGTATCTCGTCACAAAAACGCGGCTTGGCCGTGCGCAGCGCGCCTGTGAGCAAGACCAAAAGATGGCGGCTCTGGTCGGCGTCGATGTTGATCGAACCATTTCGATGACCTTTGTCATCGCAGCCGCGCTCGCTGCCGTCGCCGGCACGATGTATCTGATGTACTACGGCGTCGTAAGCTTTGCGGATGGCTTTGTTCCCGGTGTCAAAGCATTCACCGCTGCTGTCCTCGGTGGCATAGGATCTCTGCCCGGCGCCGTCATCGGCGGCATCTTGATCGGCCTTATCGAGACGATGTGGTCGGCGTATTTTTCAATCGACTACAAGGATGTCGCCGCATTTTCAGTCCTCGCAATCACGCTGATATTCCTGCCGCAGGGGCTGTTCGGCCGCCCGGATGTCGAGAAAGTCTGACATGGCGAGCGACGCGCCTACCAAGCGCGTTGACACAGCTCGGGCTCTCCGGGACGCGGGGATCACGGCGCTGCTTGCTTTCGGGATTTTTCTCCCGCTGATCGGCTTTCAGACCGTTACCGATGTCCGCAATGACTTGATCGTCAACACGCGCTGGCCATTGCTCTTTGCCGTGGTCGCCCTGGTCGGTCTCGGTCGCCTCACCTATTCGCTTTCCATCGAACCTTGGTTGAAGGAACGCGCGCTACGGCCAGCCACCGAACCTGCGGCTTGGCGTTCGCGGATCGGAAAGTGGATTGTCCCTTTTGCGATTGGGTTTGTTGTTGCTTACCCGGCAATCGTCCTTGCCACCGCGGGCTTCGGCCGAGCCGTCAAGTGGATCGACAATTTCGGAATTCAAATCCTGATCTACGTCATGCTTGGATGGGGCTTGAACATCGTCGTAGGTCTCGCTGGACTGCTCGACCTCGGCTACGTCGCCTTTTACGCAGTCGGGGCATATTCCTACGCGCTGCTCGCCAAAGCTTTCGGCTTTTCCTTCTGGATCCTTCTGCCGCTCGCCGGAATTCTCGCATCATTCTGGGGAATATTGCTCGGTTTTCCGGTGCTGCGGTTGCGTGGCGACTACCTTGCGATCGTTACGCTCGCGTTCGGTGAAATCATTCGCATCGTGCTCATCAACTGGGTGGATTTGACCAACGGCTATGCCGGCATCACGAGCATTCCGCGCCCGACTTTCTTCGGTGTCCCGTTCAACGCAGATGACGACGGGTTCGCGGCTGTCTTCGGATTGGAGTATTCGCCAATCTACCGCACAATTTTTCTGTATTACCTGATCCTCGCGCTCGCCCTCCTGACCGCATTCGTTACCGTGCGCCTGCGACGGTTGCCGGTCGGCCGCGCCTGGGAAGCACTGCGCGAAGACGAAATCGCCTGCCGCTCACTCGGCATCAACACGACCAACACCAAGTTGACGGCGTTCGCCATGGGCGCGATGTTTGCCGGCTTCGCGGGATCGTTTTTTGCCGCACGACAGGGCTTCATTTCGCCGGACTCGTTCACGTTTCTGGAGTCCGCAACAATCCTTTCCATTGTCGTACTCGGCGGGATGGGCAGCCAGATCGGCGTTGCAATCGCCGCCATCGTCATGATCGGCGGCACCGAAATCATGCGCGAGCTTGATTTCCTCAAACTGATTTTTGGCGCCACGTTCGACCCGACCCAGTATCGGATGCTCCTGTTTGGACTTGCGATGGTGCTGATCATGATCTGGAGGCCGCGCGGCCTGATCGCGACGCGAGAGCCTTCGGTCATTCTGAAAGAGCGAAAAGCAATTGGCAGCGACCTTGTGAAAGAAGGTCACGGCTGATGGCAGAAGCACACGACATGTTGCTTCGGGTCGAGCATCTGACCATGCGCTTTGGCGGTCTTGTCGCTGTGGAGGACCTCTCGTTTTCCGCTCGGCAAGGTGAGATCACCGCACTGATAGGACCGAACGGCGCCGGAAAGACGACCGTATTCAATTGCATCACCGGTTTCTACAAGCCAAGCGAAGGCCGCATTACGCTCCGCCATGGTGATGCCGCTGCCTGGGATTGGCTTGAGATGCTGACCGGTAGCGGCGAACGCTCCCTCAGACGAACGGCAGGTGGACTCTATCTGCTCGAACGAATGCCGGACTATCTTGTGGCGCAGCAGGCGCGGGTCGCCCGTACTTTTCAGAACATTCGCCTTTTTCCTGGCATGACCGTGCTCGAGAACCTGCTGGTGGCCCAACACAACAATCTCATGCTGGCATCCGGTTATACCCTTCTTGGGATCCTCGGCTTTCCTTCTTTTGCAAGAGCCGAACGCGCCGCGATCGAGCGCGCGCGCGAATGGCTGGACAGAGTCGACCTAACGGCCCGAGCGGATGATGCCGCGGGCGATCTGCCTTACGGTGCGCAGCGGCGCCTTGAGATCGCGCGGGCCATGTGCACCGATCCGGTTCTGCTCTGCCTTGACGAACCTGCAGCCGGCCTCAATCCGCGCGAAAGCGCCCAGCTGAACGACCTCCTGCTCAACATCCGGGAGAAATACGGCATCTCGATCCTGTTGATCGAGCATGACATGTCTGTGGTCATGGAAATATCGGACCATATTGTTGTGCTGGATTACGGCGTCAAGATCGCCGACGGCGCCCCGGCGTCCATCCGTGACAACCCGAAGGTGATTGCGGCCTATCTCGAAGTCGCCGACAAAGATGTAGCCAAAGTCGAGGCGGAGGTTGGTCTATGACCACACCACTCCTCACTGTACGCGGCGTTAAAACCTTCTACGGCCGGGTCATGGCGCTCAAAGGCGTCGACCTCGATGTCAACGAGGGAGAAATCGTCACTTTGATCGGCGCCAACGGAGCTGGCAAATCCACCTTGATGATGACGGTCTGCGGCAATCCGCGCGCGCGCGAGGGCACGATCGATTTCGCCGGCCAGAACATCACGCGCTTGCCAACACACGAGATAGCGAAACTCAAACTTGCGCAATCTCCCGAAGGCCGCCGGATTTTTTCAAGGATGACCGTGCTTGAGAACCTGCAGATGGGGGCCACGACCGCGGACCCATTGCATTTCAAACGGGACCTTGACCGCGTCCTGACTTTGTTTCCGCGACTACAGCAGCGTATAGCGCAACGCGGCGGGACGTTGTCGGGTGGCGAACAGCAAATGCTGGCAATCGCTCGCGCTTTGATGGCGCAACCGCGGCTGCTTTTGCTCGACGAGCCATCGCTAGGGCTGGCCCCGCTGATCGTGCGGCAAATCTTCGACGCTATCAAAACACTCAATGCCGAGGACGGTCTGACCGTATTTCTCGTCGAACAGAATGCCTACCATGCCCTCAAGCTCGCGCACCGCGGTTATGTCATGGTCAACGGGTTCATCACGATGTCGGGCACGGGACACGAACTGCTCGAACGTCCGGAAATCAAATCGGCTTATCTCGAGGGAGGCCGGCATTGACGCAGATTGCCGCGTCTTTCTCGATACCGGAGTTTCTCTATGAGGAGGGCTCGTTCGGCGTTTTCGTGCTGGTCACCCTCATCCTCGGCGGCGGGGCAGCGGCATTGGCTGGCCGAGCCATTGCCGCAACCTGGCGACCGTGGTGGCAAGTTGTCGCGTACGGCTTTGTGCTGGCAGGCGCAGTTCGTTTCATACATTTCAGCCTTTATGGGGGCACTTTTCTGTCGCTCCACTACTATCTTGTCGACGCCACATTCTGTGTATTGTTCGGTTTCCTCGGTTTTCGGGCTGCACGCACAAATCAAATGCTCACACAATATCGCTGGCTCAATGAGCCCGACGGCCCGATGCGCTGGCGCCGCAAAGTCGCCTGACGTAAGATTGGTGAGAGAAAACTTGCCGGCCTAAGTTTGAGGGGGAATACAGATGAAAAAGATCACTACATTCGGCATCGCGTTGGGCATCGCGGTCGTATCCGCAGGAGCTGCCACGGCCCAGGTCAAATTCGGCGTCGGCGGGCCAATCACGGGGCCAAGCGCCGCAACCGGGGCTCAAATGAAAAATGGCGTTGACCAGGCCGCGGCCGACATAAACGCCGCCGGCGGCATCCTTGGTCAGAAAATAAGCGTCTCCTATGGAGACGACGTTTCCGACCCAAAGCAAGGCGTGTCGGTTGCAAACAAATTTTCTGCCGACGGGGTGAAGTTCGTCATTGGCCACTACAATTCAGGCGTCACCATTCCGTCGTCGGAGGTCTATCAGGAGAACGGCGTCCTGCAGATTACGCCGGCCTCGACAAATCCGACGGTGACGGAACGCAAGATGTGGAACATCTTTCGTGTCTGCGGCCGCGATGATCAGCAAGGACAAGTCGCAGGGGAGTACATCGCCAAGCACTTCAAAGGCAAAAAAATTGCCGTCGTGCATGACAAGACCACTTACGGCAAAGGCCTGGCCGACGAAATGAAGAAGACAATCAACAAAGCCGGCATGAAAGAAGTTCTGTACGAAGGCATTAACACCGGCGAGAAGGATTTCTCGGCGCTGGTTTCCAAAATCAAGCAATCCGGCGCCGACCTCATCTATTGGGGCGGCCTGTACACGGAAGGTGGTCTCATCGTTCGACAGATGCGCGATCAAGGCGTGAAGGCACCGCTGATGGGCGGCGATGGCATCACCTCGGACGAATTCGCCTCGGTTGGCGGTCCGGGAGTCGAAGGCACACTGATGACGTACGGACCGGATCCGCGCAACAAGCCGGATGCCAAAAAGGTGGTCGAGGAATTCCGCGCCAAAAAATTCGAGCCGGAAGCCTATACCCTTTATAGCTACGCCGGCGTTCAGATCATCAAACAGGCCGCGGAAGCCGCAAAGTCGCTCGACCCCAAGAAGGTCGCCGAGAAAATGCATTCGGGCATGCAGTTCAAGACCGTGCTCGGCGATATTTCCTACGACAAGAAGGGCGACATCACGAAACTCGACTATGTGATGTACGTCTGGAAAAAGGACCCCAGCGGCAAGATAACGTACGTCGAATGCCCTGGCTCCGATTGCACCAAGGTCAAATAGTCGATCGCCACGAAATTCAGAAAGCCCGCCGGTTGGCGGGCTTTCTTTTTTCATCCGATCTTTCCGAGAACCGGAAATGTTTCGAGGAGCCACACGCTCATCTGGTTGACGCTGCCGGTCAGGAAAGCAATCCCCGTCAGCACAAGTAGCGCTCCCATCACCTGCTCCATGCGATGAAGATAGTTGCGGAAGCGGGACAGAAACGCGGCGAAAGGCTCTATCGCGAAAGCGGCGATGATGAAGGGGATGCCAAGGCCGAGCGAATAGACTGCGAGCAAGCTCGCACCCCTGCTCACTGTTTGTTCCGACGCGGCGACGGCCAGAATTGCAGCCAGGATAGGTCCGATGCACGGCGTCCAGCCGAACGCAAAGGCGAGCCCGATGACATAGGCCCCCCATAAACCGACCGGCTTGGCGACATCGAGTCGCTTCTGACGATGCAGCAGGGCGATTGGCGTCACGCCCAGGAAATGGAGGCCCATTATGATGATGATGATGCCGGCGATGGTCGCGAGTGGCCCTGAATAGGCGCGGACGAGCGCGCCGACGACACTGGCGCTCGCGCCCAGCGCCACAAACACGGTCGAGAAGCCCAGGACGAACAGGAGCGCCGCAACCACCGTTTCGCGCCTGACCCGTGGCTCCGCCTCCTTGTCGGCAAAACGCTCGAGCGAGGTACCGGCCAAAAACACGAGATAGGGCGGCACAAGCGGCAGCACACAGGGAGAAAGAAAACTGACAAGGCCTGCTAGCAGGGCAGCCAGAAAAGTGACTTCACTATGCATGGCGCCACTAGATGCGACGCAATGCGGCTGCTTGCAAGTCCTTACGATCACTTCGCCGAAACGTGATTTGGCGTGATAAAGTTTCAACCGGGAGATGCTATGGCGCGCAATCTGATTACTGACGTTCCGGGCGTTCTTGTGGGCAATGCCGGCGACGCCAAACTCGGCTCAGGCGTTACGGTTATCGTATTCGAGAGTCCTGTGACTGCCAGTGTGGATGTCCGCGGTGGCGGGCCCGGCACTCGTGAAACGGCCCTCCTCGACCCGGCGCAAACTGTGGAAGGAATCGACGCGATCGTGCTGTCCGGCGGGTCGGCTTTCGGGCTCGATGCCGCATCAGGGGTGCAAGCATGGCTTCGCGAGCAGGGCCGCGGTTTTCAGGTGCGTGAAGCCCGTGTCCCGATCGTGCCAGGTGCAATCTTGTTCGATTTGCTGTCGGGCGGCGACAAGAATTGGGGACGCTATCCCCCCTATCGCGAACTCGGCTACGAAGCTGCAAAACAAGCCGGTGTGGATTTCGCGCTCGGAAGCGTCGGTGCGGGGCTCGGTGCCACGACGGCCAACCTCAAGGGTGGCATCGGTTCGGCAAGCGCAAAGACGCGCGCCGGCATTACTGTCGGCGCAATCGCCGCAGCCAACGCCGCAGGGAGCATGACAATCGGGAACACCCGGCATTTCTGGGCCGCGCCGTTCGAGCAGAACGCGGAGTTCGGCGGACAAGGCTGGCCGTCATCGCTGCCCGCCGACGCCTTGGCTTTTCGCAGCAAAGGCTATCCGGGCGAAAACACAACTCTTGCGGTTGTTGCCACCGACGCCAAACTCACGAAAGCACAGGCAAAGCGCGTAGCCGTAATGGCACAAAGCGGTTTGTCGCGCGCGATCCATCCCGTGCACACACCACTCGATGGTGACGTTGTATTCGCAGCTGGCATCGGCACAACGTCCCTGCCCGACCCCGTGTTTGCACTCAGTGAACTCGGCACGCTGGCAGCCCACGTGCTTGCCCGAGCCATCGCGCGCGGGGTCTACGAAGCGACGGCATTATCGTTCGCCGACGCAATGCCGAGTTGGCGGGATCGATTTGGGTAAAAATACAGAACCCAAAGGGAGGGATATGCGTTACCGAAATATGCCCTCGAGTATCGTCGATCACATCCACTACGATCGCGGGAGCGAGCGACTGACGGTCACCTTCGTGACCGGCCAAATCTACGAATATGTCGATGTGCCTCCCGAGGTAGCCGCCTCATTTCAATCGGCGTTTTCCAAAGGCACGTTTTTCAACGGCTATATTCGCGACCGATACGATTTTCGGGAAATCGTTTCAGCGCATTAGTTAAAGCGCGCCGCGCGGTAAGGCACCGGATCGCAAAACGGCACCTCGCCGGCCATCATCTGCGCAATCATGCGCCCGGTGGCGGGACCGAGGGTGAGGCCCCAATGCGCGTGGCCTATGGTCAGCCACAGCCCAGCGTGTCCAGGCGCCCGATCGATGATCGGACGAGAATCCGGAAAACACGGTCGACTGCCGAGCCACGTTCTCCCGTCGGCCTGCTCTCCCAACGGGAACAACTCGCGCGCTCGCGGCATGATCCGGAGAAACTGCTCAGGAGTGGGCGCTGCATCGCGCAACGCAAACTCGGCGCCGGTGGTCATGCGCAGTCCCTGCTCCATAGGGGTAATCAGGTAACCGACGTCTGCGTCAAGCACCGGCCGCGACAGGTTCGCATTCCCCTGGGGTCGAAAATGTCGGTGGTAGCCCCGCTTAACCGCAAGCGGCAATCGCACACCGAGAGTATCAAGCACATCGGACGCCCAAGGCCCGAGTGCGACCACGCACTCATGAGCATCGAGCGCACCCTCTGCGGTGTCTACTCGCCAGCGATTACCCGTACGGTGAAGCGATCGCGCATCGCCTGCTACCAAGACACCACCCAATGCGGCAAAGCGTGCCGCGAAGGCTCGCGTCACTCCGAGCGGATTGCTGACGCTCGCGGCCTCTGGCCAGAATACGGCCTTCGCAAAAACCGAATTGAGTGACGGCTCGAGAGCTTGTGCTCCAGCAGTATCGAGTGCGTTCAGGGGCAAGCCAAACTTCGCGGCGAGGTCGAACTCACGCGCCAACGCGGCAAAACTGCTCTCGTTACGATAGACTTTGAGCCAGCCGGTTTTGCGCAGGTAGTGGGTGGCGCCGCTTTCTGCCATCAGCGTCTCGTGCTCGGCAACCGCATGAGAAAACAAAGGGCGGATCAGCCGCGCTGTTTCTGCAAGCCGATCCGGTCGCGAGGCCGCGCGGAACGCCCATAACCATGGCAGGACATGCGGCAGGAATGACAAATGATAGTTGGCTTCGCTGGCGCGCTTGAGCGCGATGCGTAGCAGTGCGTCGAAATGGGAAGGAAATGCCGGAGGAAATATCGTGTTGCCTTCGATGATGCCGGCATTGCCATAGGATGTCTGTTCGCCGATCCCCGCGCGGTCGACCAGGGCGACGCTGAGCCCACGTTTGGCGAGATGCAGCGCCACCGAGGTGCCGACAATGCCGGCACCGAGAACCATTACATCAGTACGTGCCACACCCACCTCCAGGAAACCGTATCCTTATATATGGATTGCCGCCGCCGAGAGCGCTATCAAGCATCTATACTCACGGCGGCCGGAGTTTCCCCAAGTGAAATTGATCAGCGCCCTCGCGGCCGCACTCACCCTTTGCGGCCGCCATGGAACGCTTATAGCAGCGGCATCGATCTTCATCGGATTGGCGGTGCCCCCTCTTGCCGCAGCGTTTCGTCCACATCTCGGCGAAGCGATCGTCGTCATGCTGACCCTCGCCTTTCTCCGAGTCGACCCGGTGGAATTGCGTCGGCATTGGACGCGGCCCGGCCTGATCGCCGCCGCAACGGTTTGGACAATGCTCATCTTGCCCGCCGTGCTTGGCATGCTGTTTCTGGCGTTCAAATTCGATCAAACGATGCCCGGATTGTATTTCATGCTGGTGCTGCAAATGTCCGCACCGGGCCTGATGTCGTCTCCGGCGCTCGCAGCGTTGCTTGGTCTCGATGTCGCACTTACCCTCGCAACACTCATCGTGGCAACCGCGATAACTCCATTTACTGCCAGCCTCTTCACTCATGTCTTTCTGGGAACGGCACTCGCCTCTCCGCTCGAATTTGGTTTCAGACTGTTCTTGATCATTGTGGGCTGCGCTCTCGCCGCCGCTGTCATTCGCCTCATTGCGGGTCGAAAATTTATCGAGGCACAGAGAGGCGCCATTGACGGTTTGAGCGTCATCGCGATGTCGATGTTCGCCGTTGCCGCCATGGACGGCGCTATGGACCATTTTCGCGCCGACCCGAGCCTGGTCATCAAGCTCACCGCGCTTGCTTTCTTGATTGCGCTCGCCTCGATCGCCGTTACCGCAATTGTGTTCCAGCGCGCCGGACGAGCGCGCGCCTTCGCGATTGGCCTGATCGCGGGAAACCGAAACGTCGGCCTGATGCTGGCCGCAACCGGATTTGCGATCCCAGACATCGCGTGGCTTTATTTCGCGGTCGCGCAGTTTCCCATCTATCTGTTGCCGCACCTGCTGAAGCCGCTCGCCAGGCGTCTCTCAGCCAAACGTTAACAAGGCGGTGCATTTGCGTGGCTGCGGCGTTGCCCGTTTACCCGCCTCGTGTTAGGCGGAACTGCATCTGGAGGCCCTAATGCCCCGTCCGTTAGTGATTGCACCGTCGATACTTTCCGCCGATTTCGCCAAGTTGGGGGATGAGATCCGTGCGATTGAAGCTGCGGGGGCAGACTGGATCCATGTCGACGTCATGGACGGCCACTTTGTCCCGAACATATCGATTGGTCCTGCAGTCGTTCAGGCAATCCGTCCGATCACGAAGAAAACACTCGACGTCCACTTAATGATCGCGCCATGCGATCCATATCTTGAGGCTTTCGCGAAAGCCGGCTCGGACATAATCACGGTTCATGTCGAAGCCGGGCCGCACGTTCATCGCTCGCTGCAAGCAATCCGCAGCCTGGGCAAGAAGGCTGGTGTCACCCTGAACCCTGCTACACCGGTGTCGAGCATCGAGCATGTGATCGATTTGGTTGATCTCATTCTCATCATGTCGGTAAACCCCGGTTTTGGCGGGCAAGCGTTCATTCCGGCAGCCGTCGACAAGCTGCGCGACGTACGCACTCTGATCGGAGCACGCCCGATCGACATCGAGATCGACGGCGGAATTACTCCGGACAACACGGCGCGGGTCGTGCAGGCCGGGGCAAATGTGTTGGTCGCCGGGTCAGCCGTCTTCAAGGGTGGCAACTATAATGGCAACATCGCGGCGATCCGAAACGCCGCAGCCCTCGCACGTGGGGAAGCAGCGTGACCATTGCGCGCTATTCCCGTCCGGAAATGACCGCGATCTGGTCGCCGGAAACAAAATTCAGGATTTGGTTCGAGATTGAAGCTCACGCGGCGGACGCAATGGCGGAGCTCGGCACCATTCCGAAAGAAGCCGCAAAGAAAATCTGGGAAAAAGGCAATGCCGCAAAGTTCGACGTCGCTCGGATCGATGAGATCGAGGCAGAGGTCAAGCATGACGTCATCGCTTTCCTGACCCATTTGTCCGAAATCGTCGGACCGGAAGCGCGGTTTGTACACGCAGGCATGACCTCGTCCGATGTACTTGACACATGTTTCAACGTGCAACTCGTACGGGCGGCGGACATCCTCATCGCTGATGTCGATAAATTGCTTGCCGCGCTGAAGCGTCGCGCATTTGAGCACAAGCTGACGCCAACGGTTGGGCGCTCGCATGGCATTCATGCAGAACCGACCACCTTCGGTCTCAAACTGGCTTACGCGTATGCGGAATTTTCACGCGCCCGTGAGCGTCTGGTCGCCGCCCGGAAAGAGGTCGCGACCTGCGCCATCTCAGGCGCCGTAGGGACATTCGCGCAGGTCGATCCGCGCGTTGAAGCCCATGTCGCCAAGGCCATGGGGCTCGCGGTAGAGCCAGTTTCGACCCAGATTATTCCGCGCGATCGCCACGCAATGTATTTCGCCACTCTCGGCGTTGTTGCATCTTCGATCGAGCGGCTCGCAACAGAGATTCGCCATCTGCAGCGGACCGAGGTTCTCGAGGCGGAAGAATTCTTCTCCGAGAAGCAAAAGGGCTCCTCGGCGATGCCGCATAAACGAAATCCGGTCCTTTCGGAAAATGTCACCGGGCTTGCCCGCATGGTCCGGGGTTACGCCCTGCCCGCGATGGAAAATGTCGCGCTCTGGCACGAGCGCGACATCTCACATTCCTCGGTCGAGCGCATGATCGGACCCGATGCAACCGTTACGCTCGATTTCGCCCTTGCACGGCTTGCCTCAATCATCGATAGGCTCATCGTTTACCCGGCCGCCATGCAAAAGAACCTCGACAGGCTTGGCGGGCTTATTCATTCGCAGCGCATACTCATCGCGCTTACACAAAAAGGGGTTTCGCGCGAAGACGCCTATCGTCTCGTTCAGCGCAACGCCATGAAGGTGTGGGGTGGCGAGAGCGATTTCCTTTCGTTGCTTAAGGCCGACAAGGACGTGCGGGCCAAGCTCTCGGAAAAGGATCTGGAAGCCAATTTCAACCTCGACCACCATTTCAGGCACGTCGATACGATCTTCAAACGCGTGTTCGGAGCCGCCTGACCTCGCCAGCGCAATGCCGCATGCCCCGACCATTCTAGTTTTTGATTCAGGGCTTGGCGGCCTTACGGTATTCCGCGAAACAAAGGCCGCGCGTTCAGACGCACGCTATGTTTACCTCGCGGATGACGCTGGCTTTCCCTACGGTGATCTCACTGAGGACAAGCTCGTACCCCGTGTCACCGAAGTCCTCGCCGATGCAATCGCCCGGCACAAACCCGACCTCATTGTCGTAGCCTGCAATACCGCATCGACGCTCGCTCTCGCTCAATTGCGATCGCGCTTTACGGTACCCTTCGTCGGCACCGTGCCGGCCATCAAGCCAGCCTGTGCCCAATCAAAGAGCAGACGCGTCGCCGTGCTGGGCACGCAAGCCACCGTCGGACGCGAATACACGCGCGCGCTGATCCGCGAATTCGCCGCCGGCTGTGATGTGCATTTGGTCGGCTCACCACGGCTTGCCGGGTTTGCGGAAGCGGAACTTGCCGGTGAAGCCGTCGGCGACGACGCGATCAAAACCGAAACCGCAGGCTGCTTCATAGACGCCGAAGGACGCCGCACTGACACGATCGTGCTCGCCTGCACGCACTATCCGTTACTGCTTGAACGCTTTCGCGCCGCGGCACCATGGACCGTCGATTGGCTCGATCCTGCCCCGGCAATTGCGCGCCGGGTGGCCGAGTTGTTACGCGATCGACCCTTGCGCGCGGCACTGAGCGCCCCGGTCATCGAATTCACGTCCAGACGGACGCCCTCCCCGACGCTCAGGCGTGCGCTTAACTCGTTCGGCTTCTAGCCGGAGACATGCGGCCAAACTTCGAGCGCGCCGCGCCAGATCATGTCGAATGAAACATAAAGAATGATCGCAAGCCCGACGTAGGCAATCCAGCGATGCCGGTTGAGCAGCCGTGCGATGAAGCTCGCGGCGACGCCCATCAGCACGATCGACAGCACCAGACCAAAGATCAGGGCAGTTGGGTGATCGCGCGCGGCGCCCGCCACCGCCAGGACGTTGTCGAGTGACATGGAAATATCTGCGATCACGATTTGCCAAGCCGCTTGCGCGAATGTTTTGTGTGGCGCTTTGCCGTCCACCACGGACAGGGCGGCCTCCGTTGCCTTGTGGCCCGGGCCGCGCAGTTCACGCCACATTTTCCAACAGACCCAAAGCAGCAGGATGCCGCCGGCCAGAAGAAGGCCGACGATTTCCAGCAACTCGACCGCAATACTGGCAAAAGCAATTCGCAGAACGGTGGCGGCGATGATGCCGACGAGAATCGCACGCGAGCGCTGTTCCGGAGGCAAGCCTGCCGCTGCAAGACCGATCACGACGGCGTTGTCGCCAGCCAAGACCAGATCGATCATGATGACCTGGACGAGCGCGGCGATCGCGCCTTGCGAAAATATATCGAGATCAATCATCCGCTCTGCTCCTGGGTGGCGTCAGCCGCATATATTCGACGATTGCCTCAACCTCACCGAGGATCGCGGCAGCACAGCCGACAAGGGTGAATGCGCCGGCGAGATTCCAGGCGGAAGGCGAAACTTGTGCGCTCCTGCCCGCATGCATGCTGGCCGCCAGCATCAGGCAAGCCGCCGCGGCGAGAGCGCAAATACTGAAGGCCGGCAAGACGACCGGCCGGGCAGCAAGACGACCAGCGTGACCAATGATCCAATGACGCTCGCGACGAAACCCAGGATGGCGAAACGTGAGCTGTCGCGCTTCGGGGGCTTGCGAGGAGGTTTGTGCGGGAAATCAGTTCGGCGCATCGGGCCCTGCTGCGGATACTATCAGTCCGACATCGCAGCCATTTGGCTGCCAGAGGGGCCCGGTCTGATAAGCACGTAAATGGCCCATCGCCGGGCACTCGGCAAGCGCGAGGCCTGCGACCAAGCGGCTCAACTGTACATGGATACCACCGGCTACAGGGTTTGACAGCCGCGACGATCACTCCTAAAACCCGCGCGCCCGGCGGATTTCAGGTTCGCCGGGCGTTTCGCGACCCGCGGCAAGGCCTTGCGCTTACGAGGTTTTGCCTGTCGGTTCCGGCCCTGCCGGGACAGAGGAGGGCGCGATCCTCAGCAACAGCAATGACAATCGAGGACGCGAATGACCAAGCGCATGGAATCCAAGTACAAGATCGACCGCCGGATGGGCGAGAACATCTGGGGACGACCGAAGAGCCCGGTGAACCGGCGTGAGTACGGCCCCGGCCAACACGGCCAGAGGCGCAAGAGCAAGCTCTCCGACTACGGCGTGCAGCTCAAGGCCAAGCAGAAGCTGCGTGGCTACTACGGGAATATCTCCGAGCGGCAGTTCCGCGGCATCTATCAGGAAGCCCGCCGCCTCAAGGGCGACAGTGGCGCGCACATGATCGGCCTGCTTGAGCGCCGTCTGGATGCGCTCATCTTCCGCGCCAAGTTCGTTCCAACGGTGTTCGCCGCACGCCAGTTCATCAGCCACGGCCATATCCGGGTGAATGGCAAGCGCGTCACCATCCCGAGCTATCGCGTAAAAGTTGGCGACGTGGTCGAGGTCAAGGAGAAGTCGAAGCAACTGGCATTGGTGCTGGAAGCCCAGGCTTTGGCCGAGCGTGACGTGCCCGACTACATCGAAGTCGACGGGTCGAAACTGACCGCGAAGCTTGCGCGCGTTCCAGTGCCCTCCGATGTGCCATATGCGGTTCAGATGGAGCCGCATCTGGTGGTGGAATATTACTCACGCTGATCGTTGAGGCAGGCTTTACCGCATGGGCCGGCGCAATCGCGCCGGCCCATGGCTATTTTGAATTCGTTTTCCGCATGCCAGATTTGGCCTGCCTAAAACTTATCCCCTGACTAGTGCACAGCTTATTTTGTGGCTGGCCTGCGACAATTCTCTACATTTAGTGGTCAAAACGCGCTAATAACCTTGCGCGGCCCTCGAATCAGGGGGCTCGCCTAGGGAGACTCCGCAATGAAAGGGATCGATACCATTAAAGAGTGGGTCGGGGCGTTGACGGAATTAGCTCTGATGTTGCTGGCATTGGCGATCGTGCTTTCGTTGCTGGTCGGCGCCAATCTGCCGTTCTTCGGCGCTGTAACAGCGAACATCATGGCCTGGGTGAAAGACATGGGCGGGAACGGTCTCGTCGGTCTGATCACACTCGGCATAGTCCTCTGGTTGTTCTCGAATCGGAAAATGGCCTGACGCCGAGCGTCCGGCTAGCCTGATCAGCTTTGCTGACGCAACCGAGGTGGGGGGCGACGCTCCCCACCTTCAAGCTGTATGTGTCATCAAGGGGTTTGCCATGCTCAAATTCATGGCCAATGCAAAAGTGATCTTGTGGGAGTTCGTCGAGCTTGGCTTCGTCACCATTCTCGCGATCATGTTGATCTACCTGATCCTGGGGCAAGGCTCCGGGGTCTTTGTGACGTCGGTCGCCGAGAACGTCACGAAATTCGCGAGCGGCGTGCCAACGCAGAGCTTGATCGGACTGGCGCTGGTTCTGGGCGTCATCTACCTGATGATGAATCGCCTGAACCGCACGCGTTAGTCGAAAACCTCCCGCGTTGACTGCTTTCCGACCCGCCTCGGGTGGCGGGACGCGTGGCTTTGGCGTAGAAGGCGCAAGCCTTCTGGAAAGCCGCCAACATGCTGAACCGCCGCAATTTTCTTGCCGCCACCGCCGGAAGCATTGCAACGAGTGCCCTGCCCGCCTTTGCGGCAGCGCCTTACACGCTCAATCATGGCGCGTTTGCAGTAACCGTCGTCAGTGACGGCCATCTCGTATTGCCGACAAGTTTTCTCGCACCCAATGCGCCCGCTGCCGAACGCGAGCCTCTGCTCAAAGCTGCCGGACAAACAGAAGAGCAATACAACTCACCGACCAATGTGACGCTGATCGCCGCGGGACAGGATCTCATTCTTGTCGATATGGGATCGGGCGATCGCTTTATGCCGACCGCGGGCAAGCTGTGGCAGAATCTCAA
Organism: uncultured Alphaproteobacteria bacterium; assembly: GCA_963707615.1. Classification (GTDB taxonomy): domain Bacteria; phylum Pseudomonadota; class Alphaproteobacteria; order Rhizobiales; family Xanthobacteraceae; genus Pseudolabrys. The sequence continues at coordinate 183,981 of CAVPQT010000003.1, forward strand.
ATCAGCCGGCATCGACAAGGGGAAGATCACAAAAGTGATTTTCACTCACGGCCACCCCGACCACCTTTGGGGCACCGTTGATGAGCTCGACGAACTGGTGATTCCGGATGCTACGTTTTTCGTCGCAAGCACGGAATGGGATTTTTGGACGAGCGAAAATGCAACACGCGGGCTCCCCGCTGAACGTGCGGGGTTCGTCACCGGTGCGCGGCGCAATTATGCAGCGATCAAGGAAAAGGTGAAAATGGTGAAGGCTGGTGATGAGATCATCGCCGGCCTGCGGGTCGTCGATACGCCTGGCCACACGCAAGGTCATGTCTCCTTCGAACTGGCCGGCGGCGGCGGCGTCGTCGTCGGCGGCGACGTCCTCACCCACCCGCTGATTTCTTTCCAGTATCCCGAATGGAAACCCATCGCCGATCACGTACCGGATCAGGCGATAGCGACGCGTCGCAAGCTATTGGACCGGCTTGCCCATGACAGATCGAAATTGATTGGTTTCCACTTGCCCTACCCGGGGGTTGGAATGGTCGAACGCAAGGACAGCGCCTACCGCTTCGTGCCGGCGGCCTAATAAGGGGCTGGGATCACAAGCGCCAACAATGCTCCGGCGGCAGGCAGCCATGCCACCGCCAACCCGAGTCCGGTCTTACCTTTTTTATTGAAAACAAATCCCGCTATGGGCGCCGCGAGACAGGCGATCACGGCGGCAACGAAAGCGACGACCGCCAACGCCCCTGCGTGCGCACTTTCCGGACCACCGCCGAACCAAAAGCCTGAGACGCCGATCAACAGCGCAGCAAGTGCGCCGTCGACAACCGTCGCAATAACCAGCAGGAAAATCGTCACGCGCTGGGCTTATGGCGTCAGGCGCTCTGACTCACCGAAACGCCTTTGTCTTTCAGAGCCTGCTGCAACTCACCGGCCTGAAACATCTCGCGCACGATATCGCAGCCGCCGACAAACTCGCCCTTGACGTAAAGCTGCGGGATCGTTGGCCAGTTCGAATAGCTTTTGATGCCGGTTCGGATTTCGTCAGATTCAAGAACGTTGATGCCTTTGTAAGCGACACCGAGATGGTCGAGAATCTGAACCACCTGTCCTGAAAATCCGCACATCGGAAACTGCGGTGTTCCCTTCATGAACAACACCACGTCGTTTCCCTTCACCTCATTCTCGATGAATTGCTCGATGCCCATGGAATCCCATCCTGTTGGGCGGCACGGCCGCCACGCTTTGCGATATATGTATCCCAGAAGGCGCCGCCAACCCAAGAGGCAATCACGGTTTTATCGACTTTTTGGTGAGTAGAAGGTGCCTTCCACCTCGAAAAAATCGTCCTGGTTCAGCGCCGCGACTTCGACGATCGTCCGCGGGGGATACGGCCCGCCGGACCAAATCTCTTCCTGAACCTTGTTCACGAGTGGCCGCAATCGCAGCATATCGGTGACAAAAACCGTCAGACGTACGCAATCCGCAAAACCAGCACCTTCGGATTCCGCAATCAATTTCATATTCAGGAACGCTTGGCGGATTCGCGCCTCATCGCCATCGACCAGGCGATTATTCATCGGATTGATGCCACGCATGCCGGCGACGAATACAAAATCCCCGGCGCGCGCTCCCAGACTCCAGGTGCCAGTTGGCGCGATCGCACCTTCGGGCGAAAGAACGCGGACGCCCTTCCCTAAACCCATCAAGGCGTGCCGGTCTGCAACGCGAGAGCGTGCAGGACACCGCCCATCTGACCTCTGAGCGCCTCGTAAACCAGTTGGTGCTGCTGGACCCGCGACTTTCCCTTGAACGAGGCAGAAATTACAGTCGCTGCATAGTGGTCGCCGTCGCCGGCGAGGTCACGGATCGTCACCTGCGCATCTGGAATGTGCGCCTTGATCAACCGCTCGATTTCACCGGCTTGCATGGCCATCGCCGGACCTCGTTGATCGTTAAAGCTCGCCAGCCATATAGGCGGGCAGCCAAGATTCGAAACGCTTGCGCAGAATCGTGACTAGGATGGGACGCTCGCCAGCAAGCGTCAATGCGTCGCCCCCCGTCTTCCCGATAGTCCACACCGGCACACTGACAGCCCGGGCGCGCGTGAGCACGGTTTCAGCCATTTGCCGCAGGCACTGTGACCACATAACGCGCCTGATCTTCCCCGAACCAGTGGGCATGCGACGGAATATCCGACGGCGCCGCGGACAGTTCCGCTCCAATGCCGGAGGCCATTGCCATCTCCGCGATGGCGACGAGCAGCCCACCGTCAGAAACGTCATGCGCCGCCGTCGCGATGCCGTCGAGAATTAGCGCGCGCACGAAATCGCCATTTTCGCGCTCTTCCGCGAGATCAACCGGAGGAGGAGCGCCCTCTTCCCGTCCGCAGATTTCGCGCAGATAGAGCGATTGCCCGAGCCAGCCCGTCGTCTCTCCGACCAGCAATATGGTCTCGTCCGCTCGCTTGAAAGCGAGTGTCGACGATTTTCTGAAATCATCAATCAGGCCGACGCCGCCAATTGAAGGCGTTGGCAAGATCGCGCGACCGTTCGTTTCGTTGTAGAGCGAAACATTCCCGGACACGACCGGAAAGTCGAGCGCTTTGCACGCTTCGGCGATTCCGCGGATGCAACCTACGAACTGCCCCATAATTTCGGGCCGCTCGGGATTGCCGAAGTTGAGATTGTCGGTAACGGCGAGCGGCTTAGCTCCAACGGCGGTAATGTTGCGCCAGCATTCTGCAACGGCCTGTTTGCCGCCTTCGAATGGATCGGCTTCGCAGTAGCGCGGCGTAACATCCGTGGTGAGCGCGAGACCTTTCGGCCCATCCTCGACACGAACCACCGCTGCATCGCCGCCCGGTCGTTGCACCGTGTTGCCGAGGATGACGTGATCGTATTGCTCCCAAACCCAACGCTTCGAGCAAAGATCAGGCGCTTCCAGCAACTTCTCCAATGCTTCAAGAGTACCGACAGGCGCATGAACGCTCTCCGCGCGGATCTCCTCCGGCTTTGCAGCGCTGACGAAGGGCCGCTTGTACTCCGGCGCCTGGTCGCCGAGCTCCTTGATGGGCAAATCCGCCATGACGTCGCCACCGTGACGTACCACGAAGCGCTTTGTCGGGGTCGTCTCCCCCACCACGGCAAAGTCGAGGCCCCACTTGCGGAAAATCGCTTCGGCTTCTTTTTCTTTTTCGGGTTTGAGCACCATGAGCATGCGCTCTTGGCTTTCGGACAGCATCATTTCATAGGCGCTCATGCTCTCCTCGCGGCAAGGCACCTTGTCGAGATCGAGTGTGACGCCGAGGTCGCCTTTTGCGCCCATTTCCACTGCTGAGCACGTCAAACCGGCAGCGCCCATGTCCTGGATGGCAATGACGCAGTCTTTCTGCATGATCTCAAGACAGGCTTCCAGCAACAGCTTCTCGGAAAACGGGTCACCGACCTGCACGGTCGGACGCTTGCCCTCGGAGTCTTCGTCAAATTCCGCCGACGCCATCGATGCGCCGTGTATGCCGTCGCGTCCAGTCTTGGACCCGAGATAGACGATCGGCATGCCCACGCCTGAAGCAGCGGCATAAAAAATCTGATCTTTGCGAGCAATTCCGACCGCCATCGCATTGACGAGGCAATTGCCGTCGTAGCGCTGGTGGAAGCGAACCGAGCCGCCGACGGTTGGCACACCGAAAGAATTCCCGTACCCGCCAATCCCGGCAACCACGCCAGATACCAGGTGCCGCGTCTTCGGATGTGACGGAGCGCCGAACGAAAGCGCATTCAGGCAGGCGATCGGTCGCGCGCCCATGGTGAACACATCACGCAAGATTCCGCCGACACCGGTAGCCGCACCCTGATACGGCTCGATGTAGCTTGGGTGGTTGTGACTTTCCATTTTGAAAATGCAGGCGAGTCCGTCGCCTATATCAATGACTCCAGCGTTCTCGCCAGGCCCCTGGATGACCCACGCCCCCTTTGTCGGGAGCGTCCGCAAGTGAACCTTCGACGACTTGTACGAGCAATGCTCGTTCCACATCGCGGAAAAAATGCCGAGTTCGGTCAACGACGGCTCACGTCCGATCAGCCTGAGAATGCGATCGTACTCGTCGGGCTTGAGCCCGTGCTCGGCGATCAGTTCGGGTGTGATGCGAGGTTCGTTGCGATTCACAGTCTATGCCGCCCGATCGAGCGCCTCGACCAGGCCAGCAAACAGCCCGCGCCCGTCAGTCGGACCAATCGCAGCTTCAACATGGTTTTCAGGGTGCGGCATCATGCCGAGCACGTTGCCCTGGTCGTTCACAATACCGGCGATCGCGTTGATCGCGCCGTTGTGATTCCAGTTTGGATCAATCATGCCGTCGGGCGAGGAATAGCGAAACAGCACGCGACCTTCGCCCTCGAGTTTCGCGATCGTTTCGCCGTCGGCGATGTAATTTCCTTCCCCGTGCGCGACCGGTACGCGGACAACCTGACCGGCATTGTAGCCGCGCGTAAACGGTGTGTCGGACCGCTCCACACGCAGGTACACGTCGCGGCAGATGAAGCGGAGATTTTCATTTCGCATCAGAACGCCCGGCAGAAGGCCGGCTTCGCACAAGATCTGGAATCCGTTGCACACACCAAGCAACAATCCGCCCTTTGCCGCGTGTGCACGCACCGCTTCCATGATGGGGCTACGCGCCGCAATTGCACCGCAGCGCAGATAGTCGCCGTAGGAAAAGCCGCCGGGAATTACGACCAGATCGGTACCAGCAGGAAGTTCCTTGTCGGCATGCCAGACCATGGAAGGCTCGCGGCCCGACACAAGACGCAATGTCCGCGCCATGTCGCGTTCGCGATTAATCCCGGGAAAGACAAGAACGGCGGCCTTCATCCCAACACGTCCACGCGATAATTCTCGATGACGGTATTGGCCAAAAGCTTGTCGGCTGCCTGTTTGAGCAGGGCCTCCGCCTTGGCGCGGTCGCCATCCTCGATTTCAATGTCAAAAACCTTGCCCTGACGAACACTGGCGACGCCCGCAAGGCCAAGGGAACGCAGAGCGCCCTCGATAGCCTTGCCCTGGGGGTCGAGAATTCCGGATTTCAGGGTAACGGTTACACGAGCTTTCATAGTGGTTTTTCAGGCGATTCCGGTCCCGACGACCTGACCTAGCATCCACCACGGGCCGCCTCAACCGTGCGGGTGAACACTACACAGGTCATAAGCCGAAGGTCGTATTTCAAGGCGGGGCCTTCCAGGCGCCGGACGGCCCCCGGGCGGGTTCACCCGCCCGCTCCCGTAAGCCCACGCACCATTGCATCCAATCGATGGCGGTCTACCTCTTCACTCTCGGTGCGGGGGAGCTCGGCGACGTTGATAAAGCGCACAGGAACCTGAGCCTTAGGAAGCCTTCCTCGGCAGTGCAGTTGCAGTGCGTCCTCATCCAGATTTCCGACGGGCACCGTAAGCGCCCAGACTTCCTCAATGCCAAACTCACTCGGTACTGCGAACGCGAGAGCCTCACGAACGCTGTCGTGATTCGTAATCACATCCTCAATGAAGCGTGGACTGACCTTCTCTCCCCCCAGGTTCAAGACCTCCTTCTTTCGCCCGGTGATAACCAGCATTTTTTCCGTCGTGACATAGCCAATGTCACCCGTGTCGAAATATCCATCGAGAAAGGGGGACTCGGTCTTTGCAACCTCGTTCAGATATCCGTCTACATTGACCGGCGTTTGCACCTGCAGCGATCCCTCGTTACCTGGCCCCAGGATTGTCCCCTGTTCATCGACGGCGCGAATCGAAACGCCCGGCGCGATATACCCGGCAGCGCCCTCATGGAGGGCGTGGGCCGGAGCAGAGGAGATCGTCGAAGTCTCGGTTGTGCCGTACGAGAGAACCAGATTCGATCCCATGCGGGACCTCACCCGTTCTGACAAGAACCTGGGAAGTGGACTTCCCGCCGAGAGGATCACACCGAAGCTGGAACGGAAATCGGGATTGTCATCATAGAACGACAGAAAGTCGCTGAGGTTGCCAGGTGACGCGATCAGGCCTTGCACTTTGTAGACGTCAAATGTCTGCAAAGTCTCAATCAGTGACGCACCTGGAAAGTAGACGGTGCCGCCGCGTGACAGCACGTAGAGAACATACAGGAACCCGCTGCTCGAGCCGAGGCCGTAGCTGCTGAAAAATCGTGAGCATTCTGGAAAGGTTTTGCCGAACAGGTGATTGCAACGCGCAACTCGTTTCAATTGGTTGTTGTGGGTGAAACCGACCGCTCTCGCCTCACCGGTCGCGCCCAAGGTCAACGTGATACGACAGACATCGTCACCATCGCCCTTGTATATGTGGCGATCATCGACCGGAATGCCTTTTCCCGACAGCCACGACAGGTCGACGCCGACGACCTTTGTTTTTCGTCGGCCCGGATAAACATCAACAACATCCGTCAGAAAGACATCGACAGGGAGATCCGTTGGCAGCGGCGCGCTGACTGACACCGTGACGACGCCGATTTGCATCAGACCAAGGGCGACGGCCGTATGGAAGATCGGATCTTTTATCTGGATGGCGACGACAGCGTTTGGTGCGATGCCGAGGCGAATGGCGCGGTGACCGACACTATGAATAAACCGAGCGAGCCGACCGTAGGTGACCGTGCCCAGAGACGTTTCCGGCGTGAACAACGCGGGCGCCGGCGGATCAAGCCGCGCGTGAAAAAGAATCGGCTCGACAACATTCATGTCACTTGCGAGCGGCTCGGTGGTGGTCAATTCGAAATCTGTGTGCAAACGCCACTTACGCTGCGAAAAACGGCGGCGCGTCCTTCGATTACATGACGGAGTAAAAAATTTAGTGCCTCAAACGACTGCGGCACAGCCGTTCAGTCATACAATCAGAGGACGCGACGCAGTCAGCGAAAATGGCAAGCCGTCCCACGATTCGAACAAGGGACGAGCTACGCCATGAAAAAGTTCCACCTGGTGACACTGTTCGTGCTTGCGTTGTCGGCGGCATCTCATGCAGCCGACCTGCCATTGCCGGTAAAGGCCCCAGCCTACGCACCGCCTCCACTGTTGAGTTGGGAAGGCAGCTATGTCGGCATCCTTGGAGGTGTCGCCAATCATCGGGCAAACCTCGATCCGAACTGCACCACCAACATTGGTTGCGAAACGACAGAATTGACGCGAACTGGCGGCACAATCGGCGCGCTGCTCGGCCACAACTGGCAACAGGGCAATTTCGTCTACGGCCTAGAAGGCGACTGGACCTGGCTTGGGGGCATAAAGACCAGCACGGGTAATACTGAAATTTTGCAGTCATTCGACGTCCGATGGGTTGGCACCCTTCGCGGTCGGGCCGGGCTCGCCTTAGACGCGACGCTCGTCTACCTCACTGGCGGGCTTGCCTTCGGCCGTGTCGATAACAGCATCATCGCGCACGTCGACGACGGAGGACTGACCGGCTCATTCCTCGACGATAAAACGAGACTCGGATGGACCGCAGGGGTAGGTGTCGAACACATGTTCGACCCGCATTGGACTCTGCGCGGCGAGTGGCGCTATGTCGATCTAGGCACGCACACTGCACAATGCGTGAACGGCAACGACGTCTGCGCTGGCGCCCACGTAGAGTTCAGCAACACGTTGATGCTAGGTTTGGTGGGCATCGCCTACAAATTCTGAGCCTATAAAGACAGATGGCCGGGCACGGCCCGGCCATCGCAGCTATCGATAAGGCTATCCTTATTCAACCTTTGACGAGGACGGGTCCGGTGCCTTGCGGGCGCTCGCCTTCGCTCATGATGCCGAGGCGCTTGGCCACTTCAGTATAGGCCTCCAGAAGGCCGCCGAGATCGCGGCGGAAGCGGTCTTTGTCGAGCTTGTCGTTGGTCTTGATGTCCCAAAGCCGGCAGCTGTCGGGAGAAATCTCGTCTGCGACGACAATGCGCATCACGTCGTTTTCCCAGAGCCTGCCGGTTTCCATCTTGAAGTCGACGAGGCGAATGCCAACACCGAGAAATAGCCCGGAAAGAAAATCGTTCACACGAATGGCGAGCGCCATGATGTCGTCGATTTCCTGAGGAGATGCCCACCCGAATGCTGTGATGTGTTCTTCTGACACCATCGGGTCGTTGAGCTTGTCGTTCTTGTAGTAGAACTCGATGATCGAGCGCGGCAGTTGCGTGCCCTCCTCGATGCCGAGCCGTTGCGCCAGCGAACCGGCGGCAACGTTGCGAACGACGACCTCAAGCGGAATGATTTCCACCTCGCGGATCAACTGCTCGCGCATGTTGAGCCGGCGTATGAAGTGAGTCGGCACCCCGATATCGTTGAGGTGCTGGAATACATATTCCGAGATTCGATTGTTGAGGACGCCCTTGCCCTCGATCACTTCGTGCTTTTTGGCGTTGAAGGCAGTCGCGTCGTCCTTGAAATGCTGAATCAGCGTTCCAGGCTCCGGCCCTTCATACAGGACCTTCGCCTTGCCCTCGTAAATGCGGCGACGACGGCTCATAGGCGTATACCGTGGTTTGTGAAAGTCCATCGGATTGCCGTGGCTCCTTGTTGTGCGACTTTGCAAGATCCGCGGCTGCGGGACCGGACTGAAAGCGCTGGCCGCGCCAGCGGTCCGGGCACGAATTCAACCTAGCCGATCACCAAGGGCAGCACAATCACGCCTGCGTCACGTTTTCCACTTCGTAATTTCGCCGCAAACGAGCCGCCGGATGTTGCCTTGACCCTAGGCGGGCGATATGCAAGGCGGAAATAAACTTCATATGTATGCGATTTTGACAGTCGCAGCCCGCATGTTCGTCCAGCAATGCCGGCAAAGGTCTTTTGAAGCGAATCGTGCGGAAGCAAAGTCAAAGAGGGCAGCATGACCACAACATTCGACAAGCGCGAAGAAGGCTTCGAGAAGCAATTCGCGCATGACGAGGAGCTTCGTTTCAAGGCAACGGCGCGCTGCAACAAAATGCTCGGCCTGTGGGCCGCCGGCATTCTTGGAAAAAGCGGGCCCGACGCGGAGGCTTATGCGAAGGAGGTCGTATTGGCCGACTTCGAACAAGGCGCCGATCACGACGTCGTGCACAAGCTGATCAAGGACTTACAGCCGAAAGGCATCACCGAGCAGCAGATTCGAACGCGAATGGCCGAACTGCTCAGCGAGGCGGTCGCGCAGATCAAAAAGAGCGGCTGACGTGCCTGCATTTGCCCTCGCCCGGCGTCTGCGCGCGGGCGAAACGGTCTTTGGCGCCTGGTGCATGCTTGGCTCCCCTGTCGTCGCGGAAACCATCGCCCGCGAGGGCTTTCCTGCAGTCGTACTCGATGCACAGCATGGGCTTTGGGACGTCGCATCGCTGATCGCCGGCATTGGCGCACTCGACCATGCCGAATCAGCACCGGTGGTGCGGGTACCGCTCAATGATTTCGCGCTGGTCTCGCGCGCGCTCGACTTCGGGGCGGAAGCGATCATCGCACCAATGATCAATAGCCCTGCAGACGCCCTTCGTCTCGCGAGCGCTGCGAAATATCCGCCGCTTGGGGAACGCAGCTGGGGGCCGCTACGCGCGATGGCTCTGCAAAGCCCACGCACGGCGCCTGTTGACTACATGCGGGAGGCAAATGACGGCACCCTGGCCTTCGCCATGGTTGAGACGGCAACCGCGCTTGCGTGCGTCGATACAATCGCGTCTACGCCCGGCATAGACGGGTTGTTCGTAGGGCCATACGACCTCGCGACCGCCCTCAGCGGAGGCTCGGCGCAGGATGTGCAGGCCGCGCAGGTTGAGCAGGCGATCGACACTATCCGCGCCGCGGCGAAGAAGGCCGATAAAATTCCGGGCATCTATTGCCGAGACGCAGAGAGCGCGGTTGCCATGGCCAAACGTGGGTACCGTTTCGTCATAGCTGGGAACGACCAGACCACGCTGCGCAGCGCTACTGTGGCGCAATTGAAGGCACTGAAGAGCTGATCCGCGCAATACGAGCCGATTTCATTCCGCTTTCGAGAGAGCGGTAAAAAGACCGTCGAGTACTTTTCCTGGATCTTCCTCGACTGCCTCGGCCCTCGCCTCGCACACGCGATACTCACGTTCGACAAGGTAAGCGCGCCGTTCCGCGCGCGTGCGTCCTGCGTCATCGCTCTCGTCGCGGGGCACGATGTCGATCACGCACTTCAGCGGAAACGAAACAAAATCAGTGATGTGCGGCCCGATCGGCACCTGACGCTTGAACCCCCGGCCAGCGAAGCGTCGATCATTGACGAGCGCTTGCCACAACAGACGTTCCGCGTCGGTCGGATTTCGGCGCAGAAGGCGCGCCAGCCCACGCACCGGACCGCGCTCACCCGGCACACGACCGCCACCGTGTTCGGCGAGCAAGTCGCGCAATTTTTGCGCCTCTTCCGAGTCGAGTACGCCGCCACGTGCAGGACCTTTTCGTCCCTGCACGATCGCGTTGACGACACCATGCAATGTGCGCATGTCCTGCTGGGTAGGAGCCATACGCTGAAATATGTTGCGCAAATTAACACTCATGGTGCCGCGCTTTTCCTCCGGGCGGAAGAACTCGACCCGTTCCAGCTCGCGTTCGAGATCGGAAAAGAAGGCGTCGAGCTGCTGCTTCGCGGCCGGTGGAGATTTCTCCGGCATCGAAAACGGCAGCCCGCCTCCCCCGACGCGCTTGAACCATTCGTAAGCAACGATGACGACCGCCTGCGCGAGATTAAGTGAGGCGAATGCAGGATTCACCGGTAACGTCACAATTCGATCGGCCAGCGCAACTTCGTGATTCTCGAGACCAATGCGCTCGCGGCCAAATATGATGGCGACGTTCTCGCCGGCAGAAACGCGTTGCGCCATTTCGGCTGCCGCTGTGTCAGCAGAGATCACGGGTTTCGCCTGATCGTGATTGCGGGCGGTCGTCGCGAGCACGAAATTGCAATCGCCGATCGCATCATTGAGGCTGTCGTAAAGTACGACCCCGTCAAGAATTCGGTCGGCGCCCGCCGCCATCACACGGGCTCTTTCGTTGGGCCATGCTTGTAGCGGCTTCACCAGACGCAGCCGCGGCAAGCCGAAATTCGCCATCGCACGGGCCGTCGCACCTATGTTTTCGCCAAGCTGCGGCTCGACAAGAACGACGACCGGTGCGGGCGTTTCGATCCAGCGCTTGGTTTTGTCAGTCCCGGCACCCGGCATTGCTCACCACCGTATTGACAGAAATAGCATCATGTTTGCCTATTGCGGCGCACTGCCTGGGAGGGCTGCGTGGCCAACGTCCTGAAACAGTTCCGTCGCCGCTACATCTACCCTTGGCTCAAGCCCCTCTATCCCTACAAACAGGCGACCTTGGCTGGGACGCGCGTTTCGTACAAGAATCACCTTGATGGCGGCGGACGCGGGTTTGGGCAAGATTTTATCCCTCTCCTGCAAAGCCTTGGACTACCAAGACAGCCGCGCGCTTTCGAGTGGTGTGCCGGACCGGGATTTATCGGATTCTCGTTGCTGGGCCATGGCCTTTGCGAGACGCTCTGTCTAGCCGACATCAATCCTAAATCTGTAAGCGCTTGCGAACGCACGATCGCGGACAACGCTTTGTCCGACCGCGTGTCCGTCTATTGTTCCGACAATCTTCGCGACATACCGAAGTCTGAACAATGGGATCTGGTTGTTTCCAATCCACCCCATTTCATCGACGAGTACCTCGGAAATATTCGCGCACACGATCCGGACTGGCGCGTTCACCGTGATTTCTTCGGGGCCGTTGCACCTTTTCTCAAGCGCGGGGCCGTCATTATTCTGCAAGAAAACAATGCCGGCTCAACCCCGGACACATTCCGCTCCATGATCGCAGAATCCGGCCTGACTATCGTCTTTACGCACGGCGACCTGCCATTCCGAACGGCGGGACATCAGTATTATTTTATCGGGATCATGCGTGCAGGTGATCCACCACCTCCTTGGGTGCGCGCGCTTTCACGTTCTCAGTCATGACTCAAGTCATTCTCGGCGTTCATTCCGGATCTCATGACGCGGCTGCCGCGATATTCGAGGACTATTCTCTGAAAGCTGCGGTCCATCTAGAGCGTCTGACGCGCGTCAAGGGAGACGGCACACGACATCCAGACCTGGCGATCGACGAAGTCCTTTCGATCGCCGGCGCAACTCGTCGCGATGTGGATGTTGTGACCTATAGCCGCGGCCTGTTGCCCACGCGCTATTTCAGAAATCTGCGCGGTACGGAGTGGCTGCGCGAACAGTACCGAACGCATATACGCCGCAGGCCGCGGCGCCAGCTCATGCCGGAAATCTTTCGGTATGGCACGGCAGACGTCGCAGCTCTTTTTGACGTTGGGTCCTTTCAACGGGACAACGGCTTTCGGCCTGACGTTATTACAAGCTTCTACAATCATCACGAGGCCCACGCGCTCCCAACGCTTTTCTATAGCCCGTGGACAGACGCGCTCCTCGTCACCGCGGACGGTGGCGGCGACACTGTGCACTACAGCCACCGCCATCTCGCCGATGGTCGACTCACAATTCTCTATGGCGGCGAGGACATGATTTTAACGCCCCCGGAGGAAGACAGCCTCGGCAAGATGTATGGCTGGGCAACCAAGGCCTTGGGATTCAAGAGAGTACGCCATGAAGGCAAGGTGACGGGTTTGGCCGCGATGGGAGAACCGACGCGCTCCGCAGAACTCATGGCCCGTTACCGTGTCGACGATGAAGGGCGAATTCATTCAGATCTCGGTGGAGATCGCGCCATCTACGCATTCATGCGAGCACTCAAGCGCGGGATTAGCCGGGAGGACTACGCCGCCACGGTTCAGAAAGTACTCGAAGATGTGATGTTGCAGTCTCTGCAGAGGTTGCTGGCAAAAAACCCGACGCGACATCTTGGGCTTTCGGGCGGCGTTTTCTCCAACGTCAAACTCAACCGCCTGCTGGCTGAGGCGCTTGATCTCGATGAACTGTATATCTTTCCCGCCATGGGCGACGACGGCCTGCCGGTCGGCGGAGCGCTCGCCTGGTTGTTACAGCGTGACGGCTTGGCTCGGTGGCTCGCGCAACGTCAGGATCTTGGCAGTGTTTATCTGGGGCGCGATTTCTCGACCACTGCCGACGCCGAGATTGGTCGCTCGCCCGGCGTCCGGCGGCTTCCCGAGCCGCCCATCGCCGGCGCTGCTGCGCGTCTGAAAGCCGGAGCGCTTGGTGCCATATATACCCATCGAATGGAGTTCGGACCCCGCGCGCTGGGCGCACGCACCATTCTTGCGAATCCGGCTCGACGCGAAACGCACGACCTCCTGAACGAAAAACTCGAACGCTCTGAATTCATGCCGTTCGCACCAGTGATTCAAAGCGAAAAGGCCGCAGACGTCTTCGCGGTCACGAACGTCAATCGGCGCGCGTGCCGCTATATGACGATCGCGTGTGACGTCCTCCCGGAATGGCGCGCTCGTATCCCCGCGGTGGTACACGTAGACCATTCGGCACGACCGCAAATTATCGAGCGGGCGGACAATCCGCTCTACTACGACATCCTCAGCGCGTTCGAGCGCGAAACGGGTCTGCCAGTCCTCGTCAACACGAGTTTCAATGTCCACGAGGAGCCGATCGTCAATACTCCGGCAGAATGCATCAAAGCACTGCGCGACGGCCGCATTGACTTTGTCGTGACGGATCAAGGGCTTTACGATTGCCCGAGGTCCTAGCGGGGACGTGACACAACCGCTTCGACGTGGTCCGCCGACGCTGAAAGGTCGTCCCGACGCTGCTGAAAATCGCAGCTTTCGCCGCCCGATTTTGGGTGCTATAGGGCGCGCGCCGGAAGCCTTCCCTTCCTGTCCGCGCAATTTCAAAAGGTTCTATCCGCAATGGCGAAGATCAAGGTCGCAAATCCCGTCGTCGAAATGGACGGCGACGAAATGACTCGCATCATCTGGCAGCTGATCAAGGAAAAGCTGATCCACCCCTACCTGGACATCAATCTTCTCTACTACGATCTGAGTGTTCAGAAGCGTGATGAGACCGACGACCAGATCACCATTGATGCGGCGAACAAGACCAAGGAGGTCGGCGTCGCAGTGAAATGCGCGACGATTACGCCTGACGAAGCGCGGGTAAAGGAATTCAACCTCAAGAAGATGTGGCGTTCGCCCAACGGCACCATTCGTAACATCATTGGTGGCGTTATCTTTCGTGAGCCGATCATCTGCAAGAACGTTCCGCGGCTTGTTCCGGGCTGGACGCAGCCGATCGTCATTGGTCGCCATGCCTACGGCGACCAATATCGCGCCACCGATATACGCGTCCCTGAAAAAGCCAAGCTCACGCTGAGCTATGTCACGCCTGACGGGAAAAAGGTCGAGCACGAGGTATTTCAGTTCCCCGGCTCCGGTGTTGCACTGTCGATGTACAACCTGGACGACTCCATTCGCGATTTCGCCATGGCTTCGTTCAACTATGGCTTGTCGCGCGGTTACCCCGTCTACCTCTCCACAAAGAACACAATTCTCAAAGTTTACGACGGCCGCTTCAAGGACATCTTCCAGGAGGTGTTCGACAAAGACTTCAAGGAAAAGTTCGCGGCGAAGAAACTCACGTACGAGCATCGCTTGATCGACGACATGGTGGCGGCGGCCCTGAAATGGTCCGGCGGCTACGTCTGGGCCTGCAAGAACTACGACGGCGACGTGCAGTCGGACATCGTGGCACAGGGCTTTGGCTCGCTCGGCCTCATGACGTCCGTGTTGATGACGCCGGATGGCAAGATCGTTGAGTCAGAGGCCGCGCACGGCACCGTGACGCGCCACTACCGCGAGCACCAGAAGGGACGCGAGACTTCAACGAACTCGATCGCGTCAATCTTCGCCTGGACCCGCGGCCTGACCCATCGCGCCAAGCTCGACAACAATGACGCCCTGGCGAAATTCGCAAAAACACTGGAAAAAGTCTGCGTCGACACGGTCGAGGCCGGCTTCATGACCAAGGATCTCGCCTTGCTGGTCGGAGCCGACCAGAAGTGGCTGTCGACGACGGGTTTCCTCGACAAGGTGGATGACAATCTGAAGAAAGCGATGAGCGTCTAGCCCTTTCCGGCCCCATCCCGGCGGCGTGGCGTTGAGCTAAGTCTCATGTTCGGCCTTACGCCTGGGCGGAACCGCGTCGCGGCCCAGGCGCTTTTCGACCACGTCTTCGATGCGTTCGGCAACGCGCGGATCTCGCTCCATCAGCGCGTGCAGGTCATGCGCGTCGAGTACAAGTAAATTGGTACGCGCCAGCGCGATGACTGTCGCGGAGCGTCGTGCGCGCCGCAACACCGCAACCTCTCCGAAAAACTGGCCGACGCCCAGGCGAAGGGGCTCTTTCTTGCCTTTCAGGGCAATTTCCACCTCGCCCGCCGCGATGAAGTACATGGAGTGCGCATCGTCCCCTTCGCGGACGATGATCTCTCCCGGCTCCGCAACCTGCGCCCGCAGCAATTCCATGACGTCGGAAATTTCCGCGGCATCAAGCTCCGCGAACAGCGGGACCCTGGAAATCATGCCCCAGGTCACAATAAAGTCCCGCCGCTGGATCTGCTCCGCAAAGGCCGTGGCGATAATGCCAACCGGCAGCGCCATAAGCACGAGCCCAGCGAAAATTGTGACCGTTGCGATCACTTTGCCGAGCGCGGTGACCGGCACGACGTCGCCGTAGCCAATGGTGCCGATAGTTACGATTGCCCACCAGAACGCGTCAGGGATGGTGCCAAGCTTTTCCGGCTGGATCTTGGCCTCAGCCAGATGCATCAGGGACGCGGCAACCAGCGCCGTACCAAGCGCAATGATGAGACAGCCGACAAGCGCTCGACGCTCGTTATAGAGAACGTCGAGCAATGACCGCATGGCAGGTGAATAGCGCGCGATCTTGAAGAATCGCACCATGCGAAACACGAGCACGAAGCGAAAATCGCTTGGCAACAGCATCGCAAACCAGAACGGAAGGACGGCGACCAGATCGATGATGCCAGCGGGGCTAAGCGCATATTTGATGCGCGACTGCATATGCGGGAGATGGCGATACGGCCCGTGCTCAACTGACGACCATAACCGCAGGGCATATTCGACTGTAAACACCAGCAGGGAGACGTACTCGATCAGCGCAAATTCTGTCGCATAGCGCGCTTCGTATCGCGGGATCGACTCGAGAGAGACCGCAATGAGATTGACCACGATGAGGATAACCAGTCCGCGGTCGACCCAACTGCTGAGGCCGTCGCCGAGCGCCCCCTGCTCGAGCACTTGATAAACACGCCGGCGCAGGTCTTTGAGGCGGTTACGTGCCATGCTGCAGTAGCCCGAAAGATTTCACTCCTGGAGGGCGGCTTCGATTGCCTCGAGCGCGGCTTGCGCCTTTGAGCCATCCGGCCCGCCGGCCTGAGCCATATCAGGACGACCCCCACCGCCTTTGCCGCCGAGAACCTCGGCGCCTTTCCTGACGAGATCAACGGCGTTAAATCGCTTCGTGAGGTCGTCGGTAACCCCAACGACAATACCAGCCTTGCCGTCCTCCGCGGTCGCCACGATGGCGACAATCCCTGACCCAACTTGCCGTTTGCCTTCGTCGGCGAGGCTGCGCAGGTCCTTGAGTTCGATGCCGGAAACGGCACGCGCGAGGAGCTTGACCCCGTTCACCTGGCGTACGTCATTGGGTTCGCCGGCAGTACCCGCGCCACCGCCACCCATCGCCAGCTTCTTTCTGGCATCGGAGAGGTCTCGCTCAAGCTTCTTGCGCTCATCCAAGAGAGCTCCGATGCGTGCGGGCATCTCCTCGAGCGGCACTTTAAGTTCTGCAGCTGCAGCTTTAACAACTTGAAGCTGTTTATTAGCGGTCTTGCGGGCCGCTTTTCCGGTCAGCGCCTCGATCCGGCGGACCCCAGCGGCCACACCGGCCTCGCCAACCACGGAAATCAGCCCAATATCGCCAGTCCGCCGGACGTGCGTGCCGCCGCACAGTTCAATCGACCAACCCATCGTGTTGCCGCCATCCCCCATCGCAACGACACGAACTTCATCGCCATATTTTTCGCCAAACAGGGCGCGAGCCCCCGATGCAATTGCATCGTCGACCGCCATAAGTCGGGTGGTTACAGGAGTGTTTTGAAGAACTTTGTCATTGGCAATGTCTTCAACCCTCTCAAGTTCTTCAGGCGACATTGGCTTCGGATGGGAGAAGTCAAATCTCAGCCGGTCAGGCGCAACCAGAGACCCCTTCTGCGCAACGTGATCGCCCAGGACCTGCCGTAGTGCCTCATGCAGAAGATGCGTGGCGGAATGATTCTGCCGAATGGCGTCACGACGCGCGTGGTTGACCTCGAGCAATATCGGATCACCGATTTTGATCGATCCCTGCTCCACCGTAACCATGTGAGCAAAGACATCGCCTGCTTTTTTCTGCGTATCGCCGACGGTCGCGCGCACGCCCTCGCGCCGTATTTCGCCGATGTCCCCCACTTGTCCGCCGCTTTCGCCGTAGAACGGAGTCTGGTTAACCACCACGGCACCGGTTTCGCCTTTTTTCAGCTCCGAAACTTCCTTGCCGTCCTTTACCAGAGCCGCGACCACGCCTTCAGCGCTCTCGGTTTCATACCCAAGAAATTCCGTCGCACCGATTTTCTCGCGCAGCGCGAACCAGACGGTCTCCTGCGCGGCTTCGCCCGATCCGGCCCAGGATGCCCGCGCTTTTTCGCGCTGGCGGTCCATCGCGTCGGTGAACGATGCGAGGTCAACG
Source organism: uncultured Alphaproteobacteria bacterium (assembly GCA_963707615.1). Taxonomy (GTDB): domain Bacteria; phylum Pseudomonadota; class Alphaproteobacteria; order Rhizobiales; family Xanthobacteraceae; genus Pseudolabrys. Next base: position 201,738 of record CAVPQT010000003.1, read on the forward strand.
GAAATGCCGCGCGAGCGCAGCGCGTCTTGAGTGAGGTCGAGCGGGAAGCCATACGTATCGTAGAGCGTGAAGGCAGTCTCGCCGTCGAACATCGCTCCTCTTTTGAGGTCTTTGCTTTTCTCGTCGAGGATTGTGAGCCCACGCTCGAGGGTGCGACGAAAGCGCGTTTCTTCGAGCTTGAGCGTCTCGGTGATCAACGCTTCAGCGCGCAGCAACTCGGGATAAGCCTGTCCCATTTCGCGCGTAAGAACAGGCACGAGTTTCCACATCAGTGGCTCTTTTGCACCGAGCAGTTCGGCGTGACGCATCGCGCGCCGCATGATGCGGCGGAGCACGTACCCTCGACCCTCGTTGGAAGGCAGTACGCCGTCGGCAATCAGGAACGCAGATGCGCGCAAATGGTCAGCAATGACCCGATGCGACGCCTTCTGTGGGCCTTCGGGATTGACCCCCGTCAGTTCGGCGATCGCGCGGATGAGGGTCGCAAAGAGATCGATCGCATAGTTATCGTGGGTTCCCTGCAGAACGGCGGCAATGCGCTCGAGCCCCATGCCGGTGTCAATCGACGGACGTGGCAGGTCGATACGCTTTCCGCCTGGAAGCTGCTCGTATTGCATGAAGACGAGATTCCAGATCTCGATAAAGCGATCTCCCTCGGAGTCGGCCGAGCCCGGGGGGCCACCGGGAATGTGCGGTCCGTGATCGTAGAAGATTTCCGAACAGGGACCGCAGGGGCCGGTCTCGCCCATGGCCCAGAAGTTGTCGTCTCCGGCAATGCGCAGGATTTTGCTGTCGGGAAGTCCGGCAACTTTTTTCCAAAGCTTAAAGGCGTCATCATCGTCGATGTATACCGTGATAAGCAGCTTGTCCTTGGGCAGCGCGTACTCTTTCGTGACCAGGTTCCAGGCGAGTTCGATCGCGCGCTCCTTGAAGTAATCACCGAAGGAAAAGTTGCCGAGCATCTCAAAGAACGTGTGATGCCGTGTGGTGTACCCGACATTGTCGAGATCATTATGCTTGCCGCCGGCGCGCACACATTTCTGGGCGCTGACGGCTCGCGAACAGGGGCGCTTCTCGAGGCCGGTGAAGACATTCTTGAACTGCACCATCCCTGCATTGGTGAACATCAGGGTCGGATCATTGCGCGGCACGAGCGACGAAGACGGCACCACCTGGTGACCGTTGCGCGCAAAGAAATCTAGGAAGCTTTTTCGGATATCGTTGACGCCGCTCATTTCAGAACCGTACGAGCCTCTTTTGCCTGCGCATGACCGTTTTCTGGAAGCTGTGCCATGCGTCCCCTACGGGGTCTAAATCCCCGTCCGGCTTGTTGTTTTCAGGGGCTATTTAGCGGTGGGGGTGACGTAAGTCTACGCCGCAGAACCAGCAATCCATTGGCAGCATCGTTCCCTGCCGCGATAAGGCCCAAAACGCCTTCGCCCCCGTCCTCGGTGGCGGCCGCTTTACGCAGCCGGGTGCCGACGGGGGCGAACGCCTAACGCATCACAAGGAAGATACGCGTCACCGGAATGGTGCAGCGGATAACTCGGGCGCCGCCGCCTCGCCTTACTAACCTTCAAGCCACTACTGGCTTGCCTTTCCTTTGCGCTTCGAGCCCGTCCCCCTCGTCTTTTTGGCCTTAGCGCCAGTGGACAATGGTTCTTTGCTCTGCGCGGACCTGGCCTTGCCTTTCACAGATCCGGCCTTACTCGGTTTAGCGGCCTTTGGTTCTGTGATCGGTTTGGCAACCTCGGTAATGCCGTCAGGTTTGGTCGGCTTGGGCGGGACAGGCGGCGATTCTTGTCGCTCCTGCGCCGGCGCTTCGCTCGTGAAGGTTACGCCCTCCTCGCGAGACCCGGCTCCGGACGGCAGCGTCGTAACAACGCCGTCCGGCGGCCCATCATCCTTTCAAGCTTCGGCAGCCTCGTCGTCGTCGTCCTTCTCTTGACCCTCGCCCGCCATGATCGCTTCCGCGATCAGGCCCGCATTCTGACGAACGGCGGCTTCGATTTTGGCAGCGACGTCGGGGTTCTCCTTGAGAAACTGCTTTGCGTTCTCGCGGCCCTGCCCAATGCGCTGGCTGTCATAGGAGAACCATGCGCCGGATTTCTCGACAACATTGGCTTTGACGCCGAGGTCGACCAGCTCGCCAGTCTTGGACACACCCTCACCGTACATGATGTCAAATTCGACCTGCTTGAACGGGGGGGCCAACTTATTCTTGACCACCTTCACGCGCGTCTGGTTGCCAATCACCTCGTCGCGTTCCTTGATGGCGCCGATACGGCGGATATCGAGACGAACCGAGGCGTAGAATTTCAATGCGTTGCCGCCTGACGTCGTCTCCGGCGAGCCGTACATCACGCCAATCTTCATACGGATCTGATTGATGAAAACCACCATCGTCCGCGAGCGAGAGATCGAGGCTGTAAGCTTGCGCAGCGCCTGGCTCATCAGCCGCGCTTGCGAACCGGGCTGCACATCGCCCATCTCGCCTTCGAGCTCGGAACGCGGCACCAAAGCTGCCACCGAGTCGACCACCAGCACGTCGATCGCCCCCGAGCGCACCAGCGTGTCAGCGATCTCAAGCGCCTGCTCGCCTGCGTCGGGCTGCGAGATCAGAAGATCATCGACATTCACGCCGAGCTTGCGGGCGTAAACCACATCCAGCGCATGCTCGGCATCGACAAAAGCGCAGATGCCGCCCTTCTTCTGAGCTTCGGCAATCGTATGCAGCGCCAGCGTTGTTTTGCCAGACGATTCCGGCCCATAGATTTCCACTACCCGCCCGCGCGGCAGGCCTCCAATACCGAGCGCGATATCGAGCCCAAGCGAGCCCGAGGATATGGCCTCGACATCCATGGCCTTATCGTTTTTGCCAAGTTTCATGACCGAGCCCTTGCCGAACTGGCGCTCGATTTGGCTCAGCGCGGCAGAAAGGGCTTTTGATTTATCCATGGAAGATCCTTCGACGAGACGCAGGGCAGGCTGACTCATGATGTCGCGCTCCTTATGGCCGGGATTCGACCCCCCGACAACGCGGCCTCGCCGCACCGCCGGAATCGACTGAAGGCAAGCAATGTACACTATTTGTTCTCTGTTCGCAATATGTTCTTTTCGTGGATTTTGCCAATTTCGGCCATCCCGCAACCGTTTCTGGAACGAATTCGGCTCCCCCACGTTCGCGCACGGGAAGCGCACGCGTTTCGCACTGCGACCGGGGGATATTCAGCTTGAAGAAATTACACGAATACCTTCAACACGCTGCGGAATGCAGGAACATGGCGCGGACCGCCTCGCCCGCGCATCGCCAGCACCTTGAGCAAATGGCCGAGACCTGGGAGCAACTGGCGGAAGCGCGCAAGCGCAAGTTGGAAAAAAACGACCAAACCCTCGAAGGTGATTACCCCGCCGCGGATTAGCTCGCATAATTGGTGCGTCCGCCGTGAACCGGGGTCGAGACCATGATTGGCAAACGCGTCCAATTTCACGAAGAGACGTGGCAACAGCTCCGGTTGCTGGCCTCAGAGAGCATGAAGACCTTCCAGGAGCTCGCTGACGAAGCGTTCAGCGATCTCCTGAGAAAACACGGTCAACCCGCGAGCCTCAAAGAAGCGCTGCGGCGAAGCGCCGGGGAGACCGCAAAGGTCATCCCGCTCAAGGGCAAGACGCGCGAGACACCGAAGAAGCGATAGCTCCGCTCGCACTGGCCTGGCCAGGGATCAGATTTTCTACCCAGACGGAAACCAACCCGGTGGCACGCGTTATCCAGACGGTGCGGGCGTTCAACCGATTTGCCATTTTGCAGTGCAGTAGGCTACTATTGCAGTGCGATAGTCAGTTGAATGCTGCGGGGACCGGGGCGCAGCGGAGTGGTGTGATGAAGTTTTTGCGGAAATACACCGCAATCCCGGCGGTGAAATATTCACTGATTGCGATTGCAAGCCTGCTTTGGTTTGTCGGATTCGCAGATCAGTTGCCTGACGTAACGCAGACCGCGAAGTACGTCGGCATCTCGTTGCTGATGGTGGCAGTTGCGGCGATGGCGTGACGCCTGCTGGGCTTTGCTACCTGTTGTCAGCAATTTTAATCGGGCGCTGCTCGCTGAGCGCCGTTTTTAGCCTGATCGAAATCTCTAACCCAAATTCAATTCCTTGAAGAAGTCGTTTCCCTTGTCGTCGATGACGATAAAGGCCGGGAAATTCTCCACTTCAATTCTCCAGATAGCTTCCATTCCAAGTTCTGGATATTCGTGCACGTCGACTTTTTTGATGCAGTGCTCGGCAAGCTTCGCTGCGCTGCCGCCAATGGACGCCAGATAAAATCCGCCGTGCTTCTTGCACGCTTCGCGCACCTGGGCTGAGCGGTTGCCCTTGGCGAGTGAGATCATCGAGCCGCCAGCTGCCTGAAATTGATCGATATAGCTGTCCATCCGTCCGGCGGTCGTCGGGCCGAACGAACCCGACGCATACCCCGCGGGCGTCTTCGCGGGGCCCGCATAATAAACCGGATGATTCTTGAAATAATCGGGCAGCCCCTTCCCCGCTTCGAGGCGCTCGCGCAATTTCGCGTGGGCGAGATCGCGGGCAACGATCATCGGACCTGTGAGCGAGAGTCGCGTCTTCACCGGGTACTTCGAGAGCTGGGCGAGGATCTCCTTCATCGGCTTGCGCAGGTCGACCTTGACCACCTCGCCACCAAGCTTTTCCTCATCGATTTCCGGAAGGTATTGCGCCGGATGGCGCTCAAGTTCTTCCAGGAACACGCCATCGCGGGTGATCTTGCCGAGCGCCTGCCGGTCAGCAGCGCATGAGACGCCGAGGCCGATCGGCAATGAGGCCCCATGTCGTGGCAGACGGATCACACGCACATCATGACAAAAATATTTGCCACCGAACTGCGCGCCGACCCCGGTCGACTGAGTCATCTTGAGAACTTCCGCCTCCATATCGAGATCGCGGAAGGCGTGGCCATCTTCACTACCTTTCGTTGGCAATTCGTCGAGATACTTTGTCGATGCAAGCTTCACGGTTTTCATCGTCAGTTCAGCGCTCGTACCGCCTATGACGATCGCGAGATGATACGGCGGGCACGCGGCCGTTCCGAGCGTAAGCACCTTCTCTTTCAGAAATGCGAGCATTCGATCGTGTGTCAGGATCGATGGCGTCGCCTGAAACAGAAATGCCTTGTTGGCCGAACCGCCACCTTTGGCGATGAAAAGCAGCTTGTAGGCGTCTTCACCCTCCGCGTAGATCTCAACCTGTGCCGGCATGTTCGATTTGGTGTTCTTTTCCTCAAACATGGAGACCGGCGCGAGCTGCGAATAGCGCAAATTCCGCTTCAGGTACGCGTCGCGCGCGCCTTCGGCGAGTGCGGCCTCATCATCGCCTGAGGTGAAAACCATGCGACCTTTCTTGCCCATGATGATGGCGGTGCCGGTGTCCTGGCACATCGGCAGGACGCCCCCAGCGGAAATGTTCGCGTTCTTCAGAAAATCATAGGCGACAAATTTGTCGTTATCGGATGCTTCAGGGTCATCGAGGATTTTCCGCAGCTGCTTCAGATGCGCTGGCCGCAATAGGTGGTTGATATCGGTGAAGGCGGCCTCGCTGAGCGCGCGTAATACCTCACGCTCGATCACGAGCATGTCCTTGCCCATGACCTTTTCGACTTTGACACCGCCCACATCGAGTTTCCGGTAGGGTGTCTTGTCCGGCCCGAGCGGAAACAGCGGCGTGTGTTTGTAGGGCGGGACGACGTTGGTGGGGGCGTTCATGGAAAACTCCGGAGAATGGCCGGTTCGCTAGCGGTCATAGCGCCGCTTCGCGCCAATGGAAAGCCATCTGGCATTGTTCTAGACGCGCCGCGGCTTGCCTACCTCCCCTAATCCGCACTCCAGCGATTTTCGATCCCATTTTGCCAGGCCAGCCGCTGCTTCGTAGGTGCTCTGCAGAAATTCCATCAGTGCTGCATCGGGGTCACGTGCAGTGCGCACAGCGTCATAGGGCAAAAGGAACTCGCCGAGATCCTTGCTGAAGACTGCATCGGGGGGTTTTACGGTCGCCGCGCCGAATCCGTCGGGCGCTGGATACGCATAGGAATAGAACGCCGCATAATCGACAGGCCCACCGCCACCCGGCCAGAATCCGGCGCTCGAAACCTCGTGCGAATACGCCTCCTGCGCGACCGCGTCCGACAAGTGAGGCACGCCGCCCGGATGACGCGGTGCTGGACGTCCAGAAAAGCGCGTCACAGCCAGATCGAAGCTTCCCCAGAAGAAGTGAACAGGACTCGTTTTGCCGAGAAAACCGGTGCGGAAATGGGCAAAAATCTCCTTCGCCGTGAGCAGCACCCGCCAAAAGCGATTAGCATAATCGGCGTCGTAGGCCGCGTGCACGGTATCCTGCTCGAAGGGGATACAGTCAGCAATCTCGCAAGGCATCGTGCTGATGGATGTTTCGATTCCGACTTCGCGCAGCGCAATCATCAGGTCTTCATAGAATTCCGCGACGCTCATCGGCTTCAGCATCACTTGACGAAAACGTCCGTCGCTGAGCCTGACCCAAAGCACGTGATCAATGAAATCGAAATCAATCTGGAAGCTGCCCCCGTGCCATGCGATCGGCGAGGTTGTCAGCCCACGTGCAGTTACATAAAGCGCAACATGCCATGAGTGATTGAGCCACGGCGTCAGCGTGAGGCGAATCTTACCGACGACCTGAGTCCAGAGGTGCAAGGTATCGCGCGTATCTTTCCACGCGGCATAAGGCAATTCCGGCCAGCGATCGGCCCCTGATAGTGCCGTCATATAGACTCTCCTTTCGTCAACGCCGCTGCCGATTAAGTGAGACGCGTCCGACTGCGCCAGTTTTGACGTATAGTGGCCGCCAGGCAAAGGGGGACGCAATGACGTCTGCAGACACCGCGGCAGCTGCACCGCCGTCATATCGTTGGGCGCGTGTGGGCCTTGTCCTTATCGCGGCAATTGAACTGCTCGACGCCCTCTCCAGCGCGCAGGGTATCTTCACTGAGTATCATCACGAGACCGCGTTGCTGCGTTATGCGCAAGGACTCAACAGCATCAAGCTCGCGCTGTCACCCTTGCTCGCTGGCACGGCACTGGTCTTCGCTGCACGAGGAAATCTTCGCTGCGCGATTTTTGCCTTGGCCGCGCTCACACTTGCCGGCTGGTTGCTTGACAGTCTGCCGGCGATTGTAATTCACGGCTTCAAACCGTCGCTCGACTTCGGTGGCATAGAAGAGTTCGTCTTCTATTTGATCATGCCGGTTATAGCGGCCGCCGCTATTTTTCTGGCAGTAAAACGACAACGCCTCGGCCTTGCCGCACTGCTTGCCTGCCTGCCGGCGCTGTACAAATGGGCCAGCGTCGGAGCCTTCATAATCATGTTGTTGATCTACGGTTTCTAGGGCGGCCGGGACCGGCATCTAATTACCAACTGCTGGATGAGCAGTTGCGGTTCCATTCGTCATGGAACCGATTTTTGTGCTTAGGGAAAATTATTTATGGCCGCGTTATTGACGCTAATCCGCGAGTCATTTGGATACACCAGAGTGGGACGCAACGTGTCAGCGCGGGGAATACCCATGCGAGACTTGATGTTCATGTTGGCCCCGGTGGCGCTCGTACTCTATTTTGTGGTCTATCCGGACCAATTCTCATTGTTCGTCGGGTGGGCGGGAAGCCTCCTCCGTTAGACCCCGCCACGCTGACCAATTCCTCGCTCAGCCGATCGCCGAGCCGGCGCGCGGTTTTGTCCGCTGAAAAAATTGCAACCTGCGCATCGAACGAATGATTGACGCGCGGCGTTTCATCTGTCATCCGCATCTTCCTTCCTTTTGTCGTCCGCCACCGCAATGTCACGAAGATCTTTCCGTATTGGCCGTTCCGTCACGGGCCTTGGTCTATTCGCGCTCAGGCCCATCAGAACGCGCGAAAGAATCGCCGAATACAAAGGGCCTCGCATCGGTCCGAAAGAGGCCCTTCGGCGCGAGCGGCGCGGCAACCGCTATCTCTACGAAATCAATCCGCGGGTCACGATCGACGGGTCCCCCAGGAGCAATATCGCGCGCTACGCCAACCACTCCTGCAATCCGAACGCCGAGACATACACCTATGGTGGACAGGTCTTCATCCGGGCCATGCGCAAAATCAAACCGGACGAGGAAATCACCTATGACTACGGCAACGATTACCTGAAACATGTGATCGGCCGCTCGCACTGCAAATGCAGCCGCTGCCGCCGGCGACGCGCGCGCAAGCAGCGCGAAGCGCGCGCTTTGAAGAAGCGGCGCATGGCGCGGCGGCGCGGGCGCGCACGGAACACTCGGTAGAAATTCCGATCCGCTTTCCTCGTTGCCATGCGCGAACCGCCCGACGCCTATTCGCTTTTCGCCCTGCCCTTACTCACTTACCCATGTTAGGCAAACGCCCTAACTTGCTGGGGTTTTCTCTTGACCTCCGACAGTCTTGCAGAGCGCGCTCCTCTGCGCGTCGACCGCGTCCCGCTCGGCATTTTGTTCATGCTTGGCGCGACCGTCATGTTTGCGGTGTCGAGCGCGCTGTCGAAATGGCAAGTTGCCGAATACTCGTTCGTCGAAGTTCTGTTTTTCCGCGCCATCGCCTCGCTATTCACCTGTGCCGTACTCATCCTGCCGCGAACCGGTCTTGCCGTGCTGCGCACGAACCGGTTGCGTGACCACTTTGGCCGCAGTGCGACTCAGGCAACGGCGCAAAGCCTGATCATCATTGCGTTTGGGTTGATGCCTCTTGCCGGTGCTGTTGCCATCAATTTTTCCTCGCCTTTGTTTGCCACACTTTTCGCAGCCCTTTGGCTGAAAGAGAAAGTTGGCCTCGCGCGGATCAGCGCTCTGATGGCGGGCTTTGTCGGTGTGCTTCTGGTCGCGGCGCCGGGCGCTGACAGCTTTCGGGTCGGTGCAATGTTTGCGCTCGCCAATGCGGTCCTGTTCGGAAGCGTCACCGCTGCGGTACGCGGCATGACGACAACGGAATCTGCCGAAACGCTGACCATGTATCAGATGATCTTTCTCACCTTATTTTTTGCATTGCCGTTGCCGTTCTTTTTCGCATGGCCAAGTACCATTGACGCGATCGCGCTGATCGGCAATGGCGTCATCAATGCAGTCGGGCAATACTGGTGGACGCGTTCGTTGTCGCTCGCACCGCCTTCCGCCGTCGGCCCGTTCTATTATTTCATGCTTGTCTGGTCTGCCGGGCTTGGTTTTATTTTCTGGGGTGACGTACCGACGTTCACATTGATTGCCGGCTCCGCGATCGTGGTCAGCTCAGGTCTGTTCCTGCTCTGGCACGAAACAAGCAGGAAGCCTCTCGCTGCCGACTAGGAGAAAATAATGAGCCTGAATATCCGCCGGGTCGTGACCGGCCACGACGATCAGGGCCGCGCCAAGGTGTTGATTGACGAGAGGGTGGGAAACGTCATGTCGCCGCGCCCCGGCGCGCTCTACAGCGTGATCTGGTCGAGCGATGGTTTCCCTGTCGACAATGACACTGAGCTAGATCCATCGGGAAAAAAGATCGGTACCACGATCTCCAACGGAACAGTGTTTCGCATCGTCAGCTTCGGTCCAGGTGTCGCGCCTCGCAACCATCGCACCAATTCGATCGATTATGCGGTCGTCATGTCGGGTGAGATCGACATGGATCTTGATGGCACGATCGTGCACCTCAAAGCCGGCGATGTGCTGGTGCAACGCGGGACGATTCACAACTGGATAAACAGGGGCTCAGAACCCTGCGTGATCGCATTCGTACTCATATCGGCGAAGTCGGCGAGCGCCGGTGGGAAACTCCTCCCGGCCCAGGGATAGATCGCCGGTTTGTCTATCGATCCAACTCCGGGTAGTGGCGGAAGATGCCCATTTCGTTGAATGCGATCCGCCGCGGAGAAGCAAGATAGGCCTTCACGCCTGAACGCTCCGCGACTTTGTCCCGTATCCCGACAAGCCCGGATATTTTCGTCTCTACGTCCTTCATCGCGCGCGGGAAAGCGTAGCGCAGCCCTTCGATCACTTGGAAAATCGAAAGATCGACATAGGTAACTTTGCGCCCGGCCACATAAGGCCCCCCGCTCTTCCTCAACACGGTTTCAAAATAGCCAAGATATTTCGGCACCCGCTCCTCGAGAAAGTTCTCGGCGTACCGCCTCGCCTCGGGTTTCTGATCTTCGTAGTAAAGACCGGACGCGACGGGATGATGCGTGTCGTGAACTTCCTTCACAAAATCGGCAACAGTCAGCTGCAACTGATGCAACCAGAGTTCGACTGGCTTCGTCGCGCGGGGCGAGCCGCAGACGTGGCCCCAGATATGAAAGAATATTGGCCACCTGCGCGACCACCAGTTTTCCCGCCTTGAGAAATGGTGGGGCGAACGGTGGATGCTTTTCGCGCCCACCTTCCATCATCGCCATCATGCGGTTCACGCCACCGGACTTGCGCGCAATGTCATCGTAGGCGGCGCCGGCATCTTCGAGCGCAAGCCGCACAAATTCGCCGCGTCCTTGAATCTCCGGCCAATAGAAAAGCTGGTAACGCATGGGATCACCCTGAATTAAGAATGCCGGACGCAGCTTGGCGCGCGCCCGGCAGCCAATTCAAGGGGACGTTTTCAGCCGTTTTGGACGAGACGAACCGATTTACCCGCACCGATGACGCGGTTCCGGCCCGCCGCTTTCGCCTCGTAAAGACGCTTGTCGGCGATTTCGAAAAGCGTGTCATAGTCGGTCGCATCGCGTGCGCAGCTTGCGATGCCGATGCTGACAGTAACACCGCTCGCCTCGCCCGCGTGCGAGTCCGCAATCCGCCGGCGCATCCGCTCGCCCAGGGTCAAGGCGTCATCGGCATTGATGCCGTCAGCGATGACGACGAACTCCTCTCCGCCGAAACGATACGTGAGATCGGACATACGCGCTGCCGCCATGATGTCGAGGACGATTCGCTTGAGCATCTTGTCGCCCGCGGCATGGCCGAAGCGATCATTGTATGCCTTGAAGTGATCGATATCGACCAGCAACAGAGCAAGCGATCGCCCGGCCGCTGCCGCATGTTCGACGGCGCGGCGGCCGTGTGCTTCGAGCGAATGACGATCGAGCGCGCCGGTCAGCGCGTCGCAGCCGGTTCTCGCAAGCAAATCCTCGTAGCGTTCGCGATACGTCAGCGTGTCGAACACGTCCCAGATGCGTGGCATATCCGTACGGCGCCTGACTGGCCGCTCGAAGTACAGCAGATAGATGCCTGCGAGACAGGTGTAGAGCGCGACTGCCGCCATCTTTGCAATCCAGCCACCGACAAGAACGTCAGCTCCCGCACCTGTCAGCATGTGCAGGCCGGCGAAAAATGCCACTTGGTCGAAAGTCAGCACCAACACACCGCAGAACGCCAGACGCGGAAATACCCGGTCGCGAAACCAGCCGCGCGATCGCTCGTACAACAGGATCATGATGATGCAATCGAAGAACAGGATTGCCGTCCCCCACACCATCAACGCGCCCATTTCGTTGAGGAAGGTGAAGTCTGCGGTTCGTCCCGGCGTCAACGAGACCGAAGTGTGCTGCCGCATGAGGTAAGCAAGCGCGAACAGCAATACGTTGCCGAACAGCAGACCGTAAATTGGCTGCCGGACGACAACGGCATCCTCGCGTATGTAGAGCAGAAGCAGCATCATCAACTTGCCGGTAAACAGCACCGTCGACCCCGGCGAAGTCACGATGCCGAACGGCAGTGACACATACAGGATGCTGGCGAGGTAGGTTTCGAGAAAATGCATCACTCCCAGCGCGCAGAAAAACGCACCAAGTCCGATTCTCGTGCGCGCACGTAACAGGGAGGCAAGCACAACGAAATAAAGGAGCGCATCTGCGCCCAGCAGAAGGAGGTTTTTGATTTCAGCCATTGCCCCACATTGCCTTTGCGCCGTCCCAGAAAGGCGAAAAGGCTCCCACTCATTTTTCAGCCCGCGCTTGCGCGCAGACTGCGTTTAAGAGTCTCGGTCCCCCGGACACTCGATAACACGGCCGATTCGCGTGAAAAAGCAATAAACGCCGGCAAGGCGTGGATAGTCCACGCTTTCGCCGGCGTCAGAATTTATGTTTTGTATGCGAAACTATCGCTATTTTGTATGCAGACTTAGTTGACTGCGAAGCAGTAGAGCAATCCGTCGCCGCCAGTGCTGCGAAGATCGGCTTGCGAGCATCCTCCGTCCTGACCGCGCGAGGGGTGTGACGAGTTCCATGATTTGGACGCATCATCATCGCGCAACCCCATCCGATCGGCGTGACCGAGCATGGCGGCGCCTTGCGTGCTGCTCGTCCAGTTCTTGCAGGTGCGATCCTCGTTCCCGGCGAAGGCGGTTCCGTCCGCCTGCGAACCTGTGAGGATGTCGTGCCGGTTCGGCGTGTCGCCGCGGCCGTTATTGACCTCGCCTTTTTCCGTCAACGCGGTCTGCTTGCTAAGATTGTTGCTGCCACCGTGAAGCTCGGCGACATCTTTTGCAACTGTCACGCCTTTGGAATTGACCCAAGGGCCTTTGCCGATGCGGTCACGCGCATTTTCAGCGCCGGAACCTTGGGTCGACAAATATGCGTGCCAGGTCTTTGACCCCGCACCCGCCGCGCTTGCGAGCTGTTGGCAATGCCGGTCGGCGCCGGCAAGACCACCAAGGTCGGCTCCCTTGCCGGAGCCAACACTTGTCACGAAGAACGACATATTCGCCTGCTGGGCATACGCAGGCGCGAAAGAAAGCAGAGTCAGACACGCCACCAACGGGGCGCCAGTACGAACGACCGTCATGTTCACTAACCTCCGGAACTTGGCGCGGCCCGACGCCCCGCCATCGCGAGGGGCAAAACCCCTGCGCTTCGATCCTATTCCCTATTACGCTCGCTTGATGGCTAAATCAGCTGGCGCCTTTACCGGAGTACTGCGCGTCGGTGACCGGCTCCAGCCAGGTCACATGGTCACCGCCTTGCGCCTCCTGCATGGCAATATGTTCCATGCCGTGTTCGGCCGTCGCTCCGTGCCAGTGCTTTTCGCCTGGCGGAATCCACACAGTGTCGCCCGCACGAATATCACGTCTTGGTCCGCCCCAGGTTTGCACCCAACCGATTCCAGAGGTGATAAAAAGCGTTTGACCAAGCGGGTGATGATGCCAGGCAGTTCGCGCGCCAGGCTCGAAGCGAACCCACGCCGACCGAATTCGCGCTGGCTCTGGCGCCTGGATAACGGGATCTTGCCAAACCGTTCCGGTGAAACTCGGCGCACCCATCCGGCGTGACGGCCGCGACCCGCAAGCAATGATATCCATGTGGTTTTCTCCCTGAACAATCGAAGTGTTCCGCCAGGTGGCCGCCTAACGCAACACTTTAAAAGCGTTACTTTTAAAGTAATGGATGCAAAAAGCCCGGCGTTTCCGCCGGGCTTCGACTTCAAGGCAAGCGATCGTGGATCAAGCCATCTGGAGATTGCCAGCGGCCTGCTTGCCGCGCTCGGTCACGATTTCGAAGCTGACCTTATCGCCCTCGTTCAGAGAACGCATACCGGCACGCTCAACCGCCGTGATGTGCACGAACACATCCTTCGAGCCATCGTCTGGCTGAATGAAGCCGTAGCCCTTTTGAGTATTGAAAAATTTCACAGTTCCGCGAGGCATCAAGAGTTCCTTTCAAGCTTCCTTTTGAACGCCCACGCGATCATTCGTGTGGGCGGTCACAAGCCAGGTTTTGGGGAGTTCACTTGAGGCGTAGCCCGAAACCGGGAGCAGCAAGTTAGGCGCCGAAAACGAGGTTGCGGGCGGCGACATAGACGGAATTCGTTGCAACGTCAACGGCCCACCGAAGCACCGCGGATGTCGGATAACGCTTTATGAATTCGTGATGACAACCTCTAGGCAATTATGACGTCTTTGGCACGCTTTCTAACAGGTTATGCGTCCGGAGCCACATACCCGAGCGTGGCGTCGCGGGCAGCGTGATACGGACAATTTTAGTTGTCACTCTTGTGGGGCGTGTCAGGTTTGCTGAATTGCCGACAGCAACCAGCCGCCTCCGCGCGCACGCATGAAGGTCCAAAGTTCGGTCGCCTCGCCAGGACCGTTACCTTCAACGTCGCGGCCGGTCGCACGGTCGACCATCCGGTCGTTCAGCGAAAAACGCATGGCGACCGTGGCATAGTCGGCACTGCCTTCACTCCACGCTTCCGCCAAGTCACCCTGCTCAAGCCGCACGTCGGTGACTTTGTTGACCAGGCCACGGCTGGCATTTTCAGAAAGCTGTTCGGAGAAATACGAGAGCATCTCCGGTGTCACTTTCGCCCGCAGCGCATTGAGGTCTTCATTTGAGTACGCGGCCTGCACGTCAGTAAGCAGGCGCTCGAAGTCGTCGTAATCGGACTTTTCGATCGTCACCTTCGGGCTTGTTGGTGCACTGGCTCCAAACATTCCGCCGAGGCCGCTGAAGGAATGATCGGTTGTTGGCTGCGCATTTGCGTAAGCTGGAGCCGGAGCATTGCGGCGTTGCCACCATGCAAACAGCAGGCGTGCAACGATAACAACCAGAACAATTTGCAGCACCAGACCAATCAGCGACGCGAAGCCGCCCATGCCACCGAAGAACCCGTGTCCGAACAAAAGACCGAACAAACCGGCGCCGAGGAATCCGGCGGCAAGGCCGCCCAGCAAACCCCCGCCGAACAATCCCGGTCGGGCCGCAGTCTGGCCAACGGTGTTCGTTTTGCCCGGCTGGGTGAGCGTGCGTTGCATCGGCGCGGCCGCATTGGGCGCGGTTTGCGTTGAGGGTGGCGCGGAGAAGGTCCTCGCGCCCCTGCTGCCACCGGAGAAACCACCTCCCGCCCTGGCATTCGCGTCTGCGGCAACCAGCACAAGCGCCGCCACTATCGCGGCAATCGCAATGACAACGCGGTGTCCGATCATCGTAGCCTCCCGGCAATGGCCGCAGGAGAATAGGTACACGGGGGGCAATTTGTAAGGGGCGGACGCGCGCCACAAAGTCGCGGCAATTCCGCGTCGGTATCACAGGAATATCATACAGTTCGCGGAACACGCCGGCCGGTCGGCGATTGCCTTGCCGTAGGCAAGGAGACCGGACGATGAAGCGCTTGGCCATCACAGCGATGTTCCTGGTTTCGATGGCGGCGGTCGCAATCGCGAAGCCCGTCCCTGTCAGCAAAATGAACCCGACCGAAGATCTCAACCCGCCAGTGACTCAAAACGATCTCGACATCAACAGCGGTCCCTCAGGCGCGATGCTTGAGCGGGAGTATTTCCAGGCGCCGCCGCCCTTCACGGCGGGCGGCCTGCCCTGCCGCCTGCAAACGGCAATCTTCAACAAGGTGCAATTGGCCCAGCTCTGTCGCTAGCGCGTTGATCGGAGTGTGGGAACCAAGTAGCGGCAAGATCGTTGTTGCGTCGGACAACGCAACTGCGGCATCCGGCCGCAAAGCAAATTTATGGGGCGCAACCATGCTCGGTACCATTCTTATCATTTTATTGATCCTCGCACTTGTCGGTGCGTTTCCACGCTGGGGCTACAGCTCCGGCTGGGGTTACGGCCCGTCCGGAATCGTCGGCGTCATCTTGATCGTCGTGCTGATTCTGGCACTCACCGGCCGCGTGTAGACCGCAGCTACTGGAGCAAGGTTTTCTTAACTTCGGCGACGAGCTGCTTCAGCGTGAAGGGCTTGGCAAGGAAGGCATACTGTTCCTGGCTCGGCAGGTTGCGGCTGAACGCCTCTTCGGCGTAGCCGGAGACGAAAATAATCTTCACCTTCGGGTCGCGCTGACGCAATTCCTTGAGCAGCGTCGGCCCGTCCATTTCCGGCATCACGACGTCCGAAACCACCAGATCGACCTGGCCGTGCCTTGCGAAGGCCTCGATGGCCTCAACGCCATTGCTCGCCTCCAGCACGGTGTAGCCTCTGGATGAAAGGCCGCGCGCGTTCAAGGCGCGTAACCCCTCCTCATCTTCGACCAGAAGAATTGTGCCTTCACCTGTCAGGTCGGCCGTAGCAGCGCGCGCCATCTTGTCCGCGGCGGCAATCGCCTCCGCGATAGCGGGAGCTTCTCCGGTCGGAATTTGCGGAAGAACCTCGTCAGCGCCAGGGATGTGGCGCGGCAGGAAAATACGAAACGATGTGCGGCCCGGCTCGGAGTCCGCGTAGATAAAGCCGCCGGTCTGTTTAACGATTCCATAGACCGTCGACAGGCCGAGGCCGGTGCCCTTGCCGACTTCCTTGGTGGTAAAGAACGGTTCGAAGATCTTCTCGATAATGTCGGGCGGAATGCCAGTGCCGGTGTCACTGACTTCAACGAGCACATAGTCGGCTTTGGGCATGCCCTTATAGGCGAATTTTCCGCACTCATCCGCCGTAACGTTAGCCGTACGCAGCGTGAGCCTGCCTCCGTCGGGCATGGCGTCGCGGGCGTTGACCGCGAGATTCACGATGACCTGTTCGAATTGTGAGATATCGACCTTGACCGGCCACAAATCGCGCCCGTGGACCGTGTCCAAAGTCACCTTCTCGCCAATCAGCCGCTTGAGCAGCATACCGAGATCACTCAAGGTCTCGCCGAGATCGAGCACTTGCGGTCGCAAGGTCTGCTTTCGTGAGAATGCGAGCAATTGCCGTACGAGCGCCGCCGCACGATTGGCGTTCTGCTTGATCTGCATGATGTCTTTAAAGGACGGATCGGTTGGCTTGTGCGCGTTCAGCAGAAAGTCGGTCGCCATCATGATGGCGGACAACACATTGTTAAAGTCGTGCGCGATTCCTCCAGCAAGCTGACCGACGGACTCCATTTTCTGCTGTTGTTGAAATCGATTCTCGAGCGTGCGCTGCGCCGTCGTTTCCAGCGCGTAAACGATCGCAGCCTCGCCGTCGCGATCCTCTTCCTCGACGGCCAGAACGAAAAAGTTGGCCCAGCGCTCGGCGCTGCCGGTCAGCGCGGCTTCAACCGGAGCAATGTCGCTTTGCCCCTCCGATGCTTTCCGGATTGCCGCCTCGAGCGCTGGCCGATCGCGCTCCGTCACGACCGATAAAATAGACCGCTCGTCATTCTTGATGAGTCCCTCGAAGGTCTTGGCGAAGCGCGCGTTGCTGCGTCCGATCCGACCGGCCTTGTCGACGGTAGCAATCGCCATCGGCGTGTTCTGGAAGAAACGCATGAACCGCACTTCCGCTGCGCGCTGGGGATCGCTGCCCTCGCCCCTTGCCCGATTAAGAGCAAGCGTGCGCGACGCGCCCGGTGCACCGTCGGCGCCAAACGCAACTTTGTGAAACAACCGCATGGGGATTGGCTTGCCGCCGCGGGTCTTGAGGTCGAGATCGAAGACCTCGGTCCTGACCTCCCCAGGCGCAGCGTTCAGCGTGGTCAGCAGCGCAGCGCCCTCTCCCGCGATGATGTCACCAAGCTTCAACGAGCCTGCGCCGACTTGGGCGAGATCGTGATCGAGCCAGGTTGCCAATGTCGCGTTCAGATAGACAACGTCGCCCGCGGCATCGATCGAAAAAAATCCGGCTGGGGCATGGTCAAGATAATCGATGGCATGCTGAAGCTCCTGGAACACATTTTCCTGCCGCTCGCGCTCGCGCGTAACATCGGCAATCGACCACACTGTCATGCGCGCGTCGCGCCGCGCTTCCCCCAGCGGTCGTACGCGCATACGAAGCCACCGGCCATCTTCTCCGGCGCCACCTGCGATGCGAACCTCCTCCTGCAGCCGGCGTCCCTCTCGCGCAGCTTTCAGCAGGCGGTAAATCGACTCAGAAACGTCCGGATCCCCGATAAAAACCCGCTCAATCGGCCTGACATCGTTCATGCCGGTTGCACCAATGAGATCGAGGTAAGTGGCGTTGGCATAAAAGACCCGGCCGGCATGATCGGTTACGAGGATGCCGTCGAATGCGCTGTCTACGACCGCCTTGAGCAGTGGGTTGCCCTGATCGCGGCCAGCAAATTTCACGATACCTGCCGCAGCCGCGAAAAGTGCGAACACGCCGATCGTCCCGAGAATGGCCAACAGGATCAAGACGTAGGCCTCGACATAATCTCGGTTCACGTAGATAAGGCCGCCTGCAGCCCCGATCAGGACCGCCGCCACCACGAGGATCATGGTGATGGAACCGCCGCGTGGCGCATTCTGGCTTTTGTCGTAAGCCTTGCGCTCGTACGCGTCTCGCGCCTGCGTAGGCGCTGCCGGATCATGACTTACCATAGGTCCTGAGTGCCTTAAGGCGCCCCATCGGCGCAAGTACCAGGCTCATTGAATCCCCGGCCTTGGAGAGTAATCCCTGTCAGCGCCTGGCTGACACCATCCGACGCAAGCGCATGACATAGCCAATCACCTCAGCCACGGCCTTGTAGTGCTCAGGCGGAATTTGCTGATCGATCTCGACCGTAGCATGCAGGGCACGAGCGAGTGGCGGATTTTCCACGATGGGAACCGAATGTTTGTCGGCGACCTCCCTGATCTTCAGGGCCAGGGCGTCAACGCCCTTAGCCACACACACGGGGGCATCCATTCCCCGCTCATATTCGAGCGCCACGGCAAAGTGGGTCGGGTTGGTGATAACGACAGCGGCTTTTGGGACTGCTGCAATCATACGGCGGCGCATGCGGAGCTGCCGTACCTGCTTCATCTTTCCCTTGATGGCCGGGTCACCTTCCGTCTGTTTGAATTCCTCTTTCAACTCGCGGACAGACATTTTCTGCCGCTCGTGCCATTGCCGATATTGAAATAGGTAGTCGGCGGCAGCCACGATTGCGAGCATGGCAACGACAGAACCCAGTAGCTTGAGCGTCAAGGACAGTGACAGCGGAAGGAGGCCAGACAAGTCACTGCGCGTGAGCGCTTCGAGTTGTTCGCGCTCGGGCCACATAAGGACCGTCAGCACTCCGCCGATCAAGATCAGCTTGATGAGGCCCTTGCCAAGATTAGCAAGTGACTGTTTGGAAAATATGCGCTTGAGGCCAGCCGCTGGCGATATCCGCGAAAGCTTCGGCGCCAGTGTCTCATACGTCCAGATCAGCCGGTGCTGAATGATGTTGCCCCCGAGTGCCGCCAGCATCAGCACCAGAAATGGGATGGCGACAGCCACCAACATTTCACCGCCGATCTTCTGAAACAATCTCGGCAACGCCGGGCCGTCGACACTGATGTCGTGAGCATTGGCGATGAGACCACGCATGGTCGCGCTCAGGTCTTTTCCCATTGTGCCGGAGAACGCCATCAGAACCAGAGCGCCACCTGCGACTACGAACCAGGTATTGACCTCTTGGCTCTTGACCACATCGCCGCGCTTGAGCGCTTCCTCAAGACGCTTTTGAGTCGGTTCTTCTGTTTTGTTTTCGTTATCGTTGAATTCCTCAGCCATGCGCGCTCCCGATCAGCCGCGCGCAAGATCGGCAAGGACACCTTCGAGATACCCGACAAACGTCCCCATCATTGCGCCGATTACCAACAGGAGCAGTAACAGGCCGAGCAAGATCGAAAGCGGCAAGCCGATAAAGAAAACCTGCATCTGGGGCATCAGTCGCGACAGAACGCCGAGCCCGATATTGAACAAAAGGCCGAACACGAGAAATGGGGCCGACAGCTGGATGCCAATCCGAAACGATGTAGCGATAACCTTCGTGACATGCTGCGCAGCATCTCCCATCAAGGGCAGTTCGCCGGGCTGGAAGATCGTGTAGCTCTCGTTCATTCCCGCAATGACAAGATGATGCAGGTCGGTGGCGAAGATCAGGGCAACGCCCATAAGCGTGAGGAAATTTCCGACCAGTACTCCCTGCTGATTCTGAGTTGGGTCGACCGCCGTGACAAATCCCAGCCCCAACTGCTGCGCAACGACGGCGCCGGTAATCTGCAGGGCTGAAACCGCCAATCGTCCGGTAAGGCCCAGCACTACCCCGACGGTCAGCTCCTGGAACAGCAGAACCAATACAGGGCCAAAAGTCTTGAGATCGACCGCATACGCCTTCTGATGCGCTGGGAGGAGAATTGCCGTCAGTACCAAGGCAATGGCCAAGCGTACCCGCGACGGCACGCTCAACTCCCCTACGCCGGGAAGAAGCATGACCATGGCGCCGACGCGCGCGAACGTTAGAAGAAATGCGGTCGCCACCGCAGGCAGGAATGAGATATCGATCCGCATTGACGCCTAGCCGCTCACGATGCGTGCTGCGATCCGCAACATTTCGGCGTGCATTTTCTCGGCCATAAACGGTAGCGCGATGATCAGCGATATGAAGATCGCGAGGATTTTTGGCACGAAAGCGAGAGTCATCTCCTGGATTTGCGTGAGGGCCTGCAACAGCGAAATGGCGAGCCCGACGACAAGCCCGACCAACATGACGGGACTTGAAACGACGACAAGCGTAAAGATGGCGTCACGAGATACATCGAGGACTTCAGGGCCGGTCATGTCGACACCTAAATCGGCATTTTCATAATGTCTTCGTACGCTTGGATGACTCGATCGCGGACCGCGACCACCGCATCAATGGCAACCTCCGTTTCGGAAACCGCCGTCACCACGTCAACGATGTTGGCCTTGCCGGTGGTCGCAGCGCGGGTCTGTGCGTCGGACTTGCGACCCATTTCAGCGACCGAGCTGATTGCATCCTTGAGCACTGAAGCAAAGCTTGTGTCGGCAGCGCCTTGGCCGCCTGGCGGCCGAGCCAGCGAAAGAGAGTTGGAGTCAGATGCAATGCGCGCGACCGTGGCGTAAGCGCTGGCAGCGGCGAGAGGACTAGCCATGTGAGTCTAAACCTTTCAGGCTTTCAAGATGTCGATGGTGCGCTGGAGCATGCGACGCGTGGCACTGATCACATTGATGTTGGCTTCGTATGATCGTTGCGCGTCGCGCATATCCGTCATTTCGATCAAGGGATTCACATTCGGGTATTTGACATTCCCGTTGCTGTCGGCCGCCGGATGGCCCGGTTCATATTTCATTCGAAATGAGGAGCCGTCGGTTTGTACCTTGCCGAGCTCAACGAGCTGAGTGTCGAGCGAACGGTCAAGCTCGCTGCGAAAGGTCGGAATCTTTCTTCGGTACGGATCAGCGCCAGGGTTCTGAGGCGTTGAGTCCGCGTTGGCGATGTTTTCGGAGATGATACGCATGCGCCCCGCCTGGGCTCTCAGGCCGGAAGCCGCGATCGTGAGCGTCTTCAGAAGATCCAAGGTTGCCCTCCTCGCAGCCAGTGTTCAGCGTTTGCCAAGAGCGGTCTTGATGAGATTGAGACTTCGCGTGTAGAGCGCCGTCGCTGTCTGAAAGTCCATCTGGTTGGCGGCCACCTTCATCATTTCTTCTTCCAGATTCACGGCGTTGCCCGTTGGCCGCACATCAAAGGTGCGCGTATTCGCGTTCTTAAAAGGCGATTGGCTCAAGCCGACACCCTCGATATGCCCGCTATCGGTGCGCGACAGGGAGACGGGCGTGACACCACCGGAAGCAGCGAGAGGCGAATCGTCGAACTTGAGTGGCGCAAGATCGTGCGCACGGAACCTGGGCGTATCGGAGTTCGCGACGTTCTCGGCCAAAACCCGCTGACGGGCTTGCGACCAGTCGAGCCGCGTGCGCAGCATGGACAGAATAGGAATATCGGCAAAGGCCATCCCCAGCCCCCAGAAAGTATCCACAGCAGCAACAACGTCGCGCTAGGCAGACTTTGCCGGTCGTATGGTTAACGGCGGGTAAAAAACACGCTGCCGGAACAAGTTGAGCCGGGTGGTCCTTAAGGATTAAGGGCTTGAAATTGGCCGCCGACTGCAAATTGCCACTTTATTTATTAATCCTCTGTTAGTATTCAGGGCGGCAAATTGTACCTATTCGCATTAACCATTCGGGCGATTCTCGCCCGGTGAACTGCGGCATAAAGAACGGAGCGCGTTAATGTTCGAGAGCTTGTTTGGCTCGGAAATGCCGTTGGCCGCCCGATTCTTTATTGCCTTCCTGGTTGTGCTGGCCTTGATCGGAGTCACCGCATGGCTGGTGCGGCGCTTCGGAGCAAACCGTCTCGGAAGCACGGCGCGGGGTAGACAGCCCCGGTTGGCCGTCATAGACGCGGCAACGGTCGATGGACGTCGGCGTCTGGTCCTGATCCGTCGCGACAATATCGAACATCTTCTGATGATCGGCGGCCCCACTGACCTGGTCGTGGAGCCGAACATCGTACGCGCGGTGGCAGCGCGCGAAGTCGCCCGCGAGCCCGCGCGGACTGGAGCGCCCGCCGAACCCGCGGTGCGCCCTTCCCCGGCCGTCGAAAATGGCTGGCCCTTGCAGCCAGTCGGCGAGCCAGCCCCGGCGCACCCGCCTCGGTCCTACCGGCCAGCGGCAACCGACGAGCCGTGGATAGCGCCGGAGCCAACCGCACGTCCGCGGCCGGCCGATATCACAGGGATTGCCAACGAATTGTCGAACCGCCTCAACAATCCGGATACACCGCCGGTTGTTCGCAACGAACCACCTCCGCGTTCACCCGCACCGCTGAGCGAACCTGCGTCAACGCAAGCCGATCACAATCTTGCGGAGATGGCGCAACAGCTCGAGGCCGCGCTCCGTCGTTCGCCCGCGCCGGAAGGCCGACCACCGGTCACCGATCCCCTCGCAGGACATTTGCCCGGCGCTACTGTCAAAGGAAGCGACCCAGGTGCACGCGCGCCTCTGCGCGATCACAAACCACGGGTCGAGCCGAAATTCGAGCCGAAGGCAGAACCAAAATTCGAGCCTCGCTCCGAACCCAAGTTCGATTCAAAGCTCGAGCCGCGTGAGCCGGCCCCAACCCCCGGCAAAAACCTCTACGAAAATCTCGAAGAGGAGATGGCCAGCTTGCTGGGCCGTCCACCAGGGAAATCGTGACACGCAATTCCAGCCGCCGTGTCCGTCTTGTGACGGTGGCGGTTGGGGTAGCCGGGATCCTCATCGCGACGGCACCGGTCGCCGCGCAGGACATCAGCGTTAACTTCGGACAAGGCAACGGTCTGACCGAGCGCGTCATTCAGATGATCGCGCTGTTGACCGTGCTGTCGCTGGCGCCCTCGATCCTTGTCATGATGACATCGTTCACACGCATCGTCGTCGTGCTGTCGCTTCTGCGGACTGCGCTGGGCACGGCAACAGCACCGCCAAATACTGTCATCGTTTCGCTGGCACTGTTCTTGACCGCATTCGTGATGGGCCCTGCCCTGCAACGCGCCTACGACACGGGCGTCAAGCCGCTGGTCGCCAACGAGATAACCGCGGAGCAGGCGTTCGAGCGCGGCTCGCAGCCTCTGCGCGCGTTCATGCAGAAGAATGTGCGCGAGAAAGACCTCAAACTTTTTTCCGACATGGCAAAAGAGGCCGAACCAGCAAAGCCCGAAGACCTGTCGCTGCGCATCCTGGTGCCGGCGTTCATGATTTCGGAACTCAAGCGCGCCTTTGAGATCGGCTTCCTCCTTTTCTTGCCGTTCTTGATCATCGACCTCGTCGTCGCTTCAGTGCTGATGTCGATGGGCATGATGATGCTGCCGCCAGTCGTGGTATCGCTGCCATTCAAATTGATCTTTTTCGTTCTCGTGGATGGCTGGAGCCTGGTCGCTGGTTCGCTGATCCAGAGCTACGGCGCCTAGCCGATCTCAGCCCTTCCGATTGGCGTCATATTCGTCTGAACAAAACGGTCCGCCCTGGAAGCGATCACCGATCGGATCGGCGGCGAGCTTCGCCTGCTCTGCCATCGCCTGAGCACGGAATTCTTCCGAACGATATTCGGGACGATAGCCGAAACGCGCGGCATTGCTGTTATCCCACCACCCTGCCTCGTTGTTCGAAGCGCCATAGAAAATTTCGAAGCGGATGTCCGGATGCTCGAGACCGATGCGAACAAGCTTCGCGAGATCTTCCGGTTTGACCCAGATCGACAATCGCCGCTTGTCGAGCGGACTGTCATTTACGTTGCCGATGCGTATGCACGTCACGCGCAGTCCGTGCTTATCGGCATAGAGCGCACCGACCGCCTCCCCGAAAGCCTTGCTGACCCCATAGCGACTGTCGGGACGGACAGTTACGTCGACCCCAATTTTTCGCTCACGAGGGTAGAAGCCCACGGCGTGATTGGAAGACGCAAACACGACGCGTTTAACGCCCGAGCGATATGCGGCCTCAAAAAGATTGTAGCAACCCACAATGTTGGACTTGTGGATCGTCTCCCAAGGCCCTTCGACCGAATAGCCCCCGAGATGCACAATGCCGTCGATCCCGGCGGTGATGTTCTCGACTTGCCTGTAGTCCGAAAGATCAGCGGCAATGAACTCCTCATCCGCGTGAATATCGGCGGGTTTTCGTATGTCGCTGATCCGGATGCGCGGATAAGCGCCGTGAAGCAACTTGCGCAGTCGGGTTCCAACGTCTCCGGCAGCGCCGGTAATCAGAATGGTTTGCATGAGTCTCTCGTGCACTCGACGGATGGAATTTGCTACGGGCTATTCAGGACCGTGCTCAGCCGCAAGCCTTTGATAGCGCTGGCGACTGTTTAGGAGGTGGCGTTGCATGGCCTGCCGCGCCTGAGACACCGCATGGGCGTCGATCGCTTGCAATATCTGCTCGTGTTCTTTCTGAAACGTGTCAAGCTGGACACGACGAGCGGCAGAGGCCGGCCCATTCCAGATTGACCGCCGCGGGATGATGAAACTGCCGAGATATTCGAGGAAGCGAGTGAATTGAGGGTTTCCGGTGGCGGTGGCAATCGCACAGTGAAAGGCGAAATCTTCATCGACTGCACCCTCTTCACTGTCGATGGCCGTCTGAATTGCGTTGAACTTATCGACGATCTTTTTAAGTTGAGCCGGAGAAGCACGCTCGGCGGCAAGTCCGGCCGCTTCGATCTCGACCCCGGTGCGCAACTCCATGACGTTGAGTACCTCGCGCAGGGACGAACGTTCGTCGAAATCGACGCGGAAGGGTCGCCGCACATGACTAGCTACAAAAGCGCCCACCCCTTGCCGCGTGACCACCAGCCCGTCGGCGCGCAGCGCTGCAACCGCTTCACGAATAACGGTGCGACTGACGCCGGTCGCGGCGATCATTTCCTGTTCGGTAGGCAAACGTGCGCCCGGCGGCAGTTTGCCGGTAGTGATATCCGCGGTTAAGCGCGCGACTAATTCCGCCGTAAGACGGCGCGGCGCATCGAGCGGCTGAAGCAGCGCGAGTTTTTTTGGAAATGGCTTGGTCAAACGCTTGACATCATCCCGGGAGGTCAGGTCATCATATGACCTGATGAATAACACGCGCGGCGGCATCGATCAATCAGCCGTGCTTGCTTCGCCAAAGATCTGGGAGGAATAACTCATGATGAAGGCTCGCATCGCGTCTGTGGTCGCCGGCGCTTTGTTCACCGCTGCGGCTCTTACGTCAGGCCCTGCGCTCGCACAGCAGAAATTGGTTTTGAAAGCCTCTGATGTCCATCCGGCCGGCTATCCGACCGTGGTGGCTGTCGAGGATATCGGCAAGAAACTCGAGAAGGCCACCAATGGCCGCTTGAGCGTGCAGATGTACCCGTCAATGCAGCTCGGCGGCGAGAAAGAAGCGATTGAACAGGCGCAGGTCGGCGCGATCGCATTTGCGCGCGTCTCGGTCGGCGCGCTCGGCCCCGTGATCGACGAACTCAATGTGTTCAATCTGCCTTACGTGTTCCGTAACACCAGCCATATGCAGAAAGTTATCGACGGCCCGATCGGCCAGGATCTGCTCGACAAGGTAACCAACAGCGGCAAGGGCCTGATCGGCCTCGCCTGGATGGATGCCGGCGCGCGCAATTTTTACAACACCAAGAAGCCGATCAAGACCATGGCCGACCTCAAAGGCATGAAGGTTCGCGTCATGGGCAACCCGATGTTCGTCGAGATGGCGAATTCCATGGGTGGTAACGGCGTCGCCATGGGCTACGACCAGGTGTTCAACGCGCTGCAGACCGGCGTGGTCGACGGCGCCGAAAACAATCCACCGAGCTTCGTGTTCGACAACCACTATCAAGTAGCCAAGTTCTATACCGTCGACGAGCACCTGATCGTGCCGGAGATGGTGGTGTTCTCGAAAAAGATTTGGGACACCCTGTCCAAGGAAGAACAGGCGTTGCTGGTGAAATTTGGCCATGAAGCTCAGCAGGAAGAGCGCAAGCTTTGGGAAGTTTACGAAAAGCAGGCGATGGACAAGGCGAAGGCCGCTGGCATTCAGATCATCGAAGTGTCGGACGCCGACAAGAAAGCGTTCCAAGACGCAGTCAAGCCGGTTTGGGACAAATACGGTCCGAAACACGCCGACATGGTCAAACGCATTCAAGACGTGAAGTAGTTGTAATCGTCATCCAATGGCGCCGGCCGGGCTCAGCAACGAGACCCGGCCGGTTTTTTGTAAGAGGCCCCGATGAAAGCACAATATATCCGCGCGATGGATGCCCTCCACCGGGCTTGCGAGATTCTGGCTGGCGTCTGTCTCGTCATCATCACGCTCATCATCCCCTACGGCGTGTTTTGCCGTTACGTCCTTAACAGCGCTGCGTCCTGGCCCGAGCCGATGGCGGTGCTTCTGATGATCGTGTTGTCCTTTCTGTCGGCGGTGGTCTGCTATCGCGAATATTTGCATATCGGCGTCGGCGTATTGCCAGCCTACCTCAACGAGCGGGCGAAGACCTATCTCGGCTGGTTTTTGGAGACGTGCATGCTCGCCACCAACCTGTTCATGCTGGTGTGGGGCATCAAACTGGTTCAGGCAACGTGGAACCAGAGCATCCCGGATTTCCCGATCTTCAGCGTTGGCCTGTCGTATCTGCCGATCCCGGTAGGCGGCGCGCTGACCGCGCTGCTCGTGATCGAACGTTTCATGACGCAAAAATTCTTCGCCGAACCCGAAGCCGAAACCGTCAGCGGGCTGACGACCGAATAACGCCAAGGGGGCGGTCAGGTCATGGACATTTTTATTCTCATCGGCAGCTTCACTATTGTCTGCCTCGCCGGCATGCCGGTCGCCTATGCGCTGGGTATCGCCTCCATTCTCGGTGCGCTCTACACCGGCATCCCGCTTGAAGCGGTGATGCTCAAGGTTGCCGGCGGCATGAGCGGGTTCTCGCTGTTGGCGATCCCATTTTTCATTCTGACGGGCGCGATCATGGCGGTCGGCGGCATGGCCGAGCGGTTGATCAATCTCGCCAAAGTGTTCGTCGGCGCGATTCGCGGTGGCATGGCATTGGTCAATATCTTGGCCTCCACGATGTTCGGCTGCATCTCGGGCTCGTCGGTCGCCGATACCGCCGCGGTCGGTGGCGTGATGATCCCGCAGATGATCAAGATGGGCTACCCGCGCCTGTTCGCAGTCAACGTCACCATTTCGGGTTCGTTGCAGCCGCTGCTGGTGCCGCCTTCGCACAACATGATTATTTACTCGATCGCGGCCGGCGGCACGGTGTCGGTCGCCCATCTGTTCATGGGCGGCATCATTCCCGCGCTACTGCTCGGCCTGTCGCTGGTCATCCTCGTTTTGTACATAGCCCACCGCGATAATTTTCCGAAAGGCGAACAGGTCAAATTCAACCAGATCGGCAAGATCGTGCTCGACGCGGTCTGGGGCATGGTCACCATCGCCATTATCCTTGGCGGTATCTTGTCCGGCGTCTTCACGCCGACGGAATCCGGGGCGGTTGCCTGCGTCTACGCCTTCCTGGTGACGATGTTCGTCTATCGCGACGTAAAATGGAGTGAAATTCCAAAACTGATCGGCCGCGTGATCCGCACCGTCGGCATGGTGATGATCATGATCGGCTTTTCGATCTCGTTCGGTTACATGATGGCGTTGCTGCAGGTGCCGGCGATCGCGACGCAATTCTTCATCAACATTTCCAGTGACAAGTATACCTTTCTGCTCTGGATCAACATCCTGCTGTTGCTGCTCGGCACGTTCATGGATTTGGCGCCGATGCTCCTGATATGCACGCCGATATTCCTGCCGGTGATCAAGACCTTCGGCATCGACCCCGTACATTTCGGAATCATCATGATTCTCAATCTTGGCATTGGCCTTCTGACGCCTCCCGTCGGCCCGACGATGGTGGTCGGCTGCGCGATCGGAAAGGTATCAATGGAGGCCGTCTCAAAAAGCATTCTCATATTCTATATTCCAATGGTGATCGTGCTCTTTCTCGTCACCTATATCCCCGCGTTGTCGCTCTGGCTGCCTCACTTGATTCTGGATTGATGACGGACCTGCGGCACTTGAGCAGGTTGCCGCGCAACAGGACACAACAATCAGCGTGTTTTCGCGCGCGGTTTTGACGGAGGGGAAATCGAGCCTGTGGGCTCTTTGTCAGGCTTGGATGACTGGCCAGGCGGTGCCTTGGGCGGCAGCGGCGAGGTCCCGCCATCAGGCGTCAGTCCAGAACTTGCGGATTTCTCAGGTGCGGCGGGCGTCGATGAGTCCGTAGCGCCCTGCCCTGGCGCACCGCCCGGGGAAAGAGCATTTGAATCCGGATATCGCGTCCGCAGATCGCGCAGGAAACCATCAAGGGTGTCGATACTCGCTACTTTCTTGGCGATATCCTGGAATTCAACCCCATTGGTTCCGACCGGAGCAGTCACCACGTTGAACGCGCGGCGGTCAGGGCCGTCTGCGAATTTCGCTTCGTACTTTTCGCGCAGGCGCGCCAACCCGATCGCCTCCTCACCAAGCGCATAGCCGATGGCCGCCCGGAGAATGTCGGATCGCTCGCTGTCGCTCAATGATTCAAACTGACGCCAGCGATCGCCGTACAGAAGTTCAATCTGCTCGCCCGCGTCCCTCCAGCGCCGTGCCGCCCACAGAATGTCTGAGCGCAGCCGTCCAGCTTCGCGACTGTTGATGTTCGTGATCAGTTCCAGAGCCAGGTCGTGTCGTCCAAGAGTTCGACAGCGCGCGGGATTTCGAGCAGAAGACGCTGGTCGCGAAGATCGTTGGACAAATCTGCGACGCGCGTCGTCTGCAGGGCGGCAAGCGCCCTGTCCGCCTTGCGGTTCATCAGGTAGACGACCGCCAGACGCGTCGCGACCTGTGCCCGCGCAGCACCTTGGAGCCGATTGTCGACCTGGTGCTGGAGCAATTCAGCCGCCTGATCGAGTAAATCGACCGAAACAAGCCGGTCCGACAAACGCCGTATCATTTCATCGCCGCGGCGGCCCATCGGCGTCAGTTCGCGGAAATCGTAGAAGAGACCGAGGGCCTCGACCGGTGGCAAGGCCTCACCTTTCCCGCCGAGGAACAAGCTATCGAAAGTGACTGCCGCCTCGTCCTGAATTTTGCGCGTCATGTCAGAGTTAGGATGCGCAAGCAACGCCGTTCTCATGACGTGGAAGGCATCGCGATAGCGGCTCTCTTCCGTGTAGAGATGAGCCAGCACTTTAAGACCTTCTGTTTCGGTCTCGTCTCCGCGCCAGACTGTCGTCAGTGTTTCCAGGTCGTTGATGACATCCTTGCGCCCAACGCCGCCGGTCGCCGATGCGAGTACGATCTCACGAAGTCGCCCCTGCGCCGCAGCGCGCCGGTCGTTCGAAATCGCCGCGCTGCGATAGCTTGAAAGCGCGTCCTCGTTTCGTCCGAGGCCTTCGTAGAGGCGCCCCAAGAGGACATTGATGGTCGGTTCAAGATCGGCCGTCACCCCGACTGTCTCAAAATCATTGACGACGCGGGTGGCACCGTTGAAGTCCCGCAACTCAATTGATGACCGCAACGCTTCCTTCATCGCCATTCGCTGCAGTTCGATCGGAAGGGCGCCGATCGCTGCACTCACGGTCTTGAAGATGTCGCGCGCATCGACCCACCGGCCTTGTCGTGCGAGCGCGATCGCGCGCCAGATGGGCGCGTCATGCTGATTACCGACCTGCGGCTTCGACAGCTCTTTGAGCGCTTCATCGGGTCGGTCAAGCATCACGTTGGCGACCGCGGTGAGCACACTTCCCGTGATGTCTTCTGAACCGCGCTGGTCGGCGAGCGCGACGTTGAGAACGGCCTTGGCTTCGGAAGCCATGTCACGCGCGAGATAAAAGCGCGCAAGATTGAAGCGTGCCTGCCGTCGTTTGGCCACCGGCGCCGAGGCTGCTAGCCCCATCAATTCCGATTGGCGGGTATTAAAGGGCGCATCACGATCAAAACCCCAAAGCTGTGTGTCGAACGTGAACGCACGGAAACTGACCGCGACTTGCTGCTGGCCCAGCGCGGTGGCCGACAGAGACAACCCGGCCGGTCGACCGATCGAGATTTTGTCGACGCTCAGCTCGGCCGTAACATCGTCCGCGACCGGCTGTACGGTGACCCCATGAGCAGATGGCAATACGTGCAGCTCGACAAAGTCCTGCACCTTCAGAAATCCGCGTGCCGGTGCAAGTGCTGTGATCACGAGCAGACGGTCTCCGATGTCGGGATCCTTGACAGTATGAATGGCGCGTGGATTCTCGAATGGAATCGCAATGCTTGCGCGATTTT
The DNA here is from genome assembly GCA_963707615.1 of uncultured Alphaproteobacteria bacterium. Taxonomy (GTDB): domain Bacteria; phylum Pseudomonadota; class Alphaproteobacteria; order Rhizobiales; family Xanthobacteraceae; genus Pseudolabrys. The sequence continues at coordinate 232,287 of CAVPQT010000003.1, forward strand.
TTCCGACGATACTGCGTGCGATGCCGAGCGGCTGAATGGACGCAGTTGTCGTGTCGGCGATTTTGACGACCCATGCCGGGCCATCAGCTTCAAGGCTTGCCATCCGCGGCCGCGCGAGTTTGATCCGCACGATCGCCGCTCCGTCATCGGCCCGCTCGAATAGAACCTCCCGCACACCGTTGTCGTTATCGGCCTGAAGCGCTGCGAGATCGATCTGCGCAGGGGTATCAAAGACGAGCCAGAGCGTGTCGGCGCGTTGAAAGGCCGCGGCGGGGGTCGGCCCAGCAAACGGAAAATCGACGCGCACGCTGGCGCCCGATTGCTGCGCAGTCGCTACCACCACGGCGTTCGGATTGGCTTTGGGACGAACCCCATCCGCGTCTGTGACGAAAGGCTGCGTTGTTTTCACAACGGGTGGTGCGGCGGGTGAAGGCTCAGCAACCGTCGCGGGCACTTGCGGCGCAATCGAAGCAGGCGCGGGTGTTGTCGGTTCGGAGGATGCCTGAGATTGCTGCGATGGTAATGGACTTATGGTCGCCGCAGGCTTCGTTTGTTTGTCATCTTTCGCAGGAGAGCCTGCTTCAGGCGCAGGTCTGGCGATCGGCGGCGCGGACGCTTCCATTTTCGGTGGAGCGGCTTTGGGCAGGATTTCTGCTGCCGGACTTTTCGAAGGTTTGGTTTCCGGCAATGAGATTTTTGGCGTCGGGTCGGGAGCTTGCCTGGTGGCGGCACCCTCCTCCGCCTGCTTTGCCTTGGCGCCATCAAGCCCGATATCGACGACGATGCTGCGATCCTCACGGAAGGTGCGAACCTCGGGCGTTCCGTTAAGGGTAAAGACGACAGCAACCGAGTCGAAATCTACCTCGGCCTCGATGGATTTAAGGGTTTGCGGCAGCGAGGCCTTGGCGTCGGCGAGATCCCAATTCACCTGTTGATCGAAGTTCAAAGTGACGCGGCCGTCAGCACGTTCCGGAACGACATTGACCGTCCCAGGCATCGTGAAAACATAACGGACAAATGTCGGTTGGCTCGCAACCTTCACCCGGACAAGCGGCGGTTTCTTCTGCTTGTCGGCCGCACGCTGCTGGTGCAACTGCCGTTCCGCATCGCGCGCGCGTCGCACGAGCTCATCGACAACTTCTTGCGGCAGGCCCGGCATCGGGCCCTTCCAATTTTCCGGCAAGAGATCGACATATAACTTCTCAGCCGCGGAAATCGTGTTCAACTTCACCTTGCGCGTCAGGGCGATTCGGATCGCGCTGCCGTCCGGGTCGCGGCGCGCAGCGCTGATAAAGTCTGGCGCGTTCACATTTAAACGTTCGACGGCGAGCGCCACCGGCTTGTTGAACGAGATGACGACGATCGCTCCAGAAATACGGGTCGTCGCCTCGACGGCCTCATCGAACTGGAACGTCAGCCGCAGGTAGCCGCCGTCCGCGACGGCCTTGACCTCACCTTTGATGGGGTCGTCAGCGCGGACTGAGCAGACCGGCGCAAGGGCAACCAGCGCCAGCATCGCCACAAACACAGGCAGCCAGCCGGAGCCGACCCTTGGCCGCACCCGGTTGCGCAAAAGCATACGCTTCAGCCTGAATGGCAGAGCCGTCATAAGGCCGTTCCAGCCGGCGAGCATGCCGGTCGCGCTAGCCTAAGGTGGTGCGTTTAATGCGGCGTTAACCGTCGCGATCAGTTGTCGCTCGGCTTGCCTTCGATCTTGGGCAACTGGTCCGGAGTTTGCGCTTTGGGCTGGGCGCTGGCCCGGTTGGCGAGTTCGACGGTCAGACGCTCCGCAGAATCCGGGGACATTTGCCCGAGGATTTCGGACATTTTGCGCGGGTTGATCTGGGTCGACACATCGACCAGGATCTTCAAATCGAGGCGGTCGAAGATTTCGGGCGGCATCCTTTGACTTCATGTTCTCGTACATGGAGACAATGCTTTTGAAGCGTTCCGTCCCCACCTTGTCGCGTGTGCCGATCGCAGTATTGACGCGGCTTTCGGTGTCCTTGAGTTCTACGACCTTGTCCTCAAGGCGCTTTTCTGCCGCCTTGATCAGGTTCTCGCGCATTTCCAGCTCTCGGTTGCGCGTATCGAGTTCCTGTCGCCGAGTTTGCAGGCGTTCGAGGATCGCCCGCTCGCCCGGCGATGCCACACGGCCCGGCTCCAACGGAATTGCGGCCCCAGCGACTTCGAGTTTCGGCGACTCCGGCGGCTTGTCGCTGACCCGGAGTGCAGGCTCGCTCGGTTTGTCGTCCCCACCAACCGACCCCGTGACGTCGGAGCGCGCATTGAAATTGAACATCTCCTGCGCCCAGGGCTGTTTCCGCCCAGCGGCGTCGATTTTGGCTTGCCGGTCGTTAATAACGATCTTCGTTTGCTCCGGCACACTTTCAGCCGGGACGATCCGCAACCCGCCCTGATATTGGGTCTGCATCCTTTGGGCGAGCGTGTAACCGCCATCGAACACAAGACCTGAAACTTTGAGGACAAGCAGGCTGATCGTGGCAAACAGCACGATCGGTACCAGTCGCACGTCGCGCAGCAGCCGATTCATGCCGCCTTGCCACCGATCCGGGAGCGCGTTCTTTCCGCGAAGGCCTGCGCGGCGGCAGCCACGGCGTTGGCATTTTGCAGAGCCTGCGATTTATTCGGCCGCGAAATGCCGGTGATACGGACGAGCCGTGCCAGCAACTGATTGCCAGCGTTGAGATGCTGATCAAGCTCTGCAGCGAGAACCTCGCCACGGTCCAGCCGATCACTCAGAGCCTGTTCACCCTGCTGCATTGTCAGTTTCAGGCCGCCAATCGCTCGGTCCGCGATCTCTGTGGCAGTCACCAATTCAGAAATTGTCGCGCGCAGCGACTGCTCATCGGCCTTGAGCAGACGGAGTTGCTTGTTGAGCCGGACGCAATACAGGATCGTGAGTAGGAGCAGGATCGAGACCATGGTCTCTACCAGCAAACCGTAATGGTAGCTCACGGTACCTCCAATGGCGTCGTCGTTGTCGTTTCGTCGGCGTTTTCGAACATGGCGAAAGTGGTCCGCGGCTTGCGCAGCGGCTTGGCAACTCGCACGGCGACCCGATCGCCAACCCGTCCCATGCGGCCTTCGGTCAACGTGATGTCACCGCATCTGACGGTGACCATGGCTTCCGGCTTTAACTCGAGCATCAGCGTGTCGCCGACATTGAGACCCATCATCCGTCGCAGCGGCAGGCGGGCCTCGTAGAGCACGGCATCGACGCCGATCCGCGCCTGGCCAATTTCCGTCGCGAGATGGCCTTCCCAAATGGGGTCGCGGCCGAATTTCTCGCCCATGAACATCTGCAGCAAAACTGCGCGGATGGGCTCAATCGTGGCGTAAGGCAGCAACAACTCGATCGTCCCGCCGCGATCTTCCATGTCGATGCGCAAGCGCACCAGAATGGCGGCATTGGCGGGCCGTGAGATCGCGGCAAACCTCGGGTTGGTCTCAAGGCGATCGATGTTGAACCTGACCGGAGAAAGCGGCTTGAAGGCCAGTTCGGCGTCCGCAAGGACGACTTCGATCATCCGCTTCACGAGATTGGTTTCAATCGTGGTGTAGGGCCGGCCTTCCACCCGAACTGTGCTTTGGCCACGTCTTCCACCGAGCAGCACGTCGATGATCGAATAGATCAGGCTGGAATTGACAGTCGCCAGTCCAAAGTTGTCCCATTCCTCGGCCTTGAAGACTGCAAGAATTGCCGGCAACGGAATCGAATTGAGATAATCGCCGAAACGTACCGAAGTGATGCGGTCGAGCGAGACTTCGACGTTGTCGGACGTGAAATTGCGCAGGCTCGTTGTCATCAATCGCACGAGGCGATCGAAGACGATCTCCAGCATCGGCAAGCGCTCGTAGGAGACCATCGCCGAGTCGATGATCGCGCGGATGCCCGAGTTATCGTTGAGCGAAACATCGGCGAGACTGAAGCCGAGCAGGCTGTCGATCTCTTCCTGGTTCAGAATGCGTTCGGCGCCGCCCTTGGCTGACTGCGGGCCGCCACTGTCCTCGCCGATTGCCGCCCATTGCGCGGCGGCCTCATCAGTCCCTGCCGAGGCGGGCGTTTCGGCGTTGGCCGGAGCCGCACCTGAGTCAAATTCCAGAGCGAGGCCCCATTCAGCGGCCAATGCGTCCTGGTCGATTTGATCTTTTGTCGCCATTAGTGCGAGCCGCCGATCTTGTTCTCGTTATTGAACGACGATTTCCTTGAACAGAACGGCCGTGATGCGATTGGGTGCGACGGCCGCATTGACCCGACGGGTCAATTCCTCCTTGAGACGATAGAGCCCCGCGGAACCATCGAGATCAGTCGGGCGCAACTCGCGCAAATATGTTTGAAAGGCGTCGAGAACGCGCGGCATCAGTGGCTGAATCTGCGGCACCAAAGTTGCGTCAGGTAACTCGAGCACGATCTTGACCTTGAGATATTGAGTGCGATCGGCGCCGGTATTCGACAGATTGACCAGCACGTCCGGCAGATCAACGAATGTGGCCGGCTTGGCGGCAACCGGTATTTCTTTGTGTTCGTGACCCTTGAAGAAGAAATAGGCGCCCCCACCCCCACCGACGAGCACCAGGAGGCCGGCACCGCCGATCATCATCCACTTCATCGAAGGCAGCTTGAATTTCAGAAAGGCGAATTTCGATGCTGCTGCCGACTGCTCGCCTTCACTTTCCGGCTTGTCGTTTTCTTCCTCGACGTCCGCCGGTTTCGCCTTTGCCGCCATGATGACCCCACTTCGCGACGTTTGGCGGGCCGACGCGCAATGTTCGGCCAAACATCGCGCTTCGACGGGCCCACGCGCCCCAATTCGAAGGTAGGTCGGTATGGTTAACAGATGCTTTCCGGCGCCCTTTTGATCGGAATCTTTTGCCGGGTTCGTCGCACAAAAGGTTGTTTTTGCCCGCGACGACGGCCCCTCCTTTGCCGCTAGGCTACTGAACCAACACGTATTTCTCGGTTGGCATGACGCCTGCAGTTCTCAGGGGGCCGCAGGCTTGGGAGAGCTTGCGGCAGAGCTACGGCAAGACCGGCCTCGGGAGGGCCGAACCTTGTCGAACTACTAGGGGAGCTACCGATGCAGAATGCACTTCTGGTCGGACTATCACGCCAGGTCGCGCTAGCGCGCGAACTGGATGTGGTCGCCAACAACATCGCCAACCTCAACACCGCCGGCTTCAAAAGCGATGGCGCTGTGTTTGAGGAATACATCAGTCCGGTCGCACGCTCCGAAAATTTCATGGGCGTCGATCGGCCTATCAGCTTCGTTCAAGATCGCGCGACCTGGATCGATTTGAGCCAGGGGCCGCTCGAACGCACCGGGAACTCGCTGGACGTCGCGATCAACGGCAAAGGCTACCTGGCCGTGCAGACGCCACGGGGCGAGCGCTACACGCGCAACGGTGCGCTGCAGACCAACGCCAACGGCGAGCTCGTCACCAGCGAGGGCTATCAGGTGCTGGGCGAGTCCGGACCCATCACCTTTCAACCGAAAGACCGCAACATCACGATCAGTGAAGACGGCACCGTGAGCGTGCGGGAAGGAAACAACACCGCAACAGAGTCGCTGCGCGGCCAGCTGCGCATCGTAAGCTTCGATCAGCCCGGAAGACTGCAGAAGGACGGCTCGAGCACTTTCCTCGCTCCGGCCGGGATCACACCGCAGGCAGACAAGATCTCGCGCGTCATGCAGGGCACGGTTGAAAAATCCAACGTGCGCTCCGTGGTGGAAATGGCGCGGATGATCGAAGTCACGCGCAGCTACACCCAGATTGCAACTCTTTTGGCACAGCACGCCGATCTGCAGCGCTCAGCAGTCGACAAGCTCGCTGAAGTGCCGAACTAAGCCTCGGAGATCAGTCCATGCGAGCACTTCACACAGCGGCAACCGGGATGATGGCCCAGGAACTCAATGTCCAGGTCATCTCCAACAACATCGCCAACATGCGGACGACTGGATTCAAACGCCAGCGCGCGGAATTCCAGGATCTCTTGTACGAGTACGTGAGTCGCGCCGGCACGCAGACTTCGTCACAGGGAAACATCCTTCCGGCTGGAATTGAGTTGGGGTCCGGCGTCAAGACGGTCGGCACGCCTCGCCTGATGAGCCAAGGCGAATTGACGCAGACAGGCAAGGACTACGATCTCGCCGTTCGCGGCGAAGGCTTCTTCAAGATACTGCTGCCCGATGGCCGCACCGCCTACACGCGTGATGGCTCGTTCGAGCTCGACGCGCAAGGCCGGCTGGTCACCGCACAGGGAAATCTCGTGCAGCCGGGAATTACGATTCCGCAAAACGCCACCTCGGTATCCGTCAACGCGCAGGGTCAGGTGCTCGTGACAGTTCCCGGAACTAATACGACGAGCCAGGTTGGCCAGCTCGAACTCTCGATATTCGTCAACAAGGCCGGCCTGCAAAGCATGGGCGATAACCTCTATCTGGAGACACCCGCCTCAGGCGCGCCGCAGAACGGCAATCCGACCACCGACGGTTTCGGCAACCTGCAACAAGGCTATCTTGAACAGGCCAACGTCGAAGCCGTGAGCGAAATTTCAGACCTGATCGCAGCACAACGTGCCTACGAGATGAACGCCAAGGTCATTTCAGCGGCCGATCAGATGCTGTCCGCAACATCCAACCTGATGCGCTGAGGTTTTGCCATGATCCGCACAACCATTGTCGCGCTCATCGCGCTCGCAGCACTTGTTGTCTCCGCCAACGCGCAAGTTGTCGGAAAATCGACACCGGAGCGGCCGGCGCTCAAGCCGGAAGCAATCGTAACCGGCGATATCGTTCGTATCGGCGACCTCATCGAGAACGCCGGTATCGTCTCGTCGGTGCCGATATTCCGCGCGCCCGACCTCGGCTCTACCGGCACCATCTCCGCTGACGCCGTGCTTGAGGCCGTCCGCAGCCATGCGCTCATCGGCCTGGACACAGCTGGCATCCGTGAGATCGTGGTCAGGCGAGCAAGTCGGACCATTCAGGCTGCGGACGTCGAGGACGTTATCGCTCAAGCGCTCTCAGCGCGTTTCGATCTCGGCCCCAGCAAAGACGTCGTCGTAAATTTCTCCCGCGAGTTACGGGCGGTTTACGTCGAACCTTCAGCGCAGGGCTCACCGCGTATCACACACATAGATTTCGACGCCCGCAGCGGCCGTTTCGATGCAACGCTGGAAATCCCCGCAAACGGGAGCAGGTCGAGTCTTGTAAGACTGTCCGGCCGCGCCATACCAACGGCCGAAATTCCCACCGTGGCAAGGCCTCTGGAACGCGGTGTCGTTTTGCGCGATTCGGATATCCAGATGGATCGGCGGCCGCGCAGTGAAATTGGCCGCGATGTCGTTACAAGTCGATCGCAAGTCATCGGATTTGCCGCCCGTGCCAATCTGCAGCCCGGCCGACCCTTGCGCGCCAGCGAACTGATGAAGCCGGATCTCGTTCAACGTAGCGAACCCGTGACATTGGTCTACGAGGTGCCGGGCGTCGTTCTCACGTTGCGTGGCAAGGCAATCGACGGTGGCGCGGAAGGCGACACCATCAGTGTAATGAACGAACAATCCAAGCGGATCGTGCAGGGAACGATCGTCGGTCCAGGACGGGTCGCCATTCGCAACAGTCCCCAGGTAGCCGCGAACAACGCGGCCCGAGCCAACACCGATGCGCGGTAATACGAACATGAAATTCCTAACGACGATATCTCTCAAGTGTCAGTTTTGTCCCACAAACACACGGTTCTCCGTGCGTCATCAGTGAAAGCAAGGTCATGAATGTCGTCATGGTTATGCGTCACGCGGTTCTCGCCGCGCTCGCGAGTTCGCTTCTCAATGGTTGTGCTTATATCGACTCGCTGAAGAACGTCGGGCAACAACCGCCGCTGACGGCGGTCGACAACCCAACGACAAGACCGGGTTATAAGCCCGTGCAAATGCCGATGCCCGCGGCACAGCCGGCCGCCTATAATCCCAACTCACTGTGGCGTAACGGCTCGCGCGCATTTTTCAAGGATCAACGCGCGCGCCAGGTTGGCGATATTCTCACGGTGAAGGTCAACATCACCGACAAGGCGAATATCGACAACGAAACAAAGCGTAGCCGGGCAATGACGGAAGATTCCGGCATCGCGAATTTCTTCGGCAAACCTAAAGTACCGATCATGAATACGCCCGTGCCTACGCGTATCTTCACGGCTGACTCCAACACGACAATGGACGGCAAAGGTTCAGTGAACCGGTCGGAGGCGTTGCAAACCAATGTTGCTGGCGTTGTAACGCAAGTCTTGCCTAACGGGAATCTCGTGGTCGAAGGCAAACAGGAGATTCGCGTCAACTTCGAAGTGCGTGAACTGATCGTGGCCGGTATCGTCCGTCCCGAAGACATCGAGAGCGACAATACCATCGACTCAAGCAAGATAGCGCAGGCGCGCATTGCCTATGGCGGGCGCGGCCAGATCACCGAGATGCAGCAGAACCGTTACGGCGAACAAATCTTCAACGTGCTTCTGCCGTTCTAGTCGGTCGCGTGAGTTTCGTGCCTCCCGCGCCGTTTCGCACCGCGCGAGCGTAAGCGGCGTCAACGACGCGGCCTCCGGCTGCTCCCCGGTCGGAGGCCGCGATCGTATTGAAGCGAAAAAAATGCCCGGCACGAGGCCGGGCATTTTTTACAAACAAAATTGTCTCAGTCGTCCCGATAAACGCGTTCGCGACGCTCGTGCCGCTCTTGCGCTTCAACCGACAGCGTCGCGATCGGGCGCGCTTCCAGGCGCCGCAAGGAAATCGGCTCCCCAGTCTCTTCACAGTAACCGTAGGTGCCGTCATCGATACGTGTAAGCGCTTCATCGATCTTGGCGATCAACTTACGTTGCCGATCACGTGCCCGCAATTCGATGGCACGATCCGTCTCAGACGACGCGCGATCGGCGATATCCGGATGATTCTGATTTTCTTCCTGAAGGTGCTGCAGTGTTTCCTTGGCTTCCTTGAGGATGTCCTCTCTCCACGAGAGCAGTTTCGCGCGAAAATATTCGCGCTGCCGTTCGTTCATGAACGGCTCTTTGTCGGATGGCCGATAATTTTTGGTCTTGGCCAGCATCCCACGTACTCCCTGTCTTCTTTTGTTTCTTGGGGGCGCAACTCCCCACGCGCGGCTGGCTTATATACGTCTCGCAATCGGCGGACAATATCGGAGTACGGCCCCCGCACGTTAATGTTTTTGATGACAGTTCAATGACTTAAGGCAGCCAACACGTCGGCCCGATCGGATGCTTTGGCCTAGCGCACGCCCGCTTTTGCGAGTTCCACGGCAACGCGCAGGTCGATCTCGCCCAGCACAACGTCGAGTCCGGCATCCCCTGAAGTGTCGGTCAGACCCTCTGACGCGACCTTCAGACGCGAAAGCATCGACTGATCCACGCTTCCATCGAGTACGCCGAGCTTCAGCGCGTCAAGGACATCCAGCGCGTTGCGGCCTTTGGCAACTGCGCGCTTGCGGCGCTCGGTCGGGTCTTCCACGCCCTGGAGGGCAATGAGCGCGTCGATCGTCGAGATCGCGCGTAGCGATCCGGCTGAATTGGAACTGCGGGGCGCGCCATCCTCGGTAACCGTGAACGCGCCGCCACTGGCACGGCGGGCCGTTGACGGCGCCGCCGCAAGTGCCGTTCCATTAGGCCCGTAGACGCGCATTGCGTTGGCTCCCCCACCCTCGAGTACCATGAGCCTGAGCCGGTATGGTTAATCCCCGGTAAAGAAGCCGGCAAAAATTACCGCCTGCGTGCATTCGTGCCCAATCGCGCGAACGCTCACGACGCGCCGCAAACGAAAAACCGCCGTCCTGCCAGAGTCTTGTCCGCCGCGAGCGGTTGGCACGCCATTCGCATAGCCTGAGCAGTCAAACGTCACATTGGGGAGCAGTGATGACGAGGACTTTGCGGGCCGCGTGCCTGACGATGATATTGGCCTTGTGTGTCCCGGTTAACGCCGGGGCGACCTCGCGCATCAAGGATCTCGCCAATATTGAAGGCGTGCGCCAAAACCAGTTGATCGGCTACGGTCTCGTGGTCGGACTCAACGGCACCGGCGACACGCTCAACAATATTCCATTCACGAAGCAATCGCTGACAGCGATGCTTGAGCGCCTCGGCGTCAACATCCGCGGCCAGACGATTCGTACCGGCAACGTCGCCGCGGTGATGGTGACGGCCAATCTGCCTCCTTTCGGCACCCAGGGCACGCGCATCGACGTGACCGTCTCGGCCATGGGCGATGCCGAAGAGTCTGCAGGGAGGAACTCTCCTGGTTACGCCGCTGCTGGCCGCGGACGGCAACGTTTATGCCGTGGCGCAAGGCTCACTGGCGATCGGCGGGTTCCAAGCCGAAGGTGAAGCCGCCAAGATCACACGCGGCGTACCGACCGTTGGCCGCATAGCCAACGGCGCCCTGATCGAGCGCGAGATCGAATTCACGTTGAATCGTCTGAACCAGCTACGGATGGCCTTGCGCAACCCCGATTTCACGACCGCCAAGCGCATCGCGGCCGCGATCAACGACTATATCGGTTCGCCGGCAGCGGAGCCGATCGACCAGTCCACCGTCGTGATCACGGTGCCGGCCAAGTCAACGGCCAACATTGTCAGTTTTCTGACAGAGGTCGAGCAGTTGCAGATCGAGCCCGACCTGCCCGCCCGTATCGTCATCGACGAACGCTCCGGTGTGGTCGTGATCGGTCGCGATGTGCGCGTCTCGATGGTCGCCGTCGCCCAAGGCAATCTGACGGTAACCGTTTCGGAAACCCCCGAGGTCAGCCAACCGCTGCCATTCTCGCGCGGCGGCAGGACGCAGGTGGTGCCGCGCACCCGCATCGGCGTGCAGGAAGACGGCAAGAAAATGTTTGTGGTCAGGGAGGGTATCTCCCTGCAGCAGGTCGTCGACGGCCTCAACGCCATGGGTATTGGCCCACGGGATCTCATCACGATCCTGCAAGCCATCAAGGCTGCGGGCGCGATCCAAGCCGACCTCGAGGTGATGTGATGACAAGTGCTCTCGCCTTGCCTACGCCAGGCGCCAAGCCGGTCGATCTCCTCATTAATAGCCGGGGCCCGAGTAAGCTAACGCCGACAAAAGAGGCGAAGGCGCGTTCGACGGCGCAGGACTTCGAGGCCGTATTTCTCAATTCGATGTTCCAGAACATGTTCACCGGCGTCAGCGGTGAAGGTCCGTTCGGCGGAAGCGGAGCCGTTGGTGTGTGGCGTTCAATGCTCACAGATGAATATTCCAGGTCGTTTGCGAAGGGAGGCGGCATCGGTATCGCCGATCAGGTCTACCGTTCGCTGATGGCGCGCCAGGAGGTCCAGTCATGACACCTGCGGGATCGGTGACCACGAATGCGAATGTCGAGGCGTCAGTTGCAGGCCTCGAAGCTATAATGGATCGGCTGGAGCAAGCCATTGCGGAAGAGACTGCGCAGGTGCGCGCTGGACGTCTTTCCAAAGCGTTCGACATGGAGAATGCGAAGATCGAATGCGCCCGCCTCTACGTGATGGAGAGCGAGCGCCTGAAGACGTCCAAAGGCGCACTCGTGCCGGCCGCACTCGATCGCCTGCGACGCCGGCACGATACTTTCCAAAACATGTTGCGCATGAACCTCACCGTGCTGGCGACCGCGCACGCGGTGTCGGAAGGCATCATCCGCGGTGTGTCAGGAGAGCTTGCGCGCAAGCAAGCCCCATCGACCTATAGCGCGTCGGGCCGGGCGCAAGCTCCGAGCACAAAGACGAGCCCGCCGCTGGCCTTCAGCCGCTCCTTGTAAGACGCCATATCTCTAGGCGCTGCGGTTTCTCAACCGAGAAAACAATTCGTCGCCGGCAAATACGCTTTCGAAATGGGCGAGCGTGCCCTTGGATGGCGCTGCGACACGTTGGGCCGCCGTTGGGTTCCACGGCATTCCCGGCGTGTTCTGCGTTGAAAAATACCAGTCGGCCGGCGTCGCCCCGATTGCACTGGCGAAGTTGCAGAATCGCACCGGCTCGGCGAGAAGGCCGAGCCATTGGATCATGAAATCCTGCGCCGACAACGACGGTGTCCTCGTCTGCGCAATGTGGCGAATGGCGTTGGCAGAAATTCGCTCGCGCACATCGGGCAGCAAAAGCAAACTCTGCAGCAATGATCCAAGCTCTTCGACCGATGTCGCGATAAAGCCTGTCTCGGTATCGCGAATGATCGCCATTTCCGCAGGATTGTCGAGGACCAGCGCCGTCGAGCCGAGCGACATTGCCTCGATCAAAGCATTTTCTGCCGTTCCATAGTGTTCGCGTTGGAGCGGATAAAAAAAGATGTCGGCTTGGGCAAGCGCCTCAGCCGGATCAGAGGCGTGCCCCATGAAGTTCACACGATCGGGATGACGCATGGTTCTGGCGCGGGCAACGACCGCTCCCGCAGCATCCACTTCGCCCCAAACCGAAACACGCAAATCATCGCCAACTACTGCGTCGATCGCATCGAAAAATCCCGGATGCATTTTCAGGAAATCGACGGTCCCCAGATAGGCAACCCCTGGCTTGCGCCCGCGCGCAATCCGCGGCTGGGCATCGGCAAAGCCGAAGCCGCTGTTGATCACACCGATTTTCTTGCGCTCCGCCGCGTGCAGATTGGACACCGAGGGTATCGAGAGCGATGCGGGGGTCGTGAACACGAACCGCCCGGCTTCCGTGACGAGTCCAGGCGGGATCCTCGGGCTAACGATCCCCGATATATGCGACCAAAACATGCTGCGGATTGCCGGAAACTCCGCGCGCGCTAGGCATTCGAACATGCGCGGGTGATTCCAGAATTCGAACTGGACGATATCCACATCACGCGCGAGTGAAGCAACGTCACGGAGACCCTCGGCGACGACAATCTCAGCGCCAGCAGCCTCGATTCTCTCGACGAAACGACGATCCCGCGGCTGCTCGAGTAGAACAAAGATCTGTTGCACGATCTCAGGCAGAACTGAGCTGATCGCCGCGTGCGCCTTGCCAACCCCACCGCCAAGGTGGGGTGTGACGTGCAGGATCTTCATTCTGCCGCCACGGCAGTGAATTTTCGATCGCTGCCACCCGGCGGAGTCACATCGGGATCGGGATTGACCGACGCAACGAACCTGTCTCGCAGCGTCTGCCGATGCGCATCGATGTTGTCTGGCAGGCAGTGGCTCAGTTGGCCGCAATTGCCGCAAACGGGGTTCTGACGGCGGCGTCCCTCGAGATGCTGCAGTCGCAACGCGTTCATCGCTGCCGAATTCCAGATCTCTTTCATGGATTGCGTGCGCACGTCGCCGATTATGAGCTTGCGGCCCCAATCCAGAAAGCAGGAGCTGACCAGTCCATCAGCGTTGACGGAATAGCCGTAGAAAATATACGGGCAAGTATCGGTCTCACCGATGTCCTGCTGGTAGATGCCCTTGCTGATCTTTACGCCGGTGTGCTTCTCGATGTCGAACTCGGGCCAGCACGGCGCGAAATTTTCGACAAAGATGCGGTCGCAGTGATCGCCGAAGGTGTCAAAGAATTCCTGGCGCTGCGCTTCTGTAATAAGTTCGGCCGGAATCTTGACGACGATTTCGCAGTTGCCTCTGTTGGCGTAGATCCATTTCACGTTGTCTATGAATTTCTTTAAGTCGAACTTGAATCCGGTAAAGCGCAGGTAGGTCTCTTCGTTCATCCCGTCGACGGAAATGTTGATCTTGTCGATCCCGGCCTCGAGCACCGGTCCGACGCGATCAGGGGAAAGCAAAGTCCCGTTTGTCGTCGTATCGATGTATTCGACGCGGCCGGATTTTTTAGCGTAAGCGACCATGTCGGCAAATCGCTTGTTCAGGAATGGCTCGCCATCCTTGTACATGCGAAGCACCTTGATCGGCTTTTCAAACGCGGCCAGATCGTCGACGATCTTCTGGAAGAGGTCGAGCTTCATCACGCCCTGAAAGCGTCCGGTCTCGGCGATCATGTCGCGATGGCCAGTCGGGCAAAACGTGCATTTGAAATTGCAGGAGCTTGCCGGATCAACGAACACGATGAATGGCGTTGCCAGCGGGATCACCGTCTCGAGCGGCGTGCGTCCGACGAGGTTGATGCGGGGTTCGAGCCGGGCTTTCATGGAGTGTCCTGTAAAGCGGAGCTAGCTCCGTCCTACAGGAGAATGGTTAACAGGGATTAACCAAACCGGCGGTTACCCGCCTTCGAGAACACCTACGATGCATGGCGGGTCCAGGTGGTCCGGACGCGCTCCAAACCGGAGCAGATCGCGGCGGCCGTATTCGTCCGCTATTTTCTCGGCGATTTCACGCACGGTGACCGGCTTCCCCGAACAGATATTGACGGGACCTTGAATCGACCCGAGCGCCACTTCGGCAATCATGCGGCCGGCGTCTCGCACATCAAGATAGTCTCGAATTGTGCTGCCACTCGATAGTTCGACCGGCTCTCCGGCGCCTAGTTTGGCGTGGAGAAGCGGGACCAAACGGCGCGCGTCCTCACCTTCCCCAAAAAGATAGAACAACCGGCACCAGGCAAACTCGATTCCGCGTTCAGGCAAGAGTTTGGAAAGCGCCGCAAACGTATCCACCTTCGCTTGGGCATATGGTGTCAACGGCTTTAGGGGGGTGGTGACGGACAAATAGCCTACATCGAGGTCGTATTCGAAACAGGTGCCAATTCCAATCAAACGACGCACCTTTGCTTGCTGTGCGCCGTCGGCAAGACGCATCGTCCCCGCGAAACATTCCCGATTTATCGGCGATTGAAGGTAGCGCCCAGGCTCGACGTACCAGGCTGCGTGGATCACGGTATCGACATCGCGACAGACTTCGGCCCACCACTCTGGGCTTTCGGCAAAAAGATCCGAACTTGTAGCAATCTCGACGTCAGGCCCCTGTGCGATCTGGTCTTTCTTGGTATTTCTTACGACGACGCGCACCGTGCGCCCTCGCTCCTGCAAAGCGCGCAATATCTGTCGGCCGACGAACCCGGTTGCACCGGTCAAAAGAATCAAAGAGCGAGAAGCGGCCATTGAGCGTCTTTATCTGATATTTCGGAAACCACGCGCGGCCACGCAATGGCGAGCCTGGGATCGTCAAAACGCAAGCCCCCTTCAGCCTGGGGGGCATAGGGCGTACTCACCAAGTAGAAGATACTCGTTTGATCTGTCAGTGACTGATAGCCGTGGGCAAAACCTTTCGGCACATACATCATCAGGTCATTCTGCTCTGAAAGTTCAGCGCCAAAGGCGCGACAGAAAGTTTCCGAGCCCGCGCGCATATCGACGATCACGTCAAAGATGACGCCCTTTGTGCATCTCACCAGCTTTGTTTCCGCATGCGGCGCACGCTGGAAATGCAGACCGCGTACCGTGCCCGCGCGTGAATTCGTGGAAATATTGGCTTGGACGAAGGCGCTTTCGAGGCCGTACGCTGCAAACTCCTGAGCGCAAAATGCCCGCGCGAACATCCCGCGCGCATCGAGACGTGGCTCAAGCTTGACCAAATAAGCACCCGCCAGTGGTGTCGGCGTAAAGCGCACCGCTAGCCGGCCAGTTTCGCGCTGTTGGAGGACGGCGCGACAGCCTTAGCTTCGAACTCAGAAATTTCAGCCTCACAAAGCGCTCTTGCGTGGGTCCCTGACCCTTGCGCGCGGTACCAGGCCATTGTCCGCTTGACCGTTTCAACCAAAGTCAATTTCGGCATGACACCTAACATCTCTGCTGCCTTCGTGGCGTTGAGAGCAAGCCATGCGGACTCGTGCGGGCCTTCGCTGCCATCCCGGTAGTCTACCTCGCCCTCGCCATAGACCGTGCGAGCCAGATCAATCAAGTCGCGCACTGTGACGGCCTCGCCGCCATCGGGCCCGAAGTTGTACGCGCCTGCCAAAGTCGGCCGATGCCACAGATGCCGAGCCAGGATCAGGTAGCCAAACAGGGGTTCCAGAACGTGCTGCCAAGGGCGAACAGCGTCCGGCCGACGTACGACGAGTGCCCTTCCATCTTGCCACGCACGCACTGCATCAGGGATCAGTCGATCCTCGGACCAGTCACCGCCGCCGATCACGTTTCCAGCTCGCGCGCTCGCAACTGCGATACCCTGCCCCGACAAATATGACTCTCGATAGCATTCGATAGCCAATTCGCTTGCGGCCTTGCTGGCGCTGTACGGATCAAGGCCTCCCAGTGGGTCATCCTCGCGATGCGCCACTACAGATTTTGTATCTCGATAAATCTTGTCGGTGGTCACGATCACGGCCGCCCGAACGCTGCGGGATTCTCGGAGCGCTTCCAGGACATGAACCGTCCCCATCAAATTCGTCTCGAAGGTAGCGAGCGGGCTTCGATAACCTTTGCGTACCAGCGCTTGCGCCGCCAGATGAAAAACTATGTCTGGCTCCGCGCTCCGGATCAGATCGGCCAAAGCGGATACGTCACGAATATCGGAAAAACGGGTATCGCAGAGCCCACCGATATCAGCCTCGATGAAAAGACTAGGTGACGTGAGCGGGGGCAAGCTGATGCCCAACACCTTCGCGCCCAAACTATGCAACCAAAGCGTCAGCCAGGCGCCCTTGAAGCCCGTATGACCGGTCACGACGACACGCTTGCCGCGCCAGAACGAAGCCAACCCGGCCGATGTCAGTGCCAGATTTTCCATGGTGCTTTGCCGGATGACCACAACTCTTCCAACATGGTCTTGTCGCGCAAGGTGTCCATTGCATGCCAAAAGCCGCGGTGTTCGAAAGCCATCATTTGCCCCATCGCAGCCAGCCGGATGATTGGTGAACTCTCCCAACTGCTGTCGTCCCCTTCGATGAGATCGAGGCACCGCGGAGACAGGACGAAGAAACCGCCATTGATCAGGCCGCCATCGCCGCGCGGCTTTTCGATGAATGCTTTCACCGCGTCACCATGGCACTCCAACGCACCGTAGCGACCTGGCGGGCGCACAGCCGTTACCGTCGCGAGCTTTCCATGGCTTAAATGGAATTCGACGGACGATCGAATGTTCAGATTGCTCAGCCCGTCACCGTAGGTGAAGCAAAATGCCGGCTCGTCTTTGATATAGCTGGAGACACGTTTGAGACGACCGCCGGTCAGGGTGTTCTCGCCGGTGTCAACGAGCGTGACACGCCACGGCTCCGCCTTTTGCTGATGCACAACAACGCTGTTGTCGGCCATGTCGAAGGTAACGTCCGACATGTGCAGAAAGTAGTTGGCGAAGTATTCCTTGATCACATAGCCCTTGTACCCGCAGCAGATCACGAAGTCGTTTGCCCCGTGAGCCGAATACAGCTTCATGATGTGCCACAGGATCGGCCGGCCGCCGATCTCGATCATCGGCTTGGGTTTGAGATAACTCTCCTCGGAAATGCGAGTGCCAAGTCCGCCGGCGAGGATGACGACCTTCATGGAGCTACACTCCACCGGCGGCGGTCAGTCTTGGTGGCGCCGCGTGCCGCGGGAGAGGTTCCCGTTTGTTGAGGATCGCGTCCCAAAAGTTGAAATAAGCATGGCCGTCAGCTTTGGAAAACAACGAGATGAACCCGCTGATCGCCGCCACCATGTCATGAAATGAAAATTGCCCAGATATGGTCCGGAGTTTCGCGCACAATGTCTCGGCCTCATCGGCAAAAGCTGAATCGAACGTGTATCTCTGCTGTCCCTTGAACCGACGATACATCGTTGAGAACCACAGATCGGCCATGCTCTGACGTTGCGCTGCCGGAACGGACGGAAAAAGGCTTGAGTTGCGGATAAGGGCCGCACCCTCGAAGCCGCACAAAAACCAGTGCAGTTTGTTTACTGAAGGATCGAGCCCTGCACCTTTGTAAAACTCCAGATCTTTCTTCTGCGCCGTCTCAGCCGTCTGCCAAACGCCGATGTCGTAAGCGTAAAGCAATCGATCCAGGCGAGCGAACCGTCC
The DNA here is from genome assembly GCA_963707615.1 of uncultured Alphaproteobacteria bacterium. Classification (GTDB taxonomy): domain Bacteria; phylum Pseudomonadota; class Alphaproteobacteria; order Rhizobiales; family Xanthobacteraceae; genus Pseudolabrys. The sequence goes on from CAVPQT010000003.1 coordinate 250,250, forward strand.
GTTCATCAGATAGAGCATGCAAACAATCTGATCGTGGAAAGAAAAATAGAATGGCAACGTGCGCATGAACGCGAATACACGCCGCACGAGATCAGTCCGCACAGGCGCGTAGTGCAGTATGTTGGGCCCCTCATAACCGAGAAATGCATTCATTCGCTGCGTAACGTCTTCCGACTCCACGTTCCGATAGGCAATGATCGACGAGGCCTTCGGTGTCTCAATCGCATAGAGTCCAGTCAGGCCAATAACCTTCGGGTCGTCGGCAATTTGCTCAATCGCGGACGGCAGCGCAGCGACAGCATGATCGAAACAGAAGTCATCATCCGCCAGCAAAAATACAAACTCGCCTGTCGCCAGCTTGAGGACTTCGGAAAAGTTGGTGAGCCCGTCGCAGGGTTCGGCAACGATGATCCTGCTGTTTTCATTGCGAAAGCGAGTCAACAGATCGCGCTTCTGCGCGTTGCCTGAGTTGTCTCGAATGATGACTTCGATATTCGGGGTGGCCCACGAACATGCCTGCGCTATTCTGGAGCAGGCCAGCAGACCAGGCCGGTTCGTTGCCATCAAAATAGAGAGTTGCACCGCGCGCGCTGCCGGCTGATGGCGCGGTTGGCCGCGCCAAGTTGAATCCCGCAGGGCATAACGATTTTGCCCCCCACCTGCCTTTTTTATCTGATTCGTTGTCCTTCCCAGAGCACCATTAGCCCTGTGCAACGGCGGCGGGCGGTGGCAAAAACGATTCCGGGTGATTCGCGTCTTTTCGACGGGGCGATCGTGCGGCACACGGCTCGATCATTCGCAAGCCTGCCCGGCCCGCATCATGCGCAAGCACTGTTGGCCGAGATTGCAACTGCGCCGTGCACATTTGCGCCGGCATCACCCAAGGCGCCGCTTGCCCTCTATGGCGCGGGCCAACTTGGCCATCTCGCCTACGATTTCCTGCGTGCTGTGGGCCACCCCGACGTTACGATTGTCGACCGCAACGCCCGGTGTTTGGCCCAAAACGGTGATTGGTCGGGCGCGGCGTTGTTGGAACCCGGTCAGATTTCCAAAGAGATGAAGAGCGACGTTCGCCTCGCGGTCAGTGTTGTCACGTCACCGTACGTTCCGATTGAACACTTTCTCTCGGATCTGGGATTTCGCGACATCGTGCCATTCTATGATTTAGCCGAAAGTTTCCGTCATCTGCACCCCTTGTCGAACGGCTGGTTCGCGCCTCAGTTTTCACAAGAGGACCAACACCGCACTGTCGAGGTGCTTTCGCGCTGGAACGACGACAAGTCGCGTGCGCATCATCTCCAATTTCTCGCGTGGCGGCGTTTGAGGGAGGAATGGAGTTTCGAATTAGCTCCCCTCCTCCCGAGCGATCGCTATTTCATCCCCGAAGTGACCAGTGTCTTGAGGAACGATGAAGTCCTGATCGATGCAGGCGCCCATCATGGTCATGTAACGAAAGCCTTCGTCCAGAAAACAAGCGGTGCCTTCGGAGCGATTGTTGCAATCGAGCCAGACCCTTCAAACCGCGCGTTGCTCCAGGACAACCTGAAGTCCTGGCTACCTGACGACCCACGCGTCACTGTTTATGATTTTGCGCTGGCCGACGTCGAAGGCGAAGCGTTGTTTCGGGCTGATCTCGGCTATGCATCGCAGCTATCCGACACTGGTCACGTGCGCGTCGGCGTTCGCTGCCTGGACGGGGTTCGACTCTCTCCTACTTTCGTGAAGCTGCATCTCGAAGGCGCCGAGCTTCTCGCTTTGACGGGCGCACGGGAGACACTGTTGTCCAGCCGACCGATCGTCGCCGCGACGGTCTATCACAATGCCGATGGAATATGGAAAACGGCGCTTTGGCTCATGCAAACTTTGCCCAACTACAGCTTTCTGTTCCGTCTGGATTCCTGGTGTGGAACAGGTGCCATAATCTACGCGATCCCAAGTGAAAGATGCAGGACCTCATGAGCCGATACGTCGAAGGCGGGCGGCTTATTTTCGATCTCGGCATGAACAATGGCGACGACACGTCACACTATCTTCACCGCGGATTCAATGTCGTCGCGCTTGAAGCCAATCCAACTCTCTGTGAGAGCGCTCAAAAACGATTTCGTGCGGCGATTGACGATGGCCGCCTGACGATTATCAACGCTGCAATCTGGCAAAGAAACGAAAGCGCGACCTTTTACGTCAATTTGGACAATGACCATTGGAGCAGCCTCGACATCGACTGGGCTGGACGCGACGGTAGCCGAATTCGGGGAATCGACATCCGTTGCATCACGTTGGCAAGCCTCATCGAGGAATACGGCTCGCCGCACTACCTCAAGATCGACGTCGAGGGCATCGATATGGATGTACTCGAACAACTGCAACGCATCAGTCCTCTTCCACTTTTTGTCAGCGTCGAGGATTGCCGTTTCGGTTTTCAGTACATGGAGACGCTCGCCGCCTGCGGCTACAACGGCTTCAAGTTGCTTGATCAATCGACCGTACGTCACCTGACCGATCCGACAACTGGTCATCCTTTTCCAGCTGGATCATCGGGCCCCTTCGGCGACGAAATACCCGGCGCGTGGCGATCCCATAGGGAAATCGTCAGTTTCTATTCCACCACAGTGCGTAACTTTGAAGGCAAACGTCTCGCGCCGCGCACACAGTGGTGGGATATCCACTGCACGCACGTTGAATCGAAGTCGCCGGTATGAGTGGCTATTTTTTAAGTCGCAGAGCCGCAGTCCGATTTCCGTGCCGGTCAGGCCGTCACTGAAATCTTCAGCCCTGTCACCGTGTCGATCTTCGAGCCATCCGACATCGTCAGGATGTTGTTTTTTGTGTCGAGATAGGCGCCATTGGCCATCTGAATGATCGACGAGGTGTCGATGACCTTGGTCCCGGTCGTCGTATCGATTTGCGTCCCGTCAGCCATGGTCAGGATGTTGCTGTTAGTATCGATCGTCGATCCATCGGCAAAAAAAATGATTGGATCGAGGACATTTTTCGGCTGAACCGCCTGCTGGCTTGCCGACAGAGATGCCAGCGCATCCTGGAGCTTTTTCGTGTCCGCCGTCTTCTGATTTTGCGAAGCTATCTGCGCGAAAAGGCTCGATGCATTGGTGACGGAGTTTTGCGAAATCAGCGCAAAATTATTTGCCGTCGTTGTACTTGAGGAGAGAAATGAACTGAGACTACCGTCGTTGCTGGCGGCGCTGCTCAGCATGCCCAAAAGACCGCCCGAGTTGTTGCTGTTCTGGATCGCCGTATAGGTGTCCTTGAGCCAATCCGAGCTCGCAGGAAACAGCGGACCATAGACGCTGGTTGCGTTTATCGTTGACATACGGACGCCCACACCACTCTCAGACTCTCGAGTATGCCTCGAGAGTGTTAAAAAAGATTATGCGTTAGCGATTTGCTAACCACGATTGCTGACCGCATTCGCGCGACGAATTGAAATTTCTCGTCAGACGCATTGCTGAAACAAATCAGTCAAATTCGCGACAACTCATTAACCATGAACTTTTACGGGCCGTTTGGTGGGTCCATGCAATGAATTTTTCCGATCCACTGGATCGACACGTGTAACTGCCAGTACGGCAATTAGACCAGAAAGGTACCTAAGATGTCTGACATCGTCCTCTCCGCAGGCGTGCGGTCGAACCTGCTGCAGCTGCAGCAGACGTCCGACCTGATCACGCAGACACAGACCCGCCTTGCCACCGGCAAGCGAGTCAATTCGGCCCTCGACAACGCGATCAACTTCTTCACAGCCCAGGGCCTCGACAATCGCGCCAACGACCTGACCTCCTTGCTGGACTCAATGTCCAACGCCATCAATACGATTCAGGCGGCCAACAATGGCATCACCGGCATCACCAAGCTGGTGCAATCAGCGCAATCGCTCGTCAGCCAGGCCAACCAGACGTCCGACACCGCTACGCGGGCGACCTTGGCCACGCAGTTCAACGCCTTGCTGACCCAGATCGGCCAGCTCGCCGGCGATTCCGGCTTCAACGGCGTCAACTTGCTCGGCGGTGATAAGCTGACGGTCAACTTCAACGAAGATGCTTCATCGAGCACGACCGTGACCGGCGTGGACTACACCAACGCCAATGCGTCTCCTTTGAGCGTCAACAACTCGACCAACAACTGGGCAGACGCTGCCGCTATTGCGGTGTCCGGCACCCAGCTCACCGCAGCACTGACCGTGTTGCGTTCGGAGTCGCAGACCCTCAGCGCCAACCTGTCGACCGTGCAGATCCGTCAGGATTTCACGAAAGCGACAATCAACACGCTGAGCAACGGTTCTGCCTCGCTCACGCTGGCAGATTCGAACGAAGAAGGCGCGAACTTGCTGGCCTTGCAGACCCGCCAGCAGCTCTCGACCACCGCTCTGTCGCTTGCTTCGCAAGCCGACCAGAACGTGTTGCGCTTGTTCCAATAAGTCGCAACGACCTTCGACGAAACGGCGGCCTTCCGGCCGCCGTTTTTTTTGCGCTTCACGCAATCATGGTTAACGAATAATTAACCGCGGTTTTAACCGACTATCAACCCTAACGTTTCATTATCGCGCTAAGCGATTTGGCCATTTGCAGGCAAGGAGTCTGCCATGAGTGACATTGTTCTTTCTCCCGGCGTCCGTTCCAACCTTCTGCAATTGCAGCAGACTTCGGACCTCATTACACAGACACAGACCCGGCTCGCGACCGGCAAGAAAGTCAATTCGGCACTCGACAACCCGATCAACTTCTTCACCGCTCAGGGCCTGTCAGTACGCGCAAACGACCTGAATGCGCTGCTCGACGCAATGTCCACGGGCATCGACACCATTCAGGCCGCCAATAACGGCCTTTCCGCCATTACGAAGCTGGTCCAATCGGCTCAGGCCCTGGTCAGCCAGGCCAATCAGACCGCGGATCCGACCGTTCGAGCGACCTTGGCAGCCCAATTCAATGCGCTGCTGCCACAAATCGACCAACTGGCCGGCGACTCCGGTTTCAACGGAATCAACTTGCTGGGCGGCAACGATCTCACGATCGTCATGAACGAGGACGGGACGTCGAAGGTGGTCGTGGGATCCGTCAATGATACAACCGCCGGCGACCTCGCAATTAACGCTGCGGCAAATAACTGGGGGTCGAACGCCGACATTTCAGCGGCGGGGACACAACTCACGACCGCGCTCACGACCTTGCGGTCGCAGGCCCAGGCGTTGAGTTCCAATCTGTCGACTGTCCAGATCCGCCAGGATTTCACCAAGGCGATGATCAATACGCTGAATAACGGCGCTGACAGCCTTACGCTCGCTGACAGCAACGAGGAGGGCGCGAACCTGCTGGCCTTGCAAACCAGGCAGCAGCTCTCGACGACCGCCCTGTCACTGGCGTCGCAGGCCGACCAGAACGTCCTGCGGCTGTTCCAGTAGCCAGATTGATCTTGATGCGGCGTAGGGGAATTGCCCTGCGCCGCATCCACTTCAACAAACGGCCGCAGGGGGCGGCGAGAAATGGGCCTCAAAGTCGAGCTGAAAGCCGGCGAGCGTTTCATCCTCGGCGACTGCATCGTCACCAACGGCAATCAGCGCACGCGGCTGCTGATCGAGGGCGAGGCGCCCATCCTGCGCGAAAAAGACATTATGACTTCGGTGCAGGCCGATACGCCAGCCAAGCGCATCTACCTCGTGGTCCAGTTGATGTACACCGCCCGCGACCCGCGGGTGCACCATGAAACCTATTTCATTCTGATGCGCGAACTCGTACAGGCCGCGCCCAGCGCGTGGCCGCATATTGTTGCTGTGAGTAATCACATCCTGGCCGGCGAAATGTACAAAGCACTCAAAAGCGCCAAGGCCCTCATTGCCTACGAAAAGGAGCTGATCGACCATGCAACACGCGGCCCAAACCTACGGCGCGGTCGCCAAGCAGACCGCAAGTCCGCGTGAGCTTGAAGCGGACCTGCTGCTGAACGCGGCCGCCCGACTGCAAGCCATTCATGACGGTTGGGACGCCAAACGTCCCGAACTGAACGCAGCGCTTGTTTATAACCGCAGGCTGTGGTCGATCTTCGTGACATCAGCCACCAGTCCGGAGAATCCGCTACCGCCCGGCATCAGACAAAACGTCGCCAACCTCGGCCTCTTTGTCCTCAACCACACGATAGCGATCATGGCTAACCCGAATCCGGAAGGCCTCGACTCGCTGATCAACATCAATCGCGAGCTTGCGGCGGGCCTGCGCGGCGCAGCTTGAGCTGACCAATATCGGGAAAACAAAAAAGACCGCGGCCTGGCCGCGGTCTTTTTATTTTTGAAGCAGGGCGCCGATTACTTGATGAAGTTCACCAGACTCAGCTGGGTCAGCATCGATGTAACCTGCATCGACGCCTGCATTCGTGTCTGAAGCGTCAGAAGTTGTGCTCCAACGTCTTCATTCGATACCCCGTTGATCTGCTGGAGGAAATCGCTCAGGGTCGAGGAGGCTTGCTGGTGTCGGTCTTTCGCTGCCTGCAAGGATGTCTGCGCGCTGGCCAGGTCAGTCTCAATATCGGCGATTGTCTGCGTCCCGGGCTGACCGAGATTATTGGTCAGCCGCTGATCAAGCGCGCTGCTCAAGGCGACACCGTTCGGGTCGGTCGGTGAAATCGTCACGGCGGCAAGCGTCGCGACATTCTGTACCAGGTTGCGAATGGCATCTTCGTTTCCACGAGCGCCGTAAGACACCGACAATGACGGATCGATCTTGGCCGTGGCTGTCGAGCGCGCCGGGTCGGTGCCGGTTTCTCCGGTGTACCAGATCACCGTATTGGAAGTCGTACCAGGAACCGTTCCGGTCGCTGCGTAGAAGGGCGGTGACCCTCCAACGCGCTGCGGTGGATTATTGGCGTCCGCGTTGAAGAAATCGTTCGAGGCAGCAATCGCCGAAGCGGCAGTCAGCGATGAAGCGCCGAGCTTGCCAATCGCGGTTGTGAGCGCTGTCTGGAAATTGGTAGCGGTCTGGCCTGGAGTGCCTCCGATTGTAAATTGGTTGGCGCCGGGCGGAGAATTGGTTGTAGCCGTCAGCGTCAGATTTTCGCTTGTTCCGTCGGGCAGATTCAAACGCAAGGTTACCGTATCGCCGGGATTGGGGGTGGCAGACGAAAAATCGATGCTCATTGATGCCGGCGCGCCAGTCGGCCCGGACACGGTGGCCCCGGTGATCGTGCTCGTAATCGACCCCAGCTTGAAGCCGAAGGAGGTCGCCTGTTCGGCGACCTGCACGCCATTGGCTCCAAGCGCACCGATATTCAGCCGGCCAAGGCCATCGCTGCCCATATCCGCCTGATTACGCTCGGCAATGAGCTGCTTGAGTCCGGCCTGCGTACCGTCGCCATTCAAGATGTGATCGAGTGTTTCGACCGCAGGCTTGTCGGTGGCGCGTCCGGAAAACAGGTAACGGTCGCCGGCCTGCGCATTGAGCAGCGCCAGCAATTGGTCGAGCGATGACTGCGCCGTTTGCTGCGCGACCATTGCGCCGCTGCCGTTGCTGACGCCGTTTGCCTGCACCATCGCGGATTTCACCGTGCTGCGTGATATCGATCATATTGCCGAGCGCGGTGTTCATGAGATTTATGCGGGCCATGACATTGTCGATCGTGTTGTCGTAGCCGCCGATCGCCGACAGCTGCGCGTTCAGGCTGACGGTAACGCCACGATCGATGCCCAATCCGGCATAGGTCGCCGACTTTTGACCGGTGCCGAGCTGACGCTGCAGGTCGTCAAATTGCGCCCGCATTTGCGTCAGTTGCTGCATGATGAGCGCCGATTGCGCCCCGATCGATGAAATACTCATGTCGTTCTCACATCTTGATCAGGGCGTCGAGCATTTCCTTCACCGCCGACATCACGCGCGCGTTGGCGGCGTAGGAATTCTGCAAAGTCAGCAGGTTTGCCATTTCCTGATCGACGTTGACCCCTGACGTATTATTGAATCGCTGCTGCAACGCGTTGAGGACCACGTCCTGTCCCTGTTTCAGATTGATCGGCCGAGCTTGCGGCCTCGCCCTGCTGGCTGATGACCTGGCGCAGATAGGTCGTCAGCGTTCCAACAAACGGCGCGCTGGTGGTTCCGATGCCTGTGTTCGGCGAAAACGTCAGCGACGCACCGGTCAGCTGTTGAAGAATGAAATCAGGCCGCGTGCTGTCACCGGCAGCGGTTCCGGACTGATAGGCGACAAGGCTGGATGGATCGGCAACCACGGAGGGGTTGACCGTGATGCGAGCCGCCAGTCCAGTAACTTGCGAACCGCGCGAGGTGATTGCGCCAGTGAATGGCGTCGAGCCATCTGTAAACAACGGCAACTCGGCACTTCCGCCCAATAGGCCGGTCACCGTCTTGGTTGCCGAAACTGAATTGACATCGACCGTATTGGCGGCTCCGTCGTCAAGAATCTCCAGCGTCGTTCCCGACGGATTGGATGCGGACATCCCAGTGCCCGTGAGCGCAGCGTTGATCTGCGTAATTACGGAGGCCATGCCGCCCGAAAAATTGATGCCGAAAACGCTGTCGTTCGCGGTCGCCGTCGCTGTGTTTGCGAGGGGCAACGCGGCCGGGTCATCGACGCGGACCAGGGTTATCGTGTGCGGCGTATTGGTCGCGGTGTCGGTGTAGTTGATGGTGACCGTATTGCCTTGCGACAGACCGCCCACATCGACGTCAAAACCATTCTGTGGAAGCGGGGACACCGCCGTGCCTGCGGTCGTCTTGTCGGACAGTGCTTGCGCCATTCCCGCAGCGAGGGCATCGAGCTGGTTCTGTGCCTGTACGAGATCCTGATCGCGCATCTGCAGGTAGGCGGCGATCGTTCCCGAGCGGATCGAACGGTTCTGGATCAGATCGACAGGCGTGCCCGACGGAGGGATGAGCATAATCGTCCCGACGCCGCGCTGTGACGGATTGGCGCTCCACTGGGAGGCCGGCGTTATTGTGCCGACGGCATCGAAACTCAACTGCGCTGCTTGCGCCCCAACGAGCTGGGTACCTGAGCTTGTAAAAATGCTGACCTGGCCGCGGTCGCCAGCCATCACGTTGATATCCATCAGCTGAGAAAGCTGATCGATATAGGAATCGCGCTGGTCCTGCAGCGCCTGCGTAGCACTGTCGCCGGGAGTAGAGCCGGCAATCTGCTGGTTCAGCGAGGCGATCTGCTTCATCGCCTCATTGGCTCGATTCACCCCGTCGGCGATGGCGAGTTCGGCGTTGGCGCGCTGGCCTTGAATGCTACCGCTCAACTGATTGAGCTGCTGCGTCAAAAGCTGCGCGCTATTGACCACCGCCGTGCGTGCACCGGGATCATCGGGACTTGTTGAAAGTACTTGCAGCGCGGAGGTGAAGCTGTTGTAGACCGACTCCAGGGACGTATCAGACCCTGGCTGGCCATAAATCTCCTGCAACTGGGAATACATCTGTGCGCGAGTGTCGGCATAGGAGGCGCCGGCATTTTCGACGCGCAGTTGGCGCTGAATGTACAGATCGATCTGACGCTGGATGTCGCTGACGCGAACGCCGATGCTGGAGCCGGCGCCAATCGAAACCTGATTGACGACCTTGCGAGTATAGCCGGGCGTGTCGGCGTTCGCGACGTTCGACGCGACCATCGAAATACTGGCCTGATTAACCTGCAGGCCAGAAAGCGCGGTACTGAGCGCTTGCGTCAGAACTCATGTGCCAGTCTCGATCATTCGCGCCGGGCGCTCACGCACGATTATCTGATGACGTTCAGCAGGTCTTGCGACATCTGGTTCGCGGTTGTGATCACTTTGGTATTCGCCGAGTAAGCCTGCTGCGTGACAATCAACTTGGTGAACTCGGTGGCGATGTCGGTGTTCGATGCTTCGAGCGATTGCCCGATGATCTTGCCTGACGATCCGGCAAGCGCTGGTCCGGACTCATTTGTCAATTGATAGGCACCACCGTCGAGCGCTTTTAGATTGTTGGGACTGTTGAAGTGGACCAGTGGCACTTGGGCGAGCGCGACGTTCTGCCCGTTTGAGAATGTGCCGATGATGTTGCCGGCATCGCTGACGGCGATCGATTTCAACTGGCCGGCCGCGTAGCCGTTCTGTTGCAGGTTGTTCACGGTCGATGCGCCGCTTGTGTTGGCAAACTGCGTAACACCGCCCGTGGGGCTATTGATTGTAATGTTTCCGAGTGAAGTGGTGTTGATGGTGACGCCGGTCAGATTGATGTTGGTAACAGGCGGATTCAACTGTCCGGTCGCATCGAAGGTGAAATCGATCCCGGCGTTTTGCCAAGCCGGCTGAACGCCGGTTGCCGTTGAGTTCGTCTGATAGAACAGTTGCCAGGTGTCCTGACCACCGTTGGCGACGCTGTCAGTCTTTGCCCATCGCAGCTGAAGATTGGCCGGCGTTCCGATAGCGTCGTAGATCGTCACCGAGCCGCCATCGATCAATTCGTTGACGAATGTAGAAACGTCCGAACCGATGACCACTCCGCCGCCCGCGGTCGTGGGATCATGACCGGCGGTAAAGTCCGTTGGATTGAGCAATTCGGAATTTGGCGTCGTCGCGACGTAGGAATTCGTTTGTGGCAAGGACGGAAGGTTTATTCCGTAATTCACCTGGCTCGTTGCACTGGCCGGCAAGAAATTGCCCTGGAACTGCAACGGCGCAGCGACACTGCCGACTGGATTGCCGGTCGTAGGATCGATTGGAATGCCCTCTAGAAAATATCCTGCCCCGCTCACCAGATACCCATTGGCGTCCAGTTGAAAGTCGCCGCGGCGGGTATAGCTGTCGATCCCTCCAAAGAGCGGCAGATTTCCATTGAAACCGGTCGGTGCCTGCACGACAAAAAAACCGTTGCCATTGATGGCCATGTCGGTTGTTGACGTCGTGCTTTGAATCGTCCCTTGCACGTTGTTTGTTGCGCGCGAATTGGCGATCACGCCGCCCGCGATCTGGTGCGTGGGGACCGAGTCTCCCGGGATCAGATCGGCGAAATTGGTGTCGATGCCTTTGTAGGCGGTTGTCTGAGAGTTCGCGATATTGCCGGATATGTTTTGCATGGCGAAGGATTGCGCCTGCAGACCACTGACCGCGGTTGTAAGAGCGTCGAACAAGCCCATGACTTCATCTCCACAAACAGGACACGCGTTGCCCCTGACGGGACTCGCAAATTCGAGCAGGTCTTCGCAATCAACGTGCCAGTATTATTATTTAGATATATCAATGGCTTAAAAGGAAACGGCGGCCCTGCGAGGCCGCCGTTCGAGGTTCTTTCTGCCGCGAAGCGGCAGTTATTGCCGAGGCTTCAGGAGGAGGATGACCCGTCCTGAGGTGTGAACTTCAGTGCCACGCCATTCATGCAGTAGCGCAAGCCCGTCGGTGGCGGGCCGTCATCGAAAACGTGTCCGAGATGTCCGAGACAACGTGCGCAATGCACTTCGGTGCGCGTCATGAAAAGGGAGCGGTCGGATTTGGTTTCCACTGCATTCGACAGGGGTTGATAAAAACTCGGCCAGCCTGTGCCGCTTTCGAATTTTGTTTCTGACGAAAAGAGCGGGAGATCGCACCCTGCACAGGCAAATGTGCCTTTGCGCTTCTCTTTGTTGAGCGGACTGGTGCCCGGGCGCTCCGTGCTGTGCTGGCGAAGCACCATGTACTGATTGGCCGTCAGGCGCTTTCGCCAGTCCGTATCGGACAGGTTTCGATAGTCGATCGTTTCGCTCGTTGTCATTGGTCCCGCCTCACTGAATTTGGCCGTATATGCGAGCGCCGACAAAGCTGCGCCGGCAGTCAAAAGAGAGCGCCGATTCAACATAAAACCGTCTCCTCTGTTATCGCTCGCAGCACCCAAGCCATTGATCGCAGCCGTAATTTCACCCGAGATAAAGTGTCCGGGCCAAAACACAAGATAACTCACGGTCGCGCCGCAATCACGTTCCCGTTAAAGGCCCCAGCCCATCCCAAAACTTCGCGCTGGACGACTCAGTGGAGCTTTTTTACCTCTCGATACAAGGGGATGAAGCTCATGACTCCGGTGCCGAAGCCTGCGCCGTTCAAAGTTTCGCAAGTCTTTGCGGACGCGCTCGCGCTGCATACACACGGGCGCCTGGCCGAGGCCGAAAGTCTTTATTCGCAGGTCCTGGCTCACAGGCCTGACCATTTCGACGCTTTGCAGATGCTGAGCGTCGTCAAGCTTGCCAAGAGCCAGCCCGCCGAAGCGCTTCGCCTTATTTCCGAGGCAATGCGCCTGCGCAAACCCTCGCCGCAGATTCTGCTGAACTACGGAATGATACTGCACGCTCTCAATCGTATCGACGAAGCACTGGCGAGCTTCGATGCAGCACTAAAACAGAAATCCAGATTTGCCGAGGCGCACAATAATCGCGGCGCGGCACTGGCGGATCTCGGGCGCAACGAGGAAGCGCTTCAGTGCTTCAATAAAGCGATCGCATTGAAAAATGACTATGCCGACGCCTACTACAATCGTGGCTCGTCGCTACGTGTCCTTGGGCGATACGATGAGGCGCTAGCGAGTTTCGATCGCGCGCTGGCGATGCAACCAAATCACATCAAGGCGCTCAATAATCGGGGCGCTGTTATGGAAGCGCTCAATCGTCTGCCGGAAGCGCTTGAGAGCTATAACCAGGCACTGGCGATCGCACCCGATTTCACCGAACCACGGAATAATCGCGGGCGCGTCTTGATCGGGCTCGACCGCGCCGAAGAAGCCATCGAAAATTTCACGTCAGCGGTGAAGATCAATCCCCGCAATGCCGAGGCATGGTATCAGCGCGCTCGCTGTCTTCTGGAAATCAGCCGCGACCAGGAGGCCAGTGCCGACCTCGCCCAGGCATTGCAGCTTGATCCAGGTCACGCGGAAGCCCGCTTCGCGGCGTGTTTCTCCCAACTTCCTGTCATCTACCGGGATGCTCAGGAAATTCCGCAGCGCCGTGCGGCCTATGAAATGAAGTTGCGCGAACTGAGTGCCGACGTTGAGCGCGGTGCACTCAAGGGCGACCTGATCAAGGCCCTTGGTGCAAGGCACCCTTTCCTGCTTGCCTATCAGGGCGAAAACGACCGCGCGCTGCAACAGATCTACGGCGATATGATCGGCCGCGTCGTCGCTCACCGCTTTCCCGCGGCACAGCTTGCGCCGCCGCCGGCCGCCGGAGAGCCAATCCGCCTGGGCATCGTCAGCAGCTTTTTCTATCGGCACTCGAATTGGAAAATCCCCATCAGGGGTTGGGTAGGCCAACTCGATCGCAAGCGCTTTCATGTGACCGGCTATCACCTCGGCGCGATCCGTGACGAACAGACAGAAGCGGCCGCCGCCCTCTGCGATCGCTTTATCCACCGCACACTCGATACGGCAGGTTGGCGGCGCGAAATCCTTGCCGGCGCGCCGCATGTACTGATCTACCCCGGCCTGCTCATGGACATTTCTTCTCTGCAGCTTGCGGCACAACGACTCGCGCCGGTGCAGTGCAATTCGTGGGGGCATCCTGAGACGAGCGGCCTCTCGACGCTCGACTATTTCCTGTCGAGTGATCTGATGGAGCCGCCGGAAGCCCAAGACTATTACACCGAGAAACTTGTCCGGTTGCCCAACCTTTCCATCTACTACGAACCAGCCGAAACGGAATCGGTCGATGTCACCCGTGCCGAACTTGGCCTGCGGCTTGGCACGACCGTATTCTGGAGTGCTCAGTCACTTTTCAAATATCTTCCGCAATATGACGAAGTGTTTGCGCGCATTGCCCGCACGGTCGGCGATTGCCAGTTCGTATTTCTACGCCATTTCGGCGCCCCCGCGATCACCGCGTCGATGAAAGAACGGCTGGAGCGCACGTTTGCGGCGGCCGGTCTTCGCGCCGACTATCATTGCGTGTTTCTCAATCGCCTGAGCCAAAGCAAATTCGTGGCTGCCGCCGGGCTATCCGATGTGTTTCTCGACAGCATAGGTTGGTCGGGCTGCAACTCGGCGCTCGAGTGCCTCACGCAAGCACTGCCGATTGTAACCTTCGAAGGCGCGACGATGCGCGGCAGGCATAGCGCCGCGATCCTGCGGATGATCGGTGTCGAAGACACGATTGCAACGACGGTTGACGACTATGTCGCGATTGCCACGCGCCTCGGCAAGGACGCACAGTTCCGACGCGCGATATCGTCACGAATGGCCGAAAACCGGCACAAGATTTATCGCGATCGCGCGCCAGTGGCGGCGTTGGAAGATTTCCTCGAAAAGGCAGTGCGCGGCTGATCGATCGTCAAAGCCCTTTGTCGCGCTGCATCTTCCCTATATGAATACGCGAGCAAGCACAGGAAGCATTGTATGCGTTTTGAAGGCACCAGCGCTTATGTGGCGACCGACGACCTGAAAATAGCGGTCAACGCCGCCATCACCCTCGAGCGGCCACTCCTGGTCAAAGGAGAGCCGGGCACCGGCAAAACGGTCCTGGCGTTGGAAATCGCCAAGGCAATCGGGGCGCCGCTGATCGAGTGGCATATCAAATCCACCACCAAGGCGCTGCAAGGTCTGTACGAATATGATGCGGTGTCGCGCTTGCGCGACAGTCAACTCGGTGACGAGCGCGTCAAGGACATTCGCAACTACATCAAACGGGGCAAACTATGGGACGCCTTCGTCGCCGACGAGCGCCCGGTATTGCTGATCGACGAGATCGACAAAGCCGACATCGAATTCCCCAACGACCTGCTGCAAGAGCTCGATCGCATGGAGTTTTTTGTCTACGAGACGAGCGAAACGGTGAAGGCGCGGCGGCGGCCAATCGTCGTCATCACCTCGAACAACGAGAAAGAATTGCCTGACGCCTTTCTGCGCCGGTGCTTCTTCCACTACATTCGGTTTCCGGACACGGAAACCATGCGCGCAATTATCGACGTGCATTTCCCCGGCATTAAACAGCGATTGGTCGCGGAGGCCCTGAAACTGTTCTACGAAATCCGCGAAGTACCTGGGATGAAGAAGAAGCCTTCGACCTCGGAGTTGCTCGATTGGCTCAAGCTTTTGATGGCCGAAGATATCGGGCCCGAGACTTTGCGCGAACGCGACCCGAAGAAGCTCATCCCTCCCCTGCACGGCGCGTTGATCAAGAACGAACAGGACGTGCATCTGTTCGAAAGGCTTGCCTTTATGGCGCGGCGGGAAGGCCGGTAGTCTAGAGGCTCGGCTGATCGGAATCGGAAACGGGCCCTGCATGCTGTGGCACTGACCGTGCGGCCTTGCGGGCGCGAGACAGCGCACGATAGCGCGCAACTTCCTGTTCAATTCGATCTACAGGCCGCGTACCCCAGTAAATTCCCTGTGCCACCATGCGGCCAAGCACACCACCGGCCCAAACCAGTTCGTAAGGAGCGAACAGGCGCCACGTTTGATCGCCATCGATGATGCCGCGCGCAACAAGTTCGCCGGCCATCGCCGTATTGTTGAGACCATGGCCTCCAAACCCGCTCGCGAGCCATAGACCGCGTTCGATTTCGCCGATTTGCGGCATGCGATGAACCGTACGGCCCAATGTCCCTCGCCATACGTGCGCGACGGCCACTTTGCCGAGCTCGGGGAAGGTGCGCTGAACGTCGTTGACGAGTCCCCGCGCGATCAGACCAGGATTTGCCTCCCATGCCCGCATCCGCCCCAGCCACTGGAGCCGATCACCTCCGACAATGCGGTAGTGGTTGTCGGCACGATCGGTATCGCTGACGGCCCCACGATAGCGCACCACCTCGTGCAGGGTCTCTCCAATCGGCTCCGTAACCATCACATACGTCGTTATGGGCAGAAGAGTCGCTGCGAGGCGCGGCATAAGTGCGCCGAGATGGACATTGCCGGCGAGCACCACGTGCGCGGCACGTACTCGGCCGGCAGGCGTGACAATGCGTTTGCGCACGCCAGCAGGATCGAGTGAGACCGCGGGCGAATCCTCGAAGATGCGGGCTCCAGCCTTCTCAGCCAGCGCAGCCAAGCCTTGGGCATAATTGTAGGGATCGATGTGAAATGCCTGCCTGTAATGTACGGCGCTGAAATATCGCGGACTGCGCAGTTGATCGCGCACGCGGTCGACAGGCCAGTACTCGACATCGGCTCCAATCCAGCGCATGCGCTCAACTTCATTGCGCAGCTCCGCAGGATTGTCGGTCTTCGAAACGTGCAGCCATCCGTTGATCAGATCAACGCCCGGCATCCGCGTGTCGAGAATTGTGCGCCGTACGTAATCGAGCCCCTGCTCCGACAACGCCCAGAGCTGTTTGGCGTGATCAAGTCCGACCCGCTCGATGATGCCGTCAATGTCTTCGGAGAATCCCGGAAGCACGAAGCCCATGTTGCGACCCGACGCCGCCCATGCGACCTGCCCTCCTTCCAGGACGACAACCGACCACCCCCGCTGGGCGATCTCCCGTGCAACAGTCAGGCCGGCAAGTCCGGCGCCAACCACGCAGACATCGACGTCGAGGTCGAGACTAAGCCGTGGACGTTCCGGACGGGGAACGCTGTTGGTTTCGTACCAGCCCGCTTCCATGCTCTCACTTTTGCTCGTTGCGTTCGCTACCTGGTTGCATGTCGGCGCTCTGCTTCCGACGAATGCATGCTAAACTGGTTTTTCTGTAGCCGAAATCCATAGAATGACCATGCGACGACTATTGTTATTTCGTCACGCCAAAGCTGAGCAATCCGAACCGGGGATGGAAGACCGCGCACGTAAACTAATGGAACGAGGCTGGAAGGACGCTGCAAAAGTCGGCGCTTATATGGCCTCCCATGGCCTCATCCCCGACCAGGTTATCACATCGCCCTCTTCGCGAACCCTCGAAACCTGGAAGTCCGCCGCAACCGCATTCCGTTCGCCCCCGGGCGCGGCCGTGGTTGAACGCCTCTATGACGCAACCGCGCAATCAATTCTCACGTCCATAAAGGACGCTGTCCCGGGCACACATACGCTCCTGGTTGTCGGACATAATCCGGGCCTCCACGATCTCGCAGTAATGCTGATTGCAGCGGGCGACGTGCAGGCCCGAGAACGGCTGCGGGAAAAGCTCCCTACCTCCGGGCTCGTTATCATCGATTTCGCCTTCGACGATTGGGGCAAGCTGCATCCGCAATGCGGCCGGCTCGAACGCTTCGTCACCCCGAAATCTCTGGGCTCCGCGGCAAGTTGAGACAATAACTCCCACTCAACGCGCCTCTGAAAACGTGTCATATTGGGCTTTCGCAGCGAAAAGAGGGGCGCTGTCATGTACAAGAAAATTCTGGTGCCGGTCGACCTGGCCGATACGGATCTCGCCAAACCTGCGCTGACGACCGCGGTGGGTATGGCCCGCGCATCGGGAGGGTCACTGAGGCTCGTCAATGTGCTCGCGATGACGCCGGTCATGCTGGCCGAGTATGTGCCGCCTGATTTTGACGTCCAGCAGCGCACGTCCGCGGAGGAAGCTCTCGGCATTATTGCGCGCGAATGTGGTCTCGATGCCGCACACGTTTCAGCGACGGTGCGCCAAGGCGGGATTTATCATGAGGTACTGGAGGAAGCGAAGACGTTCAGTGCAGATCTGATCGTGATGAGCTCACACCGGCCCGCCATGCGGACATATTTCCTCGGCTCCAATGCCGGGCACGTCGTTCGCTACGCCAAGTGCTCGGTTCTTGTCGTTCGGCAGTAACGTACGGACGGCGCCAACTAGGGCGGCGGCATTACGTCCTTGGGTAATGCTTCGGGGCTATAGACGCCGGGGCGATTGCGCCGAAGGAAGCTTTCAATCTGCCAAAGATAGAGTGCGAGGAACGCACCTGCGAACGCAGCGCCTGCATAGGCTCCCGCGTGCAGGGCTTGCACAGCACCTCCGGCCACTCCGAGCGCAACCGCTACGAAAAGTGCAAAGCCCGGCCAGTAGATCCAGGGGCTCGTGCCGCGCTCAAAGCGCACAGGCGATGCCGATTCTGAAACCCGTCGGTGTAATTCACGAACGAAGACCGAATAGGATCGGTCCTGCCGTTCTTGCTCGAACATACTTTTCCACGATGTGGATATGATCTTCAGCCGGGGCGCGCCCTCCCCCCATAGTTCAGTAATGAAGCGACGCGACTGCATGCTGACCGGCTTGAACGACATGCGCAGCCGACGAACCTGTCGATATGGGACGTGCCCGGACACCGGGCCTGAATCCCAATCGATTCCCTCATCCGAAAGAGTGAAATGCCGCGCCGCACCTAGTGCCGTCGGCCGATAAGTGTAGGTCACTGCGCTTGCAGCAGAGTTCTGACTGCGCTTCCGTCACAGTGTCGCTCACTTCAATCGCAACCGTTAGCTCAAACTTTGCATTATCCCCAAGCCAAGCCTGTGATAACTCACAAGTCCAGCGGCGAGTGTTCCCATCACTCGCACTATATAATATCGTACCTCTCAACTCGCGCGCATTCGGGGCTGTCGTAAGCGTTGGGGTTGGGAGGCGTCGTCATGGCGAAGTTGTCGGATCTTTTTGGCCGCAAACTGAGCACGGCCGGGCCCGACAATTTTACGGGACGCTCCCGAAACGGAAACGGAAACGGCAGCGACCACATTTCCATCGAAAGTCTTTCCGATGTCGGTTCGCGGATCGGCGAGGAAAATGAGGTTTTGCGCAACCTCCTGACCGACACTGGCCGCAAGATCAACGAACTTGAAGATCTCAAAGACGCTTTCGACAAGCTTGTTGCGCCCTTCAACAGCACCCTGCGCGCGCTCGAGCAGGAAAAATCGCAGAACATGAGCTTGTCAGGAATGCTGACGGAAGCTCGCACGTCCTACGAAACATTGCGCACCGAGTTCTACCAGGTCGAAAGAAAATCGACGGTCCTCGAGGCTGAAGTCGAAAGACTGCGCGAAGATCTCGAACTTGCGAGAGAAACCGGTCGCGCATTGGAAAGCGCGCGCCTCGAACTGACCGACGACCTGAATGCCCGTCACGCGCAAATCAACGAGCTCGACCGTCAGCTGACGCACGAATCCGCGCAGCGCCGGACGGTTACCGAAGCCCGTCGGGCACTGCAGGACCAGTTCGATATCGCCGAGAAGCGCATAATCGGTCTCGAGGGCGAACTTGCCGCCGCGCGCGAAAAATTGGCCCTGCTCGAAGACGAGAAGCGCTCTTTGCAGATTGCGGTCGATCAAGCGTTGAACGAGACCGCCCGGCTGACCCGGCGGCTGACCGAAAGCGAAAACACCCTGACCGCAACACGTGCGCAACTCGGCAAGGTCGAATCGAGCTTTGCCGAAGCCTATGCCGAACGTGGCCGATTGAGCGCGGTTCTCGATGAGGCCAAAGAACAGCACCAGGCAGAACGCAGCAACCTGAACATGCGGCTCGATGCATTGCAGTCGCGCGCCGCAACGGCAGAGCAACTCTTGTCCGAAGCGCGACAAAATCTCATCGCCCGCACGGAAGAGGTTCGCGCTTTCGACCGAAAATCGGTCGAGGCAACGATCTCGCGCAACAATTCAGAAAAGCGGCTGGCGCAGATCGAAGCTGCGCACGAGGCGCGCGAACGACAGATCAAAGATCACGAGCAAGCACGCACCGCGTTGACCGAACGCAATAACGCTCTGACCAAAACATTGAAGGTCCGCGAAACAGCGCTTGCGCGTTCCGAAGAAAAGATTGCCGCGCTGACCGAACGCAATGGCCACCTGGAAGCAGATGTCCAAGTCAGCCGCACCAACATCGAAAAGCGTGTTGAGGACCTGAGTTCGGCGCTTCAGCGCGAACGCATGGAGCGCGCTGTTGTCGAAGGTGCGCTGGAGGCGGCCCGCAAGGACAATTCGCGCCTGCAAGGCGAAGTCGGGGCTCTGCGATCCACGCTCCGGCGGGGAGTTCCGCTCGAGGAGTTGCCCATACCACCGACCGAGGCGGCCAATGATGAAACGCCGCTCAAGGGCAAGCGGGGCAACACTGCCGAACTCTCGCAAATCGAGGCCGCCGGCAAAGCCTAGGCTTCGATAATCGCCGACAAAATTCCAGGATATCGTTGTCGCTGATGGCGCCATGACAAAGGCGTCATGACAAAAATGGCGTTTCTCCTTATATAATGTGGGATGCGCACGCTTCTTATTGCCGTTCCGCTGCTTGCCCTGTTGGCGCTGTCGGTCTGGTTTGCCGCGGCCGCGTGGACGCGTCTTGGTGGTGAGCCCATACCCCTATACGGATATTTCGCGATCGTCGGAGGGGTTGTGTTCTCGCTGTTGGTCGGCGGCGGTTTGATGGCGCTCGTCTTCTATTCCAGCCGTCACGGCTACGATGACGACGCACATCGGTTCGACAAATAGCGATTGATTTCAACTCGCAAGGATATCCACCTTCGACCTTCGTCGTAAGGTTCCGTCGCGTGCAGGTTCTAGTTGAACACTGCAACCAATTTCTTGTTTTTTGTGCACGACAATTCTTTAGTTACTCGCGCCGTTTTTTCAGGCAGCGAATGCGAAACAACAAAATGTGGCAGCCGCAATCAGTGGCTCGGGGAGGCTCCAATGTGGGATCAAATCTACGATCCTCTAAACAGTAAATTCTTGTCGACATGTGCCGCGGCGCTGCCGGTCGTCACACTGCTCGTATTGATCGCGTCCAACAAGGTGAAGGCGCACATCGCGGCGCTCATCGCGCTGGTTGTCGCCAATTTCATAGCGATCGTCGTCTTCACGATGCCGGCCGATATGACGTTGCGTGCGACAATATTGGGCGCTGTCACCGGCTTCTTCCCGATCGGCTGGATCGTGCTCAACGTCATCTTTCTCTATCGACTGACGGTGGAGAAAGGTGTGTTCCAAACGCTGCAGACCGCGATAGGCGGCGTCACCGAAGATCGTCGCCTTCAGTTACTGCTAATTGCGTTCTCGTTCGGCGCGTTCTTCGAGGGGGCGTCGGGCTTCGGGACGCCAGTCGCCGTCACCGGAGCAATCTTGATCGGCCTGGGGTTTTCCCCACTTGCGGCGTCCGGTCTCTCGCTTATCGCCAACACCGCGCCCGTTGCGTACGGCGCACTCGGTACACCGATCGCAGGTCTTGCGAGTGTCACCGGCCTCGATCCTTTTCTCTTGGGCGCGATGGTTGGTCGGCAGTTGCCGTTCTTCTCACTGATCGTTCCATTCTGGTTGATCTGGGCGTTCGCGGGATACCGCGGCATGAAGGATGTGTGGCCGGCAATCTTGGTGACCGGCGTTTCTTTTGCCATTCCGCAATTCCTGATCTCGAACTTCATCAATCCATGGATTGTCGATATCGGCGCTTCGCTCATCTCCATGGCTTGCCTCATCGGCTTCCTCAAAATCTGGCGGCCGAAAGTGGTGTGGACGTCGCCTGCCCTGCGCACGCGTGATGACTCCGCAGCCACGATGCCAAAGAAGCCGGTCAAGGTTGCACGCGAACCAACAACAGCTGAGGTGTGGTTCTCATTGCTGCCGTGGATTATTGTCTGCGTGATCCTGCTGCTGTGGGGAACCAACGCGGTCAAAGGCATTCTCAATGCCTACGCGACCTGGAATTTTCCCGTCCCGGGTTTGCACAACATGATCAACAAAGTTGCCCCGGTCGTGTCAGCGCCGACGAAGGAAGCTGCGGTGTTCTCATTTACCTGGCTGTCCTACACCGGTTCCGGCATGTTGATCGCCGCGATCATCTCCGGCTTCCTGATGGGCTTCACACCGGTTCGGCTCGTGAAGGCCTACGGCGAGACAATCAGGATATGCGCCTATTCGCTCATCACCATTTCGGCGATGCTCGCGATTGGCACGCTGACACGCCTGTCAGGGATCGACGCTACGCTCGGTCTCGCGTTTGCCGGCACCGGGGTACTCTATCCCTTCTTCGGTACCCTGCTCGGCTGGTTGGGCGTGGCGCTGACGGGGTCGGATACGGCGTCAAACATTCTGTTCGGCAACCTGCAGAAGATCACATCGCAACAACTGGGCTTGTCGCCGATCCTCATGGCGGCCGCCAACTCTTCGGGCGGTGTGATGGGCAAAATGATCGACGCACAATCGATCGTGGTTGCATCAACCGCGACCAACTGGTTCGGACATGAGGGCACGATCCTGCGCTTCGTATTCAAGCACTCGATCGCCCTCGCTTGCCTTGTCGGCGTTCTGGTGATGCTGCAAGCCTACGTCTTCACGGGAATGATCGTGAAGTAAGGGACCACGCCTTGACGCAAACCAGCCCTGCATCGAAAGATGCAGGGCTTTTTCTTGGCCCGAGCTATATAGTGCGCCCAACGAACCCACCGGAACGCGATCCATGTCGAAAACAGCCGTCCAGGAGCAATTCGGCAAGACTGCCGCTCACTATCTGACCAGCAAGCCGCATGCCGCCGGAAAGAGCCTGGAGCGCCTTGTCACCCTCACCTCGCCGCAAAAGAACTGGCGCGCACTGGACGTTGCCACCGGTGGTGGCCACGTTGCCTACACTTTCGCGCCACATGTCGCGCGCATGTGGGCGACCGATATTACTCAGGAAATGCTCGACATGGTGAAGGGCGAAGCAGGCAAGCGCGGCCTCGCCAACATTCGTACTGCATACGCCAAGGCCGAGGCACTTCCGTTCGAAGATGGGAGCTTCGACCTCGTCACCTGCCGGATCGCACCGCATCACTTCGATTCGATACCTGAATTCCTCGCCGAGGTGCATCGCGTTCTCAAGCCCGGCGGTCTTTTCGCCTTGGTCGACAACGTCGTTCCACCAGGAAGCGTCGGCGACTACGTCAATGCATTTGAGCGCCTGCGTGATCCGAGCCACTTGCGCGCCTGGACCATGGAAGAGTGGCGTAGCGCCCTTGGCGTTGCGGGTTTTCGGACAACCCACGAAGAGCAGATTTACAAGACAATGGAATTCAAGAGTTGGGCCGCCCGCTATGACGCAACCATGCAGGCTCTGTTGCGAGCGATGCTCACTCAGGTGACGTCGGACGTTAAAGCGACCCTCGACCCGAAAGAGACGGGAGCGGATTTCACCTTTCGGCTTTGCGAAGGCCTGTTCATCAACGCGCGCATTTAACTTTCGATACCGCCATTCTCGTTGCGCTTCACCCGGCGACCGCGAATCAAACCCCTGAAAAACAAGAGCTTTCGGGCAAGGCCGCCCGCCCATTAACCCTTTATTTACCCACAGAAATTCAGATTCCGTTAGGATCGGTTAACAGGTGATTCGGCGTCGCTTCGGCCGGGCGAATCGGCGTTAGGGGGATCGCGATGAGCAAATTTGGGGGCCTTTTCGCCCGCAAGGCCGGACTCTACGAAGACAAACCGGCTGAGCCCGTGGCGAATAACATCGCGCCGCCGGACAACTCCCTTGAACTTGACGAAGAGCTGTTTTCTGCGCTTGGCGCGCAGTTGGGTGGCGAGAACGAGTCGCTGCGCAATCTTCTGCTCGACGCCAACGCCAAGATCGGCGAGCTCGACGCCATCAAGAGCGCGGTCGGCAAGCTTGTCGACCCGGTCAGCAAGGCGCTGCGGGCCTTCGAAGCTGAAAAGTCCGAAAAGATCAGCCTCCAGACGGTGCTCAGCAACACGCGCACGGCCTATGGCAAGCTGCGCAATGAGGTCGCCGAACTTGAGAAGAAGGCATCTTTTTCCCAGAAAGAGTGTCAGGCCTTACGGCAGGAGCTCACCACCACCCAAAACCTGCTGCGAACCCTTGAGGCAACAAAGGCCGAGATCGCCATCGACATTGCCGCCCGGCGCGCACAGATCGTCGATCTGGAAGCACGACTTGCGCAGGAGACCGGCGAAAGCAAGGCATTACGCGAGGAAAATCGCCGTCTGGACGAACGACTCACAACCTCCGACAAACGCGTGGCGGCACTTGAGTTTGAGATCAACGGGGCTCGCCAGCGAATTCTGATGATCGAAGACGAAAAGCGGGCGCAGCAAATCTCACTCGACAAGATCAGCACGGACGCGGCCCGCGTTTCGCGCAAGCTCGCGGAAACCGAAGCGAGCTTGACCGCGACGCATGGCCGGTTGCGTCACGTCGAAGGCAATTTCGCCGAGTTGAGCAGCGAGCGGATTCGGATAGCGGGCGCGCTCGAGGAGGCCAAGGAACGTCACGAGCACGAAGTTACCACCCAGCGCATGCGTTTCGATGCTCTGCAGGCACGGGCAGCAGCGAGCGAAAAGCTTCTTGGCGAAGCGCGCGAGCATTTGCTTGGCCGCGCCGACGAGATCCGCACCGCCGACAGGCGCGCTGGCGAGCTCGCGCTCGAACGCGACGCCCTCCAGACGCGGATCGCCGATCTGGAAAAAGAGCGCATTCAACGCGAGTTTGAATTCAAGGAAGTCGACCATGCACGCGCCACTCTGATGGAGCGCAGCGCTGCCCTCACCCGCGCCTTTACCGCCAAGGAGGCAGCGCTGACACGTGCTGAGGACACCATCACTGCGCTCAACGAACAAATTGCGGCACTGGAGGCAGCGCGCGCGGCTGAAAAAGAGGTGTCAGGTCAGAGAATCGAGGAGCTCAGTGCATCTCTGCGCCGCGAGCAAATGCAGTGCTCGGTGGTGGAAGGAGCACTTGAGACTGCCCGAAAAGATTTCGCCCGGCTGATGCGCGAGGCGATGGCCCTGCAACGCGAGCAGGCCGCCCCTGACGATCCTGCGCGACTGCGACCGGCAAACGCCGCATAAACGACGATTTTAGGGGCACAACCGCTCTGCGCGGTCTCGCGCGTGATCAGGCTTAATCGTTGCCTGTTGCCGAGATTTGGACCGGCAGTACCAGGAGGTCCTCGCAAGCGGTGCAACTGTAAGTGAGGAGATCGGTCTTGGCCTCGATCGGGTGAGGCTCGCTACCGACCAATCGCATCAAGTTGCCGCAACGGCTGCAAAGAAGCGGCGCCAAGCTTTTCGTCTCTTTCAGATCATCGACGTGTTTCATGCCCTCACGTTAGGGCACAGCCACAACGCGTCAATTCTGATTCTTTGCAACCAAAATTGGCAAAAAGGGCCAAAAGCCCCGTGAATACCGTCATTTCCTCATTGGAATCTTTTACTCAATGGACAGTTTCTTTGCTACTTGCAATATTTGATGGGTATGAGTAGATTACTCATATTGAGTATCGAACAGTCATGCGAGGGGTACCATGACCAACGGTTCAAACCGCGGTGAACGTCTTCAAATCATGTTGTCAGGCGAAGAGCTTACGGTCCTGGATGATTTCCGCTTCAGAAAACGGATGCCGAGCCGGGCTGCGGCAATTCGCGAACTTCTCAAACGCGGTCTCGCCGCCGAAGGGTTCCAGGCCGCCGCATTTGGCGCCAAGTCCGAGGAATTTGGCGTGATCGGCAAGCCGCCCGACGGTCGCGAAATCAAGTAGCACTTTCGCAATTCCGTACGCGCAGAAGGAACTCTTTACAGTCCCTATCGCTTTACCACAGGAGCAAACTGCTCCTGTGTTTGGTGCGATGCCGTATCGAGTAAATGCCGACTTACCAACGCGTGTCCGAAAATATCTGCCCGAACACGCCCAAGATATTTACCGCGAGGCGTTCAATCACGCTTACGCGGCACACGCCGGAGAATTCGATCGCGAGAAACGGGCGCACATGATTGCCTGGGCCGCCGTCAAAAGGTCTTACGTCAAGGCAGACGATGAGTGGGTTCCCACTCACTAAAAGTGACACATTGCATCAACGGCCAAGCTCACGAGTCGCCCGATCGAGCCCGTCAAGCGTCAGCGGATACATGCGTCCCGCCATGAGCTGATGAATCATGCCGACCGAATGAGTGTACGTCCATTCCTTTTCGGGGACTGGATTGAGCCAGACACACGCTGGGTACGTACGCGTCACACGCTCAAGCCAGACTGAACCGGGCTCATCGTTGTAGTGCTCCACCGAGCCTCCCGGTGCCGCGATTTCGTATGGCGACATCGATGCATCACCGACAAAGATCACTTTGTAGTCGTGCGGATAGGTGTGCAGCACGTCCCACGTCGGCGTCGTTGCCTGAAACCGGCGGCGGTTTTCCTTCCACACGCGCTCATAGAGACAGTTGTGGAAATAGAAATACTCCATGTGCTTGAACTCGGAACGTGCGGCGGAGAACAATTCCTCGGTCGACTTGATGTGCCAGTCCATCGAGCCGCCGATATCGAAGAACAGAAGAACCTTCACCGCATTGTGGCGCTCTGGACGCATCAGAATATCGAGATATCCTTTGTGCGCTGTACCCCTGATGGTGCCGTCGAGATCGAGTTCCTCGGGAGCGCCAGTTCGCGCGAATTTTCGCAAACGGCGCAGTGCAAGTTTTATATTGCGCGTGCCGAGTTCAACCTCGTCATCGAGATCCTTGAACTCGCGCTTGTCCCAAACTTTGACCGCACGAAAATTTCGGTTGCCATCCTGACCAATGCGAACGCCCTCCGGGTTGTATCCATACGCGCCGTAGGGAGAGGTACCGGCCGTTCCGATCCATTTGGAGCCGCCCTGGTGGCGACGCTTCTGTTCGGCCAGCCGCTTGCGCAGCGTCTCCAGCAACTTGTCGAGCCCCCCCATCGCCTCGATCTGCTTCTTTTCTTCCTCTGTCAGATATTTCTCCGCGAGTTTTTTCAACCATTCGGAGGGAATGTCGGCTTCGACCGCATCGTCAAGCGTTTCCAGCCCTTTGAAGACATGGCCAAAAACGCGGTCGAATTTGTCCAGGTTGCGCTCGTCCTTCACCAGCGTCGCGCGGGAGAGAAAATAAAAATCCTCGACTTTTCGCGAAGCGAGATCGGCGTCCATTGCCTGCATCAGCGTCAGATATTCACGCAGCGTCACAGGCACGCCCGCCTGTTTCAGTTCCTGAAAGAAAGTGACGAACATAAGCCTGCTTCTCTCGCAGTTCTCTCAGAGGCAATAGCGTGAGGATTGGCCCCTGGCCCAGGCACCGTCAAGGCCAACCAGCGAAGGAACGACCAGCACTGATGCCGATTTGGAATAGACTTGCACCCCGTGAGTACTCCACGACCGCAGACGAAAACGCCGACAGTTGATCCGCATGCATGAAATTGGCGGAATAGCCCCTGCCCCTTTCAGAACTATCGGAACTCAAACGACTCCCCGTGACTTGGATTGGTGACCCAGAAAGGACAATCCATGATTGGTTCCACGCCCAAGCTGTCCCGGAATTGTGTTGATGTTTCGAGCAAAGTTTCCATACGTCAGTGGCGAAAGCGGCTCGGCAGATCGGCAAAGGAAGTGGAGGCCGCCGTGGGCAAAGTAGGCGGGAACGTCGAATCCGTAATCAAGGAACTAGAAACGAAACGGGAATGACGGAATCGGGCGCGGAAAAGTTATCGGTAGAGATGTGCGCTAAAAAGGCGCGCGAGTGTCGCGCGATAGCAGACGGCGATAGTGTGAGACTTCCTCACCGCATGGTGCTCGAAAACATCGCTCACCTTTGGGAAAGTTTAGGAGCAGCACTAAGCCCCTCTTAGGCCGGTCTGACCGCTACATGTATCTCACGGTCTCCGTGAGCGAGTGATCGCACTCGGCACTCAAACATGCGCTTGTCGTGATCGGGCTTGGCGGGTGTGATCTGGGCAAGCCGCATCTGAAGTCCCACAATGGGGACACTCTGGGGGGTCGAGCTTTAACGTGTCGAGGATGGAAGCTGATAGACCCATGGAGCCTCCCGCTGTTTTCACAGGCGGGAGCGCAAGTCTCTCAGCCACCGACGCCTGGGCAGAGCCGCAGTCGGTGATCCAGAACTCTGCGCTGAAAATGGCCGAGAGTCCATTTTTCAAAGTGGCGCTCAAGCGCTGGCATGGTACTTCCATGACGGACGTGCAATGACCGTGAGGGTGGGTCGAGTTACCGCTGTTCGAGGGAGCGCGGAGGTTCCTCATCGGCGGGGCTGCGCTGCAATCGCTTTACCAGCAGTGCGGCCCCGTCTCTGATCGCACTTTGGGGATGAAAGTTGTCAATGTGGGAGCACGATGACTTTTCTGTCGTTGTGAAGAACCGGGCAAATCCACCCAAGCCATGGCGTTGGGAGATTTATCGCGCCGGCCGCGAGAGTCCGATTGACAAATCCGTGGAGTTTTTTGCGACCGTGGGAGAAGCCACCCGTGCCGGAAACAAGGCGCTGCAGCTCTTGCTGAGCGAATATCCGCCGCCCTAGAGGTTGTTTCTTGGGTGAGTTTCGTTTTGAAAGCGTCGCTCGAACATGGACGCGGGGACAAGAAAGTGATCGCCACATCGCAATGGTGAAGCGTTTCATGTTTGCCGGTACAGGCTATTCACCATGTCGTTTGCGTCGCGAACCGGCCTCTAATCACCCAAGGCGAACATACCAAGATCATTGCAATATAAGTCCGATGTCGTTATATAGATGATGTTCGAGGTTGCGCCTGCACTTGCAGTTTCGGCTCTTACGGGCCCCTCCAAAGACACGCAAAATCCCGGATATGAGAACCCATGCAAATGGTTTGCAGGGGGAATAACGCCTTTGCGCGTCTAAATAGGAGGCCACTAATGGCCACAGGTATCGTTAAGTTCTTCAATGCCCAAAAGGGCTTCGGTTTTATCGTTCAAGACGACGGCGGCCCCGATGTGTTTGTTCACATCTCGGCGGTCGAGCGTGCCGGTATGCACAATCTCAACGAGGGTCAGAAGCTTTCGTTCGATGTGCAGGCTGATCCGCGTAACGGAAAATCGGCTGCCGCAAATCTGCAAGCGGTCTAATTTCCGTTTTTGAAAACAGCGCCAGCGCGAAAACGCTGGCGTCTTCTGCTGATACGAACGGACAAAGCGGAATGGCTTCCATGTCTCCGATTGAGTCCGAGCATTTCACGGCCGCTCTTTGCCGGGCCAAGGCGAAAGAGTGCCTATCTCTCGCGGAACAACCGGTGTCGCAATCGCAGCGTATCATGCTGCAACACATCGCTGAGACTTGGGGCCGAATTGCCGACGGTTTTCCGGCCAATGATGCATAGATATTCAATTGGCCAAGTCGTCTATTTCGAAGGCGCGCTCCAGTACAACGCTGCGCGTGGTGAATATAAGATCGTTCGATTGGTGCCGGTAGAGAGAGACAACAAGGTCGTCTACCGAATCAAGAACTCGGCGGAAGCGTTCGAGCGCACCGCTGAGGAATTCCAACTCACTCTTGCACCCGCGTGATCTTCTCGCTGGCTTTTTACAGTGCGGCCCCGAAAGTCCAGATCGAATTGCTTTCGTCGACCGTGCTGCTCCCCTAAATAAAGGAACATCAATTGCGGATTTTTGTGCGCGACAACAATGTCGATCAGGCTCTCCGTGTTTTGAAAAAGAAAATGCAGCGCGAAGGCATATTTCGGGAAATGAAGCAGCGGCGCTCCTATGAAAAGCCTTCGGAACGCAAAACCCGGGAAAAGTCCGAGGCGGTCCGGCGCGCGCGCAAGCTGGCGCGCAAGAAGGCACAGCGCGAAGGGCTCATTCCTCCTGACAAAAAGAAGCTGCAGGATGCAAAAAGGAAGGCGGAAGCCCGTCCGGCATTACGGCCGTTTCCATCCGTCTAGATGGTGTTCTTTCTGAGAGATCGATGACGGACCACCCTGATTGCGCCGGCAACAAAGCGATCAAGTTGTTTCTGAGCGAAATCCAAGATGAGGTTCCCGAGTTGATAAAATTTGGTCGAGTAAGACGAATGCCTCGCGCACCTGTTCTTTTCGTGTTGATGGTGTTCCTTGTCGAGCTGCCGCCCTTTTTGCAGCATGCGCCCGCTCAAAGCCCCGTAACAATGGATACCCTCAAAGCGGATCGCGAAAAACGCGAAACCCCGGAAGAGGCCAAGCGTCCATGGGATGGTCTGTATTTGACGGGACCACACGCTTTGGAGAGACGTCAGCCGTCAAGAGAAAACGAAGCGCCAGCGCTCAAATAAAAGCAAGCAAGTTGGTTGTGGTTTAGACCGTGGGTCCGTTTCGGAGTTGGACCACCCGGTCGCCCTTCCGGCGCGGTGGGTTCATGCGCACTATTGCCTCCGCGAGCTCGCGCTGCATGTAAGGCTTCGTAAGCTTCGGCAAGCCGACGTCGTCGCCTCGCACCCTGTCGGCATAGCCGGTTGCAAGGAGAACGGGTATGTCGGGCCATTCGCGTTTGATAATTTTCGCGAGTTCGGTCCCGGTCATTTTTGGCATCGCCTGATCGGTAACGACAAGATCAATGCCGTCCTCACGTTTTAAAATTTCCAGGGCTTCGTAACCCGAATAGGCCTCAAACACCGTATGCCCTAGGTCTTCCAGCATATGGACGGTGTTCATGAGAACGAGGGCATCGTCATCTACGGCCAAAATTGTGAGGGGCCGAAGTGCCTTCGCTGGTGGCGCTGGCGTGGCAGGAATTGGTTTCTCCGAAGTTTTTGCAACCGGAAGCAAAAGCTCGGCTGTCGTACCTGCGCCTTTCTGACTGTGCAGGATGAGGCGTCCGCCGCTTTGCTCTGCAAAGCCATGGACCATTGAGAGCCCGAGGCCAGTGCCTTTGCCGACCCCCTTGGTGGTGAAGAACGGCTCGGTCGCTTTGAGCAGCGTCTCTTGATCCATACCTTCGCCGGTGTCGGTCACGCTGAGTTGAATATAACGACCAGCCTTCAGTCCACTCCGGTGACCAGCAGATATGTTTTCTTCCCGCGCCGCCAATATGATGTCGCCGCCATCGGCCATTGCATCGCGGGCGTTCAGACTGAGATTGAGGAGCGCCAGTTCCAACTGATTGGCGTCCGCCTCGACCGGGTTAAGCGAAAGCGGGAAACGGATTTCCATGTTGAACGACGGCCCCATAGATCGCTCGACCAGTTCTTTCATGCCGTGCACGAGCGTGGGAATATCGATCGCTTCCTTCTTCATTTCATAGTTTCGCGCGAAGGCAAGCATCCGCTTTGTCAAGGTTGTGCCCCGTTGTGCACCCTGGGCGGCATTTTCGAGCAATGCGATGCTTTTGGGGTCATCTGACAAGCGTTTGCGCAGGAGTTCGAGACTGCCAAGTACCGCCATCAGCAAGTTGTTGAAGTCGTGGGCGATGCCGCCGGTAAGTTGACCGATTGCTTCGAGCTTTTGTGCTTGTAGGGAGAACTCCCGCGCCTTTTGCAGTTCCTCCTCGGCCTTCCTGCGCTCGCTTATGTCGCGGGTGATCTTGGCGTAGCCGATAGCGTTTCCTTGGTCATCACGGATGGGATCAATAATGACATGAGCCCAAAACCGCGATCCGTCCTTGCGAACGCGCCAAGCCTCTTTTTCGAAGCGTCCGTGATTCCGGACGGTCTCAAGCGCCAGTTGCGGAAGGCCTGCCGCTCGGTCCTCGTCTGTGTAGAAACGCGAAAAGTGCTGCCCGATGATTTCGTTTGCGAAGTACCCTTTGATCCGCTGCGCACCAAGATTCCAGCTTGTGATATTCCCTTCCAAGTCGAGCAGATAAATGGCGTAGTCGCTGACGCCCTGCACGAGCAATCGAAACTGCTCCTCACTTCGGTGCAGCACCTGTTCGGCGGCTTTCCGCTCGGTCAGGTCGCGGGTGATCTTCGCAAAGCCGATGATCTGCCCGGACCGATCGCGGATTGGATCGATGACGACGTAGGCCCAGAAACGTGACCCATCCTTGCGAACGCGCCAACCTTCGGCCTCAAATTTTCCTTCACGCTCTGCGGTCTCCAGAGCTCGGCTGGGCAGCCCTGTCTTTCTGTCGTCCTCAGTGTAAAAGCGTGAAAAGTGCTGGCCAATAATCTCGTTCGCTGCATAGCCCTTGAACCGCTGTGCTCCTGGATTCCACGTCGTCACAATCCCAGAAGCGTCCAGCATGTAGATGGCGTAGTCCGTCACGGCCTCGACGAGGAGGCGGTAACGTCCTTCGTCCGTTAAAGACGCAATGTTTCGGTCGGATCGTTCCATTAAAGCCCTGGCACAACGCACACCCACAGAGTGTGGACACAAGAGGGCCAGCAGGTTAAGTGCCGCCCGATCTTAAAGTTCCTACAGACCCAATGTCTGTTATTGGCTCAAAGCGGACATAACCAGTTGCACCGCACGCGGGCAGTTGATCGATCAGGTCGACGGCGCAATGATCCCCCTCGCTAAGGCCGGGCGCGGCCCGCAGCATAAGATCCAGGCCACCGCGCGATAAGCCTTTAGCAAAGCCGTCGGTAGACTTCTAAGACAGAACACTTAGGTTTATCAATGGCTTAATGCGGACCGTAAGTCCGCGACACAACAATCCACGCTGACGAGCGCGGAGGGAGATGTCCATGGCTAAAAAATCACTCAATGTGAATGGCAAACGCGTGTCGATTTCTTACGACGATCCGCAGATGCCGCTGCTCTATGCGTTGCGCGACAATCTCGGGCTGCATGGCCCGCGCTTCGGTTGCGGACTTGGTCAGTGCGGTGCTTGCACTGTCCACATTGACGGCACCGCTGTGCGGTCTTGCGTCACTCCAATTGATACCGTGACCGACAAGCAGAAGGTGGTAACGCTCGAAGGGCTCGGCTCGCCGCAAAAGCCGCATCCCGTACAGAAAGCTTTCATTGATGAGCAGGCTGCGCAATGCGGCTACTGCATCAACGGCATGATCATGGAGTTGGCGGCTTTGCTCGCAAAGAACAAAAAGCCCAGCGAAGCCGACATCAAGAATGCACTCGCGAACAATCTCTGTCGTTGTGGCACACACGCACGCATCGTGCGCGCGGTCAAACGCGCTTCGGCTCAGGCATAAGGGAGGCACGCATGAACATCCAGTTATCACGGCGCGCTGCCCTGCTCGGCTCCGGCGCTCTTGTCGTCAGCTTTTCGCTGCGCGGCTCAATCGGCAGCGCCAAAGCGCAAGGGATGGCAAAGCCCGTCACATTGACCGAAGTGGACTCGTTTCTCGCGATCGACAAGGCGGGCAATGTAACCGTCTATTCCGGCAAGGTTGATCTCGGGACCGGCATCACCACGGCACTGCGTCAGATCGTGGCCGAAGAGTTGGACATTCCGACAAGCCGAATTGAACTCGTCCAAGGCGATACATCGCTGACACCTGACCAAGGCACAACCTGGGGCAGTCTCACCGTCCAGGTAGGCGGCGTGCAACTTCGGCAAGCGGCAGCTGCCGCTCGCCAGGCGCTAATGACGGAAGCCGGGAAAAAGCTCGGAACCGATCAACTGACCATCACGGATGGTGTGGTGTCCGGCGGCGGGAAGAAGGTCAGTTACGGTGAACTGATCGGCGGCAAGACCTTCGCTGTTACGCTCGATCCAAAGCAGCCGGTGAAGGAAAAGGCTCCGAAGGACTACAAGGTCGTCGGCAAGTCGCAACCGCGGGTCGATATTCCCGACAAGGTCACAGGCCGCTTTACCTACATGCAGGACTTCAAGTTACCCGGCATGTTGCATGGGCGCGTGGTGCGGCCGCCTGCGATCGGCGCCAAGCTTGAGAGCGTGGATGACAGTGCGGTCAAGAAAATCCCGGGTGTTGTCAAAATCGTGCGGGAGGGCAATTTCCTGGCCATCGTCGCTTCCAATGAATGGGATGCGATCCGTGGCGCAACCGCGCTTAAGGCCACCTGGTCTAAATCCGAAACGTTGCCGGAGCAGGCAAAACTTTGGGATTACGTCCGCAACAGCAAGGTGGCAAAGCTCGAAGAGTACGGAAAGACCGGCGACACGGCCGCGGCGATGGCCGCTGACGGGGTGAAGAAGATCAATGCGACATACGACTTCGCCATTCACACGCACGGCTCAATCGGTCCGTCGTGCGCCATCGCGGAATTCAAGGACGGTGCGTTGACGTCATGGTCGGCGTCGCAGGCGACCCACAATCTGCGCAAACAATTGGCACAGATGTTTTCGTTGCCGCCGGAAAAGGTGCGTTGCATCTACGTCGAGGGGTCCGGCTGCTACGGACGCAACGGCCACGAAGATGCGGCTGCGGACGCCGCCCTGCTCGCCAAGATCGTCGGCAAGCCGGTGCGCGTGCAATGGTCGCGTGCTGACGAGCACGGTTGGGATCCAAAGGGCCCGCCAACACTGATGGATATGCGCGCAGCAATGGACGCACAGGGTAATGTGACGGCTTGGGAAGGTGACTTCTACATGCCGCAGCAGACGCCTGGCGGTTTCTTCGTGCCGCTGGTGGCGGCGACGCTCTCCGGCATGCCGGCCGGCGACCATATCGCACCGGGCAATGTGTTCCAGAATTCGGCGATCCCGTACAAATTCGCCAATACAAAGGCCGTCTGCAAACGGCTCGAGACAACACCGTTCCGGCCGTCCTGGATCAGAACGCCCGGACGCATGCAAAATACTTACGCCAACGAATGCTTCATGGACGAACTCGCGGCAGCGGCCGGAATGGACCCGCTCGAATTTCGTCGGAAGTATCTCGACGACAAGCGGGGACTCGAATTGCTCGAACGGTTGGCCACTTTGGCAAAGTGGGATAGCCGGCCCTCCCCGCAAAAACCGGGCAGCGGCAATCTCGCAAAAGGGCGCGGCGTCTCGTATGTGAAGTACGAGCTGGTACGCACCTACATCGGCGCCGTCGCCGAAGTCGAGGTGGACCGTGCGACGGGCGTGATCCGTGTTCCGAAGTTCACGGTCGTCCACGATTGCGGTCAGGTCATCAATCCCGACGGCCTCAAGAACCAGATCGAAGGCAATGTGATCCAGACCGTAAGTCGCACGTTGATCGAGGAAGTCACCTTCGATCGCTCGCAGGTGACCAGCCTCGACTGGGCAAGCTACCCGATCCTCACTTTCCCGCAGGTACCGGAAATCGTGATCGAGTTGATCGACCGGCCGACGGAAAAGCCTTGGGGAGCGGGTGAGCCGAGCGCGGCGGTTATCCCCTCGGCAATCGCCAACGCTGTATTCGATGCAACGGGCGTGCGCTTGCGTTCGATCCCGTTCACCCCGGCCAAGGTCAAGGCTGTCATGACGCACGCGATCTGAGCACGAAACATGGAGCGCCCCTCCCGGGGCGCTCCGCAGATTTCAGAAGAGGTTCAATGTTAATCGCCGATCGCGTCGCTATCGGTTTCATCATGGCTCTTGCCTGTGGCCTGCCCGCCAAGGCTGACGTGGTGAAAGAACTCGCTCCCACCGGAAAGTTGCGTGTTGCGATCGCGGTCGCCCCCGCGCCGTCCGCGCTTTATGCCATCAAGGACGAAGCGACCGGCCAATATCGAGGAGTGACCGTGGAACTGGGAGCAGCGATGGCGAAAAAACTCGGCGTTCCGGTCGAGTTCGTCCCGCATCTGGCATCGGGCGAGATCCAGAATTCTGCAGACGCCAATCGCTGGGATGTCACATTCATGCCGGTCGACGAGGAGCGGAAAAAATTCGTCGACTTCGGCAACGCGTATCACCTGCTGCAAAGCACCTATCTTGTGGCGCCCGGCGCAAAGATTGGGAAAATCGACGAGGTCAACGAGCCGGGAGTGCGGATAGGCGGTGTCGCGAATACCGCGACCTTTCGGGCTGCCCAGCGAAGCGCCCCGAAAGCGACCTTTGTTACGGTACCGGGTGTTGACGCCGCGGTCGCCGCCATGAAAGCAGGTGAAATTGATTGCATTGCGCTTTCGCGTGAGTCCCTTTCCGGACTAGCCGCAAAAATTCCCGGGTCGCGCATTCTTGACGGCGGGTTTCTGAACTCGTCGACCGCTATTGCGGTGCCAAGGGGAAAACCGGAAGCGCTTGCCTATGTGAGCCAATTCATCGAGGAGGCCAAGGCGTCTGGGCTTGTGCGAAAGGCATTTGATGACATGGACCTGAAAAACTCGCAGGTGGCTCCGGCCGGGATGAAACCGTAGTTCCGACGTGCTATCCGAGGACGGGTGGCGCACCGCGCCGCCCGTTGTTTTTGGAGTTACCCGATGGCAGATCAAGCAGTATTGAAAGAGCTGGCTCCGACCGGAAAATTACGGCTTGCCATTGCGGTCGCACCTGCCCCCTCCGCCCAATTCGCCATCAAAGATGGCGACAGCTATCGAGGAGTTGCCGTCACACTCGGCCGCGCACTTTCCGCAAAACTTGGTGTGCCGATTGAGATCATTCCGCATCAGGCGTCCGGCGAGATTCAGAATTCTGCAGACGCTAATCGCTGGGATGTTGCCTTCCTTCCGGTCGACGATGAACGCAAGAAGTTCGTCGCATTCGGCAACGCGTATCATCTGTTACAGAGCACCTTCCTGGTCGCAGCCGCGTCAAAGATCAGTTCGGTGAAGGATGCCGATGCCAAAGGAGTGGGTATTGGCGGCGTCGCAAACACCGCTACCTTTCGAGCCGCCAAGAGGGCGACACCCAACGCAGCCCATATTGATTTTGCCGGCGTCGACGCGGCTGTGACCGCGATGAACGACGGCAGGATCGAGGCGATTGCGCTTTCGCGTGAATCTCTGTCCGGCCTGGCCGGAAAGATCGCCGGCTCCCGAATCCTCGAAGATGCATTTCTCAATTCGAGCACGGCCGTGTGCGTACCCAAGGGAAAGCCCGCCGCGCTGGCTTATGTGAGTGATTTCATCGAAGAAGCAAAAGCGTCCGGTCTTGTACGCAAGGCGCTCGATGAAATGGGGCTCAAAGCATCGCAGGTCGCGCCGGCGGGGATGAAACCCTAAGCCGGGACATCGCGCGTCGGGATTTTGATTTCCGGCGTGCGGATATGCTCTGGCCTTATTCCAAGCGCGAGAAGGCGACCGGGAATCCGGCGCAAAAGCGGCCATTGAAGCATCTTCATGAAGAGTGGCGCCTTAGGCCGTCGGCCTCCCAAGGCAGGGCCGATAATATTGTTTTGCAGCACTATCTGCAGGCGCTGGGTGAAGCGGGTGGGAAATTCGCGCCGCCGCTGCACTCGCTCTAGCGTTTCAATGGATACAGATCCACGCCGCAGAGGCTCCGCGAGGATATTTGCTGCGGCCACCGCATCCTGCACGGCGAGATTGATACCCACGCCACCAATTGGAGACATTGCGTGTGCCGCATCGCCTATGCACAGCAATCCCGGCCGGCACCAGCGACGCAGTCGATCCACCGCGACAGTCAACAGCTTGACTGAGTCCCAGCTTTCGATTTCACCGAGCCGGTCTTGCACAAACGGAGACATCTCGCCGACCACCTCGCGAAACTTGTCCAGCCCGGCGCGTCGTACGTCATCGGCACTGCCTTTGGGAATGACATAGGCGCATTGCCAGTAATCGTTGCGATTGAGCATCACCATCATGCGCCCACCTTCGATATGGCCGAATGTTTCTTCGGAATTGCTCGGTTTGCGCGACAGGCGAAACCACAACACGTCCATTGGCGCTCCATAGTCATCGCTTTCGAGACCGGCTTTCGCACGAATGGTGGAATGGCGGCCGTCACATCCGACAATCAGATCGGCGCGTATTTGAAGTTCACCGTCCGGGGTCTTCGTTTGGACACCGACAACGCGCCCGTTCTCTTCGATCAACCCGATCGCTTCGGTTTGCATCCGCAGATCGAATGTCCGATAGCCCTTGCCGTGATCCGCAAGAAAATTGAGAAAGTCCCACTGCGGCATCAACGCAATGAATTTGCAACGAACAGGCAGGTGGTCGAAATGACCGACCACGACGCGATCCTCGCCGATCTGCAGAGTTATCTGCTTAACGATTGAATGCGGCAGCTTGAGAAATTCATCGAGCAAGCCGAGCTCATGCATCATCTCCAGCGTCGATGGATGAACGGTGTCGCCTCGGAAATCGCGCAGGAAGTCAGGGTGCTTTTCCGCCACGATGACGGCAACACCAGCTCGCGCCAGCAGGAAGCCAAGCATCATCCCGGCGGGTCCGCCGCCAACAATGCAACACGTTGTGCTGATCGACGTCACCGACACTCTCTGTACTGGCTTGTTAAGAACCACGGGCCCCGCCCGGTTCCGCACCCGCGCAGCCTACGCCTGCTTGTCCGGTGTCGTCACCACAAGCCCATCGAGATCTTCGGTGACTTTGATCTGACAGGACAACCGGGAATTCGGGCGAACGTCGTACCCGAAGTCGAGCATGTCCTCTTCCATTGGAGATGGACCGCCGACCTTCTCGCGCCAGGCCTCATCGACATAGACGTGGCAAGTGGCGCAGGCGCAGGCGCCGCCACACTCAGCCTCAATACCCGGGACATTGTTGCGGATCGCGGTTTCCATGACGGTCGAGCCAAGTTCGGCTTCGATCGTGCGGCCCGCACCGCTGGAGTCGTTAAAGGTGATCTTTGGCATTCGGAAGGATAGCAGGAATAACTTCGTCTCAGATGACGCGCGCCTCTATATAGTCATTTTCGGCGGGAAGCCATCCCCTGTCATCGCTGGCACTGCATCGCAACGATCTCGGCCCGTACCTCGTCGACGGCGTGCGCGAGCTGGTCGATCGCATCGTGGCACTCGTCGGGGGCGCTGCTTGCAGCCTGTTCGACAGCGATCGCAGCCTGCGCGACCCGGGCAGCACCGATACCGACCGCGGATCCTTTCAGGGTATGCGCGAGCGTAGCAACCGCAGCTGGCCCGCTGTTGCGCATGCGGGTCATCAACAGTTCGGCCTGCCGCTCGAAGAGCTGCAAGACTTCCCGTTCGAGGCTGTGGTCGTTGAAGGTCATGCGCGAAAGGTGCGCACGATCGAGCACGGCATATGCGGGCACCGCACTGTCATGTTCCGCAAATTCGATAGCGGCCTGGATCATCCCCACCTCCCGATCGCTTTATTTGTTTCGGGGACTTTGACCTGACCGGGACCAAATCCAGGTAAATAAGCGGCCCGCCCGAGGCGCCTTGTGTCGGCCACAAGGAAGGGTGGTTAAGGCCGTGTAATCGGACAGCCCTTTTCCCTGCCCCACCATGGCCGCAATTCGGTCCCCTGTGGATAGCGGGACACGGCCAGAGCCCAGTGTTGGCTATGGTTAGCAGACGGTTAACGATAGTGAAAAACTCATTACCACCGTAGTTTCTTTCGGTTTGCCAAGGCGATAGGATGATGACTGGGCGATCACTCGGGGAGCGTGCGGGTCTGCGGCACTGCGGTGCCGTGTCCGCGGCATGACCCTGTTTATCGTTACGGTTCGGGCCGCGGCGACAAGTCCGGCGTAATGGCGAGGCGACAACCGCAATGGCGAATATTCCCCAGAAGTCAAAAGACGCGACCGAAGAGGCGCTTTCCGCCATTCAGGAGGCCCTGAACGTTCGCGCCCCGGAGACTGGCGCCAGTCCGGAAGCCGACAAAGAGGCCACTTCGCCCTCAGTACCCCCCACCCCCGAACTTTTTCCGCAGGATGCGTCTCAAACCTGGCCGCTCGGTGAGAGCACGCCACGCCGTGCCGCCAATGATGACCGGGCCGGTATTGGGCAGATCCTGCAAACCCTGCGCCATCGTTCCTCCCGCACGCCTTATGTCGCCGCCGCGGTCGGTGGTTTCATCTGGGTCGTTGGCGGCCTCGCCATTGCCTCGCTCTACGGCACGGAGATGCGCGGTCTTTTTGCGCCGTCGGGTATCGGCCTTGCCGCCATCGTTGCGCTCGCCACCGTGTTGGTCGTGCCGGTACTTTTCTTTTTCGTGCTTGCGCACATGTTCACCCGCGCGCAGGACATGCGCGTCATTGCGGAATCCATGGCCGAAGTGGCGATGCGCCTTGCTCAACCCGAGACCATCGCGCACGAGTCGATTGTCACGGTCGGTCAGGCGATCCGTCGCGAGGTCGCGGCCATGGGTGACGGCGTCGAGCGCGCCCTTGCGCGCGCCGCCGAACTGGAGGCGCTCGTGCATAACGAGGTGTCCGCGCTCGAGCGCGCGTATAACGACAACGAAGTCCGGATTCGGGATCTGCTCACCGAGCTGAGCAATCAGCGCGAAACCCTGGTCAACCAGGCTGAGCATGTGCGCAATGCAATTGCGAGCGTTCATCTCGATCTGGCGCACGATGTGACCTCGGTCGGCGATCTTGTCGCCGATAAAGTCAACGAGGTGGCGCAACGCGTTACTCGTTCGCTCACGGAAAAAGGCG
Source organism: uncultured Alphaproteobacteria bacterium (assembly GCA_963707615.1). GTDB lineage: Bacteria > Pseudomonadota > Alphaproteobacteria > Rhizobiales > Xanthobacteraceae > Pseudolabrys. The sequence goes on from CAVPQT010000003.1 coordinate 290,213, forward strand.
AACACATTACGCTCGCGCTTGGTCACGCCGGCGATTCGATGATCGACGCCCTCAGCGAGCGCGGCTCATCCCTGCTCGAGCGGCTTGAGACCACGAGCGACCAGGCGACCACGGCAATTTCATCGGCAAGCGACCGTCTTTCCGCCAGCCTCAACTTCAAAACCGAGCATGTGCACGACGAATTTTCCGAGCTTGCCGCGCGTCTGCAGCAGATGATGACCGCACGTCTCGATCAGGTTGCACAGGGTTTCGCAGAAAAGTCGTCAGTCACCATCGAGTCCATGGCGACGCGTTCGCAGCAATTCACAGACGCAATCGCCGAGACCAGTTCGCGCCTTGCGGACTCAATTGCCTCCCGGGCCGACGAAGTGAACACGGCGCTGCGCTCCACAGGGGATTCGCTCGTTCTTGATCTTTCTCTGCGTGGCGGCGATGTCGTTTCGAAGCTCGAGCAGACCGGGTCGCGCATCAACGATACAATGGCCGATCGCAGCAATGCTGTAGCCGATACTTTCCGCGAAAGCGCTGAGTCGATGGTGGCCACGCTCGGCAGCCGCGGCGATGCGGTCAAGGAAATGCTGTCGGCGCGACTGCAGGCCTTCGAGACCATGTTCAATCAGGGTGGCACGGAGCTCAGCGAAAAAATATCGAGAGACGCCACGACCCTCGGCAACCTTATCACTCGCCACATCACCGAATTCGACCACACCGTTAAGAATTATGGCGGCGAATTGGTCGGGCGGCTCGGTCAGCGGACCCAGGATGTGGCAGAGGCTCTTCGCAATTATCTCGATACGTTCGACCAGCGCGTGATGGGGCGGACTGGCGACATTTCCAGCACGCTCGACCAGAGGCTCGCCCAATTCGAAACGCTGCTCGGCACACGCGTTACCGAGCTCGCAAAGACCTTGACCGAAGGCGGCAAGGAAGTGGTCGGCGCACTTGATCAGCGTATCGGTGAAGTGGCCGGCACCATCAATTCGCGCGGCGTCGAGGTTGCGGATGCGATCGGCGTCAAGATCGGCGAGATGGACAAGACACTGGGCGACCGTGCCCTTGAGGTCGCCAACAATCTCGACAACCGTATCGGCCAATTCGAAGAGCTTTTGGTCGGCCGCGCCGAAACGGTCACGAGCCAGATCGAGACGCGCAGCAAGGCCGCGGCCGACGCGCTCAATGCGCGGCTCGAGCAACTGAGCCAGGCCATAAAACTTAATTCGGCCGAAGCGGAACGCTCGCTCGGTCAGCTCGCGCTGTCGACCACCGAGGCGATTCGCGCAAGCGCAGGCGATGCGGAACGCACGCTCGTCGGAGTCAGTGAGGAAGTTGCGCGCAACTTCGTCGGCAAGGCCGAAGAGATCGCGACCGCCGTCAGTCGGCGTGCCAACGAGATGACCACCGTTCTGTCCGACAAGAGCGGCGGCGTGCTGTCCGCGATCACCGAAAAGGCAGACCATTTCACGCGCGAAGTGACCAACGCGACCGACCACGCGGTCAAGGCGATCGAAGAACGCGGCTTCGCCTTTACGCGCACGATGATGGACAACAGCACCGAAATTTCGCGCATGATCAATACTGCGGGCGAGGCGGCGACCAGCGCCGTCAACCGCACGATGACCGAACTCAACGATGTCACGCAGAAGGCAATTACGCGCTCAAGAGAGACCGCGACCTCGAGTGTGAAGGAAATGCTGGAGACGCACACGGTTCTGCGCTCCGACACCACCGCCCTGTTCGAGCGGCTGCGCGAAGCCAACATCATGTTGCAGGAAGTGCTCAGTGGCGCCCACGAGAACATGAGCGCTCTCGAAAATACGCTCATGTTGCGCGTGTCCGAATTCGTCAGCGCCATGACGGACATTACCCAGTCCACTGGTGAGGCCACCGGGCGGGTAGAGAGAAACATCGCCAATTTCCGCGATATTACGGCTCAGGTCATCAATGATCTCGGTCAACTTGCCCGTCAATTCGATGTTCACGGGCGCGAGCTCGCCAAGGCCGTTGACCTGATCGGCCACAGCAATCAGCACACCGACGACCGTCTTAACGAGCGTCGCGTTCAGCTCGATTCGCTGGTGGCCACGCTCGATATCCGCACCGAAGACCTCGAGAAACGGCTCAATCGCTTCTCCGGTCTGCTCGATGAATCCCTCGAGGCCGCTTCAACGCGCGCGCGCGAAGTTGCGCGTCTTGTGTCAGAGGCGAGCGCCGAGGGCACCCGCGCCATCAGCGAACAGTACGAACGCGTGCGCGAAAATGCCGTGGAAGAGCGGGAGCGCGCGACGGGAGCAATGCGTTCGCTTTATGAACAGACAGCCACCGACACCGAAAGCCTCTTCCGCAACGCCAATGAAAGGTTTGCCGAGGCTGTCCAGGGCATGAAACAGATGGCGGCGGAGATGCAGCGCGAACTCGAGGCGACGCGCGGCGAACTGCGTCGCGGGGTGTTCGAGCTGCCGCAGGAGACGGCGGAGAATGCCGCGCAGATGCGCCGGGTGATCGTGGACCAGATCGAAGCTCTGGCCGAACTCAATCGTATCGTCGCCCGCCACGGCCGCAGCCTCGATGCGGTCGAGCCGGTCCGTCGGACGCGCGAGGAGTCGACGCTTGCCGTCGTCAGCAGCCGCGAACCCGCACCGCGCAGCGAACCCACACCGCGAAACGAAACGCCGCAGCCAACGCGCAATGAGATGCAACAGCGTCCTTTGCCACGCACCGAGGCTGGTGGCTTCGCGCCGCGCCGCACCGAGCAGCCGTCTCTCTCGCCAACGCCAATTCCACCCGGTCGCGGCTGGCTCACAGATCTGCTGAGCCGCGCATCGCGCGAGGAAGGCGAGCCGCAGCGAGAATTGCCACGCGAGAGCACGCGTGAGCCGGCTACCGCACGAGGTAGCGAGGACAGGTCGCCCCGGCATACGATTGAGTCGCTCGATTCCCTTTCCGTCGACATCGCGCGCATGATTGACCACGACGCAGCGGCCGACCTCTGGGACCGCTACAAGCGTGGGGAACGCAATGTCTTTACCCGCCGACTTTATACGTTGCAGGGTCAGCAGGCGTTCGACGACATCCGGAAAAAGTATCGCGCGGACCGCGAGTTCAAGCAGACCGTGGATCGTTACATCAACGAATTCGAGCGGTTGCTCGACGAGGTTTCACGCGACGATCGCGGACAAGTGGTGGCACGGACCTATCTCACGTCCGAAACCGGCAAGGTCTACACCATGTTGGCCCACGCGGCGGGTCGCTTCGACTGATCGCGACGCGCCCGGCGCAATCTGATTTCCGGATGTCGCCGTGAGCACGCCTATTGCCCTTGCCCACACCGTCGAACGCTGGCCCATTGCCGGCTCCTTTGGCATCAGCCGGGGCAGCAAGACCGAAGCAATCGTCGTCGTCGCCGAACTCAGCGATGGGGAGTGCCGCGGCCGTGGCGAATGCGTGCCCTATGCCCGCTTTGGCGAAAGCGTCGATAGCGTTGTGGCACAGATCGATGCCATGCGGCCAAAGCTCAATGCGGGTCTCGATCGCCTCGCATTGCAGAGTTCGATGCCGCCAGGCGCGGCACGCAATGCGCTTGATTGCGCGTTCTGGGATCTCGAAGCCAAGCGACGCGATGTTCCAGTCCACGAAATCGCAGGCTGCCCTGTCCCCCACGAACTCACGACGGCCTACACCATCTCTCTCGACACGCCCGACGCGATGGCAAAAGCCGCGCAAGGCGCAGCCAGCCGGACGTTGCTAAAAATCAAACTCGGGGCCGAGGGCGATCCGGCTCGGATTTCGGCGGTTCGCGCCGCTGCGCCTCGCTCTACTCTTATCGTGGACGCGAACGAGGGCTGGAACGAAGACAATCTCGCCGCCAATTTCGCGGCTTGTGTCGAAGCCGGGGTCACCCTCATCGAACAGCCGTTGCCACAGGGAAAAGATCAGGCGCTTGGCCGGATGAAACGGCCGATTCCCGTCTGCGCGGATGAAAGCGTTCACGATCGTGCTTCGTTTCCCGCGCTCCTGGGAAAGTACGACGCCTTGAACCTCAAACTCGACAAGGCCGGAGGACTAACCGAGGCGATGACCATGATGGCCGAGGCTCAGCGGCGGAACTTCACCATCATGGTCGGGTGCATGGTCGCAACGTCACTGGCGATGGCACCCGCAGTTATACTTGCGCAAAATGCCTCCTTTGTAGACCTCGACGGACCACTTCTGCTCAGCAAGGATCGTCCTGGCGGCCTGCGCTACGTCGACAGTCTGGTCTACCCGCCATCGCCGGCCCTTTGGGGCTAAACTTTGGAATGGAACCTTCTCGCTCGGCCAAGCTGCAACCGGTATTGCGGCACCTATCTGATTCCGTTCACGAAATTCGGTGGCCGCTAAACCATCGCCAGCGATTTTTTTTGGTAAACAAAAGCTTTTCGATTGCCACCTATTCGGCTTAGCTTACACTCAATTCCAAGATCGCACCGCCGCTTGAGGCAGGGCGACGACAGGGACGGGGAAATGCAAATTCGGGGTTTGCTTTTCGGCGCCACTGTGGTGGCGCTCAGCGCGACATCGGTGTCCGCGACGATGCGGATCTCGGAGGATCGCGGCGGTCAGATTGGCCACTATCTCGACGCGTTCGCAACGGTGCGAACATCGGGCGAACGTGTAATCGTTGACGGGAATTGCCTGTCTGCCTGCACGCTGGTGCTCGGTGTGGTCCCGCGCGAACGCATATGCGCCACCTCGCGCGCACGCTTCGGCTTTCACGCCGCGTGGATGCCCGATCGCGATGGACGGCCCATCACCAGCCCGCTTGGCACTCAGGCTCTTTGGAGCATCTACCCGGTATCGGTCCGGCGTTGGATTCTCCGCCACGGCGGCTTGTCGCGGAAAATGATCTTCATGCAGGGCAGCGAACTCAATGGCATCGTCGCAAGCTGCGATCGCGACACGCACGATCAGGCCCGATCAGCCCGTAGCATTACGCCGCGTCCGGTGCGCTACGAATCCGCAAGTGCCTCCAGCGAACGCCACTAGCGCCATCGCCACGTAGGCTCTGCTGCCGAAGTCCTGATATAGCACGCCGGAAATTCCAGTGGCGGCTGCCATCGCAAGACCGGCAGCAATCGCCAGATATCCTTGCGCGGTGGCCGCCTGCCCGGCCGGTGCGTTCTGCGCAAGAAACATCAATGCCCCAAGATGAGTAGCTCCGAAAGACAGTGCATGGAGCAACTGCAACCAAGGCAGCACGAGCGCAGAGGGATCAGTCGCCATTCCCAACCAGCGCAACACGCCTGCCGCAGCGCCAACCATCAAGAGTGTCGTTGGTGAGAAAAAGGGCGGCAGGCGGGCCTGCACCGCAAACAACACAATCTCGGCCGCGACGCCCAGCGCCCACAACACAGCGATGAAAGTGCCGTCGAACCCCGCCGCGTGCCATTGCAACGCGGAAAAGCCGTAAAACAACGCATGGCTCGCCTGAATGAGACTCGCGCCTGCAAACACTGCGACAAACGCAGGGTCGCACAACGAGGCCGGACGTGTCACGTCCGGTACAACATGCTCCGGCGCGTTGAGAGACAGTGGCTGCAGTTTCCAGGCGGCAAGAGCGATCAAAACGCTCGCCGCTGCCATAAGCCAGATCAAATTGCGAGCGGGAATGACATCCGACGCCAGGCCGGCTGCAAGATTGCCGAAAATGAATGCGAACGAGCCCCATAGCCGCACCGGTCCATACGCCCGCCCCCGCGCCACAAGGCCCTTGAGGGCGTAAGTTTCCGCCAGCGGCATCAGCGGCGTGTAAAAAAGGGACGTCAGTGTATAGGTGATCAGGATGGCGATGGCGCTCGTGGAGAGTCCTACAAGCACGTAGCCGGCAACGCTCGCGACGCTCGCAAGGATCAGGACATCGCGGACGGCATCGCGTCGGTCGGCTTCGCGGGCCACCACCGGTATCGCCAGAACGCGCGCGACCATCGGCACCGCCAGGATGATTCCGATCAGGCTGGCGTCCACGTCCTTTGCTTTGAGCCAGACGGGGAAAAAGGGCATCTGGATGCCGGGTAGAATGAACAAGGCCACATAAAGCGCAGCCAGGCGCGGCACAAAGCCCCCAAAGGTCTGGAAGACAGACCGCAATTCCTTCGTCTCGCCCTCGGGCAACATATTGCAGAAACTCGCTTTTCAGCCCGGCCGTCGAACCCGCCAGGCGTCAATGCACTGGCCGAATCAATTCGCATGATTGATAAACGGCTGAGCAAGGATTGCCCATGCCGGTCGAGACCACCGCGCAAGCGAGCGCGCTGTCCGGTACGCCGGACGAGGACGACTACCAGGCTTTCTGCCAGACGCTTTCGGCGAGCGAGCGCGGCCGCGCTTTCCTCGCTGAATATGCGCGGCGGAACCGAAATGCCGACACCGAGCAATTGCTGGCGGCGATCGAGCAGCTCCAATCGGTCATGGTCGCGCAGCCGGCGCCGCAAGGAACCGATTTGGTCAAGCGACAGCTGCGTGAGCTGCTCGACGAAATCGGCACCGCCCAGTGTGAGCTCGACGAACTGCTTCTGGCAACGAAAACTGAGGCACTTGCCAGTTTAATCGCAAGGGTCGAGAGCCGGATTTCGCGAATCCTCTGGTCGCTTCGCGCCGACGCCGCGCCAGAGGTCGAGACGTCCCCACCCGCATCGGAAGCACCCGCCGAGCCAGCCGAAGAATCCGAGCGGACTCATCTCGCCGTCGTGCCGGTACCCGACCAACCTGAATTGCCAATTCCATCGCCAGGCGCGTCCAGCCCGCCGACCATCTCACTCGTTCGCAGCGACACCGAATTGGCGGAAGTGGCGTTTATTGAAGCTCCGCCCGAGCAGGATGTGGCGCGCTCGGATCAGCCAGTGTCGGGCGAAGGAAAGCCGGTCGACACAAACCCGCCAGCGGCCGGTCCACTGTCATCGATCATGTCGTTGTCTGAGGACGAACGGCTGGCATTATTTACATAGCGCAATTCACGCGGCGATCAGGCGCGCAAACATATCCACGTCCACGTTGCCCCCGGACAGGATCCCGACAACAATCTTGCCCTTCACATCGATCTTTCCGGCGAGCAACGCTGCCAGGCCGATTACGCCTCCGGGTTCAACCACGAGCTTTAGCTCGGTGAAGGCATAGCGGACCGCGCGTGCAACCTCTGCATCGGTGACTGTCGCGCCCTGCCCGATAAGATCACGCGTAATCGGAAAGGTCAGTTCTCCCGGAGTGTTGCTCATCAGCGCATCGCAAATCGTGCCGCTCATGCGTGCGTTTGCTTCGCGCTTGCCACTGGCAAATGAGCGTAGCGTGTCGTCGAATCCTTCTGGCTCGACGACGTAGAATTTCGCCGATGGCACTCGTGCCTTTACCCCGAGCGAAATGCCTGCGGCCAACCCACCTCCCGACGCACCTACGACCACCACCTCGGGCTTTAGCGACAGCTTTGCGAGGTCCTCGACGATCTCAGCTCCGATGGTACCCTGACCGGCAATGATTAGGGGGTCGTCGTAAGGCGGGACAAGTGTCGCGCCCCGATCGGACATGATTTTCGTGGCGATGGCCGCACGATCCTCGGTGTTTCGATCGTAGGGAACGACTTCAGCGCCGAGCGCGAGTGTACGTTCACGCTTTGCCTTCGGCGCATCAGCCGGCATGACGATAGTGGCACGCATGCCGAGCAGACGCGCCGCGGCCGCCACGCCCTGCGCATGATTTCCGCTTGAATAGGCCACCACGCCGGCTGCCCGCCGTTCCTGCGGAATGGAGGAGATCTTGTTGTAGGCACCGCGGAACTTGAAGGATCCCGTGCGCTGTAGTGTTTCCGCCTTCAGGAAAACCCGCGCCCCGATCGTGTCATCGAGCACGGGCGCGTTGATCAGCGGCGTACGAACCGCGACGCCGGCAAGCCGTTGTGATGCGGCCTCAATGTCCGCAGCGGTTGGTAGAATGGTATTGTCGATGGCTCCCATCGCACGAGCGTAGCGCGGCCGCGCGAACCTGTCATGTGCGGGCCGAGCCCTGGAGTCAGTGTTCGACGCCGGCGGTCATATTGACCGGAAGCCCTGCGTGTATTGCGGAAGGTTTGCGTCCGGAGCGGGCGCCATGTGTCACGTGATCGAGGAATATCCGTGCGCTCGCCGCCCACGTCATGCCGAGCGCAAAATCCCGGCAATCCTCCCGTGAGCATTCCAGCGCACCCAGGCAAGCAATGCGCAGATCCTCATCGAGCATGCCCACGGGGGCATTTCCAATGACGTCGCGCGGCGCCGCAGCCGGGAACGCGGCGACAGGCACGCCGCTCGCCAGTGCCTCCAGTAGCACCAGGCCGAACGTATCCGTGCGGCTCGGAAACACGAAGACGTCAGCTGCGGCGTAAATCTCGGCGAGCGCCTCACCTTGACGCGACCCGAGAAAAACCACTCCCGGGAATTTCCGCGCCAGCCCGTTCCGTGCCGGTCCGTCGCCGACAACGACCTTGGTGCCCGGCAGGTCAAGTTTCAGGAACGCCTCGAGGTTTTTCTCCACCGCGAGGCGGCCGACCGTTAAAAAGATGGGGCGAGGAAAATTCAGGCTGGTCCGTGCGCGCGGCCGGAAAAGCTCGGCATCGACGCCGCGCGGCCATAGTTTGACGTTGTTGAATCCGCGCGTCGTGAGCTCTGAGGTAAGCGTCGGTGTCGCAGCGAGCGTCGCAGCGCCTCGGGCGTGAAATCGCCGCAACCAGGCCCACGTTACCTCGCTGGTCCACCGTTCCGGCATCGGAAGGCGTTCGGCAAGATAGTCGGGAAAGCGCGTGTGAAAGCTGGTCGTGAATGGCAAGTCGTTGCGCAAGCAGACACGGCGCATGGCGTGCCCGAGCGGGCCCTCCGTCGCCACATGGATTGCATCCGGCCGACTTTCCTCAAGCCGGCGTGCAACCTGCCTCGACGCGGCCAAGGCCAGGCGAATTTCCGGATAGCTCGGCATTGGCAGGGTCCGGAACTGGTCGGGGCTGAGAAACTCCAATTCGCATCCGAACGCGCGCGCCTCGCGGCTGACATGACCCAAGGTGCGAACGACGCCGTTGACCTGAGGATGCCAGGCATCGGTGGCAACAAGGATTTTCATGCAATCAGGCCGCTTTCGCTGCCGGGGGCAACGCCACAGCAACATCGGCATCATGGCCCGTCTGGGTCCAGGTGATGATCTCGAACCGACCGTCGTGCCCCTCCGCCACCGCCGTGCAACTTTCCACCCAGTCGCCACAGTTGATGTAACGCAGGCCGTAGTCGTCGTGCATCGCCGACGTATGAATGTGGCCGCAGATCACCCCGTCCGCCTGGTGGTGTCTGGCTTCGGTCGCCAGCGCCTTCTCGAATGCCCCAATATAGTTGACGGCGTTCTTCACCTTCAGCTTTGCCCACTTCGACAATGACCAGTAAGGCGCGCCAAGAACGCGACGGAACGCATTAAAGACCCGATTGGCGGTAAGGGCGAATTCGTAGGCCTTGTCGCCGAGCAGAGCGAGCCAGCGCGCCTGCGTCACCACAAGGTCGAATATATCGCCGTGGACGACCAGATAGCGGCGACCATCGACGGCGGTGTGGATCGTGTTCTCCAGAACCTCGATGCCGCCGAAATGCGTGCCGTAGTACCCGCGCAGAAACTCGTCATGATTGCCGGGAACGTAGATGACACGAGCACCCTTGCGCGCTTGCCGGAGAATTTTCTGCACGACGTCATTGTGCGTTTGCGGCCAATACCAGGAGGAGCGCAACGCCCATCCATCGACGATGTCGCCGACGAGATAAATCGTTTCAGCGTCGTGATGGCGGAGGAAGTCGAGAAGCTTGTCGGCCTGACAGCCGCGCGTACCAAGATGCACATCGGAGATGAAGAGCGAACGAAACCGTCGCGTGGCGTTGTCCGTCACGGTGCGACGATCTCCGATGCGATGATCATGCGAGACATTTACCAGCGGCCCGTTTCAGTTTTGTGACAGGGTCGTTTACCTATTTAATACTATTGAGGTTTTGCGCCGCTTGCCGATACGGCACGACGAAACCGAACCAGCGTATAAGCGCCGAACGGTTTAACCTTGCGTCGCTCGATGAGTTCGGCTCCGCCGTGCGCCTGCGCCCACGCCGCCAGCCGCTGAAACGGAAACTCCGGACGCAAGCCCACTTTGCGCGCCTTCTGCGCCAGCAAGCGTTCAACGGCGGCCATGAGCCCGCGCTCGGAATATAAATGATTGACCAGGATGATCTGGCCACCCGGACGCAGCACGCGCGCGCATTCCGACAGCACGCGTTCGGGCTCCTCGACAAGCGTGATCACGAACTGACCGACTACGCAGTCGAAAGAGGCATCGGCGTACGCCAGTTCCTGTGCATCCATCACCGCCAGTTCTTTTACGAATGGATAGCGGCCGGTCAGGAGCCGCTCGCGTGCGCGCGCAATCATCGGCTCCGAGATGTCTATGCCGACGATTTCCGTCGTTGCATCGTAGTCATCGAACGACAGCCCCGTGCCCACTCCGATTTCGAGAATTCGACCACCGACCTCACGCGCAGCTGACGCAGCCGCGCGTCGACCGTTCAGGAAAACGGGGCCGCATAAGGCATCGTAAATCGGCGCCCAGCGCGCATAAGCCTGTTCCATCACGTGACGATCAGGATCGCGCAACATCGGTGTCCTCCCCGAATCAGTGAGCCGCCGCCCGCGATCAGGTACCAACCGATTGCTACAGAACGGCGACACTATGTCACGACCGGGCCGGCGACAGCCACCGCCTCCGTCACGCCCTTGACGGGTCGAGGTCCGGCCCTAACACTCGCGCCGGCAAAAAGGAGAGCCCATGAAATCTTGGAATTGCCGGCCGCAAGGCCATTGTTTGCGCGTCGAGCCGCGGGCTCGGCAAAGCATGCGCGCGCGCCCTGGCGGAAGCGGGTTGCGAAGTAGTGATCAACGGACGCGACAGCAAAAAGCTGGAAGCCGCTGCAACGGAGCTGTCGAGTTTTGCAGGGGTCAAGGTGATACCGGTCGTCGCCGACGTGGCGACGCCCGAAGGTCAGAAGGCGCTTCTGTCGGCGTGCCCGCAACCGGATATTCTTATCAATAACAATGGCGGTCCGCCGATGCGGGATTTCCGCGAACTTACCCGCCAGCAAATGATCGACGGCGTAATCGCGAACATGGCGGCTGCGATCGAATTGATTCAGAAGGTGATCGATCCCATGTGCGAACGCAAATTCGGTCGCATCGTCAATATCACCTCTGCTTCGGTAAAAATGCCGCTGGCCGGTCTCGATCTGTCATCGGGAGCACGCGCGGGTCTCACCGCCTTTCTGGCCGGAGTTGCGCGCACGGTTGCGGACAAGAACGTCACCATCAACAACATCCTGCCGGGTGCTTTCGATACCGATCGCCTGCGTGGCACTTTGAACAAGACTGCCGAACAAAAAGGCAAAAGCGTCGACCAGGTGGCTGCCGAGCGTGCGGCCTCGATTCCCGCAAAGCGCTTCGGCACTCCGGATGAATTCGGCGCGGCCTGCGCGTTTCTTTGCTCAACGCATGCCAGTTACATCACTGGACAAAATTTGCTGATCGACGGCGGCAATTTCAGCGGCGCGTTCTGAAAATGCAAAGGCCGGCGTCCCGGGCCGGCCCTTGCGCCCCTTCCCGCCCCCGCGGGTTTATTTGGCGATGATCGGTTTGACCACTGGTGCCGGCTCCGGCGCACCCCAGCGATACACCATGGCCAGCGAGAAAACGTCGACGTGCGCGTTGACGGTGCCAATGTAATTAATCCCGTCAAAAGACGGATTGCCGGACACCGCCGTGATGTTGATCGATGGATCCTGTACCCAAATGTGCGAGTAAGCGAGATCGAACGAGAAGCCTTTGAACACCTGCCAGCTCGCGCCGATCGAGGCCCAAATCCGGTTGTTGTCGGGTACGAGCGGTATACGGACCCGGTCATCGATCGGGGAAATTTCGTAAGCACCACCCGCGCGCAGCGTCAGCCGGTCACTCCACTGATACTCGCCACCAAGCGCGAAGAACCAGCCGTCCTTATATTGGAAAGGTATCGTAACGGGCGTGGCGCCAACGACCGCGGGCGCCCCCGAAGCCGCGAGGATGTTGGCTGTTCCGATCCGACTCCAGTTTGTCCATTCGGCTGTGCCAAGAAGAGTGAACTGCGGCGTTACACGCTGTCGAATACCTAGAGATACCGTGTCGGGCAGATCGATCGTAGTGTGAATCGAACCATTGCTAAAAATTGCAATTGGAGGACCCACCAACAAGTTCCCGCTGATGTCTTGATTTAGCGCGGACCTGTACCCGACCCCGATGGTCGTCCAGGGGGTTGGTGTGAGTGTGACGCCAGCGGTTAACCCGTAAGCCCACCCATCGCCCTGCAGCGTAACGTCACTTGCCGGGAATGCTGGAAAACCTCCAACCGTGGCGGATTTGTTCAGCGTCGCCTTGGCATATTGGATTTGCGCACCAATGCCGACACTGATCCAGTCGTTGAACCGATATGCCAAGCTTGGCGCCGCATTATAGGTCACCAGCTTGCTGCTGTTTGCGGCGTAGTCTCGTCCCGCCCAAGCGTGAGGAAAACTCGCCGAAAGACCGAAGGGCGAATTCAACGACATTCCCAGCCAGAGGTTAGGTGAGAACTGGTAGGTGAAGTAGCCGTTGGCCACCAGGGCGTCGTTTCCGGTGTCAAAAGTGCCGCCCGCCAGAGAGGGATTTAGAAGAAGTGTGCTGCCCGGCGAAGGCGTGTTCGCGGCATAGGGGAAAAGCGCCGACGCACCGACTTCAATCCCCTTCCCGGCAAATTGAGTCATCGTTGCCGGATTCCAATACATCGACGACAAGGCGCCACCTGCCGCGATGCCGGCGAAAGACGTTCCCTGTCCGTAAACGCTCTGTTCGTGAACCGCGAAGCCGCCGGCATTGGCCTGCACTGATGCAATGGCCAGTAGCCCGAACGCGGTCGTCGCACGTAAGACGCTTCCCCAACCCCTGAGTGACATTGTCTCCCCCAAACAATTCACGGTCTTAAGCTTTCCGGTATCGTGACCCCAGGTTGAAGAGTTCGACAATGTGAAAATTGCTGAAACAGCCGAGGCTTACGCAGAAATAGCGCGGCTGTTGCGTTGATGACACACGACACAGTGCACTGCACCAGCGTGGTTTCTCTTATCCGTCAATGTGTTGAGCAATTGCCGTGACCGGATGGGTTTGCGAGCCCCGGGATCGTTGCACCGAAAGGTATGCTCATGCCGTCGGGTAGCTTGAACGTTTTTAGCAGCCCACCTGGAGTCACGCCACCCCACCAATTGGCATTCCGGCGACCAAGGCATGTTGCCGTGGCCAGACAACAGCTTGATGTCCTGCGCCTTTTGACCCGCATGGGCATGTGTGCCCTCGTGCAAAGGAGGGTTGCCCCTTGCCCCCGGCCATGCATGATGGCGCCCACCTGTCTGCCAATTTTTTTCAAAAACAGAACCGCTTTCGAGGGAGAGACCCGACTATGAAACTCGTCCGCTATGGCGCGCCCGGCCGCGAGAAACCAGGCATCATCGGTGACGACGGAAAGATCCGCGACCTGTCGCGCATCGTGAAAGACATCGACGGCGCGATGCTGGCGACCGGCGGCCTCGCCAAAATCAAAAAAGCCAACCTCAAGCGGATGAAACCCGTTTCAGGCAAGCCGCGCCTTGGTCCCTGCATCGGCAACGTGCGCAACTTCATTGCCATTGGACTCAATTATTCAGACCACGCCGCGGAAGCCGGCATGGCCATTCCGAAAGAGCCGATTATTTTCAATAAAGCGCCGACCTGCATCTGCGGGCCGAACGATGACACCATCATACCGCGCGAGTCCGGCAAGCTTGACTGGGAGGTCGAGCTCGGCATCGTCATCGGCAAGCGCGCACGTTATCTGGCACGCGATAAGGCGAAGGACGCCATTGCGGGATATTTCCTCGGCAATGATGTGTCTGAGCGCGTCTTCCAGATCGAACGCAGCGGCGGCCAATGGAACAAGGGCAAGAGCTGCGAGACCTTTGGACCGATCGGCCCGTGGTTCGTCACCAAGGACGAAGTCAAGGATCCTCAGAACCTCAACATGTGGCTCGACGTCAACGGTGAAAAACGCCAACGCGGAAATACGAAGACGATGATCTTCGATTGCGAACATCTCGTCTGGTACTGCTCGCAGTTTTTCGTGATGGAGCCGGGGGACGTCATCATCACCGGCACGCCGCCGGGTGTCGGCCTCGGAATGAAACCTTCTCCGATTTTTCTCAAGGCCGGAGACATCGTGACTCTCGGCATAGACAAGCTTGGCGAACAGCGGCAGAAAGTCGTCGCCGCAAAATAGGACTGAATGTTGCGAAGATTTTTTCGGCAGGACCTTTGGTCTTGCCGAAGCATTTTGCGAATCAGTAATGAGCTGTGCATGATCATTTAATTGCCGCAAATCATCAGGCGACGATACCTTCTCCCATCGCATAAAAAAAAACCGTTGCAACGCGACGTTTGCCACGACGACGCACACACCTCGCTACCATTGTGGCGCTAGGTACTTGCCGAATTTGCAACGTATTGCAGCCCCAATCCCAGTCTCCAATCCGCGCCGACATTGAGCTTCTGATCGCGTGCTTGGTGCAACGTTGAGGAGGGCAGGCATGCCAGAATACAAATCGACTCGGATATTGAGCGCTGTCGCGTTTGTTTCGCTTGCGGGAGTTTTCGCGCAATCGACGTACAGCGTGCGCGCCGCCGAGGAATGTCTCAGCAAGCCGAATTCGCCGGCGCCGCAAGGCGAACATTGGTACTACCGGTTGGATCATGCCAACGGTCGTCAATGCTGGCGCCTGGGTCCCGTAGGCCTACGGGTACAGAAGACATCCCCCGAGAAACGCTCAGCACCTGCGACGGCGACACAGTCGGAAACATCGGCACGCCCACAGCGTCCCGTGACCACGGGACATGCGTCTGCCGAAAGCGCTCCAGAGACCAATGTTGCAACAGCGACGCCGGCTCCCGCCTATTGGCTCGACGCGTCGCGATTGCTCAATCAGTCGTCCACCGTTGCGCCAGCCGTACAGCAGCCCTCTTTTGAGGAGCGATCGGCCGGTTCGTCTGATTTACCAGCGCCCGTGGAGGAGCCCCCGGCCCCGGCGCGCACTGTTGTAGCCAGCGCGGGAGACGCTCTGCCGCAAACAGCCGCACGTACCGATGAATCCAAACGCATTGTACCTGCGTCACCCGCGGCAAAACCCGCATCGTCGATTGTCGACGACGATCACACCTTTGCGTTGCTCCTGCTGATGTTCGTAACGCTCGCCATTGCCGGACCCATGCTTCATTTTACAGAGCGGCGACGACGGCGTTTGGCCAAGCCCGTTCAACCACCGCGATGGGCGCCGACCGTTATGGCAAACGACGTCGTTCCCGATATTGAGTTGCCACTGGCGCCGACCGCTGTAGTCGAGCAAAGCCCAGAGAATCCGCCGACTTCACCGTTTGAAACCGAGCGTTTGGAAAAAGCTTTGCAACAGCTCCTTGACCGGTTGCAGACAGAACACCTGTCTGCGCAAATCGAGGCGTCTTCGGCGAGAAGGACAGAAATCCAAATGAAGAAGAGCGCGTGATCGATTGACGTAATCAGCCTTTGCGTTTCTCCAGACGCTCGGCTTCCTGGGCGCGCGTCTCCCAGGCAACCGCAATCTCAAGCAGGGTCTGCTTGTCCGTGGAAGTCATCGTTTGCGCAAGCCGAACACAGTCAGCCGCGTATTGCCGATACTTCTGGGATTCCAGCAACGCCACCTCCTCAGTCCACCTGAGGCAGAAACGCCTTGAGCTGGAACTTCGTTCTTCAACAACTTTGTGAGAAAAAATTGTACGGGAACCAAATACCAGGACGCGGATTTACCGCTCCGTCCGGGGAGAGGTGTGTGTCGCCATTTTCTGCCATCGACTACCGCCGATATGCCGCAGAATGCGTCAGGCTTGCCCAATCGACCTCAGATCCTGTCGATAAAGCCCGCCTTCTCGATATGGCTGAGACGTTTTCGGAGTTGGCCGACAAAAGCGAGACAAGGAGCCGTGGTAATCCGGGAGGCTGACCGGCCACTCCCCCCTGTGTGGCTGCCTTTTTTTCGCCGCCTCAACCGCCGACTATTTTCGCGATTTTCGAAGATTCGGATTTAACGCATTGGGTTTTACCGGCGGCGTAGCCACACGGCACATTATGTCTTCATCGATCATTCCAGAGAGCCGAAGATGTCGTGCCCGGGCTCGAGAGTGCCGTACAATGGCCGAGCGTTTGCGCGTTCAAACTGCCCGCGATCAGATGCTCAAGGCCGCCTCCGATTTTGAACGCATGGCGCAGGATGCCGAACGGCGTGAAATTGCCCAGGGCCTGACCCAGTTAAAGGCATTTGCAATTACCCAATATCCTCGCTCCAGCGGACGTCAGACAGGCTGACAGTCCCCTCACCCTTCGAACGTGTGTGCGAAACCGCGCACTCTGCTCGCCATTGGCGCCTATGGCGCTCTCAGCTTGAAGTTCTCAGCCGAAATTCTCCTCGGAACGCGGTGACAGGCCCGCCTTGCGAGCACAACCGTAATCCTCGCACAGATAGGAAAGATCGCCCTCGCAGGGAAAGCCTGTAATCGGACAATTGCCTGGTGGATCGCCGCTCTGCTTGGGCGCTGCGAAAAACCAGGGATTTTCCCAAAGCGAGTTTTTCAACGCTGCCTCCAGCCGCATGCCCTCAATAGGCCGTCATTGGGCTGATCACAGTCGGCACCTCGGTGACCTTCGTCACTGGAAATCCGCCCAGCTTGGCATGCTCGAAGACGAGCGCCTCGCTTTCGGCAAGGTAGATGCAGAACGTCTTGTTCGCGGCCACATACGACTCAAGCCACTGGACGTTTGGAGCGAGCTTGGCGAGTACGCTGTTGGACTTCGCGGCAACGCCCTTGAGTTGTTCGGCACTTAGATTGCCGACGCCCGAAATATCACGTTCGATCAGAAAACGTTTCATCGTTTCGTCCTTCGTTTTGCAGCCTCGTCACTCCTTAAGTTGTCCGGCGCCATCAGGTGGCTGTGTCTTTCAATGACACGACGGGCTTCCTGAAGCCGCGACTCCTTCAGTCCATTCATGAACCGGGCAAGGATCGACGTAGGCGATTTGAACTCGCTTGCTTTCGGCAACGGCAGTGGCGGGGGTGCGAGCACCCCCGAAAGTTGCGACATGCATCAGGTTTTCCTTCTTGAAGACCAAAGCTCCGAAATACAACCTGCACAGACCTCAGCCTGAGGCTGAGGAACCTCACTTTTTTACGATGACGATCTCGAGATACTCACTCGGTACGACCATCGTCTTGTCGTCTGCCGTGTTCATGCGGCCGATGAGATCGTACAGGTCCTTCTCCAACCGAATCTGCTGAGGCACATCCAGCGCGGAGAATGCCTTTAGCGTCGGCCCGTAGTAGGTCCTGAACACGTCGACGAAGTGTTCGGCAGAGCGATAGCGAAACTTGAACTCACGCGGCTCGGTCTTGATCCAGGTCGCACCTGCTGCGAACAGCTCGGTGAGACGCGCACGCGTGCCCCACAGCATAGGGGATTTCGCCGCAGGTGGCGGCGGCAGGTATTTGCCAAGCGTTTTAAAGAGTTGTCCGATAAAGCCGTCGGGCGTCCAGTTTGTGAGACCGATCTGGCCGCCGGATTTACACACGCGCAACAGCTCGGCCGCTGCCTGTTCCTGGTTGGGCGTGAACATCACTCCGAACGTCGAGACGACGGTGTCAAAAGAACCGTCCGCAAAAGGCAATGCTTCGGCATCGGCCACTTTGAATTCGATGGGTAGGCCCTCCGCCATGGCGCGGGCACGGCCCCGCTCGAGCAGGCTGCCGACATAGTCAGTCGAAGTGACGTCGCACCAACGCCGCGCGGCGGCCAGGCTGACCATGCCGTTCCCTGCGGCTACATCGAGAACCTTCTTGCCGGCCCGAAGATCAAGGGCTTCGCAAAGTTCCTCGCCGACAATCTGCAGGGTCGTGCCGACCACGGCATAGTCGCCCGAGGACCAGGCGGCCTGTTGCCGGGCCTTTATCGCTATAAGATCGGGAGATGCGGTCTGCGCGGCCTGTTTGGCCGGCTTTTCGGCAGTAAGGGTTGCAGCAGGCATAGGTGGCTCCTGTCCAATTTCCAACACGATTGGGTTGTGAGTACGCCCCTCTCGCGCGAAAGACTTTGTCCAGAGCTTGATTTGTCCTTTAGGCCATCTTGATTATTTCCTGAGGCCGAGGTTGCTATCGCGGGGGCAGCGACGTGCAATTTCTCTTTGGCGACCATACGCTTGACGGCGACCGCCGCGAACTGCGCTGCGGCGCGGATCCTATTGCTGTCGAGCCGCAAGTCTTCGACCTACTCATTTACCTGGTGCAAAACCGTGACCACGTCGTCACCAAGGACGACCTCATCGAAGCGGTCTGGGGCGGCAGGGTGGTCTCTGACTCGACCCTGACCAGCCGCATCAATGCTGCTCGTCGAGCGATCGGCGACAGCGGTCAGCAGCAAAAATTGATCCGGACGATTGCGCGCAAAGGACTTCGCTTCGTCGGTGATGTGCGATTGCAACCTTCAGGCGCCGAACCGTCCTCTGCACGATCGCAAATCGAGATTGGCGATTCCTTGCGCGCAGTGTTGCCGTTGCCCGACCGGCCCGCCATTGCGGTGCTGCCTTTCGTCAACATGAGCGGTGAGCCGGAACAGGAATATTTCTCCGACGGCATCAGCGAAGACATCATAACCGCGCTGTCGAAACTGCGCTGGTTTTTCGTAATCGCACGCAACTCGTCCTTTACTTACAAGAGCAAGGCCGTCCATTTGAAGCAGATCGGCGAAGAACTCGGGGTCGGCTATGTCGTCGAGGGCAGCGTACGAAAGGAAGGTGAGCGCGTGCGCATCACCGCACAGCTCATCGATGTCGCGACCGGCAGCCATATCTGGGCGGAACGCTATGACCGCAACATCGCCGATGTGTTCGCGGTCCAGGACGAAATCACAGAGGCTATCGTCGGCGCCATTGAACCGCAGCTTTACGCAGCGGAAAATTTCCGCGCTCAACGCAAAGCTCCCGACAGCATGGATGCGTGGGATCTGGTCATGCGGGGGCTATCGCACTACTGGCGCTTGACGCGACAGGACAACATGGTCGCGCAGGCCCTGCTTGAGAAAGCGACCGCGATCGATCCGAATTATGGCCAGGCGCTTGGCGTGCTCGCCGCCAGCCACACATTCGGCGCTCATATGGGCTGGGCGGACATGGCCGCCTCGGTACTCCTCGCCGAGCGCGCCGCCGTTGCTGCGATCAGGGCTGACAGCGAGGATCCCTGGGCGCACCATGCCCTGGGCAATGTTCATCTATTCACGCGCCGATTTGATGATTCACTTGCCGAATTCGAGCTGGCCCTGCAGCTCAATCCCGAATTTCTCGTCTGGCGCAGGCCTATTACGGATTGACGCTGTCATATTGCGGGCGCTGGCAGGACGCAGACCTCGCCGCGAGACGCGCGTTGCGGCTCAGTCCACGCGATCCGTTTTCCGCACTTTACTACGGCATCGCGGCCTACGCGCAGTTCAATGGACGCAACTATGAGGATGCCATGCGGCTCGCGCGGGAATCGATTCGCCAGCGGGGCGATTTCGTCGGCGGTCACAGGGTGCTCACCGCCGCCGCCGGAATGGCCGGGCAGGCCGACGCGGCAGCGGCCGCCTTGCAGGAGCTTCGCCGGGCCCAGCCGAACATCTCTCTGGCGTGGCTTGCGCACCAAATGCCATTCCAGCACGACGCCGATCGGAAGCATTATCTGGAAGGGTTCCGTCGTGCCGGGCTCGACTGATTTGCAGCAGTTGCGACGCTAGTTCTTCAGCCCCGCATTCAGCAGGCCCTGAAGAAATCGCTCGCGATCGTTCGGATTGACGAAGACGGTATCGTGGGTCACGTGCGCACTCGAAAGGTCGGGCTGAAGAGCAAGCGTGCGTGCCAGCGCTTCCCTCGCCTCGTCAATTTTCCCAAGTAGCCCGAGTGAGACCGTCATCAGCCGCCAGGCGCCGGCGTGATGAGGATGGAGCGCCGTGAGAGAACGGCATACTGCGACCGTTTCTTCGTACTGTCCGAGAGCAAAATACGCCATGTACCGAACGATCGGCGCATAAATCGCGAGAAACGGATCGCACGGGCTCAGCCGCTGTGCCTGCTCGAGTGACTGCAATCCACGTTCGGGCTGCTCGCCGCATGCATAAGCGTAGCCAAGACCGGCGTGACCCAAAGCGAAATTGGGATTCAGTTCGACGGATTTTGAAAGATGCATCACCGCCGGTTCGGGACGGCGCCTGCGCGAATGCGCAAGACCCAGCACGAAATGCCCCCAATGATCCTGATCATCGAGCGACACGGCGCGCTCGCCGGCTTCAAGAGCTTTGTCGGTAAACTCCCCGATGGGCATCCGGGCATCGAGATTGAACATGCACAAATATGTCCAACCAAGCAGAGCGTGCGCATGGGCATACTCCGCATCGAGATCGATTGCCTGCCGCAGACAGTCCTGAGCCAGACGTTGCTCCTCCACGCTCATACGCCACATGTGCGGCAAGGCCTGCATCACTCGGTCCCAGGCTTCAACGTTCTGCGGGGGCTTTCGCTGAACGCGCGCGGCCTCGGCGACTATGATCTGCGAACCGACCAGGTCGATGACCCTGTTGGTAATCTCGTCTTGCAGCTCGAAGATATTCGAGAGGTCGCGGTCGTAACGGTCGGCCCACAGGTTGACGCCCTTGCTGGCGTCGATCAGTTGCGCGGTCACGCGCACTTGCCCGCTCGCCTTGCGCACGCTGCCCTCAAGTACATAACGCACGCCGAGTTCGCCCGCGACTTTGCGCACGTCGACAAGGTCATCCTTGAAGGCAAAACTTGAATTTCTGGCGATGACAAAGAACCATCGCTGACGCGAAAGCCCGGTGATGATGTCTTCGGTCAGACCGTCGGCAAAGTATTCCTGAATGGAATCGCCGCTCCTGTTCTGAAACGGCAGGACGGCGATGGACGGCTTGTCGGGCAGAGCCAAAGCGGGCATGGCGGCATTGCTATGCGCCCAACTCTCGGGAAATTTCGTTGCAGCCGGTCGCCGATCCGCCGCCATCTCGAAGGGCGCGGCATCCTCGACCTGGCCCACGAAGCGGAAGCCGCGCTTGTGGTGTGTGCGCACGAACAATTGATCATCGCCATTGTCACCGATGGCACGACGCACCGCGCTGACGCGCGAACTGAGCGTCGCTTCGGAGATGACTCTCCCCTTCCACACCGCATCGATCAGTTCTTCTCTGCTGACGATTCGGTTGCGATTGCGAATCAAATGAACGAGCAAATCAAAGACCTGCGGCTCGATCGGGATAATCTTGTCGCCACAACGAAGTTCGTGGCGCGCGACATCGATTTCAAAGTTGGCGAAACGGAATGCCGCGCTACTCGCTTGTGAGGCGGCTTCATCCGATTCCAGCAATCCAAAATATCGCATTGGCTCGCCCCCTGACGTACCGATGTGACGCACTCGACTTCTTCAGAAACTCTTCATGATCGCTTCTAGCGCAAAAGAAATGCCTTTGACTGTGAGGGCCCTCACAGAACGGAAAGCTCAAATTTGTTGCAGGAATAAATTTTTGAACGAATCGAAACAGACTTATCCAGCAATTCCGAATTGCCCCCACGCGGGATCGGCTAGCTCTCCATCCTGAAATTTCGCCGGAATAAGGGTGTCGCGACCTTCGCGGACACCCCGCTTTCGAGGCGATGCTATGCCCGTAATTTGCGTCGATGTCACGATGTCACGAACGTTGATCACGAAAACGTCATGGAACAGCGGCGCAATGCATTACCACACATTCAATAGAGGCGATTTTTGGAGAAAAGCTTGAGACCGACCCGCAATTGGTTGGGCTCCATACTATCTCCATGAAAATTCATGCTTGGCGAAAGTACTTCTTCAAGCGCGTCATATTGATTGCGCCTAGTTCTCGCGCCCCGCAGACATTCCGTCTGCTCCAGACAAGGGTGCAAGATTGTGACATGGCGAAAATTGAAATTTATATCGGTGATCGCTACCGCATTGGCCTTGGTTGCGACACTTGCCGTTGCGCGAGCCGTGCGTTCCTCAGCCAACTTTGAAGCGAATCGGGCTCAGGCGGCGCCCCCACACTTGCAGAACAATTTCGCCTGTCCGCCGCTCATTTCGTCGTGGGATTGCGAGATTATTGTAAATACCTTTCCCATGAGCACGAGCGACCGCCCGATGGCCCGAATGCGGGTAAAAATCTAGGTTTTCCGGTCGCGAAGACGCCGAAGCCGCAATCAATCTGATAGCGAACCAAGGCCGTATACGACCCTGAGGATTGGGCTCATCTGCAGCCCAACCCGGTCGAACCACGCCTTGAACACCGCCACGACCCGGCCATCCCGGTAAATCTGGGCCAGTCCAGTATTGACCGCGAGACGGAGCGCCCAATCACCGCGCGGCAGAACGATCGCGTAAGGCTCGACTGACAAATCATCCGGCAACATCATCAAATCTTGCGGATTCTTTATGTGAGCACCGACCAGCAGGAGTTTGTCGCTCGCGAAACCATCAACTTTGCCGCTTTCCAGGAGCGCAACGGCTTCGCTTCCGTCTTTTACCGAAATCAGCGTCACTTCGATCTTTTGCTGTTTGATTTGGTTGATGATGGCCTGCTCATTAGTCGTGCCGGATGCAACTGCGATTTTCTTTCCAGCCATGTCGGCAAATGTGCGGATGTTGGACGTCTTGGCGACGATAATGCCCGTGGTTTCGACAAACACGATATTTGAAAAATCAACCTCCTTCATTCGTCCCAGCGTTGCAGTGCTTGAGCCACACTCCATATCGGCCTTGCCGCTGGCAACAGTCGTAAATCGCGTTTGAACAGTGGTTGGCACCCAATCGATTTTGAGATCACCCAGACCGAATTGCTGTCCGATTGAATTCGCCACGAGTCTGCAGAGATCAATCGTAAATCCTACCGGTTCATTTTTGTCATTCACGAAAGAGAACGGTCGGGCGTCGGCCCTGTACGCGATCTTGATTGTCTTGGTGGTCGTGATGGCCTTGAGGCGGCTATCCGGCGGAAATTGAATTTGTGCAGAAGCTGCGCTCGCGAAAAAAAAGGCCAAGCACACAGTAACAAACCGAAACATGATTTTCCCCCGTTTACGAAGTCCTGACGTCTGCATTCCGCCGACGGTCTTTTCAAGATCGCCAATCAGGCCAGAGGAATTGATCGAGATCAACGGCCTTCTTCGGAGATCAGGTCATTCTGGGAAGCGCAAGATCTGCCCCATGGAGCGCCTTGGCGGATCCGATGCCCATGCGCTTCACGATCGACATGGCTTCCACCATCGTGATTGACAACAGACGCACCCGTTCTGCGGGCAAGTACATCACATTGCCCGACATTGGTGTCGGGGCCTGCGGAAGAAAAACCGCAACCCAACCCTTCTGCAATGTCTCAAGCAGGTAGCCAATCTGCCATGCGTCCTCGATATTGACGAGGGCCGGTTTGAGATCCTCGGCGTTCTCGATCTGGGCGAGCCCCTCTGCCACGCTCTTGACCAGTCGGTATTGCGGTAAACCGCCGAGAAATGAATTCTCGGACCAGCGCATGAGATTGCGCCCCGGCGTGGTGCGCGCGAGAAGCCCAGCCGCGACTGAAATTAAGATCAGCATCAGCACCGCAAGACCTTCTTCTCCCGCCGGACCGGCAACTTTGCCGAGCGTCAGGAATTCCGAAATCGGGTGCGCCACCTTTCCGGCAATCTGCATGGCGTGGCTGAAGAGGAGCACGACCAGGATCAAAGGGAGAAGAAAAAGCAACCCGCCTGCTATCGTTGCCTTCAGGAAGCCCACCCACGATGGGTCGTTGTCATGATTTGAAGCTGGCATGTGGCATCTCCGCTTGGTGGCAACGCAATTTTCAGGTCAATAATAATGAGTGACATACTCTAGCTGGTCACCCGACTGTATGCATTGCGACGGAGCGTTGGGAACCACGCGAACGACGGTCGACTGTGATAGCTTGCGACGGGCATGAATATTTTTCGACTCTATTGGCGCGTTCTCGCTTTGCTCGGCCCCGAGGCTCCATTGGCCTGGGGTCTGGCGATCGCCAACGTTGCGCTCGCTACCGCGCAATTTGCCGAGCCGGTATTGCTTGGTCGAATTATTGATGCACTGACGGGAGCCCAGACCCGTGGCGAGGTTCCCCAATGGTCGCATCTGGCGACGCTGCTTGCTGCCTGGGCTGGCTTCGGCCTTTTCACAATCGCCTGCGGAACACTGATCGCGCTCTATTCCGACCGGCTCGCCCATCGCCGCCGCCATGTGGTTCTGACCGGCTATTTCGAGCACGTGCTGCAGCTGCCGCTCTCCTATCACGGCAACACGCACTCCGGCCGATTGATGAAGATGATGTTGCAAGGCACAGAGGCGCTGTGGGGCCTGTGGGTCGGATTCTTCCGTGACAACCTTTCCTCGCTTATTTCGTTGCTCGTGCTGCTGCCGATCTCCCTCTTCATAAACTGGCGGCTCGCCTTGCTGCTGATTGTCCTTTGTGTCGTTTTTGCATTGTTGACGGCAGTGATTGTTCGCAAGACCGAAAAGCTGCAGAGCTCGGTCGAGCGTCACTATTCCGATTTGGCTGAACGCGCCTCAGACACGCTCGGCAACATTGCCCTCGTACAAAGTTTTGCGCGCCTGGAAGCTGAAGTCGCTGAACTGCGGCTCGTTGTGGAGCGCCTGTTGTCAGCCCAAATGCCGGTGTTGTCCTGGTGGGCCCTCGCCAATGTGTTGACGCGAACCGCGACGACCCTGACCGTGCTCGCGATCATCATCGTCGGTACGCTCCTGACCATCAAAGGCCAGGCTACCGTCGGCGAGATGGTCACCTTCATGAATTTTGCGGGATTGATTATCGCGCGAACTCGAGCGAAGCGTGAGCTTCGCCAATTCAGTGGTTTCGGAAGCACCACGTCTGCGCGAGTTTTTCCAGGTCTGGGACACCGTACCATCCATCCGCGACCGGCGCGGAGCCATCGATCCCGGGCGACTGCAAGGACGCGTCGAGTTCAAGCACGTTTCGTTTTCTTATGACGGAAAGCGCATGGCCGTGGACGATCTTAACTTCACCGCCATGCCGGGCGAAACGATCGCGCTCGTTGGCGCAACAGGCGCGGGAAAAACGACCGCGATTGCGCTGCTCCATCGCGCTTTCGATCCGCAATCGGGTCAAATCGAAATTGACGGCACTGACATCCGCAAATTCAAGCTAGCCGCCCTGAGGCGGAATATCGGCGTGGTTTTCCAGGAAGCGTTGCTGTTCAACCGTTCGATCTCCGAGAATCTGAAGGTCGGAAAGGCGGACGCGACGGAAGCTGAAATGCGTGATGCCGTCGAACGTGCGCAGGCTCTCGACTTCATTGAACGCAAATTCGAGGGCTTTGCTGATAACGTCGGCGAGCGTGGCCGTTCGCTCTCGGGCGGCGAGCGTCAGCGCTTGTCAATTGCCCGCGCACTCCTCAAAGATCCGCCAATTCTCATTCTCGATGAAGCCACGAGCGCACTTGATGCCGATACCGAAACAAAAGTCATGCGCGCGCTCGATGAGGTGATGAAAGGCCGCACAACCTTCGTCATCGCGCATCGTCTTTCGACGGTGCGCAAGGCTTCCCGCATTCTCGTCTTCGACATGGGAAGAATAATCGAACAAGGCACGTTCGACGAATTGGTCAACGCTGGCGGCCGGTTTGCTCGTCTTGCAGAGCAACAATTTATCACCACTGCCCCGATCCCGTTTCCGGTCACGGTCAACTGAATCTCGCGTCTTATCGCCGTGCCCGACGTTTCGTCTTTCGGACAGCCGTTTTCTTCCTGGCCGACTTCTTCTTCGCGACCTTTTTTCTCCGCCGGGGTGCAATGCCGATCGCCCGCTTCACCGCCGGGGTGACCCGTCTGACTCTCGCCCGACCGGCTTGCAGAGCCTCGCTGCCTGTTTCAAGCATCACGTCCGCGGCGGCCTTTGCGGCCGCACCGGCGTCGCTGGCAACCGATCGGACGGTTTCGACGCCACGCTGCGCTACGTCCGTAATCGCGCTTTTCGCTTTTGTGGTTACGCTTCTGACCATTTCGATGCCTCTCGTGGGATAACGTTCGATAATGCAGAGAAGCCTGCACGGTTCCCAAAAAATCGAGCCGAGGCAAAACGGAGAGCGGTTGACTGTCAGATCAGATAAATACGGTCCGGCAGCTCATTGCGGTCCGGCGAGGTCGGGGGAAAATGCCGCGCTAGCTCCTCCCCGCACATACCGATCGCGGCAATGAAGCCTTCGGCCACACGGCCATTTCGCGTGTGGGCAATCAAGGCGTCCACGGCTTCCTGCCAGCGAGCCTGCGGCACGCGTGCGGCAATACCGGTACCGACGATAATTCGTGCGTAGCGCTCCGCGAGTGAAACAAAAATAAGGACCCCCGACTGGGTCTTGTTGCTTGCGAGGCCGCGGCTGACGAACTGCTCCATGGCGAGCCGAAAGGCGGCGGCGCGGCGCGCCCTCCGCGGCATCAGTGCGACCCGCACGCGCGGGAGACATAGCAACATCACCAGTACCAGAAACGCGATCACCTGCAGCGAGAGAATGCGGACAACGGTCATCGAGGTAAACGCGGTGAGCAGCCAGGGCAGCACGAGCGCAATGACGGCAGCGATAAAAATCGGCGATGCTGCGGCCTGCGTCGAGGTTTGCGCGAGCACGCAAACGATCTCGCCAGAGGACTTTGCCTCCGCGGCGTGGATCGCTTTGGTAATACGCTGCTGGTCCGCTTTCGAAATCTCCATCACCAGCTCCCCGAAGCGCCACCGCCACCGGAAGACCCACCACCGCCGGAAAAGCCGCCCCCTCCCGAAAAGCCCCCGCCGCCAGAGAAGCCGCCGCCCGAATAACCGCCGCCGGATCGGCCTGAACCGGCCGAGGCACTGACCAGCGCGTTTATGAACAGCCAGCGGAACGTCGGTGATACGACCATCAATACGATGAAGGCGATAAAAGCGAAGAACAGTATCCAACTCGTCGGATCGTTCTGCTGGTCCCTGTCGAGCCGCAGTGATGGGCGCTGCTCCCATTCCTGCGCATCGGTGGTCAGAACGGTGATGATGTCGTCGACACCGCGCGAAATTCCGCCGCCAAAATCACCCGCCTTGAAACGGGGTGTAATCGCGTTGGTGATGATGACCTTCGACAGCGCGTCGGTGAGGGTTTTCTCAAGCCCGTAACCCACTTCGATGCGAACGCGCCGCTCGTTCGGAGCGACGAGCAGCAGCACACCATTGTTTTTGTCTTTCTCGCCGAGCTTCCAATTCCGGAACAATTCGTTGGCGTAGGGCTCGATGTCCTGACCCTCCAACGAATTGACGGTGGCAACAACCAGCTGGATGCCGGACTTGCTTTCAAGCTCGGCAAGCTTGCTTTCGATTGCCTCGCGGGTCGTCGGCTGGATGATGTTCGCCTGATCGACGATCCGGCCTGTCAGAGCGGGGAAATTCAGGGCAAAACTCGCCCCAATCGCAAGCAGCAACGCTCCAACGGCGCCTGCCAGCCACGCCCCTCTTCCACCAACGGCGGAAGGGATACGGCCCGCAATCATAGTGATGCCTTTGTGTCGCGACGGCTCGTCAGAATTTCACTTGCGGCGGCTTGTCCGCACCTTCGCCCGCCGCGAATTCCGCCATCGGTTTGTTGCCGCGGAAGAACGTATTGGCCCATATGATTCCGGGGAATGTGCGAAGCTCGGTGTTATACGCACGCACGGCCTCGATGTAGTCGCGGCGCGCAACCGCAATGCGATTTTCGGTGCCTTCCAGCTGAGACTGGAGAGCAAGGAAGTTCTGGTTGGATTTGAGCTCGGGATAGTTCTCGCTCACGGCGATGAGTCGGCCAAGGGCACCGCTCAACTGGTTCTGAGCATCCTGGAACTGCTTGACCTTTTCCGGGTCGGTCAGCTGCGAGGCATCGACCTTGATCTGTGTGGCCTTCGCGCGTGCCTCGATAACCGAGGTGAGAACATCCCGCTCCTGTTTGGCGTAACCCTGAACAGTCGACACCAGATTCGGAATGAGATCCGCCCTTCGCTGGTAATTGTTCTGCACGTCGCCCCACTTTGCCTTGGCCTGCTCTTCAAGCGTGGGAATGGTGTTGTAGCCACATCCGGCGAGCGTCAATCCGGCCAAGATGGCGAAGGTGAAGCTGCGGATGGACGCCATTGAGATGGTCATGACAAACTCCCAAAACAAAAAAACGAAAAACGCGGCTTTACTCTAGCCGATAATAGACGCCGAAGACGAGATTCACGCGCCTTAAGCGCGTGGCCCAACCCCGGGATCGGAAATCACACGCGAAGCAACGAGCCTGTTCCAGATGAACAGGACGAGGATCGCGCCAACGGTAGCACCGATAAAGCCCGCGCCCTGGTCAGCGCGATACCAGCCGACCGCCTGGCCGAGCCAGGTAGCTAAGAATGCGCCGGCAATGCCGAGTACGGTGGTCAGGATAAATCCTCCCGGCGTGTTCGGGCCCGGTGAAATCCAGCGTGCAATAAGCCCCGCCACAAAGCCGATTACAATGATCCAGATAATTCCCATGCGCCCCTCCTATCTGCAACGGCAACAGCATAAGCGGCCGGCGGACGCTTCCGTCGGCCGAATCCAGGCCGGACAAACGACACGCACGCGTCAAAGCATGCGTTGCGCTTCCTGATCGGTCGGCAACCGACCTTGCGGCGTCAGACGATCGACAACTTGCGGCAAGTAGTGGCTAAGCGCGTCAAGCAACTCTTGCTGCGACATACCGGTCTGCGCCAACAAAGCGTTGACCTGGTCGGAGCCGAGAGCCTGACCAAGTTCCTTCGGCGCGATGGTCTTGTTCGGACCAGTGCCGACCCATGAATCGACGGCTTCGCCGTGGCCGTTCTGCTGAAACTGCTTGAGCAGATCGTTCAGACCGCCACTCAACACGCTACCGGCCGCACCACCAGCGAGCAAACCACCAAGTCCGCCTCGCATCAGATCGCCAATTCCACCGGTACCACTACTCTGCGCACTGCTGCCCGGCATGTTGACATCGATCGTCTTTCCGCCGGGCGGTACGCGAGTATTCGCCGGCGCTGCAGATGGTTGACTGCCGGTCAGACCTTTCATCGCCTTGTATGCAAGCAGCCCGAGGATCGCCATCGTGATTGGTGACATCCCTCCGCTGCCGCTTTTCGGCGTTGCACTTGGATCGCGCTGTCCGCGCGGTCCATTCTGCATGCCGTTGAGGACATCAATCAGACCCATATTCGGCTCCCGTTGAACGCGTGAAATAATTTGCGACGTTTCTTACCGACGCTATGACGTGGCGGTGACAATAGCATGGCGAGTGATCGTAGCGCTGCGCACTCGCGGTAATTTTATCCGTAACCAAAGATCGTGACGATGTTATACTGATTGCTTCAGCGAGACGGTATCGCAGTAAAGAAGCGCACATCAGTTACAAACCGACCGGAGGATCCGTTATGAGCATTTTCGGAAGCATTATGAGCAAGATTTTCGGGCACGGCTCCGCGCAGGCGGCAAACGCTTCGCCTACGTTGGCGCCTAGCGGTTCTCCGACGCCAACTGCGACGCCAACAAGTGCGCCAGCGCAGACAGTGGATGTTGCCGCGATCGTCGACAAGGCGGCGGCAGCGAAAGGCGAGAAGCTCGCGTGGCGTACGTCGATCGTCGACTTGATGAAGGCGCTCGATCTCGACAGCAGCTTGACAGCGCGCAAGCAGCTCGCGAAGGAACTACACTACACCGGCGACACCAATGACTCTGCAACGATGAATGTCTGGTTGCACAAGCAGGTCATGACAAAGCTTGCGGCCAATGGTGGAAAACTGCCGGCTGACATCAAGACCTGAACTTCACGCGGAACTCTTGTGAGGAGGTTGCAATGTCTGGCGTTCTCATCAATCTCATTATTCAGATTGTTGCTGGCGCGATCGGTGGCAATGTAGCGGGCGGGGCATCAAAAGATCTGAGCTTGGGAACCGCCGGCAACACTCTCGCCGGCGCGATCGGCGGCGGAGTTGGCGGACAGATTTTGTCGGCAGTAATTCCGGCCCTCGCCCAAGCCGGCAGTTCCGTCGACATTGGCGCCCTCGTCGGCCAATTTGCCGGTGGCGGAATTGCCGGTGCGATCCTTACGGCAATCGTCGGCTTGATCAAGAACAGGATGGCCGCGTAGCGGCCTCTCGGCAGCGCGCACGGGCCGAGTGCCCTGCTCGCCGCCGCGCTCCGACCAGGTTCCGCCCTGACGCTCGCGTCACGGGTGCGGCAACGTTGTTGTGTCGGTGGCCAGCGACCGCCGCAGGAAATTTTACGCGCCATTTATCGCGATTTTCTGCCTTACCGGCATCGCATTTCGCGCCGTTTTAACAGTTCGTAAACCATGCTCGCGCACGATCCTACCTACACGCCTCGCTGGTGGGGTCTCTCCTTTGCGCGCCAATTACACACGGCTCTGCACCCTCGCAGCTGCCCTTCTCGCTTTTTGCAGCACGCCGCTGCGTGCCGCCGACGGCGTATCGAACGATAAGATCATTTTCGGCCAGGTTGCCGCTCTCAACGGCCCGGCTCAGGCACTCGGCCAGGGCATGCGCGAGGGCATTCTCGCCGCCTTCGAGGACGCCAATCGCGCCGGCGGGGTGAATGGCAGGAAGCTTGAACTCAAATCAATCGACGACGGTTACGAACCCGAGAAAACCATTGTCGCCACCAACAAGGCGATCACGGAAGAAAGGGTGTTCGCTCTGGTCGGGGCCGTCGGAACGCCAACATCGAAGGCCGGTCAACCCATCGCAACGGCGGCCAAGGTGCCGTTCATCGGTCCGTTTACCGGCGCCGAGTTTCTACGCAACCCTTTCAACCGCTACATCGTCAATATCCGCAGCTCGTATTTCCAGGAAACAGAAGCCTGGATCGAGCATCTGACCAACGATCTGGGGATCACCAGAATTGCGATCCTTTATCAGGATGACGCGTTCGGCCTTGCCGGCCTCGCCGGCGTAAAGCGCGCGATGGCGAAGCGCGACATGGCACTGGTCGCCGAAGGAACGTTCAAACGCAATACCACCGCGATCAAATCGGCCATGCTCGAAATCATGAAAGGCCAACCCCAGGCCGTCGTGACAGTCGGGCCGTACAAGCCGATCGCTGAATTCATCAAGCTCGCGCGGCAACTCAAGTTCGATCCCGTATTCGTCGCGATTTCATTCGTCGGATCGGACTCGCTTGCGCAGGAACTCGGCAACCAGGGCGCGGGCGTGATTGTCAGCCAGGTTGTTCCTTTCCCGGCGGACCGGACATTGCCGCTGGTGATGGCCTATCAAGCCGCGCTGTCGACAATCAACCCCGGCGCGAAACCCGGCTTTGTATCCTTCGAGGGCTACATTGTCGGAAGGCTTGTCGTCGAGGCGTTAAAGCGAATTCCGGGCGAACCTTCGAGAGAGGCATTTCTCAATGCCATTGAAAGCGACCCGTTCGACCTTGGTGGCATGACACTCGGTTTCAGCGCCACGCAGAACCAGGGATCCAATCAGGTCTACTTCACCGTGCTTCAGGCCGATGGCTCATTCAGACCAGTCACGAAGCTCGTAAAAACCGTCGCACGCTGACAGCGAGTGGACAGCAAAAATGCTCACGGGACGGATCGCCCAAATCAGAGCGCAAATTCCCAAGACCGCACCAAAAAGTGCGCCAAGCGCGGGCTGGATTTCCACCATAAGAGGCCGGCTCTATCTGGCCTTCGGCTTTGCCGCGTCATTGACGATCATAGGCGCGTCCGTCGCTTTCTATGAATTCACCGTCATCGGCCTTACGACAAATGAAATAGTGTCGCGAAGTCTGCCGACGACCGCGGTGTCCCTGCGCCTTGCTGAGCAGGCAAGCAGCCTGGTCTCGTCGGGCCCGCGCCTGATGGCGGCCAGCACCGACGCGATCCGCGCTGAAATAATGGACAATATCGGCGAGCAGGAGAAGAACCTCGAAAACGGAATTGCCCGCCTGAAAAAGCTCGGCATCACCAAAGGCGATGACATCGAGGCGAGCCGCAAAGCCCTGTCAGAACGTCTGCATGCACTCGATGGGACGATCTCGAACAGGATTATCATGTCGAATGAGCGTTCCTATCTGGCTTCCTCGGTCCGTGCGGCGCACGAGGCGCTTCTCATCGGCCTTGCGCCTGCTATCGACGACGCCAATTTCGACCTCATGATGGGCGCCAAGCAGGACGGCGTCGCCGCACTCGATACGCGGCTCGAGTATCTTCGACGGCTTCTCGAGACAGAGTCGGAATCGAACCTTCTCGCAGGGCTTCTTACGGAAGCCTCGCTCGTTACCGATCCGAGACGGCTTGAGCCCTTGCGCGACCTGATCAATTCGGCGCAGCGCAAGATCACGAAAGATTTGAACGCGATCACTGACGGCGCACAAAAACAAAAATTGATGGCCCTCTACAAACAACTGGGCTCGATTGGAGCGGACGATGGCATCCTTGCAGCGCGCGCTTATGAGCTCAGCCAGCAGCAGGAGGCGCAAGTCGCATTCAATGCCGCTCAAGCGGAGGCGACCAGGCTCAAGGACGCTGTTGATACGCTTGTCGAAGACCAGAGTCGCATCGCGCAGGAGATATCGGCTTACGCAAGCGGACAAATCCGTTCTGGTCAGTTGATACTCACCGTGCTGTCAATCGCCGCCGTGCTCGGCGCGGCATTGGTCGCCTGGCTTTATGTCGGACGAAATGTCGCGAGGCGCCTTGGGTTCCTCAGCGATGCCATGCGGCGCATCGCCGACGGCGATTTGAATGTCGAAATTCAGGACAACCGCGGCGACGAGATCGCCGACATGGGTCGTGCGCTTGTATTTTTCCGCCAGGCGACCGCGGACGCGGCAACCGCACGTCGCAAAGAAAGCGAGCAGACGCGCACGCTTGAATCACGACGACAACTCGTCGAAACCGCGACCCACGAATTCGAGCGAGCCGTTTCCGATATCGCCAAAACGCTCGACCGCGCCGCGGCCGCCATGGATAGCTCCGCGCGCGATATGGCGAACAGTGCCACGCGCAATCAGGAGCAGGCCCTGGCCACTGCGGCCGCATCGGAGCAGGCAACGACGAATGTCGGAATAGTGGCGACGGCTGCCGAGGAAATAGCGCAATCGATCGAACACATTGCGGCCCGCGTGGCCAATTCGGCGACGATCGCAAGCCAGGCGACCGGCGAAGCAAAGGCGATTACTGATGCCGTCGAAAGTCTGTCGGCATCGGTCGACGAAATCGGCGAAGTCAGCGACCTCATCAGCAGCATCGCCGCGCAGACCAATCTCCTTGCGCTCAACGCAACAATCGAGGCTGCGCGCGCCGGCGAAGCCGGACGTGGTTTCGCTGTGGTGGCCCAGGAAGTTAAAGGTCTGGCCACACAGACGGGCAAGGCCACCGAGGAAATCACCCGGCACATCGTATCGATCGAGCAAACGACCGCACGATCGGTTCAGGCGATCAAGAAAATCGCGGCAACGATCGAGCAATTGAGCGATGTCGCCAATGATGTCGCTGTTGGCATGCGCCAGCAGGATGCCGTGACCCAGGAAATCGCCCGCAATGCCGGCGCCGCGGCAAAGGGCACTCGCGATGTGTCGGAGAACGTCACCGAAGTGTCGAACAGTGCAGTCAAAACCGGTCAGGTTGCCTCTACGGTTCTCACGGCGTCCGCCGAACTGGCTGAGCAATCCCATCTGTTGAGGCAGGAAGTCGAGCGCTACCTCGCGCAGCTTCGCGTCGCTTCATAGCGGCCCGTTCGTCCATCGAAGGCCAACTTCTTTCATAAATAGTTGCCATTCCGGAACCAGCGGGGGGCCTTGCCGTTAATGCCCCATGCGGGCGCTCCTCGTGCACAATCCGACGGCCGGAACGAAAAGCCATGACAAGGACAGCATCATCGATGCCTTGCACCTTGCCGACTTCAAGGTCGATTACGTCTCGACCAAGGAAGATGGGGTCAAGGACGCGTTGAAGAACGCGTCAGGCCTGGTCGTCGCCGCCGGCGGCGACGGCACCGTCGCCTATGTTTTCAAGCATATGCAGGACTATTCCGTACCAATCGGGGTGCTGCCACTTGGCAGCGCCAACAATATCGCCCGTTCGCTCGGCATCGCCGGCACTCCGGCGGAGCTCGCCGAACAATGGCGTACCGGTCACGTCAGACCTTTCAATCTGATCGTCGTGCACGGTCTTAAGGAAGAGATTTTGTGCACGGAAGCGTTCGGTGTCGGCCTCATCGCAACCCTCATCGAGCGGCGCGCCAAGGGGAAAAAAGCCGACGGGGCCGACGATATCCGCCGCGGACGGCGGGCATTGAAGGAAATTCTGACCGAGGCGGAGCCCCATGACGTCGAGATCAATATCGACGGACAGCCTTGGGAAAGCGATCTGCTCGGCGTGGAAATTCTCAGTATACCCTTCACCGGACCGGCCTTGCCGCTCGCGCATGATGCTGATCCGAGCGACAACTTGTTGGATGCAGTGGGTGTCGACCGAGAGAACGGCGAAGCTGTTATCGATTGGCTCAAATCGCCGCACGAAAACGCGCCGCCCGTCATTGTGCGCCAGGGAAAGGAGATCGTTGTCCGCTGGCGCGGTGTGGAGAGCCGCATCGATGACAAACTCGTCAAGGCAAAGTCGGATTGGCAGGAGGTCACTCTGTCCTGCGCTCCCGAACCCTTGCGAATTCTGGTGCCGGCGCCGCATCCGGCCGTGCGGAAGAGCGCGAATGACAAATAAAGCAGCACAATCGCTGACGACGGATGCAGATGTTCTCGAGGATCTCGACGATATCGAGCACATGGCGGTCGAGCTTGCCACGCTCGCGGGCGCTGAGATCGTCACGACCTATGGCGGCATTTTTACCGTTCGTTACAAAACCGGGGCAGCGGGTGCGTTGAGCAGCCTGCGCGACCCTGTCTCCGAAATCGACCGTCGTGTCGAAACCTTGATCCGCGCGCGACTTGCGGAAGGCTTTCCAGGCCATGACATCATCGGCGAGGAAATGGAGGAGCGTCCCGGCCGCGGCCAGGATTGTGTGTGGGCAGTCGATCCGATCGATGGCACCACGAATTTCGTAAACGGCTTTCCCATGTTCGCGGCATCAATCGGCGTGTTGCACCGAGGGGTCCCCGTTGCAGGAGCGGTTTGGTGTTCGGTGAGTCACGCGTTGCGCGCCGGCGTCTACCACGCTTCGCTTGGTCGCAAATTGCGTTTCGAAGGCAACGATGTGACACCGAAGGTCAATGCCGACGTGCTCCGTCGGTTGGCCGGTGTTCCGGTTGCCGCGCACGCTGACGAAGCAGGCTGGGAAACACGGAAGACTGGCTCGGCTGCCCTCGAATGTGCGCTGGTGGCTGCCGGGCTCCTGGAGGTCGCGCGCTTCTCCTCCCCGAATATCTGGGACGTGGCCGCAGGCATTGCTTTGGTGCAGTCCGGCGGCGGCGTGGTGCGTGAGCATGACGGAATGCGTTGGATCCCGATGCAACGGTTTGCGCCTGCTTCGCGCGCAGGGGAGAAACCCGACTTGCGTGGTTGGCGGCGGCCTATCGTCGTCGGAACCAAGAAGGGGGTGCAAACGATGTGCGGCGAGACGCCGGCGCGACCCTGACAACCGCTATAGCTCCAGCATGGCTAGAAAGGTCGCGGCGGGGGCGCGGCTAGATGCGCGCGAGCAACACTACCATCGTAACGACGCCACAAAGCGCTACACCAGTAAGCAGGATCGACCACTCCGAAGGCTTGAGCGCACATACCCTGCCGTCGTTGACCACGTAGGCGAACACTGAGGATACTTTTTGCATTTTTGCCTCCACTCCAAAGGCAAATCCGTTTTTTGACTATCTAAACCTAGGCCATGCCCGGCTGACGCACTGTGATGGAGGTCACCAAATGCGCGAATTTGCCAAGAGCGTGGATAAACCACTAACCCCCTTGCCGAATTGAGATTTCCAATTCGAATGGATTGGGCCGCTTGCAGGTGCCCAACATCGCGGGGCGGAACTTTGTCGCGAGAGCGACGTTAAGCATCGGACTGCCGGCCTGAATCCCCCTTCCCCCGCGCCGGCAGGTAAGCTTCAGGCCGCCGTTCCCCAAGAACGCGCGGCCTCTTTTTTTGCGGAAAACGAAAACCCCGGGCACAAGGCCCGGGGTTTTTTAGCCCGACAAACAAGCGCGATGCGCTAGCGCATCGAGACGCTCATGCCGCTCAGATTGAGGGAGGCCTCAAGACCGACCTGGCGTCCGCGCACTTCCATGAGAACGCCGTTCTGGTTCCGCAGGCGTGCCGCGGTGGCCCCGCCGGCAACCGCAATACCAGCTCCAACGGCCGTATACGTACCGACGATGTCCGACGCACGCCGCAGGTTCGTTGCCCGGCCGACGACGTCGGCGGTGGCAGCACCGATCGTGCCGACGCTCAATCCGCCAACGCTCAGCGGATAGGTCCTGCCGTGAAATACCAACGTGCCCGTCCCACCACCGGCGCCGATGATGAACCCAGCCCGCGTTATGCGAAAACGGACCGTTCCTGAATCCGCATATGAAGGCAAAGCAAACGTAACAAGCATCACCGCCGCAGCCAGAATGGCAGCGCCGTATTTTACCGTGCGAGAAATACCTAACATCGTAGCCTCCCTACCTTTCACCACGAACGCGCAAACGTAACACCGGCCAGCGCGGCTCTCCAACCGATAAGTCTAGTTGACATAGCCTGGCGGCGCTTTCTGCCACGGATATCCCGCGCGGGCTTTGCGATAGCCGTAATCGTACAGAGACCGCATGTATTCCTCATTGAACGGACCCTTGTACGGCACGTCAAAATCATCACTGATCGAAGCGAGATTGAAGCTGACGCCGTCCCGTCTGGCGAGAAGAAACATGCGATAGGTATCGTTGACGCCGCTCGATGCGGTCATCGTCGACAGCGCTTCTTTCGCGATCGCGATCGTTCGCAGCTGGACGCTCTCTTCGGGCCGCGTGAAGCGTCCATTGCGGATCACATAGGCAACGCGCTTTCTTTCGGTCCGTAAAGTTTTCTCATTGATCCCGGCGCGCGCTGCGCCGGTTCTTAGCGATATCGATGGAGGATACAGGAAAGCCTGCGCAATGGTGCCGCCGTCAACATGCATCTCCTGGTGTCTCTGACCCTCAACCGTAACGTCCAACATGACCGGCGGAAAAACGACAGGGATCGAAGTTGAGGCGAGCAGAACATCGATGATGAGGTCGCGAGCCTTCGGATTGTTGCTCGCTGCAATCGCGCCGATGTTCCAAATGACAGGACGGGCCTGGTCGAGGTTGGTCGTCAAGATGAACAACAGCCGTCCTTTGCCGTATTCTTCACCAATCCTGCGAATCAATTCGTCGTCGAGATACCGCGAAATCATTGCCCGGAGCGGTGCGTTGTTCGTCAGGGCGTCGCCGGTGAGAGCCCCGAGTAGCGCGTTCCTTTCGAAGACATCGCTTGCGCTGGTCTCCGTGTATACGGCCTTCAACTGAGGATCATAGGCGCGACCGAGAAAAACGAACGGCGCCGAAAGAGACCCAGTGCTGACACCAGTCACGACATCGAATTCGGGCCTGTCGCCGCGATCGCTCCATCCGACAAGCAGCCCGGCACCGAATGCGCCGTCGTCCCCTCCGCCGGAAATTGCGAGAAAATTTCGTGTCGCGGAAACACCGCGCGTCATGTTGCGGCGCTGGTTCGCCTTGATGGCCATGTCGAGGATTTGCTTCGACTCGCTGACGTAGAAACGAGCGTCCGGAATATCCAAGATATCGACTTGCTTGGCTTGTGCGTAGGTCACCGCCGGAAGGCGCTCAAGCGTCGCGCAGCCCCCAAGAGCGGCGGCCACGACCGTGCAAATTCCGAACAAGACACCGCCTTGCAGGCTACGCAAGCGGCAGCCGGCGATCCCACGTCTGCCGAACATCAACGTCACACCCCCGAATTTGCGACGTCATTATCATAGGCGCCTTTGCCTGACACGACAAAAGGTTGGCCCGGAACGCTGGGCTGCGATGCTTAAGTCGCCGATGGGACCGGTACCGACGTAAATTTAGCGTTTACCTCTGCGGCATTTCACCATTTGCATTGGCCAGCACAGCCTTCCGCAGCTAGCGCCTTTAAACTAAGCTGATCTAACTGGGAATGTGCGCCGTCTTGACCCGCTCATTTCCGGGAGGGGGCTGGCCTGTCGCGCAGAGACGTCGTGACAACCATCATTTTCGCGCTGTTTTCGCCATTGATCGCGTAACCGTGCAATTTGAAATTGCCCGAACGAGGAAGACAACTATGGTTCGTAATTATTTATTGCTCGCAACATTCGCTTTGGGGGTGATGTTTGCCGAACAGGCGACAGCGCAGTCATGGACGCAAGTCGGAACGCTGTCATGCCGGGTTGATCCGAACATTGGATTCATCATCGTCGGCCATCAGCCGATGCAATGTGTGTATACGCAAGCGCCAAACGCCATACCGCAAGTGCCTCCCCAATCTTACGACGGCGCCCTCAGTACGATCGGCGTCGCCCTTGGCATCAGTACAGGGAGCGTGTTGGGCTGGGCGGTCTTTGCACCCACCACGGGCGTGCCGGCTGGCGCGCTCGCCGGCGAGTATGTCGGCGTCTCGGCCGATGTCGGTCTCGGTCTCGGTGCGGGTGCGAATGTGCTTCTCGGCGGATCGAACCGTACGATAGCCTTGCAGCCGCTGTCGCTTCAGGGGTCGACCGCGATCAACGTGATCGCGGGCGTGTCATCGCTCAAGCTGCGCTGGCACTAGGTACCGATCAGACCGCTCAACTGCGGTTCAAGGTAATCGACGCTCTCACAACCTGGCCCGCGCCGTGCGAGTTGATATCGACGCTTTGCTTGCGATTGCGCGTCACCATGATGACTTCAGCAGCGAAGCCGGCGCTTTCGATGTGAAGCTGGAGCCGATCACCTTGGGCGTTTCCGTTTGCGGTGCCGCCGGTGCTGCGGGTGCGCTCGGTCCAGCGGCCGCTGACCTGGTTCTGATCATCGGCCGTGAATTGACCGACGAGATCAAAATTGTAGCTGTCGCTGGCGCACCTCAGCTGCAACTCGATGTCGCGTTTGCCGGCTGGGCGATACGTCGCGTTGCAGCGTATCCGTTCGGCCGCGCCGTTCTGCGGACGTAGTTGTCCCGCCCCCGACCAACTGCCGGTGAATTCGGCGAACGGGCCCGCAGACTGTGCAACGGCCGGCGGTACACTGATAAGGAATACCGAAATCAGAGCCAGAAGCGAGAAGCCCAGAAAAACGGTAGGGAAAAGCGGAAATGAATGACTAAGTGTGCGTCGCAAGAGCTTATTCCCCTTCAAGTTCGTGTTGAGGATGAAGACCCCCCGCCGTAAAGGCCGACGGGGCGGTTCTGGTTCCCGCCTAGAATGCGCATCTACTGTAGGGTCCGTCTACTGGGATTTCGTCACAGTTTTAGGGCTGCTTTCTACGGGCTGCCCCTTTTCCACGATTCCTGCAGGCTGATGTTCTGATCGCTAGGTGTTCCACCGCCCTCTCCGCGCGGCAACGATGCAGTCCCGCGAAGGCGGGCGACTATGGCGAACTGCACCGCGGGCAATTGTGATTCGATAGCCTCGCGGTTTTCGTGGGCCGCGCACGGCAATTTGTCGCAGCGATCAGACAAATACACCCTGTGCGCATGCCTTCCCCACTCCGGCGCAGTCAGGTCTTGTTGAAACACGACTGACTCATCGCGCCCGCGCTTGCAACGTCATGCGACCATGCTGCACATTGTATTATTAGCGCGACATGGCAGGTGAACCCATCATGCTCGGTCCAATCAGAGTTCTCTGCGCCGGCGCGACTGCCTTCTTGGTCTGCGGATTGGGATTCTTGCCGATGGCCGCGGCGGCGCCAAAGTTGTCGGACGCCGACGATGCGGCCATCAAAAGCGCAATCACCTCGTGCAAGGCCGAGGCAAAGGCGAAAAAAATCCGGTTTCCGGCGAGCCGGGCATTTCTCAGAGACTGCGTCACCGAGACGATCCGAAACAACCCGACAAAGCGCTAGTGCTGGGCAGGGATCGGCGCGCCCGCCTGCCGGATCTGCTGCTGGTCCAATTTCGTCTTGTATTCTTCGACGAGCCCTTCGAGACGAGAAACATTTTGCAGAAGGCGTTCACTGGTCAGGCTCAATAAATAGTAGCCGAATTCGGGATTTTGGAAATAAAGCTCGAGCAACGTCTCGTATGTGATAGTCAAGACGTCTCCGCTCTCGATGCATTTGACGGTTTGCGTGCGTTTGTTTTTCGGCGCGACGAACCCGAGCTCGCCCATGATACGTCCAGGCGGGACCTCGATCCCGATTTCACTCACGAGAAATTTTCCCGTAACAGTCAAGAACATTTCGTTGGCGACGTCACCCTTGCGAAACAACGTGTCGCCTTTCTTGTATTTGCGCGGCGTCATGTAAGGTCTCAACCAATCCATGGAGAGATCGCCTTGCGCCGACATGCGCGCCTTTTTCACCAGCGACAGCATCTGGCGCAGCCGAATGACGTTGATCGGCAGCGACAATAGATAAAGCAGGAAAGTCGATACCGCGCCGGCAACGACTCCATAGGCGATGAAAAACGCAATACTGATGATACCGATCACACGCAGCGGAACGATCGTGCGCATCATCAGTGTAGCCACGTAGAAAACCGCGCCGACCAGCGCCAGCATGTTAGCGAGATTGACGTTCGCCCAGGCAAGTTCAGCGGCACGATGGAAGACTGCATCCCAAGTGAAATGATTGGGGTCAAAACCCATGTCGATGAAAAGTTTGTCGACCTTCAGGTTTTGGCCAATGAAGTTAAGGATGCGGCCTATCGTGGAATCAGGATCTACGGCTAGCATGTTTCCCCCGAGGAAAGCTGCCAATGGCCAAAGCTGCCAATTTTCGGGCCAATAATAACGCGCAAGGCCACGGTAATCGAGTGAGAGGGCTCATATTGCATGACACTTCCCGCGACCGGCGGGAAGTGCCGGAAACCTTGCTCAGCTGGTTGGGATCGCATCGGGGGGCAGATGTCTGGCGTAGTCGCCGCCACGCTGGTAGGCCGATTCGTGGATCAGCGAGTTTGGCGGGATGGTGCGTCGCCGGCCGAAGTTGGGCCGCCGCTCCCACTTTTGCCGGGCCCAATTGTAGTGACGCTTCCACAGAATTTCGGCCAGCCACCAAAGTCCGGTCAGTGACTCATGCATCTTCGCATGGGGATCGGGGACGGCATATGCGCCGGTTCGACCGAGCACGAGGTCCATGCGTCCGGGAATGACGAGAAGGCCTGCATTCATAGCTTCCTTGAGCATCCAGCGCAGCGCGATTTTTGAAAGGCCGCTCTCGGGTTCCGGATAGCCGCCACCGACATCGCAGTGGACACCCGGGAACCAGACTTGCTTGAGGTCGCGCGGGCCGCTGTATGGCGGCGGATTTTTCGGAATCCAGAGGTTCGTCCTGAAAAATGCGCGGCGTTCGTCGATTGCGATCGCATGACGGCCGATTTCAATGTCGGGATTATCGCCGGTGAAAGGCAGTTGCAGCGGATTTTCGTACCAGCCGATCGAGCTAATGGTGTCCCACACGCCGACGAACCACGGCTTGCAAACCCTCGTCGCAAAGGTGTTTTTGAAGTCGGCAGCGAGATTGAAATAGCGCTTCTCTTCGGCGCAGCGATGACGGCCCCGGCTGTCGATTGCATGAATCCCCATCAGCAATCGAACGGCGTAAGGCACGAGCGCATCGTTCCCGCGAGGAATGAGCCCGTACATGCGCAGCAGCGATGCAACCGCGCGGGCGGTGTAGGCGCCGCGGCTGAACCCGAACAGGAAGACCCGATCACCTTCCTCAAAGTTATTCATTAAAAAGATGTAGGCGTCGCGGATATCGTCCTCGAGCCCGTAGCCGAAGGC
The DNA here is from genome assembly GCA_963707615.1 of uncultured Alphaproteobacteria bacterium. Classification (GTDB taxonomy): domain Bacteria; phylum Pseudomonadota; class Alphaproteobacteria; order Rhizobiales; family Xanthobacteraceae; genus Pseudolabrys. The sequence goes on from CAVPQT010000003.1 coordinate 332,406, forward strand.
CCTGCCCGCAAGGCGCGTGAGCAGACGTGAGATCCCTGTCAGCACGCCCGGTGGTTCCATCGTCCCGAGCCCTGGATGGTAGTACGTCACCTGGCGCGTCGGCTCGGCCTCAAGCGTGAAGTAGAATTTGACAACATTGGTCCGATCCTGCGCAAACTCGTTCGCAGTTCCATCGCAGCAGAGCACAATGTTCTTTGGCATCGAAATCTCCCGATCGCGAATTAACGGTCGGGTCTCACGTCCCCGGCAAAATCAATTCGAACGACGATATGCGTTCACAAATCAGTCGACGAACGAGCGCGGCAAGCAGTTCTCCGCGTGCCGCAGGCCGCGCGCGCCGAAGAATTGATAACGTGCGCGATCCGCCTGCGGCATTCGTCATGCGGACAAACTAGCCGTAGCGACGCCGCCGCTGTGTAAGCCAGTTCACACTCGTGGCCCCCGGCTAACGCGCTTCCGACAAATCGGTCCCCGTTCCACGGAGTTCCACGGAACCTCCATCGGGCAGAGTGATTGATTCCACTAGGGCGATGATTTTTTGGAGGAAATTGGAGGAAACAATGCGCACGGCACTAAGAAGGATGGCGATCACCGCTACAGCCGTGGCCACAATCGCAGGAGCTACTCTCGCACTTCCCACTGCCGCCGATGCCAGATGGGGCGGTTGGCACGGTGGCGGGTGGCATGGCGGCGGCTGGCGTGGCGGTGGCTGGCGCGGCGGCGGTTGGGGCTGGGCGTTGGGCCCGGGTTCGCGCTCGGACTTGGCCTGGGCGCCGCTCCATATTACGCGTACGGCGGCCCCTACTATGGCTCCTACGCCTATGGCGGGGACTGCGTAATGCGCAGGCGGGCCGTGATCAACCGTTGGGGTCACCGCGTGTGGCGATGGGTACGCGTCTGTTACTGAGCGTTCGAAGCAACAAAAAAGGCAAACGGCCGGGCTTGCCCGGCCGTTTATGTCTTGTCGAATGCCACACGCCGAATTGCTGACGCGCGACTGACTAGCGATGCGTCGAGCTCATCTGGCTGGTCGGATTGACCGGGAAGTCGCCGCGCAATTTGGCATCTGCGACGGACGAATAGTTCGACCAGGCCGAGATAACCAGCGCTATCAGGCAAGCAGTGACAAGGAGCATACGCATTTGACATCTCCCTTTTCTGCTGCAAAGGCGATCGAATTCAGAGCCCTTTGCGTTTTCTGGTCGGACCATATGCGCATCGTCAATCCGCGCTGTGCTCGTCATCACAAAAAAGCGTTTTGCTGAACTGGATCCCCGCCCGTCTCCAATATCAGACGTGCCATTTCCACCGGGCCGGCTCGGTTAACTGCTCCTTTTTTAATTAAAACCGACACCAATTCTCTTACGGGTTCCACACGGACCATCAGTAAGGATGGCCTCCGATCAGGATACCTCTTTTGCCTCGGGGGACTCGCATGGATAAGCCGGAGCAGCACGCACGCCGCGCGGATATCTTGAATTTTCCGCACATGTCGCGGAAAGACGAACAATTGTTGCAGACCGTTCTCAACAATATGTCCCAGGGCGTCCTGATGTTCGATTCAGAAACACGCCTAATATTCTGCAATAAACGTTACATAGAATTGTACGCACTCTCTTCGGAAATCGTTAGGCCCGGCTGCTCTCTTCGCGATCTTCTCAGGCACAGAATCGAGCGCGGCAGCTTCTCGGGCGATCCGGACGAATACACTGCACGGCTTGCCGAAGGCATCGCCGAGGGCAAGACTTTCAACAACATCGTCAATTTGCCGGACGGCCGCGCGGTTTCCGTTGTCAACAAACCCGTCGCCGGTGGCGGCTGGCTCGCGACCCACGAGGATGTGACCGAGCGTCAGCGTTCCGAAGAGCGCATTGCGCACATGGCGCGGCATGACGCCTTGACCGACCTGCCCAACCGCATGCTGCTGCTGGAACAGCTCAATCACGAAATCAAACGCGTCAAGCGCGGTGAATGCCTGGCGGTTCTCTGTCTCGATCTCGATCAGTTCAAAAGCGTTAACGATGCCCTTGGCCATCACATCGGCGATGAGCTGCTGAAGCTCGTCGGCGAGCGATTGCGTCGATGCACGCGCGAACTTGATATCGTTGCGCGCATGGGCGGCGATGAGTTCGCCATCATCATGACGCAGATGGAGCAGGCAGCGGACGCTGCGACGCTCTCGAAGCGCATCCGCGACTCGGTCATCAAGCCTTACCAGGTCGAAGGGCATCAGATCGTCACCGATATCAGCATCGGAATTTCAGTTGCACCGATGGATGCCGTCGAATCTGACGAGCTTCTGCGAAACGCAGACATGGCCCTCTACGACGCGAAGGCCGACGGGCGCGGCACCTTCCGCTTCTTCGAGCCCGAGATGAATACGCGCATGAAGGTGCGCCGCGAGCTGGAGATGGACCTGCGCAAGGCGCTCGCCAGCGAGCAGTTCGAACTCTATTACCAGCCCCTCGTCGTCCTGGAGACGAACGAGGTCAATGGATTTGAGGCGCTGCTGCGGTGGAATCATCCGACGCGTGGGCTCGTGTCGCCAGCCGACTTCATTCCGATTGCCGAGGAAACGGGGTTGATCGTTCCACTCGGCGAATGGGTCCTCAAGGCGGCATGTGATGAGGCCGTGAACTGGCCCGAGCACATCAAGGTTGCGGTCAATCTTTCGCCTGCTCAGCTCAACTGCCGCAATCTCGTCAGCATGGTCAACGCGGCGCTGAACGAATCCGGAATGAAGCCGCGCAAGCTGCAACTCGAGATCACCGAAACCGTGCTGCTCCAGAATACATTCACAACGCTCGCGACGCTGCACGAGCTTCGCAAAATGGGCGTTCAGATTGCGCTCGATGACTTCGGTACCGGCTATTCCTCGCTCAGCTATCTGCGCAGCTTCCCCTTCGACAAGATCAAGATCGATCGCTCCTTCATTCAGGACCTCTCGAATGGTGCGGAGCCCCTGGCAATCGTCAACGCGGTCGCCGGCCTCGCCAAGTGCCTCAACATGACGTCAACGGCGGAGGGGGTGGAAACACAACAGCAGATGGACGTTTTGCAGGCGATCGGCTGCACCGAGATGCAGGGTTACCTGTTCAGCCATGCGCGTCCGGCGCACGAAATCCGACAGTTCTTCTCTCAAACTCCGGCGCGCAAAGCCGGAGCCGCCTGATACCAGTATAGCTTGGCGAAATTGCCCGCCCGGCGAAAGCCCGGCGGGCTTTTTCTTTGCCTCGGGCCCGCGTCTGCAAAAAATCAAGCCCGCCTCAACGAAAAATCCAGACGGTCTTCAAGGTCGCGGAAGAGCAACAGGCTATCTGCAAGGCTGCGCGCGGGTACTGGTGTTTGAATGAAAGACCGTGTCACAAGGATCGCCGCCATTTGCCTCGATATCGGCATCATCGTGTTGGTATTTGTATCTTTGTTTTGGAAATGGCCTGCAATCAAGGCACAGGAAAATTCGCTATCCGCGATCCCTCACGTGCACGCTCACGGGCAGCGGTGACCCGGGCCCCGGAGAGAAGCGAGGTCACATGATAACGCGCATTTTTGGAATCGCATGGCTATGCGTTTTGGCGCTTGTTTCGACGCCGGCCGGCAGCCAGACCGCGGCGCCGCAGCCTGAATGGATCAATGCGTTGCGTGACGGCGGATACGTGATCATCTTCCGTCATGGCGCGACCTATCAGGACCAGGCCGACACCGATCCCCTCAACCCGAGCAACGTTGCCAAGCAGCGCCAACTCAACGACGACGGCCGGACGCTGGCAAAATCGATTGGGGAATCGTTGCGCAAACTCAGGATACCTGTCGGCCAGGTTCACAGCAGTCTTTTCCAGCGCGCTGTCGATACCGGCACGCTGATGGGATTTGGAGACGTAACGGCCTCCGCCGACTATACCGAGGGAGGACTCGTGGTCACGCCGATCGAAAACAATCGCCGTGCAGCGGCCTTGCGAAAGATAGCCGGAACAACGCCTCCCCCCGGGACCAATATCATCGTGGTCACCCACAAGCCCAACATCCTCGACGCTTTCGGCAAAGACTGGTTCGAGGTGCGTGAGGGCGAAGCTACGGTGTTCAAGCCTGATGGCAACGGCGGTTACAGGCTGGTCGCTCGTATCCAGGCCGGCGACTGGAGCAAGCTTGCACAGGCAATGGACTGAAGCCGTGCGGCGGACGTTCTGGCTTGCTACTCGACCACTTCGTCGGCCATCGCGATCAGGTTCGGCGGCACGGTCACGCCAAGTGCTTTTGCCGTCTTAAGATTGATCGCCAGCTCATATTTTGTCGGCGTCTGTACCGGGAGGACCTCCGGTTTCTCACCCTTGAGGATACGATTCACGTAACTCGCAGCCCCACGCCATTGATCGATCTGATCCGGACCGTACGAGATCAGGCCTCCATCGGCTGAAAAATATCTATACGGATAGATTGCCGGCAATTGATGTCGCGCGGCCAGAGAACTGATCAATTTCCGGTTCGCAATCGTTTTCGGGTGAGGAAAAACGATAAGACCGGAATTCGGCTGGTCGTTGTACGAAACGATCGCACGTTCAATGTCATCCCGAATATCGACGACGCTGACGGAAATTCCGACAGATGGCGCGACCTGCTGAGCCGCATCCAGAAACGATGCATGGGGCTTTGCGTCTGGCATGGACAGCGCGCCGACACGCTTCAGATTGGGCGCAATCTCCTTGAGCACCTCGAGCCACTTGCCACCTATCGCCGGCTCGAAATTCTGAAAACCGGTCATATTGCCGCCCGGACGCGCAAGGCTGGCAACAAGGCCGGTTTCGACCGGCTCCGAAATCTGGGTGAATACGATCGGAATGGTCTTCGTCAATCGGTGAAGTTGCGCCAGCACTGGATCGCTCGTGGCGACGATGACATCCGGCGAAGATTGCACCGTTTCCATCGTGAGCTTCCTGGCTTCTTCGGTGTCGCCCGCCCCCCACCGATAGTCTATGCGGATATTGCGATCGGGGTTCCAGCCGAGGTCCGCAAGCGATTTCAGGAAAACGGCAATGCGCGCTTGCCCAGCTTTGTCGCTCTCTGTGTAAGACCCAAGGAGTATGCCAATGCGCGGTACGCGCTCACCCTGCTGCGCTCTCGCAACAAGCGGCCACACGGCCGCAGCGCCAAGAAACGTGACGAACGCGCGCCGCCGCATATCTGCTCCCGCTTCGGATACCAACACTATCGGTTCAACTCCTTCTGACCTTACCGGCACAGCTCCATCATGATGCGACGAGCAATACTGCGCAGGCCATCGTCGGAGAATCCACGAGCGCTCGCAACCACTCCGAGCACGTTGTTGAGAATTTCGTCCGGCTTTACGGACGGGATTTTGGGATCTTGCAGGAATTTCCCTAACCCATCCACAAACTCTCCGGCGCCATCTTTTAACCGTCCGACAACCTGCGGGAAACTTTTCTTCGGATTCTGGAAAAAGTCATTGAGCGCCAGAACGAACTTCTCGGCATCGGCTTCCGACGCGACAACCTTGCCTGAAAGTTCGTCGTTCAAATCTTTATTCACCCTTTGCGCGGGGGCAGCCAGTCCCAGCAAGCCGCCGAGCGCATCCTGAACCTCGCCAGACGACAGTATGAATGAGTGATGCAGAATGCCGGCCACGGTTTTGCGGTTGTCGCTGGGCAGTGTAGCTAGGTGGGTCGACCAAGCCGGGAGAACCTCGTCGCCCGCACCAAGTTTGTCCGTGATCGGTAAGTCCTGGGTCCTCGGATCGAAATTGGCATCGATGAGCTGCCAGTTTGTGCCGCAGATCGTCTGTTGGAGGGTGCGACCCAACGCAGCCTGAACGCCCCGGATGTTGAAGAATTTTTTGGCCAGATCGTCCGGCAAGTCCGCCACGAGTTGCTTGCAAACGTCGCGCCCAAGCTTGAGTTCATCCAGGCTAAAGCCCAGGCGTGTCGCGTAACGAACCCGTCCATTCCGATCCGGTTCGGGCGGATTGTATGGATCAGCGCCTTCCTTGCTTGGATAATCCTGTATTGCAAAGTCACCGGTCCCCAACGGCGTGCGGACCGTGTTGAATGTGTCCTGCCCCAACCAGTTCAGTGCATAGCTGGAGGGCAGCGAAGAAAGCGTCTTGATAATGTCAATTTTGTTTTCACCCAGATGGTTGAGCAATGACTCCCCCTCAAACCATCGATGGAGCTGTCCTCCGTAACCGTAGAACGGCGTCGCAACCGTGATCGCCCGGTTCATTCCGTCGAGCCGGTGCCCGCCGGTCCGCAAGATCAGATTGACGACCATTCCCCCGAAGCTGTGGCCCACGAGGGTGTAGTTTGTCAGCGGACCGCTGTTGCCCAAACGTTCGTTGAGGCGAGGCAAAAATTTGTTCAGGAAAAACGCGGCAATATCGCCAAGAGGCCGCCGCCAATCCCAACCGAAGACAAGCAAACCAATCTTGTTGGCTTGGCACCAATCCGCGAAATCATCGTAAGGCGTTACACCCGCAAACTTGATGCAGCCGTGGGCGACGATTATTCGATTTTCTTCGTCGTGATAGAACCCATCCGCCTCCTTGTGCATTTTGAGCTTGAGCGCGTTCAGTTCGGGATGACCGAAAGTCCACGCACTCAACCAGACTTCTTGACCGTCGTAGTCAAAACTTTGCGGCGTAGAGATATTGGGGTTGTAAGGCGTTTTTGCGCGCAGCAGGCTCGATGCCAGGCCGCCCGGGAAAAAAATGATGGTCTGGCTTTGTGGCGGACGATCTTTGAGGAATTCAGTGATCGCTTCGTCCAGAAACCGGAGTTGCTCACTGTCCCTGGTTTCCTGATAATTCATGTCAGCCTCCACAAGATGCACAGGGCACAATATAGATTAGGCGCCGCGCAAGTGACAAAAGGACGCGAGCATGGGTTAGGCCGCCGATGTCTAGGTGGGAATGGTTGATATCCAGCGTCTATTTGATGACGCGGTCGGCGACCTCGAGCACGCCGGCGGGAACGGCAAGGTCCATGAGCCGGGCCGTCCTGAGATTGATGACAAACTCGAATTTGCTCGGCCCTTGCACCGGCATGTCGCCGGGCTTCTCGCCTTTGAGAATGCGATCAACGTAATCGGCCGCGCGACGGTACTGATCAATCATGTCGGGGCTGTAAGCGCACAGACCGCCGTCCGCCGCGAAAAAGGGACTATAGTATATGGCCGGCAGCTTGAGTTTCGCCGCAAGGGCGATAATTCGCTCGCGAAAGATCGCTGAGTAGGCGCTTGGCGTGACGATCAGACCGCTATTCGCATTGCCTGCGAATTCGGTGATGGCACGTTCCATCTGCATCGCGTCACGCGCATCTATCGCGGTTACATCCACGCTGAGTGAAGGTGCCGCTTTCTCAATCGCAGTCACCAGGCTTCTCCACGAAAATCGCGTAGGATCGCGGAGCACAGCGACACGTGTGACATTTGGCGCGATCTTCCTGAGCAGTTCCAGCCACTTTGCACCAATGCTCGGTTCGAACTCGATAAAGCCGGTGAAATTGCCACCCGGCTTTTCCATGGTCGCGATCAGTCTGCGATTGACCGGATCGCTGGTGGCCATGAAGACGACAGGTACAGTGCTGGTCACCTCTTGCAGCGCGCTCGCACTGGATCCGCTCACAGCCAGAACAACCTCCGGATTGGCGGCAAGCAGTTCTCGCGCAAATCGTCGGTAAAGATTTTCGTCATTGGCCCAGCGGTATTCGATCTTCAGATCGTTGCCGGGTTTCCAGCCATGATCCGTCAGACCGCGCTCGAACGCCGACGACCAGACGGTCGATTGCGAATCGCTTTCGGCGATGCTCATGAGGGCGCCAATCCGCCTGACGCGAAGGGCTTGCTGCGCGCGCGCGGCAAGCGGCCACGTGGCCGCAGTCCCGCCGAGTAATGTGATGAACTCGCGCCGCCTCATAGAGACCCCCAGCCCGCAAGTAACACTCTACCGGGACATCTCGGTATGCCGGAAGGGGGAGAAGGCAAACCAGTCAAAAAAGGTGGAAAATGACTTTAATACAAACAGCTTAGGCGCCATCCAAGCCAAGTGAAATCAGCGGTTTGCGTTATTCGATGACCTCGTCGGCGGTCGCGAGCAGGGTCGGCAGGACACTGAGGCCCAGCGCTTTGGCGGTCTTGAGATTGAGCACAAATTCAAATTGCGTCGGCTGCATCACCGGCATGTCCGCGGGGTTCGCGCCTTTGAGAATCTGACCAATGTACAGACCGGCCTGACGATACATCCAGCTGATGCTTGGCCCGTAACTCAGCAGTCCGCCGGCAACTGCGAACTGACGCACGAAATATACGGCGGGCAAGGCGTGCCGCTCGGCGAAGGCGACGATCTGTTCGCGGCGGTCAAGAAGGATCGGATCTGTCGCAATGAAAAACGCGTCGGCCTTGGCCTCGAGAAGTTTTTCGAACGCGACGTCGATCTCGTGTGCGTTGCCGGCCTTCAGCGCGATGGTTTCAAGACCCAGCTTCCGTGCGCCGTCCTCTGCATCCGCCTGCTCAGCGCTCGCGGTCGGATTGCTTGGATTCATCACCAAGGCAACGCGAGAGACCTTGGGAGCAACTTGTCGCAACAGCTCTATGCGCTTTGCGCCAATCATCGATGTCAGCAGGCTTACGCCAGTCACATGCCCGCCCGGCCGATTGAGACTTGCCACTAGTCCGAAGCGAACCGGATCAGATCCGATCGTGAAAACGACCGGCACTTTGCCCGCCCCTTGAGCGGCTTTCGCTGAAGCGACATCGCCTGTTGCCGCAATCGCGACAACGCCTTTGGCGATGAGTTCGGCCGCAAGACCCGGTAGCGCTTGATAATCACTCTTTGCCCAACGTTCCTCGATGCGCACGTTGCGACCTTCGACAAATCCGGCCTGCGCCAGACCTTCCCGAAAAGAGTCCGCGTTGAAGCGGTAAGTGTCGGGTGACGCGCTGTTCAGGAAACCGACAAGCGGCACGGTCGCGCTTTGCGACGGTGGCCCGGCCCCTTGCTGCGCGTGCGCGCCTAATGGCCACGCCGCCGCACCGCCGAGAAAAGTAATAAACTCGCGACGCCTCATGTCTCTCCGCCCCCGGAGTACAACGCGTCATCGTAGCGTGTCAGACCAGAGCCGTTAAGTAGCCGGATCAGGATGCCATCCGATGAGGGCCAGCATCACGAAAAATCCGACTACATAGGCAAGTGCCACGTGCCAGCCATGCCTGAGCCAAAGACCAACCGACTTTGCTTCCGGATACTGGTTTGACAGCGCAACGCCTGCAGACGAACCAAACCAGATCATCGAACCACCAAACCCGACCGCATATGCGAGGTAGCCCCAATCGTACCCGCCTTGCTTGAGGGCAAGGGCCGTCAGGGGAATGTTGTCGAACACCGCCGAGACGAAGCCGAGGCCCAATGCTGTCTGCCATGACGCGGCCGGCAATTCGTCGACGGGCATCATCGAGGCGGCGGTCACGAGCGCGAGGAGAAAGATCGTGCCCTTGAATGCTTCAGGCATCACGCTCCAATCCGGCCGCCGCAACGGCGCGGTTGCCAAAAGCACCGCCCACACTGAAAGCCCCAACACCGGCACGCGACCAAGCAATCCAGGAAACCGCAAATTGGTGACGATGTTCACCGCAAGTGCGACGACCAGTATCGCAGCGACGATGAAAACGCGCGTCCAGTCGATGACGAGCCCTTTGCGCGCATGTTTGCTGATCGGCGAATAGCGCTGCTGCTGCAATGAGGCCGGTACGGCAAAGAGCACCAGCGCCACAATCGCGGCGCAATAGGCTTCCAGCACGCTCAGCGCGCTGACACCGGACACCCACATCATCGTTGTTGTCGTGTCGCCGACCACGCTGCCCGAGCCCCCGGCGTTCGACGCGGCCACGATGGCTGCGAGGTAACCGATATGGACCCTGCCACCGAACACGTGGCGAGCGACCGTGCCACCAATGATCGCGGCCGCGATGTTGTCGAGGAAGCTCGACAGCACGAACACCATCACAAGCAGCACCAAACCGCCTTTCCAATCGTCCGGTAGCAGCGCCGGCATCTGGTCGGGAATGGCGCTTTCCTCGAAGTGACGCGACAGCAGCGCAAATCCCATCAGCAGAAGGAACAGATTGCTGAGGAGCGAAAACTCGTGGGCCAGATGCAAGCCGAGACCTGCCAGGCCAGCACCGTCCCGGAAGCCGGTGAAGGAGAGTTTGTAAGCGACAATGATGCCAAGACCGGTCAGCGCGATTGGCAAGGTATGTCGATGAAACAGCGCAATGCCGAGCAATGTCAGCGCGAAAAGAATGAAATCGAACGGGATTCCGAAAAAGAGAACCGGTTCAGCCAATGTGTTTCAAGAACGGCACCAAATCCAGGCCGTCCTCCCCTGCGATGCATGCGAGACACTGCATCGCATAGGTTTCATATAAAAATTTGCGATTTGCAATCCGCATCGGCGCTGAAACCGACGCGGACCGCCCGGAAAGCTAAGCCGCGACCAGTTTCAGTTTCTTCTTGTCCCGATTCGACTTTGCCTTGACCAGCGCAGCGTGGTCGATCGCCGTCTGTCCCGCATAGGCTATGGCAAATGAGGCGAGCGCATCGTCCATCGTTTCGCTTTTGCCCATATAACCTGCGATAAGGGCTGGATCGCCCGATCGCGCATGGGCCCGCGCAAGCGTACGACCGCACACGCGCGCGTAATCCGACAGTGCCTCCAATTCGCTGATTTCGCTGATCCCGCCGAGTCTGTGGTTCTTCAACGTGCGAACATAGAATTGACGCCCGGTTTCGTCGTCTTGCGTGTAACCAAGAAAAATGTCGCTCGCGGCCTGCATCATCTGCTGACCCTCCACGACACGTCGGCCCTGATGCCCGACATAGGCTATCCCGCCCCCAAGCCGTTCCAGCACCGACCGTTGCGCCTGCTTAAGCTGAAGGAAGAGAGGCTCGCTGTCGCCGGTCATCAGCAGCGCGATGTAGCAATACGTGCCAACAGACCCGACGCCGACGGCCTTGAACGCAAGGTCTACGATCTTGTGGCGGTCAAGGATGTGACGCCGATCGGTCCCGAGGCAGTCTCGATACATTGCAAAAATGCGGTTGATATCGAGTTTGTGCGCCAGGTGGGTGCTGGGGTCGAGATGGAATATCGCCGGCGGTTTGTCGGCAATGCGCAGCTCGCTCCCCGTGATCAGGCGCGGAAAGTTGTCATCCTTTTCGAGCCCTTCGCCGCGCGCCTTGCTGATGATTGTCGTCAGTTTGCGCCGCAGGGCTTTGTTACTGATCAACTTGAGTTGCTCTTCGAGATCGATGCGGCTGTGCCAGATCTCCAACGGTGACAGATTGAGAAGATTGAACATATGTTTTCGATAGGCCGACACGCTTGCCGCAGCCATTGCGCGAGCGCGGTTCTTGCTTTCGCCGTTCGCCAGAACTGCAACTGCGACACTCGCCGCCAGGCGCTTCAGGTCGACGGTGAAATCAACACCTGCGATTGTCTCGTCAAAGTCGTTGACGTCAAACAGGATGTTGTCTTCCGGGGTGATGAATGCACCGAAGTTCATCAAGTGGCTGTCACCACCGGCTTGAACCTTGATTCCGGGCACCGGCTGGTGTGCCAAGTCTGCTGCCATAACTGCGGCCGCACCGCGCAGAAATGCGAAGGGATTCTGCATCATGCGTGCGTAACGTTCGGGGACGAGTTCCGGAACGCGTTCCGCATCGCTTTCGGCGAGTATGGCCACGGCGTTTCTCGAACTCACGCCTTTCAGATCGGCGTGTCTCTCTCGTGCGACATGCTGCCGAAGTTTTTTGCCCTGACCGAACCTCTCGGCACGCGTCCCCAGATTCACGGCTCGCAACTCTACTGACAGCGGCATTTTGTTTTCTCCACGATACAGCCCGTCGCGAAAAGGTTACGCGGCGCCCAGGAAGGCCTGTTGCAACTGCGCGTGCTGCGCGAGGCTATTAAGGTGCCAACTATTGCGCGATTGGCCGGAAGGCCAATAAATCCTGCATAAACATTACCTAACCACCGGAATGGGCTCCGGGTTCACGCCCGCTTGCCGGCCTCATGAAGGGAAGCAATCGCGCGCGGCAAGGTGACGCTGATTTCCGTGAACTCGCCGGGCCGCGTCTCTACCTCGATCGATCCGCCGTGTTGCTTGACGATAATGTCGTGGCTAATGGAGAGGCCCAGGCCGGTCCCCTCGCCCGCCGGTTTCGTCGTGAAGAACGGATCGAATATCTTCTCCTTCACATCGGGCGGAATGCCGGTGCCGTTGTCCCGGATCCGGATTTCCACACGGTCGCCGAGGCTCTTCGTCGAAGCGGCCAGGACCGGCTCGTAGCCATCGCTACCCGCTTCCGCCTTGCGTTTTGTCGCCGCATAAAAACCATTCGCGATCACGTTGAGGAGGGCGCGGGTGACGTCCTGCGGAAAGACTTCGGCCTCGCCTGCGGCCGGATCAAACGAGCGCTCGATGGTGATTTCGAAACCCTGCTTCTCCGCCCTCGCACCGTGCCAGGCGAGGTTCAAGATTTCCTCGACAATCGCATTGATGTCGACACGCCGATGCTCGCTGGAGACTTCCCGCGAGTGCAACAACATGTTCTTGACGATCGCATCCGCCCGCCGGCCGTGATGCACGACCTTCTCAAGATTGTTCTTCAAGGTACCGGTCAGTTCATCGAGCTGGGCGCGTGCGTCATCGGCAAACGGCAAGCCCGTCAACGTATCGTTCAGCTCATCGACGAGCTCCGCGGAAAGTGCCGAGAAATTATTGACGAAATTGAGTGGGTTTTTCATCTCGTGCGCGATCCCGGCGGTCAACTGGCCGAGCGACGCAAGTTTCTGGGTCTGCACCAGCCGATCCTGGGTGGCGCGCAAATCTTCCAAAGAAGCAGCCAGTTCGCGCGTACGCGCCTGCACCTCATCGAACAGACGGGCATTTTCGATAGCGATGACCGCCTGGTCGGCAAATGTCGTGACAAGTTCGACCTCCCTTTCGGTGAACGTGTTCACTTCCGTCCGCATCAACGCGAAAACGCCGATCACCGAGCCCTCGCGCACGAGTGGCACACCGAGGTTTGACCGAAACCCGAACGCCTTCTGGTAGACGCTCGCCTGGTACTCGGGGTCGGCGAGGACGTCGTGGATATTGACCGGCCGGCCGCTCATTGCGACCCGACCGACCAGACTGCCGCGGCCGGGCTGCAGTGGCTGATCACGCGTGTAGTGTTCTGCCTGCGCTTCTTCTTCGCGGGACATCCCGTAATGCGCGGCGAGCCTATACAGATCGCCTTCTTTCTCGAAAATGGCGCCTTTCTCGGCCTGACAAAGTTGCGCGGCAGAAGCCGTCAGCGTTCCCAATACGGTCTGCAGATCGAAGGTCGAGCGACTGATGACCTTGAGCACGTCGGCGGTTGCCGTCTGTCGCTGCAATGACTCGCGAAGTTCGCTGAGCAGACGCGTGTTTTCGATGGCGATCACGGCTTGGGCGGCGAAACTCGCCAGCAGATCAACCTGCTTGTCGGTGAATTGCGCCACCTCTTTATGATAGATCGCGAGCGCGCCAATGAGCTCACTGTCCTTGAGCAGGGGCACATTAAGGATCGTCCGGAATTGCCCAAGATTGACCGCTGCGACGAATATCGGTTCGCCTTCGATATAGGCGGGTTCCTTGGTGACATCGGCGATATGAACTGTTCGTCTGGTCTGAGCAATGCGCCCCAAGGCGGTGCGCGCACTCGGTCGCTGAGGTCCACGGTGCCAAAAATCGGCGAATGCCGGGGGCACCCCGAACATGGCGGCGGCACGCCATGACGAATCCTCATAGCGAAACAGCACTCCAAAGGTGGCGCCGCAAATTTGCACGGCATTTTGCAGCATTGCCTGGAACACCGGTTCAAGCTCGCCGGGCGAACTGCTGATGACCTTGAGCACGTCGGCTGTGGCGGTCTGCTGTTGCAATGACTCGCGCAATTCGCCCAGCAGTCGCGCGTTCTCAATGGCGATGACTGCTTGTGCGGCAAAATTCTCGACCAATTCGATCTGTCTATCGGTGAACGGCCGCACCTCCTTGCGGTATATGGAGATCGCGCCGATCAGCTCTTTTTGCTTCAACAGCGGGACGATCAGAAGCGTGCGCGCTCCGGCGAGATCGGCAAGACCGACGACCGCCTTGTCCCTTTCCAGGTAAGGCCGGCGGGTCCGAATATCGTCAATGTGCGCAATCTTTCTGGTCCTGGCGACATAGGCGAGACCGCTTTCCGGATGCGGATGGATAACCTCTCCTTTCCGCGCAACGAATTGAGGCGGCGGATTGTGCAGGGCGACACTTTGGTAGGCCTCGCCGTCGTAAAGATTCAGAGTGCCGAACCGGGCCTCGCAAAGCCGCGTGGCATTTTCCAGGATAGTGTCGAACACCGGCTCAAGGTCGTCGGGCGATGCGCTGATGACTCGCAAAACTTCCGAGGTGGCCGCTTGCTGCTCCAGCGCCTCATCGCGCTCGCGCCGAAACCTCGCGACACTCGTGTCCTTGGTCTCGGGCAAGTCATGTTGTCGCGCCGGCGCTCGCGCACGGCGCTTTACATTCTTGCGGCCTCGCGACTTGGCCGGTCTACCGCCTGTTTTGCGCCGTTTCATAGCCGCCCCAGAAACACGACATCGTAACTGTTCAGGCGAGGCGCGTTAAGGGTTGGCGGTCTGCGCCAAGTCATGAGTAGAGACGATGGCCCGCCAACCGAAATCACGCGTTTTTCTGTGACGTCCCGAACTTGCGCCACACCCAGAGTGCCGCGAGCACGAGGAGCGAGCCAACGACGGCGGAAACAATGTCGCGCAGCGAGATGGCGATTTTGTCGAGGCCCGGCCAGATCCCGAATGCGCGGAACAGCAGCCCGCCGATGACCGCACCAGTAAGGCCAAGTGCGAGATTTCGCCACAGGCCATAGCCGCCGCGCTCCCAGGTCATCAATGCCCCGGCGAGGGCACCGCCGATTAGCCCAACGACGATCCACACAATGACTTGGTCGATAGAGAACATGGCCAAACTCCCTGATGCATACGGCTCCGACACTCGCCCAAATTTAATGCTCAATTTACGTTCGGTCCAACGCACGCGGCCGTACAAAGACTCCAGGGGCGACCACCAAATGCAGAGCCAACCCGATGTGGATCATGGTGGTCTATATTTTGATTGTCCTGGTCGGTGAGACCATTACGGTTGCGATTGGCCTGGTGCTGGATCGGATTTTTCCGTCCGCCAGCCTCACGGTTTCCTTGACGCTGTTCTTCGCCATCCTCTGGCTCGCGTGGGTCCTCGCAGTACGTCTGACGGAACCCAAGAACGCGAAGACCGCAAAGCACGCTTGAAATCCCTGCATGAAAGCGACGCAAGACGTCGCGTTCATCGGTATTCCAGTCCGCTGTCAATGAAACTCGGACTAGCCCCTAGGTCCAATACACTCTTGGACTTCAAGAAACTAAACGAAGGGGCGACGAGGCATTCGCAGTTCCATTGCGAAACCTCTTTAATGAAGCCGGCGGGAGAACGATTTGAATAAAGACACAAGCCGTTTTTGCACTGGGCGTATTTCCCGAACCGCGATCGCCCTCCTTGTCGTGTGGACGACCATCGATCCAGTCTTCGCTCAGGATACGCAAGCGCCAATTCAGCAAGCGCCAATTCCGCAGGCGCCAAGTCCGCAACCGCCTGCCCCGGCACAGACAAAAGTCTATTCGCTGACGGATCTGGAATATCTGCTCGGCCCCATCGCGCTATACCCAGACCCCCTGCTCACCCTTGTTCTGACGGCGAGTGCATTCCCGTTGCAGATCGTTCAGGCCGATCGTTGGATCGTCGACAATTCGGACGCCGTCAAACAGAACGACTTTACGAAAGTCGACAGCATGCCCTGGGATTCATCGGTACAGGCGCTGACGCGCTTCCCCGATGTCGTTCAAATGCTCTCCGACCATCTCGACTGGACAGAGTCGCTCGGCACCGCGTTCTCGTCGCAGCCTGAAGACGTGGCGAACGTCATCCAGATGCTGCGCGCGAAAGCTGAAAGTGTCGGCAATCTCAAATCCACGCCCGAGCAAGAAGTGACCACGCGGGAGGAAGGCGGATCGAGAGTTATTTTCATCGCGCCAACAAATCCGGAGCGGATCTATGTACCGGTCTACGATTCCTCCGTTGTTTTCACGAACGCTTTAACCGGGGCTCTGATCTTCGGCACAGGGGTGCTCGTCGGTTCGAGCTGGAACAATCGTTGGGGCTGGAATAATCGCCGCTGGAATCAGGTCTGGATCAATCCGCCAGTATGGCAACCGCCTCCGCCCAATTGGCGTCCCCCACTCCGCCCAGGCGCACGGCCTCCGGGCGTCTGGCGTCCGGATCGTCCTGGTGGTGGCACGCGGCCGGATCGTCCGGGCCTTCGACCAGATCGTCCTGGAGCGGGTGGACCCCCAGGCGTTCGACCAGACCGTCCGGGGCCAGGCCGGCCAGAACGACCGGGCACGGGCAGACCTGATCGACCCGGCACAGGCGGACCTGACAGACCAGGGGGGCGGCCAGAACGCCCGGGAACGGGCAGGCCCGAGCGACCAGGAAATCGGCCCGAGCGGCCCGACGTTGGCCGGCCCGAACGTCCCGCCGTGCGTCCCGAACGCCCAGCAGAACGTCCGGCCGTGCGTCCTGAACGCCCGTCCGCCGGCCGTCCGGCCGATCAGCGGCGTCGGCCCGCAGGCTCGCAACAACGACGGCATGCCGGATCACAACAACGGCCTCGCCCGCAGCAGACCAACCGGCCGCCCCAGCGGCAACAAGGCGGCGCGCGACCTCAGCAACGCGCACGCCCACAGCAACAGGCACGGCCGGGCCAGCATCACACACGTCCGCGGCAAGGTGGCGGTGGAGGATCGAATCAGCGCCCGCAGCGGCCACGACCTCAGCCGGGTGCAACGCCGCAATGAGTCATGTCTCGTGGGAGAATAGTTCCGGTTTGAAAAGCAGACTTGTTTGCCGATGTTAGACGGCCGATAGGAATTTGCGATAGAACGAATCCTAATCCAGGACCATCGTCATGGCGACAAGCGATACGGTATTTGCTGGATCGATTCCTGACATCTACGATCGTCTGCTTGTCCCGCTCATCTTCGAACCTTACGCGCGCGATCTGGCGGAGCGTGTGGCCGCAACGAAGCCGCAGCTTGTGCTGGAAACAGCTGCCGGCACTGGAGCCGTGACAAGAGCGCTCGCCGCTTCGCTCGCGGATGCACGAATTGTTGCCACCGACCTGAACCAGCCGATGCTTGATCATGCAAAGGCACGTCAGTCCGGAAACGCACGGATCGAATGGAAGCAGGCCGATGCACTGGCACTGCCATTCGAGGATCAGACGTTTGATATCGTGGTGTGTCAGTTCGGCGCGATGTTCTTTCCCGACAAAGTTCAGGGCTATCGTGAGGCGCTGCGCGTCTTGAAGCCGGGCGGCCGATTCTTCTTCAGCGTCTGGGACCGCATTGAAGAAAGCGAGTTTGCCGACGTCGTCATCCAGTCTCTCGCTTCAATCTTTCCTCAGGATCCTCCTCGATTCCTCGCGCGCACACCGCACGGGTATTGCGACAAAAACCGCATTCGCGAGGAACTGAAGGCTGGAGGATTTGGCGCTGTTTCCATCGAGACGGTGGACGCCAGCAGCAAAGGCTCGTCAGCTCGAGACGTTGCAATTGCGTTTTGCCAGGGAACCCCGCTCAGAAGCGAAATCGAAGCCCGCGGCGCTCCCTCTCTGGAAGAGGCCACGCAACACGCAGCAAAGGCCCTGACCGAGCGCTTCGGGACAAAAGCCATAGATGGGCGCATGCGGGCGATCGTCGTGACTGCCAACCGTTAAACACGCTTGTCAGTTCAGAGCGAACCAGACCTTCGCGACAAAAGTGGCGCTGCACCAGTTTGATGTCAGGCCCTCAGGGTTGGTGATGTGGGTTGATGGCACCGCCCGGCCGCGCATTCGGATCGCCGGTCAGGACGAAACAGTTTTCCCGCGAGAGATTGGTGTCGTAGTAACGCAGATCCAGGTTGAAAACCTTGCGCGTGAACGTTACGCCAAATTGCCAATTCAGATAGGCGGGCAAGGGAAAGCCACCCAACTCCGGCGATTGATTGCCGTACCAGGAATAGCCTCCTCCACCGGTGAACGACACGGCAATGTCCGGTGGAAGAAACCGGGCCGGCACCTCGACGCCCACGCCCCCCGCGGCATAGGCAGCCCCAGGCGCCGGTATTGGAGACATTTGGCGAGTAAGCAAAACCTCCGGCGACATGGATGAATTCGGCAATACGCTTGTCCGCCCGAAAGGCTGCCTCCCAATAGTCGGTACCTTCGCCCCCACCGACCGATGTCTCGCCGGGATACAAGAAAGTAGGTTGCCCCGAGATCGAAATTGATATCCGCAATCGTCTTGCGCAAACCGGCGCTCGCGGAAATCTCAGCCGACGGCTGAGTCGGCAGCTTGACGCTGGCCACGGCGACGCCCGCGTAAAACATGGAAAACGCCGCTTCAAAGGCCGCGCCAACGGCCGGCTTGTGATCCGACAGCGTTGTTCCGCGGTATATATAGTCGGTCGCAAACCCGCGCGCGCCTCGAATGAAAACTGATCGGCTGAACGCTTCGTCTCGTCGACATTGCTGCTCGGTGAAGACCAGCCTCTACCGCCAAGATTGATCGCGACCTCTGGAGAAGCCTGCGTGGGGGTCTGAGCCAATGCGAGGTTGCTGATCACGGCGGGCAAAAGCAACGCACCCGCGACGAGCGCGGCTGCAGACAGTTTCCTTTTTGGCCCACCAACGGACATTGAACGACGCCTCATCGGAAGCCTGCGACGCGAGTTTAATCAGATGCTTTCAACGATTCGATACGTCGATCCGGCAGAAACCAGGCCGCCGCATTGGCAATGTACAACGCGATGGCTATCCACGGCTGGTAAAATGCGAGCACGATGGCGATCGTGTAAATGCCCAATGAAATCTTGCTTTTGACATCGTGGCCAACTGCTTTCGCCAGCATCGACTTTGGCCCATTGCAGTTGATGAGCGCCCGCTCCAGCAACATGTAACCGATCGCCGCCATAGCCATAACTGCGCCATAAGCCGCGGTCGGCAGCGGCTGAAATCCGGACTCATCGATCCAGCGGATGACAAACGGCACGAGAGAAAGCCAAAAAAGCAGTAACAAGTTTGCCCAAAGGACTTTGCCGTCGACCCGCGAGGCGGCGTGCAGCATGTGGTGATGATTATTCCAGAACAGGCCCACGTTGACGAAGCTCAGCACATAGGTGAGCAAGATCGGAAGAGTGCCGAGAAGCGCCTCGGGGGTCGCGCTGTGCGGCACTTTTATTTCCAAGACCATGATCGTTATGACGATGGCAATCACACCATCGGTAAACGCTTCAAGGCGCTGCGTGCCCATGTTTTTGCCTTCCATTCCCGCGCTCCCTTCAGTGATCGGCAAACTTAAACAAGCGATTTGGCGTGTCCCAGAAAAGCTTGCGCCGGTCGGATGCGTTTGGAAACAGCTGGCCGACCAGCTGGACCAACGGTCCGTAATCCTGCCGTTCCTGCGCGCGCAGGTACGGCCAGTCCGAAGACCATACGCAGTGATCAAGCGTGAAAGCATCGACTAGCGCGCGCACAAAGGGCCAGCAATCGTCGAACGGATAAGGTGATCGTGCAAATTTAAGATACCCGGACAACTTGACGCTCACGCGGCCGGTTTCTGCAAGGCGCAGAATGGACGCAAAGGCTGGTTGATCGAGACCAGCCGGAGGGGTTGGTCGTCCGACATGATCGATCAGGACCTTCACCGGGATTTCTTCGATCCACGGCGCGTACATCAGGAACTGGTCGTTCTCGACCTGAAGATTGAAATACATGTCGAGATCGGCAAGCCGTTTCATCAGGACGGAGGCATGCCTGTAGTAATCGTTGCCGTGGAATGTCGGATTGATCGCGGCGCCGATGATACCGCGCGCCTTGAATTGCTTCAGTGTCGCAACATCCGCATCGAGATCGATGATGGCGATGCCCTTGAACCGCCCCTCGCCTTTCTCGATCGCGTCGAGCATGCAGGAATTGTCGCTTCCGTAACCTGAATTCGGCTGCACCAGCAGGGCATGCTTTACGTTGTAGCAATCCATGACGTGACGAAATTGCGCGGTCGTGCCGATTTCCTGGCCGGCCGGCCTGTAGACGACGTCATTGCGATAGGGAAAATTGGCCGGATCGATCACATGGACATGGCAATCGATCTTCGGCTCGGCGAAAATGGACATGTCTGTCGGTCAGATGACGTGGACGCACAATCAGCTTGCGCGTGTCATACCATACCGCAGTGGGAAACGCGCCAGCCCTGGCGCGTGGACGCCGATCGCAGACTTCAGGTTTTCTTTGCCCAGTCGCGCCAATGCGTCGGACGCAGCTCGATGGGGCATCTGGAATCCGATTTTATCCAGCCGCCCAGAATGCGCCGGCAGGCAAAGCAGAGTGCCCGCGTGCCGTTGTTGTCGATCACCGCCAATTCCAGGTCATGATCGAACGGAGCCGTGGAAATTGGATGCCACATAGCCTTCACCACCTGTCGCCCACCCAGCGTCACCGTGGTGGCGGTCATATGGGGAGAACGGCATTACGGCGACGTTTCGGACGAATTAATGTTTGGTAATCGCGGAAATTTCGTTTCCGCGGCGTGTCCAGCCCAGCAACGAAAAAACCCCGAGCAGGTTTTGCTCGGGGTTTGGCTTTGATCGAAGCGGCGAACGGACGGTTCGCGCGACGTAGCTCTAAAACTTGTAGTTCAGGCCCACGAGCACGTTCTGCAGGTCGGCTTTGCCGCTGAGAATACAGGCGCCGCCACAGGCTATGACCGACGAGCTGTTCGTGCCGAAACCGAGGAAATTGTATTCGACGAACACAGACCAGTGCGGCAGGAACATCCATTCCGCGCCGCCGCCAGCGGTCCAGCCGGTCTTGTTTCTGCTGACTTGGCCTACGACCAGGCCTGTCGGGTCGTTGAACGTGAAGCTCGCCTGTGTCCACGCCGCGCCGCCCTGGCCGTAGAGCAGGATGTTCGGCTGCACGAGATAGCCGACGCGGCCCGTCAAGGTATCGAACCAGCGCACATGGCTGTCGAAGCTTCCGGTGAACACGCCGTCCGAGAACGGCGTCGTCTGGCGAATGCTCGTTCCATCGAACATGTTGCGGATGCCGACGACCCATGCGCCCATCTGATAGTCGCAACCGATCTGACCACCGCCGGCGAATCCGCTGTTGCTGCGCGACGCGGTGAAGCCGGTCGGAACGTCGGTCACTTCGACATTCGCCCAGGCTCCGCCGACGTTGCCGCCGATATAGCAACCCGTCCACGTAAAGGCGGGTGGCGGCGGCGGCATATACGCAGGGGCCTTCCTCGGCAGGTCGGCCGCTGAAGCCTGGCCGACGACCAGACCGATTGTCGCTGCGGCAAGCAGCGTCACGAAATGTTTTTGCATTGTTGCCCTCCAACTCCTACGCCCGGCAGGCGATTGAACCTCGTCCGGTGCGATTTAACCGGCACTGCTTGTGCAATTTGTTAAGCAGCCTCAAAACCCGGAAGATTTGTATTTGGGCGTGGCGCAAATGGCACACACGCAGGCGACAAACGTGCGCCTCGCGAGCGGCGCGCCCGCATCGTTAACGAATGGTAAACGGATTTCGCGCGTCGACAGTCTGCAAAATAAAACAGACCCGCACGTGTGCACTGAAAATAGCGTTGCTACTTTAATCGCTGAATATGCGCGGCCATGTCGGGCGTCAGCCGCATCGTGTAGGAATTGCGTTCGCACCGGAGAACCCAAAAGGCCGCGTCGGGTCGCGATCTTTTTGCATCCTTCTTGGCGCTGACCGGCTTGTCGCAACGGTACCCCTGAGCGCGCGCCTGGGCCGCGAGCAAACCTTTTGCCGTTTCTTGCGCTGACGCACCTTGCGCCAGCGATACGAACAGGAACGGCACCGCGACGAGACAGAGCACGCGGTCAATGGCGGAAGTCATTTCTCACCTCGCTCGAGCACGATTTATCCGGAAGCCCAACGCAGTGAGTATACCCGGCCCGCGGTGCAAGTGTCCTGCTGTGGCGCCCCAATACGTCACGGCCGTACGGCCGGCGTCTCGAGTAGCAATCCGCGGGCCCGCCACATCAGGAATAGCTCCAGGTTCACATTCTCTGGCGCGCCATACTCATAAGCTTCCGCGCGCAATCCGGTCATGCAATTGCGCAGCCGACGCTGCAATGAACCGAGGCTCTGCCATTCCAGCCGGTAGATCGGATACCCGGTCGGCTGAGCCTGCGGGAATGAGACTGCCGGCGAGCTTCTTGCCCCAATTGTCGTCGTGACATTGTGCGCAGCTCATATCGATCTGGCCGATCCGACGGTTGAACAACTTGCGCCCAGCTTCGATGAAAGGCGCCAGCCGATCATCGTCTGGCGGCGCGATCGCCATTCCGCGCGACTGCCGTCCGACATAGGCGGTAAGCGCCAGAAGTTCGCGGCTCTCATAGGCAAACGGCTGGCGCCTGCTGGTGTTCGCTGCGACACAGATTGATGCGTTGTTCGAGATCGACCGGACCGTTGCGCGCCGCGCTGAATGCGGGATAGCGCGCCGCGACGCCCTTCATGCTGACCGTTGCGTCCTGATGACAATCGGCACAGGCGCGATTGGCCGCACCGGCTTTCTGATTCCACAGCGCTTCACCATCCTGCACCCAGAGCGTCGCCGGGTTGATGGTGTCGTCATCTTGCATCGCCTTGCTGTCGCGGCCGAGATCGAGATAGCCGGAGCGACGCTGGTCAAGCGGAATGTCTGCGCCATTGGCTGCGCTGGCGATGGCGACCAGCATGAAGGCAACGGCCGTCGCACGACCAATGATCGGGGCCACGCGTGACGTTTGCCGGCTCATTCCACCACGATCTTGGCGGTGGCGGTTTCGGCAAAGCCGTTGTCGCCGGTCCATTTGAAGTCGAGCGTGCCGCTTTCGGTCGCCACGGTGAAGAAAGTCGAAGAATGGATTGGCGGAAATGGCGGGATAGAGATCGGCGCGAAAGATTTCCTCGCCATTGTAGCTGCATGAGAATGTCGTCACGATATCACGCGGGATCTTGTCGCCGGTTGTCGTGAATCGAAAACCCGTCTCCATGATGTGAGAAATCAGGGTTTTGATCTCGAACACCTGGCCGCGCTTGACCTTGGCCGGCACATTGATCAACGGACGGGCCATCTAGATGCCCTCCACGCAGGCCGCCAGCGTAACGATCACATCGGCCGATGCGGACCAGAAACGTGCCGTCGCTCATCTCGGCGATGGCCGTGACGATCTGGGAGTCGGCAAGACGAAAGCGGGTTGAAAATTTCGCCCTGCCGGCGCGCGGGCCGAGATGCACCGAAATCACATTGGGCTGCGGATTCTTTTCGTTGAAGACATGAATGGCCTTGACGTAATCGGTCGCGGTCATCGGGCTGTCGACTGAAACGACGAGCGACACTGTATTGCCGTTTTCGACGAGCGGCGGAACCTCGAGGTCGACCCGGCCCTTGCGGATCGATGCTTCGCCGACGACGGTGCGGATCGCCGCACGCATGCGTTCAGGCGTCGCGTGCGCCGGCTCGAGCCTGATCGTCGCCGCGAGTCCGCCAGCCAGTCCGCCGAGCATGACCGCGCGCCGGGTCGCTCCTGGTTTAGCCTTGCCCATGGATGTGCCGATCGTGTCTCCGTTTCAGTCGCGCAAGGTGGCAAGAAAGGCCACCACATCTTCGATCTGTTCGGCGGTCAATAGCGGCTTGCCGCGTAGGCCGGCGCCACCCTGTTGAGCCCATCAAGCGCATAATAGGCCGGCATGATTGTGTCGGGGTTGAGCTTTCGACTGTCGACCATGCGCATCCGCAGTTGCTCGACGGACCAACGCGCGCCCGTGCCTTTAAGATCCGGGGCCAGATTGCCCTGGAACCGCTCCTCCGGGAACGGGCCGGAATGACACAACAGGCACAGCCCGACCGCGCGATTGAGCACGATCGAGCGGCCGCGCGCCGCATCGCCGGGCACGCCAGTGAGAGAACCCGGAATGACGTTGCCAACAACCGTGACCTGGGCCAGTTGCTCGGCCAGGCAACTGTCACCAATTGCAAGAGTCATCAAGATTGCAGCGATTGTTGCTCTCATCCGAACACCTCGCCGGTGAGAGACTTGAACCAACTCTCCGCCTCGCCCGCTTCCTTCGCGCGCGTATCGTTCGGTGCATCGACCGGGCTCGTGATCGCAGTGCCCTCGACTTCGTTATAAATGCCGTCGACAGGTCGATAGCTGCCGCGCTGGGAAATCGCATAGTCCGGAGCGATCAGGCTGTAGCACAGACTTGTCAAAGTCGGTGCCGCCGGCGTGCCCCCGGCGATCAGCGTGGCGATCGCGCCGGCGCAGATTTTGGCCTGCGAATTGGCAGCGGAGGCCGATCGCGGCATCGCGCCGCCAATTGCGGCGTCGCCGATGACATGAATGTTCGGCTGCAATCGCGACTCGAAAGTCACGGGATCGATCGGGCACCAGCCGGTGCGGTCCGCGACGCCGGCGATTTCGGCGATGCGACCGGCCTTCTGCTGCGGAATGATGTTGGCAACCGCCGGATTGTACTTGTCGAAGTCGGTCACGACGGTTCTGCTCGCGACATCAACCGATGTGACCAGCCCGCCATCAGACAGCGCGACGTATTCAAGCACGCCGGGATAAAGCGCCTTCCATGCGCCCTGAAACTGGCGCTGCATCGTGAAGGAATCTTTGGCGTCGAGCACGATCACCTTTGACCGCGGCTTTCGCGTCTTGAGCATGTACGCGATCAGGCTTGCGCGCTCATATGGAGCGGGCGGGCAGCGCGACGGCGTGACCGGCACGGAGATCACGACCGTGCCGCCATCGTCCATTGCCGCAATCTGCTTTGCCAGCAACGCGATCTGGTCGCCGTCCTTCCACGCGTGTGGCATGACATCGGCGGCAGCGGGCGAATAACCCGGCAGCGCATCCCAGCGAAAATCGATGCCCGGTGCGAGCACCAGGCGCTCGTAACCGAGTTTGCGCCCATCGGCGAGAGTGACGTTCTTCGCCGTGGGATCGATGGCCGTCGCGGCGCCAAACTCCATGCCAACACCAGCCGCCGCAACGCGATCGTAGCCAAAGTCCTGCAGCTTGAGATCACGCAGGCCGGCAATTGCCGCGTTACTGAGCGGGCATGCCGTAAAGGTGCGATTGGTCTCGACGAGCGTCACAGACAAGCGTGGGTTGGCGCGCTTGAGCGCACGCGCGCAGGCTGCGCCGCCAAATCCACCGCCCACCACGATAACGCGCGCGTTGCCGTTCTGCGCGACGGCGGGAATTGGAAAAATGGCGGCCGAAGCCGCCATTGCAGTTCTGACGAAGTCGCGTCGAGTTACGCGATTCTTTTTCATAGACGCATATCGTGGTGACGCGCTTCGAATTTTGACGGGGCGGCCAAAAATGGCCGCCCCGATCTATCAGACCAGGCTAAGCCCATGGTTCTTGAGCGGGAACGAGCGGTAGCGTTTGCCGGTTGCCGCGAAGATCGCGTTGAGCACCGCGGGCGGCGCCACGCAGATCGTCGGCTCGCCGACGCCGCCCCAGAAACCTCCGGACGGCATGACGATGCATTCGACCTTCGGCATCTGCGCAATTCGCATGCTGTCGTAGGTGTCGAAGTTGGTCTGTTCAATCGCTCCGTCCTTGACCGTGCATTCGCCGAGGAACAACGCAGATAATCCGTAGACGAACGAGCCGCTGACCTGCCGCTCGATCTGTCCGGGATTGACGGCGTAGCCCGGATCGGTCGCCGCGACGATACGATGGACTTTCACTTTGTTGTCGTTGACGGAAACTTCCGCGGCAGCCGCCACATAGCTGCCGTAGCCCATGAACTGCGCAATGCCACGGAATTGGCCCGCGGGCGCGGGTGTAGCCCAGCCGATTCCGCTCGGCGACTGCGTTGAGCACGCCGAGATGCTTCGGATTTTTGGCCATCAACCGCCGTCGGAATTCCAACGGATCGACTCCCGTCTCCTTGGCCAGTTCGTCCATGAAGGATTCGATATAGATGGCGTTCTGGTTGACATTGACGCCACGCCAGAAGCCCGGCGGCACGTGCGGGTTGCGCATCGCGTGCTCGATCAGAAGGTTGGGCACTGAATAGCCGAAGGCCGCCTCTCCTGATGCGTTGAGTCCCTGGAATGTCGCCGGATCCATTCCGTTCACCAGCGCCTCCGGTCGCAAGGCCGTGAGGATCGACTGTCCGGAAAGCCGGACATGCAACGTGTTGAGGTTGCCCTTGTCATCGAGGCCCGCAGTCAGCCGGCATTGCGTAATCGGATGGTAGGTGCCGTGCTGCATGTCCTCTTCGCGCGACCAAAGCAGTTTGATCGGCGTGCCAGGCATCTGCTTGGCAATCAGCACGGCCTGCGTGACGTAGTCTGAGCGGCCACGCCGACCGAAACCGCCACCCAGCATGTATTTGTAGACTTCAACTTTGCTGGCCGGCAGGCCGGACGCTTCAAGTGCGGCAGCGAACGCCGCCTGCCCGTGTTGCGTGCCGCACCAGACTTCGCATTTGTCCGGCGTGTAGAGGGCGGTCGCGTTCAACGGCTCCATGCACGCGTGGTTCTGGTAGGGGTAGCCGTATTCGGCGACCACTTTCTTGGCAACGCTCGCAAGTCCGGCCTTTGCATCGCCGTTCTTGTTGCCGACGAAGGCCTGATCGGCGTCGAGGCCTTCCTTGAGCCACTTGGCAATCGATTCACTCGACACCTTGGCATTGTCACCCCCATCCCAGACGATGGGCAGCGCGTCGATCGCGGTCTTGGCGTGCCACCACGTATCGGCGATGACTGCGACGGCATTGTCACCGACCGGCACGACCTTCTTGACGCCTTTCATCGACTCGACTTTGGCGGCATCGAAGCTTTTCAGCTTGCCGCCGAACACCGGACAGGCCTTGATCGTGGCGTTGAGCATGCCCGGCAGCCTGACGTCGACGCCGTACATCATCTTGCCGACGGTCTTGTCGGCAGTATCGAGACGCTTGACGCTCTTGCCGATCAGCTTCCAGTCCTTCGGATCCTTGAGCGGCGGATCTTTGGGTGGTTCGATCTGTGCCGCCGCAGCCGCAACTTTTCCATAAGTCGTCGAACGGTTCGACGCCTTGTGCGTGATCACGCTGTTGCTCACGGTGCACTCGGACGCCGGCACTTTCCACTCATTGGCCGCGGCCTGAACAAGCATCATGCGCGCCGCTGCGCCGCCTTTGCGCACATAGTCCTGCGACGTACGGATGCCGCGGCTGCCGCCGGTGCCGAAATCACCCCAGGGATTCTTGCGCGCAACGCTTTCGCCGGGCGTCGGATATTCGGTCGTCACTTTCGACCAGTCGCATTCCAGCTCCTCGGCGACCATTTGTGCGAGCCCGGTCAAGCGTGCCCTGGCCCATCTCCGAGCGTGCGATGCGGATGACAACGGTGTCGTCTGGCTTGATGACGACCCAGGCATTGACTTCAGGCGCACCTTGCGCGCTCGTCGGAGATATAAATGGCACGTGGAAGCCGAGCGACAGGCCGACGGTTGCCGATCCGGCGAGAAATGAGCGGCGATCGAGTTTGGGCATGTAATTCATGGTGCCCTCCTCACGCGCTGACCGCGGCATGAATCGCCGCGCGTACTTGCTGGAATGTTCCGCACCGACAGATATTGGTGATCGCATTGTCGATGTCGGCGTCGGTCGGCTTCGGGTTTTCCTTCAACAGGGCCGAGACAGCCATGATCATCCCGCTCTGACAGTAGCCGCATTGCGGCACGTCGAGGTCGATCCAGGCTTGCTGAACCTTGGTGAGAGCGCCGTTCTCGGCGAGGCCTTCTATCGTGGTGATTTTCTTGCCAACGGCATCACCGGCCGTCATACCGCACGAACGTACCGCCGCGCCGTCAATGTGCACGGTGCAGGCGCCGCATTGTGCGATTCCGCATCCGTACTTTGTCCCGGTCATGCCGATGGAATCGCGGATCACCCACAGCAGTGGCGTATCCGGTTCCACATCGACGTTGTGTGATTTTCCGTTGATGGTAAGAAGCATTCTGTATCCTCCCGGATCAGTTTTTTGCACGGGCTGTCCGCCGACAATCCGAAGAATCGAAGCTTAGTTCTCTGGCCCGCGATGAACAATCGGGTTGCGCCAGAAACGGGCCTCCTCACCAAAAGGTTATCGCGGCGCAGCAAGAATTCGCTAACGGCCGCAATTTTGGACATCATTCACACAGCCGGAACGTGTCCGCCCGGGTTTCCGGTCGATTGCCACGTATTCTGGGTCGCGCGTTGGAAGCAGACATCATTATAATGTGCCTGGCAGCAGCGAGAGCGCTTCATGCGGATCGATGCGATCAAGATCGGGAACAATCCGCCGGATGACGTGAACGTCATCGTCGAGGTTCCGATCGGCGGCGAGCCCATCAAATACGAGCTGGACAAGGCGGCCGGTACCCTCTTCGTCGATCGCTTTCTCCATACGCCAATGCGCTACCCGGGAAACTACGGATTCGTCCCGCACACGCTTTCGAAGGACGGCGATCCAATCGATGTGCTGGTCGCCAACACCCGGCCGATCGTGCCCGGGGCAGTCATCAATGTTCGGCCGATCGGCGTGCTCAAGATGGAGGACGAGGCGGGCGGCGACGAGAAGATCATTGCAGTACCGGTTACAGAAGTGACGAAGCGCTACGCGCATGTCACCAACTACACGGATCTGCCGGAGATCACGCTGCAGCAGATCCAGCACTTCTTTGAACACTACAAGGATCTCGAGCCCGGCAAATGGGTGAAAGTCGTGAAATGGGGCGATGCAACGGAAGCCAAGAAAATGCTGTTGGAGGCGATCGAACGCGCGCGCGCGTGAAACGCCTGTCATTTCGAGCCACTAGCAGCCTCTGCAAAACCCAGCCAACGAAGCGTTGCGGAGCGGCGCCGATTCGGTCACACTCGGATAACGCGCGGAGCCGTTAATTCGGAGATTGAAAATGATCGCCCGTGTCGCCTCAATCGCTTTTGCATTGCTGCTTTGCCAGCCGGCCTTTTCAGATGAACCAGGTTACACGCGCCATCGCCACCGGGACGCGGCGGTTTATCCTCATGTGGTTGAGCTTGTTGCTCCGCCTTTCAGCGGCCAGTTTGTCATCAACGGTTTTCGCTACGACGGTGTAGCGCCTGCCTGTCTCGGCTGGGTCCCCGGACAACCTGTGAGGCTCGTCTCAGGCAGCTGGTACGGTGACTGCGCCAGTGCCACATTTTACAACGGTATCACACGCGACACTTGCGAGACCGTATGCCGAGGACGCGCGTGGTGGTGGGGCTGGTGAATGACAGGCGACATGTCCGCTAAGGACCGATAGCGGGCATTTACTTATTCGGCCGCGCGCCGTGTCATTTCTAATTCGAGATAGCCATCGCGAGTCTGCGGCAATTTCCAGCCCAGCATTTTCGACGCCACCAGCGTGCGCAGAACCTGTGCCGTACCCCCGCCGATCGTGAACATCCGCACATCACGTGCCATACGCTCGATCGGAAGATTACGGGAATAACCGCGGGCGCCGAAGAGCTGCAGACAATCATTGACGATCTTGATCGCCGCCTCGGAGGCGAAGATCTTGGCTTGCGCTGCAAGCTCCGGATCGGGGAAACGGCTTCCGTCAGGCCCCCGCGAGCGCGCCGCGTTGTAAAGCATGAGGCGAGATGCGTTGAGCTGTATCTGCATGTCAGCAAGCATCCATTGCAGCCCCTGGAATTCACCGATCGGGCGTCCGAACTGCTTGCGCTCCTTCACCCAATCGAGAGCGTGATCGAGTGCCCCCGCCGCAATCCCCATGGCGCAAGTGCCGGCTCCGACACGCTGGCTGTTGTACGCGTTCATAAGATCGGCAAACCCGCGCTTGAAACCCGAGGGCGGCACGACGGCCATATTATTTTCCACGAAGAGATCCCTGAACAGGATTTCGCCTTCGGGCATTCCGCAAAGGCCCATCGTGGGTTCGCGCCTGGGCACACTGATCGCACCGCTGTCATCGCGCACCGCGAGGAAGCCGCCGATGCCGAGATCCTGTCCGCCTTCATCGAAAACGCGCGCAAAAATCAGATGCAGTCGCGAAACTCCGGCGCCCGTAATCCAATGCTTCTTTCCATTGACCACATAGCCGCCGTTCTTGCGATCAGCCCGTGTCGTCATTGCCAGAGCGTCGCTGCCGGCTTCGGGTTCCGTGATGCAGATCGCCGGCTTGTCTCCGGCGATGACCAGTTCTGCCGCCAGCTTCTTTTGCGCCTCCGAGCCGTACTCCATCACGGTCGCTATGGCGCCCATGTTGGTTTCCACGACAATCCTGGCCGTTACCGTGCACGCCTTTGCCATCTCTTCGATGACCAGCACAGCGTCGAGATAAGAGAGGCCCTTCCCGCCGTACGCTTCGGGAATCGTCATTCCGCAAAATCCGGCCTTCGCAAGCGCAGTGACAATTTCCCACGGATATTCGCCGCTGCGGTCAACCTCTGCGGCCCGGGGTGCGACAAACTCCTGGGCAAACGCCCTCGCACTTTCCTGGAGAGCACGTTCACTCGCTGACAGTCCGAATTGCATGAACCACTCCTGCGGCGCGGGCTCAGGACATGCGCCCTCAAAGGTGGACGCTAACACAGAGCGCGCGCGGTGGGCTTGTGGCAGCGTGCAATGTCTCCATAGTCTGGCGCGCGAGAATCGTGGGGGGCACTTGAACTCGACCGGTCGATTAAATTCAACGGCCGTCGGCATTGTCTGCGGAATAGGGGCATCCCTCTTCTGGGCGGCCGGATTTGCCGGTGTCCGTCACGGCTTGACCGTCGGATTTTCGCCGCTCGATCTGGCAATTCACCGCTACCTCTGGGCCGGAATAGCATTCCTGCCGCTGGTCGTTCGCGGCGGCCTGCGCGATCTCAACGGCATCGGCTGGGGTCGTGCGATCCTGCTGGCTGTCCTGGGCGGCCCCTGCTTCGTCCTCATCAGCAACGCAGGTTTCCTGTTGGTCCCCCTTGGGCATGGCGGCGTGATCCAGCCGTCCTGCGCAACGCTCGGTGGGCTGCTTCTCGCCACCTTTTGGCTCGGAGAAAAGATCACCACGATGCGCGTAGTCGGCGCGGTGATCATCGTTTGCGGATTGTTGGTGATCGGCGCTGAGTCGGCGGTTGCGATAGGCCTGCACGGCGTTGCCGGCGATCTCATATTCGTTCTGACCGGGCTGATGTTCGCGACGTTCGGGATACTGCTCCGGTTCTGGCGCATCTCGGCAATGCCCGCCACCATGGTCATCAGCGTCATATCGCTCGTCATCGTACCCGTAGACTGGGCCCTCGGCGGTCTCGATCGGGCGATGGCGCTGGGCTGGCAGGAAGTCTTGCTGCAGGCCATCTTGCAAGGCGTGCTGGCAGGCCCAGCTGCAATTTATCTGTTCGCTCAGTCCGTCCATCTGCTGGGTGCAGGACGCGCTGCGGTATTTCCTTCGCTGGTGCCGCCATTTGTGCTGCTGGTTGGATGGCTGGCGCTCGGCGAGACACCAACCGCTTTGCAGATAGCCGGCGTGATCGTGGTGCTGTTAGGCTTCCGGCTGGCGCAAAGCACATCGCGATGATGGTCGACGATCGCCAGGTCCGCTTGCGAGCGGTCAAGCCCGTTGGCTTCCTTCACCAGATCGTGGAAAATGACGACGGGATGCGCAGTTATCGGCACATCGCAGGGCGCGGTCTGCTTGTAGTGCTCACGGTCTGGGCGCTGGCGATGATCATTCCCGATTTCTATCGATTGTATCAGCCACTGGGTTCGTTCGGCTTTTACGCCAACAACGATGGCATCATTACCGATGTACAGGGGCCGTTTCTCCACGAGACGGACTCCCCCGCTTTTCAAGCGGGCCTGCGTGTGGGCGACCGGCTCGATCTCGCGCAGATGCCCTGCGTTCCCCTGAATACTTTGCGGTGCGCGAGTGCGATGGCCGCCTTGGGAGGTTTTCGCCTCGTTGCCAATGAGCGCCACGCTGAACTCCTGATGGCTGCCACTGCCGATCGACCAGCGCGAAAAGTCGATATCGTTGCAAAACAGCGGCCGTACAACGGATGGGTGCTCGTCGTCCTGTTGCTCGATCAACTCGCGGCGATGCTCGTTATTCTGGCCGCCGCCTGGCTGGTCTGGACAAGGCCGGGAATCATGACGTGGGGATTCTTTCTCTACGTCATCTGGTTCAATCCGGGCCAGTCCGCGCAATATTATGCGCTCCTGCAGCTCTACTCGCCGCTCGCGTTGCTCGCACAGGGTTTGGCGGGTTCCGTCGCGCAGGGCGTCGGTTTGGCCGGCTTCATATGGTTCGCGCTCAGGGCGCCGACTGATGAAACGACATCCCGATGGCGAACGATCGAGAGGAGTTTGCCCCTCGTCGCGGTCTTGCTCGCGCTTCTGCTTGCGTTGAGCTACGCGAACCTACTGGGCTATCCGACGGAGACGCTGACGCGAATAGGCGTAGCCAGCGGGCTTGTCGTCGCCGTATGCGGCTTTTTGATTCTGCTTGCGCGGCGGCGCGAGCTGCCGTTGAAGGACTACCAGCGCCTGCGTTGGGTCATCTGGGGCTGTGTCATTGGATTGCCGGCGCTCGTCTTCGCCGACGCAGGGACAACCACGACCCTTCTCGATTTTCTATGGCCTGGCTATTCCCCGCCTGAACAATTGTGGGGCCTGCTTTATCTCGTGAACGGCGTCCTGTGCCTGCTCGTCAGCGAGGCTCTGCGCAAACCGTATGTCGTAAAAGTCAGCATTCCACTTCGCCGCGTGACCATTCTTGGCCTGCTTCTCAGTCTGCCCATACTTTTCCTGCACGAGGGCATTGACCACGTTCGCGAAGGGATCAGCGAGAAAGTGACGTTGCCGGCTTGGGCCTGGGTCGGAATTGCAGCCCTCATTCTCTTTCTTGTTTCAAAGGTTCACGACAACGCTGTCCACTACCTGGATTGGTTTTTCAATCGTTCAGTTGCGAGGGCCGGAGACCGCCTCGGTGAAGCTGTATTGAAGTCAAAAACCTATGGTGAGATTGAATCGCAGCTCGTCCAGGGAGTGCACAACGCGCTTAGACTTGCTTCCGCGAGCGTCTTTCGCGAGCAGGACCGTGTCTTCCGACGCACCGCAGCAGATGACACATGGGATGGTGCAGCCCGGATACTCGATCCAAACGATCCGTTGGTCAAACCGGCACTGGCTCATCGGCCCTATGACGTCGACGCCGCGGCAGCCACACGGAATAACCTTCCCGATGGTCTGACGCGACCCATCCTGGCAGTCCCGGTGGGGGATCGGTTGCGCTGCCTGGGCCTTGCACTTTATGGGCCGCATGTAACCGGCAATGCGTTGAGCCACGAAGAACGCTCCATGCTGGCGGAACTCGCCGACAAGGCGGCAAGTGCCCTCATGCAGATCAATGACGATCAACTCCGCCGCCGAATTGCAGCGTTGGAGAGCGAACTGGCTGAAGTCACGCAATTCGCCACCGTCACCTCGCAGCCCTCGATGTCTTCCAGCTCCGCGAAGACTGAGGGATAATTGCAACCAATGTCGCCTCCGTTTGCATAGATGGCTGAGTTTGCACGCGCAGTGCCGCGCGTGGAAAAATGACAAACTTTTTTCCCCTCTTTGCTTTTTTTCTTCGATCTGGAAAACGAAACAAAAAACTGCAGTCAGATGCATCCGTCCGCAACGGTCCCTAGTTTGAAAAAAAGTGACAGTAAAAATGGCCCGTGCGAGCATGACCTCCACTGATTTATTTGGGGACGCGCAGTGTATTACGTCGTCAATCGACAACTGTCGGTTGTCTGTTATCGAGTCGCCGACATGCCGACGCCGAAAGTCGCATCACATCAACGGCAATGCGTTGGTTGCCACGAAGTCATTTGGGTGGCGATAAATTCGCCGATGGCCCCACCCAAGATCTGCATTCAATGCGTGCAGAGCGACGGGGCAGTCGCGCAGATGCTGCACTAGCCGCGGTTTGCAGTCGGTAGAATGGATGTCCGCCCGTTGAGCGGACATCCGGTTCGCGATGTCAGGACTTGATGAAAGCTAACAAGTCGGCGTTGATCGTATCCGCATGCGTGGTCGGCATGCCGTGCGGAAAGCCCTTGTAGGTTTTGAGCGTCCCCTTCTTCAAAAGCTTTGCCGACAAGGGGGCGGAGTCGGCATAGGGGACGATCTGATCGTCGTCGCCGTGCATCACCAGAACAGGCACCGTGATCTTCTTCAGGTCCTCGGTGAAATCGGTCTGCGAGAAAGCGACAATGCCGTCGTAGTGTGCTTTTGCACCGCCCATCATGCCTTGCCGCCACCAGTTCTGAATGATCGCCTCCGAAGGCTTCGCGCCCGGGCGATTGAAACCGTAGAACGGCCCAGACGGCAGATCGCGATAGAAATTCGAGCGATTGGCGGCGAGCTGCGCCTGCAGATCATCGAACACCGATTTGGGAAGTCCGCCAGGATTGGCGGCTGTTTTCACCATCAGAGGTGGTACGGCGGAAAGTATGGCCGCCTTCGCCACCTGGTTTTCGTGCCGTGCCACGTAATGCACGACCTCGCCGCCGCCGGTGGAATGGCCAACGTGCACAGCATTCTTCAGATCGAGATGTGCGGTGACCGCAGCCAAGTCATCGGCATAGTGATCCATGTCATGGCCGTCACTAACCTGACTGGATCGGCCGTGTCCGCGGCGGTCATGAGCGATGACGCGAAAGCCGTGATTTAGAAAAAACAGCATCTGCGTGTCCCAGTCATCGGCCGACAAGGGCCAACCATGGCTGAACACGATGGGCTGACCTTTGCCCCAATCCTTGTAATAAATTTCCACCCCATCTTTGGTTTTCACAAAACTCATGTGCTCGTCTCCCTCGAAGGAACAGCGCGAAGGTATTTAGCCTCCGAATATTTCAATATGCGGACACATAGATCGAGTTGGACTGAGGGCTAATCTGTTCGTGCTTGTTTTATGGGCACTTCGCGGCGGCTGGGCTGCCACTTCGGCTCAGACAAACACCGCTGAACGCGGCAGGATGACCCTGATCTCGGTGAATTCTCCGGGCCGCGTCTCGACTTCAATAAAGCCGGCGTGTTGCTTGACGATGATGTCGTGGCTGATGGAGAGACCGAGGCCAGTCCCCTCTCCGGCCGGTTTCGTCGTGAAAAATGGATCGAACATTTTCTCTTTCACATCGGGGGACATACCCGTGCCATTGTCGCGGATCCTGATTTCCACGCGATCACCCAAGCTTTTCGTGGACGCCGAGAGGACGGGCTCGTAACCACCGCTCCCGGCCTCCGTCTTGCGCTTGGTTGTCGCATAGAAGCCGTTCGCGATCATATTCAGAAGCGCCCGGGTGACGTCCTGAGGAAAGATGTCAACTTCACCGGCGGTCGGGTCGAGCGACCGCTCGATGGCGATTTCAAAGCCCTGCTTCTCGGCACGTGCGCCGTGCCAGGCGAGATTGAGACTTTCTTCGACAATAGCGTTGATGTCGACGCGCCGGTGCTCGCTGGACGCTTCACGCGAGTGCAGGAGCATGTTCTTCACGATCCCATCAGCGCGTCGACCGTGATGAACGACCTTCTCGAGGTTGTCGCGTAAGGTCCCGGTCAGTTCGTTGACCTGCGCGCGCGCATCGTTGGAGAATGGCAGGCCCTTCAGCGTGTCGTTCAGCTCGTCGACGAGCTCGGCGGAAAGTGTCGAGAAATTATTGACGAAATTGAGCGGGTTCTTCATCTCGTGCGCGATGCCGGCGGTCAGCTGGCCAAGCGATGCTATCTTCTGCGTCTGGACAAGACGGTCCTGCGTGGTGCGCAGGTCCTCGAGAGATTCCGCCAACTCGCGCGTTCGTGTTTGCACGCTGTCGAACAGGCGCACGTTCTCGATCGCGATGACGGCCTGATCCGCGAAAGTCGTCAGGAGTTCTATTTGCTTGTCGGTAAACGGCTTGACTGTAACGCGGCTTACGACAAGCACTCCGATAGGACTTCCCTCCCGAAGCAGCGGCACGCCAAGGTGCGTACGAAAGCCGCCAAGTCTCTGGGTCTCATGCAAGGCATAGTCGGGGTCGGCGAGAACGTCGACGATTTGCACAGGCTTGCGCTCCAGCTGCACGCGCCCGACAACTCCCTCGCGGCTTGGCGGAAACGTGAGCCTGCTCAAATAGTCATTGTATTCTTGCGAATATCCATAGCTCGCGGCGGGATAAAAACCGTGCTCGCTGTCGCTTGGACGCAAAATCTGCGTCTTGTCGGCCTCGCTGAGGCGAGCCGCCGATTCGACAAGAGTTTGCAGAACGGCCCGCAGATCGAAGGTCGAGCGACTGATGACCTTGAGCACATCCGCAGTGGCGGTCTGCTGCTGCAGCGATTCACGCAGCTCACCGAACAGGCGCACGTTCTCGATCGCGATGACCGCCTGATCGGCGAATGTTTTTAACAGCTGAATTTGACGCTCGGAAAAAGAGTTCGGTTCAGCCTTTCCGACCGTTAACGCCCCGATGGATTTTCCATCGCGAAGCAACGGCACGGCAAGCACGGCCCGCCATCCTCCGGCAAGCGCAAATTTGCGCGAATATTCGGGGTCTTCAAGCACGTCAGGGATGAGGGCAATCGCGCGATCCAAAATGGCGCGACCTCCAACGAAGGAGCGGTTTGGTTTCTGCAGCTCCTGGTTTCCGTAAATCTGGCTGGTTGCCTCTGGCGTGAAATTCTTCAAAGCGGCGATGCGCATGCGATCGCCATCGTAAAGATAGAAAACGCTGAAAACCCCGTCGCACAGGCGCGTGGCACTCTGCACGATCGCCTCGAACACCGGCTGTGCATCGGCCGGTGACCGGCGGATGATGCTCAGCACTTCGCTTGTGGCCGTCTGTTGCTGGAGCGCTTCGTCGAGCTCGCGGGTGCGCTGGCGTAGCCGCTCGGCAACTTTTGCCACGGAAGCGCGCGCGGGTGATTTGCCAGCCTTGGTCCGTGGGTTTGGCCGGCGCCCAACTTTCTTAGTCTTTGTCCCGCCACGGCGTCGCTGCATTTCGCCCCCACGCGTCCACGACGAGGGCCGATCCTAGGCAAAACCCCGTGTTGGCGCCATGGCATGCCGTTCGCCTGGGTCGCGAACGGATTGGCCGCGGAGTGAGATCAGCGGCTCGAATTCAACAGACCGGAAGCCAGATTTCGGTTGATCCCAATCAGGATGCTGAGGCGATCGGGCCGCGGTTCTGCCTGCAGCGAAAGGGTTCGTCGCAGCACGAACACACCGAGATTCGCGACATTCTCACGAATCTCCTTGGGAAGCGGATTTTCAGCGTGGGTCACGGACGTCAGAAAGATCGTCCAGAGCCTTCGATTGTACAGCAGAGCGTCCCTGAGTTCGCTCGCCTTCTCTTCCCAATGGTCCTGAATTGCCTGCAGGCGCGAAGCGGATTGATAGAGCAGATTTGCTTCCACCTCGCGCGGATTGGCGACGATATTGGCGGTGTCTTTATAGATCTTGCTTGAACGGTGCATCTGTCAGCCGAGGGTTGCCGGGGTTATAAACTGAAGTGAGCGAACGCTTTCAGTTTTTCTTGATTTTTCTTGATCGAGAACGAAATCCACGCGCGGTCGCGCAGATGAGGCACACGCGAGATGTCGATCGCCTGTGCGAGGCTTCGAACGTAAAACAATTCTTCTTTCGACTGGATGTTGAAGTCGGCGAATTCCACTCGTCCTTCGAGGAAATCGCGATCCGGGATGACTTCGTCAAAGCGGCGTTTCCACACCGAGTCCCTGCGGCGTGACGTCGAGACCGGCGCCCTCCCCGAACGGGATCTTGGTGCGATCACGAATGGCTCGAGGCAACAGGTCAGGATAGAGATTGTAGAGATCACGTAACGGCGCCTTGCCGCGCGGCTGTCCGTTCACATCGTTCACAAGCGCGTCGGCGCTTAGACCCAGGGCATACCGCACCACTGACGGATCGAGAAACGGCTCGCGCATTTCAACCTGGTGCCGCATCGAACAACGGTCCACGCGCTGCAGGCTGATCCGATGCATCAGAGACAAACATTCGTCACGGACGGCGCGACCTTCGGATTCGTCTTCGTGGAATGCCAATTCAAGCGGCGGGTAGCCACAAAATAACTCGTCGGCACCTTCCCCGCACAAGGCGACCCGATAGCCGTCACGATGCATATGTTCGGCGGCCATCAGGGAGCAGACGGCACCGCGAACCAGGTTCGGTTCGAATGAACTCGGTCACCTCGACCACCTGTCCGATCAGCGCGAAGACGTCCTCGCTGTCGGGCTCGAACGGAACCACGCGCAGATCGAGACCGACCCTGTCAGCATATTCGGCCGCAAAGGGGTAATCCGGGGCCTTGGTGTTTCCAACGAAATAGGCCGGCGCATCGGAACGATGCTGTCGCACATAGTGCGCGACCAACGTGCTGTCTATTCCGCCGCTGAAGAGCGTTGCGACCGGCAGATCGGGTGGCAGCCGCACACGCACCGCCTCTGCCAAGATCGCGTCCAGCATATGCGGATCATTTTGAACGGGCAGATCGGTGCGCGGGTAGACAGGCGACTTGTAACGTCCGCAACCCTTTCCCGACACCATATATCCGGGAGGCACCAGAAGGACGTCACCAGTTGGCACCGTCTGCAGAAGCGGCTTCATCTCGGAGCAGAACAGAAAGCTGTCCGCCGACTGGATCACGTAGAGAGGTTTCACTCCGAATGGATCGCGCGCGGCCAGGAATTCGCCGGATGCTATGTCGATCGCAACGAAGGCGTACATGCCTACGAGGCGCTCCAGGGCACGCGGACCCCAGAATTGAAGTGCCGTGGCGATGACTTCGGTATCGGACTCGGTCCGAAAAACAGCACCGAGACCGCGCAATTCGTGACGCAGTTCAGCGTGATTGTAGATTTCGCCGTTGAAGGCAACCGCTATGCCGCGGTCGAAAGACAGTTGCGGTTGCGTCGCGTGCTCCGCGTCGACGATGCGCAGGCGACGCGTTCCCATGGCCGTATCCTTGCGAAACGATACGACGGGATCGGTGACATCACCCCGG
Source organism: uncultured Alphaproteobacteria bacterium (assembly GCA_963707615.1). Lineage (GTDB taxonomy): Bacteria > Pseudomonadota > Alphaproteobacteria > Rhizobiales > Xanthobacteraceae > Pseudolabrys. Next base: position 371,662 of record CAVPQT010000003.1, read on the forward strand.
TGCAAAATGCCTTGAAGGAGCTTTTTGACAGTCGAGTCCGCATCGGTCCAGCCAATCGCGACTGCAATTCCGCACATTGGGCAAACCGCTGCTGAGACCGGGAAATGGTGACGACTGCGTTAACCATAGTCGTGCGGGTATGAAATTTGGATTAATGCTTGGGCGGTTGTTGTCGTCCGCGACGTCTAATCGAGTCCGTGCAGAACTTTTTATGCACAATTTACCCGGAACAATTGGATCACCCGCGCAATCAATTCATCGGTACGCGCGGCCAGGTTGTCGCCACAACCAGACCGAGCGCACTTGAGTTTGCGATCGCCGATGGGTCAGCTGGCGTCCGTGTCGGACAGCCCGATTGGCAATGTGAACTGAAACGCCGCGCCTTGCGTGTGGCCACGCAAAGCCGAGAGGCTGCCACCGTGCGACTTGACGATCGACCGACAGATCGACAGACCCATGCCCATGCCCTCGACTTTGGTCGTGAAGAATGAGCTGAAGATCTTGTCGATGTCCTTCGGGTCGATGCCGCTGCCAGAATCTTCGACGGTGACCTTGACTTCACCGTTTCCGAGTTCGGACCTGACCAGCATCCTGCGATTGGTAACTGATTCCATTGCCTCGATGGCATTCGTCAAAAGATTAAACAGAACCTGCTGCAGCTGGACCCGGTTGCCCGTCACCGAGACGAGCGCATCATCCAATTCGGTGTGCATGGCAATTCCGTGTTTCTGGATGGACCCTTCAAGCAGCGCCAGCACTTCGCGAATGAGTTGATTGAGGTCGACAGAAACGTGCGCCAGTTCCTTCGACTTGAACATCGAACGTATGCTGTCGATGACTTCGGCGGCGCGTCGGCCCTCCTGCCCGATCTGCTCAAAGCTTTCCCGGATCTCGTTCAAGTGCGGAGGAGTCCGCTCCATCCAGCGCAATCCGGCACTGGCATTCGCCACGATGGCTGCCAGAGGCTGATTGATCTCATGCGCGATCGACGCCGTCATCGCGCCCATCCGGCTCACGTGTGCCGAGCGCGCAAGCTCCGCCCGCGCGACCTGCAGGGCGTTTTCGGCACGCATTTTCTCCGTGATGTTCACCGTCATGCCGACGGCACCCTGATCGGGAATTCCAAAGACATAAAGCTGAACCCAGATCACCTCGCCGTCTTTACGCTGCAGCCGTTTCGTCAACTCGTAATGCTGGCGCTTGCCGCGTTGCAACTCTTTCAGCACGACCCTGTTGGCCTCGCGATCACCGGCCGGGGTGATATCAAGCGGCGTCAATTTCTTGAGTTCGTCTTCGGTGTATCCGACCATCGATTGGAAAGTCGAATTGGCCGCCGTAAAATGTTGCGTTTTGCCGAGAACCGTGACGCCCATGAAAGGATTTGCAACTACGGCTTGCCACCATGCCTTGTTCGTCCGCAGCTCATTTTCTGACTCAATGAAGGGCGTGCGCTCTTGGCGACGCACAGCAGTTCGTCTTCGGCTTTTCGATGCCTTGCTTTTCTTGCGCACAGTTCTGTTTGACATCGCCGCTGAGAACCCCACCCGACAACCTTTTTGGTCTAACGCAAAACGCGACTTTTGGAAAAGAAATTCACCGACAACATGAAGCACGCAACCGGAAGTATCTGACTGGTGCGGCTGCGGAATGCCTGCATTGCCGCAAAGCCAGTGCCGCGTCATGTGGTCGCTGAGACTACTTCGCATCGTAGCGGCTAGGTGTGGCAATTTGAACGGGGATGTCCGCGGCTTTGACAGACCCGTGTTTTGTGCTTGAACGACGTCTGTCAAATCATTCAGCGATGTGCGCGCGGGGCGTCAAAGTGCAATTTTTCTTTGGCAACCATAAGCTTGATACAGACCGAAGGGAGCTGCACCGCGGGTCAACTCCTGTTGCAGTCGAGCCGCAAGTGTTCGACCTGCTCAAGTATCTCGTGGAAAATCGCGACCGCGTTGTCAGCAAGGACGATCTTATTGCTTCGGTCTGGGTTGGCCGAAACGTGTCTGACTCAACTCTGTCAAGTCGGATCAATGCCGCACGTCGCGCGATCGGCGACAATGGGGACGAGCAAAAGCTGATCCGCACCATACCACGTCGCGGCGTGCGTTTCGTCGCCGACGTGTCCATCGCGCCGGTTCAGAGCGAAACTGCTCCTGTTTCCGCGCAACGCACGTCCTCGATGCGATCGGACCGGCCCTCTGTCGCGGTTCTCCCTTTCGTCAATGTGAGCGGGGAACCGAACCAGGATTATTTTGCGGACGGTATCAGCGAGGACATCATAACGGCGCTGTCCAAGGTCCGCTGGTTCTTCGTGATCGCCCGCAATTCTTCTTTCATCTACAAAGGCCAGCCGGTCAATACGAAAAAGATCGGCGCGGAGCTCGGGGTCGACTATCTGATCGAGGGCAGCGTCCGCAAGAGCGGCGATCGCGTGCGCATCACGGCACAGCTCAATGACACCGCGATCGGCAATCAGCTCTGGTCGGAGCGCTACGATCGCCAGCTGGCTGGCGTATTCGACGTGCAGGATGAGATCACTGAAGCCGTCGTTGCGGCTATTGAGCCGCAGATCTATGCAGCGGAGAACTTTCGCGCGCGGCGTAAACCTCCCGAGAACCTCGACGCCTGGGGTCTGGTCATGCGGGCGCTATCGCATTACTGGAGCGTGACCCGCGAAGACAATCTTCAGGCTCAAGCTTTGCTCGAGCAGGCAATCGCCATTGATGCCAACTACGCCCAGGCGCTTGCCGTCCTTGCCGTCAGTCACACCTTCGGCGCTCATATGGGTTGGGAAGACGTGCCAACTGCTGTTTCGATCGCCAAACGCACGGGGTTGGCGGCGGTTCAGGCCGACAGCGAAGACCCTTGGGCGCATCTCGGGCTCGCCACCGCTCATGTGTACATGCGCCGCTTCGAGGATTCGCTTGCGGAGTTCGAATTAGCCTTGCGCCTAAATCCGAATTTCGCGCTCGCGCAAGGCTATTACGGACTGGGTCTGTCATACGTTGGGCGCTGGCAGGAGGGCGCCGACGCCGCTCGCCACGCGCTGCATCTGAGCCCGCGTGATCCGTTCTCCGCCATCTACAACGGCGTCGCCGCTTACGCGGAGTTTGTCGGGCGCAACTATGATGAGGCGATGCGCCTCGCGCGTGAAGCGATCCGCCAGCGTCCTGATTTCGTCAGCGCCTATCGCCTGCTCGCTGCGGCCGCAGCGATGACGGGTGATGACGATCTCGCCAAGGCCATGATCCAGGAGGTTCGCCGCGTGCAGCCCGACATTTCCCTGGCCTGGATGGCACAGCAGATGCCTGTCAACGAAGCCCAACGCGCGCACTACGTGGAAGCGTTGCGCCGGGCGGGCCTGAGCTAGACACTCAAATCGTTTGAACTCGCGCCCGCGGAGCGTGTTGGTCGATCGGGCGCTGGCACAGGCAAGCGACCGCACCGAGAGCCAGGATCGCGGCTGAAACATTCAGGGCATAGGACAAGCTGCCCATTTTGTCGGTGATGATGCCGATCGCTATTGGGCCAACCATCTGCCCCATGCCGAACGCGACTGTCATCATGGCAATGGCCCTCGACCATGCTTCCCGCGAATAGTTCACGCGTATAAACGCGGTGGTCGACGACACGACGGCGAAGAACGCGTTGCCGAAGATCAGCGCGGAGACGCCGAACAATATCGGCGATGTGCCGAAGAGCGGCAACGCGGCTCCGACGGCGCTAATTCCTGTTAACAGGGCGGTCGCACCTCCCCCACGGCTTTTCGCCATCAAGCCCGACCAGGTCCAGGGATGAGCAAGCGCGCCAACACCGATGCAAGTCCAGAAAGCACTTTGTGCCAACGCTCCGCCGCCGACATTGCGCACATAAGCAATCATGAAGGTCATGTAGGCGATATAGCCGGTACCAAACAGGAAGTAGCCGATCAGATAGAAAAGCACTGGCGCAGCTTTGACCTGCGTTTTTGATGCACCCGCCGGTGCGGGTGAGTGATCGACACGCATCGTCAGCAATAGAACTGTCAGCGAGGCTGAAATTGCCGCGAGCACGCCCCAGGTGATCCACCATGATCCGGCCCCGTGCCATTCCAAAAGGAATGGTGCAACGAATCCCGAAATCAGAATTCCGGCGGCTGGGCCAAGGTAAAACAGGCTCACATAGAACGCCTGATGCTGGCGTTGGCCCTGTGCAATGCTCGTCGCGACGGCGCTACCCGCCACCATGGCGAATGCCCCGCTGACGCCAGACAACAAGCGTGCGAAACCGAACACGACCCAGTCGCCCGTAAGCGCGGACATGACAAGCGTAAGTACGGAGACAATCGTGCTGACGCGAATGGTGTGGAGCATGCCAAATCGTCGGATCGCTGCGTTCGCGCCGAGCGCACCCGCCAGGTAGCCGGCAGCGTTGATCGTATTCATGATGCCTGCGACCGAATACGACCAGCCGAGGCTGTCGCGCATGTCGGGCAGGACGAGCGAATAGGCAAAGCGACAAATGCCAATTCCGATTGTCGGCGCGATCGCAAGAATCATGATCTGCCAGACTGGAGAGGCACCGATCGCTTTATATTGTCTATTCGATTCCAAGATGAACTCCTGAGCGCTTTGCCACTCACGCGAAGTAAGTCAGCGCCAAGCTTGCTGCAACCATCGCAGCCTCTAGGAAACCTTGATTTATTCTTCAGGAGCGCTTGAGACACTTGGACTTGGTACAGCACCAAGGAAACAGGCTCATATTCGCTTTGAACTATTGGCGGACATGTCAGCGACGAATGACTGCTCCGCTGTACACGCAAGGCGGACGTTATTCGACAGGGCCGGAGTCATCCTCCAAGGGCGATCGCGATAGCCACCAACGCCACGCCGACCACCACCATGACCAGGCCCGTGAGCCAGGGCGGAAGCCCGGCATGCTTCCCAAACAGAAAACCGCACAGAAATAGCGACACAACGGCAAGCACATTGGAGATGCGTAAAGCCACTCTGACGTCGTCAATGACGGCGAACGGAATGACGACCGGAAACGTGGCCGCGACAACGAGGGCAAACACCCCGACCGCGCCCTGCCAGTCACGACCCGTCAGCCCCGGATGTGACCGGGAAGACGGCATTTGCGAAATTTTCTCGCGTATTTCTTCCAGTTGTGCAGGCCGGAAAATCGACGCAAACACCGGCGGCAGTTCGTCTTCGATGATGCGATGAGCCTGTTCGCTCGTGGGCGCCTTGCGTACTGCGCGCCCGACCAGGGCATTGTGCCCGCGCTCACCAAGGCGAGCCATCAAATACATTCCGGCGTCGATGATCCCCCACGCCAGATTGCAACCAAGCGCGGCAATCAGCATGGTGCGGATCTGCATATCATCCGCAGTCGCGACACTGACGGCGCTCGTGACCGTCAATGCCATTATCAAGCCGAAAAGTATTTCGGAGAGCCGTTCAACAGGTTCGAGTACGCGCCCAAACAGCCGCATGGAATGCCTCGACGAACCCGCATACTACTCAGGGTCTGGCGAGGTTTGCAGACCTCAATAGGAGGAATCACGGAAAAATAGCGCGCAGGAATGCCTAGCGTGCCGTCTTTTGCTGCTCGGACCAGAATTCGAGCACTTTGGTCGCCGTCACGTTGGACAGCTTGTTGTAATCGTTCTTGAACTTGATCAGCTCATCGTCGGTGGCGATCCGGCCGAGCACGTCGCTCTGCAGCAGTGCGCGCAACGTCGGCCAGGATATTCCTGCGGCCTTGCAGGGGACCAGCAGCGGTTCATTGCGGCCGTCCTTCAACATCTGCTTGAGCATGTCCACGGGAGCAGAGCAAAGCGTCGCGAGCGCGGTCACTGCCGCGGCATATTGGCGTTGCTTAACGAATCCCAGCAACGCAACCTGATCGAGCTCGCCCTTTTCGTGCAAGGCCTGCACACGACTCTTCGCCGCCGAAAAGTCAGAATTGAGATCGTCCGGCGCCACAACGTCGTTTGTAATGCCGGCGAGAATTTCCTTGATGTCGTCGCGCCGCTCGGGCGAAGCCACGGCCATAAGTCGCCCGCGCACGGCGTCGCTCACGCGCTGCAGCAAACGACGAAAAATGTGGATCGGGATGTCGAGACGCAAACCAAGTTTCTCGAGCAGGGATTCGTCAGCGTCGGTTTTATCCACCAGGTTGGCGTAGGCCTTTTCCGACAACTTTGCGCCTGCATTTTCGACGAGCGAGGTGATGACGCTTGTGTCCCCTCGCTCGACGAGTACGTCGGTCAGGGATTCGCTGAGACTGCTTCGTTTTGAGATTGCCAGCAGATGCGGTTGATCCTTGGCCATCGCGATCTCGACGAGATCCGGCGTGGTCAGGCGGTCCGACAGGGATAGAACAGGACCGGCAATTGCAATTTCATCATCGACCGCAAGTGTGTGGATGACGTTGGTTGGCGCGTTGTTGATGGGCGCAAGACGCTCGCTGAGTTCAATAAGCGCCCTCGCCTCCATCCGCGTAATCAGATGGCAGAGGACTTCGTCGAACACCTCGACCTGCTCTTCGCTGAGCCTTTCCTTGGCCCCCAGGAAGAGGTCGGTGATCCCTCTAAGCGTTCTGACGCGCTTCTCCTGCGAACCGTGCCGGACTGCGTCCTCGAGTTCAGAAATCAGCGGTCCGCGATGCATCAGTTGCGCCGTGCTGGAGCTTTATGGCGCTTCTGCGCCATCCATTAACCGGAAGTAAATAAAGCCTACCGGGAAAGCGTTAAAAATTCTGATGCGTCGCGGCCGAAGCCGGGGCTCGGCACGCGACTCCCAGTCGAATGCCTCGGAATGCTCGTTTATCGCACATTCACGCGGAAAAAACCCGCACCAGTTGAAGCGCGCCGGAATGCACCGTCTCGTTGGCCGCTCGATCGCTCGGCGTCAGACGAAAGGATAAGCCACGGGTGTCCTTATTGTGATCTGCAGCACAGACTGCCCTGATCCTCAACGCCATCTACCGCCGTGACAACCGGCGGGGATCATTGATGGGTGCGTTGATTTTCAAATGTCCGACCACGCAGCGGACATTTCGCTCAAATTTCAAAGTGACCAGCGAAGAACTCAAGGATCTGCCGCCTGCCGCGTCCATGCAACTTCGTTGCGATATTTGCAAAGAGCGCCACGTGTTCGTGCTGGCCGAATGTGCAGTCGACGACGAGAAAAACTGAGATTTCCATTTTCACGTCACCAGAAGCATTGCGCACACGATTTGCAATTGCGCGACAACATAATTGCTGAAAAGGGACTCACCCGGCGATGCCGAACGAAAGCGGTTTTCAACGTTTTTTTCAGAACAAAGCTGATCGATTCATCGTCCTGGGTGTGGCGATAATCATCTTGTTTGTTTTCGTGTCGAGTTACTTCTGGTGAAATGTGCTAGGCTTCGGGCTTGCCCGTGGAGGCTGCCTATGGATTTCAGACCGCTTTTACTTTGCGCCGTTCTCGCGACTGCAATCTCCCCAAACGCGATTGCCGAACCGCTCTTGACGATTTCATGTGAGAAACCCGAAGGCGTGAGCATGGCGTACGGTGTCTCGCTTGCTGATCGCATGAGCGCGCCAGCCGGCGGTCAATCGGGAAAAGTCGAACCTAGCCTGAAAGGCCCGACAAAGGACGAGTATCGCGGGAAACCGACCTTTGTGATCGACACGGACAAAAAGACCATCGGAATTTCGTGGACCGAATTTCCCGAGGATCCGGAACTGCTAAAGCAAGCGAAGGAGTCCGGTTTGCCTCACCTCCCGCCGGTGCCGGCTGGGCGGGGCAGCATCGTTGAGTTTTTCGACGAGCAGATTTCCGCCGTCCAGGCAGAGCCCTGGTCGATCATGACGTTCTCGTTCTTTCCGAAACTGGGCATGGCCTACATCAACCAGCAGGCGATCAGCCTGGCGTCAAAAAATACCCACCAGGTGGCGTCGTTTGCCCGCTGTCAGTTTTCCTGGACGCGCCCCCAGTAGCGCAATCTCACTTGCCCGGTTGCTGGCTGGAGTCCTGTTTGGGCGAATCCGGATTGATGCAGACGGCGCGATACCAGGTTGCCGCCACTGACTCGGGATAGCCGTCGTCGATATAGGCCTTGTCCTCTTTGACCAGATACAGAAATGGCCGATCGCTGACGCCTGCGCCGGACGCTTTCTTCTCTTTGACGCGGCCGCAAATGCTGTCGACGGGCTGCCCCGTCATATCTTTTCTGATCGCCCGCTTCATATCATCAAACTCGGCGGATTCCGGATCAGTCAAAATCGCCGCGGTCGTGGCCTTCGCTTTATTCACGACCGCATCGGGCGTCTCGGCGGACTGACTAGGCACTGGAGCGTCGGGCGCTGAACTGATCACCGGAGTTGCACTTTTTCCGATAAGGCCAGTCTGGTCGGTCGATTCAGTCGACGGCGGCACTGGTGCAGTTGCCGCTGTCGCGGGCGTAACTGGTGCAGATTTTATATTTGCCGGCGCTGGGCTTGGCTTGAACGCCACTCGTCTGATTTCAGTCTGCGAATTGGCCACCGTTCTTTGAACGCAGCCTTTCGTTGTGCATCGTTCCAGCGCAGCCTGCGGCGGAGTACGACAGCAGCCCATTAAGGACGCAATCAGAGCGCCGACGAGCAGCGTTCGCATTCAATCACTCCCCTTCCGCAAAATGCGGCCCGCTTGAAAAACCGCACGCCGTTGCGGCGAAGTTGGGGGCGATATTGGGCGACAAAGTGATAAGAAATTGGAAGTGGTTACAGACCACCATCGTGCGCACGAATTGCACCCGGTGCGCGCGCAATGTGTCGACGCCGGCTTGTCGCCGTTACCTCACGCGTGGCTCGATGTACCGCTTGTAGAGCCAACGACCCTGGTCGCGGCGGCGCCACACTGTGCCCCACACCAGACGACCGGTGATTGAGCGTCTCGGAAGCGTAACGGTCCACACGTGCCACGCGCCATCATCGAGACGACGGCGCGTCGCAGTCCTCAGGATCTGTACGGCATCTCGGGGAGCGGTCAGTTTTTGCAGCATTGGCGGACCCAATGCCCACATGAGCCAAAAGCGGTGCATCGAACAACTGCGGCTTGTCGTTATGGTGAGGAAGAAACCTTAATAGCCGCGCACGACAGAATGATTACGCCGAACGCCGGATGTGGACACCGGCGAACAGCAAGTATCGCAAGGCTTGGACGATCTACTGTTTCCGCTGGCGTTTGCGTTCAGTAGCGACGAAATACGGGTTGGGATTGCAGAAGCCGCGATTGCCAGCCAACACCGTCGGTCGGCATTCTTCTATTGTGCGGAAGCGGCAATCCCAGATCACGCTGTCTTCGCCGATCGTGACCACCGCGCACCAGGGAGCCTCCGCTTTTGCCGGCTGAAGCCCGAAGAACACGCCGGCAAGAAAAGCGGCGGCAGCCAAACCCAGGCGAGTCATTGTCGGCCTCCATGTTCGATGCCCTACTAACACCTAAGGGCCGACCAATATTCGCGCTATCAATGTTCGACACTAGGCTATTCGATCACTTCGTCGGCGGCGATGAGAGTCGAGGGCGACACGGTCAGGCCAAGCTCCTTGGCCGTTTTTGCATTGATGAGCAATTCGAACTTCGAAGCCTGGACCACCGGCAGGTCGGCGGGCTTCTCGCCCTTCAGGATGCGACCGACATACAGACCAGCCTGACGATACGATTCCGTGAAACTCGTGCCGTAGCTGATCAACCCGCCCACAGCCGCATACTCACGCCAGGGATATACAACAGGCACCGAATAGCGCTTCGCGAGCGCCACGATTTGATTGCGACGTCCTTCGTAATACGGATTGGTGGTGACCAGCAGCGCGTCCACGCCCCGCGATTGCAATGAGGCAAAAGTTGCTTCGAGGTCAGCATCGGTTCCAGCTTCCAGAACGACAAGACGTTGGCCGTTGGTGTCCGCGGCAGCTTGCATGCTCGGCAGGTCTGTCAAAGCCGGACTCTTTGGATTTGCCAGAACACCGACGGTTTTCGCGCGGGGAACGAGATCGTGCAAAAGCTGCAGGCGTTTGGCATCAAGCGCCATGCCAAGCAGGCTCACCCCTGTGATATTCCCACCGGGCCGGTTGAGCGAAGCAACAAGCCCGCCTTTCACGCCATCAGAGCTCGACGTGTATACAATCGGAATTTTTGACGTCGCGCCTTTTGCGGCGCGGGCCACAACTTCGCCACCGGTGGCCGCGATCACAGCAACAGGAATTTTGACAAGCTCCGCCGCCAGTGCGGGCAACCGCTCGTACTCACCGCCTGCCGAGCGATATTCGATTGCCACGTTTTGTCCGATGACAAATCCGGCCTCCCCCAGGCCTTGGCGGAACGCCGCAACCAGCGTCGGCCTCTCGTCCGGAGACGTGAAGCTAAGATAGCCAACGACCGGCTTTGTTTGATTTTGTGCGTGCGCAGCGAGCGGAAACGCCGCCGTGGTGCCGGCAATGAGCCTGATGAAATCCCGCCGCCTCATGGTTGCCCCCGACGCCCGAGGCACAGCCTGAGCGTCATGTACAATCGCCGGCTAAAAAATAATAAGGCGAGTTTGGCCGCATCGCAATGCGGTACCCGCGATAGTTTTATGACAATGCTGCGGAGGATAGCGATCCATTTAAGCGCCTGCGGCAGGCGATTGAACTAGTCGCCTTGAGTGAAGAACGCATCTTCACCTGGAAGCGCAGGAGCGCCGTGAGTAGACGCTTTGACCGCAGTGAACGCGTCCTGAAGGAAGAGAGATTTTGCACTTTCGCGCGCCAACTCCTCGATCCGCTTTTGCAGTTTCGCGACAATTTGAGGATTCTTGTCGGCAAGATTTGTCTTCTCGGACGGATCTTCCGCGATGTTGTAAAGCTCCAGGGCCGAGGGCAACGGCGTGCGCCAGATCAGTTTCCAGTCTCCCTCCCGAACGCCGCCGCGAAATGGCTCGATGTTGTAAACAACCTCATGACGCGGTGAGGGCTTGCCGTCGCTGAGTGTCGACCAGACATCGACACCATCAAGCGGTTTTCCCTTGCTCAGGCTCGCGCCCGCAAGCCCGGCAAGCGTCGGAAACATGTCGACGACATGTATGATTTCGTTGTTCACACCCGGCTTGATGTGACCCGGCCAATTGGCGAGTGCCACGACCCGCGTACCGCCTTCGTACAGCATCCCCTTCCCGCCGCGATACGGACCGTTATCGGCAGGCAGTTTCAGATTGGAGACGTCGACGTCGCCGGAGAGCATGGCTGTGCGATTGCCACCGTTGTCGCTCATGAAAACAATCAACGTGTTGTCTCGTATTCCCTTCTTGTCGAGAGCGCCGACCACGTTGCCGATCTCATCATCCATCGCAGTGATCATCGCTGCGTAGGCGCGTCGTGTCGGATCTTCAATGTGCTTGTATTTGTCGAGGTATTCCTTCGGCGCCTGGTATGGAGCATGCGGTGCCGTGAATGCGAGGTAGAGGAAAAACGGCGTCTTTGGATCGTGAGCATTTATCTGGGCAACCGCGTCCTCGCCCCACAGGCGGGTTACATATCCCGTCTCCTTCACCGGTTTGTTGTTGCGAAACCAATCCTTCACATTTGCAGACGCGTGCGTGAAATAGTCGACCTCGCCCACCATGGAGCCGTAGTGGTAGTCAAACCCTCGCTGGCGTGGCCAGTACTTGCGGTCTGAATGACCCAAGTGCCATTTGCCAACCATCACCGTACTGTAGCCGGCCTCCTTGAGTGCCTGTGGCAAGAGGCGCTCGTCGGTCGCCAAACCATATTTGCTCGGCGTTGGGATCACGGCGGTTTGCAGACCGTAGCGGAACGGATAACGGCCGGTCAGGAGTGCTGCGCGAGTCGGCGTGCACATTGGCTGAACATAGAACTGTTCGAGCCGCGCCCCGGTTTCAGCCAGCTTATCGATGTTTGGCGTCTTGATGTCGGAGCCGTGAAAGCCGACGTCTTTCCATCCCAGATCATCGGCGACGATGTAAACGATATTCGGGCGTGGTGGTGATGGTTGGGCGCTCGCCGGTGATGCGGCTATCAGAACCAGAGCGGTGAAACACACCGCCAATTTCGCAGCCAAGATCGAAACACCGCCGAGCGGGAGATCGCGTTCAACCAAGCCAGCCTCCAACGAAACAAAATGAATCGCCCCAGATCGAATGAAGTGCATGGAGCAAAGGAGCGCCGCAGGTCAACCGCGAAATGATATCTACCGCGAGTTGAAATGCGCGCGCTCGGTCAAAGGCAGACACGCGGGAACGATGCCCGCTTTACTCTCGAAGCGGTGCTTCGGCTGATCTGATGACGCTCGAATTGCGTTCGCGCGTTCAGTGTTTCATCCAGGGGGCCATAGCGTCCGTCCATGCCTTTTGCCACTGTTGCGCGACCTGCATGTAAAGTCCGAACGGATTCATTTGCGAGGAGCCCGCACCGGGCCAGTTGGTCATCGCGCTGAAGGGAGACATAGACTTCAGCTTCGACAGCATCGCCGACGACGCGTTCGGCGATTTGATCTGCTCCTCCCAGGCATCCATCATCTGGTCCATCAGTTGGAGCTGCATCTCGTTCATGGTTTCCATCTGCGCGCGGGTGGCGTCGACGATTTCCTCGGGCCATCCCAGTGCCTTTGCCCCGGCAGCGATCTTGTCGATCACCGCTTCGATGTTTTTTTCGTTGTTGACGATTTGCGTACGCCAGGTCGACATCGCATCAAACGCGACTTTCACCGCCTTACGGGCCTCATCTGGGAGCCCCGCAGACAGCGTCGAATCAAACATGCGGGGGGTGGCCTCTGCGGACTTGCTTGGCATGACATCGGTTCCTTTGTGACAGAGAAACTGCAACCTAGATCGCTGCAGTGTCAGCACTTGGGTCGAACAATCAATTGGCCTATGGGGAAACGATAGAAACCAGCACGAATAAAGGGCGTTACCAGGTCCCGCACCAAATCGCCCAACTCACAAATCGTTGGCAAGAACTCACAAGACTGGCGTTTCACACGTGATGTAAAGCCGTCCTCATAGGGAGACCTTGATGGCCGCACTTATCATCGCGTTGTTGTTGGTGTTCGCAGGCGCGTTGCTGGGGACCGCGCTTCCGCGGCCCGATATCGCTGCCTTGCGGCGGTACCAGCGCCGCTGAGCCACAGGGGCGTCTTACTGACAGGCTCCGACATATTCGCCTTCGAGCGTCACCTGCGTATCCGAAAGCTGCTGATCGCCTATCCAGCCTTTCGTCGAGATGACAGCCGTATAACGAAGCGGGCTGAAAAAGGTGAACTCGGCAGCAGAGTCCATATTGAACTGTCCCCTGCACTCGAGCCGCCACGTCAACTTCTGCTCGGTCTTCGCGTACTGAGCTCGTTGACAGGTCGTGTTCATGCCTCCGAACCGCGGAGAAAACGTGTCGGCAAGATCATTCGCTTGTTCCGCGGTCAAGCAACGCGCGTTCGTCTGAGGCGGCATCTTCATTCCGTTGTTCACCGCCACGGTCGTGATTTTCCATAGACCGGGTTGAATGCCGTCCGCCGCGATCACTGGCACCGCTGCGAGACCGACCCAAATAGCCACTACTGCAGATACGTTTTTCATGAAGCACACGGCCCCTTCCGAGGCGCAATCCTGATCGGATGGTCGAGGGTTGGCAATGTCGCTTTCGGTCAATAGCCGACATTCGCCTGTTATTCGATGACCTTTTCCGAAAAGCGAACATATCCAAGCGGACCAACAGCGGACGTGGGTCGTGTCCGCCAGCGCCGACTTTCCGTTCGCATTGCAATGGCGCCGAGGCTTCACCCACCCAGGTGCAGGGCGGCGGATATCCCGCCCTCATGATTCAACAACGATCCAGCGACCGGCGATCAATCTCACTCCAGCCTGTATCCGATCCCGATCGCATAGACGCCCTGGTCCTTGAGTTGCTGGTCCTTCCGCAGCGTCACCAGCGCGCCGGTGGCCATCGTCAGCGCGTTGCATATGGCGCGGGCCACGTCGTCTTCCGGCCAAACGCTCAATCCGTCCGGCACTTCGCTCATGCTCGTGTCACGCTTTGCTTTCCAGCCGATCCGGTTCAAGGCATCGACCAGGTCGCGGGCCAAAAAGACCGAATCTTTGTCCTGTGGAACGACGGAAACGACGTGCGATCCTTGTGAGGCGAGAATGTTCTCAAAATCCGCCACCGCGGCCGGCGCAAGTTTCGGCCATTCCCGGTTTTTGAGACTGACCACTTGCCCTTCAAGGCTGTCCATTCTGGCCTTAGCCTGATCCGGGCTCGCACCATTAAGCCGCGCCTTGTACAGCGCGATAATACCGTTGCGGTGTTCGATCATCTTGGCATAGCGCCACCGCAGCATCGACCAGACGATGGCGCCCAGAATCACAACGCCCGCTGCAAAGGCGATCGGTGCTTGGGCGACCAGACGCGCTTGATCAAGGACAGATTGAACGAGTTGTTCGAACATACCGCATAGTAACAGAGAGCCTCGAGTCTCTATGCGCAGCCGGTTACCTCACGTGCAAGGTGGAACGTACGCTCACGTGTCATGGGTGATGATGGTAAAGCCGGGCTCGGTCCGCGTGTCCTGGTGCGATGGTTGATCGGTGATGACCAATGTCGAACCTGGATGCATCAGCGAACTCACGCGCTGCGCGGTATCGGGCGTGAGGCTGACGCGATTCATGGTCTCCGTGGCGAGAAGCGCCGAAAGCGCAACGGCGTTCGTTCCGGCGGGCAAGCCTATCGCCAGCCATTTGAGATGACGCGGATCTGCGTCCGGCCCTGTCAAAGTAAAGGCGTGAGTGCCGAACGGCTTTTCGGGCATTTGAATCTCGACCTGCGCGACAAAGCTTTCCTTGCCGTTCACGAACGCCGTCAACTTGCGATCAGCCGTTGAGATCACGAAAGAAGATGCTTCATGTGTTTCCGTTGTGGCGGTCACCGGATGCGGCGCCTTGGCGGAAACCTGTTTGACGACATCCCGCGCCATCTCTTCAGCTTGATTGGCGATCAGCAGCCCCGGATGCTGCAAGTCGGTATAGGCCGGTTCCCCGTCGGCGATGATCACCGGCGTGCCGAGCGTTGTGACGGTGAACAGAAGTTTGGCGAACTCGAGCGGCAGCCGCACGCAGCCGTGGCTCGCCGGATAGCCCGGAAGATTGCCAGCATGAAGCGCCACGCCCTGCCAGGTCAGCCGCTCCATGTAAGGCATGGGCGCATCATTGTAGGTCGATGAATGGTGGTGCTGGTCCTTCTGCAGAATGACGAACACGCCGGCCGGGGTCGTGTGTCCCGGCTTGCCGGTCGAGCAGGTTGATGCGGCGATGCGCACGCCGCCGCGATAGATCACGACCCATTGCTTCGGGATGGACACCAGCACGACGACCGGCCCACTTTGCGAACGATCCGGATGCCACTGAAATTCGCCTGGCTTCAGCGTGGCTGGGTCGACCGGCTGGTCCTGGGCGATAGCATTGGGAAACATCAATAGCGGTGAAGCCAGCGAACCGGCCACGAACAGCCGGCGCGACAGGCAGAGATCGCGATCCATTGGTCACCCCCCATTTGCTCGCAACCCCTCGCCGATTGGCCGCGAACGTCCGTTTTGACACAAAACCGACATCGGCCGCCATCACCCCAACCCACTTCTGCGTAGCCGTTTAAGCCGCTAGCATGGAATTCCTGAGCCGTGGGGCGGCCATGAAGGGGCGACGAGGGAAAGGCGATACGAAAAGGCGCGGGCGCAAACCAGTTGGGGTCAAGCGCTCTCGGACAGCAGCTTTTCAACGCGCGAGCCAGTCATCACAGACGATCAAGAAGCTCAGAAGCGAGCTTGAGGAGTCACGGCAACACCAAGCTGCGACGGCCGACGTGCTTAAGCTCATCAGCCGTTCCGCCTTCGATTTGCAGGCGGTGCTCGAGACGCTGACGGAATCAGCGGCGAATTTGTGCGATGCCGACATGGCAGCGATAGCGCGCGAGAAAGACGCCGCATTTTACTATGCGACGAGTTACGGATTTCCCGACGACTACCTTGAGTTTGTAAGGAGCATCCCGCATCCGGTCGACCGCCGGAGCATGATCGGCCGGACCATGTCGGAAGGAAAGCCGGTGCAGATTCGCGACGTGCTGTCGGATCCTGAATACAGCTATCTCGAATCCCAGAAGAAAGGCGGCTTTCGCTCGATGCTGGGGGCGCCTCTTCTCCGCGAGGGCACTCCGATTGGCGTGCTTTTACTTGGGCGGAAGGATGTCAGGCCATTCACGCAAAGCCATATTGATCTGATCGGCACTTTCGCCGATCAGGCGGTGATCGCCATCGAGACCGTGCGCCTGCTCAACGACCTTCAGCTACGGACGGACGACCTTTCGGAATCGCTGGAGCAGCAAACGGCGACGTCGGATGTGCTGAAAGTCATCAGTTCATCAACGGGCGACATGAAGCCCGTATTCGAAACCATGCTGGCGAATGCCTTGCGTATCTGTGAGGCCAAGTTCGGCCACCTCCTGCTCTACGACGGCGAATGCTTTCAGGGGACGCATCTGCACGACGTCCCGCCTGCCTATCGTGCGTTCTGGGAACAGCATGGACGCATACGCCCAAATCCAAACACTGCCATTGGCCAGCTCGCGCACAGCAAACAGGTCGTGCATATCCCTGATTTGATGGACGGTGTTGCCTATCGCGAAAGAGAGCCATTGCGGGTGATCAGCGTAGAACAAGCTGGCGCGCGATCCTTTGTCGGCGTGCCGATGCTGAAGGACGACAAGCTGGTCGGCGCGATCGTCATCTATCGTCAGGAAGTGCGGCCGTTCACGGACAAACAGATCGAGCTGGTGCAGAATTTTGCCGCGCAAGCCGTCATCGCCATCGAGAACACGCGGCTGCTCAACGAGCTTCGCGAGTCACTCCAACAACAGACGGCGACAGCCGACGTGCTCAAAGTCATCAGCCGGTCGACATTCGACCTGCAGGCGGTGCTCGACTCCCTCGTCGAGTCGGCGGCCCGCGTATGCGAGGCAGACTCGGGGATTATCCGCCGGCGCAAAGGTGATCTGTATCCCCTCGAGGCGACTTTCGGCCTGACCACCCAACAACGTGACCAGTTTGCCAGCTACACCACGAAAGCGGACCGTGGTTCGGTCTTCGGACGGACTGTACTCGCCGGCCACACGGTTCATATTCCTGATCTTCTCGCCGATCGCGAGCTCGACAAAGGTCGGCTTCAGGCTTTTGCCGGCGTCATCAACATACGCAGCGGACTCGGTGTGCCGCTGTTGCGCGAAGGATCTATTGTCGGCGTCTTCACTCTGCAACGGAAAGAGGCTCGCCCTTTTACCCCCAAGCAGATCGAACTTGTAGAGACATTCGCTCACCAGGCAGTGATTGCGATCGAGAATGTGCGGCTGTTCAAAAGCGTGGAGGATCGGACCCGCGAACTCGCGGCTTCACTGGAAAATCTGCGCACCACGCAAGACCGCCTCGTACAGACGCAGAAGCTTGCCTCGTTGGGTCAACTGACGGCCGGGATCGCGCACGAGATCAAAAACCCGCTCAATTTCGTCAACAATTTCTCCGGCCTCTCCAGCGAATTGATCGATGAACTGCAGGACACCCTGAAGGGCGTTTCACTCGATGAGAAGATGCGGAGCGAAATCACCGAATTGATGGATACCTTGCGCGGCAATCTCGACAAGGTCGTGCAGCACGGCAGACGCGCCGACTCCATCGTCAAGAACATGCTGCTGCACTCGCGCGAAGGGTCCGGCGATCATCGGATCGTCGATATCAATGCAATCGTCGAGGAGAGCCTCAATCTCGCCTATCACGGGGCGCGCGCCGAAAAGCAGGGCTTCAACATTACCCTGCAGCGGTCATTTGATCCCGCGGCTGGCGAGGCTGACGTCTTCCCGCAGGAGATTACTCGCGCCCTGCTCAACTTCATTTCCAACGGCTTCTACGCCGCATCGAAGCGTTCTGCGGAGACAAATGGCGGCTACGAACCGATCCTGGCAGCCACCACCAAAAACCTGGGCGATCGCGTCGAAATAGCGATCCGCGACAATGGCACCGGCATTCCTCCGGACGTAAAGGAAAAAATGTTCAATCCATTCTTCACGACCAAGCCGGCCGGCGAAGGAACCGGGCTTGGGCTTTCCATCAGTCACGACATCATCGTCAAGCAGCACGGCGGCTCAATTGAAGTCGAAACGCTGCCTGGTCAGTTCACCGAGATCAGGGTGATATTGCCGCGAGCGGCCGCCTCGACACTTGAGCGGCCGTAATCGTCGCTTCAACGCTTCGTTTTGCACTCGGTTACGGCGCCCGCGCGCGTCAGACGCGCCGTGTTGCCCTTGATCCAAAACTCCATAGTGCCGTCGGCATATCTCCCACCGTCGGCCGAGAGGACCTGAGGGAGACTGACGGTTCGCCCTCGACCGGCAAACCTCAGTTGCACCGAACCCATCGGCACACCCGACCTGAACAGAGCCCTGACCGCGGTACCGTCCGCGCAGCGATAGTTCGCTTCGGCCGCGAGCGCCGAACTCACTGGCCCAAACACTGGCAGAAGCAATACGAGGCATGCCAACATCAATTTCATTGCGATCCTCCTGAACAACAACCGAGGACTAACTCATGAATCGTCGTTGTTGCAATCTACTCGGCATCCTGCTGGCCTGCGCGATAACTTTCGCGCCACACGTGGGCCTTGCAGCGCCCTACGCGCCGCTCGATTGCAAGAAGGCGGCGACACCTGCCGAAAAAACGATCTGCGGTAACTATGGCCTCGGGCAAGACGAAGCGCGCCTCGCCACGCTTTTTTCTGTGCTGACCTCTCTCGTCGCCATGGGACAGAGAGCCGATCTTACTGACGCGCAGCGCAAATGGGTTTCCGTCCGCGATGCATGCGGCAGCGATGCGGGTTGTCTCGCGCGAGTATATCAGGCGCGCATCAATGAACTCTCGCAGACACTCGATGCTTTGGCAAAGCGAGGACCGTTCTGACGACAGCAAGAGGCCGCGTCGACGGATCGCACGCGGCCTCTTCGGTTTGTTTATTCAGATTGGCTCAACAGCTTTGGCAAAGCGCCGGGATCACTGCGAGCTCAGCCATGTATCGACGTCTTTTCTCACCTGGTCCTTCGCGAGGCCGTATCGTTCCTGGATGACGCCCTCGAGCTGATCGCGGCGACCGGCGACCCGATCAAGATCATCGTCAGTGAGATTGCCCCATTTCTCCTTCACGCTGCCTTTCAGCTGTTTCCAGTTTCCTTCAACGCGATCCCAATTCATAAATACCTCCTGTGTCATTTGACGCGCCAAGACATGGTGCGCGGCTATACCCGCTAACCTTTTCGGACCGCGCTCGTTCCTTGCCTGCTTCAAAATGACAATCGATCCGCCTTCGGCTCTGATTTTATCCAGCGAACCTAAGGCGGCCCGGGGCCCTTCAAGCACCAACGCGATACGGATACGATGTCCTGCCTTTCGTGTCGGGGGCTGCAGATGAGGCGGCGCGAGTTCATCGGATTTGTTGGCGGCGCCGTATCGGCTTGGCCGTTCGGCGCACTTGCGCAGCAGCGTGATCACCTGCGCCGCATCGGCGTATTGATGGGCTTTGCCGAAACAGACGAGGTCTGGCAGACCTACCTTCACGTCTTCCGCGATCGCCTGCGCGATTTCGGCTGGATCGAAGGACAGAACGTCAAGTTCGAATATCGGTTTGCCGGGGAAAGTGTCGAGCGCACGAAGCAGGCGGCGGCCGAACTGGTCGCCAGCAAGCCAGATATGCTCTTCGTCACGACGAACCCAGCGCTGTCGGCGCTGTTGAAAGAAACCCGCACGATTCCGATCGTGTTTACGTGGGTGTCCGAGTCGGTGGGAAGCGGATACGTCAGCAGCCTTGCCCATCCCGGCGGCAATGTTACCGGCTTTCATAATTTCGAGCCGGCGGTCGGAGGGAAATGGCTCGGCGTTCTCAAGCAGATTGCGCCGCAGGTTCGTCGGGTGGGATTCGTCCACGTTCCGGAGATCGTCGCCAATGTAGCCTTTATTCGCGCAGCTGATGCGATTTCCGCGCCACTGGGCGTGACCGTCTCCGGGCTGGGCGTTCGCGGCGCCGGCGATTTTGAGCGCGCGCTCGCCGACTTTGCCCAGGATGGGAATGGTGGATTGATCGTAACACCGAGCCCGCTCACGGCGACGAAACGAGACGTGCTGATCGGCGTTGCGGAAAAGCTCAAGCTGCCGACGGTGTACCCGTTCCGTTTTTATGTCGCGAGCGGCGGGCTGGTGTCTTACGGAATTGACCAGCTGGAGACCGTGCGAGAAGCGGCGTCTTATGTCGATCGCATCCTGCGCGGCGCAAATCCGGGCGACCTTCCCGTTCAGCTGCCGACAAAATTCAGCCTGGTGGTGAACTTGAAGACCGCCAAAGAGCTTGGCCTGACAGTGCCGGAATTGTTCCTGTTGTTCGCCGACGAAGTCATTGAATAGCGCATCAACGGTGTTGCGTAACGGTGTCGATCGGGAGCTCGATCTGAAAGATCGATCCCTCGTTGATACGGGACCGGGTCTTCAACTGGCCTCCGTAGGATTCAACGATCGCGCGACAGATCCATAGGCCCATCCCCATTCCGGCGCCTTTGGTCGTGAACATCGGCTCGAAGATTTTTTCCATGTCTTCAGGGGCAATTCCAGTGCCCGTGTCGTGCACCGCCAGGATAGCGTGCGAGTCCTTCACTTCGGAGGAGACCCGCAAGATGCGGTTGCGATCGACCACGGGCCGCATCGCATCGATGGCATTTGCTATCAGGTTGAGCAGAACCTGCTGCAATTGATGCGCGTCCATCCGCAGAAGAGGAATGCTTTCATCGAGCGCCTTCTCGACCTGGATCCCACGGCCGGAAAGCTCGTGCCACTCCAATGCCAAAGCTTCGTTGATGACGTGATTGGCGTTGCACGCGAGCGACCCCGACGCTTCGCGCTTGAACAGTGCCCGCATGCCACGGACTGTCGAGGTTATCCGCGTGCAATCCTCGCCGATCAGACTGAGGGTGTTGCGCACCTTTTCCGAATCGAACGGTGTCTTCTCGAGTAGGATGATCGCGGTTTCCGAATTCAGCGATACCGCGCCCAGGGGTTGCGATATTTCATGAACGATCGAGGCCAGAACGACCTCAAGATTTAAAAGTTTGTTTGCCCGTTCGCGTTCGAGCAGCACGTTTGAGCGTGCCAGGCGGGCATAGAGATCGGCCGTCTCTTTCAGCAACAGACCCAGCACAAGAATGGACGTGACGAGGGTAAAGCCGCGCGAAGCGTAAAAGCCGAGCGTGAAGCGGCCGCTTGCGAGGAAGCCGCCGTAGATGTGCTGCAACATCAGCGCAAAGACCACGAGCATCAGCCAATAATCGAGAACCGACCGCCTTCGTATCCAGAGCAGGATTAACGCAATTGCCATGATTGCAACGGCGAGAGGGCTCGCGACGTAGGCCACCGCATTGACGTAGTGGTCGCCGCTGCCGACGATGGTCGGTAGAATTTTGTTTTCCGCGGTGGTGATCCAGGTGATCGCCAATGCCAGACAAACGACAAACGCGATGCTCCAGGAAATGGCGGATCGCGTTGAGTGGACATGCGCACTGTACGTTCGGGTCTCGCCGCGCAAACACGCGTAGATGATCGCGCCGACCGGCGGTCCGGCGCTCCAAAGGTAGTACAGCCATGCGCTCGTCTGCGGACCCGCACCAAGGAGTCCGGTCGCGGTAAATGCGCCAGGGAACGTCAGAATGTGCGGAATCACGATGAGCGCCGTGTAGAGGTAGGCGCTCGCAAGCGCCAAGACCGGGCGCGACGGGCTTATCGAATAGTGCGCGAACAGCAGAATCGCGGTGATGAGATCATTGACGAACACCATCGATTCAATGGCCGGGATGTAACCGTCATACCGCGGCAATTGGATATTCGCGAATGGCGCCGAGATGGCGAACGCCAGCAGGAGCCCCGCCGCGACGGCGAAAGCGACGCGCCGCTGCTGGGCGGTTGCCGGGATATCTGATAGCGAAACGAGGGGGATACGCGATGCTTCGGGCGTTGCCATCTTTACCTCGGCACCGCCACTATCGTGAAAACCGCAGGACGGCGGAAAGTTGGACCTCGGTCCAATAGCGGTCGCATAAATTCCTGGCTCATTTCCCTTTCGGCCAATTGCTGGACCCCGGACCAGATGCCCTATTTTCCGGCGGCTGCGGGCTCGCTTTCCCCTATCCGCAGGGCGGTCACATGAGCAAACCCTCTCCGATCATCCATGTTGTCGATGATGACAATTCTTTCCGCGCCGCAATCGGCGAGTTGCTGAGCGCCTGCGGCTACGAAGTGGTGCTGTACGAAACGGCCGCCTCGCTGCTCGAGCGACCGTTAGGCAGCGCGCCTGCGTGTATTCTGCTCGACCTGCAGATGAGCGGCCTGAACGGGCTGCAATTGCAGGATCGTCTTTCCGAGCTCGGCTGCAGACTGCCGATCGTCTTCTTGAGCGCCTATGGTGATATTCCGACAACCGTGCAGACGATCAAGGCCGGAGCGGAGGACTTTCTCACAAAGCCGGTGACCAAGGACAGACTGCTGAAAACGATCGAACGGGCGCTCGATCGCTACGAGGCGGCACGGGCGCAAGACGACCGGATTTCATTCATTCGTACTCTTTTTGCTCAGCTGACACCGCGCGAACGGCAGGTCTTTGATCTTCTCGTGCGCGGCAAGCCGCACAAGCAGATTTCACACGACCTGGGCATATCGGAACGAACGGTCAAGCTGCATCGCCACCAGCTGGTGGAGAAGCTCAAGGCGCGCTCGCTCGCGGACCTTGCGGTGATCGCCGAACGTCTGGGATTGTTCCACGAAAGCGACGGCAACATGCCTGGCGGCATGGAACTGCGCCGCGCGAAGCAAAGCGCCTCCAGTCCCGCGACCTAGTCATAGGCGCCCCGCATGCGTGCGACACCTTCCCCAAGGGGAAGGTCTGCCGCGATGTTTTTTCTGTCACGATGCAACGCTCGATGAGCGCGGTTCAACTCGCCCGCCCTATCCGCAGAGCGTTCAATGCAGAAGCACGTTACGACAGTGGCCGTCGTTGATGACGACCCGAGCATGCTCAAGGCCGCAGCCGACCTTCTGGACGCCCGTGGTTTCTCGACCTCGTTGTTCACCTCCGCGGAGGAGTTCCTCGACAGTGGCGAAGCGGAGCATGTCGAATGCCTCTTGCTCGACATTCACCTTGGCGGACTGTCGGGAATTGAGTTGCGGCAGCAACTCACTGCCTCACGTCCCGGCCTTCCTGTCATCTTCATGACGGCACTGGATGACGAAGGCGTCCGGCAACAGGCACTCAGGGTGGGATGTGTTGCCTGCCTGCGAAAGCCTTTTGCCGCGCGCGATCTGATGGATGCCATCGCACGGGCGGTCCCGAGTTCTAATTGACCGCGTCCTTTTGGCGCAACGCATTCCCGAGATACCGGCAGGTTGTCGGCACTGACCTTCCCCTTAGTGCAGTTTCACCCCTGTTGCACCGGTGTGAGGATCGCGCACCGGGTGACGCGATTCACCTCGTCGCAAGAACGCTTGTCTTGCCGCCAGCCTTGCAAGTGGAGAAACAGGCCATGAAAACTCTTCGAATGCTATGGCTCAGTCTGCTCGCGGTGTTCGTTGCCGCGGCGGGTTCGCCTCAGCAGGCGTCCGCGCAGGCGCAGAGCAAACCGAACATTCTCTTCATCATGGGCGACGATATCGGCTGGATGCAGCCGAGCATCTATCACCGTGGCCTGATGGTCGGAGAGACGCCGAACATCGACAAGATCGGCCAGGAAGGCGCAATGTTCACCGATTACTACGCCGAGCAGAGTTGCACGGCGGGACGCAACGCCTTCTTTACCGGAATGCACCCGCTGCGCACCGGAATGATTCCGCCGCAGCTCCCGGGCAGCCCGTCCTACCTGAGGCCCGGCACGCCGGCGATCGCCAAGTTTCTGTACGATCTCGGCTACACCACCGGCGAGTTCGGCAAGAACCATCTGGGCGACCACACCGACGCGTTGCCGACTGCGCACGGCTTCCAGGAATTCTGGGGCTACCTCTATCACCTCGACGCCATGCAAGGCGTGAGCTTCCCTGACATCAACAAGACGCCGACGCAGCAGACCGTTGCGCCGCCGTGCAAGAACACGCCTGTCCCGGGTCTTGCCGAGGTTCCGGGCGCCGTCGATCCGAAGACCACAATCTGCCTGATGCCGCCGCGTCCGGTCCTGGCATGCAAGTCATCTGACGGCAGTTCCAAGAACATGACATGCAAGGACGAAGGGCCGCTCACGCTGGAGCGGTCGAAGACGGTGGACGAGGAAATCTCGGCCAAGGTCGTCGACTTCCTCGATCGCAACGACCCGAAGAAGACCAACAAGCCGTTCTTCGTCTGGTACAACCCGGCCCGCATGCACATCACGACCGTGCTGCCGGACAAGTACCTGTCGATGGTAGGTGAACCCGGCGGCAAGGACTGGGGCGTCAACGAAGCCGGCATGAAGCAGATGGACGACAACATTGGCGTCGTTCTGCAGAAGATCGAGGCGATGGGGCAGACCAACAACACCATCGTCGTGTTCACGACTGACAACGGCGCCGAAACCATCACTTTCCCGGATGGCGGCACCACCCCGTTCAAGGGTGGCAAGCTCACCACCTGGGAGGGCGGCATGCGCGCCCCGATGGTGATCCGTTGGCCTGGCGTGATCAGGCCCGGCACCGTCAAGAACGATATCTTTGCCTCACTCGACTGGCTGCCGACACTCGTCGAGATCGCCGGCGGTCCGAAAGGCAATGCGCTGAAAAGCCAGATCGAGGCCGGCCAGTATCCGGGGATCGTCAAGACCACACTCGATGGTGTGAACCAGATTGAGTATCTGAGTGGCCGGGCGCAGAAGTCGGCACGGGATACGTTCTTCTACTACTCCGGCAAAGACCCTTCGGCGGTTAGGTACAAGAACTGGAAGATGTACTTCGCGATGGTGTCGGACGCACCGGCGGGCTTTACCGTCGGCGTGATCCCGTACCACTGGACCCAGGTCGTCAACATCAAACGCGATCCCTTTGAGATTTCTATCGGCTCGCAATACAAGACGCTCATGGGTGTAGGCGGAGCAATCTCTTCTCCGTCCACTGCTTATCAATATGATTGGAACATGCTCCCCATCGGCCAGGCTCTATGGCTGAAGGAGCTTGAGACCTACATCCCGTTCCCGCCACTGCAGGATCCGGCCAGCTACAACCTGGAGCAGGTCATGCAGCAGGTCAAAAACATGAAAGCGTCCAGTCACGCGGGCGAATGATCACAGACGCGGTGTACGGGCGCCCTGCAATGGGCGCCCGTATTTATTAAAAAGCTGCCGAAAAATGATCTCCCTGGCGGATCGCAAACAAGCGGTCATCGCAGGCGAATATTCTTGGCGCGCTCAATCGCGTCGTGCTCGCTCCGCCGTTTGATCGCAGAGCCCTCGTCCTTTTTTATATGAGCGGCGATCTCCAAAAGATCCTTAGCCCATTCTCCGACCTTGAATAGGTGAACGTCGCGCCAACACCACTTGCCGAACTCGCCCGATTCCAGAAAGACGCTCACGCCGAGCACGGCGTCGCCATTCCAGAGAAACTCGACCTTGCCACAACGATCAGCGGTCCCGTCGGGAAGCCAGGTCGTCCCCTCGTCATTGAAACGGATCCCGTAACGCTCGTTGTTGTAAGTGAACAGAGCGCCAAGCACCTCTTCCTTGTCGCGCTTTTCGGCGGTCGCGTAGATGCTCGTGGCGGGAAATCCGACCCAATCCTGGAAATCGTCGCGTTTGCACCACGTAGGCCAGTGCTTCACATGCTCGATGAGAGTCGGGGCGAGCGCCGTGCCAAGGCCACTCTCCCGGACAATGGTATTCGCTTCCCTGACGATCGCTCGTGCGGTTTCGGCATCCACATTGGTCGAATCTTTGATGCGCGCCGCAAAGTCGCGCTCATAGGCCGCGAGCGCCGCCGCGAGCCTGTCTGCTGCCGTACCGAACATCGCCTTCGTTTCTCACGAGTTCATTCGAATAATCAATACCCCGTCCTGAAGGCGGCCCTTCCCGAGCGGCGGCGTCGATTGATACCATTCCTCCGGGCCTTGGGACGACGATGCGGCGACGCGAGTTCATCAGCAACTCCCGAAGTTGAGAATGCTTCAAAAGCCCAACTATGCTCGCGTACATCGGGGGGTGTAATGACCATTAACGAGCAGCAAAGCCAAGCCTTCAAAGAGTTCGAGAGAGCCGGTTGGGGCAAGCAAGCCGAGCACTACAATTCCTTCGTCGGCGAAATGACGCGTCAAGCTGTCGATGTGCTCCTTGCCGCGGCGAATGCTCGGTCCGGCATCAAGTTGCTCGATGTGGCGAGTGGGCCCGGGTATGTCGCGGCTGAAGCGGCGCGTCGCAAGCTGGACGTGGTCGGTACCGACATTGCGGAGAATATGGTCGCCGAAGCGCGACGTCGTTTTGCCGGGGTACAATTCGAGATCGCAGATGCCGAAAACCTCCACTATCCCGATAGTAGTTTTGACGCCGTGACATGCGCGTTCGGCATGTTGCACTTTCCTCGCCCGGGGAAGGCTGCTGCGGAGGCCTATCGTGTTCTTCGTCCGGCTGGACGCTTTGCCTTCAGCATCTGGTGCGGACCCGCCAAGGCTAAAGTTCTGAGCCTGATAGCAGACACCGTGCAGCGACACGTCGATGGCTCGGTGGCGCTTCCTGCCGGCCCAGGGATATTTACGCTAAGCGATCCATGGATCCTCACTGCCTTGATGGAGGCCGCCAAATTCTCGGACGTGCGCATCGAAGAAGTCGCGTGCGTCTATGCGCCGACTTCGCCGACCGATGTATTCAATATGATGCGAAAGAGCATGGTGCGGGCGACCTACCTGTACGAGCGCCAGACTCCAGCTGTGCAGCAGCGCATTGAACAGGCCATTACCGACGAAGCGGCAAAAGCTTTGGCACAAGGACAGGGCAAGATTGCGTGCTCAGCCTTTGTCGTGAGTGGCATGAAGGGCGGTTAGGTTGGTCGGTCAATGCCTGGTCTCGCTGACGCCACCCAACAACGCAGAACGATGCTGATCGCCCTCCCCGATTGTTCGCAGATTGATCGTGTCGATCAGTTCGGCTCTGTGTCTCTCGAGAGCGGCCATCGCTGACGTGGCTTGCCTGGATGTGGTCAGGTTCGACCCGAAAACGACGACGCCACCAATCACAGCCGCCATCGCGCCAATCACAGCCACGGAATTGAGCCAGATCGCGCCGAGCAAATACGCTGCCAAAGAGATTATTCCGGCGGCAATGGCCACTTTCGCCAGCAGCATTGCTTTTCGGCACCCCTCCAGGGTGACGGCATACTCCTCGATATCATTTTCGATGCGCGAGATTTGATCGCGCGGATCATCGTCGGCCATTTGCATGCTCTAATATGCCGCAAATTCGAAACTACCGGCACACGCGCGATGCGCGAAGTTTTAGCGATCTGTGGATCGAGGGGATAGCGCTCAAAGGCGAAGGCTTAAACCTTTGGGTAAGTGCCCTCTCCTTTTCGAATAGTGGCCAGTGCGCTCGTACAATGGAGGGGGTGCGGGCCATCTCATAGTGTTCCACCCGCTAAGGCCACTGAGGGAGGCGACGATGCTGAGGATCATGGTGGTTGCGACACTTTCGGCCCTGTGCCGCGACCTATGGCCGGTTGCGCCTTTGCTTCGCCGGGGCTTTGCGCGCTAGGCGTTTTTGACGGCCCACGGCAATCGGCTCATTGGCGGGTTCCCGCAGCAGACTTTGCATAGGCGGTCCAACGATCTCTCTGATGGTGCACCCCTCCCCGCCGGAGTAAAACTCCCCGGTACGGTGCCCGCCAATGGCTCATTATTCCTACAAGTACCTCACGGAAAAAGCTCTGGATTTCTGGCTCGCGCGCGGCGCGATCCTGGCGATCGTCATTTTGCAGATCATCATCGTCAACGACCTCTCGGTGGGGCCGCGATGGCTCGCGCCTGTGCTCGAGCTCGCGCTTTTGATCCCGCTCTCGATAGCGACGGTGTGGACGCAGCGGCGCGCGCGCAAAGCATCGACCGACGAGCAATGGACTCTCGTCGGCCGCCCGCACTCGCTGATGCGCCGGCTGGCGCTTTCCCTGACGGCTCTCGTGACGCTGGTGAATTTCGGCGCACTGGCGCGCCTGGTCGAGGCCATCCTGGCGGGCAACGCCGGCAGTGGTCGCACGCTGCTGCTCGATGCGCTCAATATCTGGACGACCAATGTCATCATCTTCGCCCTGTGGTACTGGGCGCTCGATCGCGGCAGCCCTGCCTCGAAGACGACGCGGCCCGATGCCGGCAACGATTTTCTCTTCACCCAGCAGCAGCCGGCCGGCGACACATGTCTACACCCCGGCTGGACGCCGGGCTTCATCGACTACCTGTTTCTCGCCTTCACCAACGCGACGGCGTTTTCACCCGCCGACACGTTTCCGCTCACCGTGCGGGCCAAGCTTCTGATGATGGCTGAAGCGGGGATTTCGTTTGCCACCATTGCGCTCGTGGCGTCGCGCGCCGTCGGCATTCTCAACTAGCTGCATATTTCGGCGACCGATGCGACAAACAAACAGCCACGCGGCGCCTGAAAAACGTCACGCTGGTGTCTTGAATCTATTCTCTCATGGCTCGCGTAGGCCATCGTTGCGTACCGTGGCCTTGGCCGAGCGCCCTCAACGGTCTTGACCAACTCCGGTCGGCCAAGACTGTTGTCGGTGCACTCCTCACCGGCATCTTGCTGAACAGCTCGCGGTTGCACTCCGTTCGTCCGCTTTCAAGGTGAAGCGGGCGTGACAATGGCAATGCTAAGGTGCAAAGGACGCGAGCCCGCAGGAGACCGTTGCATGGAGCATCTGACCATCAGCGCCAATGGCGCTCAATTCCATGTCGCCAAAACCGGGACGGGAGAACCGCTGCTGCTGTTGCACGGATGGCCGGAGTTCTGGCTCTCGTGGGAGCCGCTGATGCAACGGCTGCAGGATCGGTTCACGTTGATTGCGCCGGACCTCCGGGGATTTGGCAAAAGCGACAAGCCGGTTGAGCCATTTGGTCCTCCCGATCACGCGAAAGACATGGTCGCGCTGCTCGACGCGTTTGGCATCAAGCGCGCCGGTGTCGTGGGTCACGATGTCGGCGGTGCCATCATGCAGCCTCTCGCACGATCATCACCTGACCGTCTCGTCGGATTGTTCTTCTTTGATTTCGTCTATCCCGGCATCGGCCCGCGCATGGCGGAACCCGATCGCCTCAAGGAGATCTGGTACCAATCGTTCAACCAGATGGAAATGGCACCGACGATCGTCGGCGCGACACGGCGCGCTTGTGAAACCTACATTGGACATTTTCTCCGACACTGGTCCTACCGAAAAGACGCCTTTGACGGCGTGCTCGATGCCTTCACCGACAATTTCATGCAGCCGGGCAACCTCGCCGGCGGCTTTGCCCATTACCGTGCGGCAAATGCCGGCCGCATCGCGATGATGAAGGGCGAAGTGCCCAATCTGCCGAAGATCACCGTGCCGACCTGCGTCCGCTGGGCCGAGCACGATCCTTTGTTTCCCTATGCGTGGACCGACAGGCTCGGCGAAACTTTCGCCAACCTGGATCTCGCGATGTTCCCCGGCGTCGGTCACTTTCCGCATCGGGAAGACCCCGATCGTGCGGCAGAAGAAATCGCGAAATTTTTTGGGTCATTGCGGTAACAATGCATGGGGACGGTTGGCAAGGCCTCCCCGCTTGCGCACAATACATACAACGACCTTCTATAAAAAAACGTCAGGGAGGCAAGGATATGCGCGCACACTTGCGGTTCATCGGCGCAGCCGCCATTGCAACGTTGGCTAGCGCGGCGTTGCCCGCGCTTGCGACGGCTGAAGATTATCCATCTCGCACAATTTCGCTGGTGGTGGCGTTTCCCGCCGGCGGTGGCGTGGACACTGTCGGGCGGGTCGTCGCGCAGAAGCTGACGGAAGCGCTCGGTCAGCAGGTCATCGTCGTCAATCGCCCGGGCGCCGGCTCCGTGATCGGCACGCGCGATGTCGCCCGCGCGCCGGCGGACGGCTACACGTTGCTGCTGCTCGTGACCGGTGCCGGCCTGCCGGAAAATCCGGGTTACGACATGGGCAAGGATTTCGCACCGATCGGACTGATCGCTTCGGTGCCGATCGTCATCATGTCAAACCCGTCGGTGCCTGCGAAAACAATTTCCGAGGTGATCGCGCTCGCCAAGAAGGATGGCGACAAGGTCACGGTCGGCACGCCGCCCGCCCCCACTCTGAATTATTTCGGCGCCGAGCAATTCAAGGCAATGACCGGCACCAAGATCACCATCGTGACGTACAAAGGAACGGGCCCGCTCACCAACGATCTCATCGGTGGGCACGTCATGCTCGCCTTCAACACGCTGCCGCCTGCCATCGGCAGCATCCAGGCCGGCACGCTGCGCGCAATCGCCGTCGGGTCGCCGCAGCGCATGGCGGCCATCCCGGACGTGCCGACCATCGCCGAATCCGGCATGCCGGGTCTGGAGATCGTACAGTATTACGGGCTGGTCGCGCCGGCGGGCACGCCGCAACCGATCATCGACCGCCTCAACAAGGATCTCCGCAAGATCGTCACGTCGGACGATATGAAGAAGCGGCTGCTTGACGCCGGCGGCGATCCGCTCGCCAGCACGGCAGACGAATATGCGCAGAACATCCAGCGCGAAGAAGGCAAGTGGCAGGCCGTCATCAAGAAACTTGGGCTGGTGATCAACAACTGATCGTTTCGATCTCGGCTTCGTTACCGCGTCTTGACGATCTGCCTGCAGGCTGCGGGCAGATCGGCGAGCGTCAGCGGTGGCTTCGGTTTTGACGGTGGCGGATGCAGTGTTGATTCCTTGAACCAGAAATCGAGGTCGGTCGTGCAGCCATCGTTTGCCTGGGTCGGCGTCGGTGGCTGGCAGTCCGGACTGTCTTCCGGACAAGCGGTCTGCACGTGAAAGTGCTCGGCGTGGCCATACCAGGGACGCACCTTGTAAAGCCACGTGCGATCAGATCCAGCGTCGCGGCATAGCGCCTTTTTGATCGCAGGGTTGACCAGCACGCGCACGACCACCGGATCTTCGGCGGCGGCGCGGATCAGCGCGGCATGGGTGGGGGTCCACACTTGCCGATCGACGTCAAGTTGATCGGGCGTGACCATTTCAGTGCCTTCTGTAAATTCGCGCTCCTTGCGACTTTGCACATGGTCCGGCATCGGCGTGAACCAGACGTCGACGTCGAGACCGTTTTGATGGCTGCTGTGGTCGGCAAGCATGGGCCCGCCGCGGGGCTGCGCGATGTCGCCGATCAAGAGGCCATTCCAGCCGATCTTCTTTGCGTTTTTGGCGAGCCGCTCGACAAAGTGAACGGCTTGCGGATGGCCCCAGTAACGGTTGCGCGACGGTCGCATGACTTGCCAGCCGGGGCCGTTCATCGCCAGCGGCACAGCGCCGGCGAGGCAACCTTTGGAATGGATGCCGATCGAGCGCGGACGTCCGGTAACCGGCGTTGACTTGCGCGCGAACAGTTCCTTGGCGGGCGTCGACGACGCGTTCGGATTCTGCAGGGGTGGCAGCGGTTCGGGATTGAGCGAGCCCGGGAGCATCGGATCGATCTGATGCTTCTCCTGCGCGAGCGCAAAACCCAGGCCGGAGAGGATGACGGCGAAAATCAGGCAAGCGGTAAATCGCATCAGCAACCACATTTTCTGTTGAGCGGACATTTGGACGCATCTGTATTGGACCTGAGGCCAATCGTCTTCGGGTCCTTTCCCAAATTATCGTGATTCACGCCATATCACGTTCGGCGCTTTTCGGCGCGTTGTGCTTGGCCAAATTGCGCACCAATCGGAGGAAGCCATGCGAACACGGGAAGTTCTGTTGGCCACCGCGGCTACCATGGCCCTGCTGACTGTTTCGATCGCACAGGCCCAGGTGCCAGTCCCGCCAATTCCGCCGTCACCCGGCTGGACGAAAGCATTGCCTCCTGGCCCGGACACCCGCGTCAAGATCACCGAGGAATACGCAAAAATGGTCGCGCGCGACGCCTACTTTTGGGCGTGGCCGATGGTGAATATTTACAACCGGCGACAGGCCTTCAAAGACGTCAAGGATTTCGTGATGGCTGGTCCGGTGCCGTCTGCACCACTCAATCGTGTCGCGATGCTGACGGACTACGTCAATCCCGACCAGCGAATAGTGGCGTGCCCAAATCAAGATGTTGTCTATGGCGCCGGATCGATTGCGCTCGACGTTTCACCGGTCGTGATCCAGGTACCGGATTTCGGCAATCGTTTCTGGGTCTATCAGGTGGTCGACCTGCGGACCGACGGCGTGGTGCAACTTGGCAAAATGTACGGGACGACACCCGGCTTTTATTTGTTGGTAGGACCCAACTGGCACGGCGACGTACCCAAAGGCATCACCAAGGTGTTCCGCTCTTCGACCAATACCGGCTTCGTCGCGCCACGCATCTTCCAGGATGATACCGCGGAGGACAAGAAAGCCATCCAAAGCGTGCTGACGCAGGTCATGTTCTATCCGCTGTCCGATTTCGACGGCACGATGAAGAGCTATGACTGGAACAAGATACCTAAAGTCGCTGCTGCAGCGAGCGGTGATGCAGAGACGAGATGGGTCTTTCCGGAAAAATTCTTCGATGAGCTTCCGGCCGTTCTTGCCGATGCACCCCCGTTACCTGGCGAAGAGGCACGCTATGCGCAGATACGCGCAGTTCTTGATGCGATGAAATCAAATCCCGCGCTCAAACCCGCGATGATCAAGGCGGCGCAGGAGGTGGAAGACCAGATTGTCACGCCGCTGCTCCAGTTCCGCAACTACGGCGAACAGCTTCCTCACAACTGGAGCACAATATCGAACGAGGCCGCCTTCGGCACCGACTACTTCACCCGCACTGCAGTCGCCAAATCCAATATCCTCGTCAATTCTCCGAACGAGACGAAATACTACTACCAGGATCTCGACGCGAGCGGTGCCCGGCTCAACGGCGCCAACCGCTACACCGTGACGTTCCCCAAGGATCAGACTCCACCGGTCAATGGCTTCTGGTCGTTGACGCTTTATAACGAGCATCACTTCTTCGCCAATAACGACCTCAAACGCTATTCCCTCGGCACCAAGAACAGAGATCTGAAATACAATCCGGACGGATCGCTGACCATCTATGTCCAGTCCGATCCGCCAACCGACGCGTTGCGTGCCAACTGGCTACCCGCGCCGAAGAATGCAGATTTCTCGCTCTTCGTCCGGGCCTACTGGCCGAAGGCCGCGGTGCTTGACGGCGTGTGGACGCCACCGGGCGCGCAACGTGCGGAAGGCACCGTCGGCCGTCAGTAACGGCGAACTATCTTTTCAGGAGCAGCTCTCGCGCCTGCTCGACAGTCGCGCGCGCATAGTCGGTCAGTTGCGCCTCTGATGCGCTGCTGATCGGGTGCTCGATCGTGGCGAACTTGTAGTCGGGCATGCCGAGCACCTTGCACATGAGTTCCGCCGCGCTCACGAAGCGCGACGTCATCACGGCCAGTGCCGGGACGCCTTGACGCTCAACTGCGATGGAGTCGTGCAGACTGCACGATGAACAGCTCCCTCAATCCCCGACACCGGTGACGGCCGCATGCCATTGCCGCGCCTCGTCGACGATATGGGCATCGGCCGGAGCGCTGTAGTTCGATTTGGTGCGCCAGATCACATCGGCAACACCCAGATCGTCGCGCAGCATGCGTTCGAGCTGGGTGAAATAGCCCTTCGTGCCTTCCTTGCCGTTCGAGATGAAGCCGACCGTCTTGCCTTGGAGCGACGACGGTCTCACGGCTGGCTGCACACCGGCGGCCTTCAATTCGTGCGTGGGATCGAGAACGCGGACGATCATGTGCTGTCCCCTTCAAGGGTCACGGATGCCAACTCTAGCTAGCCCTTCGGCGGCTCACAATCGACGCAGGCGCCTATCGCGGCCGTAACCGCCTTGGTCTTGCTGCCCATCCACGGCGGAATGACCGCGCCAAATCCGCCGGCCGGGCCGCCCGCCGCAACCACCAGCAGATGGTCCGGCAATTCAAGCGCGGTGTGAATTTTGTTCGGCCTGTCGCGGACGATTGCGCCCTTGCCGACGTCCGCCCATTCACCGCGCCGGACCCGTGCGCGCTCGTAAATGAATTCGGCGATGTCGCGCTTGGTCCAGCCAGCCGCTTGTATAATGTCGCGCAACTGCTTCGGGATGACGATGGCGTAGTTGCCGCCGTAGATCGAATAGTGACGCTGGTTGGCGCGCATCTCGGCGGCGAAAGTCTCTAGGATTTCTTTGGGGTCGGTGGTCCACTCGTTCATGATCTGACGCGGTGCAAGCGCCGCCATCACGGTCACGGCCGACAGACCCTGCGGAATTCCCCGCATCACCGATAAAGGCTGCCAGTCGCTCCCCTCTTCGTCTTCCGCCAAACAATACGAAAACTTGCCCGGGTGACCGAGCGTCGTGCGGTCAATGCCTCCGGGGCGCACGTCCATCAGATTGATCAAGGCAAGACGGATGGCGCGGCCGATGACGGACGTCGCGCGATCGCTGTTGCCCAGCGCATTGAACGTCGCGTTGGCGCCGATCTCGAGACGGATCGGTCCGTTGATGATGACGAGGATGGCGCAACCACCGGTGCTGGACGTCACGCCATGCAGGAGAAACTCTTCCTTCATCATCGCCTGCCACGCGGTCGCGACGATCGGGAAATGCATGGGCAGGCAGCCGGCCATGACCGCATTGATTGCGAGTTTCTCTGCGGTGATCGGTTGCGCGCGAACGGGTTCGATGCCGATCAACTGGTCCGGTGGCATCAGGGCCCAGTCGAGGCAGGCCTCGACGGCCGCTTCGGTCGGCGGCACGACCGGGAGACCGTCGGTCCAGCCGTTGCTGTGAAACAGCTCTTGCGCGGCGGCGAAATCGTCGACGTCGTAGGCCTTCGAACTCAAAGCCGGCCGGTTTGATCCAAGCATCGCGTGGCTCTCATGAACTCACCGGCAGGCTGAAGCGTCCAGCTGCCTGGCTTTGACCTTGTCGTCGTTGTCTTTGCCATTGTTCAGTTTCTGTCGCGCCAATCCGCGATTGCAGAATGCCGCGGCGAAATTCGGCTTGAGCCGGATGGCTTCGTTGTAGTCGGCTATGGCCCGGTACAGGTTGCCGTTGCGCGCATAGGCATTGCCGCGGCTGTTGAACGCGGACGCATCATCGGGGTGAAGGCGGATCGCCAGGTTGAAGCTGGCGATGGCGTTGTCAAACCTGCCAGCCGAGTAAGCCGTGGTGGCCTCTCGGATCGCGGCCAGATAAGCCTTCTCGTTTGCTTCGGTCTCGGTCGTTGCTTTTGCCTGCTGCTGCTCGGGCGGGTTTTCCGTAGCTGCGCGTTCGAGACAGGTTTTCAGACTGGAATAATCAGCGATGCCCTTGTCGGCAGAACACGATGTCCGCTTCCCTTTGTCATAGGATTCCCAGCGCTCTGCCAGCTGGTCGTGAGCCACGTGTTCGTCTTTGCCAATGGACCGACACCAGCTCTTCAGCGCCTCCGACCACTCTTTTCCAGTCTCCGCCTGTGCCAGGCATTTCGCGGTCTCCGCATCGACGTCGTAGACCGGTAACGTCTGCGCGCGCACGGGAGCGATGCCGGCGATGAGGGCGGCGGCAAGACAGGCTGCTGTCACAAATCTGATGTGCATTGACCAAACTAAATCACGAATTGGGTCTTTGATGTAGGTCAATTGGACAAGGATTTATTCGCCGCATCATTCTTTATCGAAACGCCCTATCCGGGAGATTCAGAATGTATGCGCTTGTCATAATATTCGCGATTCTGTCGCCGGCAACCGGGGCGGTTACACCGGTCGGCGTTACGTCTCAAACGGTGGGAGAGTTCAAAACCCTGGACCAATGCAAGGCAGCAGTAAACGAACCTCTTACAGGAGGCACCATTTCTGATCTGAACCTTTCAAGGGGCGTGTATTGGTATTGTGTCAATACCGGTACGAAGCTTTCGGCGCGAACTCGCGGCAGGTGATTGAGGCGAGGAAACAAGATCGGTCTATTTCCACTCGCTTTTCAGCTTTGACATGACATCGACCGCCTTTTCGGTGGGGTTGTTCAGGCAACGCTCGATAAATTCGGCCGTCTGCTTATGCACAACATCGAGATTGAAGCTTGTCGTTTCACTCG
This sequence comes from uncultured Alphaproteobacteria bacterium, assembly GCA_963707615.1. Classification (GTDB taxonomy): domain Bacteria; phylum Pseudomonadota; class Alphaproteobacteria; order Rhizobiales; family Xanthobacteraceae; genus Pseudolabrys. The sequence continues at coordinate 408,012 of CAVPQT010000003.1, forward strand.
GCTCAAGACAAACAGATGCCGGATGGCTACAATTTGCGTGATCTGAAGGTTCCGAAAATGAGACTTCGTATTTCGATGACAGCCGCGATTGTGGCGGGCGCAGGCCTGCTCTCCGCATGCACGACAAACACGCGGCAAGAGGACGCGCGCCTCGAGTATGAGCGCTCGGTCGCGGATTATGAGAACTGCGTCGCGGCCAACCAGATGAGTACGTGCGAAAAAGAACGCCGTATCATGCGGGCCAATAAAAGAGCGCTGTCCGCCGCGACGCAGGGTTCCCGCAGATGAATTGAGGGCCGCTTTTGGCCCTTGCGATGCGCTCATCACCTTGGCGTGAACACCACGAATAAAGTTCGGTCATCACTGATCTGGTTGGAACACGCACCAACCAAAAGGATCCGTGTCATGACTGATATCGCACTGAAGGCCCAGGAAGAGACGCTTTGCTTCGACATTTCCGATGAGACGCTGGAAGTTGCGGCCGGTGTCACAAAGCTTGGCGCGAGCTTCACTCTTGGCTCTTGCACTGGCCTGTCTGAGTGCCCTGCTTGACCGGCTGACATCCGTCTGAGGACAAATTCGGAGAGGCCGCCACCCGGCGGTCTCTCTATTTCCCAACGACGGCCCTGCCCAGGAACGGCTTTCCGGACCTCGTCTTTTTCGCGGTTGAAGCGGAGTTTTCCCCGTCGTCCACCGTCGTTGAGGCAATTCCAGTTTGTCTCCTCGGCGAGAGCGCGCTTAACTGATGACAGATGGCAGGAGACCGCCATGCTGCACTACCGAGCATATATTCTGGATGCGCATCATCGCATCGCGCAGCCCGCCAATGAAATTGAGGCCGCGACCGACGCGGACGCCATCAAGATTGCCAACGAATATCTGGACGACCGCGACCTCGCGCTTTGGCAAGGACCACGTCTTGTCACAACGCTCAAATCGAAAACACAGCGGAAGATGTGAACTCGCGACAGCTGCGCAATATCAGTTGCTGTCGGCCGCGAAGGTCACTTTCGGTCTTTCAGGGCTGCATATCACGTAGCCATTGGCGTCGATTTTATAGGCAGCCGGGTGCACATGAAAGTAGCTCTCGGCGGCCTCGAGAGCTGTATCGAACGCCGTATTGGTCACGTAGCCCCCACAGAAAACGCCGCAGGTCAGTAGAAAGGATTTCATCGTCATCGTCGCTTTCCCCGATCGTTCGACCTCGACTTTTCCGAGTTCGACGCCCCATGACACGCAAAAAGAGTGCCAACGAAACCGACCGGATAACGCAAATTCAGGCCGGTCACAGCCGACCAAGTGATTGAGTGGTCGGCAACATGCGATCAGCCCCTTAGTCGGGTCACCCAGTTCCGACGGCTGGCATTGCTTGAGCGCCTGAAATCGTGTCCGCTTGGCGGGTCGGCGCGAGATGACGCGGCGCGTTGCGGCGGGTGGCAATGAAACGGCGCGAATTCCTCACGCTTATCGGTGGCGCGGTGGCCTTCCGGCCACTGGCCGGGCACGCGCAGCCCGCCAAGTCCGCACGTCGGATCGGCGTGCTGATTGGGACTTTCGCCAAAACCGACCGCCAAGGTCAGGACCGGATCGCAGCTTTTCTCGACACGTTTCAGAAGCTTGGCTGGTCCGATGGTCGCAACTTCCGGATGGATTATCACTGGGGAGCCGGTAACTCCGAGGAGATAGCGGTCACCGCCAAGGAGCTGCTTCGCGCAACACCGGATGTGATCGTGGTCTCGGGGAACGCCGCGTTGGCCGAGCTTCGCCGACAGACGAGCACGATCCCCATTGTGTTTATCCAGATATCCGATCCGGTCGGCAGCGGATTTGTCGCCAGCCTTGCCCGGCCGGGCGGCAACGTGAGTGGTTTCCAGAACTTCGAACCTGCGATGGGCGGCAAGTGGCTCGGTGTCCTCAAGGAAGCCGCGCCCGGCATGAGCCGCGTGGCCGTGGTGTTCGGCTCGGACACAGCCGCCAACACGGAATTCCTGCGCGCGGCAGAAGCGGTCGCGCCGTCACTCGGAGTTCAGGTCACGCCTGTCGATGTATCGCCGGCCAAAGGTCGTGACAGCGTCACGACTGAGATGAGCGACGCGATAACGAAATTTGCCAGCGAACCGAACGGCGGCATGATCGTCATGCCGCACATCTATACCGCGGCCAATCGCGGATCGATCATCGCCCTGGCGGCGCGGTATCGTCTGCCCGCGGTCTATCCATTCCCGTACTTCGCCATCGAGGGCGGGATGATGTCGTATGGGCCAAACCAGCTCGACCAATGGCGCGGTGCGGCAACGTATGTCGATCGTATTCTGCGCGGCGGAAAGCCGAGCGATCTGCCGGTGCAGCAGCCGACCAAGTTCGAACTGGTAGTCAACCTGAGGACAGCCAAGGCGCTCGGACTAAACATCCCGCCTGCATTTCCGCTCCGCGCGGATCAGATCATTGAATAAAGAAGCGACGTAGTGAGCAAGCCCAAGGTCCCTGTGAAGATATGGCTGATGCTCGGCCTGGTGATCCTGTTTGCTCTGCTCCTGTCATATTTTCTCGTGATCGGCATCTATCCCGGCCCAGGACGCTAATGGATGTCGGGGTAGCGCTCACGATGACCGACGCTATGATGATGCACGGGGGGACAATCTTATGACATCACGCAGATTTCTTGTTTCGTTTTTGCTCTTTGGACTTCTGTCATTCGCCATCCAGGGTCAGGGCTACGCGGACGAATTGAAAATTTTTACCTCAAGGGCCGTCGCGACGGTTTTGGAAAAAATCGGCCCCGAATTTGAAAAGGGCACGGGGCACAAGCTCAATCTCACGACCGGTCTGAGCTCGGAGTTTGTCGGACGGATCAATGCCGGGGAACCTTTCGACGTGGTTGCCGCTCCGCCACCCGTTCTCGATAGCCTGGCCAACAACGGAAAGATTGCCGCCGAATTCAAAGACAGGCCTCGTACGTTCAGCAAACGGCGTTGCCATTCGCACAGGGGCACCGAAGCCAGACATCAGCTCGTTGGAAAACTTCAAGCGGGCGCTGCTGGACGCAAAATCGATTACGTATCTTCCTGTGCCCGGCGTACCGCAAATAATCGAACGGCTGGGGCTTAAGGACGCGCTGGCCGCCAAGACCACAATCCCGAAAACCGATCTCTCGTCCGAACTTGTGGCCAAGGGCGAGGTCGAGCTGGCCATTGTCCCTGTCACTCAAGCCTTCACCACCCCGGGTGTCGAGCTCGCAGGGCCTCTGCCGTCGGAGATTCAGTTCTACACCGCGTTCGGTGGCGCGATCAGCGCCAACTCAAAGTCGCGCGACGCCGCAGCGGACTTGCTTAAATTTCTGAAAGGGTCGTCTGCGTTACGCGTGATCAAGGAACAAGGGATGGAACCAATCTAGGATCGCGTGAGATTCCCTACACCCTTTAGCCGTTCGGGACCTCCGCGCCTTTTGCCGGAGACTTCAATAGTTCTTTTCTCAATCCGTCATAGCAGGCGTTGCGGTCCGCTTCATTGGTTAAAGCACTGCACTTCTCGAAACTCGGGCCGCCCACGAACCACACGGCCGCGATAACCGACGCCACGCATAACGCCACCAAGGCAATCCTGATCCCCATCCGATCTGCGAAGTCATCCCGCGACTCCGTCTGCGCAACAACGCCTTCATCGTCAGGGAGCGTGGTGTCGAAGTCCCATTTTGAACTTTGCATGGCACACACCCGATAGCGGTTCTTCTCGCTCGTCGCGTTCAAGGCGCCAACGCCCGGACGAGCGGAAATGTGTGTGCCACCGCATAGGAATTCGATTGGGAAATCAGCGCCCGGACATAAAGGCGTTATCAAGAGGGCTGGTCGTGGTTTTCAATAACAAAGCCCCCGCGCCGTTTCCCGGTCGCGGGGGCTCAGACTTTTCAGCCAGTTCTAGCTGTTGTCGTGATGCGCGGTGCTGCCGTGGTCGGCAACAACGCTGTCATGACCGGTGAAGGTCAGGTTGTTCAGCTGGACGTTCGCACCGAGGACGATGCTCTGTCCGATGGCATCCACCGATCCGGCACTGTCGAGCGACTGGGTGAAGGCTGCGCCTGTCCCGTTCTCGCTGCCGATCTTGCCATCCCACTCGCCGCCATGGTTGCCGATACCGATCGTATCGCCGCCTTTCAGCTCACTGACGGTGGCGCCGTAGCCGTTGCTGATGTCGGAGGCCGATCCGTTGCTGACGAGGTTGTTCACCTGATCGAGGTTGAACACCACGTTGTTGGCGCCTTCACCAGTACCGTCGATGGTCTGGTAAATGTTCTCGGGCATCAGGTTGGCGATGCCGTGGTTGTCCGGCATGTTGATCTGCAAGCTGCTCATATCGATGGCCGCCGCCTGCGGCGAGCTTTCGATCTGATCGGACACCTTCACGTCGACGCAAACGGTCGTCGTGCTGCTGTTATAGTTTGCGTTGATGTTGCAGTTGGCGCTTTCGTTCGCGTTGGCGTTGCAGTTCAGGTTCCCGTTCACATTGCAGTTGGACGAATCCTGATACTGACTCTGGCTCTGGTGTTCGCCTTGAGCCTGGCCCTGAGCCTGGATTTCAGCCTGACCCTGCAATTGCGCCTGCAACTGCTTCTGCAGATCGTCTTTGTCGTCGTGATGATTGTCGTCTGGCTTTGGAGGGTTTCTTGGTGACATAGCGCATCTCCTCTCACGTGGAAGACGCACCGCAATCATCGAATACTCGCCAATCTTCTACGTTAGCGAATATTCCGATGCCCTTCTGCGAGCGAACTCCACTTCGGTTTCGGTGGATCGAGCGTCCACCTTGCCATCAGGGGTAAGCCATTAATGTTGCGGAGATTCACGTTCGTCGGTGACAGGTTTTGACGAAATATGACGCGCGCACGTCGGCTCTGCGTCAGATCGTCCTGCGACCCATCATGCATTTCAGGTGACGGGGTACCTAACGCTTCATGAGGCTGCGACAGGTTGTCCGGACTGTGGTCCGTTTTGGCTCAGAAGCACGGCACGGTCTCGAAACGTGCGGCAGTTTGTCCTGCATCCCGTCCGCGCCGCGCAAAAGTGCGTCAGTTTGCCCCGCGGCGGAACAGTGCTCGGCCGGTCGGCACTACCGCCATCTATCGACATCTACCGGCTTGGCAATCGCTGGTACGTGTTCTGCAGGTCGTCCTGAATGATATGCGCCTCGCCTCTCGCCTGTGCGACGAGATCGGCAGTCAGCGTGCGGCTGCGATATTGCCAGCCTTTCGGGAGCTTGAGACGACTGCCGAGCGTGGCCAGATCGGCGTAGCGAAGGTTCGGATCCACGATCTGTGAATACGACTGCATCACGTAAACGCGGCCGTTCGGGCTGACCAGCTCATGCACCGGCTTGCCGGCCAGAAAGACCCAGTCCGTCGTGCGGCCGATGGTTCGCTCGACGTAGAACGCGCGCTTCTCGATGAGCTCGACCAACCTCAGGTTCATGACAGCGACGGACCGCATGGCAAGACCCTGGACGTCGACCGTGTCCTTCGTGACGTCGCCCGACGCGAGCCGGTCCATGATGAAATGCCGGGGGCCGTTGCGGATCACCCGGATCGCGCCGAACTGCGAAGCCACCTTGGCGACATCGATCGCATCCCAGGTTGCCTGCGGGCAATCGTTGAGACCCAAGGTATTGTAGATGCCGGCCGTCAGACCTGCGCCCTGGCGTTTGACAACGAAGAACTCGCAATAACGTCGATCACGAACATCGTCGAGCATCTTCAAGGGCGTGGATGATTGTGCGCTGGCGGCGACGACAAAAATCGCGAGGCCAGCGGCGGCGCAGATTGGGGACCGCATATCGACCATCGGTCTCATCCTGATTTTGCGAGCGGGGAGAAGCGGGAGAAAATGTAGTTTGCCCCGGGCCGCAGCCTATTGCTAACGGATTTTCGACCTGAGGCGGGTATCGCCCCGCGATCCGAGCCGATACCATGCGGTTACGAGGCCGGGGGCGGCAATGAGGCGGCGCGAATTCGTCACGCTGTTGGGGGGCGCGGCAAGCTGGCCGCTATTGGCGCGCGCGCAAGCGACACCGCCGGTCGTCGGTTTTCTCAATCCCAATCTGGCGGAGAATTACGCGTTCAACGCCGCCGCGTTTCGCGATGGCTTGAAGGAAACCGGTTACGTCGACGGTCAGAATGTGACCATCCAGTACAGCTGGGCCGGTGGAGATTATGGTCGCCTCCCCGCTTTGGCCACCGAACTGGCTCAACGGAAAGTCAGCGTGATCGCGGCAACCGGCGACATTGCCTCCGCGCGCGCCGCACAGGCGGCGACCAAAACGATCCCCATTGTGTTCATCGTTGGGAATGATCCGGAAAAGTTCGGACTGGTCGCAAGCCACAATCGTCCGGGCGGCAACATAACCGGCATCAGCCTGATCACGAGCCTGCTTGGCGCCAAGCAATTCGAGGTGCTCTCCGAACTGCTGCCAAGTATCGAGCTGTTTGCTCTCCTCATGAATCCAGACAACGGAAACGCGGAGATCGATCTCAAAAATCTGCAGAATGCCGCCGGCACCGCGGGACGACGAACCTTTGTCGTCAAGGCTGCAAAGCCCGCCGAATTTGATGCCGCTTTCGCCGCCGCCGTGCAGCAGAAGGCGGGCGGAATTTTCATCGCGAGCGATCCGATGTTTCTCGCCGAGCGCAAGCATCTCATATCGCTCGCCGCCCAGCATGCCATCCCCCTCATCTGCAGTTTCCGCGAATTTGTCGTCGGCGGCGGATTGGTCAGCTATGGGCCGAGTATCACCGGCGTCTACCGTGAAGCCGGAGTTTATGTCGGCAGAATTCTCCGCGGCGCCCAGCCATCGGACCTGCCGGTGATCCTGCCCACCAAATTCGACCTAGTGATCAACCTCAAGACCGCAAACACGCTCGGCGTGAAGCTCCCGCAGACGCTGTTGGCGCGAGCGGACGAATTGATCGACTAGCGATCGTGTAACCAGCCCGCATCGAACGATTCGACATTCGATGCGTTACAGATAGCACGCGCCCGGTGGCAACCGGCCATAACGGGGAAGATGGACGCAGTTGATTTTGCCGGTTTCTGACTGCGACACCAACGCATCGGTATGCGTAACGTCTAACCTGTTCCGAGCGCGTGCGCCTATTTGACCCCGGCCGCGTGCAGATATTGCAGATCAACGAAACGGTGCCGCAGGCAGCGGCGGCTTGAGTGCACCCGCCTCGGCCATCATCGCGATGACCTGTGCAAGGGCACTCAGGTCGATTTCGCCCTCGCGGGGCAAAACTCCCCGCTCCGGCTCAAAATAGAGTTTGAGAACCTTGTCGGCCATCGCTTTCGAAACATTGTTCGTTTCGGAGATGATCGCAGTCACGGCGGCACACGATGCTGCGGGTCGCGAATGAACCCGACAATGACGTGCCCTTCGTCCTGCCGCACGCTGCGCGAAAAAATTAGCGCCGACTGGTAATCGCGTAAGCAAGTCGTCTCGCCAATTATCTTCGTTTTAATTCTCCTCGTATATCAGCGCGAACAGCTGACAAATAATTCGCGCCTCGATGAGAAAATTTCTTCTGATCCTTTCTTGCGTGTCCATTGCCGCGTCGGCACACGCGGGGTTCTTCGAGCGGCTCCACAACAATATCGATGAAGGCGTTCGCGAACTTTGCGCGCGCAAACCCGACCTCTGCAAAAAACTTGAAGCGAGCCAAAAGCAGAAGGCGGAGGCGACGCCGATGAACTCAATCCAGACGGATCAGGTCGATCAACGCAGCCGCGAGAAATAGTGTGGTGTTCTTTTACCGGCAAACGGTAGGCGCGATTTGGCAGACCGGCCGCTAATTTGATAGATGAAGGGCGTGCCCTGTCTCAAACGTCGTGCAGTGGCAACTGCATAACGTGACCAAAGATTTGCCATCGGCAGGGCATCTGGAAAGCGGAAGGCCGGAGGGGGTTGATGTTCTGCGCGATTACGGTTGGACTATTGCTATCCAACGTAAGCGTTGCCTCGCTGCCCTGCAGCGACTTCGACCAAGTCGCCGTCGTCGAAGAGCAAATTCAGGTCGCGACCGTCGAGGAGCCGAAAGTCCAGGTCGCCAGTATCGACCATGGCTACGTCCCGCTCCCGCCGTCGCAACCGAAAAGATCAGACATCAAAATCGAGACCACGACGATCGATCTCGAGACGTCAAACATAAAAAATATGTCGCTGCTTGTCGTTCATACGCCCGACAATGTCCTCAAGACCTCGGTGGCCTCGGAACACGCCGGCAAATTCGTCTGCCTGCTGAAAAAACTGGTGGCGTCGGGTTATCCGATCAAGGACATCGGCGGTTACAGCTACCGCAAGATTTTCGGCACGAATTATATGAGCTTGCACGCATACGGCAAAGCTCTCGACATAAACCAGGTCCGATACAACGAAGTCACCGTTGAGCAGCCAAAACGTACGATTGCGATGGCGCACGAATGTGGCCTGGACTCCGGAGCTGAATGGGGCACGCCCGACACCGGTCATTTTGAAGTCCCGACCGACGGCTATGGGACCCGTATTGCCCGGGGCGAAGCGCCCCAGCGCGGGCTATTCTCCTATGCATCGGGCAAAGTACAGGAATTCTGGAACTGGAGCGTTCACTGAGGGTTGGTCTATTGACCCTCGGTCCAATCGCCTGAAGACTGGATTCCTCATAAAATCCTGGATCGGCTGAAAGTCCTTAAAGGGAGGATGCGATGTGTAAGCGTTTACCATCTGCCCTGCGTTTCTGCGGCGTGGTGATCGTCCCCGCTTTGGCACTGATGTTCGCCGCCCCTGCGAGCGCGCAGGTCGCCTCCACCGGCTCCGGCGCAAGTGCCAGTTCGGAGAGCCAGGGCAATGGCAGCACCATCCTCGTGACCATCGACAAATCCAGGCAAAGGATGACGGTCGTCCTCGACGGCGTACACCAAATATGAGTGGCCGGTCTCGACTGGAAAGGCGGGGTATTCAACTCCGTCAGGGAAATATACGGCCACCTCCATGAACGAGATCTGGTACAGCAAGGAGTGGGACAACGCTCCGATGCCGCATTCCGTTTTCTTCCGGAAAGATGGCTATGCGATCCACGGCAGCCTTGAGGTGAGAAATCTTGGCCGGCCCGCCTCGCATGGCTGTGTGCGTATTTCACCCGAGAATGCCGCGACGTTTTTCGCGCTGGTGAAGAAGGTTGGCCTGAAGAACACCGAGGTTGTGCTGGCCGGCGTGACCCCGGGCGGCGAGTACAAGGTCGCCAGGAATTCGGAAGCCCGTTACGGTGGAGAAGACTCCAACAGTTACTATGGTGGCCAGACCCAGTGGGGCGGTGGCTATTATGCCAACCCCAGCCCCAATGGGGCGGCGGTGGCTACTACTCAACGGCAACCCCTACTACACTGACTCGCAAGGCTACTACCGACGGCCGCCGCGCGGATTCTGAGAAAGTCCGCGCGCGCCGATACAACGAATGAGTGGTTTGCCGAGATTTGGGCGCGCTCGATCTGAGCGCGCCCTTTCTTCTGCGTGCGCGAAAAAATTCAATAACGCCTCGACAGCGCGCATCGGTTGCACACGTCACGCAACACCGCGAAAAAGATGCGAGCCGTGTTTCACACTTTGTGTGATCTATAAGTGACAGCCAAATTCAGGCGAATGGTCTTCAATGGACCATTGAAGATTTGCGGTATTACGTTCGGGCCCTATGAAAAACGTACTTGTTGCCTTTGCGGTCACGCTGGGTCTTTGCAGCAGCGCCGTCGCCGCCGACGTTGCGATGCCGACGAAAGCACCGATCACACCTCCGGCACCAATTCAGGGCTGGACATACAGTCTCACGCCGTATTTCTGGGCGATATCGCTCGACGGCTCGACGACCGTTAAGGGGCGGACGAGCGACGTCGACGTCGGCTTTTTCAATATTCTGGACCACACGCAGTTTCCGAAGGGCCTCTTTCAATTGGCGGCCCTGGGCGAGGCGCGCTTTGGCCGCTTCGCCCTGCTCACCGACATCCTTTACATGAAGGTCGACCTGAGCGCGGGCGCCACGCGTTCGCGAGGGACGGACGCGATTGGTGGCGCGCTCGGCGTGTCGGCGGGATTTGGTCTCGAGATGACCATTGCGCAGGTGGCGGCCGCCTATGAAATCGCGAGCTGGACCGGCCTGACCTCGGCGGCCTCGACGACCGCACTCGATATTTACGCGGGTGGCCGCGCCTGGTGGCAACGCGCCAACGTGGACATTTCGGCGACCGGCACGTTGAACATCTTCGACCTTACGTTCGCGCGGGCCGGCGTGCTCACGGCCGAAAAAAGCGTCAGCTGGTTCGATCCCCTGGTTGGCATGCGGCTGCGTCACCAGTTCGCGCCGGCGTGGAATCTGGTCGTCAGTGGCGACGTCGGAGGCTTCGACGTCGGCAGCAAGTTTACCTGGCAGGTCCTGGGAGCGCTGGACTACGAATTCTGCCGATCGAAAAGCGTCACCTGGAGCGGGATGATCGGCTACAAGGCCCTCTCGGCCGACTACTCGCAGGGCAGCGGGCTCAACCACTACGAATACGACCTGACGATGCACGGGCCCATCTTCGGCGTTACCGCGCGCTTCTAGGAAAAAGCCGACGCGCGGTCGCGCATCGGCTCTCTTCTTTTTTCGTGACTATTTGTTGTAATCGAACTGCGGCATCGCTTTCAGCTGATCCTTGGTGGCATTCAGCACGGCGTGATCAGGATAATTGCGATCCCGATTGGCCTGCGACTGCGCCGAACCGGTCGTCGTGCTCGAAGCAGAGCTGCTGGATTTTACCGGCTCGTTATTCCACTTGAGCTGTTCGAACTTCACCGCGACGTCTCGCTCACCCATACCGAGAAAACCGCCGACGCCAATCGCCACAGTGTTCACCTTGCCGGTTTTGTCGAGCATCAGCTCCTTGATGTCGCCGATCTTTTCATTCTGCCCGTTGTAGACATCCATGTGAATCAGTTTCGACGCTTGCCATTGGCCCTTCTCGGAGCCGGTTTGCGTTTGTGCAAAAGCAGCGGTCGACGCAAGCATGCTGAGCGCCGCCACGGTGGCCAGTTTGAGATACATCGCATTCTCCTTCGCTGTTACCCCTCGTATCGATCCAACGAATTGGCCGGGCGGGAGTTCAGTCCGAGGCGACAAACGAGTGTCAAATGACACTGGGAACGAAAGGGTTTAGCCGGCGGTTAATCGTTCCTAGGCGTTCAACAGAAAGGAAAAGTCCATGAGTGATCAGAACAACCAGCAACAGCAGGGCGGCCAACAGGATCAGGGTGGTCAGCAAGGCGGCCAGAACAAACCCGGTCAGGGCGGCCAGCAGCAGGGCGGGCAGAACAAGCCCGGTCAGCAGGGAGGTCAGCAGCGCTGATCTTGACGAGGACAGGCCCGGCAAACGCCGGGCCTTTCTCGTTCAGCATCACGCCGCAAACAGGCGTCCGGGCAGTAATGTGACCGGCGTGTTTCTCGACTTTCCCGATTTCAGCAAAAAATGGCTTCAGGCGCTAAAGGAAGTCGTGCCGCAAACCTCTGCCATTGCAATGCTGTGGGATCCGGCGACGGGCAGTGACCAGCGAAGCGCCGTCGAGGCAGCTGGCGTAGATCTCAATCTGACGCTCGTCGTCTTGGAAGTGCGGGTGACGGATGATCTCGAACGCGCGTTGCGGTCAGCAAAAGATCAGAGGGTTGGCGGTTTGGTGGCGCTGTCATCTCCATTGATCGGTGGACAGACAAAACTACTTGCCGAACTTGCAATGAAATTCGGCTTACCTGCGATTACCCTGTTCGCCGAATTCGCGCGCGATGGTGGATTGATGACCTACGGACCGAGTATACAAGCCGTTATACGACAGCAGGGCGTTATCGCAGCAAAGGTATTGTTGGGAAGTAGTCCCGCGGAAACACCGATCGAGACGCCGACCAGGTGACAAGGCGCCCTACTCGGCCGCCGATTTCTATCAGGCGTTGTAGCGCTCGAAATCTTTCGCTGCCCTCGACATTTCGGCTCCTTTCATCCAACGTCCCGACGGGTTTGGGACGACTGAAACCTTTGCCAAGGAGACCGATTGAAATGTACGGCACCCGTATCGCTGTTGCGTCGTTGCTTGCGCTGCTCTTTATCGCACCGGTATCCGCGCAAACTCCCAAAACATGGACACAGGCCGGCATGCTGACGTGCAGGCTCAATCCGAGCATCGGCTTCATCATCGCTGGCCATCAATCGATGGAATGCCGTTACGCCCCCAGCGATGGTTCTCCGCCGCAAGCCTATGAGGGCGCGCTCAATACGGTGGGTATCGACATCGGTATCAGCGCGGGTGGAGTCCTCGGCTGGGCAGTCCTTGCCCCGACGGGAGGCATTCCGGCTGGGGCGCTCGCCGGCGAATATGTCGGGGCGTCCGGAGATCTTGGCATCGGGATCGGCGCAGGCGCCAACGTATTGATCGGCGGCTCGGGACGAACCTTCGCACTACAACCGCTTTCACTCGAAGGCTCAATCGCGGTCAACGTCGCGCTTGGCGTTTCCGGGCTCAAGTTGCGGCCGGTGATGTGACACATTTCGAGGAGCTCTGATCGCGGCTCCCGCACCGGGCTCAGTCGTCATCGTTTCTGATCGGCATAAGCCTCGAGGAAGTCGGCGGCTGCCTTGCTGCCTTCCGCGAAGGCCTTGACCGCTTCGCCATGCAGCACCTCGAGCGACTCGTCCTTGTAGTGCAAATACTCGGTCGAGGTGAGCAGGCTGGCCGTGCGGGGACGCGGCAGATCGACATCGATGGTCTTGATGATCCGACCGGGCCGATTGCTCATGATCAACAGTTGATCGGCCAGAAAAATTGCTTCTTCGATTTCAGACGTGATGAAGAAGACCGATTGTTTGCGGCCCTCGTAGAGCTTGAGAAAATACTCCTGCATGAGTTCGCGCGTCATTGCATCGAGACCGCGGAATGGTTCGTCCAAAATCATCAGTTTCGGATTGTTGATGATCGCGCGCGCCAACTCGGCACGCCGTTGCATGCCACCGGATAGCTGGTTCGGATATTTGTCCTTGAAATCCTTCAGCCCCACCCGCTCCAGCAGGACAATTGCATCGGCCTCAATGTCCTCACGTCGCTTGTCGCGCTGAACCAGCGGACCGTAAATCTGGAAAATATTCGTTGCGCACTGTCGGCGCGCCATAAAGCCGTCAGGCCGACGACGCAGCATCAAGTCGCGTGAAGTCGAAAGCGTTTATGGAGGTACCTATGGACGAAGTACAGGTCGAGCAAAAAAGCTATCAGATGCCGCCGCGAGATGGGATTTCCATCGCACACTTCATCACCGTCGCCGACATCGAACGATCGGTCCGATTTTACGAAACGGTCTTTGGAGGCCGCATTCTCAGCAGAGGCGACAGCAAAGGTGCGCCCGGATACATCCAGATCGCGAACACATGGCTTATCGTCAACGTCGGCGGCGGTCCGACACCCGACAAGCCATCGGTAACGCTCAGCGTTCCCGCCGACCCCGACCAGTCAACAGCTTCATGAATATCCGCGTTGCGGATATTCGAGCCTGCTATGAGCTCTGGCGAAGTCGAGGAGCCGAGTTCATCACAGAGCCAAAGGATAAGTACGGCGAGACGCGCTGCTACATCCGCGATCCCGACGGCTATATTATCGAGGTCGGGCAAAGCAAGCCGGACTTCACGTACGGCTGAGCGGTCGGCGGACCGATCCGCATTGACTAGTGACGTTGCTGCGGACACCCGATCCGAAACTTCACGCTCTCACTCGCTTCCGGTGGATCAACCGACGCCGGGACCGGCCGAAGTCGTGCCGTCGGAGATTGTGCCATGATACGTTATCTAACCGACGGCGCCGGTCTCACTGCAATTGCGCTCTTCATCAACCGCATCGCGCTAGGTGCGTTCTTCACCATCTCTGGCTTCCACAAATTGTTTAACCGCGAGCGTCATTCGGTGTTTGTGCGGGAGCTGGTGAGCGATCGCGTACCGAGAATTGGCTTCAACCAGTGGTTCGTGCCCAGCATTGAGTTCTTCGGCGGCCTGGCATTGCTCACCGGAATACTCGCTCCTCTGGCTGCGTTAGGATTGCTGGTGATCTGTCTGGTGGCGGTGCACACCAGCGGAAAGCGTCGCATCATTTCTTCCATGCCGATCGACAGGGCTGACTATCTGGATGACGCGCTGTATCTCCCCGAAGTCCTCTATCTGGTCATGCTGGTCGTGGTTGTACTGGCCGGACCCGGGCCGCTTAGGCTCGACAATGTTGTGCTGGGCGCGCGATGACGGCTCCGTGTGTGCGTCCCAACCGGACATTCTTGATCTGCCTCAATTGAACGGCCTTCTAGTGCTGGAGGCGAAAACAATGTATTGGCCTTGTTTAGCGGGAAGCGGTCGGCGAACGCAATCTCGTCCGCGTGTTTTTCCAGCCGCGTTCCAAAATTGATATAGGAGCCCGAGCTGATTGAAATGCGCTCTTAATCCGCAGTTGCAACGCACATGCCTGCTTGCGACCAAAGCGGATATTGCCGTGACGCCCCTTCCATAGCGGCAGCGTGAACCTCTACGATGCCAATATAAAACTGTTGGAACGTTCATGCGGCGTCGAGAGTTTGTTGCCCTCCTTTCCGGCGCGCCGGCTTTCTGGCCGATTACCGCGCACGCTCAGCAGACCGGCAAGCTGCCGACCATCGGTTTTTTTGGTTCCAGCACGCCCGCAGTCATGGCCCGCTGGGGCGCCGCGTTTGTCCAACGGCTCCGTGACCACGGCTGGATTGAAGGTCGAACTGTTGCGATCGAGTACCGATGGGCGGAGGGCCGCGCGGAACGCTATGCCGAGATCGTCGAGGAGTTCGTACGTCTCAATGTAAATGTCATCGTTACGTACGGAACGCCGCCAACCAAGGCAGCGAAGCAGGCCACTGCGGTCATTCCAATTGTATTTGCGGCCGCAGCCGATCCTGTTGGTGGCGGTCTGGTGTCGAGTTTGGCGCGACCAGGCGGCAATATCACCGGGCTGTCGCTTCAACAAAGCGACATCGCCGGCAAGAAACTGGGGCTCCTTCGCGAAGTCGTGATCGGCCTTCGCCGCCTGGCGCTGTTGGGCAACGTCGGCAATTCCTCAAGCGTGCTGGAAATTTCCGAAGTTAAGACGGCAGCCGTCGCATTGGGTATCGAGATTGTCCCCCTCGACATTCGCCGGGCCGAGGACATCGGACCTGCTTTCGATGCACTTGGTGGGCGTGCCGACGCGCTTTACGTCTCGACCGATCCGCTGATTTTCAGCAACATCACTCGCATCAACACTCGTGCGCTCGGTGCGAGGTTGCCGACAATATATAACGGCAAGGAGTACATAGAGTTTGGTGGCCTGATGTCCTATGGACCAAGCTATCCAGACTTGTTCCGCCGCGCTGCAGATTTCGTCGATAAAATTCTGCGCGGGGTCAAACCCAATGACCTGCCGGTCGAACAACCCACCAAGTTCGATTTCGTCATCAATCTAACCACTGCCAATCGTCATCGTCGGCGACCCGGTCGAAACCGGAATCGTTCCGAGCCTGGCGCGTCCCGGCGGCAATATTACCGGCGTGTCGCTGATGGCCTCTGCATTGAACGGAAAAAGTGTCGAACTCTTCCGCGACATGCTGCCGTCCGCGCGACGCGTGGGCGTATTGGGTCACGCCACAAATCCGGTGTTCGCGAAAGCGATGCTTGACGAGGTTCTCCTCGCCGGCCGCCCTACAGGCATCGAAATCCAGCCAGTCGTGATGGTGAACGGACCGGACGAACTCGAAAACGCATTTGCCACGATGGTGAGAGAGCGCGCGGATGCTGTTGTCGTCCAAGGCAGCCTGGCGATCAAATCGGTCACGGATATGGCGCTCAAATATCGTGTACCGACGGCCTCAACCGCGCGCGTGTTTGCGGAAATAGGCGGCCTGATGTCATTTGGAGCGGACGGACCAACTTCTTTTCGGCATGGCGCACGGTTCGTACAAAGAATTTTGCAGGGCAAGCAGCCGAAAGACATCCCGATCGAGCAGCCCACGAAATTCGATCTGGCGATCAATCTCAAAACCGCGAAGGCCATAGGCCTCACGATTTCCAGAAGCCTTCTTGCAGCGCGCCGACGCGCTGATCGAATAATGCGGCTGGGGGGCCGGCAATGAGACGACGCCAATTCATCGCACTTGTGGGAGCTGCCGCCGCGTGGCCGGTCATGATGAGAGCGCAACAGGCCAATAACCCGGTGCGGATTGGCTTCGTTCCTCTCGGGTCACCCGAAAATAAATATGATCAGTCGCTTGTTGAGGCCTTTCGCCAAGGCTTGCGCACCGCAGGTTTGGTCGAGGGTCGCGACGCCATTCTCGATGTGATCTGGAGCCACGGTCGCCCTGGTGAGGCGGTGAGCGAGGCATTGAAACGGGGCGCGGGCATGCTCGTTCCTTGTGGATCAAGCGCCTCGGTCGAGGCAAAGCGTCAGACCTCGACTATTCCGATCATTTTTCTCAGTGTCGGTGATCCGATCGCAATGGGATTGGTTGAAAGCTTCGCGCATCCCGGACGTAACGCGACTGGGTTCAGCGACAACCTTGCCGATCTGAGTGGCAAACTGGTGGAACTGGCCAAAGACATGAGCATCGAGCGCCGTGTCGTTGAGTATTTTTGGTATACCGCCTGGCCCGACGGGGAAAACCGTTACAACGCCACAGAGCAAGCCGTACGAGCGGCTGGAATGACGCTTCGACCAAGGGGTATCTCCGATATCGCTCAATTGGATGGCGCCTTTGTTGCAATAAAAGAAACAGGCGCGAGAACCGTTGTCGTTCAGCCCAGTCCTTTCACATATGGACAACGGGGAGCGATCATTGCATCGGCTGCAAAAAATGGGCTTGGCACAATTTTCGCGTTTCCGGTAGCCGCGAGGGAAGGTTCTTTGATCGCCTATGGCCCCGACTATCTTCACATGTATCGTCGAGCGCCTCTTTACGTCGAGCGGTTATTCAAAGGCATCAAGCCCGCTGACCTACCCGTTGAACAGCCCAGCAAGGTTGAACTGCTTGTCAATACGAAGACCGCCAAGGCGCTCGGAATTGAGTTGCCGTTGCCCTTGCTCATTCGCGCCGACGAGTTGATCGAATGAACGCCAATGTCTATTGGCCCAAAGCGGGCAATGCATTTCGCGCTGCCCATGTCAGCTTATGACCCAAAGCGGACATGAGCGGTCCCTTCCAACCTACTTGTTTTTCCAGCTACGATAGGCTGTTTCGGAGTCAATATGAGGCGACGCGATTTTATACAACTGGCGGCCGGCTCAGGGGCTTTTTTGCCGCTTGCCGCAAGTGCCCAACAAGCTGCGATGCCGGTGGTCGGATTTCTCAACAGCGGATCATCCGATCGTTTCGCGCCCATGGTCGGTGCGTTCCTTCAGGGTTTGAAAGAAACCGGTTATGTCGAAGGCCAGAACGTCGCGATCGAATATCGCTGGGCGGATGGCCAATACGATCACCTGCCAACATTGGTTGCTGATCTTGTTCGCAAACGAGTTTCGGTCATTGCTGCGACCAGCACCCCCGCTAACCTCGTGGCAAAGTCCTTAACCACTTCGATTCCTATTGTTTTCACGACTGGTGGCGATCCAGTCCAACTTGGACTGGTCGCGAGCTTGAGTCGGCCCGGTGGTAACGTCACGGGTGTGACGCAAATGACCGGAGAAGTCGCGCCGAAACGGGTGGAGCTCGCTCACGAGTTGGTCCCGCAGGCGACTGTTTTTGGCATGCTCATCAATCCAAAAAATCCGTTGGCCGCGTTTGTCGAACGAGATTCACAAGCCGCGGCGCTAAAACTCGAAATCCGACTCAATGTACTGCACGTCAGCAGCGACGCAGAACTTGAAGAGGCCTTCGCGAGCTTCCGCCAATCGGGTGCCGGTGCGCTTGTGATAGGCACGGATGCGTTCTTCAACAACCGTCTCGAACAATTGGCAGCACTGGCGCTCCGCAATTCGGTGGCTGCGGTCTATGAGTATCATCAGTTCGTGGCAGCAGGAGGCTTGGCCAGCTATGGCGGCAGCATCATGGATTCCTACCGCCTCGCTGGCGGATATGTTGGCCGCGTTCTCAAGGGGGAAAAACCCGCTGACTTGCCGGTCCAGCAGGCGAGCAAAATCGAACTGCTCATAAACCTCAAGACCGCGAAGGCACTCGGTATTACCGTGCCGCAGTCGATACAAAATCGCGCCGATGAAATCATTGAATGACTCGAAGCGGACATCACATCACATACGGTTTCCCCTTTGGGCAATTGATGCCGCCTTGGTTCGCGTTCACGCCAGCCTTGGCGTGGTGTAGCGTCCAATCGACCTGATGTCCGCTTTGGCCAACTGGCACCGGCAAATGAGACTTAAACTGGTATTTTGCGCGTTGATCGCTTTGGGAATTCCCGCGGCGATTTTTGCGCAATCGGCGCAAGGTGAAAATGCGAGCGGCTTGAAGAACGCCGTCATTCTGATCATCCGCCACGCCGAGAAAACGGATGATGGTCGTGGCTTGTCGCCTCTCGGAATCAAACGCGCCAAAGCGTATGCTGATTATTTCAAAAATTTCACAATCGACGGGCGAGCGTTGAAGCTGGACGCCATCTTCGCCAGCAAGGACGGTCGGAATAGCCATCGTCCTCTGCTCACCGCAGAGCCGACTGCCGAGGCGCTTGGTCTCAAAGTCAATGACCGGTTCAAAAACAACCATTTCAACGAACTGGTCGACGAGATCAAAAGTAAGCCCCGCGGTGAGAACATTCTGATTGTTTGGCATCATGGAAATATGGTTGGACTGCTTCGCGCACTCGGCGCAGATCCGAAAACTCTTTTTCCCAAGGGCAGATGGCCAGGTCACGTCTACGATTGGCTTATTGAATTACGCTACGACGAGAATGGTCGCTTGATTGAAAGCAAGCGGATCAAATCATTCGGGGACCGTGAATTGAAAGAGTGATTTGCTCCAGGTCCGCTACCCGGGATGATTTTGATTGCCTGAAAATCACGCGAAAATGGACGCGGTATCAGGGCCGCCTCAAGGTTTCCAATCGCCTCCCCGTGTAGTTTTCCTGCACGAGAATTGGCGAGTTCAAACAAGTCGGACCAAACATGTCGGTTGTATCTAAGCGAATTTGCGCGGCAGACGCGGCATTCGCAGCCATAAGGGATTTCTACCTGACCTCGCGGTACGGCAAACGCCGCGGCGATCCAAATATCTGCGACCTTACATTTGGCAATCCTCACGAAATGCCGCTCAGCGGATTGGTGACGGCGCTGCGTGAGAGAGCGCTGCCAAGACACAAGGACTGGTTTGCTTACAAGACCAGCGAAGAAGAGCCGCAGGCCTTCCTCGCCAACCGGCTTCGTAGCGAACTCGCCCTGCCCTTCGAGCCTTCCGACATTGCTCTTACCAACGGGGCATTTGCAGCGATTTCTGTGGCGTTCCACATCCTGCTCAATCCTGGCGACGAAGCTGTAATTTCCGAGCCGGCATGGTTTTGTTACGAACCAATGCTGCTCGCCGCCGATGCGGTTCCTCGCAAAGTCAAACTGAAACTCCCCAACTTCGATCTTGATCTGTCAGCGATCGAAGCGGCGATCGGTCCCAGGACCAGACTGGTCATTGTCAACACGCCCCACAATCCGACAGGTCGAATTTACGACGGCACCACACTTAAGGCATTGGCCGAAGTTCTAGACCGCGCGTCCGAAAGATATGGTCATCGCATCTTTTTGCTTTCGGACGAACCATATCGTCGGTTGCGCTTCGATGGCCGGAGTTTTGCAAGCCCGGCGTCGTTTTATCCGTGGACGTTGATTTCCTACAGCTACGGCAAAATTCTGCTCGCACCCGGCCAGCGTATTGGGTATTTGGCGATTTCCCCACATATGCCGCTCAAGGAGCGTCAAGCGCTGTCGAACGTGATGTTCTCGACACAGATGGCACTCGGATGGTGCTTTCCCAACGCGATCATGCAATACGCCGTACCGGACCTGGAAAATCTGTCGATCGATCTGACGGCGCTCACGCGGCGACGAGATGTGCTTTCCGCCACGCTCACCAACGCGGGCTATGACGTGTTATCGCCGGATGGGACTTTCTATCTTTGGACGAAATGGCCAGACGGTGATCCCGCGACCTACTGGAACAGACTTGCCGACCGCAACGTCTTTGTGCTGCCCGGCAGCACGATGAATGCGGCGGATTATTTTCGCATCAGCCTGACCGCGTCGGACGCAATGATCGAGCGCGCACTACCGGCGTTTTCGGAAGTAACCCCGAGCCCGCATCATCAACCGATGTCTGCCATTGGCGGGTGACGGACAGTTCGACTTTAGACCGCGAAGTTCGCTTTCAGCGGCAAAGCGACATCCGACTATCTCTTAACGCGCCTCGCCTGAAGCGCTACGATTGCTCCGTCCTTGGGCTTCGGGGGAAGGCAATGAGACGGCGGGACTTCATTTCATTTTTTGGCGGCGCGGCGGCAGCATGGTCACTAGCCGCGCGCGCACAGCAGTCTGACCGTGTGCGGCGCATCGGCGTCCTCATGGCCTATGCCGAGGACAATCCTGACGGAAAACCCCGTCTCGCGGCGTTCGCGAAGGGCCTGCAGGAACTGGGTTGGATCGACGGGCGCAATATTCGTATCGAGTATCGCTGGAGCGCGGGAGATGCCGAACGCACGCGCAAATACGCTGCGGAATTGGTAGCGCTCTCACCTGATGTCATTCTGGCCGGCAACACCTCCACCGTGGGCCCATTGCAACAGGCAACTCACACAGTGCCGATTGTATTCGCAGGCGTGGTTGATCCGGTCGGCGCCGGTTTCGTCAACAGCCTTGCACGCCCGGGAGGAAATATTACCGGGTTTACGCAGTTCGAATACGGCATGAGCGGCAAATGGCTCGAGCTGCTCAAGGAAGTCGCGCCCGGCGTCGCGCGCGCCGCGGTCCTGCGTGATGTGACGATCGCGGGGACCGGCGAGTTCGCCGCCATCCAGGCCGTGGCGCCCCCGCTCGGTGTTGAGGTGAGTCCGCTCGGTTCGCGCGATGCGGGCGAAATTGAGCGCGGCATCGCTGACTTCGCGCGTTCGCCAAACGGTGGCCTTGTTGTAGCGACGGGTGCGACCGCAGTCGGGCACCGCGAACTGATCACCAAGCTGGCAGCCCGGCACCGGTTGCCGGCGATTTACCCGTACCGCTTCTTCGTCACCGTCGGCGGCCTGATGTCCTATGGGCCGGATCGGGTCGACCCGTTTCGGCGCGCGGCGGCTTACGTCGATCGTATCCTCAAGGGCGAGAAGCCGGCTGACCTGCCAGTGCAGGCGCCGACGAAGTACGAATTGGTGGTCAATCTCAAGGCCGCCAAGGCTGTCGGTCTCACAATTCCGCCCTCACTGCTCGCGCGCGCCGACGAAGTGATCGAGTAAAAAGTGCGCTCACGGACTTGCCGCGACTGAAGCCGGCCCCGGGTTTCTCCGGTTGAACAATGTCCGCCAATGCCCAAAACTCTGTGCATCTCACATTGGATCGCACAGCATGTGGACCTTTCATCTCGACCCATTGATTGCGGCCGGCGTCCTGGTTTGCACCGCGATGACGGACGCCGTGTACGTGGCCTTCACCTCGGCCGTCGTTGCCCGCCGGCGCTTGCCGGCGGCGACATGGAGCAGCATCTGGTACCTGCTCTCATCTTTTGCCGTAATCAGTTACACAAACAACTGGTTTTACGTGCTGTTTGCTGCCACCGGTTCGTGGATCGGGGCCTACCTGTCATTGACCTTCCTGCACCGATCGTCGATGAATCGGCCGCCACCTCTCGGACCGACGGCGGATTGAGCGACTTTGAAGGGCTAAATAGGCACGGTGGTACGCCGTTGCGCTCAAGAAATAAGATAGACTGATGATCAATATCCCGCTTTCGACCATAATGCGGGCATCGTTTCGCAGCGAACTGCGATGAAGGGAGATCCCATGCGACGCTTCGTGCTGTGTATTCTGCTGATAGCTTTGACGCCGGGTTTTGCTCTTGCGGCAAAAGGACCGATGAGTATATCGGAAGCGCAGGCAGCTGCCGCCAAAGGCAACTCCGACGCCGCTGCCGCCATCACGCTGACGACCGACCGCCAGACCTGTCTGAGTGGATGCGCCAGCCGGGGCCACAAGCAGGATCAATGCAACACTGCCTGCCGCCCAGGCTTGTGTCATCCGGGCGCCTCGCAGCCTTATTGCGTAGCGAAGTAGACGCACGTCACGGGGACAAGGCCCGCAACGCTATTCAGCGTTGCGGGCCTTTTCACGTCAGCTACCGACGGTGCTAACCAAAAATCTGTCCATGTTTGGTCATGCACGTTGCGTACACCGCAAACTGGTTTGGGAGTTGAGTGATAGGATTGAATTTATTGGCCTCAACGTTGCAATCGTGAATCGCGGTCACCCGCGCCGGCTCGGCCATATCGCGATCTTTTGCATAGGCCGGTATCGCACTCGTGTTGGCAAGGACGCCCAACACCATTGCAGCTGCAAGAACTTTCAGGGAGTCTAAACGCTTCTTCACTTGAAATCTCCTTTGGTCGATCAGCCCGCCAGTGACAAGTTTGCGCTGACCTTGCCATCGTTTGCGTTTCGGTTGTCGATGCTGAGGGCACCGGCGCCGAATGCCACGATCTGCAGAAGCCCACCCGCCATCATCACGTTTTTGAGGAAGTGGATCATCTGGTTCTGGTCAGCAAAGTTTGCGTGGAATGAAATCGCCGTCGCGAGCGAGAACAGCGCAAGCGCTGCTGCCACATAGCGGGCGCGATAGCCGGCGATGAGAAGCAGGCCACCGCCGAGCTCGGCGGCGACTGCCACGGCGAATGCCAGGGTGGGAAACGGCAATCCAGCGGCGCTGATCATCCCGGTTGTTGCGCTGTAGGCGCCGAGCTTGCTCACGCCACTCATGGCGAAAGGCAGCCCGATCATCAGCCGGCCGACGAAAGGAAAATAACGGATGGCATTCATGGCATTTCTCCTAACTCTCTTCTCTCTCAGTGGTTCAAAGCGGCGACGTGATTGTGACGTCACCGCGGTGCTCGATCACGGAAGCTTGTCGAAGAAGAGATAGACGGCGGCGATCCGGCCGTTCCGTGCAATAACGAAATCGGTCCCGGCGTACGCTGGCGCCTCGCCCGGGGTGCCAGACACCCACTGGCACCGCGCAGCGTCGCCCAATTCCTCAGGCGCGGCGATCGGCTGATACTGATAGTCTGGGTGAGTGGCCTTGATTATGCCGGCGATGCGGTCGATCGCGTCGCGACCACGGTGGACCCCCTTGTTGGGGTCGTAGAACACGGACTCTTCATTGTAGAGCTCGTTGATGGCCGCGCGACGACGCGACGGGTCTTTTTCGCCGAAGACATCACGGAGATTGCGAAGAAGGAGCTCGGATGCTGTGTAGGACATGATTTCTCTCCAGACGCGGATTTGCGTCCCTTCCCTCTCAGTCAAGCCGCTCGCATATATTGATTTTCAGTGAGAAGCTGTCCGACTTGCACGCGAGCTTCGTCGAGAGCGTGCTGGCGAGCTTCGGGACCGAAGGCGAGTTTCTCGACGCGCACGAAAGCCGCGTCCTTGATTCCGATGAAGCCCAAAAGCGTTCTGAGGTGCGGCTCCTGCGAATCGAGCGCTTTGGTTGCGCCCTCGCTGTAATAGCCGCCGCGACTTTCGATAACGATCGCGCGTTTGCCTTCGAGCAAGCCGACCGGGCCCGCTTCGGTGTAGCGGAACGTGATGCCGGCGCGCAGCACGTAGTCGAACCAGGCCTTGAGCGTCGACGGAATGCCGAAATTGTACATCGGCGCACCGATCACGACGGTGTCGGCCGCTTTCAATTCCGCGATCAGCGAATCCGAGAGCTCCTGCGCAGCCGCCTGGGCCTCGTTCGCCGGCGTTGCGCCGCGCAACGCGGTAGCCGACTCGGAATTAAGATGGGGAACAGGACTGGCGCCGAGATCACGAACAGTCACTGTCAGGCCCGGGTCACGGGCACGCAGCTCCGTCAATACGTCTTGCGCGAGTCTGGTTCGAAACGGACGCGCCGCCGAGTGCACTGCTATTGAGAACGAGAACCTTTGACATGGGATCAACTCCTGGGAGCGGCTCATTGCGCCGCCTCGCCCAGATAAATGCCCTCTTTCCACTACGTTGATAATCTGCGATTTTGGCGGTACTCTATTTCCAAAATGGAAACAGACAGATTGCCCTAGCCCGTGGATCGCATTGGGGAATTGGAGGTTTTCGTCGCCGTCGCCGACCTGCGGGGGTTCGCCCGGGCCGGCCGCCGGCTCGGCATCTCGCCGGCGCAAGTGTCGAAAGTGATCGCGCGCCTGGAAGACCGTCTCAACAGCCGACTATTCAACCGCACCACCCGCGACGTCTCGCTGACTGATGAGGGCCGCGCGCTACATGCCCGCGCACGCGTATTGGTCGAGGAGTACGATCAACTGGAACGATCCGCGCAGGAAACGGCAAAGCCGCGCGGCCTCCTGAAACTCAGCGCACCGATTTCCTTCGGCCAGCAACTCGGTCCGGCTCTCATTGATTTTGCCAGCGCCTACCCTGATGTTGCGCTCGATGTATCTTTCACGGATCGAATGGTGAATCTGGTTGAGGAAGGATTCGATGCCGCGGTCCGCATCAGTTCGCTTGAGGACTCATCCTTGATCGCGCGCAAGCTTGCGAACGTTCAGGCCGCCACGATTGCCGCTCCACAGTATCTGGCCAAAAGAGGCACGCCGCAGGTTCCGGATGATCTACGTAACCATGAAGCCATTATCGACCTGAATATGTCGGATCCTTACACCTGGACCTTCCGCACGGGTTCCAAGCAGTTGAATGTGCGCGTGAACGGCCGCCTCCATTTTGGCGATCCTTACATCAGCCTTGCGGCCGCACGCGCGGGCTTCGGCATTGCACGCGTCCCGGATTTTGTCATGCAGAACAATTTGAAAAGCGGAGAGCTGGTTAGACTGCTCGAGAAATACGAACCAGCAGCGCCGGTAACGATGTATGTCGTCTATCCGCACGCACGCCATTTGGCATCAAAGGTGCGCGTGTTCGTCGATTTTCTCATCGAGCGATATTCCCGAACGAAGACAAAGGGCGACTGAGCTAACATTGCTTCTGCCCGTCGCGCCGGCGATCGATACTGCCCCAATGGGCAGTATCGCCCTGACCGCTCGTCGCGGAAAATCACACTCCGATGCAATGACTCGGAGTGCGCGATGCAGACGAGTGCCAAGTTCGTGACATCCGCAATTTTCTTTACCGGCGCCGCCTTTGTTGCCGGAACGTTGGTTTTCGCAGGAGGCTGGCACGCCGCCGCTCAGACAAGGCCAGCCGCACCCCCGCCCTCCACCTCCAGGGACATTCCTGCTCCGGTCGTGGCAGACGCCGCGGATCGAACTCTTGAAGCAGATGGCCGCCTATATCGGTTCGGCCGAGCAATTCACTTTCAGTGCCGACATTACTTTCGATCACGTGCTGCCCACGGGCCAGAAACTGCAATTCTCCGCGGTCGAGAACATCGCGATGCAGCGTCCGAACGGACTTTACATCGAATGGAGCGGAGACCTCGGCGACAGGCGATTTTGGTACAATGGTAAAACCGTCTCCATCTACGATCCCAGCACGGTTTTCTATGGCATCGATGCTGCTCCGCCCGCGCTCGACGACATGCTGGACAAGGTGATCAAACAACTGAATTTCACGCCGCCCCTCACTGATTTTCTCTACAGCGATCCTTACAAAAGCGTGCGCGGCACAATCCAGTACGGTTTTGTAACAGGTGACACCCAGATCAATGGCCGCAGCTGTCGCGGGCTCGCCTTCGTCGAGAAACACATTGACTGGCAGATCTGGATCGACAGTGGGCCGCAGCCGGTGCCCTGCAAGCTCCTCATCACATACAAGAACAATTCAGCACTGCCGCAGTTCAGCGCGATCTTCAGTGACTGGGATTTTGCACCGCGCATCGCCGCGTCGGTGTTCACGCCGGAGTTTCCGCCGGAGCTGCAAAAAATTCCTTTCGCAACGGTCTCAGCAAGCGCCGGTGCCAAGTAATAAAGGTAGCAGGAGTAGCCCGCTCATGCCGAATATTACGCGCCTGAAAAAGATGGCCGCCATCGCGCTTGCCGGCGTTGGCGTGGCGATGGTTCTTGCTGTGACCAGCGAACAGGTTGCGGCACGTTTTGGCGGCGGCGGAGGATTTCGCGGCGGCGGCGGTTTCGGTGGATTCCACGGCGGCGGATTCGGCGGTGGCGGGGGATTCGGTGGCGGAAGGTTTGGTGGTTTCGGCGGTGGAAGGTTTGGCGGTGGCGGTTTCGGCGGGTCGCGTTTCGGTGACGGCGGGCTCTTCGACCGTGGCGGAGATGCCGGTTTTGGCGGTGGCGGGTTTGGCAGCATCCGCAACAGCGGCAACTTTGCCGATCGCAGCGGCGCCTTCCAGGCGAGCCATCCGGAGTTTAACGGCGACGCGAAACAGCTGCAGCAGAATCGCTTCAACGAGGCGAATACGCTGCAACAGAATCGCTTCGGTGAAGCAAACACCTTGCAATACAACCACGAGAATAACTGGAATTACTGGGGCGGACACTGGGGCGGTTATTATGCCGGGCTCGGTCTAGGTGCGGGCTTCGCAATCGGCGCTACCGTTGCCGCGTTGCCGGCCGCTGCCGTCGCGCTGTCAGTTGCCAATGCGCAATATTGGTACGCCAATGGCGTCTATTACGGATTGCAAAACGGCCAATACGTCATCGCACCGCCGCCCTACGGCGCGGTGGTGAGCACCGAGCCGCCGTCGTGTTCCGTCGTCTATGTCGGCACAAGCAGTCGTCTCGATTGCGGCGGCGCGTTTTATGCACCTGTCTCGACCGGTTATCAGGTGATCCCGCCCCCGATCGGAGCAACCGTCACCAGCCTGCCCAACGGGGCTTCGGCGGAGACCATCAAAGGCACCGCATATTTCGAGTTCGGCGGCGCCTACTACCGACCCTTCTACAGCGGCAGCAGCGTCATCTACGAAGTGGTGGCCAAGCCGGGCTAGCCCATGATCCGCACAGCACCGGGCGCCGATAGCGGATTTTCGATTTCAAATTCAGTTGGCAATCGCGACATGAGGCCTTCTGGGTGTCGCCGCTTATGCCCCTTCGGCCAATACCGTCGCACCAGAAGTTTGCTCTAAAATTGCGCCGTCAAATGCTGGACTTGTGACAATAAACCATGAGGTGGCGACATGCGTTTGTCATTGGTTTTCGCAATCTGCACCGCGTTCTTCTTCGCCCTGCGCGCTGACGTCTCACTCGCTCAGACAAATTATTCCGGGTATAACAGTCCGAAATCGGAGCGGGCTTGCTACAAGTGCTGCAGACGCTGGCAAGCGAGGATGGGGTGGTCAGCGAACAAACTCGATGTATGCACGCAAAAGTGCATGATCGGGACGGGCCGCAACTGCTGACATCATTGCGCCGCTTCAACTTGGCTTGCGACGTCGTTCCACTCGTCGCCTTTTTCGACCTGAAGGGAATTGAGCAATGAAATTCAGCAAGCGGTCATTTGCCATCGTCCCCCTCCTCTTTACGGTGCTTTTGTTGTCGAGCGTTGACACACTCAATGCGCGCGACGCCGGTCTTGAATCTTTCGCGGCGGCTCCGACAGCCAAACAGAAATGCCTGAACACCTGTCGCGCGCGCTATCACGACTGTCGCAATCTCAAGCAGTTGCCAAAGGCCGAGTGTCGAGGCATTTACCAGGACTGCACCCGATACACGTGTACTGGCAAAGGGCCAGGATAACCGATCGATGCTGTCGGCGACGCAGCCGAACACCTGGTCCATCGTCATTCAAGCTTGGTTCGTCATCCTGGCCACTCTCTTCGGAATTGGCGTGCTGACCATGGATCGGTACGACGTGTGGCGCGTACTGCTCCCGATCGCGATCGGCTGGTATCTCCTGGGCGCGCTTCTGCTCGGTTACAGGGGAGAACACCTGTGACGCCGTAGCGTCTCGCGGCGAGCGGGTTCGCCACCGCGTCCACGTTGTCATTAGGGATTGCCATGAAACTCAAGCTGCTGCTTGTGGCGGCGACTTTGGCCGCGTGCACCACGGTTTCGAACGCGGCCGACGAAAAGGCGCTGCTGGGGCGCATCATGTGGTCTGCGTTCGAGTGTTCAGCTTTTGCAGAACTATCGGAATATAAAAGCGAACAGGAACGATTGTATCTCGTCGGCCAAAACGCGGGTCGCGCCTTCCTTGAAGCGATGAAAGCCGGACAGATATCGGAACAGGCCGCCAAAGACGACGTACCCATTAACGTGCTGCAGCGGCTTGAAGGTCCAAGCAACGAGTTCGTCATCAACAAAATTTACGCGGCCGCCACAGGCAACGCACATGATGACATCGTAAAGAAAAAGAGGAGCAGTTGGGGACCCACCCAAAAACAAGACGCGCGGTTCGCTTACACCTATCACAACTGTGTTTTGATCAGGTGAGATCCAAATTCAGATACTTTCGACGATGACGACCTCCAGCTCGCTCACGCCGTCCTTCTTGCGGTGCGCCGCGGCCTCAAGGTACTCGGGCGATTCGTGGCAGGCGACCGCATTTTCGAAGCTCGGGAACTCGATCACGATGAAGCGGTGGAATTTCTCGGGACCCTCAAGGATCTTGAACTTGCCGCCGCGCGCCAGGAACTTACCGCCGAATTTCCCGATGATCGCCGGTGCCAGATCAGCGTACTTCTTGTATTGCTCGGGGTCGTTGACCTTCGAGCGCGCGACCCAATAAGCGACCATCTCATCCTCCATGTCACCGTGAGCGCACCTGCCAGGGCAGGGTTACAACGCATTCTTGCTGCGAGGGTTCGCAATTGTCTCGCGCGAACAGTTCGGCCCATACCGAACTGCTTTCGATTGATATGATTGCGGTATCGGCGATAGGGTTAAGGATGGTCGCGGCGGCAAATCTGGTGGAAGTGGCCGCTCTCGTGGGTGACACTGCGCGAGCCACGATGCTTAACGCCCTTATGGGCGGCCAGTCGCTGACGGCAACTGAACTCGCTTACTGCGCCAATGTCTCTCGCTCGACGGCGAGCGACCACCTGAGCAAGCTCGTTGCCGCGCGGCTTTTGACCGTCACGCGCAATCGCCGCTTCAGCTATTATCGGATCGCGTCCCCGCTGGTCGCGACGATGCTGGAGAGCATCAAGGTTGTCGCCGCCATAGAGGTGCCACCCCGCCTTCACCCGCGGTCAGCAAAAGACGATGCAGTCCGTTTTGCCCGAAGTTGCTACGATCACCTGGCTGGCCAGCTGGGAGTCGCTGTTACGGATGCACTTGTTGCCATGGGGCACATCGTGCTCACCGAGGAAGGCGGTGAGGTCACGTCTTCGGGCGCGCGTTTCCTTTCCACATTCGGCGTTGATCTGAGGCCGCGGACTCGGCGGATTTTTTGCCAGCCTTGTCTCGACTGGAGTGAGCGTCGTTATCACATCAAGGGACTCGTCGGAGCTCGGATTCTGGATCGGCTATTGGAGCTCGGATGGCTCAAATGTGTCTCGGGCAGCCGTGCACTCCAACTAACGCCGTCTGGAAGGGCGGGCTTATCCGAAACCTTCCAGATCGAGATTAGCAACGAGGGTGTGCCAACCGCTCGTTTATCCGACCCACGACGACTTACGGCCTAGGCCGAGCGTGTCTGCTTGCGGACACGACTTTTTGTGGCGCGAATGACCGCTAGTCACCCATAGTGGACATGGGCCTTCCAATATCATCGCTTCAGCCGCTACGATGCTCGGAGGGTTGGGTGAAACATGAGACGACGCGAGTTCATTACTCTCCTTGGCGGTGCGGCGGCTGCTTGGCCACTCAAGGCGCGGGCGCAACAGTCGGCCTTGCCGGTGGTCGGGTTTCTCGACAGGGGCTCGGCGAAAGGCATGGAAACCAATTTGGCGGGCTTCCATAAGGGTCTCAGCGAAACCGGTTACACCGAGGGCAAGAATATCTCGATCGAATACCGCTGGGCGGACAACCACTACGATCGATTGACCGCGCTAGCCTCCGAACTCGTGCGCCGTCCGGTCGCGGTAATCGCCGCCACCCGCAGCTCCGCCCCCGCCCTTGCCGCGAAGGCAGCAACTTCGACTATTCCCATCGTGTTTCAGACCGGCAGCGATCCAGTCACGGACGAACTCGTCGCCAGCTTCAATAGGCCGGGAGGCAATGTTACTGGCGTCGCCCGACTAACCACTGAGCTCGTCCCGAAGCGTTTCGAAATTATTTCCGACCTGGTGCCGAAGGCCACTGTGATCGGCTATCTTGGTAACCCGAAAGGTATCCAGACCGCAGCTCAGATCCGGGAGTTGCAGGAGGCGACCCGCGCGCACGGCATCAAGCTTCATGTCGCCTATGCGAGCGACAAAAATGAACTTGACGCCGCTTTCACTGCCCTTGCACAAGCCAAGGTGATCGGACTCATCGAGGGCAGCGACCCACTTTTTATTGATCTGCGCAAGAAGATCGTTGACCTGACGAATAGCCACAAACTTCCGACCATCTTCTTTGAGCGCGACTCCGTCGTTGAAGGCGGGCTGATCACATACTCAGCTAATTTTGCCGAACTCTTTCCGACAGGTCGGAGTTTACGTTGGTCGCATTCTCAAAGGCGATAAGCCAGCCGACCTGCCGGTGCTCCAGGCAGCAAAGTTTGATCTGATTATCAACCTTAAGACCGCCAAGATGATTGGCCTTACAATTCCGCCGGGCCTTCTTGCCACTGCTGACGAGGTGATTGAATAATCAAGTCGCGGGCGCAACGCCGGCCTATAGGAAAAAGTCATGAAAGCGCTCACCGCCGGTCTTGCCGAATTCGTTGCCAACATTCGTCCGGACACGATCCCGGAACGCTGTCTGTTCGGGGCGCGCATCGGCATGCTCGACTGCGTTGGAACGATGATTGCCGGTGCGCGCGAAGAGGCGCCCAAGCTCGTCGCGGGGATCGCACCCACCTCAACGGCAAACGATGGCGCACCCGAAATTCCCTCGGGACGAAACCTCACGCCTGCCGATGCGGCATTGGTCAACGGCACGTCTGCTCACGTACTCGACTATGACGACGTCGGCATGGACGGCCATCCAAGTGCAGTCTTGACCTCGGCCATCCTGGCCGAAGGTTGGCCACTCGGGGCAAGCGGTCTTGATGCGCTCACCGCCTACGTTGTCGGGTATGAGGTCTGGGCTTTGATGCAGGACCTGGAACCTGGCCGCATGCATGAACGCGGTTTTCATCCGACCGCGATCTGGGGCACCCTCGCCTGCGCCGCCGCTTGCGCGCGGCTCAATCGGCTGGATGCCCAACAAACCACTCACGCAATCGCGATTGCCGCGTCACTGGCCGCCGGCGTCAGCGCCAATTTCGGCACCATGACCAAGTCATTGCACGTTGGACGTTCTGCTCAGGCAGGCGTACTGGCGGCCCGCCTTGCCAAAGCCGGGTTCACCGGTTCGCCCGACGCGCTCGAGCACAGCACGGGATTCATGCGTGCGCATTCACCCTCAGGCGAGCCGCGATTGTCACCTGCCGACTGGCAGCTTGGTAGAAAGTGGCGGATGGCCGAGCTCGGCATCAACATCAAGCGCTATCCGATGTGCTACGGCACTCATCGCTCTATCGACGCGATGCTCGACCTCGTCGAGGAGCATAACTTGCTCCCAGAACTCGGTCGCCGAGATCAACGTGCGCATCGGTGACACGCAAGCAGTGATGTTGCGCAATCACGAGCCGAAGACCGCGCTTGAAGCAAAATTCAGCATGGAATTTGCGATGGCGGCGGCGCTGATCGCGCGACGCGTCAGTCTCAAGGAATTGGAAGACGCGTTCGTGCTTCGCGAAGACATTGTCGCCTCGATGAAAAAGGTGCGGACGACGACAACATCCGAGCGGTTGCCCGACGGGCCATTCGGTCCGGATGAACGCGTGAATGTGGTGCTGCGTAACGGGGAGACCTTGGTCCACGAGCCGGTAACGCACGCGAAAGGAAGCTGGCAGAAGCCGCTGACCGACGCTGAACTGCGCCAGAAGTTTCTCGATTGTGCGAGCGTCGGACTGTCTAAAAAGCAAGCTGTGTCACTTTTTGACTTGCTGTCTTCACTCGAACGGCTTTCCAGCCTGCGTGAGCTTCCGGTTGTCTCGATCCACTGATTAAACGATCAGCGAGGCCTAAATACTCGCACGAGAGAAATTCGTCGATGAGGCAAAGCAGACCGCGCCGACGCTGTGATCGAATAGACGAAACGCAATGATCGACTGGGCCCTTGATACGATCTCACAAGAGCTGATGTGGGCGCTTGTGGTCTTTCTTGTGGTTTTGGCGATTGCCGTGGCGGGCCTCTTAAGAAAGTAACAAATATTGCGCGACTGAGACTTCTCAATGTCCGCTCCTGACCCAAAGTGGACTTGGTGGCGTTGCGCACAATCCAGCACTAAGCTTGTCCTAGCATTAATTGGAAACCCACCATGCCACTTAGCCCGGAAACTTTGTCTGCAAAGATCGATCGGCCGCAATTTTGGTTGCGCAAGTGTCTGTCCATGGGAATGGCCGCGGCTCTTGAGCCTATCGACGGCCACGCCAGTCCATGCCGACACTTATCCGTCGAAGACCATCACCATCGTCGTCGGCTTTGCGCCGGGTGGCCTTATCGATGTGATCGCGCGCCTCGTTGGCCAGAAGCTGCAAATCAAGCTCGGCCAGACTGTGGTCGTTGAAAATCGCGCCGGCGCGGCCGGTAATCTGGCTCATCGCCGCGTCGCCACGGCTGAGGCGGATGGCTATACAATTCTTGGCGCGACGACCTCGTTGCCGATCAATGAATCTCTTTACCCGAAGCGCGGCTACACGGCGGAAGATTTCAAAGCCGTATCGATTGCCGCGACCTCGCCGGAAATGATCTCTGCGCCGCCGACCGGAGCCAAAACCTTAAAGGAGTTTATCGACAATGCGCGTTCGTCGACCGCGCAATTCGGCACCGCTGGCGCTGGCAGCGCGTCTTACATCGTAACCCAGTATTTCTTTGAAAGGGTCGTCAAAATCCCCACGACGCATGTTCCTTTTCAAGGCGGTGCACCTGCCGTGACGGCGGCAATGGGCAACCAGATCCCGTTGGTTGCCACCCCACCGGCGGCAGGCGCGGCAGCTCCGGTCAAAGCTGGGGCTCTGCGAGGTCTCGCAATCGCCAGCGAGAAGCGCATGACCATCCTGCCCGATGTTCCGACTTACGGCGAGAACGGCTACCCAGGCTTTGTCGCATCGGCGTGGACCGGGTTTTTCGTGCCGGCGAAAACGCCTGACGAGATCGCCAAGAAGCTAAATGCGGCGATCAACGAGATTTTAAAAGATCCAGCTGTGGCCTCGCGTCTCGAGCAGCTTGGCTTTGAACCCCTCAGCCTTGATCAGAACGCGGCCGACAGCATGTTTCGCTCCGACATCGTCAAATGGCGGAGCATGGTCGAAGCCATTAACCTCAAGCCGGATTGAGCGACATCAATGTCCGCTTTTGATCCAAGCGGACATGGCCCTAGCGGACATCCACCATTGCACATGTCGGCTTTTGAACCAAAGCGGACATCCCGAAAAACGCAATCGACGTCGCTTTGGGGGGTAAAGCAGACATCACACAGACATCTGCTCAGCTTGTTGCTTCAGAGCTGTGTTCATGGCTTTAAAGCCTGTACTCGTCGTCGCTAGAGTGCCGCCCAAGAGACCGACCAGAAGGCCGGAGAATTTTTCGCTTTGCGTAAAACGAGTCCGGTCGTTTTCGATAGGTTCGAGCAGAAAGTAGTGCTCGCCATCAAAAATGCCTGGCACAAACAGATGGCCCAACCAACGCAACTCACGCTCGGGTCGAACTGTAAGAATGGTCGGCTTGAAATGCATCCCGGAGGAGCCAGGCGGCACGATGTGGACCGAGAGTCGAGCGCCTTGAGCCAGATTCCCTGAAATGGACTTGATAAATGGATTCCAGGACGGCATCCGAGCGAAATCAGTCAGAAGCGCCCAAACCTGTGAAACAGGGGCATTGATTTCAATATCTGTTTCGATTCGACGCTCAGCCATTTGGGTGTCTCACGATTGGAAGCGAAATGTCTGTTTGTGGCCCATAGCGGACATGCCTGACTGCGCTGCACACTTTCGCTTTTGGTCCCTAGCGGACGTGAGCGTTAGCAGTGCACATGTCGGCTTCTGATCCGAAGCGGACATCCCCAGCTGGATTAACGCAATACCTGCGGGCGACATAGGGCCAGGGTTATCAATTTGCGAGCAATTATTCTTGAGTTGCTCCAACAAGTAGAAAGTCGGATTTTAGTTTGGGTTGGCGGAGGAGGAGTGAGCCAAAGAAAAGGACCCAATCATGAGCAGGATATTTAAGAATATCGCAGCATTGGCATTGGTGGTTGGTGCGCTCATTGCAAGCGCAGGAACCAGCGATGCTCAAAACTACCGCTACAACAATAACGCTTACGGGTGGGGACCGGCATATAATGGCGCCTATCGTTCGCACCGCGCCATGGCGCCCGTGCCTTCTCAGCGTAGCTATTACAACGACTCGTTTAATAATCAGCCAAAATGCTGGGTATCACCCGCGTCCATCAACTACGTTCCGTGTTTCTAACTGAACAAAGAGGTTGTTAGGGCCCGCGCCAACGCTCGTCCACGGATAGGCGCCACATAACCGCTTTGGCGGAAGGCCCGCTATTGGCTCAAAGCGGATATCGGATTTGCAGCGACACTGACCCAAAGCGCTGTTGCCCTCTAGTCTCGATCTCGCGCAGAGCTTTTCGAGGCTTGATTGCGCAAAAGCGCGCATCTTTTGGACGCGTCCAAAGTCTCTGAAAGGTTTGCGTCAGCGCCGTTTGCCAAACGCTCGAAGAGCCGAACGAGCTCAGGGTGCAAATCGTCACCGTGACGCCCACACGGCACCAGCGTTCATGCCCCGTACGGACATGTGAAGCGGACGCCGCCGTCACCACCACGGGTTGCTACCATCAGGTGTCCGAGCCTCGGGAGTTGCAACGAGGCGACGCGATTTTAGGCAATTGCAGGCCCGCAACATCCTGGCCAAACCCAAGGCGGACCCCGTTACTCCCTGCGACCTTCCCTAAAGGGCAATATTTTCCCCGGCGCTTCTACGGCAAATTGCCGCGGGCGTGACCCTTCCGAAGGACGACACATCATGACTTCAAGCAGACAAATCTCGCTCGTCTTTGCGTCGCTGTTCCTTGCCACAACCATGACGATCTTGCCTGCCGCCGCGCAACAACAGCAGCAGCGCAGGCCGAATATCCTCGTGATCATGGGTGACGATGTCGGTTGGTTCAACATCGGCGCCTATCACCAGGGCATCATGTCGGGGAAAACGCCGAACCTCGACAGGCTCGCGTCCGAAGGTATGCGCTTCACGGACTACTATGCTGAAGCCAGCTGCACGGCAGGTCGTGCAAACTTCATCACGGGCGAATTGCCGATCCGGACTGGCCTGACGACGGTCGGCCAGGCTGGCGCCGACGTCGGTTTGCCGGCGCAGGCAGTGACGCTGGCCACCGCTCTGAAGGCGCAAGGCTATGCCACCGGGCAGTTCGGCAAGAACCACCTTGGAGACCTGAACAAATTCCTTCCGACCTTGCACGGCTTCGATGAATTTTTTGGATATCTGTACCACCTCGACGCTATGTCGGATCCGTATTGGTATTCGTTCCCCGTCGACGAGAAGTTCTACAACACCTACGGTCCGCGCAGCCTGGTCCACACCTACGCAACCGATAGGGATGACCCGACCGAAATGCCGCGGTGGGGCAAGATCGGCAAGCAACGGATCGTCGATGAAGGTCCGCTGCCTCCGTTCCCGAACATGTCGAACGTGCCGAACATGCACGACCTGCCTTTCCTGAAGGCAAAGTACGACATGACGACGTTCGATGAAGTGCTGGTGAAGGCGTCGGGCGACTTCATGGACAAGGCCAAGCGCGACGGCAAGCCATTCTTCGTGTGGCACAACACGACGCGCATGCACGTCTGGACGTTCCTGTCCGAAAAATACAAGTCGCTGCAGAACAATCAGACGAACTACGGCCTGGAAGAAGCCGGCATGGCGCAGCTGGATGACAGCGTTGGCGCACTGATGAAAAAACTTGAAGACATCGGTGAGGCCAACAACACCATCGTCATCTTCACGACAGACAACGGTGCCGAGGTCTTCACATGGCCGGATGGCGGCATGACGCCGTTCAAGAACACCAAGGGCACCGTCGGCGAAGGCGGCTTCCGTGTGCCCGCCATCATCCGCTGGCCAGGTCAGGTCAAACCGGGCTCGGTCGAGAACGGCCTGATCTCGGGTCTCGACTGGTTCCCCACGCTGATGGCGGCGGCGGGTAATCCGAATATTACCGACCAGCTTCTCAAGGGTGTGCAACTGGGCGACCGGACCTACAAGAACCATCTGGATGGCTACAATCAGATGGATCTGATAACCGGAAAGGGCCCGACCAAACGTCACGAAATCTTCTATTTCGGCGGCGCGGCGTTGGGCGCTCTTCGTCTCGATGACTTCAAGTTCACGTTCTTCCAGCAGCCGTATGGCTGGCCTGGCGAAAAGATCACCACTGACATGCCCATGATGGTCAACATCCGTCAGGATCCGTTCGAACGCACGCCGTCAGTTCGCGGCGAGAGTTTGAATCATTTGGGCGGTGGATACATGAACGACTTTTTCGCCAGAGAGTTCTGGCGGTTCGTGATGGTCCAGCAGTACGTCGGACAATTGGCGCAAACGGCGGTCGAGTTTCCGCCAATGCAGGCTCCGGCTTCGTTCAACCTTGAAGCTGTAAAGGCCAAGGTTGAGGAGATGATCAAGAACCGTCCGGGTCAGTAGAGTCGATATCGGCAGGTTTTCGAACGGTAGGCCCTCCACCAAGGGCCTGCCGCTTTGCTTTCTGAGCCATTCGTCCGCTTCCGGGCTCCAGCAGATTGCTCGCTACGTCGCACACGCCGGCTTGCAACTCAAAGCGGACGTTGGCTGCCAAAGTTGAAACGTGGCAAACGGATAACTGTTGCCCCATGGTCCAATTTAAACGGTAGCCAACCCTTTTATAGTTGCAGTGTGAAGCTCTTGGGGCGGGGGTAGCCTTTTCAGGAGCAAATCATGGCCAAACTTTCCGAACAACTCGCTGATTTATCAGTCCGCGCAAAGCATGCAGAGGATGCTGTCAGCGCCGCGCAGAAGGAAGCGCACGACAAAGTACTGGCACGCAGGGAGCAGGCGCGCGCTGCCGCAACGGCGGCCGCCGAAAAGGTAAATCGCGACATCAAGTCTGCGGGCGACAGCGTGAAATCAGCAGGAGATGCTGCCGCGAAGAAATGGAACGCGTTTCAGACGAAGGTTTCCAATGACCTGCAGTCGATAAAGGAAGGTATTGCTCAGAAGAAGCAAGACCTTGACGTAAAGTTTGCTGAAAAGCGCGCCGATCACCTCGAGTGGGAAGCCGGCCTCGCGGTCGACTACGCCATCGCCGCAGTCGAACAGGCAGAATTGGCCGTACTTGATGCCGTGGCCGGTCGGATGGAAGTTGCAAAGACTCGGTAGACATAACCGAGTCCAACGTTCGAAGTATTGAATCTTCTTTGTACAATTGAACACAGAGGGTGCGGAGCGAACACGCATCCGCATCCTCACGCCGAGCCTATGGCTGTTTAGTATCGCTCTAGTGGCGTGTTCAGGATGCTTTTCCCTGCACTTCACCGATAATCTGCAAGATACGGCGCGATTCATCCGGGCCGGATTCACTTGTAAGGAGAGCGGCGGCGATAGAGATCATGTGGATCGCTGCCTGCATCGCTACATCGACGCCATCACGGCAGTAAGCCACCTTAAGGATGGCCGCAGCGTTCTCGGCGTGCTGGTGCAAATCATCGACCATGCCACAAGAGCATGCGCCCCTGACAACTCGCAGACAACTTAGACAATACGGTTGTTGATAAGAGCCAACACCGCGTTTGGCATCGATGCCCCTTGGGGCAATTTACTCCCACAGGCCCGCTGTCAATATTCGCTTGGGCGGCTTTCACCGTGTCGCTAAACGGAGTTCGCTATGCACAAGCATGACAGACGCGCCGTATTGACAGCATTTCTTGGTTCAGTCGCCGGGGCTGTCGTCCTTCATAAATCCCCTGCCCTCGCGCAGGCGGGTGGTGGGCAACCAGCTGGCGCCGCAGGGTCAGCCTCAATCACCGCGATTGACACGCTGCTCGACCCCGACGCGACGATGATCCGGCACGCGGTGGCTGCCAACAAGCGCCTGCGCAAGAACTTCCCCGAAGGCTTTGCTTTGGGCAAGGAGCACCAACCGCACATCTCGTGTCTGCAGCGGTATGTCAAAACGCAGGACCTGAACAAAGTCTACGACGCGGTTGGCAAAGTTCTGGCCACGGAGAAGCCGACCACCTGGAAGCTAAAGGCGTACAAATACTATTATCTACCCTGGAAAAATATCGGCCTTGCCGGGATTGTTATCGAGCCGACCGATGACCTCATCCGGTATCAACAGAAACTGGTCGACGCCATCAGCCCATTCACGGTGGAGACGGGCACCGCATCGGCGTTCGTCACGACGAAGAAAGACCCCGAGATCAATCAACCGACCATAGATTACGTGGCGCACTTCGTCCCGGATGAAACGGGCAAGAAGTTCAACCCGCACGTGACCATTGGCCTCGCCTCGCAGGACTACCTGAAGAAGCTGCTCGACGAGAAGTTCGATGACTTCACGTTCTCACCGGCCAAGGCATCTGTTTATCATCTCGGCAATTTTGGCACGGCACGGAAGTTGCTCAAGACCTGGCAGCTGTGAAGGGTGTACGCACTACTGTCACTCGTGAGGAAATGCCATAATTGAGTCATGCGTAAAGTATCAGCGATACCAATGAAGATAATGCTGGCGGCGATCGGGGCTTTTGCCCTGGTGCTGTCAGCATCCGCGGCAGTCCGCCCGTTTCCTCCAGGGTTCCGGACACAAGACATCAAAACGGATGGTGCAACGATTCACGTGCGGGTCGGAGGAAAAGGGCCCGCAGTGGTGATGTTGCACGGCTTTGGCGATACCGGCGACATGTGGGCGCCACTGGCCGCGGCGCTCGCGAAGGATCACACGATCATCGTCCCTGACCTGCGCGGCATGGGCCTGTCGTCCTATCCGGACAGCGGTTACGACAAGAAAACGCAGGCGCAGGACATTGCGCGCGTGATGGACACGCTCAATGTGCAGAAAGCCGACCTCGTCACACACGACATCGGCAACATGGTCGGATACGCGCTCGCCGCGCAATACCCCGATCGCATTACGCGCTGGGTCATCATCGACGCGCCTTTACCGGGCATTGGTCCATGGGACGAGATTCTCAAGAGTCCCCTGCTGTGGCATTTCAATTTCCGCGGTCCGGATGTCGACCGGCTGGTGAAAGGCCGCGAGCGCATTTATCTCGATCGGTTCTGGAACGAACTGTCGGCAAATCCCAAAGCGATCGACGAAGCGACGCGCCGGCATTACGCCAAAATCTACGCGCGGCCCGGCGCCATGCACGCCGCGTTCAATCAATTCGCGGCCTTTTCTCAGGACGCATCCGACAACAAGGCGTTCGCGAGCAAAGGCAAGCTGACCATGCCGATTTTGGCGCTGGGTGCCGAGAAATCGTTCGGAGCACAGCAGGCCGCGATCATGCGCGAGGTCGGCACCAATGTCGAAGGTGGCATCATCGCGAATTCCGGACACTGGATCATGGAAGAGCAGCCGGACGCCACGGTGAAAGCGATCCGCGATTTCCTCGAGAAAAAGTAGGCATTATCGGAATGCGACAGTCGCCATGGCGCGATCGATCTTGGCTTGCGGCCAGAGTGTGACGAGGCCCGGCGCTTTCCCCGGCGCCCCGATGTTGGTGCCCTGCCCCGGTTGATCGAGCGTCCGGGTACCCGCGGCGTTCGACACCTGCACGGCGCCTTCCATGAGGAACACGCCAAGCGCCAGATCATCGATCGGTCCCGCCCAGAAATCCGTTCCGCGAACGCCGACGCTCGCGACAGGCGTCGTTATTTTCACGTCGGATCGCGCCACATTCGCCACTTTTCCGGAAATGAAACGGAAGGCCCCGACCACTTTCAATCTGACCATCCTGCGTTTCGTGGCTGGATTGAAGATATACCGGTCGAGCGTCAGCCGCGCGTTCTCGCCAAGTGTCACGCGCGTGTTGTCCTTGAAAGTGATTTCCAGCCGTCCCGCCGCACCAGTCGACACGCTTTCGTTGACACTAACGGAAGCATTCAGGCCGAGCGCCTGAGTAGCTCCCCCGCGGGTTCCACTCGCATCTCCCTGTATGCGACTGACCGTGCCGATCGCATCGCGGGCCTCCTGGGCTGGAGCCGGACCGGCGGCAAGGCCGGCAAAAAACATCGCCGCAATGATCATCAGTTGCCGCAAAATGCGGCAGCGCAGTTTCGCCGACATGTTCAGCTCCCAAAGAGTCAAACCTTGAATGCTTGCGTCGGCGTCAGGATACCGCCGCAGAATATATTCTGAATAAATACTACGACGTCCGCCACACTGCTGTCGCTTGTGGTCACGCTAATGTGCGGGTGCAATTCCAAATGCAGTAAGGAGTCGACATGCCAACGCAGACCAAACCGAGCATCGTGTTCGCCCACGGACTCTGGGCCGATGGCTCATGCTTCAGCAAAGTTATTCCCGCTCTTCAGGCAGACGGTCACGAAGTGATTGCTGCCCAAAACAGCCTCGATACTCTCGAAGGTGACGTTGCGGCCGTAAAACGCGCGCTGGGACGCGTGACGAGCCCGGCCATTCTCGTTGGCCATTCCTACGGTGGAACCGTGATCACCGCCGCCGGCGCCGACAAACGTGTTGCCGGCCTAGTCTACATCGCCGCGCTTGCCCCGGATGAAGACGAAACGTCCCAGAGCCTGATCAACAAATTTCCCGCCACGCCGGTATTCTCACACATCGAGGTCGCGGAAGGACGCGTATGGCTGCGCCCGGATGGCATCGGCAATTTTGCGGGTGATTTATCCAAGGAGGAGCAGCAACTTGTCTGGGCGACCCAAGGTGTACCGGCGGCGAACCTCTTCGATCAGAAGATGGCCGGCACGGCCTGGAAATCGAAGCCGAGCTGGTACATCGTGGCAAAGAACGACCAAACCGTTCAACCGGAACTGGAACGCTTCTGCGCAAAGCGCATGAACGCGACCACCTATGAGGCCGACAGCAGCCACGTTCCGATGCTGTCGAAGCCAAGCCTCGTCATCGATGTCATCCGC
This sequence comes from uncultured Alphaproteobacteria bacterium, assembly GCA_963707615.1. Taxonomy (GTDB): domain Bacteria; phylum Pseudomonadota; class Alphaproteobacteria; order Rhizobiales; family Xanthobacteraceae; genus Pseudolabrys. The sequence continues at coordinate 449,474 of CAVPQT010000003.1, forward strand.
ACGGCCGCAATGGCCGTTCAAAAATCGAAGGCGGCTTAGCGCTCGTGCGAGGAAGTCCCGTTGAGAGGCCGCCGAAATGCGGCCTCTCTTTCTGTTTTGGGAAGACGTTACGCCTCCTGCATCGCGGCTTCGTTATCATCGGTGTACTGGGAAATCGGAAACACGACCCGTATCGTCGTCCCCTGGCTCTCGCCGGGACTTGAGGCTTCGAGTTTCCCGCCACTGCTCACGATGAAAGTGTTGGCAACCCACAGGCCCAATCCCGAGCCGGGGATTTTGCCGATGTGACGCTGGCCACGGTAAAACCGGTCGGAAAGCTTGGTTTTCTCTTCGGCGGTCAGGCCGACGCCATCATCCTGCACCGAAATCAGCAATTCTCCGTCCTTGACGAAGGCCGCGACCTCGATGGCCGATGGCGGAAGCGAGAATTTTGCGGCGTTGGCGATGATCTGGCTCAGCGCCTGCTCGACCAGGACGGGGTCGATGTGCACGAGCGGGAGATTGCTGCCGAGGCTCAACGTTATGCGGCGATCGGAAAAACGGCGCCGCATGCGTTCGACCGCCGTGTCGATGATGTCGGTCGGATCGGTCCAGTCACGTCGCGAATGAAGCCCCTGGCTCGAAATCAGCGCCGCATCGAGCAGATTTTGAATGTCGCTGTTCAGCCGCATGGCTTCATCGCGGATTCCGCTCGCCAGCGATGCCAGACGCGGATCCTTGGTGATCGTCGGCATCTCGGCCATGATCGACACCCCGCCCAAAATCGATGCCAGCGGCGTGCGCAGTTCGTGCGAAACGGAGCCGATCAAGGCATCGCGCAGCTGGTCGGCTTCCATCAGCGTTTTCGCAGTGTAGGTCGCCGATTCGATTTTCAGCGCGAGAAACGTCGTAAGCCCGACAACGAGGATGCTGATCGCCGTATTGACCAAACCGGTTTGTCTGATTTCGCTTCCCGTGAAAAAGCTGCTGAGGATCGTCAGCCCGATGCATCCGGCGGCGACGAGGATCACGCCGCGCCTGTCGCAGAAGCGCACAGCGATCAATACAACGGCGACGTAAAAAACCGGAACGGCAATCTCCAGGTTGGTCAACGTATCCGCGGCAAAAATTCCGGCGGCCAGGATGGCCGTGAGGATTGGCAGGAGAACCGAACGCTTTTGCCAGGTGGCACGTGGTGTTCCCGACTGCTCGAGGCCTGACGCGATAATGTTTTCAGCCACCGGCACACGCCCTTTTTGCGTATTTTTAGCGCTTTCGCGGCCGACAATAGTCGAAACCGGGACTTTGCTTCGTAAATTTGGTCTCAATTTTTGAGTGCGGCTGCGACGAGAGGTTGAAAACACTATTCGATCACTTCATCCGCACGCAGCAGGATATTGGGCGGAACGGCAAGCCCGAGCGCCGCCGCCGTTTTTGTATTGACGATCAACTCGAACGTCGTCGCCTGTTGGACCGGCAAGTTGCCGACCTTCTCGCCCTTCAACAGCCTGTCCAGATATTCGGCCGCGCGTTCGAACAGGACGGAAATATTGGCGCCGTAGATGAACAGGCCGCCAACGCCTGCATACTCGTTGAACGGATAGATCGCGGGAATGCGGTTTTCAGCCATGAAGTCTGTGATCTCTTTTCGCTTGCTCAGCATCAACGTGTCGGATGCGAGCAAAACGGCATCAGGACGCGTTTCCTTGACTTTCGTGAGTGCGTTTTCAATGCCCGCGGCGCCTTGCGTTTCGACGACGTCGATTGTCAGGCCGAGCTTCCCGGCTGCCTGACGCGCGGTCTCCACGTTGAACTGATTCAGCGGGTTGGCGGGATTTGCGAGAATCGTGACCCGCGACAAATGCGGGACGGCCTCCTTGAGCAATTCGAGACGTTTGCTTTCAAGTTCGACGTTCAACGCCACGAATCCCGTGAGGTTTGCATCGGGTCTGGCAAGATTGGAAATAAGACCGATATTCACGACATCGCCAGCCGCACCGATCAGAATCGGAATCGTCGTCGTCGCGCGCTTGGCGGCGAATGCGGCCGGGCTGCCCCACGCAACCAGAACGTCCACTGGCATCGCCACAAGCTCCGCCGCAAATGCGGGAAAGCGATCATCGCGGCCTTCGGCGTAGCGATACTCGACGATGAGGTTCTTGCCCTCGGTCCACCCGAGCGCACGCAACTTTTCGCGAAACCGCTGGACGGGCGGGTGCGGCTGATGGGCCAGGAATCCGACCCGCTTCGGAGCCTGATTTTGTTGGGCAAATGCAAGATCCGGCCTTGCCGCCACGCCTGCAGCGAGCATGCCGAGAAATTCCCGCCGCTTCATGCGAACCCTCCGCGTGGAGAAAGGCTATCGCAGAATTTGCGCGCCAGACAACTGCGCCGACGCGACCCCGACGGGAGCCGCGTGGCGCGCTCGACACGCCGATTCAGTTCAGCTTCTTGCCATTGTCGGTCACGGTGTCGAGAAATGCCCCGGCCTCGCGGTTGAGAAACTCGACATCGGCCGGAATTGCCCCGCCGGCCGACGCGTGACCGGTCACCGTGCCGGGAGAGATCGTGACCACGCGCACATCCTTGATGGCGCGCGCGGCCGCTTGCGGCTCGAATTCCGGATTGAGCAGATCCTTGGTGCCAATGAGGACCAGGGTCTTCGCCTTGATCGAACCGAGGGCTTTCTCGGTGTCGCCGTTGAAACCCGACGTCGTGCCGACATCGTGCTTCTCATAAGCCCAGGTCTGGTAGATCCAGTCGTTCGCGTCGAAGACCTTCATCGCCGCATCTTCCTGCTGCGTCATCCACGGCAGGATATCCATCCCGTTCTTGAACTGCGCCTGGTACATGTCGGGCGTTCGCGCCGCCAGCAGATTGAGGATATCGCGCCACAGCCGCACGCCTTTCTCCGGGATCGCGGTGTAATCCCCGCCATTCCACGCGGGATCGAGCATGATGGCCCTGCGGGTGGTCTCGAGAACAGCCACCGTCCACGCCGGCGTCTTGGCGAGCGGCACCATTGCGACGAGACCGTCCATCATCTCGGGATGGCTGACGCCCCACTGCAGAACCTGCATGCCGCCCATCGATGGGCCAACGACAGCCACGACATGGTCGATCCCGAACTTCTCTTTCAGGAGCCGGTACTGCGATTCCACCATGTCGCGGATCGTGAATTTGGGGAACTGCATCCGTGGCTGCGCCTTCGAATTGCTCGGCGAGGTCGTAAAGCCATTGGAGATGGCGTCAGTCGCAATGATGAAATATTTGTCGGTATCGAGCGCCTTGCCCGGCCCGATCATGAAATCAATCCGATGATGATTTCCGCCGACCGCCGTGACCATCAAAATCGCATTCGATTTTTTGGCGTTCAGCGTGCCATGCGTGACATATGAAATCGAAAAATCCTTGATGACCTCGCCGCTCTCGAGCTTGAGGTCGCCTTCATGGAACACCTGATGCGGCGGCTGGCTTGGCGTATTCGCCATGACGATGTTGGCCGCCAGCAGCACAGCGGCACTGATCGAAACAGCCACGGATGCAACAACCGATTTTTTCATATTGTCCCTCCCCACTTTGGTTATTGGTATGAAACCCCCACGGGCGTGGATATTCCGATGGAAGCGCCGCCATCGACCGGCAGCGTATCACCAATTCTCCTCAAAGAAGTCTGACCCGTGGACCGCGCATGCCGCGCGCGACGAGCTCGGTCACCGCCCAGACGAGCGCATCGAGACGGTCCGGCGAAGCGCCCGAAGAAAGCCCGCTGATGCCGAAATCACACATCTCGTCCTCGAGCGCCTGCATCGGCGGATCGACATGCCTGATCTTGCGCTGCTGGTACATCAGGGCGACGGGCTCGGCACGCACCCACTTGCCGCGCGTTGCGTGCACGGTGCGCAGCGGGATTGCCGGATCGACCTGCGCCAGCACGGCGCGCACCATGTCCCCTCCCATGTTGACCTCGGCGACCATGGCGTCTGCCTTGAGCCTGTGGAACGCCGCCACGGCCTTCGTGGCCCAGCCGGAAGGTGAAAGGCCGGCAACGGTCGCATCCTCGAGCACGTAGATGCGCCCGTCCTCGGCCATGCCGGCGGCGACAATGCCGCAAGCATCGGCGCCGGGACGCGCGGAGCCGGGAGGATCAATACCGATGACGATACGCATGAGCGGCGGCGCGCAGGCAACGCGCGACGCCTCGATGAGCGCGCGCGTCCACAATGCATCGACGCGCTCCTCGATGATTTCGCCATCGATCTCCTGCCGGCCGAGCCGCGTTCCCGAATAGCGGGCAAGCACTTCGTCGAGAAATGCCGGCGACAGATGCGCGGCATTGGCATGCGTCGAGGCCCGCGTGACGGCGGTGCGCGGATCGGCGATGAGACGCTTGATCAGCGGTATGGGCCGCGGCGTGGTGGTGATGAGTTGGCGCGGGCGTTGCCCCAGGCGCAGGCCGAATTGCAGCATGTCGAACGTTGCATCGACGTGACGCCATTTGGCGAGCTCGTCGCACCACGCGGCATCGAATTGCGGCCCGCGCAGCTGTTCGGGATCTTCCGCGGAAAAAGTGAAGCCGACCGCCCCATTCGGCCATTCCAGCCGCCGGCGCGAAGCGGTCCACTCCGGGCGTTCGCGACGCGGCGAGATTTGCAGAAGACCCGCGGGGCCCTCGATCATCACCTCGCGTACGTCGTGCTCGGTTTCACCGACGAGCGCGATCTGCAGCGATCGCCTCTCGGCATAAGGGCTGACACCATGCGCCATCGCCCGCACCCATTCGGCGCCCAGTCTTGTCTTGCCGGCGCCACGGCCACCCAGCATCAGCCAGGTCGTCCAATGATCGCCGACGTTCGCGCGCTGCGGCGGCTCCTGATGCGGGTGAGCAAGCGTGATGAAGTCACTCGCCAACCGTGACATGGAGCGGAAGATCCGCGGGTCGCTCAGCATCTCCGCGACCAATCCGGCTTGCGACAAATGCTTCAATGCGTCGCGCAAGCTCGTTACGGAATTCATCGATATCGGCAGGCAAGTCGTCATCATGGGATCCTGTATTGGGAACGGCGCATTTCAGGCGCTGCAGTTTCTGCAAGGTTTCGGTGAGGCTCGAGAGTGTGCGCGCGGTGCGCTCGGCATCCTGCGTGCTCTGCGGCTCGCTTTTCAGCCGCGCGCGCAGGCTTTCCACCGCCGCCAGTTCCTCGCGCACCGCACGATAGAGCCGCTCGACGGTGTCGCCGATCGCCGGCATCGTCCCCTGCCCGTTCGTTGTGACGGGCGAAATATTTTGCGGCGGGGGCGCTGTCACGCTCGCTTCGAGCATCTCGACTTCGCGCCGTAGATGCATCGCGGGTGGCAGGCCGCGCGGCGGCGGCACGAAACGCTGCCAGCCTTCGTGCGCCGCCATGTTGGTCAGCGTGGAGCGTGCGACGCCGAGGTCGAACGCGATGCTCTCCTTTGATCGCTCGGTGTGCTCGAAATCATGACGCGCTTGTGCCAGCAGTTCCGGCGTGTATGTCGGCCGGCGCGAACGTGGTGAGCGGGTGTCCGGTGGATCTTGCGCGGGCGTCTTGTGAAGTGCTTTGCCGGGTGGTTTGCGCGGTTTCCTGCCGGAGGTCCGGCCGCGGCGCGCGGGCGCGCGCGTTCGTTTCGCCATTTGCGAAGCTCCAAAATCCGTTTGTCTGAATGAAAAAGGAAAGCGGCCACACGCGCATGCGTGCGGCCGCCAAACTTAAGGCAAAGCTATCCGCCCAGCGTTACGCTGTCAAGGAATATTTTCCTGTACACGCCGTTCGTCGGCAGGATCGCTGTCTAGTCGCCTTCGAACTTGAACGAGACCCGCACTTTGGCGCGATAGGCTTCGACCTTCCCTTTGTTGAGCTGCATGTCCAGCTCGACAATCTCCGCGATTCGCAAATCTCTCAACGATTTGCTCGCTCTCTCCACGGCGGCTTTGGCCGCCTTGTCCCAGGACTCGGTGCTGGTTCCAACCAACGTGATGATTTTGTAAACGGATTCAGGCACGTGTACCTCCTTTGAACGTCTCCGGACGAAAAACAGCGAAGCCAATCAAAGTGACAACACGACTCGCATAGCCCGCGCACGCCGGCTCGGCAACAGGGGTGCGGATGCTCAGTTCGGCGGAAATTCCAGCGCGCAGGTCAGCCCATCGGGTTCAAATCGCAGCGTCGCTGACCCGCCGACTTGCGCAGCGAAGCCCTTTTCGATCAGCGTCGAACCAAATCCCGCGTGCTGGGGCTTTTCAACCGGTGGGCCACCGGTTTCACGCCAGTACAGTTTCACTTTGTCGACCGGGCTGATCATCCAGCTCACCGTCACGCGGCCGCCGGGTCCCGACAGCGCACCGTATTTCGACGCGTTGGTCGCAAGCTCATGCAGGACAAGCGAGAGCATCACGACGGTACGCGATGACATCGGGACCGAAGGTCCGTCGGCGACGATGCGGTCGGGATTGGCGCTGGCGAAGGGTTCGAGCGTCGTGTTGACGACATCCCTGACGTCGGCGCCTTCCCACTTCTTGGCGCTGAGCACGTCATGCGCCCGCCCCAGCGAGACGAGGCGCGCGCCGAACTTGGCACGCGATGCCGGATCGGTGCCGTCACGGAAGGTCTGCGTGGCGAGCGACTGGACGGTCGCGAGCGTATTCTTCACCCGATGATTGATTTCATCGATCAGCAGATTGTGCAGCGCTTCCCCGCGCGCAATCGTCGTCGCCATACGCACGGCGAAGGCGAGCCCGATGCCGAGCATCGCAATGCCGATCGCGGCCGTCAGCAGAAACGAGCGCACTGCCGGCGCGACCAGCGTTTTTTCGGCGATGCCGGCCGCGGAGATCCAGCCGGTCAGATCAGAATGGACGAACGCGGTGAGCAGCGGCACGCCCTCGAGCGAGGTCGTACGCGCCTGGCCTTCTTTGGCGCTGAAAATCACGGCAAACAGGCTGGGCGAGGCTTCACGTCCCACCGTGCCCTGCGGGTTCGGCACGCGCGCGAAGTTCACGCCCTGCTGGTCGAAGATGGAAATCGTCCAGTCTTCGCCCGGCTTCTGCTGTTCGATGATGCGTTGGAAGATTTCCAGCGGCGGATCGAACGACAGGTCGTAGACGACCACGCCGTCGCGGAGCACGGGCACCGTCACCGTGACGATCGGGCGGTTCGAGACCGAGCCGGTGAAAAGTTCAGAGAAGACAGGCTTGCCGGTCTGGAACACCTGCTGGCGGCTCTCACGGCGCACGCGCGGCGGCAAAGCCTCGCCGGCCGGCCTGCTGGAGTTGAACACCTGCCGGCCCTCGCGATCGCCGATCACGATCGATGGGGCGTCAGGAAACTGCGCCAGAAAGGCCTTCGCACGCGAGCGGAAGCCTTCGAAATCGCCACGCGACAATGAGTCCGAACCGGCGAGAACCGTGAGGCCGGAGACGATGCCCTGCATCTCGCGGTCGAGCACGAGCTGGATGCTCCGCGTGTTCTGCAGCACGCGGGCGAAGGCGTCGCGCTGGTCCTGTCGGTAGTGCTGATAGACGATGGCCGCGGCAAAGCCGATCAGCGGCAGGATCGTGCCGGCGACCAATATGGCGAGCCGCAAACGGAGCGACAGACTGCGGCGCATTGATGCTGGCCAGGATCCCCGACGATGCCGTCAGTTTTAGCAAGCGTGCCCTTTCACGGGCAAGCACTGGCTGTATGGTGGAACTTTACGCGCCGCGCGCGCGCAGCACGGATTCGATCGAGATGCGCGACCATGGCGCGGTGCGTTCGCGGAACGCCGCGTAGGACGCATGCACCTTGGCGGTGATGGCGTTGCGGCCGGCGAGTTCGCCGACAACGTCGTTGGCCTGCTTGCGCGCGGCGGCGATCAGGTCTTCGGGGAACGGCGTGAGCTTTACTTTGTGCTCGTTCACCAGCACCTCGAGCGCCTGCGCGTTCAGCCGCTCCATCTCGGCGAGCGCGTAATTTGCTTCCGCGGCGCACGCGTGCGCGATGATGGCCTTGAGGTCGTCAGGCAGCGCGTTCCAGATTTTCAGCGAGACGATGCATTCGCCGGTGCCGTTCGGCTTGTTGAAGCCGGGATAATAGTAAAGCGGAGCGACGCGATAGAGGCCGAGCGCGATGTCGGTGCCGGGGCCGACGAATTCGGCGCCGTCGATCACGCCGGATTGCAGGCTGACCAGGATTTCCGCGGGCGGCGTGGTCTGCGGCGTTGCGCCGAGACGGCGGTAGACTTCGCCGCCGAGGCCGAGCGTTCGCAGTTTGAGGCCGCGCAGGTCGGCGAGGCTTCTGATTTCGCGGCGGAACCAGCCGCCCATGCAGACGCCGGTGTTGCCGCCCATGAAGGGCTTCACGCCGAAGGGGGCGTAGAGTTCGTCCCACAGCGCCTGGCCGCCGCCGGCGTCGACCCAGGCGACGTGCTCGCCGGGCGTCAGCCCCCCCGGCACCGTAGTGAAAAAGGTGGCGGCGGGCATTTTGCCCTGCCAGTAGAAGGCGGCGGTATGGGCGATCTCGGCGACACCGTCGGCGACGGCGTCGAGCACTTCGAATGCGGGCACGACCTCGCCGGCCGCGTGCACCGTGATGTCGATCCTGCCGCCGGATAGCACACGAATGCGCTCGGCGATACGCTCGGCCGACATGCCCGGCCCCGGCAGACGTTTCGGCCACGACGTGACCATGCGCCACTTCTGCGTTTGCGCTCGCGCGACCGCCGGCGCTGCGAGAACGGCGGCGCCAGCGCCGATGAATGTCCGTCGCGTCGTCATGACTCTCTCCATGTCGCATGAAAATGATGCAGCGGCCCGTGTCCGTGGCCGATGCGAAGATCCCGCGCAGCGGCGATCGCGCCGGTGACGTAGGCCTTGGCTGCTTCGGCCGCGCTCGTGAGATCGAGCCCTCGCGCGAGGCCCGCCGCGATTGCGGACGACAGCGTGCAGCCCGTGCCGTGCAGGCTTGTCGTTGCGATACGCTTTGCAGATAAGCGCACGACGTCACCCTCCCCGATCAGAAGATCGACGCTTTCATCGCCGGCACCGTGCCCGCCCTTGATGAGCACGTTGCGCGCGCCAAGCGCGAGAATTTCGCGCGCCTGAATTTCCATCTCCCGCTCGTTGCGCGCAACCGAGGCACCGACGAGCACCGCAGCCTCGGGAAGATTGGGCGTGACCACCAGCGCGCGGGGAACGAGTTTCTTGCGCAGCGCTTCAACCGCCTCGGGCGCGAGCAATCGATCGCCGGATGTCGCGACCATCACCGGATCGAGCACAATATTCCTTGCACTGTGAGCAGCGAGCCCTTGCGCCACGGCTTCGATGGTCGCCACCTGCGACAACATGCCGATTTTCACCGCCGCAACATCGAGATCGGAAAACACGGCATCGATCTGCGCGCGGATGAAATCAGCCGGCACGTCGTGAATGCCGTGTACTCCTTGCGTATTCTGCGCAGTCAATGCCGTTATGACGGACGCGCCATAGACGCCCAGCGCGGCGAATGTCTTGAGATCGGCCTGGATACCCGCCCCGCCGCTCGAATCCGATCCGGCAATGGTGAGCGCGATCGCGGTCATAACCGCCCTCGCCGCGCAAGACCGCTGTCGACCACTGCGCGCAAATCCTGCGCCGCCGCTGCCGGATCGGACGCAAGCGATAGTGCGGAGATCACGGCGACACCGTCTGCGCCCGCCGCAATGACGTCGGCCGCATTGGTGGAATTGATGCCGGCAATGGCGCAGATGGGATAGTGCGGATCGCGTGCACGGATGACCTGCACGATCGTGCGCAGGCCATCAATGCCGATCGGCGCCGCCGTATTGTCCTTCGATGTTGTGCCATACACCCCGCCGATCGCGACATAATCGAGCACATCGAGCGGCGCGACTTTCGCCTGCTCGACGGTCTTGATGCTCAATCCGATGATGGCGCTGCGGCCCAGCAGCAATCGGGCATCGTCAGGCGCCATGTCGTCCTGCCCGATATGCACACCATCCGCTTCCGCCGCGAGCGCAACGTCAACGCGATCGTTGACCAGAAGCGGAATATTGTTCGGCTCAAGTACGGCGCGCAACGCGCGCGCTTCTTCCACCATGGCTCGGGTCGAATCGTGCTTGTCGCGCAATTGCACCAGAGTCGCACTGCCCGCAATGCGTCGCGCGAGATCTGTCAGCGTACGGCCGCCGGCCACCGCGGGATCAATGAGAGCATAGAGGCGCAGGTCAACGTCCATCAGCTCACCTTTGCGCGCTCGATGAGCGTGGGCCCATCGAGATTGTAGAGTGCGTCGATGATCGAGGTGGCGAAACTGCCGGGCCCGGTGGATTTCTCCGCCGCAAGTTCGCCGGCGATATTGAGGATCAGCAATGCCGCAGCCGTGGCGACAAAGGCATCCGGCTCAATTGCAAGACACGCCACGCCCAGCGCCGAACCAGCACACCCCATTGCAGTCACCCGGCCCATCAAGGAATGCCCGTTCGCGATCGAAGCGGTCCGCTCACCATCACTGACAAGATCGGATTCACCGGAAAGTCCGACCACGGTCTGGCAGGCGCGCGCATAGGCTGCCACCGCATCGGGCGATGGCTTGCTGCCAGCGAGTGTCGAAAATTCAGCATGATTGAGCCGGATGACCGTAGGACGCTGCGCGATCAGCTCACGCGCGAAGGCAGCGCGCGTCGGAGCCCGGTCGACGAATACGGGATCGAGCGCCCAGGGCAGTGCGTTCGATCGCGCGGTATCAACCGCGATCCCCATCGCCTGGCGCCGTTCCTTGTCGAAAGTGCCGAGATTAACCAGAAGCCCCTGTGCGCCGGAGACGAAAGAGCCGACTTCTTCCACCGACACGGTCATTGAGGGCACGCACCCGGCCGCCAGCAGCGCGTTGGCTGTGAAATTCTGTGCCACCGTGTTTGTGATGCAGTGTACGCGCGGACGGCGGACGCGGAGACGCGCCAAAATCTCGGCCGCGCCTTGCGCGACGCTCCTGCGCGATGCTGCTTGCGGGTGATGCATCTCTGGTCCCTCCGCCGGCATGACCCGGATCAGGTTCGTTGGGTTGGCTGACGCCTCTCAGCCCGGCAAATGCCGGACACCCCACGAGATTGCTGCACGAATACGTAATCCGCACGCGGCCCCAACGCAAGAGCGCCCGCCCCAGCCGCCTTGCCAGCTACCCCTGTTTTTGCTGGATTGCAGGCCAGCCTTGGAGAGTCCGATGACCCCGTTTTTCGTGCAGATCAAATGCGAGCTTGGAAAATCCTACCAAGTGGCCAACCAGTTGGCCGAAGCGGAAATCGCGTCCGAGGTCTATTCCACCGCCGGCGACTTCGACCTTCTGGTGAAATTCTACGTCGACAGCGGGACCGATATCGGCCACTTCGTCAACGAGAAGGTGCAGTGCATCCCCGGCATCAAGGACACACACACCATCATCACCTTCAAGGCGTTTCAGGCCTGAAACCCTATCGCGGCGGAATCCGGATCAGGTCATTGAGCTGAGGTTGGGTCAGCTCAGTCGCCGTGAATTTCAGTGCGACAGCGTCCTTCACAATTGTATCGAGGCCGACAATCTTGTCCGGCTCGACCGCAGAGCGCGGGAAGAAGTCATCGCGCGTGCGCTTTGCCTTGGCTTCGCTGATCTTGAGCCAGTCCGCATAGATCTTCAGCGCGGCCGGATCCGTGTACATGAAATTCACGGTTTCACGATAGGCTTTCATGTAGCGGTCCACCACATCCGGGTGAGCTTTCAGATAGTCGGCATTGACGATATTCAGACGCACCGTCTGCCCTTTAAAGGCATCGGCATCGTTGCCAGTCGCGATGATGCGGATCTGCTTTTGATCCAGCTGATCCAGTCCGAATGGCGGCGCGGCCCAGCCGACGTCGATCTGCCCTGACATGACCGCCGTCAGATTTGCCGCCGGACCACCCATCGCGGTGGGCGTCGCCTTCAACTGATATTGCTTCATGAAGGCCGTGACGATGCCATGCGTCGATGAGCCATTCGTCGAGTAGGCAAGCGTCTTTCCGTCGGTATCCTTCAACGTCTTGATCGGCGAATCCGCCTTCACGTACCAGTAGAGATCATTTGCGCCCGTCGTCTCGGCGCCAATCACGCGCACCGGCGCGCCTTTCGAATAGGCGCTCAGCACGCCCATCACGCCTGCAGCGATGCCGATGTCGACGCTGCCTGAAATGACCGCTTGCTGGGTTTCGCCGGCGCCGTTGGTATAGATGATCTCAAGCTCGAGCTCGTGCTTACCGAAGATTCCAGCGAGCTGACCAATCTCGGACACCGACGTATCCCAGTTGCCGCGCTGGCCTATGGCGAGCTTCACCTTGTCGTGCGCCGACGCCGTCGCCGTGAACACGGTCAAAGCAGCGATTGCGCATGCGAGGGAACGCTTCCTCATTTTATCCTCCCTGAGTTTCTTTGCCGCTATTTTGCGGCTTGTGTTTGTTTGGCAACGCGCTCGAGTGGCGCCTCGCTGCCGCCGCCAAGACTTCTCCAGTTCGTGGTCTTTGATACCACGCCTTCATACGAGCTGATGGTCGCGTGCGTGACGTGCGGTTCGGTCTTGCCGATCGCCTGTCCCCTATTTTGCATCGTGCGGGCCGCTTCGACCATCAAACGCCGGAACGCAACCACCGCGACATCACTGGCGCCAACCCGTTCCTTCGAGCGATCGCTGATCGGGCCCATCGACTCCCACATCGCGATATCCTGGTTTGGGATACCGCTGATGCCGGTGAAATTGCCCTCTCTCATCGCGGCGCGGTCCTGACCATAGAGATTGGCGCGCGTGCGAATGCCGTCAAAATTTTTGTCGACGTCGACGCCCCACTGCAGCACGTTGAATTTGCGCCAGGCATCGGCATCGATTCCGGTTTTGTCGGCACCATTCCACGCGATGAAATAGAAGATCGTGTTGTGGTCATCTTCCGGTGTGAGCAATGTCGCAACATTGTGAACATTGTTCGGCGGGATGAGCGCGGTGAACGGAGCGATGTAGACCGTGGTGCGGATATAGTCGTGCGTCGCTTCGTTCATGATCGGACGCCGGATCGCGGCGTAGCGAAATCCGTAACTTGTTCGCTCGATCTGAAATCGCGGGGCCTTGTCGGTCGATGGCCGAAGCCAGTTGGCTTCCGTCGCCTTGGCGCCGTCGACCTGCGCGGGCACCATATCGGACGAGTGCAGACTCGATGAATGCGCTGAATCGATCTGCCCTTCGAGGATCTGCGCCCAATTGCAGCGGACCCGTACTTTCGTCGCACTGACGCGTGCATCGGCAGTCGGCGCAAAAGCCGGCGCCTCGAACTCGCGCATTTCTTCGGGCGGCCCCATGTAGGCCCAGACAAACCCGCCTGCTTCACGTGCGGGATAGGCTTTGTGCTTGACCCGTTCAGGAATGAGGCTGTTGGCGGGCTCGGACGCCATTTCCACGACGTTGCCTTCAACGTCGAATTTCCAGCCGTGATAGAGGCAACGCAGGCCGCACTCCTCGTTGCGTGCAAATACCAGCGACGCGCGCCGGTGCGAACAGTACTCGTCGAGAACGCCAACGCGGCCCTGGCTATCGCGAAATACGACGAGATCCTCGCCTAGCAGTCGAACTTTGATCGGAGCGCCATCCGGCTCGGCGACCTCCTCGGAGAGGCAGGCCGCGATCCAGTGACGGCGCATGATCTGTCCCATCGGCGCGTCGCCTTCGACGCGACACAGTAGGTCGTTTTCCTCGGCGGTCATCATGGCGGCGCTTCCTCCGGCGCGGTTGCAAAATCCTGTCGCGCGCTCTTTCTTAGATATCTAAGATGAGAGTAGAGAATGTCCGTGATCTTGTCGAGGGTTGGCGCTTGAGCACTGCGAGTAAACGTAAACTGCGCATCGGCGTCGCCGGACTTGGACGCGCATTTGCCGTGATGCTGCCGACCTTTAAGGCCGACCCGCGCGTCAGCCTGGTGGCGGCGGCTGATACGCGCGCCGAGGCACGACAACGTTTTGCCGAGGAATTTTCCGCTAACGCTTACACAACAGTTGAAGAACTTTGTGTTGATCCGGCCGTCGAGGTGATTTACGTGGCGACGCCGCACCAGTGGCACGCCGGGCATGCGGCGCTCGCCGCTCAGCATCGCAAACATCTGCTCATCGAGAAACCGATGGCGCTGACCTTGCAAGAATGCGCCGCGATCATCGACGCCGCCCGCGGCGCAGGTGTGCACCTTGTCGTTGGCCACAGCCATTCTTTCGATGCGCCGGTACGTCACTTGCGCGGACTGATCGACAGCGGCCGGTATGGCAACGCGCGCATGATCAATGCGATCAACTACACGGACTACCTGTACCGCCCGCGCCGCCCCGAGGAACTCGACACGGCGTTAGGCGGCGGCGCCATATTCAACCAGGCGGCACACCAGGTCGACATTGTGCGTCTGCTCGGCGGCGGTCGCGTCGCGAGCGTACGTGCCGCAACCGGGGCCTGGGACAGAACGCGACCGACTGAAGGCGCCTATGCGGCGTTGCTCACGTTCGAGAACGGGGCCTTCGCATCTCTGACATACAGCGGTTACGGCAACTTCGATTCGGATGAGTTCCAGGGCTGGATCGGCGAGATGGGGCAGAAGAAGACGCCTTACGCCGGTCCGCCGCGGCACCGTTTCGACAATCAGCAAGATGAAGTCGCATTCAAGAACGCACGCAATTACGGAGGCCCGGACTTCCGCCCCTCCGCGGGGCAGGATCTTGCGCACCAGAATTTCGGCACATTGCTGGTGAGCTGTGAGCACGCCGATCTGCGCGCGCTCCCCAATGGCGTGATGGTCTACCAGAACGGATCGGCCCAGCTCGATCCTTTGCCGATGCCGAAGATCCCGCGCGTTGAAGTGATCGACGAACTCTATGACGCGGTCGTTATGGGCCAGCCGCCGCTCCACGACGGCGCCTGGGCCATGGCCACGCTGGAAGTCCTGCTGGCGATCCTGCAATCGTCGCGCGAAAAATCCGACGTGCGCCTGAGCCATCAGGTGGGCAAATGACGCGCCCCTCCCCGGATACAGAAACGATCCTGCGCCACTGGCGCGAAGCAGTCCCGGACGATCGACTGGCGCATCTGGTGAAGGATGCGACGCGAGCGCTCGTGCGCGCACTGCAGATGCGATTGGCCGAGCACTCCGTTTCATTCGGACACTGGACGTTCCTGCGCATTCTGTGGGAGGGCGACGGCTTGACCCAGCGCGAATTGAGTGAGCAGGCCGGCGTGATGGAGCCGACAACCTTTTCGGCGCTGAATGCAATGGAGCGCCTGGGTTACGTGACCCGCCGCAAGCGCGGCGGCGATCGCAAGAAAGTTTACGTGCTGCTCACCGCGAAAGGCCGGCGGCTGCAAGAGAAGCTCGTGCCGCTCGCCGAGGAGGTCAACCGGATTGCCGTGCGCGGGGTGCGCTCAAACGACATCGCCGCCACGCGCGGCGTCTTGCTCAACATCATCGAAAATCTCGCACGTGACGAACGCGTCACTGATATGCGCATGCCCTCGACCCGCGAATTGGCGGGCCTGAAGCCAGGTCGCAATGGCAGGCACAGGCGTGCGCGTCAGTAAGGTGCCGCTTACGTGGCTTGCGGTGGGCCTTCCGCGGCCCGGGCGCGCTGTACGCCAAGCTGGCGTTCGCGCCAGATCACGAAGAGCCCCGCGCCGGTAACGATAGCCGCACCCAGGTAGACCAGCTTCTCCGGCAGTTCGCCGAACAGCCAGTAGCCAAGAAGCAGCGCCCACAACATCGATGAATAGTCGAAGGGTGCGACGACCGAGGCCGCCGCGTAGCGGTAGCTTTCGGTCAGAAAGATATGCGCAAGGCCGCCGAGAAATCCGAGCGAAACGAGCGCCATCAGTTCGCGCCAAGTCGGCGAATGCCAGGCGAATGGCAGCGTCAGCGCCCCCGCAATCGCGCAGATCAGCGAGAAATAGAACACGATCGATGAGGTGGTTTCGCTCTGCGTCAGGCGCCGTGTTTGAATGACAGTCCCGGCATTGCAGACTGCCGACGTCAGCGCGAGCACCGACCCCACCGCGGCGGTCGATGCGACGCCGGCCGCGGCGTAGTGGCTCAGTTCAAAATGCGGGATGAGCATCACGATCACCCCGAAAAAGCCAACGATGACCGCCGTCCAGCGATAGACGCGCACGCGCTCTTTCAGAATGACAGCGGCAAGCGCGACCGTAATGAGCGGAGACGCAAACGAGATCGCCGTTGCGTCGGCGAGCGGCAGTCGGGTCAACGCCGAGAAATTGCTGAACATGCCGCAGACGCTGAGCGACCCGCGCCCAAGCTGCCCGAGCGGCCGGCTCGTGCGCACCGCCGAGGCCAGCTCGCCGCGAAACGCATAGATGACCACGACCGGAACGATCGCGAAGGCGCTGCGGAAAAACACCATCTGGCCGATCGGCGCAACGTCGCCCAGTAAGCGCACCAGGGCGGACATTGCCGCAAACAGCAACGCAGAAATCAGTTTGAGACCGATAGCTTTGAGGGGGTACATGGGCGGGCCGACAATTCGCCATACATTACGACGATCGTCGGAAATATCCGCGTCTATTTTCCGGAAGCCGAGCCCCCGGCGGCCGGCAACGATTTGATGTAGGTCGCCATGGCCTCGCGATCGGCCACACTCAATTGCGACGTATTGCGCACGACCTCGACCATGGAGCCGCCGACAAAGTCCGCATCCGGAGTCATGCCGGTCGTGAGCGTGTCGGCGATGTCTTTTACAGTCCAGTTCTTGAGCTTTTGCTGTGTGATGTTGGGAACGCCTCCCTGCCCGTCGGGAGCAGGCCCTCCGGTGAAACGCAGGTTCCGTTTGACCGCCCCGAGCATATTGCGCGGGGAGTGACACTCCGCGCAGTGTCCCGGAGCGTTCACGAGATACGACCCGCGATTCCATTGCGTCGATTGAGAAGGATCCGGTGTGAAAGGCCGGCCGTCGAGAAACAGAAACTTCCAGAGCCCGAGCGTGCGACGGATATTGAATGGAAACGGCAAGGCATGATCGCGCACCTTGCCGGTCACAGGCGGCAATGTCTTCAGATAGGCAAAGAGGTCACGAATGTCGTCGAGCGTCATGCGCTGATACGACGTGTAGGGAAACGCCGGGAACAGATGCTCGCCCGTCGGTGACGTGCCTTTGACCATGGCGGTGACGAATTGCGCTTCGCTCCAGGCGCCTATGCCATCGGTACGATCGGAGGAAATGTTGGGAACGTAGAACGTGCCAAACGGCGAGCCCAATGCAAGCCCGCCACCGAGTTTTGTCTTATCCTCCTGTTTCGGAATCGCGTGACACGACGTGCAACCGCCCGCGTTGAACATCGTCTTGCCGTTGGCGAGATCGGGTGTGTGCGGCGCCAGCGCGCTCGCGGAGATCGTTTCCGGGATTGTCAGAAACCAGAATGCCGCCAGCGCAAGCGCGACAATGACCACAACCCCGACGACAGCAAGCTTGCGCGGCATTTTGAATTCTCCGGCAGAGCTATTTTGGCGGTTTTTGCGCCAAACGAAAGGGCGGAACGTCCTTTTTGGACGGCCCGCCCTCGTTTCGAATCAGCGATCAAACTCAGCTTTTCTTGATGCGGTAAAGCTCGTGGCATCCGCCGCAGTTCTTGGCGAGTTCAGGAAAGGCCGCCTTAAGCGTGTCGAGGTCCTTCACGGACGCATTTGCAGCCTTTGCGTCATTGCCGAACTTGACAAACCTGGCCTTGAAGTCTGCCGTGTCTTCCCAGATTTTCGGCGCAGCCGTCGTTTCTCCACCTATCTTTGAATTGTCGGGGAAAAGTGCGGGCATCTTCGCAGCGGCGTCTTCAAAAGTTGCAAAAGCCTTTTGAGCGGTCGGCAGATCAAACGGGGCTTCCCCTTTGACCATCTTTGCCAGGCTTCCGGCAGCCTGCCCATTGGACTTCATCATCGCTTTTCGGGCGGCGATCGGGTCCTGCTGGCTCGAGACTGCGGTCGTGCCCAAGGCAAGAATTACGACCGCCGCGAAGGCGGAAACAATTTTCATCCAGTCCTCCCTTCAAGCTTTTTCCAGTCTCCGGCAAACACCAGTTACAAGGCCTTATTCCGGCGTCCCTGAGGACCCCGAAGGAGGCCTGATCACGAATTTGTGATCGCGAGATTCCCTAGTCAAATCTGGGGTTTTTGGGCTGTTTTGATCGCTTCCCAGACCCGTCGCGGCGTAGCCGGCATATCGACGTGCCGCACCCGATGACTGCGCCAAAGCGCATCAACGATCGCGTTCATGATCGCCGGGCACGAGCCGATGGCGCCGGCTTCACCCGCCCCTTTGACGCCGAGCGGATTTGTTTTGCACGGCACATTGCGTGTTTCGAACAGAAAGTCGGGGGCGTGCTCGGCACGCGGCATGGCGTAGTCCATCAAGCTCGCGCTCAGCAGCTGGCCCGTCGATGAATCGTAGACCGTGTCCTCCATGAGTGCCTGGCCGATTCCCTGCACGGCTCCCCCGTGCACCTGCCCCTCGAGCAACAACGGATTAAGCGTGGCGCCGAAGTCATCGACGACGACATAGCGCATGATGCTCGTCGCGCCGGTGTCGGGATCAACCTCGACCTCCGCGATGTGTGTTCCGTTGGGGTAAGTCGGCGGCTCAACGCTGAATTGCTCCTCAGCGTGCAATTTTTCCGCCGAGGCTTTCGGGTGCGCAGCGAGATCCGCAAATGAAATGACCCGGTCGGTACCGGCAATGCGCACAGAACCATCCGCGATCTCAAGATCGCCCATCGCTGCTTCGAGAGCGTCGGCGGCGATCTCCTTCATCTGTTCGGCAAGTTTTTTGGTCGCGCGGTCGACCGAAACGCCGCCGACGGGAATCGAACTCGAACCGCCTGTGCCGGCACCGCTCTTGATACGGTCGGTGTCACCTTGAAACACGCGCACGCGCTCCGGCGGAAGATCGAGCCGCTCCGCGATAAGCTGCGCATAAGACGTGGCGTGCCCCTGCCCGGTCGACTGCGAGCCGATCAGCAACGTCACTCCGCCGTCGCGATCGAGCGTGAGGTTCGCGGTCTCGGGACCGTTGTTGCCGCAAGCTTCAACATAAGTCGCGATGCCGATGCCGCGCAATCTGCCGGCGCGTCTCGACTGTGCGGCACGTTTGCTGAACCCGTCCCATTCGACGAGTTCCTGCGCGCGCGCAAGCGTGCCGGCAAAATCGCCGGAGTCGTAGACTTTCCCGGTCGGAGTTTTGTACGGCAGCGCCTTCGGCTTGATCAGATTTTTCCGGCGCAAGACATCCGGTGCGATGTCAAGATCGTGTGCCGCTGCGTCGACGACGCGCTCCATCAAGTAAGATGCTTCCGGGCGACCCGCCCCGCGATAGGCATCAACGGGAACCGTGTTGGTGTACGCCGCACGAAGTCGCACGTGCGCAACCGGAATATCATACGGACCTGTGGCCATGCCGACGCCAAGCCAGGGGATATAAGGCCCATAACACGACAGGTACGCCCCCATGTCGGCGATGATGTCGAGTTCGAGTGCGAGAAAGCGCCCCTTCTCGTCGACCGCCAGACGAGCGGTGGAAATATTGTCGCGTCCATGGCTGTCGCCGAGGAAATGCTCGGTCCGATCGCAGATCCATTTGACCGGGTGACGGACCCGCTCGGCAGCCACGGCCGCCAGTGCATATTCGCGATAGGGAAACAGCTTGGTGCCAAACCCGCCGCCGACATCCGGCGTCACAACTCTCATCTTTTCGGGCGGCAGGTTCATCACGACACCGCCGATGATGTCGCGAATGATGTGGCTGCCCTGGCTGCCGAGCGTCAGCGAATAGCGCTCGCCATCATATTCGGCGACGACACCGCGCGTATCGAGATAATTGGTGACGAGCCGCTGATTGATGATAGTCAGTTCGACGACGCGTGCCGCTTTGGCAAAAGCCTCTTTCGTCGCCCGCGCGTCACCAGCCTCGGTTTCGAAAGCAAGGTTTCCGGGCCGATCATCCCATACTTGCGCAGCGCCTGGCTTAAGCGCAGCGACAGCGCCAATGACGTGCGGCAATGCCTGCCAGTCGATTTGCAGCGCCTCGGCGGCATCTTTCGCCGCGTCGATGCTGTCTGCCACCACGAAGGCAACCGCATCGCCGACATGCCGAACGACATCCTTCGCCAGGATCGGATAGTTCGGCACCTTGATATCGACATCTGGGAGGACACCCGGTGTCGGCAAGGGGCCAAGCGCGGGAATGTCGGACGCTGTCAATATGAGGCGAACGCCCGGCATTTCACGAACGTGCGCAAGGTTGACGATGCGAAAGCGCGCGTGCGCATGCGGCGAGCGCACCATCACGGCATGAAACGGGTTCGCCGGACCAACGTCGGCGATGTAGCGCCCAGCCCCGCGCAGAAGCGGATCGTCTTCCTTGCGTTTCAGTGGCTGGCCGAAACCGAATTTCATCGTCATTTGCGGTTGCCGGGCTTAGGGATTGGTCTTCTTTGCCACTTCGCCGCGCTTGCGCTCAACGGCAAAGCGCTTCGCGAGCCAACGCGTCACCACGTAGAACACAGGTGTAAAGATCAGGCCGAACGCCGTAACCCCGATCATGCCCGAGAACACCGCGGTGCCAAGCGTTTGCCTGAGCTCCGCGCCGGCACCGACAGCCCAGACCAGCGGCGTGACCCCGAGGATAAATGCAAAGGACGTCATCAGAATTGGCCGCAATCGCAAATGGGCTGCCTCGACGGCGGCGTCCAGCGTATTGCGTCCGGCATCTTCAAGCTGTTTCGCAAATTCGACGATAAGAATGGCGTTCTTTGCCGCAAGGCCGATCAGCACGACGAAACCGACCTGCGTCAGAATATTGTTGTCCTGTCCGCGCAACACGACACCGACAATCGATGCGATGAGGCACATGGGCACGATCAGGATGACCGCGAGCGGAAGTGTCAGGCTTTCGAATTGCGCGGCCAAAACCAGGAACACGAACACGACAGCCAGCACGAAGGCGAAAGTTGCCGTGTTGCCGGCGCGGATCTGCTGGAATGCCAGCGTCGTCCATTCATAAGAGAAGCCCTGCGGCAAAGTCTGGGCCGCCAGTTGCTCCATGATCTTGATCGCCTGGCCCTGGCTGTAGCCGGGCGCCGCGGCACCATCGAGCTCCGCCGCCGGATAGAGATTGTAGCGCGGCACTCTATAGGGTCCGGTTACCGTTCGTATGGTCGTGAACGCACCGAGCGGGACAGTTTCGCCACTGCTATTGCGAACCCTGATCTTCAGCGCATCGAGAGGGTCGCTGCGACTGTTGGCGCCAGCTTGCGCGACCACACGGAAGGTACGACCGAACAGATTGAAGTCGTTCACATAGGAAGAGCCCAGATAGATCTGTAGCGCCGCGAAAACATCCGGCACATTGATGCCAAGCAGCTGGGCCTTGGTACGGTCGATATCGAGATAAAGCTGCGGTGTCGTATTTTCGAAAAGCGAGTAGACCTGCTGCAGCCCGGGCGTCTGCGCAGCCTTGCCCATCATCGCGTAGGTCACCCCTTGCAACGCCTGAAAGCCGAGGCCCGCACGATCCTCGATCATCATGCGGAATCCGCCCGCGTTGCCGATGCCGGAGACCGGCGGCGGAGCCGCGACGAATATCAGGGCATCATGGATGGATGAAAGCCGCTGGAATAGCTGTCCCTGAATCGCCGCCGCCGATTGGCGCGGGTCTTCCGCCCGTTTCTCGAAGTCGTCGAGCGTCACGAAAACGGCGCCTGCGTTTGGCGCGTTCGTAAACGTCGCTCCGGAGAAGCCGACAATGTTGACGGCATGCGCTATGCCGGGGACCGACAGCGCGATTTCGACAGCCTTGCGGTTGACCTCGTCGGTGCGCGCAAGCGACGCCGCCGGCGGCAACTGCGTGACGATGATCAAATAGCCGCGGTCAAGTTGCGGAATGAACCCGACCGGCGTCTTGCGGAATTCGTTCAAGCCGAACGCGATGACACCGGCATAGACGACCAGCATTATCACCGCCATGCGGACAAGCTTTGCCGAGAGTTTTCCGTAACCGCGCGTGAGCTTGTCGAAATAGCGGTTGAACAGGCCGAAGAATCCGTGAATTGGCTTGCTCCACCAATGCCCGTCCTGCATCTCGTGATGGGGCTTCAGCAACATGGCGCAAAGTGCAGGAGACAACGTCAGTGAAACGATCAACGAGATGACCGTGGCCCCCGCGATGGTGAGCGCGAACTGCCGATAGAACTGGCCGGAAATGCCGGTAATGAAAGCCGATGGAATGAAGACCGCAGACAAGACGAGCGCGATGGCGATCAGCGCCCCGCCGACTTCGTCCATGCTTTTGACCGCCGCATCATGCGGGTTGAGCCCGCCCTCGATGTTTCGCTGAACGTTCTCGACGACGACGATCGCGTCGTCGACCACGATGCCGATCGCGAGCACGAGGCCGAACAGTGAGAGGTTATTGAGGGTGAACCCGAACATCGCCATGAAAAAGAACGTGCCGATCAGCGATACGGGGATGGCGACGATGGGAATGATCGCCGCCCGCCAGGTCTGCAGGAATAGGATGACGACCAGAACGACGAGTATGATGGCCTCACCGATCGTCTCCTCGACGGCGTCGACCGACTGCTGGATGAACTCGGTCGGGTTGTAGACGATGTCGTATTTCAGACCGGGCGGAAAACGTTTCGACAGTTCATCCATCGTCTTCTTGATGTTGGTCGCAGTCGAAAGCGCATTCGAGCCGGGTCTCTGGAAGATTCCGATCGCAATGGCCGGATCACGGTCGAGGTAGGAATTCGTCGAATAATCCTGGGCCGCGAGTTCGACCGTCGCGATGTCTTTCACCCGGACGATGGCGTTTGCCGTCTGCTTGATGACGATGTTGCCGAATTCTTCAGTGCTCGTGAGCCGACCAAGCGTCTGCACTGAGATCTGAAACGCACCGGGCTTGTCGACCGGCGGCTGGTTGAGCACGCCCGAGGCGACCTGCACGTTCTGCCCCTGCAGCGCGAGGACAACGTCGTTGGCGGTAAGGCCGAGTGACTGCAACCGGTCCGGATCGAGCCAGGCACGCATCGCGTAGTCGCGGCTGCCGAAAACGATGAGCGAGCCGACGCCGTCGACGCGCGTGATCGTGTCCGTGATTTCGATCGTCGCGTAGTTTGAGATGAACAGCGTATCGCGCGATTTATCGGGTGAAATTAGATGCACAACCATCATCAGGTCGGGCGAACTCTTGTTCACGGTTACGCCGATGTTGCGCACGTCGAACGGCAGCCGGGGCTGCGCGATGCTGACCCGGTTCTGTACCTGGACCTGCGCGATATCGAGATTGGTGCCGATGTCGAAGCTGACCGAAATCGTGAACCGGCCGTCGCCAGTCGAGTTCGAGGACATGTAGATCATGTTCTCGACGCCGTTGATCTGCTGCTCGATCGGCGTCACTACGGTGGCGGCAACGACATCGGCGCTTGCGCCGGGATACTGGCCCGACACGGTAATGGTCGGCGGCGCGATCTCGGGATATTGCGCGACGGGCAAACGGAAAAAGGCCACGCCGCCCAGGATCACGAAGACGATCGAGACGACTGCGGCAAAGATCGGTCGGTCAATGAAAAAGTGCGAGATGCGCATGGACCGTCACGCCGTTATTTGGCTGCCTGCGGCGCGCCCGCGGGACCAGGGGGCTTGGCTCCCTGCTCCTCCGGCTTCACCTTCGTGCCCGGACGCGCCTGCATGAGGCCACTGACGACAATGCGGTCATCCGGTCCGATTCCATCCTTGATGGCCCGCAGACCGTCCTTGGTAACCTGGCCGAGCGTCACGTATTTAAGCCGCGCAGTATCCTGATCGTCGATGACGACGACGAACCGGCGCGCTTGTTCGGTGCCGATCGCGGCGTCCGGGACCAGCAGTGCCTCGTAAGGCGGCGTGCCGGGTATGCGAACGCGCGCAAACATTCCGGGCGTGAATACTTCCTTGGGATTCGCAACGACCGCGCGGCCGCGGATGGTACCGGTGGAACGGTCGATGACGTTGTCGACGAAATCCATCCGGCCTTCGTGATCGAAATCCGATTCATCGATCAGCTTGAGCGCCACCTGCACGCCGGTGTTGCGGCCGGCAACATCCTGGCCTGCATTCGCGAGCCGCTCGTAGCGAAGATAGGATGCTTCGTCGAACGTGAATTCAAACCAGATCGGGTCGGTCGACACGATCGTCGCGAGCATCGTGGTGTTGCCGCCCGTCCCACCGGTCACGAGATTGCCCGGCGACACGCGGCGATCGCCGATGCGCCCATTCACCGGCGCGCGCAGCTCGGTGAATTCCATGTCGAGCTCGGCCTGGCGCACCGCCGCCTCATTCGCGCTGACTCCCGCCTTGGCGTTTCGGAATGCCTGCGCACGCTGTTCGAACGTCTGATCGGTAATGGTCTTGTCGCGCACGAGCTGCTGACCGCGCGTATAGTCGGACTCCGTAAAGGCGAGATTGGATTGCGCCTGCACAAGATTTGCGCGCGCCTGATCGAGCGTGTTCTGGAACGGCCGCTTATCGATCGTGAAGAGCAGATCGCCTTGCTTGATGAGCTGTCCGTCCTTGAAATGTATCTTGTCGAGATATCCCGAAACCCGCGCCCGTATCTCAACCGAATT
Organism: uncultured Alphaproteobacteria bacterium; assembly: GCA_963707615.1. Taxonomy (GTDB): domain Bacteria; phylum Pseudomonadota; class Alphaproteobacteria; order Rhizobiales; family Xanthobacteraceae; genus Pseudolabrys. The sequence continues at coordinate 474,131 of CAVPQT010000003.1, forward strand.
TATCGCCGCGAATCGACCGACATATTCGTCGTAGTCGACGACAGTGCGTTTTACAGGCTTGGCGACCGTGACCGCCGGAGGCGGCGGACCGCCTGCCTGTTGCTTCTGCTCGCCACAACTTGCGACCAAAGTCGCAAGCGCAAGCACGGCCGCGACTTTGCGCGCACCAAACATCAAAGAAAATGATGAAACCGGACCTTCAGAATTCATGGATTCCTGCACGGAAGGCGCAAACACGGCCTGTCCCCATAGCGTCGACAGTCACCTATGTCCACCAGCGGCCTTAAGCAATACCGCAAGGTAACGTCAATTTAGCGGCGGCGCTTGCCGCGAAATGCCGCGATCCAGTCGGATCCGAACAGCATCAGGACGATTCCGCCATAAACGACAAGCGCGATGGCTGCAAGGATCGCCAGAGCGGCAAGTTCACGCGGCCCATCCCACCTGGCGAGCCCGCGAACGACCGGGCCGTGGCAGATCACCAACGCCACGGTCAATGCAAATCCCGCAATGGCCAGCCGAATGATCGACTGACGCAGGCGCGCGTCGTGTGCCAGGTGCCCAGCACGAGTCGCAAACCAGATGACCAGACCGAGATTGATCCAGGCACCAATCGAGGTCGCAAGCGCCAGACCGACCTGCGCCAGGGGGCCCATGAGCAACACCTTGAACGCAATATTGACGGCTGCCGCCAGCAACGCGGCTTTTACCGGCGTAGCCGTGTCGCCGCGCGCAAAAAACGTCGCGACTGCGCTGCGAATCAGAACGAACGGCAGCAATCCGAATGCATAAGCTGTCAGCGTGCGCCCCGCCGCTTCGGCGTCGGCCGCCGTGAACGCGCCTCGCATGAACAAAGCACGCATGATCAGATCGGGAATGACGAAAAATGCCACGATGCAGGGGATCGACAGCAGCAACGTGAATTCGATGACGCGATTTTGCGCTTGCCCTGCGCCATGCTGATCCCCGTGGGCAAGGCGACGTGACATCTCGGGGAGAATGACAGTGCCTGCGGCAATGCCGATGACGCCAATCGGCAACTGATTGAGACGGTCGGCGTAGTAAAGCGCGGACAGCGCGCCTGCGGGCAGGAAGCTTGCGATGATCGTGTCCGCGAATAACGCAAGCTGTACGCCAGCGGAACCGACAACGGCCGGGCCCAGCGCGCGAAAGAATTTGCGCACATCAGCGTCAAGCTCCGGCCAGCGGAATCGCGTGAGCACACCGGCGATCCCTGCATCGCCGGCAACCAGCAGAAATTCCAGGATGCCCGCGACGAGTACGCCCCACGCGGCCGCGTGACCGGCGGTTGGGAAAAAGGCCGCCAGCGCCAGCGCGAGGATGAGCGACAGATTCAACAGGATCGGAGCGGCGGCAGCGGCAGCGAAACGCTGCAGCGCATTGAGAATGCCGCCATAGAGCGTCACCAGGGTGATCAACAGCAAGTAAGGGAAAGTGATCCGGGTCAGTTCGACCGCAAGTTTAAAGCGCTCGGGATCCCGCGCGAATCCCGGTGCGAGCACGTCGATCACGGCCGGAGTGAATATCAGCGCGATCGCAAGCAACACGATCTGGCTGGCGAGAAGCAATGTAAAGATGCGATCCGCGAATTGGCCGGCGCGCACGCCACCGCCCTCTTCCCGAATGCGGGCGTAGGCAGGGACAAAGGCGGCATTGAAGGCGCCTTCTGCGAAGATTGCGCGAAAATGGTTGGGTAGGCGCAGCGCGACAAAAAACGCATCCGCCACGGGACCGGCACCCAGAACGGCCGCCAATATAATGTCGCGGGCAAAGCCAGTGATGCGGGACAGCAGCGTGAAGCCACCGACGGTAAGGATTCGATTAATCATCGGAGTTCCCCGCTTCCGGGCGAAAATAATGCGAATTAACCGACTTGAGACCTACCGGGCGATGACGATAGCCAGAAACGTGGAACTGCCTTAAGACAATTTCTTGCTGGAACAAAGAACTCAAATCAGCATCTGACAATGTCTTCGCCGATCATCCCCATTTTGCTTGCTGGCGGCGCCGGGACCCGGCTTTGGCCAGTATCTCGCGACGCCCTTCCCAAGCAATTTCTCCCTTTGATGGGTGGCAGGTCCACCTACCAGGAGACGTTGCTGCGCGTGCGAAATCCGCTGTTCGCTACGCCGATCGTGATCACGGGGCCGAATTTCCATTTCTTTGCCCGCAGGCAAGCCGAGGAAGTCGGCGTCGAGGCGACAGTGGTCATCGAGCCAGCGCGCCGCGACTCCGCTCCAGCCATCGCCGCAGCGACTGAAATTGCCGCCGCCCGCGACCCGCAGGCCGTCGTGCTAGCACTCGCGGCCGATCACATCATTCCGGATGTCGAGGCCTTTCACGCCACGTGTCTTGCCGGTCGAGCGATTGCCGACACCGGTCGCATCGTCACCTTCGGAATAAAGCCGACTGAACCGAAAACGAGCTACGGCTACATTCTTCCCGGCGAGGCCCTCGGCAACGGCGGCGTCTATGCGGTGAAGGCATTCGTTGAAAAGCCGGACGTCGCGACAGCCACCCGCTATGTGCGCGAAGGCTATCTCTGGAATTCCGGCAACTTTCTCTTCCGCGCCGACGTCCTGCTGTCGGAACTCAAGCGACTGGAGCCCGAAATCGCCACGGCCGTCAGCGAGGCGGTTTCGCGCGCCGCCAACGATCTTGGCTTTGTAAGGCTGCAGCCTGAGGCATTCACGCGCGCGCCGAAGAAATCGATCGACTACGCCGTGATGGAAAAGACCGATCGCATGGCCGTCGTTGCCGGACATTTCCGCTGGTCCGACATCGGAAGCTGGGATGCGCTGTTTGACATCACCGCGCCCGATGCCGCCGGAAACATACTGCAGGGCGAGGTCGTGACGCTCGATTCGAGCGACTGCGTCGTGCATTCACCTGACCGTCTCACCGCGGTTGTGGGCCTCAAGGATCTGATCGTCGTCAATACCTCGGACGCCGTTATGGTGATGCCGCGAGCACGGGCGCAGGACGTGCGCGAACTGGTCGACAAACTCAAGGCCGAAAAAAGACCCGAGGCAACAGATCACAGGCGCACGCACCGTCCGTGGGGCTATTACGAATCCATCGATATGGGTGAGCGTTTTCAGGTCAAACGCATTGTTGTCGTCCCCGGTGGAGTTCTGTCATTGCAGAAGCACCGACACCGTGCGGAGCACTGGGTCGTCGTACGTGGCACCGCCGAAGTCACGATCGGCGATCAGGTCCGCGCGGTGCATGAAAACGAGTTCGGTCTATATCCCGATTGGCGCCGTGCACCGCATGGCCAACAAGGGCAAAATCCCGCTCGAATTGATCGAAGTGCAGACCGGCAGCTACCTCGGCGAGGACGACATCGAACGTCTCGAGGACATCTACAAGCGCGACTGACCGCCGGTCTTAAGCGATCATTTTTTCAGCGCGCGCCGGGTCGCATCGATGATGCGGTCTTGCGTTGGTGGGTCGAGATAAGCGTGCATCGGCAGGCTGATAACCTCATCAGCCAGCCGGTCGCTCACCGCCACTCCGCCTTTGCCGACAGGATATTGTTTGTAAGCCTGCTGGCGATGAAGCGGGATCGGGTAATAGATCGCCGTGGGAATGCGCTCCGCCTTCAGCTCTGCGGCAAGCGCATCACGCCGTCCGCCCTGGACGCGGATGGTGTATTGAGCCCAAACCGAGGTCATGCCCGGTGGCACCGCTGGAACGACCGCGACGTCACTCAAACCTTCGTTGTAGCGACGCGCAGTTGCATTGCGGGCGTCAATTTCATCCGGGAAAATCTTCAGCTTCTCGATGAGAATGGCAGCCTGCATCGTGTCGAGGCGTGACGCCAAGCCAATCCGCACGTTGTCGTACTTGTCACTTCCCTGCCCATGCACGCGCAGACTGCGCATGATATCGGCCAGCCCGTCGTCGTCGGTCATCACCGCGCCGCCATCCCCGTAGCAGCCGAGCGGCTTCGCGGGGAAAAAACTCGTCGCGGTGCAAAGCCCGAATGTACCCAAGCGACGATTGTCGCAGGTCGCCCCAAAGCTCTGCGCCGCATCATCTAGAACGAGCAGATTGGCGGCGGCGGCGGCAGCCCGGATACCGGCGTGATCCGCCGGCAACCCGAACAAGTCGACCGGAATGATCGCCTTTGGATTGAGACCCGCCTGTCTTGCGGTTTCGACGGCGCCCGCTATGCCATTTGCATCGATGTTGAAGGTCTTTGCATCGACGTCCACGAACACCGGCGTCGCACCGACCAGCGCCGCCACTTCCGCCGTCGCGCAAAACGTGAATGACGGGCACAGAACCGCATCACCTGCACCGATGCCCATGGCACGGAGCGCAAGGACGAGGGCGTCAGTTCCGCTGGCACAGGTGACGACGTGGCGGGCACCGCAGAACGCGGCGAGATCACTTTCGAACGTCCGCACCTCCGGTCCCAGGATGAACTGGCAATGATTCAAGACCCGGGTAACCGCGTCGTCGATGGCGGCGCCGAGGCGACGGCGCTGCGCGGCTACGTCAATGAACGGGATCGGTGGCGGATTTGTACGCAAATTCATGGGACGCCCGTAGATCGCACTGCCGTCAGCCAACGACGGCGCGCGGGCCTTTTCGCTTGGCGGGCGCAACCACGGTCGGACGCGTGGCGAGACAGCGCGTCGCAATTTCAAGGCTTGCCACAGCCTCCTCGCCGGTCACGGCCGGAGCAGCGCCCGAGCGCACCGCACGCAGAAACGCCAGCAATTCCGAGCGCAATGGCTCGGCGTGACCGACCGACAAATGGCGCATGGAATAGCTGCCGTCGGGCTGGAAGCCGAAGCACTCCGTCACCTGACGGGTCAAGAGATCGCCGGTCACATATTTGCCGCGCGTCGCAACTGTCACGTTACGCGCCTTGAACGGCGTCAACCAGTTGGTGTTGATGTGCGCGAGAACACCCGATGCCGTGCGGAATTGCAAAAGCGCAATGTCTTCGCGCTCTGCGACAGCACTTGAGAGTTGCGGCTGGACGTCCACGATATCCGAATCCGTGAACCAACGGATCAGGTCGATATCGTGCACCGCGAGATCGATCACCACGCCAACGTTTGACATGCGCGGCGGGAATGGCCCAACGCGGGTGATGCCGATGGACAGAATGTCTTCGCCCCGTATGGCTTCCTTGATCGCTTCGACTGCCGGATTGAACCGCTCGACGTGGCCAACCATCAGAGTAACGCCGGCGCGGCGAGCGGCGCCGATAATCTCCTGGCCCTCTTCGACCGATGACGCGATAGGCTTTTCCACCATGACGTGGATGCCGTGTGCGATGCAGGTCAGCGCGATATCTCGATGCAAATGAGTTGGGGCGGCGATTGTGATCGCGTCGACGTCACGCTCGATCAGCTTGTCAACATCCGCGACGGCGGCACAGCCCAAAGTGCGGGCAACGAATTCGGCCTGTTTCCGATCAGGATCGGCGACGCCAACCAATTCTGTTCCCGGGAGACCTGCGAATACACGGGCATGATTGCTGCCCATGACGCCAACGCCCACGACTCCTACACGCAACGGACGCTCCGCGCTTGCTACTGCAGCCTGCATCATTTGCCGATTTTACCCCAAGCCCCAATTCTTCAGCCATTCATTGCCTAGCATGGCACGTCATGGCTGGCGACCACTCGTCAGAAATTGCCACGAACACGTTTTACTTCAAAGCGTTACAAAGGTGCAAATCGATGCGTCTAAAAGCTGCATAAATAGCGACAAATTCGGTGTTGCAAGAGGCGGAAAAATACGTTCCGCAAAGCGCCATCAGTCCGCTGCTCATACACGGTGATAGGCGCGATACCACTCGGTAAAGCGTCTTATGCCTTCGGCGATCGGCGTCGCCGGACGGAAATCAACATCGCGCATAAGATCGTCGACATCGGCATACGTTGCGGGCACGTCGCCCGGCTGCATCGGCATAAGCTCCCGTTTCGCTTTCTTGCCGAGCGTCTCTTCCAGAAGACGCACGACTTCGAGAAGCTCGACGGGCTTGTTGTTGCCGATGTTGTAGACGCGCCACGGCGCGCTGCTCGAGCCCGGATCCGGCGACGCAGTCGAGAAATCCGGGTTTCCCGCAGGCCGCCGATCGACAAGACGCGCGACGGATTCCACGACATCGTCGACGTAAGTGAAGTCCCGTCGCATGTTGCCGTTGTTGAACAGCTTGATCGGTTCACCGGCGAGGATCGCCTTGGTGAAGATCCACATCGCCATATCGGGGCGTCCCCACGGGCCGTAGACGGTGAAGAACCGCAAGCCCGTCGTCGGAAGTCCGAACAGATGGGCGTAAGCATGCGACATCAGTTCGTTCGCTTTTTTCGAGGCACCGTAAAGGCTCAGAGGATGGTCGACGTTTTCATGCACCGAGAACGGCATTTTGGTGTTGGAACCATAGACGGATGACGACGATGCGTAGAGCAAATGGCGGCAGCCGTTGTGCCGGCAACCTTCAAGGATGGTGGTGAAGCCGGTCAGATTGGCATCGACATAGGCGAAAGGATCGACGAGCGAATGCCGAACACCGGCTTGCGCGGCGAGGTGAACGACGTAAAGAAAACGATGTTCCTTGAACAAGCTTGCCATCCCGTCGCGATCGGCGAGATCGAGCTTGACGAAACGCAGGCGAGACGATTTGGCGAGCTCCGCGCGGCGCGCCTCTTTCAGCGCGGGATCATAATAGGAGTTCATATTGTCGAGACCGACCACGTCGCGGCCCTCGCGCAGCAGTCGTTGCGCAACATGAAAGCCGATAAACCCGGCGGCGCCTGTCACGAGAATGGGGCCGTCAGCCATCGATCCCATTCCCCAGTCGTCTTCGATTGCCTAGAGCCGCCACAGGTCGATCCCCTCGGGCTTTTTTTCGCGATCGAGCTTTGCCTTCACATCCAGAACAATGCCGCGACCATCCTTAAGCAACTTGCCAATCAGGGGCCACCCGCCGGCGACATATTCCTTGTGCGCAACGGCAAGGATGACCGCATCGGCTGGCCGCAACGAATCGATCGACGTCAGTTTAACCCCGTACTCGTGGCCCACCTCCTCGGCGGAGGCGATCGGGTCGGCCACTTGCACGGTGACACCAACGCGCTCGAGTTCGCGCAGAATATCGATCACCTTGGAATTGCGGATGTCGGGCACGTTCTCCTTGAACGTCATTCCGAGGATCGTCACGGTGGGGTTGGCGCGCCCACCCTGCAGCAAGGCGCGCATGCATTCCCGAGCGATGCGCTCTCCCATCCCGTCGTTGATCCGCCGTCCGGCGAGAATGATTTCCGGATGATACCCGGCCTTCTCCGCGCGGAAGGTCAGATAATAAGGATCGACGCCGATGCAGTGACCGCCAACCAATCCCGGCTGGAAGTTCAGGAAATTCCATTTGGTCGATGCCGCGGCCAGGACATCGCCGGTATCGATGCCAAGCTGGTGAAAGATCGCGGACAATTCATTCATGAACGCGATGTTGAGATCGCGCTGCGTGTTTTCGATGACCTTGGCGGCCTCGGCCACCTTGATCGAAGGCGCGCGATGGATGCCCGCCTTCACTACCGAACCATAGACAGATGCAACGATGTCGAGCGTGCGGGGATCCTGGGCGGAAACGACCTTGGTGATCGATCTCAAAACGGTGCGTTTCGTCGCCCGGATTGATCCGTTCCGGCGAATAGCCGACGGCAAAGTCGCGGCCACCCGCAAGTCCCGACCTCTTTTCCAGAACAGGCAGGCATTCTTCCTCAATCGTCCCGGGGTACACGGTTGATTCATAAACCACGATATCGCCACGCTTGAGCACGTCACCCACGATCGCGGACGCGGACAGGATGGCGCCGAGATCGGGCCGCCGGGCACCGTCAATCGGCGTCGGCACGGTCACGATGTAGAAGTCCGAACCGGCAAGGCCCGACGGCTCGTGATCGAAACGCAGGCTTTTCTGCTTCAGATGCGCCGGATCGACTTCGCGCGTGCGGTCGCGCCCGGAACGCAGTTCGTCCACCCGTTTGCGATCGATGTCAAAACCGACCACGGGTGCGCCCGACTTGGCGAATGCGACTGCGACCGGAAGCCCGACGTAGCCAAGGCCGATAACGGCTATCTTGCGTTGATGCGTCAATCGATATCCTTGCGCGAGGTGCGCTTGTTTAGCCGGATGGCAGCGTAGGCGGCAACGGATTTTGCTTCGTTCCAGAGACGATCGATGTCTGTTTGCCGCGACATTGGCTAACGCTCCTTGGCGAGGAGCTGGCCATAAAGCGCGACAATATCGGCCCCGATCCGTTCGGCTGAAAATTCCTTTTCCACCAAACGGCGGCCAGCTTCGCCGAACGTGGCGCGCAACCTCTTGTCTTTCGCCAGCAGGATGATGGCATCGGCTAACGCCTGCGCGTCGTCGGGCGGCACAAGTAATGCATTGACGCCACCGCGCGCAATTTCACGGCATCCCGGCACGTCAGTCGCAACGATCGGGCGCGCGCAGGCCGCGGCTTCCAGCAAGCTCTTCGGCAATCCCTCGCGACGAGACGGCAAAACCGCGATATGCGCTGATGCCCAGAACTTCAGAATATCACTGACATGGCCCAGCACATTTATTCCAGGCCGCTTTTTCCAACTTTCAATTTCGGCGACCGGAATCGATGCGGGGTTGGCGGGGTCGACTTCGCCGCCGATGTGAAGATTGATGGCCTCCCCTCGTCGCGTCAGGATTTCGTGTGCCGCGATCAACGTGCGAATGCCCTTGTCATCAAGCAAGCGACCGATAAAGCCGATCGTTATCGGTCCATCGGGCTCCGGAAGCGGACGCAAAATATCGGTGTCCACGCCCGATCCAGGGATGAGGAAAATCCTGGCGGGGTCGACCCCCAAGGCCGCCACCTTGGCGCGGTCGTCGGGGTTCTGAACCAGTACCGCCGCCTTCTCGCCTTTGAGCAAGGCGCGCAGGAACATCGTCAGCGTGGGCCGGAGAAGGCGTGCCTTAGGGCTCGTTGACGTAAATCCGTATCCGAGCCCTGCCAACGCGTTCAGGCGTACGATCGGCAGTCCGATGGCCGCCAACGAGCCGATAATCGCCGGCTGCAAAGCCACATGATGCACAATATCCGGTGCGAATTTTCGGTAGATCGCACGGATGTCGCGGATGACAGACAGCACACGCAGCGGATTCAAACTCCCGCGCCGCCACGGCAGCGCATGCAACGTGAAGCCATATTGTTTGATTTTGTCGCCGTCGCGCTTTACGCGCGTAGCGACATGAACGTCGTAACCCGCGCGCTGCGCGGCAAGTGCCATCGGCAGACGGTGCGACAGGAAGTACCAATCCTCGGTGACGAGGTACATCAGAGTAGGTCCGGTTCGCGTTGCGCCTTGCATGCGAGGTGCAATCTATCCGAATCCGCCGCGTTGTATCGGAAATACCTTCAGAATCTGCCTTTTACCCCGGTTCATTCGCCATCGCCTTGACGTTCACGCGATGAACAAGGTACGTTCATGGCGTGAACATCGATATTTTCGAGTGATTTCGTGCGGGACCGCGGGGCTGCCGGAATGGCGTCAGATCGCGACAAATCATCTGATCAGACGATCCTCCTCGGTCTGCTTGATGCAGTCGAGCGCGGCGACGTTACCCAGCGCGGCCTGTCGCGCGAGCTCGGGATCGCAGTTGGCCTCGTCAATTCCTACGTGCGGCGCTGCATCAAGACCGGGCTCATAAAGGTCCAGCAGATCCCTCCCCGCCGCTACGGCTACTACCTGACGCCGAAGGGCTTCGTCGAAAAATCGCGGCTTGTCGCCAGTTACTTTGTTCACTCATTCGATTTCTTTCGACGCGCACGAGCCTCATGCGAGGCGACTCTCTTGAGTGCAACGAAGGCTGGCCACAAACGCATCGGCCTCGTGGGATCGAGTGAGCTCGCTGAAATCGCCGTCATCGTTGCGACCGAGATTGACGTTCAGATCGTCGCAATCATCGACAGCAATCTGAAAAAGCCGCGGATTTTGGGAATACCGGCGGTGAAGGAGGCGGCAGCCGCAGTCAAAGACGTCGACGCGGTCATGATTACAAGCATCGCGCAACCGCGCGCTGCCTACGAAGATGCAGTCTCCGTATTCGGTGCCAAGCGTGTTTATCTGCCTTCGGTCCTGGCGAACCTTGTCGCCCGTGCCGAACGCGCGTCAACTCCTTCCAAAAAAAGGACGCAGAAATGAACGCGTCCGAGCCGCATTGGTACGCCGTGCACACACATCCCCGCGAGGAGTTCAAGGCACTCAGCCATCTTCGCCGTCAAGGCTATGACGTGTACCTGCCGCGCCACGCGAAGGTGATCCGCCACGCACGCAAATCAGAAAAAGTCGCAAGACCATTCTTCCCAAGGTATCTGTTCGTGAAACTTGATCTTGCCGTCGACAGCTGGCGCGCAATTCGATCGACGGTGGGTGTGAGCGATATTGTGTGCTTCAGCGATCGGCCGACTCCCCTTCCCGCTGGCGTCATCGAAACCCTTCAACGCCAGGAAAATACGCAGGGCCTGATCGAATACACCGGAAGTTCGCTGAAGCCTGGAGATTCAGTCGTCGTTCTGAGCGGACCTTTTGCCCATCAACTCGGGCGATGCAGCAACGTTTCGGACGACGAGCGTGTGGCAATCCTGCTCGATCTGCTCGGCCGCAAGGTGCGGGTCGTGCTGGATGCCGACGTGGTGGCCGCAGCCTGATTTCGACGCTGCGGTCCGATCAGATCTTGTCCGAATGGGTCGTGCGTTCACCCGTTCTGCGGTAGCAATGATGAACCAAATTCGCGCAGGTGCCATTTGACTCAAATCTGGTCCCTTGATGCGATCAGCGGAAAGCAGCCGACCTTGAGTTCCAGTTGGATCGAACGGATCGCAGCGTCACGTCTCACGCTGATCGCAATTCTTGTTGCGGCTTTCGCATTGCGCGTGTTGGCCGCGGCGATCGTGCCCGATCAAAGTGTGCTGCTTGGTGACGCTGTCGCCTATCGAGAGGTGGGCAAGTCGCTGTGGGCCACCGGCCAGATGAACGCGCTTTACTTCATGCCGCTTTACCCGGCACTCGTGGCGGTCTTCGGGCCAGGGTGGCCCCAACTGCTTATCGATATCGCGCTGTCGACCGTGCTTGTCTGGCTGATCTACGAATTGACCGATGCGATCTTCGCGAGCAAACGCGCGGCCATTCTGGCGGGGGCTGTCGCTGCGGTTTATCCGTATTTCATCTTCTATTCGATCGTCGGTTTGACCGAAACGCTATTCATGGTTCTGCTGCTGGCCGCATATCTGTGCTGGTATCGAAATGCGTACATCGCCGCGTCGGTCTTTTCAGTGCTCGGAATATTGACGCGCCCTGTTCTTGATCCCCTCGCCCCGCTTCTCTTGCTCTATTTTGCGATTGCCATCCGCGGCCTTTCGTTCAAGGCAGCAGCGAAATATCTGGCCATATATGCCGGGATTTATTGCGTGCTGATGGCTCCGTGGTGGCTGCACAACTACAAGGCCTACCAGACGTTTGTCCGTCTGAACCTTGGCAGCGGCGTAGCGCTTCTGTCAGGCAACAGCCCGTCCAATCAGACCGGTGGTATAGACAACAACCTTGAGGCGACCATGGCACCGTTCGGCGAAATCGCCGATCCGGTGGCGCGCGACAAGGCCATGCAACGCGCCGCCTTGAACTACATAAAAGAAGACCCGGGACGATTTCTGATCCAGGCGGCCAAACGGTTTCAGAGGTTTTGGTCCCCCTGGCCGCAAACCGAAGAATACAGCCGGCCCCTCTATAAGCTGATCTCGTTCTGCAGTTTCATCCCAGTGCTGCTGCTGGCGCTGGTCTTTGTCGTCCTTTACGGCCGCACGTATTTTCTGCGCATAGCGCCGTTGCTGCTGTTCATCGTTTACCTGAACAGTCTGCATCTGGTCTTTCCTGCATCGCTGCGTTACCGGCTGCCGGTCGAACCGTTTCTCATCATTCTGGCAGCAGCAGGCGCCGTTCACCTCGTCGATCGCTGGTCGCAAAAAAAGCCGTCGCGTGAACGGCTCGCCGCAGCATGACCAGCACGCTTGAAAGAAAGATGATGACAACACACGCCGACGAATTCCTGAACGAAGTACAGAAAATCTGCGCGACCATCGACGTGCAGGCCATCGAGAAACTTGCGGGCGCGCTCGCTGCCCTGCGTACCGGTGGCGGGCGATTGTTTCTGCTCGGCGTCGGAGGGAGCGCCGGCAATTGCAGTCACGCTGTGAACGACTTCCGAAAATTGTGCGGCATCGAAGCCTATACGCCGATCGACAACGTGTCCGAGCTTACGGCGCGCACGAATGACGAAGGCTTCGACACGATCTTTACAGGCTGGCTTGAGGTCAGCCGTATTTCCAACAAGGACGCCTTGCTGATCTATTCAGTGGGCGGTGGCGACGCCGAGCGCAATGTCAGTGTCAATCTGATGCGCGCCATCGACCTGGCAAAGGAGCGCGGCGCCAAGGTTTTCGGCATTGTCGGCCGGGACAGTGGCTACACCGCAAAAAAGGGCGACATCGTCGTCGTCATTCCGCAGGTGAATCCCGCGCGGGTGACGCCCCTTTCCGAGGGCATGCAGGGCATCGTCTGGCATTGCCTCGTCTCGCATCCCGAACTGCAAGTCCGCAAGACAAAGTGGTGAGCTCACGTGGGGCAACGCGCCGTATTCATCGACAGGGATGGTGTGCTGGTGATTCCCGAATTCCGCGACGGCCGCTCGTATGCTCCGCGCTCGCTCGGTGATTTCCGCATCTATCCCGGTGCCGCGGAGAGCGCACGCCGCCTCAAGGATGCAGGCTACAGTCTTGTGGTCGTGACCAATCAACCGGACGTAGGCAACGGGCTCGTGGAAAAAACCACGGTTGAGGAAATGCACCGAAGGCTGCGCGACGCCATTCCGCTCGATGCCATCGAAGCCTGTTACCACACCAATGCCGACAACTGCGATTGCCGAAAACCCAAGCCCGGCATGCTTTTGCGGGCCGCCGAGCGGATGAAACTTGACTGCAGCCGCAGTATCATGATCGGTGACCGTTGGAGCGACGTGGAAGCCGCAAAAGCGGCAGGATGCAAAAGCATCTTCATCGACCTCAACTATAACGACCGGCGTCCGACGGACCCCGATTTCGTGGTTTCGTCTTTTGTCGAAGCGGCTGACGTCATTTTGGGAATGCCCTGAACTCGTTCCAGACCTGGAGAGAACTCATGAGCGCGATGAAGATAAAGGTCTTTGCCGACGGTGCGGACTTCGACCAGATGGTCCAGTTGGCCAAGAACCCGAACGTCAAAGGCTTTACGACCAATCCGACCCTCATGCGCAAAGCCGGTGTCTCGGACTACGCCGCGTTCGCCCGCAAGGTTCTCGACGCGATACCCGACCGGCCGATTTCATTCGAGGTCTTCGCCGATGACCTGCCCGGAATGCTCGCGCAGGGGCGTCAGATCGCTTCGTGGGGCCGGAATGCAAATGTCAAAATCCCGGTGACCAACACCGAAGGGACGTTCTGCGGGCCGGTGATCAAGGCGCTCACCGATGACGGAGTGATCGTCAACATAACCGCGCTCATGACACCGGATCAGGTGAAAAAAGTTGCGACGTGCCTGAACCCCCGTGTCACCTCGATCATCTCGGTGTTTGCCGGACGCATCGCCGACACGGGCCGCGACCCCGTTCCGTTGATGAAGGAGTGTCTTGCGCACCTCGCATCCAACCCGAAGGCCGAATTGCTGTGGGCCAGCCCGCGCGAACTTCTCAACGTTTTCCAAGCCGATGAAATCGGCTGCCACATCATCACGGCGACGAATGACATCATCGCCAAGCTCGCTTTGGTGGGCAAAGATCTGGACGAGTATTCTTTGGAGACGGTAAAGATGTTCCGCAAGGATGCGGTTGCCGCCGGCTTCTCCATCAAGGTGGCGGACGTCGCAGCGTAACGATCGTTGTGTAGTCGCGAAGGAAACACATGACCAAGAATGTTCTTGTAACCGGCGGTGCCGGCTATTGCGGCAGCCTTCTGGTGCCTCAGCTCCTCGCCGAGGGATACAACGTCACCGTTTACGACCTTCTCTATTTCGGTGACTCATTTTTACCGAAAGACAATCCGCGACTCAAAGTCGTCGCTGGCGACATCAGGGATGTCGCCAAGTTGACTTCGGTCTTGCAGAACCAGGACGTTGTGCTCAGCCTTGCGTGCATCTCAAACGACGCGAGTTTCGAGCTCGACGAGAGTCTGAGCACGACGATCAATCTCGATGCCTTCGAGCCGATGGTCGTTGCGGCCAAAAAAGCCGGCGTGAAGCGATTTGTCTATGCATCGTCGAGCTCGGTCTATGGCGTGTCCGACAAGCCGAACGTCACCGAAGATCATCCGCTCGTGCCGCTGACCCTCTACAACAAGTACAAAGGCATGTGCGAACCGCTGCTGCTGAAGCACACCGACGACCGCTTCGTCGGCGTCATCTTCCGGCCGGCGACCGTCTGTGGCTACGCACCGCGCCTGCGGCTCGATCTGTCGGTCAATATCCTGACCAACCACGCGGTCACGAACAACAAGATCACGGTGTTCGGCGGCTCGCAGCTGCGTCCAAACTTGCACGTTCAGGACTATGCCGATCTCTGCAAGCTGCTGCTGGTCGCACCGACGGAGAAGATCGCCAACCAGATCTTCAACTGCGGCTACCAGAACATGTCCATCATGGAAATTGCCCATATGGTCAAAAAGGTCGTCGAGCAGGAGTTCCCGCAGAAAGCTCCGATCGACATCGTCACGACGCCGACCGACGACAACCGGTCGTATCATATCAATTCCGACAAGATCAAAAAGACACTCGGCTTTGCGCCGAAGCACACGATCGAAGAAGCCGTGCGCGATCTTTGCCGTGCGTTCCGTGACGGGAAGATCCCCAATTCGTTCAGCGACGACCGCTTCTACAACGTGCGCACCCTCAAGAAACTAAAGGCCGCCTGATCGTGTCACGCGCGGTAGTGACGGGTGGTGCGGGCTTCATCGGCAGTCACATGGTCGATCTGCTGCTCGACCGTGGATTCGATGTGCGCGTCGTCGACAATCTTGTCGGTGGCCACAAGTCGAACCTCGACCATCACAAGACCAACCGCAATCTCACGTGCTACTGGGAAGACATCCGCCGCCTGCAGCCGTCGTCGTCGATTTTCGAGCAATGCGACTACATTTTCCACTTCGCCGGCATCGGCGACATCGTTCCATCGATCGAAGCGCCGTCCGAGTACATGGACACGAACGTGCAGGGCACAGTGCGCGTGCTGGAATGCGCGCGGCACGCCAATGTCCGCAAGTTCGTCTATGCAGCCTCCTCGTCCTGCTATGGCCTCGCGTCGACCCCGACGCGCGAAGATCATCCGATCGACCCGCAGTACCCCTACGCGCTGTCGAAATACCAGGGCGAACAGGCGGTCTTTCACTGGCACCGGGTGTATCGGCTGCCGGTCAATTCGATCTGCATCTTCAACGCCTACGGCACCCGGGTGCGGACGACGGGCGTCTATGGCGCGGTCTTTGGCGTGTTTTTGAAGCAGAAACTGGCCGGAAAGCCATTCACGGTCGTCGGCGACGGGACCCAGAGCCGGGACTTTGTCTACGCCTCCGATGTCGCCACCGCGTTTCTCGCTGCCGCGCAATCCGACATTTCCGGAGAGCGGTTCAACGTAGGCGCGGGCAACCCGCAGACCATCAATCGTCTCGTTGAATTGCTGGGCGGGGACGTCATCCACGTTCCCAAACGGCCGGGCGAACCGGACTGCACGTTCGCCGACATCGGCAAGATCCGCAAAGTTCTCGGCTGGCAGCCCAAGGTCGACTTCACCGAAGGCGTTTCGCGCATGCTGGCCGACATCGAGCATTGGCGCGACGCCCCGCTCTGGGATCAGGCTTCCATCGCGCAAGCGACACGCACCTGGTTTCAATATCTCGGCGACAAGCCGAACGCCGGATAAGAAAAACATGACGTTCGCTCTCTCAGACAAGTATCAGCACAAGATCAAGTCGGCCAAGGAGCTGCGTGAGATTCTTGGCAAGGCGCCGCGTGCGGACAAAGTGATCATGTGTCACGGCGTGTTCGACATCGTGCACCCGGGACACGTCAGGCATCTGCTCTACGCAAAGAGCAAGGCGAGCGTGCTGATCGCGAGCCTCACCGCCGATCGTCACATCGATAAAGGCATGTATCGTCCGCACGTGCCGCAGGATCTGCGTGCATTAAATCTCGCCGCATTCGACATGATCGACTACGTCACCATCGACGAGAATGCGACGCCGCTCGAAAACCTGCGCATCATCCAGCCCGACTATTTCGCCAAGGGCTACGAATACAATGCCAGCGGCGAGTTGCATCCGCGCACGCGCGAAGAGCTCGGCGTTGTCGAAGGATACGGCGGCGAAATTCTGTTCACACCGGGTGATATCGTCTATTCGTCGAGCGCGCTCATCAATCTCGCTCCACCGGCGCTGAAGCTGGAGAAGCTTCTGACGCTGATGAACGCGGAAAAAGTCACGTTCAGGATGCTGCGCGATACGCTTGATGCGCTTGGCGGCAAGCGCGTCCACGTCGTCGGCGACACGATCGTCGAACTCTTATACATATGGCACCATGATCGGCGGGCAGACCAAGACGCCGACGATGAGCGTTCTGTTCGAGAAACGCACCGATTTCGTCGGTGGGGCAGCCATCGTGGCCGAGCACATGAAGGCCGCCGGTGCGCACGTCGTGTTTTCGACCGTTCTCGGCGACGACGCATACAAGGACTTCGTGCTGAAGCACCTGCAGAAATCCGGGGTCGAATGTCGAGCCGTCATCGACGCGACGCGGCCGACCGTGAACAAGAATGCCATCGTTGCCGGTGGCTATCGGCTCCTGAAGCTCGACACGCTCGATAACCGGCCCATTTCCGGTCACGTTTTGCAGCAATTGACGCATGCGACGAGCAGTACCCCGGTCGATGCCGTCGTGTTCAGCGATTTCCGGCATGGCATTTTCAACCGGGGCACGATCCCGAAATTCGTCGAAGCAATTCCGGACGGGTGCTACCGCGTTGCCGACAGCCAGGTCGCCAGCCGCTGGGGCAATATCACCGAATTCAAAGGCTTTGACCTGATCACGCCCAACGAGCGCGAGGCGCGGTTCGCGCTTGCTGACCAGGATTCAGGAATTCGACCCCTTGCCTCCTCGCTCTATGACGAGGCGAACTGCAAGCTTCTCATTCTCAAGCTGGGTGATCGCGGCGTGCTGACCTGCCGCGGAGTCAAACACGAACCGCATGACAGCTTCTTCGTCATCGACAGTTTCGTCGATCGGCTCGTGGACGCAGTCGGCGCGGGCGATGCCCTGCTCGCCTATTCGACGCTGGCGATGCTGACCAACAAGAACCCCGTCGTTGCGACGGTCCTCGGCAGCATGGCGGCGGCCTGCGAATGCGAAGTCGACGGAAATTCTCCGGTCACTCCCGACGACGTGCGCAAGAAAATCGACGTCACAGAAAAACAGGCGGACGGCGCCTGAGTTTCCATCCATGCGTGTGATTGTTGCCGGGTTAGGCGTCCAGGGTCGCAAACGTAAAAAGTTTGCGGGCGGCGATTACGTCGGTTCGGTCGATCCTGTCGGCGATGAGGCCGACTACAAAAACCTGCGCGACGTACCGCTCGACCGCTATGACGCTGTCCTTGCCTGCATTCCGGACGAGCCAAAGCTCGACCTCGTTCGCCACTGCATCGAGAACGGCAAGCACGTGCTTGTCGAAAAGCCGCTGTGGACACCGCGCGACGACGATATTTCCGAGCTGGAACGCGCCGCCCGCGCGCGCGGCGTCCTTGTCTACACCGCCTACAATCACCGCTTCGAGCCGCATTTCGTGCGCATGCGCGATCTGATTGCCTCGGGCGAACTCGGCGCCGATCTATAGCTGCCGCATGTTCTACGGGAACGGAACGGCACGGCTAGTCCGCGATTCCGAGTGGCGCGACCAAGGTGGCGGCGTCATCCCTGACCTCGGCTCGCATCTGCTCGATACCTGCCGCTTCTGGTTCGGCGACGTCGGCACCGATGCGCGCCTGGTCAGCGCCAGCCGCTTCGAAAATCGCGCGCCCGATCACGCCATCTTCATCGCGCGACAAGCGCAAGCCGCGCATCGAACTCGAAATGACCCTGTGCATGTGGCGCAACCATTTCACCTGCGACATCCTCGCCGAGCGCGGCACGGCGCACATCGAAAGCCTCTGCAAATGGGGACCGACCACGTTCCGTCACCGCCGCCGCGTGCTGCCGAGCGGCAGCCCGCCGGAGACCGCCGTCACGCTCACGCAGGACGATCCGACCTGGGCGCTCGAATATGAGCACTTCAGGAAACTCTGCGATGCCCGCACGCCGACCGACCTGAGCAATGATCTGACAATCCAGCGGACACTGCGCCGGCTCGGCGAAGGACGCCACAGCATGAACCGGCCCACCGTCGGTTTTGCCGGCATGACGCACCTTGGCCTCGTTTCGGCGACGGCGATCGCGTCCAAGGGCTTTCCGACGATCTGCTACGATCCCGACCGTACGCTGATCGCCGCGCTCGAGCGCGGAACCTTGCCGGTCGTCGAGCCGGGTTTGCCGGAATTGCTGTCGTCCAACGGATCGAACCAGCGCTTTTCGCATCAGCGCGAGGCTTTGTCGGCTTGCGATATCGTCTACATCGCGACCGACGTGCCGACCGACGACCAGGGGAAGAGCGATCTCACGGGCATTCGCCGACTGATCGACGACGTCGCCGGCGCCATGGGCCCCGACAGCATCATGGTCATCCTGAGCCAGGTGCCGCCCGGCTTCACGCGCGGCCTTCGCGCGCTGCCACTGTCGCGGATCTACTACCAGGTCGAGACGCTCATATTCGGTCGCGCCGTCGAACGCGCGACGCAGCCGGAGCGCTACATCGTCGGATGTCTGGCACCGGACAAACCCCTCGACCCCCGTTTCGCGGCCGTGCTCGGCGCCTTCGGCTGCCCCATCTTGCCGATGCGCTATGAAAGCGCGGAACTGGCAAAGATCTCCATCAATATGTGTCTCGTCGCATCCGTCACGGTGGCGAATACGCTTGCGGAATTGTGCGAACGCATCGGCGCCGACTGGTCGGAGATTGTGCCAGCGCTTCAACTCGACCGGCGCATCGGACCGTACAGCTACCTCAAGCCCGGGCTGGGTATTTCCGGCGGAAATCTCGAGCGCGATCTTGCGACGGTTGAACGATTGGCGGCCGAACACAAGACCGACGCCTCTGTCGTGCAGGCGTGGACAAAGAACAGCCGCCACCGGAAGGACTGGGCCGCGCGGACGATCCGCTCCGCTCTGCTCGATTCCCGGCCGGACGCGACCATTGCCGTGTGGGGTCTCGCCTACAAGGAGAACACCCACTCGATCAAGAACTCACCGTCCATCGCAACCATCGCGCAGCTGAAAGGCATCAAGGTTCGCGCGCATGATCCTTCGGTTTCCGATGATGCCATCAAACATCTCGGCATTGAGCGTGTGGGCGACCCGCTGGCGGCTGCGCGCGGCGCGGACGGCCTGCTTATTCTCACGCCATGGCCTCAATATCGCGCAATCAAGCCTGCGGACATCGCCGGCGCTCTCACGGGCCGCATCGTCATCGATCCCTATTCCGTCCTCGATCCGGCCGGAATGCAGCGTTCCCAGTTGATCCACTACACGCTTGGCCGTCCGGTCGCGCATTAGAAGCCAATATGTTGCAACATCAAAATCCTTCTCCGAAGAAGCCGACGCGTGTCGTCGTGGTTGGCGCCGCAGGTTTTGTCGGCTCCGCATTGGTCAAGACGCTCAAGGCGCGCGGTGCTTCGGTTCTGCCGCTGACACGGCGCGATATCGACCTGCTTGCTCGCGATGCGCAGGACAAATTGGCAGCGATGTTGCGCCCGGACGACACTTTTGTCGCGGTTGCCGCACGTGCACCCTGCAAGAACGTACAGATGCTCACGGAGAACATGAAAATCGTCGAGAGCATGGTTGGGGCGCTGACCAAATCGCTTGTCAGCCACCTCGTGAACATAAGCTCGGATGCAGTCTACGCTGACTCGCCGGATCCCCTTACCGAGGAATCCGCTACGGCACCGACCAGTCTTCACGGTGTCATGCATCTCGCTCGCGAACTGGCATTCCAGGACGTGCGCGCGCCGTTCGTCACGCTCCGCCCGAGCCTTCTTTACGGCGTCGCCGACCCGCACAACGGTTACGGGCCCAACAGATTTCGCCGCCTTGCCAACGAGGGAAAAGAGATCGTGCTGTTTGGTGAAGGCGAGGAACGGCGCGATCACGTGTCGATCGAAGACGTCGCCGAGCTGATCGCGTGCGTCATCGAGCGGCGCAGCACGGGTTCTCTCAACATCGCCACCGGAAAGGTCCATTCGTTCAGGGAGATCGCCGAACTTGTGACCGCCAGCGCGCCGAAAAAAGTGCCCATCAAAGGGTCTCCCCGCAGCGGGCCAATGCCTCACAACGGCTACCGGCCTTTTGACAATGCCGGTACGCGCGCGGCGTTTCCCGACTTTACCTACACGACCTTGCCTGACGGCATTGCCAGGGCCCAGCACGCCGAGGGGTCACGCAATGCCTGAGTTCGATCTTCTTCGAGCCCTTCCCAAGACGAAGCGCAATATCGCCAAGCGCCGCGACGGCAAGGATCCGTCAGTGGTGGCAACCGCGAAACAATTCGGCGAGATGTATTTCGATGGTCCGCGCGAATACGGTTACGGCGGGTATCGTTACGATGGCCGCTGGGTGCCTGTGGCGCGCGACATCGTCAGCCGCTTTGGCCTGAAGCCTGGCATGCGTGTCCTCGATATCGGCTGCGCCAAGGGTTTCCTTGTCAAGGATCTGATGATCGCGTGTCCCGGGCTCGAGGCCTTTGGTCTCGATATCTCATCTTATGCGCTGATGCATTGCGAACCAGCCACCGTCGGTCGGCTGCATCTCGGAACGATGGAGCATTTGCCGTTTCCGGATGCGAGCTTCGATGCGGTCCTCTGCATCAACACCGTGCACAATCTCGACCGGCAGGGCTGCATGCGCACATTGCAGGAAATGGTCCGCGTCGTGCGCGACCCCGCCAGGTGTTTCGTGCAAGTCGACGCCTGGCGATCAGAGGAAGAAAAGGCGCTGTTCGAAAGCTGGTGCCTCACCGCCGAAACCTACCTGCGGCCGGACGAGTGGGTCACCCTGTTCCAGCAGGCCGGCTATTCCGGCGATTACTACTGGACGATTCTCCAGAGCTAAGACCAGTCGTCTGTAAGGGACCGTCGTTTCGTGTCGTTGTCAGTTATCCTGGCCAACTACAATCACGCCAAGGATCTTCCGCGTTCCTTGCGGGCGATGTTGCGACAAGGTCCCGCGTCGCTCAGCGAACTGATCGTCGTGGATGATGGCTCGACCAATTCAAGCATCGCTGTCATTGAGAGCCTGCAACGCGAGCATCCGGTCATTCGGCTCATCAAACACGGCCAAAATCGCGGTGCGCCGGCTGCCTTCAACACTGGGCTCGCGGCTGCTGGCTCCGAGTTTGTGTACTTCGCCGCCGCCGACGATTTTGTGCTTGGCGATTTCTTTGCGGTCGCGACTGCAGCGCTGAGCCAATTCCCTGAAGCTGCCTATTTCTGCGGTCAGGTCGTTTGTGTGGACCGAGACGGCAACGTCACCGGCTTTCGCCCCCTGTTCCAGCCTTTCAAATCCAACGCCTTTATTTCTCCCGCGGAGGCGCGCGACATGGCGCGCAAGATCGACAACTGGGCGGTCGGACCGAGCGTCGTGTACCGGCGCAGGTTCTTTCTCGACATTGGCGGACAGGATGAGGCGCTCGGCTCTTTTTCTGACGGAATAAATTGCCGATTGCTGGCGTTCCGCCATGGATTTTACTACTCGAGCTATCTGATGGCGGCCTGGGACGTGCGCCGCGACAGCTTTTCCGCTCGCGCTGCACTGTCCCCGACAGAGGGACCGCGTCTTATCGCGGCCGCGGAAGACCGCCTCGCTTCGACTTGCCCTTCACCGCTGAACGAAGAATATCCCCAGCTCTACGCACGCCGGCTGCGTTTCAACATGGCTCGGTTTGCCCTTTTGTCACCGACTGCGGATACGGCGGCCATTTCGGATCTGGTTGCGCTCGGTGATTTCGACCGCGGCTTGATTCGTTTTTTCGGCACCAGAACAGGTCTGTCCCGGCTCGCGATACTGATGTGGCTGATCCTCCGGTTGCGTCCCTACGGATTGACGACGCTGGCCGGCGCCGGACTGAAATATCTCGTGAAAAAGGCGACCCAACGCGCGATTGCAACGCGCGCGATCGCCGCCGCCATCAAGTAGAAGCCGGACATCAATGACTGTTTCTTCTTCCAGCGTGAAAGACGACCCCAAAATTGCCGACGTGATGACCCGCGGGCATCTTCGCCTCCTCGTGATTACCGCGAGCGAGGATCTGCTCGACGGATTGCGGCGCTACGATCTGTGGGGCCGGATCGGATTTCTGGATATCAAGCGGCGCTACCGACGCACGACGATCGGCCCGTTCTGGGGCACGATCAGTCTCGCGATCTTCACGGCTGTGATGAGCAGCATAGGTGTCGGCCTCTGGAAACAGGAACCGGCCGAATACATGCCGTTTCTGGCCTCCGGAATGATGGTCTGGCTGATGCTGTCGACCATGATCACGGAAGGCGGCAACATGTTCATCAGCAGTCAACACCTGAACCGGATGCGGATGGACTATTCCATCCTGGCCTACGCGCTGGTGTGGCGAAACCTGGTGAGCTTCTTCCACAATCTGGCGGTCTACCTGGTGATCGTCGCTATCTTTCTGCCGAAGCTGATCACGCCATCCATTCTTCTCGTCATCCCGGGACTTGTTTTGGTCGCGGTGAACGCCGTCTGGGTCGCGCTGCTTCTTGGAATGATTTGCGTTCGATTTCGCGACGTCCAGCAACTCATTGCGACCGTCTTGCAGATTTCTCTCTTTGTGACTCCGGTCTTCTGGCCGCCACATCTGCTGAGTGGGCTGACGCGACTGGTTTTCGTCGATCTCAATCCGCTTTTCGCTTTCATCAACGTCGTGCGCGAGCCGTTGCTCGGCAAAACACCATCGCTGTGGAGCTACCTCGTGATCCTGGTGGTGACGCTGGTCGGATGGGTTGCGACTTTCAAGGCATTTTCGCGCTACCGCAAGAGAATCGCGTTCTGGGTGTGACCATGGCTACGATCCTCGCTGACAATGTAGGACTGGACTTTCCGATTTACGGCATGCAGCGCAGCCTGCGGCGCGCGCTGGTCCAGAGCGCGACCGGTGGATTCATCAACAAGAAGGATCTGCAGCATCGCCACGTCACCGTCACGGCCCTGACGGGGGTGTCTTTCCAGCTGTCCGACGGCGATCGCCTTGCGCTCGTCGGCCATAACGGCGCAGGCAAATCGTCTTTGCTGAAGGTTCTGGCGGGAATCTACTATCCGACATCCGGCGAGGTGTGGGTCGACGGAAAGATAACGTCGCTGTTCGAGCTGACATTGGGCATTGACAGCGAAGACACAGGCTACGAGACGATCGTCACGGCCGGCATGCTGCATGGCATGACTCAATCGGAAATCGAGAGCAAGATTCCAGAAATCGAGCAGTTCAGCGAGCTCGGCGAATATCTTTCGTTGCCGGTTCGAACCTATTCAATGGGCATGACGACCCGGCTCGGATTTTCGCTCGCCACGGTCTTTGAACCGGAAATCCTCCTGCTCGACGAGGGCATCGGAGCCGGGGACGCACGCTTCACCGACAGGGCATCGGCACGCCTGAAGGAACTCGCCAAAAAGAGCGCGATCTTGGTTCTGGCCAGCCATACGGACGATCTCATTCGGTCGATCTGCAACAAGGCAGCTCTCATGAATTCGGGACGTCTCGTCAAAATCGGCCCGGTCGACGAAATCCTGTCCGAATATCACACCGAAAAAGCGCGGAGCGAATTACAGGCAACCCCCGGATGAAGGATCGGGTTGCATCGGCGCACTATACCTGCGTCGTGGAATGCAATAGAAAAGTCGTAGCGCGCGGAACAGCGGCCAACCGGTAGTACAGATGTCCGAGTACGAGAAAATTACGCAGAGCGTCAGCTTCGTCGTATTGGCGCTTAACGAACAAAAGGTCGTCGAACAGGTTGTTCGTGAGATCCATTCGACCGTGGACGCTCTCATCAATACCTACGAGATCATTCTCATCAACGACGGCAGCACGGATCGCACCGGCGAAATTATGGAAATGCTGTCGCGCGAACTGACGAACACGCGCGTGCTCCACAACAATCCAAATCGCGGCCTCGGCGGCTCCTACAAGAGGGGCGTCGAGGAATCCAGGCACGACTATGTGATGATGCTCTGCGGCGATGGCGGGATTCCCGCATCGAGTTTGCCGGCGATCGTCTCCAAAATTGGAACGGCCGACATCGTTATTCCCTACGTGACCAACTTGCGTGAGATAAAGACGCTGCCGCGATATCTTCTTTCACGCTCGTACACGCAGCTGCTCAACCTCCTCTCCGGGCAAAGGCTGACCTACTACAACGGTTTGCCCGTTCATCGCCGCAGTCTGCTCAAACCGTCAGTGATGACGAGTTCAGGCTTTGGCATTCAGGGCGAAATACTGGTCAAGCTTCTCAAATCCGGACATTCCTTTGCCGAAGTGGGCGTTCTGGGTGGAGAGACGACGAACAAATCGTCGATCTTTCGTCCAAGAAATATCGTGAGCGTTTCAAGAACCGTCTGGAAGATCGCCAAACTGGTGGTGGTCTTGGGTCTGTACCAGGGCAAGAACGGGCGAGAGCATGACCTTCGCGGCAGCTCCGCGTCTCTCAATAAATAGCCCCGCTCGCTGACCCGCCCTTCAGCCGCAACCTGCATGCGAGTGCTCATTATCGGAGGCGACGGCGCGATCGGGCGCGCGCTCAAGGACAGGCTTGAGTCGCGGCAGGACACCGTCTTTTTCACGACGCGGCGTTCGGTCCCGGCGCATGGCAATGTCGTCCATCTCGATCTCGCTGCGTCGGATGTCGAAACCACGCTCTTGCCGCAGGTCGATGTCGCTTATTTCTGTGCTGCCATCACAGGCTTTGCGGCGTGCCGGAATAACAAAGAATTGGCGGAACGCGTCAATTTTTCCGCACCCAGCGCGCTGGCGCGCCGACTAGCGGGCGCGGGCTCAAGAGTCGTGTTTCTGTCGAGCAACGCGGTGTTCGACTGGAGCGAACCGCATGTTCCGGCGAGCCGCGAGCCCAGCCCCCGGACGGAGTACGGACTCTTCAAGGCAAAGGCAGAAAAGGAATTCTCCGCCTTAGGCTCCGTAGCGTCGATCGTGCGCCTTTCGAAAGTTCTGCGATCCGACGACAGGCTTTTTATCGGCTGGATCAACGATCTCAATCAAAAGAAGAATATAGCCGCATTTTCCGATCACCACCTTGCACCCATCTCGCTTGCAGAGACGATCGAAGCCCTGGTGGCAATTTCGCAAAGCCCCGATAGTGGTATGTTTCAGATGTCCGGCGCCCGCGACATCAGCTCTTTCGACGCTGCGCGTCGCCTTGCCTCACTGACAAACGCCGACCCCAATCTCGTCGTTGCGGTGAAAGCTGCCGAAAGCGGCGTTCCGGCGAACGAAATCATCCATAACTCGACGCTTGATTCGTCACGTATCACCGCCCTCACCGGTTGGACGCCACGTGATCCTTTGTCTGTCATCGACGAAGTCTTTCGCGACAGTGCATCTGCAACCAACCGCGTATAACTCCGAAATACTGCAGGCTGGATCCTTCTCATGTGCGGAATAGCGGGCTTTCTCAGTTGCGGCCAATCGAGCGCCGACGAACTCGGACGGCGCGTCCGTGCAATGACGTCGACCCTTTCGCAGCGTGGCCCCGATGCAGACGGGTTCTGGATCGACCAGCAGGCCGGCATTGCTATCGGACACCGGCGGCTGTCCATCATCGATCTTTCAGACGCCGGCGCCCAGCCCATGCTCTCTGCAGATGAGCGCTGGGTCACGAGCTACAACGGCGAGCTCTACAACACCGCGGAATTGCGCCGGGAAGTGGAAGAAGCCCGCCAGCCAGTGAACTGGCGTGGACATTCGGATACCGAAGTCATCCTTGAAGCGGTTTCGATCTGGGGCGTTCCGGCGACGATCAAGAAACTGAATGGCATGTTCGCCATTGTCTTCTGGGATCGCCGGGACCGTCGACTTTGGCTTGTCCGCGATCGGCTCGGCATCAAGCCTCTCCTCTGGTCGCTCCAGCCTGACGGCACTTTTTTGTTTGCATCCGAACTCCGCGCGCTTGCTCCCTTCCCGAATTTTTCCTTGCGCGTCGATCCGCAGGCGGCCGTTGCCTTCATGCGTCACGCCTGCGTCCCCGCTCCGCTGACGATTTGCCAAGGTGTCAGGAAACTTCCACCCGCCCACATTTTGGCCGTTGAACAGGGCCAGGAGCCAAAGATCTCCTGCTACTGGGACCTTCTTGAGGTCGCCGGAGAAAATCAGCGCCGCATGGACCGGCGGCCTGACACCGAGATCGCCGATGAACTCGACGATCTGCTGCGCGATGCTGTCATTCGTCAGATGGTTTCCGATGTGCCACTCGGAGCCTTTCTGTCGGGCGGTATCGATTCCTCGACGGTCGTCGCCCTCATGCAAGCGCAGTCGGGCAGACGGGTTCACACGTTTTCCATCGGTTCGGAGAATGAGGCCTATAACGAGGCCAGTCACGCCAAACGGGTCGCCCAACACCTTGGAACCGAACACACCGAACTCATTGTCGATGCGGAAATGGCACGAGCGGTTGTCGAACGCTTGCCCGATATCTACGACGAACCATTTGCCGACTCTTCGCAAATTCCGACATTCATTGTCTCGCAGCTCGCGCGTCGCGATGTGACCGTATCGCTCTCTGGAGACGGCGGCGACGAGTGCTTCGGCGGCTATGTTCGGCACCACTGGTTCGACTTTCTTGCATCGTATTGCCGAACCGTGCCGACGTTTTTATCGAAGACAGCGAGCTTTGCATTGCAATCAATCTCGCCGGCGGCATGGGACACCATGCTGAGCCCCGTTCCGCGTCGCCTCCGACCGGCGCATGTCGGCGACAAGCTCCATAAGCTGGCGGCTCTGCTGCCGCTGCAGGATCTCGACTCTGTGTACCGCCGCGTGATTGCGCAATGGCCGGAACCGCAAACCTTGGTCCCTAATGCCGAGGAGCCATTGCAGCCGTGGGCGGGTCGCGATGCACAAGCGGCACTCCCTGACCCGACATCGCAGGTTCGCTTTTACGACATGATGCAGTACTTGCCGGACGACATCCTCACCAAAGTCGATCGTGCGAGTATGGCTGTATCACTCGAGGTCCGTGTACCGCTGCTCGATCATCGCGTCGTCGAGTTTTCCTGGCGGCTGCCAAGATCGGTCCTCATACATGGGCGGCGAGGGAAACAAATACTGCGCGATGTCCTGCACCGCTATGTACCGCCGGCCTTGGTCGAGCGACCGAAAGCGGGCTTTGCCGTACCGATCGGCGATTGGATACGCGGGCCGCTTGCCGGCTGGGCTTCAGACCTGCTTTCGCGACCTTCTCTTGCCGCAAGCGGCCTGCTGAATTCCAATTTCATTGAACAAAGATTTGCCGAGCACCAATCGGGTCGACGCGATTGGTCACATGGATTGTGGTCTGTCCTGATGTTCCAGGCGTGGTATCGACGCTGGAACAGCTGACACTTTCCTGTTTCGCTGCTGCGGCTTATTTCGACTGACATTGCCGCGCAGATTCTGTCGTTCCGAAAAATACAATCGCGATTTAGCGTCTCCCGACGCAGGTTATTCATTTCATTTCCTGCAGTGATCGGTTATTCATGGCGGCTTGCGCGAAGCGCTATTTCACAGGACGCGACGGAATTCTGGAATGCGCTTCCTTTCACCGAAAGTCCTCATTATTTCGGTCATTCAAATCGCGTTGACAGTCGTATTGCTGGTCGCGCTGGCGCGGCTGCTCGATCCGGCCAAGCTGCGGCAACTTTTGCAGGCCGCCAATCCTGTCTGGCTGACGGTCGGATTCCTCATCCTGACCGCTCAACAAATCATCTCCGCAGAGCGATGGCGTCTCGTTGCGGTCGCGCTTTCAGCACCACAATACAGAATGTGGTTCTACCTGTTCTGGCAGGGCCTCAGCATGTTGTGCAGCATGGTGCTGCCGTCGATCATCGGCGCCGACCTGGTGCGTACGTACGCGCTCAGTGGACGCACTCCGATCGGAATGGTGGTACGCATCGTATTGATTGACCGGGCTTTGGGCCTGCTCGCACTTGCCACGCTGGTCATCGTCTCCGTTCTTGTTTTACCGGGCTTTTTCAGCGCTCAGCCGCTTTTACTATTATCGGTGGCGATTGCGGTCTGCGGACCTGCGACCTATCTGGCTCTGACACGGCTCGTTCCGAGGCTGAGAGGCACTCAGCGGCTTGTCCTGGCCGCACGGGAGCTCGGCCTCGATCTCAGGCGCACCGTTGAAGGCAAGGGCAGCGCCCGCGTCATTCTGATTTCGCTGTCGCTGCACCTGTTGTCGGTGTTTGCTTTTCTTGCGCTTGGAAACGCGATCGGCATGCCCGAAGTGGACTTCGTGCACTACCTGGCAATTGTGTCCTGCGCGCTTCTAGTGACGATCATACCGATCTCCATTGGTGGCTGGGGGATCAGGGAAAGCGCGCTGGTTATCGGATTTGGGTTGGTGTCGGTGGAACCAGAGCGGGCTTTCACGTTGTCTGCGACATTCGGTCTGCTCGTCATGCTTTCTTCAGCGGTCGTCGCTTTGCTCGGAACACCGACATTTTTCCAGAAACCGATTGACGATCCTGTCGATGCGAGGTGAACCAGACCTTATCCGCATAATTTTCGAAAATATTGAATTCATATACAATCCCGCTTGAGGCGCCGTGCCCGATATGAAGATCGCGACGGAAAACAATGTAGATGCCAAAGTCGCCCGGGGGTTTGGCGACGAGTGGTCGAAATTTCGTCAGGACGAGACGAACCTGGCGCAAGGTGAACGTGAGACAATCTTCGAGAACTATTTTCGAATATTTCCCTGGGACCTCTTGCCGCCCGGCGGAGGAACTGGCGCCGACATAGGATGCGGTACGGGGCGCTGGGCAAAGATTGTCGCGCCGCGGGTCGCTCACTTGCATCTGCTCGACGCCAGTCCCGACGCGCTCGCAGTTGCTCGCGAAAAT
Organism: uncultured Alphaproteobacteria bacterium; assembly: GCA_963707615.1. Taxonomy (GTDB): domain Bacteria; phylum Pseudomonadota; class Alphaproteobacteria; order Rhizobiales; family Xanthobacteraceae; genus Pseudolabrys. The sequence goes on from CAVPQT010000003.1 coordinate 503,498, forward strand.
CTGGCAAACGCTTCGAACGTGAGTTTTCACGTCGGCAGCGTGGGAGCGATCCCCCTGCCCGACCGCTCTCTCGACTTTGCCTTCTCGCTCGGGGTGCTCCACCATGTGCCGGATACGCTGGGCGCGATCCGCGCGATCGCCGAGAAGCTCAAACGCGGCGCGCCTTTCCTCGTCTACCTTTATTACGCATTTGACAATCGCCCCGTCTGGTATCGGACGCTCTGGACGCTCAGCAATGGCGTTCGCATTGTCGTTTCGCGGCTGCCGCGCTGGATGCGGAGCACCATCAGCGAGATCATCGCTGCGACGGTTTACTGGCCGCTTGCGCGGACGTCGGCGCTGTTGTCGCGGCTGCAGATTCCGAACCGCTCGTTTCCGCTGTCGTGGTACGCGGACAAATCATTTTATGTGATGCGAACCGATGCCTATGACCGGTTTTGCACGCGACTGGAGAAGCGCTTTACCCGCGCCCAGATCAACGCAATGCTCTCGCAAGCGGGCTTCGAGCAAATCCGGTTTTCGGATACGCCGCCCTTTTGGTGCGCGGTCGGCATAAAATCGTGACACCAATGACCCTGTCGCTCAGTGTGGTGTCGTTTCTCGCTGCCGCGGCAATCTGTGCGGGACTTCTGCTCTGGCTGCGGCCATGGCTTGCGCGCTATGCGCTTGCAAGGCCAAACGCCCGTTCTTCGCACAAGGTGCCGACCCCCCAGGGCGGCGGCATCGCGGTCGTGGCAGCGACGACGATTGTGGTCGTTGCTGCGGAAATATTCTTCGCGAACCAGCTTGGCGATCAGTGGCGGCTTTCAATTGTCTTAGCGTCGGCCATCGGCCTTGCGCTCGTGGGCGCAACCGACGATCTGCGGCCTCTCGACGCCGTTCCGCGCCTTATACTGCAGATCGCAGCGGTCGCCGCCGTCATTGCCGCACTTCCCGCCGACATGCACATCGTGCCGGCTATCCCCTGGTGGCTCGACCGCGCTGTGATGCTGGTCGGCGGCGTATGGCTCGTCAACCTGGTCAATTTCATGGACGGAATTGACTGGATGACCGTAGCGGAAATCGTGCCCGCCACGGCGGCTCTCAGTCTCTTCGGCCTCATGGGCGTGCTTCCCCCCGAGGCAACACTCGTCGCACTTGCGCTATGCGGGGCGATGATCGGTTTCGCGCCTTTCAACCGTCCCGTCGCGCAATTATTTCTCGGTGACGTCGGCAGCCTTCCGATCGGCCTGTTGCTGGGCTGGCTGCTTGCGGTTCTTGCTGGTGGCGGCCATCTCGCTGCGGCGGTTCTGTTACCTCTTTACTATCTGGCCGACGCAACAATCACGCTGATGCGCCGCCTGGCGAACGGCGAACAGGTCATGCAGGCGCACCGGAGCCACTTTTATCAACGCGCGCTCGATGTCGGCTTCAGCGTCAATCAAGTCGTTGCACGGGTTTTTGTTTTAAACCTCGCGCTCGGACTATTGGCGCTGCTCACAGTGCTGAGAGGGTCGGCTACGCTAAATGCTGCCGCATTCGTCACCGGACTTGTTCTCGTCGCGCTATTGCTTGTCGACTTGAGTCGTGCCCGCCGAAAATAAACGGCTTCAGGATTTGTCCGCTGGATTGCAGATCTGCCGGCTCGACTGCGATTGACGGAGCGCCAGCCCGGCGCCGATCAGAAACCAGAATGTGCGTTGATAGAGCATGTCGCCTGGTCCTGACATGACGGCGAAGGCTGCAAAACACAAAACAATCAATGCCGAAACCTGATCGACGGACGCGTATTTCCATTCTTTGAGAAAGACGTAGATGAAGGGTACGGTAAAAACCAGTAAGCCTACGACGCCAAGTTCAGCCAAAAGCCAGACAGCTGTCGAATGAATGACAAGCGGTCGCCCGTCAAGAGTCGGGATCATCTGGTTGCGGAAAGCGCCGAGCCCAGCGCCAAAAGCAGGATGATCCCAAAACAATTTCAACCCTTCGATGATGCTGACCAGGCGCTCTTGGGTCGATGACACTGTTGGCACAATGACCGGGAGCGGAAGGTCAGATCCAACTGAGGTTAATGCTGTAGCGAAAGAGAGAATGCCCGCACACGCGATCGACAAGAGTATTTCCCGCGTGTTGGTCGCGCGCAGATACCAGGCAATCGCCAGCACGAAGGTGGTCGTAATCCATCCTGAGCGTGATCCGGCAAAGAAAAGTGCAGCCATGATGGCCGCTAAAACAGCGATTCTTACCGCAGCGCCACGCGCAAAGGCCAGAATGACCGACATGGCCATCACAAGCTGAAAGGCAAAAAGGTTGCGGTTTAGCGCGAAACCTTGGACTGCGACGAGATCAGCCGGAATTTGAAAATTCAGCGATTTCAGTATGACGAGGGCGAGCTCGATACCAGCCACCGCGACTGCGGCACCGGCAAATGTCAGGAGTATCGTACGCAAGCCAATCTTCCCTGCGGCATGGACAACCAAACTTGCGCTCGCGCCATACGACAGAAGAACAAACCAGCCAAAAAACCAATTCACCACGGCCCAAGTGGTCCAACCGAATCGGTAAGCGCCGACAAAAAGCGAGATGGTCAGGACGACTGTCGCGGCTGTTACAGCCAAATTGAGATATGGCACACGCCATCGCGGCGCGCGCCTGAAACTGATCGCAGTGAGCAGGAAGAGAGCGCCTCCTAAAATTGCAAATGGGTCCGCAAGATTTGCGTTGATCAGCCCAGACTGGACCGGGACATAAACCTGAAACAGCACCAGAATGGCCGCGCCGAGAGGGAGTATCCACGTCAGTACACGGTAGTAATCGACCGGTTTGACCGGCTGGACTGCTTTCGGCTGTTTCCTGACGGATGTCTGCGGCACTGAGATTGCCGCAAGGACACCCACCACAAGCAATGACCCAATGCCGATTGTAACCGCGGCTGTAAGAGCCGCGTGCGCCGGAACACCGATCGCGCCAAGCCCGACGACAGCGCTCAGCTCACGCATGCCCCAGCCGGCAAGGCTGATCGGAACGCTGGTTGCGAACATGACGATGGCCGACGCCGCGATGAGATCGGCGACCGCCGTCTGCGGAGAAAGTGTATGCGCTGCAATGACATAGGCCGTCTGCAGCGGGACATGAACGAGAAGCGTAAGGCCGATGACGGTAAGGCATCGCCGGGCGAAGTGGACGGTCAGCAAAGGCGTAACCGCCCCCGCAGCAATGCGGCCGTAGCCCATCAAAGCGCCGGCGGCGGTTGCCGCAACAAGCCCGACCATGATCTTGATCAGATCGGCTCCGCCCGCAGACCGATCGAGATACACATTCCCAAAAATGAAGAACGCGCCGCCAAGTGCAAAAAGCGCGGATACGATCGCGGCCGTGATGCGTTCATAGGCCGTAATGGCGACGACAGCCGCGAACGGCATCCCTCCGCGGCCAGCGATCACGCCACGGGCCATCAGTTGTCCGGCAATCTGAAAAAAAAGCGCACCGGCAAGGCTGCCGGCCGAAACAGCGGCTACAGCCCGGCGAACCGTTATCGGGTACTCGATTTCCGTCGCAATGATTTTGAAACGGAGCACCGCTGCAAGTGCGTTCGCAAGCAGCGCAAAAAGGACGGCGCTCAGCGCGGCAACAGACAGCGCGCGAACATCGTCGACAACCTCGGAGACCCCATAAAACATTCCCACAAGAGCGACGACTCCGACCAGCAACACGATCGAGATCGCCACCTTGACAAATTGCATGCGGGGCGGAACCGCCGCAGGTTGATTGTCGGAGATTGCATCAGATTCTTTTTCGTCCGGCCAAGTCTCACTCCTCAGAGTCATTGGAGTTGAAACTTCGCTCTGAACACTCATCACACGCGCCGGACTGAATTGTTTATGATTTATTTCTCCAATTGCAGGTACGTTGATATTTGAAATTGTTCAACGACGTCGTTGTCGCCCGACGCATACTTGTGTCGTCACAGACAATTTTGCGGGCGATCACCACAACAATTGAATGTGATGTGGATTGCTTGGGATATTTCGACGACGCGATGCGATTGCAAGTCAATGAATGCTGGCTCGAGTGCGGCAGCGCCAAATAGAATTGTCTGCGGAATTCTGCGGCTAGATCACTCGACCCTGCCGCTCGTTGCGAGTCGCCTGTTCTTCAGCACCATCCCGCCAGCGACACCAACGCCAACGACATAGAGCCAGCCTTGCGTGAAATCGAACAGGTGTGAGTTGAACAGCGAACCGACGACGTTCTGGATCACAATGACAAGTCCGATCCATTCGGCCAGACCGTCGCCGCGGAACAGCAACATATGGGCGATCCACATCGCCCAGAGGATCGCGGCACCGACGAAGCCCAACTGTATCGCGATCGCGAAAGTCTGATTATGCGGATTGGCAGCGGCAACACCAGCGGCGCCGGTTTTCCCTGCTGCCGCCTTTTCAAATAACGCCCGTATCGTTCCGGTGCCATGTCCGAACACCGGTGCCTGCCGCACGAATTCAACCGACTTTTTCCAGAACTCAATGCGTTCGCCAGACGACGTTCTTTCGTTTGTCGTTTCGTAAGTTTTGATTTCCGTCCAAATTTGTGTCGTGCGGTCACGCAGGTAAGGCGACGAAAACCAGCCGATGGCGCCAATCAAAATTGCACCGAGAAACGCGAGAATAATGCTCTTTCCTTTCAGCTTTTTGACGGCAAACAGTATGAGCAACACCAGAAGGACGACCAGTGAAGTGCGCCCCGTCGAGACGTAGAGAATGCTCGCCAGCATGGCGCAAATAACGACGGCCAGGCCTAGCGACATTTTCCAGTGACGGCGCGCATAGGCCTCGTGCAGGAGAAAAAGCAGTCCGGAGATACAGGTCACGAACTCGCCGCTTTGCGTCGCGGCGTTTTTCACCAGGACATCGTTGTGACCGACGATTTCGCCTACCTCATAGCGCGTAAGCAGTTCCCATAGCGGTCCGATCGGCTTGATGACAGTCGTTGCGACGAGCAACGCGATGCAGGACAGGAGATACCCCACAAAAACCCGTTCACCGCGACCGGGGCGTGCGAATTGAACGAACAATAGCGGGATGATCAATAGTCTCAGGAACGAGTCAAAGCCCTTCACGCGTTGAGCAAATGGCACATCGGCCCACATCATTCCGACAAGGCCGAGCGCGACAAGAAGCACCGGCAGCCAGCCGGCAGGTGTCATCACCGCCCGGCGGACATCAGCCCAATCGACTGTCGGAACCTCGGCAATGAGCCAAAGCACCAATAGAATGGCTGTCGCGGACGTCGACCAAGGCAGACACACTGCAATCGCGACGACAAGTGCGTCGGCAATGCGCGCGAGCCCGGCCCTGTCGAAACCTTTTGCAAATGAAAAGCCGGCCATCGTTTAGTTCGCGTCTCTTGTGCCCGCGGCGATACTTTGAAGCGATGATAGACCACGCCGCGCGCGGACGCGGTCACCTTCGGTCACCTCGGCAAGCTTACGCTCGTTCTCGGTCAACCGGGACCGATCGGCCTCGGCGTGCCAGAGATGAATCACACCCGTAGCAAACATACCGTCTTTGCGACGCACCCCGGCATGCAACAAACGCGCGATGATATCGGAGTCTTCCTTGCCCCACCCGCTATAGTCGGCATCGAACCCGTCGACGCGATCAAGGTCGGAGCGCCAGATTGCGAGATTGCACGATCGCGCACCCTCCCACATGCCCTGACGGAGCCGGCGCAACGGGCCGAGCTGCAGGTTCAACAGCCCTGACAGACGATTGACACCACCGTTGAAACGCTCGGCGAGCCAGCGCACGCCACTCCAGGCCTCGGGCGCGAGATTTTCTCGCAGGACTTTGGCGGTCAGGTCTCGCGACAGCAGAACGCGGTTGCCGGTCACGAACCAGTGGGGCTCAGCCAGGCGACGGTGGGCTGTGACAAAATCGGGGCGCACGATGCAATCGCCGTCAAGAAAAATGAGATACGTCCCGCGTGCGGCCAGAATGGCCCGGTTGCGGATTTCCGCCGCGCGAAAGCCCTCATCACTGTGCCAGACGTGTTCAAGACGACGTCCGAATGCCGCTTTACGGCGCTCGACGAGCGCGGCCGTAGCCGCGCCTGAACCGTCGTCCGCCACGAGAACCTCGAATGCCAAATCGTTTTGCCGTTCAAGCGAACGCAAAACCGCATCGAGCGCATCTTCGCGGTTGTAGGTTGTAACGATGACGGAAATCAGTTCGGCCACGGATCCCTCTGCCGAAGGACTTAGCCGAAGTCGCTTTTGCCGACAAACCCCTAGGGGCTGAACGCGGCTCAATGTTAACCTGCGCCCCGCCCGAAGGCCTCACAGGCTCTACTTTCCATGCAAAAGATATCAGCTTGTATCCTCACCTATAACGAAGCGGAAAAGATTGAAGCGGCCGTATCCAGCGTATTGTGGGCCGACGAAGTTGTCGTGGTCGATTCATTCAGCACCGACCGCACGGCCGACATTGCGCGTTCGCTCGGCGCACGCGTTGTCGATATCGCTTTCAACGGTTTCGGCGACTTGCGCAATCGTGCGATCGAGGCCTGCAACTTCGACTGGATCTTCAGCCTTGACTCCGACGAACGTTGCACCCCCGAGGTCCGCGACGAAATTCTTGGCTTGCTGGCCGGCTCGCCGCCGCACGAAATCTATATGGTGCCGCGCCGCAGCTACATGATGGGCCGCTGGATCCGCGGCTCTGGTTGGTATCCGAATTTTCGTCAACCCCAACTCTTTCGCAAGGGCAGTATCCGCTACACGCTCGAGCCAGTGCACGAAGGCTTCGAAGTGATCGGAGCGCGGGCGACTGGAACCTTGCGCAACGCCATCTGGCAATTTCCCTTCCGCAACCTGGAAGAAGTCATCAACAAGATGAACCGCTACTCCACGCTCGGCGCAGGAAAACTGGCAGGCAAACGCGTTTCAATGGCGACGGCGTTCGGCCATGGCGCATGGTCGTTCATCAAGCACTACATCTTCAAGCGCGGCTTCATCGACGGATGGGCCGGTTTTGTCATCGCGTTCGGGAATTTCGAAGGTACGTTCTATCGCTACGCAAAACGCCATGAACAGACGCAGGACTGGAAGCCGCCCGCAAGCGTCGAGCTCCGGCGCGACATCAAGACGTGATGGGTTTGCGCAGTCTGCGCGAAAAATTGCGCAGTACCCGAAATGGCAAGGCCAGGTAATATTTGCGTACGACCTCCCAACGATCGGTCCACCCGCATTTGACCGCGGATTCGCGCGGTACATACCAACCGTTGTTTTCGTAGCGCCGGATGATCCGATAGCCGGCCCCGAGAAGGTACCGGTGCTTCGACAGGTTGCCGACATGATCCTCCAGCAGGATCAAGCGCGGCTTCCAGCGAGCGATATCGAAGCCGCGCAGCACTTCGATTTCGTGCCCTTCCACATCGATCGAGAGAAAATCGAATCCGACCGGAGTGCCTGCTTCGGTCAGGATGCTGTCGAGTGTTCGAACCGGTACGCTAATGACTCTTTCAGGCATGGCGCCGGGCGCCATGTGATGTCGATCGAGAGAGGACAGCGGTCCCGCCACATGGAATGACAGATTCCGGCCAGCGTTTTCGGGCGAGGAGCACGCGACTTCAAACACTCTTGCCTTGCGTTTGGTGCGCAACTCGACCGCAAGGTCGGGCTGTGGTTCGACAAGGACACCGGTCCAGCCCGCTTGTTCCAGGAACCAAGTCTGCGAGCGCTCGCGCGGCTCGTTGGCTCCGACCTCGACGAAATAGCCTTTGATATCACCAAAGAATGCGCCGACCAGCCTCATCTCATGATTGGGCGTGTCGCGCGACAAGAGCAATTCTCTCAGCGAGATGAACGTGTCTTCGACGAGCGCGTGCGTTCGACCATCGATGTGGTGGAATGACCGGGCACGATATCGACGAGGATGATCTCGCCACCCAACGCCTCGACGATCTCGCGTCCGACAACCTCTTCGCGACTGTAGTCGCTGCCCTTGACCAGCACCGTCGGCTTGACGCGAGCGATCAACTTCTCGGGCGTGTCCTCGTCAAACACTGCAACCAGGTCGACCGCCTCAAGTGCCGCAAGCACTTCCGCGCGTGCCTGCGCCGGCTGGACCGGGCGGCCCGGCCCTTTCAGACGCGTCACCGACGCATCTCCGTTCAAGCCCACGACCAGGCGATCGCACGCGGCGCGCGCGCCGGCGAGAAGCTTGACGTGACCGGGATGAAGCAGATCGAAGCAGCCATTGGTAAATCCGACGCGCAAGCTTTGCTTGCGCCATTCGGCGAGATGGTCGTCAAGCACCGTCCAATCGAAGGCGATCTTTTCTTCCGGCGCCAGGGTCGCGGCCGGCAATATGCGTGAGCGTAGCTCCGCAACGGAAACCGTCGCTGTCCCACGCTTGCCGACGACGACAGCGCCGGCCGCATTTGCGGCGCGCATGGACGACTCGAAGTCCGCGCCCATCGCCAGCATCGCCGACAGGACCGCAACGACCGTGTCGCCCGCACCGGAAACGTCGCGGACACGAACCGGGTATGCCGGGATATGAATTGCTGCCCCACCGCTCACGAGCGTCATTCCCGCTTCGCTGCGGGTCACCAGCACCGCTTTCGCGGCGACGGCATCGCACAATTTCGCCGCCGCATCGGCGACCTCTTCGTCGGTGCGGGCCGTGTTGTGCGTTGCATCGGCAAGTTCTTGCCTGTTCGGAGTGATCAAAGTGGCGCCGCGGTAAATGCTGTAGTCACGGCCTTTGGGATCGACCACGACCGGCTTCTTTCGTTCGTTCGCCGCATCGATGACCGCCCGGATCACGCGTGGCGTGAGCGCACCCTTTGCATAGTCGGACAGGACGACCGCGCCAGCTCTCGGCATCGCCTTGATGGCGTGACTGATCAGTGCATCTTCGCTCTTGGTATTTACCGCCGACGGCGTCTCCCAATCGGCACGCAACAGGTGCGCCGAGTGATGCTCCGAGACGAAGCGAACCTTGCGCGTGGTCTGGCGCGACCCATCGACGACAAGATGGAACTCGATGAGCGGGTGGCTGCTCAGCGCCTTTGTCAACGCATCGCCGGCGTCATCGTCGCCAACCGCCCCGACAAAAATGCAGCGTGCACCGAGTCCCACAAGGTTGCGCGCGACGTTGCCTGCGCCGCCGATCATGATTTCCGAGCGCTTGACCGCGATCACCGGCGTCGGCGCTTCGGGCGAAATGCGCGAAACCTCGCCGTAGACAAACTCGTCCAGCATCAAGTCGCCGATGCAGAGAACCGTCTGCTCGGACAATGCGGCAAGATGTTTGTCGAAATCGTACATCGCGCTACCGATACCGATCGTCGCGGTTGAGATAGCCCGTGACGTACCGGTGGACCGCCGCTTCGAGCGGCATGAAGCCGGCGTTGTAACCCGCACCGCGCAGGCGCTCGACGCGCGCTTCGGTGAAGTACTGATACTGGCCGCGGATCGCCTCGGGCATATCGATATATTCAATATTTGTCGGCAGATGAAGCGCCTTGAACATTGCGCCGATCATGTCGCGAAAGCTTTCCGCCTTACCAGTGCCGACGTTGAAGATGCCGTTTATCCCGGTCGCCTCGAGAAGCCAGCGTAGCACTGAAATAGCATCGTCGACGTAAATGAAGTCGCGCCGCTGATCTCCGTCGGCAATGCCCTCACGATGAGATTTGAACAGACGGACCGGCTTGCCGGACTTCGCTGTGTCCACCACTTTCGCCAGGACGCTTGCCATATGCGCCTTGTGGTACTCATTCGGGCCATACACATTGAAGAACTTCAATCCGACCCAATGCGGCGGCATTTTTTCTTTCTTCACATGGCGGTCGACCAGCGCAAGATCGAAAAGGTGCTTGCTCCAGCCATAAAGGTTCATGGGCTTGAGCTTGCGCAAGGCATCGAGCGACCAGTCGTCGTCGAATCCGGCGCTGCCATCTCCATAGGTCGCCGCCGATGAGGCATAGATAAAGGGTGTCCGTGTCGCCGTGCACCAGTCGAGCAGGCGCAGCGACAGCCGGAAATTGTTTTCCATCACCAGGTCGCCGTCGGTCGCCGTCGTATCGGAAATCGCGCCCATGTGGATGACAGCATCGAGCTTGCGGCTTTCGAGCCAGGGCATCAGCTCAAGCGGCGGAACCATGTCCGAGACCTGATGCTTGGCGAGATTGCGCCATTTGGCATCATCGCGGCCCAAGATGTCGCTCACCACGACATCGGTCGAACCGGCCTCATTGAGACTGGCCACTATGTTCGACCCGATAAATCCGGCCCCGCCGGTTACCAAGAACATCCCTACCCTCGCCACCACCCGAATGCGCGGCAAACCTTTGCCCCAGCCGGCCGGCCGGCGCAATCTTATGCTGATTGTCCTCGCAAGTGCCTGGGAACAGGGTAAAAATTCTTCGGCTGGACAGGGGCCACGGACACGGGGTAACCGCTGCGAGCCGGTCGAAAAGGGGCTTAGATTGGGCGGCGCAGGTTCATGAAAGAAGACGTTAAGCACGTTGCCGCGCCGGTCGTCATCGTTCCCTATGTCTGGATCGGCGATTTCGTCCGCTGCCATTCGGTCGTGAAACTGCTGCGTGCGAAAAACCCCGATCGACCCATCGATATCGTCAGCAGCACGCTGTGTGCGCCACTCGCCGACTATATGCCCGGGGTCCGGCGCGCCATCGTGATTGATTTGCCGCGCGGACAATTGGGCCTTGGCCTGCAGCGGAAGCTCGCGAGGCTGCTGCAGGAAGAAAAATACGGCCAGGCAATCGTCATGTCGCGCAAATGGAAGGCCGCGCTCCCCCCTTGGCTTGCAGGGATTCCCATGCGCACGGGCTTTACCGGCGAGTTCCGTTTCGGCCTGCTCAATGACGTGCGCCCCGGCGAAAGCAAACTGCCACGCATGATCGATCAGATGGGAGCATTGGCGCTGCCGAAGGATGCACCGATCCCGGTCGACTGGCCGCTGCCCGAGTTGAAAATACCAGCCCAGGAAATCGCCGCGTGGACCGCGCAGCACGGGCTTGCCGAAGAGATGCATCCCATCGTCACCCTGTCGCCAGGCGCCGTGGGTGCCGGCAAGGCATGGCCTGCTCGGCACTACGCAGAACTCGCGCGAGCGCTTACAGCGGACGGCGTCTCGGTCTGGGTGCTGGGCGGGCCGAGTGAAACTCCCATCGCAAAGGACATCGTGGCCGCTGGTGGGAACCGCGTGCGGGACCTCACGGGCACCGATCTGCGCAACGCGATCCTTGCGCTCGCCGCCGCCGATGTCGCGGTGACCAACGATTCCGGGCTGATGCACGTCTCGGCCGCAATTGGCACACCAACGATTGCGATCTTTGGCCCTACCAGTCCGTGGCACTGGAAGCCGCTCAATCCGCTTGCCGCTGTGCTCGAACCACCAGGTGACGAGCACGCACGGGATCGTGCGCTAGTCGAGGGCAACAATGCCGTGCGTCACCGGCGTACCGACGACGTCTCCGTGGAGACCGTGCTCACGACCGTGCGGCAGGTGCTCGCAAAAGCGAAAAATCCTTTAATTTAGTCGCGAACCATTCAATCAGCCCGACGCATTAACGACCGCGCTAGTCAAGCCTGACGTGAAGCTCTTTTCATGCTATCAAGACCGCCATGGCCAAACCGAAACCCGCTGACCTGACGAGCGATCGCGCGCAAGCCGCGATTGAGTCGGCGTTGCGTACCCTTGAGGCCGAGGGAGGCGGCGTTGACGCACTCGCCGCTGCCTTGCGCGACGGCCTTGGCAGCAGCTTTGCGGCCGCTATCGATGTCATCCGCGCGGCGCAAGGCCGAGTCATCGTGACCGGGATGGGCAAATCCGGCCACGTCGCCCGCAAGATCGCTTCGACCTTCGCATCCACCGGAACACCGGCCTTTTTCGTGCATCCTGGCGAAGCAAGCCATGGCGATCTCGGAATGATAGCCAACAACGATGTCATTCTCGCGCTCTCGTGGTCTGGCGAGACGGCCGAATTGAAAAACATCACCGACTACTCACGCCGCCACGGAATCAAATTGATTGCGATGACCGCCATTCCAGACAGCGCCTTGGCCAAGCTGTCGGACGTCGTGCTCATGCTGCCTCAGGCGCGCGAGGCCTGTCCTCATAACCTCGCGCCGACGACATCTTCATTGATGCAGCTTGCACTCGGCGATGCATTGGCCATTGCGCTGCTCGAAAGTCACGGCTTCACGGCGCTGGACTTCGGTCTTCTGCACCCCGGCGGCAAGCTCGGGACCCTGCTGAAAACCGTAGCCGATATCATGCACACTGGTGAGATGATGCCGCTGTCGCCGCTTGGTACCCGTATGTCCGACGCAATCCTTGAAATGACGAGCAAGGGTTTCGGTTGCGTCGGGATAACCGATGCGCGCGGCGCGCTGGTCGGAATTATCACCGACGGGGACCTGCGCCGGCACATGCGCGCCAATTTGCTCGACGCTCGCGTCGACGAAGTCATGACGCGTGGGCCGAAGACAGTACGGCGCGACCAATTGCTCAGCGAGACGCTCGATATCCTCAATGTGATGAAAGTGACTGCTCTGTTTGCCGTTGAATCCGGCAAACCGGTCGGCATCATCCACGTGCACGATCTGTTGCGAGCAGGCACGGCCTGAAGACAGCTTTCATCTGATGATGGTTTCGACCGCTTCGACGACTGAGTCGACCGAAGGTGGCTTCCCGTCATCACCCAGAATTCGACAGCCGCCCTCTCCCCATCGGCCCGGTCAGAGCAGGTTTGCTGCCGGCGAATATCGCAACTACCGGGACGCCCAAGGCGGCGGCCAGATGTAAAAGTCCGGTGTCGACGCCAACCACGAACTGCGCGCCGGCGATCAGCTTCGCAACCTGATCCAGCGGCGCACGATCGGGGACGCGAGTCCCTGGCACGGCGGCCGCGATGTATTCACTGCGTGCGCGCTCGGCTTCCGTTCCCCACGGTATTAGCAACTCGAACCTTTGCGCAAACAGCTTGGCAAACGCAATCCAATCCGCGTCCGGCCACTGCTTTTCTCGCCGCGCGGTCGCATGCAGCAGCAGGCCATAGCGTGACGTACTGTCCTTACCGATCCGGGCGCGATCGAGTCCGAAGTCGGGAGCCTCATCGGGCGCGTAGCCAAGCGCCAGGCCGCTCAGGATGCGATTGCGTTCAACCGCATGCATATCGCGCTCCACGCGATGACGGACATCGTAAAATAGCGAGGCAAGCGGTTCTCGAACGCTCGAAGCATCGTAGCCATGGCGCATGCCACGCGCCGCGCGCGTGAGAATGGCTGTGCGCAACAGGCCCTGCGTATCGACGATCTCGTCATATCGCTGCGCGCGGATATCGCGGAAACTTGCCCGGATTTCCGCTATCGTCGCCGGCGCGTACAAAGACTTTCTCCAGCGCCGCGATGCGACCGGAATGACCGTGTCTATCGCAGGGTGCAGACGGACCAGGGGTGCAAACGCCTCCTCGACAAGCCAACTGAAAGTCGCATCAGGGTGCGCCTTCCGGGCATCCATCAATGCCGGCATATGATGAACCACATCGCCGAGAGAAGACGTTTTGATGAAAAGAATGTTGGCCATGCGCGTTATTGATCCATATACCGGGCATTAAGCACGCCCGCCATAACCATGCCATTGCTTCAAAGGATCGCGGGCTTGGCTGTCCGGAATGCCTGATCAGGAGAAGCGCTTGATATGACGATTTTGATCACAGGGGGTGCAGGCTACATCGGCAGCCACATGGTTCATGAGTTCGCCGATGCCGACGAGCCGGTCGTGGTTCTCGACAATCTTTCGAACGGGTTTCGATTCCTGATACCGACGTCGGTGCCCTTCGTGTCGGGCAGTACGGGCGACCGAACCCTCGTCAGTGACGTTATCGCTCGACATGGCGTAACCGCGATCATTCATTTTGCCGCGTCGATCGTTGTCCCCGAATCCGTTGCCGAACCGCTCAATTACTATGGCAACAACACGATGAACACTTGCGCACTGCTCGACGCGGCGATCAATGCCGGCGTCCGACAATTCATTTTCTCCTCCACCGCGGCCGTCTACGGCGCCGCGGAGGAAAGTCCGGTGCGCGAGGATTCTCCGACGATTCCGATCTCCCCCTACGGCACATCAAAGCTGATGTCGGAGATCATGCTGCACGACGCGGCAAAAGCGTATGGATTGCGTTTCGTCATTCTGCGCTACTTCAACGTCGCCGGAGCCGACCCCCGGATGCGCACTGGTCAGGCGACACCCGCCGCAACGCATCTGATAAAGGTCACCTGCGAGACCGCAATCGGCAAGCGTCCGAAGTTGGAGGTGTTTGGCACGGATTATCCAACGCCGGACGGCACATGTATCCGTGACTACATCCACGTCAGCGATCTGGCGCAGGCTCACTCCTCGGCGCTTGGCTATCTACGCAACGGCGGCGCGAGCACGACGTTCAATTGCGGTTACGGACGCGGCGCTTCAGTGTTTGAAGTTATCGACTCGGTGCGGCGGGCAAGCGGACGCGATTTTCCGGTTGAGATTTCGGCTCGGCGCCCCGGTGATCCGCCCTCGCTGGTGGCAAATGTAGACCGAATCCGTGCGACGCTCCCCTGGCGACCTCAGTTCCAGAATCTCGATACCATCGTTGCGCACGCGCTCGCTTGGGAAAAACAGCTGGCTACCCGGCGAAAGCCGGCGTGATCCGCCAATCGGAAACCACGCGGTTTTCGCCGTTTTTCGTCGCCTCAATTTTATCTTGATAATTTCCTTGCCCGCAGGCAAGGAAATGCCCATTCCTGCCATCGATGCACCGACTCTGACAGCCCACTGAGGGTGGATGAACGATCACACTTCAACAACGGCGGCCGATCAGCGCTATCGTCCCAAGATACTCATTCGGCGATTGCTCGCCGAGCAAGGTCTCGGGCATTGGCCCCGGTATGTTGTTGCGTTCGCGCTGATGGCCGTGGCCGCGGGCTGCACGGCTCTCAGCGCCTGGCTGATCGGCGACGTCATCAACCAAGCCTATGTGAATCGCAACCTTCAAGGGATCATCACGCTCGGTTTCATCACCGTCGCACTGTTCGCCATCAAAGGTTTTGCCACTTATGGCCACAGCGTGATGCTTTTGCGGATCGGCAATCGCATCATCGCTGACAACCAACGCGCGGTTTTTGGCAAGCTGCTGAACGAAGGCCTCGGCTTCTACTCCGACCGCCATTCGACGGAATTTATCGCCCGGCTGTCGACCGGCGCCGCCGCCGCCACGCAGGTCATCAATCTGCTGATCACTTCAGTCGGCCGGGACCTTCTGTCGCTGATCGGTCTGGTCGCCGTGATGGTGTTTCAAGACCCGTTGATGTCATTCTTCAGCTTCGTGGTCGCCCCGCCGGCATTCCTGATTCTGCGCAAGCTGGTGCGACGCATCTATTCGATTGCGCGATCGCAATTTCACGGCGGCACCCGCGTCCTCGAAACGATGCAGGAAACATTGCAAGGCATTCGCATCGTGAAGGCCTTCACGCTCGAAAACATCATGCGCGAGCGCTTCGACCGCAATGTCGCCGCCGTCGAGCATGAAGCAAACAAAATGGCGCGCGTCTCCAATCGTGCCGGCCCATTGATGGAAACCCTCGGCGGCTGCGCAATCGCCATGGCCATAACCTATGGTGGTTACCGGGTGATCGAAACCGGTGCGACGCCGGGCCAGTTTTTCTCCTTCATCGCTGCGTTCCTGCTGGCCTATGAGCCGGCGAAAAGGCTTGCGCGTCTGAATATCGAACTCAACAGCGCACTCGTCGGCGTGCGTATCCTCTTCGAAGTCCTCGATAGTCCGCCCAGCGAACCGCCCGATCGCGACCAGCCCAGCCTGAAAGTGAAGTCAGCTCGACTAACGTTTGATGATGTTCACTTCGCATACCGCGGTGACGAACCGGTACTGCGTGGAATGTCTTTTGTCGCGGAGCCGGGCAAGTTCACCGCCCTGGTCGGTCCATCCGGTGGCGGAAAATCGACGGTATTCAATCTGATCCTGCGTTTCTATGACGCAAAGCGCGGCAAGGTTCTCATCGACGACCAGGATGTGACTCTGTGTTCGCGTCAATCGCTGCGCCAGCACATCGCCTATGTCGGGCAGGATGTGTTCCTGTTCCGTGGCACGGTTCGCGAAAACATCGAATTCGGCAAACCCGGAGCAAGCGAAGACGAGATCATCGCCGCCGCCAAGGCCGCCTACGCGCATGATTTCATCATGTCGTTCCCGCGCGGCTACGACACACCCGTGGGCGAACACGGATTGCAACTTTCTGGCGGCCAACGCCAGCGTGTCGCTATCGCTCGCGCGCTTATCAGGAATGCGCCGATCATATTGCTGGATGAAGCAACGGCCGCGCTCGAACTCCGAGTCGGAGCTGCAGGTGCGCGAGGCGATGGAGCATCTCTGTCAGGGCCGAACAACGCTTGTGATCGCGCATCGTCTGCATACCGTATCGCACGCCGATTGCATTCACGTGGTCGAGGATGGTCGCGTGGTGGAATCCGGCCGGCACGACGAATTGTTGCGAACTGGCGGTCGTTACGCGTCTTTCTATCGCCTGCAGCTCAAGGAGCAGGAGAAGCCCGTCCCCATTACCGCGGTTGCGTCTTGAGCGCGGTGCGGTTGACGGCGCCACATCGCACCTGATACGCACAGCCATCTTTCCCGGCCGTCTTCCGCAACCGGGGCGCCCTTCAACGACAAACAATATCCAACGGCCTATTCATCATGAGCGACAGTCGTTACGTCATCCCGCCCGCGCCACAAGCCACAATCGCAGTTGCCGAGACCGACAAGGTATTTCCGGTACGTCGTATCTGGTGCGTCGGGCGCAACTACATCGAACATATCCGCGAAATGGGACAAGACGAACGCGCGCCGCCCTTCTTCTTTGCGAAGCCCGCGGATGCCATCGTGCCGGATGGCGGCACCGTGCCCTACCCGTCGTTGACAAAGGACATGCACCACGAGGTCGAACTGGTGGTCGCGCTGAAAAGCGGCGGCCGCAATATCCCTGTCGCCAAGGCCAATGACTGCATCTTTGGCTATGCGGTGGGCATCGACCTGACTCGCCGCGACCTGCAGATCGCATCGCGCGACGTCAAGCGTCCGTGGGAAGTCGGCAAGGCATTCGATTCATCCGCGCCCTGCGGCCCGCTGATGCCGGCGAGCAAGATCGGCCATCCCACCAAAGGCAAGATTGTCCTCAAAGTGAACGGCCAGGTTCGCCAGGACGGCGACCTCAATCAGATGATCTGGAACGTTCCCGAGACCATTTCGAAATTGTCGGAGATGGTGGCCCTCGAGGCCGGCGACATCATCATGACAGGCACCCCATCGGGCGTTGCCGCGACGGTGGCCGGCGACAAGATCGAATGCGAAGTCGAAGGCGTCGGAAAGCTGCGCGTCACCATCGGACCTTCGCTGAAATAGCGCTAAAGCCCGAGATAAGCCTGCCGCACGCGGTCATCGGCAAGCAAGGTCTCGCCTGATCCGGCAATGGTAATGCGGCCATTCTCCAGCACGTAGGCGTGGCTGGCGAGCTTGAGCGACACGGCCACGTTCTGCTCGACGAGCACGCAGGTGAGGCCGTCGCGGTTAAGGTCCCGCACGCATCGCAGAACGTTCTGCACGACGGCCGGTGCGAGACCGAGCGATGGTTCGTCGAAAAGAACCATGTCGGGCGCCCCCATCAGACATCGCCCGATGGCGAGCATCTGCTGTTCGCCACCCGACAGTGTCCCGGCGGCCTGTTGCCGGCGCTCCATGAGAACCGGAAACATCGCGTAGACCTTTTCGAGATTCCGTTCGCGCAAATTGCGTGCGCGTGGAAGCATCGCGCCCATCGATAGATTCTCGGCCACCGAAAGTGTTGGAAAAACCTGCCGCCCCTCTGCGACCTGGCCAATGCCGAGGTCGCAGACTTTGTGGCTCGGCCAGCCGGTAATATCGGTGCCGCGGTAGAGAATGCGACCGCGGGCCGGGCTCAGCATTCCCGCGATCGTGCGAATCAACGACGTCTTGCCTGCTCCATTGGCGCCGACGATGGCGACGATGGCACCCTCCTCGATCTCGAGCGATACGCCGTCGAGCGCCTGCGCGTCGCCGTAGAAGACATCGATGTTCTCGACGGTGAGCATCAGACAACGGTCTCCGCGCCGAGGTAGCTTTCGATAACCGCGCGATCACGCACCACTTCGTCCGGCGCGCCTTCAGCGATCGCGGCACCGTGATGCATTACGAGAACGCGGCCCGCGAGGGCCATGACCGCGCGCATCACATGCTCGATCAGCAATATTGTCAGCCCGCGGTCGCGGTTGATCTCTTTCAGAATAGAGACCATCCGGTCGGTCTCGGTGGGGCGCAGTCCCGCCATGACTTCGTCGAGCAGAAGTAGTTTCGGATCAGTGGCAAGCGCGCGCGCGAGTTCCAGGCGCTTGCGGTCCGGCAGCGTCAGCCCCGAAGCCCGCTGCGCACGTTTGTCGTAGAGATCGAGCTGCCGCAAGACCTCGACTGCATGCGCGCGTGCATCCGCGACGAGATGCCGATGCAGCAGCGCCGCAACAATCACGTTGTCCTCGACGCTGAGCGCCGGAAATGGCCGCACAATCTGAAACGTGCGGCCAACGCCACGACGACATATCTGATCGGGCGACAGGCCGTTGATGCGCTCGCCTGAAAGAACGATTGTGCCACCGTCAGGTGAGTAGACCCCGGCTATCATGTTGAACAGCGTGGTCTTGCCCGCACCATTGGGGCCGATCACCGCGAAAATGTCGCCCTGATTGACCTGAAAGTTCAACCGATCGACCGCGAGCAGGCCGCGGAAGCGTTTGCTGATGCCGTCGATCGACAGGAGTGTGCTCATTCGGATCGCCTCGCCAGCCCCAAACGCCGGTAAAGCCAGGGCCACACGCCGTCCGGCAAAACGGTAATTACGAGCAAGAGGCAAATTCCGTAAAAAACCTGCTTGGCGCCCGGTACATCGACACCCAATGCGGCCAAGGCCGTGGTGAGCGTTTCGGCAAGCCCGGTCAGCATGAACGCGCCGAGGATCGGGCCAAACAGGGTGCCAAGGCCGCCGAAGATCGGCGCCAGGATCAGCTCGATCGAGCGGTTGATACTGAACACTTCCTCGGGAAACAGGTTGTTGTAGTAGAACGCAAAAAATACGCCGGCGAGTGACGTCATCGCCGCGGAGATGACGACGGCGATCAATTTGTAACGAAATGCATTGATGCCGACCGCGCGCGCCGCCTCCTCGTCCTCGCGGATGGCCTGCCAGAAATAACCGAGCCGGCTGCGGACCATGATGTGGCACAGGACGACCGCAGCCACAGTCATACCGAGCGAAAGATAGTAGAACATGATGGGCTTGCCGCGCAGCGTCCACAGATCGCTCTGCGTGTAATTGGCGACCGGCAGGAAAAATCCAGCCGAACCTCCGACATAGGACAAGTGATCGAATCCAATGCGGGCGAATTCAGCAAACGCAATCGTGAGGATGGCGAAATAGACCCCCGCGACGCGAAATCGAAAGGCAAGAAATCCGATCATCGCGCCGCACAGTACTGCGAGCAATATCGCGGCAAATGATCCCAGCCACGGCGAGATCCCGAAAAAGCTGAACAGCACCGCCGTCGCATAAGCGCCGAGGCCGATGTAGATCGCGTGACCGAGCGACAGCTGACCCGCAAAACCCATCATGATGTTCCAGGCCTGCCCGGTGTATGCGAAATAAAAAATGAGGATCAGGACCGTGAGCACGTAGTCGTTGGCAAACAAGGGCGCGACGAGTAGCGCAATCAGAACCAGCGCGAGCGCTATTGCAGCACGAGGCGAAAGGTTCTCTGCCAGACGTGGGATCATGCGCGCCGACCGAATAGGCCTTGGGGCCGGAACAGCAGGACAAGGACCAGGATCGCAAAGACGAACATGCCCTTGGCGGACGGCGTATAGAACAGCCCCGCCAGAGCGGCGATCACACCGATCAGGATGCCGCCGGCCAAAGCGCCTGGCATCGAGCCCAGCCCGCCAACGATCACGATCACGAAGGCAAGCAACGTGAAAGAAGGCCCGAGCGGCGGCGTCACGTCCGTAACCAGCGCCAGCATTGCGCCGGCGGCACCGACACACGCCGCGCCGAGGCCGAACGTCAGCGCATAGAGACGGGGCACATTGAGGCCAATAACCTGCGCGCCGGTGTAGTTGTCAGCGCAGGCGCGGATCGCGGTGCCGAGCCGGGTGAATCGGAAAAATGCGAACAGTGCCGCCGCGACAGCGATCGCGGCAAGCCCGGCAAAGGCCTTGGTTGCATCGACGATAAGCGGGCCGATCATGAAACTGTCGAAAGCGTAAGACGTCTGGACACTGCGAGCGTCCGGGCCGAACACGATCAACAGGCCGTTGGCGAGAATGATCGCGACGGCAACCAACAATATGAACTGACTGTGTTCTGGCCGGCTGATGAACGGATTGATCAGCCAACGTTGCATGGCATAGCCGAATACGAACAGAACGCCGGCGATCGGCACCATCATCAGCAGGGGATCAAGGCCGAGGCTGGCGAACAGCACCACAGCGAGATACATCGCGACGGTCGTCATTTCGCCGTGGGCGAAATTGACCACGCGGACCACGCCGAAAATCACGGACAGGCCGAGCGCCATCAAGCCGTAGACAAGGCCGGTCAGTACGCCGCTCACGGCAACGTTGAGGTAGATGTCAGTTGGCACAACGCCCCCGCGGCGCAACTCCGACCGCGAGAGCCGCGGCCGGAGCAAAGTAAAGTTCGGTGCGTCAGCCGCGCTTGTCGTATGGCGTCATCGGCCACTCGACTTTGGCATTGGCCGCGACTTTCGGCGCCACTGTGACGAGTTTGCCTCCACGATTTTGGATTGCCGAGTCCTTCAGCTTGTCGTTCTGGCCTTTTTCGTTGAACTGAATGCCTGGACCGGGGCTGACGTTGTCGGTGATGTTGGTCTGGCGAATGGCGTCGGCCAATGCCTTGGGATCGGTCGAGCGCGCGCGCTTGAACGCATCGGCGGCAACAAGCAGAGCCTCAAACGTATAGACCTGGTTGGTATTGAGATTGACCCCGGGATGGGCCTTGGCGAGCGCCTCGTCCAGCTTTTTGCTCATCGGCTTGTTCGGGTCATACCAGGGCACGAAGCTCAACGGACCGTCCGAAAGCTTGCCGAGCGTCTTCAGATACTGATCCTCATACCAGCCCGGGCCCATGCTGAGGATCGCCATCGGCGACCAGCGCTGCTTGACGAGTTCGCGCGTGATCAGGATCGCATCGTTGAGCCGGCTGACCATCAGCAATGCGTCAGCGCCGGTCGCCTTCGCCTTGGCGACCTCGACCGAGAGGTCGCGTGAGGTCGGATCGTAGGCGATCGTCTCGACGAGGCTGTAGGGCATGTTGAATTTCGGCATCACCGCGCCAATACCGCCCTTCATCGCCGTGCCGAACGTATCGTTCACGTGCATGAAGACCGCCGTTTTCGGTGCCGAACCCGCGGCCTCGAAAATTTCCTTCTGATTGGCAAAGGCGTCAGCCAGGATCATGCCGGCGGTGGGAAAGTTGCGGAACACGAACTTGTAACCCTGCTCGGTGATCTGCGGGGCGGCCGCAATGTTGATCACATAGGGAATGCCTTTTTGCTCGGCGACCTGCGCGATCGCGGTGCTCTGACCGGAGTCGAATGCACCGACGAGGACCTGCGCGCCGTCGCTGATCATTTTCTCGGCGCGCGAGCGCGCCACCTCGACGCTCGTTTCAGTGTCGCCGTTCATGATCTGGAGCGGCGGCATGCCGAGCTCCTTCAAGAGGCCCGCCGCGATATCGACGCCGCGCTGGCAGTCCTGCCCTATTCCCGCCTGCGCGCCCGAGCGCGGCAGCAGCACGCCCACCTTCAACGTCGCGTCCTGCGCGCGCACAATATTGAATGGGGCAATGCCGGCGACGACGCTGGCGCCAAGCCCGGCGGTCACCGTGCGGCGTGTTATGCGACTGCCGCCTGAATGCAACTTGCGGTTCATCCTGTAATTCCTCCCTGTCGGATCGGCCTGCTGGTCGGGCCTGTTGAACTGCATGATGCCGGATATGTGGTCCGGTCAACAAGCCAGAACAGCAATCCAGACTATGCCGCAAATAGCCGCTCGATGGCGGCGGCAATACGGAACAGGCGCTGATCCTGCCCGTTGCGCGCGACCAGCATGAAGCCCGCCGGCAGGCTGGTCCCGCGCGGTATTGGCACTGAAATGGCGCAAAGGTCAAAGAAGTTCACGATCACGGTGTTGCGCAGAAGCATCGCATTCTTGCGCGCAAATTCGTCCGGCGCAGCAACCTCTTGCATGGTTGGTGCGACCATTGGCGTCGTCGGCCAGGCGAGGACATCGACATCGGCAATCCGGTCATCCATCGAACGGATGAGGCGTGCCCGTTCCCGCACCATATCAATGTAGTCGGCGGCACTGATAGTGCGTGCACGCTCGAGGCGGACCTGCACATTCGGATCGATCGCGTCCGCGCGCCGGGACAGAAGATCGCGGTGAATGGAAAAAGCCTCCGCTGGCTGAACGCCGCCTTTGCTGTTGACCTGTGCCATGTCATCGAGAAGCGACAGCTTCTCTTCGGAGATGTGCGCGCCGGCCTTGTTCAGTCGCGCAACCGCATCGGAGAACTTCAGGTCCACCGTCTCATCGAGGTTCTCGATCGGGTAACCTTCCACCACGCCAATTCGCAATCCGTTAAGCGACACCGGCTCGAGTGGCACATACGTTTCGTTGGCCATGACTGCATCGGCACGCGCGCATGCCTCGACCGAGCGTGCAATCGGCCCGATCGAGTCAATGCTGTACGACAACGGGAACGCACCGGCGGTTGGAATGCGCTGCCGGCTCGGCTTGTAGCCGACGATCCCGCACAGTGCGCCGGGAATACGGCATGAGCCGCCAGTATCGGTGCCGATCGCGATCTCGCACATGCCGTCGGCGGCCGCGACGGCCGCGCCCGATGACGATCCGCCCGGCACGCGCTTTCGATCCGCCGGATTGCCCGGCGTTCCAAAGTGCGGATTTGCACCGATGCCCGTGTAAGCGAATTCGCTCATGTTGGTCTTGGCAACGATCACAGCTCCGCCCGCGCGAAGACGCCTGACCACCGGTGCATCGGCGGTCGCCGGCTTGCCTTCCTCGGCGAAAACTTTGGAGCCGACGCGTGTCACTTCGCCGGCCACGTCGAACAGATCCTTGATGCTGACGATCGTTCCATCGAGCGGCCCAAGCGAAACGCCGGCCTTCGCACGCGCATCGGCGGCGTCGGCCGCAGCTTTCGCCTGATCCCGATAGACCGTGAGGCAGGCTCGCGCGCCCTCGCCTTTCGGATCATCGATGCGACCGAGCGCGGCCTCGAGCCGCTCGCGGGCAGACGTTGGCTTCATGAGCGTTTCCTCGATCGGATGGCTGTTTCAACCAATGTCATGCTATTTTTGTCGCGCGTCCAGCCCGTCGAAGTGGAGGACATCATGAGCGCAAAAACAGGCGACAAGGGCAAGCATTCACCGCCGGGTGCGGGAAACATCTACGCCAAGGCCAACGAAGTCATCGTGAAAATTACCGGCGACGACACCGCACAAACGTTCGAGGTCGTGGAAGAGAATTGCAAACCGGGATTTCAGTCGCGCGCGCACTATCACGTCAAGGCATACGAAACGTTTTACGTTTTCGACGGCAGCGCGGATTTCCAGGTCGGCGATGAACTGTTTCATGCGCAAAAAGGATCGTGCGTTCACATTCCACCCGGCGTACCGCATCAGGTGACGTCGAAAGACGGCGTGCGCATGCTGATGATTTACAGTCCCGCAGGTACCGAGGGAATGTTTGCCGCCATGCACGCGCTGTCGCAGGAGCAATTGATGAATGCCGAGCTGACAAAAAATCTCGCGCTCAAGCACGACACGGTGATGATCGAGCAGAGCAAAGATGGCCGCGGCAAGG
This sequence comes from uncultured Alphaproteobacteria bacterium, assembly GCA_963707615.1. GTDB lineage: Bacteria > Pseudomonadota > Alphaproteobacteria > Rhizobiales > Xanthobacteraceae > Pseudolabrys. The sequence goes on from CAVPQT010000003.1 coordinate 527,543, forward strand.
GAACGATCCTTGGCTAACCGACTGTTGGCACACGCCTTATTTAATCCTCAGACTTATCAACAGCGATTCTATGGACTTGCCTTGGCGAGCGGCAGTTGTACGCTTTCCGACAGGTCACCCATCTTCGGCTCTGCCGGACACGGATGGCCGCCATGACCGGACTGGGTATGGGACGTGGATGCTGCTAGCAGTATTCGTGGCTCGTGACGACCGGCCCTGGCTCTCAGTAACTGGTACCTGTGCTTCAGGCTTCGGCCTGGTGGTGTCAGGAATGGATCCGAGAGCTTGTGACGGGTGGACGACGGTCTGCCCGTTATGGCTTTTAAGGGGTCCTCTCCATCGAGAGCCGGTTAGAGGCTTGCGCCATCAAATTTCCTCACCGCGAGCTCCTCGACGTCGACGCCGTCGAGACAGCGAACGTTAATCATCACCATATCCCTCCCGCCAGGGCCCTTGCCGTAGGCATACGACTGGATCCCGCAGGTCTTGCAGAACGGGTGATGGATCCTGTGGTTGTTGAACTGATACTCGGTCATATCGGCTTCGCCTGACAGAAGCTTGAAGTCCGACATCGCGACCGCGGAAAGCAACGAGCCGACCTTGCGGCAGCGTGAACAATTGCAGGTGATGACTTCGCCGATATCGGCCTGCGCCTCGTACCGGACTTTCCCGCACTGGCAGCCACCGGTGTAAGCTTTCTTCATCGCTCCCTCCGTTTGTCGATCGTGCGCAAAGTCGTGGCATTTGCCATTGTGAAACGCCCCCGTAAGGCGCTTCGTTCGACGGCTTGACCGCCCGGCACTCTACCTAGTTTAACAGCGCGGTACGGAATAAGGAGCGTGGCATGGCGGACAACAAGAGCGGGTTGGTGATCACCGCCCATCCCGGGGATTTCGTTTGGCGCGCGGGGGGTGCCATCGCTCTGCATGCCAAGCGTGGGTATCGGGTCAAAATCGTATGCATGTCATATGGCGAGCGTGGCGAAAGCCAGTTTGCCTGGAAGGAACCCGGAGCCACTCTCGAAAAGGTCAAGGCAGGCCGCAAAGATGAGGCCGAGCGAGCCGCCAAATTACTCGGCGCGGAAATTGAGTTTTTCGATTGCGGTGACTATCCGCTCAAACTCAACGATGCGCATTTCGATCGCACTGGTCGACATCTATCGCGAACTCAATCCGTCATTCGTCCTCACGCACGCACTCGAGGATCCGTATAATTTCGACCACCCGAACGCCGCCCATTTCGCGCAGGAAACCCGCGTCGTGGCCCAGGCGATGGGCCACAAGCCCGGCGCAAAATACAAGTATTCCGCGCCCCCGGTATTTCTGTTCGAGCCGCACCAGCCGGAGATGTGCAACTACAAGCCCAACCTCATTCTGAAAATCGACGAAGTCTGGGACCAGAAGTACGAAGCCTTTCAGATCCTCGCTGCGCAAAAGCACCTGTGGGGTTACTACGAGCGCGTCGCGCTCAACCGAGGCATTCAAGGCAGCCGCAACACGGGCGTGCCGATGACTTATGGTGAGGCCTATCAGCGGCTGTTTCCCGACCGTGGAGGAGATTCTGAAATGAAACCCGTCGTCGTTCGCAATATCAAACGCGCCGACAACAACGCCATCGGCACGCTTGCCGGGGTCGGCGTTTCCACCGCGCATGAGGCGCTCGGCCGTTCCGGGCTCATGAAGCCTTACATGCGCCCGATCTGGGCCGGCGCGCAGATCGCCGGACCCGCGGTCACGGTGCTCGCGCAACCTGGCGACAACTGGATGATCCACGTTGCGGTCGAACAGTGTCAGAAAGGCGATGTGCTCGTCGTCGGCTGCACTGCGGACAATTCGGATGGCATGTTCGGCGAATTGCTGGCGACCGCACTGCGGGCACGCGGTGTCATCGGCCTGGTGATTGATGCCGGTTGTCGCGACGTACGTCCATTATCGGAAATGCGCTTTCCGGTGTGGTCGAAGGCGATCTCAGCCAAGGGCACGGTGAAAGCCACCCTCGGCGCGGTCAACGTCCCTGTCGTGTGTGCCGGAGTTAATGTTGAACCAGGTGATGTCGTGGTCGCCGACGACGATGGCGTTGTCGTTATCCCGAAAAAACTGGCCATCGAAACGGCGCAGAAGGCGCAAAAGCGCAAAGACGACGAGGACGGAAAGCGCAAGCAGCTTGAGGCTGGAACGCTCAGCCTCGACATGTACAAAATGCGCGAACCGCTGGCCAAAGCTGGCCTTGTCTACGTCGATCGGCCGGAAGATGCCTAGGGCAAAGCGACGTGTGTAACTTGTGATGCGAGGTGATGAACTCTTCGCAGGTGTGGCTAATGACGCGTTAACGCGCTGCCATTGCTAGCGGCTAAGCGACTTGGCGGGCATCACCGCATTCAGTGCTTATAGGGCGGATTCCGTTGAAAAATCGGGGCCTAAGCGACAGCAGTGACGCCCGGCAAGCGCTGCCGTCCAAAAACTACTTCGGACATTTCATAACAATTTGAAACGATTTCTACGCCTCCACCGCAGCTTCTTTTTAACGGGCCGACGGTAGGTTGCTGCCATCATCTGTGTAGATGATGTCTGATGTCTCGAGTTTCAGTCACATGGAGGATGTCCAATGTCTAAGGTTTTTGCGTTCCTGAAGGACGAGTCGGGCGCCACCGCGATCGAATACGGCCTGATCGCTGCTGGCATCTCGGTTGTGATTATCGCGACTGTTAACGCGATCGGCACGACCCTCAATGCGAAGTTCGACAGCGTTTCGACGCAGCTTAAGTAAGCTCCGCAGTTTCGCCAATTGGCTGAAGCCGCCGTTCACGGCGGCTTCTTCCATTTTTGGGACAGCCTGTCGGTGGTCCTGATCAGATTTCGGTTAACCGGCGGTAATCGCGGCGGGGCGAAACCTGGTGACCGCGAGAGTGCCGAGTACCACAAAAGCAAACAACGCGATCGACTGGGCAATCAGGAATGGCGGCTCGGATTGGGTCGGCGCCAGCGGCTTGAGCACCGAAACTTTCTGGAATGATTGCACAATCAACACCAGCACATTGAGATATAGCGAGGCGACGGCAGTCGTCACGTAGATCCATCGCCATGCGCCTGAGAGATGCTTGCTGTAGAGGCCGTACAGCGCGAGGGCCAGCAGGACCAACGAGACAATGCCGGTACCGAGCGCCGGCGTGAATCCGTTTATCGGGAAAAGAAATCCCGTCACGCTCGTCAGAACCGTGGTTAGCAGGAAGAAGGCGGTCCATCCCGGCATCCGGTTCGAACGAAGCATGCCGATCAGCACAAGGACGCCGCTTGCGATCGCCAGCAGACTGATAATCACGTGGATGACGGTAAAGGTCTGAATCGGCAGACCGAGAATCATGGCTACCTCCGCGCGAAAATACGCATACACCGACGCCGAAGTCTCGCGTGTCGGCGCGAAAAACTCAATAAGCGGGACGTCTAACGGTTGGCGCTGCTCCAGGGCGCAATGCGCCGGCCAACCCACTTGAGCAACGAAGTCAGAGAGACGCCGAGCACCATCAGTACAATCACCGGCACGAACGTCTTGTCCATCTCGAACACGTTGGCGTAGCGTGTGATCATGAATCCAAGGCCGGAAATCGTGGTGTAGAACTCGGCAATGATCATGCCGATCAGACCGCGACCAATGGCAAGGCGAATGCCGGCAATTATATACGGCACCGCAAAGGGCAGCAGCACATCCTGCCACACTCGCCACTCGCTCGAGCGAAACGAATAGGCGACCTCAAGCATGTTCTTGTCGCACTCGCGGACACCCTGATAGGTGTTGATCAGCACCGGGAAAACCGCGAAGAGGAAGACCACAATTATCTTCGCCTTGAGATAGATCCCGAACCACAACACCAGCAACGGCACCACCGCGACCAGAGGCGTCGCGTACAGCGCATTGATTGGCAGATCGAGCGCCCAGTCGAGCCAGCGTATGCGTGCCATCGCAATGCCAAGCGGGATGCCGACGATGAGGGCGATGGTCAAGCCATAGGCCATAACCTCCAGGCTTTGCGCGAGGTAGTACGGCAATTCGCCGGACACGGTGGTCGTATAAAACGCGGCGGCGATCTTCGTCGGATATGTGAAAAAGATCGGATTGATGAAGGGACCGACGATCTCCCAGACAATGAGGATCAGTGCGACAAACCCGTAGCGGAACAGCGCCGGCCGGTCCCACCACGGTCCTTTGATCACGACTGGCTGCGACTCGCCGGCGGCAAGCGGAGCGGATTGAACTTGGTTGGCAACGCTCGTCGTCATACTTCTATATCGTCCTGTTAGCGCAACGGGCGCCACCAACCGCGGCGCCCGGCGACCTTTGACTAAGGCAGCTCAGAACGCCGCGGTCGGGCAGACCGGGCCCTTCCATTCGCCAAGCTGTTCGATCGCCTTTTTCGCAAAGGACGTATCGACAACGTCTTCATACTTGGGCGTCTTGCCTTCCTTGATATTGCCGACCTTGGTCATCAAGTCGGCGGTGAAATTGACCCGCTCGGGACTGAGACCGCTGTTTGCGTCCCAAATGCATTCCTTGACCATGAAATCAAAGCTGTCGGACAGGATCTTCTCCGGGTATCCGGTTTGCTTGACCAGAATCGGTATGATTTTGGCCTTGTCGGTATACATGATCCGGGTGGCTTCGATGTTGGCCGAGACCACTGCCTGCACGACGTCCGGTTTGTCCTTGATGGTCTTTTCGTTTGCCGACAGGAAAGTATAGAGAGTCTTTGGTTGCAGCTCCCACATACGACCGATCGCGTGCAGGTCAGGCACCTTGCTCTTGGCCAGCATTTCCTGTTCGACATGCAGGATGGCCGTATCGACCTGATTGGCAACGAGCGCGGGAACGTCCTCGCTGGCGATCGCCACGAAGTTGACCTCCTTCGGATCGATTTTTCCTGCGCGCAATACGGCACGACTCAAAATGTCCGCAAAACCGCCGGGCTCCTGGATGCCGATGCGTTTGCCTTTCAAATCTTCCATCGTCTTGATTTCGGCGCGCACGATCATCGAGGCTTCGAACTTCGGCAGGTTGGCGGAAAGCGCCTTGACGGTCGCACCATTGGAGCGGCCGATGATCGTGGGCGCGCCGGGTGTCAGACCGAAATCGATGTTTTCCGCGAGCAAGGCGCGAAAAACCTTCGTACCATCGCCAAGCGAAACGATTTCGGCGTCGATACCGGCCTTCTTGTAGAGGCCGAGTTCTTTCGCAACGATGGGCGGCATGTGAACGATGTTCGGCGGCGACGTCGGTATGCCGATGACGATTTTGTTTTGCGCCGAAGCCGCGCCGGGCAGCGCCAGGCCGGCCGCTGCCAGCACGATCAAAGCCCCAAAAGTCTTGCGCATTCTTGTCCTCCACAATTTTTGGGTTCGCGCGGTATCCCGCGTCGTCCGGCGATTTAACGCTGGAAGGCGTGATTTTGCCCGATCGTACCCCTAAAAACAACGAACCCGGGCTTCTAATCCGCCCGTTCTTCGAGAGCCGAAACTGGCTTTGACCCCAGCAAACGGCCGTGCCTTATTGCGCCCCGCTATACCCTCGGCTTCACAACCATGGTCAAATTCGTCGTCGAGTACGGGAGAGATACCGATCCGCCCGCGGCCGATGGCCGGCTGGACGGTCCTACTTTCCACCGCAATCACGAGCCGATCTGGTCGGCGGTGTCGGATTTCCTGTCGACGCAGACTGGCAACGTGCTGGAGATCGGCAGCGGAACCGGCCAGCACGTGACGGAGTTCGCGCGCCGGTCGAAGCACCTCAACTGGTGGCCGAGCGACATATATGACTCGCATCTGAAAAGCATCGCCGCCTGGCGAGAACACTCAAGACTTGAAAATCTGAACGCGCCGCAGCGAATTGATCTTTTGGATCCAGACTGGACCTGGACCGGTGGCGATGGCAGGACGCTCGTTGCAATGCTCTGCATTAACGTGTTGCACATTTCTCCTTGGTCCGTGTCGCGGAATTTGCTGAGTGGCGCCGGCAGATTACTGAAAGAAGACGGCCGCTTGTTCGTCTATGGACCCTTCAAACGTAACGGCAGTCACACGGCGCCGAGCAATGCTCAGTTTGACGCTACCTTGCGGGCGCAGGACCCAGAATGGGGCGTGCGCGACGTCGGCGATTTAAATGAGCTTGCGCAGGAGAGCGGGCTGGCGCCGGCGATTATCACGCAGATGCCGGCCAATAATCTCGTGCTGGCTTTCGCGCGCGCGCTTCGGCACAATTGATCAACAAACACAAAAGAACGAAACCCATGGCATCCGAACCCATCCACGATATCGCCCATCTCGCACACCTTGAGCTCCTCACCCCCAAATTCGAGGAAAGCCGCAGGTTTTTCATCGACGTTATGGGCATGACGCAGAGCGGCGAAAAAGGCGACAGCGTCTTTCTGCGCGGCTGGGACGACTATGAGCAGTATTCGCTCAAGCTAACGGCATCAAAGACTTCTGGTTTGGGTCATGTGGCATTCCGGACGCGTTCGCCGCAGGCGCTGGAGCGGCGTGCAGCTGCCCTGAAGGGCTCGGGTTTCGATATCGGCTGGAGTGACGGCGATTTCGGCCACGGCAAGACATTTGAGTTCAGGGATCCGGACGGCCACAAATTTGAGGTCTACTACGAGACCGAATGGTATGAGGCGCCGCCCGAACTCAAGCCGGCCCTCAAGAACCAGGCGCAGCGCTATCCCGCGCGCGGAATAAACGTGCGACGCATCGATCATTTCAACGGGCTTGCGGTCGACATCAAAGCCAACCGCGAATTTTTCCAGAACTATCTCGGCTTCATGCTGACCGAGCAGATCGTGCTCGACGACGGCACCGAGGCCGGTATGTGGATGACCGCGACAAACAAAAGCTATGACTTTGCTTACACGCGCGATTACACGGGCACCAAGGGGCGCCTGCATCACGTCACCTTCGCGCTCGACGCACGCGAGGATGTGCTACGCGCGGCTGACGTCTTTCTCGAAAACGGAATCTATATCGAGACCGGACCGCACAAACATGCGATCCAGCAAACTTTCTTTCTTTATGTGTACGAGCCCGGGGGAAATCGTGTCGAGGTGTCTTGCGCCGGCGCCCGGCTCGTCCTGGCGCCTGACTGGAAGCCCATCACGTGGACCGAAGCGGAACGAAAAAAGGGACAGGCCTGGGGACTGCAGACGATAAAATCATTCCACACCAAGGGGACGCCACCGGTAGCTGGCGTTCCGAACTCGTGAGAGCCAGTCACCTTTCATGACCCGCCGCAACACACCACGCATTTCTTTCATTGGCTTTGGCGAAGCCGGCCAGGCGATTGCTTCCGGCCTGCGTGAAACCGGCATCGAGCGCGTCGCCGCTTGGGACATCCTGTTTCCGGAGGAAGCGGGAACAAAACTGAAAGAGGCGGCAGAGAGCCTCGGCGTGCGGGTGGCATCGTCCGCGCGTGACGCTGTGCGCGAAACGGACATGATCATTTCCGCGGTAACTGCTGCGTCGAGCGTGGATGCGGCGCGGTCGGTCGCATCGGACCTGATCGGCAATCCCTATTATCTCGACATCAATTCAGTGTCGCCCGGTCGCAAACAGGAAACAGCTGGATTGCTCGGCGAACGTGCCCGCTACGTCGATGTCGCCGTCATAGCGGCGATTCATCCTGCCCGGCACCGCACACCCCTGCTGCTCTCCGGTCCGCACGCCGAGGGCATTTCACCTTTGCTGCATGAAATGGACATGCAATTTTCGGTCGTCGGTCCGGAGGTCGGATCGGCAGCTGCAATCAAGATGATCCGCAGCGTCATGATCAAAGGCATGGAAGCGCTTACCCTCGAATGCTTCCTCGCCGCTGCCCGCGCCGGAGTGCTGGAGGAAGTTACCGTTTCGCTGAAGAACAATTATCCGTCGCTCGATTGGGCGAAGATCGCCGATTACAATCTCGAGCGCATGGCAAGCCACGGCGAACGGCGAGCCGCGGAAATGGAAGAGTCCGCCGCTACACTGCGCGAACTGGGGCTCGATCCACTGATGGTCGAATCCACCGTCAAGCGCCAGCGCGAGATGGGTGCGATCGGAAAAAAAGAAAGCGTGCGCGAAACGCTGAAATCGGGCCGAGCCGAGATATTGCGCGCGATCAACAGCGTGTCCGAGCGTCACTGATCTGCCGCCAAATGAACACGCGTTCAGATTGAAATCGGTGATCACGCACGCAAATTTCTTGTAAAGCCGGCGCGTCCCCTCCTACTATGGTTCGTCTAAATTTTTGGGAGGGTGACATGCAGATCAGAAAAATAGCTTACGCTGCGTTTGTCGGAGTAGCCGCGGTCGCATTCGTGATCGGTTCGGCTGTGCCGAGCGAAGCCGCCAAGAAGAAAAAGGCAGCGGCGGCCGCAGCAGCGCCTGCGGCGTCGGCGCAGCAATGGCCGACATGCTGGGGCGCCCCCTATGGGCCAGTCTGCGCGAGCAAGGGCGGCCAGAATTTCAGCTACATCAACGCTTGCTATGCCATGAAGGATGGCGCCTCAAAAGCGAAGGCGGGCGGGTGCAAGCAAGCAAAGGCCGGCGGGAAAAAGAAAGCCTAGGTTATTCCGCTAAAGCAAACGAACGGGCCGCTGCTTGCAGCGGCCCGTTCCAGTTTTGGTGCATTGCTCGTCTGAATCACTTTTTACGAGGCGGGATCTGCAATAGCTCCGCAATCTGATCCTGGGTCAGCGGCTTGTCGAGAAACTTCAGCTGCACCGCATCGCGGATTGCGCCATCAAGATCGGCGAACTTGTCGGTCTGCATTGTTTCCTTCGGCTGAAATTTGTCCATGAACTCTTTCAGCAGGTCGACCGGCTGATTCATCTTCTTCGAATACATCTCGAGCGCCTTTGGATCGGAATACATCCAATCGACGGATTCACGATAGGCCTCCATGAAGCGCATGATCGCATCGCGCTTCGTCTTGAGCGAATCGGCATTGACGATAAGTGTCCGCACCGTCTGTCCGCGGAGTGATGGGACGTCGCTGCCGCGCGCCAGAATGCGGATCTTCCCTTCCCTGATCTCTCGCAAGCCGAACGGCGGCGCCGCCCAGCCTATGTCGACCTGGCCAGACATAACCGCGGTCAACGTGGCCGCGGGGCCGCCTGTCGCTGTTGGTTTGGCTTTTGCGCCAAGTTCGCTGATGAATGCGACAACGATATTGTTCGAGCTCGAACCATTGGTCGAATAGGCGATCGTGTTGTCGGCCGTGGCGTCCTTCAAGGTCTGGAGTTTCGAGTCTGCCTTGACGTACCAGTAGAGATCACCTGTTCCTGTGAACGCAGGCGCTAGAATACGTACTGGTGCACCCTTGGCGAAGGCACGCATCACCCCGGCCGCGCCGACACCGCCGCCGATATCCGCGCTGCCGGAGATCACGGCCTGAATAGTCTCTCCCGCTCCTTGCGTTCCGGTATTTTCGAGCACCAGACCATATTTCTTGAAGATGCCGGCATCCTGACCGAGCGTGGGTGCCTGGTTTTCCCAGTTGTTGATTTGCCCGATGACGACCTTCAGCGTGTCCTCGGCGTGAGCACTACCAGTGCACAACGCGAGCGGCACCACTATGCCGAGCGCACCGACAATTTTCTTAAGTCTGTTCATGCGACATCCTCCCATTATCGTTTTACGGTATCGCCCCACCTGATGTTCATTTCAATACTGCATCAACGCCGACGTTTGGTCGCGCGCTTTGGCTTGACCTTTGTGCGCGTGCGCTTCGCTTTTGCGACGGGTGCGGCTTTCTTTGCAACTGGCGCCGCACTTGCCGTCTTGTTGGCCACGCGCATCGACCAATATTCCCAGGAGCGTGTAAGGCCCGTGGTCTTGCCAGTGATTTCACCGGCCAATTTGGTTTCCCCCGCCGAAAGAGTGGCAATGTTGGAACCGAGAGTCATGGCACGCACCTGGTATTCTGCGTTTCTCGCGGAGTAGACCGAACGGAAAACACAGTCACGAACACTGGTGCCGGCAACAGTAACCCCGTGGCGCATCATCAACACCATCCAACGGTTGCCCAGAGCGCGGGCCAGTGAAGCGCCCTCCTCCGGCTTGACCACCAGCATGTTGGTGTCGCCGAATTCGTCGTGCTGATCCCAGAACGGCGGGCGAATGCCACCGACGGCTCCAAGGTGAAAGATCGGCATGTAGTCGGTACCAGTCGCGAGCAACGGCATGAATGCCGGGCAATGATGATGGCAGACGGAATTCACGTCCGGCCGGGCTTTGTATATCTCACCGTGAATCACCCGCTCGGAATATTGCCCCACGTCGGGGTCGCGCAGCGGCTGTGATTCGAGATCGTATTCAATGAAATCGTCCGGCGTGACGAGTTCGGGTGCGCGCGAGCGTGATAACAGATAGCGGCGCGGATTTTCGGGGTGACGCATGCTGACGTGGCCGAAGGCGTCGATAATGCCCTCGTTGGCGACAATCTGATTACCGAGCGCGAGTTCCTGGCGGGCTTCAAGTATGTTGGACACAGAGGTTTTCCTTAAAAGCGACTGACCGGCCCGCATTATAGGACAACGTGGCCGCCGGACTAGCGTGTACAGAGCTTGACAGATTGCGCCCGTTGGAGACGCTTCCTGCCACATGGCTGCATCCGCCCAGATCGTTGTCGACCGCGTGAACCACCTCTATCGCCCGCCGCGCGGACGCGAGGTGCTTGCGCTCGATCAGGTTTCGCTTGAGGTCGCCAATCGCGAGTTTGTCGCCTTGCTGGGACCGTCCGGCTGCGGGAAATCAACTCTGCTCTACCTTATCGGTGGTTTTTTGCCGGTGGAAACCGGGGCAATTCGCGTCGATGGCCAGACTGTCGCTGGTCCGGGTCCCGACCGCGGCATCGTATTTCAGCATTTTGCCTTGTTCCCCTGGAAAACCGTTCGCGGCAACATTCTCTATGGCCTCGAGCGGCAAGGCATGCCGAAGGATGAGCGCGAGAAGCGCGCCGCGGACTTTATCAATCTGGTCGGGCTCACCGGATTTGAAGACAGCTATCCATCACAACTATCTGGCGGAATGAAACAGCGCACCGCCATCGCTCGAACTCTGGCCTTCGATCCGAAAATTCTTCTGATGGACGAACCTTTCGGTGCGCTCGACGCTCAAACTCGAGGATTGATGCAGAGTGAATTGTTGCGCATCTGGCAGCGCACGCCCAAGACGGTGATATTTGTGACGCACGATGTGCAGGAAGCTGTTTATCTCGCCGATCGCGTTGCGGTGATGTCGGCGCGTCCGGGCCGCATCAAGGCCATCGTCGACACCAAGTTCGACAAGAACGACCCTGATATCTTCAAGAACAAGTTTTTCGTCGAAAAGGTCGATGAAATCTGGAATCTGGTGAAAGAAGAAGCCATCAAGGCTCAAGGCAAGCGGCCATAGCCGGACGCACAAAGCCATGAAGCATTTCCTGATACGCTACTTTCCGCTGGTCCTGCTTGCGATCGCCTGGGAGGTCGTTGCGCGGCTCGAACTTGTTTCATCGGGCGCGCTGCCGCCTCTGTCGGACGTCATCACCGCCGGCGTCGACATGATCAAAGACGGCGAACTCATCACCAATGGCGCGGCGTCGCTTTACCGCGCTGCCGTCGGACTGGCGCTCGCAATCCTCGTTGGCGGACTCCTCGGCATTGCCATGGCCTGGTGGAAGCCGGTGAATGTGCTGCTTGCCCCGCTTGTCGAGATTTTCTACCCGCTGCCGAAATCGGCGCTCATCCCGGTAACGGTGATCTGGCTCGGCTTCGGTGACGGTTCGAAAATTCTTCTGATCTTTCTGGGCTGCATGCTGCCGGTGACGATCGGAGCATTCAACGGCGCCCGCTCCAGCGAACAGGTGCTGGTCTGGTCGGCACGCAGCATGGGCGCAAGTCGGCTTCGTATGCTCTGGGACGTCGTCCTGCCGAGCGCAATGCCGGAACTGCTCAACGGGATTCGTACCGCATTGGCGCTGTCTTTCATCCTGCTCGTTTCATCGGAGCTGATCGTTGCGCAAAAAGGCTTCGGCTACTTGATCGGATCTCTGGGCGCCAACGGAACCTATGATGCGATGTATGCGGTCGTGCTTACGGTGGCGTTTCTCGGGTTCGCCGCCGATCGTCTTTATCTCAATATAACCAGGCGGACGCTTGCATGGCGCGACTAGCTCAAGCCCTGCCCGATAGCGGCAAGCCCCCCGACGGCACTCCAGAAAAAGCCGCCCGGTTCGCCTACGCGTTGGCTTGGGGGTTTGCCCGCATATTTTCCGTCGTCGCATTGGCGGTTGCATGGGAGGTGCTGGCGCGAAGCGGGACGTTCACTCCGTTTCAGCTGCCGGCACTTAGCGCGGTCCTCGAACGCATCTGGAATGACGCCGTATCGGGTGATCTTTGGATCAATACCGCACTCACACTTTATCGGGCGCTCACGGCATTCGCCATTTGTGCAATCGGCGGCGTGCTCATTGGCATGGCCATGTCACGCAACGTTTTTGCCAACTGGTTCTTCGACCCGATCGTATCGGTCGGCTTTCCGATGCCGAAGATCGCATTCCTTCCCGTGGTGATCCTCTGGCTCGGTGTGTACGACGTTTCCAAGATCACCATCATCGTCATCGACGCGATCTTTCCGGTCATCGCAGCGACCGTGATCGCGATCCAGGGCGTTGAACGTGAATTGATCTGGTCGGCACGCAACATGGGAGCGACCAACCGGGAGCTCTTGCACCAGATCATTCTTCCCGCGGCCCTCCCCCAGATCCTGACGGGGCTACAGGTCGCGCTGCCGCTGTCGTTGATCGTTGCTGTCGTCGCGGAAATGCTGATGGGAGGTTACGGCCTTGGTGGCGCCATGATGACGGCATCGCGGTTTGCCAACTCCACCAGCGTATTCGCCGGCATCGTGGAAATCGCCGTCGTCGGGTTTGTCCTGGTCAAAGCAATGGCCTTGATCAGGCGCAGGCTCCTGATCTGGCACCAGGAAGCAGTTCAGCCATATACACAGTAAGGGACCGATCTATCAGACCGAAGCGCGTGCCGCTTCCGGTACGGCCGCGGGGACGGGTACCGTCATTGTCTCTTCGACAGGCACAAACCGGCAGATCCAATAGCTCATGGCAATGGCTGCAAATGCAACGACCGCGCCACCCACGAGATCAATGAAATAATGTGCTCCATCGATAGGCGTCGCCGCGATCAGCGCGGCATTGAGCGCGATTGCCGGCCACCGCACGTAAGGGACCTTACGCAGGGCCCAGATGAACATGATGGCGCCGGCCGTATGAAAGCTCGGAAAGGTGATCAACCCTTCGAGATTATCGAGTGGGATTGAGCGGAACGTGCCGGCACGCAAAGCCTCAAGCGTCGGTACGTGCGTGTACACAGTCGAACTGATGTTGGCATAGACCTGCGGCGTCAGATCGAGATAGACGAATGCGGCAACAGCCGGGGCGAAGACCGAGAGCGCGGAGGTCATGATCAGGGCCAGACCGAAAGCGAGCATCCAGCGTCGCAGGTTCGGCAACTGGTTGGCGATCATGAGCACCATTGGCACCAACGCGAACTGCGGCAGCAACGACATGTAGGCGTAGCCTGCAAGCTCGGCGAGCAGAGGACGGTTGTTGACGAAATCGAGATAGGCGCGCCGGTCGAGACCAAGGGCCTGGTCGATCGCATACAGCTGTGCGTCGCGATACGGGAAATTGGTTGTCATCGCTGCGTAGGTCAGCAGAATGCCGAACAGCAGGATGAGCAACATCTGAGCCGCGGCTTCAGTGACCGAACACAGATGCGGATTAGGGCGGCGGTAACGATAGAAAACACTTGCCGACATGAGGCCCGCGATCGCCAAGGGCAGCCACGGATTGCTGCGCAGATCGACGCTGAGACCGGCCAACGCGAAACTGACGATGGTCATGGTCGCCATCGTGCCAACCAGGCACCAGACGAGCGTCGCGCGCGTGAGAGTCATCGAAAGTCCTGCCCCGTTATTACAGCACTATGCAGCGCATGTGCTTAAAATTGCTTTTCACCGCCAACCTCACGCAAAGATGTAAACAGTGGCTCTAACTTTTCCCTAAAACCGCGGATTTCATTCTGAAACAGGCACTTCGATGATTTGCCATTCGTTAAAGACCGCCGCTCGAATTCCGGCGATGAGCAATCCAAATCCCACACGGACGCGTACTTGGCCTTGTGTACTTTCGCGGGGCTTGAAAGCGGCCTTATGTACCGCATGGCGGGGCATTCAAGCCGATGCCTCAGGCTTGCCAAAACCAGTTTGACCTCCGACAATCTTCATTCGCGTTGAGATGCTTGCCACCGAACGCGCAAGCCCCGCGAATACTGGGAGGAAATTGATGCGCTATATGAAATTTGCGCTGGCCGGCGCGTGTGCATTCGGCCTTGTCGGCCTGACCCCCGCCACCGCTGCTGAACCCGTAAAGATCCGCATGTCCTGGGTGGCGCCTGTCGCCAATTGGGCTTCGATCGTTCTCGAGAAAAAAGACTTGGCCAAGCACATGGGCAAGTCCTACACGGTCGAATCCGTTCGCTATCAAGGCACGCCACAGATGATAACGGCGATCGCCAATAACGAGTTGGAAGTCTCCAACCTCGCCTATTCATCGCTTGCGATCGCAATTGAAAACGCCGGACTTGATGACATCCGCGTCATTGCCGACGAATTCCAGGACGGTGTGCCGGGCTATTACACGCAGGAATATTTTGTCCGCAAGGACAGCGGCATCGACAAGGTCGAAGACCTCAAGGGCAAGGTGATCGGCACCAACGCCGGCGGCAGCGCCGTCGATATTGCCATGCGCGCGATGTTGAGAAAGCACGGGCTCGAAGAGAAGCGCGACTACACAATGGTCGAAAGCCCGCTTCCGGCAATGCCCGCGGTCCTTCTCGAGAAAAAGGCCGACCTTGTGCCGGCCGTTCTTCCATTCGCCTTCAATCCGAAGCTGCGCGAGGAAGGCAAGGTCTTGTTCAAGCAAAATGAAGCGCTCGGCGTAACGCAAATGATCGTCTGGACCGCGCGCAAGTCATTCATCGAAAAGAACCGTGCCGCCATGGTGGATTTCATGGAGGACATGTTGCGCATCACGCGCTGGTTCCTCGACCCGAAAAACCATGACGAGGTCGCGCAGATCGCGTCAAGAATTACGAAGGCGCCACCCGAGCGCTTCGGTTGGCTGTTCACCAAGCAGGATACCTATCGCGACCCGAACCTGTTGCCGAACCTCGAAGCCTTGCAGCGCAACGTCGATGTTACGCGCGAACTTGGTTTCGTGAAAAACAAGATCGACATCAAGAAGTATTCGGACATCAGCCTGGTCCAGGAAGCGGCAAAACGCCTTCAGTAATTTTGCCGCTTCGCTCAAAAGCCAAAAGCCCCGGGGTTTTCCCGGGGCTTTCTATTTGGCCAATCAGATCCGCTTCAGCGGGATCGCCCCAAGGAAGTCGCGCTTACCGACTTCGACTCCAAAATTTCGCGCCAGCGCATAGGCCGCCGTGAGATGAAAATAGAAGTTCGGCAACATGAAATGGTCGAGATAGTCGGCACCTTTCATCTGCCCCTTGTTAGCGCCAAGAGGAAACGTGATTTCCCGATCGGATGAGGCATCGATGGCCTTCGCGTCGAGCGTCTTGAGAAACGCAACCGTTTTGGTGATGCGTTCCTTGAGCTGATCGAGAGTGGTTTCGTTGTCCTCGAACTTGGGTGCCTCGACGCCAGCAAGGCGCGCCGAGCCATTCTTGGCCTGGTCGCAGGCGACCTGAACCTGTCGGCCGAACGAAAACATATCCGGGGCCAGACGCCAGGCTACAAGGACCGTAGGGTCGATTTTTTTTGCCGCCACGTGGGCCGCCGCCTTGTCGAGGACGGCCGCAAGGGCGTTTAAACCGATCTCGAAGACCGGCAAAGATGCTTGAGACATTGAGAAGGGCATAGAGCTGATCCTTACAAACACAGCGTCGTGCCAATGCGAGCGGAGATAACGGCACGCTGCGGGAGCAGCCTTATAGCTCAGCCCATCGTCGGAGCAAGTTGTGATAAACGGAGGTCAGCTCCACCAAAGACACATGATCCGCATGTTTGCAGACTTAGACCTGTATTCGTCATCAATAACCAACTGAAATTCAGGCAATGCTCTAAACACTACTCTTTTGAATACTTACAAACTGCGACCCGAAGCTGTTTTGTATTTTGCCCGGTCACCAACCGCTGTTATAGCTGCGCCGTCACTTGCGAAAGGGCGCCGCCATGGCGGACACACGTGCGGCGCAATTGCGTCGTCTCTGGCTCAACGTGCATCTGTGGATCGGCATCGGCATCGCTGCCTTGCTGGTTCCGATCTCGCTGTCAGGTGCGCTGCTCGTGTGGCACGACGAGATCGACACGTGGATTAATCCGCACCGCTATGCCGTGACAGGCACGGAAGTCGCGCAACCGGTTTCCGCCTACCTTGCCAAGGCGGCGGAAGCCGTCGCGAAAGATCCAGCCAATTTGCGCGCCACTATCGTGCGCTATCCGGAAAAGGGTTGGCCCGTGCGCATCACCATGCGGGGGCAAAGTCGCGACGCCGGTGCGCGGCCGCGCGTCATAACGGTGTTCCTTGATCCGCCAACGGCGGCTGTCCTGGACGTGATGGAATTTCGGTCATCGTTCTTCGGTTTCCTGCACGTCTTTCACGAGAACCTGACGATCCCCGAATACAGCGGTCGCCAGATCGTCGGCTGGGTTGGTACAGGCCTGTTGATCATGTCGCTGACCGGACTGTGGCTGTGGTGGCCGCGCGGTGGCGGTTTCCTGCGCGGCTTGCGCTGGACCCGATCGGGGCGCTTCACCTTCAACCTGCATCATCTGATCGGTTTCTGGATTTCAATTCCGCTGGCGGTCGTGTCATTCACCGGCATTTATCTCGCGTTCCCGCAGACCGCACGCAACGCAATGTCGACGGTGGCGCCCATGGGTCCCCCGCGCGGCGGCTTTGGCGGTCAGGTCGCCCAGCACACGGCCCTGGCTGCGGACCGCGCTGTCGATATTGCACGCAAATCCGCGCCCAACGCGGAGCCCACTGCCCTTTTCCTTCCCGTGCAGCAGCGCGGTGAAGCAAATCTGAACTGGCGCGTGGAGATGAGAGGACGCGATGACGCGTTCACTGTGACTGTCGATGACCAAAGCGGACAAGCAAAAGTGATTGCGCCGCAATCAGGCGACCGCGCCGCCGCCTGGATTCGATGGATCCATGAGGGTTCCCACAGCGGTCCGCTCTGGGCCGCAGTCGTCTTTCTCACTGGTATTTTTCCGACTGTTTTCGCGGTGACCGGCATCATGATGTGGTTGCGCAAGCGTTCAGACCGCAGGGCGCGCAATGCCAGAAGTGCCGAGGCACAACTACGCCCCGCTGAGTGAGCCACCCGTGTTAGTATGGCCAAGGCCGAAAGGATCGAACCTTCGATGACCCTTTGTCCCAAGTATCGCGCCGCCCTGACGGCCGTTGGCCTTGCCATCAGCGTTGCCATGAGCGTTGCCACGCCGGCTGAACTTTTCGCTCAAGCGACGCCTCAAGGCTCGCCGACCACCGCAGACCCACCGGCTGTCGCGGCCCCACAAGTGACACCGGCCCCTTCCAGCCCCGCGCCAGCTGTCGAGCAAAGCACGACGCCCTCCACGGTTTCGCCGGACGTTGCGCTGAAATTACCGCGCGATCTGTCGCCCTGGGGCATGTTCATGGCGGCCGACGTTGTCGTCAAAGCAGTGATGGTCGGCCTCGCCTTTGCCTCGGTCCTGACCTGGACAATTTGGTTCGCCAAGGCCATGGAACTGATGACGGCGCGTCGGCGCATGCGTGCCGAGATTGTGGCGCTCGGTGAGGTTCGCTCCTGGAGCGACGTTGCGGCCTTTATGAACGGACGAGGCAATGGCACCGCCGCATTGCTGCGCGCAGCGGACGCCGAGTTGCGCCTGTCGGCAGATGCAATGTCTCCGGAGGGAGTAAAGGAACGAGTTGCTTCGAGGCTCGAGCGGCTCGAGGCAGCCGCCGGCCGTCGAATGATCCGCGGCACCGGAATCCTCGCCACCATCGGCGCGACCGCCCCCTTCGTCGGACTGTTCGGCACGGTCTGGGGCATCATGAACAGCTTCATCGGCATTTCGAAATCTCACACCACCAATCTCGCCGTGGTAGCGCCGGGCATCGCCGAAGCCCTGCTGGCAACCGCGCTCGGCCTGGTGGCGGCTATTCCAGCCGTGGTGATGTACAATATGTTCTCGCGCTGGATCGCCGGGTATCGCGCGCTGCACGCCGATGCCGCAGCGGAGATTCTGCGCATCATCAGCCGCGACCTCGATCGCGGCGCATTCAATCAACGCCCGGCGGAGCGCCGCCGGGCCATATCGGCTGCCGAGTGATCCGCGATGAGTGTGCGTCTCGACCACGGCGACGAAGAACTTAGCGAAGTCCACGAAATCAACGTCACGCCCTTCATCGACGTGATTCTGGTGCTGCTGATCATCTTCATGATCGCGGCACCGCTGGCGACAGTGGACATTTCCGTCGACCTTCCTGCCTCCAGTGCCGAACGGACACCGCGGCCTGACAAGCCACTGTTTCTCACGCTCAAGTCTGACCTGAGCGTTTCGCTGGACAACGACCAGATTAGCCGAGCGACGCTCGCCGGGGCGCTGGATCGCGCAACAGCCGGTGACAAGCAACAACGTGTTTTCCTGCGCGCCGACAAAACTGTGCCCTATGGCGAACTCATGAGTTCTCATGAACGAACTGCGCAGCGCCGGCTATCTGCATGTTGCCCTTGTCGGACTGGAAGCCGAGAAACTCTGACCATGACGGCGACGATCCAGGCACCCCCCGCAAGGCGCCGCCCCGATGTGTTGCGATGGGGTTTCTGTTTCACGCTGGCCCTCGGTTTTCATGCGGCCGGCGCGGCGGCACTGTTCGCGCGATGGGGCGAGGACTCCGATCTTGTGGCCAACGCACCTGTGATCATGGTTGCTCTGGCGCCCCTGTCGGTCTCGCCGAACGTCACCCCGAACGATTCGCCACCGGGGCCCGAACAAACCGAAGCGCAGCCTGAACCCGAACCAGAGAAGCCTGTCGAGAAGCTCGATCTTCCGTTCGAACGTCAGGCAGAACCTATCGCGGTGACCCCGCCACCGAAGCCGATCGAGAAGCCAAAGGAGAACAAGCCGAAGCAAAAGCACGCGAGCCTCTCCAGCGTGCCAAGCCCAGCTGAGAAAAAGGCCGAGCGCGCGGCAGCGCCAATGCCGGGCGCTTCGTCGCGCAATAGCGATGCGGTACCAAACTGGAAATCGCAGCTCGTCGCGCGGCTCGAGCGCTACAAACGCTACCCCTCGGAGGCGCAATCGCGCGGCGAGTATGGTGTCGCGCAACTCGCCTTCAGCGTCGACCGAAGTGGCGGCGTGCACAATGCGCGCATTGTCCGCAGTTCAGGATCCAGCATTCTTGATCGCGAAACCTTGACGCTGGCCGAACGGGCCCAGCCACTCCCGCCACCACCGCCGGAAATCACCGGTGCGCAGATCCCGATAGTTGTACCGATCCGTTACAACGCCCGCTGAGACAGGATCAGCTGCGCCGGCGCTTCTCTTCGCGTGCGGCAGCTTGCTCGCCCAGCGAGCGACCGATCATCACCAGCACTGGCCCAGGCAGGTCCTCCGCGTCCAGCCGATGCGGAAGCTCGGCAACCGGTGCGGCGACCACCGATTGATCAGGCCGCGTGGCACGCGCAATGGCCACCGCCGGCGTCCTCGGATCAAGACCCTCGCCAACCGCTTTTTCAACCAGCGCCGCCAGCGTTCGCGTCGGCATATAGATCGCCGTTGTGGTCTGAGGGTCAGCAAGGCTCTGCCAGTCGAAGTCACTCGGCAATGAACCACTCTTTGTTGCGTGGCCGGTAACATATTGCAGTCGTCGCACGCGTTTGCGCTCGGTAAGTGGCAAGCCAAGTCTGGCGGCGGCGCCTTGTGCAGCTGTTATTCCCGGTACCACGTCGAATGCGATATTTGCTGCCCGGCACGCCTCAATCTCCTCGGCGGCGCGCCCA
This sequence comes from uncultured Alphaproteobacteria bacterium, assembly GCA_963707615.1. Lineage (GTDB taxonomy): Bacteria > Pseudomonadota > Alphaproteobacteria > Rhizobiales > Xanthobacteraceae > Pseudolabrys. The sequence goes on from CAVPQT010000003.1 coordinate 547,635, forward strand.
AAAATCAGCGGATCGCCGCCTTTGAGGCGAACCACACGTTTGCCTTGCCGCGCGAGGCTCACCATCAAGGCATTGATATCTTCCTGCTTGCAGGAGGGACCGAATCCGGTTTTGCCGACCAGCATCTTTCGCGCCTCCCGGCGCGCAAAGTCGAGAACGTCGCGCGAAACGAGATCGTCGAACAAAATGACATCCGCCGACTGAAGCGCGCGTACAGCCCGCAACGTCAGCAATTCGGGATCGCCCGGACCGGCTCCGACGAGCGTCACCGAACCGTTCTCGACCGCCGTACCGAGACCTTGCACCTCGGCGATGAAACGATCGAAGTCGTTTTCGCTCGGCTGATGTTCGGGATTGGATACCGCGTGCGCCGTGAACAATTGCCAGAATTTGCGGCGACCGGAAAATGACAGGCCGGATGTCTTGACCGCATTTCGCCAACGCGCGGCCGCGGCGGCCCAAGCGGTGAATCCGTTGGGCAACAACGCTTCAAGTTTCGCCCGAATGGCCTGCGCAAACACCGGGGCAGCACCGTCGGTCGAAATTCCAATAACCAGAGGCGAGCGGTTGACGATGGCTCCGAACGCGAAGTCGCAGAAGGCTGGCTTGTCGATAACGTTCACCGGCACACCGCGGGCGCGCGAAGCGGTGGCGAATTTCGCGGCCGCTTCATCATCGTCGAAGGCCCCGATTGCGATGGCTGCGCCCGCGAGATCGTCAGCCGTCCAGACGCGACGATTGACGGCGATGGCGCCACGCGGTGGACTTTCGGCGACCTCGAGCAATTCGTCAGACGGTTCCGCCGCGTAGACATCCACCTGCGCACCCGACGCGGACAGCAATTCGGCCTTCCACGCCGCGGCCGCACTTCCGCCGGCGACGACGGCGCGTTTGCCGTCGAGCGCCAGAAAAACGGGAAGACGAGCCAGTGAGCCAAGGCTCGGCGGCTTTTCTTCAAGCGGTTTGCGCGACACGGTCATCAGCAACGATCCTTTTGAGCTCCGGCAAACACGAGCCGCAATTTGTGCCGGCGCGCAGCGCAACCCCGATTTGTTCTACGCTTGCCGCCCTGCCGCTTGCAAGCGCAGCTCGAATGACATTCAGGCCGACGCCGAAACAGGCGCAAACGAGCGGTCCGGGGTCGGCAATGCCCTTTGTCGACTTGCCAGAAAGCATCGCGCGCCGCTCCGGCTCACTCGGAGCTTCGCCCTCGAAGATAGTCTTGATCGAATCCCATTGTGGAATCGTCCCAGCCTTTCCCAGAAACAGACAACCCATGAACCGACCATCGGCGAAAGCCGCCACACGATAGATGCCACGGGGCTCGTCGAAAAATTCGGCCGTCTCGCGGGCTCCTAACAAGGCAGCGGCGCGCTTTCGCCATTCACCCGGCGGCTCGTTGCTCGCAAACAGCAATCCTTGGCCGTTCGCCACTGCGACGCGGGCCCACCACGTGCTCAGGGGCATCTTTGGAAGCGCGCGGGCGAGCAGAAAGCCGCGGTAGGCAAACGAGACGGGTTCGACAGAGACCGGTGTTGCCTTGGCCTCGGGCTGACCTGAGTAAGGATCGTTTGCAGGCATCACCAGGTCGCCGACACGCGCCTCCGATGCGGTTTTGTCGTTCCAATGAATCGGCGCAAACAAGCTGCCCCGCTTCTGGCTATCGGTAACGACGACCTTGAGCACACATGTCCCATAGGACGAACTGACACGGGCGAAAGCCCCGTCGGTGAGCCCTGCATTCGCCGCATCCGCTGGATGGATTTCCACGAAGGGTTCCGGCGAATGATTGGCCAGTCGCGGACTCTGCCCGGAGCGTGTCATCGTGTGCCACTGGTCGCGTACCCGACCGGTGTTGAGCCGCAATGGAAAGTGCTGGGAGACATCAGCACTCAATGCAGGCTTTGCGCAGGCAATGAAACGCGCTTTGCTGTTCGCCGTGAAAAATTGTCCGTCGCCAAAGAATCGTCGTCGTTATTCGAGCCGTTCCTTCGCGCGCCGGCCACTGCACCGGATCGAGTGCATTGAATTCATCATCATCAAGTTGAGATAACGCGCCGATATCGAAATCACGCGTGCCTCCGTTCTCGAAGGCTGACAGTGCGGCGTGCTCGCGGAAGACATCCGCCACGGTCCGATAAGCGAAAGCCTCGCCAAAACCCATTCGGCGCGCGACCTGCGTCACAATCCACCAATCGGATTTTACTTCGCCTGGGGCCTTCAGGAATGGACGCTGCCGCGAGATACGTCGCTCGGAATTGGTGACGGTGCCATCTTTCTCTCCCCAGGCGCACGCCGGCAGGAGGATCTGCGCCCCTGCATCGATCGTGTCGTTCGAGATCACATTGTCCGATATGACAAAGAGATCGAGCTTGGACAGCGAGTCGCGAACCGCGCGCGCCCGCGGCAAGGATACCGCCGGATTGGTCCCCATGACCCAGAGCGCCTTGATCTTGCCGCGCTCTATCGCGTCGAACATCTGAACGGCTTTCAGGCCCTCACGCCGCACTATCTTCGGTGCATTCCAGAAGCGGGCGACACGATCGATCTCGGCCGGCGAAAACGCCATATGCGCAGCCAGTTGGTTGGCAAGGCCGCCGACCTCGCGTCCACCCATCGCATTCGGTTGACCGGTCAGCGAGAACGGCCCCATACCCGGTTTGCCGATGCGGCCCGTCGCGAGATGGCAGTTGATGATGCTGGTGACCTTGTCGGTTCCCTGCGCTGACTGATTTACCCCTTGCGAAAAGCATGTGACCACGTTCGATGTGGCCGCGAACCATTGAAAGAACCGCAAAACGTCAGGCGCGCTGAGGCCGGCGCGCGCTGCGGTTACTTCTATGTCAGGCGCGATCTCGCGCGCACGGACCAGCGCGTCTGTAAAACCCAAGGTGTGAGCGTCGATGTAGCCGTAGTCGAGCGCGGTCGTTTCGGCGAGGTAGACCAGAAGCCCCGCAAACAGGACCGAATCCATGCCGGGAGCGATCGGGAGAAACAGATCCGCGTCTTCGGCCGTGGCGGTGCGTCGCGGATCGATGACAACGATCCGCGAACCGCGTGAATGCTTGTTGGCGACGATCCGCTGATACAGCACCGGATGACACCAGGCCGCGTTGGACCCGACCAGGATGACGAGATCGGCAATATCCAGGTCTTCATAAACGCCTGGTACGGTGTCGGCGCCGAATGCGCGACGGTGACCTGCCACCGATGAAGCCATGCACAAGCGCGAATTGGTGTCGACATTGGGCGAGCCGATAAAGCCCTTCATCAATTTATTCGCGACGTAGTAGTCCTCGGTCAGCAGCTGGCCCGAGAGATAAAAGGCGACGGCATCAGGTCCATGCTGGGCAATGGTTTGCGCAAAGCCGTTCGCCACACGATCCAGCGCCGATTCCCACGTAACGGGAGCAAGGCCCCATCCGCTTCGCGCATCATCGGCCGCAGCAGGCGGTTCTCGAGCCCGAGCGTCTCACCCAAGGCCGATGCCTTTGGAACAAAGTCTGCCCAGATTGGCTGGATGCCGGGGATCACCGGCGATGATGGCGCCACCCTGCATATCGGGCTTTGCGATTATCCCGCAGCCGACACCGCAATAAGGGCATGTTGTGCGTATCGCCGGCGGATGCTGGGCTGGAGCGTTCATCAATAAACGTCCTGCTGATAGCGGTTTTTCTTCTTCAGCTCACTGACGAAAGCCGTCGCCTCTTCCGGGCTGCGCATTCCGTACTGCGCGACGATATCAACGAGCGCGATCTCGACATCCTTGGCCATGCGCTTTGCATCGCCGCAAACATAGATATGTGCACCGTCGGCCAGCCACGACCACAAGTCCCGCCCGACCTCACGCATGCGATCCTGCACATAAATCTTTTCATTGCCGTCGCGCGACCAGGCCAGAGACAGACGCGTTAAAAGGCCGGACGTCTTCATCTCCCGGAACTCGTCCTCGTAGAAAAAATCGAAATCGGAATGCTGATGGCCGAAGAACAGCCAGTTGCGGCCTTTCGCGCCGATTGCCCGGCGCTCCTGCAGAAATGCACGGAACGGCGCTACTCCCGTGCCGGGCCCAATCATGATGATCGGCACGGAGGGATCAGCCGGCAAACCAAAGGCGTGAGCCTTTTGCACGTAGACCTTGAGCGCACTTCCAGTTGGTAGGCGTTCAGCGAGATAGGTCGAAGCGACACCCAGGCGCTTGCGGTTACCGATGTCATATCGCACCGCATCGACAGTGAGCGCGATACGCCCGGGGTTGGTCTTTGGCGACGACGAGATCGAGTAGAGGCGCGGCTGCAATGGGTCCAGTGCCTCGATGAACGCCTCGGGGTCTGGCCGGATGGACGGAAATTTCTCGATGGCCGCGAGCACATCGAGCACGGCGGCATCGCCGTCCGGATCTTCGCCGGTCGACAACGCCCTCGCCTTTTTTCGCCGGTCGCCACCGGTAATGTAGGAAAACAGCTGAAACAGCATGTCGGGCGCCGGGGACAACGATACGCCGTCGGTCAAAACTTCCCGCAGCGTACGGCCACCGATCGGAAATTCCGGCGGCGCATCGAGAGCCTTGATGACCGCCTCGACCAGCAACGGATCGTTGGCGGGAAAAAGACCAAATGCATCTCCCACGGCATAGTCGAGTCCGCATGCGGACAAGTCGAATTCGAGGTGCCACGTTTCCTTCGCCGATCCCGGCTTGTTCAGGCGTGCCCGTGACACAAATACGGCTTCCGCAGGATTATCGCGCGAACCGCCCGATATCGCGGCGGGCGGCGACACTGGTTTTGCAACCTCCGCCGCGGGCTTCCCCGGCGCGCTTTTGAATTCCTCGAACAAGGCCTTGAGGGCCCGCGCGGTTTCCTTGCCGCCCGGTACGCAGAGGTTCAGGCGCTCTTCCTTGCCGGAGTGAATGGCACCCGAATAATTTTTGCAGTCGTAGCCGCACTGACCGCAATCCTGCTGCGCCATCGCAGCCATCATGCGCCAACGCAACGGTTTGCCGTTGGCGAGGTTCATACGCTCGGCGAGCGGCAAAGTCTGGTCGTGCCACGGCGCGCCGCCATCGTCGTCGTCGGCTCCCTTGCCCGATGCGCCGCCGGAAAGCAGCGCCGCAGCCTGTTCTCCTGACAAGGGCGTGACGCCAAATCCATCGAGCGATACCAGTCCGGCAAAGAAACCGTTGAGCCAGACGCGCTGTTCTTCGGAAAACGGCGCTGTCTCGGGAATAAGCGATGGAATGGGCGGCGGCAGGCTTTGCGTCATTCACCGACCTCCGCCGCGAAAATACTTTTCAGATTTTCAACTTCGTGGCGGCGCGAGAACGCGAGAAACGTCTCGTCGCGGGATGCACGGTGTCCGAGATAACCCTTGAGCATGCGCTCGATAAGGCGTGGCGCGTCCTTCGCTTTCACATCGCGGTAGATCTCGCGGCCCAGGGCAGCATGCGGCCCGAAGCCGCCACCGACGTAAACGTGATAGCCCTCGATCTGCTCCTCACCCTCTTCGACCTTGCAGGCAAGCAGACCTATGTCGCCGATATAGTGTTGCGCGCACGAATGATGGCACCCCGTGAGGTGAATATTCACGGGACCGTCCAGCACGACGCGCGCTTCACACCAGTCGCGCGATGTCCTCGGCATGGCGCTTGGTATCGGACGCCGAGAAGCGGCAGCCGACATTGCCTGTGCAGGCAATGAGCCCGGCACGGATCGGGCTTGCTTTCGTGGTCAGCCCGAGCGCATCGATCGCCGCTTCGGCGGCAGCCACCTTTTCGTCGGGCACGCCCGATATCAGAAGGTTTTGCCAGACCGTAAGCCGTATATCGCCGTCGCCGAACTCTTGCGCGATCCGCGCAAGGCCACGCATTTGCGCTGCCGTGATCCGCGCGACCGGCAGGACGACGCCGATCCAGTTGAAACCCTGTTGTTTCTGGGGGTGCACGCCGATGTGGGCACTGCGATCAAAGTCCGGACGCCGCAGGATCGCGTCTGCAGGCACCTTGGTCAGTTTCCGGCCGAGCGCTTCTTCGACGTGCGCGATATATTTTTCGAGGCCCCAGGCGTCGAGCACGTATTTAAGCCGCGCCTTGTTGCGGTCGGTGCGATCGCCGTGCGCGATGTATACACGTACGATGGCATCGGCGACCTGTGTTGCTTCATTCGGTCTGACGATCACACCTGTGTCCCGGGCGAAATCCTTGTGGCCGGTAATGCCGCCAAGCGCGAGACGAAACCACACGCCCGGCTCGGCTCCGAAACCGGGCTTCACTTCGACCGCCTGAAATCCAATGTCGTTGGTATCCTCAAGCACCGCGATACGGCCGGCCCCGTCGAATCCGACATTGAATTTGCGCGGCAAGCCATACAGCGCGCGTTCGTTGAGAATGTGGAAGTGCCACTCGCGCGCGTAAGGGCGCGTATCGATCAATTCATTCGGATCGATGCCGGCCGTCGGCGTGCCTGTCACATTTCTGATGTTGTCGGCACCGGACCCTCGCGAGCACAGGCCGAGGTCCTGGATCGCCTCCACGATATTCACTGCGTTCTTCGGCTCGATCTCGCGCATCTGCAGATTTGCGCGGGTCGTGACGTGCGAATAACCGCCGGCGAATAGTTCGGCGACGTCCGCGAGGCCCGAAAGCTGCCAGTGCTTCAGAATGCCGTTCGGGATGCGCAGTCGGCACATGTATGACGTCTGCGCGGGTGCCACATAGAAAAGGCCGTAGTACCGCCAGCGAAAATTGTCGGCTGGCTTGGGCGCTTCATTCTTGCGCGCCTGCTCTTTCAGCCGCTCGTAAGCATCGAAGGGATGCAATTCACGTTTGAATTTCTCCTGATCCGCCAGCTTTCCGCCGGCGGCCACTGTTCGATCCTGCGCCTGGATATGGATCGCATCAGGACCAACCGCTTCAGTGGAGGCGGCGGATCCGGATCCCTTTCCGCGCGCGGTTCGCGCCGCGTTGAGGCCCGTTGCGAACCCTTCGAGGTAGCGCTTCTGCTCCGGGCTGAAGTCGCTCGACATCACGCGGCCTTTCGCTCGGCCAGTGCGCGGCCAAAGATGATGTCATCGCGTATCGCCTCGACGGAGCTTTCCTGGCGAATGAGATCGACATACCAGAGTCCGTCGGCGGTATCGCCGAACAAGACCGCCCCGACGAGGCAGCCCTTCGCGATCACAAGTTTCTTGTAGATGCCGAGACCGGCATCCGAGAAAACCAGCTGCTCGGTGCCCGGTGCGCCGATGAAATCGCCGGCAGAAAACACGTTGACGCCGGAAACCTTGAGATTGGTGGCGAGCACGCTGCCGGGGTAATGCGCGTTCTCGCCCGCAAGATGCGCCGCAAGAACGCGCGCCTGTTCGTAGGCCGGCTCGACAAGTCCGTAGCAGACCCCGCGGTGCTCGGCACATTCCCCGATCGCAAAGATATCGGGTCTGCTGGCCCGGAGGTTGTCGTCGACGATAATTCCACGATCGACGTTGAGACCAGCGCCGTGGGCGAGGTCGATATTCGACCGGATGCCGGCGGCAACCACGACAAGATCGGCTTCGATTTGCGTACCCGTTCTTGAGCGCAACGGCCTGGACGCGGCGTTTGCCAATAATCGCAACGGTTTCGGAATTGACGAGAACAGTGATGCCCCGCGCCTCGACCGCTTTCTTCAGCATTGCGGCGGCATGGCTATCGAGCTGGCGCTCCATGAGGCGATCCATCAGATGCACGACCGTGACCTGCGCACCCGCCTTCGCCAGGCCATGGGCCGCTTCAAGGCCGAGCAAACCACCGCCGATCACGACTACGCGCGCGCGCCGCTGCGCGGCGGCCTCGATGGCGGCGACGTCGGCGAGATCGCGGAATGTCATGACCCCGGGCAACTCCACGCCCGGAACTCTCAACCTGATCGGGCGTGAGCCAGTCGCAAGCACCAGTCGGGAATATGGCAGGGTCGCGCCGTCAGCGAGCCGCACACGGCGAATTGTCGGGTCGATTGCCGTTGCCGTGCGTCCGTAGAGCAAGGTGACGCCGTGCTCGTCCCACCACCGTGCTGATCGCAGCTCAATGTCCGAGCGCGAGACTTCCCGCGCCAGGACCGCCGACAGCAGCACCCGATTGTAGGCAAGCCGCGGCTCTTCGCCGACGACCGCTATCGCGTAGCGGCCCAGCGCGCGCTTCGCGAGTTCATCCACGAGATGCACTGCGGCCATGCCGTTGCCGATAATGACCAGCGGTTCGCTCATCAGCAGCCCCCTTCGGGCCTGAAAGATTTCGAACACGCCGCGCCATTGCGGCCGACCCGCGCCATTGCGGGACAGAACAGCGTCACGCCGCCTCAACGAACCGATGTCGTTCGTAGAGGAACTCGAGGACGCGCTGACGACATTTGAGGAAGGTCGCGTTTGTCACAAGGTCGAGCCGTTTGCGCGGCCGTGACAGCGGCACCTCGAGTATTTCACCGATCTGAGCCGACGGACCGTTGGTCATCATGATGATCCGGTCCGACAGGAGCACGGCTTCATCGACGTCGTGGGTGATCATCATCACGGTATTGCCGAGCTTCTGGTGCAGACTCATCACCGTGTCCTGCAGATGCGCACGCGTCAGCGCGTCGAGTGCGCCGAACGGCTCGTCGAGCAGCAGAAGCTTCGGCTCCATCGCGAGAGCGCGGGCTAGTCCGACGCGTTGCTTCATGCCACCAGAGATTTCGGCCGGTCGCTTGCTTCGAGCATGCGTCATCTGCACCAGATCGAGATTGTGCATCGTCCAATCACGCCGTTCGGCGCGCGACTTGCTCGATCGAAACACCTTGTCGACCGCAAGCTTCACGTTGTCGTAGACCGTCAGCCAGGGCAGCAGGCTGTGGTTCTGGAACACGACCGCGCGGTCTGGCCCCGGCTCATTCACCTCATGGCCTTCCAGGATGACGCCGCCCGCAGTCGGCGGCGTAAGCCCAGCAACAATGTTGAGCAGCGTCGACTTTCCGCAACCCGAGTGCCCGATGATCGAGACGTAGTCACCTTTCGTCACCTCGAAGGTGATGTCCTTGAGGACTCGCGTTTCGTTCGTGCCACGTGTGAAGCTTTTATCGACGTGGTCGATCTTGCAATAAGGGATCATGCTCGCAGTCCTCAGTTGGCCGCGGTGCCGCGGGTTACGATGGAAGCGATGCCGGCGACGACGCGGTCGAGAACGAAACCGACCAATCCGACATAGACGAGCGCGACGATGATTTCGGAGATGTGCGAGGAATTCCACGCATCCCAGATGAAGAAGCCGATGCCGACGCCACCAATCAGCATTTCCGCGGCAACGATGGCGAGCCAGGACAGGCCGATACCGATCCGCAATCCCGTGAAGATGTAGGGAGCCGCCGACGGCACCATGATCTTTGCGAAGAATTCGAACGGATTGAGCCGCAACACAGCGGCCACGTTGCGATAGTCCTGCGGGATGTTGCGGATACCGACCGCGGTATTAATGATGATCGGCCAGATCGCGGTGATGAAGATAACGAAAATTGCTGACGGTTGCCCGTCACGGAAGGCGGCCAGTGACAAGGGCAGCCAGGCGAGCGGTGGAACAGTCCGCAGCACCTGAAAGATCGGGTCGAGCCCGCGCATCGCCCATACCGACTGGCCGACCAGCGTCCCCAGCGCGATGCCACCAACACTCGCAAGCGCATAGCCGAGCGCAACCCGGTGCAAGCTGGCTGACAGATGCCAGAACAGGCCTTTATCGAGCCCTCCCCGGTCGTAGAAAGGGTCGGCGATCAACTCCCAGGTGTCACGCACAATGCGCGAGGGCGGCGGCAAGGTCGCGCCTGCTTTTCGGCAGAGCAACTCCCACACGCCAAGCAGGATGGCGATAACCAGCAGGGGTGGCACGACACGGACGGCTGCATTTCCGAGAGCCGTGCTGACACGTGTCTTCAGTCCTGGTCGTTTTGGCGTGAGGGCCAACACTTTTGCCATAGCGCCCGCGTCGGGCTTTGTCGTTACGGTCTCCACGAGGTCGGATCTGACCACCGGCATATTCATTGCGTGAATTCTCCGTTCTATTCGGAAAGGTTGGCCGCCCGCGCGAGCGGCCCTTTGCGTCACACCTCGACACGCTTGATCGTCAGGCTCTTGAGATAGGCCGAGGGATTTTCCGGATCGAAAACCTTCCCGTCGAAGAATTTCTCCTGACCGCGCGATGTCGAGGCCGGGATATCGGCGGCCGCGACCCCGAGGCTCTTGGCGGCATCGCGCCAGAGATCCTCACGGTTCACTTTCTTGATCAGCGATTTCGCGTCAAAGCCGGATTCGTATTTGCCCCAGCGCGTGTCTTCGGTGATGAACCAGAGATCGTGGCTCTGGAAGGGATATGACGCGTGATCATTCCAGTACCGCATCATGTGCGGGCTGTTCTCGACGACCTTGTCTGGAATGCCGTAGTCAAATTTGCCTTTCATCCGCTCGGTAACATCGTCGACCGGACAATTGATCCACTGTCGCTTGGCGCAGATTGCGGCCACCTCTTCGCGATTCTCCATTTTCTCGCACCACTGCTGCGCCTCCATGGTGGCCATGAGGATTGCAGCCGTCGCTTTCGGATATTTGTCGACATAGGCCGCGCGCATTCCCAGCGACTTCTCGGGATGCTTCTCCCACAGTTCGCCGGTCGTGATCGCCGTGTAGCCGATGCTCTGATGAATGAGCTGCAGGTTCCATGGTTCGCAGACGCAGAAACAGTCCATGGTGCCGACTTTCATATTGGCCACCATTTGCGGCGGCGGCACCACGATGGTCTCGACATCCTTGTCAGGATCGATGCCGCCGGCGGCGAGCCAATAGCGGATCCACAGATCGTGGGTGCCGCCGGGGAATGTCATCGCTGCCTTTGCTGACTTGCCCGCGGCCTTTTTCTTCTCAAACGGAGCTTTCAGCGGCGACGTATCAACGCCGACGCGCAGGTCGCTGTATTCTTTGCCAACAGAAATGCACTGACCGTTGAGATTGAGCCGCGCGAGGATGTACATCGGGGTCGGCACATTGTTCTGCGTCACTTTCCCGGCGCTGATCAGATAGGGCATCGGCGTGAGAATGTGCGCGCCATCGATGCCGTTGCCTTCCGAACCGAGTACGAGGTTGTCGCGCGTGGCCCCCCACGACGCCTGCTTCTGCACCTCGACGTCGGGCACGCCATATTTTGCAAAGATGCCCTTCTCTTTTGCGACGAACAGTGGCGCTGCATCGGTGAGCGCGATGAAGCCGAGCAAGGCCTTCGTCACTTCGGGCCCAGCGGCTTCGGCAACGTAAGCGCCGAACGGAAATTGTGTATTGACCGCGCTGAGCAACGCGGCAGTCCCTGCGCCGGCTTTGAGAAATGAACGTCGGCTCACGCCACGGCGGTTGTTGGTTGGGTGTTTCACCGTCATTGTCTTCGTCGTCCTTCCGTTCCTGTTGCCCCGGTCGACACGCCCTTCACGTTTCTGTCCTCGGCCAACAAAAAAGCTGCAGCCTGAAGCGCGCCGTTGCGCATTCCCCAGGACAGCAGCGTTGCTATCGGCCCGTCATTGGACCCGAGGCGCACACGGGTCGCGCCTCTTGCCACCTTCAATTCAAGTGCCGTGCCAACCGGGGCAAAAAGACATAAATTGATGATTTTACAGAGAGTTATGCCTCATGATGGCCAGCACGATGTTTTGCGAGGGCCGCGATTCGTTGCTCACATCCAGCGCAGGGTGCAGAATTTTTGTGCAGCGCAATATCAGCGAACGATCGTGAGGCGCGGCGGCCGCGCGCGCTTGCTGCGCCAGGATGCGAGATATCCGGCGATGTCCGCGGGATCGAACGCGGGGTCGAACAATGCACCGATGTCGGTGACATGAGCGTCGTGATGGCCTTCGTCGGTTACATCGAGCGCGGAATCATAGAGATCGGCGCGAAAAACATTTTCCGCCGACGCTTGTAACTCCGTCGACAATTCCGCCTGCCCCCAACGCACCATCTGCGCATAGGCCCACGCCGCCTGATTGGTGTCGGGCCGGTTTGCTTCGTGGCCGCTGACAAGAATGTATTGCTCGGATTTGCGGATCGTACCGTCCGTCGTTGTCTTGAGATTTCCCGTCAATGTGCGGACAACGAGTTCCGGATTTACGCCAAGGCGATGCGCGACAATATGCGCAACGGTTGCCCGGTTGTCCGCGTTGCTCACGAATTTACTCGCGGAAACAAGCGCGCGCACAAGACGTGCAACGATGTCCGGATTTTCCTCGGCCCATTGCTGGCGTAACGCAAAGACCTTCTCTGAAACGCGAGTCATGATCTCGCGGCCGAAGTGCAAGATGCTGCCGACGCCGAGATCGACGGCCACCGAATTCCAGGGCGCGCCGACGCAAAATACGTCGACCTGTTTGCTCGCCAGGCTTTCCACCATGTAGGGCGGCGGCAGCACAACAAGACGAACATCTTCGTCGGGATCGATCCCACCTGCCGCCATCCAGTAACGAAGCTGATAGTTGTGGTGAGAAAACGGGAACGTCATGCCGAAGTTGAGTGGTTCAAGACCACGCGCTTTACGTTCCGATACAATTCGCGAGAGTGCGCGCGCGGAAACCTTTGGATCAGTCAGATCGCCGTCGGTCGCATCTGACAGCGCGGAAAAGAGCCAGGGCGAAACCGTGATCGCATTGCCATTGATCCCCAGATTGAATGGCACGACGAGTGGCACTCGGACGTGACCGATACCAAGGCTCGACGCGATCGCCACGGGAGACAGCAGATGAGCCGCATCGAACAGACCGATGTTGAGCTTGTCGCGCACGTTCGACCAGGACACTTCGCGGACCAGTTCGACGTCGAGCCCTTCGGCCGCGGTGAAACCCGCATCGACGGCGACCAGCAAAGCTGTCGCATCCACCAGAGGAATAAAACCGATCCGGAGCTTCTCGTTCATTTGAGCAACTCCGCCGCGGTCAGCACTGATTGGGCAATTTCAACGATCTTTTTGTTCTCGTTCATGGCCTTGGTGCGCAGCAGCGCGTAGGCCTTCTCTTCAGTGAGTTTTCTGGCCTGCATCAGCACGCCTTTGGCCCGATCAATGACCTTGCGTTCTTCCAGGGCTCCTTTGGCGTGGTCGAGTTCCGACTGCAGCCGGGCGAATGCGTTGAACCGCGATATGCAGAGATCGAGAATGTTGGTGATGCGTTCCTTGCGCAGTCCGCCGACGATGTAGGCCGACACTCCCGCGTCGACCGCTGCCTGGATCGACGCGCTGTCGCTCTGATCGACGAACATGGCGACCGGGCGTTTCACTGCCCGACTCATCTGAAACATCTGCTCGAGCACGTCACGACTGGGATTTTCCAGGTCGATGAGAATGACGTCCGGATCGAGCGCGTAGATGCGCGAGAGCAGGTTTTTTGTTTCGGCGATACGTTCGACCTGAGTAAACCCGGCTTCGCGCAGGCCCTCTTCCAGGATGGCCGCACGAACGGGACTCTCATCGACGATCGCGATCTTCAGGGCTGAATCCCGCTGCTCCCCCGACGTAACCGCGCCGTGGCTTGAAGGTTCTGACCCTTTACCTGTTTGCGCCAAATTCCTTTTTCCTGCCGACATCCCGGGCCGTGCCGCATTCAGATCCGTTTGCTTGCTCCTGACGAAGCAAGACCCATTCCATTCGAAAATGACCTGAAAAACGTGGCTCGGAGGCCTGATCGGCGGCCACTGCCTTATTTTGCGGCAGACGAGGAGATTTTAGTGCGCAGCGATGAGTTCCGTTTCCAACAAGGCGCTCGCCTACGACACGCGCCGTTTGCCGGTATTGGCATGGAAGTCGGCGCCATTTCCGGAAGCGACAACAAAGCCCGCACGGATGGTGAAATCGCCGAAGCGCTCGCCCTTCTGCCGTTCCGCTGCGTAAGCGGCGAGAACAGGATCGAGCGCGGCGACGATCCCCGCGTGATCGAGGTCCTCGGCATAGAGCTTGTTCATACGCGATCCGTCGAAGGCCGCGCCTAGATACAGATTGTATCGACCCGGGCCTTTGCCGACCAAACCAATCTCGGCGAGATAAGGCCGCGCGCATCCGTTCGGGCACCCCGTCATGCGGATGACGATATCGTCCGCGGAAAGGCCATGTGCCGCGAGTCGTTCATCAAGGGCGGTCAGCAAATCCGGCAGGTAGCGTTCGCTTTCGGCAAGTGCGAGCCCGCAAGTCGGGAGCGCAACACAGGCCATTGAATTGCGTCGCAGGCCTGACCAGGGCGCAAGAAGATTTGCCTCGCGCGCGATGCGCTCGATTTCGGGCTGCTGTTCCGTCGGCACATTGGCAATCACGAGATTCTGGTTCGGCGTGATGCGGAAATCGCCCTCATGCACCTGCGCGATCGTTCGTAGGGCGGTCTGCTGTGCAGAACCAGCCACATCGTGCACGCGACCATTCTGCACGAACAGCGTCAAATGCCCGCGCCCGTCAATGCCTTCGCTCCACCCGAAACGATCGCCCGTTGAGGTGAAAGTGAACGGCTTTGGCGAGCCAAGCTTGACCCCGGCCCGACGCTCGACCTCGGCCCGGAAATTGTCGAGACCGCGATCCTCGATCGTGTATTTGAGCCGTGCATGCTTGCGGTTTTTGCGATCGCCCCAGTCGCGCTGCACGGTGACCACGGCCTCCGCAATCTTGACCGCGTCTTTGGTTTCGCAAAAGCCCATGACGTCCGCGGTGCGCGGATAGGTTTCGGGCTCGCCATGGGTCATGCCCATGCCACCGCCGACGGTGACATTCCAACCGGCAAGATTGCCTGTATTGTCTGTGATGGCGATGTAACCGAGATCATGGGCAAAGATGTCGACATCGTTTGATGGCGGCACGGCGACCACGATCTTGAATTTGCGAGGCAGGTAGGTCTTGCCATAGATCGGCTCAACGACTTCTTCCTCCCCGCCCGCGATGCGCTCGCCGTCAAGCCAGATTTCGCGATAGGCCGGCGTGTGCGGCAACAGATCGTCCGAAATCGCGCGCGCCATTTCGAGCGCCATAGCATGTGCGCGCGACTGCTCGGGCAGCACGTTGCACATGACATTGCGGTTGATATCGCCACAGGCCGCGATCGAATTGAGAAGGACCTTATCGATCCCTCTCAGGGTCGCCTTCAGATTTGACTTGATGACCCCATGCAGCTGCACCGTCTGCCGCGTCGTCAGCCGCATGGTGCCGTTGCCGTAGACACGTGCGACCTCATCAAGCGCGAGCCATTGTTGTGGGTTGAGCACGCCGCCCGGGATGCGCACGCGAATCATGAAGGAGAAGGCCTTCTCCATCTTCTTGCGCGCGCGTTCTGGGCGCAGGTCACGGTCGTCCTGCAGGTACATGCCGTGGAACTTCACGAGCTGCGCATCGTCCTCGACGATCGCGCCGGTGATTTCCTCGCGCAGGCCCTCGGCCAACGTTCCACGCAAATAGTCGCTGGCTTCCTTGATGCGCTCGTTGCGCGAAACCTCGTCGGTCATTGGCGGTCCAATGGGTGCAAGATCAATAGGTATCCTGCAGATAGCGCTTTTCGCGCTCCAGTGTCACCACCGCTTGCTCGGCAGCTTCGGGGGACAGGCCTTTCACGTCGGTATAGGCGCGCACCAGCGCGGCGCGAACATCCTTCGCCATCGCCTTGGCGTCACCGCATACGTAGAAATAGGCTCCGCCCTCCAGCCATTGGATCAGGTCGGCACGACGTTCCCACAGCTTGTTCTGTACGTAGACCTTCTCTGGCGTGTCGCGCGAGAAGGCGACGTCCATGCGTGTCAACGAGCCGTCCTTGAGCGCGTCCTGCCAGTCGAGCTGGTAGAGGAAATCGTGCGTAAAGGTGCGATCGCCGAAGAACAGCCAGCTGCGGCCTTTCGCTTGCGTCGCCCGTCGCTCCTGCACAAAGGCGCGGAAGGGCGCAACGCCAGTCCCAGGACCGACCATGATGACGTCCTTCTCGGCCGACGGCAGCGCGAAATGCTTGTTGGGCTTGAGTTTCACGCGAACGTGGCCACCGCGTTTCAGGCGCTCGGCGACGTAGTTCGAGGCAACGCCTTTCCGCGCGCGGCCATGACTTTCATAGCGCACGGCGGAAATGAGCAGGTGCGCCTCATCCCCGACCTCGCGGCGGGACGAGGCAATCGAATAGGCCCGCGGAGCGAGCGGACGGGTCAGTGCACGAAGTTTGTCGGCATCAAGCGCGATCGGAAACGTCGTAATGAGGTCGATGAGCTGGCGTCCGGCGATCCATTCGCGCGCCTGACCGTCGTCGAGCAGTGCCTTGACGTATTGATGGCCGGTGGACGAGGCATAGGTCTCGACGGTCTTTAGCGAGAGCGTGGTCACATCGCGTGACTTGATGAAGTCGGTCCGCAACTTCTCGTCGCCTGCAAGTCCGGCAATTTTCAGCAACTCATCCACGTATGCCGGATCATTCTCGGGATAAAGATCAAGCGAATCGCCCGGCTCATAGGCCGGCGCAGCGCCCTCGAACGATAGCGCGAGGTGAATGGTTTCCTTGTCCGAGCGCGAGGAATTCAGGTCAACGTGCTCGGTGATTTCCGCTTCGAATATATCCGTGTTTGGCGCCGCGGCCGGCTTGGCACCAAAATCGACTTCGATAACGCGGCTCGCGTTCGGAGGCGTCAGCGCCTTTACAGCGTCGCCAATCCAGCGTGCGGCCGGCTCCGCATAATCGAGATCGCAATCGATACGATCGGCGACGCGCTTGCCGCCAAGCGCAGCCAATCGCTCGTCGATCTTCCTGCCGATCGCGCAGAATTCTACGTAGGCAGTGTCTCCAAGCGCCAGCACGCTGAATTCAATACCGTCGAGGCGTGGCGCGCCCTCACCCATCAATTCGTTGTAGGCGCGCACGGCGCGCGCCGGAGGCTCGCCTTCGCCCCAAGTCGCCGCGATCACGACCAACCGCTTGGCCGCGGTCAAAGCGGACAGCTCGAGATCGGCCATATCGGTGAGCGTCGGCTTCAATCCGTTCTTGCGCGCCGCCTTGGCCAGATCGCCCGCGAGTTTCTCGCAATTGCCCAACTCGCTCGCATAGACGATCGTCAGCGGCTCGGCCGGACGCGCCGGGGCAGCTGGAAGCGCCGGTACAAGGGTGGCGCCGGATGCATCAAGACCTGCCAGAAACCCGGCAAGCCAGGCCCGCTGGACTGGGCTCGCGGTGCCCACGACGCTGTTGAGGAGGTCGATCTCCTCTTCTGCGAACGGCGCGGTCTTCGGAATTGGCGACATACTCGTTTCTCATTTCTCGGCGGCACAACCGGTGCCGTCGTATTTCGAGCGTCAGATGGACGCCGGGAACATTTGGTTGACGATGGCGAGGAGGATCAGAAGCACTACGCCAATGCCGAGGCTCCAGCCGATCAGCTTCTTTTCGACCGGCAGCAGAGGCTCAACTGGTGCCTTGCGGAATTCCTCATCTACATTCACTTGCGACATGGTTTGCTCCTTTAATCAGCTGGCCAAAGGCGGCTTGACGCCGCTGAAGAACAGCCAGGAAATCAGCAGTCCGACCCAGATCACGAAGCCGAACAGGCTCACGAAATACACTGCGGCAAGTCGGCCAATGCCCTCCTGCCAAAGCTTCTTGAAGTTGGAGAGCACGCCAATCGAGAAGAAAGTCAGGACGAAGAACACGACGCGCAGGGTATTGGCTTCACCCATCGCCGCGGGAACCTTCGCGGCGATGTCCGCAGGCGTCGCGAGCGCGAGGTAGAGGCCGACGACAAACGTGATCAGGAACCCGATCACGAATTTCGGGAAGCGCTGCCAGATCTCCCAGGCGCTGGCCTTGTCCGCCGTGCGATTGATGTGATTGGTCCAGATGTAACCGAGAACAAAGGGCCCGATAATGAGCGACAGCCAATCCTCGCTGATGCGCGGCGCGATTTCGACATTGTCAGCGCGCCGCGGCTCCGCTTCATTCCAGGTCGTGGTGGTTGTGGTCATATGTTTTCGCTCTTACCAGTGACCATGCGGGACGACGCCGACCGCAATCAGCGCAACCAGAGTGGTTGCCAGCGCGAAGGCCCAGACTTCCAGGCCCGAAACCCGCTCGGACTTGCGTGGTAAATCGCTCATCGGAACAGCTCCCATCCAGCGACAAGAGCCACTAAGTAGGAGATTATTCTTCAAAACGGCAATAAGTACCGGAAAATAAGAAGATTTTTGTTATCAACAGGACGTCTGAGCATAACATTTTCCTTTTGCCGGCCCTGTGCAGAGAACGCCGGTACCGCTCGAAACCCGCAAAAACGTATGCAAAACAACGAAAGTGATGCCCACTTCTCCACGACAGCCCATTCTCTGATGCCGACCTATCGCCGCAGACTCCACGCGCTCCTGACCCCCTCTGAACATCGGCTGTTCGCGCGGCTCGACACGCCGGCGAAGATTCAGAGTTTTCTCGACAAGCTTCCGGTCAATTTCGGTCTCGATGGAGACACCGCGATGTCACCGCGGCGTGTGCTTGGCGCTCGCATGGCACATTGCGCTGAAGGCGCGGTCTTCGCCGCGGCCGTGTTGGCCTATCATGGCAAGCGTCCTCTTCTGATGGATATCCGTGCGCTGCCGAGCGACCAGGATCACATCATTACGCTGTTCCGCGAGCACGGCCTTTGGGGTGCAATCAGCAAGACCAATCACGCAATCCTGCGCTGGCGCGATCCGATCTATCGTAGCCCGCGCGAACTCGCGATGACCTACGCGCACGAGTATTGCCTGCCGGGCGGCAAAAAATCGATGCTGTCCTTTTCGAGGCCTTTTTCGCTTGCGCGCTACGCTCCGCGCAGCTGGGTCGTCGCGCCAGAAGACCTCGACTGGCTCCTGGTGGATCTCGACACGTCACCGCATTTGCCCGTTGCACCGCACCGTGCGTTGCGCAAGCGGCGCCGCGCGTCGCGCGTCGAAATGCTGTCGCAGGAAGTCGTCGAATGGCCGGATCCGAGAAAAAAGAAGAAGAAAAAAAAGAAGACACGGTCCTGATGGCAAGGTGCACGCGCATGACAGTGGAGAGTGCGGCAGCTATAACGCAGAACGTTTTATGGCCTGAGGCAAACGCGTGACGTCCTTCACCTATCGCAAGCAACTCACAATCGAATGGGGTCAGTGCGATCCCGCAGGCATCGTTTTCAACAGCCGCTTCTTCGAAATGTTCGACGCAAGCACCTGGCGAATGTTCGAGGCCGCACTCGGGGTAAAGCCGCATGAACTCGCGGGCGCCTTCGGCTTCATGGGGATCCCGCTGGTTGATGTGCGAGCCAATTTCGTCAAGGCCGTAAAATTCGGTGACGTGGTCGACATCACCTCGCGGGTCCGTGAGTTTCGTCGTTCGAGCTTCGATGTGGAACATCTTCTCTCGGTCGCCGGTGAGCTTGCGGTCGAGGGCGGAGAAACCCGTGTCTGGGCCGCGCGCAGCAAGGAAGACCCCGAAAAGATAGGCGCTACAGCGATCCCTGGCGAAGTCATCGCAAAATTCACGGGCACGTAATCGTTCCAGCCATTCCCGCGAATTGGTCTGTGGAAGCGCTTCGGCAGGACCGCCAGCGGCGCTAGTATTGCCGTTGTTACAATAAGAATAATGACAAAAGAGCGCGCAGAAATGCGCGCAAGAGGGAACGAAACGCTTGGCCCGTCTGCTGGAATGCAGGCTAAACGGCCGCGACCGTGCCGATGCGGTCGCCGACAATGTCCTTTTGCTCGACTATCTGCGCGAAAAGGTCGGACTCACCGGCACCAAGACAGGCTGCGACGGCGGCGAGTGCGGCGCCTGCACGGTCCTCATCGACGACACGCCGACATTGTCATGCCTGACACTTGCGATGATCGTCCAAGGCAAGCGGGTGGACACGATCGAATCGCTCGGCGTCGACGGGCAGCTGTCAGCCGTGCAGCGCGGCTTTCACGAGAAACTCGGTTCGCAGTGCGGCTATTGCACGCCCGGCTTCATCATGGCTTCCGCGGGACTGCTTCGCAAAAATCCGGATCCGAGCGATGCGGAAATTCTTGAGGCACTCGGCAGCAATATCTGCCGCTGCACCGGCTATGTGAAAATCATCGAAGCGGTGAAATTCGCGGTTGCCCTCGGCAAACAGGGCGTCCCGCCATGAACAAACCCGCTCCCGTGCACAACATCGGATCCTATGTGCCGATGATCGACGGCCCGGAGAAGGTCTCCGGCCGCGCGAAATATACAGCCGACATTGTCGGGGTGGGTCAGCTCGTTGGCTGTATCTATCGCAGCCCCTATGCGCACGGCGAGATTGTCGATGTCGATGTGTCGGAAGCGCTGAAGGTCCCCGGCGTCGTTGCGATCGTGACCGGTGCTGATTGCGACAGGACGTTCGGAGTGCTGCCGATCGCACGCAGCGAGCACCCGCTCGCGCGGGACAAGGTGAGATACCGCGGCGAGCCCGTCGCCGCCGTCGCCGCCGTCGACGATGTCGCCGCCCGCAAAGCAATTCGATTGATCAAAATGACGGTCAAGGAATTGCCGGCTTACTTCACTGCGAAAGACGCGTTAGCGCCCGGCGCCGCGCTTTTGCACCAGAAGAAGCCCGGCAATATCGAACGCGACGTTCTGTTCGAGCTCGGATCGACCGCGCAAGGTTTCGCCGATGCCGATCTCGTGCGCGAAGGCACCTATAACTGCGCCGAGGTCTGCCAGAACCAGATGGAAATGCACGCCGCCGTCGCCGAATACGACGCCGTACGTGACCGGATGACCGTGCATGCCTCCACGCAGGTGCCCTACTACGTGCACCTGATGCTGTCGCAGATCCTCGACATGGACATGTCGCGCATCCGCGTGATCAAGCCGCATGTCGGTGGCGGCTTCGGCTGCCGCACCGAAACGCTGAATATCGAATTGATCGCCGCGCTGCTCGCCCGCAAGGCCAACGCAACGGTGCGCATTGTCACGACGCGCGAGGAGACTTTCATCACGCATCGCGGGCGGCCTGAAACCGACATCCGCCTGAAGATCGGCCTGCGCAAGGATGGACGCATCACTGCGGTCGAATGCGATTGCGATCAACGTGGCGGTGCGCACTCGGGTTATGGGGTGGTGACGATCCTGTATTCCGGCTCGATGCTTTACGCGATCTATGACCTGCACAATGTCAAGTACACGGGCCGTCGCGTTCTTACCAACACGCCGCCGCTGCGGTGCCTTCCGCGGTCACGGAACCGTCGACATCCGTTTTGCCTTCGAAAGCCTCCTCGACCAGATGGCGGCTGAGCTGGGGCTCGATCCGTTCGTCGTACGCCGTGCCAACCTCCTGACGGCGCCGACCTTTACGGACAACGATCTGATGGTGAACTCGTACGGTCTGCCGGAATGTCTGGACTGGGTCGAGCGCGAAAGCGGCTGGGACACTCGCAGAGGTAAGCTGACAAGCAGCAATGGCGTCCGCAAAGGCCTGGGGATGGCGTGCTCGCACTACATCTCCGGCGCCTCGAAGCCGGTGAACTGGACCGGCGAGCCGCATGCCACGGTGAAGATCAAGCTCGATTTCGACGGCTCGATCGTGGTGCTGTCGGGCGCCGCCGACATCGGTCAGGGCTCAACGACCATTCTGGCCCAGACGGTCGCTGAAATTCTGGGGCTTGATCTTTCACGCGTGCGCGTCGTGACGGGCGACAGTGAAGTGGTGCCGAAAGACAACGGTTCCTATTCGTCGCGAGTCACTTTCATGGTCGGCAACGCGGCCCTCGATGCCGCACGCAATCTGAAAACCGTTCTGGTCAATGCCGCAGCCCGCAAACTCGAAGCGCGGCCGGAAGACATCGAGTGCCTCGGCGAGGTTTATCGCGCTGGCGCCCAGGACAAAGGAGCAACTTTCGAGGAAGTGGTGACGGAAGCGCTGAAGGACAGCGGCACGATCACTGTCACCGGTAATTATTCAACCATCCCCGAATCGCA
The DNA here is from genome assembly GCA_963707615.1 of uncultured Alphaproteobacteria bacterium. Classification (GTDB taxonomy): domain Bacteria; phylum Pseudomonadota; class Alphaproteobacteria; order Rhizobiales; family Xanthobacteraceae; genus Pseudolabrys. The sequence goes on from CAVPQT010000003.1 coordinate 569,582, forward strand.
CGGTGGCAAGAAATATCGCGGCTCCGCCATTGGCGGCACCATGGGTTACAGCTACTCGGCACAAGTGGTGGAAGTCAGTGTCGACGAGGAAACCGGCGTCGTTACTGTCGACAAGGTGTGGGTCGCGCATGACTGCGGCAAGGCGCTCAATCGGTTGACAGTTGAGGGCCAGGTGCAGGGCTCGGTCTGGATGGGCATGGGCCAGGCCATGAGCGAAGAGGCCGCCTATCACGACGGGCTGATGGTCACAGCCAACATGCTCGACTACCGCGTACCGACCATTCAGGATTCCCCGCCGATCGAAGTCGGCATCGTTGAAAGCAACGATCCGCATGGTCCCTTCGGCGCGAAGGAAGCGGGCGAAGGCTCGCTCGCAGCGTTCCTCCCCGCGCTGACCAATGCCATTGCTGATGCGATCGGCATTCGCTTCAACGATCTGCCGGTAACGCCGGATCGGGTCTTCGAAGCCATCGAGAAGCACCGTCGCGCGTCAGAAAAATCAAAGAAAAACGGCGGAGCCCAGTAATGGACGCTCTGCCGGAATTCCGCATCGTCAATCCGACAACGCTCGCCGAGGCGATAGCGGCGCGTGCGGATAACCCAAAGGCGATGCCGCTCGGCGGCGGCACGGATCTTGTGGTGAACATCCGTCGCGGCATCGTTGCCCCGCCGGTCTTGATCGACATGAACCGCGTGCAGGAATTGCACACGATCCGCGTCGATGAAAACACGATTGAGCTGGGCGCCTCAGCACGCTTGAATGAAATCGCCGCGCATCCTGCCATCAATAAACACTACCCCGTCCTCGCCCAGGCCGCCGCGCACATCGCTGGTCCCACTCACCGCAACATGGGAACTGTCGGCGGCAATCTGTGCCTCGACACACGCTGCATTTTCTACAATCAGAGCGAATGGTGGCGGAGCGCCAATAATCACTGCCTGAAGACAACCGGCACGATATGCCACGTTGCGCCGAAGAGCCGTGGCGTGTGCTTTGCGACTTTCTCCGGCGACCTCGCGCCCGCCTTGCTCAGCTTGGGCGCCGAGGTGGACATCGCCAGTACAGTCGGGAAACGCACCATTCCCCTCGAGAAGCTTTACATCAGGATTCGCCCGGCAGGACGTTCCGGTGACAGAGACACAGGGCGACGGCAAATACTTTCTGTCGCTACGGCCGGGCGAGATCGTTACCGCGGTACGCGCAAAAAATACGCCTAACCTGCGCTCGGCCTATGACAAGATTCGCATTCGCCGCTCAATCGAATACCCCGTCGCTGGTGTCGCGGTCGCGCTGAGGAAAGAAGGTGGCAAGCTTGCCGACCTGCGCGTCGCATTTACCGGTACCAATCCGCGCCCGGTGCTGCTTGCCGGTACCGCCGACCTGTGTGGGAGCGGATTCGATGAACGCGTCATCAAGGGCCTTGATGCGCTGGTGCGCGATCAGATCATGCCGATGAAGACGACGTTCACACCCGGACACTATCGCCGGCGTGTCGCCGGTGTGCTGGCGCGACGCCTCGCCGCGCGGCTTTTCGAAGAGTGACCGGATCGGGGGCGCGGTGCAGCACGATTTCAACGAGCGCCGCCCTTACAACGCCGTCAGCGATTTCGTCGACGCCAACGTTGCGCGCGGTCTTGGCCGGAAAGTCGCCTTCATCGATCCCGACCGTTCACTTAGCTACGACGACTTGCAGACGCGCAGTATCCGCTTCGCCAACGCCCTGCGCAGTTTAGGTGTGGAGCACGAGCAACGCGTCGCGCTCCTCCTCAATGACACTGTCGACTATCCGGTTGCGTTCTGGGGCGTCATCCGTGCTGGCGCGATTGCGATCCCGCTCAACACTTATCTGCCGCTTCCGCAATACGCCTACATCCTTGGCGATTGCCGCGCGACAACGCTGGTTGTGGCGGCGCCCCTTGTACAGTCGCTATCGGCAATCATTGATGAGCTGCCGCGATTGAAGAATGTCGTGATCGCCGACGGCCAGTCTGACGCAACTCACGTGCACGGCCGCAAGACGGTGCATATGTTCGAAAACCTTGTCACCGGCGCCGATTCGACACCGTTCACTGCCGACACGTTGTCGGACGAGGTTGCATTCTGGCTCTACACGTCTGGTTCGACCGGTGACCCCAAGGGCGTAAAGCATGTCCATTCCAATCTGATGGCCACCGCTAGGCTGTTCGGCCAGGGCATCCTTGATATCCGCGAGGATGACGTCGTGCATTCCGCTTCAAAGCTGTTCTTCGCCTATGGGCTCGGCAACGCAATGACATTCCCACTTTCGGTCGGCGCAACCGCTGCCCTCTGGCCGCACCGCCCCTCGCCCGAGGGCGTCTTTGAGACGATGCGACGACATCAACCGACGATTTTTTACGGTGTGCCGTCTCTCTATACGGCGCTTCTCTCGCACCACGATATTTCAAAGGGTGCCGGCTCCGACCGTCTGCGCATCTGCGTCTCGGCGGGCGAGGCGTTGCCGGCCCACATCGGCCAGCGCTGGCGCGACGCGGTCGGCGTCGATGTGCTAGATGGGCTGGGCTCAACCGAAATGTTGAACACTTTCTTGAGCAACCGCCCCAGCGACATTCGCTACGGCTCGACCGGCAAGCCGGTGCCTGGCTACGACGCGCGTATCGTCGACGAGCATGGACGGGAACTAAGCGAAGGCGAGATCGGCGAACTGATCGTACGCGGGCCGTCGGCCGGTGAAGGTTACTGGAACCAGAGGGCCAAGAGCCGAAGCACCTTTGCTGGCGAGTGGACCCACACCGGGGACAAATATCGGCGCGACGCCGACGGTTACTTCTATTACTGCGGACGCACCGACGACATGTTCAAAGTGAGCGGCATGTGGGTTTCGCCCTTCGACGTCGAAGCGGCACTGACCTCCCATGAGGCCGTGCTGGAAGCCGCCGTCATCGGCAAGGAAGACGCCGACGGCCTGATCAAGCCAAAGGCTTTCATCGTCCTCAGAAATGGGTTCAAGGCCGATGAAGTGTTGCTGGATGCGCTTAAACTTCACGTGAAGGATAAGGCGGGCCCCTGGAAGTTCCCCCGCTGGATCGAGCCGCGGGCAACGCTACCGCGCACAGCCACCGGCAAGCTGCAACGGTTCAAGCTGCGCGAAGAAGACCTGCGCGCCAGCCGCTGATTGGGCGAGAGGTGGAATGCCCGGGACATAGCCCCGGGCATGGCCGCGTTACGCGATCTTCACGTATTCGAAGTCACCCGGCTTGTTGTCGATGCCGACCTTGGGTGATGCGATCCAGCTGGCAAACGCGCCCGGCTCGCTCTGTGGTTTCATCAGACTTTCAATGAAATCCCGATCTGAGTCCGACGGCAGGAATTCGCCGCGACGCTTCCCCCATTCGCCGTCGCTGAGCAGATTGCCCGCCACGTCCGCCTTGATGCTGGAGAACTCGCCGATGTGCCGGTGGAACGCGACATGCGGCAAATTGATCTGGAATGGGATGCCGATCTGTTCGATCACCTTGTTCCAGCGCCCCACTCCGGCATTGCAATCGACCACATAATCGTCGCGCAGCCGCATGTTGAGGGCCGACAGTGCCGGTGAGTCCTCGTTCTGGATCTTGCCGTCGACGAGGCGCAGAACTGGATAAGTGCCGGTCTCGAGTTGATGGTCGTCCTTCAGGCGATCCTCGCGATAACGACCTTTTAAGCCGGCGTGGAACGCGTTTGCCGCATTGGTCGAGATTTCATTGCCGAAGAGATCGAGCGTCAGCGAGAAGTGCAGGTTCGCCTTTTTCTGGATGGTCGGCAGGTCGATGACGCCAAGCTTGCGCACCTTATCGATCTCATACGGATCGCTGATGCCTGCTTCCTTCATGGCTTCGCAGGTCCGCTGGATGACGCGCGTAACGCCGGTCTCGCCCACGAACATATGGTGCGCCTCCTCGGTCAGCATGAAGCGGCACGTGCGCGAGAGGGGATCGAAGCCTGATTGGGCCAATGCCTCGAGCTGCATCTTGCCATCGCGGTCGGTAAAATACGTGAACATGAAGAACGACAACCAGTCCGGCGTCTTCTCGTTGAACGCGCCGAGCATGCGCGGCGTATCGGGATCGCCTGAACGGCGTTGCAGCAGTGCTTCCGCTTCTTCGCGCCCATCGGTCCCGAAATATTTCTGCAGCAAATAGACCATCGCCCAAAGATGGCGGCCCTCTTCCACGTTCACTTGGAAGAGATTGCGCATGTCGTAAAGCGACGGCGCGGTCTTGCCGAGGAAGCGCTGCTGCTCGACCGAGGCCGGCTCGGTATCGCCCTGAATCACCACCAGGCGGCGCAACATTGCGCGATATTCGCCAGGCACTTCCTGCCAGGCATCCTCGCCCTTGTGCATGCCGAAATTGACTTTGCGGCCTTCCATTTGCGGTGCGAGGAGCACGCCCCAGCGGTATTCGGGCATCCGGACATAATCGAACTTGGCCCAGCCCTTCGGGTCGACGCTGATCGCGGTGCGCAGATAGACAAGTGATTCCTGGAAGCCCTCGGGCCCCATGTCGTTCCACCAGTTGAGATAACCGGGGTGCCACTTCTCCAGTGCGCGTTTCACACGCACGTCCTGCCCGAGCGCCACGTTGTTGGGGATCAAGCCGTCATAATCGACCTGAGCAATATTCATGGCAGCACCCTTTCTTGATTGAACGTGTACCGTCTCTCCACGCCGCTCATCACACCCTGTCCTTGTTGAACGTCGGCGATACGCCGCTGCCGTATAGCTTCAGCGCGCCCTGCTCACCGATGGCGTTCGGCCGCTGGAAGATCCAGTTCTGCCACGCAGTCAGACGTCCGAAGATCTTGGTCTCCATGGTCTCCGGGCCGGCAAACCGCAGATTCGCTTCCATGCCGGTCATAGCGTCGGGCGAAAAACTCGTACGTTCCTCCAGCATCACTCGCAATTCATCGTCCCAGTCGAAGTCCTCGTAGGCAGCAGTGACAAGACCAAGTTCGGCCGCATCCTCGCCCTCGATTGCCGTACCGATTTTCTCTTTGAGCGTGTCGAGTGTCTTCGGTTCGCCAAGAAAGCGCGTTTCAAGGCGCGTCAATCCGTTGCCCATCGGATAGAGGCCGAAATTCGCCTGTCCCAATGTAATCGCGGCCGGCTTTTGATTGTCCCCCTCGCGCGTACCGATCAGCATCAGCGAACGATCAGCGGCGAAAGCCAGTTCGGCCAGCGAGCCGGCAAAGCACGAGCCCGGTTCGATCAATGCGATGAAGCTCTTGGCGGTTACATCGACACGCTTGAAAACACGCTTGAGATAATGACGAATCTCGCGCATCAGCCAGTCGCCATTGGCTTTCGCGAGAAAGTCGTCGTGATCGAGTACGGCCTGGGCATTGCCGTCGGTGCGGAACAGGACAACGCCGATGGCGGCTTCGTTGCTGCGCAAATGCAGGATTGCGTCTTCAAGCTCGCGAGCAACGACGAGAGGCCAGAACTTGGCGCCTAGCACGTGCGCGGCTTCGACGGACGCTGGCGCCCCTTGCGACGGCCCACGAACCGTAACAGTTGCAAGGCTCCGCGCCCGGTCGATCTCCACCTCCACGTGCGAATAAGCGACACGATCCTTCTCGATCTTGCGATCGAGCGGCGTCAGCGTGATGCCCTTGGCATCCTTTGGCCGATCCGAACGTGCGGCAACCTCCCTTGCACGCGCCGCCACGGCGTCTTTCCACTTCGAATTGGGCACCACCTCGTCGACAAGACGCCATTCAACGGCTTTCGTTCCGCGGACGCCCTCCTCGATCGAGCAGAAAACATCAGCGCGATCACGGCGCACCTTGCGCTTGTCGGTAACGCGTGTGAGCCCGCCCGTACCGGGGAGCACCGCGAGCAGTGGCGTTTCGGGCAGCGCTACTGCAGATCGGCGATCATCAACCAGCATGATATGGTCGGCGGCAAGCGCGAGTTCGTAGCCGCCGCCCGCAGCGTTGCCGTTTATTGCGCAGACGTAGACCTGCTTCGAGTTTTCCGAAGCGTCCTCGATTGCAAGACGCGTTTCGTTTGTGAACTTGCAGAAGTTCACCTTGGCGCCATGAGTCGCCTTTCCGAGCATGCGGATATTGGCGCCAGCGCAGAATACATTGTCCTTGCCGGACTTGATCACGACGCAGCGCACTTCCGGATGTTCAAAGCGCAGGCGTTGCACCGCGTCGTTCAATTCGATGTCGACGCCGAGATCATACGAATTGAGCTTGAGCTCGTAATCGCCGAGGCCGCCAGCCTGATCGACATCCATGATGAGATACGCGATGTCCCCGTCGCGCTCGATTTTCCAATGGCGATAGCGGGAGGGATCGGTTTGATAGTCGATTGTGTCCGCCGCCATCATACGCGCTCCTCGCAGCACACCTTCGAAGCCATGCCGCTCGGCCTCCCGCTTCGCGCGGTGCCGGAACGACGGCCTGTGTGCATTATTATGCATATTACTACCACGCTGGCAGGGCCTCCACAACGGGCCTTTTTCCACGCATCTCCTTCAGCCTATTGCCTTGGCATTATAATGCATGTTACGGGAACCCATGAGAAACGGCCGCACCAAAACCGCCGTCCGCGCGTCCTCGGCCAAAGCAGTGGCAAAGCCCGCTAACAGCCGCGACACTGACGCCTACCTGCGACATCTTGGCGAACGCGTACGCACGCTTCGCAACCAGCGCGGCATGACACGCAAAGCCTTGGCTGAGCACGCCGAAGTATCCGAGCGTTATCTGGCACAGCTCGAGGCCGGCCTGGGCAATGGCTCAATCGTCCTGCTGCGGCGAATTGCGCGTGCCATCGGCCTGCCCGTGACGCAACTTGTGAATGAGGGCGTCGAGCCCGCTCTCGATTTTGTCTTGCTGTCGCAGTTTCTCGAGCGGCTGTCGCCACCCGCGCTGGCCGAAGCACGTGAACTGCTGCTCAAGCATTTCGTTGATCCGTCGAACGACGCGCGGCGGCGGCGAATAGCGCTTCTCGGATTGCGCGGCGGCGGCAAGTCGACGCTCGGCCGGCTTCTCGCCGAGCGCCTGGATATCCCCTTCATCGAGCTTGATCGCGAAATTGAAAAGCGCAGTGGCACGACTTTAAGCGAGATCTTCGACATGTTCGGCCAGGAAACCTTTCGCCGTGCCGAACGCGAGGCGCTCGATGACGTTCTGCGGCAGCACAGGGATTTCGTTATCGCGACCAGCGGCAGCATCGTCACAGAGCCAGGCACGCTCGAATTGCTGCTGGCCTCATGCTTCACGGTCTGGGTTCGTGCGGAACCGGAAGACCATATGAAGCGCGTCATGGCACAGGGTGACATGCGGCCTATGTCCAACAATATCCGCGCCATGGACGATCTGATCTCGATCCTGCGCAGCCGCGAGCCGCTCTATGCCAAGGCCGAAGTTGCACTCACCACGACCGGAAAGACGCCGGAACAAAATTTAACGGAACTGTTGCGTATCATGGCAGTTCCCGATACGCGCATGTCGCGGGCGGGCAGCGGCGTTTCCCCAGGATTTGGCAAAGCGAGGGCGTGATGGCGGTTGCAGCCATGACCCATTGTGAACGAGGAGCCCGGCCGGTGCCGGGATGACAAGTATGAGTGAGACCATCAAGACCGATGTTCTGATCATCGGAGCGGGGCCAGTGGGTCTGTTCGCTGTATTCGAGCTCGGTCTGCTCGATATCAAAGCGCACCTCGTCGATATTCTCGACAAAGTCGGCGGGCAGTGCGCGGAGCTTTACCCCGAAAAGCCCATCTACGATATCCCAGGTATTCCGTTCATCACCGGACACGGCCTGACTGACGCCTTGATGCAGCAGATCAAGCCGTTCCACCCCACTTTCCATCTTGGCGAGATGGTGACGACGCTCGAAAAAATTGGCGATCCCCTTTTCCGCTTGCGCACCGATGCCGGCAAGACTTTCGAGGCGAAGTGCGTGGTGATTGCGGCTGGCGGCGGCTCATTCCAGCCAAAGCGCCCACCTATCAGCGGCATCGAACCTTACGAGGAAAAATCGGTCTTTTACGCCGTCCGAAAAATGGATGCCTTTCGCGACAAGCGCCTGCTGATCGTCGGTGGCGGCGACAGCGCGCTCGACTGGACCCTCAATCTGCAGCCAATCGCACAGAAGCTCACATTGGTACACCGGCGCGACGATTTTCGCGGTGCGCCCGACAGCGTCAACAAGATGCGTGCGTTGGTCGCTTCCGGCGGCATGGACCTGAAGATCGGTCAGGTCACGACATTGGAAGGCGCCGATGGCAAGCTCACCGCCGCCTCGATCAAAGGCAATGACGGCGGCGTTGCTCGTGTCGAGGTCGACGCCATGCTCCCCTTCTTCGGACTCACCATGAAGCTGGGGCCGGTCGCGGACTGGGGCATCACGATGGAAGATGAACTCATCCCGACCGACACGGCTGCCTTCGAGGCCAACATCCCCGGTCTCTTCGCGATCGGCGACATCAATACCTATCCGGGCAAGTTAAAGTTGATCCTCTCCGGCTTCCACGAGGCTGCGCTGATGTCGCAGAAAGCGCATCGCTATGTCTATCCGGAGAAGAAACTGGTCTTCCAGTACACGACCTCATCGACAAGCTTGCAGAAGAAACTCGGCGTGGCGTGAATGCCCAAGATCATCTACATCGAACACGATGGGGCGCAGCACACCGTAGAAGCTGAGCTCGGTTCGACAGTGATGGAAACGGCCCTGCGCAACGACATTGCCAGCATCGTCGCCGAATGCGGCGGCGGCTGTACCTGCGCGACCTGCCTCGTCCATGTTGACGAGAAATGGTTCGGGGTCGTCGGCCCACCGTCCGCCGAAGAAGAAGAACAGCTCGACGCGGCCTTCGAGGTGAAGCCGACTTCCCGACTCTCATGCCAGATCAAGGTCACCGAAGCTCTCGATGGGCTGATCGTGCGCACGCCTGCCTACCAGGGGCGGTGAATATTACGCCTCCGCCCGTCGTTTCGAGGCCTGCTCGGCGCGCGAAGCGATGTTTGACACCGCATCTTCGCTCCTTCGAGTCGCTTCTGCCATCGCATTCGAAGCGTTGCTGGCAAACAGCTGTGCCGCCTTCTGGAACTTCTGGCTGAATTCCTTGGTCTGGTCCGCAATAGTCTGCGCCTGACGAGCCAGGAAGTCGCTTTGACACTGTGCGAACTCCTGCGGTTCTTTGGCGCGCGACAGTTTCTCGCCGTACTCCATCGTGTTCGATAAAGTCTTTTCTGTCAGCGACGTCATGTGCTCGCGGACGACTGTGGCCTGGTTCTCAAAATCCTCGGCCATCTTTCGAGTGACTCGCAGAAAGGCATCAACCGCCTGTCTGCTCTGGCCGAAAGTTTGCTCCCCAAACTCGCGACTCCAGTTCATTCCGAAGTTCGCGGCCTGCATTGCACGCTCGCTGCTGTGTTGCGCGAAGTCTGACGAATCTCGTGCCATTACCTTCTCCCTTGAAGACACGTTGTGTCTTTTCTTGTGTTGGGTGGTCAGTAACTCTCCCTCTTGGGCAACGGATTCCCACACGCCTTGTTCCTGCAACTTTGAAAAGTATCGCGCGATAGGCCCTGCACGGGCTCGCTTTTCTCAAAACGATGGCTGGTTCCGCTGGGGGACCCGGACACCGCCCTGTGGATAACGGGACCCTGGAACCCAAGCCGTGGAACACGCTGCGGCTGCTGGTGTGCTTTCCATATTGCAATGAGCTATGCTGCGGTTGTTCCGCTGGGGAGCTGGGACATATGTCTGTTACTGAACGAATGCAGGCTTTGGGCGATCACGCCAAAAGCAGTCGGCAGCCGCCTTTGCGTCCGAGGCAAACCGCAGGTGGCGATTTGGCTGCCGGAAGTCATTTTATTCACGACAATGCATTAACGTCGCCGCCTATCGACGACGACGACGAAATGAACGCTCTTCTTCATCAGGCAATCGAAGATCGCACGGCCGAAGAACTCGTCATTCCCGAAAGCGTCGCGATCGCGGACATCTCTGACGCCGGCGCGCAGTTGATCCCCAGTGAAGCTCATCAGGCGGTCGATCTACCTGTCGTCAGCGAAAGTGACGATCATCTCGCGGCAAGGCGCGCGATCATCCACGAATGGGAAAACTGGTCAGCCCTGCATACGGATGAGTTGGGAGACGTAAACGTCGGCAAATATTTCTTTGAGCACCTGCAGAATAAGAAATCTCACCTTTTGGGTTTTGCCTCCGACGACGGATGGGCGACCGTGCGCGGGTGGTTGGTCCAGGCATCGCGTATCAGCGGGTGATGTAGAAAACCGAAGTCCCCGGCTTTCGCCGGAGACCTCGTCGTCGCCTGAATCACAATCTCAAATCTCAGCCACTCTTACAGGGGTCAACCCGGGCAAACCGAGAGGCCGCTGCAGGCTCCGAGTGTGAAATTGGCCTTTTCCTTCGCCGAGCCGGCCGCGATTTCAAGCGCTTCATCGGAAACATTGTTGATGAAGAGCTCTTCTTCGCTCCGGTCGAGGATGGTCTTCGTCGTCATGGCGTTGGTCCTTTGTTCGCTGATGTTAGCTGTAGTGCAGCGACCGGAAAATCTCTGTGATGATCGTCACAGAACTGGCGATTTGCGGAACAAGGTAAACGCGACAATTCGCCGCTAATCCATCGCAATGCGCGAGCCCTTGGCTCCATTGAGCAGCCGCTTGAGATGAAAAGCCGCAAGGCGGTCCTCCGGCTGCTTGCCGACATGAGCCGCAAAGGCCGCAACCGCGCCGGCATCCTCGGCCTTGAGTAAGGCGTACGCATCGAGATAGCTTTTTATTGCGGCATCGTTGAACTGTTTTTCCTGCAGCGGTTCGAACGCCCGGATCACCTCACCCCTGCCCCGCAGCACAAGATCGCCGATTGGCCGCCCACGAAAATTCTCGACCCCTTCGGCCAACTCCGCGCTGACGCAGATGCGGGTACCGAGTTGCTTGTTTGCCGTCTCAAGACGCGAGGCAACGTTGATCGTATCGCCATAGGCGGTGTAGTCGAAAAACCGACCGCCGCCGAAATTTCCGACAATCGCCGGTCCTGCGTGAACGCCGATGCGCGTCACGCCAAATGCGATGCCCTTCTTCTGCCAGCGCTCACAGAAGCTTTGCGCAAACTCATCTAGAGCAAGCGCGCAGGCAACAGCCCGGGCGGCATGGTCGGGCTGCTCACCAGGTGCACCGAAAAGGATGTGCAAGGCATCGCCGACGATCTTGGCAACCGTTCCGTCGTTGGAAAAGACGATGTCGGTCATGCCCGAGAGGTATTCATTCAGAAGGGGCCCCAGTACATTCGGCTCTAACGTCTCGACCAAAGCGGTGAAACTTGCAATGTCGGTGAACAAAGTCGCGATTTCGCGACGTTGACCTTCGAGATCGACCGCGGCCGTGTCTCCGGCAAGACGCTGGGCAAGGTTCGGTGAGAAATAGCGGGAAAGCGAAGCATAAGCGCGTTCAGCAGTGGCCTGCCGTTCACGCGCCTCTCGCAAAAACCCAATGTGGCGAATTGTCTTTGCGATCGTGGTCTCCAGATCGGAGAAGTCGATCGGCTTGGTCACGAAATCGAATGCGCCACGGTTCATCGCGGTGCGAATGTTGGTCATGTCGCCATAAGCCGACACAATCACGGTCATGATGTTGTCTTCGTTTTCCTGCAGTTTCTGCAGCAACGACAGCCCGTCCATTCTCGGCATATTGATATCAGTGACGACCAGATCGATATCGCCGTTCGCTTTCAGTGCTGCTAACGCCTCGACGCCGTCGTGGGCAAACGTAAAGCTCACCGACTTGTCCCGGATCTGATGCCTGAATTTCTGCAAGACAAGCGCTTCCAGATCGGGCTCATCATCAACGACAAGGATCCGAGTGGTCATGCGGCACGCTCAACGCGCGTGTCGATTTCGTTGCGAAGCAAACCAAAGTCGATTGGCTTTGTAAGCAACGCGTCAGCGCCACTTTCGAGCGCCTTTCGCTTTGTTTCAGCATCGCCATAGGCCGTGATCATGATGACCGGCACATCGGGCCGCGCTTCCTTGGCCTTGGGCAAAAGCTCAAGGCCGCTCATGCCTGGCATATTGATATCCGACAAGATCAATATAAGCGAAGCATCGCTCGCATTGCTGATACTTTGCAACGCCACCGGAGCAGATTGCGCGAATTCCATGGTAAAGCGCCCGGCGCGGAGATCGCGTCGAAAATGCTGCCTAAACAACATCTCGACATCCGGCTCGTCATCAACAACGAGAATGAGAAGTTTCACGCGGGTGCTCCTGTCTTGGCCAGTATTGCTGCCTTGCGTGGAAGAGTGATGCGAAATTCCGTGTATTCCCCGGGGGCCGTGTCGACATCGATCGATCCGCCGTGCTGCTTGACGATGATGTCATGACTGATCGAGAGGCCCAGACCCGTGCCCTCGCCCGCTGGTTTGGTGGTGAAGAACGGGTTGAACATCTTCTCCCTCACCTCAGGCGGAATGCCGTTGCCATTGTCGCGAATCCTGATTTCGACGCTGTCGCCAAGGTTTTTCGTCGAAGCCGCCAGCGTGGGTTCATGACCGCCGGCTCCAATCTGCGCCTTACGCTTTGTCGCAGCATAGAAGCCGTTGGAGATAAGGTTGAGGAGTACCCGCGTGATCTCCTGTGGAAAGAGGTCAGCTTCGCCTGCCGTCGGGTCGAAGGAGCGTTGCAGCGTGATGTTGAACCCCTGCTTTTCGGCACGCGCACCGTGATAGGCGAGGTTGAGGCTTTCCTCGACAACAGCATTGATATCGACAGGCCGGTGCTCCCCGGAGCCGTGGCGTGAATGAAGCAGCATATTCTTCACGATCGAATCGGCGCGCTTGCCGTGCTGCACGACCTTTTCGAGGTTGCCTTGCAGCATATCCATGAGCTCGGTCAGCTGGATGCCGGTCTTCTCATCGAGTTTAACGATTTCAAGCGCTTCCTTGATCTCATCGATCAGCTCGGTTGAAAGAGCCGAAAAATTATTGACGAAATTGAGCGGGTTCTTGATCTCGTGCGCAATGCCGGCGGTGAGTTGACCGAGTGAGGCAAGCTTTTCGGTCTGCACCAGACGGTCTTGGGCGGTCCGCAGGTTTTCCAGGGATTTTGTAAGCTCCGCAGTACGCGCCTGCACTTCATTAAAGAGCCTGGCGTTCTCGATCGCAATGACCGCCTGGTCGGCGAATGTGCTGATGATCTCAATCTGCTTTTCGGCGAATGGCTGCGGGACGGACTTGGTCATGCACATCACACCGATGCAATTTCCTTCGCGCAGCAAGGGCACACCGAGCATTGTGCGGAAACCGGCGATTTTTTGCCCTTCGTGCCAGGTGTATTCGGCATCGGCCAGAACATCCGGGATGTGTACCGGTGCCAGTTCGTCTGCGGTCCGGGCAACCAATGTGCCCCGGCCCGGTCGTATCGGATGTGTCTTCAAAAATTCCTGATATTCGAGCGAAAACCCGTTGTGCGCGGTTAAACGAAAATAATCGGTATCGTCGCGAAGAAAGATTTGAACATTCTCCGCCTGGCACAGCCTACCGGCCAATTCCACCAAAGTGTTGAGCACGGACTGAACATCGAACGCTGAACGGCTGATGACCTTCAAAACGTCAGCGGTCGCAGTCTGCTGATCAAGCGAATGACGCAACTCGCTTAGCAGGCGCGTATTCTCGATGGCAATGACGGCCTGGGCCGCAAAGTTTTCGAGCAACGCGATCTGCTTCTCGGCGAACGGGCGGACCTCCTGCCGGTAAATAAGGATGGCGCCAATCAAGGCGTCATCCTTCAGCATAGGGACACAGACACTTGAGCGGGCACCACCGAGTCTGCCCGAAACGCCAACGACGGACTCGGCGGCATAGTCAGCCGTATGCGTCACTTTCTTGGTACGCAGAACCTGGTCGAGCTGACTGCCTGGCGTCGTCTGGAAGGACCCACGCTTGCTCTGGAAATCAGTGTATTCGCGCGGCGCACCGACATCCGCCGCATACTGGAACGCACTCCCATCGTAAAGGAACATCGTACCGAACTTGGCTTGGCAGATGCGCGTCGCATTTTCCAGCATTGCGTGAAAGACCGGCTTCAGTTCGCCAGGAGAAGAACTGATGACGCTGAGCACATCGGATGTTGCCGTTTGCTGGTCGAGCGCTTCGGTGAGCTCGGCGGTGCGCGCCTGGACTTCATCGAAAAGGCGAGCGTTCTCGATGGCGATCACAGCCTGGTCGGCGAAAGTCTTGAGGACTTCAACCTGCTTGTCGGTAAATGGCCTAACAGCGATGCGCGTCAGCACGATGACACCGACAGGTGTCCCCTCGCGCAGGAGGGGAATGGCGAGAACCGTCCTGTAGTTGCCGCGCTTCTGGGCCTCGCCGAAAGTAAATTCTGGGTCGGCAAGGACGTCCGGAATGTGCACGACACCGCGTTCGAGAAGTGCCCGCCCGGCAACCGAACCTCGATCGGCCAATATTGGCCGCGTCTTGACGTAGTCCATGAATGCCGACGGAAACTTATAGTCGGTGGCCCAATAGTGTTGTCCGTCTCGCGGCCGCACGATGCCGGCCATATCGGCGTCACAAAGCTTCGCCGCTGACTCGGTCAGCGTGTCGAGAACCGCGTGCAGATCGAACGCCGATCGGCTGATGACTTTCAAGACGTCGGCCGTTGCCGTCTGTTGCTCCAGCGAGTCACGCAATTCGTTGAGCAACCGCGTATTTTCGATGGCAATGACGGCCTGGTCGGCAAACGTCGTCACCAGCTCGATCTGCTTTTCCGCAAATGGTTCCGGCCTGGTTTTTCCGACGAAGATAACGCCGACGATATCGTTCTGACGCAAAAGCGGGACACCGAGTGCGGCACGGTAGCCGGCGATCTTCTGCGGTCCGCTCCAAGTGTAGTCCGGATCGGCCAGGACATCCGCAACATGGACCGCCCTGGCTTCCAGTGCCGCCCGGCCGGTTACGCTGCCCCTATCCATCGGCACGTCCAGCGGCTTGAAATAGTCGCGGATCATCGCGCGGGTGTCTGGGTCGTTGCCGTAACTCGCAACCCAGTGAAGATAGTTGCCCTCGCGCTGGAAGACCCAGGCGTAGTCTGCTTCGCACAGGCGTGTTGCCAATTCCACCAGCGTATCGAGCACTGTCTGTAGATCGAATGTCGAACGGCTGATGACCTTCAATACGTCCGCGGTTGCGGTCTGCTGCTGCAACAATTCGGAAAGATCGTCCGTGCGCTGACGCAGTTCGGTGAACAATCGGGTATTTTCGATCGCAATTACTGCCTGATTGGCGAAAGTTTTCACCAGGGCAAGTTGTTTGTCCGACAGTGGCCCCGGCTGTGTGCGCATGATGCTCAGGCAGCCGATTGCAACATCCCCACGCATCATCGGGACGCTCGTGACCGCGCGGTAACCTGTGTCGTCAAAATTCTTCGCGCCGAGGGCAAATTGCGGCGGCGCTTTGCGGACATCGGGAATATCCACAACCTTCGCATCAAGAATAGCGGCGCTGTTCACATAGTTGCGCGTGAGCGGGACTGGAAACTTCTTCCTCCACACGTCCGCACGCAGCGGATCATTTTCGTTGATCGCGGCGGCTTTGACCTGATCGCCATCGACAAGTGCCAAGCTTACCGCGGCATCCGAAAAAAGATTCAGGGCGCTCTGCACGATCGTGTCGAAAACTGGCTGAGTATTTGTCGGCGAATTGCTGATAACCTGCAAAATCTTGGATGTTGCTGTCTGTTGCTCGAGCGCCTCGCTTGTTTCATTGAACAACCGGACATTCTCGATCGCGATCACTGCCTGGTCGGCGAAGCTTTCGACCAGCGCGATCTGCTGCGCGGTGAAAGGCTCGACCCGCGTGCGGGTGAGGAACAACACGCCAATGGGCGTGCCTTCGCGCATAAGCGGCACGCCGAGCGCAGTCCGATAACTGCCAAGCTTCAGTACACCGCGCAAATGGTATTCGGGGTCATTTTGAAGGTCGGCCACCTGGGTCACCCGCCCCTCGATAAGCGTCCGACCGACGACGGACCCACGCCCGGGCTCAATGGTCAGGCTCTCCAGGTACTCCCTGTTCTCACGCGCTTCGCGTCGCTTGCCCGACACCGCATAGCCCGCCGCAAGCTGGAAACCTCCCCCGCCCGGCCGCCAGATGTTGACCATCTCGGCACTGCAAAGTTGCGCGGCGGATTGCACCAGGGTGTCAAGCACCGTTTGCAGATCGAAAGCGGAGCGACTGATGACCTTTAGCACGTCGGCCGTCGCCGTCTGTTGCTGCAGTGATTTCGAAAGATCGTCCGTGCGATTTTTTAGCTCGTTCAACAGCCGAGCATTCTCGATCGCTATCGCGGCTTGTGCAGCGAAGTTTTTAACCAGGTCGATCTGCTTGTCGGTAAAAGGACGAACTTCCTGGCGATAGACGATTATCACCCCGATCAGATCGTCATCCTTCACCACCGGAACGGCAAAGACCGTTCGTGCACCGGCGAGCTTGATGGGACCTGTGTGCAGTGGTCCGGTTCCGCCGTAACCCTTTTCTTTTCTTACATCCGCTATCTGAACTGCCTTCCTGGTGGCCGCGGCGCGAGCGAGAGCGGTACCCGGTACAGCACGTGTGAGCGGCTCGCGACGGTGCATTTCGGCGTACGCGGCAGGAGCGCCATGCATGGCGCCAATACGAAACGCGTCGCCTTCTCGCAGCCAGAGATTGCCAAATTTCGCGCCGCAAACGCGCACGGCGCTCTCAAGGACGGTCTGGAATACGGGCGCAAGATCACCTCGCGACGAACTGATGACTTCGAGCACTTTCGAGGTCGCGGCCTGCTGCTCCTGGAGTTCACGCAGCTCGCGATTGCGCTGGTCAAGCTGTTGGTGGAGGGTCGGCTCGCGGGACCCATCGGCTGTTTTGCGCTGCGGACGACGCTTGGCCGGCGCCGGCTTTTTGAGCCGGGTCCCGCTGCGTTCGCCCTCTAGGCCGCCAAGTCGTTTCAATGCCGCCCCTGGCAAAAAACGGTCTATTTTCAAGCCTATTGCAGCATGGTTTCGGGGGGTTGGGAACTGGGGCGAGGACAGTCTAGGGATTTATTCAACGCGCCAAACCGACGCGACTTGGCACGCCATGGCCTTGCGTTGGGCGGGGCAACCAACTCCCCCAATGGGAGGTGGCTAAAGGTCGGCGCGTTCGGCTAACACGCACAGGCCGATATCGAATAGTCGTGGACGGGGGTCGCATTTCCAATACACTCTTTTTACCGAGCTGCGTCCTTGTCCTCTAACAGATGAGTAGCGCCCAACTGCCAAGAGCGAACAATCCTGACGCTGTCCCCGCGTATGTCCAAAATAAATCCCAACCCATTCACGACCCGACCGGAAATTGAAGGCACTTTTGGTGTCGTGACGTCCACGCATTGGATCGCGACAGCGGTCGGCATGGCGACGCTGGAAAAAGGCGGCAATGCCTACGACGCCGCTGTGGCGACAGCCTTTACGCTTCAGGTCGTCGAACCTCATCTCAACGGGCCCGGCGGGGACGTCCCGGTGATCCTTCATGACGTCAAGCGCGCACGCACGGACGTTATTTGCGGACAGGGACCTGCACCGGCCAAGGCCACAATCGCGCACTATCGCGATGAAGGTATCGACATCATTCCGGGAACGGGCTTGCTGGCTGCCTGCGTGCCGGGAATGTTCGACACGTGGATGATTCTGTTACGCGACTACGGCAGCATGACTCTTGCCGAGGTGCTCAGCCCTGCCATCAGTTATGCCGAGCATGGTCACCCCTTGGTCGAGCGCGCCAATGCAACGATCGCATTGGTTCAAGACTTGTTTCGCGAGTACTGGCCGACATCTGCGGCGGTCTACCTTCCCGGCGGTCGCGTACCGGAGACAGGCACACTTTTCACCAACAGGGCTCTCGCGGCGACCTACTCGCGCATGCTGAAGGAAGCCGAAAGTGCCGGCGGCGATCGCATCGTGCAAATCGAACGCGCGCGTAAAGTCTGGTCGCAAGGCTTTGTCGCCGAGGCCATCGATCGCTTCTGCCGCACCCAGGAAATCATGGACGTCAGCGGCGAGCGACATCGCGGCGTCCTGACCGGAAGCGACATGGCGAACTGGGAGGCACATGTCGAAGCTCCTCTGACATACGACTACGGTCGCTATACCGTCTGCAAGGCCGAAGTCTGGAGCCAAGGTCCGGTCCTGCTCCAGCAACTGGCGCTGCTCAAAGGCATGGGTCTCGATGATCTTCATCCGACCAGCGCGGATTTCATCCATTTACAGGTCGAGGCCGCCAAGCTCGCGTTCGCCGATCGTGAAAAATTCTACGGCGATCCCGAATTCGTCAAAGTGCCGATCGAGACCTTGCTATCGGATACCTACAATACTGATCGTCGCAAACTCATCACCAAAAAAGCCTCGCTCGAACTGAGGCCCGGATCCGTCGAAGGATTCGGGGCGATTGTCGAGCTGCGTCGCGAAACCGGGCCTCGTCTGGCGGTCAGCGCTCTCGGCGCCGGCGAGCCGACGGTCGGGCGCCTCGGTGAAGTCCGCGGCGACACGGTCCATTTCGATATCATCGACCGCGCCGGCAATATGATCTCGGCGACGCCATCGGGCGGTTGGCTGCAATCATCTCCGGTCATCCCCGAACTCGGCTTTGGCCTCGGCACGCGCGCACAGGCATTCTGGCTCGACGACAAGCACCCCGCGGGCCTTGCACCCGGCAAACGTCCGCGCACGACGCTCAGCCCCACGCTCGCGCTGCGCGATGGCGAACCCTATCTGGCGTGGGGTTCGCCTGGCGGCGATCAACAAGACCAATGGACGACGCAATTCTTCCTCCGGCACGCCCACTGCAAGATGAACCTGCAGGAAGCAATCGATTCTCCCGCGTGGCACTCGGAACATTTTCCCATCTCATTCTGGCCGCGTACGGCTCGCCCAGGCGTGCTGGTGCTGGAAGATCGCGTGCCCAAGGCGAGCGTCGAGGAGTTGAAAAACCGGGGCCATATCGTCGAGATCGGCCCGGGTTGGTCCGAAGGCCGGCTCACCGCCGCTTCGCGCGAAGGTCGGCGCCGCCGTGCGGCAGCCAACCCGCGCGGCATGCAGGGCTACGCAGCCGGGCGATAACGCACTGCGAAGGTGCATATAATGACCTGGTCGATCATTGCCCGTGACAAAGCCACCGGCGCCTTCGGGATTGCTGTTGCGACAAAATTCTTTGCAGTCGGAGCGCGGGTGCCATTCATCGCGGCAGGCGTGGGCGCCATCGCAACGCAAGCACTGATCAACCCGTTCTACGGCAGCAAAGGCCTGCAACTCCTGCGCGGCGGGATGTCGGCCGAGTCGATCGTCAAAACTCTGGTCGCTGATGATGCCGGACGCGATCACCGCCAGGTCCACGTCTTGGACGCAAGCGGCCGCATCGCCGCGCACACGGGTTCAGCCTGTATTGATTGGAATGGACACCTGGCTGGCGACACTTTTTCCGTTGCCGGCAACATGCTGGTCGGTGCTCGGGTCCTTGAGGCAACAGCGGCAGCCTATGTTGCCGGCGCGACGATGCCATTTCCGCGCCGCCTGATTGCGGCGATGCGGGCCGGTGAAGCCGCAGGCGGCGACAAACGCGGCAAGCAGTCGGCCGCGCTGCTCATTTATGGCGAAGACGAGTGGTCGGACCTCGACCTGCGCGTGGACGACCATCCGGAACCACTCGCCGAACTTGAGCGGCTCGAAGGCGTCAGCCGCGAGCGATGGGCAACCTTTCGGCGCTTCCTGCCAAGTCGACGCGATCCAGTGGGAGTGACCGACCGGACCGTCATAGAGCAGGAAATCGCGCGCGAGCTTGCCGCCGGGGATGGGCGATGACCAACCTGGTGGAGATCGCGAACCTGCGCGTCCTCTTTCACGGCGATCGCGGGCAGACGATGCATGCCGTCGAGACCGTGAACTTCGAACTCGCGCGCGGCGTAACGCTCGGACTCGTCGGCGAGTCCGGTTGCGGCAAAAGCGTGACCGCTCTTGCCATCATGGGGCTTCTGCCAAAAGGGTCCACCGACGTCTCAGGAAGCGTGGGTTTTGAGGGCACGAACCTGCTGGACCTGACCGATGCCGCGATGCGCGACCTTCGCGGCGATCGCCTTGCCATGATCTTCCAGGAGCCCATGACTTCACTCAATCCCGCCTATACGATCGGCGAGCAGATCATCGAAACACTTGTGCGCCATCGTGGCATGAGTCGGGCACAGGCTCGCGCCCGCGCCATTGAGCTTTTGCGAGACGTACGTATCCCCTCACCCGAACTGCGCGTGGACGATTATCCCCACAAGCTCTCCGGGGGCATGCGCCAGCGCGCGATGGTTGCCATTGCCCTCGCCTGCGATCCACAACTGCTGATCGCCGACGAGCCCACCACGGCGCTCGATGTAACGATCCAGGCTCAGGTGCTGGATTTGATCCGCAGCCTGAAGACAAAGACCAATGCTTCGATTGTCCTGATCTCGCACGACCTCGGGGTTATCGCTGAAATTTGCGACGAAGTGGCCGTCATGTACGCTGGCGAAATCGTTGAGCACGCGCCAGTCGATGCATTGTTCCGCGCTCCACAGCACCCTTACACGATTGGGCTCCTCGCCTCAATTCCGCGACTCGATCGCCGAGTGGCAACGCTTGCGACGATCGAAGGCTCGCTCCCCGACATGAGCGAGATACCTACGGGCTGCCGCTTCGCCCCTCGCTGCCCCTTTGCAAGTGATATCTGTGTCGACGCCGCGCCCCCTATCGTCGATATCGGCTCGAAGCATTGGTCGCGGTGTGTGAAGGCGCCATTGGAAGAGGTGCCTGCGTGAGCGCTCCCCTGCTCGAGGTCGAAGGACTGACACGGCATTTCGTCGCGCGCCGGTCGGCATTCGGACGACCGACGGCAACCGTCAAGGCCGTCGATGGAATAGACCTGACCGTACCTGCCGGCGGTACGCTTGCGCTCGTCGGCGAAACAGGCTGTGGCAAGTCGACCGTCGGCCGGCTGGTCCTTCGGTTGATCGAGCCAATGGCCGGTAGCATAAAGTTCGCCGGTCGCGACATTCTGGCGTTCGGTGAAAAGGAATTGCGCGCCTTCCGGCGCGAGGCGCAGATCGTCTTTCAGGATCCTTACTCATCGCTCAATCCACGAATGACGGTGGAAGAGCTGATCGGCGAACCGCTCGGCCTGCATGATATCGTGCCAGCATCTCGCCGCCGTGACCGTGTGGCCCAACTGCTGGGTCTTGTCGGCCTCGATGCGCGATACGGACGACGTTACCCGCACGAGTTTTCCGGAGGCCAGCGGCAACGGATTGCCATCGCGCGAGCGCTTGCGGTCGAGCCGAAGCTGATCGTCTGCGACGAACCGGTCTCGGCGCTCGATGTTTCGATCCGCTCGCAGGTGCTGAACTTGCTGAGTGATCTGCGCAAGCGGCTGTCACTGACTTACATTTTTATTTCCCACGACCTGTCGGTGGTCAAACACATAGCCGACCGCGTCGCGGTCATGTATCTCGGCCGGATCGTGGAGAGCGCTGCCGCCGACGAATTATTTGCCAATCCACGCCACCCCTACACGCGCGCCTTGTTTTCGGCGATTCCGGTTCCGCAACCGAATGCCCAGCGGCAACGTCAGTTACTGGAGGGAGATGTTCCAAGCCCGCTTTCACCTCCCGCGGGCTGCCATCTTCATCCGCGCTGCGCCTATGCCATCGACCGTTGCCGCATCGAAAGACCTGCGCTTGTCGACGATCACGAAGCGCATGCAACCGCCTGCCATCGCTGGCGCGAACTGCCTGCCCTGGTGGGGGAATCCGGACAGGACGCGCCTACCCCCCAGTTGCAGGCACTGATGGCGAAATTTACCCGGCCGACCGATGTGCGGGCCGCAGGCGGTGTTGATACACTTAAGGTGGAAGGTAGCCGGCCAAGCTGATTGCCGGCAAAAACTGCGCGAGGGGATCATGAGAGGCATTCGCTGGGCCGCGGCAGCGGCCGTGTACTTCGTATTGACTAGCGGGCTGGCAACGGCCCAGACGACATTGCGCATCGGACTGGCCGAAGATCCGGATGTGCTCGACCCCACGCTCGCGCGGACCTATGTCGGACGCATCGTCTTTGCATCCTTCTGCGACAAGCTGTTCGACATCGACCAGAATCTGAATGTCGTGCCGCAACTCGCGTTGTCGCATTCGACCTCCGCCGACGGCAAGACCGTCACCATCAAACTTCGGCCCGGCGTCAAATTTCATGATGGCGAGCCGTTCAACGCGGAAGCGGCCAAATTCTCCATCGATCGCCACACATCGATGACCGGTTCGTTCAGAAAGCCTGAACTCGCCGCCGTCGACCACGTCGACGTCGTCGACCCGCTCACGATCAATGTCGTACTGAAGGCGCCCTACTCGCCGCTGATCGCCCAGTTCACCGACCGCGCCGGCATGATGGTTTCGCCGAAAGCCGCGAAAGAGGCCGGCGACAAATTCGGCCTGCATCCGGTCTGCGCCGGTCCTTACAAATTTGTCGAGCGCGTGCAGCAGGACCGCATCGTGTTCGAGAAGTTCGCTGACTACTGGAACAAGGACAACGTCCACATCGATCGCGTCGTGTTCCTGCCGATCGTCGATTCCACTGTCCGTCTCGCCAATCTCAAATCCGGCGCACTTGACCTGATCGAGCGCGTACTGGCGACCGACATCAAGAGCGTGCGCGAAGACAAGGCGCTCAAACTCGCAACCGCGCTTGAGCTCGGTTACCAGGGCCTCGACATCAATGTCGGCAACGGCGATCAATCGAAGAATCCGCTCGGCCAGTCGGCCAAGGTCCGCCAGGCGCTGGACCTCGCGATCGATCGCGATGCCCTGAACCAGGTGGTGTTCAACGGCGAATTCAAGCCCGGCAATCAATGGGTCAGCCCGGAAAATCCCTATTACCAGCAGGCCTATCCGGTCCCGAAGCGCGACGTCGCCAAGGCCAAGGCGCTCATGAAAGAAGCCGGCGTGTCAGCGCCATTCGATATCGATTTCATGGTGCCGAAAGGCGCCGAGACCCAGGCCGTCGCCGAAGTCATCCAGGCCATGGCGGGCGAAATCGGGATCAACATGAAGATCCGCGTTACGGAATTTGCCACCTCGCTCAAGCAGGCCGAGCAAGGCAATTACCAAGCCTACCTGCTGGCATGGAGCGGGCGCACTGATCCCGATGGCAATACGTACATCTTCTTCAAGTGCAATGCGCCGCAGGACTCGATGGGTTATTGCAACGCCGACGTCGACAAACTGCTCGACGAGGCGCGCGTCCCGTCCGAACTCGCCGCACGCAAGGCGATCTATGAGAAACTGACGAAAACCATTCTCGAGGACGTCCCCAAGATCTACCTCTATCACCGTCGCATTCTCATCGCGCACACGACAAAACTTGACGGCTACAAGCAGATGCCGGACGGCCTCGTCCGCGTGGTGGGGCTTTCGCTCAAGTGAGTAAGGCTGTCCAGATTGGCGAAGCGGCGTCCGCCATGTTGAATCTTCTCGGCAAACGTCTGCTGCAGCTGATCCCGACCCTGTTCTTCGTGTCGGTGATCATCTTCTCGCTGCAGCAGTTGCTGCCGGGGGATCCAGCACTGATCATGGCCGGCGAAGAGCGCGATCCGGCCGTGATCGCGCAGATTCGCCAGCAGTATCATCTCGACCGGCCGATACCCATCCAATATCTCTACTGGGTACAGGGCGTGCTCATCCGGCAATCTCGGAGAGTCGATGCGGATTCACGTGCCGGTCCTCGACCTCATCCTGCAAAAATTGCCGGTAACAATTCAACTCGGCTCGATGGCCATCGTGATTGCGCTCGTGATCGGCATTTCGGCGCCGGCATCATCTCCGCCATCAAGAAAAACACCATCTGGGACTACGCGGCCAACGCGTTCGCGCTTTGGGGCATCTCGACGCCGAACTTCTGGCTTGGGATCATGTTGATCTTCCTGTTTTCGGTGAAACTGGGCTGGCTGCCGGCGTCGGGCTACGTGCCGCTCACCGAGGATTGGCGCGCCAGTCTCGCCTCAACGATCATGCCGGCTTTCGTCCTCGGCAACGCGATCGCCGCAATCCTGATGCGACACACGCGCAGCGCCATGTTGCAGGTCCTCGAAAGCGATTACGTGCGGACGGCGCGCGCGAAAGGCCTGCTACGAACGCACCGTCATCCTCAAGCACGCCATGCGCAATGCGTTGACCCCCGTCATCACGCTCGGCGCGCTTGAATTCGGGACGCTCCTGTCGGGTGCAGTGCTGACCGAACAGATTTTCACGATTCCGGGCTTCGGCAAGCTGATCATCGACGCCGTCTTCAATCGCGACTACGCGGTGGTGCAAGGGCGTCGTGCTCGTCACAGCAACGGTCTACATCGTGCTCAATCTGCTTGCCGACATCGCCTACGTCCTCGTCAACCCGCGACTGCGTACGTGACATGGCCGACATCGCCGTCAACACGAGATTGATCGCGGCAAAGGACGTGGCCGAAACGCCCCTTCGCCGCGCCGTGCGGCGGCTTTTCCGCCGCAAAAGCGCGGTCTTCGGGCTGGTCATTGTTGCGTTTTTTTGTCGCGCTGGCTGTCTTCGCGCCATTGTTGAGCCCATACGATCCGATTGCGCAAAGCTGGACTTTGGTGCGCCAACCCCCGTCAGCGTCGCACTGGTTCGGCACCGACGATCTTGGCCGCGATACCCTGGTGCGCGTCATCTATGGTGCGCGCGCGTCGCTCTTGGCCGGCGTGATTTCCGTCGGCATTGCGCTGTCGATCGGCGT
This sequence comes from uncultured Alphaproteobacteria bacterium, assembly GCA_963707615.1. GTDB lineage: Bacteria > Pseudomonadota > Alphaproteobacteria > Rhizobiales > Xanthobacteraceae > Pseudolabrys. Next base: position 594,406 of record CAVPQT010000003.1, read on the forward strand.
GCCGCTCGGCCTGGCGGCCGGTTATCTCGGGGGCTTTCTCGACGCCCTGATCGGTCGCATGACCGATGCCATGCTCGCCTGTCCCTTCCTCATTCTGGCGATCGCACTGGCGGCATTTCTCGGGCCAAGCCTCGGCAACGCCATGATCGCCATCGGCGTTACGGCAACGCCGATTTTCGTTCGCCTGACGCGTGGACAGGTGCTGGCGGTCAAGATGGAAGATTATGTCGAGGCCGCGCGCGCGGTCGGAAATCCGCGCTGGCGCATCGTTTTCGTCCATATCCTGCCGAACATCATGCCGGCGCTGCTGGTGCAGGCTACCCTGTCGATCGCGGCCGCAATCATCGCCGAAGCTGCCTTGTCATTCCTGGGCCTCGGGCAACAGCCGCCAGATCCCTCCTGGGGCAGCATGCTCAATTCGGCGCAGCGTTTCCTCGTCAACGCACCCTGGATGGCCGTCTGGCCAGGACTGGCAATTTTCCTGACAGTCCTGTCATTCAACCTGGTCGGCGATGGCCTGCGTGACGCGCTCGATCCGCGCGATATCGGTCGCAGCTGAGCGGTATTTGAGAAATTGCCGAACAAATAAGGCAACCTCCAGTTCCCGATAACGAATTCGCGACATCGAAACGTTGGCGGCCACGGGCTGTTTCAACAGAACCAGAAGCGTGGCAGGCTTGTTTCGGCAGAATCGCGCTCACAAGAACAACTCAGGCAGCTTTCAGACCGATGTCACTTGAACCCGAGATCGTTTCTCCACCTGCGTCCCCCCTGGAGTCCGTATCGTCTGGGTCTGGCAATCACGTCGTCACCGTCAGGGCTTTTCTGCTTGGCGATCGTCTTGATACGACCGGACTCGAGCGGCACAACGTGCTGTCGACAACCCCGATGGCCTTTCGAATCGAGACCGGCGCCTTCGTGGTCCTTTTCCGTTATGGAGTTGCCGTCCTCGTCGGAATGACCTCGGCGCAAGAGGATGAAATCATTCGAAGCCTCGACGGACGTATCAGCGGACGATTTGCGCACGCTGAGGAAGAAACCGCCCAAATCGAAATTGCGCCGGAGAAAGATGAACAGGTCACCCCCGCCGGCGTCATTGCGCTGAAGGCGCTGATGCCGGAGCATGTGCTTATCATCGCAGACGCCATAGCGACGAATTTGATTCTGGCACACGACGAACGCAACGTCAGCGCTGTCTTCGACTCCACGGAGCCATTGGCTCGCGAATTGGCCGAGCACGGCAGGACACCCGGCGGCCGTCGTTCGCTCCTGAAGCACATCGGCAACGCGTTGCTCGTTCAGCAGCGCGTATCGGGGCTTGTTGCAGTGGCGGAAAAACCGGACGTGCTCTGGGACCGGCCGGACCTCGAGAGGTTCTACGCGAGGCTTGAGGATGAATATGAACTGAAGGAGCGTGCCGATCTTCTGACCCGCAAACTGACCGTCATTTCAGATACAGCAAAGGCTCTGGCCGATATTATCGATACAGAACGCTCGTTGCGGCTAGAGCGAATAATCATCGCACTGATTCTTATCGAAACTATTTTCGCCGCCTACCAGATCTTCTGGCGCTAAGTCGAGACACCTCCTAAGAGGCAGCGGCTGGACGACGCGGAACGAGCAGATTGCCGATATAAGTTTGCACCTGTTCGCCACGTTGATTGAACGTCGTCGTGCGCACCCTGATCAGTCCTCGATCTGGTTGCGATTTGGATGGACGCACCTCGAGCACCTCGGTCTCGGCGTAGAGGTCATCGCCAGGCCGAACTGGCCTCGGCCAACGCAGTTCGTCGACGCCAACTCCCAGGATACCATGGGCTGGCTTGAACTCGCCGTCGACAAGCAGACGCATAGTCAGCGCCGCGGTATGCCAGCCGCTTGCGGCCAGTCCCCCGAAGACCGTTTTGCGCGCGGCCTCGTCGTCGAGGTGGTAGGGTTGCGGATCGAATTGTCCCGCGAACGCGATGATCTCGTCCTTGTCAATTCGCAGGCTGGCCGAGCGAAAGACCTGACCTGCGGTATAATCCTCGAGATATTGCTTGCCTGGCTTTCGATCGGTCATTTTTCACCGGAGTTGTCGATACGGTAGGGTTGTCGCCAAACTAGCACAGGGAGAGTTCAATGATCCGCAAGGCAAAAGCCGTTTGGCGTGGCACAGGACGCGCCGGCACTGGTCAACTTTCAACCGATTCAGGTGTCCTCGCCGAAACCCCCTATTCGTTCCGAACACGCTTTGAAAACGAGAAAGGCACGAACCCAGAAGAGCTTATCGCCGCGGCGCACGCGGGATGCTTTACGATGGCCCTTGCCTTCCAGCTGCAGGGCGCAGGCTTCACGCCAACCGAACTGACTACCGAGGCGGCCGTCAGCCTCGAACCGGAGGGACAAGGATTTCGTATCACGCGCTCCGCTTTGACGCTGCGTGCCAATGTGCCGAAATTAGATGAGGCGGCGTTTGCAAAGATGGCTGGCGAAGCGGAAAAAAACTGTCCAGTTTCAAAGGTTCTCAACGCCCAGATCACACTCGACGCCAAACTTGTGTGAACCGGCTCCGAGACGGTAAGCTGCATGCGCACGGAACTTTTGCTTTCGCGCGCAATTGTGTCGTAAAGCGCGCAGGATCTGCACGTTCAGAGCTATCTCACGACCTAAACTCCGGCGGCTTAACCACGGAGGCCCACAAGTGAACAGATCGCAAAATCAGAGCGCGTGGAGCTGGTGGTACCTGCTCTTCATCGTCCAATACGTTTTCATATTGTGGCCGCCACTGTTCAACAGAATTGAGCCTTCTCTTGGCGGTATTCCATTCTTCTATTGGTATCAGCTGCTGTGGGTGATCGTCAGCGCAGTTTTGACCGGGATTGTTTACTTCGCGACGGAAGCCCAAAGGCAACGCCACTCACCGGGATCCTAGCGCTGGGGAGAGATCCCATGCACGACGTAAACTGGATTGCACTGACCATATTCGTAGTGCTGTTTGGCCTGATTACGTGGCTGGGCTTCGCCGCCGCAAATTGGCGTAAAGGCGATCTCGATCTCCTGCACGAATGGGGACTAGGCGGCAGGCGCTTCGGGACCGTCATCACATGGTTTCTCATCGGGGGCGACCTCTATACGGCCTATACCTTCATCGCGGTCCCGGCACTCGCTTTCGGCGCCGGTGCTGTTGCCTTCTTTGCAGTGCCTTACACAATCGTCATCTACCCAATTCTGTTTCTGGTCTTTCCTCGGCTTTGGCACGTCTGTCACAAGCACGGCTACATTACCGCCGGCGATTTTGTGCGAGGCCGCTTCGGCAATCGCTGGCTTGCTCTTGCGATCACCATCACCGGTATTGTCGCAACCATGCCCTATATCGCGCTTCAGCTCGTGGGCATTCAGGTTGTGGTCGGCGCACTTGGAATTTCCGGAACGGGACTGGCGAGCGATCTACCGCTCATCATCGCTTTCGTCATTCTAGCAGCTTTCACTTATTCAAGTGGGCTGCGTGCTCCCGCCTCGATCGCAATCGTGAAGGACATCCTGATCTACATCACAGCCTTCGCTGTGATTATCGCCGTTCCCATCCAATTGGGCGGTTTTGCGAAAATATTCGCGGCTATTCCGGACTCAAAACTATTGCTTGCGACCCCAGGGCCAAACACCACGGGCGCCTACAGCGCATATGCAACGCTCGCGCTCGGTTCAGCGCTCGCTCTCTTTCTCTATCCACATTCGCTGACGGGCATCTTGAGCGCAAACGGGGGCCACGCGATCCGCCGGAACGCTGCGTTGCTGCCTGGCTACTCATTTTTGCTGGGATTGCTGGCGCTGATTGGTTTTTTTGCCATTGCCGCGGGATTGGACAAACTTCCGGAATTCGCAGGCGGCTTTAAAGAGTTCGGCAATAACTTCGCCGTACCGGCCCTCATTCTTCACAGCTTCCCTTCATGGTTTGTCGGCATCGCTTTTGCCGCAATCGGGATTGGCGCCCTCGTTCCAGCCGCGATCATGTCGATCGCCGCCGCCAATCTCTATACGCGCAATATTCATCGCGAGTTCATCAACAAAAACCCGACCGACAAACAAGAAGCGCAAATGGCGAAGTGGGTGTCCCTGGTCGTCAAATTCGGCGCGTTGATATTTATAATCTTCGTACCAACGAGATTTGCGATTTACCTGCAGTTATTGGGCGGCATCTGGATAATCCAGACCATGCCCGCGATCATGTTGGGCGTTTATACGCGCTGGTTTGATGACTGGGCTTTGCTGATCGGTTGGGCTGTGGGAATCGCCACGGGAACTGCAATGGCGGCCGCGGTGGACTTGGCGCCAACTTATCCCCTTGCATTCCTTGGGCACACGTTTCCAGGGTACATCGCGCTTTACACCTTGATCCTCAATTTGGTGATCGCAGTTGTGCTCACGCCTCTATTTAGAAGCATGAGAGCAGCGCAGCCACCCACTGATCAAACGGTAACGAGCGATTACTTCGCCTGAGACGAAAGTTCCGAGCTGATGTCCGCCGATCACTCAGCGGACATCAACAGCGCCCGGCAGGAGTGCCAACCTAGTAATAGGTACCGCAGACCCAGATCCGTTGCGGTCCCCATCGAGTCGGAACCCACTGCCAACAACCGGAGTCGTAGTAGCCGTAACCGCCCCACCATGGCCCGCCCACGAAGAAAACGCGTCCGTGGCGATGCACGAAGTGGCCGTGATGAAAGCGGTTCCAATTGCCGGAACGACCGTTCCAGGGTGCCATACGGCTACCGTTCCACGCGGCCATGTGCCCGGACCATGCGCCCATCCGGGCGCCGCCTGCAATTGCAGGACCGCCGCGGCCACCCCAGCCACCTCCCATGTGACCTCCGCCACCGCCTCCATGACCGTGAGCCATGGCGAACGAGGGTACCAGTACAACCGCGAGCGCAATCAGGAGTCTGCGCATTTGACCCTCCCTTGTTTGGTGTCTGATAAAAAAACACCGCGCGTCGCATGGTCCTGCGGACGTCACGAAGTCTTGATCATTTTGATGCGGCGTTTACAGAAAATGATACGCGGTGCGCGCGGGAACATCGCAAGTTTGGAGTCGTCGGCTTTCAAGCGAAGTCACACGCACTGAATGCGGCAGCATTCACAAAATCAATGGTGATCGAAGCAAGCGAAAGCTTCTCTCTCTGAACACCTGTTCATGGAACGAGTGATCTTCATGCGCGGTTGTCTACGCGGTGACAATGGAGGTTCTCATGAAGCTCACTATTCCTGCAATTCTGATCACGGCGTTGATTGCTGCGCCCGCTTTTGCGCAAGGCACAAACTATACGGGCTCGACCTCGAAGCCGGGCGCGAGTTTTGAAAAAGACGACTCCGCGACACCGACAACCAAGCGAATGAAAAAACATGCGATGAGCCACAAGAAGACGCATCACGCAAAGCACATGAATTCCAAGGCCCAAACGACAGGCTCTGGTGGTTCATCAACCGGCACTGGCGCGAACAAGGACGATACAACGCCCAAGTCGCGGTAGCCTGGTCCGGCGTAACCGCTAAGAGAAGGAGCCGCAGAGATCTGCGGCTCTTTCTTTTTGAATTGGTTTCGGAGTTACAGTTTTGAAGACAAAACGGCTATCGCGACAATTGACGTCAGTCCTGCAAGCAGCAGCCAATTTTCCAGCGTCAACCCCAATACGATGAGATCTTCAGGCGAGGCCATGACATAAGCTCTAGCCGGTCTGCTGGATAAATATCTCGTATTTCTGCTCTCGCTTTAGATAAAGACTTCGCAACAACGCGCGAACTTGCCTTCCTCGCGAAAATATCCGCCAATGAACCACATCAGTCTTTGAGCAAATCGGGGTCATTCAAATGCCCGACGACGGCATCATATCGGTGCGAAGTCATTTCTCCGCGAACGAAACGATAGAGCGGCTACTTGCTGCGATCGCTGAAAAGAATCTCACAGTCTTCGCGCGTCTTGACCACGCTGCTGGCGCGGCATCTGTCGGCTTGCCCTTGCGAACGACCGAGCTGGTGATTTTTGGAAGTCCGAAGGGCGGCACTCCCTTGATGCAGGATCAACAGTTGGCTGGCATCGACCTGCCCCTCAAGGCATTGATCTGGGAAGATGCCGAACGCAAAGCCTGGTTGAGTTACAACGACCCGACATGGATCGCCCAGAGACACTCGCTCGGTTCTCGCAGCAGTTCGGCAGTGACAGCAATGGCGGATTTGCTCCGCCAAATTGTGCACGGGGTCACGGGCACCCAGGTTTAAATAGTGAAAGCTACTCTTGCGGCGGTGTGGCGACGGAGACACACGCTGCAATAATTTGTACCTGGCCGTCTTGCGTCCACGGATCGTCACAATTCATGGTAGAAATGTTGGCCCCGACCTCGGGGACAGTTACTGGGGACGGAGAGATCGGGGCCGCGCTCCGCTTGGGGAACAGAGCGGCCCCGATTTTTACACCACCTTCGGTCTCACCAAAATTAAAGTTTGGTCACTATTGTGCGACACAGCATTAATGTCGCAGCTAGTCTTTTGACGTGGACTATCCGCCCAACGGGCTGACACGTATCACTTTTCGACGGCAAATCTGGTCGGCATGAACCACCAGGGCGAACACGGTATGCATCGCCCGCGAGGCAGGTCGTCGCAGCCATCACAGCGGACCCAAATGAAGTGATCGCACGACAACACGCGCGCACTTCATCTTGGTGCGGAAGCATCGAAATGACGGAAATGTAATGTCGTTCCGTTGCAATTTTAATTGCCTTACCAACCGACGCTTAAATTTCAAGAACGATAGTGTGCGCGGTCACGGAGGTTACATCATGCGCACTAGGTCCATCGCAGCTGTTGCCATTTTTGTTCTTGTTCCATGTCTCGGCATGGCCGAACCAGGCCCACTCCACGAGGCGTGCAGGAATGATGTGAAAGCACTGTGCGGCTCTGTTCAGCCCGGCGAAGGCCGCATCCGCAACTGCATGAGAGAACATCGCACGCAGCTTTCAAATGCTTGCAAGCTGGCTATTGCCGACCGAATGCTTGAACGGGGCGCAAACAAGGCCGGTAATAGTTCCGCTCCGGCGATAAGTCGCTGAGTGAAAATCGTTGATGTCCGCTTTCCCATTGAACGCGAGCATCGAGAGGCTTGATCGAACAGACCCATTAAATGACGTAAATTTAATGTTATTTTCATTCGTCATTCATTCTCCCTGAGTGAGAATGGCTCGCCGCTGACCCATTTTGCGGCGCGGGGCGCAAAAACAAATGGGGCTTAAAATGGCCCGTGATCCGCGTGCGCAAGGCGTGGTGGCGCTGCACCGTTTTGGATTTCCGCCGAAGCTGGGATCGACCAATTCAATCGGTGATACACGATCGCTCTTGTTGGCTGAGCTCGACAAGCCTGATGTTGCCCTGATCAAGAACCATGATCTGCTGACTTCTGGCGAAGCTGCACGTGCGGCTTTTGACTTTCGCCAGGAGCGCAAGGCTGCACGCCTTGCCGCCAATGCGCAAAACGAAGCCGAGAAGCAGCAGGCGAAGGAAGCTAGCTCGCCAGAAGATAAACAACCAGCGCAGCAAAACAACGCGGCCAAACCAAACCCGGGCCCGAGTGTGCCGCAGCAAATCTACCTTGAGGAATCAAAGGCGCGCCTTGAGACCGCCTTGGCTGCGGACGCAGGTTTCGTTGAACGTCTCGTATGGTTCTGGTCCAACCATTTTTGTATCTCAGCCGACAAAGGAGGCGTGCGACCGCTTTGCGGTGCGTACGAGCGCGAGGCAATCCGTCCGCATGTGATGGGCAAGTTCTCCGACATGCTCGTTGCCGTCGAATCGCATCCGGCGATGCTGCTGTACCTCGACAATGCGCGTTCGATTGGCCCCAATTCATTCGCCGGCTTGCGTCGTGACAAGGGACTCAATGAAAATCTTGCGCGCGAGATTCTCGAGTTGCACACGCTTGGAGTCCGAACGGGCTACTCGCAGGACGATGTCACGAACTTCGCCAAGGTAATCACCGGGTGGAGCATTGTGCCGCCACGCCAGTCTTCCGATCGCGGCGGAGAGTTCACATTCAATCCCCGAATGCACGAACCGGGCACTCACCGCGTGATCGGCAACGACTACGAAGATCGTGGTTTTGAGCAGGGCCGCGCGGTGCTGCTTAGCTTGGCAAAGAACCCTGCTACTGCGAACCATATCGCCCTCAAGCTCGCCTCCCATTTCGTGGCGGATGACCCACCCCGCTCGCTCGTCGCGCGCCTTGCAGCACGTTTCCTCGATACCAAGGGCGATCTGAAAGAAGTCTCAAAGACGCTGATCACCGCGCCGGAAGCCTGGGACGCCAATCCCACAAAGCTTCGCCGCCCATCGGATTGGGTGGTTAGCTCCCTGCGCGCGTGTGGCGTTAAACCGCCGGATGTGAGGCCGATCCTGCAGGCACAGAATTTGCTGGGCGAACCGCTCTGGCGCGTGCCGGCGCCGAACGGATTTTCCGATAACAGTGCGGCCTGGATGGATGGTCTCGCGCAGCGACTGGATATCGCCAACCAGATTTCGCGGCGCGTCGGCGACACACTTGATCCGGCGGATATCGCGCAGAGTACCTTCAGCGCCCTGCTCTCAGGCGAAACCAAAGAGGCTTTGAGCCGCGCGGAGAGCCGATCGCAAGCCTTAGCCCTTCTTCTGATGTCTCCCGAATTCCAACGCAGGTGATGTCATGATCCATCAATCGAACCGCCGCGAACTTCTGCTCGGATCGGGAGCGTTGTTTGCCTGGGCCTACCTTCCCCGGGTGGCGCAGGCTGAAGGCCGGGACCCGCGGTTTTTGGTGATCGTGCTTCGCGGCGCGCTTGACGGTCTTGCTACCGTTGCGCCTGTTGGCGATCCGGATTGGCAGCGCCTGCGCGGCAACAACGCACTTACGACCGACGGAGCAACGGCTGCGTTGCCTCTCGATGCTTTCTTTGCGCTCAATCCGGCCATGCCAAACCTGCACCGCCTCTACAAGGCCGGCCAGGCGACAATCGTCCATGCGGTCGCGACGCCGTATCGCGAAAGGTCACATTTCGACGGACAGGACGTGCTGGAGAGTGGTTTCATCCGCCCGGGCTCGGCCGATACTGGCTGGCTTAACCGTGCTCTTGCAGGCATGCCGGCGGCTGGTCGCGTCAATCCGAAGCAGGCATTTGCCGTTGGACCAATCGCGCCACTGGTGGCGCGCGGACCCGCTCCGGTTTTGGCGTGGACGCCTCCCCGGCTTCCGCCGGCCAGCAACGACACGATGAGCAGGCTCGTTGATCTCTATCGCCACACTGACCCAGCCTTGGCCACTGCAATGGAGGAGCGCAGCGCCTTAAGTGCGATCGCTGGCAGTGGAGCGATGGGCGATACGGCAAAAAAGCCTCAGATGGCACAGGGAATCCCAGGCGCGGCGGTACGCGCTTATTTCGCTGAATCCGCTTCCGCCGCCGCGAAGTTTATGGCGCGGCCGGATGGCCCGCGTGTCGGCGCTTTAGCCTTCGATGGTTGGGACACGCATGCTAACGAAGGGGCGACCAAAGGACGTCTCGCAGTCCTCCTTGCTGCGCTGGACGGGGCGATCACCGCGCTTGAAAGCGGCATGGGTGATTCCTGGAAAGACAGTGTGGTTGCTGTGATCACCGAGTTCGGAAGGACAGCGCGCATCAATGGCACCGAGGGCACTGATCACGGCACCGCAACGATCGCCCTTCTCGTCGGTGGTGCTTTGAAGGGCGGCCGCGTCATTGCCGACTGGCCCGGTCTGAAAGAAGCAAACCTTCGTGACGGACGCGACCTGAAACCGACGACTGATCTGCGGTCGGTCATGAAGGGAATTCTCAAGGACCATCTACGCGTCGACGATCATATTCTGGCCAAGGATGTGTTTCCCGGAAGCCAGGCGATAAGCCCATTGGCAGGCTTGGTTTGAGATCCGCCTCACCACGCGTCTGACCGTTTGGCGTGAGATACGTCTTATCTTCTGAAGACCCACGGGTTCGGTCGGTGATCCCAAGTATAGGCTTTGAGGGTTCCATCTTCGCGGGTTAGTTGGCGGCAAATTAGATTGCCATTGGCAAAGCGCGTGTAACGCACGCAAAAGTGCCCGTTTGGTTCGATCCACCAGTTGCCACGATCTGTGGAAAATCCGGAAGTGGCGAGCTCTATTTTGACTTCAGCTTCGCCACCCGCCTTGAGAGTCATCACGAAGGGCTTGCCGGTGACAACCGAAATGCCTTCCACGGCACTGCCGACGTAAGGCCGCATGCGTTCGAGCGTGGCGGCGTCCGGTTGGGCTACACCGGACGCAGCCTGGGTGGGCGCAGTGGTCGGTGCATCGACCGGTGGCGATGAGTTGTCCGGCCGCGGAATGCATGAGCGAATTCTCGGCTGACCCGTCGTAACGTTCCCACCTATGATCTGTTTGACTTGCCCCGGCGGACAAGTCCCATCATCAATGAGAACTGATGCGCCCGTCGGAAGCTGGCCAATCGCCGGCTCCGTCTTCAGAATCTGCTTTGTAAATGCGGGTGCAGTGGGCACCGCCGGCGCAGGAGGCGCTGCCGGCGAAACGATTTGGTTCGTTGGGGCCGGTGGGGAGGAAACTGGAGACGAAGCGGAAACTGACCTGTCTCCTTTGTTGCGCTCGCTCCAGTAGAACGCTCCGGCGCCGGCCAAGACAGCAACAACGACAACTGCCGCAAGCGGCAGAGCCCAACTGCGGGTGGGTTCTGTCCTCGGTCTTTGTTTTGACGTCGAAGCTAGCGCCAGTCGAAAAGCGGACACTGGCTCAGGGATGTTCTTCATCGTTTGTGGGCCGATATCCTCAAAACCATAAGAAAGCTTGTTCTTGACGAGGGCAAAAACGCTCCCGGAAATGCAGATGCCGCCAGGCGCGGCTATTCCTTCCAGCCGAGCCGCGATGTTGACACCGTCGCCATAGAGGTTGTCGGCATCGACGAGAACATCGCCGACATTGATGCCGATGCGGAAATCCATTCGGCGGCTTTCGTCCGTTTGAGCATTGCGGACGCGCAATTCCTCCTGGATCGTAATTGCACAGCGCACCGCTTCTACCGCTGAGCCGAATTCAGCGAGTACGCTATCTCCGGCGGTGTTGAAGATGCGACCATCGTGGCGCGCGATCAGTCGATCGATGACAACGCGGTAGGCTTTTAGCGTACGCAGTGTGTCTTCTTCGTTCTCAGCGGTGAGTTGGCTGTAGCCAAATACATCTGCGGCAAGAATGGTCGCGAGCCGGCGTTGTTGACGCTCCGCAGCCATGAGGATTCCCATGCGTTGCCTTGCGGCCAAAGATAGCCGTGCGCCGTACCTTCCGGCCCCAAGTTCGATCCCGAACAATCGGGACCCTCTACGGTACAAGAGACAATGGAAGATCGGGTGATCCAGTCAAAATTTTACGGAGAAATTATGCGAGCAACTCACGCGGCGCGTGGAAGGTCGCCAGACTTTTTCGCTTTTTGTCCGCTTTAAGCCAGCCAACCTTAGAAGCGCGTCGGCAATTCTTCGGTCCTCCCGGAAAACAAATCGCAGCAAAGAATACACATCGTGCGTTCGGCCGATGCCCTGGCACCCATCGAATGAGCAAAATGCGGCCGCCAATGTTGGGGAAACGATCCATATGCAAAAGCCGCCCATTTTTGACGAGTTTACGCAATGGCGAGGCATTCCGCCGTCCGGACATCAAGTCAATTTTCTAGGTCAATTCACTCGGCCGGCATTTAATAGCGACATCGTCCCGTCTGACGGCCCTGTCGCCGGCAAGTTTCCCCGCGTCGATCAGGAAGAGATTTTTGAATGGATTACTCTCCTTGAGGCCGTGCTCGAAGCAAAGGACACATTCACGATGGCCGAACTCGGAGCCGGGTTCGGTCGTTGGCTCGTCGCCGGCGCATGCGCTATTCGCCAGCGCCGGCCAGATCTCGCCATTCGACTTATCGGCGTCGAAGCGGAGCCAACACATTTCGGGTGGATGAAGGAGCACTTGCGCGACAATGGAATCAATCCGGACAATCATCGATTAATCCAAGCCGCAGCCACCAGCGACGGCCGCGCAGTGCACTTCACCTTCGGTCACCCAGCCGAATGGTACGGGCAATCCATCATCGAGCCCGGCGTAGCCTTCGGGGATTGGCCAAAGGCTACTGTTTCAGAAGTAGCAAGCACGACAATCAGGCGGGTCCTCAGAGGCCTCGACTACGTCGACCTGATCGACATGGACATTCAGGGCGCCGAGCTGGAGTGCGTCAGTGCAGATATTGATTGTCTGACAAAAAGAGTGCGCCGTGTTTTCGTCGCGACCCACAGCGGCGCGATCCATGACGAAACTCAAAAGATTTTCAACAGCGCTGGCTGGCGATCGGTAGCCTCATATCCTCCCAACACACAAAAACTCACGGAATTCGGACTTATCGACTTCCAGGACGGCGTTCAGCATTGGGTCAATCCAAAGTTATCGCCTAGCGCACCACGTTCGCGTATACGCTCTTACATCCGCAGGATTTTCGGTTAGAGCATGCGTCCACAGAATAAGGTAAGCGCGTCGTTACCTGACACGGTTTTGGTGCCCGCTCCTGCGCCGTTGACTGATGGTGGCTGTTCTCGACTGCGCTGGTTAAGTGATTGGTGGGCGCACAAGGACTCGAACCTTGGACCCGCTGATTAAGAGTCAGCTGCTCTACCAACTGAGCTATGCGCCCGGAATGCCGCGGCAGAATTTCGCCCGGCGCGCGTGGCTTAGCAAAGGCGCCCGGCAGTGTCCAGCCGCATGGCGGTTTCAAGTCCTCGGAGAATAAAAGAAAAGCCGCCGGACATATCCGGCGGCCTCCTGGACGGCGTCGCGCATCGGGGAGATCGCGTTGGACACCGCCCGCTTCGCGAAAACTTACAGCGGTTGGCGATCGCCACCCATCTGGCCACCGTCACGCCCACGATGCTGCCACATATGTCCGCGATTGCCGCGCATACCCTGCCGTTCGCCGAGCCTGGCGAGCATCACGAAACGATGCTTCTGCGACTCGTCGAGGCTCTTGTAGAGGGGGCCGGCTGCGTCGGCGAGCTTCTTCAGTCCGGCAGCGCGCTGACCCATCACATCGGCGCGCAGGTTAAGCCGTTCGATCGGATCTTTCGGACCGTCGGCATTAGCGCGCGCCGCAAAGCGCTCCGAGCGCTGCTTGGCGAGATCGCGCAAAGCGGTTTCGACTGGCGGCCAAAGTTTTTCTTGCTCGGCCGTGAGCTTCAACCCCGCATGAAGCGCGGCGATACGCGCGTCACCAAAGGCCGCAATATCGGCCGCACCAGGGCGCCAGCGCTCGGTGCGTTGGAAATCATCTGAACTTTTCTGGGCATAGACAAGCGAAGTACCAGCAATCGCAAGCGCTGTCGTTCCGGCGAGAACTGCTTTCCACATGGCCACCTCCAATGGCGATTCCTGACGCCAAGTAGAAGAGCGACACCTTGCCTTATCAAGTTAAAGTTTGGACAGAGATTACAAACGCGCAATGTTCATTTACGAGCATTCATCTTTGGCGGCGCGTTTACAACATCCCGAGCATGCGTGGGAGCCACAGCGACAACTCTGGAACGTAGGTCACTATCGCCAGGAAAATTAGCATGGTCACCAGCCAGGGGAATGTTGCGATAGTGAGTTCGGTGATCCCCATGCGGGCAATTCCGGACGCAACATAAAGGTTCAACCCGACCGGCGGATGGCAAAGCCCAACCTCCATATTGACGGTCATCAGGATGCCAAGGTGAATCGGGTTGATGCCGAGGCCGACGGCCACCGGAAACAGAATCGGCGCAGTGATCAGCACGATCGATGACGGCTCCATCACGTTGCCGGCGAGCAGCAGCAGGATGTTAACGAACAGCAGAAACTCGACCCAACCAATCCCGGCACCCGTGAACCACGCCGTAATTGCTTGTGGGATCTGCTCGCTGGTCATCAGGAACGAGAACAGCACCGCGTTAGTGATGATGTAGAGAATCATCGCGCTCATATTGGCTGAGGCGAGCAGCACACGCGGCACGTCCTTCAGCTTCATATCGCGATAGACCCACACTGCAATAACGAAGGCGTACACCGCGCTCATTGCGGCAGCCTCTGTCGGCGTGAAGGCACCCGTGTAGATTCCGCCCAGCACGATGACAATCAGCAGCAGGCCCCAGATCGAATCCCGAAACGCGCGGATGGTCTCGGGCCAGGTCGCCTTTTGCATGCGCGGATAATTGTTCTTGTAGGCGCGGTAGAACGTCGTGAGGCCTAGCATCGTCGCCAAGATCAGGCCGGGGATAACGCCAGCCATGAACAATTGCGCCACCGACGCCGACAGGACCCGCTTTCCCTCCGGGTCGATCGCGACGCTGCCGCCGGTGGCAACAGCGTAAAGCACCATCACGATCGATGGCGGAATCAGGATGCCGAGAGCACCGGAGGTCGCGATCACGCCAGCGCCGAAACGCTTAGGGTAGCCTTGGGCGACCATCGCCGGCAGGATGATTGAGCCGATTGCAACGACCGTCGCGGGCGAAGAGCCGGACACTGCCGCAAACAGCGCGCAAGCCATGACGCCGGCGAGACCCATGCCGCCGTACCAATGACCGACCATCGAGGTCGCAAAGCGGATCATGCGGCGCGCGACGCCACCGTGCGTCAGGAAATTGCCGGCAAGAATGAAAAACGGGATCGCCATGATCTCGAAGCTCTCGATGCCAGTAAAGAGCTTGAGCGCCACCGCCTCGATCGGCACCGTGGTCATCACAAACAGGAAGCTCAACACGGTAAGCCCGAGCGCAATCGACACCGGCATGCCGGTCAGCATCAGCGCGAGCAACAGACTGAAGATGATGGCGCTGTTCATCGGGCCATGTCCCTCGCCGCGGACGGACTTTCGACAACACCTTCGACATGTCCGGGATCATGGTGTGGCAGCTCTCCGGTACGCCAGAACGCCCAGGCAACCTGCAAAAAGCGGAAACACATTAGATAGGAGCCGAGCGGCACACACAGGAAGACAATCCAGCGGGGCAACTCGAGATCCGGCGAGACCTGATCGGTCGGATAAAGTTCGATCACGAACTTTGCACCCATCGTACCGACGACAAACGTGAAAAGCGCGCCAGCAAGCAGGCCGAACATCACTACCTTCTTACGAGGGCCTGGCTCCAGCATGTTGACCACGACGTCGACGCCAACATGGATGCCTGTACGCACGCCGTAGGCGGCGCCGAATTTCGCCATCCACACGAACATGTAGACGCACAGCTCCTGCGCCCACGTCAGATTGATGTGATAAAAGATCGGATAGAGAAGTGGGATACCGACTGCGTAGCGCTGCACAACCGCAACAAAGATCAGCAGCGTCGCGGCCGCGATCAGGCTCGCGATCAGAATTTCCTCAAGACGATCGAGAATACGAAGAAACACCTACGCCTCGCGCATTTGGGGACTTGGCAGTCCCGCGGCGGGCGATCCCGAATTGTCGACGGACGCCGATCACACGGCAGCCGGCTTTATTGACGCTTTGGAATCCCCACCCCTGGAAGCAAGGGGACCCCGGCGAAAAGGCCAGGGCCCGTTATTATTGTCAGTTGGTAACGCCGGACGTCGCCTTCACCACGTCGTCGATCAGCTGTTTGCCGACACGCGATGACATTTCCTGATATAGCGGCTCCATCGCCTTGCGCATGGCGGCGCTTTCCGCTGCCGTCGGTGTAATGAGCTCGGTCTTGCCCGACTTCTTGATGTCGTCCAACGATTCGACGTTTTCCTTTTCGGAGATCTCGTTGGAGTAGACCGTGGCCTCAGCCATCGCCTTCTCGAGCTGGCCGCGGACGTCCGCCGGCAGGTCGTCCCAGAACTTCTTGTTCACGACGACGACGTAACCAATGTACCCGTGATTGGTCAGCGTCGTGTACTTCTGCACTTCGTGGAATTTCTGAGTGAACATGTTGGACGGTGTATTTTCCTGACCGTCGACCACGCCAGTCTGCAGCGCCTGATAAACTTCGGAGAACGCCATCACTTGCGGGATCGCGCCGAGCGCACGGAACTGTGCTTCCAACACCTTCGAGGACTGGATGCGGAATTTCAGGCCCTTGTAGTCTTCAGGCATACGCAAGGGCTTGTTGGCGCTCATTTCCTTGAAGCCGTTGTCCCAATAGGCGAGACCCACCATGCCCTTGGACTCAAGTTTCTTGAGCATCGCCTTGCCAATCGGGCCGTCGGTCACCTTGCGCAGAGCCGCCTTGTTGGGCAGCAGATACGGCAGGTCGAACACCTCGAAGTCCTTGACCCCGATTGGGCCGAATTTCGAGTTTGACGGCGCGAGCATTTGCACTGCGCCAAGCTGCAAGGCTTCCAACTCTTCCTTGTCCTTGTAGAGCGTCGAGTTGGCGTACACTTCAACTTTGACTTTGCCGTTGGTGTACTTCTCGGCAAGTTCCTTGAACTTGTCGGCGCCCTTGCCCTTCGGCGTATTCGGCGCAACCACGTGACTGAACTTGAGCACGATCGGCGCCTGAGCCGTTGCGGCGACAGGAGCTATGAAAATGGCGGCCGCAGCCGCCGCAAGAAGCCACTTGCGCATAGGCGTATTCCTCCAATTCGTCGGTCGAAACCGGCTTTTGCCGTGTTTTTATGCCGATTAGGGTGACACCAAACCGGGTTCCCGGCAAGTAGACCTCTTGCCAAGACTGTTTAGACCTATTGCCAATACTTAGCGCGCGCAAGCGTCAAACGCTGCGCACGCCGAGCATCAAGTCTGGGAAGACTGCGGCGAAGCGACGCCGCGCGATTTATCGCAGTGCCGCGACCACTGGGCCCAGGCCCATTTCCTGGGCGAGACCTTGTGCGGCACGCATTTGCTCGGCATCGAGCGTGCCGATCAAAGGACGTGCGGCGACTGCAAGCCGCTGAACTGCAGAGCTGTTGAGTACAACCGTTACGACACGGTTGCTGAGGCGGCGCACGAAACCGGCCGATTCGGATGACGCATTTTGCCTGCGCGCGAGTTCACGCAACGCTGCCTCGACAGGGTGCCAATACGGCTCCTGCGCCGGAGTGAGTTTGAGCACGCTCTTGATACGCGAGATATTGATCGAGGCCTGTGCGCCATTGGATCCGGCGATTTCCATGGCACGCGCCTGCGAGGCACCACCTGGCAACAAGCCGATCGTCGCGAGCGCGAACACGCCCGCGCATAGAAGCTTTTTCATTACGTTGAGTCCCCAACAGTGTGAGTGGGTTGTGGGTGGCCACGTACCCGCCAATTTTGCCCCGAAAGCGAACGAAATGCGGACAAAATGTGATTTTATGGTTTCTAAATGGAACCAAATACCGTGTTCATGAATATCGCGCCCGTTTTGGACGCGATATTCATCGTTAATGCATAGCTCAGCCGGCGTCGGTCGAATGTATCCGCCGTTCGACTGAGGGTCCCTTGTTCCGCTTGCTCGTGAGCTTGTTGAGGGCACCCAGATAGGCTTTTGCCGATGCCACTAGAGTGTCAGGGTCGGCGCCCTTCGCAGTAAAAGAGCGACCACTTTCGGAAAGCCTGACCGATACTTCCGCCTGGGCGTCCGTGCCGCCCGTGACGGCATGTACCTGATAGAGCTCCAGCGTCGCCTCATGCGGCACGAGCGCACGAATCGCTCTGAAAATAGCGTCCACCGGACCGTTGCCGGTCGACTGCGTGGTGACGTGCTCACCATCGATGTCGAGTGTCAGGGTCGCAGTCTGCGGACCCATCGTGCCGGCGATCACCGTCAACGACAGCACCTTGATCCGATCGTGAGCGTGCGCGATTTCCTCGTCGACCAGCGCTTCGATGTCTTCATCGTAGATTTGCTTCTTGCGGTCAGCCAACGCTTTGAAGCGGACGAAAGCATCCTCGAGCTGATTGCTCGCGAGTTCGTAACCTAGTTCCTCCAGCTTGTGGACGAAGGCGTGACGTCCCGAATGCTTTCCCATCACGAGGGAGGTCTGCTTCACGCCAACTGATTCAGGCGTCATGATTTCGTACGTCTGTGCATTCTTGAGCATGCCGTCCTGGTGGATGCCGCTCTCGTGCGCAAATGCATTACGTCCGACGATCGCCTTGTTGTATTGCACCGGGAACGACGTCGCTGCCGCGACGAGCTTCGACGCGCGCGTCAGTAGGGTTGCGTCGATGCCGCAGTGAAACGGCAACGCGTCGTTGCGCACCTTCATAGCCATGACCACTTCCTCGAGCGCAGCATTGCCGGCTCGCTCGCCGATGCCATTGATGGTGCATTCGATCTGGCGCGCGCCGGCCTTTACACCTTCGAGGGAATTGGCAACGGCCATGCCGAGATCATTGTGACAGTGGGTCGAGAAACGCGCCTTGTCGGCGTTGGGTACGCGCGTGCGCAACATCTCAATGAGGGCGAAATATTCCTCAGGCACCGTATAGCCGACGGTGTCGGGAATATTGATCGTCGTAGCTCCAGCGTTGATCGCCGCCTCAACGCAGCGGCAGAGAAAGTCGTGCTCAGTACGGGTTGCATCTTCCGCAGACCATTCGACGTCGTCCGTATGCCCGCGAGCACGTGTGACCTGGGCAACCACCATCTCGTAGACCTCGTGCGGTTCCTTCTGGAGCTTGTATTTCATGTGCACGGGCGAGGTTGAGATGAACGTGTGGATGCGCTTGCGTTTCGCCGGCTTGATCGCCTCCGCGCAACGATCGATATCCTTGAAGGCTGCGCGTGAAAGGCCACAGATCACCGCTTTCTTCGAGCGCTGCGCGATCTCCTGCACGGCGGCGAAATCGCCGTCGGAGGCGATCGGAAATCCGGCCTCGATGATGTCCACGCCCATGTCATCGAGGAGCTCGGCGACTTCTAGCTTTTCCTCATGCGTCATGGTTGCGCCGGGACATTGCTCACCGTCGCGCAAGGTGGTGTCGAATATGACGACGCGGTCCTTCTCGGACTTTGTCTGGGTAGTCATGGAATTGATCCTTCTCGTCAAATGCGCCGCTGTGGGCGCTCTATGGGTTCTCCGTCAGATCCCCCCGAGTGCCCAGGCACATATGCCCAGCCGGCCCTCAGGGGCGGATAAGGAGAAGGAGCGTGACCAGAATGAGGGATTCCGCGGAGCCGGCGTATCCCGCCGTCCGCCCGATCGCGCGAATATTCCTGCGCGTCGACATGGAATGTTCCCTCATCTCGTCGGTTAACTTGACGGGTCTTGGTAAAGCCCGAGTTAACCGGCCTGCTTTTAGCGGAAAGCGCCAGTCCAAATCAAGCGCCCGCAACCGCCACAGTCTGCTGCCAATTTGCGCCCATAGACTCCATGGAACCGGCAGAATGAGCACTCTCAATCAACAAGCCTGGGTAAGGTCAGCGGTATCCCTCGTGGCGTTCATGGCCATGCTGTTCATACCGGCTGGCACGCTTCGTTTCTGGCCAGGCTGGCTCTACGCCTTTGTATTCTCCGGAGCGACAACCATAATCAGCGTCTATTTTCTCAAACACGACCCCAAGCTGGTTGAACGCCGCATGAAGGTTGGTCCCGGCGCCGAGCAGCGGCCCACGCAAAAAATCATCATGGCGATTACGCTGGCGGGTTTCATTTTGTTGATCGTCCTGCCCGGTCTCGACTACCGCCTCCACTGGTCGTCGGTGCCGCCATGGCTCGTGCTTGCCGCCAACGCTGTGCTGGCGTTGAGCTTTGCGATCTTTTTCGTTGTGCTCAAGCAGAATAGCTATGCTGCCTCAACGATCAGGATCGAAGCGGATCAACCGGTCGTCTCGACCGGCCTCTATGCAATCGTGAGGCATCCGCTGTACTCGGGCGCGCTGCTGTTGCTGCTCGCCACTCCACTCGCATTGGCGTCCTATTGGACCCTGCTCGTTGCCCTCGCCCTGATACCTGTGCTGGCTTGGCGGTTGCTCGACGAAGAGCGTTTCCTCAAACAGAACCTGCCCGGCTACGCGGACTATTGCCGCACCACCCGCTTCAGGCTGATCCCGTTGATCTGGTAGGCGTGAACTACGCGCGGCCGAACCATGATGTCAGGAACCTGATCGCATAGCCCGGCATGGCAGGATCGAAATCGGCGGGACCGCGCACGATACGAATATCCGCCAATTCTGGCCTTTTCTCGCTTGCGAGATACGCCAGAATTCGTTCACGCAGCGCGTTAGCTGACTCATTGGACCGCAAGAGCTTGATCTGTGCGATCAAGGCACCGTCGACGGACATGATCCAGCCGGGTTCGACGTCAAAGGCGGTCATGTCGAGGCCGGTCTCTTCCTTCAGTTCGCGGCGCAAGCTCAAGCCGAGATCGACTTTGCCGTCGACAATGATGCCGGGGTCGGGCGTTCCGCAGGGAAAATAAATTCTCCCTCCGTTGAACGTGTGCGAAGCCATCACGCCGAGCAGAAACGCGCCGTCAGCCGACATAATTGCCGCTGCGCTGAAACAATCCCCTACGCCCGCGGCCGGCCTGTCCCAATGGCACCAGGCGGAAAAACTCGCATAGTCCGTTTCCAGGTATTGGCCGCGAAGGACGCCGTTCTCGATGGCGCGATCGTACATCAGCAGAACGCGGCCGTTCCAGACATCCGGTTTCTCCCGCTTGAGCACTTTGAAATAAGCGTCTATTTCCGCCCGCCGTTCGTCCGCAAAAGCCCATGGCTTCGGCGCGAAAGAAAGATCAAGCCTATCGATATGAAAGACCGGCGGCGTCTGCATCATCACACCAGCGCTTCGGCCTTGAACATGCGACTTGGCTTCACGATTTCGTCTTGCGCGCTCACCAGCTGAATTTCCCGCGCACCTTTTTCCACGGTCTTTGCAAGCACACCGAATATGGCCGAAACGGCAGACGAAAGCGCCTCACCCAAATTCGGCTCTCGCAGATAGTGGGCAAAAAACAAGGCAGCGATGGCGTCACCTGCGCCATTCACCACCAGCGGCAGTTTCGGTGTGCGCACAACGAAACATCCGCTGCCATCTGACGCGAGGAGGTCGATGGCATCCTCAGGCGTCTCGTCCGTCAGCAAAGATGTCACCAGAATTGCGTTGGGTCCGAGATCATGCACCGCCTTAACCGCGTCGCGCGTCTGGCGCAGTGTCCGGGTGGCGCGCCCACTGAGGTAATCCAGCTCGAACTGGTTGGGCGTGACGATATCCGCGGCCCGCACTGCTTTGTCTCTCATGAATTCCGGAATGCCCTGGCGTACAAAAATGCCGCGGCCAACATCGCCGATCACGGGGTCGCAGCAATATTTTGCACCCGGGTTGGCGCGTCTGACGGTCGCGACCGCTTCAAGAATAGCCATGCCGATTTCGGCGGAACCCATGTAGCCGGAGAGAATGCCATCGCACTCGCCAAGGACGCCGCGTTGTTCAATGCCCGCGACAACTTCCCCGATCATGCCCGCATCGAAGATTTGGCCCTTCCAGCTCCCGTAACCGGTGTGGTTGGAGAATTGCACGGTATGAACAGGCCAGACCTCCACACCCATTCGCTGCAGCGGGAATGTGGCAGCGTCATTACCAACGTGGCCATAGGCCACGTGCGACTGGATCGAAAGGATGTTCATCACGGACAGCAGTCTGCGTTCGGCAACTCAAGACGTGGATGGCCGGGACTAGCCCGGCCATCACCCGAATATGCAGGTCTAGTCCAGCCGCCAATGATCACCTACTTCATCCCAGTCGTCTTGTTCGCCGCATCGACGAACTTGTTTGTGTAAGTCTTTGACAGATCGATGTTTGCCTTCGCGACGTCCGGCGATGACTGACTGAATACCGCGAGCACCGCCGCCGCGCCCTTGGGGTCCATCCGGCCGGTCTCCGAATACATCGGCAGCGTATTCCTGAGAGCTGCGACGTAAAGCGCCTTATCCTTGCCGACGAGATTTTCGGGCATTTTGTCGGCGACCTCCTCAGGCGTGTGCGTATGAATCCATTTCAGCGTGGCGATGATGGCGTTCGTCAGCGCCTGCACTTCCTTTTCGTGCGTGGCGATCCAATCCGCCCTCGTGTAGAGCGCGCCGCCTGGATACTCACCACCGAACACGGACAGCGTGTCCTTCTGGCTGCGCGTATCGCTGAGAATTTTGAGCTGCTTGTCCTGGCCTTGGAGGATGGTGACAGCCGGGTCGAGCATGATTGCCGCATCGACCGTACCCTGTTCCATGGCGACGACTGCGGTGGCGCCAAGTCCCACGCCGATGACGCCAACGGAGTTCGGATCGACGCCATTCTTGCTCAGCATGTATTTGAGGAAAAAGTCAGTCGACGATCCGGGAGCGCTGACACCGATCTTTTTGTTGGCGAGATCCTTGATCGAGTTGATTTCCGTAGAATGCTTGGGAGACACCACAAGCGCGAAGCCGGGGTAGCGGTCGTAGACCACGAACGATTGCAAATGCTGGCCCTTGGCGGCGAGATTGACGCAATGATCGAAATAACCGGAGACGACATCGGCGCTGCCGCCAATAACTGCCTTGAGCGATTCGGAACCGCCCTTGAAGTCGACGATCTCTACATTGACGCCGGCCTTCTCGTACTCGCCGAGCGCCTGGGCTAACATGGTGGGCAGGTAGCACAGGCAAGATCCGCCGCCGACGGCAAGCGTCACTTTTGACTGAGCGAGCGCAAGGCCCGACGAAAGGACAAGCGCGGCGAGCGAAACGCTAAACCGCCGGATGAGTTTCACGGACATAAATTCCTCCCTTAGGAACTGCGGCATTGCCGGTCGTTTGAAGCGCAAGATAGGCTAGCCTACCTAACCTGACTAGGGCCGTGCGTCGCCGACAACGGGCCGCCAAATCAAAAGCCGCTTCTCAATCAGGCTGACGATCGTGTCAATCACGATCACGAAAGTGGCCAGCACGAACATGCCGGCGAATACGCCAGCAACATCGAACACACCCTCCGCTTGTTGGATCAGATAGCCGAGGCCAGCCGCCGCTCCCAGATATTCGCCCACCACCGCGCCCACGACGGCAAAGCCCACCGCGGTGTGCAGCGACGAGAACATCCAGGACAATGCCGACGGCCAGTAGACGTGCCGCATTAATTGCCGCTCGCTCATTCCAAGCATTCGCGCGTTCGCCAGCACCGTCGGGCTGACTTCCTTGACGCCTTGGTAGACGTTGAAGAAGACAATGAAAAAAACGAGCGTGACGCCCAGCGCCACCTTCGACCAGATACCGAGGCCGAGCCAAAGCGCGAAGATGGGCGCTAGGACCACACGCGGAAGTGCATTTATCGCTTTCACATAGGGATCGAAGACCGCCGCCGTCCGCGGCTGGCGTGCAAACCAGAAGCCGACCAGCACGCCACCGATCGAGCCGATCACGAATGCCAGGATCGATTCGATCAGAGTGACCCAAAGATGTTTCCAGATAACACCGCTGGCGAACCAGGCGACAATTTGTTTTGCGACATCAACCGGATTGGAAAAAAAGAAAGGCGGCAGCAGCATTCTGCCGAAAATGGGATAGGTGGTGAGTACGTACCAGAGCCCGACACTCACCACGGCCACCAGCACCTGCAACAGGAGGAGATTGATGCGCGACATTGCGATCAAAGTCCTCCTCGTTGCACGCGCCTGGCGAAAGGTCAGTAAGGATTGCGGAACAGGCCAACCATGCCTGCGGCACCCTTGGCATGACCGTTGAGCTTTTCCAGCAGCTCCAATCTGGTCAGACCCGGCGGGAGCGCTTTCGGATCGAGATCGGTCGCCACGATGATAAATGTATAGTGGTGGGGCGCACCCGGTGGTGTGCACGGACCCATATAGAAGTCCTTGCCAGCGGTCCCCTTGCCGCCGACGTATTTATCGGACGGTTTGCTGGTTTCACCCTCTGCAAAAGCCGTGACCGACGCGGGAATGCCATACGCATGCCAATGGTCGACGCCGAGGCCACCGCGGCCTTCGGGGTCCGTCATGATGAGCGCGTAACTAACGGTGCCGGCAGGCGGGTTCTTCCATTCCAAGGCCGGTGACACGTTTTCACCAACGCAGTTCGGATTGGTCTTGTTGTCGCCAGCCATTTTCTTAGGCAGCAGAGTTCCGTCCTTGAAGGACGAAGAACTCAGCGTGAACGGATCGGCCGCAAAGGCGTTTCCGGCCAGCAGCATAGCGCCGCTTGCGACGGCGAGCATGTAACGTAATCCCGGCATTGCAATTCTCCCATTGATGTTGTCGGGCAGCGTCAGGACGAACAAAGCTAACTCAATAAAATTCCGCCTGCATCAGGCTCTCTCGCTTTGGGCATAGCCCTTCAGAACCTCGGCTTTCAGCTTGTGCCAGATTTCGCGATGGAGCGCATGGAACACAGGGTCAAGTCTGACCTCCGAGGTATCGCGCGGTCGTGCGAGGGGAACGCGCCAGTCACCGATAATGCGCGCTGCTGGCCCTGCCGACATGATGACCACCCGATCGGAGAGCGCGATTGCTTCTTCCAGGTCGTGGGTCACGAAAAGAACCGCCTTGCGATCGGCGGTCCAAAGATCGAGCAGCAGGTTGCCCATGATCTGCCGCGTCTGCGCGTCGAGCGGCCCGAAAGGTTCGTCCATAAGCAGGATTTTGGGATCTCGGATCAGCACCTGGGCCAAGCCGACGCGCTTGCGCTGACCGCCGGACAGCATGTGCGGATAGCGGTCCGCGAATGCCGCGAGCCCAACGCGCGCTAGCCATTCCTTCGCGCGTGCACGAGCGTCGGCCGCAGGTGTACCGGATGTCTCAAGGCCAATTGCAACGTTCTCGACTGCCGTCTTCCAGGGAAAGAGTGCATCCGCTTGAAACAAATAACCGGCCTGACGATTCAACGTCGAAAGCGAACGGCCGAAAATATTGACGGCACCAGCGGCCGGCGCAAGCAGACCGGCAGTGACGTTGAGTAACGTCGACTTGCCACACCCAGTGGGCCCGACGATCGCGACGAATTCGCCATCAGCAACATGAAGCGTCGCGTGTTCGACAGCCGTGTAGATGCCGCCGTCCGCCAGACGAAATGCGACTACGACGTCATCGAGTGCGACTGCCGCGTCTGATGTGCGCGAATTGTGAATATTGGACGCAGCCACGGCGGCGCTTTCCGCCATGTTTCCTCTCCCGCATTTTCTTGGCTGGCAAACTATCCGGACAGCGGGAGCTTGCAAAGCCCGCCTGTCAGAGCCCCTTGATCAGCCCCGCATCGATCAGCAGACGATTGAACCGTCGCGCTTCGGCTCCGCCGGCACATCGGTAGAACAGCCCGTGACAACGCTTCAGAATGTTCTTCTGTTCGGCAAACGAAGGATCCAGCGGCACCCCCGCCGCCTCCTGCACCAGCAATGGCAAATAAGGCGCATCGAGGGTCTTGAGCGCCGACGATAAATCGACAGGCCTGATAGTTCACCGCGTCGATCGCGTAGTAGCTCGTGTAGTAGCGCGGATCGAAGGTTTCAAGCTGCCGCGCGATGGCCGGCTCGCCGAGCGACGGATCGATGATGCGATAGGCAAATTCCGGCTGATGATCACCAAAGCGAATGATCAGGAACGAATCGGTCGGGAAGTCATGCTTGAGCCGGGCAAGCAGCGCGGAATAATCCTGCGCACTCAACGTCTGCCGCCTTATGTATTCGTCGATATTCGGAGCATTGCCAAGAGGACGCCAGTTCGGCGTGATTTCCGGGCGATAGGTGAAGTCCCACGGGAAATGGTTCGCCGCCGTGTAAACGAACAGAAACAAAGGACCATTGCGATGTTCGCGCGCAATGATGTTGGTCGCCTGGTCGAAATAAAAGCTGTCACGCTCGAGCCCGCGCGTGCCCAAATCTTTCATATCGAGGTAGCGCTCGATACCGGCGGTTGTCTGAAAGCCGCGTGAGCCAAGAAACGCTCCGTAGAACGGATACAGGCTGAAGGTCTTGTAACCACATCGACCCAGTGCGTTCGGCAAGCCGCGTGCGACGTGGCCCGAGGCAATGCGCGTCACAGACGTGGCGAACCGGCCATAGGACCGCGCCGATAAACCAGTCAGCACGTTGTACTCGGTAAACCAGCTAGGACCCCCGGCGCCCTCGACGACAAGCTTACGCGGGACGCCGTCGAACGATTGGAAATGGCGCTGATAGCCTGGCGGAACGATCATCCCAGGCGCGGCGGTTATGTCGAAGCTCAACTCGTCGTGGAGCAGAATGATGTGCGGAAGTTTTCCGGCGGGATTACAACCCGCGGCCGGCACCTTCAACCGATCAGCGACGATGGCGTCCGACTCCAGGAGCCCATGCGTAGCGAACTCGTAGACCGCGTCGACCCCGGAGCGCGCGAACTTCGATACATAATCCCGGTTGAAAAATTCACCGTAAAGATCGGCCGGATAGGCCGTCGACAGGATGACCAGCGCTCCCATGCACAAGGTGCCGCCAAGCGCACTCGTGCGCACACGGATGCGGAAGGGATCAATGCGCCAAAGAACGGCCAGCAGCGGAATCGCCACCAGCGCACCCACGATGACCGGCCCGCGCAGGCGGGGCATGATCGTAAAGAGAAAGGCCGACGTATCGGGGTCGATGATCATCAGATCGACGAAGTTCACGGTCATCATCAACTTGTCGTACTTGAACTGCGACAGCAGGATCAGTGCGACGACCATCCCGAGCGAGAGCAAGGCGGAGATCGAAGGCCTCCGCAGGACAGCCAGCCAGAAAAAATTCAACAGCGCCCAGGTGACGAGGAATGTCGCCTTGGTCGCCAGATCAAGCTCGGTCGCGGTCATCACGACCAGCGCGCTGAGATGCAGGAGTGTAATGATGACGAGCGCCAGAGCATCGCGGCGCGAGATCGACTCGGCAGGCGCAAAGCGGCTGAGTAGTGCGGACGCAACGGACAACATGACCAGGACGGCCCTGCCCGGCTGCGATCCTCTCGATTTCCCAGCGCACGGCCCGCCGTCATAAGACTGTAATCAAACGGTCATTGCAAGGTGTTGGGTCACCGCCAGCACGATTTTTCTGATGTTAACCAATGAGATGCATCGGGCTCTTCGGAAATTACCCAGTTCCGCGTCATAGCCATGCGTGCCATCATTGCGCCAATGACCCTTGATGCCCGCCTCGCCGACGCATGGTCGCGGTTACCGGACTATCTCGGCAGCCATGTGCTGGTGAGCCTCACCGCACTCGCCATTGGGCTCGGCATCAGCCTACCCATCGCGATCGCATCGAGGCACAGGCCTATTCTCCGGGCAGTTCTGCTTGGGGCGGCAAGCGTGGTGCAAACTATTCCAGGGCTTGCACTTCTCGCGTTGTTCTACCCCTTGCTGCTGGCGATCGCCGCTTTGTCCGAACGCGCATTTGGCAAAGGCTTCTCGGCTCTCGGATTTCTTCCGGCGGTGCTGGCGCTTGCGCTGTATTCGATGCTCCCGGTCCTGCGCAACACGGTGACCGGCCTAAATGGCGTCGACGCGCGCCTAAGCGAGGCTGCGCGAGTTGTCGGTATGCGACCGTGGCAGCTGCTTCGCGACATCGAACTGCCATTGGCTCTGCCCGTCATCATGGCGGGAATTCGCACTGCCGCCGTCTGGGTCATAGGCACGGCGACCTTGGCAACGCCAATCGGGCAGACGAGCCTTGGCAATTACATTTTCACCGGTTTGCAGACGCAGAATTGGGTTTTTGTCATTTTCGGGTGCATCGCTGCGGCAGTGCTGGCACTCGCGGTCGATCAGCTGCTCGCGCTGGTGCAAAATGGCGTAACACGCCGGAGCAGCCCGCGCTCGCTGCTGGGAGGACTTGGTCTCGTCGTCCTTACGCTGGCCGCGTTGATCCCTGGTTTGGCTCGGTCGAAGGGCGAATATGTCATCGGCGCAAAGACTTTCACCGAACAATATGTCCTTGCAGCTTTGATCAAGCAGCGCCTCGAGGCCGCCGGACTCTCGGCTGAACGCAGACCGGGATTGGGCTCAAACGTGCTGTTCGATGCGCTGGCTTCTGGCGAAGTCGACATCGCCGTCGACTATTCCGGCACTCTTTGGGCCAATCGTATGCAGCGCAAGGACGTGCCAAACCGCGAGACAATGCTCGGCGAGCTCTCGCGATGGCTCGCAACGCAACATATCGAGATGATCGGACCACTCGGATTCGAAAATGCCTATACCTTGGCAATAACCAAGCAGAAAGCTGACACCCTTAAGGTTCGCTCGATTGCCGATCTGGCGACCCACGCAAGCGGGCTCAGCGTCGCAGGGGACTATGAAATTTTTGCGCGGCCTGAGTGGGCCTTGCTGCGGTCCGCCTATGGATTGAATTTTCGGACGCAGCGGCAAATGCAACCGGAATTCATGTACAGAGCCGTCTCCGAAGGCGAAGTCGATGTGATCGCGGCCTATACGAGCGACGGTCAGATCTCGACTTATGGCCTCAGTGCGCTCGTCGACACCAAACACGCGATTCCGTCTTACGACGCAATTCTATTGATCTCGCCGAAACGAGTCGGAGATGAAAAATTGTTGGCCGCGTTGAAGCCTCTTGTCGACTCAATCGACGTCCCGGCAATGCGCGAGGCAAATGCACGTGCGTCGAATGGAGGCGACACGCCAGATAGCGCGGCCCGATGGCTGTGGGAACGCGTTGGGAAGAAACAGTGAGATGGCCGGGACAAACCCGACCATCTAACGACGAGCTAGTTCTTGCTCTTGTCCACCAGGGCGCGCTGCTTGATCCAGGGCATCATGTCGCGCAGCTTGGCGCCAACCTGCTCGATCGGGTGCTCGGCAAGCTTGGCGCGCGTGGCCTTGAACGAAGTCTGATTGACTTTGTTCTCCAGCATCCAGTCTCTGGTAAAGCGGCCGGACTGAATATCGCCGAGCACGCGCTTCATTTCGGCCTTGACCTCGGGCGTAATCACGCGCGGACCGGAAACGTATTCACCGTACTCCGCGGTGTTCGACACCGAATAGTTCATGTTGGCAATGCCGCCCTCATAGATGAGGTCGACGATCAGCTTCACCTCGTGCACGCACTCGAAATACGCCATCTCCGGCGCATAACCCGCCTCTACGAGGGTCTCGTAACCGGCCTTCATCAGCTCGACGAGCCCACCACACAGCACCGTCTGTTCGCCGAACAAATCGGTCTCGCATTCTTCCTTGAAGGTCGTTTCGATAATTCCTGCGC
This sequence comes from uncultured Alphaproteobacteria bacterium, assembly GCA_963707615.1. GTDB lineage: Bacteria > Pseudomonadota > Alphaproteobacteria > Rhizobiales > Xanthobacteraceae > Pseudolabrys. Next base: position 623,585 of record CAVPQT010000003.1, read on the forward strand.
GGCCGCCGCCGATCGCCGAGGCATAGGAAAGGCCAAGGTCGTGCGCATTACCCGAAGCGTCCTTATGGATCGCAACCAGGCAAGGCACGCCCGCACCACGCTGATATTCCGAGCGCACCGTGTGGCCAGGCCCCTTGGGCGCTATCATCAGCACGTCGAGATCGGCGCGCGGTTCGATCAGATTGAAATGCACGTTAAGGCCGTGCGCGAACATCAGCGCCGCACCGTCTTTCATATTTTTAGCAAGGTGATCGCGATAAATGTCGCCCTGCAGCTCGTCGGGCGTCAGCATCATCATCACGTCCGCCCATTTTGCCGCCTCGGCAACCTCCATGACCTTGAATTTTTCGGCTTCGGCTTTCTTCACGCCGGCCGAGCTCTTACGCAGCGCCACTGCAACTTCTTTTACGCCGCTATCACGCAGATTGAGCGCGTGCGCGTGGCCCTGGCTTCCATAGCCGATGATGGCGACCTTCTTGCCTTTGATCAGGTTCAGGTCGGCGTCGCGATCGTAGTAGACACGCATGGTACTTGGTCCTCTTGGTCCTCGTTCGGCTATCGATTGGAATTTCGGAGATTGCCCGTCGCGGTGCTTCTAGGTCGCTCCGGCAGTCCGGGCAAGCCCCTTCGGTCGTTTCCGTTACTGCTGGTCCCGTTGCCGCTTGATTTGCATCCTGCCGGCGTAGATCAGCGCAAAACCGGCAAGCAGACATCCGTATTTGATCACCTCCGGCAGATTGGACCCTTGCTCGAAGCAATAAGGCCGTGCACTGGCGAAGCTGACGCTGACGCAGCGCGAATTATCCACCGTGTAGGGCTTTATGAATATGCCGAGAAGGATCAATGGGATCGCCAGCATAGTCAGGCCCATCGCCTACATCCCCTCGGGACCACGCATGATGGCGGCAATGCCGGTGCGCGCGACTTCAACGAGGCCGAGCGGCAACATCAGGCTGATGAACTGCTCGATCTTTTCGCTCGCGCCGGTGATTTCGAAAACAAAGCTCTCCGTCGTCGCGTCGATCACGCGAGCGCGGAAGGCATCCGCAAGCCGCAGGGCCTCGACGCGGTTCTCGCCCTTGCCCTTGACCTTGACCATTGCGAGCTCGCGTTCGATCGCATTGCCGACCGTCGTCATGTCGACCACGTGATGCACGGGCACAAGCCGGTCGAGTTGGTTCTTGATCTGCTCGATCACCATCGGCGTCCCCGTGGTGACGATCGTGATCAGCGACAGGTGCTGCCGGTGTTCGGTTTCCGAAACCGTCAGGGACTCGATGTTGTATCCGCGGCCGGAAAACAGGCCGATAACTCGCGCCAGCACGCCCGGCTCGTTGTCGACCAGCACCGACAACGTGTGGGTTTCCGACTTCTGTGCGGTCGGCGCCGCAGGATAATGGCTTGTCGTGGGAGCGTTCATCACACCATCACCTTGCCTTCCTCGGTGATGGCTTCTTCAACGTTGACGCCGGCGTCACCGAGCAACATTTCATTGTGCGCGCGTCCCGACGGAATCATCGGGAAGCAGTTTTCCTTGGGGTCGACCACGCAATCGAAAAGCACGGGCTTGTCGACGTCGATCATCTCCTTGATCGCGCGATCGAGATCGGCCGGCTTCTCGCAACGGATACCATGCGCGTGGTAGGCCTCGGCAAGTTTGACGAAATCGGGCAAGGCCTCACTGTAGCTCTCCGCATAGCGCCCGCCGTGCAGCAACTCCTGCCATTGCCGCACCATGCCCATGTAGTTGTTGTTCAGAATAAAGATCTTGATCGGTAGCCGGTACTGCACCGCAGTTGATAGCTCCTGCATCGTCATCAGCACCGAGGCTTCACCCGCGATGTCGATCACCAGTGATTTCGGATGCGCAAGCTGGACACCAACCGAAGCCGGCAGGCCATAGCCCATCGTGCCGAGCCCGCCTGAGGTCATCCAGCGATTTGGCTCCTGAAAACCGTAGAACTGCGCCGCCCACATCTGGTGCTGACCGACTTCGGTCGTGATGTAGGCGTCCCTGTCCTTGGTGAGCTCGTAAAGACGCTGGATGGCGTATTGCGGTTTGATCACGTCGCTTGATGAACGATACGCCAGCGACTTGCGCGCGCGCCATTTGTCGATTTGCGCCCACCACGTCTGCAATGATTTCTTGTCAGGGTGGATCGCGCTGGTACGCCACAATCGTACCATGTCCTCAAGCACATGCGCGCAATCGCCCACGATCGGTACGTCCGCCTTGACGTTCTTGTTGATCGACGACGGATCGATGTCGATATGAATCTTCTTCGAACCGGGTGAGAATGCATCAAGCCGGCCGGTGATGCGGTCGTCAAAGCGCGCGCCGACACAAATCATTACGTCGCAATCGTGCATTGCCATGTTGGCTTCCAGCGTTCCGTGCATGCCGAGCATGCCGATCCACTTCGGGTCAGCCGCCGGGAACGCGCCGAGACCCATCAACGTGGACGTGATCGGATAGCCGGTTAGCTTGACGAACTCGCGCAGGAGGTCGCACGCGGCCTTGCCGGAATTGATGACGCCGCCGCCCGTGTAGAACAGCGGACGCTTGGCGTGCGCCATAAGGTCGATCGCCTGCTTGATCTTGTCCATGTCGCCCTTGAGCTTGGGCTTGTAGCCAGTGTGCGGGAAATCCTTCGGTTTCGAATAGACGCCCTTCGCAAACTGAATGTCTTTCGGCACGTCGACGACGACCGGACCCGGCCGACCGCTCGAGGCAATGTGAAAAGCCTCGTGTAGAACGCGGGGTAGATCCTCGATACGTTTGACCAGGTAGTTGTACTTCGTGCACGGGCGGGTGATGCCGACCGTGTCGCATTCCTGAAAAGCGTCGTTGCCGATCAGATGCGTCGGCACTTGTCCGGTGATGCAGACGATCGGAATGGAGTCGCAAAGCGCGTCGGTCAGCCCGGTGACCGCATTGGTGGCCCCGGGGCCGGACGTAACCAGCACGCACCCGACTTTGCCGGTCGACCGTGCATAGCCCTCCGCAGCGTGCACGGCACCCTGCTCGTGCCTGACCAGAATGTGGCGCACCTGGTTCTGTGAAAAAATCGCATCGTAAATCGGCAGCACCGCGCCACCCGGATAGCCGAACACATGCTCGACGTTCTGGTCGGCGAGCGCCTGGATCACCATCTCGGCGCCGGTCATTTCCCGTGTCATGCCGTTTCCTTTCATGGTCGTCGTCGTCTTACTCCGAAGAAATAAAAAAGGCCCGAAACGGGCCATGTCCGGACGCTTCCTGCGGTCCTTGTTTAGAACCGCATCAGCGCCCGAACCTTTACTACAGTAATAATATTGCGCAACATCGCCATCGCCTGAACTTTCATTGCGCGGGTTTATAGGGGCTTGCCGGTGCTCGGTCAAGCGGAATTCGCCCTATCAGGACGCGGAAAACTGGCTCTTTAGTGAAGAAATTGCAATTTTCGGGGTCTGCCAGGGCCAATCGTTGATCTGATTGCGAAACCACGTGAGCTGGCGTTTCGCATAGCGCCGGGTATCCATCACAGCCCCCGCGGCCGCTTCTTCGAGGGATAGTTCGCCTGCAAGATGCCGTATCAGCCATGGCACGCCGTGCGCTTTCATCGCAGGCAGCGTCGGATCGAGGCCGCGCGCGGCAAGCCTTCTCACCTCGTCCAGCGCGCCAGCCTGAATCATCGTTGCAAATCGCTTCTCGATGCGACGCACAAGTTCCTTGCGTTCGCACGTGATGAAGGCTTTCGCGGCACGCGCGGAATCCAGCAATGGCGGCAGGCCTTCACGGTGCCAATCCGACAGTGGCCGACCAGTCGCCAGCACGACCTCAAGAGCGCGTGAGATGCGCGAGCGGTCGTTGATGGTTATGCGTTGCGCGGTCACGGGGTCGAGCCGCACGAGCTCCGCATGAAGTGCCGGCGGCCCTTCGTCCTGCAATCGGCGACGCACGTCCGCTCGAACTGCCTCCGGAATTGAGGGGACGGCCGCGAGGCCAGTTGTCAGCGCCTTGAAATACAGTCCGGTACCCCCGACGAGCACGGGGACGCGCCCTTGCGCGATGACATCGGCGAGGGTTTCTTCGACATCTCGGCACCAGCGTCCAACGGAATAGTTTTCTGACGCGTCGACATGTCCGTAGAGTTTGTGCGGAATTCGCTTTTCATCGTCCGCGGTGGGACGTGCTGTGATAATGTGGAGATCGCCGTACACCTGCATGGAGTTGGCGTTGATGATGACGCCGCCGAGTTGTTCGGCGACCTCGAGCGCCAGCGCCGACTTGCCGCTGGCGGTGGGTCCTGCAATAAGCACCACCTTGGTTGTCATCATCAGGCCTTGGTTGCGATCCTGATAGCACCGGCGCAATAAGAACTCACCGGTGGTTGCGGAGATTTGCTTGACGCTCATTAAACCATTCCGCGCCTTACGGCCGGCTCCGGGGCGCGCGGCCGAGGTTTTGGCGCCGCCATACGACGTACTGACCAGCGCGGAAGCACGCGAACGCGCCAAGGGCAAGCCTTGGAGCTTTTTGCACATCTCGAAGCCGGAGATCGATCTCGATCCGGCCACCGATCCCTACGACAAAACCGTCTATGCCAAGGCTGCCGAAAATCTCAGGCGCATGGTCGCCGACGGAATCCTCGTGCGCGATGCCGAGCCTTGTTACTACGTCTATCGCCTCACCTGGCGCGGCCATTCCCAGACCGGTCTCGCCGCCGTTGCATCACTTGCCGATTATGCGATCAACCGGGTCCGCAAGCACGAACTTACGACCCCGTTGAAAGAAGACGACCGAGTGCGCCAGATCGAGGCCATCAATGCGCAAACCGGGCCAGTGATGAGCGGATATCCAAACGCGCCCGAGATCGACGCCATTCTGGCGCAGGCGGCGGCCGCCAAGCCTGAGGTCGATGTCACCGCCGATGATGGTGTTCGTCACCAGCTTTGGCGTGTCGCCGACACCACAACGATTGAAAAGCTTACACGGGCTTTCGAAGCCTTGCCCGCGATTTACATCGCCGACGGGCACCACCGTTCGGCAGCGGCCGCGCGCGTCGCTGCGGCGCGCCACGGGGAAGGTTCGCACAGTTATTTTCTGTCGGTGATTTTCCCGGAACGGGAGATGACCATCCTCGATTACAATCGTGTCGTGAAAGACCTCAACGGTCACAGCGCCGAACAATTTCTGGCGAAGTTGCGCGAAAGGTTTGCGATAGCCAGCTTCGAGGAGCCCGTCCGTCCACGCTCGTCCCACGAATTCGGCATGTATCTCGCCGGGCGATGGTACCAGCTCACGATTCGGCCGGAGCTGGTTCCGCAAGATCCGATCGGCCGACTTCCGATTACGATTCTTGCGCGCAACGTGATCGAGCCGCTGCTAGGCATCACGGATCCGCGCACCGACAAACGTATCGACTTCGTTGGGGGAGCGCGCGGCCTGTCAGAGCTCGAGCGCCGGGTGTCGTCCGGCGAAATGGCCGTTGGGTTCGCCCTCTACCCGACGCAGATGGAAGATCTGATGGCAGTGGCCGATGCAGGGGGAATCATGCCGCCGAAATCGACATGGTTCGAGCCGAAACTGGCCGACGGCATGGTCAATCACGTACTCGATTAGCAAAACGGCCGGCGAAAACGGCACCGGCCGTAGCAATTTCGAGGACGTCCTACTGCAGGCTGAGCGCTACGAAGCTTGGATCGCCGTCAGGCGAAACCACAAGCAGAACCGCTGCTTTCTTGCCGTCCTTCTTGAGCTTCTCGATGCGCTGCTGAAGGTCGGCCGCACTCGACACCGGCTGCTGTTGAACCTCGGCGATGACCATCCCCGGCGCAAGGCGCTTTTCGGCAGCGGGTGAATTCGGGTCGACGCCGGTAATCACGACACCTTTCACCTTGTCCTTGATGTTGTGCTTCTTGCGCAGATCATCAGTGAGATTGGCGAGATCAAGCCCGAGCGCTTTTTTCACCACGGGCTTTTCTTCGGGCGTGCCGTCTTTCTTGTCGCTGACCGACGCCTGCTTTTTCTCATCTTCCAGCCGGCCAAGCTTGACCGACTTGGTTTCTTCTTTGCCTTTCCGAATGACCACCACGTCGACATCCTTGCCGACCGGCGTGTCGGCAACAATGCGCGGCAGGTCACGCATTTCCTTCACGTCCTTGCCGTCAAATTTGACGATGACATCGCCTGGCTCGATGCCTGCAGGCTTTGCCGGGCCCTTTTCGTCGATGCCGGCGACGAGCGCCCCGCGCGCGGGTTTCACGCTCAGGCTCTCGGCAATCTCGTCACTTACTTGTTGGATACGTACGCCAAGCCATCCGCGGCGCACTTCCTTGAACTCACGCAGTTGATCGATCACCGGGAGGGCCGTTTTCGACGGAACGGCAAATCCGATGCCGATCGAACCGCCGGACGGCGAAATGATCGCAGTGTTTACACCGATCACTTCGCCATTCAGGTTGAACAATGGACCGCCCGAGTTGCCACGATTGATCGCGGCGTCCGTCTGGATGTAGTTGTCGTACGGTCCGGACTGGATATCGCGGTTGCGCGCCGAAACGATCCCGGCAGTAACCGTACCACCCAGGCTGAACGGATTGCCGATGGCAATCACCCATTCACCGAGCCGCAATTTGTCGCTGTCGCCGAATTTTACGGCCTTTAGCGGCTTGGTCGGCTTGACCCTGAGCAACGCGAGATCGGTTCTCTGATCGCGACCGACCACTTCGGCCTTCAGAGTGGTTCCGTCATTGAGAATGACATTCACCTCGTCGGCGTCAGCAATGACGTGGTTGTTGGTGACGACGAGGCCCGCCGCATCGACGATAAAGCCGGAGCCAAGCGAGTTGACGCGACGTGGCGTGGGCGCTTGGTTGTTCTGCCCATTTTGCCCGTTTTGGCCCGGTTGGCCCGGTTGCCCCTGCTGACCGCGCCGATTCTTGAAGAATTCCTCAAAGAACTCCTCGAACGGCGAACCCGGCGGCAATTGTGGCATGGCGCCACCGCTTCGGAGATCAACGGACTGCTTGGTCGAGACGTTGACCACGGCGTCTATGACCTGTTCGGCCACATCAGCTACCCCCTCCGGCCCGCGAGCCGCCGCTGGCGATGTAAACGTCGGCCAGGCAATGGTTGCGGCGGTTAAAATGGCCAGGCCAGTGCGGCCGACCGGGTTCCTCAAGCGGAAGTAGTAAGCGCCCATGGGCGTTGAATCTCCTGGGAGTTAGCTTTCAGTGAGAGTGGCCCCGACCGGAAGGCGATTCAAGGGCACTCTGGGACAATACCACGCGAGCCCGGTTTGCGCCTCATCCACGAACAAACCAAACCACTATAAGGCCGACGAGAGCCGACCCGATCCCGATCAAGCGCAGTGAAATGTCGGGCGTTTCCAGAACGCTGGTCATCGCTCGCTTCGCGGCATCGGGAAAGGCCGCAAAGATCAGCCCTTCGATGACGAAAACCAGTCCGAGCGCGGCCAGAAAGTCGGACATGCCACTCGCTGCTTGCTATCGGGCGGGAGCCTGGCCGGACGACGGTGCCACTCTGTCTCGTACTTTCCCGGAAGGATCGGAGAAATAACGGAAAAAGCTTGAGTCAGGCTTGAGCAGCATTCGGGTGTCGGTCGACTTCAGGCCGTGTTCGTAGGCCTGCATCGAACGGTAGAAGGCGAAGAAGTCCTGATCCTGGTTAAAGGCATCCGCAAAAATCTGATTCCGGATCGCGTCGCCCTCACCGCGAATCTGCTCTGATTTCGAGGTTGCCTCGGCGACAAGCACGGTGACTTCACGGTCAGCGCGTGACCGGATTTCCTGAGCACGCTGTGCGCCCTGAGCGCGGAACTCAGCGGCCTCGCGTTGACGTTCGGTCTGCATGCGCTGGTAGACAGCCTGGCTGTTCTGCTCGGGAAGATCCGCGCGTCGGATACGCACATCCACCACCTGAATGCCATACGCGGTGGCCTCGCGATCAACCAGTTCGCGGATGCGCGACATGAGATCGGCGCGCTGATCGCGCACGACGTGGGTAAATGTCACCTCGCCAAGCACCCTGCGCAGCGCCGAATTCAGGAGGATGGAGAGCTGCGAGTTGGCACCCGTGATCGAGCCAAGTGTCTGATAGAACCGGAGCGGTTCCTGAATGCGGTATCGCGCGAACGCATCGACCACCAACCGCTTCTGGTCCGAGGCGATCACTTCCTGCGATGGGGCCTCAAGATCAAGAATGCGCTTATCGATGTAGACAACCGAGTCGATGAACGGAGCCTTGACGTTGAGGCCAGGTTCATTCACGACGCGAACCGGCTGGCCAAGGCGGATCACCAGCGCTTGTTGTGTCTGATAGACGGTGAACAAAGACGAGTAGCCGATGATCAGCGCGGCGACGAACAGGACCGCGAGGACTCCGCCGAGAAAATTCAGTCTCATTGGCGGCCTCCCGTCTGCGGCTGGCCGCGCGTCTGCGGCGGGCGAGAGAGCTCGTTGAGCGGCAAATATGGGACTACGCCACTCCCGCCAGCACTCGAATCCAAAATGATCTTGTCTGTGCCGCCGAGCACGCGTTCCATGGTTTCAAGATACATGCGCTCGCGGGTAACGTCCGGAGCCTTCTTGTATTGCTCGTAGATTTTCAGGAATCGCGATGTCTGACCGGTTGCTTCGGCCACCGTCTGCGATTTGTACGCTTCTGCGGCCTGCGTGATCTGAGCCACACGCCCGCGCGCCTCCGGTACGACACGGTTGGCATAGGTCTGTGCTTCGTTCACCGCACGTTCGAGATCGGCACGCGCGGCCTGCACATCGCGGAACGCGTCAATGACCTGCGCCGGCGGATCGACTTTCTGCAACTGCACCTGTTGCACGATGATGCCAGCACCGTAATGATCGAGCGTTTTCTGCATGAGGTCCTGCACGGCCGTCTCAATAGTCTGCCGGGCCCCGGTCAGAATTGGTTGAATCTCGGAGCGACCGATCACTTCGCGCATGGCACTTTCCGCTACAGCTTTCACCGTGCCTTCCGGATTCTGAATGTTGAAGAGAAATTCGCCGACACCTGTCGGCTTCACTTTCCAAAGGACGGAAAAGTCGACATCGACGATGTTCTCGTCTCCGGTGAGCATGAGGCTTTCTTCTGGCACATCACGTACCGTTGTTCCGCCGCGCCGGATGTCGTCGACCACCCGCATGCCGATATCGATCTTGTTCACGCGCAGCGCTTTCGGCGTGAGCACGGTCTCGATCGGATATGGCAAGTGATAATTCAGGCCGGGCTGTACTTCGCGCACTTCCTTACCGAAACGAAGCACGACACCCAACTCATCCGGCTCAACCCTGAAGAAACCAGAAAATCCCCAGAGCGCGAGGACACCGAGCGCAATAAGAGCAAGGCCCCGTCCTCCCAGGTTGCCACCCGGCAGCACGCGCCGCAGTCTGTCCTGGCCGCGGCGCAGGATTTCCTCGAGATCGGGCGGAGTTGGTCCTGGCGATTGCGGCCCAGAGCCCCAAGGGCCCTTGCCGCCGCTGCCCCACGGCCCTCCGCCGCCCTGATTGGTCCAAGGCATTGAATGATATCTCCCGCGCCGGCTGTCTACCCGGCTGACCTTAGTTGGGAGGGGTTATAGGGGACCCCAAGGTCCGTTACAACGCGCTCCGATGCCGCGACTTTTGGCCGGTTAACGTCTTACATATGTCGCCAAAGTGAAGTTGGCATCGTCGTCCGGTCCGGCAAAGCGATCCTCATGCGCTACCTCTTGCCAGACCTCCGGGTCGATCGTCGGGAACTGTGCATCCCCATCAGGAGAAACATGCACGTGGGTGATTTCCAGCCGATCGGCCATCGGCATGGTCGCAGCGAAAATATCGCCGCCGCCTATGACCATGATTTCGTCGACCCCACGCCGGATTGCATCGTTGCGCGCAAAGCTCAGTGCCGCGTCGAGACTCGTGGCCAGCACTGTACCAGGCGAGACAAGACTTAAATCGCGCGTGAGTACGATATTAGTCCGCCCATCAAGCACCTTCCCGATGGACTCATGGGTCTTGCGGCCCATGATCAGCGGGCGATTGAGAGTAAGCTTTCGAAAATGCTGAAGATCAGACCTCAGTCGCCACGGCAATTGACCCTCGCGGCCAATGACCAAATTGTCGCCGATCGCTGCGACCAGCACCATTTTCATGTCGATGTCCGGGCGGCTGAGCGCGTGACGGGAAAACCTTCGTGAAATAGATCCACGTTCCCGTTCGGGAAATCACAGAAAAGATTTGTCAAAAGACACGACATGATCCGGCGATCCGGCATCAATGCTAGAACGATTGTTCTGACAATTCACTAACGATTGCGCGCCTTGTGATGAACAATGGAGCCGAAGAAAACGCTCGGGCCGGGTTCCACTTAAAATCGCCTTAGCTAGATGCTTAGAAATGGCGACAGCAAACGCACGAGTTTTGGCAATCAGCTACACGGCCACTGTAGCCTTGATGTGCGGATGCGGATCGTAGTTCTCGATCGCGAAATCTTCATAGCGAAACGCGAATATGTCCTTCACCGCCGGATTCAAACGCAGCGTCGGCAAGTGTCGTGGCGCGCGCGACAACTGAAGCCGCGCTTGCTCGAGGTGATTGAGATACAAATGCGCATCGCCGAACGTGTGGATGAAGTCGCCCGGCTTGTAGCCGGTCACCTGGGCCACCATCATCGTAAGCAGCGCGTAGGAGGCAATGTTGAACGGCACCCCAAGAAAAACATCGGCGGAGCGCTGATAGAGCTGGCACGAGAGCTTTCCGTCGGCGACGTAAAACTGAAAAAGGCAATGGCACGGAGGTAACGCCATTCTGTCGACGTCAGCCGGATTCCAGGCGGTGACAATGAGCCGACGCGAATCCGGATTGCGCCGGATCATCTGAATCACATTGCCGATCTGATCGATTGTTTTGCCGTCCTGCGCCGGCCAGGAACGCCACTGATGACCGTAGACTGGACCGAGTTCGCCGCGTTCATCGGCCCATTCATCCCAGATCCGTACCCCGTGTTCCTGCAGATATTTGACGTTGGTATCGCCCGCCAGGAACCAAAGCAGCTCGTATATGATCGATTTCAGATGAAGTTTCTTCGTCGTCACGAGAGGAAAACCTTCGTCGAGCGCAAAGCGCATCTGATAGCCGAAGACCGATAAGGTGCCGGTCCCCGTGCGGTCGTGCTTTTCCGCACCGCGGCTAAGGATGAGTTCCATCAGGTCGAGATATTGGCGCATCGCTCGTCGATTCTTTCCACAACTCGGAAAGGTGGGGAAGTTTACTCCCGACGACAACCGCCAGCACGCTTTTATCAACCACCGAAATGCGCTCTTTTACGTCGACCGATGGTCAAACCTGATAGTATTAAAATGCCTTTATCGGGGATCGCCATGAGCTTCGATCGCATTTTGATCGCCCGCCTTCTTTTTTCATTGGTGACTGTCGGTTGGGGTGTCCTGACCGTCGTCGCCGATTTCAACAAAACGCACGCGGCTAATCCCGCCTGGACACCACACGCGCGTTTCCACGTCGTCTGGCAGGTCCTGAGCTATGTGGGCTTCGGACTGCTGGCCTTTGCGCTGATCTGGTGGCCGGGCCCATTTGCAGTGGAACGGCTTTACTTTGTGGCTCTCATGGGAGCGATTGTCTATGCAGCGTTCTTTGCCGCGCTGATCGCCATGCCAATCTATGGTGGCGCGGCCTATGACGAAAACGGCTATCAACCGTTCGCGGCGCCCATTCCGATCATCGCAAAACGGTGGGACGCCAATATCACCGCCTTCTCGGTTCAGCTCATCATACTCGCGGCCGGACTCGTGGCCGTCAGCGGAGCAGGCGCGGGCTGATAAATGGGCGGCGGGAAACGCCCGCCGCCTCGAATTTGCGCTATTCGACGAACACTTCGTCGCGTCGTTTGCGGATCATTGGAAGAGCGGCGAGCACCAGCAGAAACAACGCGACCGCGAGAAGTCCAGCCGAGATCGGCCGCGTGGCGAACACGGTGGCGTCGCCCCGCGCGATTAGCATGGCGCGGCGCAGGTTCTCTTCCATCAGCGGACCCAGGACGAAGGCAAGCACAAGGGGTGCCGGTTCGAACTCGTGCTTTGCCAGCCAGTAACCGACCAGACCGAAGATCGCGGCAATCACCACGTCTGTCGGCGAGTTGTTGATGGAGTAGATGCCGATACAGCAGAACACGATGATCGAAGGATACAGCAGGCGGTACGGCACCCGTAGCAGGGTCACCCACACGCCGACCAGCGGAAGGTTGATGATGACCAGCATCAGGTTGCCGAGCCACATCGAAGCGATCATGCCCCAGAACAGCTCCGGCTGTTTGGTCATGACCTGCGGGCCCGGGACGATGCCGTGGATGGTCATCGCGCCCACCATCAATGCCATCACCGCATTGGGCGGAATGCCAAGCGTGAGAAGTGGGATGAATGATGTCTGCGCCGCGGCGTTGTTGGCACTTTCCGGCGCCGCAACGCCCTCAATGGCGCCGCGACCGAAGCGCTCCGGCGTTTTCGAAATACGCTTTTCGAAGGTGTAGGCGGCGAACGAAGCGACGACTGCGCCACCGCCCGGGAGAATGCCCAGCAAGGAGCCAAGGATAGTCCCTCGCGCAATTGCGCCGGATGAATCGATCAGATCTTGCCGCGTTGGCATTAGGCCCTTGATCTTGGCCTTCACGATGTCGCGGCTTTCCTGCGACATTTCCAGGTTGCGGATGATTTCAGCGAACCCGAAAACACCCATTGCCACGTTGGTGAAGCCTATGCCGTCAGACAACTCGGCGATGTCGAAGGTCATGCGACCGGCGCCCGTCTCAAGGTCTGAACCGACCATCGACAGCAGCAGGCCGGTGAGGATCATGGCGATAGCCTTAAGCACCGAACCCTTAGCAAGGACCACTGCGAAAATGAGGCCCAGCACCATCAGTGAAAAATATTCCGCGGGCCCGAACAGAAGCGCAATCGAGGTGAGCGGCACGCCGAGCGCGGCAACCAGAACCGTCGACACGCAGCCGGCGAAAAACGAGCCAATGGCGGCGATGGAGAGCGCCGCACCGGCGCGACCTTGTCGCGCCATCTGATGGCCATCGAGACACGTGACGACCGAGGTCGCCTCGCCTGGAATATTGACTAGGACCGATGTCGTCGAGCCGCCATATTGGGCGCCGTAATAAATCCCTGCGAGCATGATCAGCGCGCCGACCGGCGGCAACCCGAACGTGATCGGCAGCAGCATGGCAACGGTGGCAACCGTGCCAATGCCGGGGAGAACACCGACCAATGTGCCGACGAGCGCGCCGAGCAAGCAAAAGCCGATGTTGTATGGATGAGCCGCGACCGAGAAGCCGAGCGCAAGATTGGCCAGAAGTTCACTCATGACGGTCTATCTTCTCAGTACCAGGGCCAAAGCTGAAACGGCAGTTGCAGCAAATAGACGAACAGCACGACGCAGAACGCTGTCATCACCACCGCGGCGATCAGGCTTTCAACCCATTTCATTTCGCTTGAGCCGAAAATCGAGATCATGAAGGCGGCAAATGTAGAAGGCACGAGCCCCAACGGCGGCATGCTGATAAAACTCAGGTTAAAGCCGCGGATCATGCCGGCAAAAGCAAGGATCGCCAGAATGACCCAGGCGGGACCGCGAATGGCATAACTATCGAGCGGCGGCCCGTCGAAAAGCAGTCCACCGAGAGCAACAAGCGCACCGACAATGGCAAGCAGGCCAGCAAACAGGCGCGGAGCCGTGCCGGGCCCAAACGCAAAGCCGTGTGTTCCCGGCAGTTCACCGGACGCCCAGATAGCGAGGATCGCCAGCGCAATCAGCGCGAGACCGCCATAGAAATCGCGTGGGCCGCGTACCTTGAAACGAAACCCACCGCCATTCGCGGAGGTCTTTGCCCCCTCGGACATTGTGTTCCTCCCTGCTCGTTATTCTTGCTTGTTGCTTCTTGGTTCTTGGGCCGGCTCCCGCCGACTGATCCCTAGCACACGAGATGCCCTGGCCGGAAGCACGGATGTTTGGCAGCCCTCTAAAGCCAGCCGGACAGGCCCAAGGCCCCACCCACCGCAAAAATCCACAGGGGATTTATGCGAGTCGCAAAGCCGACGATCGCAGTTATCGCAGTAATCGCAGCGGCATAAATGTTGTGATCGGCGCTCCGCGCGAGCACGAAAGCGCTGGCCGCAATCAACCCCAGCGATACGGGAACCAGACCGGCCTGAATGGCGATACGCCAGCGCGCCTCCTTGAAGCGGTCCCAGGTGCGCGCCACGAGAAACGCGAGAACACAGGTCGGCCCGCACATCGCCGCCGTCGCCACGGCCGCGCCGGCAAGGCCAGCGACATGATATCCGATCAACGTCACGATGATGATGTTGGGCCCCGGCGAGACCTGCGAAATCGCGAAACTGTCGGCGAACTGCCGATCACTCATCCAATGCATCACCTCGACAGCGATACGATGCATTTCTGGAATCGCGGCGTTCGCGCCACCAACCGCAAACAACGACAACAGCGCAAAATAGCCTGCCAGTGCAATCAGCGGGTTGTCATTCATCTTGTCATCCATGCGCACGCAACGCTGATCGGGGCGAGCACCGCGAAAACCAGCGGCAGCGGCCACTGCATGATGGCAACGCCGACAAATGCCGCGATCGCGATGAGAGGCGCCCAGTCCCACCGCTTCCTGAACAATGGCGTCGCCATTTTGGCGACCACCGCAATCAACAGGCCCGTGGCGGCAGCCGTAATGCCGGTAAGAATACGACCAAGCGCTTCGACATCACCGTAACGCGAATAGAGAAAAGCGAGAATGGTGACAATGATGAGTGGCGGGCCCATCAGCCCAGCGAGTGCAACAGCCGCCCCCGGCGCACCGCCAAAGCGCGAGCCAAACACGACGGAAAAATTCACGACGTTCGGTCCGGGTAGAAATTGAGAGAGCGCGAAAGCTTCGTTGAATTCTTCAGCCGTCATCCAGTTCCGTTGCTCGACAATCATCCGACGCGCCCAGGGAAGCGCGCCGCCGAAGCCTGAAAGGGAAATGATCACGAAGGCACGGAAGAGTTCAGAAAGCTTGGGTCGAATTGCGGTTGAAGATGGCGCGGTGGATGCCGACATGCGCGGTCAAACTACAACGTGTCGAAAGCAGCGACTAGGCGGTGGCGTGCAAATCTCACTGTGTGCGACCGTGGTACCGCGGCCGGTAACCAATATTTACTTTCCCATGCGACAAATGACGTGCCGCTCATGCCGGAGACAGATATTGGCCGCGCGTCCCATTTTAATCGCCCAGATCTCCGACCTGCACATTACCCGACCCGGTGAACTGGCTTACGGTCGTGTCGATACCGCCAAAGCGCTTTTGCGGACCATAGATACGTTGAATGGTCTTTCGCCGCGTCCAGATCTGATTGTCATTTCCGGAGACATCGCCGATTCGGCGCTGCCGGAAGAATATGCGCATGCGACGAAGTTGCTTGGTGCGCTACAGGTGCCATTCGTGGCAATCCCCGGCAATCACGACCGCCGGGTACTTATACGCGAAACGTTTCCCGATCCCGCCTATGGAACGTCCAACTGTGCACTCAATACGGTGCGCCGTGTCGGAGGACTCGATATTTTCTTGATCGATTCCACCGTTGCCGGCGCGCCGCACGGCGAGCTCGATGCACCGACGCTTGCTTGGCTCGATGGATCGCTCGGCGCATCGACCACACGGCCTGCCTTCCTATTTTTGCATCATCCTCCATTCGACACGGGGATTGCGTACACGGACGCGGTGCGCCTGCGGAACGCCGACGCGCTTGCCGCGGTCCTCAGACGACACCAACGCGTGTTGCTGGTCGCGGCGGGGCATGTTCATCGCTCAGCGCAAACCGTGTTCGCGGGCATTTCGGCCAGTATCTGCCCGGCGGGAGAACAGGCAGTCACACTCGAATTCGAACCACGCTGGCCGGAAGTTTTCAGAATCGAGCCGCCGGCCTTCCATTTGCACGCATGGCTTCCCGGACCGGGATTTGGAAGCGTGGTTACTCACCTCGTGCCGGTCGGGGAATTTCCCGGGCCCTACTCCTACGGCTACGCCGAAACCACCCCGCCTCCGCTGTAAGGCCCAATTTCTGGGAGGAAGCGACCGCTCTTTCTTCGGTAACCTTCAGCGCTTATATTCCTTTGTGCCGGGGCAACCCGGCTATGGCGATAAATGGCCGTCGCAATAAACCCATCGGACCCGGGGGCAGTACCCGGCGCCTCCACCAAAGCCCGGCGAGCACAGGTTTCGGCGGGGGCGAAATAGGATCGACGAGGGCGTAAAGGGCGTGCTTTTGCTCGGCATGGTTCCGCCGTTATCGGGCCATTTCATAGTTGCAAACGACAACTATGCTCCGGTTGCTCAGGCCGCGTAAGCGGTTTGAAAGACCGATCTAAAGCCCTGACGGGTTAAGCTCCGTCAGGCGGGGTCCGGAGGCACCTGGCAACAGAAGCCTCCACTTTCCCATCCGGAGCGACTCCATGACAGGCGAGCTATAGGGATAGCGCTCCCAGCATACGTCGCGGTAGCATTGGACGATTCACCCAGGCTTCGATCCTCCATGGCTGATCAGATTCGTTACGATCTCCTCACTCAACAGGCATTGCGCGGCGTTGTGCGCAATGTACTGACCGAGACCGCCAAGAAGGGGCTGCCGGGCGATCATCACTTCTACATTTCGTTCGATACGCGCGCAGACGGGGTGCGGTTGTCGGACCGACTCCGCGCCCAGTATCCGGAAGAGATGACGATTATCCTTCAACACCAATTCTGGGATTTGAAGGTTGGTGAAGAGGATTTTGAGGTCGGCCTGTCATTCGGCGGAATTCCGGAGCGGCTCACCGTCCCATTTGAGGCGATCAACGGCTTTTTCGATCCGTCCGTTCAATTTGGTCTGCAATTCGAAGAAGTCACGGACGGCGACGAACGCCCGGCGCCTGCGAATGTGCAGGAGCCCTCCATCCCGAACAGCAAAAAAAAGCGGTCGCCGGCGAGTCCGCCCGTACCAGTGGATGCGAGTGAGCCGGAAAAAGAAAAACCAACGCGCGCGTCTGCTCCGGTCTCCAAGCGCGAAAAGCCGGAAAAACCGACCGGCGGTGGTGGCGGAGAAGTGGTACGACTTGATCGCTTCCGCAAAAAATAGACCTGCCCTCTTCTATGGCTCGCGACCAATATTTTTGTTTCGGCTTAGTGCCGCGATGATCTCGGATGGACCATATGACCAGGGCACGCGGTAAATCTGCCGAAACGAGGATCGAGAGCGACGCTTTCGGGCCTCTCGAGATTCCTGCCGACCGACTTTGGGGCGCGCAAACCGAACGGTCGCTCCATAATTTTCGTATCGGCACCGAGCGTATGCCGATCGAGATCTTGCACGCACTCGGCGTCATCAAGCGCGCGTCTGCCGAGGTCAACCGGCAACTTGGATCGCTCGATCGCAAACGAGCGTCGGCCATTGCCGCTGTCGCTCAGGACATCGCTGACGGGAAGCTGGATGAGCACTTTCCATTGTCGGTCTGGCAAACCGGATCTGGCACGCAGACCAATATGAACGTCAATGAAGTCATCGCCAACGCCGCCAATCTCAAACTGGGCGGCACGCTTGGCGCGAAGTCGCCGATCCATCCGAACGACCATGTGAACATGAGCCAGTCGTCGAATGAACTCGATCCCGACGGCTATGCACATCGCCGCGGCGACTGAGATCGAGCGACGCCTTAAGCCCGCGCTGGCACACCTTCACGCGGCGCTGGACAAAAAGGCACGGGAATTTGCAACCATCGTCAAGATCGGTCGTACCCATACGATGGATGCAACTCCCATCACATTGGGTCAGGAATTCTCCGGCTATGCGGCGCAGGTGAAATCATCCCTCGCGCGGCTCACGCAGGCGGAGCGCGAACTTTACCCTTTGGCACAAGGAGGTACAGCGGTTGGCACTGGCCTCAATTCAAAGCCTCAATTCGCAAAGGCTGTCGCTCGACGCATCGCGCAACTGACGAAGTTGCCGTTTATCAGCGCGACGAACAAATTTGAGCATATGGCCGGTCACGATGCATACGTGTTCGTGCACGGCGCGATCAATTCGGCTGCGACCGCCCTTTACAAGATTGCAAACGATATCCGGTTGCTTGGATCCGGGCCACGTTCGGGCCTTGGCGAACTAATTCTGCCGAGCAACGAACTGGGCTCCTCAATTATGCCGGGCAAAACAAATCCGACGCAGAGCGAGGCCTTGACCATGGTCTGCTGTCAGGTGTTCGGCAATCAGACCACGATCACGATCGCCGGCAGCCAGGGACACTTCGAACTCAACGTCTACAAACCCATTCTGGCCTATTGCATGTTGCAGTCGATCAGACTGCTTGCCGATGCCGTGAATTCATTTACCGACAATTGTGTCATTGGAATCCGCGCCAACGAGCCGCGCATTCGCGAACACATGGAGCGATCACTCATGCTGGTGACCGCGCTCGCTCCGAAGATCGGCTACGACAAGGCCGCCCAAGTCGCGAAGGCGGCCCACGCGAACGGTACAACTCTCCGTGAAGAAGCGCTTCGACTTGGATTTATTAGTGGTTCTGAATTCGATCGGCTGGTTCAGCCGGAAAAAATGACTCGTCCACGATAACTGAATGGTACTTTGGTAGGTCAGACTCTAGGGAAAATCGGCGCACTGACGCAAAGATGCGCAATAAAATCGAGAGTCTATTCCGTTAACGCTCATGTATTGGCGAGAACGGTAGATACGTATCCGGCTACTATTCTACGGAAGCAGCATGTCAAATTTCCCAACAAGAAAAACATTCCGTAGAGTTTCATCAAGGGCGTTTTCATGTCTTCGCCAGTATAAACTTATGAACTGCTAAATATACATTTGGAAGTTCCAGGGTACCTCGCAAATTACATTCCCCATTTCTACTCATTCCCGGCCGGGATCACTTGTTCCACTTTTGTGATCAACCAACCGTGTATTGAAATACAGCGCGAATAGGCCAGACTGTTTCAAAGCTGTCTTGTGGAGTTCGCCGTAAAGGCACCTTTCCGCCAACGTGTCGGCGCATTTGATAGCAATGCTTCGCTTTCAGGTGAGCGCCGAACTGAAACGTAACCCGTTACCATCGAGGGGCGACGGAATGGCTGAAGTGATCAATCTTCGGACCGTTCGAAAGCGGGACAAGCGGCGACAGCACGAGCAACGTGCGCACGCCAATCGCCTTGCCTCTGGCCAGCCCAAAAACGTTCGCAAGATTGAAGCCGCGCGTCAGGCGAAAGCCGGGCGCGACCTCGATCGGCACCGGGTCGAAATAGGGGACCATCAATGAAATCTCCGGTTGTCAAACGCTCGATCGTAATCGCGGGCCATAAGACGAGTGTAAGTCTGGAAGACGCATTCTGGAAGGGACTGAAAGAAATCGCGAATGGCAGAGAGGTCACTCTGTCAGACCTGGTGGCGTCAATCGATACAGATCGCCGCCACGGAAATCTGTCATCCGCAATTCGCCTTTTTGTCCTCGACCACTACCGGATCCACGGTGAGGAACGCATCCCGCAAACTGAGGCTCGCGAGATTCAAAGTCCGCGCGTGGTTCATTCAGTTCTGCGAGCGGACTGAAGCAGCAGGCTGGCCCGCGCTTCGCGGCGTGGGCGCGGGCCTGATATCAATGGGTGCCGGAAGGGCGGGTGCTTGCTTGGTCTTGGGCAAGCCTCGCCCTTGAGGTTGTGGCGGGACGTTCTCAATCGAGCGCAGCCGTTTCGTCTGATTTTCAACCGCCCGCAGCGTGAGCCATCCGCTCAACGCGGACGTGTCGACGCTGCGCGACGGCACCGTCACAGGCCCCTTCAGCGACACGAAAATTTTTGGGCGAGATCCGCCAGGATCGTTCGCGCCCGATAGCGTCAGCTTCGTATCGAGCGATCCGTTGGTGAGATCGAGCATGCCGGTAAGCGACATACCCGCCTCTTTGCTCTCGGTCGAAACATCAACCATTCCCAGTTGTCCGGAAACAATCTGAAACGGGAATTCCGCATGCTTCAGGGGAAACTGCCCATTGGCCAAAGATTTTCCGGCGAGGTCAGAAATGCGGCCATTGTCGACGACGAGGCCCTGATCAACCGCACGGGTCACAACATCAAAAACTCGCGCGTCGAGGCTGGATAGCTTGGCGTCAGCCAGCATGATCTTGCCCGATCCCTTCAGTGAACCAATGAGCGCGATTGGACTTAGGCCAGTGCCCGTCAGTTCAGCGGTCAGGTCAAGGGACCCGGTTACGGACGGTCGCGGTGTCCACGCAAAAAGTGTTGCCGCATTAGCGCCCGAGAGGGACGCCTTCAGCTGCGAGGTCAAACCATCGTCGGCGTTCCGGAACAGAATTCTTCCGGTGAGGCGGCCACCCGCCATGTCTCCCGTAACGTCTTCCAGGGATAGTTCATTGTTTGCGAGCCGTAGTGCAGCATTGAATTGACGTACCGCCAATTGCGGCAGGACGTCCGCTCGCGCAACTTTGAGTGTAAGCCCGCCCGTGAACGCGCCGACGAGGCCGGGTCCAAACGGCTCATCCGACCAACTCCATGCAGCGTCTTTCCCCGCGGATTGCGGCTGCAGTCCGATTGCACGAGCAACAAGTGCCGGCAAATCGATGACGTCAGCTTCGATCGCCCCATCGATCCGACGTGGTGTTGCATCGCCCAGCGCGAGGCGGCCGCGAACACTGGATCCTGCAATCTTCGCGTCGATGTCATCAAATGTCACTGTCCTCGCTGCGAGAGATACACGCGACTTCATCCGGATCGGCAGAGACCCGCCGGTTGCCGATCGCAATGGTTTCAGGTCGGCTTCGTTTATTTGTAGTCCGACCGAGGCCTTTATCCCTTGCATGTCTGAATAGCGACCGGTTCCGTTCGCACGCGCAGACAGGCCCTCTCCAGCAAGTTGCGCGTCAAACGCCATATCTCCGCTGACCGGTCCCGCGAGCTGAATTTTCAACTGTCCGGGACCGTTTCCAGCAGCGACCATTCGGTCGAGATTCATGAATTTCAGCAGTTGGGCGGACCGCGCCGCATCCAGGGCCACGTCCACGCGGATGTTTGCCGTAGACGGCCTGGCCCAGTCGCCACTTGCGCGCACTCGGGCATCAATGCGCAGGTCGTCGAGATCCCCGTTCACCGCAAGCTGCGCATCTGTCACCGGGGACTTGTCGTCCCCGTTCATATCGAGTTTGGCGCGCAGTTTTCCTCGCCCGAAACGCTCCAGCAATCCTAAGACCGGCCGCGATCTTTCGGTAGAGAGCTTTGTCGCAATCGCTGCAATGGCGGCGGTTTGCTTCGCTTCGAAATCGACCGACACCGTGCCGCGTGGCGCATGTCCGCCGGTCTCGATGCGCCCGCTCGCTGCAAAGCTTCCTCCCGCAAAATCGCCAATCGACAATCGGTCGATCAGTAAACCATCGCCATCCACCTTTATGAGCGCGTGCGCATCGTTCGCTTCAATGCCCGCAAACGTCGCCCGGCCGATGTCGGCTTTAAGACTTATTTCGCGAGGCCGATCGAGGACCGAACCGGCGAGCAGGGCCTTGCTAAATTCAAGTGCTGAATCAAAGTCGAACTGATTGGCCGTCAGTTCGGCGTTGACCCTGGCGGGACGATTCCCGGAAGGCAGAAAATACGCGAAACGTCCGGTCAAAGGCTGGCGGTTGAATTCGAGGCTCAAGCGGTCGACCGCTATCTTTTCCGAGGAGAGAACTAAATCGCCGCGAAGGCTCATTGGCCGACGATCACCATTTTGTTGGCTCTCGCTGCGACTTTCCAGCCAAGCCGCCAGGATCTTGGGATCGGATGACTCGATCTCAGCAGGTCCCGTAAAGGCCACATCATTTGCATTGACCGCGAGGCGCCCGCTGACGCGCACCTGGGTCATGCCGGGGGCGCGGAATTCAAAACGCTCGAGATTCCATCCTTCCGCGCTGCTGCTGATATCGCCCCGCAGATTCTGGATACTATTTCCCCCGAGCGTGACCAGATCGATGCCCAAGCCGAGTTGCACCGGCAGCGTGGTGCGAAATGCGGCAGTCCCCAACTCCGTAAGTTTTCGTATGGCCGCAACGGGCGATTGGGTTGCGGCGCCGGAACCAGAAACCACCCGGTCAACATCAATTTGTCGGCCGGACAGTACGCCCTGGAAACGTGGATTGCGTCCGAACTTTAGATCGGCGACCCCAGTCAGCTTGAAACCCTGTTCTTCCGACCCGTACTGGAACTCGAGATTGTCCATCAAGGCCGATTTCCCGCTCGCCTTGATCTTTCCTCCAATTCGCCAAGGCTGTGTCAAAGCATCCGCTGGTTCGGCCGCATTGCGCTCCACAATTCCAACAGGTCGTGACAGATTCAAAGTGCCGTCGAAACTCGGCTCCCGCGCGACGAAGGCAAGGGCCCCGTCAGCTTCAATGCTAAGGGGATAGTCAGCCGCATCGACATTAACGCGAAGCCGCACCGAGCCGTCATCGTTCAAGCGGTTTGTAGTAAGACGATAGGGAAAACGTTTGCCGGCGAGTGTCACACTACCCTCGCCTTTCAACGGTCCTACCAGCGATCGAACTTCGCCATTGAACGACACGCGCCCTAGCGTGATGCTTCCATCATTTCCGGCATTGGTAAGTGTAATCGTCCCATCCTCGATCCGAAGCCGGTTTATCGAGAGATCATCGGGCCTGAACGAAACGGCGACGCTGGGCGCGCGCACGTGGCCTAAATCATCCAAACCAAGGGCCACTTGTGGTCCTACAAGCTGCATTTCCGTGGCGCGCCACTCCCCGCGCATCAGGGAGCCAAGGGCGAATTCAACGTCGAGCGACCGCGCGCGGACAACGTCATTGCCGTCACCGACCGTGATGTCATGCAGCGTGAGACGGGGCGACGGCAGCAGTCGCGCGTCGATGGGCCCAGCTACACGGATGTTGGCACCGGTAAGACGACGCGCTTCCGTTTCGAACACAGACCGATAGTTGCCCAGATCGATCAGCAGCGGACCGACCAGCGCCGCAAGAAGCGCCAGAATGAATGCGATCGCTAATCCAAGCAGGGTGGTCTGCAAAACCCGCTCCGGCGCCGAAGCCGCAGTCGGCGCGACCCTCAGCCAGTTGTGAATCGAGGCTATATTGGCGATTTATGGCGGCAAATCTATGTCGCCACATCAAGAAAGCGCGACAATCTTCCCCGGATTCATGATGTTGTGTGGATCAAGCGCTCGCTTGATGGAGGCCATCACGTCCAACGCTGCCCTTCCATGCTCTGCCGCCAAGTATTTCATCTTGCCCTGCCCCACCCCGTGCTCGCCAGTGCAGGTTCCATCCATCGCAAGCGCCCGCTCAACCAGGCGTTCCGATAGAGCTTCGGCACGCTTGAGTTCGTCGCGATCATCCATATCGACAAGCATTGTCAGGTGAAAATTACCGTCTCCGACATGACCGACAATCGGCGCAAGGATGCGGCTCGCTTCTATATCGCGCTGTGTTTCGGTCACGCACTCCGCCAGTCGCGAGATGGGCACGCAGACATCAGTGGCCACGATGGTCGCCCCCGGTCGCAGTGCGAAGTTCGACAGCGCTGCGTGGTGTCGCGCTTCCCACAAACGCGTGCGTTCTTCGGGCCGCGTGGTCCAGGTGAAAGGACCACCTCCGAACTCGGCCGCGATTTCGCCGAAGCGTTTTGACTGTTCGGCGACCGAGGCCTCGGTCCCGTGAAACTCCAGAAATAACATGGGTGTCTCAGGCAGCCCTAGATTTGAATGGAGATTGCACGCGCGCACCTGCAACGAATCCAGAAGTTCAATTCGTGCGACCGGGATACCTGACTGAATCGTATGGATGGCCGTATTGCAGCAAGCTTCGACCGAAGGGAACGGACATATTCCGCCAGAGATCGCTTCCGGAATGCCTGAGAGTTTCAGTGTCAGCTGCGTTATCACCCCGAGCGTACCTTCAGAACCGACCATGAGTCGCGTGAGGTCGTAACCGGCTGACGTCTTCTTGGCCCGCCTCGCAGTATCGATCACCTCACCATTCGACAGCACAACCTTAAGCGCGATGACATTGTCCTTCATCGTGCCGTAGCGGACAGCATTAGTGCCGGAGCAGCGGGTCGCCGCCATACCTCCGAGCGAAGCGTCTGCGCCTGGGTCGATAGGAAAGAAAAGTCCGCTGTCGCGCAGCTGTTCGTTAAGTGCCTTTCGGGTAATTCCAGGTTCAATGACGCAATCGAGGTCCTCCGCGTGGACCTTGATGATTTTGTTCATGTCGCGGAAATCGATCGAAACCCCGCCAACCGGCGCATTCACGTGACCCTCAAGCGAAGTCCCGACCCCGAACGGAATGACGGCTACAGCATTCGCCGCGCAGATCCTAACGATGTGTTGCACGTCCTCGGTGCTTTGCGGGTAGATGACGGCGTCGGGTGGCTGATTGGCAATCCATGTAACGGTGTTGCCATGCTGCTCACGCACCGCCTGCGACGTGACAACGCGATTGCCGAAGGCCGCAGTTAATTCGGCCACCGCTTTCTCAATTGCCGCAGAATTCCGGCCTTTTTGTCCGGTAGCGGCATTCACCAATGCCATACGATTGTCCTCTGCTGGTCCGTCTGGCGAACGTTAGCAGAGGACAGGCAGCGGGTGAAACGAGGCCGGCGGTGGCGGCCGTTGCGGGGACAACCGGCATGATTGGATGCGCCGCCACGCGCCGGCCGCGCTTTACGACGACCTCCCGAAGAAGGGAACGATCATCGAGACTCTTTTCCGATAGCGGCGATATTCGTCGCCAAACAATTCGATCAGGTCATGCTCTTCAAGGGCGATTCCGACAAAGATGTAAGTCGTCGTTACGGCGGCAAACAGAAGATGCCCTGCGGTCATGACAGGAGTGGCCCAGAAGAAGATGAGGAAGCCGAGATAGATCGGGTGACGCACCAGATTGTAGAGAAACGGCGTTTTGAAGCGCATTGCCGGCATCGGCTTGCCGACGAGATTGTTGGCGACTTGATGCAGGCCAAAGAGTTCAAAGTGGTTGATAAGGAAAGTACTGACAAACACGAAGGCCCAGCCGAACAGGCTCAACGCCAGCAATGACGTCGCGACTTGTGGATTTGTGACCTGCCACACCACGGCAGGTATTGGCTGCCACTGCCAGAACAGAAACGCGAGCGCCAGACTGGAAAAAAGAACGAAGGTACTTCGTTCGACAGCCGCCGGCACAATGCGCGTCCACCATTTTTTGAACTGAGGGCGCGCCATGACGCTGTGCTGGACAGCGAACAGTGACATCAACAGCAAGTTAACGATGATGGCCTGCAAGGGCGGTCCTGCAGGACCTGAGTCGATCGTCTTTGGTACAACCAACCCTGTGACAAAGCCTATCGAGTAAACAATCGTCGCGGCAAACGCGACGTAGGCTACGAGGCCGTACAGAAGTGCAATAACTCTTCCCATGGAATTTCTCCTTCATGCTCTCACTTGATTATTTTCGGCTCGGTGGGCACTAACGGAACCTCAGCGGACACGAATATTGAATTGTTGCTTGGCGGTGACGGCTCGCGCGGCGTCAGCAAAGCGTAATTGGCGATGAGCGTGACGGTGCCGATGAATGGTCGACTGGCCCGTCTGATGTGCCTGAAGAATTTGTTCGTCGCTTCCCTCCGCTGGAGAAATGCCTCTTGACGATAGAAATCGACGTCGACAGTTCCGTTGGTACGGCGTTTGATTTTTTCGTTGTCCATCACTCCTCTATTCTCCAATTCAGTGCCGATTGATCGGATATTTTTCTGTAAAAAACGTAGTCGGCGCTATAAGGCACGCTCAGCCAGGCACCGGATAAATCGCAGGCTGCATCCGCATTACCACCTTGCGTATTCAGCCTTTGGATGGTCGTAACGTTGCCAAGTTTGCCGAGCCCGCGCCGCGCAGTGACCTCGAGTTTGAGCAGCGGAATGTCGTTTGCACTGGCACCGGGCGCGCGAGCGAGCACCTTGGCAGTGACTGCGCTGCCATCACTCATTTCCCATGTCGGGCCTGCGTAGTGACGACCAACCGTCTTCCCGGCAACGAGCAACGTCGCGACCGGCTCGCGAAACTGCCAGACGAGTTTGCCGGCTGGATCGTATTGGCATTCGTAAACTTGCGCGCCGACCGCGTGGACGTTCGTGACGGGAATTTCACCCGGTGCGGCGATTGCATCGGGTACTTCGGCGGCAGCGGGCAATGGGGACAGCATTCGCACGCCAGAGATATAGGCTGCCAGAATCGCCACGATTCCGATGAGCGATCGAGCAACATGAAAGAACTGAGTTCTGCTCAGGGCGCGCCGGCCAAGCACCTCCTGGTGCCAGCGATCGATGTCGCCCGTCTCCCTGGTTCTGCGATAGACACTCTCCGTTTGCATTCCACACTCCATTCGTTTGCTGGCCGTTGGAATGCGCCTTTCCCGCACGAAAGGCTTTGAGCCCCGCTTGATTTGTCCTTGAGGAAGTCTTGATTTCGCTTTAGACGCCCAGCCGGTATGATTAGGCAGCCTGATTGCAGGGGCGCAACGTGCTGTTTTTGTTCGATGATTTTGCACTCGACTGCGAGCGCCGGGAGCTGCGTGCGGACGGCACGGCGGTGCCGGTTGAGCCGCAGGTCTTCGATCTTTTGGTTTACCTGATTGAGAACCGGGCTCGCGTGGTCAGCAAAGATGATCTCATCGCGTCCGTATGGGGTGGGCGAATAGTCTCGGAATCGACCCTGACCAGCCGGATCAACGCCGCACGAAAGGCAATCGACGACAGCGGCAAAGAGCAGCGGCTGATCCGCACGTCCGCGCGAAAAGGCTTTCGCTTCGTAGGCAAGGTCCAGGAGAAACACCGGCCTGTGGTCGCCGAAGCCGGCGATGCGACAAGCGGCAAGGCCGCAGATGCACATCCACCACTCATCGTCGACCGCCCTTCGATCGCTGTCCTGCGATTCGAGAACATGTCTGACGACCGAGCGCTGGAATTGATTACCAATGGGCTCACTGAAGACATCATCGCCCTTTTGGCGCGAGTGCCGGGTTTCTTTGTCATCGCCCGCGCTTCCTCATTCGCATACACCCAGCAGCGCGCTGACTCGCGTCAGATCGGCGTCGAATTGGGTATCCGTTACGTTGTCACCGGTAGCGCGCGCAGTTCGGGTGACCGCGTTCGAATCAATGTCCAACTTGTCGAAGCAGAGAGTGGAAATCAGTTATGGGCCGGTCGCTACGACGTCAGCCGCGGCAATACACTGGATCTTCAGGATGAGATCGCGCGCCGCATCATCGTGGAATTAGAACCGGCGCTGACCAAAGCCGACCTTTCGGGAGTGAAGCGACGAAGGATCGAGAGCGTCGATGCGTGGTCGCATTTTCGTCGGGCCGCCGGCGCAATTGCCGTGCAAGGCTGGAACGAGGACTCCGTTGCAGAGGCGCTGCACAGGGTCAATCAGGCTCTTGTCATCGACCCTGACTTCGCGCTGGCACGCGCATTTCTGGCGCTGGTCAATGCTTTCGGAGCCAACCTATCTTTGGTCCCGGATATCGAGACCGCGAAGAAAGGCGCACGCGAGGAAGCAGAGCACGCGATCACAATAGATCCGAATGCATCCGATGTCCTCGGATTCGCTGGTTGCGCTTTTGCCGACATCGGAGAGCATGAGCGCGGCGTCGAGCTGCTGCGACGCGCCCTCATTCTCGATCCAAGCAACGCGCAGGCGCACGTGGCGCTGGGTGCATCGCTCGTTCTCTTCGGCCGCTTCGACGAAGGCATCCAGAGTATGAAGTTCGGAATGCGATCAAGTCCGAAGGATTTTCGACTGACTTTCTGGAGCATGATACTCGCCTACGCGCTCGGACGGGCTGGCCGTTTTGAGGAAGCGTTGGCGGAAGCGTCGGCGGCCGCACGCCGCGATGGCCGCCTTTACACGGCTCGCGTCGTCGTCGCCTGGGTACTTCTGAAACTTGACCGTGACGAAGAGGCGCGAACGGCGCTGGGCGAGGCGCGACGTATCAGGACCAAACTCAGTCTTGTCGAAATTCGGAGGTTCTTCGGCCAGCATACCGCAGATGACTTGCGGGCCTTGTGGATCTAGTCACCGACAGCGAGCTCATTGATTTGGGGGGTGGTTGATTTCTCATCGATGAGAACATTGGATATAGTTGCTCCTCCAATTGTTGCGGGCGACAAAGTGCTGTTTTCGTTCAAAGATTTCGCGCTCGACGGCGAGCGTCGGGAATTGCGCGCGCGTGGCACGATCGTCCCAATCGAGCCGCAGGTTTTTGACCTGTTGGTTTACCTCATCCAAAATCGTGACCGTGTCGTCAGCAAAGACGACCTGATCGCGTCGGTATGGGGTGGACGCGTTGTTTCGGATTCAACGCTCGACAGCCGTATCAACGCTGTACGCAAGGCGATCGGCGACAGCGGAGAACAACAGGCGCTTGTGCGTACAATTCCGCGCAAGGGTATCCGATTTGTCGGCGAGGTTCTCCAGGGACAGGTTAGGCCAGAGGCAACTTCCCGCTCATCTGGGCTCGCCCACAAGCAAGAAATTTCGTTTTGCCGATCGACCGACAACGTCAACATCGCATTCGCCGAGGTCGGACAAGGCCCTCCCCTCATGAAGGCCGCCAACTGGCTCACACATCTCGAATATGATTGGGAAAGCCCAGTGTGGTCGCCGCTGCTTCAGCGCCTGGCGGAGAAAAATCGCCTTGTTCGGTACGATACACGTGGCACCGGCCTGTCGGATCGCGACGTAAAGGACTTTTCATTTAATGGATTCATGCGCGATTTCGAGTCCGTCGTCGACGCTGTCGACCCGGACCGGTTTGCCATTCTGGGCATCTCACAAGGCGCGGCTGTCGCGATTGCCTACGCCGCGGCTCACCCCGAAAGGGTCACCAAACTCGTTCTGTACGGCGGCTATGCACAGGGTCGAAACAAACGCGGCTCACTTGATGAGATCGAGAAGGCAAATCTGTTTTTGTCGTTGATGCAGCATGGCTGGGGCGACGAGCATTCGGCGTTCATGCGTGCCTTCTGCTCGCTCTTCATCCCGAATGGAACGCCAGAGCAGAACAAATGGTTTGCGGACCTCCAACGAATGACAACAACCGCCGAAAATGGCGCACGCATTCGTGTCGCATGTCATGAAATTGACGTCGCGAGCCTACTCCCGAAAATTCGTGTGCCAACTTTGGTGCTGCACGCGCGGCACGACAATGTCGTCCCCCTCGAACAGGGTCGCCTGATGGCCGCCTCTATCCCCAACGCACGTCTTGTGACGCTTGAGAGCGACAATCACGTCCTGCTGGCCGATGAGCCAGCGTGGGGAAAATTTTTCGAGGAAGTCGAAGATTTTCTCGCGACCTGAAGCCGCACAAAATCGCTTCAGATGTTTATGTACCAAATGGCGTCACTAGGCTGGGTGTCAGCCGGGGCCTCTTTGTTGAACGAAACAACCCAGGCGACGATCATCGTCGCTAGAACGACCACGTACGTTCCTCGAGCTACCGTGCCAAGCATCGCCGTCGCCTCCGTGTTTTTTGTCAGAATAGTCGAAGAACCCGGCCGCGCGGGAATGTCGTTAATATTTGGTTAATCCCCTAAGCCATTGAAATGTTGGGCGGCGATGGCTTTGCCCGATGGACGCGACAGCGTCGCTGTCGTAGCTTGCCGCGCCTAAATGACCTCGGAGTTTGTTATGGCCGGCCCTGTAATTGCGGTGACCGACACGGTTTTTCCCTCGCTCGATCCGGCCAAGACCGCGCTGGCGCGGCTCAATCCCACCTATCGGATGTCGAAGAGCGTCAACGCCGACGATATCGTCGCCGTTGCCAAGGACGCTGACGCGGTTCTTGTGACCTATGCAAAACTCACGCGCGACGTGCTCATGCAGCTAACTCGCTGCAGAGCCATCGGCCGATTCGGATTGGGCGTCGACAACATCGATTTGCCTACTGCCAAGGAAAAGGGCATCGCCGTCAACTACGTCCCGGACTATTGCATCCGGGAAGTATCAGACCATGCCATGGCTCTTTTGCTGGCACTGATCCGTAAAATTCCACTCTCCAATAAGCTGGTGCAGAGTGGCCGCTGGGAAATGCCTGCGGTCGTGCCGATCCGTCGCATCGAAGGCACAGTGCTCGGGCTCATCGGCTTCGGCCACATCCCGCGACTGGTCGCCCCCAAGGCACAGGCATTCGGCATGAAAGTCATTTCCTATGACCCGTTCACGAAGCCAGATGTCTTCAAGGCTGCCGGAGTGGAAGGCGTCGATCTCGATACACTTCTCAAAACGTCCGACTACGTATCCGTGCATGCGCCGCTGCTGCCGGCAACGCGCGGGATGTTGAATGCCACGGCGTTCAGCAAAATGAAAAAGGGAGCCTACGTCGTGAACACTGCGCGCGGGCCGTTGATTGACGAACCAGACCTGATCGCAGCGCTTGATTCTGGCCAGGTGGGCGGCGCCGGACTCGACGTGGTGGCCGCTGAGCCACTTGCCAAGGATTCACCGCTCTTGGGGCGCGACAACGTCATTATATCCCCCCACACTGCCTTCTATTCGATCGAAGCGCTGAATGAGTTGCAGACCAAGTGCGCGATGGATGTCGCGCGTGTGCTGAGCGGCGAAAAAGCTGTTTATCCGATTTCGGCCTGAACAGATGCTTGATCGCAGCGACCTCGAACCGGTCTTCTTTGCGCCCTTCGTATCATCGCTGATGCGGGTCGAGCCGCAATGGATCGACTACAATGGCCATTTGAACATGGCCTACTATAACGTTCTATTCGACCGCGCAGTCGATGAGGTTTACGAGCTTCTCGGTATTGGCGCCGAATACCTGAAAAATCATCGGCATTCGACTTTCACAGCCGAAGTCCACGTTCGTTACGTGCGCGAGTTACAGGAAGGTGACCCCGTGCGGGTGACGTTCCAGTTGCTCGATTTTGATTCGAAACGCTTCCATTATTTCGAGCAGTTGTTTCATGCGACCGAAGGATGGGTCTCGGCGACATCAGAAAACATGACGCTGCATGTCGACATGACGGCCAAGAAAGTCGCGCCGTTTCCACCGCCAATCCTGCGTACATTCGCGCGCATGAAAACCGCACACTCGCAGCTGCCACGCCCTGAAGCCGCCGGGCGGCGGATCTCGATGCCGAAAAAGGACTGACTGCCGTTTACTGTGCGGCAAGCTTGGCCGCGTCGTCCCGCACGCTCGTATCGATCAGGGTCGAACTCGCCACGGATTTTGGTATTACCCCGGCCTTGACGAACAGTTGCTGCATCCAGTCGATGCGATCCACCGGAATTGCAAGGGTCGGATCGATCTGTTTCTCGCGGATGGCCTGGTCGACAATGAAGTCGGCCCTTTTGTCGTCAGGCTTTGCGTTCGTCAATTCATGAGCCACTTTGACCGTCTCGTCGCGGTGCGCGGCCGCATACTTGTAAGCATCCATTTCAGCCGCGATGAATTTGACGAGATCATCCCGGCGCTCGGCCAGAACCTTGCTGCTGGTCGCCACGCACAATCGGATGAATTTGGGAACAGCGCTCCCGCCTTTGGCGAGCACCTTGACGTTGGGCGGCATGACGGCTTCAAATTCATTTGAGACCACTGCCGCATCGGTGATGCCCGCGACCAGCGATTTGTAACGGTCGAGATCGGCGCCCTGTGTCGCCAACTTAACGTCGGCGAAGGGAACATTCGCAGCGTCAAGCATTCCTCGGAACAGCAAATCCGGAAGCGACCCGGGCGACGAAATCGCAACCGTCTTTCCTTTGAGATCGGCCAGAGTGTTGATTTCGGCCTTGGCGAGAACAACCTGCGGCACTCCCGGCCAGGTGCAACCGACGATCTTGACGCCAGTACCGCGCACACCGGCCACTATCGACTTTGCCGCGCCCATGTCCACGCTGTCGATCTCGCCCGACACCAGGGCTTTCATCAACGTGGCCCCGGCTTTGATCTGCAAAATTTCAACCTTTAGACCGCGCTTGG
Organism: uncultured Alphaproteobacteria bacterium; assembly: GCA_963707615.1. Classification (GTDB taxonomy): domain Bacteria; phylum Pseudomonadota; class Alphaproteobacteria; order Rhizobiales; family Xanthobacteraceae; genus Pseudolabrys. The sequence goes on from CAVPQT010000003.1 coordinate 655,673, forward strand.
CGGCAAAGCCACCTTTGTCGACCATCGCGATGAAGCCCGCGTCGCTCTTGGCTTCGAGGATGCCATGCTTCCACACTTTGTCCTGCGCGTGAGCGGTGCAAATACCGCAGGAGAGCACGATCGCGAGAGGTGCCAACTTCGACGAAAACATGAATCCTCCATTCCTAAATGCGAAACTCTCCGCCTCGCTTGCGCCCCTGATCAACGCTGAGAAAGAGCTGCTCGAGCGACGGCCGCTTCTTGATGAGCCCCTGTTCGTGCGAATAACCTACCAGCGTCTCGAGAACCTTGCGGTTTCTCTCGGTCAATCCGTACTCCCACGGGTCAGAACCGAGCACGCGTTCCTGCTCCTCCCACGCGTCACGATACCAGGCGAGTGGAACGATACGGGGATTGGCCATGCGGTTCATGGCCGCGTTCTTCGCCTTGTTGAAGGCCTGAAACAGATTGACGGCCAGCCAAGGATGCTCATCAGCGAGAGTCTGGCGGATGCCAAGAACATGCATGATCGGAAAAATGCCGGTCTTTCGATAGTAAGCTTCCTCTTCGGCCTTGTGGTCCGGGAACAGGCGCGCCACGCGCGCATCGCGAGCGACAAAAGGCTTGATCAGATCAGAATGAAAAACCGCATCCAGTTCCCCCTCCGCCAGCATGGTCTCGACCGATTTGTCATTGGAGAGACATGAATATTTGATGTCTGGGGGCAAGGTGACTTTCACGTCATCCTCGATCTCCGCCATCCACTCGACGCTATTCAGTGGCACGCCGTATTCATGCTGAAGAATGCCGCGCATCCATAGCACGGCAGTTGTCATCATCGTCTTCACCCCGATTTTTCGGCCACGCAGGTCGGCGGGCTTTGTGATGCCTTTCGAAGTGTTGATGAACATGAAGCCGTGTCGAAATCGACGATGGAGAAATACCGGAATGGCGCGGAACGGCATCGCATTATCGCGCGCCGCGAGATAAGACGAGGCGGAAACTTCCGCTACATCGAACTCGCCGTTACGCAGAAACCGCCAGTGACGCGTCGCCGAATCCATATCGGTCAAGATCGTCAAATCTGCGCCATCGACCTCGACCTTCTCGTTGAGCAGCGGGCGGACGATTTCATAGTCCCCACAGGCGAGCGTAAGCGCGATTTTTTTCAGCATTCGGAGCTCTTTTGCACTCGATTCTTAGTGTCCCGTGGCCAAGGCAGCGAGCTTTGCTGGATCGGCCAACAAGCGATTGCCACGCCACACCACGTGTAAATCGGGCCGCAGCAGCAAGAAATCGTGGCCGAAAATATCGCGTGGCCGTTCTTCAGCAATTTCGACGAGCGAAAATGGCGCGCCGAAGGAGGCAAAGGCCTCGGCAAGCCCGCCGGTATTTGCTCGTCCAACGCCGAGACACAAAAGCGTATAGCCATCGCCGATATGGTCATGCAATGCGGTACCGTCGGCGAGCCATACGTGCGGCAACCGCGCACCCGGCCAGGATGTCGGAACGTATTTCATGAAATCGGTTTCCGGCGCATCCCCCACTTCAGGAAAGATGATAGGCGAATCCGCATAGCGATAACCAAGCTCTGCCCCGATCATCTCATTGCTCTTGCGCTGTTCGACATCGGCGATACGGCTGAGGTCCGCCCGAGTTGCAGCCCCTTCCGGCGTCTTGTCACGAATATTGGGCTTGTAGGCCGACCGCCAAGCTCTTCGGCCACGCGATGCATGCCGCGAGGCTTCAACATTGCGTGCGCCGATTTGCCGACGTTCAATTTCGTAAGATGCGAGTAGCGCCGGGCCACCCCACCCTTTCAGCGTTGCCGCAAGCTTCCACGACAGATCAATCGCGTCACCAACCCCGCTGTTCATTCCGAGGCCGCCTGTCGGAATTACAAGATGGACCGCGTCACCGGCAAGGAAAACTCGCCCGTGACCATAGCGGTCGGCCAACAGCAAATTCTGACGCCAAGGCGCACAGGACAGCATCTCGTAGTTGACCGGCATGGCAACTGTCTGTTCGAACATTGTTTTCATATCGTCATCGCTGTCGACAACCGAATGCAGGGTAAAGTGACGAGTCGAGTCCTGCACGATCAGAAATGTCGAGTGTGCATCGGCGACATGATAGTGCCGACCTTTGCCGACCGGGATGCGTTCGAACAGGTCGTCGCAGCGATAGAGCGCCTGCCTCAATTGCAAAAGATTCGCTTCGCCCTGCAGTTTGATGCCGAGTTGACGTCGCACGTTACTCGAGCCCCCGTCGCAGCCCACAAGGTATTGCGCGCCCAATTCGATCGTTGAGTCTCCATGCTTAACGCGCGCACGCACGCCTTCATCATTCTGCTCGAACGAGATGAATTCATGTCCATACCGCACATCGATAGCCGGCAGGGCCTCCGCAACCGACTTGAGCAGCGGCTCAAGCGTGTACTGCGAAATGAGCTGATAGGGCTCAAGCGGCATTGAGCCGTCAGGGCAGGCAGCAATCTCTGCCTGAGCCTGCGCGACCGATGGATATGGCAAGTGCAAAAGCGGCGGCTCGACCAGCGACGTCACGATGAAAACATCCATCGGCACATCGCGCGGAAAACCTGCGTCACGTATTTTCTGTGCAATTCCAAGCCTGCGGTAGATCTCCATTGTGCGGGCGTTGCACCGTTCCATCTTGGGGAGGAACTGCGGCGCCGCTTTCTGTTCGAGGAGAATGCAACGTATGCCCCGACGACCAAGACCGATCGCCAGGGTCAAGCCAACTGGTCCAGCGCCCACAATAATGACTTGGGTGTTCAAGATACCCTCGGGGTCATACGCGGGCTGCGCAAGCGCTCGTCAATCAATCCGGCCGCCGGAGAACCTGCGACCTGGCACGGTGAGGAAATAGCCAACAGCCTGGCCGCCATCGGCGCCGACGACGCTGCCTGTCGTATATCGCAACTCGTCGCATGCGAGAAAAATCGCCGGCCCTGCGATGTCCTCCCCGGAGCCGACACGGCCCATTGGCACGCCCTTGCGCCGTCCTTCGTAGATTTCCGGATCGGCATACATCGCTTCGGTACCAGGCGTGCGGATGTAACCGGGCGTGATTGCATTTGCCCGGATGCCATAAGGCGCCCATTCCATCGCCTGCAATTTTGTCAGCATGATCAATCCGGCTTTCACCACACTGTAGGCACCGGCCCAGTTGTAAGGGAAAAGGCCCGCGATCGAGGCGATATTGACGATGTTGCCCGACTTCTGGGCGATCATATGTTTCGCGGCTGCCTGACTCACCAGAAACGCGCCCTTGAGACCGATATTCATCGTCGTGTCCCACGCCGCTTCTGGAAGCGCCTCCAGTTTTCCTGGAACGATCTTCATTGCGTTGTTCACGACAATGTCGATACGGCCGCGCTCCTTGATAATCGTCTCGACAAGGCGGTTGATGTCGGCGGCCTTGGCAACGTCGGCCGCAACCGGGAGGCTCTTGCTGCCGAGTGCCGCGGCCTCCTTTGCCGTCGCCTCGGCCGTCGTGGGATCCACGTCGTTGACGACGACATGGGCCCCTTCACGCGCGTACGCCAAAACTATATCGCGGCCGATACCGCGGCCGCCGCCAGTGACCAACGCCACTTTGTCCTTCAATCGCACGGAGTTCCCCCCAGGCTGTGTGGAAATAAGCAGGAAAAATCACGCTAAATCGGTGAGGAGAGCCCGACAAGGGCGGGTCTGGCCTCGAAATTGGCGCCTGTCGATGCCATCTTAGCCGTTGAAAGAATCATTCCGGCGGCATTGCTGCCTTTTACCGACAAATGGCCGAACCCAAGCGTAACGACCCTGCTCCATTGAGCCCGCAACCGGTTGCAGGCGGAATCGCCGCGCGCGCGCTTGGCGCGAGGCCCGCGCCGTATCTTGGCGACCTCAACCCTGAGCAACGCGAAGCGGTGGAAACGCTCGATGGTCCCGTGCTGGTCCTCGCCGGCGCCGGAACCGGAAAGACGCGCGTTCTCACGACGCGGATCGCGCACATTCTCAACCTCGGTCGAGCACGGCCGTCGGAAATTCTCGCCGTGACCTTCACAAACAAGGCTGCCCGCGAAATGAAGGACCGCGTCGGTCAGATGGTAGGGCAGATCGTCGAAGGCATGCCATGGCTGGGCACCTTCCATTCGATTGGCGTGAAGGTTCTGCGAAGGCATGCCGAACTGGTTGGTCTGAAGAACAACTTCACGATCCTCGACGTGGATGACCAGGTCCGGGTGATCAAGATGATCCTCGAAGCTGAGAAGCTCGACGAGAAGCGGTGGCCTGCTCGCGTCCTGGCCATGCTGATCGATGGCTGGAAGAATCGCGGTCTTACGCCTGAACAGGTGCCGTCGGGTGAAGCAGCGAGCTTTGCGAATGGCAAAGGCAAGAAGCTGTACGTTGCCTATCAGGAACGGCTGAAGACACTGAATGCCGCCGATTTCGGTGACCTTTTGCTTGAGAACATCCGGCTGTTCCGACAGAACGCGGACGTACTGCGCAATTTTCAGGAACGATTCAAGTTCATCCTCGTCGATGAGTACCAGGACACAAACGTCGCGCAGTACCTGTGGCTGAAACTGCTGGCACAGACGCCGTCGGGCTCGATGGCGGTCGTTCCGGGACGCGACCAGTCGGCGGACCGGCAAATTGGCGCTCCCACCAACTCCGCGGAGTCCGGTTTCGGGTCTCCAACGCGCTTCGAAACGACGGAGCAAAATGTAAACCTCCCGCGCGTTCCCAAAAACATTTGCTGCGTCGGCGATGATGATCAGTCGATCTACGGCTGGCGCGGTGCGGAGGTCGATAACATCCTGCGCTTCGACCACGATTTCCCCGGTGCGAAGGTCATCCGCCTGGAGCGAAATTATCGCAGTACCGGACATATTCTTGCGGCTGCGTCCCACCTCATCGCTCATAACGAAGGCCGACTCGGTAAGACGCTGCGCACTGAAGACGAACTGGGCGAAAAGGTACAGGTGACCGGCGCGTGGGACAGCGAGGAAGAAGCGCGCGCGATCGGTGAGGAGATCGAACAGCTTCAGCGTGCCGCGCGCGAGCGTGGTGAAGATCACCCTCTCGATGAGATCGCAATTCTGGTGCGCGCATCATTCCAGATGCGTGAATTTGAAGACCGCTTTATCCAACTCGGACTGCCCTATCGGGTAATCGGCGGCCCGCGCTTCTACGAACGCGCTGAAATTCGCGACGCCCTCGCCTATTTGCGCGTCATCGCGCAGCCGGCAGACGATCTTGCCTTCGAGCGCATTGTCAATGTGCCAAAGCGCGGCCTCGGCGACGCCACCCTGCAAATGCTGCACGACCACGCGCGCAAACGGCGGATTCCCTTGACCGAGGCAGCCAGCCAGCTCTCGGCCACTGACGAGATGAAGCCGAAACCCCGCCTTGCGCTGCGTGACCTCATGGCGGCCTTTGAGCGCTGGCGCGCCAAGAAGGATTCCATCCCGCATACCGAACTCGCGGAAATAGTGCTCGATGAGTCCGGTTACACCGACATGTGGCAGAAGGACCGTTCCGCAGATGCTGCCGGACGCTTGGAAAACCTCAAGGAACTGGTCAGGTCGATGGAGGAATTCGAGAACCTGCAGGGCTTTCTCGAACACATATCGCTTGTAATGGATCGTGACAGCGCGGAGTCCGAGCAAGCCGTCAATATCATGACCTTGCATTCGGCAAAGGGTCTCGAATTCGACTGCGTGTTTTTGCCCGGTTGGGAAGAAGGCCTGTTTCCCCATCAGCGCTCGCTCGACGAAAGTGGCCGCGCCGGTCTCGAGGAAGAGCGCCGCCTGGCCCATGTCGGACTTACCCGCGCTCGCAAGTTGGCCAAGATCTACTTTGCCACCAACCGCCGCATTCACGGGCTTTGGACCTCAACGGTCCCCTCACGCTTCCTCGATGAATTGCCTGAAGCACATGTCGAAGTGAAAGAGGCCGCGGGCGGCGCCGGCGGGTTCGGAATGTCGGGCTACGGAGCGTCGCGTTTCGATGAGATGAACGCCTTCGGTTCCGGTTACACGACGCCCGGTTGGCAACGCGCGCAGGCTCGCAAGGGCCGCGGCGGCTTCTACGACAATGGCCAGCCGCGGTACGTCCCAGACGGCGTTTTTGATGACGATCCGATCGATCCTGGTCGACCCTCGGGCGGAAAGTCCCGGGGCCGCGCAACAAAACTCCAAGGTCGCGCGCCCCTCACGATCGAGGGGGAGCTTGTCGCGAAATCCACCGGCACGGTTTCATCTTTCGCGGTGGGCGAGCGTGTGTTTCACCAGAAATTCGGCAATGGCAACGTCGTGGCAGTGGATGGCAACAAGCTCACCATCGCTTTCGACAAGGCGGGCGAAAAGCGAGTGGTCGACAGCTTCGTCGAGAAGGTGTGAACGTCTAGTACGACGTCAAGAGATCGATCTTTGTATTGGCGAGAATAAGCCGCTTGGCCAGGAGGACGGCGAGATTGCGCACGATGCGCTCACCGACCTCCGGATGTTTTTCGCGAAATCCGGCGTAGGCGCTCAGCGGCAATTCGAGACATTGAACAGCCGTATCCGCCCACACGTCCGCGGAGCGCCGGTCCTCGAGCAGCGCCATTTCACCAAATACCATGCCTGCGACAAGCGTCGCGAGACGCACACCATTTGGCAGCTTCACGCTCACCATGCCGCTTTGCAAAAAGAACAACGATGATGCCGGCTCTTCCGCTCCGATGATCCGCTGTCCGGCATGGTATGTCCGCGGCGCCATCAAGGCCTCAAGCGCTTCGATCTCGCCGGTGCTCAAGCCGCCAAGCAATTGCTGTTCCGGAAGCGTCGTCGGATCGTGCAGGCGGCCGTATCCACCGTAACGATAGATGATCTGGTCCTCGGCCCATTCAATGGCTTCATCGAGAACAGGAAACTTTCGCAGCTTCGAGAGTGGTTCGATCATGGGCTTCATGGTCACTTCGACCGCCGAATGCGGCCGCAGTCCGCAAAGGATCACCGTCGTATTAACTGCAGTCAGCTCAGTCAGGCTTGCCGCGAGCAATCGGCCCGCCGCCCGTGTGATTGTCGGCACGCGGTGAAAATCAAGTACGACGAGCTGCGAATGGAGCTGCCCTTGCACCAAGCGACGCGACAGATACTCGATGGACCCGAACGTCAAGGCGCCGGTGAGTTCGTAAACGTGGCAGTCGGTATGGTGCTCGTCGAGAATTTTCTGCTCGAGCGGCTGCCGGTTGCGGCGCGAGGAGACGCCGCCAATGTCGTATTCGGCAACGATGCCGTTTCTCACATCGCCGCCGCGATTGAACAGGTGCAAATCGAAGTGCGATGAGAGGGCCGCGCATACGCGCAACCCACGCACGCTGTTCCCGTGGCTGTCGAGGAGCGGCGAATAGGTACCCAGTCCGAGTTGCGCGGGCAACGCCGCTACGATGCCGCCGCCGACGCCGCTCTTTGCTGGCATTCCGACGCGGTAGATCCATTCGCCCGCATAGTCGTACATGCCCGAACTGGTCATTACTGACAAAGTGCGGGCAACGGCGTAGGGACTGACGACCTGCTCGCCGGTCAACGGATTAAGGCCACGGTTGGCGAGTGTCGCAGCCATGACCGCGATATCCCGCGCCGTCACGAGGACCGAGCACTGGCCGAAATAGACATCCAGGACGGCATCGACATCGCCTTTTATGACGGCATAGTTGCGTAAAAGATAAGCAATTGCCCGGTTGCGGTCGCCGGTCGCCCGCTCGGAGGCAAATACGGCTTCATCCACGCCAAGTTTTCGACCAGCGAATGCGCTCAGCGTTGCGAGGATTCGCCCAAAAGCATCTTTCCCTTCCGCATCGTAGATGAGCCCTGAGCACGCAATTGCACCGGCATTGACCATTGGGTTGAAAGGCCGATTGTCGGCGCGCAGGCGGATCGAATTAAAAGCTTCTCCACTCGGTTCAACTCCGATGACGCTTTCAACCCGTTCGGCGCCGATCGTCTCGAGAGCGAGCGCAAAAACAAAGGCTTTTGAAATCGACTGGATCGTGAAAGGGACGTCGCTGTCGCCGACCTCGTAGACGTAGCCGTCGGTGGTCGCAATGCTGATCCCGAAGCTATTGGGGTTGGCTTTGGAGAGTTCCGGTATGTAATCGGCGACGGCGCCGCTGTTATCTCCGGCGATTTCCGTGTGACAGCGCTCCAGAAACCGCGACAAAGGCGGCTGGACGTCGTTGCCCACGCGCATACCCGACCCAGCGGGCAAATCTGTCCGCGCGTCCATCCCTTACCTCCACCTGCCCTTGGGGATGCAAGCCCTGTGCCGGCCAGACTGTCGGAATTGCCGCAGGCTATCGCGCTTGTGACGCCTGCACCTGCTGGGCTTGCGCATTCTCGGCCTCGACCAGGCGCGCAAGAACGGTCGGATCGGTTACCGTGCGGACGATCATCGCCTCTTCGCGGCCACGAATTGCGACCTCCGTGCGCGCCAGCGAACCGGGTGGAATGCCAGCGGTTGTAAACACCTCGTCAGAAATCACAGCTTTGCACCCAAGCGCCTTCGTCATGTCTTGCAGACGCGCTGCTACATTGACGGGATCGCCAAGCGCCGTAAAAACGGTGTGATCCTGAAAACCGATATCGCCGATAATGACTTCACCGCCCTGGATGCCGATACCATACTCGATTGGTTCAGGAAGATCCGACGCGAGCTGACGATTCATTTGATCCACGTTGGTGGCAACATTGGCGGCAGCACGCAGCGCCTGCCGGCAAGCGGTCTTCGCGTCCACTTCGATTCCGAAAAGAGCCAGCACCCCGTCGCCAACGAATTGGTTGGGTTGGCCACCCGCGTCGAGCGCAGCCTGAGAGCACGCGCCCAGGAATCGATTGATGAGGAATACGACATCGAACGGCAGTCGCGCCTCGGCGAGCTTGGTTGACCCGCGCATATCGACGAACATGCTGACGATGTAGCGCTCCTTCCCGATGTTCATGCGGCTGCCTTTGCGGAGCAGTTCCGCATTCATGCTTGCCGGAAGAATCGGAATGACAGAAATGTCAGTCTGCGGACGTAACTGGCAAGCAAGCCGGATCGAGGGGTTTGCGGAAACGCCGATGCTCTCGAGCACGAACGCCTCGCGGCCCGACGGTTGCGGCAGCTTGCTACGATCACTCACCACGCGAATGCGACAAGTGGAACAGCGAGCGCGGCCGCCGCACACGCTGGCGTGCGGGATTTTGTGCCGCAGGCTGGCTTCGAGAACGCTTAGTCCTTTCGGTACGCGTATCTGCCGATTTGGATATGAAATTGTGACCATGCCGCGCCGACGCTCACGAAACGAACGAAGGCCACGCCCGACGAAAACCAATCCGATTGCGGCGCCATAGGCGATAGGAAAGTACACGAGACTGATTTGAGTGATCACTCGCGCCTGCGCAGTAGGAACCCGCTTCAGGTTTTCATTGCGCCATTCGGGATCATCGGCGAGGTCCGCAACTTCACGGCCACCATGATGCGCGCCGATCATCGCAAGCGGCGGCATAAGAATCGCGATGGATAGAAGTATCGGGGCCGCCCAATCGAAGAACGATTTCAATCGCAGCCAGAAATAGAGTCCGATACAGGCGTGCGTCCACGCGACCGTCAGCGAGATGAACTGTATAGCGATGTTGTAGCGCTCCGTGACCCAATAGGTGTACAGCGCCGATGCGTAATTGAATGGTGGCCATCCGAAGAGAAGACCGCCTACCCGCTCTGCGCCCAAATGACTGGCGAGCCAAAGCGGAATACTCAGCCCAAGAACAAGCTGCGTGATCTCGGCGATCGAATAGCGGAAATGCCGCCGTTGATAGAGCGCCCAGAGGCCGAGCGAGAAGTGGACGATGGCGGCAAGGTAAAGCGTGTCGTTGACGACCGGAATCCGCCACCACCAGACGTGATATTTCAGCCAGGTCTCCATCAGGCCGTAGGAAATGTTGCCAAGGGCGTGATTGAAAAAATGCGAAAAAATGTAAGCGAACATAATCAGGCCGGTGATGAGGCGAATCTGGCGCACGCCAATGCCGTGCAGCCACGTCGCAAGCGACGTATGCACGCTGGCGCCGACGTCACCGATTCCGGGGGCCTGAGTAGTCACACTGGACCATCATTCGAAAATGGTTGGATAGTTTAGCAATAAGCACGAAGGTCGCGCATCGAAAATACGGACGCATTTCTGTTCGGAATGCGCGTCAAATCATAGTCCATCTGGCAGATTTTGGCGCGAGCCTGTACGGCTCAGGACGAAGATCTGGTTCCGGACTTCGGCATTGCATTGAGGCTATGCAAATGATCGGTCCCAGAGGGCACATATTTGCAATCGCATTGGCCGCGCGTGCATCCACTGAGTGGCAATCGCGGGACGACATTTCCCATGTACTCGATGCCTTCCTGGGATCGCACCACCGCGCAAGCATCCGCTCCAAAAGAAATGCGGACGCTGCGTAGCAAACCAAGTCTGTGCGCGTTTCGGAACGCGCGCAGCGATCGGGCAATCTGGTTTGGAGACCTGTGCATCGGTAGCGTCTCGCCGCGGGACCGATATCATCTGTTGCACAGAAATGGAGGTACGCGCGGATGCAGACCTAATCGTTAGAACTAATGCTGTCGAACGGTTAATCGGTCTGGCGAGACGCGAGGGAAGGATCAAATAATATCAGACGCAAGCGCGCCCTGCTGGCGCAGCCAAACGTCACCTGCGACTTCTTCAATCGAAGCTGGCGCTCAGCGGGGCCAGCGGATTTATATCGGTGGCCGGGTGATAACTGACCAAGTTGATGGTCCAAGCCCCGAATAACACGAATGACGCGGTTACCGAGATAATCGCGGTGCGGATCATGACGGCTTCCCTTTATTATTCTCGCCCGGGTTTTTCCGGTGCGGCCGATCACCTCGGTGCGTCGGCACTGTCAAACTAGGCGGTAGCCCGATCCCCTGCTGTGATCGACGTCACAACCCCAGCGGATTTTTATTCGCGCGAGGCAAAAAAAAGCGGCCTGGTCAGGCCGCTATAGAGTTTGGAGGTAATTCAGGGCCTGCCCCGATTTCAGGGGCAGGCCAGAAGACGGTCAGGTGGCGGGGACTACTCTGGCCGTCAGGCTGCCGGTGGTAAGGGGATGAACCACCGGTCGCGCAGAAATGGTTTCGCCGATCGGGCTGTTGGGTGTGCGAGCCACGCCGGTAACCACGGAAACGCCTGCGAGGAACGTTGTGGCAATGGCGAGGATGATGGTCTTGCGCATGTCCGTTAGCCCTTAATCTCGTGGGAGCAACCCGCTCCCTATGAACACAAACGTAGAGCGCAGACGTTTCCTGTGCTGTGATTTCCATCACACAAAATCGCTTTTTCGAATATGCAAGAAAGCCCACAATTACATGGCTCTATTGGCCTCACGCAGCCGGCGGACCAACATGCTCATGACGTCGAGCGCGAAAGTTGGGGCCCGGCTGACAAGGGCCAGAAAATCCTTCTTTGAAATTGGAACAAGCGCCACGTCAGTCTTGGCGATGGCAGTAGCGCTGCGGGGAGCGGAATCGATCAGAGCCATTTCGCCGAAAATGTCATTGGTCTCGAGCGTAGCCAATAGACGGTTGCCGAGCTGAATTTCCACTTGGCCGCTTCTTATGACGTATAGCTCTTTCGCCGTTTCCCCTTCCTTGAAAATCGTTTCCCCCGGTTTGAGATACCAGACCGGCATTTCCGATTCCGCAAGGAAACTGAACCCGACAACATCATCGTCCGACATCGGCTAAGCCCCAGCCGCATGCGCGGCGCCCTGGAACAATCCGGCTCAATTGCATTCTCATCGCGTCAATAAAGCAACCAGGCGCCACCGTCGCGGCAAGCCCGCGTAAAAATTTAAAGCTTCAGTTCCTTTTCGAGCTTATGCCTGCTCTCGATGCAATAATAACCTGACAATCGGGTAATCAGCTTCAAACGCATCCATTCATTGAGAATTCGGCTTACATTTTCGCGCGCAATTCCAGCCATAGCCGCGACGTCGCTCTGGCTCAACTTTTGCCGGATGACGACACGGCCACCGCCGACCTCGTTGCCAAAAGCCTTGGCAAGATCAAGCAATGCACGCGCGACCCTGCCTTTGACCGGCAAGAACGTTCCCGCCGCAACGACCTGGTCGGTGTCGCGCAGGCGCGCGGCAAGCATATTGAGAAGATGCTTGTAGATTTCTGGATTCTTTTCGGCGACCGTTTCGAACGCCGCGCGACTGACGAAACTGAGCTTGCAATCGCGAAGCGCGGAAACCGATGCCGACCGAGGGCGGCCATCGATCATCGCCATATCACCGACGATCGAACCGGGCCCCAATATGGCGAGGATGCGTTCGGCGCCGGTGGGCGCAACCATGCTAACTTTAAGCAGACCTTCGTTCAGACGGTAGCAGCCGTCACCTGGATCGCCGGCAAGAAACAGAATCTCGTCTGCCGCCAATTTGACCGACTTGGCATTGGAGAGAATACCTGCGGCCAAAGCTTCCGGCAGATCCGAAAACAAATCGGTGGGAGGCGGGGAAGCCATTGGACACCCAACGCGGAATAACGACAACGCGTGGGCCTTTTAGCAGATATTATATTGAAAAGCGCAGTGGTTTGACACGACGTGGCAACGTGTCCGCGGCCCAAGGTTGGAACCGCTTACCGCTGTGACAAACGCACCTTTTCGTGCCTCTTTTTGCGAGCAGCGGCCAGCTGGGTGGAACCGCGCTCACGCTTTGCGCTGCGGTAGACGAGTGCCCTTGCCCGTGCCGAGGCGGTTCGCATACGCGTTCCTGGCTGGTCAAGTTGCGGCGCGCTCGCAGGAACCACTCCGGTGGCTTCCTGACAAGGCGCCTCGCGCGGCACATTCTGAAGTGGAGTGACGGCGGTGGCCGCCTTCCAGTTCTCCGCTGGCCGACCGGTAATCGTCTTGACGTAATGCAGGGTTTCGTCGGGCAATTTTCCCTTGTGGGCAAGCCAGTCCTGGATTCGGCGCGGGCCAGCGTTGTAAGCGGCGGCGGCCAGGCCAAGATTGCCGAATTGGTTCACAAGAACACGCAGGAGTCGCGCCGAGGCAGCAATCGCCTGCATCGGATCGAACGGGTTCTCGAGCCCGACCCGCGAGGCAGTCTCCGGCATGAATTGCGCGATGCCCTGCGCTCCTGCACGGCTAATGACATCCGGCTTAAAACCGCTTTCCTGGAAAAGGAGTCGGATGAAAAATGGAATCGGCAATTGGTTAGATTGTGCTGATGTAATAAGCGTGTCGCAAATTTCGCGATCTGAACGCGCTACGACACGCTTTGCTGTCGGTCGGCGCGCAGCGGACTCTGTTGGAACCGAATGTTCCGCCGCACTACTCGCAACCGATGGAACTTCATCATTCGCCTCTACCGCGGCGCCAGCGATGCCGCACGGCGCGAACAGACAGACGCAAGCGCAAACAAGCAAGTGACGCATGTCGTCCTCGGTAAATGCGGACGCACGCGCCAACACGCACAGTCGCATGAAATATGATGGAAACGAGACTTCCCTTCCCGTCGCCGCGCTGCATGCATTCGAATCGAGACGAAATTCGGGAACGCTTGTGAAGAAAATAAGAATGATGCCTACGTCTGGTCTTCCGCAGGCCAAGCAAGAAGACAAATGGCTGGCACAAACAAAATCGTGTCCCGAGATCGCAAGCGCAACTCGGTTCGCTCTCTCTATTCGCGACGATACAGGCCGGTAAAGGTCACCATGGAACCGCCGCACTGCATATTGTCTTCCACGAGCAGCCATGCGCCGACACGCTGCATCCTGACAAGGCACTGTCCTTCTTCGCCCTTCTCGAACGGCGTGCTGCCATCGTCGGCGAAGGCGATCATGCCTTGTGTCGGCGCAACCGTCGCGCCGAGCACACCGCTATGGGCGCCACCCGCCGCGGGATATGTCTGTTCACCTTCGATGCTCAATGCCCCGTTCTTGCTGCGCGAAATCGAGATTGTTCCGCCGGGGTGAGACCACGAACCGATCCAGTCCGTTATCTTCGGCGACCGCGTCGGTTCGATAGGTGTCAGGGAAGTCGTCGGCATCCACCCCGTGGTCCAGTTCTGCTCGCGCGCACGGAAGGACTGATATGCAACGCAGGTGAAGGCGCGTTGCGCTCGCCCCGTCAGCACGATATCGCCTGGCACGACGAATGCCTTTTTTCGGCAAGCTTCCGTCTCGGCCGGACACCCGGCGTCATCGTCGGAACCCTTCACGAAGTTGACATGCGGCCGCGCAGTGACCCTTGACGCCGTGAGCGGGCGTTTAGCGTCGAAGTCGACGCCGATACACGTGTTCGGCTCAGATTCGGCGAGCGCCGACAGGGAAAGGCCGCAGGTAAAAACCGCAAGTCCAAGAAGGGACGAGCATTTTCGATGCGAATGCTCCGCAACCGCCCCCGTGTTTTTCATCGCGAAACCCCAGCAGTTTCGTGTATTCTGACCGACGCCAGCGCCGGGACGGCAGGGCTGGCCTATTCAGCAGCGAGCTTTTAGCATAAATCGAATCGGCAGACTGAGAACGGGGCTCGGACTGGGGGAACTATGGGAAGGCAAGCAGTGCTGGCGGTTGCGCTCGGCGTGACACTCACGTCCTGCGTTGGCGTTTATGGCCCGAAGGGGAACGATGTGGGCGGCATTATTCCGTGGTCGCCTGAAGCAGAGGCGGCGGCACTGGACATCGCCCAGAACAATTGTGGCCGTTTCAACAAGTATGCGGTGATCACAAGCATTCATCGTATGTATGGCGATTACATTTCTTATTCCTGCTGGTGGAAACCACCAACCCGGACGGGCCGCCACGTCTAATTTTGATCCGGCACGCACCGGTACCCGTCGCGCCAACATGCCGCGACGGGATGTGGCCAGCTACGGTCTCGCTTCGACGGACGGGCCCAACGGCAAACGAGATACCGCGCACAAAGTTAGAAAAAACGCACCGGCGCGCCGGCGATCGACGGAATAACCACCATCATTACGATTCCGAAAACAAACCCCGCCAGTCGCGCACCCATCGTCAGCATTCGCCCTGGTGCAGTGCGTCCCAGTAAATAAATCCCGCCGTCGAACAGGCCGACCGCGATTAAAATCCAGAAGTACGGTTTGATGACAAAGTCTTGCACCTGCGGCGCGGCCACCAGAATCGCGCCGGCGGCAATGCCCACAAGAACCATATAAATAAAAAAAATCCGGTCCACCGTCATGCGTACGCCCCCAATCATTAGCTGTCCCGGAGCGCGATATTAGTAATAAGCCTTCCAGGCAAGGCGTCGTGTCGTCACGCCGACGTGGTGTTTACTTCTTTTCCAGCATCAGTTGGCCCTTCTGGCCAATGACACGCTGGGCCGCCTGAGCGAACCGCGCAAGTAGCCACGGCAATATGACTTCGAGTCGCACATTTGCCTCGTACACGTCGATGA
Source organism: uncultured Alphaproteobacteria bacterium (assembly GCA_963707615.1). Lineage (GTDB taxonomy): Bacteria > Pseudomonadota > Alphaproteobacteria > Rhizobiales > Xanthobacteraceae > Pseudolabrys. The sequence continues at coordinate 671,126 of CAVPQT010000003.1, forward strand.
AACCCGATGCTCGCTGACCCAGCGCCGACACGCGGAAGCTTAGGCGGTCGCCTGTCCAGACCTCTTCTTCCAAAGACAGCAACCAGGCGAATTCAGTCTTGGCGCGGCCGAGACCATCCTTGATACGTCGCAGCGCCTCGTCCTTGCCGAGCCGATGGGGGATTACAACGATGAGCGGTTCCGACATTGCGGTGGTATCTCCCTCTCAATATCAATGTGGGGACGACACCCGGTCACGAAAAGGGCACCGATTTTGACGTGGTGCGAGAGGCGGACGGCCGGAAAACATGCTAACGCTTCACCCCATCATGATGAAACGCGAGACCTTCCCGGTCGACAAAATCTACGTACCCGTAAAGCGCAAGGCTACACTCGACCCAAAGCGCGTCGAGGAAATCGCGCAAAGTATCCTCGCGGATGGCCAAAAGACCCCAATCCTGGTGCGCGAGGACGGCGCACGCTTCGTACTCGTCGAGGGCCTGCACCGGCTCGAGGCCGCAAGGTCATTGGGCGAGCAAACCATCGTGGGCTTCCGCGTTGATGCGCGGAAGCACTGATTTGCCCGGCCCATCGACGATCAGGGATGCTTCTCGTTCTTCGCAGCACGCATGCCTTGGCTCGTCGCATCCTGCTCGCACATATACGCCCCGGCCTTCGTCTTTCCGTATTCTCTATGGCCGGTGAAGTGATAGATTTTTGAATCCAGATTAGCCCACACAACGGTGCCACCGCTGCAGCGGAATCTGGCTTGCCCCTCGGTTGAATACTGATTTGCACCCGTAGGAGTCGCGGTCGCTGTTCGAGTTCCCGTTGTTGCTGCGGGCGGAGGCGAAGCAGGCGCCGTCGTCGTTGTCGTTTGAGTCGGCGGCGGCGCCATGGGAGCAGGCGATGCCACCGTTCCGCCTGAACGGCACTGCGTCACGTAAGCCTTTTCCGTAATGCCTTTGGCCTGATTTGCATCTTTATTGGCACGCCATTCATCCCGACAGGCCTTGGCGGTTTTTTGCCCCGTGGCGGCCGGCGCCGGCGCAGCCGTCGTCGTTGGACTCGATGGAGCAGGCTGTGCAGCGACTCCGCCTGCGCGGCACTGCGTCACGTAGGCCTTCTCCGTAATGCCTTTGGCCTGATTTGCATCTTTGTTGGCACGCCATTCGTCCCGACACGCCTTGGCGGTCTTCTGCCCGTCGGCGGCGGGTGCAGGCGCCGCAGTCGTTGTACTCGACGGAGCGGGCTGGGCGGCAACACCGCCTGCGCGGCACTGCGTGACGTATGCCTTCTCCGTTATGCCTTTGGCCTGATTTGCGTCCTTATTGGCTCGCCACTCTTCCTGGCAAGCCTTGACTGTCTTTTGCTGCGCGAGCGCCGGAAAAGACAAAATTGACACGCCGACTATGGCGCAGGTGATCGCTGTGACGGTTCGCATGGCTTCAACTCCCGGGCTCTCGCCCCTTCAAGGATTAGGCCTCCTTCGCGCATTTCTTCATGAAGCTGTTTTTCGCCGCTCCTGAGAGTGGCTTGCCGTCCTTGCTGACGGCTTTGGGCGCGCACGCGTCCACCTTGCATTTTTTGATGAAGCTGTTTTTTGCCGCACCGGCCAGCGGCTTGCCCTCCTTGCTGACCGCCTGGGTCGCACAAGACTGAGCCATCGCGCTACCGACGGCAAAAGAGGTAATCAGAAGTGCCAGAGCAATGCGTTTCATTACTTCCTCCATAGTTTTTCAGCGCGACTGAAAATCATCGCAGTCGCTGCAACAATTGCTTTACGCCCCGCTACAAGTGCCCGGTGCGAAACTCCCGAAATCACGCGGGGTTCCGGTCAACGAGCAGCATAAGTTTGTAGATTGGCGGTGGGTTCCCTGAAATTGGACCGTGGTCCAATGTGGACGCCTCGGTGGATGCGCCCAGATTTAGTTGTCGGTGCCGTTTTTCGACGGGGCGACGGAGCTTTCTTCGTGCGAGTCCGTCGTCGCGGCCAAGATGGCATCGATCAGAGTCTGACCGTGCAAAGGCTTGGTCAAGAAGGCCTTAGCCCCGGAAGCGGCACTCCGTTCGCGGATACCGGCATCATCAAAGGCCGTAATAACAATGGTGGGAATCTTCTTGTTGATGCGATTGAGATACCGTTGCAGATCGAGACCGCTAAAATCCGGCATGTGAACGTCAACGATGAGGCACTCCGGAACGTCACGGCGCATTGAGTCGATAAACTCCCGCGCCGAGCCAAAGGTCGTTGTCTCGAAAGATGATGCGTCCAACAGACGAGCCAACGCCGTGCGCACAGCAGGCTCGTCGTCAACTATGGCAACCCGTATGGGAGCTCTTGGCGACATCTGCCCGAGTTTCGGGCAAACGAACAAAACCGTCGAGTTGCCCGAAGGGCCTACACACGCTCGCCGTTAGCGGGGCCTTGGGCCGGGACAATTCCTGCCTTGTCTGCGAGGCGAACGAGATCGGCCACGCTCTTTACGGCGAGCTTTGCCATCATACGTCCGCGATGGACTTTCACCGTTTTTTCGACGGTGCCGAGACTTGCAGCGATTTGCTTGTTGAGCCGGCCAGCAATGACGTACTCCAATACTTCCCGTTCTCGGTGTGTCAGTGTGGCAAGACGGTCACCAATTGACTTCGATTCATCACGCTTTTGTCGCGAGAGCGCGTCAACTTTAGCAGCTCTCACCACGGCGGAAAAAAGCGCCTCGCGCTTGACCGGCTTCGTCAGGAAATCGACCGCACCCGCCTTCATTGCTCTGACACTGGTCGACACGTCGCCCTTCCCAGACAGGAAGATTATCGGTCGCTCGGAACCCGTCTCGAGCAGGGCCTGCTGCAAGTGCAGGCCATCGAGTTCGGACATGACAAGGTCGATAATCGCGCAGCCAGGAATCGACGGGTCATGCGCGGATAAAAATTCCTGGGGCGATGAAAATGATCGCGTCCTGTACCCGGCGGCGTTGAGAAGGCGCGTGATCGCCTTAAGCACGGCGGGATCGTCGTCCACAAGAAACGTGGTAAAGCCCGCCTCACGCATACCACCCACCTCACCGACCGACAGTTTATCTTACGCCCCAACCGGGGGCAGCCGAAAGATCGCGGTAGCGCCGTCTCTCACGTTGTTTTGAAGCGACAGGCTCCCGCCATGGAGCTTCATGATCGACGCGCAAATCGGAAGACCGAGGCCAAGACCCCGTTTTTTCGTCGTAAAAAATGGCTGAAATACATGTTGCTCCTGTGACGGTGGCAGCCCCGTACCACAGTCCGATATGCGAACCTCCACCCCACCCTCCTGCGTCGTCGCCGTGCTTACCGATATGGCACGTCTTGTCGGCACGACGCCGTCCATCGCATCCATCGCGTTCATGAAAAGGTTGAGCAGAATTTGCTGCAACTGTATCGGGTCGCCTTTTGTCAGCGGCAAATCGACGGCTTTGTCATCGCTGACGGAAATTCGACGATCGATCAGTTCGCTGTGCAGCAGTCGGAGTGTCGAACCGATTAATTCGTTCATATCGATCGCTTCGTATTTGATTTCGCCCTTCTTAAGCAGGCCTCGCAGCCGATGAATAACCTCGCCGGCCCGGCCGTCTTCTGTAATGATGTCATCGAAAATATTGCCGATTTCCTCCAGGTTTTTTTTCCCGCCTGCGAGCAGTATTTTTCCCGCCTGAGCGTTCGATAAGATCGCAGTTAGCGGCTGCGTCAGTTCATGCGCCAGACCGCCGGAAAGCTCGCCGAGCATCGAGACGCGCATCAAATGCGCGATTTCCTGCCGCTGCATATCGGCGTCCGCCTCGGCCATCTTGCGCGAGGTCGTGTCACCGAAGGCTCCTGTCATCGCCGTCGGTTCGCCACTTTCTCCAAAAATCGGCTGGGCGCGGGCAGAGATCCAATGAACTCCGTCATCCGTGCCTTGCACACGAAATTCTATTTCTAGAGGCGCCGCGCGCATGATCGCCGATCTAAATGCCGCACTCGCCGCCTTGAAATCGTTGGGGTGAATCCGACTGAGCAACCGATCAAGACTCAATGGAGCATCCGCCGGAAGATCGAAAAGCTTGCGGCAATAATCGGTCGCCCAAAACGCGCCGGTAGCGATCTCATATTGCCATAGTCCAACGCTCGACGACGCCGCGGCAACCGATATCCGGGCTTCGCGATCGCGCGTCACCGTTTCGGCATGCCTGGTCTCCTCAATGGCCGAGCCCAGCAGCAGTATTGGTGTCGAGAGCCCAATCAAGAACAGTTGCATGGCAAAGACGTTGGCTTCGGCGCTGCCGACAACAAACGGACTCGGACCATTCAGCGTGCGCCAGATCAGCACTAGACTGACGACCATGATCGCGCCGCTCGCGCCTTTGGAGCCGAACCGCACGGCTGCCCACACGATGATCGGCAAAGGCAGGTAAAGAAGAGCCGGAACGTAACCGGTTGCAATTGTTGGCACCTGTTCGAAGGCGACAATGCACGTCAGGGCCAGAACGACCGCAATCAAAAGCGCCTCAAGCCGACGACGCACGGGGCTCACGATGGAAAACGGAATCTTCTCAAGGCAGATCAATGCTAGCGGACCGAGAGTCAGACTGCCGAGAGCGTTGGATGCATACCAGCGCGCCCAATACAGCCCATAGTCATCGATGAACCCGCCACCGAGAATCTGGACGAACGCGCCGCCAAATGCGCAGAGTCCGGGACCGACGAAGGCGGTGACAAACACGTAGGCTGTGGCGTTGCGAATGTTGCCGAACCAAGGGGGCCCGACCTTAAGCCACTGCAGCGCGTACGCGTTTATAGCGGCTACCAGACAATTCGTGACAAAGGCAACAAGCAGTTGCGTCGCCGGCATTCCCACTCGCAATTCAGCTGCGATGTGAGCCGGAAGCACTGCGAGAATATAAATCCACCACTGCCGTGGCGGACTCAGAACAAGCGCGCAAAAAAGGACGACATTTGGCGGCCAGAATGGCGCAAAAATCTTGTCCGAAAGTGTACCGACCAGAAACGCGATTTCCGCGCCGAGATAGTAGGCGATCGCGACAATGAAAAAACTTCGAACCGTTCTTGCCGGGTCTATACCCGGCAGTTCGCCGCTCTTTCCGTCTTGCATTGGAATTCCGGAAACGAAGGAGGTCATCATCCATCACCCGGATCACAATGATTTTATACTATGCCAAGGTATCGTCCGGCGGCGTGCGCACGAAAGGAAAAAAACGCTTCGCAGACATGCATTTGCACGCGGGTTGTTGCCGGTTCATGCCTGAAGACTTCGCCTATATTGGACCACGGTCCAATCGACACATGCAACCTGGAGGTACAGACTAGTACACTCCAGAGTATCCATTGTGGTTTGCCAGCCTCATGGACTCGCGCGAGGCGACATCCCCCCTCCTCCCCGTCCCCAGTCGCCTCGCGCGGTGGAGGCCGGGGCTTGGCTTTCCTCAATTGGACTACGGTCCAACTCGACCTCTCGCCGGCACGGCGCGAAGCTTCCTGCATGGGAGTTTACGCGCAGATTAGTTCAGGGGCCGACCTCTTTACCGACAGCAGTACGCACGCCTCATCCAGCACAGAAGGCATTGTCCGGGCCCCCAGCGGTACGCTTCGCATCCGCCGCGCGCTGCCCGTAGCCAGTCGATACCCAGCCACCATCTCGGTTTTTCGATGGATTATTCGTGAAGGGTCTATGCCATGAAAAGAATCGCAATTCTGGTCTCGGTAGCCCTTCTCGTCGGCCTGGGCCTTATTATTGCATTGGCACCGACGCCGCGTGCGGGCGCGCAAATCGGTGTGGCCGCAATCAACGAGGCAGACGCGGCAGCTAAATGAAGGGGCCGAACGAGAAGCGCACCGTCCTGCCAACGGCGCGCGTATAGTTGCAGTCAGTAACGAAGGGAGTTTGCGCATGAGATCGAAGCAAAACTCAATGGCTAGATCTGGCACGAGTACGACAAGCAGAATCAGCAGGGACATTCTTTCTGGCGTGGCGGTTATTGGCGTGGTCGGAATTGCCTTCAGTACCCTGTTCACCCCGAACTTGGCTCAAGCACAACAGAGGCCGCCGCAGGCGCAGCCCGCACAAGCTCAAGCCCAACAGCAAACGGCACGACCGAATATCCTTGTCATTTTTGGCGATGATGTCGGGCAGTCGAACATCAGCGCCTATTCGCATGGGCTGGTGGGCTACAAGACGCCCAGTATCGACCGCATCGCGAAAGAAGGCATGATGTTCACCGACTACTACGCGGAGAATTCATGCACAGCAGGGCGTTCAACCTTCATCACCGGTCAAGTGTGCCTGCGTACTGGCCTCTGCAAAGTCGGCATTCCCGGCGCTACAGTTGGGTTGCAGGATCGCGACATCACGATCGCCCAGGCGCTCAAGCCGCTGGGCTACGCTACCGGTCAGTTCGGCAAGAACCATCTCGGCGATCGTGACGAATTTCTGCCGACCAAGCACGGCTTCGACGAGTTCTTCGGAAATCTCTACCACCTCAACGCCGAGGAGGAGCCAGAGCGACCCTACTATCCGAAGAACGATACAGATTTCGTCAAGTCCAATTCGCCCCGTGGCGTTCTCAAGTCGTCGGCCGATGGCAAGATCGAGGACACCGGGCCTCTAAACCGCAAGCGGATGGAGACGATCGACGACGAGACCACGGCGGCGGCGATTGACTTCATGACAAGGCAGGTGCGAGCCAACCGGCCGTTTTTCACCTGGATGAACACCACCCGTATGCATGCCTTCACCCACGTGCGGGAATCGATGCGCGGCCAAAGCGGCATGCCCGGCAACGAATATGCTGACGGAATGATCGAGCATGACGGTGATGTCGGTAAATTACTCAAAGCCGTTGATGATCTCGGAATCGCCAACAACACCATCGTTGTCTACACGACCGACAATGGGCCCAATCAGTGGTCATGGCCGGACGCTGCGACAACGCAGTTCCGCAGCGAGAAAGATACCAACTGGGAAGGTGCTTTCCGTGTGCCGGCGATGATCCGCTGGCCGGGCCGGATCAAGGCAGGCGAAATCTCGAACGACATCGTGTCGGGCCTCGACTGGTTCCCCACGTTGCTCGCGGCTGCGGGCGACACAAATATCAAGGAACGTCTTCTCACTGACGCGAATGTCGGCGGCAAGACCTTCAAGGTGCATCTGGATGGTTACAACCAGTTGCCATACCTGACCGGTCAGCAGCCGAAGTCTGCTCGCACCGAGTTTTACTATTTCAACGATGACGGGAACGTGGTCGCCTATCGCTACAACGACTGGAAGATCGTGTTTTGTGAACAACGCAAGCCAGGCGGCTTCGAAGTTTGGTCAAATCCGTTCACGTGCCTGCGAGCACCCAAGGTCTTCAACCTTCGCATGGACCCGATGGAACGGGCGGATGTGGTCTCGGATCAGTATTACGACTGGCAGGCCAAGAACGCCTACCTGCTCCAGTACGGCGTGTGGCGAGTGGCGCCCTTCCTGCAGACCTTCAAGGACTATCCGCCAAGCCAGCGGCCGGCGAGCTTCAGCATCGACCAGATGGTTGAGGGATTGATGAAGTCGATCTCGAAGTAGCCACTCCATTGACGCCGGCCGGCACCAATGCCGGCCGGCTTTTCTAAAACGGTGAATCGATGGCTGATGTGCGCGTTGCGAGTCCGACAACCGCTCCGCCGGCTACCAAAGCGTCGCCTGCGCGAGATGCCATTCTCGAACTGAAGGCTCGCATCGGTAAATCCGTGCTCGGCCAGGATCACCTGGTCGAGAGCATGTTGATCGGACTGCTCGCCAACGGCAATTTGCTGATTGAAAGTTTGCCGGGACTGGCGAAGACGCGCGCGGTGAAAACGCTCGCCAAGAATCTGGCCGCCGATCTGTCGCGAGTACAGTTTACGCCTGACTTGTTGCCGTCAGACGTAACCGGCGCAGAAATCTATCTTCAGACTGAAAAGGGCGGACAGTTTCAGTTCCAGAAAGGGCCGATTTTCGCCAATCTCGTTCTGGCTGACGAAATCAACCGGGCACCGGCGAAGGTGCAGTCAGCGCTGCTAGAGGCGATGGAGGAACGCCAGGTTACCGTTGCGGGCAAAACGTACAAGATGCCTGATCTGTTCATGGTGCTCGCGACCGAGAACCCGATTGAGCAGGAAGGTACGTACCCTCTCCCCGAGGCGCAGCTCGATCGCTTTCTCATGCACGTCGTCGTTTCCTATCCGAATGAAGAGACAGAGGGCGAAATCATAAAGCTCAATCGCGATGAAAATGCACAGGCGCCCAAAACGACAACCTCAGAACCGACCGCTGTACCGCAGAAAGCGATTTTCGACGCACGCACCGAGGTCGACAAGATTTTCGTTTCCGAGCTTGCTCAGAAATACATGGTGGATGTGGTCTTCGCGACGCGTTACCCAAATCGTTATGGCGAGCCACTAAGCAAATGGTTGCAGATCGGGGCCAGCCCGCGAGGTAGCCTTGCGCTCGATCGTTGCGCGCGCGTTCGCGCCTGGCTTGATGGGCACGAATTCGTCACCCCCGATCATGTCCGCGCGGTCATGCATGATTGCCTGCGCCATCGGCTGATCCTCAGCTATGAGGCGTTGTCGCAGGGCATCACGGCCGATCAGGCGATCGACAAGATCGCATCTCTTGTTGCAGCCGCATGAGGCCGTCATGTCCGATGGCGCACCACTCGACGCGGGTGTGTATGTCGACCTCGATCAACTGATCGCTCTCGAACAAAAAGGTCGCAAAGTTTCGCTATTGCCTCGGCAGCCCGTCCACAGCTTGTTGTCGGGACGGTACGCATCACGCATGCGCGGACGCGGGTTGAATTTCGAAGAGATCAGGGACTATCGGTCGGGCGACGATGTCCGCTCCATCGACTGGAAAGTGACCGCACGGCTGCAATCGCCGCATGTCCGTGTGTTCGATGAAGAACGCGACCGGCAAGGACTGCTTGTCGTCGACCAACGCCTGTCGATGTTCTTCGGCACCCGCCGTGCGATGAAATCGGTAACCGCTGCCGAGATTGCGGCGGTTGTAGCGTGGCGCATCCTCAGCGTGGGCGACCGCGTCGGAGGCATTGTGTTCAACGATCGCAGCATCGAAGAAGTGAGACCACAGCGAAGCCGGCGCATCGTGTTGCAATATCTCACGAAGCTCGCTGAGCAAAACCAAGCGCTCGGGGTCGGACGCGGCATCACACGTGACGCGACGATGCTGAATCGGGCGCTCGACCGGATTCGGCGTGTGGCGCCCCATGACGCCACCGTCGTCATTTTCAGCGACTTTGATGGTGCTGATGAGACGACACGTCACGCCATCGCCGCGCTTGCTGCCCACAACACCGTCATCGCCGTACTGATTCACGATCCCTCACAAAGCGAGCTACCAGCAGCCGGACGGATGACGGTCACAGACGGTGAACTGCAAATCGCGCTCGATGTCGCGCATGGCAGCACACGTCAGAATATTCTGGATATGAGCAAGACCCGTCTGCGCAGCGTCTTTGAGTGGACGCGTGATTTCGGCGTTCCGGTTTTGCCTTTGAGTACTGCCGAAGAACCCGTGAACCAGCTGCATCATCTGCTGGGACTGCTGCCGCAGATCATCAACCGGGGCACAGGGACGAGCGTCCAGGGAGCTCTCCGTGGATAAAGACGGAACCTCGACGATACCCAACGATCCGGTTGCCGGACTGATAGATATTCCGCTGCCGCAGGCGATAAGCCTCTGGCCCGCGACATGGACTTCACGGATCGCGATCGTTCTCCTGATCGTCGGCCTGATCGCAACCATCGTCTGGTTTACGCGACGGTGGCATGCCAATCGGTATCGACGTGCTGCACTCGCTGAGCTCGACGGGATCGTTCATTCGCCGAAGGTCGACAGAGAGCCCGAATTGGCCATCGACAATCTTGCCTTGCTCGTCCGCCGCACCGCATTGGTGGCTTATCCTCGGGAGAGGATCGCACCTTTGAATGGAGCGCCCTGGCTCGATTTCCTCGATCGCAGCTACGCGGGTCACGAATTCTCTCAAGGCGCTGGCCGCGCGCTTGGACTCGTTCCCTACGCCCCGCGATCGGTAGCGGCCGAAGACGTTACCCCCCTCGCCGATCTTGTTCGTCAGTGGATCCGCACTCATCATGCTTGAGTTCGAATGGCCTTGGACTTTTCTGCTGATGCCGCTGCCTCTACTGGTGTGGTGGCTGATGCCGCCTTATCGCGATCAGCAAACCTCAGTTCATGTGCCGTTTTTTGAACGGATCGCTGAAGCCACTGGTCAAACACCGCAGCCCGGCGCGGTCGTGCTGCGCCGGCGCGCGATCCAGATGCTCGTAGCGACGGTTATTTGGATCCTCATCGTCGTCGCCCTGGCTCGGCCGCAGCAGGTCGGAGAGCCAGTAACGCACGAGGTCTCGGCACGCGATCTCATTCTCGCCGTCGATATTTCCGGGTCGATGGATCAGACCGATTTCCGCACGGCGGACGGAAAGACCATCCGGCGTCTCGACGGCGTCAAATCGGTTCTCGGTAACTTTATCTCGCGCCGAAAAGGCGATCGCATCGCGCTGATCCTTTTCGGCAGCAAAGCCTATGTGCAGGTGCCTTTCACTCAGGACTTGCAGACTGCGCGCACACTGCTCGATCAATCCGAAGTCGGCATGGCCGGACAGCAAACGGTCATCGGCGACGCCATTGGGCTTGCCATCAAGACTTTCGAATCAAGCAAGGCGCAGCAAAAGCTCGTCATTCTGTTGACCGATGGAAATGACACGGCAAGCAGGGTTCCACCCGCACATGCCGCCGATATCGCGCGACAAAAAGGCCTGGTCATCTACACGATCGGCTTTGGCGATCCCAACGCGACCGGCGAAGACCGGGTCGATCTTGCCACGCTCCGCCAGGTCGCCAGCGCAACCAGCGGACAATTTTTCCGCGCCGAAGATGGTACCCAGCTTGAGGCAATCTATGCGGACATCGATCGCCTTGCTCCCGTAAAACTTGAAACGCTGACATGGCGCCCGCGCATTCCGCTCTATCAATGGCCGCTCGGCACCGCCGTGGTCCTGGGGCTCGCCTTGTGGTGCTTGCTGCTGACTGGAAGCATCTTTCGCTGGAGCGCGAGTCGTGCCTGACACACTGCCGTTTGAATTGCATTTTCTGCGGCCTCTTTGGTTGTTGGCACTCATCCCGGTTGCTGCAATCGTCATTCTGATTGCCTTCCGACGGCGTCCGGAGAACCAGTGGGGCGACGTGATCGCCCCGAATTTGCTGAAGCATTTGCTCGTGAAGCCCGACGGCCGCTGGCGCATCGACCCGCTCTATCTCGTCGCGTCGGGCCTTGTCATCAGCATCGTCGCCCTGTCAGGACCGACCTGGCGACGGGAGTTACCGCCATTCGTCGAGGACAAGGCCCCGTTGATGATCGCACTTTCTGTCGCGCCGTCGATGAACGAGAGTGACGTGGCACCAACCCGGCTCGAGCGAGCGAAGCAGAAAGTACGCGATCTCCTCGAGGCGCGCGCCGGGGCACGCACCGGACTGATCGCTTATTCCGGCACGGCGCATCTGGTCATGCCAATGACGGACGACCGCGCCGTCATCGAACCATTCCTTGCCGCTTTGACGCCGACTTTGATGCCGGTACAGGGCAACAACGCCGCCGCAGCCACGGCGCTGGCAGCCAACTTGATGACAAAGGAGTCTGTTGCTGGAACGATCCTGTTGGTTGCGGATTCGGTCAGCGACGAAGCAGCCGTTCGCCGTGCGGCGGGCCGCAACAATGTCCTGATCCTGGGAACGACGTCGCCGGAACAGCAGCAAGGCCTGCCGACAAATGCAGTTCGTCTGAGCGTGGACGGTTCCGACATTCGTTCCCTCGAGCGCCGAATCGAGACCAGCTATCAGTCGGCGCAATCTGCCGCCTTTGGCGCGCGGTGGCGCGACGAAGGCTACTGGTTGCTTCTGCCCGTCGCTTTGCTTGGCCTGCTGTGGTTCAGGCGTGGCATAACGGTAGCCTGGGTCGTCGCTTTCATCGTGTTACAGCTCCCAGTGCCAGCTTCGGCGGCCGACGCACCGTGGTTCCGAAATCTGTGGCTCACACCCGATCAACAGGGACGAATCGCATTCGATCGCGGCGACTACGCCGAAGCTAAGCAGCTTTTCAACGACCCGATGTGGCGGGGCATCGCGGCCTACCGGGCGTTTGATTTTCTCGCTGCGGCTGAAAGCTTGCGAAAGATAGAGACCCCGGCTGGTCGCTTCGCCCTCGGCAATGCGGAGGCACAGAACCATGCCTACGAAAAAGCGATCAAAGCCTACGACGAAGTGCTCGCAGTACAGCCGAACAACGCGGCAGCCAAGCACAACAAGGCCATCGTAGAGGCTGCGCTCGAGGCCCAGGAGGAAAAGCGCCGTAAACAGGAAAAGGGTGAAACTCCTCCTGATGAAAAGGCAGACGAGACGCGTGTCGATCGCAAACAAAAGGGAGGCGAGCGCGTTCGCGTGCAGGCCGAAGACCTGACCACGCCTGGCGCGGCCGAGGCATGGATGCGCGAGGTGCAAACGTCACCAGCAGACTTTCTGAAACAGAAATTCTCAATTCAAGCCGCCACGACGCCGCAAACGCCAGGGCCGCAGCAATGACGCGCATTCTTGCATGCTGTTGCGTAGTGGCGTTGTTCGCCACCTCGAATGCTGGAGCACAACAAACTCCGACACCACAACCTGTTGTTTCGGCGAGCATCGATCCGGCCCGTGTCGTCGTCGGCCAGAAGGCAACGCTTGTGGTTACGGTGCTCGCGCCAAACTACATGCCGGCGCCCCCTGTGCTTCCCGATTTTCAGGTGCGCAATGCGGTGACGCGGGCGCTCGGCGCGATCAATCAGACGGAGACCCGCGACGGTATTGCGTACGCTGGCATCCGCTACGAGTTTGCGATCTTCCCGCAGGAGGAAGGCTCTTTTGCTATCGCGGATCAAAAAATAGGAGTCACCTACGCGGCTGCGCCACCCCAGGCCAGCAAGGTGACATTGGACGTGCCGCGCTTGGCACTGGAAGCGTTCATTCCAGAGCCCGCGCAGAGTCTCGATCCATTTGTGTCGTCGAATGCCATCTCCTTCGAACAGAATGTGAAACGGTCATCGCAGGAGCTGAAGGTCGGCGATTCCATTACACGTACAGTGACAACCAAGGCCGACGGCACGCCCGCGATGCTCTTGCCGCCGGTGACATTCGCCAAGATTGATGGGCTCGCCCTCTACCCAGCCCAGCCATCGGTTCAGGACAATGTTGACCGGCGAACCGGAGTTTTGTCCGGTACACGTATCGACGAAGCGACCTACATTCTGGAACGGGCAGGCGATTACACTTTGCCGCCGATCGAACTCGCCTGGTGGAACGCTCGCGAAAGCAAGGTCGAGCGAACGCGCATCGACACCGTAAGCGTCCGCGTCGCAGACAATCCCGCGCTGCGCGCCGCCGTCCCGAATGCCAATGCGACCAGTTGGAAGGGAGGCGACTACATTGATGCCATTCGCGACCACTGGCTGCTCACGACGACCGTACTAGCACTGCTCGCCGTAGTCGCCTGGTTCGCGCCTGCTGCAATAAGATCTGTCGGCCGACACATTGTACGGAAACGGACCGCCTATCTCGCATCAGAGGAGTGCTCGTTCGCGCAAGTGCGTGCGGCGAGTCGCAGTGGCGACCCCACCAAAGTCTACTTCGCCTTGCTGCAATGGCTGCAGCGGTTCGAACCGCTAGGCTCGGGTCGTAACCTCGATACTCTGAAAAAGGCGGCCAGGGATCCGGGGCTTGATCAGGAATTAGCGTCCCTGGAAGCGAGGCTCTTCTCGCCCCAGACGGAAGACGTCGCATGGACGGCGCGTAAGCTAATAAAAAGAGTCAAGATTGTGCGTAATCGGTTACTGAATTCGGCATCCGCTCAGGCGCCCCGAAAGGCCCTGCCAGATCACCTCAATCCGGTAGTGGCCCCGCCGCAGATCAATCCGCGGTGGCGCCCAGTCGCTCGCTGATCGGAAGACCACCCGGCTGGTCGTCGTGCCGGAGGTGGTCGAGGCCGCTGGTGCCTCGCATCCTCAAATTTCCGTCAGGTCAAGGCGCCGTGCGTCGCAAATCTGGCTAACGACCCTCAAAATCGATCGTTTTCGGGTTGAATTGGACCTTGCAGGACCCGGCGTTGGCCCATGGTCCAACTCGATTCGTGATGCCCAGCCCGCTTTTAATGGTCCGGGCTGAAGCATCAGGATCGAGGAAAATGTCAAAAACAGTCGTGTCTTCCGAAACGCCGGTTACTGATCGCAGTCCCGCGCATCGCGCGGCCAATTCACCCGTGATCAAACGCTCGATTATCCGCAATGGACACAAGTCGAGTGTGTCGCTGGAGGACCAGTTCTGGGACGGCTTGCGCGAGATCGCCGACCTCAAGCACATGACCGTATCCGCGCTCGTCGCGACCATCGATCACGGACCCAACAGGCGCAATTTGTCGTCGGCGATCCGGGTTTTCGTTCTGGACCATTTCAGACTCAGCAGCCGCGAAGCGAAGCTGCCGGTCAGTGGACCTCATCTGGATGTTCCGGCAATTACGGGCGTACACCGGGCGTCCTGACGCAAGTCTCCCGTCGCTGGTAATCCGCGAGGCCATAGTTTCGGCCGAAAGGATATTGGACCTCCGTCCAACTCGATCAGGGGTATCCATCTCTCTAGGCTGACGACAGCAGATGCGCCGCCCGCCGATGCGGCGTTTGTTGGCTTTGAACCAAGGGGATGGTGATGTCCAGACTGCTCGCGCAATCAATCGCATTTGTGCTGTTCCTCGCCTTCGCTCAGGGAGCAAGCGCACAGGGTCAGCCGGCGTCCACACCGGCGAGCACCTCGTCGGATCAGTTGCTCAAGCCTGAACAGCTCGACGCGCTAGTTTCCCCAATCGCTCTCTATCCCGACACGTTGCTTGCAGAGGTCTTGATGGCCGCGACCTATCCACTTGAGGTCGTGCAAGCGTCGCGTTGGGCCGCAGAGAACAAGAATTTGAAGGGCGATGCGCTGAAAACTGAAGTCGACAAACAAGGATGGGACGAAAGCATCAAATCACTCACGGCGACACCTGACGTTCTGAAGATGATGAGCGACAAGCTGGACTGGACACAGAAGCTTGGCGATGCCGTGCTCGCTCAGCAGACCGATGTGATGGACTCCATCCAGCGATTGCGCGCCAAAGCGGATGCGAACAACAAACTGCAAACAACAAAACAACAGAAGGTCACCAAGACATCCGACGGCGGCAAACAGTACATCGCAATTGAACCGACCGACCCTCAAACGATTTACGTGCCTTATTATGACCCGGCAGTCGTCTACGGCGCGTGGCCGTATCCAGCCTATCCACCGTACTACTGGGGAGCAGGCTATTGGCCGGGCGGCGGCGCACTCCTCGCGACCGGATTGGCGTTCGGCGCAGGTTATGCCGTTGGACGATGGGCATCCGGAGGAAATTATTGGGGCGGCGGCGTCAATTGGGGCGGCAACAACATCAACGTGAATCGACCGATCAACATCAACAACAGCGGCAACAACTGGCAACACAACGTCGATCACCGACACGGGGTTCGCTACAACAACCAGAACGTCGCCAACAAATTCAACAAGGGCAACAGCGTCCGCAACGGCGCGCAGAACCGTATGGATTTCCGCGGCCATGACGGCAAGCAGGCACTTCGTCCCGGTGGTGATGGACGTCCGGGTGGCGGTGATCGTCCAGGCGCTGGCGGGGGCGACCGTCGGCCTGGTGGCGGTGATCGTCCAGGCGCCGGCGGTGGCGACCGTCGGCCTGGCGGCGGCGATCGGCCAGGTGCGAAAGGCGGCGGTGAGCGAAGAGACGCTGGCAACCGCGGCGGCGGCCAGAAAAACGCCGCGGCTAATCGTGGCGGCGGCGGAGCGCGACCTGGTGGCGGTGGTGGCGGTCGCAATGCCTTCGCCGGCAGTGGTGCCGGACGCGGCGCCATGGCGCAGTCGTCACGCGGACACGCGAGTCTCGGCGGGGGCGGCGGCGGCATGCGCATGGGTGGCGGCGGTGGCGGCGGCGCGCGCATGGGCGGCGGCGGTGGCGGGCGTGGCGGTGGTGGCGGCGGACGCGGCGGCGGTGGTGGCGGGCGACGATCTGACATCGCACTCAAGCACGACATCACTCTGCTCGGTCATCTCGACAACGGCCTGGGATTCTATCGCTTCAGCTATAACGGCAGCGACAAAGCCTATGTTGGCGTAATGGCGCAAGAAGTGCAGGCCGTGAGGCCGGATGCTGTTGTACGCGGAAACGACGGGTATCTGCGCGTCTTCTACGACAAACTCGGCGTGGAGTTCATGACGTACAAGCAGTGGATTGCGTCCGGCTCGCGGATTCCATCCACGACCTCCAGCTCGCATTGATGGGTGTCGCCATGACAAAAGCACAGAGAGTTCGTTTCATCAGCAAGCTTGCACTGCTGGCGGCGACGGCGACCCTCGCGCTCGGGATCGCGTCGCTCGCACAAGCGCAGCAGAGGTTCAACACCCCCGATGCTGCCGTTGAAGCTCTCGTCGCCGCCGCAAGAAGCGGCGACCGCAAGACGGTCCTGACGATACTTGGCCCTGGATCGCAGGAGATTGTCTCCTCAGGGGATCCGGTGGAGGACGACAATATCAAACAGGAATTTCTTGCCGCCTATGACGCGCAGCATCGGATCGTCGCCGATGCCGGCAAGCCTTCTGTTCTCGTGATGGGAGTGAATGATTGGCCATTCCCGATTCCACTTGTGCAGCGTGACGGTCAGTGGAATTTCGATACGGCGGCAGGCCGTGAGGAAATTCTGGCACGGCGCATTGGTCGCAATGAGCTCGGCGCGATCAAGGCCGCTCTCGCGTTTTACGATGCGCAGAACGAATACGCCGATATGTTCAAGGACAAGACCGGCCAGGCGTTGTACGCGCAGAAGATCGTCAGTTCACCCGGCAAGAAGGATGGTCTCTATTGGCCGACGACAGGCAGCGAGCCCGACAGTCCGCTCGGCGAAGCCGTTGCCTCCGCGACGCGTCAAGGTTATCGCGTTGGCTCGGGTGAACCTTACCACGGCTACTATTTCAAGATCCTGACAGAGCAAGGTCCTAGTGCACCGGGTGGCGCCGTCGACTACGTCGTTCGCGGCAACATGATCGGCGGTTTCGGGCTCGTCGCCTACCCGGCCGAGTACGGCAACTCCGGCATCATGACCTTCATCATCAACAACGATGGTGACGTGTTCGAAAAGGACCTCGGCCCGAGAACAGGCCGGATCGCGGCGCGCATGAGCGAGTTCAATCCGGATCACACCTGGAGGAAGGTCGTCGACACGGAAAAATGAGGCCTTGCCTCGCGCCTCGGCCCGTTCGGTAACCGCACGCGCGCGGTTGCGGCCGGGTTGAGGCAGCCGCTCGAAAGAAAGACCTGTCCGTGATCGACATCTTTGCCTGGATCGTTCTTCTCATATTGGTTGCGAGCGCGATCGCGATCTTTTTCATTGCCGGCTCGCTCCCCGGACATATCGCCAAAAGCCGTGGCCACCCTTGGGCGACGGCGGTCACTGTTGCCGGCTGGGTGACGCTGATCTGCGGCTTCGTCCTCTGGCCGATCGCGCTGATCTGGGCCTATGTCGACATCCCCGCGCCGCGCAAGGCGGAGGCCCCGCGGTGATCGTCGCGATCCTCAACGTTTACCTCGTACTCCTCTTCATCCTCGTGAAGATGAAGATCGTCCCGTTCAACCTGTTCTGGAAGTGCTCACCTCTCATCGTGCTTTTATTGCTGATGTTTGGCCTCTTCATTCCGATGGGATGGGGCGCGCCCCAGGGCCCGGCGCTCGTGGTGCGCAATTCGGTTGCGATCGTTCCGAATGTCGCCGGAGAGGTTACCGACGTTCCTGTCGAAGCCAACAAGCCGCTCAAGGCCGGCGACGTGCTGTTCAAGATCGACCCCGTCCCCTACCAGTCGCAGGTCGATTCCGTTGCCGCGCAACTGAAGTTCGAAGAGCTACGGCTCTCGCAGATGACCCAGCTGCAGTCGACCAACTCCGGCCGCGCTTTCGACGTCCAACAGCGCCAGGCCGATGTCGACAAGCTCAAGGCCCAGCTTCTTGGAGCAAAATATAACCTCGAGCAGACCGTCGTCGTCGCTCCGTCCGACGGGTACGTTACCAATCTCGGGCTGCTCAAAGGCGCGCGCGTAGCGAACTTGCCGCTCTCGCCGGTAATGGCTTTCATCAGCACGGCGGAAACGGTGGTCGGCGTACAAGTCCAGCAGATCTATACGCGCTATATCGAGCCGGGCCAGGAGGTCGAGGTCACATTCAAGTTCTTCCCTGGTCAGGTCTTTGCCGGCAAGGTCGTCTCTGTGCTGGAAGCAACGTCGACCGGCCAGGTCCTGGCCTCCGGCACGGCCGTAGCGCCCACGCAGGTCACGGCGGCACCCTTCGTCGTGCGGGTCAAACTGGACGACGCCAAGCTCGCGGCCAGCCTCCCGGTCGGCACCGCCGGCGATGCGGCGATTTACACCCCACACATCAAGCCGGCACACGTTATCCGCAAGGTTATCCTGCGGCAGATTGCGATTTTGAACTACGTCAACCCATTTTGAGAGCCGGTCGACAGCCTTGGCCCAGAGTCTTGGCGCGGCCAAAGACCGCTGACGAAGACCGAGCAGCTGCGCTAGGATTGCTCGCAATTTGCATTGGATCGGGATCATGAAGAAATTCTTCCTTGCCGCACTCGTGCTGGTTTGCGCGACGACGTCACCTCAGGCGCAGCCTGCTCGGCCCATCGCTGACAGGGATGTCGTCGAGGCCTACGAATACATGCTCGGCCGTTGGCTCGTGCTGCGGCAGGAAAACCTCGATTTCAAGGATGGCTTAAAGTGGAACCAGATCGTCCACCGGGACCCTGGTGGCGTCGATTGGGCCAATCCCAACCTTGATGTTGTCTACAGCGAGGCGTGGGTCGCGGTCGACGATAAGAGCTGCACATTGATTGAACTCCCCGAGATCAAAGGGCGCTATTACACCGTGCAGGCGCTCAACGGCTGGGGCGAAGTCTCAGCCAACATCAACGAGCGCAACTTTCCCAAACACCCATCCGGTAAATTCGCGTTCTGCCTGAAAGGCGCCAAAGGCATCACGCTTCCGAAGGGCACGCAGCGAGTCGACCTTCCCAGCAAGAAATCGCGCGTCCTGATGCGCATTGAACTGGGCGCGAATCCCGCTGATGCAATCGCGTTGCAGAAAAAAGTCACGATGAAGGCCACCGGAACACCCGTGATCGATCCGATCGTCGTAAAGCTGGATTTTCCGAACAGCAAGTTGCCGGGGGTTGAGGGATTCGACAAAACCGAAGAGATCCTCGCCAGCGAACCAGACCTCAACGTCGGCATGATCGACATCCGGGAAAGAGCGCGTGCTGTCGCGAAGGCTGCAGCCGATCCCGCGCAGCGGACACGTATCGACGAAGTGATCCGCAAATATGCGATCCCTGCATTCCAGGGTGAAGTCCAGAAAATGGGCAAGGTCGTCAACGGATGGATGCGCCCTCGCCTCATCGGCAACTACCGGACTGACTACACGATGCGGACCGTTGCAAACTACGCCGGCATTTGGGCGAACACCGGCAAGGAAGTGGTCTACTTCGCAGGCATGGGTCTCGACGGGAGCCAGACCTATACGCAGACTTTTCCCAAAGAAGCGCTGCCGTTGTCGAAGACGCGCTACTTCTGGTCGGTCATCGCGGTCGATACGACCGACTTCAAGGTTATTCCCAACCAGCTCAACCGGTTTCTGCTCAACAAGCAATCACCGCTGCAACTGAACGACGACGGCTCACTCACGCTGGTCTTTGCTCCGAAATTGCCTGAGGACATCCCGGAGTCAAACTGGCTGCCAACACCGAACGGCAAAAAATATAACCTCACCTACCGCTTTTACGGACCGACGAAGGATGTCGCTGACGGCACGTATTTTCCCCCACCGCTCGTGCGCATCAGCGAAACGGGAGCCGAGAAATTCATCCGCAGCCTGAAAAAATCGAAAAAGTGATCTGGAACGCTAACGGAGAAAAAATGAGGAGAGCGCTTCTCGCAGGCCTTCTGCTGGCTTGCGGCATTTCAACTGTTACTCACGCGCAGTCTTCAGCCAGCAATGCCGTAACCGTCACGGCTGACAACTTCAATCGTGCCGAAACTGACATGTATTTCGCGCAATTCGTGAAACGCGGAGCGTTCGGCAAATTCGTTCACGTCCGCGAGCTCCCGGTTGAAGGCATTGGCGCAAGGCCAAACCGGGACATGCTCTATTCGGAAGCGGTGTTCGACCTTGACGCCGGACCGGTAAAAATCACCCTGCCGAAGGCCGGCAAGCGATTCATGTCCATTACGGCCATCAACGAGAACCACTACGTTTTCGAGGTGGCCTATGGTCCCGGCAACTACACGTACAACCGGGGGGAAGTTGGTACGCGTTACCTTTACGTCGCGCTGCGAATTCTGGCCAATCCCGCCGATCAGCAAGACATGAAACAGGCGCAAGCTCTGCAGGACGCCGTCGTCGTCAAGCAGAAGGCTACCGGTCGATTTGAGACCACCAGCTGGGATCCCGTGAGTCAAAAGAAGGTGCGTGATCTGCTTCTGGCACTGAATACGACGCTGCCCGACCTCCAGAGAGCGTTCGGTACCAAAACCCAGGTTGATGGTGTCCGCCACCTGATCGCGACCGCATCGGCTTGGGGTGGCAATCCAGAGAAAGACGTCCTCTATCTGAACGTCACGCCAAACAAGAATGATGGCACAGCCGTCTACAAACTTACTGTTCCGGCCAAGGTGCCCGTCGACGCCTTTTGGTCGGTCACCGTTTACGACGCCAACGGTCGCTTCCTGAAAAATCCGTACAACGCCTATTCGGTCAACAGCATGTCCGCCACGACACGCGATGATGGCTCCGCCGCCATCCAGTTCGGCGGGTGCGACGGGAAGATCCCGAACTGCCTGCCCACCGCAAAGGACTGGAATTACATGGTCCGGCTTTATCGGCCCCGGGATGAAATGTTGAACGGCAAGTGGAAATTCCCCGAGGCACAATTGGCAAACTGAACTCGGCTGCAAGGTGTCGTCAAACGCGCGGGGAACCACTCACCTCACTGATACGTTCTGAGCGATGGAGGATCGAGATGATCCGCAAACTCGCCGAAGGAAAATTCAGGCTCTATTCACGCAAGAAGAATCCGCGCACAGGAAAGCGCCGAAATCTTGGGACATTTCCTACAAGGCGGGCGGCACTGCAGCATGAGCGTGCGGTTCAGTTTTTCAAACAGCGTTGACGCAAGCCGGACGGCCATTCCACGGCGCTAGCCGTGATGCGCGACCCCAAGTTCCTCTTCACCGCGGTCGAGGATCAGGGGCACTATAAGATCCTCTTCGTCGTCGAGATGTCGGACGAGCCCTTTGAGCAGGACCGCGCTTGCGTCTGCGTAGCCTTCGCTGCGGCGACGAAGCGTATCTGAATTGCTCTGTAGCGCCTGCAACAGCGCGTTGGCGGTTTCCGCCGTTCGCGCCATATCACCATGAATGTGGTGATGGTCGCCTTCCAGAACATCAAATCCGATGGCCAGCCGAGCGTCCGCAGCGCGGAAGATCGGGAAATAGTGAAAGTCCTCGATCTGATGGTGAACGTTGAGCTGGTCCAGAATGAACTGCAGCCGCGGCGCGAATTGGCGCGCGAACTCCATGGGCGGAAGATTGCCGGCTCGAAACTGCTCGGTGACCTGTTCGATCGTTCCCGACAGTTCGCGAAACATGGCATGCCGCGACAGCCAGAAACGGGCCATTTCGCCCAGATTGGCGTGGGCGTCCCATTGCTCGCGCGGATAGCGATCGAGCAGCACCCGCATGTCCTCCGGCCAACCGCTGCGGCGGGCCAAGGCGAGTGCTTCGATCTCGGTGGACTGAGCTCGTTCGATGGTCACGAAGGCTTACATAGCCATTGCGCGCGCGTATGCGAAGGGCAATCTTGCGCCGCATGAATGCGCCCACCACTGTCGCCCGTCTGTCCTGCGACGAACCGACCGCACGGCGTCTTGCCGCTTTTCTTGGCGAAAGCCTCGACACCGCGGACTCCGCCTGCGCCGCCTTCGAGGATGATACCGGGCATTGGCAGGTGGCGATCCATTTCCGCAACATCCCGGACGAAGCCGGCTTGCGCGAGCTTGTCAGGCTCGCAGCCGGCGAAACGGCGGCGGATGCGCTTAGCATCGAGCGCGTCGCCGCCAACGACTGGGTCGCGGAGAGCCTTGCCGGACTGAAGCCCGTGCGCGCGGGACGCTTCGTTGTTCATGGCGCGCATGATCGCGCCGGCCTGAAGGCAAACGACATCGGTATCGAGATCGAGGCTGCCCTCGCCTTCGGCACCGGTCATCATGGGACGACCCGCGGCTGTCTGCTCGCGCTTGATGATCTCGCGAAACGCCGGCGCGCACTCAACGTGCTCGACATCGGCACTGGAACGGGCGTGCTTGCGATCGCGGCGGGACGATTGCTGCGCGCGCGTGTGGCCGCCGGGGACATTGACTCCGTGGCCGTGCGTGCCGCTCGTGAAAATGCCAGGCAGAACCACGCGGCATTGATGATCAGCTTTGTTCGCGCGGCCGGTGTCCGCGCGCAGGTCATTCGTGAGCGCGGCCCTTACGATCTGATATTTGCGAATATTCTGATGGGGCCGCTGACAAGGCTCGCGACATCCGTGCGCAAGCTCGCCGCTCCCGGGGCCCATGTCGTTTTGTCCGGCCTGCTGCCTTCTCATGCCAACGCCATCGTCAGCATCTATGGCGCCCAGGGCCTTGTGCTCAAACGGCGCATCCTCCTTGAGGGCTGGATTACGCTGGTGATGCGACGGCCCGCTGCTTCTGGGAAACCCAAAAAACAAAACCGCCCCGGGCGGGGACACCGGGGCGGTTTCGCGGGCCAGACGGCTGTTGTCAGCCGCTGAACGGCATCTTGTCGACGGTATTGATCAACCGATTGCCGCGTTCGTCGAGCGTGTAGGGCAGCAAGTGCGCGTGCCTGGAAATCTCGCGATGGACGCTCTGCAGACGTGACTCTACGAGCGCATCCATGAAGCGGGCGAACAGGCCTTTGCGCGGCGCAGCGGCTTTCGCGCGCTCAGCGGTCTTGGCTGTGGGAATTCGGTGAGTGCCATAAGTGACAGCAACCATTGTAAGTCTCCTTCTCAAATCAAAGCATCGGCAAACGTTACGTTTCTCGCTTCCGACTGTTGCACTGCAATATATTCGTGAGTCGGCCTGCCACCACGCGCAACCCTGCATGGTTGCCGTGTAATTCCGGCATGAATCGATTAATCATCTGTCGAGATTGATGGCACCGATGCACCAGATTGATGCATCGCACAAATCAGGATTTCTGTGCTCGATTTGCGGCCGAAAGGGCCTCCTTTACGAAAGAAATCTTCACAATCTTCGGGCAGCGTTTGCTCAAAGCACGTGCGACGCTTTCGCATGCCTGCATTGCTAGGCCCGCGTGGCGCGGTAGAGTCGATTTTGATGTTCGAAGCCCGCTTTCAATCATTCGACGATTCGAGCGAACGCGCGCAAAGCGCGGCACGCGTCGCCGCGTTGCGCGGCGAGCTCAAGCGGCGCGGCCTCGACGGCTTTGTGGTGCCGCGGGCCGACCGCCAGCAGAACGAATATCTGCCGGCAAGCGAAGAACGACTGGCCTGGCTGACGGGATTTACCGGCTCGGCCGGCGCCGCCGTCGTCCTCGCCGACCGCGCGGCGGTATTCGCCGACGGGCGCTATTCGGTGCAGGCGGTGACCCAGGTCGACGGCAAGATCTTCTCGATCGAGCATCTTGTGGAGCACCCGCCCGAGCAGTGGCTCGAACAGAATCTGGGCAAAGGTGCGAAGCTCGGTTACGACCCCTGGCTTCACACCAGCGACCAGGTTGAGAAACTGCGGAAGGCCGCCGCCAGCGCCGGCGCGGAACTCGTCGCGGTCGACAGCAATCCGATTGACACGCTTTGGCACGACCGTCCTGCTCCGCCAGCGGGCGCCGCAACTTTGCGCGAACTCAAACTCGCCGGCGAAGCCGCACCGGACAAGCTCAAGCGCATCCGCGTCGAATTAAAGAAAATCCGCGCCGACGCCCTGCTTGTGTCCGATCCGCAGAATGTCGCCTGGGCTTTCAACATCCGTGGCGCGGACGTGACTCACACACCGTTGGCGCTTGCTTTTGCGCTGATCCCGCAGGACGGGCGGCCATCGCTTTATATCGAAGCGGCCAAACTCAACAATCAGGTGCGTCATGCAATCGAGGAATTCAGCGATGTCCGGGTGCCGGAAGACCTCCCCCCCGACCTCGGCAAATTGAATGGCAAAGTCGTCCGGCTCGACCAGGCAAGCGCGTCAGACGCACTCACGCGCCTGCTGACCGACACCGGTGGCAAACTTCAACGCGGCACCGATCCGATCGCTTTGCTGAAAGCTACGAAGAATCATGCCGAGATCGTCGGCAGCCGCGCGGCACACAAGCGCGATGGCGTCGCCATGGCGCGTTTTCTCGCCTGGTTCGACAAGGAGGCTCCGTCGGGCAAGCTCACTGAAATCGATGCGGTCGCCGCGCTCGAGAGCTTCCGCCGCGACACGGGAGCGCTCAAGGACATTTCCTTTCCGACCATCGCTGGGGCCGGACCGAACGGCGCAATCGTGCACTATCGGGTGACGCGCGCGTCCAACCGCCGCATCGGCACCAACGAATTGTTCCTGATCGATTCCGGGGCTCAGTATGAGGACGGCACGACCGACATAACGCGGACAGTCATTGTCGGCGAGCCGAGCGAGGAGATACGCGATCGCTTTACGCGGGTGCTCAAGGGCCATATCGCGATAGCAACCGCGGTCTTTCCGGAGAACACCAGCGGCGCACAGCTCGACCCGCTTGCCCGCACGGCACTATGGCAGGCCGGCCTCGATTTCGACCACGGCACTGGACATGGTGTCGGCAGTTATCTGTCGGTGCACGAGGGCCCGGCACGAATATCGAAATTGGGGACCGTCGCACTCCGGCGCGGGATGATCCTGTCGAACGAGCCGGGCTACTACAAAACAGCCGCCTACGGCATTCGCATCGAAAACCTGGTCCTGGTGATCGCCGCGCCCGAGCCTGTTGGCGCCGAAAAACCTCTCAATGCCTTCGAGACGCTCACGCTTGCGCCGATCGACCGGCGGCTGATCGAAACGCGAATGCTGACGACGAAGGAACGCATCTGGCTCGACAGCTACCACGCGCGCGTGCACGAGGTGATCGGCCCCCTGGTCGATAAGCCGACGCGGACGTGGCTCACCGCGGCGACGCGGTCGTTGCCATAAGCGGGCCTTCTGTCACGGCCCTATCACCATCGTCCAATAATAGACGCCATCGCGCCCAACCGCGTGCGCAACGGCTTTGCACCCCGCCAAGCGCATGTTGGCTGCGTGACCTGGCGAAGCCCACCACAATGCAACCGCCGCGCTTCGAGTTTTCACGCCTGCGGCTACATTTTCGGCGCGCGCGCCACGGCGCGCACGGTCCGTGAACCCCGCATGATCCATCGCGCCGCGCCGCGCCATGTCGTTGGAATGTTCCTGCGCCAGCTTCTGCATCGTGGCGCAGCTTGCCCGAGCCTCACCAATTGCGAGCAGCAGCACGATCGCGATGATGGCGGGCTTTAGTAGCGGCACAGCTATGGAACGTGAGCCGTCGGCTCTGACCTCTGCCCTAGGTCGACCGCTGCACAGATGGCGTTGGCCACGTCTAGTTCCAGACTATGCTCTGTTACCGCTACCCGACCGCAGGCAACACATAAAAATAACGGAATTGCGTTCTCTGCGTCATGGTCGATACAGCATGTCATGTGCGCTTGTCCTATGCAGTTGGGTCTCGGAAGCACGCATAACAACCCTCTTCGTATAGCCGATATGGTTAACGCTTCCTTAACGCATTTCAACGAGCGTTTTTGCGCTCAGATTTTCGCCAACCGGCACCCTCCGCTTTGGCTCACAGGCGGACACACCCAAAACAGAAAGGTCGCCTCACGGGCGACCTCTCTGAATTTCACATTGTCGTCGCAGTCACGCAGCGTGTGATGCTGCTTTCTTCTTCCTACGCCAACCGAGCAAGCCTAAAGCAATTACCTCCGAAAGAGGACATGGACCGATCAAACGGAATGTCTGCTTTGGGCCAATAGCGGACATTCCGCCATTCATTCGAATCGCCAAATCAGGCGAGTAACGTCAGAGGTTCGTCGAGCCTGAGGAAACATCTTGGCGAGCGCGCGATTGGTTCGAAATTTGCCATTGCGGTCCTGTCGAAAGCAGTTATTCCTCCTGCGGCACTTAGAGATCGGTGAGGCAAAGAAATGATAATCGGCGATACGGATAGAGAACTCCTGCTGGCTCTGAATTCGTTCGTTGGACGCCATGCGCTATCCGATAAAATTCTGACCGGTCTTG
This sequence comes from uncultured Alphaproteobacteria bacterium, assembly GCA_963707615.1. Classification (GTDB taxonomy): domain Bacteria; phylum Pseudomonadota; class Alphaproteobacteria; order Rhizobiales; family Xanthobacteraceae; genus Pseudolabrys. Next base: position 697,691 of record CAVPQT010000003.1, read on the forward strand.
CTAATAACGAGCTAATCAGAGGCTTTCCAATATTCTTCTCTTTGGTTGCGCTATGGTTTTCTGTCGAGAGCATAGAACGGCGTAGCCGGATGCTAACCGGGCTGCTTGCAACCTGTGTGGCCACAGTTCTGTCGGTTTGGTTGCAGTATCACATCACTCCCCACATACGCCCGTTCTTGGACCCGGCGTTTCATTTAAATATCATTGATCCCCGAGTGACCAACAATTTTGGGCGTCTAGGCTCGTTTCCTAGCGACACGGCGACACTGTATTTTTCTCTGGCCACCGTAGTCCTCCTGGAGAACCGGCTGGCCGGTTCACTTTGCTTTTTTTGGGCATTGGTGACCGTTGGCATCGGTCGCGTCGCATTTGGTTGGCACTATCCAAGCGATATCGTTGGCTCTTTGGTTTTAGGGCCGGGATGCGTCTATTTGTTCAACAACATTCCATACCTTAAGACGCTCTTTCAGCGTGCGCTTAAGTTATTTGAAGGTCGTATGTATATTGTGCATGCGCTCTTATTCATTTTTTTGGCGGACGCATATAATTTGTTCGATAGTCTGCAAAGTATCGCTAAAACAATTGTCGCTTTTTTTTGAGGTGAAACAACTCGCGGTCCTTTCGAGGTGTGCATTGAAAAAATAGGCCTTGCAATAAGTAGCGCAAACGGCGCTGAGAAGAGGCCTAACTTGGCGAGGAGGCAATCGGCTCAAGCTCAGTCGATCAGCGCGAGACGAGTTTCAACCATTCGTCTTCGGTCAGCACCGTCACGCCAAACTTCTTGGCGTCGGCAAGCTTCGACCCCGCGCCCGGGCCGGCAACAACATAGTCGGTCTTTTTCGAAACGGAGCCTGCGGCCTTTGCACCCAGGCGCTCGGCCTGGGCCTTGGCCTCCTCGCGCGTCATTTTTTCCAGTGCGCCCGTAAACACCACGGTCTTGCCGGCGATGGCCGTGTCCTTTTTAGGCTTCTCCGCGTCGAGAATTTTTACCTCTTTGGTCAAACGCTCGACGATCCCGCGATTGTGGCTTTCGCCGAAATAGGCCGCGACGGCACGGATCACCGTGTCACCGATCTGGTCCAAGGCATCCATCTCGGCAATGGTCTCTTCATCGCCTTTGGTGACCTTCAATCCGGCTTCATGGAAGGCCTTCCATGAACCGTAGCCGCGCGCGAGCGCGAGCGCGGTCGTTTCGCCGACCTGACGGATGCCTAGCGCATAGATGAAACGGTCGAGCGCGATCGAGCGCCGGGCCTCGATCGCACTAAAGAGATTGCGCACGGACGTTTCGCCGAACCCTTCCAGCTCAAGCAACTCGCTCCTGTGCTTCCTCTCCAATGTGAAGATATCGGCGGGCTCCTTCACCCACTCTTTTTCAAAGAACAGTTCGATCTGCTTCTCGCCCAGGCCTTCGATATCGAAGGCCCGACGCGAGACGAACAACATCAGATGCTGGACCTTCTGATAGGGACAGGCGAATTCGCCAGTGCAACGGGTGCGCGCACCCTCCTCGCCGGTCGCGGTTTCCTCGCGCACGACGTCCGTATGGAGGTAACACGGACACTTCTTTGGAAAATGATAGGGCTTGGCATTCTTCGGACGCTTGTCGATGACGACGTCCACGACCTGCGGAATGACGTCTCCAGCACGCTGAACGATTACGGTGTCGCCGATGCGGATATCGCGACCGTCCCGCAATGGCTCGCCGTCGCCACCAATGCCCTTGATGTAGTCTTCATTGTGCAGGGTAACATTCTGCACGATCACACCGCCCACTCCGACGGGATCAAGTTTGCCGACGGGCGTAAGCGCTCCGGTCCGGCCAACTTGAAATCTCGATATCCTTGAGTATGGTGATCGCGCGTTCGGCCGGAAATTTATGCGCAATTCCCCAGCGCGGCGTGCGCGAGACAAAACCAAGTCGCTCCTGCCAATCGATACGGTCGACCTTGTAGACAACACCATCGATGTCGTAGTCGAGCTCGGCGCGCTCTTCCTCGATCTTGCGATGGAAGGCGATGAGTTCCTCGGTCGTGCGGCACAGTTTCGTAAGCGGGTTCGTCTTGAACCCGCACGCTTCAAACCACTTGATCATGCCCGACTGGGTGTCGGCCGGCATCGCACTCATCTCGCCCCAGGCATAGGCGAAGAAGCCGAGAGGCCGCGAGGCCGTAATCTTTGGATCTTTCTGTCGCAACGAGCCGGCGGCGGAATTGCGTGGATTGGCGAAGATGGTATCTCCGGCCGCCTTCTGTCGTTCGTTGAGCGCAAGAAACGCATGCTTGGTCATATAGACCTCGCCGCGCACTTCGCAGATGTCCGGTACATTGCGGCCCTTGAGCTTTTTCGGCACATCCTCAAGCGTGCGGATGTTGGCGGTGACGTCCTCGCCCTCCGCACCGTCGCCGCGGGTTGCGGCCGTGACAAGTTCGCCGCCCTCGTAGCGTAGCGACATCGAGAGGCCGTCGATTTTCGGTTCGGCACTGAAAGCGAGCTTCTCATCCTCACCCAATTTCAAGAACCGGCGGATGCGCATGACGAAGTCGACGACGTCCTGCTCGGCGAAGGCGTTGTCGAGCGAAAGCATCGGCAACGCGTGCCGGACCTTCTTGAACTTGCCCGTCGGGGCCGCGCCAACTCTCTTCGATGGTGAATCCGCCCGGACGAGATCGGGAAAGCGCGCCTCGATGGCAGCGTTGCGCTGACGCAGGGTGTCGTATTCCGCGTCCGTTACGGTCGGCGCGTCTTCTTGATAGTAGCGCTTGTCATGCACGGCAATTTCGGCCGCAAGCCGCTTGAGCTCGGCTTTAGCCTGCGCTTCCGTGAGCTTGGCAGGATCGATTTTCAGCGCATCGCGACTTGGCATGCACGGACTATATCAACTCGCGGCCTTGATCAGCCTCTCGGCAGCGGCGCGTGCTTCGTTGGTGATCTCGGCGCCAGCGAGCATGCGGGCGATCTCCTCGCGCCGGCGTTCTGATGCCAGTTCGGTCACCCGGGTAGCCACCCGTTTTCCCTTCTCCAGCGCATCCTTGGTAATGAGATAGTGGCGGTCGGCACGCGCCGCTACCTGCGGTGCGTGCGTCACCGCAAGCACCTGCACGCCGCGGCCAAGTTTTGCCAGCCGCATGCCGATGGCGTCGGCAACGGCGCCACCGACGCCAGTGTCGATTTCGTCAAAGACGAGCGTGGGCGCCGAACCGCGGTCGGCAAGAACCACTTTCAGTGCCAGGAGAAAACGCGCCAGCTCGCCCCCCGACGCAACCCGCATCAGCGGCCCCGGCCGCGTTCCCGGATTGGTCTGCACCCAGAACTCGACCCGGTCGATGCCATGCGGCCCGGCGGCGCCCGCATCGCTTTCGACCGCGGTTGAGAATTTCGCGCGATCGAGCTTGAGCGGCTTGAGCTCGCCGTTGACGGCCTTGTCGAGCGCCGCAGCGGCTTTGGCACGTGACTGCGAAAGAACCTGCGCCGCGGACCTGTAGGCGGCGTCAGCCTGTGTTGCGGCGGCTTCCAAGGACTTGAGCTTTTCTTCGCCGGCATCGATCAGCGCAATATCGCCGTTGTACTTTTGCGCCAGCGCCGCGAGTTCATCGACGGGAACGTTGTATTTGCGGCCGGCGGCGCGCAGGCCGAAAAGGCGTTCCTCGATGCGCTCGAGTTCGGCCGGATCGAAATCCGCCGTGCGCAGCGCCGCTTCAAGATGGCTGCGCGTGTCATCGAGCGCCGTCAGAGCGGCATCAAGCGCCTTGATGGTCGGCTCGATCAGCCCCGGCGCCTGAGCGACGCGTCGTTCGAGTCGCCGGATCACGCCCGAGAGGGCCGGCACGCTGGAGTCGGTGCCGGCAATGACATCGTGCGCGCTGCGCAGGTCTTCCGCCACCTTCTCGGCCTGCATCATCGCGGTACGACGGTCGGCGAGTGCGGTCTCTTCACCGGTCTGCGGTGCAAGCTTGTTGAGTTCATCGACGGCATGACGCAACCAATCGCTCTCGCGTTTGGCCCGTTCGACTTCGGCACGATGGGCATCGGCGGCGGCTTGCGCCTCACGCCTGGCTTCCCACAGTGTCGCGACATTTTCCGCCCGCTCCTCCAGGCCCCCGAAGGCGTCGAGCAGGCGCCGGTGAGTGCCCGCATCGACCAGGGCGCGCTCATCGTGCTGGCCATGAATTTCGACCAATGCACTTCCGACTTGCTTCAACACCTGCACGCTCACCGGCTGGTCGTTGACGAACGCGCGCGTTCTCCCGTCGGCGAACTGTACGCGGCGGAGGATCAATTCATCTTCGGCGGCGATGTCGTCGGCCGCGAGCAACGCCCGCGCCGGATGGTCGCGCGCAACATCGAACACGGCGGTAACCTGGCCTTGCTCGACGCCTTGTCGGACGAGCGATTGATCTCCGCGGCCACCCAGGGCCAAAGCGAAGGCATCGAGCAGGATCGACTTGCCGGCACCGGTTTCACCGGTCAACACGGCAAGCCGGTCGGCGAAATCGATATCGAGGCGGTCGATCAACACGATGTCGCGGATCGAGAGTCGGGAGAGCATGGCGCCTTCACTGTCCTGGCAGTCATCGTGCCCGGCCTCGCGCCGGGCATTCACGCCTTACAGATTCTGCATAATCAAAGACGCAGACGGTCGGGACAAGCCCGACCGCGATCGTGTGGGTAAGTCTTACAGGCGGACGACTAGCCCAGCCCGAAATTCTTGAATGCCTTACTGATCCAGGATCCCGTGTTCTCGGTGGGCTCACCGCCGCCGGTCTTCAGCAGTGCATAAGCATGTTTGTACCACGTGCTGTCGGGGAAATTGTGCCCAAGGACAGCGGCGGCGGTTTGCGCCTCATCGACGATGCCAAGCGCCATATAAGATTCCGTCAGGCGCATCAGCGCCTCTTCGACGTGGCGCGTCGTCTGATACTTGGTGACGACCACTTTGAATCGGTTGATCGCCCCTGTGTAGTCCTTCTTGGTCAGATAGTAGCGGCCGATTTCCATCTCCTTGCCGGCGAGCTGGTCGCGCGCCACCTCGATTTTCTTTTTGGCGCTGATCGAATATTCGCTACCGGGATATTTCCTGATGACCTCGTCAAGTGCGGCCAGAGCCTTCTCGGTGCGTGCCTGGTCGCGCGTGATGTCCGGAATTTCGTCAAAGTAGGACGAGCCGATCAGGAATTGCGCATAGGCGGCATCGGCTCCGCCGGGATGCAGCGTGATATAGCGCTTCGCCGAATTGACGCAGTCGTCGTATTCCCCGGCCTGGTAGTAGGCGTACGACGACATGATGAGCGATTTGCGCGCCCACTCCGAGTATGGGTGCTGGCGGTCGACTTCCTCGAATTTCTTGACCGCTTGCTTGGGATCCTGCTTTGCGTTGAGAAGGTAGAGTCCCTCGTTGTAGAGCCGGTCGGCGGGCTCATCCGAGGCGGCTTCCTCCTTCTTCGAGAACATATCGAAACTGCTGCAGGCGCCCAGGCTGCCCGCCAAAAGAGCGATCGCGCAAACACGGGCAATCGGCATCCATCCGCCACGCAGAGACGTCCCCTGGGGCATGATTCTGGCTACGAAGGTCTTGAACACGAACGCATCCACGCGAAGTTGCTTCCCCGAAAAGGCGGCTTCGCAAAAGAGCTTTGCGCTGCGCGACGATCCGCGCCGGTTTATCCGAAAACAACCCGTTTAGCCATGCGACTAAGCCGACATTCGGCCCGGATTAAGGCGAAGGTAAAGCCAAAATCCTCAGGTTTTCAGGATACTTCCGGCCCATAAGCCGGAGCCACCAATCCGGTGACGACATCGGCATGGCCTCGCGCGCGGCGCACCGGTTCCGCGGCCGCCTCAACAACCCGCCACGCCCTGGGATCGGCCATCAGCGCAGAAAGGACGGCGTGATTGAGCTTATGGCCACCTCGGATGGTCTTGTAGGTGGCAAGCAGAGGCTGGCCAGCGAGCGCCAAGTCCCCGATGGCGTCGAGGACCTTATGGCGAACGAATTCGTCGCTAAACCGCAGGCCATCAGGATTGAGCACGCGGTCTTCGCTCACAACAAGGGTGTTCTCGAACGACGCCCCGAGCGCATAGCCGGCGGTCCACAATTTGGTGACGTCGCGCATGAAGCCGAAAGTCCGAGCGCGCGCGATTTCGCGACGGAACGTATCGGGCTCAACATCGAGCGAGAGGGCCTGGCGGCCGATCAAAGGATGATCGAACTCGATCTCCGCCTCGACCCGGAAGCCATGCTGGTTGGGCCGCAATTCGCCATAGGCACCGTCCTTGGCCACGGTAATCGGCTTGACCACCTCGATGTAGCGGCGCGGCAGCGCGCGCGCCGTAAGCCCGGCCTGATCGATCGCATCGACGAAGGCCGCGGCACTGCCATCCATGATCGGGACTTCCGGACCGTCGATCTCGACGACCACGTTGTCGACATACAGGCCACGAAGTGCGGCCAGAAGGTGCTCGGCTGTGGAGCAGAGCGGACCCTTGGCGTCGCCAAGGACAGTGGCAAATTCGGTAGCGGTGACCGCCCGCACATCGGCGCGGATTTCGCGCTCGACGGAGCCGTCGGAAGAGATGCGTTGGAAGATGATGCCGCTGTCATCGCCAGCAGGATTGAGCGTAAGCGTAACGGGAAGACCGGAATGAACGCCAATGCCGGAAACGGCAACCTGATGGCGGAGCGTTGTTTGCTTAGCGCCCTTCATCGACAAATTTCCCGCCGGCCCATTTCAGGACACCGAGCGGCCCCATCCCCGTGACCCCAAGGGGTCACATTTCTGCCTTTAGTCCCAACCGCCAAGTAGCGTCAGCGGCAATCCCCTAAGGACCGAAAGTCCTTTTGACTGCTGAAACTTAGGCAATAGCCGGCCCTTCTCCAACTCACGCTTTCTTACCGACTGTTACTCTTTTTTGCCGCATTTAACGGCCGGCCGGGAGCCATTCCACAATCCGGCTGGTTGCGGAGTACGCACTGACGCAAGGCAAGTCTATGTGCAACTCGGCTGCGGCGAATAAAACCGCAGAAATACTATTCGTTTCAATAACTTGACTTACAAACGCGCTGTTGAGAGACGACCCCGCTGTCGTCCTGAAAGCGGGGTCGCCGGTATTTAGCTGGCCATCAGTTGGCCTGACGGCGCAGGAAAGCCGGGATATCGAGTTGATCCTCGTCCTGCGAATTATGCACAGGGGCTGACCGACCATGGGTATCGAGACCCTGTGGGGCCGCCCGGCGGGCATATTCAGATACCGGATCCGCTGGCCGGCCTTCCGGCTGGCGAGCGGTCGGACGCTGCGGCGGACGCTCGAATTGCGGCATGGGCCGAGGCGTCCGAGGCATCGCGGCCGTAGGCGGTGCGTCCCCTTCGGCCTTGCGGCCCAAGCCAACCGAAGCGAGACGTTGCATCAACGTCATGCGGCGCTTCTCCGGATGATCGTCTGTGAGTTCGCCGCGTTGCGCCCGGATTTCGTTCTGCGCCGGTATCGGAAGCTCGTCCACACGCGGCATGCGAGGCGTGCGCGCGTAGCGCTCCGGCGCCGGCGGAATGTAGGCGGCCGGCATCTGAGGCTCCGCGGCGGGCGTCTCGTTTTGCGTCGGCTCGAACAGTGACGGCTTGACCGGCATTGGCCGGATCGAAACGTCCTCGATCGACTGTGGCAGGATCGCCGCGGCGACGGCTGCGTGTGCAGCGGATTCAAGCGATGGCGGCGCGTGCGTCACCGGCGTTGGAGCGCGCTCGATGCGATCGGCGAGTCGACGGTCGGTGGTGCGGATCTTGCCGGCAAGCTCCTTGAGCGCGCTTTCCGCCGGCTGTGCGTGACGCGCTGTATTCGCGCTGTCGATGCCGGTTGCCACGACGGATACCCGAATGATTCCCTCGAGGCTTTCGTCGAAGGTCGCGCCGACAATGATGTTGGCGTCTTGATCGACCTCCTCCCGGATCCGCGTGGCGGCTTCGTCGACCTCGTACAGCGTGAGGTCCTTTCCGCCCGTGATCGAGATGAGCAGACCCCTGGCGCCCTTCATCGAGGCATCGTCAATCAGCGGATTGGAGATCGCAGCTTCGGCCGCGGTGAGCGCCCGTTTCTCGCCGGATGCTTCGCCTGTGCCCATCATCGCCTTGCCCATTTCGCGCATGACGGCGCGCACGTCGGCAAAGTCGAGATTGATAAGCCCTTCCTTGACCATCAGGTCCGTGATGCAGGCCACGCCCGAATAGAGAACCTGATCAGCCATCGCAAAGGCATCGGCGAAGGTCGTCTTCTCATTCGCAACCCGGAACAGATTCTGGTTGGGAATGATAAGAAGCGTGTCCACCACTTTATGAAGTTCGATGATGCCTGCTTCGGCAAAGCGCATGCGGCGCTGGCCTTCGAAGTGGAATGGCTTGGTGACCACACCGACTGTGAGAATGCCGAGTTCGCGCGCGATCTTCGCGATGATCGGAGCTGCGCCGGTGCCGGTACCGCCGCCCATGCCGGCGGTGACGAACACCATGTGCGCGCCGGTGAGATGATCGCGAATTTCGTCGATCACCTCTTCGGCGGCGGCGCGACCAACCTCGGGCTGAGAACCGGCGCCGAGACCTTCGGTCACCTGCGTGCCCATCTGGATGATGCGCTCTGCCTTCGACATCGTGAGCGCTTGCGCGTCCGTGTTGGCGACAACGAAGTCGACACCCTGCAGGCCCGCCGTGATCATGTTGTTCACGGCATTGCCGCCGGCGCCGCCGACGCCAAATACAGTGATCCGCGGCCTCATTTCCCGGACATCCGGAATCGTCAGATTGATGGTCATGTTTGCCTCATGATTGCACGGGCAGCAGGCTCTGCGTTGCGCCCTGGATGCGAACGCCTATGCACGCCGCCGAACTGGACCGGTCCGCCACCGGCCGTTTCGTTGTTTCGTTGGTTCAGGGTCAGAAACTTTCGCGTAGCCATCGTCCGACCCGTGCCATGTAACCGCCCGTTCCTGTCATCAATTGCCGCGTTCGCCGCGGTTCGAAGTGTTCGAGATAGGCCGCCTGTGGGTACACAAGCAGACCTGCGGCCACCGCAAAGGCCGGCCCTTTTGCCGCGTCCGGCAAACCGGCTAGCCCAAGCGGACGACCAATTCTTACGGGACGCCGCAAGATGCGCGCGGCGAGATCGGCTAATCCGGTGAGTTGGCTCGCACCACCGGTCAGCACGACGCGTCCGCGCGGCTCTGCGGCGAACGGCGAAGCGGCCAAACGGTCGCGCACCATTTCCAGAATCTCCTCGACCCGCGGCCGGATGATGCGCACAAGCGAAGCCCGCGAGACGAATTGCGGTGGCTCACGTTCGTCATCCTCGACCGGCGGTACTGTGATCATGTCCCGTTCGTCTGATCCTCCAGCTAAAACACTGCCATAAATCGCCTTGATTCGCTCAGCATCCGCAACACCGGTGTTGAGTCCTCGGGCGAGATCCATGGTCACGTGCAGGCCGCCGAGGGCGAACCCATCCGCGTGGACGAACTTGCCAGCCGAAAAAACCGCCAAAGACGTGGTCCCGGCGCCCATGTCGACGGTCGCCGCCCCCAGGTCAGCTTCGTCATCGGCAAGGGCCGCGAGGCCGGCCACGTAGGGTGACGAGACCATGGCTTCCACAGAAAGATGGCTGCCTTCGACCGTCAGCATCAGATTCCGCACCGTCGCCACGTCAGCGGTAACCATATGCATATCGACGCCGAGGCGGTGGCCAAGCATGCCGCGGGGTTCGCGGATACCAGCCGCGTCGTCAACCGAAAAGCCAATGGGCAAGGAATGCAGAACGGCGCGCCCGTCACGAACTGAGTGACGACTGGCGGCGGCAAGCACGCGGCCGATATCGGCCTCAGTTACAGCACGGCCGGCGAGATCGATCGTCGCAATGAAACGTTCGCTGCCGAGGCGGCCGCCCGACATCGACACCACGACGGACTCGAGCTGCACACCGGCAGCGCTTTCAGCCTGGTCGATAGCCTGGCGAACCATCTGCTCCGCTTCGACGAGGTCGACAACAGAGCCTGCCTTCATTCCCTGGGCCGCAGTGTGAGCGAATGCCAGCAGACGAACACCGTGGCTGCGACGACGGAGGACGTCTTGCGGTGCTTGCGGCTCAAGCCGCGCGACGAGGCAAACGACTTTGCTCGTGCCAATGTCGAGGCCCGCGACGACGGCGGCGCGCTTGAGCGAAACCGGCTTCATCTTCGGGGTAACGCCGAAGCGCAGCACGGTCATGCTTCGCCTCCCTTTCCCGACTTGGACTTCTTGGCCTTCTCGGCCTCCTTGAGAGCCTGCTCGCGCGCGAATGACGCAGCGTCGGACTGACGGACGGTGATGCGATCCGGCAGACGCAAATCGACCGTGATGATGTCCCTCGACAGCAGCTTTTGGTTGCGATCGAGATCGACAAGAATTTGTAGCGCCTGTTCGGCTTCGTTTTCGGGTAGCAGAATTTCCACGCCGTCCTTGAGGCGCAGGTTCCAGCGGCGCTCCGCAACAAAGATCGAGGCCTCGGTTCGCCGCGCGATCGCCGGATACCGGCCAATGAGTGTGAGAAAATCCTGAGCGCTCTGCTCCGCGCCTTTTCCGACCACCCGCGGCAAATCCGCAAAGCGCGCACGGACGTCGTTTTCCAACACGACGCCGTCGACGGCGATCAAAGCGATGCGGCGGTCCTTCTGCCAGAGCGCAAACGGTTTTCGTTCCTTGATCTCGATGCGCAAACGATCAGGGTAGAGCTTCAGCACCGTGGCTTCCGCAATCCATGGATTGGAAAGCAGACGCGCCCGTGTCCGAGCGGCGTCAAGGAACAGCAATGAGGAACGGTCGGTAATGCCAGCAAGAACCAGAATTTCGTCGCGCGCGACTTCGTGGCCGCCGTCAAGCGCCACCTCGGCGATGCGGAAGCCCAGCCTGTTGGCAACGTCGTCACAGAGGCTCTGCGCGTTTTCCATGATCTGCGGGACGTGCCCACCTCTGACCGCGCCGTAGCTCGCGCTGGCGAGCAACAGCATCGCAGCCGCCGTCGAACCGGCACCGCGCGGCACCTTCAGCTCAACAAGCGCGTGACCCCAACGCCGCAACAGCCGCGGCCATCGCCAATCGTGAAACTCCGGCCACGCACCGGAGCGTCGCTTTAGCTCCGGCGATTCAGCGAGGCGCACACGACTCTCCATCGCAACCTGCTTCACTCGTTGCACCGGCTTCAGATGAGACCTATCCCCGTCCCCCGAGGCCGCCGTAGGCAACGGATCCCGCACGCATGACTTTTCGCCAGCCAAGCGCGCGGCGCGCTGCCAAGTGCCTAGTCTTCAGGGTTATTGGTAAATGATTAGTAAAATTTGAAGAATTTGCCGCTCGCCGGACCAATTTTGATGTCAGCGGTCGAGGGAGGCATCCTCGACCATCCAGCGGACCAGTTCGTCAAACGAGACGCCGGCATGCTGCGCCATCTCCGGAACTAGTGACGTCTCGGTCATACCCGGTTGGGTATTTACCTCCAGGCAGAACAGACCTTTTGTTCCGGCAAGGCCGTCATCATAGCGGAAGTCGGCGCGTGTGACGCCACGACAACCGAGCGCACGGTGCGCCGACAGCGCAATTTGCTGCACTTCGCGGTAGACCTCCGCCCCGATGGGTGCCGGCAGCAGGTGCTTTGATCCCCCGGGCGCATATTTGGCTTCGTAGTCATAGAATTTTACGGTCGGTACGATTTCGATCACGCCGAGGGGCTGATCGCCCATCACGGCGCAGGTGAGTTCCTTTCCCGGAATATAGGGCTCGACAAGAACCAGCTCGCCGAAAGTCCAGTCAGGACGCGTCAGTTCCTGTGGCGGATGTTTGTGGTCCTCACGCACCAGGAAAACCCCGACGCTCGATCCCTCCGCCACCGGCTTGATCACATAAGGGAGCGGCAACGCGTGCTGCTTTGCCGCTTCCTTGCGCGACACGACCATTCCCCCAGGCACCGGAACGCCGGCGGCCTTGAGCACGGTCTTGGCAATTTCCTTCTGCATTGCGAGCGCGGACGCAAGCACGCCCGAATGCGAGTATGGAATGCCGAGAACCTCGAGCATTCCCTGCAGCGTGCCGTCTTCGCCAGGCCGCCCATGCAAAACATTGAGCGCGGCATCAGGCTTGAGCGCGCGCAGGGTCGCAGCGATGTCGCGATTGACGTCGACCCGGCTGACCTTGTAGCCCGACCGCTCGAGCGCATCGGCGCACGCCTTCCCCGAACGCAGAGAGACCTCGCGTTCAGCCGACCACCCGCCCATCAAGACCGCTACGTGCTTCATTGCCTCAGCGTTTCACTCCGACGCGCTTGATCTCCCATTCCATCTCAACGCCCGAATGCGCCTTCACCTTTTCGCGGACGGTCTCGCCGAGATTTTCGATGTCGGCCGCCGTAGCCCCGCCGAGATTGATCAGAAAGTTGCTGTGCAACTCTGACACCTGAGCTCCGCCAATCGTGAGCCCACGGCAACCGGCATCGTCAACGAGTTTCCAGGCGCTATGCCCTGGTGGATTCTTGAAGGTCGAACCGCCCGTGCGGTTGCGCGGCTGGCTTGACTCGCGCTTTTTCTTGATCGTCGCCATTTCGGCCGCGATGTCGTCGGGCTGGCCGGCGCGCCCCTGCAGAACCGCTGTGGTAAAAATCACATCGTCCGGCACGCTGCAGTGACGGTAGGAGAAACCCATGTCGCCATTGGTGAATTTGCGCAGGTTTCCCTGACGATCAACACCGTGCGATTCGATGAGGACATCCTTGGTCTCGCCGCCATAGGCGCCGCCATTCATCCGCAGCGCGCCACCGATCGTTCCCGGAATTCCGCTCAGGAATGCAAGCCCTGCGACACCCGCGGGTTGAGCCGCGCGCGCCACCATCACATCGAGCATCGCGGTGCCGACCGTAATGCGGTGCTCCTCCTCGACTTTGACCTCATTGAAGCCGCGGCCCAGACGGATCACAGCGCCCGTCACGCCCCCATCGCGCACAATCAGGTTCGATCCGGCGCCGATCACGGTGACCGGAATTTCCGTCGGCAGATTTCTCAGGAAATAGGCCAGATCGTTTTCATCGTCGGGCATGAAAAAAGCCTGCGCCGGACCGCCGACGCGAAACCAGGTGAATTCTCCGAGCGGCTGATTTGCCAGGAGTCGCCCGCGCAGTTCGGGCATTCTGGCTTTCAGGTCGGGGACGATATCGGGAAAGCTCATAGCGCCTTCAATTCCGCCGGGAGCGAGTAGGCCCATTGTGTGATGGAGCCGGCGCCCAGGCACACCACATAATCATCGGGCTTTGCCAAGTTCTTAATCAGCGACGGAAGCTTTTCAGGTCCGTCAAGTGGAAAAGCCTGCTTGTGACCATACGCGCGCAGTCCGTTCACGAGTGAGTCGCGATCAGCACCCGGGATAGGCTGCTCTCCGGCCGGATACACCGGCGCAACGATAACCGCGTCGGCATCGTTGAAGCAGGTGCAAAACTGATCGAACAGATCATGCAAACGCGAGTAGCGATGCGGCTGCATGACCGCGATTACTTTTCCCTTGGCACTTTCGCGCGCAGCGCGCAGCACCGCGGCGATCTCGACGGGATGATGTCCGTAGTCGTCGATGATCTGCACCCCGTTCCACTCGCCGACACGGGTGAAGCGTCGTTTGACCCCACCGAAGTTGGCCAGTGCACTACGGATCGTCTCGTCGGCTATTCCCAGCGAGCGGGCGACGGCAACGGCGGCTGTCGCATTCAACGCATTGTGCCGGCCCGGCATGGGCAACGCCAATTTATCGATCGTGTGCGAGACCTTGCCCGCACGATCGCGGAAAAGCACCGAGAAGCGCGATTGTCCATTGAGATGATCGAGCTCGGCAAGACGCACGTCAGCCTGCGGGTTCTCGCCGTAAGTGAGAATGCGTCGGTCTTCCAGCTTGCCGACCAAGGTCTGCACCACGGGATGATCGGTGCACATGACGGCGAATCCGTAGAACGGGATATTTTCGATAAAGGCACGAAACGAGTTCCTGCACGGCCTCGAACGTGTGGAAGTGGTCGAGGTGCTCCGGATCGATGTTTGTGACGATGGCGACATCGGCCGGCAATTTCAGGAAGGTCCCATCGGATTCATCCGCTTCGACCACCATCCACTCTCCGCCGCCGAGCCGGGCGTTGGTGCCGTACGCGTTGATGATCCCGCCATTGATGACCGTCGGATCAAGGCCCCCGGCGTCAAGCAACGATGCGACGAGCGAGGTCGTTGTGGTCTTGCCGTGCGTGCCCGCAATCGCCACGCAGCTTTTCAACCGCATGAGTTCGGCGAGCATCTCGGCGCGGCGGACAACCGGTAGGCGCTTTGTGCGCGCGGCGATCAGCTCCGGGTTGTCACGCTTGATTGCAGAAGAGACGACGACCACGTCGGCGCCATTTATGTTTTCCGCCTTGTGACCGATGACGACTTTGACGCCTTTGTCGCGCAGGCGTTTGACGTTGGCGCTATCCGCAACGTCGGAGCCGGTGACGCTGTATCCAAGATTGGCGAGCACTTCGGCGATGCCGCTCATGCCAATACCGCCGATGCCCACGAAATGCACCGGACCGATGTCGCGCGGCAGCTTCATAAGGTCGCCCTTACCCCTTCGCTACGCGCTGGCGCGCGCCGCGGTGATCTCTGCAGGAGACGCAAGGCCGAAACAAGGCCATCCCACGAGGGTAATGGTTAATTCCGAGCGACTTTCAACACAAGCTCGGCCAACCTGTCGGCCGCCGCGGTGGTCCCTGCTCCCTTGGCCGCGGCTGCCATGCTGGCAAGCCGCGCGGGGTCGTTGAAGAGCCCCGTGATTTCAAGCGCCAGTCTTTCGGGCGTGAAGTCGCGCTGTTCGATCCGGATTGCGCCACCGCTTTCCGCCAGAACGCCGGCGTTTTCGAACTGATCCTGATCGAGAGCATGCGGCAGGGGCACCAGAACGGCCGGACGGCCGATGGCGGACAGCTCGGCAACTGTTGAAGCACCGGAACGGGAGATGACCAATTGCGCCGCGGCCATGCGCGCCGGCAAGTCGGAAAAAAACGGAGCGATCTCGACCTCGACGCCAAGCTGATCGTAGGCGGAACGAACAGCGTCGGCGTCTTCTGCCCGCGCCTGCTGCACAACCGACAATCGTCCGCGAATGTCGGCGCTCAAGCGACCGATTGCCGGCGGAACGATTTCCGCCATCACGCGCGCGCCCTGGCTACCACCAAAAACAAGCAAATTCTGTTTTGGATTCGATACGACGTAGCCCGTCCCAGCAACAGCAATCACCTGTGGGCGCACTGGGTTGCCGGTGAACGTCACTTTGCTCTGCCAGTCGGGATTGAGGTTTTTGAGCACGCGGAATCCGGTGGCAATCGCAGTTACCCGTGGCGCCAGGAATTTGTTGGCGCGACCCATGACACTGTTCTGCTCGTGCAAGATGGTCGGCACCCCGACCAAGCTTGCTGCCAAAAGTGGCGGCACCGTTGGATACCCGCCAAAGCCGACGACCACGCTTGGCCTGATACGCCGAACCAGCGACCAGGCCTTGGCGGTCCCAACGCCAAGCAGGCTCGCAGTTCGCATCAACGACAGCGGGTCGCGGCCGCGCACAGTAGCGCTCGGAATGACATGCACCGTGCGGGCAGGAAATTTGAAATGCGCCGCGCGATGGTCGGTGGCGAGGTCTATCGTTACGTCTCGCTTGTGAAGCGCGTCCGCGAGAGCTTCCGCCGGAAAAAGATGACCTCCGGTGCCGCCGGCCGCGAGCAGAACGAGCGGCGGACCGCTCGCATTCATCAGATCCGGCTCCCGGCCATCGCCATCTGGGGCGAAGTCATCGCCGCGCGCGGCTGCTCGCGTGTCAACGCCAGCAGCATCCCCATTGCATAGGCAACCGACAGCATCGAAGACCCACCGTAGGATATGAACGGCAGTGTCATGCCCTTGGCAGGCATCAGATGCAAGTTGACTGCCATGTTGATGGCCGATTGCGTGGCAAACAGAATAGTGAGGCCGGCGGCGGCAAAACGAGCGAACGGATCGTCATTGCGCATCGCACGGACAAGCATGCGGATGACAATGAAAGCAAAGAGCGCCACCAAAGCGAGGCACAGCACCACCCCGAATTCCTCGGCCGCAACCGCGAACACAAAGTCCGTGTGGCTTTCCGGCAGGATGCGCTTCACGGTGCCCTCACCCGGTCCTTTGCCGAACCAGCCACCGCGCATGAAACTTTCGGTGGCGATATCGATGTTGAAGGTATCGCCAGAGGCCGGATCGAGAAAGCGCTGAATGCGGCGCGCCACGTGCGGCACTGTGTAGTAAGCGCTCAACAGACCGATCCCGGCGAGCCCCGCAATGCCTGCAACCCAAACGAGCCGCATCCCGGCCATGAAAAAGAGCGCGCTCCAGACAACCGCAATCAGCATCGTCTGGCCGAAATCCGGCTGCACGACGAGCAATGCGATCACCGTCAGCAGAAGGATCAGTGAAAATGTGTTTGCCGGCATGTCGGGACGTTTTGCGGATTCGCCGAACAGCCAGGCGACGATGATGACAAAGGCCGGCTTGATGAATTCGGACGGCTGGATGTTGACGCCGAGCAGAACAAGCCAGCGTCGCGCTCCCTTGATTTCCGGTCCGAAATACGGTGTCGCGGCCACCATGATGAGGCTCACGACGAAGATCATCAGCGACAGCCGGCGAATCTGACGCGGACTGAGGAAGGACACACTCAGCATCACCGCGATCGCCGGCAGCACATAGAGAATGTGCCGGTTGACGAAAAAGAACGGGTCAAGGCCCAGACGGGCGGCAACGGGCGGGCTTGCGGCCAGGGAGAGAACTATGCCGGCGAGCATCAGCGCGCCGATGGCGGCGAGCGTGAGCCGGTCGACCGTCCACCACCATTCGCCAAAAGGCGTGCGTTGTGCGCGTGAAATCATCCCGCTTCCCGTCAGGGCTCAAGCTGACGCCTTGCGGTTTAGGAAGCATTAACGGTCCGCTTCGCCCCGCTCAAATCGGGGTGACGCCCAACCCCAGGACGATGTCCGTGAAAGCTTTGCCGCGAATTTCGAAGTTCGGGTACTGGTCGAACGAGGCGCAGGCTGGCGACAATAGTACCACCGGCTCTTTCAAACCCGATGCCTGCGCGTCGCGCGCCGCGGCCTGGACGGCCGCTGACAGGATCCGGTTGATTTCGTAGGGCACGCGGCCGTCCAGCGTCTTGGCGAATTCGTTCGCTGCCTCTCCAATCAGGTAGGCTTTTCTGATGCGCGGAAAGAACTCGGCCAGACTCTCGATTCCACCGGTTTTTGGCTTGCCGCCCGCGATCCAGAAAATGTCCTGGAAGCTTGCCAATGCCTTGGCCGCCGAGTTGGCGTTGGTCGCCTTTGAATCGTTGACGAACAGTACCTTGCCCTTGCGCCCGACCTGCTCCATGCGGTGGGCCAGGCCGGGAAATCCTTTGAGACCTTTTTGAATCGTGGCGGCATCGATGCCGAGCGCGGCGCATGTTGCGACCGCGCAAGCTGCATTCTGAGCGTTGTGCAAGCCGCGCAGTGATCCAATCCCGGCGAGGTCTGCCACAACGACACCGTTGCCACCGGCCGCCCGCAAAATGCGACTACCGTCTGCGTAATATCCGTCGGCCAGTGGCGCCACGACGGAAACGCGTACGACATTTTTTCCCGTGCGTTGGATTCGATTGGCCGCCGCGAGCGTAAAGCCATCATCGATATCGATCACGGCCGTGCCATTCGTCTCCACGTTCGCAGGAAGACGCTCCTTGATGGCTGCGTAATTTTCGATCGTGCCGTGTCGGTCGATATGATCTTCGGTCACGTTGAGAAGGATGCCCACGGTCGGGCTAAGCGAGGGCGCGAGATCGATCTGATACGAAGACACTTCGAGCACGTAAGCGCGATCGGGGCCAAACAGCTGGAGAGCGAGCACCGGCACCCCAATGTTTCCGCCCATCTGCGCGTCGCGTCCGGCGCTGTTGAGCATGTGAGCGAGGAGCGCGGTGGTGGTCGATTTTCCATTGGTCCCCGTGATTGCGATCAACGGGCATTGACGGCCCGATTTCGCGCGCTCGCGGCAAAACAATTCGATGTCGCCAATGACTTCCACATTGGCCTTGCGGGCAAGTCCCACCGTCCAATGGGGTTCCGGATGGGTCAGTGGCACGCCGGGTGCCAGCACCAGAGCGGCAACGCCCGACCAGTCGATCTCGTGAAGATCCTGTGTCTTCAGTCCGGCGGCCTGCGCATCGACAATCTTTTTCTGGTCGTCATCGAACGCGACAACCTCAGCGCCGCCTTCTTTCATCGCGCGCGCCGCGAGCAGCCCCGAACTGCCAAGGCCGAAAACCGCGACCCGCTTGCCAGCAAACGTGGTGACGGGGATCAAGGCTCATCTCAACTTGAGTGTCGCAAGGCCGGCCAGCGCCAGCACCACGGAGACAATCCAGAAGCGGATCACGATCTGCGACTCGGTCCAACCGAGCTGCTCATAGTGGTGGTGGATCGGTGCCATCTTGAACACACGCTTGCCGAACACCTTGAAGGAGACGACCTGGACGATGACCGAAATCGCTTCGAGCACGAACAGGCCGCCGACAATCGCCAGCACGATCTCGTGCTTGATCGCGACGGCGACCGCGCCGAGCAAACCGCCGAGCGCCAGCGAGCCAGTGTCGCCCATGAAAACCGATGCCGGGGGCGCGTTGAACCAGAGAAACCCAAGACTGGCCCCGATCACCGCCCCGCACAGCACCGCCAGTTCGCCGGTGCCGGCGACATAGTGGATCTGCAGATACTCGGCGAACACGGCGTTTCCCGCGAGATACGAAATGAAACCGAAGCTCGCCGCCGCGATCATCACGGGCACGATCGCAAGGCCATCGAGTCCATCGGTGAGATTGACCGCATTGCCCGCGGCGACGATCACGAACGCGCCAAGCAGCACGAACGCCCATCCGAGGTTGAAAACGAGCTCCTTGAAGAACGGAAATACGAGCGAAGTCGCAATCGTTCCGCGGCCGAGTTGGGCCAATGCCGTGCAGGCGGCGACCGCGATGATCGTTTCGATGATCAACCGCGTTCGGCCGGCAAATCCCGCGTGCGTCTGCCTGGTGATCTTGAGATAGTCATCGTAGAAACCGATCATCCCGAAAGAGAGCGTCACGCCCAGCACCACCCACACGTAGGGATTTTTCGGATTCGCCCACAGCAAAGTCGACACCAGCAATCCTGAGAGGATCATCAGGCCGCCCATGGTGGGCGTGCCCTTCTTGGTGACCAGATGTGACTGCGGGCCGTCGGTGCGAATCGGCTGGCCCTTGCCCTGCTTGAGCCGCAGCAGGTCGATGATCGGGCCACCAAACAGGAATACGAAGACCAGCGCCGTGACGATCGAACCACCGGTGCGAAACGTGATGTATCGAAACACGTTGAAGAAAGAGATTTTATCGGACAGTTCGGTCAGCCAGTAGAACATTGAGTTCGAACCCTCAGTATTCGCCCTGCGCCGGCGCCTAAGCGTGCGCAGCTTGCCTGGGAAACTTCCGCTCCAACGCCCGAACAATTGGCCCCATTTTCGAACCGAGGGAGCCTTTGACCATGACCGCGTCGCCGGCCCGGATGGCATCCAGCACGGTTGTCTCAAGCCCCGCCGCAGTCTCGGCATAGCCGCCCCGGACCCGCGTGGGAAGAGCCTCCCACAAGGCTCGCATGAGTGGTCCAGAACAAAAGACAAGATCAATACCGGCGGCCTCGACCGACTTTGCAATTGCACCGTGCAACTGGGCACCGGTGGGTCCAAGTTCCAGCATGTCACCGAGTACTGCAATACGTCGACCACGGTTACCCACTTCTGCCTGACCGAGCAGCGCAATCGCCGCGCGCATCGAGGCGGGGTTGGCATTGTAGCTTTCATCAATCAGCAGGACGGTGCCGCCGGGCACCGTGAGCAGGGTTCGCGCTCCACGTCCGCTCGCGGGTTTGAGATTGTTGAGAGCAAGCGATGCCAGCGCGAGATCGGCTCCGACAAGCGCCGCGGCGGCCAGCACAGCGAGAGAATTGAGCACAAGATGCCGGCCCGGCACGCCCAACTTGTAGGTGATTGCCTGTCCCAGTATGCGAGCTTCTATCGTCGAAGAATCGGACTGCAGCGATACGCGGAGCAATTTCGCATCGGCACCATCGTGCGCGCCGAAGGAAACGATTCGCCCTACGCCAGCCGCCTTCGCCGCTGCAGCCAGCCGGTCATACTGGCCGTTGTCGCGATTGAGAACGGCGGCTCCGCCTGCCTCGACGCCCACGAAAATTTCCGCCTTGGCGTCGGCAATCTTCTCCAGTGAGCCGAAGTACTCGAGATGCACTGGTTCAATCGTTGTAATGATGGCGACCTGCGGGCGCACGAGCCTGGTCAGCGGAGTGATTTCGCCCGCGTGATTCATCCCAATTTCAAACACCGCGTACTTTACGCTCTCCGAGCAACGCGCAAGTGACAGCGGAACGCCCCAATGATTGTTGTATGACGAAGCAGAGGCGTGCGTTTCGCCGTTCGCCGAAAGTGCCAGCCGCAGCGCATCTTTGGTGCCTGTCTTGCCGACCGACCCGGTCACAGCAATGACGCGTGCGTGTAACCGAGCCCGAGCGGCAGCCGCGAGATCGCGCAGGCCTTCGAGCACATCAGGAACCACGAGAAGCGGCGCACCGGGAAAGCGCGGCTCCTGGCCGCGCGCCACTACGGCAAGGCCGGCGCCCGCCTTCAGTGCGCCGTCGACGAATTCGTGTCCATCGCGGTTCTCGCCCTGGATGGCGAAGAACGCATCGCCTTTTGCAAGCGTGCGGCTGTCGATTGAAATCCCGGAAACATGCGAGGGCAAGGAGCCCGCACGTGCGGCATGCATCGCGGTCGCCATGGCATCGAGAGACCAGAGCGCGCTCATGCCACTTTGCCCTTGAGCGCCGACGTTACCGCTTCGTGATCCGAAAACGGCACGACACGATCGCCGATGATCTGCCCAACTTCGTGACCCTTGCCCGCGATCAGCAGCACGTCACCGCTCGCAAGTGCCGCGATAGATTTCTGGATAGCCTCGGCACGATCGCCGATTTCGACAGCGCCCGGCGCTTGCGCGAGAATGGCGGCCCGGATTGCCGCCGGACTTTCGCTGCGCGGATTATCGTCGGTCACGATGACCCGGTCGGCATTCTCCGATGCGATCCGTCCCATGATCGGGCGCTTGCCGGTGTCACGGTCCCCGCCGGCGCCGAAGACGACGACCAGTTTCCCGCGCGCGTAGGGACGCAGGCTTTCAAGCGTTTTCTTGAGCGCGTCGGGTTTGTGCGCATAGTCGATAAATATCGGCGCGCCATTATGCGTACCGGCAAGCTCGAGCCTGCCCTTGGCGCCCACGAGCTTTTCCATGGCCGCAAATACACGCGAGGGCTCAGCACCGGTTGCGATCGCCAATCCCGCCGCAATTCCGGCATTCTGCACCTGGAACGCGCCGACAAGCGGCAGACGCACTTTGTATGTGCGCCCTTCGTGCGCAATCGTGATGATCTGATTGAAGCCATCGATCGTCGCGTCGACGAACTTGATATCGGCGCCCTGCTCTCCGACGGCGATGATTTTCAGACCACGTTTCTTCGCCACCTCGACGACCTGATGCGCATAGCAATCGTCGACGCCGATCACGGCCGTGCCGCCCGCCGGAACTAGGTCCTCGAACAGACGGAGCTTGGCGGCGAGATAAGCTTCGATGCTCGGGTGGTAGTCGAGATGATCGCGCGACAAGTTTGTAAACGCGCCGGCGGCAATGCGTACCCCGTCGAGGCGATGCTGATCGAGACCGTGCGAAGACGCTTCGAGCGCGAGATGCGTGACACCGTCCTTTGCCAATTGATCGAGCGTCCGATGGAGCTCGACCGGATCAGGCGTGGTCAGGGATCCGTAGCGTTCGCCCTGCGGCGAAACCACGCCGACCGTGCCGATGCTCGCGGCGCGATACCCAACTTCGCTCCATATCTGACGGGTGAAAGCGGCAACCGATGTTTTCCCGCTGGTGCCCGTGACCGCGGCAATTGTCGCCGGCTGCCGCGGAAAGATTTTCGCCGCAGCGAGAGCAAGCAGTCGTCGCGGATTGGCAGCGCGAATAAATGCCATGGCATCAGGCAGCGTGTCCGGGCGCTGTTCGGCGACAACGGCGACGGCGCCATCGCTTGCGGCCTGTTTTACGAAATGCGCGCCGTCCGTTTTTTTACCTTCGATCGCGACGAACAGGAAACCCGGCTTTACCTTGCGGCTGTCGGAGGTGACACCGGCAACCTCGATTCCGTCGATCCGTGAATCGGGCGCTGCCTCCGGCAGAAGATCGCGCAGCTTCACCGCGTTTCCTTCGCGCTCACCAGCAGCATTTGATCGGCCTTGGGCAAATCGAAGCGCGGCGGCATATCGAGCAGCGGCGCGACACGCTCGATCACGCGCGCACCGACAGGCACGGCGTTCCAACCCGAAGTGCTGAAGCCATGGGTCTCGGGCAGACCCTGCGGTTCGTCAAGCATGATCAACAACAGATAGCGCGGCTTGTCGGCCGGCAATATGGCGGTGAAACTGGTCAAGACTTTGGTCTTCGAATATCGCCCCCCGACCACTTTCTCGGAAGTGCCCGTTTTACCGCCGACATAGTAACCCGGGACATTGGCCCGCGTCGCGGTGCCTTTTTCCACATTGAGGCGCATGAGATAGCGCATTTTATCGGCCGTTTCCGGCTTCACGACACGCTTCGCGAGGCCGTCAGCCTCGGCCGCGCTGCGCTTGAGGAACGTGGGCGGAATCATCTTGCCGCCGTTGACCAGCGCCGAGATGCCCATCACCGCCTGAAGTGGAGCAACCGAGAGGCCGTGTCCGAACGCGATCGTGACCGTGTTGAGTTCGCCCCAATGCTTGGGAACCAACGGCTCGGCACTTTCGGGCAACTCCGTGCGCAGCCGATCAAGCTGCCCCAACTTTTTCAGGAACGCTTTGTGGTAGTCGACGCCGAGCGAGAGCGCCATGCGCGCGGTGCCGATGTTGGACGAATACGTGAAGATTTCGGGGACCGACAGCACGCGTTTCTGCGCGTGAAAATCGTTGATTTCGAATTTGCCGTACCGCAACGGCAATCGCGCGTCGAAAGTTGATGACAGGGAAATGCGGCCGCTGTCGAGCGCCATTGCCAGCGTCAGGGCCTTGAAGGTCGAGCCCATCTCATAGACACCGGTCGTCAGTCGATTGAGCCGGTTTGGATCGTTTGCTTCGCGCGGATTGTTCGGATCGAAGTCCGGCACGGAGGCCATCGCGATGATTTCGCCGGTGTTGACGTCGGTGATTATTCCGGCTGATGCCTTCGCCTTGTACTTTTCGCGCGCGACGATCAGTTCGTCGCGCAGCGCATATTGTACGCGCAGATCGACGGCAAGATTGACCGGCCGCTGCAGTTGATCCGTCGCAAGTCCTGCCATGTGCAACGCGGCGAGGCCCTGGCCATCCAGCCACTTCTCGATGCCGGCGATGCCCTGGTTGTCGATGTTCACATGGCCGATTTCATGTGAGACCACCGGTCCGTTGGGATAGACACGCTTGTTCTCGGTCAGAAAGCCCACGCTGGGAATACCGAGACGGTGGATCTCCTGTTGCTGACTGGGTGTGATTTCGCGCTTGAGCCAGACAAACCCGCGTTTCGACGACAGGCGCTCGCGCACTTCGCTGGCGTCGAGATCCGGCAGGACCGCGGTCAGCAATTCAACCGCTTCGTCGACATCGATGATCTTGCGCGGTTCGGCGAACAACGATGGCGTCTTCACGTCGGTCGCAAGAATTTCTCCGTTGCGGTCGAGGATGTCGGGCCGCGCGGTGGCCACCGCATCCTGCACCATGCTGCGCCGGCCTCCGTGACCTTCGGGCACCGTCGCAAACATCACGAGGCGCACGGCGATCACCGAGAAGATGCCGGCGAACGCAACGATGGCGAGGCCAAGCCGCGCTTTTGCCTTCACGTTGCGATCGACACCGTGCCCGTAGAGCAACGAGCGCAGAACGCGCTGCCAGCGACTTTCGGTGTGTTTGTTCGATCCTTGCACGATGTCACCGCCGCGCAGGCGGCAGCACGCTGCCGGTTGTATCGGCGCCAGGCGCAAGCATCGCGCCGATCGGGTCTTTGCCAGCTGGCGGTTCGGCAGCCGGGGGCCTTTCAGGCAGACGGTCGAGCTTGTCGAATTGAGCCGATTTGACCGGCTGCAGCGTGAGATGGCGCTCAGCAAGTCCCTGAATGCGGCCGGGTGTGTCGAGCCGCGCCCATTCGGCGCGAAGGACAGCGATCGCGTTGCGTTCGCGTCGCAGTTCACCGCGCAATTTGGCGACGCGCTCGGCCTGCAGGGTCGAATCGAACTTGATTTTGTAGACGAAGGATGCCGCGAGGATCAGCGCGGCGATGACGAGAATGTTGACCAAGCGCATCGTCAGCGCCCCCCTGCAACGTCGGCGAGGGATGGCAGGTCGGGCAACAGGTTCGACGGTGTCTCAGCGCGTGCGGCTGCATCCGTTCGCTCGGCGGCGCGCAGCTTGGCGGAGCGCGCACGCGGATTTTGCGCAATTTCCTCGTCATCGGCCGTGACAGGCCGCTTCGTCAGCGTGCGGAACGTCGGCGCGGGCCGATCCACCTCGGGTACATGACGGGAGCTACCGCGGCTTCCGCTGCGATCGACGAGAAATGTTTTGACGATGCGGTCTTCGAGCGAATGAAACGAAACGACCACCAGTCGCCCGCCTGGTTTGATGACGCGTTCGGCCGCGTGAAGGGCTGTTGCCAATTCGCCGAGCTCGTCGTTGACGAAGATGCGCAGCGCCTGAAACGTGCGCGTCGCCGGATGGATGTCGTTCGGACGCGAGCGCACGACCGACGCAACGGTGTCCGCAAGCGCGCGCGTTGTTTCGAACGGAGCATCCGTGCGCGCCTTGACGATGGCGCGCGCGACGGAACGCGAGTGACGCTCTTCCCCGAGGATGAAAATGATATTGGCGAGATCACGCTCGCTCGCCTTGTTGACGACGTCGGCAGCACTCGGGCCCTCGCCTCCCATGCGCATGTCGAGCGGGCCATCAAGACGGAATGAGAATCCACGACGGGCGGTGTCGAGTTGCATCGACGAAACGCCAAGGTCGAGCGCAACGCCATCGACCGCCGCGAAACCGGCATCGCGCGCAATCGCATCGAGATTTGAAAATCTGTCTTCGATCAGCGTCAGGCGGCCTCCGGCCTGATCGACCAGGTCAGCGCCGAGCGCGATGGCGGTCTGGTCGCGATCGATGCCGATCACGCTGCAATCGGCCGCGGCGAGGATCGCGCGCGTATAGCCCCCCGCGCCGAACGTGCCATCGATGTAGACGCCGCCTTGCCTGGGCTGGAGCAGCTCGACCGCCGAGCGGCCGAGCACGGGAATGTGGAGGGCTGGTCCGCCAGCGACAGCAGAGCCGCCGCCGCCCGCCATCATTCCCGCACTCCGGGCGCATCGCGCGCCGCCGATCGGGAACCCAGTTCGCCCTTGAGCGCGCGCACCTTTTGGGTGGCCTCCGCGAGCTCGTTTTGGAAACGGCCGGGTTCCCAGATCTGAAACTTGTGACCGAGACCGACGAACGCCACCGTCTCGGTAATGCCCGCATGACGCTTCAGGTTCTCGCTCAGCACCACACGCCCCTCGCCGTCGATCTTCAGCGTCTCGCTGGTCCCATACAGCGCGAGAGCGAACTGTTCGCGCTGGTCGGAGAATGGTGCGTAACGCCCGATCAAAGCCTCGATCTCCGCCATCAGCGCGCTCCCCCCGGCGTCGATCGCCGGGCGATCCAGCGCCGGGTAGCAATAAAGACCCTCGAAGCCGCCACGGCCGAGAACTGAGCGATACGAACCAGGGATCGAAACGCGCCCTTTGGAGTCGAGCCGCAATGTGAAGTTCGACACAAAGCGGTCCACACTCCGCACTCCTCACCGACCGGACGCAATCGGAGGCACTGGCACGCGACGAATGACCTGCATTTCCGGGCAGGCCGAGACTGGACAACGCAGTGTCCCGATTTGGGAAATTGTGGGATATCATGGGATTAGATGGCCGTCAATTAATTGGGCCCAAATCCTCCCGAGGCGGTCGGTGTGGCGGATCTACGCCATTAACGGCGGTTAAACTTAAAGAAACGTTGCCGAATTCAGGCCGCTGCCAGTCAGAGGTCATCCGATGTGGGTCGGGCTCTTCAGCGACATTCACGCCAACCGGGAAGCGTTCGAGGCCACGCTCGAGCATGCGAAACGTGCCGGCATAAGCCGCTTCATTTTTTTGGGTGACTATGTCGGCTACGGCGCCGACCCCGGTTTCGCCGTTGACACCGTCATGCGGGAGGTCGAGGGCGGCGCCGTCGCCCTACTCGGCAACCATGATGATGCCATTGCGAACGGCACGGGTGGCATGAACGCGGTCGCCGCCGACGCGCTCGATTGGACGCGGCTTCAGCTCAACAGCACGCGGCGCGATTTCCTCGCTCGATTGCCACTCACCTTCGAAGAGGACCGACGGCTGTTCGTGCACGCCAGCGCGCACGCGCCGAGACATTGGGACTATGTCACCAGCATCGAGAGCGCATCCCGCAGCTTCCTGGCCACGCGCGCGCAGGCTACGTTCTGCGGCCACGTTCATGTTCCCGCGCTCTTTGAGCTTTCACCGACTGGAAAAATCACCGGCTTTGAGCCGGTACAGTCCGTGGAGATCCCCCTGCTCGCGCAACGACGCTGGGTCGCCGTGCTCGGCTCCGTCGGACAACCACGCGATTACAACCCAGCCGCCTGCTACGGCGCTCTCGATGTTGAGCGAAACGTGCTGACCTACGTCCGCGTCCCGTATGACAACGAAACGGCGGCGCGCAAGATACGCGAAGCAGGTTTGCCGAAAGCCCTCAGCGATCGTCTGATCGAAGGCCTCTGAAACTCTCAAGCGCTCCGGTCGGGAACACGCGACAAGCCGGTTCCGCTTCTAAAAACAAGCTCACTGTTCCGAAAAAGGGAACGGCGACCACCGCCGCGCGTTGTGGTCACGGAACATATTTGTGATCTCAACAAAACATTTGTGTGCAAAGGAGGAGACGAAAATGCTGAAGAAATTGATGTTGTCCACCGCGCTCAGCGCCGCAGTCGCAACGGGCGCTTGGGCCCAGTCGTCAAGTTCAACCGACACAGCCAAGCCCGATCCGGCCATACAAGCTCAGCCGATGACAAAAGAGTTCGTCCGGCAAGTTGAACTTCGTGTCGACGCAGAAGCCTGACCAATGGCTTGCGTCAAAATTCAAGGGCACGGATGTCCTTGGTTCCGACAATCAGAAAATCGGCGACGTCAGCGACATTCTTTTCGACAAGACCGGAAAGATCGAAGCCTTCGTTATCAGCGTCGGTGGTTTCCTGGGCGTCGGCTCGAAGGAAGTCGCGTTAGCACCAAGTTCATTCGACGTTGTACCGGGCGACAACGGCTCGGCCGCCAAGCTCAAGATCGCGGCGACAAAGGACCAGCTTAAGGACGCACAGAATTTCGCCCACTATGAGCCTCCGCGTCCGACGAGCACGACGGGCTCCGGTACGACGACGGGCGGCGGCATGAGGCCTTCCGGCACCCCGTCACCGAGCACAACCCGCTAATCGCTGATAGGACTTAAGACGAATGCAGCCGCGGCCCGGGCAACCGGACCGCGGTCGCATTTTGCAAGCTCTGATGCACGCCTTGATGCAAGCCTCGATGCGAGCCTTGCTTTTTTGACGGGGCGGTGAATGATGCGCGCCCGTTATCAACGCACCGGTCACATCCGGCCCATGCTTCGGCCCATGACTGCTTTCTTCGGCTCATGACTCCTTTTTCGCCGGATTCCTTCATCGTCGCCGACGTCGTGCCGTCACCGAACTTTGACGAACGCAAGGGCGGCCGCCGACCGGACATGATCCTGCTGCACTACACCGGCATGCAAAGCGGTGACGCGGCGCTGAAGGCGCTGACCACCGCCGCAAGCAAGGTGTCCTCGCACTACGTCGTCTTCGAAGATGGCCGCATCGTTCAGTGCGTGCCCGAAGTCCGACGCGCCTGGCACGCCGGTGAATCGTCCTGGGCCGGAGAGACCGATATCAATTCGTGCTCGATTGGCATCGAGATCGTGAACCCGGGCCATGAATTCGGCTATCCGGATTTCCCGCTACGCCAGACTGCAGCTGTCATTTCGCTGTGCAAGTCGATCATTGTCCGTCGTGGTCCGATCAGCGGTGACCGCATTCTCGCCCATTCGGATGTGGCGCCCGCGCGCAAAGAGGATCCGGGAGAAAAATTTCCGTGGGGCCTGTTGAGCGACTCCAACGTCGGTCATTGGGTTCGCGCGGCGCCCCTCGATCTTGAGGGGGCGAGCCTTAAACCGGGCGACCGGGGCGACGGCGTCATCAGACTGCAACGCACTTTGCGCGCATACGGCTACGGAATAACCGATACTGGAAGCTACGACGATGCGACGCAAAAAATCGTTACGGCATTCCAGCGCCATTTTCGGCAGGCGCGTGTCGATGGCATTGCCGATCCTTCCACGCTGCTGACATTGCGTGCGTTGATCGAAACGCGCCCTTCGCCACAGCCCTCCAAAGCAATGGTGTGAGATAGGCCGCTTACGGTCTTCTTAAGGCTGTCGCGCGAGAGACCTTGACGCAATCCGCGCATGTCCTCATTCCTATGAACGTCAGTCGGCTGGACGGCCGCTCCGCGCCAATGCCGAAAGGCGGCCGGAGAGGAAAGTCCGGGCTCCACGGACAAACGGTGCCGGATAACGTCCGGCGGGGATAAAACCCTAGGGACAGTGCCACAGAGAACAGACCGCCTCGGCGCGTTGCGTTTTAGCCGCGGCAAGGGTGAAACGGTGCGGTAAGAGCGCACCGCGCTTCCGGCGACGGAAGCGGCACGGCAAACCCCACCGGGAGCAAGACCGAATAGGAACGGCTCGGGAGAAATCCCGGATCAGTCCTGATCTGCCGTTCGGGTAGGTTGCTTGATGCGCCGGGCAACCGGCGTGCAAGAGGAATGGTCGTCACGTCTGCGGTTCTTGCCGCAGGCCATACAGAACCCGGCTTACAGGCTGGCTGATCTAGTAAGGGGGCTCGGCGGAAAACCGCCGGGCCCCCGCCAATTTTGATCGCGAAATTGCGGAAAAGTGGCGATTCCGGGCGGCGAATTGAAGAATAGACATCCGAAACCACATGCGATAACTCTGCGGCATCTTCCGAGAGGCATGGTTTCGCCGACTGCGCGGCTGGGCGCTCTTTGGGAACCCGAGGGGGACCAGACCGGGTGTCGGCGCGCGTGAAAAGCCATTGCTCATCGCCGCAATGAGACCTGACACAATCTGGATAGTTCTGCGTGAACACAGTTATCGCACCGCGTAAAAGTGTCTCTGCCATCGGGTCGTTGGACCCCCAGAGGCAAATCGATCTGTACCGCCAGATGCTTCGCATTCGCCTGATCGAAGAGGCCATCGCGGATCATTACGCTGAAGGTGAGATGCGCTGCCCGGTGCATCTTTCAATCGGTCAGGAAGCAATCGCGGTCGGCACCTGCGCCGCACTTGAAACCTCCGACAAGGTCTACAGCACGCACCGTTGCCACGCGCATTACCTCGCCAAGGGTGGCGATCTCAAACGCATGATGGCGGAGATTTGCGGCAAGGCCGCGGGTTGCGTCGGTGGCCGCGGCGGTTCCATGCACCTGATGGATGTTCCGAAGGGTGTCATGGCGAGCATTCCGATCGTCTCGAGTTCGATTCCAGTCGCTGTCGGCAGCGCGCTCGCCGACAAGCGCATGCGCAACGGGAAAGTGACCGTCGCTTTTTTCGGCGATGCGTCGGTGGAAGAAGGCGTCTTCCACGAGAGCGCAAACTTTGCATCTCTGCACAAGCTCCCGGTGATCTTCCTTTGCGAGAACAATCTGTATTCCGTTTACACGCCCATCGACCAGCGCCAGCCGAACCGTCCGCTGACGGACCTCGCAAAGGCGCACGGGATGCAGGCCGCGCACGGCGACGGAAACGATCTCGACGAATGCTATCGGCTGTCGGTTCAGGCGGTCGAGCGCGCGCGCAACGATCAGGGCCCGACCCTGCTGGTCCTGGACACCTACCGCTGGCGCGAACATTGCGGCCCGGCTTTCGACGATCACCTCGGCTATCGCAAGGAAGGTGAACTCAAAAAGTGGGAGCAACGCGATCCAATTCGCCGTTTCCGCGAGAAACTTGGCATCACGTTCGACGCCAAAATGGAAAGCGCCATGTCGGCCGAGATCACGGCTGAAATCGAGGAGGCACGCGCGTTCGCCCGAGCGACGCCCCTGCCTGATCCGAGCCAGGCCACCCGGCACGTCTACGCATGAACGCTGTTGTGCAAGGCCACGAGCGCGTGATCTCGCTCGCGGAAGCGATCCGCGAGGGAATCGAAGAGTTGTTCGCGAAAGACGAGAACACGTTTCTGTTCGCGCAGGGCGTCTCCGACCCGTCATCGATGTGGGGCACGCTCAAAGGCATCGACAACAGATTCGGCGAGGATCGCGTCATCGAGATGCCCATCGCCGAAAACGGTGCAGTCGGTATCGCGGTCGGAGCAGCAATTGCCGGTCAGCGGCCTATCATCAGCTTTCATCGTGTGGAGTTCGCGCTGCTTGCATTCGAGCAGATCGTGAATAACGCCGCTAAGAGTTCGTACATCAGCAATGGCCAGCACAAGGTGCCTCTGGTCATTCGCATGGTGATCGGACGCGGTTGGGGCCAGGGTCCCGAGCACTCGCAGAGCCTTGAGCCGCTGTTTGCCTATTTCCCCGGCCTCAAGGTCGTGATGCCGGCCTTCGCCGGCGACGCCAAGGGAATGCTGATCGCCGCCATTGAAGACGACAATCCCGTAATCTTCATCGAGCACAGGTTTCTCCATAACTCGACCGGCCACGTTCCCGAGGGCTACTACAAGAATGCGCTCGATGGCCCCCGCGTTGTGCGCGAAGGCAAAGACGTCACCATCGTGGCGACGTCACATGGTGTCCTTGAGGCCATGCGCGCGGCTGACGTTCTGCACAAGATCGGCTGCTCTGCCGAAGTCATCGATATGCGCGTTCTGCGTCCGCTCAACGTCGCGCCAATTGTTGCCTCGGTGCGCAAGACCGGTCGGCTGGTCACCGTCGATACCGGATTTGTCCGTTTCGGCATCGGCGCTGAGATTCTCGCCAGCGTCATGACGGAGGCCTTCAACGCGCTGAAAGCCGCACCCGTTCGCCTCGGCCTCCCGGATCATCCGACGCCGAGCTCGCGCGGACTGATCCCCGGTTTCTATCCGGATTCCCAGCGCATTGTGCGCGAGGTGGGAAAGATGCTCTCGCTCGATCAGGCCAAAGTCGATTCGGCGCTGAAGGAGCTCGACATCCAGCGCAAAGATTTGCAGATCGACCAGCCGGACCCCTTCTTCAAGGGCCCGTTTTAGGCCCCTTTGTGCCAGCCTCGCCAACGGCGAACGACAGGTAAGATGCGCGTCCGTTACTCCCCCCTCGGCCAGCAATTCGCCCACGTCGACAGCGTGTTCGAGGAATTGCGCGCGCTGGTGGCGAGCGGCGATTTCACGCTGGGCAAACCCGTGCAGGAATTCGAGGCGATGTTCGCCTCCGCGATCGGCGTCAAGCACGCGATCGGCGTCGGCTCTGGTACGGACGCCATCAAGATTCCGCTACGCGCGCTCGGCATTGGGCCGGGTGATGAGGTGATCACGGCCGCAAACACGTTCTACGCGACGGTTGGTGCGATTTGCGAGGTCGGCGCGAAACCGGTTTTCGTCGACTGCGACGACACGTTCTGCATCGACGCCAATCAACTCGAGCAGGCCATCAGTCCGAAGACCAAAGCGCTCGTGCCGGTTCACCTGACGGGCGACGTCGCCGAAATGCCGCGCATCATGGACATCGCCAAACGCCACAAGCTGCCCATCATAGAGGACGGCTGCCAGAGCCTGCTGGGCGAATATCAGGGCCGCCGTGTGGGTACGTGGGGCAATGCCACGGCATTTTCAATGCACCCGCTGAAGATCATCAACGTTTGGGGTGATGCCGGCATCGTCGTCACCAATGACGACGAGATGAACCGGCGCGTGCGCCTGCTGCGCAATCATGGTCTGCGCAATCGCGATGAAATGGAAATCCTTGGCTACAACTCGCGCCTCGACTCCACGCAGGCCGTCGTCGGCAAATGGATCGTGCGTCAGCTCCCCGACATCGTGGCGAAGCGTATTGAAAACGCGGCCTATTTCGACGCCGGATTCCGCACTATCCCGCAAATTCGGGTGCCGGCCCGGCGCGCCGAGACGAAAAACGTGTACCTGCTCTACGTCCTCTTCGCCCGCGAGCGGGATGCACTGCTGAAGCACTGCATTGACCGCGGCATCGAGGCCAAGGTGCACTATCCGATCCCGCTGCATCTTCAGGATGCGCTGAAATATCTCGGCTACAAAGTTGGCGACTTCCCCATCGCCGAGCGCCATTGTCGCGAAGTCATCAGCTTCCCGGTTGACCAGCATCTGAGCCGCGAGGAGCAGGATTACGTCATAGAGACCGTCAGGGAATTCTACGCCGGGAAACGTCAATGACCGAGTTCAAGGTTCCGTTCATCGATCTGCAGCAGCGCTTCATTGAAGAGAAGGCCGAGTTGATGGCCTGCGTCGAGCGTATTCTCTCGCAGGGACATCTGGTGATGACGCAAGAGGTGTTCGATTTCGAACGCCGCGTCACGGAGTTTACGGGTGCCAAGCACTGCGTGAGCTGCGCGAACGGGACGGACGCGCTGATGCTGGGGCTTTGGGCGCTCGGCATCGGCAAAGGCGATGAAGTCATCACGACGCCAATTTCCTTTATCGCGTCGACGGGCTCGATTGCCCATGTCGGTGCAACCCCCGTCTATGCCGACGTGCGCGAGGATCAGAACATCGACCCAGCCGAGATCGAGAAGAAGATCACGCCGCGCACCAAAGCGATCATGCCGGTACACTGGAGCGGCCGGATCGCGGATATGGATGCAATCCTCGATATCGCCCGCAAGCACAAGCTTGCCGTGATCGAGGATGCCGCGCAGTCGATGGGCGCCTACTACAAGGGCAAGCACGGTGGCACGTTCGGCAATATCGGCACGTTCTCGACACATCCGCTGAAAAACCTCAACGCCATCGGCGACGGTGGATTTCTGGTGACCGATGACGAGAACCTGGCGAAGAAAATCAGGCTCTATCGCAATCACGGCCTGCAGGACCGCGACACCTGCGTGATGTATGGCGTGAATTCACGCCTCGACTCGCTTAACGCCGAGGTCCTGATGTATCGGCTCGGGCGATTGAACGAAGTCATCGGCCGACGCCAGCGGAACGTCGATCTCTACCGCAAGAAGATCAGGGCGAAGGAAGTGCATATTCCAGCCGACAAGCAATACGAGAAGAATTCTTACGTGATGATGATCACGCAATCGGAGCGGCGCGACGAGTTGCAGAAGTTTCTTGCCGGACGCGGAATCCAGTCACTGGTTTACTATGGCACGCCACTTCACTTGCATGCGGCGGCGAAGCGGCTTGGACACAAGCGCGGCGATTTTCCCAAGGCGGAGCATCAGGCCGATCGCGTCCTGGCGTTGCCGCATCATCAACAATTGTCCGAAGATCAGATCAGCTACGTTGCCGACACCGTAAACGAATTCTACGGGGCCTGAGGCCTGCATGAGCGGAAGATGAGCGCACCGTCGGTCCTCGTTATTGCCGCTCACGCCCTCGACGAAGTTCTGGGCTGCGGGGGCACGATGGCACTGCACGCGGCCGCCGGTTCCTCCGTGCACGTTCTCGTTCTTTGCGGCGACGGCAGTGGCCAGGATGCGAAACGGCGCGCGGCTGCGGGTCGGGCAGCCGCCTTGCTTGGGGCGCAACCTCCACAATTTATCGGACTGCCGGAGAACCACAGCGACATGGTCGCCTTGTCGGATGCCGTCGGCGCCATCGAGCGCTCGATCAACGCGCATAGGCCGGGCGTCGTCTATGTGACGCACGGCGGCAATCTGCACGTCGACCACCAGACCGCTTTTCGGGCAGCAGCCACCGCATTGCGGCCCGTCCCGGGAAGTCCTGTAAGCGAGTTTTACGCCTACGAGGTTGCGTCGAGCACCGACTGGGCTCCGCCCGGATTCGGCGACACATTCCAACCGTCGCTCTTTGTCGAGATCACGCCTGTTCTCGACCTGAAACTCGAGGCGCTTGAGCTCTATCAATTCGATATGCGGCCCGAACCCCACGCCCGATCAATTCGCGCGCTGGAAAATCTCGCACGCGCGCGAGGTGCGACGGTCGGAGTTGAGGCGGCGGAAGCCTTCGCGGCGCTGAGAATCGTTCAACGCGCCTAGCCGACTTCCGCCGAGGTTTCGAAAGGCTACTGCGCCAATACGCCCGCCCTCCTGATGATCGGCACCCACCTGTCGATTTCGACTTTGAGATGATCGCGCAGAACGTCCGGCCTCGCCCGCTCGGGCGGCACGGTCTCGGCGCCTGACTGCGCCAGCCGTTCCTGCACTTCCGGATCCCGCAGAGCCTTCTGCAGCGCAGCCGAAAGCTTGTCGATGATCGGCTTTGGCGTCCCTTTCGGCGCATACATTGCGTACCAAACCACCATCTGAAAATCGGGCAGCCCGGACTCCGCGATGGTCGGAAGATCGGGTGCAACCTTGAGGCGCTGCGGAGTCGTTGCGGCAAACGCCTTGACCAGGCCGCTCTTCACAGGCTGCAGAACATTGATCGTCTGATCGCACATGAAATCGAGATGACCCCCGAGCAGGTCATTCAGCGCGGGCGCTGTGCCTTTGTACGGGGCGCCATTCACCGTCGTATTGATCGCGTGAAAGAACAGCAGACTGCACAGATGCGACGCCGAGCCGATACCGGCAAAGCCATAGGTCATCTTGTCGTTGTTCGCTGAGAGGTAAGTAATGAATTCCTTGAAATTGCTCGCAGGGAAATCCTTGCGCGCAACAATAGCCATTGGCGACTCCGCAACGAGACCGATCGGCTCGAAATCTTTCACCGGGTCGTAACGCAAGTTCGGATAGAACGCGACGTTGGCGGCGTGGCTGATGTGCATCAACAGCAACGAGTATCCGTCCGGAGGCGATGACGCGACCTTCGCCGTACCGATCGTGCCACCGGCACCGACCGTATTCTCGACAACGAATTGCTGATTGAGAACCTTGCTCATGCCATTCGCAAGAATGCGGGCAATGACATCGGCGGGACCACCCGCAGCAAAGGGCACCGTGAACATCACGGGCCTTGACGGAAAATCTTGCGCGGCCGCATATCCGACAAGCGCCCAGCCGAGCCACAACAGACTCAAAATTCGATACATCAAACGTCCTCTCGATTTTCAGTGTTCTGATTTTTTCGCGGCGCGCACCGTAAACGGCGTCGGAAGCGCGCGTCCAGAAAAAGTGATTGAGAGGACTCGAAAGTATGCTTCGAGCGTCAGACGTCACTCAGGATTTTGCTCTGAGCGTCATACGCGGCAATCTGGAAGTCGGGAGACTACTTCCGGTATGCGGCCAACATCGCTTCGCCGTCAGCACCGGCGGACGCGGCCCACTCTTTCGCGATCGTGTCGCCGATTTTTGCCATTCCGGATTTGAGCTCCGGGGTCGGCGTGAGCACGGTGATGCCAGCATCCTTGAGCGCTTTGGTTTTCACCGTCATTTCCTCGATCGACAAATTCCAGCCCCGCTCCTCGGCGGCACGCGCCGCTTCGCTCACCGCTTTCTTTTCAGCGGCAGAGAGGCGTTCAAAGGCCGCCTTGTTGGCAAACACCATGTTACGCGGCAGCCATGCCTGAGAGTCGATGTAGTGCGTGAGATATTCCTCGGCCTTGGTTTGCACTCCGCTGGACGCGGAGGTGATCATCACATCGACCCGCCCTGATGCGAAGGCGGCCGCAAGATCCGGCACTTCGATCTGCGTCGGCTGCGCGCTCGCAAGCTCCGCTATTCGCTTGGTCATCGCATTGTAGGTACGGAATTTGAGACCCTTGAGGTCGTCGATCGCCTTGATCTCGCGCTTGGCGTAGATGCCCTGCGGTGGCCAGGGCACCGAAAACAAAAGAACCAATCCTTCCTTGTCCAATTGCTTTTCGAGATACGGTTTTTGGGCGTCGGAGAGCTTGCGCGCGCCGTCGTATCCGGTGGCCAGGAAAGGAATCGAGTCGACCCCGTAAACCGGCGCTTCGTCGGCGGCGAGCGAAATCAAAACTTCGCCGGCAGCCGCCCTTCCCTCGCCGACCGCGCGCTTGATTTCCGTGTGCTTGATCATCGTGCCGCCCGGATGGACCGCGATCTTCAGCAACCCGCTGGTCGCCTTGTCCACATCGGCTGCGAACTGAACGATGTTCCTGGTGTGAAAGGCACCTGCCGGGTAGTTGGTCGCCAGATCCCATTAAGTCTGCGCCGAAGCGACGCTTGCAAGGCTGAGGACAACCCAGGCAAGCGCCAATCTGGCAGCGGACTTCATCGGAACCTGCACGCGATCAAGCCTACTTCTTGTAAGCCGCAATCACGGCTTCACCGTCAGGACCCGCCTTTTTCAGCCAGTCGGCCGTGAGCTGCTCGCCGACTTTCTTCAGCCCGGTCTGCAACGTGTCACCTGGCGGCGTGACTTTCATGCCGTGCGACTTGAGCTGCTCGAGATACCAGCCCGACTTGTCCTGCCACATTTTCCAGCCGCGAGATTCGGCGGTAGCGGCTGCCTTGAGCAACGCTTCCTGCGTGGGCTTGTCGAGTGAATCGAAGGCGGCTTTGTTCACGAACGTCACGTTCTTTGGGATCCAGGCCTGCGTGTCGTAGAAGTGTGTCATCAACTCCCACGCCTTGCTGTCGTAGCCGGTCGCCGCCGAAGTGACGAAGGAATTGACGACTCCCGTCGCCAACGCTTGCGGTAGTTCTGCCGCCTGTACCGTCACAACCTGTGCGCCGACCAGTTCGCCGATGCGCGCGGTGCCGACGTTGTAGGCTCGCCACTTCAGGCCCTTCATGTCGTCAACTGCGTTGAGATCTTTCTTGGCGTAAATGCCCTGCGGCGCCCACGGAACAGCGAACAGCAGCATCAGCCCCTGCGAAGCGAGCTTCTTCTCGATCGCCGGTTTCGAAGCCTGCCAGAGCTTCATCGACTCCGGATAGCTCGTCGCCAGGAACGGGATGACGTCGACGCCGTACATGGGGTCTTCGTTCTCGTGCAGCGACAACAGCACTTCGCCGAGTTGCGCTTGTCCCGTCTGTACAGCCCGCTTGATTTCCGGAGCCTTGAAGAGCGATGCGCCAGAGTGAACCGTGATCTGCAGTTTGTTGTCGGTTGCAGCGGCTACATCTTTCGCGAACAGCGCCAGATTTTCGCTGTGCGGATTATCCGGCGGATAAGCGGCCGGGAGGTTCCATTTGGTTTGGGCGGAAGCCGATTGCACGGTCATCACCGCGGCTGTCGCGGCGGCAAAAGCAAAACTCCGAAGCAAGATCATGGAACAACCTCTTTGTCACTTACCCTGGGAACGCCAAACGCGGCAGCACCATCACGATATCAGGGAATACCGTAATGATAGCCACGGCTACAACAAGCAGAAAGAAGAAAGGCAGCGATGCACGCGCCACAGTGTTGGAATCCTTCCCGCTCATGGTTTGCAGCACGAACAGGTTGAACCCGACCGGAGGCGATACTTCAGCCATTTCAACCACGAGGACGACGAAAATTCCGAACCAAACGAGGTCGAATCCCGCCTGCTTGATCATCGGCACCACGATCGACGTCGTGAGCACGATCATCGAAATACCGTCGAGCGCCGTCCCGAGGACGATGTACATGACCGTAAGTGCGGCAATAAGCGCATAGGGGCTCAGATGAAAGCTGTCGACCCAGCTCGCGAGCGTTGCCGGAATTCCGGTGTACGCCATCGACGTCGACATGTATGAAGCGCCCGCCAGGATCAGCATGATCATGCAGTTGACGCGGACTGTTCCCATGACGCTGGCCCAGAACGACTCCCAGGTCAGCGCGTCGTGCCACCAGGCTATCGCGAGCGATCCCATCACGCCCCAGGCGGCGCATTCGGTTGCGGTCGCCCAGCCAAGCATCAGCGAAAAGAAGACGAGAAGGATCAGCAACGTCAGCGGAATGAGCTGTCGCGACTCGTGCAATTTCTGACGAAACGTCATGTCCGGTTCGGGCGGAGGGGTTTTTTCCGGATGCGCCAGGGACCAGGCGGCGATGTAGCCGGAGTAAAGCGCCATCACCAGAAATCCCGGCAGGAACCCGGCGAGAAAAATCTGGATGATCGAGACGTTCGCCGCGACCGCATAGACGACCATGGTGATCGACGGTGGAATCAGAATTCCCAGCGTTCCCGCGCCGGCGAGTGATCCGAGCGAGACCATCTCGTCGTAGCCGCGTTTTTTCAGTTCCGGCAACGCGATCTTGGCGACGGTCGCGCAGGTCGCGGCCGAAGAGCCTGACACCGAACCGAAGATTCCGCAGGCAAGCACGTTGACGTGCATTAGCCGTCCGGGAATCCGGTTAAGCCAGGGTGCAAGTCCGCGAAACATTTCCTCCGAGAGTCTGGTGCGAAAGAGGATCTCCCCCATCCAGATGAAAAGCGGCAGTGCGGCGAGCGTCCACGAATTGCTGTTGCCCCAAATTGTGGTGGCGAGGACGGGGCCGGACGGAATGCCACCGCCGATGAATTGCATGCCGACGTAGCCGGTCGCCATCAACGCCATCGCGATCCACACGCCGCCGGCAAGGAGGATCGTCAGAAATACAAGAAGCAATGCGGAAATGCCGACGAGCTCGGTCATTTCAGACACCGCTCTGAATGGCTTGCTCGACGACTTCCTCCGCGGTCTGCGGCTTCGGCTTCTCGTAGCGCGGCGGATTGCCACGCAGGACGTTGATGAGTTCGTCGATAAAAGCGATCAGCAAAATCAAAAGTCCGCCGCTGTATCCGAGCTGCGGAATCCATAACGGCACGGGCAAAACGCCCTGCGCCATGTCGTGGAAGCGCCATGAATCGAATGTGAGCAACGCGGCGTAGTACGTGAAGAAAGCAACGAAGAAGCCGCCGATCAGCAATGCGGCGATTTCAACGTAGTGCCGCGTTCGACCTTCGAGCCTGTCGATCAAAAGGCCGACGCGGATCATTTCTCCGTGGCGAAAGGTATGCGCGAGGCCGAGAAATGACGTCGCGACCATGCACCACGATACAAAATCGTCGCCGGCCGGAATGTTCAGACCGAGAGGGCGGCCCGCCGACAGCAGCATCATCAGAACAAAGATGGCCAGCAGGAATCCGCCGGCGGCGTATCCGGCAAAAAGATAAAGCCTGTCGAGTATTACGCGTGCCATCCTCAACCCCCCGCATGATGGCGTTGGGCCCCGCTCTCAGCAACAGGATTCAGAACTGCTTTGAGTGAACTTTGGAATAAGTCAGATCGGATCGACGCCTTTTGCCCGCAACGTCGCCGCGGCAGACGGCGCGGTCATGAAACGAATGAGTGATTTCGCCGCATCAGGCTCTTTCGCGGATGCCGACAGCCCGGCAGCGAAGCCGATTTTCGTCTGCAATTCCTCTGGAATAGGGCCGACCATGTCGACCCCACCGACGTCCATAATGCGCGTGGCGACGACAACCACAAGATCGGCATCCCCTCGCGCCACAACTTCGACGGTGTCTTCCGCCTCCATCGGCTTGAGTTTGCCTTGCATCTCCGCCTTGATGCCCAGGCGATCGAGCAGGCTGACGAAATACAATCCGCTGGCCCCTTTTCCCGGGTAGGCGACGGCTTTTGCCGCAAGCAACGTGCGCCGGAAGCCATCAACCGACGAGATGTCCGGCTTGGGAGCCCCCTGGCGTACGGCGACACCCAGGCCCGCGCGGCCGATATCGGCCCGACTGCCGGTCACGATCTTCGCCTCTTTGGACAAAGCCTCGATCACCGGAGGATTGAGTACCGCAACATCGAAAGCCTCGCCCGCCTCGATCTTCTTCTGGATGTCGGCGTTGACCTCGAAATGGAGATTAATTTTATTGCCGGTCGCGCGCTCAAATTGCGTGCACAGTTCGCGCACCGCGGCCTTGGCGCCGTTGCCGCTTAAGACTCGGATTTCGGCTGCCTGCGCGAGCGAGGCCATGAGCAATAGACCACCCGCCAACGCAAGAGATATCTTCATGGCATCACCGCTTTTTTCGCTCTCATCAGCCTAGCAGGCTTGTTTTGTCCCCGACAGGCCGGACATAGTGTCTTATCCGACCGCGTCAGCCATCATGCCGAAGAAAGCATCACCACAACTTTGGGATTTCTGGATCGACCGCGGCGGCACCTTCACCGACATCGTCGGTCGGCGGCCTGACGGAACGCTTGTTCCGCGCAAGCTTCTCTCGGAAAATCCCGGGGCCTATTCCGACGCGGCTGTGCAAGGCATCCGCGATCTGCTGGGGCTGAAAGCCGGTGAGGCAATTCCTCCCGGCCGCGTCGGCGCCGTGAAGATGGGCACGACGGTCGCGACCAACGCGCTGCTCGAACGCAAAGGCGAGCGCACGCTTCTTTTGATCTCCAAAGGCTTCCGCGACGGGCTCAAGATTGGCTACCAGGCCCGCCCGAAGATTTTTGCACGCCAGATCATCAAACCCGACATGCTTTACGAGCGCGTTGTCGAAGTTGACGAACGGGTGCGCGCCGATGGCACTGTTGAGCGAGAACCTGATCTCGCGGCCGCGCGTGCGGCTCTTGAGAGCGCAAAAGCCGACGGCATCAAGGCGGTTGCCGTGGTGTTCATGCACGCCTACCGCTTTCCCGAGCATGAAAAGCGCGTCGCCGCGCTCGCGCGCGAATTGGATTTCGCGCAGGTATCGGCCAGCCATGAAGTCTCGCCGCTGATCAAGCTGGTCGGTCGCGGCGACACGACAGTCGTGGACGCCTATCTCTCGCCAATCCTGCGCCGTTACGTGGCGCAGGTTGACCGAGACCTCGACGCCAGACGGTCAGCGGCGCGTCTCATGTTCATGATGTCATCCGGCGGACTAACCGCAGCGGAGTTGTTCCAGGGTAAGGATGCAATTCTATCCGGACCCGCCGGCGGCGTCGTCGGAATGGCCGAGACCGGGCGGCAAGCCGGATTGCATCGTCTGATCGGCTTCGACATGGGTGGTACGTCGACGGACGTGTCGCATTTCGACGGCGAGTACGAACGCGCATTCGAGACCGAAGTCGCCGGCGTACGCATGCGCGCGCCGATGATGCTTATCCATACGGTTGCTGCCGGGGGCGGCTCGATCCTGCATTTCGACGGCGCCCGTTTCCGCGTCGGGCCTGATTCTGCCGGCGCAAATCCCGGGCCCAAATGCTACAGGCGCGATGGACCATTGGCGGTCACCGACGCCAACGTGATGGTCGGAAAACTCATTCCGGATTTCTTTCCAAAGATTTTCGGTCCGGCACAGAACCTCCCTCTCGACGCGAACGCGGTGCGCAATGCGTTCGCCGACCTTGCGCAGCAGGTCGGTGGCCGCAAGGCCGAAGAGGTCGCTGATGGATTCATCAAGATCGCGGTCGAAAACATGGCGAACGCGATCAAGAAGATTTCCGTGCAGCGCGGGTATGACGTCACGCGCTACGCGCTCAATTGCTTCGGCGGGGCCGGTGGCCAGCATGCATGCCTTGTCGCCGACGCCCTCGGAATGACGCGTGTGCTCATGCACCCCTTCTCGTCGCTCCTGTCCGCTTACGGAATGGGGCTCGCCGATATCCGCGCGACACGCGAGCAGGCGGTCGAGCTGGATTTCGGACCAAAGGCGCTCAAGGCAGTTTCTCGAATTGGCGCGGCGCTCGGCAAGGAGACAAGGTCCCAGGTCGCTGGCCAGGGCGTACCGGCCAAAAAAATCAAAGTCTTCGTGCGCGCGCATATCCGTTACGCCGGCACCGACACGGCGCTTGTTGTGCCGGCCGGCACCGCCGCCGCAATGAAGCGGACTTTCGAAAAGGCGCACAAAGCGCGATTCGGATTCATCGACCGCGCGAAGCAGATGGTTGTCGAGGCCGCCTCGGTCGAGGCGGTTGGCGGCGGCGCCAAATTCAACGAGAAAACGATGAAACGCAGCCGCGGCAAACTGCCGCCGCCGGCTTTGCGCACGCAGTTCTTCTCGGCCGGCGCCTGGCACAAGGCGAATGTCTATCTGCGTGAACAGCTCAAGCCCGGATCACGCGTCGGTGGCGCTGCCATCATCATCGAGCCGCATCAAACCGTCGTGGTCGAGCCCGGCTGGCAAGCCGAATTGACTGCAAAAAATCATCTTCTGCTGACGCGCGCGAAAAAACTGAAGCGTACCCATGCGATCGGCACGCATGCCGACCCGGTGATGCTCGAGGTCTTCAACAATCTGTTCATGTCGATTGCCGAGCAGATGGGCGTGTCCCTGCAGAACACCGCCTACTCGGTGAACATCAAGGAGCGGCTGGACTTTTCCTGCGCGGTGTTCGCGCATGACGGAACGCTGGTCGCCAACGCGCCGCATATGCCCGTGCACCTCGGCTCCATGGACCGCGCCGTCGAAACCATAATCCGCGAGAACCACGGCCGCATTCGTCCGGGCGACGTTTACGCCATCAACGCCCCCTACAACGGTGGCACGCACCTTCCCGACATTACCGTTTGCACACCGGTGTTCGACGACCGCAAGAAATCTATCCTGTTTTGGGTCGCCTCGCGTGGCCATCACGCGGATGTCGGCGGTATCTCGCCGGGCTCGATGTCGCCGAACGCCACCACCATCGAGCAGGAAGGTGTTCTGTTCGACAATTTCAAGCTGATCGACCGTGGCCGATTTCGCGAAAAGGAATTGATGGCCGCATTGACCGAGGTCAAATATCCGGCGCGCAACCCTGTACAGAACATCAACGACATCAAGGCCCAGATCGCCGCCAACGAAAAGGGCGTTGCGGAGCTGCGCAAGATGGTGACCCATTTTACGCTGCCTGTAGTCAAAGCCTACATGCAGCACGTGCAGGACAACGCCGCCGAGAGCGTGCGGCGCGTGATCGACCGGTTGCACGATTCGGAATTCACCTACGAAATGGATCAAGACACGGTCATCAAGGTGAAAATAACCGTCGACAAGAAGGCACGAGAAGCGACCGTCGATTTCACGGGCACGAGCGAACAGCAGCCGACGAATTTCAACGCACCGGAGCCGGTGACGCGGGCCGCTGTGCTT
Source organism: uncultured Alphaproteobacteria bacterium (assembly GCA_963707615.1). Lineage (GTDB taxonomy): Bacteria > Pseudomonadota > Alphaproteobacteria > Rhizobiales > Xanthobacteraceae > Pseudolabrys. The sequence continues at coordinate 741,101 of CAVPQT010000003.1, forward strand.
TACGTGTTCCGTGTGATGGTCGATGACGACATTCCAATGAACGCGGGCTGCCTGCGCCCGATCAACATCGTCATTCCCAAGCGCTCGATGCTCACTCCGGAGTTTCCCGCTGCCGTCGTCGCCGGGAATGTCGAAACCTCTCAGGCGGTGACCAACTGCCTTTTCGGCGCGCTAGGGGCACTCGCCGCGGCGCAGGGCACCATGAACAATCTCAATTTCGGCAACGCCCGCTATCAGTACTACGAAACGATCTGCTCCGGTTCTCCCGCGGGTCCGGGATTTGACGGCACCGATGCGGTGCATACGCACATGACCAACACCCGACTGACCGATCCTGAGGTTCTCGAATTCCGCTACCCGGTCGTGCTCGAAGATTTCCACATCCGGATCGGTTCGGGCGGACGCGGCAAGTGGCACGCCGGCGGCGGAATTCGCCGGACGATCCGTTTCCTGGAACAGATGGAATGTACGATCCTGTCGGGCCATCGACGGGTACGCCCATTCGGGCTGGCCGGTGGCGAGGCTGGTCAGGTTGGCGAGAATTGGGTGCGCCGCAAGGACGGGCGCATGGAGCGTCTGCAGGGGTGCGACGAAACGGTTATCGACGCGAACGAGGCGATCATTATCCAAACGCCGACGGCGGGCGGCTATGGCGCCGAGTGAGCGTTAACCGCGATCCGACGCGTTAAGCATCCACAACCATCGCCCTTGGTTTTTGACGCCGATGGTGCGAATCTTCCTGCCATGCGAACGACAATCATGGCTCTGCTGTTTTTCGGTGCCGTCGCCGTACCGGCGCTGGCCCAGGTCTATCCTGTTCAAGGCCGATGGGGCGAGAGCGCGAGCTCGGAAAAAGGCGCGATCGATTGCACAAGCAAGCGGGTGATCGAGTTCACCGGCAATCAGCGCACCGACAGCAATGGTGGCGTGCCGGCCTACCGCAATCAATCAGTGGTACCTGAAGGCCCGTCGACCTTTCGGGTCGTCGATGAATTCAGCACCGGACAGATCAGCAACGGGCATACATCCTATACTTTGCGGCAAGTGGATCCCGATCACATCGAGCTGGTCATGGAAGCCGGCGCGATGAAATTCCAGCGCTGCAAATAGGCTCGACCAAGATTGAAATCTAGTTTCGCGCGATGATCTCGCGTTCGTCGCGATGGATCGGCGTCGCGTTTGTAATCTTTCCGGTTGCGCGCCTGAGTGGGATCGAGGGCCGTCGGGCTTTCAGCGCGCTCCGTCGGCGACGACGGGGACGCGGACGTTCGATGTGAAGCCCGTCGATTTGCGCCCTCGCGATTGTCGAAGATCCGCGCTGTTCCGCAAGCAGGAGCGGCACATCAAGCACCTGGCTCCAGGCGCGCCATTCCGCCAACGCCTCATCCGTCCGCGATGTCACAAATAGCGGCAGCGTCAAAGTCGGGTCGCGGTGCTTGAGCACGACAGCCAGCGCATCGTCATCGCCGGCCTCACCTGGCATCAGCCACAACGAAACGCCATCGAAAGCCGCGACCGGCATATTGAGAGCCATGCGCATGCCGCGTAGCGCGCGCCGCATGACAACGCGTTCGCGATGGAGTTCGACATCGCGCACCTGCCCGTCGGCAGCCGCGTCGCCGGCAAAAAAACGCACAGGCAAGCCGGAAGGGTCGAGCCGTAGAGCACGGCCCGACCCGGCGCATCCGCCACTTCGCATTGACGCCTCGAAACTCTCCCGCGCCCGACTTTTTTGCCGGGTCACGCAGCAATCATGGCAGAAACGCGTCGGAATCCGCTTAATGTTCTGGGTTAACCGGACGTAGCGGTGAGGCGTTTGCCGGGAATGATTGACGCCGCGTTGCAAACCATGATTGACGAGGTGTTGCCGTCGTCGCGCAAATTGTACTTTTCGGCGGTTGAAAGGTATCGCTTTCTCGACCATTTAGAAGTGGACCAATGCTCGCTCCCATATCCTCCCTGCTTGATCTCAATCCCCTGACCGATCGTGCCGAACGGCTGGTGAAGGCCGCACGGGCCGCCGGCGCGGATGCCGCCGACGCCGTCGCTTTGCGCTCGATGTCTCTGGGTGTCGAAGTGCGTGATGGGCGCGTGGAAGAATCCGAAAGTTCAGAGGGTGACGATATCGGCTTGCGCGTTCTGGTCGGCCGCCGGCAAGCCATGGTGTCCACGAATGAGATCGCGGACAACAGTGCGTCCTTGGCCGAGCGGGCTGTCGCGATGGCGCGTGCGACGCCGGAGGACAAGTTCGCCGGTCTCGCCGATCAGGACATGCTGGCGCGTGAAATTCCCGATCTCGACCTGATCGACCCCAAATTGCCGACGGTTGGAGAGCTCGAAGCGCAAGCGCGAACTTTGGAAGAGGCAGCTTTTTCCGTCAAAGGAGTCAGCAAGTCGGGCGGCGCGTCGGCCTCCGCCGGGATCGGCGGAATGGTGCTGGTCACCAGTCACGGTTTCCGCGGTGCCTATATCGGATCGAATCACGGCCTGTCGATGACGGCCATCGCCGGCGATGGCACCGGGATGGAACGCGACTACGACTATTCGTCAGTGCGTCACGCGGCCGACCTGGAGCGTCCGCAAGATATCGGTCGCAAGGCCGGCGAACGCGCGGTCGCACGCCTCAATCCACGCAAGGTTTCGACGCGCAAAGTTCCGGTGGTCTTCGATCCACGTTCGGCTGGTTCGCTGGTCTCGCATCTGTCGGGCGCCGTGAATGGTGCATCGGTCGCGCGGAAGACGAGCTTTCTTCGCGACAAGATGGGCGCGAAGCTTTTTGCAGATGGCATCCGCATTATCGATGACCCTCTTCGCAGACGGGGCCTGCGCTCTCACCCGTTCGATGGCGAAGGCGTTGCCTGCAAAAAACTCGCGCTGATCGATGACGGTTTCCTTCGTTCGTGGTTGCTCGACAGCACGACGGCACGCGAACTTGGACTTGTGACCACTGGCAATGCACAGCGCAGTGGCTCGTCGGCGACATCACCCGGATCGAGCAACCTGTACATGGAGCCTGGCCGACTGAGCCCGCAGCAACTTATCGCCGACATCGCCGATGGATTTTATGTGACGGACCTGATCGGTGTCGGAGCCAATATGGTGACGGGCGACTATAGTCGCGGCGCTTCGGGCTTCTGGATCGAAAACGGCAAACGCACCTACCCCGTGAGCGAAGTGACGATAGCGGGACATCTCATCGAGATGTTTCGCTCGCTTACGCCCGCCAACGATCTTGAATTCCGTTTCGGCATCAATGCGCCGACGTTACGTGTCGAGGGATTGACCGTTGCCGGCCAATGATTTCCTCGCGCTGCGTGAACCACTCGTAACCGTTTTGCGCGCGGCAGGCGATATCGCCCGCGCGACTGCGCGAGGGCCGTTCAAACGCTGGACCAAGGGCGCCGACCACTCCCCTGTGACCGAAGCAGACATCGCGGTGAACGAGTTCCTGCGAGATCGCCTGTCTGACCTGGTGCGCGACGCCGGATGGAAGTCAGAGGAATCTCCTCTGGACCAACCCAGTCTTGCCGTGCCCCTTGTGTGGATAGTCGATCCAATCGATGGCACCCGGGCGTTTATTTCCGGAAGCGCCGACTGGTCTATTTCTGTCGCGCTCGTCGAGCACGGCCGGCCGCTGATCGCAGCGATATACGTGCCCGTTACTGACGAAATGTTTCTCGCCCTGCACGGCCAGGGCGCCGTGCTTAACGGCGCACCGATCAGAGTGTCGGCTGGCGCAACGCTCGCCGGCGCCCGTCTGGCCGGGCCCAAGCGCTTCCTGGACCGGCTATCCGCAATCAACCCGGGGATAGTGGCCCAACCAAAAGTGCATTCGCTGGCTTTGCGGATCGCCCGTGTTGCGCACGGCGCGCTCGATGCAGCGTTTGCGGCCGGCGGCAGCCACGATTGGGACCTTGCAGCCGCCGATCTTTTGGTGCACGAAGCCGGCGGCGCGCTCACGGATTTTGCCGGCCGGCCTCTGACGTACAATGGGCCGGAGGCCACATATGGCGCGCTCATCGCCGCCGGTCCTGTGCGTCACGCTGCCTTGATCGAGCTTGTGCGCGACCACGAAACTGAATTCGCGTAGGCTTGCCCAACCGCGGAAAAATCACGTCGGGGATCAATCAGGGATTCGAGCCATGGCTGCAGAATTGCCGACCGCGAAACCACAACTATTGCATCTCGTCCTTGGCGGCGAATTGACCGAGCTTGGCGGCAATGAATTCAAGGATCTCGAAAAGGTCGACATCGTCGGTGTGTTTCCGAACTATGCCAGCGCCTATGTCGCCTGGAAGGCCAGAGCACAGCAGACCGTTGATAACGCTCACATGCGCTACTTCATTGTCCATCTGCATCGGTTGCTCGATCCCGAAGCGAAAGACCGGTCGGTACGCTGAATGTTGATGCGATCGTTCAGACGGAAAATTGCCACTTCGCCGGCCTTTCACGAGACTGCCGGGGTTATGGCAGCCTGGTATCTTCGATTCGTGTGGCGCACCACCCGCGTGACGATCGAGCCGCCGCACATTTACGATGAAGTCGAAATGCCGGCGATTGTCGCGATGTGGCACGGGCAGCATTTCATGGCGCCATTCATCAAAAAACGCGACAATCCGCGCCATCGCACCAAAGTGCTGATCTCACGCCACCGCGACGGGGAGGTGAACGCTCGTGCCGCGGAACGGCTTGATATCGGCACCATCCGGGGCTCCGGCGCGCACGATGGCGGCTTTCACCACAAAGGTGGGCCTGCCGCATTTACGGAGATGCTTGAGGCTTTGAAGGATGGCTACAATATAGCGATGACCGCCGATGTTCCAAAAGTCGCGCGCGTCGCCGGGCTTGGAATCGTGAAACTTGCTCAGCATTCAGGTCGGCCGATCTATCCCGTTGCAATGGCCTCGAGTTGTCGCATCGAGCTCGACAATTGGGATCGCTCGGCCGTCAACTTGCCATTTGCACGAATGGGAATCGTCGCGAGCGAGGCTATTTTTGTGTCGCCCAACGCCGACCGCGAGGCTCTGGAAGCGGCGCGGCAAAAGGTCGAAAGTGAGCTCAATCGGGCGACGGCCCGCGCATACGAGATCGCCGACAGGACCGGGGGCAAGGTATCTTGAGTGGTAAGTTGCCGACTGGGTTGCGGATGTATCGGCTGTTGTCGGCAGCGGCCGGTCCCTTCACTCCCATTTTTCTGGCGCGACGCCTCAAGCGCGGCAAGGAACATCGTCAGCGCCTGCCCGAGCGCCGTGGCGAAAGCCGCATTGGGCGGCCGGAAGGTCCACTCATCTGGTTGCATGGCGCAAGTGTCGGCGAACTCGCCAGCGTCCTGCCACTGATCGACCGGATCAGAGCGCGTGGCTTCGGCATGCTTGTCACAACGGGAACTGTGACCTCGGGTGGCCTTGCCGAACAGCGCCTCCAGCGCGGCGTGATCCATCAGTTCATTCCGCTCGACATTTCGCGGTACGTCCGCCGGTTTCTCGAGCACTGGCGACCCGACCTCGCCTTGTTCGTGGAATCGGAACTCTGGCCGAATCTGATGATCGAGTCATCGACGCGCGGCATACCCATGGTGCTGATCAATGCGCGCCTTTCCGAGAACTCTTATCAGCGTTGGCGCCGCGCACCGCGTTCCATCGCCGATCTCCTCCGGCGCCTTGATCTCTGCCTGGCCGGCACTTCATCCGATGCCTTGCGTCTGAGCGATCTTGGCGCATCGAACGTCGTCACGACCGGCAATCTCAAACTTGACGCACCGGCACCGCCAGCCGAACCCAGGGCGCTTGCGGAACTGCAAAATGCGATCGGCCGTCGGCCGGTCATTGCGGCTGCTTCGACCCATGCCGGCGAGGAGGAAGCTGTTATCGAAGCGCATTCGCGCTTGCGGCGGAATTTTCCTGGATTGCTGACGGTGATCGCACCACGGCATCCGGAGCGGGGCCCGGGGATCGCCGACGTTGCGGCCGGAGCCGGTTTGCCTGTCGCTCTGCGCTCGCGCGGGGAATTACCTGAGCGCGACACCGAGATTTATGTCGCCGACACGGTCGGTGAGCTTGGCCTGATTTATCGTATGGCACCGGCGGTATTTATCGGAGGCTCGTTGATCAAGCACGGCGGTCAAAACCCGATCGAGGCCGCCAAACTCGGCGCGGCAATCCTGCATGGCCCACATGTCTGGAACTTCGCGGAAATCTATTCGGCGCTCGACAAAGTTCACGGAGCGGAACGGATAGAAAGCGTGGACCGACTCGTCGCGCATCTGGCCGCATGGTTGAACGACCCCGACGCGCGTGCCCGCGTGGTCGCGGCAGCAAATGGCGTTGTGGAGAACCTGAGCGGGGCACTGGAGCGTACGCTGGCCTCTCTCGACCCTTATCTGATGCAACTGCAGTTGCAGCAGCGGGCTAGCCATGCGTGAGCCAGCTTTCTGGTGGCGCGACGCCGGCCTCACCATGAGGGCGCTCGCGCCGCTGGGGCTTACTTATGGCGCCGTTGCAGCACGGCGTATGGCAGCGAAGGGCACTTCCGCCGGGTTACCGGTCATCTGCGTCGGCAATTTCACGTTGGGTGGCGCCGGCAAGACACCGACGGTGATCATGCTCGCACGAATGCTTGCCGACGCCGGCATGCAACCGTTTTGCCTCAGCCGTGGTTATGGGGGAAACGTCGCCGGTCCAAAGCGCGTGGATGTTCACGCTGACAGCGCCACCCAGGTTGGCGACGAAGCGCTTTTGATCGCCCATTGCGCGCCTGCGGTCGTGTCGCGGGACCGCGTTGCCGGCGCTGGCTTTGCCCGCACGCAAGGTGCGGGGCTGATCATCATGGATGATGGCCTGCAGAATCCGTCGCTGCGGAAGGATTTTACACTTGCGGTTGTCGACGCGCGTCGCGGGGTCGGCAATGGGTCCGTGTTTCCAGCCGGACCATTGCGCGCGCCGATGGCCGCGCAGCTTGAACAGACTGATGCGCTGCTGGTGGTGGGCGAAGGTCTCAACGCAGAACCTGTCATTGCTCAATGCCGTGCCCGCGCGCTGCCGATATTCCACGGCCGCCTCGTTCCCGATCCCGACAGCGTTACCGCACTGAAAGGCCGCAGCGTTCTGGCGTTCGCAGGAATCGGCGATCCGAACAAATTTTTCGCAACTGCGCTCGATGCCGGCATCGCGGTCGCTGAGCGGGAAGCCTTCGATGATCACCACCGCTACACGGCCGAGGAAGCCGCGGAGCTGATCATGCGAGCCGAACACAGCGGACTTGCGCTACTCACCACCGAGAAGGACCGCGCTCGGATGACGGGCGAACACATACTCGATGCGCTGGCGGAGCGCGCGCATGTACTGCGCGTCACCATGGTCGTTGACGAGATGGATGAATTGCGCCGGTTCGTGCTGGCAAAGCTACGCGGCTGAAAGATTATTTCGTCGCCGCGCGAAGACGCTGCAAGACCGCCTCGGGCGTCGCATAGGCTTCTTGCAAATCGACGCTCCAGTATTTGAGCTCCTCAAGCGGAATCGGCACGCCGGTTACAGAGCAGCGGACAAATGCACCTGGCCGAACGACGCGGAAATCGCCGTCAAGATATTTTACTTCCGCCTCGCCATTCATCGGCGGATTGCGATCATAACGATTGAGCAAAAGCGGCCTCCAATGTCCGGCGCCCACCTAAACATAGTCGGTCGGCCCTGTGAGCGAAACCCTTGAATATCGTTATGAGCCGAACAAAGTGCCCTGCCCACCCGGGCCCTCGCCACCGCCACGGCTTCGCACCTTGCTTTTTGGCTGCACGGCATGTTCGCCATCGGCGGTTGCCCCAATTCGCCCATCGGCAAACTCGATGTCGAGCCGCGCCCCCACTCCAACCGCGCCCGCGGAGCGCAGCGGATGCCCTTCCCCATCGCGGACCAATGCAAATCCGCGCGAGAGTACCCCTTTGTATGAATAGGCCGTCAGGAGCTGGCCCGCACTGCGGAGCCGTTGATCACGGCGGTCCTGTGAAATGCGAAAGGCACGCCGGGCCCGGCCGATAAAATTCTTTGTCTGCTCGTCACAGCGCTCGATACGGTGCGACAGAAGCCGTGGAGACAGGCGAGACGCCACACGTGTCAGATGCGTGTGATGGATTTGCGCGTTGGCGCGAAGTGCTCGAGGCAATCGTCCGGCGCAGGAATCGAGGCGCTGGCGAGGTACCGACAACAGGTCATCGAGCGCCGGCATCGCACGGCTGAGCAAGGAGAGCTCCTTGCGATGCCGATCGACATTGCGCTTCCAGCAGGCATGTTTGCGCGCACCAAGGTTGGACAGAGACACCATGAGCTCGGCGCGAACCGGCACGGCAATTTCCGCGGCAGCCGTGGGAGTTGGCGCGCGGCGATCTGCTGCGAAATCGATCAGAGTGATGTCGGTCTCGTGCCCGACAGCGGAAATAAGCGGAATCATGCTGGCAGCTGCGGCGCGCACGACGATTTCTTCGTTGAACGACCATAGGTCCTCGAGCGAACCGCCGCCCCGCGCAACGATGATCAAGTCAGGGCGCGGTATTGGGCCAAGCTCGGGCAATTCGTTGAGCCTGCGAATCGCGTTGGCGACTTCCGCTGCGGAGGTCTCACCCTGCACGCGTACGGGCCAAACCAGGACCCGGCGCGGAAAACGGTCCTCGAGCCGATGCAGAATATCTCGGATCACCGCGCCCGTCGGCGAAGTCACCACGCCGATGACTTTGGGCAGAAACGGCAGGAGTTGCTTGCGCGCCTCATCAAATAGTCCCTCCGCTGCAAGCTTCTTCTTGCGCTCCTCGAGGAGCTTCATCAGGGCGCCAATGCCGGCAGGCTCCAGCCTGTCGATGACGATCTGATAGCTGGAACGGCCTGGATAGGTCGTCAGGCGCCCAGTGACGATGACCTCGAGCCCCTCCTCGGGTTTGACGCGCATACGGCCAAAGGTGCTTTTCCAGATGACGGCGTCGAGGCGCGCGCCTTCGTCCTTGAGAGCAAAATATGCGTGACCGGAGGGCTGCTGGCCCTTGAAGCCGGAAATCTCACCGCGGACCCGCACGTAGCCGTAGGCCTCCTCGACGGTGCGTCTGAGCGCCGACGAAAGCTCCGAGACGGTCCATTCCACAACGTTATCGAGGGCAGCCTCTGTCATCAGTGTCGAATCTCTTGCGGGCGCAAGGCGCCATGCTACACCAAACCGCAACCAGTCCCTAAAGGCCGCCTGCGCGTCTCATGAACATCCTCATTCTTGGTTCCGGCGGCCGTGAGCACGCGCTCGCCTGGAAAATCGCTGCCAGCCCCCTCACCGACAAGCTCTATTGTGCGCCCGGCAATGCGGGCATAGCACGCGAGGCCGAGTGCGTGACGCTTGATCTCGCCGACCACAAGGCCGTCATCGCGTTCGCCAAGGACAAGAACATCAACTTTGTCGTGGTCGGGCCCGAGGTGCCTCTGTGCGCCGGCATTGTCGACGATCTCGAGGCCGCGGGGATCAAGGCGTTCGGTCCAACCAAATGGGGAGCGCGCCTCGAAGGTTCAAAGGGCTTTACCAAGGATCTGTGCAAAGCCAACAATATTCCGACCGCGGCTTATGAGCGCTTCAAAGGCGCGAGCGCTGCAAAGGATTACGTGCGCAAAAAAGGCGCGCCCATCGTCGTGAAAGCTGACGGGCTTGCCGCCGGAAAAGGCGTGGTCGTTGCGGAAACCGTGCAGGAAGCCGAGGCGGCGATCGACATGATGTTCGGCGGGGGCCTGGGAACGCCTGCATGGGAAATCGTTATTGAGGAATGTCTCGTCGGCGAAGAGGCTTCCTTCTTCGCGCTTTGCGACGGCGAGACTGCGATACAGCTTGCTTCCGCGCAGGATCACAAGCGCGTCGGCGATGGCGACAAGGGACCGAACACGGGCGGCATGGGCGCATATTCGCCCGCGCCGATCATGACCGAGAAGATGAACCGTCGCGTGATGGAGGAGATCATTCATCCCACCGTGCGCGCACTCAAACATGCCGGCGCGCCATACAAGGGTGTTCTGTTCGCCGGCCTCATGGTCACGAAAGATGGACCCAAGCTGATCGAATACAATGTCCGCTTCGGCGACCCCGAGTGTCAGGTGCTGATGCTGCGTTTGATGTCCGACCTCGTCCCGGCCTTGCTGGCCGCGCGCGATGGACAGTTGAAGAATTTCGATCTGCGCTGGTATCCGGACGCGGCGCTTACAGTCGTGATGGCCGCCAAAGGCTATCCAGGCAGCTACGACAAAGGTTCGGTGATTGAAGGACTCGACGCCGCGGCACAGGTCGACGGCGTGGAGATTTTTCACGCCGGCACCAAGGCCGACGGCAATCGCATCCTCGCCAACGGTGGACGCGTGCTCAACGTCTGCGCGCGCGGCAAAAACGTGCGCGAGGCGCAGCGCCGCGCTTACGCAGCCGTCGACCTCATCCGCTGGCCCGACGGATTCTGCCGTCGGGACATCGGCTGGCGCGCGATCGAACGAGAGTAAGTTCCCGCCCGAGCGCCCTCTCCCACAAATAAGCCCCGTCAAGTAAGGTGTTTTCATGCCCGATCTGGCCGACCTTTTTCCGGGTTTTGCTTCGCACTGGATCGACACGAGCGCCGGAAGAATCTTTGCGCGCGCTGGCGGCAACGGCCCGCCACTTTTGTTGTTGCATGGTTACACGCAGACAAACGTGATGTGGCACCGCGTCGCTCCGGTACTCGCGAAGCGCTTCTCGCTCATCATCGCGGATTTGCCCGGTTACGGCTGGTCGGATGTGCCGCAGGCCGACGAAACACACGCGCCCTATGACAAGCGCTCGATGGCGAAGATCATGATCGAGGCGATGGAGCAACTCGGCCATGTGCACTTCAGGCTGGCCGGCCACGATCGTGGTGGTCGCGTTGCATATCGGCTCACGCTGGATCATCCCGGCCGCGTCGAGCGATTGGCGACGCTCGATATCGTTCCGACCTACGAGATGTGGCACCGCATGGATCGCAACCTGGCGATGAAGGTCTGGCACTGGCCTTTTCTGGCGCAGCCGGAGCCGCTGCCGGAGATGCTGATCTCGAAAGCACCGGTCGAATATCTGGAATGGAAAATGGCCAGCTGGACGAAGGCCAAGAACCTGTCCGCTTTCGATCCTCGCGCGCTCGATCACTATCGGGCAGCGTTTGCCGATCCGTTGCGCATCCATGCCCACTGCGAGGACTATCGTGCCGGACGCTATGCCGATCTGGCGCAAGACGAAGCCGATCGCTCGGCCGGTCGGACGATCACATGCCCGATGTTGGCCTTGTGGGGCGGTGTCGGCATTGCGTCAGAGACTGGAGGGCCGTTGAAGATCTGGCAAGAATGGGCCCCGCAGGCCGCCGGCAAGGCGGTTGACTCTGGCCATTTCCTAACCGAGGAAAACCCCGAGGCAACCGCGGCGGCGTTGTCTGATTTTTTCGCCGACTGACGTAGGAGACCGTGAATGCATCCCGTGCTGCGGCTTTACGAGGACGTGCTCGCAAGCGCCGAGAAGATCGAACTCAGACTGCCGCCCGTGCCGCGTTTTATCTTCGTTGTGCACGGCTCCGCGGCTATCGGCGAGGAGACGGTGCGTGAGGGCGAAGCGTGGCAAGGTGATACGGCAGTCAAGATCAAGCCCGGTGCAACCGGAGTCACATGCTGGCGCTGGGAGCTCGCGCGCGGCGATCAGGGCAGCACAACGGCCAACGCGCCCGGCATGGTTACTCATGAGAAGCTGACCGCTTTTCTGGAGACACTGCCGAAAGGGGATTTGCTGATGCGCGGCGACAGCGTCGCCTTTCCGCCCGGCGGCTGCGCTTACCTTCATCGCCATCAGGGCCCCGGCATCCGCTGCCTGATCGAGGGCGGCATTCGGATCGACACGCACGGGCGCTCGACCTCGTTTGGTCCCGGCGGTGCGTGGTATGAATCCGGGCCGGACGCCGTGTTCGCGCAGGCGTCGTCCGACAAGCCGAGCCGCTTTATTCGCGTGATGATATTGCCGCGCGAACTTCAGGGAAAAAGCTCGATTCAATACGTCAACGAGGAGGACAAGGCGAAACCGAAGTCGCAGCAATACAAGATTTACGCCGACGCTCCGATTTCCTTCGGAACGCGCAAATAATCCCGTTGCGGCGATGACATCGGTCGACCGCCAGCAGGCTTTTTCGGGAACCAAAGATGCAGCACCGGCGCTGCGCATCGATGTCGCACAGCTTGAGCGTTATCTCGCTACTCACATAAACGGCTTTGCCGGGCCGTTGTCCGTCAGGCAATTCAAGGGCGGTCAATCAAACCCGACCTATCTCCTTGAAACACCGGGCCGGCGCTACGTTCTGCGCCGAAAGCCACCGGGGAAATTGCTCCCATCGGCACATGCCGTCGATCGCGAATACCGCGTGATCAGCGCACTGCATTCGCAGAACTTTCCTGTCGCCGAACCGCTCGTCTATTGCGCCGATGAAAGCGTGGCAGGGACGGCGTTTTACGTCATGGGCTTCGTCGATGGCCGTGTTTTCTGGGAGCCCCAGATGCCCGGCTCAAATCCCACCGAGCGCGAAGCCGTCTACGACTCAATGAACGCGACGATCTCGCACTTGCACGGACTCGATCCTGGCAAAATCGGGCTCGGCGATTTCGGTAAAGGGGAAAACTACGTCGGCCGACAAGTCGAACGCTGGTCGAAGCAATATCGGGCGTCCGAGACAGAAAAAATCGACGCGATGGAACGACTGATCGACTGGCTCCCGAAACATATTCCGCCAAACGCATCAGTCCGTCTGGTGCATGGCGACTATCGTCTCGACAATCTGATCATCGCGCATGAGCAAGCGAAAATCGTCGCCGTGCTCGATTGGGAACTGTCGACGTTGGGCGATCCCTTGGCCGATTTCAGCTATCACCTGATGGCCTGGCACATGCCGCATTCCGAGAGCGCGGCGGGCACGGCCACTCTCGTCGGTCATGATCTGCGCGCGTTGGGTATTCCGTCGATGAGCGATTATGTCGATACTTATGTCGCGCGCACGGGACTGGATCCACGCCCGCATTTGTCCGTCTATCTCGCCTACAATTTCTTCCGCATCGCCGCGATTTTGCAGGGCATCATTGGCCGCGTGCGCGACGGTACGGCAACGAGCGAATTTGCACCGGCAAAGGCTGAAATGATCCGGCCGCTTGCCGACAAGGCCTGGAAATTCGCAACGCGTGCCTGACACGCTTTGCCAAGGTCAACAAATTCTTTCGCTACTCGCGCGGATTTTCCATGCGGATGATGCACATCATTGAGACTGGCGCGGTTAAGTTGTCGCCGCCATGGCGAAGACCGACACAAAGCCGAAGTCGTCCGCGCAGCAGGCCAGCGAACGCGAGCCCGTCGCGGCGCCAATCGTCCGGCAGGCTCCGCCGCCGCCCGGAATGGGCAAGCTCGTCGACAAGACGGCCTAATCAAATCGCCTGAAAAACTATCGGCGCGCCTGAAAGAAGCTTTTCAGGAGCTCGCCGCATTCGCTTTCGTTGATGCCGCCATAGACCTCGGGCCGATGGTGACAGGTCGGCGCGGCGAAGAAACACACGCCGTGTTCAACCGCGCCACCTTTGGCGTCGGCGGCGCCGAAGTAAAGCCTGCGAATGCGGGCGAAGGACATCGCCGCCGCGCACATGGCACACGGCTCCAGCGTGACGTAAAGATCGCAATCCGTGAGGCGCTCGCTCCCAAGCGTCGAGGCCGCGGCACGAATGGCGATAAGCTCGGCGTGCGCGGTCGGGTCGTGATCAGCGATCGTCCGGTTGCCGGCCCGCGCGACGATGGTCCCGTCCCTCACGACAACGCAGCCGACAGGAACCTCGCCCCTCGCGCCCGCTGCGCGGGCCTCTTCGATGGCGATGGACATGAATGTGGGCGATGGCATGCTCAGTCTTGATCAGTCCTGGACGGGCTTGTCCCGGCCTTCCACGTCTTCTATGCCGCTCCGTGTATAAAGGCGTTGGCGAAGAAATCCATATGGCAACACCTCCCCCAAAGGAAAGGCCCGGCGAGCGGATCGCAAAAGTCATCGCGCGCGCTGGCCTTGCGTCCCGGCGTGAGGCGGAAGCGTGGATCGCGGCCGGACGCGTATCGGTCAACGGTGAGATTATTTCTTCGCCCGCTCTCAATGTGACATCGTCGGACCAGATCGCGGTCGACGGCACACCCTTGCGAGCGCACGAACGCACGCGGCTTTTTCTCTATCACAAGCCGCGCGGATTGGTGACCACGCATTCCGATCCGGAAGGGCGAGACACGATTTTCCGGGCGCTGCCAAAAACACTTCCACGGGTCATCAGCGTTGGACAACTCGATATCAATACCGAAGGGCTGTTGCTGCTCACCAACGACGGCGGCCTGGCGCGCATATTGGAATTGCCGGCAACCGGCTGGCTGCGGCGATACCGCGTGCGGGCCCTGGGACGCGTGCAGCAAGAGGCGCTCGATCGTCTGAAAAACGGCGTCACCATCGACGGAATGAGCTACGGTCCGATTGAAGCGACGCTCGACCGCGAACAAGGCGCGAATATCTGGCTGACCTTTGCCATCCGTGAGGGCAAGAACCGCGAGGTCCGCAAGGTTCTCGAATCACTGGGCCTGAAGGTGAACAGGCTGATCCGTGTCGCTTTCGGTCCTTTCGACCTCGGAGACATCGACGACGGAGCAGTCAGGGAGGTCGAAACCACCGAGCTGCGCACGAAACTGGGCGAGCAGATCGTCGCCGAGTCCAATGCCGACTTCGACGCGCCGTTGGCCGTCGACGAAACGCGGTCGCCTTCGCGCCGGCCGGATCGGGAAAAGCGGCGCGAAACGCGCGAACCTCAACACCCCGACAAGAACACAAAGCGTCCGCCTGGCCGCGACAAACACAGAGCCGGCCGGCGCGACCGTTCGGGCGGGCCACGCCCCTCGAGACCGAGATAATGCGCATTGTCGGCGGCAAGCTTCGCTCCCGGCCGATTGCAGGGCCGAAGTCCGACGCCGTGCGCCCCACGAGTGACCGGCTGCGCGAAGCGCTGTTCAATATTCTCACGCACTCGTATGGCGACCCCGTCACTGGCGCGCGGGTGCTCGACCTGTTCGCCGGCACCGGCGCGCTCGGAATCGAGGCCATTTCGCGCGGCGCGGACTACGCGCTGTTTGTCGACGAGGGCGTCGAGGCGCGCGCATTGCTGCGCGACAATGTCGAGTCGCTCGGGACTCGGCGGTGTCACGCGGATTTTCCGGCGTGATGCAAGCAGGCTCGGGCCCGCGCATCCGCTTGATCCGTTTTCGCTGATCTTTCTCGATCCGCCATACGGCAAAGGCCTCGCGGAAAAGTCGCTGATTTCCGCACGCGACGGCGGTTGGCTGATGCCGGAAGCCCTGTTGGTCGTGGAGGAAGCGGCCGATGCCGGGTTCAAGACGCCCGAGGGATTTGTTGAACTGGAACGGCGCCGTTACGACGACACCGAGTTCGCTTTCATCCGGCTGATCTAGATTATCGCCGCCCGAACAGCCGCTCGATATCGGTGAGCTTCAATTCGACGTAAGTGGGCCGGCCGTGATTGCATTGGCCGGAATTGGGGACCGCCTCCATCTCACGCAGCAGCGCGTTCATTTCCTCCGGCTTCAGCCGGCGTCCCGCCCGCACGGAGCCATAACACGCCATCGTCGCCGAAACATGCATGAGGCGTCGCTCCAGCGGCAATGCGTCGTCCCATTCCGCCGCGTGCTCCGCAAGATCGTTGATCAGTCCGCGGACATCGACATCGCCAAGCATTGACGGCGTCTCGCGCACGGCGACGGCGCCAGGCCCGAACGTCTCGATTACCAGCCCAAATCGCGCGAGCTCTTCGGCGCGGGCGGCAAGGCGCGCAGCATCGGCCTCGTCCAACTCGACGATCTCAGGGATGAGAAGGATCTGACGTGCAACCCCTGTTTTTTCGATGGCCGCCTTCATGCGCTCGTAAACGATACGCTCATGGGCCGCGTGCTGATCGACGATCACAAGCCCATCGCGCGTCTGCGCCACGATATATGTCTCGTGCACCTGTGCACGGGCAGCGCCGAGCGGGCGATCGATTTGATCCGCGACGGGTTCGAAGCGCGCAACGGCTGCGTCCGCAGCCGGCTCTCCGACATCGAACGCCGCCTGTGCGGCCTCAGCAAAGCCGGCCGCGGCCCCGCTCCTTGTCGGCGCAAAGCCTGCCGGCCGCGCCGGCGACCGTCGCCAGTCATAGGCGCCCCGACGCGGTGCAGCGGCCGGACGAAAAGTCGCGATCGTCGCGCTGCCGCCGGTCGTCGCGGCACGTTGGCCTTCACGCACCAGCGCCTCCTTCAGCGCGCGCACGATCAGCGATCGCACGCGACCGGCATCGCGGAAACGAACCTCGGTTTTCGCCGGATGGACGTTGACGTCGACCTCGCGCGCATCGAGCGACACGAACAGCGCAAGCACCGGGTGTCGGTCGCGCGGCAGATAGTCGGCATAAGCGGCACGCACCGCGCCAAACAGCAATTTATCGCGTACCGGTCGTCCATTGACGAAGAGATACTGCCCGAGCGAATTCGCGCGAGAGAGCGTCGGCAGCCCGGCAAAGCCGGTGACGCGTATGCCCTCCTGCCCACCGTCGATGGCAACCGCATTGGCGCGGAAATCGGGCCCGAGCACATCGCCAAGCCGGACAAGGTGGTCGCCGTCGGCTGCGGGTCCCCACGTCAATGGCGCCCGCTCTTCGCCGGCCAGCGTGAAGCTGACGTCGGGGCGACTCATAGCCAGCCGCCGAACGACATCGCGCACAGCCTCGGCTTCGCTGCGATCGGCCTTGAGAAATTTCAGGCGCGCCGGCGTTGCGTGGAACAGATCGCGCACTTCGACCGTGGTTCCGTGCCCGAGGGAAGCTGGCTTTGCCGCCGACTTCTCGCCAGCGTCAACCGTGATGCTCCACGCGTGTGGCTCGTCGGCGTGGCGCGTGGTCATCGTCAGCGTAGCCGCAGCGCCAATCGAGGGTAACGCCTCGCCACGAAATCCAAGCGTGTGGATCGCCAGCAAATCGTCACTATCGAGCTTGGATGTCGCGTGCCGCTCAACTGCGAGTTCAAGATCGGCGCGGGTCATCCCCTCGCCGTCATCGGTGACGCGGATCAGCCTGCGGCCTCCACCATCCGTGAGCACATCGATCCGGCGCGCGCCGGCATCGAGCGCATTTTCCACCAGTTCCTTGACGACGCTTGCCGGCCTTTCAACCACCTCGCCTGCGGCGATGCGGTTGATGACAGCCTCGGATAACTGACGAACGGGCATTGCTGGGACCTGATCCGAATCGCAGCGACTTTACCGGCGCATCGCGACGGCTGCGAGACAGGGTCGCCAACTGCCCCCGCTATCCCGGGTCTAATCCAAATCTAATCCAAGCCTAATCCAAGCCTAATCCCATCCCGGCTTGCCCCGGCGCATGCTTTTGATGCCGGCACGGTGCTTTTTGGACTCCAGCCTTTCGCGGCGTTGGGCCTTGGGCACTTTCGTCGGGCGCCGCGGGGTCGGCCTGACCGCGGCCTGCCGGATCATGGCGAACAGACGGTCGCGGGCATCCGCGCGGTTGCGTTCCTGCGTCCGGTGCTGCTGAGCGACGATGACAATCACGCCCTCTTTGGTCAGCCGCTTGCCTGCGATGCGCATCAATCGCAGGGCGACATCGTTCGGCAACGCCGGCGAATGCCGGGCGTCGAAACGGAGCTGCACCGCCGACGAAACTTTATTGACGTTCTGCCCGCCCGGTCCGGAGGCGCGCACGAATGATTCCGAAAGTTCGGATTCATCAATGGAGATCGTGTCGGTGATGCGGATCATCCGGCGTCACGACATCAAATACTTTTTCGCAAGGACCTTGCCTTCTTCCACCGCCGGCTGGTCAAAGGGATCGACGCCCAGAAGATGCGCGGCGATGATCGTCTCCAGCATGAAATGCATCATCAATTCGCCGAGGGCCGCCTCGTCGAGCCGACTGATGTGAATCGTGCGCACCGGACAACCATTCTTCGCCAGAGTTTCGGCAGTCGCGCGGCCTTCAGCGGCAACCAGATCGCCGATGCTCTTGCCGGCGAAGCCAGGCTCGCCCGCAAGCTTTGCAAGATCGCCGTCCATGGACGGACCGCTCCCAGCGCCATCGGTCGTGATGACGGTGAAGAGCTTGTCGCGCGGACCGCTGATGAAGAGCTGCAATTGGCTGTGCTGATCGACCGGCCCTAGTGCGGCAACAGGCGTCGTACCTTTGCTGTGTTTGCCAAGGCTTTCGGCCCACAGCTGCACGTACCAATGCGTGAAACGTTGCAAACGGTCGCAATAGGCCATCAACACGGTGATGGCTTTCCATTTGCTCTCGCAGAGACCGATTGAAAGCGCGGCGCCGACTGCTGCCGGAACCTGCGTCGCCGGCTTCTTCGCGAGAATTGGCGCCAGCGCGATAGCCGCGCCGTCACGCACCGCTGCTATGTCGAGACCCAGCATCGCTGCCGGCAGCAACCCAACATTCGTCAGCGCTGAATAGCGCCCGCCGACGCCGGTGTCGTGATCGAGCATGGGAACGCGGAATTTGCCGAGCAGATCACGCAGTCCGTTCGTCTTGCCGGACCTGGACGGCTCGCTGATTCCCAAAAAGATATCGGGGATGCGTGTCTGCAGCCCGGCCTCCCTCAATGCCGACAAAGCGGCGATGGTCTGCATCAAGGTTTCAGCGGTGCCGCCTGATTTGGATATCGCGACGAAACGCGTGGTCGCATGCGGCAACCTCGCAAGCAGTGTTTCAAAGCTGTCCGGATCCAGATTGTCGATGAAGTGCAGTTGAGGCGGTGGACGAAACGCACCAACACCCGGGACGCCGAATCCGGCAAGTTGCGCCAAGGTCTGACCGCCGAGGCTGGACCCGCCGGTGCCCAGAATAACGATGTCTGTCGCCCGGTCCGCCAACTGGCGTGCGGTATCGCGGATCGCCTCGAGGTCGGCGTGGGTTTCCGGCAAGCGCAGCAGAGGCAACGTGCGATCGGCGTGGCGGGCCCGAATCCATTCAAGGGCACTCTCGGCGCGCGTCAAAGCGGTTTTCAGGACGTCGGCACCAATGCCGTGCGACCCAACCTTTTCTTCGCGCGCGTTCTCGATCGATTGGACGATGTTCATGCCGGTATTAGCCTAGAGTCGCGCGAAACGCGCAACGGCCGAAACCAACGCGAACGTTATTCCGTGGTTCCGCTCGACGTAAGGCCCTTTGGCTTGCCGGCAACCGTCACCAATAGTCCCCCGCCATACAGGCGCTTGGCGACCCGCTTGGCGTCCTCGATCGTCACTGCATCGATCAGCGCGCTACGCCGTTGAACGTAGTCGATGCCGAGATCGTCGATCTGGATCTGGGTCAACTGGGCCGCGATCTTGCCTGAGGTGTCGAGTGACAGGGCGTAGGAGCCCTTGAGAAACGATTTGGCGGCGGCGAGTTCTTCCGGCGTCGGGCCTTCCTCGGCCATCCGTTTGACTTCCTGTTCGATCACCGCCAACGCATCTGCGGTGCGGTCGGCCCGCGTTGCGGTGCCGCCGAGCATGACCGCGGCCCGTCGGAACCAGACCAGACTGTCGGAAACGCCATAGGCAAGTCCGCGCTTTTCGCGCACCTCCCTGTAGAGGCGCGACGAGAAGCTGCCGCCACCCAGAATATGATTGACGATGTAAGCCGCCATGAATTCCGGGTCCTGGCGGGCAATGCCCTGCCCGCCGAAAGTGACGACAGCTTGCGGAACATCGACATTGATCACGATGCGCTTGCCGAGACCGGTCGGCGTGGCATTCGCTATCGGCTTGAGATCGTTCTTGGCGGGCAATGCACCGAAAGCGCGGTCGATCAGCATGCCAGCTGTTTTGGCATCGACATCGCCGACGATGGACACCTTCAATTCGTTGCGCGCGAACACGCGGCGCACGTATTCGCGCAAATCGGCCGCAGTGATACGCGGTACCGATTCAAGAGTGCCTTTGCTTTCGCGGCCGTAGGGATGATCGGGGAAAGCGGTCTGCCACCAGCGGCGACTGGCGAGGTCATTGGGATTGGTCGTATCACGCTGAAGCGTGGCCATGGTCTGCCCGCGGATCCGGTCGATCGCATCCGCATCGAAGCGCGGGTTCGACAGCGCAAGGCGTAACAGGTCGAACGCTTCGTCCCTGTTGTCGTTCAGCGTCCGCAGGGAGCCGTAGATGTAGTCGCGCCCAACCTGGAAACTCATTTCAATGGCACGATTTTCCAGGCGTTCATGAAAGGTCTTGCCGTCGAGTTCACCGGCGCCTTCGTCGAGCAGATCCGCAGTGAGATTGGCGGTGCCCGCCTTGTCGGCATCGTCCTGTGAGGCGCCGCCGTGGAACGCGTAATTGAGCGTGACCAGCGGGAGAGATTTTTCGCGTACCAGCCAGGCCTCGATACCGCCGGGGCTGACAATCTTTTCGATCGTCATCGCCGAAGCGGCATTTGTACTCGCAATCGCGGCAGCGGCAGCAAAGAAAATGGACGCAACTAGCCGGATCATGAGCGCTTCTCCGCTTGCGGGCTTACATCTTTGACCAAATAGCCTGTAACGGAGCGCCGTTTGTCCAACCATTGACGCGCGGCATCCTGCACCTGCTCCGCCGTGACAGCCCGAATGCGGTCCGGCCAATTCTTGACGTCGTTGACAGATCCACCCGTGGTCAGCGCGGTTCCATACCAACGGGCCATGCTGGCCTGATTGTCCTGCGCATAGACCGCGTCCGCGATCAGTCTGGTCTTGGCGCGCTCCAGCTCTTCCGCCGTCACGCCTTTCTCGATCACCTGTGCGATGATCGCATCGGTTTCCGCTTCAAGTTGCGGCAGCGTAACGCCTGGACGAGGCGAGCCACCGACGGTGAATTTCGACAGGTCCAGCGTGCTCGCGTCGTACCAGGCATTGGCCGCGACAGCGACTTGCTTGTCGACGACGAGGCCGAGATAGAGGCGGCTGTTTGAACCGCTGCCCAGAATATGGGCGAGCACTTCGAGCGCCGTCGATTCCCCGCGCTTTCCGGTCACGAAAGACGGCACGAGATATTCGCGCTGCAAGGTCGGTATTTCCGCACGGGGATCCGCAAGGGTCAGTGTCCGCGCGGCCACCGGAGGCGGCTCCTGCGCACGCACGCGCGGCGCAATGTTTCCGTGACGAGGAATCTTTCCGTAGGTTTCTTCGGCAAGCGCCCGTGCCTTTGCCGGATCGACATCGCCGGCAATCACGACGACGGCGTTGTTTGGCGCATAAAATCGGCGATAGAATCCGATAGCATCATCGCGAGAGAGCTCTTCCATCTCGTGACGCCAGCCGATCACCGGCTTCCCATACGGGTTGTTTAGATAAAGCGCGGCATCGATCTGCTCGCCGAGACGAGCGCGGGGATTATTTCCGATGCGCTGGTTCTGCTCCTCGAGAATGACATTGCGCTCGGGCAAAACGACGTCGTCCGTAAGCTGAAGCCCGGTCATCCGGTCGGCCTCGAATTCCATGACCGTCTTGAGTTGATCGCTCGGAACGCGCTGGTAGTAGCCCGTGTAGTCCTGCGAGGTGAAGGCGTTCTCCTGCCCGCCGATACGCGCGACAACTTGCGAGAATTTTCCCGTGGGATTCTTCGCCGTACCCTTGAACATCAGGTGTTCAAGAAAATGTGCCAATCCTGACTTGCCCGGCGTCTCGTCGGCTGCGCCGACTTTGTACCAGATCATGTGCGTCACCACGGGCGCGCGGTGGTCCGGAATGACCACGAGCTCAAGTCCGTTGGCGAGAGTGGAGCTGGCCACCTCGGGTCCGGCGGCGAGCGAGGGCGTTGCGATCGCGGTGACGAGCGCAATCAGCGTCAAGTTTGTTTTAAAGAGCACGTTTTTGGGCCTGAATATGTTGCGATCGTGCGTCAGCACGAAATCGGATGGCGTCGCCCACCACAAAGCAAAACTTCATCTACAGCTGGCAACACTACTTCACCGGCTCGGAATGCGTCGTGTAGTAGTCTGTTGCCTTCGGCGTCGCATTCTTGCCAATGCCATACGGCTGATCTGGCGAAGGCGTCTGGTACCCGGGCGGCGGATCGGTCAGCGAATTGCGTGGCGGTTCGCCAGTGAACTTCGCTGCCTCGTCTTTCTTGCCGTTGAACATGCTGCCCCACATGCTGTTCTTGAAGCCGAGCTCCGACGGCATGATTTGGCTGCCGAAGCCGGTGGCCGGCGGCTCGTAACCGTTGTCGGTACTCGCCTGTTTTTTCTTCGGCTTTCCACCGGGCGTCAGCTGATCAGGACGCAGCGGATTCTGTTCGCGCTCTCGTTCGTCGCTGATGTTGCGGCCCTTCTCCGCGGCGGCTTGCGCCTTGCGTCGCTCGACGTCGGGGTCTTTCGGCCAGGCTGGATTGTTGGCAATGGCTGCACCGCGCTGCTCAGGCGGCGGCAGCGCACGGCCGGACGGAAGGACGAGCGGCGCACGCTCCTGGTAATTGATGTTTTCCTCGCCGTCGCGGCGAAAGCCGAGCCCTTCCATGATGTTGCGCAAGAACTTCTGATCGGCCGGGAGGGAATCATCAGCCGATTGCGCGAGGGCGGGGGCGGGACAAATGAGCGCAGTTGCGCCGAGGACCAGGCCAAAAGCGGCGCTGGCGCCAAAGACGCGCGTCATGCTCATCGTGCTCATCCGAATCCGGACCATGGAACCCCTCGAATTGTCGCGACTCTTGCGGCGGATCAGGGCGCTTTTGCGGCGCGGTCCATTACAAGAGAGTCATACAACAGGCCGATAACCCCGGCAACGATGGCCACATCGGCGAGGTTAAAAACGTACCAGTCGAAGCGCCAATTCGCCGTGGAAATGTGGAAAAAGACGAAATCGGCAACCCACCCATAGGCCAGACGGTCGATGGCATTGCCGATAGCCCCGCCGATGATCAGGCCAAGGGAAAGCGCAGTTAGCCTGTCTTGCGCGCGCGCAAGCCAGACCACGAGCAACAGGACGGCAACTGTTTTGAAGCCCAGCAGTATCCACTGGCCGAGCGCTCCCTGGGTCTGGAAAAGTCCGTAGCTGATGCCCGTATTGCGTGCGAGCACGAGGTCGAAAAAAGAGCCCAGTCTGACTGGTCCGTTGGCGGCAAGATCGAAAACAAACAGCAGGTAAATCTTGGCAGCCTGGTCGAGCGCGCAGACGATGGCGGCGACGGTCAATCCGAAACGCGTCAGTGGGCCGGTAAAATAGGAACGGGAGATCAATATCTACTCCGCCGCTCTGCGCGCTGCTTCCCATTCGCGCAGCGCCTTGGCGTCACGCGGCGACACATCAGGATAATCGGGATCGGCGCCGATCGTAGTGAGGATTTTCCACGAGCGCGCGCATTTTTTCCCTTCCGCAAGATTTGGTACGACTGCCACGCCTGCGACATCCGGCAGACGGAACGCGTTACCGGGCCCTTCATCCTGGACGAGAGTCGCTGCCGAGGTGATGCACACCTCCGCAAGATCGCAATCGACCACGGCCTCATACAGCTCGGGATTCGAAACATGCACGATCGGGTGCGCCTCGAGTGACGACCCGATCCGCTTTTGCGCGCGTTCGATTTCCAATGCACCGGTCACGACGCGGCGCACCGTGCGGATTTTCCGCCATTTGTCCGCGAGCTTGTCGTCGCGCCATGACGCCGGAATCTCGGGAAAGTTTTCAAGATGCACGGATTTCGCCGTATCGCCGTAGCGTGAAAGCCACGCCTCCTCCGCGGTAAAGCAGAGCATCGGCGCGAGCCACGTGACCGTGCAGCGGAACAAATGGTCGAG
Source organism: uncultured Alphaproteobacteria bacterium (assembly GCA_963707615.1). GTDB lineage: Bacteria > Pseudomonadota > Alphaproteobacteria > Rhizobiales > Xanthobacteraceae > Pseudolabrys. The sequence continues at coordinate 764,959 of CAVPQT010000003.1, forward strand.
GACCGTGAGACAGGCCTTGCGCTTCACCGATGAATCCGGGTCGCAATAGAGCGTGTCTTTACGAATGTCGAAATAAAACGCCGACAGATCCGACGTCATGAAGCTCGATAGCGCAGCAAAGATTCGCTTGTAGTCGAAATCGGCGTAGGCCTTGCGGACCAGAGCATCGAGCTCGAAGAGCCGGTGCAGCATCAGACGTTCGAGCTCCGGCATCTTGTCAGCCTTCACGCGATCTTCTTCATGGAAGTGCGCCAGACTGCCGAGCATCCAACGTACGGTATTGCGCAGCTTGCGGTATGTTTCGACCGTGGTCTTGAGAATTTCCGGACCGATGCGCAGGTCGTCGGCATAATCCGACGCACACACCCACATGCGCAGGATATCGGCGCCGGACTGACGGATCACGTCCTGCGGCGCGGTCACGTTGCCGAGCGACTTCGACATCTTGCGACCCTGCTCGTCGAGCACGAAACCGTGCGTCAACACCACATCGAATGGCGCGCGGCCGCGCGTGCCGCAGGATTCGAGGAGCGACGAGTGGAACCAGCCGCGATGCTGATCACTGCCTTCGAGATACATCACCGTATCCTTGCCGCCATCGATCTTGCGTTTGATGCCGGCAAGCGTCGGGAAATGCTTGGGGTCCTCCAGCACGAAGGCATGCGTGGAGCCTGAGTCGAACCAGACGTCGAGAATATCGTCGATCTTCTTCCAGGAATCGTTGGCGAGCTTGCCGAGGAAGCGCTCGCGCGCGCCTGCCTTGTACCAGGCATCGGCGCCCTCTTTCTCGAAAGCCTCGACTATGCGCAACTCGACCTCGGGGTCCTGCAGGATTTCGACCGAGCCATCCGGCCTCTCCTTGACGAACACGGCAATCGGCACACCCCACGCACGCTGGCGCGAGATGACCCAGTCGGGTCGCGACTCGATCATGCCGGTGATGCGATTTTCGCCCTGCTCCGGCACCCATCGCGTCACTTTGATCGCCGACAATGCACGATGACGCAACGTGTCGCCCTTCCCCGCGATGTCCTTGTCCATCGCGATGAACCACTGCGGCGTGTTGCGGAAGATGATCGGCTTCTTTGAGCGCCAGCTGTGCGGATACTGATGCTTGAGCCGGCCACGCGCGATCAGCATGCCCGCATCGATCAACGCCTTGATGACCGCTTCGTTGGCATCCCCCTTTTCACCTTTGTCATTGATGACGCGTTTGCCGGTGAAGCCCGGCGCCGCTTCGGTAAAGGCGCCGTTCTCGTCGACCGTGTAGGGAATGGCCGGATTGATCCCCCGATTTTGCAATTCGGTCCTGTTTGCAGTCCAGATTTCGAAGTCGTCGCGGCCGTGCCCGGGCGCGGTATGCACGAAGCCGGTTCCGTCCTCGTCGGTCACATGATCTCCGGCAAGCAACGGCACGGGGAAGTCATAGCCCTTGCCCTTCAACGGATGATCGCACGTCATGCCGGCGAGCACGCGGGCATCGACGGCTCTTACTTTTTCAAACGTGTTGACGCGCGCCTGCTTGAAAACGGCCTCTGCCAGCTTGTCGGCAAGAATGAGAAGATCGCCGGCCTTCACCCAGTTATCAGCCGGTGCGTCAACGACTTTGTAAAGACCGTAGGAAATCTTCGGCGAGAAACTGATCGCGCGGTTGCCGGGCAGTGTCCACGGCGTCGTGGTCCAGATCGCGACGGATGCGTTGCCGACAAGTTCGAAGGCCACCGCGACATCGCTTTTGTTGTCGCCTTCCAGCGAGACATCCGCGACCGGAAACTTCACCCAAACCTGATCGCTGGTGTAGTCCTCGTACTCGACCTCGGCCTCGGCCAGCGCGGTCTTCTCGACCACGCTCCACATCACCGGCTTCGAACCACGGTACAGTGTGCCGTTGGCGGCGAACTTCATCAGCTCGCGCGCGATCTGCGCCTCGGCGAAGAAATCCATCGTTGTGTAAGGATGCGCCCAGTCACCCTCGACGCCGAGCCGCTTGAATTCCTCGCGCTGCACGTTGAGCCAGTGTTCGGCGTAGGCCCGGCATTCCTGCCGGAAAGCAACCATCGCCGCCGGATCGGAAAGATTGGGCTTGCTCTTGTTCTTCGACCGGTAATTCTCCTCTTCGATCTTCCATTCGATCGGGAGGCCGTGGCAATCCCACCCCGGGACATAGTTCGAATCGTAGCCGAGCATCTGCTGGCTGCGTGTGACCACATCCTTCAGGATCTTATTGAGGGCGTGCCCGATATGGATATTGCCATTGGCGTAAGGCGGGCCGTCATGCAGGACGAATTTGTCACGGCCCTTCGCGGCCACGCGCAGTTGCCCGTAGAGATCGCCCTTTTCCCAGCGCGCCAGAATTTCCGGCTCGCGCTGCGGCAGGCCTGCACGCATGGGAAATTCGGTCTGCGGCAGGAACAGCGTTTCGGAATAGTCGCGCTCGGGCTTCGGCATGGCGGGCTATGTACAGGGCGGCCGGCTAAATGTCACCCAGAAGCGGGAACGCATTTCCGGCACGCTGGAGCGCATCGCGCGCCTGCGCCGCGTCGCTGGTCATATGGCGCTTGAGGGCTTCGATCGAGTTCGAACTTCTGCTCGTGGCGAATCCACCCGATGAAGGCGACGTCGATCGTCTGACCGTAGAGATCGCCGTCAAAGTCGAACAGAAATACCTCGAGCAAAGGTGCTCCGTCATCGAACATCGGCCGGCGGCCGAAGCTCGCAACCCCGTCATGACGTTCCCCCGCGACCTCAACGCGCACCGCGTAGATGCCATGCTTGAGACCGCAGGAGGGGCTGAGCTTCAGATTGGCTGTCGGAAAACCCAGCTCGCGACCGCGCTTGTCGCCATGGATGACCTCGCCGGAAACGAACCAGGGCGCGCCCAGCAACTCGGCCGCCTCGACGACCCTTCCCGCCGCAAGCGCCGAACGCACCGAACCGGATGATACCGGCCGACCTTCGTCTTCCAGCGGCGGCACGACATCGACAGCAAAGCCCAGTCGCGCGCCCTGCTCCGCCAGAAAGCTTGGCGAGCCCATGCGGTTCTTGCCGAAATGAAAATCGAAGCCGATCGCCGCACCGCCGATCCCGAGCGCGCCCGCGAGGATCTTGACGACAAAATCCTCGGCGGATGTAGCGGCCAACGCCGCGTCGAACCGCATCACGACAGCACCATCGAGCCCGGTCGCCTTCAGCAGGCGCAACTTGTTGTGCTCATCACTGAGTTCAAACAGCGTGTCCTGGGGCCGCAGGAAAAGCCGCGGATGCGGCGTAAAGGTCAGTGCGGCCGCCTTCCGGCCAAGCGCGCGCGCACGCGTAAGAGCCGCGCCAATGACGGCGCGGTGGCCGCGATGAACGCCATCGAAATTGCCGATGGCTACCACCGCACCGGCCAGTGGGCCGCTGTCGACGCCTTGCGCGCCGCCGCGCGCGACGTGGAACTGTTTCGTGGAAAGGGGCCCGCTCATCGCTCGTCCGAGTGACTATCTCGTAATCAGAAATGCGTACTTGCCGTCATTTGGCGCTTTTCAAAGCGTCGCTACGGTTAGCGCGCCGTTAACAAACCTTCAAATTAACCCCTTATTCAAGGCCCATTGCTATCAATCGCCACCTTTACGGGGGAGAGCCCTGTCGGGCGGATGCGCAAATGGCTGTCGATCTGACCAAGCCAGTTCTCGTTGTAGACGACTACAACACTATGATTCGCATCATGCACAACCTGCTCAAGCAGCTTGGCTTCGAACAGGTCGACGATGCCAGCGATGGCTCCGCCGCGCTCGCCAAACTGCGCAGGCGCGACTACGGCCTGGTCATTTCCGACTGGAACATGGAGCCGATGACGGGCTTCGCACTGCTGAAGGAAATGCGCTCCGATCCTTCGCTCGCTGAAATTCCCTTCATCATGGTCACGGCGGAATCGAAAACCGAGAACGTGGTCGCCGCCAAGCGAGCCGGCGTGTCGAATTACATCGTCAAACCATTCAACGCGCAGACGCTGAAGACGAAGATTGACGCGGTGTTCGGCGAAGAACAGATCCCCGTACCCGCGGCCTGAGCACTACCACGTCAATTCGCGGATAACAGCCTTCGGCATGCCGCCAGCAGCCGCGAACGTCGCCGTCAGCGCGGCGTGATCGGGCTCCTCGCGGCTGCCGAGTTCCTCGGCGTGGATTCCCGAGGTAACAAACAGGAAGTCGAGGCCCATCGCACCCGCGCCCTTGAGGTCCGTGCGCACGGAGTCGCCGACGGCGAGCACACGGCCGGACGCGATCTTGTGGCGCGCGGCGGTTTCTGCCTTTGCCAGCGCCATTTCATAGATCGGCGGATAAGGCTTTCCGGCGTAGAGCACCTCTCCCCCCATGCTCGCATAGAGGTCTGCGATCGCGCCGGCGCAATAGACAAGGGTCGAGCCGCGCTCGACGACGACGTCCGGATTGCCGCAAACCATGAACAGTTTGCGAGCAAGCAAGGATTCAAGCAGCGGGCGGTAATCGTCCGGTGTTTCGCTCTCATCGTCTCTCAGACCCGAGCAGACGACATAGTCGGCGGTTTCCGGCGGAGCGAAATGTACATCGAGCCCGGAGAATATCGAGCGGTCTCGTTCGGGGCCGAGATGAAAAAGTGACTGACCGTCGCGCTTCTTGATCACGCTGCGGGTGACATCGCCTGATGAAACGATGGCATCATAAGTCTCGCGCGGGACATCCAGGCGATCGAGCTGACGCGCCACACTTTCGCTTGGCCGCGGCGCGTTGGTGATCAGCACAACGACACGCCCACCCGCGCGGAAGCGCATCAGGGCATCGCAGGCGTGCGGATAAGATGTGATACCGTTGTGTATCACGCCCCACACGTCCGAGAGCACGACGTCATACCCGGACGCGATCGTTGAAAATTCGGTGATCAAGGGGGGCAAAGAACTCATAAAACTCTTCAACAAGAAAACGTCAGCTCGCCGCCAGCAAGGCGCCCGGGCTTTCGCCGGCGCCCGGTTTCAGAGCGTCACCGTTACCCTGAAGTGCCTCCGCACGCACCGGACGCGGCGGCGAGAACAGGAATCCTTGTCCAAAACGGACATCGTAGTCGAGCAAATCAACAACCGTCGTCTCAGTTTCTACCCGCTCGGCGATCAGGTCGATGCCCGAACGCGCCAGCAGATCCGAGAGGTCCTCGGGATCGATGTCGCTCTGATTGGAGCCAGCCTTGTTGAGCAGCAGCTTGGCAGGAACCTTCAGGTAACGAAACGAGCGGTTGGCAAGCTCGTTGGGCTCCATATGCAGATCGGTGACGTGATCCATGGAAAAGCGGAAGCCCCGCTCGGCGAGCGCGGCGAGACTCTCGTGCTCGATGGGACCAAAGTTGCGATAGGCCTCCTGCGTGAATTCGAACATCAGTGACGAAGCAAGCGCGCGATTTGCGTCCATGAAATCGAGGAACTGGCGAAACATCAGCGCGTCCGTGAGCGACGCAGAACTGACGTTGCAGAAAAGTCCCACGTCACGACTCTTGAGAAGCAGACGGCGAGTGACCTGCACGCAACGGAAAATTGCCAGATTGTCGATCTTAGGCATCAGCCCGACACTTTCGGCGATATCGATGAAATCGCCGGCGGGAATGATGTCTCCATCTTCGGTACGCAGCCGCGACACCGCTTCGTAGTAGCGAACTTTACGCTGCGGCAAAGTGACGATCGGTTGCAGATAAAGGTCGATCCGGTTTGCATCGACGGCCTTCGAAATCACGTCTGCAATGCTGTCGCGCGAGAGTCCGCGAAACCGTTCGCCACCGGGAAGCGCATTGTTTTCACTAACGGTGAGGGAGCTTTCGGCGGGGCGCGCGGGCTCGGGCTTCGCTTGCGTCACTATGGGTCGGACCGCCAAGGTTCCCTGCTTCTGCAACGTCGCAGCATGCGAGGCAACGGTCTGGGCAATCTGCTTGACCAGTGCGCCGAGCTCGCCGATTTCCGTCGCCAAAGGATCGTTGGCAGCCCTCGCCCGCTGAGTGGGCGATGCGATCTTGGCTTCGGCAACATTGAGACGGCGGGAAATTTCCGCCACCTGACGGGCGAGATCGGCCGTACCGCGCGACAGATCCGCGATCTGGTCGCCAAGATCGGAGCGGTCGCGCAAACGATTGCTGACAGAATTGAACAACGCCATTGCAGTCAGTGCCGCCAACGCCACTATGGCGGACGTACTGGCATCGACGCCGAAGCCGAGATAAAGCACCGCCCCCGCCGAGGCGGCAATAAGCACCACACAGGCTGCGATGAAGATGGCGCTGATACGTCGCATGCGGGGCTTATCCTGGGCCGACTGGCTGGGCCAATGCAATGCCACCAAGGGCGAGTGATTCGCTTAGCCGAATTCCAATGTCCATGAGCGCGCGGCTTCGTGCAACTCGAAGTCTGTTATGGTAGCGCGAAACCGCCGCCTTATTCGCAGAAAGTTGAAGCCATTGTGGACCGCTAAGCCGACGCCGGCGTCCCTTCATCATTCCGTGCCGGCCCGGATCCTTGAAGCCCCGGAGCGGGCGTTGGCGGCCATCCTGTGCCTCCACGCCGTAGTGTGGACGGCCCTGCCGACCCTGCTCTATGCGAATCTGCCTCTCGATCTCATCGAGGCCCTGACGTACGGGCGGGAATGGCAACTCGGCTACGACAAACTGCCGCCGTTGCCATGGTGGCTGGTGGAAATCATCCACCGCGTGATCGGCCACGACTTTGCTTATTACCTGCTGGCGCAAATAGCGATCGTAGCCGCGCTTTGGCTGATCTGGCTGACGGCACGGCCTCTGGTCGGCCCGGTCGGAGCGCTGGTGTCGGTGCTGATCGTCGATGGTCTGCACTATCTCAACTTCACGTCGGCCAAATTCAATCATGATGTTGTTCAGTTGCCGTTCTGGGCGCTGGCCGGATTTGCCTTTCATCGCGCCCTGCGCGGCGGCTGGATCGGCCACTGGCTGTTGCTCGGTCTCGCAATCGGAATGTCACTGTGGTCGAAATACTTCGTGGTGGTGCTCGCCGCACCCCTCGCACTGTTCATCCTTTACGATCGCGCGGCACGCAAAGTCCTGGCGACTCCAGGTCTCTACATCGCGGTCGCGGTCGCACTCGTAACGATGGCGCCGCATATTGTCTGGCTGGTGCAGAACGACTTTCTGCCGTTCACCTACGCCGAACATCGCGCGCTGCCCTCCCGTGGACTCATCGACCACATCTGGCATCCCCTGCAGTTCGGGATTGGTCAGGCGTTCTTCCTGATTCCCTCCGCGCTGATTGCGCTGCCGCTGTTCTTTCCGCGCCGGCGCCCCAGCGAGCTCGCGCTCGGCGCCGACGCTTTCGACCGGCGCATTGTCGACTGGCTCGCATTCGGACCATTCGTAACGGTTGTGGCCCTGTCAGCGATCAGCGGCCGCGGCACGGTTGCGATGTGGGGCTATCCGCTCTGGCTCTTCCTTGGACTTTGGATCGTGATGTATGCGCGCCGCGCACTTGATGAGTCCCGCCTTGCGCGCGTGCTTCTGATCTGGGCTTTCGTGTTTGGCGGATTGGCGTTCGCATTTGTCCTCAACTACGGAATCCTGCCGAATTATGATCATCGTTATCGGGCCGTATTTTTTCCCGGCAGCGACCTGGGGCGCGAACTATCGCAACGCTACCGTGCGGCGACAGGACGGCCGATCAGTTATGTGATCGGCAGCATGTGGGATGGCGGCAATGTCGCGCACTACGCACCTGAGCAGCCGCGGGTGCTGATCGACGGCAAGCCGGACCGTGCGCCATGGATCGACCTTGCCGATCTCAGGAACAAGGGCGCGGTTGTGGTGTGGACTGCGGGTGACTTGAACGCAATGCCACCGGGCCTGCGGTCAATCGCGGCGGATGCCGCGGTGCAGCCGCCATTCTTGCTGCCCTATTTGCGCGGAGATTCGAACCTCAATGTCGGCTGGGCGATCCTCTACCCGAAGCCGTCATATGCTCTTGGTGCGCTCGGCGCGCCTACGCCACCGCCTTGATGATACGCGCGAGCTTGTCGAACATTTCGTCAATCTGGATTTCGCTCACGATCAGCGGCGGACTGAGCGCCAGCGTATCGCCGACAGCTCGGAACATGAAATCATGTTCAAAGAAGCCCGCTTCAAGCGCTTCCAAGCCGCGCTTGCCGACGGCATCGGGCTTGCTGGCGAGGTCAATGCCGACGGTCAGGCCCACCGTCCGGATGTCGAGGACGTTCGGCAAACCTTTGAGTCGCATGGCCGCCTCCGCCCACGCGCCTTCCAGTTTGCGTGAGCGCTCGAATAGGCGCTCTTCCCGATAAACATCGAGCGCCGCAAGGCCGGCGGCGCAAGCCAACGGATGCGCGGAATAAGTATAGCCATGAAACAATTCGACGACGTGCTCCGGCCCCTTCATGAAGGCGTCGTAGATGCCTTTGCGCACGATCACGCCGCCCATCGGCACCGCGCCCGATGTGACCCCTTTGGCGAACGTGATCATGTCAGGAACAACACCATAGCGTTCGGCCGCGAATGGGTAGCCAAGCCGACCAAAGCCGGTGATGACTTCGTCGAAGATCAGCAGAATTCCGTGCTTGTCGCAGATCGCGCGCAGCCGTTCGAGGTATCCCTTCGGCGGCGGCAACACGCCTGTCGATGCGGCAACCGGCTCGACAATCACGGCGGCGATGGTTGATGCGTCATGCAATCCGACGAGACGATCGAGGTCGTCGGCAAGATGCGCCCCCCATTCCGGCTCGCCGATGCTGAAGGCCTGCTTCTCGCGATCGTAAGTCGTTATCAGGTGGTCGACGCCGGCGAACAGCGCACCGAATTGTTTGCGATTGTTGACGATGCCGCCAACGGCAATTCCACCAAAACCGACACCGTGATAGCCGCGCACACGACCGATCAGACGCACGCGCGAGGCATTGCCGCGCACGTTGTGATAGGCGAGCGCGATCTTGAGCGCTGTGTCGACAGCCTCCGATCCGGAGTTGCAGAAAAATACGTGATCGAGGTCAGCCGGGGCGAGCGCGGCAACCCGGCTCGCGAGCTCGAATGCCTTGGGGTGGCTGAACTGGAATGCCGGCGCGTAGTCCAGCGTAGCCGCCTCACGCTGAATCGCTTCAACGATCGGCGCGCGATTGTGGCCCGCGTTCGTGCACCACAGGCCGGCTGCGCCGTCCATCAGCCTGCGTCCGTCGCTGGAGATGTAATGCATGTCCTTGGCGCCAACGATCATCTTTGGCCGCTTCTTGAAGGCGCGGTTGGCGGTGAACGGCATCCAATAGGGTTCAAGATCGTTGGGAATGGCGATTTTTGCTTGTGCCTGGGCTGTTGCCATGACTGCTACCCTTTGGGCTGTCGCGCCGGCTCTTGGCTGCTTTCGCAACATAAAGAGGTGGATGGCAGGGACAAGCCCGCCGGCGACTGTTTCCAACGTTGCTGTAATACCGCCGTCTGATATGTAGACCGCAAATGGCCGATAAGCCCAGCAAGCCCCAAAAGCTCAAAGCGCGCCTGCCGCGCGGCCTAGCCGATCGCGGGCCGGCGGAGATCGCCGCTACCCGTCATATGGTTGAGGCAATCCGCGTTGTGTTCGAGCGGTACGGCTTTGAACCGGTGGAGACGCCGGCCATTGAATACACCGACGCGCTCGGCAAGTTCCTTCCCGACCAGGACCGGCCCAACGAAGGCGTGTTCTCGTTCCAGGACGACGACGAACAGTGGCTCTCGTTGCGTTACGACCTCACGGCGCCGCTTGCGCGCTACGTCGCCGAGAATTTTCAGAATCTGGCATTGCCATACCGCTCGTACCGTTTCGGCTGGGTGTTCCGCAACGAAAAGCCAGGCCCGGGACGTTTCCGGCAGTTCATGCAGTTCGATGCGGATACTGTTGGCGCTGCGTCCATGGCAGCCGACGCCGAGATGTGCATGCTCGCCGCGGACACGATGGAAGCGCTTGGCATTCCGCGCGGCAGCTACATCGTGAAAGTGAATAACCGCAAGGTTCTCGATGGTGCGATGGACCGCGTTCACATTCCCGCGGAAAAGAAACTCACGACGATGCGCGCCATCGACAAGCTCGATCGGCTGGGAATCGACGGCGTCAAAATGCTGCTCGGCAAGGGACGCAAGGACGAAAGCGGCGATTTTACAAAAGGCGCGGAGCTTTTGGATTCGCAGATCGCAGGCATCGTCGCGGCGATCACCGGAACTTCGGGGCATGCTGGCGACGCAGGAACTCCCGGCGAGGAAGAGCTTTCGGAAATCGCCAAGCTTGTGCGAGCGGCCGGGTACGACGATCGGGTTCGAAATCGACAAGACGGTTGTCCGCGGCCTCGAGTACTACACCGGCCCCGTCTACGAGGTGGAACTGACCTTCGAGATCAAGGACGAGAAAGGCCGGCCGGTGCGTTTCGGCTCCGTTGGCGGAGGCGGACGTTACGATGGGCTTGTGTCACGTTTCCGGGGCGAGCCGGTGCCCGCAACCGGATTTTCCATCGGCGTTTCGCGCCTTCAGGCCGCACTCACCCACCTCGGCAAGATCAGCGAAAAACCGGCCCCTGGCCCGGTGGTTGTCACGATATTCGACAGGGATCGCGTTGCCGACTACCAGCGCATGGTCTCGGCGCTGCGCACCGCGAAAATTCGCGCCGAGCTTTATCTCGGCAATCCAAAAAACAATCTCGGCACCCAACTGAAATACGCCGACAAGCGTGGGGCGCCTTGCGCCATTATCCAGGGTGGCGACGAGAAGGCGCGCGGCGAAGTTCAGATCAAGGATCTCATTCTGGGCGCGACCTTGACCGATACGAAGGATCGCGAGGATTATTTGAAGAAGCAGGCCGAGGCACAATTTGCGGTCAAGGAAGCCGCTTTGGTCGAGGCCGTCCGCACGCTGCTGGCGCGGCACAAATTGATTTGAGGCGCACGATATTGGCGCGTCCCTTGCATCCAGATGGATGGCTTTGAGGACGATAAACAATGCGAATTCTGACCGTACGCCACGCGACGACCTACCGTTACGCGCGGCCAGTGAAATTCGGGCAACATCGGCTGATGTTGCGTCCACGCGATTCCCATGACCTGCGGTTGGTGGCTGCGGAACTCACCCTGTCGCCGCCCGGCAATCTGCGCTGGATGCACGACGTATTTGGCAACTCCGTTGCGCTCGTTGATTTCAACGACAGTGCCGCGATGCTCAGCATCACGAGCACGCTCAGGATCGAACGATACGGTGCCGAGGGCCTGCAGTTCCCCATCGCGCCCGAGGCCGAATTCTATCCCTTCATATATTCGAGCAGCGATCGCGTCGATTTGAGTCGACTACTGGAGCAGCATTATCCCGATCCGAACGGCATTCTCGCACGCTGGGCCGATAGCTTCGTCACATCCCGACCGATGCGAACGCTTGAGCTCCTCACCAACATGAATGCGGCATTGAAACCGGACATCATTTACGCCGAACGCCACGAAGCAGGAACACAGTCGCCCGCGCAGACATTGGAGACCAAGACGGGTGCGTGTCGCGATTTCGCGATGGTGTTCATCGAGGCCGCTCGCTATCTCGGATTCGGCGCACGCTTCGTCAGCGGTTATCTCTACGATCCGGCGCTCGATCGCGGTGATGCGACGCAAGCCGTTGCAGCGACCCATGCGTGGGCCGAGGTCTATCTGCCGGGCGCCGGCTGGATCGAGTACGACCCAACCGACGTGCTCATCGCTGGAGAGAATCTGATCCGTGTCGCGGTGACGCGCGATCCGTCTCAGGCGATTCCGATTTCGGGAAGCTACGTCGGCACCACTGCGGATTTTCTCGGCATGACAGTCGAGGTGGCAGTGACCGCGCAGAACTAGTCGCGACTACACCGTGACGACGTTACCCTCGACCCGATAGCCGTCATACGCATCAAGATTGTAGCCCAGCAATTGTTCGACGGCATCGAAGCTATCGATGATCGACACGTAGTCGACGACCTTCTCGTCGCGGAACTGGATGAAGTGAGCGATGCGATAACTGATCGCCTGACCGCTTGCACGCTTTGTTCCTGTGAGCCTGCCGAGCACTGAGGCGCGGTCGCCATCCACAAGCATGGTCGTTGCGACGAAGCGACGGCGGGACCACAAGCTCGGGCTGTCGCGTCCCAACAACTTCATGACCAGATACTTGCCGACGCGCTTGCCGCAGAACGGCAGAATGTCGACGGGTCCACTGATCGTCCACACCACGTCGTCGTCGAGAAAGTTGGCGAGGGCCGCCATGTCGCGGACTGACAGGGCATGGTAAAACGCCTCGACAACCGCGCGCGGGACTGGGCTCATTCGTACCCCCATTCCGACCAGTGAATCGCGGTTGTATTGAAATTCCCTTACCCGTTTACGGTGAGGGCGCCGCGGGATCGCCCGAACAGCGGGTTCCACCGGCCCCGGAAAATTTTGTTAACGACGACAACTATTTGACGGCTGCGCCCGTTAAGGCCTGCGCACAAAGGTCGTCGAATCCTTAAGACCAGCGTGCTAAAGGCCGGCCCGCGAATGCCGGACGAAAAGCTGTACTGAGACACCATGGACGCGAGCGTAACGACACGGAAGCAGGGACCCGACGCGCGGGCGGAGACACTCGTCTCCTCCTACGAGCGCGCCGGCTACGCCCGTGTTGCGCCCGCAATGCTGCAACCGGCAGAACCGTTCCTCGACCTGTCCGGCGAAGACATTCGCCGACGCATGTATTTGACGACGGCACCTGACGGCGACGAATTCTGTCTGCGTCCCGATCTGACGATCCCGGTGTCGCGGGACTACCTCGCCTCGAGTGCCGCGGGGAAAGCGGCCGGCTTCTGCTATCTCGGTCCTGTTTTTCGTCATCGCACCGATGGGCCGGCCGAATTCCTGCAGGCTGGCATCGAGTCATTCGGACGCTCCGACAAGGCGGCTGCAGACGCCGAGATGCTTTCGCTCGGCCTTGAGGCGACGGCTCACTATGGCGTCGCCTCGCCCGACATCCAGATTGGCGATGTCGCATTGTTCGCCAGTCTCGTTGCGGCACTGGATCTTCCGCCCGCGTGGAAGCGACGGCTCATCAAGGATTTCAACCGCAAGTCCAATCTGGCGCAGGACCTCGATCGCCTCGTGCTCGGTGGCAACAACGCGCGTCCCGAATATCAGGGCGTGCTGGCTGCGCTTGCCGGTTCTGATCCGAAAGGCGCCCACGCGCTGATAACCGATCTGTTGTCGATCGCCGGCATCAATGCCGTCGGCGGCCGCTCGGTCGGAGAAATCGCTGGCCGCTTTCTCGAGCAATCCGCACTTGGCGCGAGCGCCAGACTGCCTCGCGATGTGCGAGACCTCATCGAGCGCTTCCTCGCGATCCAGGACAATCCTGACGGTGCTGCCGCCACGCTGCGCGCGCTGGCCAAGGATGCCAGCATGACGTCGGCGCTTGCGCCTGCGCTCGACCAGTTCGAGAGCCGGACCGGATTTCTCGAAGCGCGCGGTGTCGATGTGAAGCGCGTGCGCTTCTCGACGGCATTCGGGCGCGGTTTCGACTACTACACCGGTCTCGTTTTCGAACTCACCGATCCAAAGCGCACTGGCGACCCTCTCGTTGCTGGTGGCCGCTATGATGATCTGCTCGCACGACTTGGCGCTTCGGACCCCATACCAGCGGTCGGTTTCGCGGTCTGGATCGAAAGACTGGCGATTTACGGGGGCGCGCCGTGAGCGGCCCTTTGATCGTTGCCGTCCCGGCCAAAGGCCGCCTGCAGGAAAATGCCGAGGCCTTCTTCATGCGGGCGGGATTGCCTCTCATCAAGCCGCGTGGGGCACGCGACTATCGCGGCGCGGTCTCCGGCCTCGATGATGTCGAAGTCGCCTACCTGTCGGCTTCCGAAATCACCACTCAACTCGCGGCGGGCGCCGTGCACCTCGGGGTCACCGGCGAAGATCTCGTCCGTGAAATGATCTCCGATGCCGACAAGCGTGTCGTGCTCATCGAAGGACTCGGCTTCGGCTTTGCCAACGTCGTTGTCGCCGTGCCGCAGGCCTGGATCGATGTGCGCACGATGGCGGATGTCGACGACGTCGCCACTGCATTCCGCCACCATCATGACCGCAAGATGCGGGTCGCGACCAAGTACATCAATCTCACGCGCGAGTTCTTCTCCTCGCACGGTGTCATCGACTATCGCATCGTGGAAAGCTCGGGTGCGACCGAGGGAGCGCCCGCGGCCGGCACCGCCGAAATGATCGTCGACATTACGACAAGCGGGGCAACTCTTGCCGCGAACGGGCTCAAAGTCGTGGAAGACGGCACCATTCTGCGTTCGCAAGCCAACCTGGTGGCCGCCCGCAACGCTGCGTGGGGCAAGGCCGAACGTGATCTTGCCCGCGTGATCCTTGATCGGGTCGCGGCACAGGCGCGCGCGCGCGCGTTCCGCGAGGTACGCGCACGTTTTGCGGCTGGCACCGACATGTTGGTCGAAAACGCCAGGCAAAAATTTGCGGTCGAAGCGCCATTCGGCGGGCCGTCTTCGTCGGGCATGCTGATCCTGCATTGCCCGCCGGACCAGGTGTACGCGCTGACAAATTATTTGCGCGAAAACGGCGCGGAAGCCGTGGCCGTGGCTGATCTCGATTACGTATTTTCGCGCGACAACCCGCTTTACACGAAACTCGAAGCCGGACTTTAGAGCGACGCGAAATCGATCGGTTTATGCCGATCGAGCGTACGCCTCGCCGGCGGCAACGGGTATTTCAGGCCGCTGGCGCAGTTGAAAAGCATCACTTGATCAGTGGGTTTCACGCGCCCGTCAGCAAGGCTCTGCTTATAGGCCGCATAAGTTGCCGCCCCTTCCGGGCAGAGAAGGAAACCCTCTTCGCGCGCCATTTCGTCGAGCGCAGCAGTAATGGCCGCGTCCGCCACGGCGATCGCGAAACCTCCGCTTTCCCTGACGGCGCGCAGTATCAAAAAGTCGCCGATGGCCTGCGGAACGCGAATCCCTGATGCAATCGTGTGCGCGTTCTCCCAGCGCGGAGCGTGCTCCTCGCCGGCCTCGAACGCCTTCACCATCGGCGCGCAGCCGGCTGCCTGGACGGCGATCATGCGCGGGCGCTTCTTTCCGATGAAGCCGATTGCCTCCAGTTCGGCAAACGCCTTCCACATCCCGATCAGTCCGGTTCCGCCGCCGGTCGGATAGAAAATTGCATCCGGCACCTGCCAGCCGAGCTGTTCGGCGAGTTCGAGGCCCATGGTCTTCTTGCCCTCGATCCGGTACGGCTCCTTCAGGGTCGACGTGTCGAACCAGCCGACTTTTGCTTTCCCCTCGCCGACGATCTTGCCGCAGTCGTCAATCAGACCATTGACGCGATACACGGTCGCACCCTGTAGCGCGATCTCGCTTACGTTCACCTCCGGCGTATCCTCCGGGCAGAAGATTGTGGTTTTGATTCCCGCGCGCGTGGCATAGGCGGCAAGCGCGGCTCCCGCGTTGCCGTTCGTCGGCATTGCCATGTGCTTTATGCCAAGCGCCTTGGCCATAGAAACGGCCATGACCAGACCACGCGCCTTGAACGACCCGGTCGGCAATCGGCCTTCGTCCTTGACCAGGATTTCACCGCCGCCGAGTTTTTTCGAAAGGCGCGGCATCACCACGATCGGCGTCATCGTTTCGCCGAGGCTGACGATATTTTCGGTTTTGCGAACGGGCAGCAATTCACGATAGCGCCAAAGGTCCGGCGCCCGGTTTGCCAGCGTCTCCTTGCTCAGCGCCTTGCGAATGCCCGCGAGATCGTAACGCACGAGCAGCGGCTTGCCGGCGCGCGACAGGTTGTGCACCTGATCGGCCTCGTGGCGTTCTCCGGTCATCGCGCATTCGAGATGGGTGACAAAACTCGGAAGATTGGTCGTCAGATTGTCATCGTGCTGCATGCAGGGACTCGTTCGTATCGTGCACTAGTGTCCGGCGTTTTGATGCGGTGGACGTTCGCGGAACACGACAAAATGTGAAAGCGAAAAATTGACCACGAAGCTGACCAGGATCGATGCGAGCTTCGCCAGCAGGACCGGCATGAAATAGGACAAGGCGAGCAGTGTCGCAGTGCTCGCGACCATCCCGGCAACCCCCGAAGCGGCAAAGCTCGCATAGTCGCGCCACCGAAGGATGCGGCCAGATTCCGGACCAAACGTGATGAACGAATTCATCGCGTAGGAGACGGTCACGGCGACAAGCCAGGCCATGACGTTGGCGAGCACCAGGGGCCAATGCAGGAAATTGGCGGCCATCCAGAAGACGCTGAAATCGACGGCAGTATTAAGAACCCCGACCAGCGCGAAACTGGCTGCCTTGAGCGCAATTGCGCGCTCATGCCATGCCACCGCAAGACGATCGAGGATGTTTTGGACCGGCGCCGGGATCATCGTCCACTTTCGATTAGCACGGCAAATCATGCCCCGGTAGGCCAGGACGCGACAGGGGCATTCCGGTGCGGTATAGATCGCCGATAAGGGCGACAGGTTCACCAAGGATGGCCGCTAAACCGACCAAATCGGGCTCGCGCGCGCGAGCATCTTCGTTGACGCCGACGTTGACGATCGTCGTGCCGTTGTTCAACGAGGCTAAAGGGCTGCCGGCCCTGCATGAACGCATCGCCGAGGTCGCGCGCTATCAGCAAACCAGACGCGGTCTCAATGTCGAGGTCGTGTATGTCGACGATGGCAGCAGCGACGACACTGGTGACGTCGCCAGATCTCTCCCAGCGATCCCACTCGACATCCAGGTTGTTACGCTGTCGCGAAACTTCGGCAAGGAAGCCGCGCTCATGGCGGGGCTCGATCACGCCCCGCCGGGCGCGGTGTTGTTCATGGACGGCGACGGACAACACCCGCCCGACCTGATCGACACGTTGGTGACGCGCTGGCTCGATGACGGGTACGATGTGGTCTATACGGCAAAGGCGCATCGCGAGAATAAATCCTGGGTGCGACGGGCCGGCGTTCATTCGTTTTATGCCCTGCTGAACTGGGGATCTCGCCACAAAATTCCGGAGGACGCGGGCGACTTCCGGCTCCTGTCGCCGCGCGCGGCAGACGCGCTTCGGCAGATGCCGGAACGCAATCGGTTCTTCAAAGGACTTTCAAGCTGGATCGGGTTTCGTCAGACGCGAGTCGACTATGAGCCGGCGGTTCGTGCGCATGGCAACACCACCTGGAATATGTGGACGCTGATCGGCCTCTCGATCGAGGGGCTCACATCGTTCTCGGTGGCCCCGCTGCGCGTCGCCAGCCTGCTTGGCCTCGCGCTCGCGGCAACCGCTCTCATCTTCGGCAGCTGGATCGTGCTGGAAACGCTCCTCTATGGCAAAGACGCACCCGGCTATCCGTCGCTGGTGGTGAGCATCATGGTCATCGGCGGCGTACAGCTTGTTCTCATCGGCGTGCTCGGCGAGTACATCGGCAAGCTGCTGTCCGAGATCAAAGGTCGGCCGGTGTATTTCGTCGCCGACCACACCGTGAAGCGTGCGAGTAAATCGGCCAAGGCACGACCGATAGCCTCCCGCGCAGCCGAGTAAGACGAAGCATCATGCGCTCGGGCCCACGCCGCATCTGGTTGTGCGCGGATGATTATGGAATTTCGCCTGGCGTGAACGCGGGCATCCGCGAGCTGATCGTGCGCGGACGGATCAATGCCACCTCGATCATGGTGGCGTCGCCATACTTTGACAGCGATGAAGCAGCCGCCCTTGATACGCTCAACTCAGGCCAGAAGCGCGCGGACCTCGGCTTGCACGTCACACTGACCGGGCCCTTCGGTCCGATGAGTGCGGATTTTTCGCCCCTGCGCAAAGGACACTTCCTGCCGCTCAACGACGTCCTGCGCGGGGCCGTCGCCCGTCGCCTCCAGTCGGAACTGCTTATTACCGAAATCGCGACCCAGCTTCGCGCCTTTATCGATGTGTTTGGTCGGCCTCCGGATTTCGTCGACGGGCACCAGCACGTTCATCTGTTTCCTCAGATTCGCGACGCTTTCCTCAGGGTCGTCGCGCAGGGAGCCCCCAGGGCCTGGGTGCGACAATGCGCCCGCGCGAAGGCGAGCCGACGCCTGCAGGACCGGAAAGCGCTGACCCTGGACATTTTGAGTTTCGGTTTCCGCAGAAAAGCCGCGAGACTGGGCATTAAATTCAATCCGGGCTTCGCTGGAACCTACACCTTCAATTCACGGGCGAACTACGCAAAGATTTTTCCACGGTTCCTGACGGGCCTGCCGGACAGCGGCCTCATCATGTGTCATCCGGGTTTCGTGGACGACGCGCTAAAAAGCCTCGATTCGCTGACGACTCTGCGGCAGGACGAATTGTCCTTCTTCAGTTCCGACGATTTTCCAAAGCTTTTGGCTGAGCACGGTGTCGTCCTTGCCGGCCCTACTGGCGAAAGCCTGCGGCACTGCCTAAATAACACCGCCAATGGTTACGGGAGGACGCCATGACCCCACAGGAACGCCAGCTGGTTGACGAATTGTTCGAGCGGCTTGCCCGACTTGAGAACGCACCACGCGACGCGGAAGCCGAACGCGCAATCTCTGATGGATTGTCGCATGCGCCGCACGCGATCTATCCGCTCGTGCAGACAGTACTCGTACAGGATGAGGCGCTCCGGCGCGCGGATGCGCGCATCCGCGAACTTACCGGCGAAGACCCAGCCGCAACCGCGACTGGTGGTTTTCTCGACAGCATGCGTCAGGTCCTGACGGGACGCGCGGGCGGGACATCAGTCCCCAGCGTTCGCCCCGGCACTTCGGCGGGTCCAGATCCACGCTGGAACACAGGTGGCACCCTTCCCCAGTCTGCACCGGCCCAGCCTGCACCATCATCGGGCGGTTCGTTCCTTGGCACTGCAGCGGCGTCGGCCGCGGGCGTGATCGGTGGCGCGATGCTTCTCAACTCCATCGGTTCGATGTTCGGAAACCACGGATCGCGTGCATTCGCAGCTGACCCGTCGGCGTCAGGCTCGCCGTGGGGCGGCAATAGCGCGGCGGGTAGCGACCTTGCTCGCGATGCGGGTCTGAACGATATCGGAGGCGACACGCGGGGCGACGCACGTTCTGCCTCGCTGTTCGACGACGACAGCAATTCGGACACCGTCGATCTCGACGACGACGTCGATTCAGGCGGCGATTTCGGCAGCGATTTCGGTGGCGACAGCGCCTGATCGGCTACATCACCACGACTTTGGTGCCGACCTTCACGCGCTCATAGAGGTCGATGACGTCCGCATTGCGCATGCGGATGCATCCAGACGACACGTTCTTGCCGATCGTCCAGGGCTCATTCGAACCATGGATGCGATAGATGCTTGAGCCGAGATAGAGCGCGCGCGCGCCGAGCGGATTGTGCGGACCGCCGGTGACAAAGTGCGGCAGATACGGCTGGCGCTTGAGCATTTCTTCCGGTGGAATCCAGTCCGGCCATTCCTTCTTTGCCGTTACCGCGTGCCGCCCTGACCATGAAAATCCCGGTCTGGCGACACCGATGCCGTAGCGAAGGGCCCTGCCTCCGGGCCCGACCAGATACAGAAAATGATTTGCCGTATCGACGACGACGGTGCCGGGCGCTTCCGTTCCGTTATAGGCGACCTCCTGACGCAGGAAGCGCGGATCAATCGGTTCGTCCGAGCGCTGCGGCTCAAGGACTTGATCGTCCGGAGGCGCGTTGGCGTAGGCCACTCGCCCATCCTGCTCGTCACGCGAATAGTCCTGCTGTGGCGGGGCGCCAAACCACTGGCGCGACCCGCGTTGAGCCTGACGAGCCGGTTCGCCAAACAGGAATTCGATGAATCCGGTCACGGGATTGGGCGGTAGTTCCGGCTGCGCGGCGGCAAGAACGGTGGTTCGTGTTTGCGGCGTGGGATCGGGCGTCGCCCACAGTGACTGCGCCGATGCTGCGCCCGACAACGAAACCGTAACCACTCCGACAACAAGCGAACGCAGCATGAATACACCCTTGTGATTCAATTCGTGCTTCACAGTAAAAAGCGCAAACGCACACCGATTGGTTAATCGCTGTAAACCACGATGCGGCATGGTGAACGAGCGGTTTACGCGCGCCTGCAACGCCGCGTTAATGGCGCTTCGGTAAAAACTGCGCGTGCAACGCAAAGTATTTCGCATCGAACAGATGGTTGGTGGCGGCGCCCCGGCGGCCGCTCCGGACGATTCCGCTCAACCGGCTGTCGCCGAAGAATTGCGACAGCCCGCGGAGACTGGACACGAGCTGACGCGAGAACTGGCAGCCATCCAGTCGGCAATCCTTCGCAACATGCGCGAGCTTTCCGTACTCATCAACGATGGCAATGACCGCCGCATGGCGCGCGCGGCCGGCGAACTCGGCGCGGCCGTTGAAAGCATGGAATCCGCAACCCAGAAGATTCTCGCCTCGGCAGAAGCCGTCGACGATTGCGCTCGTGCCCTCGCCTCTGCATTGAACGACGAATACCACCATGGCCTCGCCCAGGATGTGCAGGACCACGTTGTCCGCATTTATGAGGCATGCAATTTCCAGGATCTTGCGGGCCAGCGCATCGGCAAGGTGATCGCAATGCTGATGATGGTCGAGGAACGACTCGTCGCCATGATCCAGCGCCACAGTGGGGTCGGCGTCGCCCAACAGGCTCAGGCTTCGAAGCCGGCACAATCGACGGAGCTCATCAATGGCCCGCGACTCGACGGTGCGTCGGGCCATGCGAGCCAGCTCGATATCGACGCGATGTTTGCCTAGCCCGGGCGGCGGATCGCGATAAAACAGACCAGCGCAATCGACGCAAATCCCGCAGCGAGAGCCAGCGCCGCCGGATCGGATGCACGTTCGACTACAAACGCCATCATCAAAGGCGCGGCCGATTGCATCAGCAGAAACGGCGCGGCAAGACGGCCCATCAGCCGTCCGTAGCCGGACGCGCCAAACAAGGCCAACGGAACTGCGCCACGGGTTATCGTCACAAGTCCGTTGGCACCGCCGAACATCAGCGCGAATGCCGCGGCCGTGGTCGTTGAGACGCCGAGGAACGCGAGCATGACGAAGGCGCATAGCAGCGTACTGAGTGCAAAGCGCACCACCCAAAGCGGATGTAGGTCGCGCCCGAAGGTGAATTCGATCAGTCGTGCGCCCACTTGCGCAGGCCCAAACAAGGCGCCAATCCAGACGACGGTCCCAGCATCGATGCCTGATCGCGCAAATATCGCGAGCAAATGCGCCGAAAGCCCGGAAGGTACAAAAGCGTATGATGCGAACGCCGCGGCGACCAAGATGAATGGCAGGCCATGTGGCGGCAGTATTTTCGCTCGCTGACTACTGTCTTTTTCAGCTGGCGAATCTATTTCGAAGCGACTGCGCGGCAGGCCGAAGGCGTGAAGGGGAGCGGCGATGCAGGCCATGAGTGCCGCGTACACAAGATAAGTGCTGCTCCAGCCGACGCGCTCGATCAGGAGATGGGTCACCGGCCAGCTCACGGTTGACGCGAAACCACCCGCGAGAGTCAGCGCCGTGATCGGCCGACGAGCGCCGACCCCGAATATGCGGCCAAGCGTTGCAAAAGCGGAATCGTAGAGGTTTGCCGCCATGGCGACACCGAGCACCATCCAGACGGCGTAATAGGCAACCGGATTGCTGGCGCGCGCGATCAGGAAAAGACCAAGCGCTGCGACCAGCGAGCCGATCGTCATGACAACGTGACCGCCGAAGCGATCGATCGAATGGCCCACGTAAGGCGCGACGAGCCCGGCGATCAGAAGCCCTACCGAAAATCCGCCCATGGCGAAGGAGATGGACCATCCGCGATCAGCGGCGATCAGCGGAACGATCAACACCGGCGTGTAGAAGATCGTGCCCCAGGACAAAATCTGCGTGACGCCGAGCACCGGCACAGCGCGCCAGGGGCCGTCGATAAAGTCACGCGCAGCAATCATGGCGCAGCCGTTGCAGACAACGAAGCTGATACGTCTAGCACGCGAGCACGGTCGTGCTCACAGCTGCTGTGGACGGTGCGCAACTATTGCGGTTTCGGCGCTGTTTTCGGCTTGGGTTTTGCGGCGGTGCGCGGGGCGCCTTCGGAACCGCAACGGACATAAACCATCGTGCCGTAGCGGCCTTGAATCTCCGGATCCATCCAGCGCAAAATTAATATCTTGCCGTCGAACAGAACGACCTCGCGATCCTGCGCGCCGCCAACTTCGCCGTCGGCAGGTCCGATATAGGTCTTGCCACCGGGACCGCCCCTCAGGCGCAGTTCGGTTGGCGTTGATTGATCGGCCAGGTGCATCATGACGCCGCCACTCGGTCCGAGCGTGATCACGTAAGGCTGTTTGCACTGACCTCTCGCCGCCGCTTCCGTGCGCGCGCGATCTTCCTCTTTGTGATAGGCGGCAAGACCCCAGCGGCCGACAATATCCTGCGGCGGAAAGGCTGGCGGTAAGGCCGGACCCATCGACGGCGCCGCCGGCTGGTCCAGTGAAGGTCCGCCTGTCGAGCAACCGGCTAGTCCCAGCGCAAACAGTCCAAGGGCCATGGCGATCGACAGTGCTGGGCGATTTGAGGGAATCATTCCGGCTCCTTGCAAGGCAGGCGCGAAAGACTTTGGAGGGCAAAAACGGACAGCGCAAGGAGAGCTTTGGGACAGCTATGACTGCCCGATCTCGTGATCCCTTATCTTGACTCCCCGGCCCGGAAACAATATTTCCCGGGCAGCGTTTGGCACTCTTTTCTATAGAGTGCTAAGCCACTGAATAATCTACACTTTCAGTTACACTAAACGCGCGCCAGCGCACGAGGGAGCCCATGGCCAAGACCAAGTTTCGCCCATTGCACGACCGCGTTGTCGTGCGCCGCATCGACGCCGAAGAGAAGACCAAAGGCGGCATCATCATCCCCGACACCGCCAAAGAGAAGCCGCAGGAAGGCGAGGTCATCACTGTCGGCCCGGGAGGGCGTGACGAGAGCGGCAAGCTCATCCCGATCGACGTGAAGCCGGGCAATCGCGTGCTTTTCGGCAAGTGGTCGGGCACCGAGGTCAAGCTCGACGGCGAGGAACTCCTCATCATGAAGGAGTCCGACATCATGGGCGTCATCGCCTAAGTCGTACCAATCCAACGGAGTAATTTGAAATGGCTGCTAAAGACGTAAAATTTTCAGGTGACGCGCGCGAGCGCATGCTGCGTGGCGTGGACATCCTCGCCAATGCCGTGAAGGTCACCCTCGGCCCGAAGGGTCGCAATGTCGTGCTCGACAAGAGCTTCGGTGCTCCGCGCATCACCAAGGATGGCGTGACCGTCGCGAAGGAAATCGAGCTCGAAGACAAATTCGAGAACATGGGCGCCCAGATGGTCCGTGAGGTCGCTCAGAAGACGAACGATCTCGCGGGCGATGGCACCACCACGGCAACAGTGCTCGCTCAGTCCATCGTGCGGGAAGGCGCCAAATCCGTCGCCGCCGGAATGAACCCGATGGATCTCAAGCGCGGGATCGACATTGCGGTCAACGCGGTGGTCAAGGACATCGAAAAGCGCGCCAAGAAAGTCAGCTCTTCGGCTGAAGTTGCTCAGGTCGGCACGATCTCTTCGAACGGTGATGCCAATATCGGCCAGATGATCGCGAAAGCGATGCAGAAGGTCGGCAATGAGGGCGTGATCACCGTCGAGGAAGCGAAAGCTCTCGATACAGAGGTCGACATTGTCGAAGGCATGCAATTCGACCGCGGCTACATCTCCCCTTATTTCATCACGAATGCCGAGAAGATGCTCGCCGAGCTCGAGGACGCCTACATCCTGCTGCACGAGAAGAAGCTCTCCGGACTGCAGTCGATGCTGCCGGTGCTGGAAGCCGTCGTTCAGTCGGGCAAGCCTCTCGTGATCATCGCTGAGGATGTCGAGGGCGAGGCGATTGCCACGCTGGTCGTGAACAAGCTGCGCGGCGGCCTCAAGGTCGCGGCGGTAAAAGCGCCCGGCTTCGGTGACCGGCGCAAGGCCATGCTGGAAGACATCGCCATCCTCACCGGTGGCCAACTGATCTCCGAAGACCTCGGAATCAAGCTCGAGAACGTCACCACCGCGATGCTTGGCCGAGCCAAGAAGGTGATCATCGAGAAGGAAAAGACCACGATCGTGAACGGTGCCGGCAAGAAGGCCGACATTGAGGCACGCGTGCAGCAGATCAAGGCGCAGATCGAGGAAACGACCTCCGACTACGACAAGGAAAAGCTGCAGGAGCGGCTGGCAAAGCTCGCCGGCGGCGTTGCGGTGATCCGTGTCGGCGGTGCGACCGAGATCGAGGTGAAGGAAAAGAAAGACCGCGTCGAGGATGCGCTGAATGCGACCCGCGCCGCGGTCGAGGAAGGCATCGTGCCGGGTGGCGGTGTCGCCCTGCTCCGCGCCAAGAAGGCAGTCGGCCGCATTCAGGATGAGAACCCGGACGTTCAGGCCGGCATCAACATCGTTCTGAAGGCCCTGGAAGCGCCGATCCGCCAGATCGCGGAAAACGCCGGCGTCGAAGGATCGATCGTTGTCGGCAAGATCGTCGACGAGAAGTCGGAGACTTATGGCTTCGACGCTCAAGCCGAAAAGTACGTCGACATGATCGAAGCCGGCATTGTCGACCCGGCCAAGGTCGTACGCACGGCTCTGCAGGATGCGGGTTCGGTTGCCGGCCTGCTCGTGACCACGGAGGCCATGGTCGCCGAACTGCCGAAGGAGCCGGCCCCGGCCATGCCGCCAGGTGGCGGAATGGGCGGCGGGATGGGCTTCTAAACCCGACGCAAATCGAAACGAAAGGGCGCGGCCAAGGCCGCGCCCTTTTTCATTGCGAGGCGATCGGATCGTAGCTGTAGATCCAGTCTTTGCTCAAAAGATCCGCGCGCGGTTTTTCGAACCTGTCGAGCCGGAGCGCGCGTTTGATGCGCGCCCATGGCGAATGCAGGTGGAAAACCTCACCCTGCGCGCGTGCCGCGAGCTGAATGCGCGCCGTGCGGGGTCGCCGCTCGGTTTCGTATGCGGCAAGCGCGGCACTCGGATCGTGCGGGGCCCGCGCCAATTCGCGGGCAAGGACATATCCATCTTCGATAGCCGAGGCGGCGCCTTGTGACAGGAATGGGAGCATCGGGTGAGCGGCGTCGCCAAGAAGCGTCACGCGTCCCTGCCCCCAGTGCGGCAAGGGATCACGATCGAACAACCCCCATTTGAAACAACGCTCGACGCTTTCAAGCAAGATGCGCAGGCTGCGATGCGCCTTGGGAAATGCCGCAAGCATTTCCTCGCGCCGGCCTTCCACGGACCATGACTCCTCAACCCATTGATCGGTTTCCGTGACCACCACAAGATTGATCAGGGTACCGCCGCGGACGAAATACGCCACCACATGGCCGCGTCGGCCCATCCAGTAGTTCATGACGGGCTCGAGATGATTGTCCGGTAGCGTTTTGATCGGGACAAGTGCACGCCAACACATGTTGCCGGTGAAACGCACACTTTGCTCGCCATGAAGAGTGGCACGCACCAGCGAACGAATGCCATCGCATCCGACAACGACATCAAATGGTTCGCATTGGCGGCCGACGACCTCGACGGCCGCGCCATTGTCCATGGGCTCGACTGCAACGCAGGGCGCGTTCAGGCGGATATCGGCACCGCCCAGCGCGTCGGTGAGGATGTCGAGCAAGTCGGCGCGATGGATCTGAAACCAGCCGGCGCCGAAACGTTCGGCCATCGCGCCTTTGGCCTTGGTTCGGAACAGGACCTCACCGGTGATCATGTCGCGCGTCAGCATGTAGCCAGGCTCGAAGCCGCGCTTGCGAACCGCATCTTCGAGGCCGAGAGCGCGCAGGATCCGTGTTGAATTGGGCGTAATCTGAATTCCGGCGCCGACTTCCTTGAGCCTGTCAGCCTGCTCGAAAACCACCGGCTCAAAGCCGCGCTGGCGCAAGGCAATGGCAGCGGCAAGTCCGCCGATCCCGCCACCGATCAAGGCGATGCGCGGATTTGCTGCCATGGTGTCTCGCTAGTGATCGCTGGGACGGAATTTCAGCGTGCTCGGCCCGAGAAGAATAATGCCCTCGTTCTGGCGTTGCCAGCCGGTAACCTGTGCGAGCACCGTAAGCAGTTCCTGATCCGCCTGCATGCGTTCTGGCGTGCACTGCCCCGCACTCAGCATTTCCGGCAATCCTTCCGGCAACGGGCCGAGCTCGATCTTCATGGTCATGTCGGAGATTTCCACGCGCGCGGGCACGGACTTGCACCAGAGGTCGATCTTGGCACTGCCGTTTGGCTCAACCAGCAGGATCGGCATGCGTTTTCCCGGCCGCATCGGAGCCGCGTCGAGCAAGAACTCCTGGTCGAATGGAAACTGGTCGGCCGCCGCGGCCGCGCCATAACCCAGAAACGACAGAACGATGGCAGCCACGCCACGCACAAGGATATCGCGCGTCATCATGCTCCAACAAGCTTGGTTACTAGCCACTGCGCCGTGCGCAGCAGGCGAGCGTCATCGCCGGGCGCGCCAACAAGTTGGACGCCAAGCGGCATGTCATCCTCGCCGGTTAAAAGCGGCAGCGTAATGGCGGGCAAGCCGAGCAAGGTCCAGAATGTGCAAAACACGGGATCGCCGGTCGCTTCGCCCTTTGGCGCGACACCGCGCGCTGCGGGCGTGATGATCGCCGTGCATTGCTGCTGAAACAATTCCTCGATGGCCGTTCGCATGGCCCGGCCTTCGGCAACTGCCGCAAGATAGTCGGTGGCGGTCACCTTGCGACCGTCCGCCATCAGCTCACGAAACTGCTTGCTGACCTTGTCGCCGCCCTGATCGGTCAGCTTGCCCAGATTGTGCGCCATCTCGGTCGCCATGATCGCGCGATGCGAGGCCCAGGCGGACGCATAGTGCGCCGGCAAGTCATAACTGAAGCAGACCTCGCCGAGTTCTTTTGCAAGGTCCTCGAAGGCTTCGCGCGTATCGGCATCGGCCTTGTCCCACATCGGGGTCTTGACGAACGCAAGCCTGGGATCGAGGCCGAATTCCTCCATCGTGGTTTTCTGGAAATTTCTTGCCGCCAGCGGCCGGGTGTCCGGATCATCAACGTCGAAGCCGGCAATGACGTCGAGCGCCAGAGCGATGTCTTCAAGCGAGCGTGCGAAGGGACCGATGTGGTCGAGGGTTCGCGACAGCGGCAGCACGCCGGCCCGCGAAACGAGGCCGTGGCTCGGCTTCATCGCAAATACACCGCAAAACGAGCCTGGACGAATGATCGAGCCGTTGGTTTGCGAACCGAGCGCGAGCGGCACCATTCCCGCCGCCACCGCCGCCGCCGACCCTGATGATGAACCACCAGGCGTGCGTTTTGGGTCGTGCGGGTTGCGCGTCTTGCCCGGACTGAAATAGGCAAACTCGGTCGTCACCGTCTTGCCGACAATCACGGCCCCCGCCGCACGCAATTTTGAAACCACGGTCGCATCGTTGCGCGGCCGGCGACCGGCGAGCAGAGGCGAACCACACTCGGTTGGCCAGTCGGCCGTTTCAATGATGTCCTTGACCGCCACCGGCACGCCGTGCAGCGGACCGATCGGCCGCCCGCTCCTGCGCCAGTGATCGCTCTCACGCGCCTGCGTCAGCGCGAATTCGGGGTCCAAATGCGCGAATGCCTTGACGATGTCCTCGGCCGCCTCGATCCGGTCGAGGCAGGCACGCGTCACTTCCTCGGAAGAAAACGCGCCGCTCGCAATCGCAGCCGCGGTTTGCGCGGCGGTCAGCGCTGATAAATCTCTGTCGGCCAATGCGACGAGTTCCTGTTTCAGTTGCCGTAGAGGTAGTTGGGCAGCCACAAAGTCATGCCCGGCCAGAAATACATGATGACCATGCAGAGGATGACGATCAGCATGTACGGCATCATGCCGCTGAAGATCTGGTTGAGCGTGACGTGCTTGGGTGCGACGCCCTTGAGGTAGAACGCGGACATGGCGACAGGTGGCGACAGGAAGGCCGCTTGCAGGTTCACAAACACCAACGTCCCCCACAAGATGGGATCGATGTTGAAGTGCTTGAGCAGGGGCAGGAAGATCGGAACGAAGATGACGATGATCTCCGTCCATTCCAGCGGCCAGCCAAGAACGAAAATGATCGCCTGCGACAGGATCATGAACTGTATCGGCGTCATGTTGAGCGAGAGCACCCATTGCTCAACCAGCGCCTGGCCGCCGAGGATCGCGAAAACACCCGAGAACAATGCCGAACCGACGAACAGCCAGCACACCATGGCGGTCGTCTTGGCCGTGAGAAATACGGCTTCCTTGGTGCGTTTCCAGTTGAGCGTGCGCGCCTGAATTGCCAGCAAGAAGGCGCCCGCCGCGCCTACGCCCGCCGATTCTGTCGCGGTCGTGATGCCGAACAGGATGACGGCAAGCACGACGACGGTGAGAATGCCGAGCGGCATGATCGACGTCGAAAGCAGCTTGATGACTTCGAGCCGATCGAAATCGAGCCGCCAGTAGTAGCGAAGCTGCCACAGTGCGCAGATCACCGCGATGATCCCAAACCACATGTAGAAGCCCTGGGGCGGCCCTAGTTCGGCTGCCGTCGCAGGCCCCTTGGCAAGGCCGGGCGTACCCAGTTGCTGCAGGCCCTGCACCGCCACTTCTGGTGCCGCCTGCTGGTGAATGACGACATACCACCAGGTCAACCACAGCGTGCCGCCAACCAGCATGAACGGCACGAGCGCGGCGACCAGATTTACAACAAGCGTCCAA
The DNA here is from genome assembly GCA_963707615.1 of uncultured Alphaproteobacteria bacterium. Lineage (GTDB taxonomy): Bacteria > Pseudomonadota > Alphaproteobacteria > Rhizobiales > Xanthobacteraceae > Pseudolabrys. Next base: position 793,725 of record CAVPQT010000003.1, read on the forward strand.
TAGGTGACCGGCCCCTTGCCGGTTTCGATCGAAGTCGCCTGCGATGGTGACCCAAGCGCCTTCAGCAAAGCGACCAGGGGATTGTTCCCATAGGTGGCCTGCAACTTGCGCATCCAGTCGGGCACCGGAACGCGTTGTTGCTCCTCCGGGAGGGGCGGAGCGATCTTCGGATTAATCATCGCCCAGGCGATGATGTAGACGAGATAGAGGAAGGACAGAAAGAAGCCCGGAAACATCGCGGCTGCGTAAAGCTTCACCACCGACTGTCCGGCCACGGCGGCGTACACGATGATCATGACCGATGGCGGAATAAGAATGCCGAGCGTTCCGCCGGCGGTGATAACCCCGGACGCGAGCTTCACATCGTATCCCGCCTTGAGCATCGGGTTGAACGCGATGACGCCCATTAGCACCACCACCGCGCCTACAAGGCCGCTCGCAATGCCCCAGAAGGTACACACGATCAGAGTCGCGACGGCAAGCGAGGCTGGCACTTTGCGAAACGCGAGTTGGATCGAATAGAACATCTTGTCGACCAGCGCACCACGTTCCATCACGTACCCCATCAAGACGAATAACGGGATGGATATGAGGACGTCGTTGGTCATCGCACCGTAGGTGCGCTGGACCATCAGCTCAAAAACCTTGTTCTCGGTGAACAAATGCGTCGGGTCGTAGAACGCGATGAAGCCGAAGAACATTCCCAGGCCCATCAGAGTGAAGGCCGTCGGGAACCCCATCATGATTACGACCACGATGAGGCCGAGCATCAAGAGCCCGAGTGCTGGGTCGCTCATGTGTTGAGGTCCCCACCCATGCCGCGCTGCCGTGCGACTTCGTCGATCTCCTTGGCGCGCTCAATGGCAATCTTGCGAGATTCCTCGTCGACGTATTCGCTGTGAGCCAGCTGCTCTTCGATCACATCGATCTCGGCAACATCGTGCAGGCGGCTTGGCCATTCGCCGGTTTTCAAGCAGACCACCGCTCGTATGATTTCGGCGATGCCTTGCAGCATCACCAGCGCGCCCGCGATCGGGATGACGGTTTTGAAGTGATAGACCGGCGGGCCGTCGGAGGTGACATTGGAATGTTCGGCAATGCGCCAGGAATCCGCCGCATAGTCGGCGCCGGCGTAGATCAGCGCGGCGATGCCGGGGATAAAGAACACAATATAGAGCACAAGATCGAGCGTGGCCTGAGTTCGCGGCCGCATCGAACTGTAGAGAAAGTCGCCGCGCACATGGGCGTTTTGCGCCAGGGTATATGCGCCGCACAGCATGAACAGTGAGCCGTACATCATGTTGTCGGCGTCGAAGATCCATGCAGTCGGCGCATTCAGGATGTAGCGCTTGAAGACTTCAATACAGACCACAGCCATCAGCAGCATGATGAGCCACGAGGCGGCTTTGCCGACCCAGGTACTGATGCCGTCGATCGTGTGAAGAACGCTTTGGACGTTCATATTCAGTGCCGCCCCGTCCGGTGGGTTTGCAAGAACAAAGCACCATTCCACTGTCGCGGAATGGTGCTTTGCCGTGTCAGTGTGTCGTCAGATCGGCGCTTTTGCGTTCGGCCCAAAGTAGTAGTCGTACGCCATCTTCCGATTTGTGATGTAGTCGTTTTCCCATTGCGTTGCACGCTTGGCGAACGCGACTTGGGATTCGATGATTTCCTTGAAGAGCGGATTCGACGCGATGTACTTCTTGGTAATCTCGTCATACAGCTCGAGTTGACGCTTCAGGATCGAATCAGGCGTCTTGTAGAACTTAACTTTGTCCTGAGTCTGCAGGGTGATGTAGTCCTGCGAGTTGCGGTCGATTGCCTTCCACTGCATGTCCTGAGAGCAGGCTTCGACGGCGCCTTCGATGATCGCCTGGAGCTTCGGCGGCAACGCCTTGAACTTCGTCTTGTTGAAGCTGATCTCAAGCTGCTCGGCGTTCTGATGGAAGCTCTGCAGCATGCAGATTTTGGAGACGTCGGCAAAGCCGAGCGCACGGTCGGACGACGCATTGTTGAACTCAGCTGCGTCGAGCAGGCCGCGGTCGATTGCCGCGACGATTTCACCGCCTGGAAGCGCGTTCACTGCAGCGCCCATGGCCGTGAACAGGTCAATTGAAATGCCGACGGTACGGTATTTCAGGCCCTTGAAGTCATCGACGTTCTGCATGGGCTTCTTGAACCAGCCGAGCGGCTGCGAGTACAGCGGCGCATACGGGAACGACACGACGTCGGCGCCGATGGTCGTATAAATCTTTTCGAGAAGCGCCTTGCCACCGCCGTACTTGTGCCAGGCGAGCAGCATATTGGCGTCCATCCCGTAGCCGGGACCGGAGCCCCACAGCGCGAGCGCGGTGTTCTTGCCGTAGTGATACACGAGCACGCCGTGACCACCATCGAGCACGCCTTTCGATACGGCGTCGAGCAAGCCGAACGCAGGGACAACCGCGCCGGCAGGAAGCACCTCGATTTTGAGGTCGCCGCCGGTCATATCATTGACCCGCTTGCCGAAGTCGGTCGCGTATTCGTGGAAGATATCCTTCGACGGCCACGTGCTTTGGAAGCGCATGGCAATCGGACCTTGCGCACTCACGACATTGGGCGCCGCCACGGCTGCGCCTGCCACGGCCGCGCTGGTCAGAAACTTGCGGCGCGTCGCTGTCGACGAATTCTTGTTTTGGCTCATTTCAATCACCCTCCCTTGGATTGATTATTCTTTTGAACAGTTATTGCCGGGTCTTATTCCATAACCCGTTTGCTGATCCAGCTTTATTATTAGCCGATCAGGCAATCTCAAGTAATCGTACGAGGTGCGGCGACGGGACGCAACATTGGGCAGGGAAAGCACGCGTTTGCGCGTACCCAACGGCGCGCCCTTGATAAGCCCTTTTTATGCGGGAATCCGCGATAAATTGATCGTCCAACACGGCTCCTAGCCAGTAGATAGTGTCGGCCAGGACATCCGTTTTCTGCCCAACAGGAGACCTCCCGTGAGAGGCATGTTTTCGACGCTCGCCATCGTGTGGCGAATTGCCAGCCCGTATTTCTATTCCGAAGACCGCTGGGCCGGGCGCATCCTGCTCGCCGCGGTGGTCGCCATCGAGCTTTCAATCGTTGGACTGAACGTCCTTCTGAACTCGTGGAACAACGCTTTCTACAACGCGCTTCAGGATAAAGATTGGGACGCTTTCGTCTATCAGCTTGGTTATTTCTGCGTCCTTGCCACAGCGTTTATCCTGCTCGCGGTCTATCAGCTCTATCTCAATCAATGGCTGCAGATTCGCTGGCGGCGCTGGCTGACGGAGACCTATCTCGATCGTTGGCTTGCAGGCGCCAACCACTACCGCATGCAATTGCTCGGCGATGCTGCCGACAATCCCGACCAACGCATCGCCGAAGACGTCAGGCAATTTATCGACGCCGGAATTCTTCCGATCGGTTTGAACCTACTGAATGCGGTTGTCACGCTCGGCTCGTTTGCCGTGATCCTGTGGAATCTGTCCGCCGCCGCTCCGCTCCATGCCTTCGGGATCAAATACGACATCCCCGGCTATCTGCTGTGGGCCGCGCTGGTCTATGCAGTTGCAGGAACGATTTTTACACACCTCATCGGCCGGCCTTTGATCGCGCTAAACTTCCAGCAGCAGCGATACGAGGCGGATTTTCGTTTCAACCTGGTGCGCGTGCGCGAGAACTCGGAGCAGATCGCGCTGCTGAACGGAGAGCGCGCCGAGAGCGCCGGACTGCTTCAGCGCTTTAGCAATGTGGTCGCCAACTGGATGGCGATCATGTCGCGGCAGAAGAAGCTCACCTTTCTCACAGCTGGATATCGCCAAGCTGCCGTCGTGTTTCCCTACATCATGGTGAGCCCGGCCTATTTTGCCGGCGCGGTGCAGCTCGGCGGATTGATGCAGACGGCAAACGCCTTTGGCCAGGTGCAGGACGCCCTATCGGTGTTCGTGAATATCTATCGCAGTCTCGCCGAATGGCGCGCGGTGATCGAACGTCTGGCCGGTTTCGATCATTCCATCACCGCCGCCAGGGAAGCCGCCACCACGCCCCCCGTTATCACGCTGGCTCCCGGTGAGGCGCCCGCCGTAAGCATTTCGGATCTCGTCGTGCGCTTGCCGCAGGGCACGCCATTGGTCAGCGCCAGCAAGGTGTCGATAAAGCTTGGAGAACAGGTGCTGGTGAGCGGGCCTTCCGGCTCGGGCAAATCCACGCTGTTTCGCGCCTTGGCGGGCGTCTGGCCCTTTGGCTCGGGCACGATCACCGTGCCGAAGAATGCGCGCGTGATGATCCTGCCGCAGCGGCCGTATTTCCCGATTGCACCGCTTGCGGCGGCGGTTGCCTATCCCGCCGGACGGGAAAACTATGACGAGGGCAAAATCGCGGGGCTGATCAGCGCCGTCGGCCTGCCTGCACTCGCCGACCGAATCGACGAAGAAGCGCACTGGAACAGAATGTTATCACTCGGCGAGCAACAACGGTTAGGCATCGCCCGCGCGCTTCTATCCGAGCCGGACTTCCTCTTCCTCGATGAGGCCACCGCATCGCTCGATGAACCGGCCGAAGCGGCACTCTATCAATTGCTGCAGCGAGCGCTTCCCCGCGCGACAATCGTGTCGATCGGCCACCGCTCGACACTCGCGGCGTTCCATCAGCGCCGCCTCGCATTCACTCGCGAAGGCGATCACTTTGTGGTGCGGGAGACAAATCTGGCGCCCGCCAAGTAGCGCAATCAGAGCGGACAAAAGAGAAAGGGCGGCGAACCGAGCACGGTCGCCGCCCTTTCCGGGACAGACTTAGGCGTTAGTTACTTCAGGCTGCCAAGTGTCAGGTCTGCCGACAGCTTGGCGACGAAGGCAGCACTGCACCAGTTGGAACCGATGCCGCTGGTATTGATCGGCGTAACGTTACCGAACGATGGGCCAGACGCTGTCGGATCGCTGGTGAAGGCGTTGCAGTCACCCTTGTTCAAGTTCGTGTCGTAGTATCGCAGGTCGAGGGTGAACACCTTCCAGGTGAAGCCGAGACCGACGTTCCAGGTGTTGTAGTCCGAATAAGGGATACCGTTGGGGTAAATGCCGGTAGCAAACGCACTGCTGTAAGTGCCGTAGAAGGCATCGCTGGTGCCGAGCCACTGACGGCCGAACTCACCGGACACGTACCAGCCCAACGGGCCGAGTGCCATTTTCTCGGGTGCGGTGAACTTGATGGTGCCCGAGAGATATTCACCGGAAGCGCCAGTGTTCAGGAAGTTCGGCGAGTAATAGAAGTTCGCGCCAAACGCCCAGTCGGTCCATGTGTAGGTGATCTTTCCATAGACCTCATAGAAGCTGGCGACTGATTTCGCCGCGTTCCCGTTGGGGAAGATAAAGTTTGGATCGCAGCCCGGATCGAAGCTTTGCGTCGGGCCGGTCCCGTAGCACTTGCCGCCCGGATAGTAGTAGTACCAGTAGCCCACATCGAACACGACCGGACCCCACGTCGAACGGACACCGCCGTAGAAGTCGATTTCCGCGGCCGCGTTGTTGGCGAACTTGATGCTCTCACCGGAGATGCCGGCGTAGAGTTGCCAGTTCGCGTTGATGTTGTAGCGCGGCTCGAAATAGGCCGCGACCGACGGCCTGTGCCCCGACTGGGTCACGCCGCGGAAGATGTAATCGTTCATGATCGCGGCGCCGAACGCGATGTCCCATGGGCTCGGCGGTGGAGCCGGAGCCACCTTGGGCGCTTTCGCCGGCATATCAGCCGCGATTGCTGGTGCAGCGGCCGAAACCGCGAGCACTGCAGCGAGCGACAACACAACTTTCTTCATTGAATCTGCCCCTTTGTATTCGACCGGCCTGAGGGTTCCAGCCGATCCCCTTTTGCCCGCCACAGAGCCGTAAAAGTCCCCGACTTAAGCCGACCCTTACGCGGTTTGACGTGCGTTACGGGGAAATTTAGACCCGCGACATCACGTTGCGGCAAGCGAAAAACGGCGGCAACTGCCGCCTTTTTAGGCGTTTCGCAGTTCTACCGTCAGAAAGATCGGGGCTGTTGCGTGAATGTCACAAATACCGTCGGCAAACCCGCGCAAGAGTCCCCACCGCACTTCCCGCCAAGGTAGTTTTCCACATCTTGGCGGGCGGTCAGCCGACAATTCGCAGGGCCTTCGTCTAGGCCGCCGCCGCCTTTTTTCGGTTTGCTTCAAGCCGCGAGTCGACGAGCGCGACGATCCCGTCGATGACCGGGTTGCTCAAGCCCTTCTGCTTTGCAATCAGCTGCACCAGCTTGTCGGCCCGTTCGATGTACTGCGCCCCGTTTTGCAATGCGCGCGCGGCGGAGGCAGGACGCGTTAGGCTTTGCGCCGCGGCGGCGTATTTTTCGAACGGCACGAGATCGCTTGGCGAAGCCCCGAGCTTCACGCAGAGATCGAAGACAAAATTATAGACCGAGCGGGATTCCTCGATGTTCGAATGCACGGCTTCCTGCGCGGTCCGCATGCCGTCTTTGGTGATGCAGCGATAGTTGCCGGCCAACAGCATCGACCATTTGGCGAGCGGCACGAAAATCGAATCGTGCACGCGCAACTTCACCGGTAATTCAATTTTGCCCTCGGGTGTGTCGAAGCGCACGGCATCGATATCTTTTTCAAGCTGGCGCAAAATGCCCGTGTACATGTCGTTGTCGAACTTGGCGACCTTGAAATTGGTCGGCAGCGTGACCTGCAACACGTTGACCTTCTCGTCGGGCGGGCGGATCGCCTGCGGATCGGGACTGCACAAGGTCAGCAGACCAGGATCAAAGTTGTCCCACACCGTCGGATCGGTATACGCGGGCTTGAGCGCATCGTAGTTCAGTCCCGGAATACGCTTCACATAGGGAAGCGGCGGCATGTTCATGATCGACATGCACGGCACTTTTGATTTTGCCACCGCGTCAAGCAGTTCGCGCACGCCTGGTGAACGATATTGCGGCTCCTGCATCGCCAGACCGACAAGATCGTAGTCCTTGGGATTTACCCCAGCGGCTCCGCCGGCGCTGACCTTGCCCGGCAATTTGCGCGAGTCGATTTCGACCTGCTCCTTGCGGCCTTTGACCGGCAGGCGGACGCGGAAGCCTTCGGCGTTGATCAAGTCCGCTTCCGCCGGCAGGCAGACCAGATGCACCGAATGGCCGCCGAAGAGAATCTTGGAAGCGAGCAGCGAGCCGTAGGACGCGCCCATGATCAGAATTTTGTAAGTCGCCGACATTGCGGCCTCCCTTATGTTTTGTTTGTAAAATCCGAAATAGTTCCGACCCTTAAGGGCCATGCGTCTGATGAACGCATGCTATTAGGCCCCTCCGGTCGATGCAATCGGGCCGCACCACCCGAAGGCGCACCGAGCGCGCACCCCAGGGCGGTAACGGCCTGCCATGTCTTCGATGTCGGCTACTGATCTTCGGTCTTGTCGTGGCCGAACAGGCCGCCAAAAGACGCCTGCGGTGACGGCGCGATCGCAGCCGGCTCACTCGGTTGGGACGGCACGACCTCGGCCTTCTTCACCGGCGCTTTTGTTCTCTTTCTTGCTTTCGCTCTTACCTTTTTCGCGACCTTCTTCGCGCTCTTCTTCCTGCGTGCCGGTGCGGCTCGCTTACCTCGCTTCGCTTTCTTCGTCTTCACTTTTGCCTTCTTGCGCTTCTTTGCCATGTTCTTCTCCATTCGCTTCAACCCAGCAGGCCAGTAGATTTCAGGCTGCCGAAGACTTGCGCTGAGCAAGTTCGGCGAGCGGTTCAGGCGTCGGGCCACCGGTCGCCCAGTCGAGCAATTCGACCGTATGCACGATCGGCACATCGGTGCCGATCGCGAGTTGCGTGATGCAGCCGATATTGCCGGCCGCAATTACATCCGGCTTGAGCCTTTTGATATTGGCGAGTTTGCGCGCACGCAACTGATCCGAAAGCGCCGGTTGCATGATGTTGTAGGTGCCGGCCGAGCCACAACATAGGTGGCCTTCCGGCACGTCCTTCACCACGAAACCGGCCCCGCTCAGCAAATCTTTCGGTTCACGCAGAACCTTTTGCCCATGCTGCAGCGAGCAGGCAGCGTGATAGGCGATCGTGAGCGGCACCGGGGCGCGCGCATCCTGCAGCTTGAGGGTCACGAGGTACTCGCTGACGTCGCGCGCGCGCGACGAAACGCGCGCCGCCTTGGCCGCATAGGCCGGATCGTTGCGTAGCATGAACCCGTAGTCCTTGATGGTTGTGCCACACCCGGAAACGGTGACCAGGATGGCATCAAGGCCCGCCCCTTCGATCTCTCGGGTCCATGCATCAATATTATTGCGAGCCTGTGACAACGCTTCGTCCTCGCGCCCCATGTGATGGACGAGCGACCCGCAGCATCCTTCACCGGCCGCGATAACCACCTCGATGCCCTGGCGATTGAGCAGTCGGATCGTCGCCTCAATGGTCGATGGCGCAAGGACCGGATTGATGCAGCCGGACAAAAGCGCGACCCGGCCGAGCCGCCTGCCCTCCGGCGAATAGACTTTGCCGATGCGATCGACCGGCGGTGCCGGTTTGCGGCGCGGTGTCAGGCGCAGCAATGCCCCCAGCCTGCGCAGACCCAGCACATCGAACACGGGTGCCAGCGGGCGCGCGATCAGTCCAAGCACGATGGCGAGCCGGAACAATCCGAGGTCAACGAGCACGCGCGCGAGCAGGCCACGCAACAGACGATCACTCATCGGGCGCTTGTAGGTCTGCTCGATATAGTCGCGCGCATGATCGACCAGATGCATGTAATGCACGCCGGATGGACACGTGGTCATGCATGCAAGGCATGAGAGACAACGATCGATGTGTTTGACCACCTCGCGCGTCGCCGGCTGGTCCTGCTCGAGCATATCCTTGATCAGATAAATTCGACCGCGGGGAGAATTGAGTTCATCGCCGAGCAGAACGTAAGTCGGACAGGTCGCCGTACAAAATCCGCAGTGCACGCAGGCGCGCAGGATCTTCTCGGAGGATGCGAATTGCGGGTCCTGTAGCTGTGCCAGAGTGAACGTGGTTTGCATCGTCAGACACCCGCCCACATGCGGCCCGGATTGAGTAGGCCCTTCGGATCAAAGCTTTCCTTCACGCGCTTGGTCAAAGCGCCCATGGCCGGATTCTCGGGCGCGAACACGTCGACGCTTGCTCGAACGGCGGCCGGGGCGCGAACCAATGTCGCGTGCCCTCCGACGGCGGCGACGGCGCGGCGAATTGCCGGCGCGTCGGGTTCATTCTCGAGCGGCATCGCCACCCAGATGAGGCCGCCGGCCCAGTCGTAGAACATCTGCGCAGCTGGCGTGATCGCGCCCGCGATTTCATGGCCGCGGCTCGGCGGCACGGAAATGCGCCAAAGCGGCCGTGTACGGACCGCCTCGGCGGCAAAGGGTTTGACGTTGCGGATACTGCGCCACAAATCGCGCGATTTTCTTTCGTCAAGCAGCGTGACCGGTCCGAAGCCTTTCATATGCGCGGCCAACGTCTCCCTGCGATGGGTTACCGAAGGGGCAAAACCTTCCAGGCGCAGCAAAGTGGATGCGGCGGATTCGGGCACGTTGTCGAACCAGGGCGCGATATGGTCAGGCAGGTGCGCGGCGCCCGAGACGTCGTATGCCGAGCCCATTGCCACCGTCATGGCCCTGCAGGCGGTTGCGTCGTCGAGACCTTCGATCAGCACGGTCACTTCGGTTTCCGCCTTCGGCAACACCTTGATCGTGATGTCGGTCATGGCGCCGAGCGTACCCCACGATCCGGCCAGCAGTTTGCAGAGGTCATAGCCGGTGACATTCTTCACGACGCGACCACCGGACTTGATCGTTTCACCACGGCCGGTGACGGCGGTGACGCCGAGGAAATGATCGCGGGCAGCACCGGATTTTATGCGTCGCGGACCGGACAGGTTGGCGGCGATTGCGCCGCCAATCGTACCATTGTTTGCCTCCGCACCGAGCAGTGGGCCGTAGTCGATCGGCTCAAAAGCCAGTTCCTGGTTGTGCTTGTCCAATAACACTTCGATCTCGGAGATCGGTGTTCCGGCGCGTGCCGAAAGCACCAGTTCGGCGGGCTCGTAAAGCGTGACGGCAGAGAGACCCGAAAGATCGAGGGTCAGGTCCGTCTGGCTGGGGCGGCCGATACCGTACTTGGTGCCACGCCCGGCGAGTTCGAGTGGCTTGTCGTTGTCGAGCGCCCAGCGCACGACGTCTTCGACTTCCTTGCCGTCGCGGGGTTTGAGCGTGTCAGCCATGCTGCAAAAACGTCATTCAGCCGCACGGGCGGTAACGTCAAGCGTGAATGCGGGCATGACGTCCCGCGCGAAGTAGCGTAGTTGATCGACCCCGCCGGCAATCGTGAGCAGCACGTAGGCTACGCCGGCCTCCTGTAGCGCTTCGATCATGCCCGCGATTTCATCGGGCGTTCCGTAAAGAGCGTTTTCTTCAGTCGCCCCTTTCTTGTCTGCGTAAGCGAGCACGTGAGATCCCGCCTTCGCCGAAGGATCGCGAGAGACATCAACAGTCCGCTTGGTGTATTCGGCCTGGCGCACCAACGCGGCTTCCTTGTCGGCCGCGTCCTTTGCCACATAAAGCTGTCGCGCGACCGCCACCTGCATCGGATCGAACCCAAGCCCGTTTGCTTCGCGCTCGGCCTTGTAGATCGCAATGCGTTCGCCGAGCGTCGCGGGCGAAGCATATTGATCGAGGATGAGGTTGAACCCACGCGCTGCCGCTCGCTTGATCGAATGCGGATTGCCGGCCGCCACCCAAAGCGGCGGATGCGGGGTCTGCGCCGGGGGCGGCTCGATGACAATGTCCTCGAAATGCCAAAAGCGACCCTTGTGCGAGAAGCGCTGCCGCGTCGTCCAGCCTCGCCTCATGACTTCGAGGGCTTCCTCGAAACGCGCTTCGGCTTCTTCGGGCGCGATCTGAAATCCTTTGAACTCGCTGTGGCGATATCCCTTGCCGATGCCGAGATCGAGCCGGCCCTTCGAAAGAAGATCAAGCGTTGCCGCTTCCTCGGCGAGCAGCACCGGGTTGTGCCACGGCGGCACGATGACGGCCGTACCGAGACGAAGCGTCTTCGTGCGCATAGCCAAAGCGGCCAGCAGCATCAAGGTCGCGGAAACCTGATTCCAGCCGCTGAAATGGTGTTCAACCGAGAAACTCGAATGAAAGCCGAGCGCTTCGGCTTCGACATTGAAATCGAGGAACTCAAAAAAGCCCTGGCCGGTTTCCGGGCCAAATCCGGGCCGGTCCGCCTTCGGCGAACAGAACAAACCGAAACGCATTCCTAGAACCTCGGGATATCCGGGAATGGCAATTTCCCGGCATGAACATGCAGACGGCCGAGTTCAGCGCAGCGATGCAACTGCGGGAAAACCTTGCCGGGGTTGAGCAGCCCTTTGCCATCGAAGGCGCATTTCACGCGCTGCTGCTGGTTGAGATCGGTTTCGGAGAACATCGTGTACATCAGATCGCGTTTCTCGACACCGACGCCGTGTTCGCCAGTGAGAACACCGCCGACCTCCACGCACAGTTTCAGAATTTCGGCGCCGAATTTCTCGGTCTTCTCGAGTTCACCAGGCTGGTTCGCATCGTAAAGAATGAGAGGATGCAGATTGCCGTCGCCGGCGTGAAATACGTTTGCAACCCGCAACCCGTATTTCGCGGACATCTCCTTCATCCGCTTGAGCACGACGGGCAGTTGGGCACGCGGGATCGTTCCGTCCATGCAGTAATAATCCGGTGAGATCCGTCCGACGGCCGGAAATGCCGCCTTTCGGCCGGCCCAGAACAGCAGCCTTTCCTGTTCCGAACGCGAGGCTTTGCACGAAGCCGAACGACACTCGCGCGCGACTTTTTCGACGCGCTCGATCAGATGGTCGACTTCCGCCGGAGGCCCGTCGAGTTCGACGATGAGCAGCGCTTCGACGTCGAGCGGATAGCCGGCATGGACGAATTCCTCAACGGCCGCAATCGCCGGACCGTCCATGATTTCCATCCCGCCAGGGATGATTCCCGAACCGATGATGCGTGATACGCATTCGCCGGCATCTTCCGACGATGGAAAGCCGATGAGCATCGCCCGCGCGGTTTCCGGTTTTTTGAGGATACGGACCGTCACCTCGGTGAGCACGCCGAGGAGGCCTTCCGAACCGTTGATAAGCCCCAGCAGATCGTAGCCCGATGCATCGAGGTGTTTCCCGCCAAGGCGCAGGACTTCGCCGGTCATGAGCACGATCTCGCAGCCGAGCACGTTATTGGTGGTCATGCCGTATTTCAGACAATGCACACCGCCGGAATTTTCCGCGACGTTGCCGCCGATCGTGCAGGCAATCTGCGAGGATGGATCCGGTGCGTAGTAGAATCCCGCGTACGCAACCGCATTGCTGACCGCAAGGTTGGTTACACCGGGTTCGACAACTGCAACGCGATTTTCGAAATCGACTTCAAGGATTCGATTGAACTTCGCCATACCCAGCAAAACGCCATCGGCGAGCGGCAACGCGCCCCCTGACAGCGACGTCCCGGCCCCGCGGGGTACGACCTTGATACCCTCGGCGTGGCAATAGCGCAGGATTTGGGCAACCTGTTCCGTGGTTTCCGGCAATACGACCACCATGGGCAGCTGCCGGTAAGCGGTGAGGCCGTCGCTTTCGTACGGACGCATCTCGCGTTCGGTCGCGATCACGCCTTCGCCGGGAACGATTGTTCGCAACGTGGCGACTATGCGCTCACGACGACCCAGGATTGCGGCATCAGGCTCCGGCATCCGCAGGGACATTCTCGAAACTCCCAGCTATCCGCGTCTACAGTGCGCATGAGATCATGCGTTGTCACGATACAGCCATTTGACGACTTGCACATAGGGCTGGCAAAACCCAGTGGAAACAGGCCGGGCTGAGAGGCCTGAGCCGCGCGGGCGACGTTGGACGAAAAACGGGAGCACAGTAATGAAATTGATATTTGCCGTGGCTTTGAGCATGTCGACGCTGACTGCGGGTGCCCGGGCACAAGATGTGGCCGCCGGCGAAAATTCATTCAAAAAGTGCCTCCCCTGCCATTCAGTCGGTGAAGGGGCGAAAAACAAGGTCGGCCCCGTGCTCAACGGGCTCGACGGTCGTCATTCCGGCTCGATTCCCGAGTACAGCTACTCCGACGCCAACAAGAATTCCGGCATCACTTGGGATGAGGCAACCTTCAAGGAATACATCAAGGATCCACGCGCCAAAATTCCCAACACCAAGATGATTTTCCCCGGCATCAAAAACGAAAAAGAAGCCGGAGACCTGTGGGCCTATCTCAAACAGTTCGGTCCCGACGGGAACAAAAAGTAGCTTGCGCCGCAATGTGGGGACGATTGGCGCTTGACCTTGGTCAATGCCGCGAGGGGAACGACGGATAGGATCACAAAACGATTTAATCGCTCGGTTCGGAGTGTTGCACCATGATCAAGGATATCGTCGTCAATCTGGGCTTAGGCTCGAACGACCCCACCGTTGATTATGCCGTCTCGATGGCGGAAATCTTCGAAGCTCATCTCCTCGCCGTCGCGGTCTCCTACGATCCCATCATTCCCGGCACCGTCATGGGCGGGATTCCGCCGGAAATCATTGAAGGACAGCGACGCGAGTTCGGACAAAAAGGCACGAGCGGCAATGGCCCGCTTCGAACAGGCGGCAAAGCGGGCAGGAATTTCGAACGAGACACGGACGATCAATGCAAGCCTCGCCGGCGCGGCCGATCAGATCGGACGCATCGGACGGCGTTTCGATTTAATCATTGTTGGCCAGCCTGATCGGCAAAAATCGTCGGCCGACGAAGTGGTCGACGAAGGCGTTTTGTTCGAGTTCGGCCGTCCGGTGATTTTTGTGCCTTTCATCCAGAAAGGCGGCGCGAAACTTGACCGCGTGATGATCTGCTGGGACGGAGGACGCGCCGCGACGCGCGCCGTCGCCGACTCCTTGCCGCTGTTGAAAAAGGCAAAGCAGGTCGAGGTGGTGATCATCTCCGACAAGCCTGGCAAAAGCGACGAGGTACCGGGCGCCGACCTCGGCCAACATCTTGCGCGGCATGGCCTCAAGGTGGACGTCAAACGCATCACATCACCGGACATAGACACCCCCTCCACTATTCTCTCTCATGCGGCGGATTCGTCCGCCGACATGATCGTGATGGGCGGTTACGGCCATTCACGCTTGCGCGAATTTGTGCTCGGGGGCGCTACGCTTGGTCTGCTGGAATTGATGACGGTTCCCGTGTTGATGTCGCATTAAAACCCATCTTCGCGGGAGCCGGTGGCCGTCTTGCTCGAACGCCACGTTACTTTGCGCGATGGAGAAAAGGTCCTCATCCGCCCGCTCAAGCCGGAGGACGCTGCCCTCTATCCGGATTTCCTCAGTGAAGTAACCGCGGAAGATCTGCGTTTGCGATTTTTCGTGCCGATGCGCGAAGTCAGGCACGAGCTGATTGAAAAACTTATTCACTACGATCCGAAGCACGCCATGGCTTTCATCGCCATCGGGGAATTGACCAACCGCATGCTCGGGGTTGTTCGACTGCACGACGATACGGAAGACGACGGCGCGGAGTTTGCCATTCTTGTGCGCTCACATTTGAAGGGCCATGGGCTTGGCTGGCTTATGATGAAGCACATGATCGCCTACGCCCGTGAAAAGGGCCTCAAGACCGTGCATGGGCAGGTCCTGGCCGAAAACGCCACCATGCTGCTGATGTGCTCCGAGCTGGGATTCCACGTCAACGACGACGCCGGCGAACGCGGCATGAAGGTCGTTACGCTGCCTTTGGACGAACTGCCCGCGCTCAATTGAGAAGGTTCAGGGCATCTCGCATTGCGCGACGAGGCCCCTCGCCCGCGCGTCGATGACGCCGAGAGCGCGCAACGCGAACAGCGTCATTGCCTGGACGGCTTCGCGGGCATTTTCAGCTTGTGGCGCCAGCGGGCCGAGCAAACCCTCGAGCAAGGCGCCGATCATCGCCAAGGCCGCCACTCGTACATCCTGTTCAGGCAAATGACCGTCGGCAATGGCCGTGCTGATGCGCATTTCCAGCTCTGCCGCGATGGCGCGGCGGAAATTCAGCCGCAACGCGTCGATATCGGGGTCGATCGGCTCGGCCATGATCGCCCAGGCAAGCCGTCTGTCATGCAAGGCCCTTGCGGCGAAAGTCGCAACGCAAGCGGCGACGGCCGAAAGCGGTCCCGGCGCCGCATCGCCGGCGGCATGCATTGCGACGAGTTCGCGCAGCGCGGCAGCGGCAATGACTTCCCCGACGAGATCGTTCTTTGACGGGAAATAGCGGTAGATCGTACCGGCGGCGATGTCGGCGCGCTGCGCGACAGCAGCGATCTGCACCGCGCCCATGCCTTTTTCCCCGACGATCGAGTGCGCGGCGCCGAGGATCGTCTGCTCGCGCTCTGCGAGCCGACGGGCCACATTCTCGGTGCGGCGATAAGGCATGGGAGACTGAATGCTGATTCACGCCTTTTAGGCAAGCGCCCGGCCCGGCCGTGTCTCAGCTTTTTCCGCCGTTGGCGAGCGACTTCTCCCTTATCCCTGTCAGTGTCGCCGTCGGCGTGATCGCCTCGGGATCGACCTTGAGATGGATGATTGAAGGCTTTCCCGAAGCTCGCGCTCCCGCAAATGCAGCCGGAAAATCGGCGCTTTTTTCAACGACCGCACCGTAGCCGCCGAACGCGAGTGCATAACCGGCAAAATCAGGATTGCGCAGATCGGTGGCAATCACACGGCCGGGATATTCGCGTTCCTGATGCATGCGGATGGTACCGTAGATACCGTTGTCGGCGACGAGAACGATCACGGGCAGCTTGTACTGGACGGCCGTCGCGAAATCCTGCCCGGTCATCAGGAAATCACCGTCGCCCGACACGCACACGACAATGCGGTCGCGATGTAGCGTCTGCATGGCCAACGCTGCAGGCAGGCCATAACCCATCGAGCCTGACGTCGCGCCAACAAGCCCGCCAAACTTGCGCACGCGATAAAAGCGATGGACCCAGCCTGAAAAATTTCCCGCGCCCTGGGTCACGATTGCGTCCGCGGGCAAATTCTCGCGCAGCCAGACCATGATCTCGCCGAGGTTGACCTTGCCCGGCACCGGCGTCGCCTTCTCGCCCCAGGCCAGATAGTCGGCATGCGCGGTGTCGGACTCGCCGCGCCACGCAATTTGCTTGGGTGGCTGCAATTCCTGCAACGCCGAGCAGAACGCGGTCGGTGCTGCATTGATCGCTAGATAGGGATGATAGACCCGGCCGAGTTCTTCCGCGCCCGGATGAACGTGCACCAGCTTGATTTGCGGCTCCGGAATATCCAGCACGCTGTAGCTCTGCGAGGGCATCTCGCCAAAGCGACCGCCGATCAGCAGCAGAAGGTCGGCGCTTTTCACGCGCGCGAGCAGTTTTGGATTCGGCCCGATGCCGAAGTCACCGGCATAACAAGGATGGGTCGCGTCAATCAGGTGACCGCGCCTGAACGTCGTCGCTACCGGCAACGAGAATCGTTCGGCAAATTTCATAAGCGCCGCACTTGCGCCTTCGGTCCACCGGCTACCGCCGATAAGCGCCACAGGACGTTTTGCCTGGCCAAGCAAATCCTGCAGCCGGTTCATCTCGTCCTTGCCGGGCGATATTTCCACGGGCGTGAAGGCCGTCGCATCCGGCACCGAGACGCGCTCGCGCAGCATGTCTTCAGGAAGAGCGATCACGACCGGCCCGGGACGGCCATTGCACGCCGTATGAAATGCACGCGAAACGATTTCCGGGATGCGCAATGGGTCGTCGATTTCGGTCGCCCATTTCGCCATCGTGCCGAACACCGCGCGATAGTCGAGTTCCTGAAAGGCTTCGCGCTCGCGCATCTCGCGACCGACCTGACCGACGAAAACAATCATCGGTGAGGAGTCCTGACGCGCAATGTGGATGCCGGCCGAGGCATTGGTCGCGCCCGGACCGCGCGTGACGAAACAAATCCCGGGCTTTCCCGTCACCTTGCCGACCGCCTCGGCCATGATGGCCGCCGCGCTTTCGTGACGACATACTGTCAGTTCGATGTTGCTGCCGTAGAAAGCATCGAGCGCGGCAAGATAGCTTTCGCCCGGCACGCAGAAAGCGTGCCGCACGCCCTGAACCGACAACTGGTCGATCAGAATTTCGCCGCCTGTACGGGCGTTGTCCTTGCCGCGCATCGAATTACTTCACGATCTTCGCCGCCGAAATCTTCGGCGAGAATGGAGCGGGCGACATCAACCAATTGGACTGCTCGATCACGTTGCCGGCCTTCGCATTTTCACCCAGGAAGTGCTTCCAGTCGGGATCCTGCATCATCTTTGCGCGCTTCTGTTCGCGATCGGCCGCATTCTCGTAAACCCATCCATGCACCAGCGTATTAAGCTGGCCGCTTTCACTAACGAGGTAATAGTGTGGCTCGCCCATGTGGCGGAGCTGCACCGGATAGGCGAGCTTGCTGTAGAGGTCGAGTTGCGCCGGTACCCTGCCTGGCAATATCCGATAGGTCCGATGGTCGATGAGCACTGAACTTCTCCCTTGAGAAATGCCGCCTGGTCCGACGGTCAGGGCGCACTTTTCCGGCAAGGCGCGTGTCGGTCAATAGGCCTATAATGCCGCCAATCAAGCCGCGTTCCGTGAGGATCAAAATGCCCTGCGCCTGCCCCGCAATACCGTTCAGATCGGCCGCGAAATCGAAGGCGTTGCGATGACGGCGGCGGAAGACTCGCAGCGAGCAGTCATCGAATTTCTGAGCGACCCGGCGAATTTCGACGGCATGGCCGTCAAACGCATCGATACCCACGCCGCGTCGGTTTTTCTGGTCGGGGATCGGGCGCACAAGATCAAACGCGCCGTACGCTTTTCATTTCTCGATTTTTCCACCCTCGCAAAACGCAAGGCGGCCTGCGAAGCCGAAATTGCGGTCAATCGGTCCTTTGCGCCGGCGATCTATCGCGGCGTCGCGGCCATCACCCGGGAACCGAATGGCCGCCTTGCCATCGGCGGCAGAGGCGAGCCGGTCGAATGGTCGGTCGAGATGCGCCGCTTTGACGAAAGCCAGACTCTCGACCGCCTGGCTGATGCAGGCCAGATCGACGACTCTCTCGCCGATGCGCTCGGACGGGCCGTTGCCGGCGCACATCGCCTCGCACCCAGCGTGGCGAACGGGCACTTCACCGAGGTGCTGTCGGAAATCATCGCGCAGAACGAAGCCGATCTTACGGCCGAACCGGAGCTGTTTTCGTTGGACCAGGTGCGCGCGCTCGGCGCGGCAACCCGTGATGCGCTCGATCGCGTGAAGCCGTTGTTACAGGCACGTGAACGCGCCGGACTGGTGCGCCGGTGCCATGGCGATCTGCACCTGGGCAATATTGTTCTCATCGACGGCGTACCGGTCGTTTTCGACGCACTCGAGTTCGACGATCGCATCGCGACCGGCGACGTGTATTACGATCTCGCATTTCTCTTGATGGACTTGGTCGACCGGGGGCTGCATGCGGCCGCCAACATCGTGTTCAATCGCTATCTGACGGAAGCCCGTCGCGTCCATGATCTGGACGCACTCGCCGCGCTCCCGCTCTTCATGTCGGTCCGCGCGGCGATCCGCGCCAAAGTCAACGCCGCACGACACCGGCAAAAAGGAGACGACCCGGAACTGGTAAAAAAGGCACGGGAATATGCGGCCCTTGCGCAAAAATTTCTCGCACCCGTGCAAGCGAAGCTGGTTGCGATCGGCGGATTGTCAGGAACCGGGAAATCGGTGCTTGCGCGGGCATTGGCGCCAGCACTTTCGCCGCTGCCAGGCGCCGTGATCCTGCGTAGCGATGTCGAGCGCAAGACGTTGTTCGGCATCGACGAAACCGAAAGGCTGCCGGAGCGGGCTTACTCGGTCGAGACCACGATCAGGGTTTACAAGGGGCTTGCGGAAAAAGCGCGGCGCGTAACTGCCGCAGGTTATTCGGCCATCGTCGATGCGGTTTTCGCTTTGCCTGTCGAGCGGTCCGAGATTGCAAAATCAGCAAACAGCGCGAAATTCGACGGATTGTTCCTCGTCGCAAGTCTCGACGACCGCGTGGCACGCGTCGGGAACCGTGGCCGCGACGCGTCGGACGCGGATGCCGACGTCGCGCGCAAGCAGGAGGAATTCGATCTCGGTCGCGTCGCATGGTCGAAGGTCGACGCATCCGGTACTCCCGAGGAGACGCTTCTGCGCGCGGAGGGGATGCTTAAACTCAGATAAGCGAGCCATGCAGTGCGCGCTTCGCTGTCCAGCGGCAAGTCTCACGTGACATTCGCTACGGACCTGATGCATAGCTGAATCTACGAGCCCATCCGGTTTCCGAGGATGACGACCGCGAAAGCACGACACGCCCTTGCCGTCCGACTCGCCGCGGGCATCGCGGGGTATTGCGCCTTCATCAATCTCTATTCGCCGCAGGCGATCTTGCCGTTGCTGTCGCAGGAATTCGGCGCAAGCGCAGCCGCAGTCTCGACCATTATCACCGTAAGCACGTTGGCCGTGGCGCTGACCGCGCCTTTCACCGGCACGATTGCCGACGTGCTGGGTCGCAAACGAGTCATCGTGGTGGCGATGTTTGCGCTTGTCATCCCGACGATCATGGTCGGCCTCTCGACAAGCCTGTCGGCGATGATCTTCTGGCGCGCCGTGCAGGGCCTCGTACTCCCTCCGATTTTCGCGGTCATGGTCGCTTACATCGGAGATGAATTGCCGCAGCACGAAGCGACCACCGTGGCCGGTATCTATTCGTCGGGCTCAAGCCTTGGAGGATTCAGCGGCCGCCTGTTTGTGGGCCTTCTTGCCGATCTGGTCACCTGGCGCGCGGGCTTCATGGCGCTCGCGACGATCGCCTTTATTGGCGCGCTCATTGTTGCGTTCCTTCTGCCGCACGAGCGCAAATTTGTGCGTTCCGAGGGCCTGGTTTCCGCTGGAAAACAGATGCTGGCGCATCTGCGCAACAAGCAGCTGATCGCGACCTATGCGGTCGGATTCGGTGTCCTGTTCAATTTCATCACGACCTTCACTTACGTCAGTTTCTATCTGGCGGCGCCTCCATTCAACCTCTCGGCAAGTTGGCTCGGCGCAATCTTCGTCGTCTATGTCTTGGGCGCGCTGCTTACGCCGTGGACCGGCTGGGCTGTCGCCAGGTTCGGGCGCCGGCGCTTCACGGTGCGCGTTATTGCGATCTGGGTCATCGGAATCGTACTGACGCTTGCCCCCTCGCTTCCCCTGATCATTGCCGGGCTCGCAATCAGCTCCACCTGCGGCCTTATTTGTCAGGCGATTTCGACTGGCTACGTCACCGTCACCGCCAAGGCAGGTCGCTCCTCTGCCGTCGGGCTCTATGTGACGTCGTTCTATGTCGGCGGCAGCTTCGGCGCACCGCTAGGGGGTCTTGCGTGGCACCTCGGCGGCTGGCCGGCGTGCGTCGCACTCGTAGCGGCCATGCTGGCGATCATGTCGGCCATCGTGATCTTCGCCTGGACACCACGCGCGCCCGCCCCGACCGAAGTTCCGCCGATCGAGCCCCCGTGACGTTACCGCGCGCTCGGATGCCAAATCGGCTTGTAGCCTTGTGCAAAAACAGAAACGATCGATGGTGGAGTAAGCACCTCGACCTTCATTCCGCGCGGTCGTGCTCTTGATGTCCTGTAGCCCGAGGGTGTCCAGCGCAGCAGACGGCTGCCTCGCACAGCAAAAGCTTCCCCATCCAGCGTTATCATTGCCCCGTCGGGCAACCTGTCGATGCTGCGCCGACAAGTACGTTTGGCTTTGTCATCCAGGCGTTCGGCGTGAAGCGCGCGATCCATCACACCGGCAGATGCGCGCTTGTTCTTGCCGGAAAACAGCCGTGCGAAAAGTTCTGCATCGCGGCGACGACATTCAAAACATGGCCGATGCCCCGCTGCAAAAGCCGTCACTTCGTCGAGGAAGAACAATTCCGTGTAATAGCGACCCCACACATCGCGATGGCGATTCTTGAAGTCGAGAACGCAGGAGATCCATTGCCGCGATGCCCAACGCCGGCTGGTCAATGCGCGATTGGCGGCGTGAAACTTGCCGCCGCGATTGCCCATCAACGTTCCGCGCGCCGGAGTCGAAATGAGTTCGCCGAAGGGGGTGACGCGGTTTTGCAGTGACATCGTTCCTACTCAGAGAATAAGCGCGCGCACGAACGCGGCAACGCCGACGCCGCATACGACGGCAAGAAGATCATTGCGACGCAGCGCCATCACGACAAGTGCGGTAACGACCGACACGATCGCCGCAGTGCCACCGCGGACGGCCAGCGGCAGAATAATTGCCACGACCACCGCACCGGGAAGCGCGTTGAGAATGCTGCGGACACGACGCGTGAGGGGAACATATCCCATCAGCCAGAAGCCGCCTGAGCGGATCGCATAAGTCACGAGAGCCATCGCGAGGATAGCCATCCAGATGCCGAATGTGCCGAGATCGGTGTTCATTCGTGTTGCTCGTCGAGATATCCACCCGCGACCGCGCCGACGATCGAACCAGCAACGATGAACCACCACCCGGGCACCAGGCGTTCGACAGCGACAGCAACGATCCCCGCGATGGCCCAGCCCCAGGCGCGACGTGGGCCTGTCCACAGAGGCACGAGCATCGCGGCGAAGAACGCCGGCATGACGAGATCGAGTCCGTATTTCGTCGGGTCAGTTATGAAGCTGCCGACGAAGTAGCCGGCGCCGGTGGCGACGAGCCAGGCGGCCATGATTGCGCTGGCTGCCCCGAAATACACGGCAATATCCCTGCCGCCTTCCGCGCGGTAGCGCATCGCAATCAACCAGGTCGCATCCGTGAGGAAAAACAGCGCCGAGTAGGCCTGCCAGGCCGGCCGTTGTCCGAGCCATGGACGCATGGAGACACTCATCAGGAAAAGGCGCGCCCCGACAACGGCCGCGAGCACGGCGACTGTAAGAACCGCGCCCCACGTCACGACGGCGGGCCAGATCTCCAGCGCGACAAGCTGCGCGATGCCGGAGCACACCAGAAAATTCATGGCGAGGTTTTGCACAAACGTAAGCCCTTGCCGGGCTGCGGCCGCCCCGACGACGACGCCGAACGCCATGATCCCAGGCGCCACCGGAAGCCCGAGGCGCATCCCGTGGACGAAACCTGACCAATGGGATTTGTCAGGCGGCGTTTCGATTGGAGCCATTGCGGAATCCGAACAGAGGGTGGGCGCGCTAAACTCGCACGGCTTCCCCCATGAATCGAGATGGCCGGGACAATGCCCGGCCACGACGAGTGCGAATAGCGAAGTTAGCCTTGCGGCTGTGGCGCGACCTCGCCCGACGGAGGCTCCGGCCGCGGACGCGGCTTGCCCGCGGGCGGCACGGCCGACGAACGTGGCGTCGTCGGCTCGATGACCAATTCACGGACCGGGCGCTTGCCCGCGAGAAGATCGGTGATCTCTTCGCCGGTCAGCGTCTCGAACTCGAGCAGGCCCTTGGCCAGCACTTCGAGATCGGCGCGCTTCTCGGTCAGAATCTGAGTCGCCTCCGCGTATCCGGCCTCGACCAGCTTGCGAACTTCGGCGTCAATCGTCTGCGCGGTTGCTTCCGAAATATTCTGCTGGCGCGACACCTGATAGCCAAGGAAAACCTCATCCTGGTTCTCGCCGTAAGCAACCGTGCCGAGCTTGTCGGACAGACCCCAGCGCGTCACCATCATGCGCGCAAGCTTGGTCGCCTGCTCGATATCGGATGCGGCGCCCGAGGTCACCTTCTCCCTGCCGAACACCATTTCTTCCGCAACGCGGCCGCCCATCATGATCGCGAGGCGCGACGTCATCTGCTCGCGGCTCATCGAGAGCTTGTCGCGTTCCGGCAACTGCATGACCATGCCGAGCGCGCGGCCGCGCGGGATAATTGTCGCCTTGTGCACCGGATCGGTGGCTATGACGTTGAACGCAACGATGGCGTGGCCGCCCTCATGATAGGCAGTCAGCATCTTTTCTTCGTCAGTCATGACCAACGACTTGCGCTCGGCGCCCATCATCACCTTGTCTTTGGCGTCTTCGAATTCCGACTGGGTCACCATGCGCTTGTTGCGGCGTGCCGCCATCAGCGCGGCCTCGTTGACCAGATTCATCAGGTCGGCACCCGAGAAACCGGGCGTGCCGCGCGCAATGGTCTTGAGGTTCACGTCGGGCGCCAGCGGCACCTTGCGCACGTGCACTTTCAGGATGCTTTCGCGGCCGACCACGTCGGGGTTCGGGACCACCACCTGGCGGTCGAAACGACCCGGACGCAACAGCGCGGGATCGAGCACGTCGGGACGGTTGGTCGCGGCGATAAGAATGATGCCCTCGTTGGCTTCGAAGCCATCCATCTCGACCAGCAGCTGATTGAGGGTCTGCTCCCGCTCGTCATTACCGCCGCCGAGACCGGCGCCGCGGTGACGACCGACCGCGTCAATTTCGTCGATGAAGATGATGCACGGCGCATTCTTCTTGGCCTGCTCGAACATGTCGCGCACGCGGCTTGCGCCGACGCCGACGAACATTTCGACGAAGTCCGAACCAGAAATAGTGAAGAACGGCACGTTGGCCTCGCCGGCGACGGCGCGTGCGATCAAGGTCTTGCCGGTGCCTGGCGGGCCGACCAGCAGAACGCCGCGCGGAATGCGGCCACCGAGGCGCTGGAATTTTCCTGGATCGCGCAGGAACTCGACGATCTCCTGCAGGTCCTGCTTGGCCTCGTCGACACCCGCGACATCTTCGAAGGTGACGCGGCCATGTGCTTCAGCCAGCAGCTTTGCGCGCGACTTGCCGAAGCCGAGCGCCTTGCCGCCGGCACCCTGCATCTGGCGCGACAGGAAGATCCACACGCCGATCAGCGCGATGAAAGGCAGCCACGACACCAGCAGCGAGACAAACCACGGGACATTATCCTGCGGCGGCCGCGCGGTGATCGTCACGCCCTTGGAATAGAGTTTCTGCACCAGACCCGGGTCGTTCGGTGCGTAAGTCTGGAAACTGGTTCCGTTCGCAAACGTGCCGTGGATGTCGGGACCCTGGATCACCACGTCGCGCACGCGGCCCTGATCGACCTCAGACAGCAATTGCGAGAAGGAGATATCCTGCGCGGTGGTCCGCTGCCCCGGATTCTGGAAGAGCGTGAACAACGCCAAAAGTAACAGGACGATGATCACCCAGAGGGCGAAATTGCGAAGATTGGCGTTCATCAGACGTCCTGACCCCGCCGCGCACGATCCCCGCGGCTCTCTGACTTATGCATCCGGTTCGTGGCGACTTCACGTCAGACCCGAACGCCCAATGTAGGCAGCACGGGCCCCCAAGAAAAGGCCTCAAACCTTAATATTCTAGCGCGTTTTCGCATGGCCTGCTCGCTCGCGTTGCCGCTTGGTTAAGACCCTCCGACCGCGCGGCGGTGCCCTTTCGACGATGAGTTGACGATCGGTCAGCGTTACAACCGCGCCGGCCAAAGTGCGGCGAAATCGCTGTTCGCCAGCGGTCTGGGCGCGATCTACCGCGCATTTCAACGCTTCAAGCTTGCCGAGTTCGACAGGGCCCTCGTCTCCGGCCCCGGCGACCGCACGACCGAGCAGACGCAGTGCGATCTCGCCAGGCAGATCAGCAAATCGCCTCGCTTCGATACAAAGCGAGCCCAATGGCGACAATTCCACAGTCAATTCGCGCATTGCGTGATCAACCGCCGCCTCGATCGCGAGTTCCGCCCGCTTCAGCCTGTGCGCAAGCTGCGCAAGGCGCTTCGCATCGAGCCCCTCTTCCGCCAGTGCCCCCATCAGGTTGCGCAGGCGCGGCCGCGCAAAGCGTGGGTTGCGGTTGGACGGATCGTCCGCATAGGGAATTTTCGCCACGGCGAGCGTCGCGATGAGCCGCGATTTGGCAATATCGAGCAGCGGGCGCACCAGTACGATCTTGCTCTCGCCATCGGGTGGCAACGGAGCGGTCCGTGTCATCGCACCGAGACCGGTCAGGCCACTGCCGCGACTCATACGGATCAGCACGGTCTCCGCCTGATCATCGAGCGTGTGCGCCGTCAGGATATGCGCGGCACCGGCTTTTTGCGCGGCCTCGCCAAGCAATCGATAGCGCGCCGCGCGCGCTTTTTCCTGAACCCCCGTTGCGGGCTTGCGGCCATTCCAGCGCACCGTGCGATGCGCGACGTTTAGCTTGCGCGCGAGACGGGCAACCGCGGCCGCCTCGCCTTTGGATTCCTTGCGCAAACCGTGATCGACCGTCACGGCGACAAGTTTTGGCTTGGTCTTGAGCGAATCGCGCCAGCGCGCGGCAAGCAGCATTAGCGCCGTCGAGTCAGGACCGCCGGACACCGCGAGAGCAATGACCGGAACGGCGTGCAAATCCGCAAAAAGAGTCTTGGCTTCCGATGGCGCGATCGCCAGTGATTTTTGGTCGGACATGATCGTAACCGAAAGCCGGTTCCCGCCTCGGGATCAAGCCCGGGCGCCGGGTATCGCAATCATATCCTAGCAATGCGCGCGTTTCTGCTCTTGCTCGACGCCGCGCTTCACGTTGGCCGAGGCCCGCGGATACTTGCGCCCGACTTCGGCAAGCGTGGCGCAGGCAGCTTCTTTCTGGCTCATCGCGGCAAGCGACTGACCGAGACGCAGCAGCGCGTCCGGCGCTTTCGCCGAGCGTTCGAACTTGGTCGAAACCCCGAGGAACGATTCCGCTGCGTCACGATAGCGCTGTTGCTGAAACAGGCTTTCCCCGAGCCAATATTGCGCCTCGGGTACAAGACGCTCGTTCGGATATTTCTTCAGGTAATCGCGGAATGACTGTTCAGCCAGCGAATAGTCCTTATGCAGGACATATCCATACGCCATGTCGTACTCGTCTTGCGGCGAGGCCGAAGGCGGCAGTGTCGCGAGTTGCTGGTTGTTTGGTGTGGCCTGAAGAACGTTGCGTACTTGCGGCGGAGGAGAAGCCGGCGTCGCTTGCGATGCCGGCACCGGCACCGATCCGGCCGACGCGATCGCAGACGGCGGCACCGCTCGCTGCTGCGGCGGCGGCGAATCCGTGTTCGCCAGCGTCGACAAATCGAGTGGCGCGCCAGCACTGCGCCCGCCCGGTGCACCGACCGGCGGTCCGCCCGGTTCGGGAGTCGCAATCACCGCTTCTTTGCCAAGTGTGCGCGGAGCACCTGGCGCATTGGGGTTCTGCGTTGGATCGAACACGTCGGAACGACGACCCGGAGGTGGCGCCATTGGCGCGGGGCCCTGACCTGCCGGGGCCATCTGCGGCGCTGGCGCCGCTCCGCCGCGCGATCCCATTTGCTGGAAACGATACTCGGTATCGTCCTGCATGCGCTTGAGTTGCGATTCCAGTTGCTGATTGCGGTACTGAAGCTGCTCGATCGTGCCGGTCAGCTGGCGCAATGCACTTTCCATCCGGTCGAGACGCACGGAAAGGTCGCCGGGATCGGATTGCACGGATCGACCGCCCGGTGCGGGCTGACGCGATTGTGGCTGTTCGCCGCGGTTGAAAAGGTTGTCGAGAAAGTTGCCGGAACCGCGCTGATCCTGCGCCGGCGCAGCGCCAGCCAGAAGCAGAACGGAAATTGCGGCAAGCACCGCAGTTCGAGATGATGATCGTAAGCGCGTCATGTGTGATGAGACCGGCAGCGGCCGTTTGCCAAAGGGTAACATAAGACGCGCTGCGTCGAAATTGTGACTGTGGCCTCAGGTTCCGGCTTCGTCACGTCCGACTTAATGCCGGATCCATGTATGGCCGGGCGGACCCGGCCATACAAACTCAGGAGCCGACCCCGAGGACGGTGACCGCACGACGGTTCTGCGACCAGCAGGAGATATCGTTGCAAACCGCGACGGGACGTTCCTTGCCGTAGGAGATCGTCCGCATGCGCTGCCCCTGGATACCACGCGAGACCAGATAGTCGCGCGCCGCCTGGGCGCGACGCGCACCGAGCGCGATGTTGTATTCGCGCGTGCCGCGTTCGTCGGCGTGGCCCTCGATCGTGAACTGGCCGTATTGGCTGTAATTCGTCAGCCACTGTGCCTGCTTGTCCAGCGTCGCACGTGCCTGCGGTGTGAGCTCCGATGAATCGGATTCGAAGAACACGCGGTCCCCGACGTTGACGACGAAGTCCTGCTGACTGCCAGGAGTTGCCTGGCCGGCGGCATTCGCCTGTGCATCCTCGCCGTTCCTCGCGCAGGCCGAAACTGCCAGAGCTGCTGCGAGGATCGCCGCGAACCGGGCGGCGTGCAGCATTTTCCCCAAATTCATCATGCCGGTGTCTCCATTCACGCGTGTCTACCGGAGTATGCGTGTGGGTTTAGCAGGCCGTTCGTTAAACGAACGTTCCATCAACCTTGATGGAACCTTCCCCGCCTCACTAAATATCCCGCTGTCCCTTAATCCGTTTCTAATGGTTAAGACAGTGTGAAAATAAGGCCGGTTTGCGACGATCAGGATAAAAGTGGGGACCAGGCCGGATCGGATGCGTACGCCGGCGTTGGAACCTTCAACTCGTTTCGGCCGCTGATATCAATCGTATAGAGCGCCGGCCCCTGGCCTATATCGCGGAAAAACATCAACACACGACCATTCGGCGCGAATGTGGGGCCTTCGTTGTGGAAACCCTCGGTGAGCATACGCTCACCTGAACCGTCCGGTTTAAGAATACCAATGGCAAAATTGCCGCGCGCCTGGCCCGTAAACGCAATGTAATCGCCGCGCGGGGACCAAACCGGCGTCGAGTGGTGTCCTTCGCCGAAACTGATGCGCTGCGCCGGCCCGCCGGTCGCGGCCATCACATAAATCTGCTGGCTGCCGCCGCGATCGCTTTCGAAACAGATGCGGGTCCCATCGGGCGAATAACAGGGAGCGGTGTCGATCGCCGGCGTGTCGGTGAGACGCGTGGTCTGCTTCGATCGCAGGTCCATTACGAACAGGTTGGCATTGCCGCCCTGTTGAAGACTCATGATGACGCGCTGACCGTCCGGGGAAAATCTCGGAGCGAAGGTCATGCCCGGAAAATTGCCGACGATTTCCCGCTGCCCGGTCTCGATGTTGAGGAGATAGACGCGCGGGTCGCCCTGCCCGTACGACATGTAAGTGATCTCTTGCGTCGACGGATTGAAGCGGGGCGTCAGCACGAGATCGTCGCCGCGCGTGAGGTACCGTACGCCGGCGCCATCCTGGTCCATGATGGCAAGCCGTTTGACGCGCCGGTCTTTCGGGCCAGTCTCGTCCACGAACACGACGCGGCTGTCGAAATAGCCTTTGTCGCCG
Organism: uncultured Alphaproteobacteria bacterium; assembly: GCA_963707615.1. Classification (GTDB taxonomy): domain Bacteria; phylum Pseudomonadota; class Alphaproteobacteria; order Rhizobiales; family Xanthobacteraceae; genus Pseudolabrys. Next base: position 822,086 of record CAVPQT010000003.1, read on the forward strand.
GTGAGGCGCTCGTAGATCGCATCGGAAATAATGTGGGCGATGCGGCGCCAGTTATCCGGCGTCGTGAAGTACTGCTTGCCGTCAAGCTGCTGGCCGGCGAACACATCCCACAGGCGAAACTCCGCCTTCAATCGCCCGTCACCCTGTCGCGTGATGCGGCCGGTCACCAGCGCCTGCGCGTTGATAGTGCGCCAGTCGGTGAAGCGCGGCACGTTATCGCTGTTGGTGATTCTTTCGATGAAGGCCGCGGGATTGATCGGCGCGAACAAGCCGCTGCGCTGAAGGTTGCCGCTGATGACCGAGGTGACGTTCCGCCCGATATCGGATTCGGAGACGAAGTCCGGCAGCGCGATGGGCATCGGCTGCACATTGCCCTGAGTGATGTCGAGCCTGAGCACGGCGCCTGCCGAGCGCGGCGCAAGAACGGCCAGGGCGCCGGCGCCAGCCAGCAACCGGCGGCGGGTCAGCAAAAGGGAAACGGGTGGTTGGGTCATTTCGATTGGATCAATAGGGGGCTTAATTTGACCGAAACATGTCTTTGGGGTCGAAGGTCAACTCAATTTCTTTCCAGCTGTCATAGTGCTCCGGCCTGAGCATATCGAAGGGCTGACCCGTCAGAACCGCGCGGACCGCGCTATCGCGAGACGCCATCGCCGCAACGCTTCTGCCGTTGACCCGCGCGAAGGGCGGCCCAGCCAGACGACCGTTAGGAAGAAGCTTCACGGTCACGTTGACGATCAACTCATTCGGATCCTGGACACCGACCGGTGGACTCCACAGGGCCATCAAGCGCGCGCGAAGCGCATCGATTTCGGATTGCGACAGCTTTGCTGCCATGCCCGTGGGCGTTCCCAGGGAAGGCATGGTGTTGGGGTCCAAGCCGGTCGCGGCGTTGCGTGACGGGTCGCGCTTGTCGAGCAGCGCCGCGATCCGGTCGGCATCGAATTTCGGTTGCTGCTTCTGCGGCGGCTTCTTCGGCGGCAGTGGCTGCTCGACATTGGTCTGCTGTTTCGGTTGATCCGGTTGCTTGATCTTGTCGGCAATCGGATCAGGCTTCGGTGGCTGCGGCTCTGGCTGCGGTGCCACTTCCTTGGTGGCTTGCACTTCCTTTTTTTCCGTGATCTTTGCCTTCGAGTCCTCGACCGGCTTGGGTGGCTCTTCGGCTTTTTTCTCGACCAGCGGCTTGGGCGTCTCGACCTTAGGCGCGTCCTTCACGCCTTTGGTCATCTCCGAGAAATCCTTTTCGCTCACGAGATCGACCGGCAGAGAATCCGTCGGCGGGACGTCGAACATTTTTCCGGAAAACGAGATCGTCGCCCACAGCAGCACCGCCGCGTGCAGACAAGCCGAGATCGCTGTCGCTTTTCTCATCACCGCGTTTTAGCGCCCTGCTCAAACTCGGTAACCAAGGCTACACGATGAAAGCCGGCCGATGACAGCCGCCCCATCACCTGCATCATGGTCCCGTAGTCCACTTTTTTGTCGCCGCGCACGTAAACACGTGTCTCGACCCCACCACGTGCGTCAGCCACTGCCAGCATCTTGGGGATCAGGTCGTCGGACGCAATTTCACTATTCTGCAGGAAAATCTGGCCCTTGTCGTTGACCGAAACGGTCAGCGGCTCTTTGTCCTGGTCGAGACTTTTCGCCTGACTTTGCGGCAAATCAATCGGCACACCCACCGTCAGCAGCGGCGCCGAGACCATGAAAATTATCAACAGCACAAGCATCACGTCGACCATCGGGGTCACGTTGATTTCGCTCATCACGCGCTGGCGATGATGCTTGCGCTTTCCGATGATCGGCGTGCCGGCATTGGCAGCCATGACGCGATCCCCTACCCGCGCTCGTCGATCTGACGGGACAGAATTGCCGCGAACTCGTCGGCAAAACCCTCCAGGCGCTGGGCTTGCTTGTTAACTTCGGCCGCGAACTTGTTATAGAAAATCGTCGCTGGTATGGCGGCGACAAGTCCAAGCGCGGTCGCAAAAAGTGCTTCGGCGATGCCGGGCGCGACGACCGCCAGCGAGGTGTTTTTGGACGCGGCGATCGATTGGAAGCTCGTCATGATCCCCCAGACGGTTCCGAACAATCCGACAAACGGACCCGCCGAGCCGATGGTGGCGAGCACCAGCAGCCGTCGCTCGAGCCGCTCGACTTCACGCGCGATCGTCACTTCCATGACTTTCTCGATACGCATCTGCAGTCCGCCGATCGCGCGCGCGTTCCCCTCGAAGCTGCGTTTCCATTCGCGCATCGCGGCGACAAACAATGCCGCCATCGAATGCGCGGGGCGCGAGGACAGCGCGCGGTAGAGTTCGTCCAGCGACTGACCGGACCAGAAGGCCTGCTCGAAACGATCCATTGCGCGGCGCGAGCGCGTGTAGAGAACTGTCTTGTCGATCGCGATCGCCCAGACCCAGACCGAACAGATCAGCAGCCCGACCATGACGGTCTTGACCACCCAATGCGCGTTCCAGAACAGCGTGAAAAGCGAAAGATCGGATGAGGTCAGCGGGAGCACCGACTGTGCCACGTCGGCAGGATTCATAGGCACGTCCTTTCCGCTCAATCCGGTCCCGTCGGTCGAACCGGCGCGGCGCAATATCCGAAATCAACGAGCGCGCGCGACGATGCCGCTCACGCGCTAAGCCTGGGGTCTCGCGAAATTCGTTGGTCCCGTCCACCGGTGACCTACGAAATCCCCGCGAAACTTGGCCAAACTTGGGCGCGGAAGCGGGCTTCCTGCCCTAAACAGCGCTGATTGTGGTTAAGGAGTTGTTACTTCGCTCGAACCCCGAAAAAACGAAGGCCGCCCCTCAGGGCGGCCCTGTTGTTCCGAAATCGAGGGGAAAATCAGCCCTGCGACTGATTGCCATCGGGCCGGTTGCCGCGCTCGGCCATGAACTGATCGAACTCGGTCTTGTCCTTTGCCGCGCGAAGACGTGCGAGGAAATCACGGAACTCCCGTTGCTCGTCCTCCAGGCGCCGCAAAGTTTCGGCGCGATAATCGTCAAATGCGCGGTTGCCGCTCGTGGGAGCATAGAAACTCCAGGGATTGCCGCCCATTCGGGTCCGCATCCAGTCCATTTTGTTCTGCATGCGCTCCATCTTGTTCTGCCAGTGGTGCTGTCCGCATCCCATTCGTCCGCTCCCGATGGTGAAAGCGAGGGCGCCAAGCCCAAGCGGCCACCAGACCATGAAGCCAAGAACGATCAGGGCGATCCAGGCGGGTTTTCCGTAGGCGTCGAGTTGCGCGGTGATAGGCATTGTCGACCTCGCGTGAATGTAAATAACATTTACATAGCTAGGCCCGGGCAAGGCGCCTGTCAAGCGGCGCGAAAATTAAATTGGTGAGCCACATGGCGTCGCGCCAGACCTGCGTGAAAAAGTCGCTTCGGCTCAGCGTTGCGCGGTGGCGGTGGCGTTTAGTCCCAGTCCGCGCAGGTAAATGAGGACCGCAGCCTCGAGCAGTTCTTCCGGCGGCATCGGCAATGCGCGACGAACGGAATCGCCACGGCCGAACAACGAAGCAATGCCATGCGTCATCGCCCACACGTGCAGCGCGACCATCAGGGCCGGCGGCCGTCCCTGCGACGGCATCAGTGAGACAAGTTTTTCGGCCGCCGCACGCAGCACCGCAAATGCGTTCTCGCTCGCCTCGCGCAGTTCGCGATCGGTATCGAGAGGAACTCCCGCTTCGAACATCGCCGAGTAATAAGCCGGCTCGCGTTTGGCGAAAGCGAGATAAGTTTTGCCGAGCCGGTCGAATGCGGCCATCACTTCCGGCCGGCCTTCATCCCATGCTTTGGCGAGCGCGCTTGCGAACTCTTCGAAGCCTCGCCGTGCGACATCGGCGAGCAGCGCGTCGCGATCGCGAAAATGCCGGTAGGGCGCCGCCGGGCTGACGCCAGCCCAGCGCGCGGCATCGGCGAAGGTGAAACCCGCAGGTCCCTTTTCGGCGATCAGTTCAAGCGCGGCGCGCACCAGGGCTTCCTTGAGGTTGCCATGGTGATAGCCGCGCGGTCCGTCACGTCTGCCCCATTTCATGTAAACGGGATTAACATGAGTCCGGTAGGCGCGTCGATGTTTACGAGCGCCGTCCGCGTTTGGCGACCAGCGGAAGGTTGTCGAACAATGTCGGACCGTTCGGTTGCGCGCCTTCAATGGTCAGCAAACGCAGCTTGCTGACGACGCCACCCGGCGCGGAGAAGCCACCTGTCTTGCCGCCGGCAGCCAGCACGCGGTGACACGGGACGATCAGGGGAATCGGATTTTGCCCGAGCGCCTGCCCCACCTCGCGTGCAAGCAACTTGTCGCCAAGGCGTTCCGCAATTTCTCCGTAGGTCAACGTCGAGCCCGGCGGGATCGTGCGCGCAATGACGTAAACCTTGCGATTGAACTCTGGCAGTTCCTCGGTATCGATCGTCACCTCGTTCAAGTCGTGCTTCTCCCCGCGCAAGAGCGCGACAACGCCGTCGATTGCCCGCTGCACACGCGCCGGAGGCTTTGCTTCCTGGGCGCCGGCGAAGCGCCGCAAGAGGCGCGACCGTGTCGCGGCCTCGCTGCCGTCGTGAATCTGCACGCCGGCGACACCGCGCGCATTCCAGACAATGCCGCACGTGCCGATCGCAGTGTCGAATATCGCGAAATTGTTGCTCATTCAGGAACGATAGCACGCGCGGTCAGGCGCTGCCGCCCGATTCCTGGTCTGCTTTCATGGCAATACGCAGCGGCTTCGGAATGGGCTTTGCGCGCCCTCCGGAAACAAAAGCCACCTGGACGTGAGCTTCCACCAGCAGATCTTCGCCGCGCATGACTTTCTGATTGAGCGTCACCGAGGCGCCTTTCACTTCTTCCGGCGTGGTGACGATATCGAGCACGTCATCCATGAACGCCGGCTTCCGGAAATCGATGCCCATGTGCCGCACGACGAAAGAAAAACCCGGCGCTTCCTTTTCGGCCTGCTCGAACAGCGCGCGATGATCGGCGCCGATCAGGCGCAGATAATTCGTGCGTCCGCGCTCCATGAAGCGCAGATAGCTCGCGTGATAGACGATGCCTGAGAAATCCGTGTCTTCGTAGTATACGCGCACGGCCTGATGGTGCCGGCCGTCGCGAATTTCGCCGTCGAGAGCGTTCATGCCGACTATTTATTGGAGTGAACGTGCCAGTGGCAATACATGATCGCGCGTCAACGGCGCGAACGGCAGATCGGGAAGCGCATGTGGATCTATCCACACGACCTGGTCGATCTCCCCCGCTGGCTCGATAGGACCGTCAACATCCACGGCATAGACAGTCGCGTTGACCTGAAATCCAGGCTCGTTCGCCGCCGGGCAATCGAACACGCCCAATGCCTGCGCGCTGGTGTCCTTGACCCGACATCCCAGTTCCTCGGCGATCTCGCGCGACAATGCCGCGACGTCGCTTTCGCCGATATCCCGTTTGCCTCCGGGCTGCATGAAAGCCTCGGTCCCACGTTTGCGGACCAAAAGAACGCGTCCGTCCGGATCGCGGATCAATGCGGCCACCACGCTGATGATCCTCTGGCTCACTCATCCTCTCCGGAAAACAGCCCGAACTGCGCCGGATCACGCGTGGGCTCAGGCAGACCGAGATGCTGGAAAGCAAGCGCGGTCAGCAATCGCCCGCGCGGCGTGCGCTGCAGAAAGCCTTTCTGAATCAGAAACGGCTCGATGATGTCTTCAATCGCGTCGCGCGGTTCCGACAGGGCGGCAGCCAGCGTGTCGACGCCGACCGGCCCTCCTCCGTAACTCGAGGCAATCGTCGAGAGGTAACGGCGATCCATCGCATCGAGCCCGGCTGCATCAACTTCAAGCGCCAGCAACGCGCGGTCGGCGACCTTCCGGTCGATGGTCTTGGCGCCGTCGACATGAGCAAAATCGCGCACACGGCGCAGAAGCCGCCCGGCGATCCGAGGGGTACCGCGCGCGCGGCGCGCGATTTCATTGGCGCCGTCGGGCGCGATGCCGATGCGCAGCACGCGCGCGCCGCGATCGACGATCTCTTCGAGCTCTTTTTCCGTGTAGAAGTTCAGCCGCACCGGGATGCCGAAGCGGTCGCGCAGTGGATTGGTCAACAGTCCAGCACGCGTGGTCGCACCGACCAATGTGAATGGAGAGAGATCGATCTTGACCGAGCGGGCCGCCGGACCCTCGCCAATGATCAGATCGAGCTGGAAATCCTCCATGGCCGGATAAAGGATTTCCTCGACCGCGGGATTGAGCCGATGAATCTCGTCGATGAAGAGAACGTCGCGCGGTTCAAGATTTGTGAGGAGCGCCGCAAGATCGCCCGCCTTTGCAATCACCGGTCCTGAGGTGGCGCGAAAACTGACGCCCAGTTCGCGTGCAACGATCTGCGCCAATGTCGTCTTGCCCAGCCCTGGCGGCCCGACGAAGAGCACGTGGTCGAGCGCCTCTTTGCGCGCGCGTGCCGCTTCAATGAACACCTTCAGATTGGCGCGCGCCTGTTCCTGGCCGATGAACTCGCTGAGCTGCTGCGGACGCAACGAAGCATCAACATCATCGTCGCGCTGATCGGCGGCCACCAGTCTGCGCGGGGTGCTCATTTCGCCAATTCCTTCAGACCCTGCCGGATAAGCGTTGCGGTGTCGGCACCTTCGCCCGCGCTCCGTGCCGCCGCTGCGATAGCCGCAGCCGCCTGCGGATGTCCATAACCGAGATTGATCAGCGCGGAAACAGCATCAGCAATCGGCCTTGGCGCACGTTTCTCGTCAAGCGCGCCGGCAAGATGGACCACCGCAGGATCGACATTCGCGTAAGCGGGCGCCTTGTCCTTCAGCTCGGTGACGATGCGCTCCGCCACTTTCGGGCCCACGCCCGGTGTACGGGCCACCATGGCCTTGTCGCGCATGGCAACCGCTGAAGCGAGTTCGGATGGCTTCAACGTGCCGAGCACGGACATTGCGACTTTGGCGCCCACCCCCTGCACTGTCTGCAGCAAACGGAACCACTCACGCTCAATGTCGCTCGTAAAACCGAACAGCTTGATCTGGTCTTCGCGCACATGGGTTTCGATCGACAAGGTAGCCGCTTCGCCCGGCGAAGGAAGCGCGTGCATCGTGCGCGCGGAGCAATGCACCTGATAGCCAACGCCGCCGACATCGAGGATGACGTAATCCTCTCCGTAGCTATCCACGATGCCCTTGAGCTTGCCGATCATGTTTTCATCCGCCCGTCCTCACGCCTGAGCCGCGTACCGCCGCACCGCGCTGGTCCGATGGTGCGCGTGACAGACGGCGATCGCGAGTGCATCGGCCGCATCCTCGCTTTTCGGATCGGCCTTCGGCAACAGCACGCCAATCATCATGCGGATCTGAGTCTTCTCCCCATGACCGGCGCCGACGACTGTTTTTTTCACGACGTTGGGCGCGTATTCGGCAACGGTGAGTCCGGCCTTCGCCGGCACGAGCATGGCGATGCCGCGCGCCTGGCCGAGCTTCAGGGTCGCAGCCGCATTCGAATTGACGAAAGTTGCCTCCACCGCGGCCTCGTGCGGGCGATAGCGTTCTATGACCGAAATCAGCCCGTCATGGATCGCCAGCAGACGGATGCTCAGGCCGGCGCGATCGCTCGTTTCAAGCGAACCACAGGCGATGTGAATCAACCGATTTCCGTCGCTTTCGATCAGGCCCCAGCCTGTTCGGCGGAGCCCCGGATCAATGCCGAGTATGCGAATCGGATGCCGGCCCATGCTCCGTTGATAACCCCGCGCCCGCCCCCGGCCTAGGACCGAAATGCGCGTTCCGGGTTGACCGGGAAAGCTTTCCACCATCGCGGGATTCGGAATTTTCCGCATGATTGCATTAGGATCGGCGGGCATGCCGGGTTCACCCTCCTCCCGTCGCTCCAAGCGACGGGCCATCATCATTGGCGGCTCGATGTCCGGGCTCTTCTCCGCGGCCTTCCTGCGGCAGATCGGCTGGGATGTGGACGTCTATGAGCGGTCGAGCGTCGAACTGGTCGGCCGCGGCGCCGGCATCACCGGCCACCCTGAACTCTTCGAAACTTTGGAAGCGAGCGGGGCCGGCACCAAGGATCTTGGTGTCGAGGTACCCAGGCGCGTCGCGATCGATCACGACGGCCGCGTCACCGACGAGCGGCCGTTGCGGCAGATCCTCACATCCTGGGACCGCCTGCAGCGGCTCCTGCGCGAAACTATCGACGAGTCCCGCTATCACCTCGGATGGAATTTCGAACGGGTCGACCAGGACGAGCGGGGCGTGCGCGTGCAGTTTTCCGGTGGACGCGTCGAACACGCAGACATTCTCATCGGTGGCGACGGCATCCGTTCAAGCGTGCGTGGGCAGATGGCGCCGGACGTCCAGCCAGTCTATGCCGGCTACTACATCTGGCGCGGCGCGCCGAACGAAGCCGACCTCGCACCGGACACACTCAGCACAATCTATCCTCTGTTCACCTTCTACCTGCCAACGCGCCAGCAGGTGATCACTTATCCGATCGCCGGATTCGACAACGACCTGCGGCCGGGCAAGCGTCGATTCAATTTCATCTGGTACCGGGTCGCCGACGCGTCAAAGCTGCGCGAGATGAACGTGGACGAGAACGGCGTGCAGCACGAGTATTCGGTGCCGCCGCCGCTGATCCGGAAAGATCTCATCGCCGACATGTATAAGGACGCGCGCGAGACGCTACCGCCCGCTTTGCTCGATGCGCTGATGAAGATCAAGCAGCCTTTCATCACGCCGATCTACGATTTCACAGCGCCGGCGATCGTGTTCGGCCGCGTTGCCATGGTCGGTGATGCGGCGGCGAATGCACGACCGCACATGGGTTTCGGGATGGCCAAGGCGGGAACGGATGCGCAGGCTCTGGCGAAGCATCTGCGCGACCACGACGACATCGACGACGCACTGAAGGCCTACAACGCCGAACGCCAGCCGATCGGCAACAACATCGTGATGCATGGTCGCAAGCTCGGCACGCATCTTGGCGTCAATCTGAAAACCGATGAAGACCGGCGCATGCACGATCTGTTGCAAAGCGATGGCGCCATGCTCGACTGGATCGCCGTGCCGAATTTTCTCGACGCATACAAATGAGCGACCTGCCCAAGCCGGACCATGCGCGCAATATGCGCGTCGTCGGCCACTCCGATCAGGGTGGTCGGCCCGATGGCGTGCAGATCATGGTGCATCGCGGCTACGCCTATGTCGGACACATGTTCTCCAAAGGCTTTTCGATGATTGACGTGCGCGATGCGAAAAATCCGCGCGCCGTGAACTTCATCGCCGCGCCGCCCAACACCTGGACCATTCACCTGCAGACGCACGACGACCTGCTGCTGGTGATCAACGCCAAGGACATGTTCGCTGCCGCCGAATTCGCCGACGAGCGCGCCTACTACAGCGGCGCGCTCGGCAAGACCGTCGGCACCGCGCAAGCGAAGCGCGTGCGCGACTGGAGTGCAGGGCTTGCCGTCTACGATATCTCCAGACCGGAAAACCCGCGGCGGATCGGCTTCATGCCAGTCGACGGCGGCGGCATTCATCGCGTCTGGTACACCGGCGGGCGCTGGGCCTACGTCTCGGTGCTCCTCGATGGCTTTACCGATTACATCTTCATGACCGTTGACATGAGCAATCCGGCGCAACCGCGCGAGGCCGGGCGCTGGTGGATCCCCGGGATGAATCTGGCGGCCGGCGAGACACCCGCATGGGAGGCGACGCGCCGCTACGGCTTGCACCACGCCATCATCAACGGCGACACGGCTTACGCGGCCTGGCGCGATGCGGGGATGGTTGTGCTCGACATCGCCGACCGCGCCAAACCGAAACTGATCGTGCACCGCAACTGGTCGCCGCCATTCGGCGGCGGTACGCACAATTGCCTGCCGTTACCAGATCGTGACCTGCTGGTCGTGCTCGATGAAGCCGTGCTCGATCATCAGGAAGACGGCCCCAAGCTGATCTGGGTGTTCGACAATCGCGTGCGCGAAAATCCGGTGAGCATTTCATCGTTCCCGACACCCGCCGAGGCCGACTACAAAGCCAAAGGCGGCCATTTCGGTCCGCACAACGTTCACGAAAACCGGCCTGGGAGTTTTGTCAGCTCGCAGTTGATCTTTGCGACGTACCAGAACGCGGGGATCCGCGTCTTCGACATATCCAACCCTTTCATTCCGAAGGAAGTCGGCGCGCTGGTGCCGCCGCAACCGGCAACGCTCGCCGATACGCGGCCGAACCGCGCGCGCGTCGTTCAATCCGCGGACGTGTTTGTGGATGCGAAGGGCCTGATCTACGCGACCGACTACAATGCTGGTCTGTATGTTCTGGAGTTCGACGGCGCGTAGCGGTTACGCGCTCATCTTGGCGACGAGCGCGTCGGACACTTCGAAGTTGGCGTAGACGTTCTGTACGTCGTCGCTGTCGTCGAGTGACTCGATCAGCTTCAGGACCTTTTCGCCGGATTCATCGTCCAGCGCCACGGTGTTCTGCGGCTTCCACAGCAGCGACGCCTTGCGCGGTTCGCCAAATTTGGCTTCGAGCGCCTTGGCGACATCGTTCAACGTGTCCGGCGTCGTGATGATCTGATGGCCATCGTCATTCGAGATCACATCATCGGCACCGGCTTCGATCGCCGCGTCCAGCATGGCATCGGCGCTCGCGACTTTTGCATCGAATTCGACGATGCCGACATGGCTGAACATGAAGGACACCGCGCCGGTTTCCGCGAGGTTGCCGCCGTTCTTGGAAAAGATGGCGCGGACTTCGCCGGCAGTGCGGTTGCGGTTATCCGTCAATGCCTCGACGATGATCGCCACGCCACCCGGCCCATAACCCTCGTAGCGGATCTCGTCGTAGCTTTCCGTATCGGCGCCCTGGGACTTCTTGATGGCCCGGTCGATATTGTCCTTCGGCATGTTCTCGGCGCGCGCCGCAATCACCGCCGCGCGCAGACGCGGATTGAATGCCGGATCGGGCAGACCGAGCTTGGCCGAGACGGTGATTACCCGCGCAAGCTTGCCGAACAGCTTGGAGCGCGCCTTATCCTGGCGCCCCTTGCGGTGCATGATGTTCTTGAATTGGGAATGACCTGCCATAGGAAAACGTACGCTTATGTCGTGATGCCGGCGGCTATATAGGCCGTCGCCACAGGAAAATAAATATATTTGAGTGGAATTTCAGGCTGCGACCGCAACGTCACGCAGGATCGCACCGATGCGTGTGCCAACCTTGCCGACATTGCGGTGAACGCGCGCCTTGTAGCGGGTAACCGCGTCGCGATCGATCATGAAGAATTTCTGCTCCGGAAAGGCGCGCCCGAAGATATCGATCAACATGCTGCGGAATTGCCCACCCGCAACCGATCGCTGCGGCTCGGCATAGGCCGCAAGCTCGGCCGAGGTGAGCGCGCACAGCAACGCTGTCGGCAGTGTCGAATAGACCTGCTTGTGCTGCTGGATAGTGCCAATGGCACGGTCGAGCGCGAATTCCTGGCCGACGTCGTCGCTGATCATCAGCGGTTCGTCATTGATCGCTCGCGCAAGCGGGAACTGGTCGATCAGCCAATCGCCGATGTGAACGACGTTGCGCCGTCCGCGCCCGTACATCAGCACGTCGTCTTCGTAGCGCGCGAACCAGGTATCGAGACGATCAATGAGCCGATCGAAAGCCGGCCGGGCGATGAGCTCGCGGCTGTGCGTACCGAAAATGCCGATCGCGGCCTTGGCGTGCGAAACGATCTCGAGCACCTCTTCACCGAGCAGCGTCGGGAACAGGCCGTTGCCGGTCCCGAGCACCACCAGGTCGTAGTCCCCACGCGCCTCGCCGAGCGTGCGCAAAGTCAGGTGATGCACCTCGGCTTCGCCAGGCAGCAGCGCGTTGACCATCTGGCGGCCGAGGCGCGCGCCAAAATCTCCCGCATCGTCGGCCGAGATCACGGCGACGCTGCTGGTCGCTGGCGCTGACAGCCATTCGCTCGCCTTGAGCCGCATCAGCACCTGCGTCTCGTCAATCGGTGTCGTGCATTCGATGCGAAAGCCGTAGCGATCGAACAGGCGAGCCAGTTCGTAAAAACTCAAGTGATTTGCAAAACCCAGCGCCGCGCGATCGACACCTTTGGTCAGATCGGTTGCACAATAGCTGAGGATGATGTCGTGCCGGCAGAACCGCAGGTGCGTGAAGAGATTGTCGATGTCGGTTGTCCGTTCAAGCACGCCGAGCATGACGATCACATCGCAATCCGTCGCTGCCCTGGTCGGGAAGTCGCCCGACCTCAGATCGCGGATGAATGCGGCCAGCGGACGATCGATGCCCCGGTAGCTGCAGCCATTCGGCAGAAGCGCCTGTAGCGCCGTACCTTCGCTCAGGTCGAAGACGCGCGCACCGGCCGGAATGAACTGGGCGGCGAGCTCGACGCGGCGATCGGTTTTCTTTTCGGGATCCGGCTTCTGGCACGCAAAGTCGGGAGGAAGTTCCAGTGCCAGATTGGCGTTGACCTGCAGATTCATGAAACCCGTGCCGAGGTCGCTATGCCGGACCCAAGCACACGCCGGCGAATCAACGTCATCTAACGAATCATCGCCGCGATTCGCGGTCAACCGCGCAATTGAAAAATTTCATTCCCAGAACTTCGGCCGCGCCTCCTGCAGGATACCTCCGAGCCGAACGGCGCCGACCTTGCGTGCGAGGCCGCTCGCGTCATCGGTCTCCACCGCGAACCCGCACAACGTCGCCGGGCCGCTCGAGGCTTCGAATTTCGCGCCGGGGAGTTTGCGCAGGAAGCGATTGAGGGGCTCGTCCTTGTTCATGCCGATGATGGAATCGTAATCGGCGGTCATGCCGACATCCGTCATGAACGCGGTTCCGGCCGGCAACACACGATCATCGGCAGTTGGTGCATGCGTGTGCGTGCCGACGACGATGCTCACGCGTCCGTCGGCGAAATAGCCCATCGCCTGCTTCTCGCTCGTCGCCTCGCAATGGAAATCGATGATGATCGCATCCGCGCCCGATTTCAGCGCGCAGGCCGAAAGCTCGCGCTCGATCGCGGCAAACGGATCATCGAGCGGATCCATGAAAATGCGCCCCATCGCGTTGATCACCAGGGCACGCTTGCCGTTCTTCGTGTCGACGAGCGCCGCGCCGCGACCGGGCGTGCCCTTCGGATAATTGAGCGGACGGACCAGCCGCGGTGCGCGTTCGATGAACACAAGTGCCTCGCGCTGATCCCAGGCGTGATTGCCGAGCGTGATGGCATCCGCCCCGGCGTCGATCAGCTCGTTGTAGATGACTTCGGTGATGCCGAAACCACCGGCCGCGTTTTCGCCGTTGATCACCACCAGATCGAGTTTCCATTTGCCGATCAGGTCCGGCAGCCGTTCCATTACAATTGTGCGTCCGGAGCGCCCGACAACATCGCCGATGAAAAGAATGCGCATGCAGTTAATGCTCGCGAAAATCGATGATCTCACGTTCCGTTAGCACAAGATCGAGCCGCGCGTCGTGCTCGGTTGCAGGAACCGACGCAATCTCCTGCGCGGCAAATGCAATGCCGATGGCAACAACCGCCTTCTTGGCGCGCAGCGCGTTGATCGTCATGTCGTAATAGCCGGCGCCGTAGCCGATGCGATGGCCCACCCGATCGAAGGCGGCGAGCGGAACAATGAGAATGTCGGGTTCGACCACGCGCGCATCCGGAAAGGGCTCGCGAATGCCCCATTGGCCGGAATTCAAAGGTTCGCCAAATGCCCAGGCGCGCATCGTCAAAGGATTGCCGCGACCGGCAATCGTCGGCAGCGCGAGCTTCGCCCCGGCATCGGCCAAGCGGCGCATCAATGGAATTGGGTTGATCTCAGTTTTCATTGGCGAAAAACCGGAGACCACCATGCCCGGGTCGACTTTCACTGGAAACGCCCGAGCGGCAATCGTCGCGGCCGCCGCCGCGCGCTCGCCAGCGGGCAAGGCATCGCGCAAGGCCAGAGCCTGTTCGCGCAATCGTGCTTTTGGAGAGTCGGTGTCGGCGGTTTTGGTCATTGCAATCGAGTGCGGAGCCGCGATGACCGTTGGAGCATCGATCCCGGGTTCCCTACGAAAGTAGGTGGGCGCCATATGACCGAACCCACGAGCCCGGCCAGGGACAGCTCCCTGAAGGATCGATAAGGCCCCGGGGATTGTGTCTCCTGACGCGTCCCGCAGCCCCGCCCGCTCAATGTAGTCGTTATGTGGCGCGCACGCCACTTTGTGAAAGACGATCAGCCGATCGGCACGCTGCCGCCGTTGCCCACCGTCTGATTGAGCTTTCGGGTGATGCCTTCAATGCGCTCGGCTGCGGAATTGAACGCACCGATCACCGCATCGGACGCCGCCCTCGCGCGGTCGGATGCAATGAGCCGCGCATCCTGCAAGGAGGCGATGTCTTCCTCTAGGAGCCGCATCTTCTGGATCGTCTCTGCCAATTCGTCAGCGACCATCAACGCAGCCATCACCGTGAGACGTGTGTCACCGATCTCACCGAACTTGCGTCGCAAACTGATGATGCGCTGGTCGATGTCCTTGGCGAGTTCCTGCAGGTGCTCTTCCTGTCCGTCCTCGCAAGCGAGACGGAATTGGCGACCAGCGATGGTGGAAGTGATCTGAGCCATGGCTTACTCGTGCACGTCCAGCACCGACTGGATCGTTGCAATCGCGCTGTCCAGTCGCTCTGCAATTTCCCGGTTGGTCGTTTCGAGCCGGCGTGACCGCGCGGTCTCGCCATCAAGCGCTGCAGCCAGGCGCGTGCGATCGACGCCAAGCGCCTGCAGTTGCGCGGCGAGACCCTCTTCGTTGCGGTCAGCCTGCTTTCGCCGTTCGACAGCGGCATCAAGCGCGTCCAACGCGAGCGCGAGACGCTTGACCGCGGTATCGATTGCGCTTTGCTCCGTCATCGCCTTTGGCCCACACCAAAAACTTGTGCGGCAGCAGCTATTTAGGCGAAGAATCTTACGTGGTGCACGACCATACAGTCAACGCTTGGCGGAGGATTTGCCCAGCTGTTTTCGTCATCCTGTGCATGGAGGCTGCGCGTGGTGCCCGTCACATTGACTCAAGGGACTTACATGCTATCCACCGGCCAAAAGGCCCTTTCATGAGTGTAAAAGCCTCTTCGACGGCAGCCGCGGCGCCTCCGGAACGTCGCGAGCAAGTGCCCGCGGCCCCTGCCATTGCCCACACGAGCATGGCCAATGCGATTCGCGCGCTGGCCATGGATGCCGTGGAACAAGCCAAATCCGGTCACCCGGGAATGCCCATGGGCATGGCCGACGTGGCGACCGTGCTGTTCTCGCGCTTTCTGAAGTTCGACCCCACTGATCCCTTCTGGCCCGATCGCGACCGTTTTGTCCTCTCGGCCGGTCACGGTTCGATGCTGATCTACGCGTTGCTGCATCTCACCGGCTACGAGGCGATGACGCTCGAGCAGATCAAGAAATTCCGGCAGCTCGGCTCGAACACCGCCGGTCATCCGGAATACGGCCACACACCTGGCGTCGAAACGACAACGGGTCCGCTCGGCCAGGGACTGGCCAATGCTGTGGGTATGGCGATTGCCGAGAAGCACCTCGCGTCAGTGTTCGGCAACACCATCGTCGACCACGAAACCTACGTGATCGCTTCCGATGGCGATCTGATGGAAGGCATCAGCCACGAAGCGATCGCACTCGCCGGCCATCTCAAGCTCAACAAGCTGGTCGTGTTGTTTGACGACAACGGCATTTCCATCGACGGCGCTTTGTCGCTCGCGGATTCGGTCGACCAGGTGAAGCGCTTCGAAGCCGCCGGCTGGAGCGCTTCGCGCATCGACGGTCACGACCCAGCGGCGATCAATGCGGCGCTCGAAAAAGCCCAGACATCGGACAGACCGGTGCTTATCGCCTGCAGGACCAAAATCGGTTTCGGCGCTCCGACCAAACAGGGATCGGAAAAATCGCACGGCTCGCCTTTGGGCGCCGAAGAAATTGCCGGCGCGCGCAAAAACCTCGGATGGACGTCCGCTCCGTTTGAGGTTCCGGCTGATGTCCTGAAGACCTGGCGCACAGTCGGAGCGCGCTCAAAGACCGCGCATGCGGATTGGAAAAAGCGCTTGGCCGGCCTCGAGAGCGGCAAGCGCGCCGAGTTTGAACGGCGCATGAAAGGCGATCTGCCGACGCAGGCACTCGCCGATGCGGTGCGCGTGGTGAAGGAAAACCTCGCGGCGCAACCGAAAGACATTGCAAGCCGCACGGCTTGCGAATTCGCGCTTGAAAGCCTGATCCCCGCGCTGCCGGAGATGATCGGTGGTTCGGCCGACCTCACGGGCTCCAACAACACACGCATCAAAGGCATGAAGACGTTATCGGCCGCCGATTTCTCCGGCCGCTTTATCCATTACGGCGTGCGCGAGCATGGCATGGCCGCGGCCATGAACGGGATGGCGCTGCACGGCGGCATCATCCCCTATTCCGGCACGTTCCTTGTGTTCTCGGATTACTGCCGCCCGGCAATCCGGCTTGCCGCGCTGATGGGCAAGCGCGTCATCCATGTCATGACGCACGATTCAATTGGCCTCGGCGAAGACGGACCTACGCATCAGCCCGTCGAGCACCTTGCGGCGCTGCGCGCAATTCCGAATTTGCTCGTGTTCCGCCCGTGTGACGCGGTGGAGACCGCCGAGTGCTGGCAGTTTGCGCTCGAGTTCGAAAGACCGCCCAAGCATCCTCGCGCTCACGCGGCAGAACCTGCCGCAACTGCGCAACCGGATCGACGAGGACAACGTGTGCGCACGCGGCGCCTATGAGATCGCGGGGCCTGACGGTCGTTCGGACGTTTCGATCTTCGCCACGGGTTCCGAAGTTTCGATCGCGGTCGACGGCGCAAAGTTGCTCGCACAGCATGGCGTCGCGGCGCGCGTGGTTTCGGTTCCGTGTTTCGAATTGTTCCTGGAACAAGACGCGGATTATCGGCGCGCCATCATCGGGGATGCGCGCGTGAAGATCGGCGTGGAAGCCGCGATCCGCCAAGGCTGGGATGCCATTATCGGTTCCGACGGAATCTTTGTCGGCATGCAATCGTTCGGCGCGAGCGCGCCTTACAAGGAACTGTACAAGAAATTTGGAATTACCGCTGAAGCGGTGGCCAACGCGGCGTTGGCGAAGCTTGGGAAGAGCTGACAAGTGATTATATGTCTGTCGTGGTCGACCGCGGCCACGGCGAGTTGAAAAGCCGGGAGCGTTTTTATGACAGTACGCGTCGCCATCAACGGGTTTGGCCGTATCGGGCGCAACATTCTCCGCGCAATCGCCGAGGCGGATCGCAAGGACATCGAGGTCGTCGCGCTGAACGATCTGGGTCCGGTCGAAACCAACGCGCACCTGCTGCGCTACGACAGCGTGCATGGCCGCTTCCCGGGCCAAGTGACGGTGAAGGGCGACAGCATCAGCGTCGGCAACGGAGCCATCAAGGTCACTGCCGAGCGCGACCCTTCGAAACTGCCGTGGAAGGACCTGGGCATCGACATCGCGCTCGAGTGCACGGGCCTGTTCACGGCGAAGGATAAGGCTTCAGCCCATTTGACCGCCGGCGCCAAGCGCGTGCTGGTATCGGCTCCCGCCGATGGCGCCGATCTCACCGTCGTCTTCGGCGTCAATCACGACAAGCTGACCAAGGATCACAAGGTCGTTTCCAACGGCTCGTGCACCACCAATTGCCTTGCACCCGTCGCAAAGGTGCTCAACGACGCGGTCGGCATCGAAACCGGATTCATGACGACGATCCACGCCTACACCGGCGACCAGCCGACGCTCGACACGATGCACAAGGATCTCTACCGCGCTCGCGCCGCCGCCTTGTCGATGATTCCGACCTCCACCGGCGCCGCCAAGGCGATCGGTCTTGTGCTCCCCGAACTCAAAGGCAAGCTCGACGGCGTCGCCATCCGCGTGCCGACACCGAACGTTTCGGTGATCGATCTCAAGATCGTCGCGAAGAAGGCGACGAGCAAGGAAGAGGTCAACGACGCGATGAAGCGCGCTTCGGAACAGCAGCTCAAGGGCATCCTCGCCTACACCAACGATGCGAACGTTTCGATCGACTTCAACCACGACCCGCATTCGTCCACGTTCCACATGGACCAGACCAAGGTCATGAACGGCACGCTCGTGCGCGTGATGTCCTGGTACGACAATGAATGGGGCTTTTCCAACCGCATGGCGGACACCGCCGTGGCGATGGGCAAACTTCTCTAGCGGCCAGGCGTCAGCGGGTCATGACTGCGTTCAGAACGCTCGACCACGTCGACGTAAAAGGCAAACGCGTTCTGATGCGCGTTGATCTCAACGTGCCTGTTGAGAATGGCGTCGTGTCGGATTCAACGCGCATCGAGCGCGTGGCGCCGGCCATCACCGAAATCGCCGACAAAGGCGGCAAGGTCATTCTGCTTTCGCACTTCGGCCGGCCCAAGGGCCGTGACTCGAAACAATCCTTGAAGCCCGTTGCCGCGGAAGTCTCACGCATCATCAAACGTCCCGTGAAGTTCGCCGATGATTGCATCGGCGAAATTGCCGAACAGGCGGTCGCCGCAATGAAGCCCGGCGACATACTCTGCCTGGAGAACACACGTTTTCACGCGGGCGAAGAAAAAAACGATCCCGCATTCGTCGCCGCCTTGGCCAAACTCGGCGACATCTGGGTCAACGATGCTTTTTCGGCCGCGCACCGCGCTCACGCGTCCACCGAGGGCCTCGGTCACAAGTTGCCTGCTTACGCCGGGAGAACCATGCAGGCCGAGCTTGAGGCGCTGGCCAACGCGCTCGATAATCCGCAACGCCCCCTCACCGCGATCGTGGGCGGCGCCAAGATTTCGACCAAGCTCGATTTGCTCGGCAATCTGCTCGACAAGGTGAATGCGCTGATCATCGGGGGCGCCATGGCCAACACTTTCCTGCTTGCGCAGGGAAAGACTGTGGGCAAATCGCTCGCCGAACCCGACCTGGTTCCTACCGCGCGGAAAATCATGGACAAGGCGAAGTCCGAAAAGCGCGAGATCATTCTTCCTGTCGACGTGGTGACGGCTGCAAAGCTTGAGGCAAATGCATCGTCGCGCGTGCTCGACGCCGACAAGGTCGGCGGCACCGATATGATTCTGGATATTGGCCCGCGCAGCATCGAACAGGTTGTTTCCGTGCTGGCGCGTGCGAAGACGCTGGTGTGGAATGGCCCTTTCGGCGCGTTTGAGGTGGAACCGTTCGACAATGGCACCATCGAAGTCGCGGAAGCCGCTGCGGAACTGACCGAGGCGGGCAAACTTGTCTCGGTAGCGGGCGGTGGCGATACCGTCGCCGCACTCAATGTTGCAGGGGTCGCCGATCGGCTGACCTACGTCTCGGCAGCAGGCGGTGCATTTCTCGAATGGCTTGAGGGTAAGCGCTTGCCCGGGGTCGAGGTGTTGCGGGTAAAATGAGTTGGAACAATGCCATCCGGGGGGATTGCTGCGGATGCGATGGAGGGAAACATGAATCTCGATGAACTGAACAAGGTCGCACAGGCCATGGTCGCGCCCGGCAGGGGCATTCTCGCGGCCGATGAATCCTCGGGCACGATCAAGAAGCGTTTCGATGCCATCGGTGTGGAATCGACCGAGGACAGTCGTCGCGACTATCGCGAGATGCTCTTCCGTTCGGCCGAGGGAATGAAACACATTTCCGGCGTCATCCTCTATGACGAGACCATCTGGCAAAAAGCGAAGGATGGCACGGCGTTGGTCGAGCTGATCAAGAAAGCGGGCGCCATCCCGGGCATCAAAGTGGACGAAGGCACAAAGCCACTTCCGTTCTGCCCGAGCGAACTCATCACCATCGGTCTCGACAAACTCGCCGACCGGTTGCCGAAATACTACGAGCAAGGCGCGCGCTTCGCCAAATGGCGCGCCGTCATCGACATCGGCAAGGGCATTCCGACCGTCAATTGCATTAAGGCCAATGCGCATGCGTTGGCGCGCTACGCCGCGCTCTGCCAGGAGGCGCAGATTGTCCCGATCGTTGAACCGGAAGTATTGATGGATGGCGATCACGACATCGATCGATGCTTTACGGTGACCGAGCGTGTCCTGCACGCAGTGTTCAATGAGTTGTTCGACGCGCGTGTGCAGCTTGAAGGCATCGTGCTCAAACCGAACATGGTCATCTCCGGAAAAAAATGCGCCAAGCGCGCGTCGGTCGAGGAAGTCGCCGAGAAAACCGTAACCGTTCTCAAGCTGTGCGTGCCGGGAGCCGTACCCGGGATCGCCTTCCTGTCCGGCGGACAGAGCGACGAAGAGGCGACAGCCCATCTCGACGCGATGAACAAGATCGGCAACCTGCCCTGGAAGTTGACGTTCTCTTACGGTCGCGCGCTTCAGCACGCGCCGCAGACGACCTGGAAAGGCAAAACGGAAAATGTCGCGGCCGCCCAGCGCGCTTTTTCTCATCGTGCAAAGATGAACGGGCTCGCCGCGCTTGGTCAGTGGAAAGCCGACATGGAGAAAAAGGCAGCGTGAACGAGATATGCGAAAGGCCGTGTCGTGACACGGCCTTTCGCGCTTACCCCGTTGCGTGCGGGATCAGTCGCAATCGCTACTGTAAATGCTTGTCGACCCGGCTGGGTGTTCTCCTGTAAGAAGCCTCCCTTGCCAACGCGTTTCCCCGCCCCGACGTTCCCCGAATTTGTACCGAAGTAAGGACCTGAACGTGATCGACCTCTATACGTGGACGACCCCCAACGGCCGCAAGGTCTCCATTGCTCTTGAAGAACTCGGCCTCCCCTACACCGTGCATCCGATCGACATTTCCAAGGACGAACAATTCGCCCCGGATTTTCTCAAGATCGCACCCAACAACCGAATTCCGGCGATCGTCGACCGCGACACCAACATCGCGCTCATGGAGTCGGGCGCGATCCTCATCTATCTGGCGGACAAGACCGGCAAGCTCCTGCCAAAGTCAGGCGAAGGACGCTATCGCGTCATTGAGTGGCTGATGTGGCAAATGGGCGGGCCCGGTCCCATGCTCGGCCAGGTGCACCACTTCGTGAAGTACAACAAAGGCAAGGCGCCTTACGCCGAAGAGCGTTATCTCAAGGAAGGGCATCGCCTCTACAAGGTGCTCAACACGCGGCTTGAGGGTCGCGAATTCGTCGCCGACCAATACTCCATCGCAGACATCGCGATCTGGCCCTGGATATCCCGTTTCGAATGGCAGACGATCGACCTGAAGCAGTACCCGAATGTGAAGCGCTGGTACGAGACGATCGCGGCGCGTCCAGCTGTTCAGAAGGGTTACAAGGTGCCAAAGGACATGGGCCCTGTGCCGATGCCGTAAGTGCTGCGGCCGCGAAGATTCGTCGCGACCGAACACCCCAATCGGGTCAATTTTCTGCCGGATTGGGCTAGCATGCGAACACCATGGCTTCGCGACCCAAACAGGCGGCGCCGCGCCCGGCGCCGAGGCTCTATCTCGTTACGCCGCAACTTGCGGACCCATCGGGGTTCATCCGCCCATTGACCGCCGCTCTCGAGGCGGGCGATGTGGCGGCAGTGCTGCTGCGTCTCGCAGATGTCGATGAGCGCACGTCGATCAATTGCGCAAAGGCCTTGGCGCCTGCTGTGCAAAGCAAGGATGCCGCGCTTCTGCTCGATGGCCGTCCGGATCTCGTCGCGCGCGCGGGTGCCGATGGCGCGCATCTGACCGGCCTGGCGGCATTCAGCAACGCGGTCGGCGAACTCAAACCAGAACGCATTGTCGGCGTCGGCGGACTTGTCACGCGACACGACGCGATGCTCGTCGCCGAACAGGGCGCAGATTATGTGATGTTCGGCGAGCCGACGGCCGACGGCGAAGGCCCCGCCAAAGCGGCGATCGAGGATCGCGTCGCCTGGTGGGCGGAAGTTTTTGAAATCCCGTGCGTCGGTTTCGCGGCGTCAGTCGAGGACGTGGCCACACTGGTGGCGGCGGGCGCCGACTTCATCGCACTTGGGGATTTTCTCTGGCGTGATCCGGACTCGATCGCGGCAACGATGAGCCAGGTAACTCGCGATCTTCGTCTGCCGGAGCCGGCGCCATGAGCGTGATAACGCGTGCATTCATTGGCGCGTTCGCGCTTGGTATGATTGCCGTTCCGGTGGAAGCACAGGCGCCCAAAAGCGCACCACCACCGTGGCCGGCGACACCGGCCCCGACCGCCGCGCCTGCCGGTCAGCCCAACACCGATATTGCCTACGGCGCTTACCAGCGCGGCTACTACATCACGGCGTTCAATGAGGCGAACAAGCGCGCTCAGCAGAATGATCCCGCCGCCATGACGTTGCTTGGAGAGATTTACGCGCAAGGGCTCGGCGTCGGGCGCGACGATGCAAAGGCCGCCCAATGGTACAAGCAAGCCGCTGCGAAAGGCGATCGCGACGCCATGTTTGCGCTGGCCATGTTCAATTTTCAGGGTCGCGGGGGCGCTCGCGACCCCGCCGAAGCGGCGCGACTGCTGGAATCCGCCGCCAGGCTCGGCCACGCGGCCGCCGCCTACAACCTTGGCCTTCTCTATGTGCAAGGCGAGCAGTTCGTGCAGGATTTCAATCGCGCGGGTGAATTGTTCGCGCTCGCCGCGGAAGCGGGTAACCCGGAAGCGCAATACGCACTCGCGACAATGTACAAAGAAGGTCGCGGCGTGGCGAAGGACATGAGCAAAGCGATGCGGCTCATGCAGCAGGCTTCCGTCGCTGGCAATATCGATGCCATGGTCGAGTTCGCGATTGCGCAATTCAACGGGGACGGCACGGCGAAGGACGAGGCAGCGGCCGCAAAGCTGTTCTTGAAAGCGGCGTACCTCAGCAGTCCGATCGCGCAGAATCGCATCGCTCGCATCCTCATGGCCGGCCGCGGCCTGCCCGCGGACCCCACGGAAGCGCTGAAATGGCACATCATTTCGAAGGCGGCCGGCGCGAGCGACCCCGATCTCGATGTGTTCGCAGGCAAGCAAACGCCGGCCGTGCGCGATGCCGCCGACAACGCGGCCAGGAAATGGCTGTCGACCGCGACCGCTGCCCGCCCTTGACGACGCGTGCCATCACAGGCAGACCGCACGCTCCATGCAGCATTCAGCCCTGCTCAACGTCATGATGGCCGCCGCGCGCAAAGCCGCGCGCGCGCTCAAACGCGACTTTGGCGAGCTTGAGAAGTTGCAGGTCTCGTTGAAGGGCCCTGGCAATTTCGTTTCTGCCGCGGACCGCCGCGCCGAGGAAACGTTGCACGCGGAGTTGATGAAGGCGCGGCCCGGTTACGCTTTCCTCGGTGAGGAAGGTGGTCACCGTGAAGGCGCTGACAAGACGCACACCTGGATCGTCGATCCGCTCGATGGCACCACGAATTTTCTCCACGGAATTCCCCAGTTCGCCATCTCGATTGGCCTCGAGCGCGAATCCACGGTGGTGGCAGGGCTGATCTACAACCCTGCGAACGACGAGATGTTCGTTGCCGAGCGTGGCAAAGGCGCGTTCCTCAATGACCAGCGTATCCGCGTTGCCGCGCGAAAACGCCTTGCCGATGCGGTCATCGCCTGCGGGTTACCGCATCATGGCCGCGGCGATATCGAACTGTCGCGCAAGGAAACCGGCGCCATGCAGGAACATGTGGCCGGACTGCGCCGTTTTGGCGCGGCCGCCCTCGATCTCGCGTGGGTCGCGGCAGGACGGCTCGACGGCTACTGGGAGCGCGATGTCAACGCGTGGGACGTGGCGGCCGGCGTGATCCTGGTCCGCGAAGCCGGCGGGTTCGTAACCGATTGTGATGGCGGTGATAATTTTTTCGGCAAGAAGCACATCGTCGCCGGTAATGAGGCCGTGCAAAAAGAGCTGGTGAGCGTGTTGAAAAAGGCCGGCAAAAGCTGAAGTCCACCGCAATTTCAACTCAATCAGCGGCTTAATCGGTCCTCATAGTTCCAGCGACAACTGCTTTTTCCCTGTCACGGGTCTGTGCCATAGTATTCGACAGGGCGGCGTCGATCTATTTTCAATTTCTAAGCTCATGGCCAAAGAACTCGATCCTCTCAAGCTGTCGTCTCCACGCATCTTCCTCATCAGGATGATGGTATTCGTCATTCTGGTCGGTCTGGTCGGCTTTGTGCTGCACAAGCAGATTGAAGTCGCATTCATGGCCAATCCGGGCCTGAACGCGCTCATCCTCGGCGTCGGTGCAATCGGAATTGTGCTGTCGTTGCGTCAGGTGCTGCGTCTCTATCCAGAAATCGCGTGGGTCAACAATTTCCGCCTCGCCGATCCCGGATTGGCAGTCGACCGGCCGCCGGTCCTTCTCGCGCCAATGGCCTCGATTCTCGGCAGCCGCGTCGGACGCATGGCCATGTCTCCGCAATTGATGCGCGGAATTCTCAACTCGATTGCCACTCGCCTCGATGAGGCGCGCGACATTTCCCGGTACATGACCGGGCTCCTCGTTTTCCTCGGCCTGCTTGGAACATTCTGGGGGCTCATCGAAACCGTCAGTTCGGTCGGCAACGTCATTCAGGGCCTCAAGGCAAGCGGTGATGCCGGTTCAATGTTCGACTCCCTGCGCGACGGCCTTGCCGCGCCGCTCTCGGGCATGGGTATTTCGTTTTCCTCCTCGCTGTTCGGCCTTGCCGGTTCGCTCGTGCTCGGTTTCCTCGATCTGCAATCGAGCCAGGCGCAGAACCGCTTCTACACGGAACTCGAGGACTGGCTGTCCACGACCGTCTACGATGAGGCCGCCGAACCGGCAGCCGCGACCGGCGTAAGCGGCGAAGTCCGGTCCGCGATCGACCGCCTGCGCGGCGCCGTCGATCAGGTCGAGGCCGGCAAATCCTCTTCGACCGCCATGGCCAATCTTGCCGAGGCGATCCAGGGTCTCGTCCACCATATGCGTACTGAACAGCAGATGATCCGCGACTGGGTGGACTCGCAGGCCGCGCAGCAGCGCGAAATCAAGAAGCTCCTTGAGGTCATGGTGCGCGAGCACGCTAACCGTTGAGTTGAACTCCATGGCGTTGGCACGAGTCCGCCGCGGCGAAAGCGGCATGAATTACTGGCCGGGTTTCGTCGACGCGCTGTCGACGCTGATCCTCGGCATCATTTTCCTGCTGACCGTGTTCGTGGTTGTGCAGTTCTATCTCCAGCAGGAAGTGGCCGGCAAAGACACCGCCCTCAATCGCCTCAACGCGCAGATTGCCCAGCTCACCGAATTGCTCGGATTGGAGAAATCGGGCAAGGCCGGCCTCGAGGATCAACTCGCGCAATTGCGTGCCACTCTCGCGGTCGCCGAAAGCGAGCGCGACCGGTTGAAGGGTGCCGCCGACAGTGCGGGCGCCGGTGCCGCGGCAGCGCAGGGCAAGGTGTCGGAACTTGCCGGACAGCTCGAGGGCGAAAAGAAGATCTCCACGCGCGCTCTGGCGCAGGTCGAAGTGCTCAGTCAGCAGATTGCCGCGCTACGCCGGCAACTCGCCGCGATCGAGCAAACGCTCGACGCCGCCGAAAAGAAAGACAAGGAATCCCAAACACGGATCACCGAGCTTGGCCAGCGGCTCAATCTGGCGCTGGCCGAACGAGTCAATGAACTTAAGCGTTACCGGTCCGACTTTTTCGGGAAGCTGCGCGAGATCCTCGGCAACCGCGCTGATGTGCGCGTCGTGGGCGACCGTTTCGTGCTGCAATCCGAAGTCTTTTTCGACACCGCCCGGGCGGATCTGAAGCCGGAGGGACGGGTCGAGCTCGACAAGGTCGCCGGCGCGCTGGTCGAGCTGGAGAAGCAGATTCCGCCTGATCTCGCTTGGGTCCTGCGTGTGGATGGCCATACCGACGTGCGGCAACTCTCCCTCGGCGGAGCGTTCAAATCGAACTGGGATCTCTCCGCCGCGCGCGCCATCGCAGTGGTGCAATATCTCATCACCAGGGGCGTTTCGCCGCAGCGTCTGGTCGCTGCCGGCTTTGGCGAATTTCAGCCGATCGACCTCGGCAAGACCGAAGAGGCCTATCAGCGCAACCGCCGCATCGAATTCAAGCTGACCGAGCGGTAGCCTCCTCTTGTGCCGGACTTGTGCCCGGCATCGGCGTATTTGATACAATGACAAGGCAGGACACAGGTTGCCGGGATTCGTCCGGCACATGGATGATGCGCCGCTAATGCCTCACGTCACCCTCCGCCCCTACGCGGCCGCCGATGAGGACACGGCCATCGAACTCTGGCGACGCACCTGGGCAAAGCACTATCCGCATCTCGATTTCAACGCGCGCGTCCCGTGGTGGCGTGAGCGCTGGCGCAAGGAACTGGTGCCGAGCGCGCGGATCGTCCTCGCCGAACAAGGCGAGGCGATAATCGGCTTCGTCACGGTAGATCCGAAAACGAAATATCTCGATCAGATCGTGGTCGCGCCCGAACATTGGGGCTCGAATGTCGCGCTGATCCTGCTCGATGAGGCCAAGCGGCTATCGCCGGGAGGACTCGATCTGCTCGTCAACAAGGACAATTTTCGTGCGATCGGCTTCTACGGCAAGCACGGCTTTGTCTACGTCGGCGACGACAAAAATCCCGTGTCGGGGATCGCCGTCAACCGCATGGCGTGGCGGCCTTAGGCGTCCGCCATCTCGAACTGCAGTTTCGCCAGGCGCGCGTACAGACCGCCTGAGGACGCAAGCGAGCCATGCGTGCCCTCCTCGACGATGCGGCCGTGGTCGATCACCAAAATACGATCGCAGTTCTGCACGGTGGCAAGTCTGTGCGCGATCACGATGCTGGTGCGATTGCGCATCAATCCTCCGAGCGCCTGCTGAACAAGCGTTTCGCTCTCCGCATCGAGTGAGGAAGTCGCCTCGTCGAGCAACAAGAGCGGCGCCTCGCGCAAAATCGCGCGCGCGATCGCGATGCGTTGGCGCTGACCGCCGGACAAAGTGACCCCGCGTTCACCGACCTGGGTCTCATAGCCGTCCGGCAGGCGGCGGATGAACTCGGACGCGTGCGCAGCCGCGGCCGCCTTCTCGATGTCGGCATCGGTTGCGTCGGGCCGGCCGAACCGGATGTTCTCCCTGACGCTCGTGCCGAAGATCACGGCGTCCTGCGGTACCAGCGCAATACGCGAACGCAACGCCGCCGGATCGACCTCAGTCACACTGACGCCGTCGAAGCTGACCGTTCCTGCGACAGGATCGTAGAACCGCTGGATCAACTGAAAGACAGTGCTTTTGCCGGCGCCTGATGGGCCGACCAGCGCAAGCTTCTCGCCGGGCGCAACGCGAAATGAAACATGATTGAGAACCGGTGCGTTGGGCCGGCCGGGATATTCGAAACTTACGTCTTTAAATTCGACCGCGCCGCGCGCCGGCGCCGGCAAAGCGAGTGGCCGAGGCGGCGCCTTGATCTGCAGCTCCACGTCGAGAATTTCGAACAGGCGTTCCGCCGCGCCGGATGCCTGCGCGATTTCCCCCCAGACCTGGCTCAGCTCGCTGAGACCGCCGGCTGCAAACACGGCGTAGAGAACAAACTGACCGAGGCGACCGGGCGTAATGTGACCGGCAAGCACATCCTGTGCGCCGACCCACAACACAACCACGATGCTGGCGAAAACCAGAAAGATGACGACGGCGGTGAGCACGCCGCGCGCTTTCGTGGCATCGCGTGCCGCCGCAAAGGCGCGCTCGACCGCGGCGGAGAACCGCGACTGCGCGAGTTTCTCGTTAGTGAAGGCCTGCAGCGTACGGACGGCGCCGATGAGTTCATCAGCATAGCCCGACGCTTCGGCAAGCGTATCTTGCGCGGCACGCCCGCGCCTGCGCACCGCGCGACCAAACCCGACAAGCGGAAGTACGATGATCGGTATCGCCCCGAGCACGAAGAGCGACAAGCGTGGGCTGGTGACCACCATCATGGCCGCACCACCCAGGAACAAAAGCAGATTGCGCAAAGCAATCGACACCGAGGCGCCGACCGTTGATTTGATCTGCGTCGTGTCGGCTGTCAGCCGCGAAACGATTTCGCCGGTACGGGCCGTATCGAAAAATGAGGACGACAATTGTGTGAGGTGCGCGAAGACATCCGATCGCAGATCGGCGACGATGCGCTCGCCCAATGTCGTGACCAGGTAGTAGCGCATCGCACTCGAGATCGCGAGCACGGCCACGACCCCGATCATGACCGCAAAATAGCTGTCGATCAGCTGCAGCGCCCTGTCGGAGAATCCAAAGTCGATCATGCGGCGCACGGCCACCGGCACGATCAGCGTGGTCAGTGCGGCGACGACGAGTGCAACCAACGCGGCCAGCGCGCGGCCGCGATAGCGCACGACATAGGGCGCGAGCCGCGCGAGCGGTTTGAGTGTCGGCTTGCGCCGCTCCTCCGGGCGCGGCGCACCCTCCACATCGAGCCCCCGCCCGTCGCTGGAAAAACCCATGAAAAACCTGTGCTTAACAGTTCATTTCGCGCAGCCTTAATGCCCCGCAAGGCCGACGGCGGTCAATTGCGCGCCTTGCCGCCCGCGACCGGCTGCTGTATAGACCCTCCAAATTCAGCCCCCAATTCGCGCGTCTGACGCGCCCGGAAACTGACGATGAAACAAGATATCCATCCTGGCTACCACACCATCAAAGTGGTGATGACTGACGGTAGCGAATTCACTACCCGCTCCTCCTGGGGCAAAGAGGGTGACGTTCTGCATCTCGACATTGACCCGAAATCGCATCCGGCATGGACCGGCGGTCAACAGCAGCTCGTCGACCGTGGCGGCCGCGTCTCGCGCTTCCAGAAGAAGTTCTCCGGCTTCCTCAAGTCGGACGAGAAGAAATAGGCTTCTCTTCATAGAGACGCGAAAACCCCCGCCTAGGCGGGGGTTTTGTTTTTCTGGCCGTTACGGTCGCTAGACGTTCTCGGTTCCGAACGCTGCCTTCAGCAGACCAAGCTGGCGCTCGACCGGATTGGCGGTCGTGGGCTGACGCTCCGCCGCACTTTGGCTGTACATCGTCGCATCGAGCCGCCGCACCTTTGCGTACAGCTTCTGCGACCGTTCGATGAGTCCGCGCAGCGTCACCGGCAGCAGCTCAATGTTGCTGGCATCATACGTATCGGTCGATGCAAGCTTGACCTTGGTCTTTTCCTTGCTGGCCTGCGCGAGCGACATCTCGCCTTCCTTGACCGCACGGTGAAGCAGGAGCCATGACGCCAGCTGCATCAGCCTGGTGGTCAACCGCATGCTTTCGGTCGCGTACGCGAGCGCTGCCGCACGCTCGAGTTTTTTCGATTGCTGCCGACCGGGACCGTCGAGATAGGTCGCGGTTTCCTCGACCAATGCCATGCCGTCACGAAACAGCTCGGCAAATGCCTGCGAGCTTGCGAGCCGCTCACCGAATGACACCGGCTGCGTTTCGCTGAATGATTTTTCGGACATACGCAACGCCCTCACACTCGCACGGAGCAGATACACGCCCCGTATACGTTTGAGTAAGCATTGCGCGCTTGGGCCGCCTCTGTAAAGGCGGCGCCATGGTTAATATGGCGATATAGTTGCCAGCCAAATTGTAGGCGTGACCCAAATTGACACAAAAAAAGGAGCCGCCGTTGCCGGCGGCTCAAGGTGATAACAGGGAGGCGTCAAACAGAGTGGACAGGAGCCACTCAATGTCCACATGAAGATGGACATTGCCAGTAATGGTCGAGAAAGCTTAACGACAACTTAAGAAGTTGGCCGCAATTCCAAAAAATTTTTTAACACCTGTCGGTACGCAATTGCCTTTGACGTTCCGAACTCAGCGTTTGAAAAACTGATCCGCCGCACTGCGCGAGGCGCGCTTTTGCGTCATGTCGGCTTCCAGCCGGCTGATCTCGTCGCGCAGCAGCTGCACGCGCGCGCCCAACTCCTCGACCGACAGAAGCGTCAGATCCTGGCCGATCTCGTGTGCGACCTTTTTCTTGGGTTTGTCGTCTTCATCAACCGCCGGCATCGCAGGCTCCCTGGCCCGAAATCTAGCCGCGCCCGCTGCGGTTGTCACATCCATAAGGCCCGCCTAAAAGGATTGCCGATTGCCGCAAAGACAGAGGAACCGATGGCCGCACTTCCAGCTCAGATGACAGCGATCGGCATAAAGGCGTCCGGTGGCCCCGATATGCTGGTGCCGGAAAAGCGCCCCGTGCCTGTTCCAGGTGATGGAGAAATCCTGGTGAAGGTCGCAGCCGCGGGCGTGAATCGTCCTGACGTCATGCAGCGCATGGGCCTCTACCCACCGCCGCCGGGCGCGCCCGATATTCCCGGACTCGAGATTGCGGGCGAGGTAGTCGCGTTAGGCCCCAACGTCAAACGCTGGAAGCTTGGTGATCGCGTGATGGCGCTCGTCGTCGGTGGTGGCTACGCCGAATATTGTCTCGCGCACGAAAGTCATGCCTTGCCGGTCGGCAATCTTTCGATGGTCGAGGCGGCGGCGATACCGGAAACTTTCTTCACGGTCTGGCACAACACGTTCGAACGCGGCGGACTCAAGCGCGGCGAGACTTTGCTGATCCACGGCGGCTCTTCAGGCATCGGCACCGCCGCCATCCAGCTTGCCAAGGCATTCGGCGCGCACGTGATCACGACGGCGGGCTCGGCGGAAAAGTGCGACGCGTGCCGCAAACTCGGCGCCGACGTCGCCGTTAACTATAGGACGGAGGACTTTGTCGCCGCCACGAAGACAGCCACCGGCGATAAGGGCGCCGAGGTTATAGTGGACATGGTGGGTGGGGACTACATCGCGCGCAACTACGAAGCCGCAGCGGTGGAAGGGCGCATCGTGCAGATCGCGTTTCAGGGAAGTCCAAAGTCGACGGTCGATTTTCGACGCATCATGCTCAAGCGGCTGCACCATACCGGCTCGACCTTGCGTTCGCGGTCGATACCCGACAAAGGCGCCATCGCGCGGGCGGTCGAAACCAATGTTTTGCCCCTTATCGCCGCTGGTAAGGTCAAACCCGTCATCTACAAGACTTTCCCACTGGATGCCGCGTCCGCTGCTCACGCCCTTATGGAAACCAGCGCCCATATCGGCAAGATCGTGCTAACGTTCTGATTGGCCGCCCGTTTCGGCAAAAGCCGCGAAAACGGCGTAATGTCGGACTTAAACAGAGGGTGCGATTGTTAGCGGATTCTCACCGTCGGCGAGGCCAGGGGCCCGGGCTGCAAGGGGATGCCGCGGCCGGGGGTTTTGCTTTGCCTATGACGCGTTGGCTGACCGCATTAGCGGTCGTCATCACCGCTGTGTTGTTGACCGTTCCGGTCGCGCGCGCCGTTGAATCGGTGAATGTGCGGCTCGACGCGGCCGCCATCGATTTGACCGCCGCTACCGAGGTGCAGCACACGGAGGGCGATCGCATCCAGGTGTCGACCGCGCCTGGTCCCGACGGCATCGTCCGACGCATCGAGGTGCGCGCGCGCGAAGGCAACAACAATTGGGCCGTGTTCGCGCTGACAAACAACAGTGACGAACAGATCGATCGCCTGGTTGTCGTTCCGCATTATCGCATGGTCGGTTCTGGCCTGTTCTGGCCCGACCTCGGACTTTCGCGCGTCGCGGCCATCACGCCGTCGACTGGTGATCGTCCTGTCCGTCAGGAAGGTTCAACCGCGGACATCTTCCGCATCACGCTCGATCCGGGCACCGTCATCACTTTCGTCGCCGAGCTGCGCTCCGACAAACTTCCGCAAATCTATTTGTGGGAGCCCGATGCGTACAAGGACAAGGTCAATTCCTTCACGCTGTACTACGGCATCGTCATAGGCATCGCTGGTCTGCTTGCGCTGTTTCTCACGATCCTCTTCGTCGTCAAAGGATCGATCATGTTTCCGGCCGCAGCCGCGCTCGGCTGGGCCGTCCTCATCTATATCGGCATCGATTTCGGCTTCTGGGGCAAAGTCTTCGACATGTCGGCGGGCGCCGAGCGCGTATGGCGCGCCTGCGGCGAGGCGATCCTGTCGGCGACGTTGCTGGTTTTCCTCTTCGCCTATCTCAATCTGTCGCGCTGGCACGTCCGTTACGCGCACATCACCATCGCCTGGCTCGCGGCCCTGGCGGCGCTGGTCGCCGTTGCCGTGTTCGATCCTGCCGTCGCCGCCGGCATCGCGCGGATGTCGCTTGCAGGCATCGCCGTCTTCGGGCTCGCGCTTGTCATCTATCTTTCCACGCACGGCTTCGATCGCGCGGTGTTGCTGATACCGACCTGGCTGCTGCTCGTCGTATGGACCACCGCCGCGGGCCTCGCGGTCACGGGTCTCGTGACGAACGACATTATCGGTCCGGCGCTGCTCGGTGGCCTGGTGCTGATCGTGATGTTGATCGGTTTCACGGTGATGCAGCACGCATTCGCCGGCGGCATCACACACGGCATCGTATCCGACGTCGAGCGACGCGCGCTCGCGCTCACCGGCGCCGGCGATCTCATCTGGGACTGGGACGTTTCCGCGGACAAGGTCTTCACCAGCCCGGAGACCGAGACCATGCTCGGCATGAAGCGCGGATCTCTCGAGGGACCAGCGGCGACCTGGCTTGAGGTTCTGCATCAGCTGGATCGCGATCGTTTCCGTGCATCACTCGACAGCGTCGTCGAACAGCGTCGCGGCCGTTTGACCCAGGATTTCCGTCTGCGAACCGCCGATGGCAACTATCTCTGGTTCGCGCTGAAGGCGCGCCCCGTGGTCGGCTCCGATGGCGAGGTTGTCCGCCTCGTCGGCACGCTCACCGACGTGACCGATTTCAAGACTGCCGAGGAACGGTTGCTGTTTGATGCCGTTCACGACAACCTCACCGGTCTGCCCAACCGCGAACTGTTCATCGACCGCATTGAAGCAGCCTTCGGCTTTGCCCGCGCTGACACGAACATCCGGCCATCGATTATCGTGATCGATGTCGACCGCTTCAAACAGGTGAACGACTCCGTCGGTATGGCTGTCGGCGATTCAATCCTGCTCACCATCGCGCGCCGGCTTGCACGCCTGCTCAAGCCGCAGGATACGCTGTCGCGGCTTTCCGGCGACCAGTTCGCCATGATCCTTTTGTCGGAGCGCGAACCCGCCCGCATCGTCGGCTTTGCCGAAACCATCCGGCGCGCCTTGCGCGCGCCGATCGCCTTCAACGACCGCGAAATCTTCCTGACGGCCTCGATCGGAATGGCGCTTGCCGAAAACCCGACGCAGCGTACCGATGAAGTGCTCAAGGATGCCGAGCTTGCGATGTACTACGCAAAACGCATCGGCGGCGACCGCATCGAAATCTTCAAGCCGGCCATGCGTTCCCGCAAGACCGACCGTCTCGCCATGGAATCGGAATTGCGCCGCGCCATCGAGCGCGAGGAAATCAAGGTGCTGTATCAGCCGATCGTCCGACTGGAAGATCGCGCCATTGCCGGATTCGAGGCGCTGGCCCGCTGGGACCACCCGAAGCTGGGCCGACTTTCGCCCGCGGAATTCATTTCCATCGCCGAGGAGATCGGACTGATTGTCGACCTCGGCCTCTTCGTCCTTGAACACACCGCGCGGCAACTGGCGCAATGGCAGGCGGCTACGCGCTCACGCGAACCGGTGTTTGCCAGCGTGAATGTCTCCTCGCGTCAATTGCTGCGGCACGACCTCATCCAGGATCTGCGCGGCGTGCTCGGACGCACCTCGCTTGCGCGCGGCACGCTCAAGCTGGAGATCACCGAATCCCTGGTCATGGAAAATCCGGAACACGCCGCGCAGATGCTGACCCGCATCAAGGAGCTTGGCGCCGGCCTGTCGCTCGACGATTTCGGCACCGGCCATTCGTCGCTTGCTTATCTGCAGCGTTTCCCCTTCGACACGATCAAGATCGACCAGTCATTCGTGCGCACGACGCCGCGCGGAACACGGCCGGTGATTTTGCGCTCGATTATCGCGCTGGCACACGATCTCGGCATGGAAGTCGTGGCGGAAGGCGCCGAGACGGATTCCGATGCCGTCGAACTTTACCAGCTCGGGTGTGAATATGCGCAGGGCTTCGCCTTCGGCGAGCCGATGAGCGCCGAGGGCGCCCGCGATCTGCTGATCGACAAACCGACGCGCCTGCGCGCGCTCAAGATCGCATCTGAATAACTGATTGCCTCGCACGCCCGATCAGGCGTGGCCGGCTTCGCTCGACAACATGCCCAGATCGATGCCGATCTTGCGCAGGGCTTTCTCGTATTTGGTGCCGGTATCCTTGCCGAAAATCAGCTCGGGATCGGCCGCACAATGCAGCCATCCGTTTTGCTGGATTTCCTGCTCGAGCTGACCCGGCGCCCATCCCGCATAGCCCAACGCCAGAATCGCACTGGCCGGACCGTTGCCGCGCGCGATCGCCTTGAGAATATCGAGCGTCGCCGTCAGACAGATGCCCTCATCGATCGGCAGGGTGGAATTCTCGATGAAAAAATCCGCCGAATGAAGAACGAAGCCGCGTCCGGTCTCCACCGGTCCGCCCTTGAGCACTTTCACTTCTTCGGCGCGCTCTGGCAGTTGGATTCGCTCAGCCGCCGGAATCACTTCCAGCTGCACGAGAAGGTCGGGAAATTTTATGTTCGCCGCCGGATGATTGACGATGATGCCCATGGCGCCTTCCGTCGAATGCGCACAGACATAAATCACCGCGCGCGAGAAGCGCTCGTCATTCATTGCCGGCATTGCAATCAGCATTTGTCCGTCGAGATAACCTCGACCGGGTCCCTGCTGCGCAGTCTTGTTGCGTGCAATCTTCATGGGAAAAGGTTACCTGAACGATCCATCTTTGCAAACGAACCTTGCCGACGAAAGTTCAATCCATCACTGTCATATTCGATACGATAATTGTGGCAGCCGCCTGCCGAGATCGTGGTCGAAGCCGCTCACGATGAATTCAATGGCGCGGAGGGCGGTAACCGACTAGAGCCTCGCAAATGGACGATATTCACAGATCCTTGCGCGCTGTTGTGGCCGCCTGCGTCATTTCCGCCGCTTGGGCCACGCCAGGTCATGCTGCCGACGAATCACCCTGGAGCGATGATGTCCGCTCGGCGACAAGACTTGTCGCTGGAGGCGGCAAAAGCGGCGATGCGCAGCTGCGCGCCGGCGTTGAGATCAAGATGCAGCCCGGCTGGAAGACTTATTGGCGCTATCCCGGCGATTCCGGGGTTCCACCGCACTTCGACTTTTCTGGTTCTGAAAATCTGAAGACGGCCACTGTCCTTTACCCCACGCCGCATCTGTTCACCGACGAGACCGGCCAGACACTCGGCTACAAAGAGCGCGTTATTTTTCCGGTTGTTGTGTCGCCGCAACAAGCGGGCAAACCGGTTCGGTTGCGCCTGAAAATCGACTACGCGGTCTGCGAGAAATTGTGCGTGCCGGCGGAAGGACGCGCCGAGCTTGTCCTTGCTCCGGGCAACAGTGCCCACAACACAGACTTGAGCGCAGCTGAAGCACGCGTGCCGAAGCAGGTCACACCTGCACAGGCGGGGCTCACGGCGCGACGCGTCAGTACCGGGTCAAAGCCACAGGTGACGGTTGACCTTGCGGCACCCCCCGGCCAGTCGGTGGAATTGTTTGTCGAAGGACCGACACCGAACTGGGCACTGCCCATCCCGAAATCGGCAAAGTCGGGGGCGGATGGACGCGCCAAATTCAGCTTTGATCTTGACGGCATGCCGCCCGGTTTCGATCCGAAGAGCCAGGTCGACCTCACCTACACGGTGGTCACCGGTGACCGCGCGGTCGAGGTCAAGTCCCGTCTCGACTAATCTGCGGCAAGGGCGTAATTAGCCCTCATAAGAAAAGCACCCATTTGTAACGTCAGAGAGGATATCCATGCCCATCAAGGTCGGCGATCGATTGCCCGATGTAAAATTCCGCGTCATGACCACCGAAGGTCCCGTTTGGAAGACCACGGATGAAGTTTTCAAAGGCCGGAAGGTCGCGCTGTTCGCGGTGCCCGGCGCCTTCACTCCGACTTGCAACAATCTCCACATTCCGAGCTTTCTGAACAACGCGGCCGCCATCAAGGCGAAAGGCGTGCACACAATCGCGGTCACCGGCGTCAACGACGTATTCGTCATGGAAGCCTGGAAAAAATCGACCGGTGCCGATGGCAAGATCGATTTTCTTGCCGACGGCAACGGCGAATTCGCCAAGGGCATCGACATGGCTTTCGACGGCTCGGGCAACGGTCTCGGTACCCGGTCAAAACGCTATTCGATGCTGGTCGAAGACGGCGTCGTGAAAAAACTCAATATCGAAGACGCGCCCGGCAAGTGCGAACTTTCCGGCGGCCAGGCTCTGCTCGCGCAGCTCTAGGCAAATTTGCGATCCCGGGGTCAGCGGGGCTGAGCCCCGCGCCCGGGATCGACTATTTTGTCTTCATGGCGCCGATCGCCCCGGCACGCGCGGCAACAAGACCGTCTCGCGCAAGTTCGTCGGCACGTTCGTTCATTGCGTGGCCGGCATGACCCTTCACCCAGTGCCAGTGCACTTTGTGATGCGCGAGCGCTTCATCAAGCCGTTTCCATAGATCGACGTTCTTCACCGGCTTCTTGTCGGCAGTCCGCCAGCCGTTCTTTTTCCAGCCGTGAATCCACGTGGTGATTCCGTTCTTCAGATATTCGCTGTCGGTGTGCAGGTCGATCATGCACGGCCGCTTGAGGGCCTCCAACGCCGAGATCGCCGCCATCAACTCCATGCGGTTGTTTGTCGTATGCGGTTCGCCGCCTTTGAGTTCTTTTTCATGATCACCGAAGCTGAGGATCGCGCCCCAGCCGCCAGGCCCGGGGTTGCCGGAACAGGCACCGTCGGTGTGAATGATGACGCGCTGCTCGCTCACCCGGATTGTCCTTTACGCATAGGGATGGAACGTCGGCGTTTCGCGATCATGCCACGAGGCCGTAATCCTGCACGGATTTTACCGACTGATGAAACCGCAGCTTGCGATAGTACTCGAGCGGATCTTTCGGCCGTACCAAAGCGCCGTCCGGCACCGCCAGCCAATCGACGAGGCGCGTAAGGAGAAAACGCATGGCCGCGCCGCGTGCAAGCACAGGAAGCGCCTTCAGCTCGGCTTCGGAAAGCGCTCGCACCTTGCCGTAGGCGTTAAGCAGCGACCGCCCCTTGGTGACGTTGTAGGAATGGTCTGACTCGAAGCACCAGGCATTGAGGCAGATCGCAACGTCATAGGCGAGCGTGTCGGTGCAGGCAAAATAAAAATCGATCAGACCGGACAACTTGTCGCCGAGAAAGAAGACGTTGTCGGGAAAAAGGTCCGCATGGATAACGCCCTGTGGCAATTGACGCGGCCAGGATTTTTCCAGCGCGTCGAGCTCCATTTCAATGTCGCGACAAAGCCCTTGGCGCACGCTGTCGCCGCGTGCCTTGGCGTGCTCGTAGAGCGGGCGCCAGCTTTCAATCGATAGTGCGTTGGCGCGTTTCTGCTTGAAGTCCGCGCCGGCGAGATGCAGGCGCGCCAAAGCCTCTCCGACCGCCGCGCAGTGGCCGGGGCTGGGCCGCCTGATCCACAATCCATCGAGAAAGGTCACGATCGCCGCGGGTCGCCCGGCGATTTTGCCGAGGACGCCACCCTGCCTGTTTTTCACTGGCTGGGGACAGGTGATGCCGCGCGCGGCAAGGTGCTCCATGAGGCCCAGAAAAAAAGGCAGGTCATTTTCGGCGACGCGCTTTTCATAGAGCGTGAGAATGAAATTGCCGGCACCGGTATGCACCAGAAAATTCGAATTCTCGACGCCCTCGGCGATGCCTTTGTAGGAAAGCAGCTCGCCGGTGTCATAAACCGAAAGGAAGCGGGTGAGATCGTCCGCCGAGACGTCGGTATAAACCGCCATGCAGCGTCACTCCGCTGCCTCGTGGTCACGCAATGGACGGGGTAGCGGGAAGAAGACCCCCTCCTCCGTCGCAGTGACGGTTTCAATATCGAGGATGTAGCGCTCGGCAAACGCGCCCATGATTTCCTCGACCAGGACTTCGGGAGCGGAGGCGCCGGCGGTGATGCCGAGGCGTTCGACGCCGTCAAAATCGCTCCATACGATCTCGGCGGCACGCTGCATCAGCACCGCGCGCGGACAGCCGGATTTCTCGGCCACTTCTTTTAGCCGTTGCGAATTCGATGAATTGGGCGCGCCGACAACGATCATGGCGTCGACGATGGGCGCGACGCGCTTGACCGCATCCTGGCGGTTCGTGGTCGCGTAGCAGATGTCTTCCTTGTGCGGACCCGAGATATCGGGAAACCGCTGCTTGAGAAGTTCGACCATGGCCGCTGTGTCGTCGACCGAGAGCGTCGTCTGGGTGACATAAGCGAGTTTGTTGGCGTCGCGCGGCGTAAATTCCGTCACGTCATCGAGCGTCTCAACGAGTGTGATGCTCCCCGGCGGAAGCTGCCCCATGGTTCCGACGACTTCGGGATGGCCGGCATGCCCGATGAGGACAATCTCGCGACCGCGACGGTTATGGATCTCGGCCTCGCGATGCACTTTCGTGACCAGCGGACAGGTTGCGTCGATCGTGAAAAGATTGCGGCGCTGAGCTTCCTCGGGAATTGCCCGCGCAACGCCATGCGCCGAGAAGATCACCGGGGCATGGTCATTGGGAACTTCGCTGAGCTCCTCGACGAAAATCGCGCCTTTGGCCCGCAGGCTGTCGACGACATAGCGGTTGTGCACAATCTCGTGACGGACGTAGACCGGCGCCCCGTAAATAGCGAGCGCCCGCTCCACGGACTCGATGGCGCGCACCACCCCCGCGCAGAACCCGCGCGGCGAGCAAAGCAGGACTTTCAGAACAGGCTTGGCCGGATTTGACGGCATTATTAACCTCAAAGAGCGCAGTTTTGGCGCGCAATCGCGGTATCGACATGGGGTGCGCGGCCCCACCCTGTCAAGCGGAACGGTTGCATGACCCCGCCAGTCCCCCTATATTCCCGCCACTTTCCGATCATCAAAGATGATCTAAAAGCTTCGCCCGAGGGCGGGCGAAGCATAGAGGAGATTTTGCCATGGCGACCGCAGCACCCTTGATGCCAAAGGCGACCGCCGTCTGGCTGCTGGATAACACCGCGCTCTCGTTCGACCAGATCGCAGAATTCTGCAAGCTGCACCCGCTCGAGGTGAAGGCGATTGCCGACGGCGACGCCGCGCAGGGAATCAAAGGCCTCGACCCCATCGTGACAGGCCAATTGACGCGCGAGCAGATCGCCGAAGCGGAGAAAAATCCGGAATCGCGTTTGAAACTCACCGAGCCGAAGGTCTCCGTTCCGACCACCGAGCGCGGCAAGAAGGGCCCGCGCTATACACCGGTCTCGCGTCGCCAGGATCGGCCGAACGCCATTCTCTGGCTGGTGCGCAACCACCCGGAACTCAAGGACAGCGCGATCATGCGCCTTGTTGGCACGACGAAGTCCACGATCGCCTCGATCCGCGATCGCACGCACTGGAATTCGGCCAACCTTACGCCGATGGATCCCGTGACCCTCGGTCTCGCTTCGCAAATCGACCTCGACCTCGAAGTAGCACGCGCCAACAAGGAAAAACCGGCGCCGGCCGATACTGGCGCAACACTCCTCCCGGCCGCCGAAACGACGGCGCGCAAGGAAACCGAAGTCGCTACCACCGCCGAACCGGAGAAGAAGCCAGCAGAGCTCGACGTCAGCGCCGTGTTCGCCAAGCTCAAGCAGCTCGGCGGCAAGAGCGAGAAAGACGGCGAGTAAGCGCGCCTGTAAATTTTCGCCGGTATTGCGAAAAATTCTAGCGAATGACTTGCACGCGTTTCGCGCGCGGGTAACGCGGTATGGCGTGCCTTGCACGGATCGCGACAATGTGAAGATCGCTCGCGCACTGATTGCACACGCAATTTCGATCAGAGTTCCGCATCGGCGTCATTGCGGATTGCAGATTAAGTTTGCCTTCACGAGTGAAGCCGACGCTCGCCCGCGTTGGACGAAGATCGAGCGGCGACCAGATCACGACCATGACTCGATTCGTGGCTGTGAGGTCGTCCTCAATCTGGGCGTACTCACCCGGCCGCGCGGGCCGATCCCCACCCGGTATTCGCGCGGCCGGACTTGTGATGCATTTCAGTATCCGCGCGTCCCGTTGATCGCCGCGACGTAGCGCGCGACGGATTTTTGCAAAACCTGCTTGGCGTCCTTGGGAATGACACGGTCGAAGTAGTGGCCGTAGATCATGTCGAATCGAAACGGCTCAAGCGATTTGCCGATGTGCTCGACTTCGCGTCCCGACAACGGAATGAAATTCGGATAGCTGCGCATGAAGGATAGCCACTTGCGGTCGGTGGCAACCGTGAGAATATCGCCGGCGCAGACGATGCCGCGCCCGCCCGCCCCGCCGGCCCAATGCATCACCGTGCCGCCGGGAAAGTGACCGCCACAGCGCACGAGCGTGAGGCCGTCCCAGAGCTTGAGGGTGTCGCCGTCCCATAATTTCACCGCCGGACCTTTGCGCATGATCCAGTCGCGATCCGCGGCATTGAGATGGATCGGGCAAT
The DNA here is from genome assembly GCA_963707615.1 of uncultured Alphaproteobacteria bacterium. Classification (GTDB taxonomy): domain Bacteria; phylum Pseudomonadota; class Alphaproteobacteria; order Rhizobiales; family Xanthobacteraceae; genus Pseudolabrys. Next base: position 862,641 of record CAVPQT010000003.1, read on the forward strand.
CGAACGCCTCTGCCCATTCGTTCATCGTCGTGTAGAAATGCGGGTGCGAGATGGCGATCGCCTTCAGGCCACCAAGCCCCTTGATCATGCTCACGGTCGCCGCGTCGAGCGTGGCGACACAGTCCCACAGAATATTGCCGCCTTCGGTGCGCACGAGCAGCGCGCGTTGGCCAATGGCAAAGCCGGCGCTGATTCCGATCAGTCCGGTGTCGTATTCGTGGAAGCTGTTCATGTGGCTTTGCGACAGGGCCTCGAGCGTGGTCCAGGTCTGTCCGCGCGGCGGCACATACTGCCGCTCCTCCTCGCAAATGGGGCAATCGGCGGGCGCCTTCGCGCTGTCCGGATATTGGGTACCGCATGCGGTGCAGATGTAGAGGGGCATGAATGTCCTTTGGCTATCGTAGTGATGGTGACGCGACGGCACGCCTTCGACGCATTCTCATTCTGCAATGCCGCTATGCAAGTGGTGACGCCGGCGCAGGCTGGTGGCATTGCGATATTCCAACAAGCGGTTAATGCGACAGAACAATTTAATGTGAGGAACCTTTGTCTTGTGCAAAGCAAAATTTTTGTTATTTCCGGTTTAAACGCGACGGATTCGCGAGGTAACCAAAAATGATATCGCGCAAAATAAGATTGATCACTGCGGCTGCCGCTGTAGCTCTGCTCGCATCAGTAGCGGTCGCCCGCACGGTGCACACGCATGCGCCGTCAACCGCGGCACACGCCACGAGCGGTAAGGTCATCACACCGCCTGCCGGCCAGACCGCATCTCCACATCATCGTGGCGCCATCGTCTGCGGCATGGCGAACGATTCAGACTGTGAAAAGCTCGAAATGCTGTTGCCGATGTAATCGTCAGGGTAATAGTGTCGTGGCTACGAGACATTTAACCGAGTTCTCGCAGTGCCGCGACCGCTGGGCCTCCTTACAATAGTTGCAGTCCTTCTGTTCGGCGCCGCACCGGCGCTATCGCAAACTGCTCCCGCAAAACCGAGAAGTCCCGGCGTGATCGCAACGACCGACAGAGTTGCCATGGCAAGACGTGCGGCCTGCCAGAAGGAAGCACGCGCGAAGGGTCTGAGTTTCATGAAGCGTCTCAGCTACGTGAAAACCTGCGTGAAACGCTGACACTGCCGACGCATCGCCAGCGCGAGGAACGGCGACCGAGCCATCGCATTGATTGTGAGGTGCCCCGGGACATACCCGAGGCGGTCGCGCTATCCTTTTCACGGTTCTGGTGCCAGAGGCTGGGAGTTCAGCATGAAATCCGGTCGTCGTCCGACAAAACGTGCAAGCGGCAAAAACGAACGGCCGTCGCGGGAGGCAGCCGAGAATGCCGTCCGCACGCTCATCCAATGGGCCGGAGATGACCCTGACAGAGAGGGCCTGCGCGGCACGCCGGCCCGCGTGGTTCGCGCCTACGAGGAATGGTTTGCCGGCTATTTCGAAGATCCCGGTGAATATCTTCACCGCACCTTCGAGGAAGTCGCCGGCTACGACGAAATGGTGCTGTTGCGCGACATCCGGTTCGAATCTCATTGCGAGCATCACATCGCACCGATCATCGGCCGCGTTCATATCGGCTATCTGCCGCGCCGGCGTGTCGTCGGGATTTCCAAGCTCGTGCGCCTTGTCGATGTCTTCGCCAAAAGAATGCAGGTGCAGGAAAAAATGACGGCCGAGATCGCTTCGTGCCTCAACAGCGTGCTCAAGCCGTCAGGTGTCGCTGTCGTCGTCGAAGGCGTGCACGAATGCATGACCACGCGTGGCGTTCACCGACCGGATGTGTCCATGGTCACGAGCCGCATGCTCGGCGTTTTTCGCACGAACTTCAAAACCCGCCAGGAGTTTCTCACGGCGATCAAACTCAAGAGCGGCGTCGACGACGCGTCAGTCTGAGCTAGCTCAAATGCGGCCCGGGGCCGCCCACGGCCTCGAGCACGGCTTCGCGCCACTCACGCTTGATCGGCAGAATTGGAGGCATCGGAGCCATGTCCGGCTCCGCCGTCGCCGGCGCGATGGACTGGATATTCTCGGTCTTCGAACCCCGCCGCATCATCAGGTTGTAGATCACCCACTGCGCGCGATGGCGCTTGCCGCTCTTGGGAAATCGCTTGGCGATTGACGATGTCGCGTAGAAGTTTCTGTACGCTCTGTCCACGCCTACGCGCAGTTCGTCGCCCGACATCTGCGCCGGACGGTAGACGACATGGCCCTGGTCATACATGGTCCAGTCAAAGGACACGATGCGGTTCGCTTTTTTCATTTCGTACCAGGTCAGCGTGCCGGGATAAGGCGTCAACGTCGAATAGGCGCAGGCGTCGTACTTCGAATCGATGTTGAAGTTGACGGTCTGATCGAACACGGAGAGATCGTCACCGTCGAACCCGTACATAAAAAGACCGAACACCATGATGCCGTAGGAGTGCACTTTTTCGACCAGCGCGGCGAATGTGTCCGGTCGGTTGACGTGCTTGTGCACGCTGGTGAGCGTCGAGCGGGATATCGATTCAAAGCCGATGCTCAGCAGTGTGCATCCGCTTTCGGCGGCGAGCTCGAGCATGCGATCGTCCTGCGCAAGCTTCGAGGTAACGCCGGCCTGCCACTGAATGTTGCGACCTTTCAGCGCGCGCATGACTTCCTTCGGACGTTCCGGCGTACCGAAGAAATCCGCGTCGTTGATCGAAATCATGCGCGAACCGCAGTTTTCCATCTCGTGAATTACTTCGTCGACCGGCCGATAGCGGAATTTCAGTCCGTTCATCAGCGGTTCGGCGCAAAACGTGCAGCCCTGATGGCAGCCACGCGAGGTCTGCACGAAAGTCTTGTTCACGTAGCGATGCTTCTTCAGGAGGTCGTAGCGCGGCATCGACAAGCCGACCATCGGATGCAGCTTGACGGATTTGTACGTTCCCTTCATCTCGCCCTGCTTGAGGTCGTCGAGCAGTTTGTCGATGACGAGTTCGACCTCGCCGACGACGACCGCATCGGCATGCTTCAATGCTTCCTGCGGCATGAAACTCGGGTGAACGCCGCCCATCACGACGGGAATGCCCTTGGCGCGGAATTCGTCGGCGATCTCGTAGCCGCGATTGACGTAGCTCGTCATCGCGGAGATGCCGACAAGATCGGCCTTCAGATCGAAATCGATCGTTTCGATGTTTTCATCCGTCAGCACCACTTCGTACTTGTCGCGCGGAATGCAGGCCGCGACCGCGAGCAGCCCCGCGAGCGGCGAGTAGAGAGCTCGGTTCATGTAGAGGGGGCGGGTGGTGAGGGAATCGGTTTTGGGATTAATGAGATGGATGACACGCGAGGGCACGAAAATCTCCTCTCGTTGGGGCGATATAACTGAGCCAATGTCGTTTGCGCGCAGTGGTTCCCGATCACATCAATAATATGTTCGCAGGGATTGCCCGAATTGGTTCCCGCGGAGTGGCAGCCCCGCCCGAGCGCTGACGTCCCCTGATCGCGCTCGGGCGGTCGGCTTGCCTCCCCTTGCCAGGGCGGCGCCCCTAGTGAACGACGTCAAGTTTGACCTTCGCGATGCCTCTCCCTACGATTCCCAAAGATTCAGCGGCTGAATAGGACACATCGACGACGCGGCCCGCAATGTACGGGCCGCGATCATTGACGCGAACTGTGACGGAACGCCCGGTGGCGAGATTTGTCACACGCAGCTTTGTTCCGAACGGCAAGGAGCGATGCGCGGCCGTCATCGCGTTCGGATCGAATTTCTCACCGTTCGCGGTCTGCTGTTCGTCCGAGTAGAAGCTGGCAATTCCGTGCGAGGCAAACTGCGTCTCGATCGGGCGATTGATCGGCGTATGTCTGACCCGCCTGACCGCTACGTGCCGTATTGTCGGCTCGCCGCTTTGCTCCAGCAGTGCCTGGCGGTTGGCCGCGGCCACGCCCGATTTGTTGGTGGCAACCGTGTACTGATTGCAGGCGGCAAGCGTAACGGCCGCAAGCGCGACAGGAACGAAACCAACGATTTTTCGGAAACGGAATTGCGCGACGCGATCATTCGTCGCTGTCGCAAGGCACGGACTTATTGCACGACCACCAAAAGACATTGTTGCGCGTCCCCTTGTGGCGAAATCCGACAGCGAATCGGGGCGAGACCGTGGCTGCATTGCCGCAAAGGTACGACGAACAAGTTTTTGACTTTCTGTGTGATCGATTTGTCACGCGCAGGGAAATTTTCGGTAATTAGCAACCGATTTGCGGCACGCGAGTACCGCCAAATTTGCGACGACGACAAATTTTGATTCGCTCGTTTTCTCGGCGTTAAGCCGGCCGCTTGCCGCCCAAACCGTGGCCCTTCAGCGCGCTGCCGATCTCGTCAAGAATGACCGGATCATCGATCGTCGCCGGCATCGTCCACGCTTCGCCATCGGCGATTTTCTTCATCGTGCCGCGCAGGATTTTTCCCGAACGCGTCTTGGGCAAACGCGCGACGGTGATTGCGAGCTTGAACGCCGCGACCGGTCCGATCTTCTCGCGCACCAGCGCGACGATTTCCGTTTCGATGTCAGACGGCGGACGGTTGACGCCGGCCTTGAGCACGAGGAAGCCGCACGGCACCTCGCCTTTGAGATCGTCCCTGATGCCGAGCACGGCGCATTCGGCGACGTCGGGATGGCTGGCGAGCACTTCCTCCATGCCGCCGGTCGAAAGCCTGTGGCCGGCAACATTGATGATGTCGTCGGTGCGGCTCATCACGTAAACGTAGCCGTCCTCGTCCTTGTAGCCGGCGTCCGCCGTTTTGTAGTAGCCAGGGAATTCCGCGAGATAGCTTTCCTTGAAACGCTCGTCCTGTTGCCACAGCGTCGGAAAGCACGCCGGTGGCAGCGGCAGCTTCACCACGATCGAGCCGATTTTGTTCGCCGGCTGCAACTTGCAGGCCTCGTCGACGATATCGATGGCGTAACCCGGCATCGGCACGCAGGTCGAACCGTAACGCACCGGCAGTGTACCAAGCCCGACCGGATTGCCTGCGATGCACCAGCCGGTTTCCGTCTGCCACCAGTGATCGAGCACCGGCACGTTGAGCACTTCTTCCGCCCACTGGATGGTCGGCGGATCGGCGCGCTCGCCGGCGAGAAACAGCGTGCGGAATTTCGAGAGATCGTACTTTCCGATCAGCGCGCCTTTCGGGTCTTCCTTCTTGATGGCGCGGAACGCGGTCGGCGCGGTGAACAGCGCAACGACCCCATGCTGCGCGATCAGGCGCCAGAACGCGCCGGCGTCCGGCGTGCCGACCGGCTTGCCCTCGTAGAGGATCGTCGTGCAGCCATGAAACAGCGGCGCATAGACAATGTAGGAATGGCCGACCACCCAGCCGATATCCGAGGCGGACCACCAGACTTCGCCGGGCGAAACACCGTAAAGATTTTGCATCGACCATTTGAGCGCGACCATGTGGCCGCCATTGTCGCGTACCACGCCCTTCGGGATGCCGGTCGTGCCTGACGTATAAAGAATGTAGAGCGGATCGGTGGCCGCGACCGGTACGCACTCGCTGGTCTTGGCGTAGTTGACCGCATTCTCCCACACCTTGCGCCAGTCGTGATCGCGACCCGGCGTGAGCGCGGCTTCGCATTGCGGCCGCTGGACGATCATGCACGCTTTCGGCTTGTGCCGTGCGAGATTGATCGCCTCATCGAGCAGCGGCTTGTACGGCACGACGCGCGCGCCCTCGATGCCGCAGCTCGCCGAGAGGATCACCTTCGGCCGGCAGTCGTCGATGCGGGTCGCAAGCTCCTTTGCCGCAAAGCCACCGAACACGACCGAGTGCACGGCACCGATGCGCGCGCAGGCGAGCATGGCGAAAACGGCCTCCGGAATCATCGGCATGTAGATGACGACGCGGTCGCCTTTTTCCACGCCGAATTCGCGCAGGATGGCGCCAAGCAGCTGCACTTCCGACAGCAGGCGGCCATAGGTGAAGGTCTTCACCGTATTGGTAACGGGGGAATCGTAGATCAGCGCCAGCTGGTCGTTGCGGCCGCCGAGAACGTGACGATCAAGCGCGTTGTAACAAGTGTTGCAGGTGCCGCCGACGAACCAGCGACCGTAAATTCCGGCCGCAGGATCGAAAATCTTCTTCGGCTTCTCGTACCAGTCGATCTCGGCCGCGGCCTCTGCCCAGAATATCTCAGGGTTGCGCTGCCAATGCGCATAAACCTCGTGATAGCGGCTGCTGCGGGCGTCCATCGGCGTTCCTCCGGCGGTCATTGTGTCGCCACCCGTGCGCGCAAACAAGCCGTTGCGCGGTGGTTAGCCGGAGAAGAGGACGCGGTCGCGGAATTTGTAGCTGTTCGGATCGAAGCTTGATTCCCACCAGGCCGGCTGCCCCGGCTTCGGCGGCTCACTCAGGTCGCGCGCCGCCGGCTTGGTCTTCGCGGTCTTCATGCGATTGCGGAAGCCGTAGTGGTCGAAAATGCTCACCACCTGCACGGCATAGGCAATCACGACCTTGGGGTCGCGGATCTCAATCAGATTGTCGCCGTTCCCCTGCTCACCCCCGGCCGCCATGTTGGAAGAGCCCGTGAATACGACCGGTTTGGCACCGTTGAAATCGCAGACGACGAACTTGTGGTGCATATGGATGCCGCCACCGCCGGTCCATTCCGCCTTGAACGGCTCCGGCAGATCCTTGGTGAGCGCCGCGGGCCCAAATGGAACCGGACCACGCCCCGGCAACTGAACCATCAAAGTGTTCGACTTGGGCTTGCCCGGCATGTTGGCGACGCCCATCACCAGCAGCTTCTTCGGATCGAGCGCATCGAGCGCCTTGTCGGCGGGCCCGGTCTGCGCGCTGCGGAACGCGATCGCGTAGAACACCGATTTTTCCGCGCCGGTGATCGCATCGGCCAGCGGGTTCATCGACAGCGATGCTTTCTTGTGCGGCGAGAAGCAGAAGCGATACGTCCCGGCATTCGGCAGGTCCTTCTCGAACCATTTCATGGCGATCGGCTTGCCGGAAAAACCGGTCGGCTTCGGAAACGCCGCATCAAACACATCGGCATAAAGCTTCGCGATATCCGCATCGCGGAACAGGAGAATATTGTTGTTCTGGATATAGAGGCCGCCGAGCGAGAAATTGGTCGAGCCTGTCGCCACCGCGAACGGCACCGCGTTGTTGCCGCTCTTGCGGCGCGCGATAACGACCTTGTTGTGCTGCAGGCCGGAGAAACGATGGCGCGCCACATTCCCGGCGCCGGCCGAAGCAACAAGCCGCGTGGCCGCATTGGTCTCGTCACTGTCGGGTTTGCCGTGCTTGTCTGAGTTGTCGATCACGATGCGCAGTCGCGGACCGAAGGCCTCGAGCCGGCGCACGATTTCCGGCTCGGACAGGTCATAGGCAAAGACATCGGCCAGCACGTCCGCGTCGGCCTGGCACTCGTCGAGGAAGTCGAAAAGAATGCGTCGCGCTTCGAAGCCGAGCCACGGATAGGGTTTCCCCTCGCCTTCGAAAGGCGCCGTATTGAAGCCGAGCTCCGGTTTGCCGACGGGCGGGATGATCTTGCGCTGGTTGGGGAAGTTGCGCTCATAGGCCTGCGAGCTGGCAAAACCGCGCGTGAACCCGACATTGAGGAACGGTCCGCGCGTCGAGCGATGCGCGTCGATCGTCGCCCGCGTTGTCGCCTTGGCGATGATCGGATTGTCGCCGTTCCAGAACATCGCCGACACCTGATAGGTCACCGGGCCATCGAGCGGAACGCTCGGCACATGCGCCCAACGGAACTGCTGGATGGGCGAACGCATGCTGGCGCGGGCCATCAGCTGGATGTGCTTCGCGGCGTTCTTTGCCTTCAGGCGAACGCGCTTGAACATCAGGAAGTTGAAAACATCGCGCGGCTGCGTGGAATCGCCGATGAAATACTGGATACCGAAACCGACGAAATCAGGCTTTTTCAGCGAATCGTCGATATCGAAGGCGAGCAGCACCATGTCCTCGCCGCGATAAAGCTTCAGCGTGAGGCCGTCGGTCGTATTGCCAGCAATGTAATCCACGGACATCGCCTGCGCCCATCCTCCACGGATCAAAGCCGCCGGCCGCCATCTGCTCGCACAGATTGTCTATCGGGACGCAACGCTGTTCAATAGTGTCATAATCGGCGGGAAAGCGGCCCAATGGCGAAAACGCCCTACGACATCGATCTCGATCGCAATCCGGCGAATTACCAGCCGCTAACACCGCTCGGATTTCTCGAACGCGCGGCCGCGGTCTTCCCCGATCATACCGCCATCATCCACGGCCCCCTGCGGCGCTCCTACGCCGAGTTCTATGCCCGCGCGCGACGGCTCGCGTCCGCGCTGTCAAAGCATGGCATCAAACGCGGCGACACGGTTTCGGTCTTTCTCGCCAATACGCCGGCCATGCTCGAATGCCACTACGGCGTGCCGATGTGTCAGGGTGTTCTCAACACACTCAACACGCGCCTCGACGCAGCGATCATTGGCTTCTCGCTCGATCATGCCGATGCAAAGGTCGTGATCACCGACCGCGAATATTCGAAGGTGATGAAGGACGCGCTGGCACTCTGCAAGGCAAAGCCGCTGGTCATCGACTACGACGATCCGGAATACAGCGGCCCAGGCGAGCGGCTTGGTTCGATCGAGTACGAGGACTTCCTCGCGCAGGGCGATCCCGCCTACGCCTGGAAAATGCCCGGCGATGAGTGGGACGCGATCACACTCAACTACACCTCAGGCACCACCGGCGATCCCAAAGGCGTCGTCTACCATCATCGCGGCGCACATCTGCTCGCGGTCGGCAATGTCGTGACCTGCTCCATGAGCAAGCACCCGGTCTATCTCTGGACCTTGCCGATGTTTCACTGCAATGGCTGGTGCTTCCCGTGGTCGATTTCTGTCGTTGCTGGCACCCATGTGTGCCTGCGCGCGGTGCGCGCGCCCGCGATGTACGACGCGATTGCCGATTATAAGGTCACGCATCTGTGTGGCGCGCCGATCGTGATGGCGACGCTTCTCAATGCACCGGCGAACGAAAAGAAGCCGCTGCCGCATGTGGTCGAATTCTTCACCGCCGCAGCGCCGCCACCCGAAGCCGTGCTCGCGGCGATGAAAGAGGCCGGCTTCAGCGTCACGCATCTTTACGGACTGACCGAGAGTTACGGGCCGGCCGTGGTCAACGACTGGCACGAGGAATGGGACGCGCTCACTCCGGCGGAACAGGCGGTGAAGAAGGCGCGCCAGGGCGTGCGTTATGGAGCGCTTGAAGCGCTGGATGTGCTCGACCCCGAGGCGATGACGCCTGTTCCGCGCGACGGCGAGACGCTGGGCGAAGTTATGATGCGCGGCAATGTCGTCATGAAGGGCTATCTCAAGAACAAGTCGTCCTCGGACACGGCGTTTGCCGGCGGCTGGTTTCATACCGGTGATCTCGGCGTGATGCACGCCGACGGTTACATTCAGCTCAAGGACCGTTCCAAGGACATCATCATTTCAGGCGGCGAGAATATTTCCTCGATTGAAGTGGAAGACGCGCTTTACAAGCATCCCGCAGTCGCCGCAGCTGCCGTCGTCGCAAAGCCGGACGACAAATGGGGCGAAACGCCATGCGCCTTTGTGGAATTGAAACCAGGTACGAAGGCCAGCGCAGATGACCTGATGCAATGGTGCCGCAAGCACCTGGCATCCTACAAATGCCCCCGCTACATCGTATTTGCCGACATCCCGAAAACGAGCACCGGCAAGATTCAGAAATTCAAGCTGCGCGAGATGGCGAAGGCCGTGTAGGCCGTCAGGTCCAGCGTCCATTGCGTGTTGATGCGCTTGGTTTCCCCGGTTATTTGGCGACCCAACTTGCTCTCACCTGATTTCTGACTCATTTATTCGACATCTGGGAAGAAACGATGCCCGACATTCTCATCAGCAATGAAGGCCCGGTGCGCAAGATCCGCATGAACCGGGCGGACAAGAAGAACGCGCTCACGCTCGCAATGTATGAAACGATGGCCTCGACCATCGAGGATGCGGGCAAGTCCGACAGCGTGAAATGCCTGATCATCGCCGGCGCGCCTGATGTTTTCTGCGCCGGCAATGACCTCAACGATTTCGTGACGATGGCGCGATCAGGCGGGCTTGCCACGCCGATCGTCCGGTTCCTGCATGCGCTGGCGCGCTGCGAAAAGCCGCTGGTCGCCGCCGTAAGCGGCGCCGCTGTCGGCGTTGGCACCACCATGCTCCTGCATTGCGATCATGTGATCGCGAGCGACAGCGCCGTCTTGCTGACGCCCTTCGTGTCGCTCGGCCTGGTGCCTGAGGGAGGCTCCAGCCTGATCGCGCCGCGCTTGATGGGCCACGCGCGCGCCTTCTCGCTGCTGGTGATGGGCAAGCCTTTGAGTGCCGGGCAGGCCAAGGATGCGGGTATCGTCAACACCGTGGTGCCCGCCGCCGAACTCGACGCCCGCGCGCTCACGACCGCCAATGAAATTGCTGCCTTGCCATCCGAGAGCGTCGTTGCCGCGCGCCGTCTGATGCGCGGCTCGGTCGACGAGATCGTCGCGCGTATCGACGAAGAGGTCGAAGCCTTCAAGACGCGGCTCGCCTCGCCCGAAGCGCAAAAGGCGCTCGCGGCCTTCCTGACGCGGAAGCGGTAACGGTTAGCGCCCTTCGCGGGCGTAGGGGTCGAACAGGTTGTTGGTGTTGTAGCGTTGATCGAACGAGCGTTGCGACCCGAACTGGAAGGTCGTGTTGCCCTGCTTCATTGTGGACATGCCGCTCTCGCTGTCGAGACGCGACCCCGTCCCCAGACGGTCAGGCGGCGCCGCCGGCTTGTCCAGATCCATAAAGCCCTGGCCGCCGCTCGAACCCGAACCCTGGATGGTGAAAGCCTGCGCGACGGGTGCAACGCCCAGCGCTGCAAGGAACGCGGCAGCGATCAGCGCCCGAGATGTCGTTTGGAATTTCATGGCGGCCTCGATGATCATTGGTCCCAGGATCGTCCCAAGCTTTGCGAATCCGAGCAGCATATTATGGCTGCTTGGCGGCGAAGCGCTATTCTACCTTCAAACCGAGCTTCTTCACCAGCCCACCCCATTTCTTTTCATCGGCACTGATGTCAGATGCATAAGCCTCAGGCGTCCCCGGCATGGCTTCGGCGCCTTCTGTCGTCAGGCGGCTCTTTACATCCTCGCTGGCAAGCGCCGCGTTGAGTTCCTTGTTCAGGCGCGCAATGACCGCGGGCGGCGTCCCGGCCGGCGCGGCAAGCCCATACCGCAAGACCGCTTCAAAGCCGGGCACGCCGCTTTCGGCGAGCGTCGGCAGATCCGGCAGCAGGTTTGATCGCGTCGCGCTGGTGATTGCCAGTCCGCGCAGAGTTCCGGCCTTTATGTTGCCGACCGCGACGGGGACCGGAAGAAACATCATCGGAATATGGCCGCCAAGGATGTCGCCCATGGCCGGTCCATTTCCCTTGTACGGCACATGCTGCAACTTCACGCCGGCTTCGTTCGCAAGGTATTCGCCCGCCAGATGGTTCACTGTTCCAACTCCGGGTGAGCCATATTGCAGAGGCGCCGGCGCTGCCTTCGCGTAGGCGATCAGTTCTGCAATCGAGTGCACCGGCAGCGACGGATGCACGACCAGCACATTCGGCGCAAACCCGATCATCCCGATCGGCGTCAGGTCCTTGCGCGGGTCGTAACCGGCGTTGGCGTTCATCGCCGGCGCGATCGCCATTGTCGCCGTGTAACTCAGCAGGATGGTGTACCCGTCGGGTGCGGCCTTTGCCACGAAACGGGTACCGATGGTGCCGCCGGCGCCGCCTTTGTTCTCGACCACGATTTGCTGGCCAAGAGCGGCTGAGAGCTTGTCGCCGACAATGCGGGCCATGACCGTTGTGCTGCCGCCGGGCGGAAATGGCACGACCAGGGTAATCGGCCGGCTCGGATAATCCTCGGCATTGGAAATACCGGGCACGCTCACAAGACAAATGAGCGCAGCGCACAGCGCGTGCAAAACGGACCGCGTCATCGTCACTCGACCTTCAGCCCCAGCTTTTTCACGAGGCCGCCCCACTTCTTTTCTTCCTTATCGATGTCGACTCCATATTCGGCCGGGCTCGACGTCAAAGGATCGCCGCCCTCCTTGTTAATCTGCTCCCGCACCTCGGGGATATCGACAATCTTGCGCAATTCGTCGCTGAGCCGGTCGACGATTTCTTTTGGCGTGCCCGCGGGGGCCAGAAGACCGTAGTGCAGCACGGCTTCGAACCCGGGCATCCCGGATTCATCGAAGGTCGGCACATCGGGCAAGAGCGAAAAGCGCTTTTTGCTCGTGACCGCAACGGCACGCAGCTTGCCGGCCTGGAGATTGCCGAGCGCGGGAGGCAGCACACCGAACGCGATGGGGACATGGCCTCCGAGCAGATCGTTCATCACCGGAGCCGTGCCTTTGTACGGAATGATCGCGACATCGACCCCGGCCTCGGATTTGAACAGTTCGGCGCACATGTAGCCGCCTGTGCCGATGGCCGATGTGCCGAGATTGAACTTGCCGGGGTCCCTCTTGGCCATGGCAATGAATTCGCCGATCGATTTTGCCGGAAACGAAGGGTTCGCGAGCAACGCCACAGGCATCGAGGCCACGAGCCCGACTGGTGCAAAGTCCTTGCGCGGATCGTAGCCGGCATGGGTGTAGAGGCTTGGGTTGATCGAGATGGTGCCGGTGTGCCCGAGCAGCAGGGTGTAGCCATCGGGTGCTGCCTGGGCGACCGCGCGGGTGCCGATCGTGCCGCCGGCGCCGGCCCGGTTGTCGACCACGAATTGCTGTCGCATCGCTTCGGACAATTTAGCGGCAACCACGCGCGCCATCGCGTCTACGCCGCCACCCGGCGGAAACGGAACGACCAGGGTGACTGTCCGCGCCGGATAATCCGGCGCGGCGAACGTCCCGTTCGTCGTCGCAAACAGCACCGCAAGCGCCGACACCGCGGCGGCGACAGATCGGAGCATGGCGTTTCTCTCCCGGAGACGTTTTGTTTGCCTGACTATAGCGCAAATCCTGCGCGAAACGCCGACGTTCTCCATGTGGATCGCGGCATCACCAGCCTCTCCGCCGCCATTGCCGGGCTTGACCCGGCAATCCATGAGGCATCGCAGGTGATCAGTCGCAAGGATTTTGGATTTGCGCCTCATCATGGATGCGCGGGTCAAGCCCGCGCATGACGTTGAATATCTGCCGTCCATGTGGATCGCAGCACCCGCGTCTTGGCCGTCATTGCCGGGCTTGACCCGGCAATCCATGAGGCATCGCAAGTGATCAGTCGCAAGAATTTTGGATTTGCGCCTCATCATGGATGCGCGGGTCAAGCCCGCGCATGACGTTGAATATCTGCCGTCCATGTGGATCGCAGCGCCCGCGTTTTGGCCGTCATTGCCGGGCTTGACCCGGCAATCCATGAGGCATCGCAGGTGATCAGTCGCAAGAATTTTGGATTTGCGTCTCATCCTGCATGGCGGTCAAAAAAATAGAGCCGAACTCGGGCTTACCCGAGCTCGGCTTGATCGAAAAATCTGGCGTCCGAAATCTGCCTGCTAGTGCACGCTGGCTTTGCCGTTATGGCGCAGCCGTTCGATTTCGTCCTTCACCAGTAATTTGCGTCTTTTGAGTTCCACTATTCTCAGATCATCGACCGCGGGATGGGTCAGACATTCGTTAATTTCTTGCTCGAGTGCCTGATGTCGTTTTTCCAATTCCGCAAGGTGCGATTGCATCGACATGCGGTATGTCTCCTCAATCAGTGGCTCTCCACGATTTAAGTCTAGCGCAGACTCATCGCAAGATCGACGGTACACCCTCCCCGGCGCTGCGGCAAACGGCGCAAACCTTTGATCGGCGTCAATTTTCCGCACGCTTGAACGCGCTTGTGGAAAACGCAATAATTGCCGTGCTCTTGCCGAGACGGCGGCGGAAGCAAAAAAATACCAGCGGTGGCAATGACTGACGAGGAAGAACGCGCGTTGCGGGAGCAGCTGGCGCGCCTGCTGCAGGAACACCGCGACCTCGACGCGGCGATATCGGCCTTGGTCACCTCGCCCGGTTCCGACCTCATTCAGATACAGCGACTGAAGAAGCGGAAGCTCATCCTGCGCGACAAGATCCGCCGCATCGAAGACCAGCTCACGCCGGACATCATCGCCTAGGCCTTTTCCCTCAGTTCGTGCTGCCCGGATAGTCGACCGACGGCAGGCCGCGTCTTTCGTCCTTTCGCGCATACATTGCGCGGTCCGCGGCCGTGATGATCTCCGCGGGTGTGGCATCGGCGCGGAGCAGCGCGGCACCGACGCTGGCGCCGACCTGCACGTGCACCTGCCCGTGCATCACGCTGACCCGGGCGAGCAGTCCTTCCAGCTCGCGCGCTTTCGTCACGGCCTGCGCCTCGTCGACCCGCCAGAGCAACACGCCGAATTCGTCGCCGCCCAGCCGTCCGACGACGTCGGAAGCGCGGACATGGCGGGTGATCTCGCGCGTGACGGCCTTGAGCAAGGCGTCGCCGGTCCCGTGGCCGTGGCGGTCGTTGACGGCCTTGAAACTGTCGAGGTCCACGAACATCAGCGCGGCCGGGGTGCCGTAACGCTTGGCATGCGCGAGCGCGCGTTTGAGTTCGCGCTCGAACCCGCGGCGATTGAGGATATCGAGCAGCGGGTCAACGTCGGCCCGTGCCTCAAGCTCACCGATGCGGGCGCGCGCGACTGCCAGTTCGCGCTTGAGGCGCTCGACCTCCGCCATCAGCGACGCCTCGGGTGGAAACTCCTCGCGTACGCTTGGCTTGGCTTGCGGCAAACCCATGTCTATCCCTCGTCTGTGAGCTCGCGAATCTTAACCTTGCGCGAGAGAATACTCCTTTCGCCTTGCCAGCGGGGAGCCTCAACCTATAATCCGGCGCTTCCTTCCGCAGGAAAATGCGGAGTGCGGGGAGCAAAATGGCGTCAAAACCGGTCGCGATCATCATGGGCAGCCAGTCGGACTGGTCCACGATGAAGCACGCGGCAAAAACCCTTGACGCCCTGCGAATCGGTTACGACGCCCGCATCGTCTCGGCCCATCGCACACCCAAGCGCCTTTATGAGTTCGCAAGCGGCGCGCGCAAGGCCGGTTTCAAGGTCATCATCGCCGGCGCCGGGGGTGCCGCGCACCTGCCCGGCATGGCTGCATCGATGACGCCGCTGCCCGTCCTCGGCGTGCCGGTAAATACGCATGCGCTGGAAGGCAAGGATTCACTGCTCTCGATCCTGCAAATGCCGGGCGGAATTCCCGTCGGTACGCTGGCGATCGGCAAGGCGGGTGCAACCAACGCCGCGCTGCTCGCCGCCGCGGTGATTGCCCTGTCGGACACGAAAGTCGCCAAGCGGCTCGATGCCTGGCGCGCGCGCCAGACCAAAGCCGTCGCCCGGCGGCCAAAAGACTGAACCTTGCTGAAGCCCGGAGCCACCATCGGAATTCTCGGCGGCGGACAGCTCGCGCGTATGCTCGCGCTCGCCGCGGCACCGCTCGGCCTGCGCTGCCACGTGTATTCGCCGGAAAAGGATTCCTGCGCTTTCGACGTCGTGCACGCCGGCACCTGCGCCTCCTACGAAGATGAGACCGCGCTCGGCCGTTTCGCCAACGCAGTCGATGTCATTACCTACGAGTTCGAAAACGTGCCGGCGAAGACCGCGGCCTTTCTCGCCAAACGCAAACCTGTGCTGCCCGATCCGAAGGTGCTGGAAACCACGCAGGACCGGCTGGTCGAGAAGGATTTCGTCAGTGCATTGAAGATCGCCACGGCGCCCTATGCGTCGGTGCATAGCGCGACGCAGTTGGCCGAGGCCGTGAAGGCGGTCGGCCTGCCCGCCGTGCTCAAGACGCGGCAACTTGGCTATGACGGAAAGGGCCAGGCCAAGATTGCCAAAGGCGGTGACGCGATCGCGGCCTGGCGTTCGGTGAAAAATGCGCCCGCCATTCTCGAAGGTTTCATCGATTTCGAGCGCGAGGTGTCGGTGGTGGCTGCACGTTCGCGTGACGGCGCGGTCGAGTGCTTCGAAGTAACCGAGAACGAGCACCGCGATCACATTCTGAAGTTCTCGCGGGTGCCGGCGAAAGTGGCGCCCGCCCTCGCGCGCGAGGCACGCCAGGTGGCGACGCGGATCGCCAAGGCTTTCGACTATGTCGGCGTGCTGGCCGTGGAAATGTTCGTGGTGCGCAAGGGCCGCCAGCGCACGGTTCTGGTCAACGAGATCGCTCCGCGCGTGCACAATTCCGGCCACTGGACGATCGACGGCGCAACGGTGTCACAATTCGAACAGCACATTCGCGCCGTTGCCGGCTGGCCGCTCGGCAAACCCGCCCGCCTCGGCAAACGCGTCGAAATGGTGAACCTGATCGGCGATGAAATTGATGACGCGGCGCGCTGGCTGACTGTTCCCGGGGCCTCCGTGCACATCTACGGCAAAGGCGACGCCCGCGCGGGACGCAAGATGGGTCACGTCACCCGGGTCTGGCCGCGCTGAAGCTGGCCATATCGCGTCATGGCCGGGACAAGCCCGGCGTCGCGAGCTATCGGCTGATATCGAGCGTCATGCGCGGGCATAGCCGTCCGAAGGACGGCGTGCTTTCGCACGCCTATGACCCGCGCATCCATGATGAGGCGCGAATGCAAAATTCTTGCGGCTCTGATCGCCTGCGACGCCTCATGGATTGCCGGAGTGAAGGTGGCATGTCGTCTCCGTCGGTCATCGCCGGACTTGTTCCGGCGATCCCGCTTAGGAGGGCGAAGCAGTGCGACATAAATCGGGATGGCCGGGACAAGCCCGGCCATGACGGCGCGAGCTATCGCAGCGCGACCAGCCTCCGCACATCCACGATTAGGCGAAATCCAGATGCTGCGAGGGGACAAGCGCTGGCATGTGCTAACCCTTGTTCCCACAATAAGAAATGACAGCGTGACAATGCCCGGCGGCATCGTGCGAATGGACTCTTAAGCCCTTTTCTGCTAGAGCCGCGCGACTCAAAGCCCCCGTTTTGGGGGGCTTTTGCCTTAACCCGTCGGAACATCAACGAAGGAGCAAGCGTGCAAGTTCTCGTTCGCGACAATAACGTCGACCAGGCCCTCAAGGCGCTCAAAAAGAAGATGCAGCGCGAGGGCATTTTCCGCGAGATGAAACTTCGCGGCCATTACGAAAAACCATCAGAAAAGAAGGCGCGGGAAAAGGCGGAAGCGATCCGTCGGGCCCGCAAGCTCGCGCGCAAGAAGATGCAGCGCGAAGGTCTGTTGCCTGCCAAGCCGCGTCCCGCTCCTGGCGCTGGCCCGGGTGGCGGAGGCCACGGTGGCCATGGCGGTCACGGCGGCCACGGTGGTTATCGCGCCCCACGGATGGGCTGAAGATAACGACTGTTCTCTATTGTTAAGGTGGCGCGGGCCTTTAGTCGCCCGCGCTATTGTTTTCAGGGCCTTTTTCCGCCCGACAACTGCCAGCAAGCCCGCAACTCTTTGTTATTTTTGTTGGCGTATCCGTTTCGCCTGTCCCTAGCGGAGGCGGTTCCGTGTCGCGGGTCGATTTCGATCAATATGCCGGGCAATACGAGGATATCCTCGCCGCCCAGACAAATTTCTTCGACGGCGATAGCGGCTATTTTGCCCGGTACAAAATCGAACTCGCGCAGCAACTGGCCGGCTCGGTCAGTTCCGTCCTCGATTTCGGTTGCGGCATCGGCCGCAGCATGCCGTACCTGCGCGAGGTTTTTCCGAAAGCCGAGATCGTCGGCTGCGATCCTTCGGCCGAGAAGTCTTGCCATCGCGCAGCGGGAGAACCCGAGCTGCCGCTTCGCATCCATGGACGAGCTCGGCACGGACGCAAAATTCGACCTGGTGATCGCCTCCTGCGTCTTTCACCACATCCCGCCGCAGGATCGGCAGATGGCCATCCGCTATTGCTACAGCCGCCTGAAAGACGGCGGACACTTCATCATCTTCGAACACAATCCGATCAATCCGGTCACGCGCCATCTGGTCAAGAACTGCCCCTTCGACGCGGACGCGGTGCTGCTGGGCATGCGCGAGACGGTCGAACGCATGCGCAACGCACATCTGCATATCGACGAGTCGAGCTACTGCCTGTTCTTCCCGCAGCAGCTCTCGGCGCTTCGTCCGTTCGAGAAATATCTTCGCTGGCTGCCGATGGGCGGGCAGTATTTCGTCTGCGCTTCCAATCAAAAGCGTGACGCCGCCTGATCGTGACTTTCGTCAGCCGGGCCGGCCTTCAAGCTCGCTCAGAAATGTTCTGACGGCTTTCTGCGCGCCGTAGTCGTCAAGATTGACGTGGCCGCCCTGCGGAAAACGCACAAAGCGTTTCGGCTCCCGTGCCAGCGCGAAAAGCCTTTCACCGAAAGCGATCGGCACAATGGGATCGCGTTCGCCGTGCAGCACGAGCAGTGGCGCGGTGACCCGCGCAATCCGTTCGTCGGAATGGAAGGGGTCCTTGATCAGCCACCGCACCGGCGCGAACGGATAAGCCGCGGCGCCCACATCGGCGATGGAGGTAAAGGGCGCATCGAGAATGACGCCGCCGACTTCGCGGTGGGCGGCCACAGCGACCGCAACGCCGGTGCCAAGCGATTCACCCCACACCACAATGTTTCGCGCTGGCGTGCGCGCTCGCGCGAAATCGTATGCGGCCATGCCGTCGCTGATGAAGCCGGTCTCGGTGGGCTTGCCGGTCGAGCCGCCATAGCCGCGATAGGACAAGGCAAGAAGCCCGGTGCCGTCCTCGATCACCCACTTGAACCTGCCGGCACGCAGGTCGAGTGCTCCGGCGTTACCATGGAAATAGATGATCAGCGGCTTCGTCCCCTTTGGCGGGACGTACCACGCGATCAGTTTTTCACCATCGCCGCTGGTGAGCGTCACCTCTTGCGCTTGCGGCAAGCCTGCCGCCGCCGGCGGCGTGCGCGTCGGATCCGGGAAATACATCAAGGCGCGCTGGAAAACGTACATCAGGCCCAGCACGCCGCCGTAACCGACGATGGCGATCAAAAGCAGCCACTTCAATGCAGTCATACGCTCTCATAACACGAGAGGTCCGGCCGCGGGTTGCCGCCGCGGACCGTTCCTCCTAGTTTTGCAAAGACCCATTGACCCTCATCCATGTTGATCCGGCAATCCGAACCTCGAGACGACGACGCTATCTGGCGTATTCTTGAGCCGACCTTCCGCGCCGGGGAGACCTACCCCGTCCCGCGTGACATCTCGCGTGAAGACGCCCTCGCCTATTGGCGCACGCCGGGCCACGCGGTGTTTGTGGCCGAGGATGCCGGGGCCATCGTCGGAACCTATTATTTGCGCGCAAACAACCGCGGCGGCGGCGCCCATGTCGCCAATTGCGGTTACGTGGTCGCGCCGGATGCGTTCGGCCGCGGCGTGGCACAGACCATGTGTTCGCATTCACTCGCTGAGGCCAAGTCACGCGGGTTCAGCGCCATGCAGTTCAATTTCGTTATCGCCTCGAATGAGCGCGCGGTGAGATTGTGGCAGCGCATGGGATTTGCGATCGCCGGGCGTCTGCCCGGGGCTTTCCAGCATCCGCGGCTGGGCCTGGTCGACGCCTACGTGATGTTACGAAGCCTCTAGTTCGGTATCAAAATGCGCGCGGATTTGTAATCCGCGCGCCATCGAACTCAGCAGGCTTCCGCCTTCACTTCGACCACCACGGCGTATAAGCGTATCCGTAGTTTCCCCAGAACCCACGGTAGCTGAACCGCTCGTACGCGGAATAGTCGCAGCGACCACCGCAATATGCCCAGTCGTAGTTGTCGCGCCAATAGGCGCGCCGATGGGCCCTGCGATTGACACCATCGGCTGAGGCGCTGTCCGCGGACAGCGATACACCTTCGGACGAGACGTGAAGCGAGAGTGGAGTTGCGCACAAAATGCAGCCGAGCAATGCAGCTGCGCCGACAGTGACCGCTTTCGACATCGCGACCTCCTGAGTAAACCAGCGAAATAATAACACAGCTCCGCACCGGAAGCGCGACTAAATGGCGAACGGTAGTTGCTTAGGCGGTGGAAATCGTGTCCGCTTGGCACGCTGGCGCGATGCAGCATGGCGCGTTGTGGGCGGGATCGCAGATGAATTTGGCGCATTGGATCTGGGTGGCAACGGCCGCTTACGGCATTCATGCGCTTGAAGAATTCATACTCGACTGGCGCGATTGGGCGCGCGCTGTCATCCGGCTGCCCGTTGAATGGGCACATTTCTACGTCGTCAATTTCCTTGTGATTGTGCTTGGCATAGTTGCGGCAAATCTTGCAGAGGTAGCGCCGGCATTGGCGCTGTCTTTCCCCGCGCTGATGCTGATCAATGGCATTTTTTTTCATGTCGTGCCGGTGATCGTCACGCGCGGTCGCTTTTCGCCTGGCTTGTTTACGGCGATCGTGTTGCTCCTGCCGATCGGGTTGATTTGCTATCGCGTCGCAAGCGATGCGGGAAAACTTGATCTAGTCTCGCTCGTCTCGTCTCTTTTGATCGGCGCAGCGTTGATGGCAACACCCATCGTTCTGCTCCGCATCAAAGACCGTCCGTATTTTCGTCAGGCATAGATCTTCTCTCCCAAGTAATTTTCGTAAGCATGCATCTGTCGCATACCAAGTGCGACTTAAACCGCCTTTTCGAAATCGGACTGCGTGTGCAAGTTTGTTTTTGGGAGCGGCCTAAAATATCTACCCAAGGAGATCCCTATGCCAAGAGTGATCGTCACAACCAGTGCACTCGTCATCGGATTGGCACTCGCCTCTGCGACCGATTTGGCACAAAACCTACAAGGCCCCGCCGCGCCTAACTTTGGCGTAAACTCAAATGCGCAAACCGGTGGAATGCCCAATACCGGTTCGAACGCTGTCACTCCGTCGCCGGACCATGAAAATGGTGCGACCACCCACAGCGGACATGCCAGAAGCAAGCACGCAACACACAGTGACGGGCATTAGACGCAGACTAAGAGGTTCCTGCTGAACTGGTGCAATGTTGCATGGGTGCAACGTTAACGTTGCATCCATGCAGCATGGTTTTGCAGTTCCTGTTCTTTAATACCGTGCGCGCGGATTTGTGATCCGCGGCTGCAGCACGCCGTGCTAGCATCGCTTCCATGGCTCATGACGTGACGCGATCAAGAGCCCGTAAAAGAGCGCTCTGAGTCCGTGCGCCACGCCATCCGAGTCGAAGTCTCGGGAGGTGAACACATGGCCTACTCAAACATCCTGGTCGGCGCCGGTAGCCGTCCAGCTCAACCCGCGATCCGAAAAATCGGCGTGGCCGACTTGCAGGATGCCCTGGCGAAGGGCGCCGACGATTTCTACGCAATGCCGACCCACGCCATGTTCCTTTGCATCATTTATCCGATTGTCGGCTTTGCTTTGGCACGGCTCGCTTTCGGTTATTCGATCCTGCCGTTGCTTTATCCCTTGGCCAGCGGCTTTGCCTTGGTCGGTCCGATTGCCGCGCTCGGCCTTTATGAACTGAGCCGCCGCCGGGAAGCCGGGCTCGACACATCGGCCACACGCGCCTTCAGCGTTTTTGAAGTCGTCCTCGATCGGCGCCATCGCGGCGCTGGGCATTCTGCTGCTGATTATTTTCGTGATCTGGGTCGCGGTTGCGAACGCTATCTACATCGCGAATTTCGGTTATGCCTCGCCATCCTCGGTAGAGGCCTTTGTCGAAGACGTGTTTACGACGCGCGCCGGATGGAACCTCATCCTCGTCGGCAACCTTGTTGGCCTGCTCTTCGCCATCCTGGTGCTGTCGATCAGCGTGGTTTCGTTCCCGCTGCTGCTCGATCGCGATGTCGGGGCGGCGGTTGCCGTGCTGACCTCGGTTCGCGCTGTAGCCCACAATCCCGTGACCATGATGGTCTGGGGCTTGATCGTGGCGGCGCTTCTGGTTGTCGGATCACTGCCGCTCTTTTTTGGCCTCACCGTCGTGATGCCGCTACTCGGCCATGCCACCTGGCACCTCTACCGCAAGGTCGTGGAGCCCGAAGGGAGCCTGCGGCCAACGCTTCCCGAAGAACGGAAAGAGCGGCGCTCCGCGGCCGACTTTCCGACGGTCCTCTTTCCGTGGGCCAAATAGCGCTTCGCTAGGCGACCGCCGCGTAATTTCGGGCGAGCATCGTGCGCTCGAATTTGCGCGGCGTCATCGGCTTGGCAAACATCTGACCCTGCAGCAGGTCAAAGCCCAGTTCGCGGACGGTCAGGAAATCTGACTGGGTCTCCACGCCGTCGGCGACCGATTTGGCGCCAGCGCTGTGTGCGATTGCGATGATGTCCGCGCAATGAGCCTGCTTGATCCGGTCATCGGCACATCCACGGATGAGCCGGCGATTGACCTTCATCTCGACCACCGGCAGATCGCGGCTGGCGGCGAGCGCCGCACCTTCAGCGTCGATGTCGTTGATGGCGATCCCGATGTTGCGTTGGGCGAGCTGCGCGCCGATTCGCCGCACGAGGTCGTAGTCATTGACCAGGTCGATACAATCGACCGCGATCAGAAATCCGTGCTGCCGGGTTTTCTCGGAAAGCCGCTCCATCATTCCGTCGATGAATTGCATGTCCTCCAGCGCGACCAGCGGCAGCGGAATGGTAGCGCGCACCGGATGATTGGCTCCCGCAAACTGCGTTAAATCGGCGAGCGCGCGCGCAATCACGAAGCGTGACAGCGAATGAAGGTAGGGATCGTCAGCCGCCGGGATGTAGTAGGCCGGCGCAACGACACCCCATGTGGGATGGCGCACGCGCACGAGCGCCTCGGCGCCGCGCGGCACCAGCGACTGCGGATCGATCTTGGACTGGTACCAGAGATCGAGCCACCCGTTGCAGAGCGCTTCGTCGATATCGACGGGAAGCGGCGCCGGCGGCTGGATCGGCAGGAAGCGCTCGAGGTTGGCGTCGAGGTCGCGCGCGCGAAACGGCGTGCCGAGCGGCGGCAGCATCGTCAGCCCCGCCTGCTCGCCGAATTCATGGCCGCGGATCAGCGCCTCCGAACTGCGGCCGCCGAACAGCATTGTGGCGCCGCCATAGACCTGCGCCTGCAAGGTTTTCAGGAATGATTGCACCTCGAGCGTGCCGCCAAGCGGCCCGAGCACGATCAGATCGGGACGGAAGTCGCGCACCACCGTCCTGATATCGGCGGTGCCGGCTTCGCGCGCGATGAAACCGAGTTCGTCGAGCATGTCGGCGAGAAATGTCCGCACATAAGTTCTGTTCTCGACGACGCATGCGCGTGGCGGAACTGGCCTGCGCCCGAACTGGATGATCTCGCAGCCGCCCTGCCCGTTATTGTTGTCGCCCGTCATGGTCCCGTCCCTCACAAAATCGCAATCGCAAATTGCGCGGCGCATATGCCATCCATCGCCGGCGCGCGCCATACGCAAAATTGCACAATCCTCCGAACGATTCCCTCCGCGGTTAACGGGAGGATCGCGTTAATTTTCAAATTTGAATCAGTTGGAAAAAGTTGTTCCGCGTAGCGCGCGCGGATCACATCGCTTTAACGATGCTCTCGGTCATTTTCTTCGCATCGCCGAGCAACATCATCGTGTTGTCGCGATAGAACAAGGGATTGTCGATTCCAGCATAGCCGGATGCCAGCGAGCGCTTGATGAACATCACGGTGCCGGCCTTCCACACTTGCAGTACCGGCATACCATAAATCGGCGAAGTCTTGTCGTCCTCCGCCGCGGGATTGGTGACATCGTTGGCGCCGATGACGAAGGCAACATCCGCCTGCGCGAATTCGGAATTGATGTCCTCGAGCTCGAACACTTCGTCGTAGGGCACATTCGCTTCGGCCAGCAGCACATTCATGTGGCCCGGCATGCGGCCCGCAACCGGGTGGATGGCGTACTTCACTTCGACGCCCTCTTTCTTCAGCTTGTCGGCCATCTCGCGCAACGCGTGCTGCGCCTGCGCCACTGCCATGCCGTAACCCGGCACGATGATGACCTTCGACGAATTCTTGAGAATGTAGGCGGCGTCCTCGGCCGAGCCGAGCTTGACCGGACGCTGCTCGGCGCCGGCGCCCGGACCGGCCGTCTCACCGCCGAAGCCGCCAAGAATGACCGAGATGAACGAGCGGTTCATCCCCTTGCACATGATGTAGGAAAGGATCGCGCCGGAAGAACCGACCAGCGCGCCGGTGATGATCAGTGCCGAATTGCCGAGCGTGAAGCCGATGCCGGCAGCCGCCCATCCCGAATACGAATTGAGCATCGAGATCACGACCGGCATGTCGGCGCCGCCGATCGGAATGATGATGAGTACGCCAAGCAGCAGCGAAATGCCGGTGATCAGCCAGAAATCCATCTGGCTCTGCGACACGAAGAACCCGTAGACGAAGAAAATAAGTGCCGCGGCGAGCGCGATATTGATGATATGCCGCGCCGGCAACATGATCGGCTTGCCGCTCATACGCCCGGACAGTTTCAAAAACGCGATCACGGAGCCGGTGAACGTCACGGCGCCGATCGCGACGCCCAGCGACATTTCGATCAGGCTCGCGCCGTGGATGTGGCCGTGCGTGCCGATATCGAACGCAGCCGGCGCGTAGAATGCTCCGGCCGCCACCAGAACCGCCGCCATGCCGACCAGCGAGTGAAAGGCCGCGACCAGTTCCGGCATCGACGTCATCGGGACGCGGCGGGCGATCACGGCGCCGATGCTGCCGCCGATGGCGATGCCGCCGATCACAAGCCCCCAGGCAAGCGGGCTCGCCGGCGGATGCGAGCCAAGTGTCGTGAACACGGCAATCGCCATGCCGATCATGCCGAACAGATTGCCGCGCTGGCTCGAATCCGGGCTCGACAGGCCGCGCAGCGCCAGAATGAACAGGACGCCCGCAACCAGATAGAACAGCGCGACGAGATTCGGGCTCATTACGGTGTCACTCCCAGCTTTCGGCCGTCATCACCGGGCTTGTCCCGGTGATCCCGTTTAGGAAGGCACAGCTCTGCTTCCCTAAGCGGGATGGCCGGGACGAGCCCGGCCATGACAAGGCGGGGTGCGCTGATCGTCATCGTCGTCACTTCTTTTTCTTCTGGTACATCGCAAGCATGCGCTGCGTGACCAGGAAGCCGCCGAAAATATTCACGGACGCAAAAACCAGCGCGACGAAACCGAGCGCACGCGCCCACAGCGGACCGTTGTCGTTCGCCGTCAGCGCCACGCCGACCGCAAGCAGCGCGCCGACGACGATCACCGAGGAAATCGCGTTAGTCACCGACATCAGCGGCGTATGCAGCGCCGGCGTCACCGACCACACCACGTAGTAGCCCACGAACACGGCAAGCACGAAGATCGAGAGCCGGAACACGAAGGGGTCGACAGCGGTTGCGACGTTTTCCATCGGCGTTCTCCGTCAGGATGCCTTCGGCTTGAAATTCGGGTTTACCACCGCGCCATCGCGGGTCAGCAACGTTGCCTTCACAAGTTCGTCGTCCCAGTTGACCGCAAGCTTCTTTTCTTTCTTGTCGATCAGGGTCTCGAGGAAAGTCAGCAGGTTCTTCGCATAAAGCGCGGACGCCGAGGCCGCCAGGCGTCCCGGCACATTGAGATGGCCGACGATCTTCACCCCGTCGGCCTGGATCACGCTGTTGGCCTGCGCGCCTTCGACATTTCCACCGCGCTCGACCGCGAGATCGATAATGACCGAACCGGGGCGCATCGAGGCGACCATGTCCTTGGAGATGAGGCGCGGTGCCGGCCGGCCCGGGATCAGCGCCGTCGTGATGACGATGTCCTGCTTCTTGATGTGCTCGGCCACGAGTGCTGCCTGCTTGGCCTGGTATTCCTTTGACATTTCCTTGGCGTAGCCGCCGGCGGTCTGCGCGTTCTTGAACTCCTCGTCCTCGACGGCAAGGAATTTGGCGCCGAGACTTTCGACCTGTTCTTTCGTGGCGGGGCGCACGTCGGTCGCGGTGACGATCGCACCGAGCCGGCGCGCGGTCGCGATGGCCTGCAGGCCGGCGACGCCAACTCCCATGATGAATACTTTTGCCGCGGGAACGGTACCGGCGGCGGTCATCATCATCGGCAGCGCGCGGCCGTATTCTTCGGCGGCATCGATCACCGCACGATAGCCGGCGAGGTTCGCCTGGCTCGACAGCACGTCCATCGACTGCGCGCGGGTAATGCGCGGCATCAATTCCATGGCGATCGCGGAAATCCCGGCGTCGGCCATCTGCTTGAGCGCGGCGTCGTTGCCATAAGGATCCATGATGGCGATGACGAGCGCGCCTTTCTTGTACTCGCTGAGCTCGGCCGGCGCCGGCCGCCGCACTTTGAGAACGATGTCGGCGTCCTTGGTCACCGCGTCGGCGATCTGCGCGCCTGCCGCTTCGAATTCGCTGTCGGGGATTCCCGACGCAATGCCGGCACCACGCGCGATCGCGACGTCGGCGCCGAACGATTTCAGTTTTTTGACGGTCTCAGGAGTAGCCGCGACCCGGGGTTCACCCGCATCGGTTTCACGCGGTACGGCAACTCGCATTCGCGCCTCCCCGCCCGGCGGTGATTATCGTCAGTGCGAGAGTCCGGTGAAGGCAAAGATGAGAAAACAGATGACGAAGGCGACGTAGCTGGGGGTCGTCGCCCTGCTGAGCATGCCGGGAATGGCGCCGAGCAGGCCGATCACGAAGATCGTCGCCGCCAGAAGCCAGTGGCCCATCACGCCGCCGGTCGCCAGACCGAACATGATCGTCACCACGTAAAGGATGCCGACAAGCGTGAAATGGACGAAGCTCTCATAGCTTTCCTCATGCGCGGCATAGTCGTTACCGGTGGCGGTGGCGTATTCGACGGTGCCGTGGTCGGCCATGGGACGGTTCTCCGGATCGCTGAAAGGCGGGTGTTGAGGGGTTAGCGCAATTGCCGCGGAAGGGCAACGTACCTGACCCGTCATGGCCGGGTATTGCCCGGCCATCCACGTGGATCGCAGCATCACCAGCCCCTCCGCGTCATTGCCGGGCTCGACCCGGCAATCCATGAGGCATCGCAGGCATCAGAGCCCCAAGAATTTTGGATTTGCGTCTCATCATGGATGCGCGGGTCAAGCCCGCGCATGACGGTCAATATCAGCCGAAGTTCGCGTCGTCATGGCTTGCTTGCGGCAAACTCAGAGGCCAACCTTAGCCAGCGCGGCGGCTTGCCGGGACGCGACGTCCTTGATCGAGAAGGACTCAATGGCCTCATTGAACAGCCGATAGAAATTGAGTTCCGCCGCCAGATGCAGGAAAACCGCACCCAGGCCGATGGCCGCGCGGTCCATGAAGACGAATTCGCGCGGAACGGTCACCGGGCCCCGCGCCTTGAGGGCCTGATGCACACGGAAGGCTTCCTTGCGGCCGTAATCGGACGGCTTCACCCCATCGGCGATGGTCCGCACGCGGTTGTCGAGCAGCGGGCCATAAATGAACCGCGCCCAGATATTGAGCGCATCGATCAGCTCGCGATTGAGACGCTTGAAGCCCCAGGTCTCGTAGGCATGCACCACGAGGCCGTCATCGCCGCGCAGTAGTCCACGATAAAGGTCGACCACACCGCCAACGAAGCTCGGCGGAAAAATGCGGATGCAACCGTAATCCATGAGATTGATGCCTGCCGGTTTTCCTTTGGCATCGTCGAAGATCGAGTAATTGCCAAGGTGGGGATCGCCATGGATCACGCCGAAGCGGCTGAAGGGAAACCACCAGGCGGTGAACATGGCCTTCGCCAGGCGATTGCGCACGGCGAGCGTATCCGCCTTGTGCTCGAGCAGCTTGCGTCCGGAAAGCCAATCCAGGGTGAGCAGGCGGCCCGTTGACAGATTGGGCCAGACTTTCGGCACGCGGATCAACTCTTCATCTCTAAGCATATGTTGATAGAGCGCGACGTGTTTGGCCTCCCGGCCATAGTCGAGCTCTTCGCGCAGGCGCGCGCCGATCTCGACTGCGATCTCGCTGGTGTCGATCACCGGGTCGAAGCGTTTGCGGATGGCAAACAGCAACTGCAATTGATTGAGGTCGGCTTCGACCGCCGACTGCATGTCGGGATATTGCAGTTTGCAGGCGACCTCGTCGCCGCCGGGCGTGCGTGCACGATGCACCTGACCGAGCGAGGCGGCCGCAGCCGGATGATGCCCGAACTCGGAAAATTTCTTCTGCCAGTCAGGTCCAAGCTCGGCGCTCATCCGGCGTTTGACGAAGGCCCATCCCATCGGCGGCGCCTGACTCTGGAGCTTCATCAGCTCGTTGGCATATTCAGGCGGCAAGGCATCCGGAATGGTGGCGAGCAGCTGCGCCACCTTCATGATCGGGCCCTTCAATCCACCGAGCGCGGCAGCGAGCTCAAGCGCGTTGGCGGCGCGATCGAGCCGCACTCCGAAGAAACGCGCGCCGGCAAATCGCGCGGCAGTTCCGCTGAGCTGTGTGCCGACCTTCGCATAGCGGCGTGCGCGGGCTGAAAATCGGTTCTTTTCGCGGTCGGACATGAACGTCGGATACCCCGTGTCTTATCAATATTGGCAATCAGATGAGGGTTATCAATGGATCGCCGTGTCGCGGCGAGGCAATCCATCAGCGTCATTCCGGGGCGCGCTGAAGGCGCGAACCTGGAATCCCGAAACACGGACCGTGCCTGCGTCTGGATTCCGGGTCCGGCGCTCATGCGCCGTCCCGGAATGACGGGTGAGGTGTCCCGGCATAAAGCCGGGCATGACGGAAAACCTACCGCCCTTCGATCTTTTCGAGTTCGTCGATCAGATTGGCAATGACGTTCAAACCGCCATCCCAGAACTTCGGGTCGCGCGCGTCGAGCCCGAACGGCGCCAGCAGTTCGGAATGATGCTTGGTGCCGCCCGCCGAAAGCATCGCGAGGTAGCGTTCGGCAAATCCACTCGCGGATTTTTCATAAACGGCATACAGCGAATTGACGAGGCAATCGCCGAACGCATAGGCGTAAACGTAGAACGGCGAATGCACGAAATGCGGGATGTAGGCCCAGAACGTCTCGTAGCCGGGCTTGAGCTCGATGGCGGGGCCAAGGCTCTCGCTCTGCACCGACATCCATAATTCGCAAATCTTGTCGGCGGTCAGTTCGCCGTTGCGGCGTTCGATGTGCACCTTGCGTTCGAAACTGTAGAACGCGATCTGCCGCACCACCGTGTTGATCATGTCCTCGACCTTGGCGGCGAGCATCGCCTTGCGTTGCTTCTTGTCGGTGGTGTCCGCGAGCAGCTTTCTGAACGTGAGCATCTCGCCGAAGACCGAAGCGGTCTCCGCGAGCGTCAGCGGCGTCGGCGCCATCAACGCGCCATTGGGCGCGGCCAGCACCTGATGCACGCCATGCCCGAGTTCGTGCGCGAGCGTCATTACATCGCGCGGCCTGCCCATATAATTGAGCAAGACATACGGATGCGCCGACGGCACGGTCGGATGCGAGAAGGCGCCCGGCTGTTTTCCGGCACGCACCGGCGCATCGATCCAGTTCCTGTCGAAAAACCGGTCGGCGACTTCCGCCATGCGTGGCGAGAAGGCGCCATAGGCCGTCAGCACCGTCGCGCGCGCGTCGGTCCAGGGAATCGTCCGCTGCGCAACCTTCGGCAGCGGCGCATTGCGGTCCCAATGCGGCAATCGCTTTTTGCCGAACCATCGCGCCTTCAATGCATAGTAGCGATGCGACAACTTCGGATAGGCCGCACGCACGGCGGAGACCAAGGCCTCCACCACCTCGGGTTCGACGCGGTTCGCGAGATGGCGCGAGTCGGCAACGTCCTTGAAGCCGCGCCAGCGATCGGAAATTTCCTTGTCCTTCGCCAGCGTATTGGTGATCAGCGCGAAGGGACGCAAATTTTCCTTGAACGTCTTGGCGAGCTCTTCGGCGGCCGCTTTGCGTTTCTTGCCGTCGGCGTCCTGAAGTAGATTGAGCGTCTGCTCGATCGCCAGTGGTTTCCCGCCGATCCTGAAACGAAGTCCGGCGATGGTTTCGTCGAACGAGCGGTTCCAGGCGGAATAACCGGTCACTGATTTTTCGTGGAAAAGTTCCTCGACCCGGTCTTCGAGCTGGTAGGGCTTTTCCTTGCGCACATCCTCGATCCACGGACGATAGTGTCCGAGCACGGGATCGGCCATCGCCGCTTCCAGCTGTTCGTCGGGAATGCGGTTGAGTTCGAGCGTGAAGAAAAGCATGTGCAGCGAGGCCGCCGTGATGCGTTCCTGGACGTCACCATAGAACTTGGCGCGAACCGGGTCGGTCGTGTTGCCGGCGTAGAGGAGCGAGGCATAGGAGATGAGCCGGCCGAGCCGGTCATCGATCGCCTCGTATTGCTTGACCGCTTCGGCCAGCGCGCGTCCGGCGCCCTCGCCGACCGCAAGCGTCGCCAGCCGTCCCTTGAACCGCTGCTCGAAGGCTTGGCAGTCGCGATCGCCCTGTTCGAGGTCGGACTTGATCTGCGGGCTGTCCAGACCGGGATAGAGGTCGGTCAGGTCCCATTCGGGCAGTTTTCCGAGTTTCGAGGGTTTTTCCGGCTTTCGCCGCGACGCGGTCTTTGACATGGGCAATGGCTAAATGAACGTTGGAGGGAACGCCATCTAGACACCGCTCATGGCGACGAAATGGCAACGAAATGGCAAACCTCATATACAGGTCAAAGCGCGAGTTTCAACGGTGCTATCGCGTCACTTATCGATGACTTCGTCGGCGCGGGCTATCAGCGGCGCTGGCACCGCGAGCCCGAGCGTTTTCGCGGTCTTGAGGTTGATCGCGAGTTCGAATTTGGTCGGCTGCAGGAACGGCAGATCGGCTGGCTTCGCGCCCTTGAGAATACGACCGACATAGACACCGGACTGATAGTATTGATCGACTATGCTGGCGCCATAGCTCATCAGACCGCCGGCCTCGGGGAATTCACGACGACCATAGATGGCGGGTATTGCATGGCGCGCAGCGAGTGCCACAAGGGCTGAGCGTCGGTTCGCGAACAGCGCGTCGTCTGACACTACAACCGCGTTGGCGCGCTTTTGAGCCAGCGTTGCAAAAGCAGCTTCGAACTCGCCCTCAGTGCTGGCCTCCAGCATCACCACGTCCTGCCCGATCCTGCGAGTGGCTTCATTCAGCTCACGTCTGGCGGTCGTGGCAGTGAGATTGTTCGGATTGATAAGAAGCGCAATTAACGGAGTGGGCGAAATCAGTTCGCGCACAAGCTCCAGACGTTTGAGCTCAAGCGCGACCGAGAATACCGTCACGCCGGTCAAATTACCGCCCGGTCGATTGAAGCTGGCAACGAGACCGGCAACAACTGGATCGCTGCCGGTGGCAAAAACGACCGGCACCGTTGCCGCGGCCACCCGCAATGCGCCGGCCGCAACATCGGAAGCGCCTGCAAAGAGGACCGCCACTTTGCGCTCGATCAGTTCGGCCGCCAATTCAGGCAACCGATTGAGCTGGCCGTCGGCCCAGCGGAATTCGATCGCAACATTCTGGCCGTTAACGTAGCCTGCTTCGTTCAACGCCCGAGTGAACACCGCCAACAATTTGGAATCCGAAGCGAGCGACCGACCACTCAGGAAACCGACCACCGGCACCGCCGACTGCTGCGCGTGCGCAGCAAGCGGCCAGGCAGCCGCCGCGCTCACAACCGTCAGGAAGTCTCGTCGCCTCATTGTCGCCCCCGAGGCTCAGACACGCATCGTAGCAACCCGCTCTGTCGGTGTGGAAGGGGGCAGATGAAACGGCAGGTCCGCCAATCGGCGCGAAACCTTCTGGCCTACGCGACCTGCCCTGCGGGCGCACACCGGGCCGTCTTCCAGAGTTGAGTGGCCGCCGTTTGCCAATCAAACGCGTGGTCGCTTGAACCATGCTTCTTGAGATGCTCAAGACGCGCGATGGCTTCCTCAACACTCGGCCGATTCCCGGCTGGTACCCACCACATCACAAAATATGGGCCATCGAAGTGTTCGAACCAATCCGCACGACGGCCGTAGAACCGTTTGTGGATCGTCTGATAGACGAAGTGCTCGAGCGCCTCGACGTTTTCCCAAACCGACAGGTTGATCGCGATGCGGGGATCGGAATATGGCCGCGTGCTCGTAGAATTTCCGCTTTCGTCAATGTAACGCCAGACGAAGCCCGGCGTGCGCTCCGCCAGGCCGTTCACCATCGCCAGGTTGTTGGTGAAATCCGCCATGCGCGGGTCGTCGATCTCGTAGCGAATGCGACCGATGTTCAATTGCGCAAGATGATGATTGAGTGGCTGTTGCAAGGACTGCTCCGCCAAAAGATGACGAATTCGAGCCGAGGCTAACACACTTCAGGCGACCGCGGCGACCAAGGGCGCGACCAGGAGCGATGCGCGCTGTTCCGATCAAAGCTTATGATCGTGATGTCCGCTCAACCGAACAAGCCAGTCAGAAAATAAAACAACGCTGCGATAAGAGCTGACGCCGGGATGGTAATAATCCAGGCTGTCACAATTCCCCTGGCGACGCCCCAGCGCACTGCGGACACTTTCTTCGCCGCCCCAACTCCAATGATGCAGCCGGTAATTGTGTGCGTCGTTGATACCGGGATGCCCAATTCGGTCGCCGCAAACAACATGATCGATCCACCTGTCTCAGCGCAGCAGCCCTGGACGGGCGTCAGTCGTGTGATCTTGCTTCCCATGGTTCGAACGATGCGCCAGCCGCCCGCAAGAGTTCCCATCGCCATTGCAAATTGGCAGGCGATGACCACCCAGAAAGGCACACGGAAATTCAGTGCCGAGATAGCCCTGCGAGTAAAGCAGCACCGCGATGATGCCCATTGTTTTCTGCGCGTCATTGCCACCGTGACCGAGCGCATAACAGGAGGCAGACACAAGTTGCGCGTGACGAAAAATGTTATCCACGCCGTACGGCGTAAAGCGGACAAAGGCCCACGATACCGCCAGCATCAACAGCAACGCGACAAGACACCCGAGCCCTGGCGCCAATACGATGCCGGCCATCGTTTTGAATACACCGTCCCACACAACGGCGGAGACGCCCGCTTTCGCCAGACCAGCGCCCACGAGCCCGCCGATCAAAGCGTGCGAACTGGATGATGGAATGCCGAGCCGGTTTGTAATGATCTGCCATGTAATTGCGCCGATCAGCGCACCAAAGATCACTCGCTCGCTGACCACATTGGCGTAGACGATGCCTCGACCGACCGTTTCTGCAACGTGAAGACCGAAAACCAGAAAAGCAACAAAGTTGAAGAAGGCAGCCCAGGCAACGGCATAGTGCGGGCGCAACACACGCGTGGAGACGACCGTCGCAATCGAATTGGCCGCGTCATTCATTCCATTTAGAAAATCGAACGCGAATGCAACGACAATCAAAAAGATCAGCAGCGGAAAAGCGAGCGTGGCATCCATTATCTTCCAGCCTCGGGCGAAATATCAGACGTGTTCGATGACGATGCCATGGACTACGTTTGCAACATCGTCGAATCGATCGACGACCTTTTCCAAATGGTCATAAACTTCATTTCCGACGAAAAATGCCAAACCGCTCCCGCCGATGTTGGCGCGGTAGAGTTCGTGCAACCCGATATCGTGCAGTTCATCCGCACGCCCCTCTATTGCTGAAATTTGCGCAGTGAGGTCACTGATCCGGCTTGCCTCGGAGTTCAGCCGCTGCAGCAGCGAGACCGCTTCGCGCACCAGATGCGCGCACTTCACAACCGCATCCGCCATGTCGCGCATCTGAGGAGTAAATTCGTTTAGCTCGAACAACATGATCGACTTGGCGGTCTTTTGCATCTGGTCGATTGAGTTGTCCATTGATGTGATCAATTCACGGATATTTCCGCGATCGAACGGCGTGATGAAAGTACGGCGCACGGCTATAAGCACTTCGCGAGTGACATCATCGGCGTCGTGCTCCCGAGCCATGACGGTCTCATAGTTCGATTTGACGGCGTTGCCGCCCTCCAGCATCGCACGCAACGCCGTCGCGCCGCCTAGTACCGCCTCGGAATGACGAGCGAAAAGATCGAAGAAGCGCTCCTCCTTCGGCATCAAAGCGTGGAACCAGCCCAGCATAACGGCCCCTTGGTGATCATTGCTCCAGATGAAGGGTATCGGTCGGTGATCCGCCGCGAAATCCAAATATACGGTCTGTGGAAACTCACTTGGATGACGCTTAGTAGCAACCCGGGGGGACCATAAAAATGAACTTTTTTTGCCGCGTAACCGTTGCTACTCTGCGCCAGTCGCTCTCCCGCCAGCAAAGCCGAAACCACGCGGGCGTTAGTCAATGAATTTTTTGATGTATTTTGCATGCTTTAGTTCAGTGCTTGTATTCTTCGCAAGCTCCATTGCCGTAACACTGTGGGTCCTGACCAAATTTATTGCGGCGTGGGGTCGTTTCTTCGAAGCGCTGTTATTCCCGCGCGAAATCCCCAAGCGCCCCGCGAATGTCGCCATCGACCTCCATCTGAAACGTGCCGGTCAATGAAGCTCCGCCATAAAAAAGGGTCTGCGACTCTCTGGGCGGAGGTTCCTGTTAAACGCCATGTCGTTGCGTGAGCGTACCCGCGCTTTCGTGCGCGCTCTGATTTTGCTCAGTCTGTTGCTCGCGCCCGGTCTCGCGCGGGCCGACGAGCCGACAATAACCATCGAGATAGGTGGCAATAAACGCAGCTTCACGCGGGGCGAGCTTTTGGCGCGCGCGGACGCCACAACAATCGAAGTGGCACGTGACATCACCTATCGCCTGCCGATGTCTTATCGCGCCGTGCGGGTTGCAGCTCTGCTCGCCGGGATGACGCTGCCTCCCGACAGCGTGATCGAGGCGGTCGCGCTCGACGGTTTCATCGCGCAGCTTCCGCCCGACCTCATGCTCAATACCGATAACAGCAAGGCCGTCGCCTGGCTTGCAATCGAACCTGCGGATCATCCCTGGCCGCCGATTCCGGGAAGCGGCACGAGCGCGGGCCCGTTTTACATTGTTTGGACCGGGGCTGAGGTCGGCAGCATCCGAAGCGAGCAATGGCCATATCATGTTGCAAAACTGGTGAGTCAGCCTTCGCCCGCATCGCGCTGGCCTGCCCTCGCCGTCAATTCCGCGCTGCCATCGACGGATCCGGCCCGCGCCGGCGAAGTTCTGTTCGCCGTGCAGTGTCTCCCCTGTCACAAGTTGAATGGCGCCGGTGCTTCGGACGTCGGCCCTGACCTCAACCTGCCGCAAAATCCGACCGAGTATCTCACGCCCCAGGGGCTGCATGATGTGATCCGCGACCCCAGAGCGGTGCGCGCATGGCCCGCGATGGCCATGCCATCATTTCCGCCGGATCATCTGAGCGACCGCGAGATCGGGCAAGTTATTGCGTATCTGAAGCACATGGCCGGCAGAAAGCAGTGAACGGGGTCACGCGGTCGACTTGGCCCGCTTCTTCGGCCGATTCATCTCGTGCGCGCAGGGGTCCCAATTTATCTGCCGGAAATTCTTCGCAACGATTTCGATAAAGGTCCGCACTTTCGTTGGAAGGTGCTCACGATTTGGATAGAGGGCATCGATCGAATATTCGGTGGACAGAAATTCGCTCAGAAGCGGGATGAGAGCTCCGGACTTGAGCTCGTCCGCCAGCAAGAAAGCTGGCGCCAAAACCAGGCCTTGGCCAAGTGTCACCGCGGCACGCAAACCGTGAATGCTGTTTGTTTCGAAACTACCGTGAACGTGCACGGCGAAGTTTCCATCCGGTCCCGCGAAATTCCACTCCTTGCCGCCTTTTCCGACGGAAGCATCATAAAAGATCAGGCAATTGTGTCTCGCTAGCTCCGACGGATGTTCCGGACGTCCATGTTTTTTAATGTATTCAGGACTGGCAGCGGCAATAAAGCGAAAGGTCGCAAGGTGGCGGCGGATCAGGCTTAAATCCGCGGTCGGCAGAACGCGGATCGCGAGATCAAACTCTTCCTCGACGAGATCAATCATCCGGCTCGTCATATTGAGGTGAACCGAAACGCCGTCATAGAGCGCGGTGAATTCGGCGACGGACGCAGCAATCAGCGCGGGCATGGCGGGCGATACATTGAGCCGCAGCGTCCCGCGCGGTTTCGCTTGCAGCGATTGCACCGCCTCATCCGCGTCGTCCAACTCCGAGAGAATTTGCACGCAGCGATCATAGTAGGCATGGCCGGCTTCGGTCAGACTGACGGTACGCGTCGTCCGATTGAGCAGGCGGACGCCGAGCCGGTCCTCGAGCGACTTCACGTGGGTCGTCACCATGCTGGTCGAGAGATTGAGTTCGCGCGCCGCCGACGAGAAGCCGCCTTTATCGACGACTTTGACAAAAGACAGCATGGACGAGACGCGATCCATGGCACCGTGTCCGCTTGTGAACGCGAGCTAGCATGTAATCATGCGAGATCAAGCTTGTCCAACAACCATGCGCGAGCGCTCTGTTCCTCGGGATGACGCCAGGCATCAGGCAAAGACTGCCAAATCATCTCACTCAAAAACCGGAGCAGCGCGGCAACCATCGGAATAGTGGCCGGGGAGTTGAACGCGATGGGTTGCCCAATGTGCGTCGAAGACGAAATGGCGGCTGTCCAAACACTGAGCTTGAGTTGTTGCACCATGGTGGGACTCCAGATCTCTCTTCCCTCGCGACAACAAATGCGTCTGAAATCGCGATTTTTTAATCCGCAAAATTCGCAACACTCTTTTCAATGGATGAGAACAATCGAAGCGGCCTGCAGGGCCTGAGGGTCATAAATCTCTCAATTCAGGCTTCAACCCAGCCAATGATGGCAAAAAAGTGCCCTGTTTACGGGGACTTCTGCATTGTTCTGCGGGATTGAAAGATCCTTTCAAATCTTTCCGGATTATCGCACGAGCCTCCCGGGCGTATCTCCCAATCGACAGCAACAGATTGTTGCTCGAACAACAGGAGACCCACCATGAACCGCATTTCCAAGATTTTGATTGCCGCCGCGATTGTCGTTTCGACTGCCGGAGCGGCCAACGCACAAGCCTTCTCAAACACCTGGGGAACCGGCAACGTGCAAGCAAGCCACTACAATGAGGCCGGCAAGCTCGTCGTGGACAATACTCAGCAAAATTCGGTTGTGCGTATTCATCGCACCAATGACGGCCGCTCTTCCTTCGCGTCTGCCCCAATTCGCGGCGCGAAATAAGGCCGCGGTTTACGACGAACTAACACCTAAGCAGTGAGAATTCCAAAAGCGGGGGCGAGCGCAGGTTCGCCTCCCTTTTTTTTCGCCGGCGTGAGGCTGCCTAGGCGAGCTTCATCAATTTGAGCGCTGCAAGACCGTTCGGTCCGTAAGGGTTGCCAAGACTTTCGCACATCTCGAAGTGGTTGAAGCTCGGTGCTTCTATCAATTCGACCGGCTTTCCGGCGGCCTTCACTGCCGAGGCAAAGTCGCGGCTTTGGCGTTGGAACTCCGGTGACTCGAAGCCGCCATAGGTGACTGTAATCGGCGCTCGCAGTCGATCGATATGCCTCATCGAACTCAGCGACTGCTCCATGTCATCGTCGAATTTGACATAGGCGCTGCGGGTGCCGGAGAGCCGCGGAGCCTTGAGGTCATAGATCCCGCTCATCAGCAGGCCACCCGTCACCATGTCGGCCGGCAGATCAAAATCCTTTTGCCAGTCGGTGACCAATGCCACGCCGCAGAGATGACCGCCGGACGAATGCCCACCGACGTAAAACCGCTTGGTATCACCACCAAAGCCGGCGGCATTTTTGAAAACCCACGCAATGGCGCGGCGCACTTGATCGGCCATCGGCCGAATGTCGCCGTTCGCGGCATCGACCGCGATGAAGTCCAGCACGACGTAATTAACTCCCGCGTTGACGAACAGATCAGCGGGGTAGCCGTAATCTTTCGACTTGCCGAAAAGCCATCTGCCACCGTGGATGAATATAAAAATGGGCGCATTGGGCGATCGAGCCGGATACAGATCGAGCGCTTCGATTGGTGTTTGTCCATAGGCCAACCGCTTCGGCGCACCGAGGCGGGCGCGCGTGGTCTCACTGCTGGTGGCAAAGCGCTTCTGGATTTGGCCTATGAGTGGCGCATAGGCGGATTGATCATAGGCCGCGTCGAGCTCGACCTGGTCCATATCCATCCAGACGTTCGGACCTTTTTCATGCACCGGCGGTCCAATCGGGCACCCGGCGGCAAGTGCCGGAGTCGCGGCCATCGCAGCGGCCGTTCCAAGTACGGCTCGGCGCGAGACTCGCTCGCAATTCTGTTTATGGTTGCTGGACATCCTCCCCCCATTTTCTTGTTTGCAAAGGTTGCAGCGTATGCAGGAGAGGACTGCAGAACCTTTTCCCGTCAGGACCGTTTCGCTTCCGACTCTTTAGCGGCAACCTCCGCGTTGTTCTTGACCTGAGCGACCGCTGCCTCAATTCCCTCTGTCGTCTTGTTGAGACGTTTGCGCATACGTCGCGCCAAGTCCCTCGTGGAAATTGCCACGCGATTTCGCGGCGGCTTTGGCCGATACGGAGTGACCATGGCAGTGCTCCATTCGATTAGAACAGCCACCAGCTGACCTTAACCCGCCAACCGCGCTCCTATGAAGACAAATCGCTGATCTGTCCGCTTTATCCCAGAAAGCGTATGTGCAGTGCACTATCAGTATCGGCTTTGCGCCAATAGCGGACATTTGCCACTGTTTATTGCGTCGCCGCTCATAAATTATCTTCGATCCAATCAGCGGCGAAATCGATGCCGATCTGGCGGTTGTCGACGTGGGCATGCTCCGCGCCGCCTTCTTCGGTCGTGAATATCTTGATTGTCTTGTTTTTCGAACCGACCGCATCAAAGAGCTTTTGCGCATTCTCGACCGGCACAACCCTGTCGTTCGCGCCGTGAGTGACGAGAAAAGGACATGTGATGTTCTTCGCCACGTCCTTGAGAGTGAATTTTTGTGCAATGGCGACGCCCTCTTCCGCCGTTTCCGCCCCGACCACCCAGCGGAACTGAAAATTCGATTGCGCAACCGTGGTCGGGGAATTGGCATTTTTCTGCCTGATCTTCTCCTGCCACTCCGCGAGGTCCCAATGCAGCGCGGACAGCGCGACGCATGCAGCGTAACGCTTCTCGAAAGCGGCGACACGGGACGAGTAATAGCCGCCAAAGCTGTAACCGAAGATGACGATGCGCTTGGCATCAACGTCCGAACGCTTGGCAAGAAAGTCGAAAGCCGCGGTGCCTGGTACTTCGTAATCGTAGCGGCTCGGCATGTCGCGGATCCGTCGCGTCTCGCCCATGCCGGGGCCGTCCAGTGCGAGGGTGTTGATGCCGCGACGTGCGAACTCCCGGCCCGCGAAAAAGATGCTCATCTCCTTGGCATTGTCCATGCCGTTCAAGACAACGACCGTCGGCGCCGGAAGGCCATTCGTGGACGCCTTCATGAACAACGCCGGCAGCGTGGTTCCCTCGTAGGGCACCTCGACGAATTCGATCGACGGTTCGCGCAAGCGGATGCCGGTGTGCCAGCAATGATAGGCCTTTTCGGCCTGCGCTCGCTTTTCCGGGCCCGGCGTGATGAAGCGCTCGGCGTTGTAGTGATAGATGCCGGCACGCAGATAGTAGTCGCCGGCGCTGATTTTGTGTCCCTTGGCCACCGCCGCTTCGCCGCGGCTCTCGAGTTGCGTGCCCATCGCGCGCCACTCTTCCTGCCAGGCCTTCGGATCGCTTTGGTGCCCGCGCAGCCTCTCGCAAACGCGGTCGATCTCCTCGAGCGCAACCACGCCATAGGGCGCCATGCCCTTCAGGATCAGCGTTGCGTTGGACCAAAGAAAGTTATCTCCGAAATGATCGATCCATGGTCCACGGCTCATGCAAAATCCTTTCGCAAGCTGGTCGATTAAAATGTCCAGCGCCAGGTGGCGCGCGGACGAAGGCAGGCGGGAACGTTCAGGAGGATCTCCGGCACACTAGTTCGCCTTGAGCCCCTTGGCTTCAATGAAGGTGGTCCAATTTTTGATCTCATTCTGCAAACGCGTCTGCAGCATCGCGGCGGGTCCAAATTCCGGTTCGATGTCGAGGGCAGCCAGGCGCTCGACAACGGTGGGCGATTTCAACGCCTTTTGGATCGCGCTCTCCAATTTCGTCTTGACGTCGGCCGGCATACCCTTCGGTCCAAATACGCCAAACCAGAACTGCAGATCGACGTCGACGTGCGTCACGCCGGCTTCTGTCAATGTCGGAATGCCCGGCAGCGCCGGTGAACGGTCCTTGCCGGTGACGGCAAGGGCTCTGATCCGCTTGTCCTCAACGAGAGGCTTCGCCACCTGGCTCGATGCCATGATGATGTCGACCTGCCCCGCGACGATTGCGGCCATTGCTGGCCCGCCGCCTCGGTAGGGAACGCTGAGTGCGTCGATTTTGGCGCCGTCCTTGACGACTTCCCAGACGAGTTGGGCGACCGATCCCGTCCCGGCGGAAGCGTAATTCAAGGTCTTGCCGGAATGAGAGTAAGCGATCAGTTCTTTGACGCTGCTGACCGGTATTGCATCGGCGACGCATAGCGCGAGTGGCGAATGCGCCACCGACGCAACCGCATCCAGTTCAGTGGCTGGATCGAAAGTCGGCGTCATATCCTTAAATCCCGGCCGGATCGCGATCGCATTCTCCGCCAACAGCAACGTGTAGCCGTCCGGTGCGGAGGACGCGACGTTCCGCCAGGCGATATAGCCGCTCGCGCCGGCGATGTTTTCGACATAGATCGTCTGCCCGAGTTCCTGGCCGAGCGCACCCGTTAGCAGCCGCGCGAGCGTATCGGTGGCGCCACCAGGCGCGAAGCCGACAACCAGCCGGATCGGCCGGTTTGGATAGTCGCTCGTCGACTGTGCATGCGAAACGATCGGACTGGTCAGAACGACAACGGCGAAAAAAATTGAGAACAATTGGCGCATATTCATTTCCGGGGTTGCTGCTCAGATCGAAAGGTGCCGTCGCTCGCTACTCCGCCTTGATGCCGGCGGCCTTGATGATCGGCCACCACTTCTCGATCTCAGCCCGCTGGAATGCGGCGAGTGCCTCCGGCGTCTGTTGCTCGCGCGGCGGAATGTCCGCGCCCAGTCCAGTAAGGCGCGTGCGCACCGCGGGATCAGCGAGCGTATCGGTGACGGCGCTGTTGAGTCTGGCGATCACGGCCTTGGGGGTGTCCTTCGGCGCCCACAGGCCGAACCAGATCGAGGCATAGAATCCCGGCAGCCCGCTCTCGTCGATGGTCGGAATTTCAGGCGCCGAGGCAAGCCGCGCCTTGGCGGTGACGCCGTAGGTCTTGAGCTGGCCACCGCGCACCTGCGGCAACGAGCTCGAGGCCTGGTCGAACACGAGATCGATGTGCCCCGCGATCAGGTCTTGCAGCACCTGCGGCGTGCCGCGATAGGGCACAAGCTGGAAATTCTTGCCGACAACGGTCTGGAAGTAGACTGCGGTGATGTGCGATGGGCTTCCTGGCCCCGCGTTACCGATCGTCACCTTGTCGGGGTTTGCCTTGAGCCGCGCGATCAGCTCGCGCAGATCCTTTTCCGGCGTGGCCTTGTTGGCGATCAGCAGCTGATGATTGCTCGGCAGCAGCGAGATCGGCTCGAAGTCCTTGGCGAGGTCGTATTGCAGCGGATAGATAGCGCCGTTGACGACATGGGTGCCGAGATTGCCGAGTATGATGGTGTAGCCGTCCGCTGCCGCGCGAACCACGCGTGCGGTTGCGATGCTACCGGCGGCGCCGGTGACGTTCTCGATGACGACCGGCTGCCCAAGCGACTCGCGCATGCGTTCGGCGAGGATGCGCGCCAACACGTCGGCCGGCCCTGCCGCCGGGAAAGGTACAATCATAGTGACGGGCCGCGACGGATAGGTCTGCGCCGATGCAACGGGCGCGAACGCGGCGAGCGCGACCGCGCCGCCAGCCAACTGCAGAAATCCGCGGCGTCGAAATGTCATGCGCGTCCGCATCGCCCATACACGCGTACCAGGATTGAGCTTATTGACACCCGGACGGGGTGTCTATCGCGGCCATTTCCATGGATCGACGTTTCCTTCTCGCGCCCGCATCACCAAAAATCAGGGAAAAATACAGGTCTTCTGCAAGACCTCCGGCGGATGAGCGGAGTAAGTGACCCGCCGCGCCAACGTGAGAAGCCACCTTGAAAAAACTCGGAGTCCTCGTGGTCCAAGTGGCGATCGTGACGCTGTTCGTCGCATCCCTGTGGTGGGCCGCCGACAAGAACGAGGCCTTTAGTCAAGATCAGATTTGGCTGGTGGATTGAGTGCCAATCACCGCAAACATGTCTCTCGGCAACTCTGCTGCCCGCACAAGCAGCAAGCTGGTCGTGCAGGTCAAAAAACTTCTGACCAGAATATACCTTGCATTCGATGAATCGCAGCGCCGAAGAGCAGCCGCAATGATCCATCGATACAGACATCTGATCCCGGATTACGACGAGCGATCGAATAACGAAAACAAGATCGACTAACCGTCAAGGCAAACTATTTACTGAAATGTCAGGCCGGAGGCATCGGTGCAAGTAGCAGTCATCGTCGACGTCGCGTTCGTTGTCGCAGTTTTTCTCTTCGTATCCCTGGTGCGACCTGACCTGCATATAGAGGGCGGCCGATCGCTGCTCGAATTTCGCGACCCGTTATCGCTCATGCCCAGGACGGAAAATCTTGGTGCCGATGAAAATCTGGAAGCAAGCCAACGGCAATGCGTCCCGCTTCAGGTGGAGCGAGGGGGAACAGATTGAAGGCCGGGATCTGCTTGCCGCAAAAATTTGTTTGACGCTTCCGCGAAAGGCCGAAGAGCCGCATTGGAAAATCAGGCCCGGCACAAGAAGAAATCAAGAACTTCTTCAAGATTGCCGGCAGCCTGACGGCTAAGGCGAACGTCCTTTATCGAACATAGGCCGCTCGCGCAGCTCGCGAGCATCAAAACCCAAAAGAGTAGACCCGACGGAGTATTTATGAATCTTCGACGACGGCAATTTCTTTTCCTGACTGGAAGCGCCGCGGCCATGCCGTTTATTCCCGGAATTGCGAAAGCGCAAACTTATCCAGCTCGGCCGGTTCGCGTGATCGTGCCATTTTCGCCCGGGGGTCCGACGGATGTCTTTGCGAGGATCGTCGCGGGAAATCTCACACGCAGTCTCGGCCAACACTTCTATGTCGAGAACCAACCGGGCGCTGGTGGAAATCTTGGCATGGGTGCCGGAGCACGAGCCGCTTCCGACGGCTACACCGTTATGGTTGTCAGCACGAGTTACGTCGTCAATCCCAGTCTCTACGCGAAAGTTCCCTACGATCCGTTCAAGGATTTTGCTCCCGTCACCCTGGCGGCGACGACCCCCAATGTGCTTTTGGTTCATCCATCGATTCCGGCGAACAACGTCAAAGAGCTCATTGAGTTTCTCAAGGACAATAACGGCAAATACAGCTACGCCCACTCCGGAATCGGCACCACGTCACATTTGTCCGGGGAAATGTTCAGGCACTCGCAAGATCTCGATCTCGTGGCGGTGCCATTCGCTGGTGCGGCGCCGGCCGTTCAGTCGACGCTCGCCGGTCATACGCCGATCGCCTTCACTGTACTCACGCCCGCCGTTCCGCAGGTCAGGGAGGGAAAGTTGCGCGCGTTGGCAGTGACGACGCCGAAACGTTCGCCCGCACTGCCTGACGTGATGACGATGGCCGAAGCCGGCCTGCCCGGCCAGGAGTCTGACACGATGTCGGGCGTTGTGGTGCCGGCCCACACGCCGCCGCCCATTATCGAGCTGCTCCATCACGAGATCGGTAAGGCGATGATTGAGCCGGAGGCTGCTCAGAAACTCGCGTCGCTGGGCTTTGATACAATTGATACGACGCCAGAAGAATTCTCCAGCCGCATTCAGACCGAAATCCCAAAATGGGCGAAAGTGATTCAGACCGCCGGCATCAAAGC
The DNA here is from genome assembly GCA_963707615.1 of uncultured Alphaproteobacteria bacterium. Lineage (GTDB taxonomy): Bacteria > Pseudomonadota > Alphaproteobacteria > Rhizobiales > Xanthobacteraceae > Pseudolabrys. The sequence continues at coordinate 906,627 of CAVPQT010000003.1, forward strand.
CGAGTAGATCGCAGGCACAGTCACCACGTCATTCTGATTGGAAACCCTTCGCTTTTAGCAGCGGCCTCGCGACTGGCCCGCCAAGAAACTGGATAAGCGACTTTGCCTCCTCAACGACTTTACTGGGAGCACCTATCCCAGCAGTGAAGATTGTCGTGCTGGCAAATTCTCCTGGTAGCGGCCCCAGCAACTCTGCGCCCTCGACTGGCACGATCTCCGAGCCTTGTGCGACGCCGATCTCGGCTTCCCCCTTGGCGACCACCTCAGCCGCTTGCGCGCCAGGCACGAGAATTGTTTTGGATCTTAATTGGTCGGCAATTCCAAGCCGGTCGATGACGCGTGCGAAATAGACGCCGCTCGCCCCGCCTTTCGACGGGTCCGCGTAGACAATCGATTTGGCATTAAGAAGCGCATTTTTAAGCGCGTCGGCGGTGCTTATGTCAGGCCTCGGCGCGCCCTTACGTACCGCTAGCGCAACTGGAGTACCCGCGACATTGACGATGCCGCCCGAGGCGAACTTGTCCTGCTTCTGCAGTTCATCCATTACCGGTCGTGACAGAATAATCACGTCGGCAGTTTCGCCTTCGAGGATACGTTTCCTGATGTCGGCGATAAGGCTGTAGCCAATGTTAAGCTTGTTGCCTGTCGCCTGCTCGAACTTCGGAGCAAGTTCGTTCAGCGCTGTGGTGAGTGCCACCGAAGTCAGCACCTTGATTTCAGCCGCATTCGCGTGTCCGTGGAATGCAGTGGCAATAGTGATCAATCCAGCTGCGACTGCCGGTGCGAACGCTCGCGCGACTAACCGTGTTGTCATTTCGTTGCCTCCCGGGCGCTAGACTTTTTGGGCGTTGCTGAGAGGCTAGCGTGCGAGCCCCTTCCCCACAACGCATGTTGTTCATGTCCGCTTTGGGTCCCAAGCAGACTGTGCGGTGCGATAGCCCAAGGTCGGCTATGTGCCAACAGCGAACGTCAACGGTTTTCCGGCGATATGTGCTTAATCCGTGACGTGTGAGCCGCGATATCATCGGCACTGTAGGACAAGTGGACTCTGACTGTTGAGGGCGGCCGCTTCGCGAGTGACAGCCCTGAGCGCCATTCTGTCGCTGGGCGGATCGGTCTCGGCGTAAAGCCGCCACCACAGTTCGGGCAGACATTCTGCAATTTTTTCTCAGCGCAATCCGCGCAGAATGTGCATTCGTAAGAACAGATACGGGCCGTCGACGCATCTGGAGGCAGATCCTTGTCGCAATACTCGCAATTCGGTCGAAGCTGCAGAGCCATACGCACCTCCATTACGGACGGAAGCAATATATAGCCGGTGAGGAAAATCGTCGCTCGCGAACAATGACGTAGAACACGTCACAACGGCTCAAATAGATGGCGGGCTTGGTAGGCGCCTTGACTTCAGCACTACAAAATCAAAGATGACGACGGCAGTGACCAGCAATGGAGCACGCAGAACGTCGCAATGAACATTGTTGAACCGATCCTCTTCCAGTGCAAGCTGAACCCCTTGGCGTTGGCCATCTACGTGCCGGGATCGAAATATGGCGCTATCAACTACGCAACGCTCGAGCGATATATCCATAACGTTGCGCAAACTGCGCTCAAGTCCGGCATCGCGGCCCGGAATGTCGTCGCCATCTATGTCGCTGATCCCATCTTACACACATCGCTCATATTAGGCTTGATGCATGTTGGCGTGACGACCCTCTCGCTCAGTGGACCAAAGCCAATCTCAGGAATCACTCCGGATGTGATTCTTACTGATGCTCCTGGCAAGATTTCGAACGATCTGACGGTCTTGGGAGTCGATCACACGTGGCTGGAGGACGGCGCAGCAACGAAGACAAACGTATATCACCACGACCAGAGTGAAGATGACGTCTGTCGTATCATTTTAACGTCGGGCTCGACCGGCATATCGAAAGGCGTAGCATTTTCTCACAGGGCCTTGGCAGCGCGGATCGAGTACTACATGTACTCGAAGGGGCCACGTTTTGCGCATTGCCCGAGATTTTTTTGCGATCTCGGAATCTCGACATCGCCGGGTTTTGGTTATGTCATGTCGCTGCTTGGTCGCGGTGCAACGATTTATTTCTTGGGCCCCGATCCGTCAGATGTTCTGCAAATCATCGATCTACACAAGGTTCAGGGTATGGCCACATCGCCGTACGGCCTTGGTGAATTTCTACGGTTCTTCGAAGCTGACAGTGCTTTCGAAGTGACTTTCGACCACATCATTTGCCAGGGCGCCTCACTGTCACCGGAACTTTCACGCCGCGCACGCGCTCGCATGTGCCAGAATTTGTACAGATCCTATGGCTCGACTGAAACGAGCACCGTCGCCTTTGGTCCTGCGAATTTGCTGGAGAATGTGCCGGGAGCGATCGGCTACGTTCAGCCTGGGGTGGTCGTCGAAGCTATCGACGGTCGCGGCCAGGTCCTACCACCGTTGCAAGATGGTGCACTGAGAATTCGCAGCAAATACATCGCAGCCGGATATGTCGGCGATCCTGAAGCCACTCAAATGTTTTTCCGTGATGGCTGCTTCTACTCCGGCGATGTCGGGCACCTGACGCCTGATGGGATTCTTGTCGTCACCGGGCGAGAGAAAACGGCACTGAACATTGGAGGCGATACGATACACCCGGAAACAGTCGAAGGAGTGATAGCTTCATTCGCGGGGGTACGCGAGGCAGGCGTGTTCGCGCTCAAGAACGATCTTGGGATTTCAGAAATTTCCGCCGTGATCGTCACAACAGAGCCGATTGAGGACGCCGCGCTGCGAAATCATTGCGCAAATCGACTTCCACCATCCTGCGTGCCGGTGAAATTCGTCGTTGCTGATGCATTGCCACGCGGCGAGCAAGGAAAATTGGAGCGACAACGTCTTTCAGAGGTCGTCGCAGCCAAGATAAAGGCTGTCTAAGACGAAATGAACATCGTCGATCCCATTCTGTTTCAATGCCATCGCCAGCCCCCGGTAGCTGCAATTTGCGCACCCGGTCCGGGCATCGGTCTTATAAGCTATCGGCGGCTTGAGAAATTTGTTCACAACATAACACGGAAATTGCATGCGCTTGGACTACCGGCGCGAAGCGTGGTCGGCGTCAACATTCAGGACGTTATTTTTCATGTGGCGGTTCTACTCGCGTTGACGCGCCTCGGAATGATTACGGTCTCCACTCGAGAAGGCGAAGCACTGCTGCCTATCAGAACGGATGCGCTGATAACGGACTCGAAAATCGCCCTTGATAACGTCCAGGTGATACCGGCGGATCTTGGCTGGACGGAAGGTGACGGTCGTCCGCTCGAACCAGATCTTTTGCCGCAGATTAATGAAGATGATGCGTGCCGGCTCATCTTGACTTCCGGAACTACAGGCGCTCCCAGAGCGGTTGCAGTCAGCCACAAGCTGTTGGCCAATCGAATGGCGCGTCATTCATCGGTATTTGGCAATCGGCTCGGCAAATTGCTCCCGGATTTACAGCGACGTTCCGGTGTCGTCTTCGCTCGGCTTTCAGTTCCTCATTTACACTTTGTGGCGCGGAGGAACAGCGTTTTTTCCCCGGGAAAGATTTTGAGAGCACCTTGCCCGTGTTCGAAGATTATAAAGTTCAATGTGTGGTCGGATCCCCCGGCGGTTTCGAAAATTTGCTTCGTTGGTTCGATGTTATTCATGCATATCAAAGCAATATCGAGGTGCTGCTGTGCGCCGGTGATGTGCTGTCGCGACCGCTGTCGGATCGACTGCGTTCGCGAATCTGCTCGCATCTCGTTACGTTCTACGGCTCGACCGAAGCCAGCATGTCCGCTTCCGCGCATGCACACGAGATCGCCGACGTCCCGCGGGCTGTCGGGTTCGTGACGCCCGGCGTAACCATTGAGGTTATCGACTCATCCGGAACCGTTTTGCCACCGCTCCGGGAGGGTCGTGTGCGTCTCAAAAGCGAATATGCCGTCGATCGATATTTCCGGAATTCCGAGGAACTCCAGCAGGGTATTTCGCGACGGTTGGTTTTATCCGGGTGATCTAGGTACGCTGAATACAGATGGTTTGCTGGTCATCACGGGACAGAGAACAGGCCGTTCTCAATCTGGGCGGCGACAAAATAAGTCCCGAAACGATCGAGCAGATCCTCTTACAGTTCAATGGGGTCGTCGAAGCTGCGATATTGGGTGCTCCCAATGAATACGGTAACAGCGAAATCTGGGCTGCGATCGTCGGCCAAGGCGCGCTCGACGAACAGGGCCTTAAGCAATACTGCGCTGCGAGGATTCCGCGCCAATTTACGCCAACGAGGGTCTGTGTAGTCGAGAGCCTTCCGCGCAACGAAATGGGCAAGCTCGATCGCAGCCGTCTGCACGACTGGATCAACAAAGCGATCGCGCGCCAATCTTCGTAATCCGGGTTTAATGCCGATTCAGCCTGCCGGCTCTTTTTCTTCGCCGATGTCTTGCAACATCTTTTTCAACTCGTCGCGCTGGACCTTGCCAAGCGTGCCGCGCGGTACAAATTCGACGACGAAAATCTTGTCGATATTGTTCTTGTATTGCGATATTTGACTCGATCGCGTGACGCAACGCGGCCATTTCGGCTGCCGGTGCAAGAACCAGGCCTACCCATACTTCCGAAAATCCGGTTTCGCCCAACCACGGTGCAAACTCCGGCGTCCTGCACGCCGAAACAGGTCATACAGGAAATTTTCGAGATCGACGTATCGACAGCTTTTCGCCGCCGCGATTGACCACATCGCTACTACGTCCGGCGATGCAAAGCATATTGTTGTCGGTGATCGAACCGAGATCGCCAGGGTAAAACCATTCTCCTGACGATTGAGTTGCGGCCATGTTCTCCGCGAGTACTCGCGAGCGAACGCGCACAAAGCCTTCGCTCCCGATAGGTAAAACGCGGTCGGTCGCATCGACAATCTCGACATCCACGCCCGGAACGATGACCCCGACCGCACCGGGAACATCGGCGATCATGTCATAGGGAGCGGCAGCAACCACGCCGGCTTCAGTCGAACCGTAAATCATGATGACGTTGCGACAGATGCTGTTCTTGATGCGTTGAACGCTGTTCCGGCCAATGGCCGATGCACCGATCTGGAACGACTTTAGTGCGGCGAGTGGAAAATGAGTGACCTTTTCTTGCAACTCGGCAAGCTCCAATGCCTGCTGCGGAGATGCGAGAATGGTGTCGACGTCAAAAGTATTTGCCAGCCACAGCATTGTGGCCCCGGGGGGCGCAAGGCAAACGGTCCGACCTGCGTGCAGCGCCTCGTAGGCGCGACTTAGGCCCCAGGACGTTACCAGGCTGGGAACGATCAGGATTCGCTCGTAACTGGCAAATGCCGAATTGAGCGGGAACAACGCTCGCTGTTGCCAGCTGTTCTGCGGACATACCACTGCCTTCGGTCGTCCCGTTGTGCCGGATGTAAAGCAAAGAATATTACCGCCCTCGGTTCTCGACCGGGGCAACGGTCTGTATTTCAGTCTCCGCCGTTTGTGCCGAAACTCTGCCAGTTCTCGTCGAATAGAATGTTGGTTCCGCCATCCAATGTGACGCCGTCGCGCTCGAAGACCAACGTGTTCGCGCCAGTGGATGGAAGATGTTTGAGCAACGCGTTGTTTGCCAGGACAACATCGAAATCCGGCGCGAAGCAGACCCAGCAGGGCCACCAACATCTTTGATCCGGTCTGAATTGACAGCTGCAACCGGCCTGGGCTTGTCCGCGATATTTTGCGCGAAATGTTCGGCAGCGGCTTCAACGGCGTGTGCGAAGGCAGCGTAGGTCATGCTGCCCGCAGGCTCGATGACGGCAGGGCGCCGGGGACTGGTCCGCGCCCAGAAATAGACCATGTCAACGATGTGCATGGCGCAACGCCGCTCGCTTGCGGCCAAGCAGCAATTCTTTCAGACGAAGTTTTTGCACCTTGCCCAGTTCTCCGCGCGGAAGTTCGTCCAAAACGAAGACCTCGTCGGGGCTGATCCCAACGTCGACATGTTCGCGGAGAATGTCCTTGATCTCCCGGATATCAACCGGCCCGTGAGCCTCGACGGCAATCCAAATCTCCTCAAGCCCGGACGCTCCGACGATTCCGCAGGCGGCCGCATCCTTAATTTGCGGCATGCCCTTCACGATTTCCTCGATCCGGTTACCGGAAACCTTGACGCCACCGCGGTTGATGACGTCTGAACTGCGCCCGACAAAACGTAAAAGCCCGTCCGTCGTAAGCGTGCCGATATCGCCCGGATAGAACCACCCGTTCTTCACTCCAGGAACGCCGTCGGGCCCGGCCCGCTTGAGATTTTCCGCCAATTGCGGCGTGCGGTATCGAATGAGGCCCTCCGTGCCGGCGGGCAATTGCTCACCGGCTTCATCTACAATCTGAAGCTCTGTCCAAGGCAGGGCAATTGCGCCCGGCTTGTCGGCGAGCACGTTGAAGGGTGTGAGTGCCGCAACTCCGGCCTCTGTCGAGCCGTATTGATTGATTGCGTTTCGGCAAAGCGCGGCGCGAATGCCGGCAATTCCTTCCGGCTCGAGTTGTCCGCCGCCGACAAAGATTGTCTTCAACGAATCGGTTCGACAACCGGGATTCGAATTTTTGAATTCCACGAGGGAAGCAGCCTGTGCAGCGGAAGTAATGGCAACTTCGACACCATGCTGAGCCAATCAGCGACATGCGCCGATGCGCTGTCCGCTGCGAAAAACGCCACCTTGCCGGCGTTGAGGACTTCGCAGACACGGTTGAACCCAAGTGTGGTCGAGAGGCCCGGCATGATCAAAATCTTTTCACCCGCTCCAGATGCGCAGGTGAGCGGGTATTTCAGCAACTGGTCGAGTGCCTGCTGATGATTGAATGACTTTCTTCGGCAGGCCCGTAGTGCCCGACGTGAAAAAGATCATGTCGCCGCTCTCGAAAGGCGGTTTGCGGTATGCTCGGTCTGACCGCTTCTGCTCCGGTGCTCGAAAGCCACGACGGATCGAACCGTATGTTCCTTCCGCCCGACAACATCAGGCCTTGGGAATCGTAAATGAGATTTCGGATTCCGGCGCGTTGCACGAGCGGCAACAAAGCACGCCGGAGCAAAGCGACATTGTAGCCACTTCGCAACAGTGCGAACACCGCAACAACCAGGAATGAAGGGTTGGCTACAGAGACGCCGACGACTTCCTGCCGATCGAGGCCCAATTGCTCAAGGCGATCGGTGGTCGAACTCGATCGCCGTAGCCAGCGCCTGATAAGTTGTAATCAACTCGGGCTGGATCATCGCGTGTCGGTGCGGATCGATCCTGGCCCAATAAGCAATCATGTCGATGAGGTACATGTGGACCTATTCCTCAAAGCGTCGATGGCCCAGGTGTCGTCTTTGAAAAATCGCGCTCGCGGCAATGCACGCGTGCCGATGAGACAGCAACACAAAGCCCCGGAATCGATCTTCCGGGGCTTGAATTCGATAAATGTAACTCAATAGATCGCTGGGTCGCGCCGCGCAGGACCAATCAAAACTTGTAATTTAGCTTCACCCGGCCGATGGCCGCAGTGTTGTTAAATCTGGTCGTCTTCGTGGGAGTAGCAAGCATATTTCCAGTTGTATGGCCGAGGTCCACGTAGAGCCCTTCCAGGCCGACGGTCCAATTTCTGGCCCACATCCATTCAACGCCGCCGCCTGCGGTCCAACCGGTCTTGGTCTTGCTCGCAGATTTTGTAGTCGCGAGGGCAACCGAGGATCCCACCCCGTTCGACGTGAAGAAGTCTTTCACGCCGCCCACGGCCAGACCACCTGTCGCATAAATTAATATGTCGCTGCGCGCGAGGAACCCGGCACGTGCACGATAAGTGCTCAGCCAGTTAATCTTCCCTTCGAAGGCATTCCCTTTCCCGTGGACTGTGGGCGCCGTAACTTTTGCGTTGAGCCCGGAGATGTCCGCCTCCAGGCCAAGGAGGAACATTCCTAGCTGCCAGTTGTATCCGATCTGGCCACCACCAATAAAACCGGCCTTGGTATTCGAGTGAACGATAGGTCCCAGAGCCGCGGCATTGCCAGTTTCGCCAACAGCCCCGCTGTAATCAGCGCCCGCCTGGTGCCAAGCAACGCCGGCATGCGCACCGACGTACCAACCAGTCCAGGATGCCACGGGCGGTGGCGGCAGCACACGCGGCGCCTTCACCGGAAGATCAGCGGCTTAAGCGCCCGACATAGCCGTCACGCTGCCCGCGGTCGCAAGCAAAAAGCCCTGATACTTCATTGCGACTCCCCAACCGAAATTCCGAATTAACGAGAATAGGTTGTTGAATTCCCTGATGGCAAGCGATTGGAGGGTTATCCTGAGCCGCTATTCGGACTGTGTTGTATTTATGTAACCCTAGGTAGAGAAGCACAAACCGCTGTTTTGTCGGCATATCAGGAGCGGGTGCCGGAAAAAGCAGACATATGCAGCGCCAAGCTCATGTCCGCTATGGGTCAATCGCGGACATCGCATTACTCGATCACTGAACAGCTTATTTGTGGACTTTCGCCACGGGGCTGATTTGCGCTTGTACCGTGCTCGCCTGCTCGTAGCGATTTGCGCTCCCTGCTGACAAAACCGTTATGGCAAAAGCACATAACAGTCCGAGCAAACTGGAGCCGTAGGCGAAAACTCTAAAATTTTCGCGCACGAATTTCATTCGAGCGTATCGTGCGTCTTTGATCAGTTGCTCAAGATCAGTGCTGTTGTGAAGTTCATTGGGCATCATCGTGTCTCCTTCAGTCAGGACGATGCTGCTTTGCTCGACGGCGTCGATGGAAACGTGACGATTCTGAATTGCCACCAATGTTGTTGCCGCATCTGCTTTAGCGGAGGATGCGGCGGAAAAATGTGAGCTAGTTCACGCTTCCGCGGAATGAGTTCGGAAAACTTCTTGGACTATGTATGCGTGCAGAGGATCACCGCCGCATATGAAGCGCGCATGTCTCTATCGTGACATCCAGTCGGAATGTCCGCTTCATTCACAGCTACCTCAACGAACCGACCAAGCTGATATCTACCGAAAATCAGGAAATCACAATCAACTGTGGGGAGACCGCATATGGCAAAGCCAGGAGTTTTACTTAAGCGGCGAGTAAGTGATCAGTTATTGACCGCGCTCACAATCTTGCTTCCGCTATTGCTGTTTGTGCTCGCGCCGCTCCAATCAAACGGAGTCATATCCGGAACTCTATTCGGGATCATGTTTGGCCTAACGCTGATACCCGCGATCGTCATGCTGTCTGACGACCGAATGGCGGTAAGTGCAATTTTGATTGCGCTTGTCCTCGTTTTTATCGCGGCTGTCCGTCAGGGCACCTTGCTTGACAGGTACCTCGACGCTGTAGCTTGGCTGATCACGGGGCTAACTCTGAGCGTTGTGGTCGCCCGCGCGGTATTCGCTCGGGGAAGGGTTACATTTCACCGAGTCATTGGTGGTGTGCTTCTGTATCTCACCATCGGAGTTACGTTCGTCGCGCTATTTGGTTTTCTTGTTCTTCTTGTGCCAGATCCATTGAGCAATCTTGGAACTCTTCAGGGCAATTTTGGGATTGGCAATTTGATCTACTTCAGCTTCGTGACTTTGACCACGATAGGTTACGGTGATGTCGTCCCACTGCACCCCTATGCGCGAGGTCTTGCCAATGTCGAGGCCATTATCGGTCAGCTATATCCGGCAACCTTGCTGGCTCGGCTTGTGACACTCGAACTTGCGGTTCGACATGGTTAGCGTTTCATAGGCCGCGCTTTTGTAGGCTGTCCGTTCACGCTCGTTTGCGCAACGTGCCTTTCAGCAGTTTCCATGCGGGGGCGACGGCAAATCCGATTATCGGGATCAATATTACGCCGATTGTCAGTCCAAAGATCCCCGACAAGAAGGCTGTCACTATCCAGCTGACCGGTCCGCCAGCAGACGGCAGCGCGTTAGCTGCCGCTTCAGCGGCGGAGCTGATGGCTGGGCCAACGGAATGCACCCCGTACGTCTCCAGACCATGCACGATAATGGCGCCACCAACCCAGATCATAGCGGCGGTGCCAGCGGCGCTCAGAAATGTGAGGAAGCCGGGCATACCGACGACAATGGCGCGTCCGACTGCACCGCTCACACTGCCGGCAGTTGAACCGTCATCGTTCTTTGCAAGAGCCACTCCGATATCGTCGGCTTTGACGATCAACGCGACCACGCCATAAACCGCGATGGTGATCCCAATTCCGACGAGCGCCAGCACGATTGCCTGCATCAGGATGCTGGCGTCGGCAACAGCTCCCAGCGTGATCACCATGATCTCTGCCGAGAGGATGAAGTCGGTCTTGATAGCGCTCGCGACTTTCTCCTCTTCGAGCGTCTGGGGATGCAGCGCGACCGTGCCCAGTTGAGCTTCATGGGCGTGCGCCTGATGCGGGATGATGACTTCGAGAACTTTTTCCGTCCCCTCATAGCAGAGGTAGGCACCGCCAAACATGAGAAGTGGCGTGACCACCGAAGGGAGGAAATAGCTCAGGACCAAAGTAGCCGGGAGCAGGACAAGAAGCTTGTTGCGAAGCGATCCCATCGCGATCTTGGCTACGATCGGCAATTCACGCTCGGCAGCAAATCCAAGCACATAGCGGGGAGTGACTGCCGCGTCATCAACGACGACACCTGTCGCCTTGATCCCCGCCTTGGCAGCCTGGGCTACGACATCGTCAAGGGAAGCTGCCGCCACCTTTGCGATGGCCGCGATATCGTCAAGAAGGGCGATCAGTCCAATGCTCAAAAGGTTTCGCTCGCTTTTTTCAGGCCATCACTAGCAGTAGAAGGGAGTGGCTCTGCAAGATCGAATTCCCCCAGCAGTCCCCAAAGTATTTCCGCCGCAAGGCTTTCCAGTGTTGATCCAAATCAACCGATTCTCGGATCGTGGAGGACCTGTCCGCTTTGGGTCATTGGCAGTGGCGGATTTCGGACTATTCGATCACCTCGTCCGCGCGGGCGAGTAGCAAGGGCGATATGGTGATTCCTAACGCGCGGGCTGTCTTCAAATTGACGAACAGCTCGAACCGGGTCGGTAGTTCAAACGGAAGTTCGCGTGGGGAAGCGCCCTTTAGAAGTCGATCAACGTGAGCCGCAATCCGGCGCCAAAGCTCGCGATGATCGGCAAAATACGACATCAGGCCACCTGCCTCGACATCGCGCTTTTGCAAGAGCATCGACGGCAGACCTCTTTCGGTCGCCAGCCGGCCAGTTTCGGAGCCTAGTGCAAAGCCCTGACCGGCAAGACGAACGACAGCCTGCGCATTCCATTCGACGGCGAGTTGCAGTTTACGCTGCAGGTCCTCCACGGTCCGCATCGGAAAGGCCCGATACTCAATGCCGAGCGCGGGCGCGGACCTCTCAATGTCTTGCATTTGCAAGGCAACGATCGGCTCATCGGGATGTGTAAGGAGCGCAAAGCGTCGGGCTGACGGGACCACTTCTTTGAGAAGAGCGATCCGCTTCGAAGTGATATCGGCAGCCATGTTGGCGACGCCTGTGACATTGGCTTCCGGCCGGGCAATGTTGGCGACGAATCCCAAAAACACCGGGTCAGCGACAATTGCCGAGACGATTGGAATTTTGGAGGTGGCAGCAATGGCCGCCCTGGTGCCAGGCGTGTTGACCGCAACTATGACATCGGGCGCGCTTGCGACGAGATCCGCCGCCAGTTTCGGCATACGATCAAGTTGGTTCTCACCGGACACCACCGTGAGATTCAAATTGATGTCCTCGCGGTAACCCAACTCCTGCATTGCGTCCCGGAATGTGCGCGGCTGCCACTGCGTGTGGGATGGTGTCAGAACGGCAACCCGGTACATTTGCTGAGCAAATGCATTGACGGCCCACGCGCTCGCTGCCCCGCCGGCAAAGCCAAAAAACTCTCGCCGCCTCATTCCCCACCCCCCGAGCGCCAAGCTCGCGTGCTCTATCGTAGCGGCTCACATCGGTGCAGTGGAAGAACCCGGCGGACGACTAAAGAGCGACGGACACGCAAGACGCGAAGAACCCGCGTTTCGATGGCCGCCGATGAAATCCGCAAATTAAATCTGAGGAACTCCGGGGCCGGTCGCTAACCGAGTGGAACCTTTTCGGACGGGCCGAATTGTCGGCGCGACTCCGAGGAAAGTTTCGTGACCGTAAATGAAATCGACGTTGATATAGAGCGACGGGCCTATGAAGTCGTTTGGTATGAGTTCTCCGCTCTTCGTGGACTGACTCCAGACGAAAAGGCAAGCGGGCCGAACAAGCTCCGCTCGTTCATCCATGTTCTGGCTGAAATCGGAGAGCGCGACCCGCTGAAAATCGCGAAAGCAGCGATGGGAATGCTTCGCGAATACGAGCAGATTTCACGCTCAAGGGCTCGTACGACTGTGCAGGCGCAAAACGCTGATCCCAGCGGGACGGCCTGACCACGCTAGCTTCATTTCCCAACTTCGCTTTAGACGACGTGCAGCATCCACAACACTACGACGAGTACCAGTGGCACTCCGAGTAGCCACAAGAGCAAAGGCATGTTGGCCTCCCAAGTTGAACCTGAAAAGGAACGCGCATCTTTTTGAAGAGTTCCTTTGGAGGCTTTTGAAGTTGGTCTGGGAGCACCTGGTGAGCGACACCCGCAAACAAATCGAAGCAGAAATAACTGCGTTCAAACTTGAAATCGAAAGGCTCAAATCGCTGGCGAAAAAGCGGATGGGTCAACCGCGCGACCTCGAAGACGTCACTCGTCAACTTCGCGAATTGCACGTCAGGCTTTCCCAGCTTGAGCGCAATTGGCGGCAGACCAATTGATACCTGGCAATGACGTCGATCCCTCAGCAGGCGAACGGCTTCGCGGCGCGGCTAAAACGCAGCCGCATATTCCGCGCTTTGGGTCCCGGCCTTATTACGGGCGCGGCGGATGACGACCCAAGTGGCATCGCCACATATTCCCAGGCCGGCGCACAATTTGGATTCGCCATCACGTGGACGCTGCTGTTCACGTATCCACTTATGGCCGTCATCCAGGAGATAAGCGCTCGTATTGGCCGAACGACGGGAAAAGGCATAGCTGCCAATATTCGCGAGCATTATCCGAATGCGATCTTGCAGTGCATCGTGTTTCTTCTGGTGATAGCGAACATAATCAATATCGGCGCCGACCTCGGAGCGATGGCGGATGCCTTGCGCTTGCTGATCGGCGGCCCGACGTTCCTCTATGTTTTTATGTTCGGCATATTTTGCGCGACCCTGGAGGTTCTCGTCCCCTACTCGCGCTATGTATCTTTCCTGAAATGGCTGACCTTCGCCCTGTTCGCTTATTTCGGCACGGCAATTGCCGTGAAGGTACCTTGGCTCGAAGCGGCGCGAGGTTTTTTCATTCCAACGCTGTCGAGCGATGCTGCCTTCTGGACCGTCGTCGTCGCAATATTCGGTACGACCATCAGTCCGTATCTTTTCTTCTGGCAAGCGTCTCAAGAGGTCGAAGAAATCAAAAACGTAAAGGCGAGAAAGCCGCTGGCAAAGTCGCCGGAACAAGGACCGGATGCACTAGCACGCATTAAAGTCGACACTTACATCGGGATGGCATTCTCCAACCTCGTCGCCCTTGCAATCATTTTTACAACGGCGGCAACTCTCCATGCGGCCGGGACCACCGATATCCAAACTTCAAGCCAGGCTGCCGAGGCCTTGAAGCCAATTGCCGGACCATTCGCGTTTGCAATTTTTGCCATGGGCATCATCGGCACCGGCTTATTGGCCATTCCGGTCCTCGCTGGATCGGCTGCCTACGCCATCGGTGAAGCACTCAAGTGGCCGACCGGGTTGGATCGGAAGCCAAAAAAGGCACAGGCATTTTACGGTACGATCGTTGCCGCGACACTCAGTGGCATCGCCATAACGCTTTCACCACTCGATCCCATCAAGGCGTTGTTCTGGAGCGCGGTCATTAACGGCCTCGTCGCAGTACCAGTCATGACGAGCATGATGTTCATGAGCTCAAACAAGAAAGTTATGGGGAAATACGCGGTTAAGGGAATTCTGAGAACCGTAGGTTGGCTTGCAACCGGCGTCATGGCCGCCGCTGCAATTGTAATGATCGCCACCGCGATCCTTTGACGCCGACTGTGCAAGAGGCCGCCCGTCAGGGGCGTCCAAGCCCGTCGCTTTGCAGCGACCCCCACGACTGTGCAGCGGACTTAATAGCCCGTTAATCGAGACCGGCGACAGTGCACCAATTCGGTACAGTTGTACGAGGGTCAGGTTCATGTCGGAAGTTGTGCTCATCGTTGATGACGATCCGGTCCAGCGTCGCCTCCTCGAAACCACGGTCCAGCGCTTCGGCTACCAGGCAATCGTCGCGGACGGCGGCGATGCGGCGGTCAAACTCCTCACCCGACCCGATACGCCCGTCGATGCCATGGTCCTCGACCTGGTGATGCCCGACCTCGACGGGCTCGGCGTCCTCGCCTTCATGCGCGAGGCCGGCCTTACAATTCCGGTGATCGTGCAGACCGCCCATGGCGGGATCGACAATGTGGTGTCCGCCATGCGCGCTGGCGCGACCGATTTCGTGGTCAAGCCGGCAAGCCCGGAACGCCTGGAAGTCTCGCTGCGCAACGCGCTGTCCGCGCGCGCGCTTGCGGGCGAACTGCAAAGGCTCAAGCGCCGGCACGACGGCACGCTGACGATCGCCGACGTGATCACGCGCTCGGCGGCGATGCAGCCCGTCCTCAAGGCGGCGGAGAAGGCGGCGGCTTCGGCGATATCGGTGCTGATCGAAGGCGAATCCGGCGTCGGCAAGGAGTTGATCGCGCGCGCGATCCACGGCAGCGGCGCACGCCGCGCCAAGCCATTCGTCGCAGTGAACTGCGGCGCCATGCCGGAAACGCTGGTCGAATCGATCCTGTTCGGCCACGAGAAAGGCTCCTTCACCGGCGCAACCGAACGCCATCCCGGTAAATTCATCGAAGCCGACGGCGGCACGCTGTTTCTCGACGAAGTCGGCGAATTGCCCGCCCCGGCTCAGGTGAAACTGCTGCGCGCACTGCAGGACGGCGCGGTCGAGCCGGTCGGCGGACGCAAGATCGTCAAAGTCGACGTGCGCATCATCTCCGCCACCAACCGCAATCTCATTGCCGATGTGAAAGCCGGCCGGTTCCGCGAAGACCTCTTTTATCGCCTGCACGTCTTCCCGCTGTCAGTGCCGCCGCTGCGCACCCGCCGCGAAGACATCCCGGAGCTTACGCGCCATTTCGTTGCGCGCTTTGCCGCCGAGGAGGGCAAGCGCCTTCTCAGCATCAGCCGCGATGCGCTCTCACTGCTGGCCGCCGCCAATTGGCCGGGCAATGTCCGGCAACTCGAGAATGCGATCTTCCGCGCGGTCGTGCTGGCCGAGGGCGAGGAGATCAGCCCCGGCGAATTTCCGCAGGTCGCGGCGCAGGTTGCCTCCGACGAGGTTGCGGTCCCCCAGTTGACCGAGCCTTCGCCTGCCATTGTCGCGTCGTGGCCCGACATTCCCGCCGACCTCGTCCCCGTCCGGATCGCCACTCCCGGGCATTCGCTGCCGCTCACTGATTCCCAGGGCAATGTCCGGCCGCTTGAGGACATCGAACGGGACTCGATCCGCTTCGCCATCACCCATTATCGGGGCCAAATGTCCGAAGTCGCCCGCAAACTGCGGATCGGCCGCTCGACCCTTTATCGCAAGCTGGAAGGCCTGGGGCTCGAAGACGCCTGAAAATCAGCCCAAATCCGCGATTTGGGGGCATTTGCGTACCGGTGCTGCAGTGCAAAAATTCCCCAAGGAAGTTCTACAAATGCCTAGTTTTCGGCCCAATTCCCCGGGTAGGTTAACCATCGGACGGACGACGGGGAACGGACGCTAAACTCTCATTAACCGATCCCGATAACACTCACGGGGTTGCCGGCATGGCAGCCCGAGGGGACGTGGCGGCGACGTGGGACGGACTCATTCTTCACGGAACGATTCTGTGGCTCCTGATTCAGCGAGCGCACGTTCTGTCGTTGTGACTCTGGCGCGCGCTGGCGCGCGTCTGGGTGTCGCCGGGCTTTTCATGCTCGGCGCCAGCAACGCGCTGCAGAATGCGAGTGCCGAAGGCGATACCCGAACTCTTTCCTTCCATCACGTCCACACCAACGAAGACATCACCATCACCTTCAAGCGCAATGGCCGTTACGATGACGCCGCGCTGAAGAAGCTCGACTGGTTCATGCGCGACTGGCGCAAGGAAAAGTCGACCCGCATGGATCCGCACCTGTTCGATCTCTTGTGGGAGGCCTATCGCGAGGTCGGGGCGACCCAGCCGATCGACGTTGTCTGCGGCTACCGCTCGCCGGAAACCAATTCGATGCTGCGCCGCCGCTCGAACGGCGTCGCGCAGTTCAGCCAGCACATCAATGGCCAGGCGATGGACTTCTTCATTCCTGGCGTCCCGCTCGAGAAGATTCGCGAAGTCGGTCTTCGGCTGCAGCGCGGCGGGGTGGGTTTCTACCCGACCTCCGGCTCGCCTTTCGTCCACATGGACACGGGCACCATCCGGCACTGGCCACGCATGACGCATGATCAGTTGGTCAAGGTCTTCCCGGATGGCCGTACCGTCCACGTTCCTTCCGACGGCCAGCCATTGCGTGGCTACGCGCTCGCGCTTGCCGATGTCGAACGGCGCGGCGGCAAACCATCCGAAACGTCATTGGAGGCTGCGCGTGAGGCCGGCGTAGTCACCGCCTCGCGCACCCGTAACTTCTTTGCCCGTCTGTTTGGCCGCGGCAAAGATTCCGACGAATCGAGCGAAGACACCACTGCCACCACCCCCGACACCGCAACAAAAGACACACGCGCACCCGTCGCGGTTGCCAGCGTGACCCCGCCGAAACCCAAGGCGGTCGCCGTCGAAACGATCGTGCCGCTGCCGACTGCGCGGCCGGCGTCGACTGTCGTTGCTTCGGCGGAAACGAAACCATCGTCGGTTGGCGCGGTCGCAGTCAAACCGGCCAGCCATTCCTTTGTGACGGCATCGCTTGGCAGCAACCTGTTCGACAACCGCGGCTACTGGCGCGGCGCGATCCAGAACGGCCCGGATGTGCCGGGCGCCATAACGACGTCGACGAAGTATCAGACCGCGAGCCTCGATCCGGCGAGCACCGGGACGACCGCGCTCGCCTATGCCGCCGAACCCGGGTCATCGAGGCCAGCGCAACCGCGTCCAATGGGAACGCGCACGATGCAGCAGCCGACGCAACAGCCAGCGGAAGCGGCCGTCGTGACGTCGCAGGGCAATACAACGATCGCGGAGAAGCCGACACTAACGGCGGCGAGCGCCGACCCGGCGATCAACAGCCCCTGGCTGCGCGCGGCCATGCTCACACCGAGCGTGACTTCGCACATGAGCGCCACGCGGATTGGCGCCATCGACATGCGGCCGTTGCAGGAAATGATCTACAAGCCGTCGCAGTCGCTGGCGATGTCATTCGCGCGCGACCCGAATCCCGGCCTGATGGGCAATCGCTTCTCCGGACCGGCAATCGTCTTCCTGGCGACGACAACATTCACGACGCAGTCGACCGCCGCGTTCGCGATGCACACGACAGCTTTCCGCTGATCGCTAGCTAGCCATTCCCAGAGCGTGCAAATAGGTGTCGAGCACTTCCTGCTGCTCGCGGCGCTCGTCCGTATCCAGCTTGCGCAGTCGCACGATCGAGCGCAGTGCCTTTGTATCGAAGCCGGTTCCTTTTGCCTCGGCGTAGACGTCCCTTATATCGTCTGACGTCGCCTTTTTTTCTTCCTCGAGCCGCTCGATACGTTCAACGAACGCTTTCAGCTGATCCTTGGCGAAGCGAGTGGCCGGCTTTTCATCTTCAGCCGAGGCAGTGGCAGGCATCGACATCTCCTTGACTACGCAACGGGGGCTCGATCGCCTCCGCGTGTCGAGAAGCTTTCTGAGTTGGACGCGCTCAGGTCAAGGCGAGGACCGCGTCATCCACGCTGTTCACATGCCGACGGTGAGTACTAGTGCCCTGATCTGGACTTTTCGAATGCCGCTTTCTGGTCCGGCGAGGCTTCTTTCTGGTATTTCTTGCGCCACTCGTCAAAAGGCATCCCGTAGACGACCTCGCGACTCTCGTCCTTGCTCATGCTGACGCCCTGCGCGTCGGCCGCTTCCTTCATCCAGTTCGAGAGGCAATTGCGGCAGAAGCCCGCAAGATTCATCATATCGATGTTCTGCACGTCGGTGCGCGAGCGAAGGTGCTCGACCAGGCGACGGTAAACGGCAGCCTCAAGTTCGGTCCGGGTCTTTTCGTCCATCTGACGTCCTCCGCAACCTGAAACATAGACATGCCGGACGCGCCTTTGAAGGGCCGCCGGCAATAGAAAACCCGCCGCGTCCAGCCTCTCCGCCGTCATGGCCGGGCTTGACCCGGCAAACCATGTGGCATCGCAGCGATCAGAGTCGCGAGAATTTTGGACTTGCGCCGCATCATGGATGCGCGGGTCAAGCCCGCGCATGACGGATTGAGATGGTGTGCCAGGCCCACCCTTCGTCGTTGCCGGGCGAAAGGCGTGAAGCGCCGCCTTCCCGCACACCCCACGTCATCAACCTCTCCGCCGTCATGGCCTGGCTTGTCCCGGCCATCCACGTAGGCGCACCATCACCAGCCTCTCCGCCGTCATTGCCGGGCTTGACCCGGCAATCCATGAGGCATCGCAGCGATCAGAGTCGCGAGAATTTTGGACTTGCGCCGCATCATGGATGCGCGGGTCAAGCCCGCGCATGACGGATTGAGATGGTGTGCCAGGCTCACCCTTCGTCGTTGCCGGGCGAAAGGCGTGAAGCGCCGCCTTCCCGCACACCCCACGTCATCAACCTCTCCGCCGTCATGGCCGGGCTTGTCGCAGCCATTCATGTAGGCGCACCATCACCAGCCTCTCCGCCGTCATTGCCGGGCTTGCCCCGGCAATCCATGAGGCATCGCAGGTGATCAGTCGCACGAATTTTGAACTTGCGCCGCATCATGGATGCGCGGGTCAAGCCCGCGCATGACGGATTGAGATGGTGTGCCAGGCCCACCCTTCGTCGTTGCCGGGCGAAAGGCGTGAAGCGCCGCCTTCCCGCACACCCCACATCATCAACCTCTCCGCCGTCATGGCCGGGGCTTGTCCCGGCCATCCATGAGGCATCGCCGATGATCAGCCGGTAGAACTTTGGGCTTGCGCCGCATCATGGATGCGCGGGTCAAGCCCGCGCATGACTCACAGTGTGTGGCACCGCGTCTCAAGAGGTCATTGCCGGGCGAAAGGCGCGAAGCGCCGTCTTTGCGCCTGAAGACCCGGCAATCCATGATGCCGTTCAAAGACGGTCCAAACTCTCGTCTCAGCCCAGAAAGTGTGCCGCCGCGTCCCTTCCGGAACGCGGCGGGCTTTGACTTTCACCGCTCAGACCAGCGTTTTCTTTACCCGGTCCGCCGTCATCGGCAGGTGGCGCAGCCGCTTGCCGGTGATCTGGAACACGGCATTGGCGATCGCCGGAGCAACCGTCACCACGCCGATCTCGCCCATGCCGCTCGGCGGATTGTCGGTGGCAAGGATCCTGGTGTGGATTTCCGGCATCTCGCTCATGCGCAGAACGGGATAGCTGTCGAAGTTCGTGGCCTGCACGGTGCCGTCCTTGACCGCGAACTGCTCGATCAATGCGGCGCTCAAGCCATAGACCACGGCGCTTTCGAGCTGCGCATGGACGTGGTCGGGCTGGATGACAAGGCCCGGATCGGCCACGACCCAGTAATTGTGGACCGTGATCTTCCCGGTCTTCTGGTCGAGCGATATCTCCGCCACGCCCGCCGACAGACTGTCGTGATAGTCGGCAAACGCGATGCCCATGCCGTGGCCGGGGCGCTTGCGTTTGAAGTCCGACATCTCGGCCACCGCCTTGATGACGGCATTGGCGCGCGGCTTGTTTTTGGTCAGCTCGAGACGCAGCGCGAGCGGATCCTTGCCGGCGGCCTGCGCCACTTCATCGAGGAAGGCTTCAGCGGCGAACTTGTTGTAGCCGGAGCCGATCCCGCGCCAGGCATGCACGCGCATGCCGCGATCCTCCCGCACATATTCGCCGAGTGCGTTCGGAATGGCGTAGAAGGCCTGATCGAGGCCGCGCGCGCCGATGTAGTCCTTGCCGCCGGTGGCCTTGAAGCGCGGCGGTGCTGCGACCGCATCGACGTTTTCCGACACCAGTCGATGATGCCAGCCGACGACATTGCCTTGTGCGTCGATGCCGGCCTTCATCAGGTGATGCGTCATCGGCCGCGGACGGGCTGCGGCAATGTCCTCTTCGCGCGTGAGGATCAGCTTCACCGGTTTCTTGGTGATGTTGGAGATGATGGTGGCCTGGATCGCCGCATCCGGCCAGATGCGCCGGCCGTAGCCGCCGCCGAGAAATTGCTGGTGCACCCGGATCTGATCCGGCGTTGTCTTCAGAATGCCGGAGATAATTTGCGACGCCAGCGCGCCGAACTGCGTGCCGGTCCAGATATCGGCCGACTTGCCGTCCTCGGAAACCTGAGCGACGGCGTTCATCGGCTCCATCTGTGCGTGATAGGTGTATTCGGACCAGTAGCCGGCTTCGACTGTCTTCGCCGCACCGCTCAGCCCGGCCTTCACGTCACCGACCTGATATTCGACCTTGGTCTCGGCGTTCGGATCCTTGGCCTTCGCCGCGTAGTCATCCTTCGCCTTATCCGAGTCGAAGTTTGCGGCCATGGCACCGCTTGTGTCCCACGTAACCTTGAGCGCCTGCACGCCCGCGCGCGTGGCTTCGACGGAATCGCCGATCACCGCCACGCCAAACGGAAGCGGAATGACCTTGGTCACGCCCTTCACTTGCATCACGTCGGCAAGGTTCACGTCCTTCGACTTGGCGCCTTCCATCGGCGCCTGGAGCACCGACGCGTAGACCATGCCTGGCACCTGCACATCGATGCCATATTTCGCCGTGCCGTTGACTTTCGCGGGCACGTCGCTGCGGCCGATGTCCTTGCGGCCGATCAGCTTGAACTGGGCCGGCTTTTTTAGATCGGCCTCGCTGATCTTCGGCGGTTCCGCCGGCACGGTGGCAAACGCCACGACTTCGCCGTAGGTGATCTTGCGGCCCGATTTCTTGTGCGTGATCGTGCTCTTGTCCGTCGTCAGTTCGGTGACCGGCACTTTCCATTTCTCGGCAACCGCATCGAGCAGAACCTTGCGCGCCTGCGCGCCGGCCATGCGCAACGGCATGAAATAGCCGGGCACCGACACGCTGGCCGCCGTGATCTGCGCACCATGAAACAGCTCATGCGGGTTGCCGTAGACCTTCGGATTGGCCGGCGCGAACTCGGTCTTCACTTTCGACCAGTCGGCGTCGAGCTCTTCCGCAAGGATCAACGGCAATGATGTGTAGACGCCCTGCCCCATTTCGGCGGCCGGACAGACGATGCTGATCGTGTTGTCGGGAGCAATGCTGACCCAGGCGTTGAACTTGGTGGGTTGCGTCGCTCCAAGCGCTTCCCCGCCGTGGCCCATGCCGCCAAGCGTGAAGGCGAACGTCATTCCCGCAGCGCCGGCCACGAAGCCGCGCCGGCTGATGTTGGTGTCGACAGAACCGTTCCTGATCTGAATGGTCATGGCTCAGGCCTCCCGGGCGGCGCGTTGAATGGCGCGCACGATGCGCGGATAGGTGCCGCAGCGGCAGATGTTGCCGTCCATGTGCGCGACGATCTGCTCGCGCGTCGGCTTCTTGTTCGCCGCGATAAGCGTCGCCGCCTGCATGATCTGTCCGGACTGACAGTAGCCGCATTGCGGCACCTGCTCGGTGATCCAAGCTTTCTGCAGCGGGTGCTGTCCGTTCGGCGACAGGCCTTCGATGGTGGTGACCTTGCGGCCCGCCACCTTCGAAACGGAAATCTGGCAGGAGCGCACGGCCTTGCCGTCGACGTGCACCGTGCAGGCGCCGCACAGGCCGGAGCCGCAGCCGAATTTTGTGCCCGTGAGCTTGAGTTGCTCGCGCACGACCCAGAGCAAAGGCGTGTCGGGCTCAGCCTCGACGTTCGCCGTCTTGCCATTGATTGTGAATGATGTTGCAGCCATACGATTTCTCTCCCTCGAGAGTGATTTTGTTGTGTTGGATTGCGCTTGATCCGCGCATTTGGTGGCCTTGTCCGCACCCCTGCGGCAGTGGCAACGAAGTCTCGGCGCAAATTCCGGCGGGCGCCGGGCCGCGTCAGTCAGTCGATAATTATAAGCAGATTTCCCAGAGGGTGGGCAGCTATGATGGGATCATGAATCAGCCCCTGCGCTCTTTTCTCGCAGACCTCTACCGCATTGCGGTAGAGGCGGCGCATCCCGCGTCGTGTCTGCCACAGCTTTTGCCGCCACCTCCTTTGGGACGGCTGATTGTTGTCGCGGCCGGCAAGGCGGCGGGGTCGATGACCGAAGTTGCCGAGGCGCATTACCTCGACAAATTGCACATTGCCGCCGAGCGGCTGAGCGGCGTTGCCGTCGCGCGTCACGGCTACGGAAGGCCGCTGCGGCGCGTGCGCATGATCGAGGCCGGTCACCCGATCCCCGATGCGGCGGGGCTTGAGGGCGCCGATCGCGCGCTCAAGCTTGCCGATGACGCCGGCAAGAACGATCTCGTGCTGGTGCTGATGTCGGGCGGCGCATCGGCCAATTTGGTTGCGCCGGCGCAAGGCATTTCATTCGAGGACAAGCAGGCGGTCACGCGCGCGCTGTTGCGTTCGGGTGCGACGATCAACGAAATCAATGTCGTGCGCAAACATCTGTCGCGCATCAAGGGCGGGCGTCTCGCGGCGCATGCGCATCCGGCGAAACTCGTGACGATCGCGATTTCCGACGTGCCGGGCGATGATCCTTCCGCGATCGGTTCGGGACCGACTGTGCCTGATCCGACGACGCTAGGCGATGCGCGCGCGATCGTTGCCAAGTATCGCCTCGAGATTCCCGATGCGGTCACGCGCGCGCTTGTGGATCAGCGCAATGAATTGCCGAAGCCGGGTGATCCGGTTTTTACCGACAATGAAGTGATGCTCGCCGCGCGGCCGGCCGATGCGATGCGCGCGGCCGAGGAGGCCATTCTCGCGTCCGGTTACGAGTGCGTTTTTTTAGGCGATCGCGTCGAGGGCGAGGCGCGCGAGGTCGCCGCAGAGCATGCACGCATCGTGCGCGAATTGCGCGCGAGCGGGCGGCGCGCCGTCGTCCTGTCCGGCGGCGAGTTGACGGTCACGATCCGCGGCAAGGGGCGCGGCGGGCCCAATCAGGAATATGCGCTGGCGCTGGCGATGGCGCTCGACGGCATGCCGGCGGTCGCCGCCATCGCCGCCGACACCGACGGAACCGACGGCGGCGCCGGCTCTCCCCTCGACCCCGCCGGAGCATTGGTCGATGGCGGATCGGTTGCGCGCGCGAAAACGAACGGCCTCGATCCCGCCGCCTTTCTCACAGACAACAACTCAAGTGCATTTTTTGAGGCGCTTGGAGACTTACTGGCGACGGGGCCGACTTTCACCAACGTTAATGACTTCCGTGCCATCATCGTTGACAGACCGTAGCGGATCACGCCAGAACCCCCGCATTATTCGGAAACCGCGACAAAAGTGACCGCACCACAGCTCATTGACGTCAGGTGTCACCCTTCCTTTTCCATTGCCCGCCCAGCGGTTATTGCCGCGCTGTTGCTGGCCGCATCAATCTTTCCAGCGAATGCTGATTTTCGGCTATGCAACAATACTGGCAGCCGAGTTGGCGTCGCGATTGGTTATAAGGACAACGAAGGCTGGACCACCGAAGGCTGGTGGAACGTTTCATCACGCTCTTGCGAGACGTTGCTGCGAGGCGCATTGGTCGCGCGTTATTATTACATCTACGCCGTCGACTATGATCGTGGCGGCGAATGGTCCGGCAAGGCGTACATGTGTTCCCGTGAAAAAGAATTCACGATTCGCGGTACCGACAACTGCCTGGCGCGCGGCTATGATCGCACCGGCTTTTTCGAGGTCGACACCGGAGAGCAACGGTCCTGGACAGTGCAATTAACAGATGCCGCCGAACAATCACCTGAGCGTCCTCTCGCGCCGCGGGGGCCGGTAGGGGTGTCGAGACCGCCGACGACGTCGCCTACGTCGCCACCGTCGCCTGGGTCGCCACTGCAGTCGCCTGGGTCGCCGCTTCCGCTTGGGCCGCCACCGCCACTATCGCCGCCATCGTCGACGACGTCCCCGCCATCAGGACCATTGCCAGCCTCGCCGCCGTCGGCGACATCGCCCGGAGGCGGCCGACCATGAGACGTCTGCGGCGGGCCAAGATCGTTGCTACGCTCGGACCGGCGTCATCGAGCGCCGAGATGATCGCGCGCCTGTTCGAAGCCGGCGCCGATGTTTTCCGCATCAACATGAGCCACACCAGCCAGGAGCGCATGCGCGAACTGGTCGGCATGATTCGCACCGTCGAACGCGACACCAGCCGGCCGATCGGCGTGCTCATCGACCTGCAGGGACCGAAGCTTCGCCTCGGCACCTTCGCCGGCGGCGCCGTTATGGTCAAAACCGGCGACAGCTTCGTGCTCGACAGCGATCCGGCACCCGGCGATGCGACGCGCGCGTACCTCCCGCATCCGGAAATTTTTGTAACGATCAAGCCCGGCCACACGCTGCTGATCGACGACGGCAAGGTCCGTCTCACGGTTTCGGAAGCGGAGCCCAAACGCATCGTCACGCGCGTCGTCATCGGCGGAAAGCTGTCCGACCGCAAAGGCGTCAGCCTTCCCGATACGACGATCCCGTTCTCGGCGCTTGCCGACAAAGATCGTTCCGATCTCGAAGCCGCCCTTCAGGTCGGCATCGATTGGGTCGCGCTGTCTTTCATCCAGCGGCCGGAAGACATCGCCGAGGCCAAAAAAATCACGCGCGGGCGCGCCGCGGTGATGGCCAAGATCGAAAAGCCGCAGGCCGTGCACCGGCTCGCCGAGATCATCGATCTTGCCGACGCGCTGATGGTGGCACGCGGCGACCTCGGCGTTGAAATGCCGCTCGAGAAAGTGCCCGGCGTGCAGAAGCAGATGACGCGCGCGGGCCGCGTCGCCGGAAAGCCGGTGGTCGTGGCAACGCAGATGCTCGAATCGATGATCAACTCGCCAGTGCCGACGCGCGCGGAGGTGTCCGACGTTGCCACCGCGATTTTCGAAGGCGCCGATGCGGTGATGCTGTCGGCGGAGTCGGCGGCCGGCAACTACCCGATGCAGGCCGTGGCGACGATGAACCGCATTGCCGAAGAAGTTGAAGGCGACGCGCTCTATCGCAACATCATCGCCGCGCAGCGCGCGGCACCCGAGGCGACGGGTGCCGACGCGATCGCCGACGCGGCGCGCCAGATCGCCGATACGCTCGATCTCGCGGCCGTCATCTGCTGGACGTCCTCAGGCTCGACCGCACTACGCGTGGCCCGCGAACGGCCACGCTCTCCGATCGTTGCGCTGTCGCCAAATATCTCGACCGGCCGGCGCCTCGCCGTTGTCTGGGGCGTCCATTGTGTCGTCACCGAGGATGCGCATGACCAGGATGACATGGTCGAGCGCGCGTGCCGCATCGCCGTCAGGGAAAGTTTCGCAAAACCGGGACAGCGCGTGATCGTCGTCGCCGGCGTCCCCCTCGGCACGCCCGGCGCGACCAACATGTTGCGCATCGCCTATATCGGAGCTGACGCGGCGAAGAATTAGCGCCGCGCGCCGCTCACTTCCGGTAGCAATAAATCGAGATATCCTGAAACACGGCTTCGGACGGCCAGGGCTTGGCGATGCTCCGAAGCTGATACCCGAAGCCGTTACTTTCAATCAAACGCAGCATCGATGAAAGCTTGTCGGCTGTTGCATCGATGTGATGATGATATTCCAGATGCAGTCGCCGCACGTAGCGGAGCTTCCCGCTGTCCGCCAGTTCGTCCATCACGGCATCTTCGGCGCCTTCGACATCGAGCTTGAGCAGATCGATATCCGATTTAATGAATTCCGACAGACGCCGCGACGGCACGACAACACCCGGCCCATCGTGACGCTGCCGCAACGTGCTCATTTTGAGGCTTGAACTTTCCGGCGACGGATCGCGAAAAAGCTCGATCTGGCCGGAATGGCCGCCGATCGCAACGGAATGCAGTTCGACATCCGAGAGGCGGTTCTGCACGACGTTCTGTCGCAAGGTTGCGAAAGTGGCGGGATCGGGTTCGAACGCGATGATGCGGGCGTTCCGATAAAGCTTTTTGAAGAAGAGGACCGACATGCCGATATTGCTGCCGCAATCGAAGATCAGCGGCCGATCGTTGTCTGCGTGGAAGAAATACGAAGCGTCCATGAAGATCTCGCCGAACAGCCAGCGCAGGTGCGCTTCGCCCATGAAAGAGATCTTGTAGCCGAGCAATTCGATCGGGTTCGTCGGGATCGGACGACAGAGACGTTCGTAAGCGCTGACGATCTCCTTTTGGAGATTTTCCGAGAGAGGCGTTTCCCACATCCGTAGTTGGCCTGACGTTTTTAAGAATCAGTCAGTTCTGACGAATTAGATTGCAACGCCCTCCACATCCATCAATCAGATTGACGGCGGCATCCACGTCATTTTTCAGCGCAGACCAGCAGGAAGAAGCCACTTCGGCGCTCAGATATCGCGGCCTTCGATTTTTTCCTGCAGGGTCTTCACGACGTCGGGAATGCGTTCCATGCGCGGGTAGACTTCGAGCGCGCGGCGATAGACCTCGAGCGCCTGCTTGTCGTCCCCAATGTCCTGCAGGATCAACCCAAGTCCTGCCAGCGCGCCGAAATGGCGCGGCTCGCGCTTGAGCACCTGACGGATATCGGCGATCGCGCGTCCGTAATCCTTCTTCATATAGAAAATGGTGGCGCGCCGGTTCCAGCCTTCGATGTAGTCCGGCCTGATCTTGACGATCCCGTCGAGCAACGTGACCGCGAGGTCGAGGTCTTTCGCCTCGATCGCGGTCTTCACGCGCATCATGAGAAGATTTGCGGTGTCGCTGCGCGAGGCCGTCCAGACCGTCCAGATGCGTTCCTCAATCGCCTTCGCCGTCGTTTCGTCCGGCGCGAGCTTGAGCGCGCCGAACAGGAAATCCAGATTGCGGGTGCGATCGATACGCGACACCGGCGGCTTGGCCGCCTGTTCGCCCCGTTTACCGGATTGTGCGGTGGCTGGCACAGCCCAGCTGACGGCCATGGCTGCAGTGAGGAGTGCTGAAAGGAATCGCGCGCGCAGAAGCATCGGCGGAGTGTAGTGCCTCCGCCTGCTATGGCAAACCAATATGCGCGATGGAACAGGCGCCAGCGGCGCCGGAAATCAGCCCTGACGGGCCTTAAAGCGGCGATTGGTCTTATTGATGATGTAGACCCGGCCCTTCCGGCGCACCAGACGATTGTTGCGGTGCCGGCCGCGCAGGGATTTCAAGGAATTCCGGACTTTCATGTCGATCTCAGTTGCTGTTTTGCCGGGTACATACGCAGCCCACCCCGTCCTGTCAACGCGAGCCGGACGATGGTTGCGGCCGCCGCCCTGCTCTACAGTTGGGCCCGGGAGTTCAAGCCATGCAGCGCAGCCGTGACCGTTTCCTGACCACCCACACCGGCAGCCTGCCCCGGCCGGACGACTTGATCCGCATGATGTACGCCAAGGAGGAAGGCGTCCCGGTCGACCCGGATGCCCTGGCGGCGCGGGTGAAGGCGGCGGTCGGCGAAGTCGTCAAAAAACAGGCCGATGCGGGCATCGACCTGATCAATGATGGCGAGATGTCGAAGCCGAGCTATGCGACCTACATCAAGGATCGGCTCGAGGGCTTCGGCGGTACCGGAAATACCTTCGTCTATCAGGACCTGTCCGATTTCCCGCGGCTGGAAAAGCGGGTTTTCGGCGATCCGGGCCGTTCCCGTCGCAAGACGCCGGCGTGCAACGCGCCGATCAGCGTGCGCGACCGAAATGCCCCCCAGGTCGATGCAGATAACCTCAAGGCCGCGCTGAAGGAGGTCAAAGCCGTTGGCGGTTTCATGAGTGCGGCGTCACCCGGTGTCGTGTCGCTGTTTTTCCGCAACGATCATTACAAGGACTTCGAGACCTATATCTACGCCATCGCCGATGCCATGCGGCACGAATACGAGACCGTCACCAAAGCCGGGTTCGTGCTGCAGATCGATTGCCCCGATCTCGGCATGGGCCGGCATATTCAATATGCGGATCTGAGCGTGCCCGAGTTCCGCAAGCGTGCGCAGTTGCATATCGAGGCGCTCAATCATGCGGTGGCCAATATCCCGGTTGAGCAACTGCGCATGCATCTCTGCTGGGGGAACTACGAAGGCCCACATCATCGCGATGTCCCGCTCGCCGACGTCATCGACATCGTTTTCAAGGCCAAGCCGATAGCGATCTCGCTCGAAGCAGCCAATCCACGACACGCCCACGAGTGGACATTGTTTGAGACGGTGAAGCTGCCCGACGGCAAGGTGCTGATTCCGGGGGTCATCGAATCGAAATCGAATTTCATCGAGCACCCCGAGCTGATTGCGCAACGCATCGGGCGTTATGCCAAACTTGTCGGCCGAGAAAACGTGATCGCTGGCAGCGATTGCGGCTACGGCACCTGGGTCGGCCAGGCGGCGGTCGATCCGGATGTCGTCTTCGCCAAATTCAAGGCCATGGCAGACGGCGCCGCCATCGCCTCCCGCCAATTCTGGAAATAGGAAGACGGACAATGGCATTCGAAATGCCGCGGGCGAACAAACCCGAAGATGTCGGATTGTCGTCGCAGCGCCTGCAACGCATCCGCGATACCTTGCAGGCCGACATCGACAAGGGCCTCGTGCCTGGCGCGGTGCTGCTCATCGCGCGGCGCGGACAAATCGCGAATTCCGAGGCGCTTGGCTACCGCGATCGCGAGGACGGCGCGGTGATGACGCCTGACACGATCTTCCGCATTGCCTCGATGACAAAACCCGTCGTTTCGGTCGCGGCGATGATGCTCGCCGAGGAAGGCAAGCTGCTCATTGCAAATCCCGTGTCCCGCTATATCCCCGCCTTCGCCGATCTCAAGGTCGCCGCCAATTCCGACGACCCCGGCGCAAAGGCGCTGATGCTCGAGCCACTGCAGCGCGAAATGACCGTCCAGGACCTGATGCGGCACACCTCCGGGCTGACCTACGCGCATCTCACCGGCCCGCATCTCAAGCAAGCCTACGAAGCCGCGGGTGTTGTCGACGAGCGGCAAACCAATGCCGAAATGGCGGAAAAACTCGCCAAGGTCCCCCTCGCCTACCAGCCCGGCACGACCTTTCAGTACGGTGTTTCGACCGACATGCTCGGGCGCGTTGTTGAAGTCGCAAGCGGCACGAGCCTCGATCGCTTTATCGACGAACGCATCTGCAAACCACTTGGCCTCCTCAAAACCAGTTTTGGGCCGATCGACGGTTCTCGCTCAGCCCAGCCACAAATCGACAGCGCTTCGGGAAAGCGTCCGCCGATGCGCGATACGTCCGTTCGTCCGACCTGGATTTCAGGCGGCAGCGGATTGCTGTCGACGGCCGGCGATTATGTGCGCTTCTGCCAGATGCTGCTCAACGGCGGCGAACTTGGCGGCGCGCGATTGCTCGCGCCGCCGAGTATCGCTTTGATGACGTCAGATCATCTGACACCGGAAACGCGCCGAAGCCCGTCAACTCCAGTTTTGTTCGGCGCGCTTGCGCCGACGCCCGAGCTCGGTCTCGGCTTCGGCCTCGGCTTCGCGGTCCGTACGCACAGCGGACGTAATCCGCTGCCCGGATCGGTGGGCGATTTTTCGTGGAGCGGCGTCACCGGCACGTATTTCTGGATCGACCCGCAGAAGGAACTGATCGCCATTCTGATGACGCAGGCGCCGCTGCAGCGGCTGCACTACCGCTATCTCATGCGCACGATGGTGTATCAGGCGATCATTGATTAGGGGCAATCCAACGAGAGGTCATTGCCCTTAAGGGTAATTTCGTTTCACAAATCTGCGGGTCACAGTTCATCCGTGGCGCTTGGGTAACGATGAGGCAAAGCGGTGGAAGATATCGGCCAACTCGTTGCCGGCCTGGAAAGCTTCGTTCGCCACTACGGCGCATTCGCGGTCATGCCAATACTGGCGATCGAGGCGATCGGCGCTCCGGTCCCCGGCGAATCGCTGTTGATATTTGCGTCAATTCTGGCCGGGCGCGGAGAGTTGTCGCTGCCGGCTTTGCTCATCTCTGCGTGGGTGGGTTCGGTTATCGGCGACAATCTCGGCTTTCTCATCGGCAGAAAACTCGGACGCGCGACCGTCCTGCGCTACGGCGCGAAGGTCGGTCTGACCAATGAACGTTTCAGCGGGATCGAAAAGAAATACACCCGCTACGGCTCGGCGACGGTGTTGTTCGCGCGCTTCTTCAGCATCCTGCGTCAACTCAACGGCATCGTGGCCGGAATGCTCGGAATGCACTGGTGGCGCTTCGCCTTGTTCGATGCCATAGGCGCAGCACTTTGGGTGAGCGTTTGGGTGTTCCTCCCCGCCTATTTCAGCGAACATCTGGCCTTCATTGTTACGCTCGCGCATCACAAGATAGTGGTCGTGAGCTTCCTGATCGTCGTCGGGCTGGTCCTTGGCGTGAGCTTGTACATCCGGCACCTGCGGGAAGCGAAGGGACCGGCACAATAATGACTGCGATGCACGAATTGATTGGGTGACGGTGATGAGCGACCTCGCGCCAAACGATGACTTCAGATTCCGCGACACCGGCGAAACGCTGGCTGCCACATCCCAGTATCTGGCTCAGGGAATTGCCATACGTCATTGTGCTGGTTCTCACACTTCTTGGTGTCGCCTACACGAGCGTCACGAGACGGCCGACCATCGTTTATTGGGAATTTCTTGTGCTTGTAACCGCGGCGGCCTGTATCTGGGGTGGCTGGCCATACGCTCCGGGCAAGAAGGCAAAGGTCCGTCTCATTGGCAGCCAGGCGCTGCATTGGCTCGCCTTCTTCGTCGCCATGAATCTCGTGTTGCTGCCAAGCGTGCAGAACATGCTGAACGCGGACGCGACCGGCCTCGCCATTCTTCTCCTGCTGGCGCTCGGAACATTTGTCGCGGGCGTGCACATTCCGGCGTGGCAAGTTTGCGTGCTTGGCCTTGTCATGGGGCTTTTCGTACCGGCGATTGCGTGGATCGAGGAAGCGGCGCTGATCGTGCTGCTCGCGTTGGTCGCGCTGATTGGGGTCGGCGCATTGTTCTGGTGGATTGGCGATCGCAAGCTCTGGACAGCCTGACGGCCGCCGGAGATTGATTGACGTGCGGGGAAAACAAACTGGAGCATCAGGGTGATCAGTCGCGAACTCTCGTTGTTTATCGGCACATTCACGACATTGCTCGCGATCATAAACCCGCTCGAGGTGCTGCCCGTCTATCTGACGCTGCTGAATGGAAAAGATGCGGCGACACATCGCGAGGTCGCGTGGAAGTCGTGCGTCTATGCGTTGCTGCTGAGTCTCTTCTTTCTGATCTTCGGCACATTGATCCTGCGCCTGTTCGGAGTTCCGCTGGCCATGGTGCGCATTGTCGGCGGCATCATTCTGGTGAAGATCGGCTTTGAACTTTTCTCGCCACCCGCATCAGGCGGAATGGTCGCGTCCGCTGCAAAGGGTGCGAATATCGCCTTCGTGCCGCTTGCGATGCCGCTGATGTGCGGTCCGGGTGCGATCGCAACGATTCTGGGAATGACGTCGACCATCAGGCAATCCCCGACTGAACTCGCTTCATTCATCGCAGTGGTCGCCGCCATCGTTGCCACGATGCTCGTGACGTATCTGTGCCTGAACTATGCGAGCAGGCTTTCAAAGACATTGGGCCCGATGGGGATCGACGCCATCACCCGGATTGTCGGCTTCTTCGTTTCGGCAATCGGCGTCGCGCTGATTTTCGACGGCGTCATCGAGGCGCTGGAGTCACACGGAATGACGAACCTGCATTGAATGGACGGCGGGTGCGACTGGGATCTTTGCGGCGTCCACTGACACACCAGGTTCGCAGCGGCGTCACAAATACCTGACCAAGATTGCGAATGGACGACCCAACCTTTCGTGGTACTGTTTTGGCAATTCTTTTCACGATCGTTTTCTGCAGCCTGGGGCTGAGCTTGGCCCACTTTGTAGGCTGAGAGAGTGCTGTCATCATAGGGCAGTCGAAAGCGTTGTATGAGCTTAAAGAGCATTCTCATCAACAAAGGCAATCAGGTCGTAAGCATCGATACTGCTGCCGATCTTGCCGCTGCGGCTAAACTTCTGACCAAGCATTCAATTGGCGTGCTGGTTGTCCTTGATGTTGATGGTCGTCTCGTCGGCATCCTGTCCGAGCGCGATATTGTCCGCGCGATGTCTGAGAACGGAATTGCCGCGCTGCAATTGCCGGTCGCTGAGGTCATGACCCGGAGTGTGTCCACCTGCGATGTGAATGATGCAATAAGCAGCGTCATGGAACGCATGACAAAAGGTAAGTTTCGTCACATGCCCGTGTTGGAAAACGGGCGTCTCGCCGGAATAGTGTCCAATAGAGACTTGCTAAAACTGCACCTCGACACAATACGCGAGCATATCCATCAAATTGAAGCGTCTCTTGCTGAGTTTGAATTGATGAGGCTCTAGTCACGACAAGGCTGCCTGTCATTCAAAGATTGCGCATGGGCTCTTTACATACGTCCGCGCATCACGGATACGCCGCAAAATTGCGGCCTAGCTCGATGGTTTTCGCGGCCGACATCCCTCAGTGCAACGAACTTATGACAAGCGGGCGCCGGTAGCCCCTTCCAGCGGGCTGGCTTTAGCCGTTACGATATCCTGGTTTTTTGAGAACCTTCTCGACAAAATTGCCAAAGCGAGGCTGCGAAGGTGACCAAAATGTTCAACCCGACGCAAATCGTCATCGAAACATTTGTTAGCGAACTCAAGCTCACCTATGAGCGAACCTATGGGTTGCTGGAGCCGAGCTATCCCGGCGTCATCGGTTTTGTGGCACGGCTCTCTCTCGAAAACATTTCCAGCAGTGATGCGGCCTACCACGATGTAAATCACACCATTATGGTCACATCGGTCGGCCAGGAGATTTTGCGCGGCAGACACCTCAGCGTCGGCGGCGTCACGCCGCAGGACTGGCTGCATTTCATCGTCTCACTTCTCTGTCACGACATCGGGTACGTTCGCGGGGTCTGTCGCGGTGACGGTGATGGTCTCTATGTCACAAATTTGGCCGGAGATAAGGTGAGCCTGCCCGAAGGGGCTACGGATGCTGCGTTGACGCCATATCATGTCGCTCGATCCAAACTGTTCGTACGCGAGCGCTTCGGCAAAATCGGGCTTAGCCAAATCAACAGCAGTCAGATCGAAGCAAATATCGAACATACCCGATTTCCGGTGCCCCAAGACGAGGAGCACGCGCCGACGGGTGACCTCCCAGGGCTGCTACGAGCGGCAGACCTGATCGGCCAGCTCGCCGACATCAACTATCTGCGCAAGACGTCTGCGTTGTTTACAGAGTTTCGTGAAACCGGGGCGATCGAAAAGCTCAAATACAACAGCCCCGCTGACCTGCGGGCCAATTATCCGCAATTCTTCTGGCAGGTCGTACGTCCATACATCGAAGATGCGTTGCGTTATCTTCGAGTTACCCAGGAGGGAAAACAATGGATCGCCAACCTTTATGCAAATGTATTCTCGACGGAGCATAAAGGCGAATACCTTTAATTGGTTTGACCGAACTAGCCGAATGTCCGCTATTGGCCATTAATCGCCAGCGCCAGCTGCGGCGAGTTGCGCACTATAAAATTGTCACCGCCCAGTAGTGCACATCAGTGTCACAGGGTTCGGGCACATTGAATACACGGCGGCTGTCTGCCATCATGTCGGTGCCAGAAGCTGCAATTCTTGGGGCGAGCGTCGATGCAGTCTGACCAGTCTTCAGCTGCCGATTCAAAGCTCGAAGTCGCCGATGAGGTCGACGAGGCCGCGTTGGCGTCCGTGATGCGAACCGTACCGCTCGGTGCCGCTGTTCTGGCGGGCACGATGGTGGCGCTGCTCGTACTGGGTTACCTGCTGATCTACACCCTCGTGTTCATTCCACGCGGGACGATCGGCTGATGTCAGACACCCCTCACGAGTTGCAAGAGAGTCGGATTCTCAGGACCGAATTGCTGTGGGCATTCGGCGTCGGCATATTCGTCGCCGCATCCCTGAGCATGATCGTGTTCACCGCGCTCACGATCAAAATCAACCCGCCGAGCAATGTCGAGAGGATCGACCCCAAGACGCTGCATCTGTCGGGAGAATTTGCCGAGCAGAACCTTGGAACGACCGTATTCGGCGACGGCACCGTCATCGTTCGGGCTATCGCTACCCAGTTCATGTTTGTCCCGCAGTGTATCGCGGTTCCGGCTAACCGGCGCGTGACGTTGAGATTCGCCTCACCGGATGTCCTCCATGGTCTTTTGATCACGGGGACGAACGTCAACACCATGGTCGTGCCGGGATTTGTCGCGCAGGTTCACACTGAGTTTACGCGCACGGGCGATCTGCTCATGCCTTGCCACGAGTTTTGCGGCCAAGGCCACAGCGAGATGTGGGCGACTGTCCAGGTGCTGCCTGCCGATCAGTTCAAACCCGGCCCGGATGGGAGAGTTTCCTGTGCGCAACGCTGACCGACTTTGTCTTGCGCATTTTTGGGTGGCGTTCGGCGCCTTCCTGTTCGCGTGCGTGCTGGGCGCATGGCAGATGTGGGTGCGCAGCCCCCTCGGCGCCAAAATCGGCACGCCCGGAGAATATTTCATGTCGGTGACGGCCCATGGCGTATCCATGGCCTATGTGCTGACCACCTTCTTCATCATGGGCTTCGGCTATTTCGTCGCGGTCACGGCGCTTAACCGCCCATTGCCGGGATTGATATGGGCGTGGGGCGCGTTCTGGATGGGGATCCTCGGCGTCGTCCTTGCTCTCATCTCGATCGGGTCCGGTCAAGCCTCGGTGTTGTTCACGTTCTACCCACCGCTTACGGCAAACGTCTGGTTCTACGTCGGGCTGGTTCTTGTTGTTGCGGCATCGTGGGTCTGGTGCGTGCTGATGCTGGTCGCGATGCGCGCATGGAAAGTGGACAACCCCGGTCGACCCGTTCCACTGGCGATGTTCGCGACCGTCGCGAATGCGGTCATGTGGCTCTGGACGACAATCGGCGTGGCCGCCGAGCTCGTGTTTCAGGTGATCCCTGCCTCGCTCGGGCTTGTGCAGACCATTGATGTCGGCATGTCGCGCACGCTGTTTTCATGGACGCTGCACGCGATCGTCTACTTCTGGCTGATACCAGCCTATATCGCGTTCTACACGATGGCCCCGCGCGCGGCGGGCGGACGACTCTACAGCGACACGATGGGTCGTCTGACCTTCATCATGTTCCTGATCTACAGCCTGCCCGTCGGCATGCATCATCTGCTGATGGACCCTGAGCACGGGAACGGCACCAAGTTTATCCAGGTCTTGCTGACCGCCTTCGTGGCCGCTCCGACCCTTCTCACCATCTTCACGATCACGGCCTCGATGGAGATTGCGGGCCGCCTGCGTGGCGGGCGCGGCGTGTTCGGATGGATCGCGGCGCTTCCCTGGGAACGCCCGATGGTGCTTGCGATCGGCCTGGCCTTCGTGATGCTCGGCTTCGGCGGATTTGGCGGCATCGTCAACATGGCCTACGGAATGAACGCGATGGTGCACAACACCTCATGGGTGACGGCGCACTTTCACCTGATCTTCGGCGGGTCGGTGGTGATCATGTACTTCGCCATTGCTTACGAAATCTGGCCGCGCCTCACCGGGCATGATCATCCATCGCTCGCTCCACTGCGGATTCAGCTCTGGCTCTGGTTCATTGGCATGATGGTCATGACGCTGCCCTGGCATTGGCTCGGCCTGCAGGGGCAGTGGCGCCGCGTCGCAAACTTCAACTATGCCGATCCAATCATTGCCGCTTGGGGCCCATGGGTGGTGGTCTCGCTTGTCGGCGGACTCGTCCTGCTGGTTTCCGCGATCCTGTTCGTCAGAAATCTCGTGGTGCTTCACCGCAGCAGCGTGCAAGCGATTGCCAGGCCGCTCTATGCGCTTGCCGTTCACCCTCCGAAGCGCGTGCCGGCCGCCCTCAATGGCTTTGGCCTCTGGAACGTCCTCGTGCTGGTGCTGATGATTTTGGCCTATGGCTTTCCGATCGCCCAGTTCGTGATCGAGCCTTCCCCTGCAGCGATCGTGCACAGGGTGCGATGACATGACCGACCAGCGCCCGGAGCAATCAGATCCCCATGTCCTCGACCAGCCTTGGCGCATCTGGTCGACCATCGCGGTGATGGGAATCGTGCTGGTCGGGATCCTGCTCGGTGTCATTGTTATTCCTGTCGTGCAGGGCCGGAGCGCCGGCATTGACGCCTTCACGGCGATCTGCCGCGCGCTCGGAATACTGCCCGGCTCGCCTGCGGTGCCGCAGTTTACGGACAGGACGCCTCCAACTCCCGTATCGCAGGTCGTGTGGAATTCCGATGTCCTGCGCATTCTCGCGCGTGCCGATGTGGCAAAGGGCAAGGCGAAGGTTCAGGAAGTCTGCATCGCCTGTCACGGGGAGAAAGGCGTTTCCGTAGCTCCACAATATCCGCATCTTGCAGGTCAATCCGGAGCGGCGATTTACAAGCAACTGCACGATTACCGCACGGGAAGCCGCGTCAATCCGCAGATGGCCGATATCGCGAAGGCTTTGGATGAGAGTGTGATTGCCGATGTGGCCGCGTATTATGCGGGCCAGCCGCAGCGCAACCTCAACCCGGTTACACTTGCCGAGTCAAAACCCGCGATCATTCAGCTCGTGGAGCTCGGCGATCCGCATCGCAACATACCGCCGTGCGCGGCCTGTCACCGGGCCGGCGCCGGCGGTCCGATCGAAGCACCTGTGCTCGCAGAGCAAGGCGACGAATATCTCGTTCAGCAGCTCAAGCTCTACGCATCGGGACAGCGGCGCAATGACGTCTATGGCCGAATGCGGTTGATCGCCTCGCGCCTGACCGACGATGAGATCAAAGGGCTCGCGGCATATTATCGGGCTGGTTTCAGATAGATCCTCGGATGATTGGTGGGCCGAAGATGTCCGCTGTTGTCTCATAGCGGACACCCCTAGTTGCGTCGCACATGTCCGCTTCCGGAGACATGCAACCAGCTAAGAATTCTTGAAGCGCTCGGTCGGCGGTGCAATTTCGGTGACCAAATCACGCAGCAACTTCTTATTGGAAAGGGGTGCTACCGTCATCTTACGGGCCTGCAGGCGAGCCGTGCACGCGTAGACGGTTACATCATCAAGCTCGACCATGCACTCCTTGCAGGCATTGGCATTTATGCAGGAAAAGCGGATCGCAAGCGTCGGATCGCGGTTGGCGCGGATCCAGCGCAGGCCATCGAGTAGTGACTGGCCCGCCTCAAACGGAACGTCGTAGGTTTCCCACCGGCCAGCATTCGCCTCGAGCCCGCGCCAAATCTTAAGCGAGGCAGTCTCGCTCACAACATTGCCTCCGCGCTGGAGTGGCGGCCACCCGATATTTCGATGCGGCGATCGCGAAGCGTGACCGTCTGATTAATTGCCCAGTCCGGCGACAATTCGGGACAGTCTTCACGTTGGTGCGCGCCTCGGGTTTCGGTGCGAGCCAGCGCAGTTTCGGCGACTACGCGGGAGACCAGCAACATGTTGCGCAGATCAAACCAGTCGATCCGTCGCATATCGAAGCGGTTGCCGTCGCCGGGCGGGGTGTCGCCGAGCTCATCGTTCAGATGGCCGATGGTGTGGAGGGCAGCAGTAATTTTCGTCCTGCTGCGCAAAGCGCCGACATTGTCTTGCATCGTCTTCTGGAGGGTCTCCAGCATTGCAGCGGTATTGAAGTTGCGGGTCGGGGCATCGGCGGCCATCAAGGCGGTCGCTACGTGATTGTTGTCAGCATGATCGGGGAACGTCTTCAGGCGTTTGACATGGCTGGCAGCGGCCCGGCCGGCGCGGCGGCCAAACACCAGTGCCTCCGTAATAGCGTTGCCGGAAAGACGGTTGGCGCCATTGGCGCCACCGACCGCTTCGCCCGCAACGAACAGGCCTGGCAAAGTGGTTTGCATGTTCGCATCGGCAACGATGCCGCCCATGTGGTAGTGCGCGATGGGCGCTACCTCGATCGGCATTTTTGTCAGATCGATGCCATTGTTTGCGAGCCGGTCGATAACGGGCCCAAAGGCCTCGCGCAACGCGCGTTCCGGGCAGTGCTGAAAACTGAGATACACCCCGCCATGCGGCGAGCCGCGGCCGGCTTCGACCTCCTTGAGAATTGCGTAACTGCCGACGTCCCGCGTGATGACGTATTTGCCATCTTCAGCCACACCGTAGTGTTGCGTGAATTCCTCCATGCGATTGTTCAGCAGGCGCCCGCCTAACTTGTAGCGGAACGGATCCCACATGATCGGGTCCATACCGATCAGCCGCGGGGCCAAGTGGCCGATGGGAAAGAACTGCACGAATTCCATGTCGACCAGGGAAGCTCCAGCACGCAAAGCCAGGGCGTAACCGTCGCCGCCCATGTTCGCCGACGCGCTGTTGCGCCGGTAAAGTCGTGTGAGACCACCGGTCGCAAGGATTGTCGCCTTTGCTGACAGCGTCACCGGCGCGCCTGATCCCAGATGAAGCGCTGCCGCGCCGACCACATCACCTTTGTCATGCAGAAGATCGACGACGCAGAGATCTCCGGCTTTGCGAATTCCACTGCTTTTGTTCACGACCGTGCGCAACGTTTTCGACACAGCTGGCCCGGTATTGAGAAAGTCCACATAAGCGCACCGCGGACGATCGTGGCCGGGCGCCATGGCCTGTACGATTCGGCCGTCTTTCCGCGCCCACCCGACGCCCCAGTCATCCATGGCGCGGATGCACTCGGGTCCATCCTCACACAGCAGCTGTGCAAGTGGTTCGTTGCACAATCCACGCCCGGCGGCGAGTGTGTCCGCGTAGTGATAGCTCCAGTGATCGGCAGTCTCGGAGCCGAGCGCGACCGCGACCGTCATCTGTGCCATTACGGTTGCGCCACCGCGGCCAATCAGACTGCGGTCGACAAGAAGCACCTGGCAGCCGCCGCGCGCCGCCTCAATCGCTGCGTACATGCCGGCAGCGCCGGATCCGATCACCAGAACGTCGGTAGCCGCGCTCATCGGTTCCTGGGGCATGAATATCTCACGTCTAGCAACGATGATTGCTCGATCATGTGGCCTGTTTGATGGCCTCATGGATGGCGCTGCAGTGATGCACGACATTGTCGTGATCGCTTACGAATTGCTTGAGCGGCGTATTGATATCGTAGAAATAAATATTGGCGATGAAGCCATAGACGCTGGCGTCAACGCTGGTCGGTCTCTCGCTATGCAGATAACCACGCGAAGGGATTAGAGCGGCAAGCGCCTCGAGATCCGCGAGCCCGCGAGCCATGGCCGCATCGGGGTCGAAGCGGCCAATGCCTTGGTAGTAATAGCGTTGAGAATTGAACGCCCGAGCCTTGGCCAGGCTTTCTTCTGTAAGGGTCGGATGTTCGCGCAGCAATGCATCGCGGAACGCATGCCAGTAACGTTCGTCTTTCCAGCGCGAATACGACATCACCCAATAGAGATCGTCGAGCATGCGGGTGATCAAAAAATTCGTTGTCCGTTGTGCCGGCGTCAGTCCGGCATCGATCGTGAGTCGATATTTTTGGGTGACATAGGCAAGGATCGTCTCGCTGTCGCCGACTATGTCATTGCCATCGACGATATAGGGCAGCTGACTGCGCGGCGCCTTCGAGGCGTCAAAAATATGTTCGTGACGGAACGGCACGCCCGCGAGCCTGAGGAATGCAAATACCTTCAGGCCATAGCCGTTATTATCGGCGACGCCGAATAGCGTAGGGTAGGAGTAAAGCGTGAGCATGGTGGCCTGCTGGGCGGACCCCTTAGCTGAGGATTGGGCGCTGGGCGGTGGTTGCAGTAAACGAAATGGTTGTCGTCCAATAGGTCGGGTCGCGATAGAGCGCAAATAACTCGTCAAGTGTTGCTAGCGACACGCCGCCTTCGCTTTGCAGCTTGATCGCGATTTCGCGGAGGCCGTAATCCCACCATTCGGCAAACTGCGAGCCGCCGTTATAGAGAATGGCGTGTCCTTCCGATTTGATGTTCTGCAAGCTTTCGGTTTGTAGCCAGGCGGGAATTTTGCGTCCGACGTAATAGTCGATTTGATGGGTCGCCGCCCATTGAAGGAACTGCTCCCAAAAATGCTTTTGCGAGGGCGGCTCGACAGTCCATGTTGGATAAAAGTCAGGTTCCTGAACAAAAAGATGACCGCCCGGCTTGAGCCAGCGCGCCATCTTGCTCACAACGGTGCGACGTTCGGGAAGATGGTGCAGAAGCGCTCGAACCGCAACAAGGTCATACGGCGCATCAGGCGGCTCGTCGTGCACGACGTCAAATTTGCGAACTTCCAGATTACCGCCCGCAATCCCTTTCATCAGATCGATATCAATGTCGCTGGCGATGACATGCCCTGCGGGTCCGACGCGCTGCGCAAGCCACTGTGACAGCGATCCGTTGCCCGCGCCAATTTCGAGGCAACGCCAACCTGTCGTAATGCCTGTCCGCAGTATGTGAAACGTACTCGAGGGATCGAGCAAATCTGACATCAGGCGCAGGCGGTCGGATTCGCCCTTTAGGTCGTGTTGCCACACATACTTGGTCATGACCGGCCTCAGCGTATTTTTCCATGCTACAATCAGTCGGATTGGCGCACAAAGCGGCAACTCAGTTGTGCAATTGGGGGCGGCAATGAAAGGCCGCTGGTTCGTTCTGCTCCTGGCCGGCGCATTAGTGGGGTGGCCGCATATTGCCCACTCGCAAAATTCGTCCCCCGATTATCCTGATCGTCCGATCACCCTGGTCGTTCCTTATGCGTCCGGAGGCGGTAACGACGTCTTGGCGCGTGCAGTCGCCGAGCACATGAGCAAGTCACTCGGCCAGGCGCTGATCATTGAAAATCGAGGCGGCGCCGGCGGCTCAGTCGGTACCCGCCTGGTCGCAAAGGCTGCGCCCGACGGCTACACCCTCGGGCTTGGCGGCACCGGCACACTTGCTATCGATCCGACGCTTTATCCAAATGCAGGTTACGATCCACGCAAGGACTTTGCGCCGGTCGGCCTCATCGCAACCGGCCCGCTGATCATCCTGGTGAACAAGTCGGTAGCCGCGCACAGCGTGCAGGAGTTGATCGCGCTGGCCAAGGCGCAGCCGGGCCAGCTGAACTATGCCTCAGCCGGTGTCGGAAGCGGAATACACCTCGGCACGGTGTTGTTCGCCGAAGCGGCCGGCATACAAATCACGCATGTTCCCTACAAGGGGACCGGCCCGGCGCTGACTGATTTGCTGGGTGGTCATGTGCAGATTTATTTCTCTTCATTGCCACCCGCGATAGGTCTGGTGAAAGAGGGCCGGTTGCGTGCGCTTGGTGTAACCGGCTTGAAGCGTTCGGCGTCTTTCCCTGATGTGCCGACAGTCGCCGAACAAGGGCTTCCAGGTTTCGAGGCCGTTCTGCATTACGGCATCATTGCGCCCGCCGGCACCTCGCGACCGATCATCGACAAGTTAAATGCCGCGTTGCGCTCGGCGCTCCGTGATCCAAAAGTGAACGGACACATTGCAAACGAGGGTGCCGAGCCATTGCCAACGTCGCCGGAGGAATACGCCGCAGATATTGATCGCGAGGAAACCAAATGGTCGGCGCTCGTCAAAAAAACCGGCGCGCAAGAAAAGTAATCATCAAGTAACGCCAAGCTCTCTGAAAATCTCTTCGTTATGCTGGCCGAGTGCAGGCGGCGGCGCGTCGATACGTGGGCCACCGTGCGCAAAGGTAAAGGCGGCAAGCGGGACTCCGAAACCGCCATCGACTCCGTTACCGCCCGCGTGGTGATGGATAATGCCGCGGCTCGCGAGCTGTGGATCGGCCATAGCCTCACCCATTGTGCGCACGCGCGCGGCCGGTACGTGGCGTGCCTGCAGGAAAGTTTCCCATTCGTCCGCGGTGCGCGTGAGCATGATCTCGCTCAACACCTGTGCCTCGCATTTTCGGTCGGCGTCACGCTCTTCGTTGGTCTTTTTGATCATGTCGGGACGCTCGAGCAGCGTCCACAGCCGTCGCTGTTGTCTTAAGTTGCTCGCGCCCAGCATCACCAACCCTTCTTTGGCTTGATACGCGCTATTGGTCGCATGCGGATGGCGGTTGCCGTTCGGCTTTGGATGGACGCCGTTGCGTAAATAGCCGGTTAGATGCGTACTCATCAGCGTTAGCGCCACATCGAGCATTGCCATATCAATGCGCTGGCCCTTGCCGGTCCGCTCACGTTGATAAAGCGCGGCGGTCAGGGCAAAGGCACCTGTCACGCCGGTCGCGTAGTCGACCGCGGGCGAG
This sequence comes from uncultured Alphaproteobacteria bacterium, assembly GCA_963707615.1. Lineage (GTDB taxonomy): Bacteria > Pseudomonadota > Alphaproteobacteria > Rhizobiales > Xanthobacteraceae > Pseudolabrys. Next base: position 949,249 of record CAVPQT010000003.1, read on the forward strand.
CCGAATTTGACCGGATTGACCTCAGGCGTGCCAGTCATCGCCATGATGCCGGAGGTGGCCTGGATCACGTGATCGTAGGCGGTCTGCTCGCTGCGCGGGCCCTTCTGGCCGAACGCCGAGAACGATGCGTAGATCAGACGCGGGTTGATCGCGCTAAGCGCCTCGTAGCCTAGTCCAAGTGCGTCAAACGAACCCGGCCGATAGTTTTCCACGAACACGTCTGCTGTCGCGACGAGTTTTTTAAGAATGTCGCGATCTTTGTCTTTCTTCAGGTCGAGCGTGATCGATCGCTTGTTGCAGGCCTGCGTCAGAAACGCGGTACCCATGTTCCGGCGATTAAGCTCCTTGTCAGTACCGACGCCACGGCTTTGGTCTGGATCTGCCGGATGCTCAACCTTGATGACATCGGCACCCAGGACGGCCAATTGATAGGTCGCGAACGGCCCAGCCAGCACGTGTGTGGCATCGATCACCCGGATCCCTTCGAACGGCCGCATGCTGTCCTCCCGCATCGAAGGGCAAGCATAGCCGCTCAAGCCGGGATCGGCTCAAGCCCTTTGGCTCTAAAAACTGCTGCAGCGGCCGGCGTCACGAGAGCATCGACGAAGGCCTTGGCAGCGGCCCGATCCTTGGCAGCACTGCTCACGCCCGCTGCAAATACCGTGTAGAGCTGAAGCTCCTCCGGCAGCGGCCCAACATATTGAACACCTTTGACGGGTAGCAGCTCGGGAATTTGCTGCACGGCCATCTCCGCTTCACCGCGCGCGACGCATTCAGCGATGCGCCCGCTGGGGCCGAGCACTATCTTGTCTTGCACAGCGCCGGCGATGCCGAGTCGATCGAGCAGTGTTTCAAAATACAAACCGCTGGTACCTTCCTTTGAGCGCACCAGCGAGCGCGCTTCGATCAGCGCGCGCGTGAACCCATCTACGGTCGCGATGTTCGGCTTGGCTGCTCCCTGACTCACCGCAACTCCGAGCCCACATCGTCCCACATCCACGCAGGTCTCGCGGTGAACTTTGCCCTCCGAGGCCAGCCTATCGATCACCGGTCTTGTCGCGATCACCACATCGAATGCTGTACCGTTTTCGATTCTGCGCTTGAGTACGTTGGCGGGATCGTAATCGATCGAAAGGTTAAATCCGTCCGTGCGCTCGAACAAAGGCGTGAGTTCGCTCAACGCCTCCTGGACCGCATGGGTGCTGAGGATGTTGATATCCGCCATCTCCATCAACTGTACCGATTCAAGCGCGCAATGTCCGCTCTTGGCCCTTAGTGGACGTCGGCGTTTTTGCCGCGCATGTCTGGTTCTGATCAAGAGCGGACATGAGCGGATGGGCACCCAATGTGCGTCAAACGTTTTTACCGTGCGGGCTAGGCCTGTAACAGCCTCCGCAATCCAGATACCTGGCCGAAGCTATCAAGCTTGTAAACCGCCGCGATGAGCTCATTCGCCCGGGCAGCACCTAGGATCGGCGCCATCAGATCGAGCGCCTTGGCGGCAACCTCATCTGCATTCATCGGATTGCCTGGTGTGCCGCGCACCTCGTAGGTGCGATGAACGAGCATGCGGCCGTCTGTTGTCTCGATTTTCACGATTGATTGCCGTGCCGGCACCGCGGCAGCCAGCTCCTGGCTCGGTACTGCCTCGACCAACGTCCGTACCGCTAGCACCTTTGGATCGTTCATGCGGGTGGCATCGTGAACGCTAGCGAAGGTCGCGCCGCCATCCACGATCATCATGGCGACGAGATGCTGCAGGCAGATGTCGGGAATGGTGCGGTTGTCGACGATATGTAGTCGGTCGGCCGGCATGTCGACTACGATGCGCTTGACCTTGCCAGCACGCACGGCGGGATCTTCGAGCAGAACAGCCACCCCGTCGAGCACGGATTGCAGCGGCGAGCCAACTGTCCATTTCTTGATCGATGTGTTCATGATCTCGAAACGCTTGCCGAGCTCGGCCGCAAGCTCGCCGGGCGCTGGCGTGTCGCCGCCGATCGCGGTGAACAGATTCTTGGTCCCGCTCAGAAAATCGTCGACGCCGGTGAGGCCTGACGCGATCATGGTCGCTGCTGTGACGCCGTTACGCGCACCCATGCCGCCGAAATCAAAAGCCTTCTCCACATGTTCGCGGTCGCGCTCCCAGTAAGGAATGCCCGAGGCCTGCTGGGCAGCGAATGAGAATGCGTAGCGCACCTCGCGCGGCTTGAGCCGCAGCACCGCAGATGCTGCTGCGGTCGCACCAAAGTTGGTCGCCACGGAGTGCGTGCTGTGGCGATCGGTGTAAAGCTTGCTGAAGCCGAGTGCGAAGATGACCCGCGCTCCGATGTCATAGCCGAGCGCAACCGCGCGTAACAGTTCGTTACCACTGCGGCCCGCATGTTCTGCTGTCGCCAATGCTGCCGGAACGATCCCGCAGCCCGGGTGAAATCGGCCGCGTAGATGGGAGTCGTCGGTCTCGTCGCCATGCGCCGCCATGCCATTGGCGAGCGCTGCGTTGACCGTCGAGGTCAGGATGCCGGTGCCAATTACTGTCGCCTGGGGCTTGCCGCCGAGGCTGTCGACATAGCGGGCCGCCATCTCGCCCGCCTTGAGCCGCGAGCCCGATACCATTGCGGCGATGGTGTCGAGGGTATGCAGCTTGGCCTTGGCCACCACTTCAGGCGGCATATCACGATCGAGCGCGCTCGCCACATAGTCGCACAGCGCAGTTGTGACCGGAGAGATCGGTGCGTCCGCGGATGCTTCGTTGGGATCTTGTGATTTCGTGGTCGACGTACCTGCAACTTGCGCAGACGAAGGACCGCCCGTCAGAACGTTTGACAGAATCGCGGCGCCGCTCGCGTTGATTAACCACCGCCTGGTGTGATCCGGATTATCGCTCATTGACCGACCTCCGTAAGACGGACCTGAAACAGCGCGAACGTTAGCAGACGGCGGCATTCCTAAGAATCCATAGGTGGACCGCGCGGCGCTCTCCATGTTCGCTATTGGCCCACAGCGTACACGGGCTCTTGCACTGCACATGTCCGCTTTCATCCAAATGCGTACCTATACCGAAATATACGCACGTATAAGTGCCGATCCGCCGCCGAGCGGCGCTATCATTTTGGCATGTGGAAGAAGATCGGCACCGCCACGATGACCACCACAGCAATTACCGCTTGGTTCGCGGTGGTCGCGTTGGGTCTAGTCGGTCAACTTTGGCCCCTCTTGGAGGGAGTGCCTTAGACTATGTGGAAAAACAACGGTATTGACGCGGTGGTAGCCGTTACGTCTCTGATTTGGGTCGTAGCGGTTGTTTGCCTTGTCGTTGGCGTGCTGCAGCGGGATTTGCTCGCGCTCTGATGCCACGACAACGCGTCATTGCTTTGCTGGTGTTTTGCGAGCGCGTCGGTTGAGCAGTTCCGCCGTGCTTGGGCGTGGGTCAATGTCTGCTATTGGCCCGTACCGAGACGCCATATCTCCCGCGAGTTGGCAGACGCAATTCTACTGCAATGCGCGTTGCCCCTTGGCATCGACGACAGCGACCCGAATTTGCGGGAATTTTCGTTTAAGCTCTCGCGCTACGGTCAGTGCGGCTTCTTGAGTTGGATGTTCAGATTTCAACCGTCCATCCACTTCGAGTTTAAAACTGATTTTCGGTAAAACCTCGGCGTCGCGTTGATCATTCCTTTCGACGGTACCTGCATGAGTCTGTTCCGCCGCAGGCAAAGCCTCATCGCGTTTGGCCTTGTCAGGAAGCTTTAAAGGTTGACTCTCCGGCATCGTGGCCACCTCTATTTTGGTTTCCTTCTTTATCTTTTTCTTTTGTGTTTTTTCTTTCGTTCTTGTGATTGGCTTTATTTTTGCTTTTGCTTTTGCTTTTGCTTTTGCTTTTATTTTTTCATTTGTTTTTGCTTTACGGCGCTTTGCTTTAAGAATCTTTGGCATACTCGAATCATCCCTAGCGTGCTCTTGAACATTGCGGTTTGCGTGGACGAACGAAATAGCGCGGGCGAGGATAAAGCGCTATTTCAACAGCTACCTACCGATATCTAGGGATCTGGCGGTAGATATGTAACCCGTGTTTACGAATGTCCTGCGTTTCTAGGTGAAGGCGGACATGGCGATTGCGCTGCAGAATGTCCGCTTGGAGCCTGATGGTCGGCTATTTGGCACTTTTCATCGGCGGCTTACACGAGGCGGGCGACCACTTCCGAATAGCTCGGATACGTGTCCAGGATACCGACTTTCCGCGCAAACGCATTCATGCCGTCGACGAATTCCGGCGAAATCCCGGTGGAGTAAAATGGCAGATCGCGTTCGATGAGCCTGGCGATAAGCGCCGCCTCGCTCGCCGGGAAAACCTTTCGGCCGACCTTCTCGGCCAGTGACACATCGGCCTTCAGCGCCAAGTGGGTCGCTTCCATCGCCTTCACCATTTTCGCGGCGAGGTCGTTTTTCTCGGCAAGAAAGCGATCGGTTACGGCCAGCGACGCCATCGTGTAGTTGAAGCACTCCTTCGGTCCGTCGCCGCGCCGGACGTCAAGCACAACCTTGCCAGCCCCGTTACGTACGGCGACCTCGGTGCCCATGCCGTTGGCCCAGAAGCCGTCGATGAGCCGGTCTTCCAGCGCCTTGGCAGCCGTCAAACCAAAATTGACGCTGCTGCCCCCGGTATTGGGAACGGGGGCTATCGTGACATTGTCGCGCACCGCATCGATGCCGGCCACGACGAGAAGCTGCTTCAGCCCGAGATCGACCCACGGTGCCGCGCCGATCTTGCGTCCTTTAACGACATTGATATCGCCGCGAGTGCAATTGATGTCCGATCGCATGACCAGGAACCAGTACATCCCCTGCGCCTGTGCGCACAAAAGCTTGGCACCTGCCCAGCGCGGGAACGCCGCGAGCGCCGAATGCGCCGAACCGGCGACACAATCAATCCTTGCATCACGCAGGTCGGCGTAAGCCTTGTTGACCGGGAAAACGAGCTCGATCGAGGCGTCGATGCCCTGTTCCGCGAACTTGCCAAGCTCGACCGCGGCGACCGCCGGAAAGTAGGAGTTCGAAATCAGATCGGGAACGGCGATTTTCATGGTCAACCGGCTTCGTTAGGCGGAAAAATCCTTGCGGCGGACGCTCTCTAGCAGCGACGTGCGCATCAGGAAGCTGCGATGCGCGGCCGGATCGGCCGCGTTACGGCGCAACACCTCGAAGTTGGCCTCGCGCTTCGCGGGGTCTTTTTCTTCGAGACGCTTCTTGTTGGCGATCGTTTGCTGCTGAACATATTCGATATTCATCGGCCGGCGAATGACGTCGTAGCGAGAAAGATCGCTTTCCGGCCGCTCGCCAAGCGAAACAGCGGACAGAAGCGACGCAAGTTGGGTCGCGTCATGCACGCCGCAATTCAGGCCGAGACCACCGATCGGATTGTTTACGTGCGCCGAATCGCCGGCAAGAAAGACACGACCCTTGCGGAAGCTCGCAGCCACGCGTTGATGCACGCGATAGATATTGCGGTGGAAGATCTCGTAGGCGCCTTTCTTCGGGAAGAATTTCTGCAGGCGCGCTTCAGTCGCGTCCGGATTGAGGACCTCGTCGTCGGTCTGTCCTGGAATGGCCGGGAACACCGCGCGCCAGCGGCCCTTGTGATCGTCGCCGGCGACCTTGAACAGGTTGGCCCATTCGTCCGGGTCCGAAAAATAGGCGCGGTACGCGACGCCATGTTCGCTTGCAAAATCGAACGGCGTGGTGAGCACGAGGAAGCGTTCAGGAAACGTATAACCCTCGAATTCGATGTCGAGCGCTTTGCGGACCGTCGAGCGGCCGCCGTCCGCGCCGACGAGATAGCTTCCGGTCACTGTCTTGCTGCCCGACGCCGTTTCGACGGTGATGTCGACGCGGTCGTCATGCGGCGCGATGGCGTTGACGGAAGCACTGAACGTCACTTCCGCGTGCGGAAACGCCTTGAGCCGCTCAAGACCCATCCTGGCGATCTTGTGCTGCTCGCACTGCACGACGAACGGATACGGCGTGTCGTTCTTGAGGATAGCGTGGTCAAATTCGGCGACTACGCTGCGCGTCGGTCGATCCCAGAACTGGAATGTCCGCGCGACCAGGCCCTGCCCGACGACATCGTCGAGCATGCCCAGAGCCGCGATCATCTCAAGCGTTGCGGGATGCAATGTCGATGCACGCGGCGCTTCGTTGACCGCATCGGCCGCCTCGAAAAGCCGCACTGCCACACCGCGCTGGGCGAGCGCCAGCGCGGTGATGATGCCGACGGGGCCACCGCCGGCAATCAGGATGGGACGGGCGCTCACAGGCGGTCCACTACTGTTGCTTGACGCCGGCGGCTGCAACGGCTTCCGCCCAGACCGAAATGTCCCTCTCGAGCATCGCCCGATATTCGGCCGGTGTGTCGCCAAGCGGATCGGCGCCGTAGTTGACGAGCTGCTCGCGGAATTTCGGCTCCTTGACCGCCTTTGCGATCTCGCTGGAGAGCTTGTCGACGATTTCCTTCGGCGTACCCGCGGGTGCCATCAGGCCGTTCCAGGTCAGCACCTTGTATTTGGGATAGCCGGATTCCGCGACGGTCGGCACTTCTGTGGCAAGGATCGAGCGCTGCTCGCTCGACACCGCCAGCATCCGCACGTTGCCCGCCTTGGTTTGCGGCAAGGCGTCCGACAGGTTGGAGAACATCGCCTGCACGTGGCCGGCGACGACGTCGGCCAGTGCCGGCGCGTTACCCTTGTAGGGAACGTGCACCATGTCGAGACCCGCCTGCTTGAGGAACAGCACCATCGACAGATGGTTCAGGCTGCCGACGCCGGCCGAGCCGTACGACATCTCGCCTTTGCGCGTGCGCACATATTCGACGAACTCCTTCAGCGAGTGGATAGGCAGATCCTTGTTCACGACCAGCGCAAACGGATTGGTGCCAATGTTGCTGATCGGCGCAAAGTCTTTCAGCGAATCGTAGCGCACTTTCTGGACCGCCGGCACGACCGCCATCACCGGCAACGCGGCCAAAAACAACGTGTAGCCGTCGGGCTGCGCCTTTGCGACGAACTCGGCAGCGATGGCGCCGCCCGCGCCGGGACGATTTTCGACGACGAAAGTCTTGCCCAAAGATTCGCTGAGATGCTGCGCCGCCATGCGTGCAAAGCCGTCGGTGTTCCCGCCGGCGGCAAACGGCACGATGATTGTCACCGGTCTTTCCGGCCAAGTGCCTTGCGCAGACGCCTGGGGTGGAGGAAATACGGCGCCGAAGGTCACGCCCAGAACGACAACGAAAATGGAGAATGCTCGCAGTACACGCATGCTGAACGCCATTGAATGATCCCGGCTTAGTACGTCAGGGAATTTCAGGAGACGCTTTTCTCGTAGTAGTGGACCTCATAGAGCATGCATCCTCCAACCGACCTGAACGGTCCATGCACCGCACCCGGCGGACGGCAGGCGTAGGTTGGAGCCGAGAAACTCTTCCCGCCATTGCCCTGCGCATCGTTGCCGACGATGAGATCGCCGGAGAGCAGGTAAACTTCTTCCCAGTGATCGTGGACGAAAGGCGCCGTGGTGTATTCACCCGGGACGAAGCGCAGGAGGCGCGTACGGCTACCGCACTTGCGCGTCTCGTCGAGATCGCTCGCGAGGATCTTCTGCTGGATGCCGGCCGGATAGCTCGGCGGCGAGGCCCAGCCCTCGTTGAGGTCGACGCCGAAGAATTCAAGATGCGGCTTGGTCATGAGCTACCTACAAAAAAATGGTGACGTTGAAGATGCGTCCCGTCCGACCCTTCTGGCAAGCACTCGGATGCCTGCTCACGGTCGCTACGTGCCGGAAGTGCGTGAATGGATGGTGGGTGCGACAGGGATCGAACCTGTGACCCCTACCATGTCAAGGTAGTGCTCTTCCGCTGAGCTACGCACCCATCAAGCGGGATGGTCTATCGGCTCCAACCCGGTGAGGCAAGGCCGCGCAAAGCGCTACGCAGCAAGCAGTTTCTGGACTTCGCTCACCAGTTCGCGCAGGTGAACGGGCTTCGACAGGACCTTGGCCTGCTTCGGCGCGTTCGAATCCGCATTGAGCGCGACCGCCGCGAAGCCGGTGATGAACATGATCTTGATATCGGGGTCGAGTTCGGCCGCCCTGCGGGCAAGCTCGATGCCGTCCATTTCCGGCATCACGATATCGGTCAGCAGCAGCTCGAAGGGCTCCTCGCGCAGCCGGTGATAGGCCGAAAGGCCATTGTCGTAGGAGGTCACCTCGAACCCGGCATTCTGGAGCGCCTTCACCAGAAAGCGCCGCATATCGGTATCGTCTTCAGCCAACAGGATTTTGGACATGACTACTCAACACCCCGGCCCGGCCACGCCAGGCCACTACACTCAGCCGGCCGATTAAGACTTATGCCCGGTAAATATCGCGTGAACCTAAAGCATGGCTTGGCTTTATGGCTCAGCCATGAACAATAGACGGTATAACGAGGTGTTAAAGCCTCAGCCGACCCCACAGTGATACCGCTGCTATGGCCTTCTCTTCATGAGTGAAATCCGCGACGAGCTCGATCCACCGTTTGAAGTCCATGAGCCCGGCTCATGGCGGGGGCCGGTCCTGTTCAATTCGCCCCACAGCGGCTCGGTCTATCCGCGCGACTTCCTGGCCAATTGCCGGCTCGACATCGCCACCTTGCGCCGCTCGGAAGACAGCTTCGTCGATGAATTGATCGCCGGCGTGGTCGACACAGGCTTTCCGATGATGCGCGCGCATTTCCCGCGCTGCTTTGTCGACGTGAACCGAGAGCCCTACGAGCTCGATCCTCGCATGTTCGACGGCAGGCTGCCGTCGTTCGCCAATACACGTTCGATGCGTGTCGCGGGCGGCCTGGGAACGGTGGCACGCGTGGTTGGTGATGCGCAGGAAATCTATGACCAGCGCATTCCGGTCGATGATGCCCTGCAGCGCATTGAAAGCCTCTACAAGCCTTATCACCGCGCCTTGCGCCGGCTCTTTACCCGCCTGCATCGGGAATTCGGCGCCGCCGTGCTGGTCGATTGCCATTCGATGCCGTCGACGGCCGGCCATCGAGATGAGAGACCGCGACCGGAGTTCGTGCTCGGAGATCGCTACGGCACAAGCTGTGTCGGTGTGGTGGCGGAGACCGTCGAGAAGACTCTGCGGACGCTTGGCTACACGGTCAGCCGTAACAAGCCATACGCCGGCGGCTTTATTACCGAACACTACGGCAACCCCGCCGTCGGGCTTCACGCCATTCAGCTTGAGATCAACCGTGCCCTCTACATGGATGAACGCCAGTATCAGCGTTCGCCGGCTTTCAACCGTCTGGCGGAGGATATGGAGACCCTGGCGCGTCGCCTTGGTGAAATCCCCCTGGAGCAACTGCGGCCATATCGGGCCGCGGCTGAGTAATTTCTCGGCTTGCCAAAAAAAGGGGCCGCTAGCGGGTGCGAGCGGCCCAAGTCTAGGGAGGAAACGCCCAAGGAGGGCAGCGGCAGCTCTCGCTACCGCACTGCAATAAGGTACATCGCGACGCACAAAAATCAAGGTTTGAGGGAGGCTTTCCCATGCTGTTTCTGCATGGCTGCCTCTCAGGATAGACGTTCTTAAATGGTCTAATGCGAAAACGCTCTAGGTTGAAATCCCGCAACGCAGCAGAAAAGCGGGCTTCAAGCGCGGTTCACCCGCGTGGTTGCCGGCGGACCGGCTCTCCGATAGCGAAACGCTACACAAGGCAGGCGGCAAGGCAGGGGGCATGACGGCCATCGACTTCAGCAGTTTCGTCGACCAGCTCGCGAGCGCATCGGGCGAAACCATCCTTCCCTTTTTTCGAACCGCCCTCGCGGTCGAGAACAAGAAAGTCGGCGGCTTCGACCCCGTGACGGCAGCCGACCGCGCAGCCGAACAGAGCATGCGCACCCTCATCCGCAACCAATTTCCCGATCACGGAATTCTCGGTGAGGAATACGGCTCGGAGCATACCGACGCCGAGTATGTCTGGGTTCTCGATCCGATCGACGGCACCAAGTCGTTCATTTCGGGCATGCTGGCCTGGGGCACCTTGATCGGGCTGATGCGCTTCGGCGAGCCGGTGTTTGGGCTGATGCACCAGCCGTTCACGCGCGAACGCTTTTCCGGTGACGGCGGCGCAGCACGCTATCGCGGACCGACCGACAACCGCGACCTGCATGTGCGAAAATGCGCGAGCATTGATGACGCGCTGCTGTACACGACGAGCCCGCTGCTGATGAATCCGAAGGATCGCGCGGCTTTCGGAAAGCTTGAGAACAACGTGAAGCTGTCGCGCTATGGCGGCGACTGTTACGCCTACTGCATGTTGGCCGCCGGACTGATCGACCTGATCATCGAAACCGAGATCAAGCCGTACGACATTGTCGCCATCATTCCGATCGTCGCCGGCGCCGGAGGCATCGTCACGACCTGGGAGAATGGCCCGGCGCAAGGCGGCGGTCGCATCATCGTCGCAGGCGACAAGCGCGTGCATCAGCAAGCACTGGACGTTCTCGCCGGTCAGTAACGCGGCGTTCCCGGCACAAACGCGTCGAAGGCTGCCCAGAACTGCATGCGATAATGATCCTGCTCTTGCAGGATTTCGTGCTTGGCGCCGGCAAGAATCAGATGGCGACCGGCGAGCAGATTTCGTCCGAAAACCTCAATCGCCTGCGTGGACACGACTTCATCGCGCCCGGCTGCGACCATCAGGATCGGCTGACGAATGCTCGAAGAATACGCAGGCTCTGCAAACATATTCATCTGCCGCATCGCTGCATCCACCCATGCCACCGTTGGCGCGCCAAGACCAAGCTCTGGTTCGGCTTCCAGCACGGCCGCGTTGCGCGCGTAGCGTACGGGGTCCGAGGTCAAAACATTGCCGACGAAGTCGTCGGTGCCCATGACAGAGGAATCGCCTGTAGGAACGTAGGCGCCTCCGCGTCCCAGAAAGCGCATGAAACGTGCGAGCGGTCCGGCAACGTTGGTCAAACGCCCCTCCGGAAGCGCGATCATCGGTGCGGAGAGGACGACACGATCGAACCAGCGGCTGCCGTCGCGACAGGCGCGAATGGCCACGGCAGCGCCCATCGAATGACCGAGCGCAAAAATCGGCGGCGGACAGTCGGGCAATACCACCTGCTCCATCATCGCTTCGAGATCGGTGATGTAGTTCGCAAAATTTCTGACGTAGCCCTTGTGGCGATCGGACAGGCGCCGATCGGAAAGCCCCTGCCCGCGCCAATCGAAAGTCGCGACCGCAAACCCGCGCGCACGCAGATCGCGCACGGTCTCGAAATACTTCTCGATGAATTCCGCGCGCCCCTGCATGACGACGACGGTGCCCTTGCGGCCCGGCGGTGGCGCCCAGCGGGCAAAGCGCAGATTGACCCCGTCCGAGGTCTTGATCGCGCCGGCCACCACGCCATCGGGCACCGGATTCGCAGGGATTGAGACAAGTTTCATGAGGCAGGAGAAGCCGTGCGGCAGCGCTTTCGGCTTATAGCAGGGTGGCGCGCATGCTCAATCCAGACCCGAATGATCGTGGAAATTACAAATAAACTCAGGGGTTTATGGCTGGATAGCGCGGACCTTGCAGGGCGGGAAGCGGCCCCCATATCAGCATTGCGCAGGCCCTATGGCTGCGCACGGTTAGGTTCGGCCATTCCGGCGGACCACCGCATGTCGCTCAACATGGAGGATATGCCATGCGAACTTTCGATCTTGCTCCCCTTTATCGTTCCACCGTCGGCTTCGACCGTCTGTTTTCAATGCTGGACGGTTTTGAGTCTGCTCCGGGCTACCCGCCCTACAATATCGAGCGCACGGGTGAGAACGATTACCGAGTAACCGTCGCGGTTGCCGGCTTCGGCGAAAACGAGCTTTCGATCGAGGCGAAAGAAAATACGCTGACGATCAAGGGCTCCAAGCAGGTCAAGGAAGAACAGGACGGTGAGGTGCTCTACCAGGGCATCGCCGCGCGCGCTTTTGAGCGCGTCTTCCAGCTTGCCGACCATGTCCAGGTCAAGAACGCCAACCTCGAGAACGGATTGCTGCACGTCGATCTCGTGCGTGAGATCCCCGAGGCGAAAAAGCCGCGTCAAATCGCGATTGGCAACGGCAACGGCAAGGCTCAGGTAGAGACCAAAGCCGCGGCCTAACGCCAAAGCGAATAACAAGCGTCAGCGCCCCGGAACTCCGGGGCGCTTTCGTTTTTGGCCGGCTGGCGAACCCCAGCGGGCTACCCGCGTTCCTCTATTTCAGCTGTCCGTCGCAACGCCATTGCGCGGAGGTCACCGTCATGGTCCTCTTCTTGCTTGGCTCAGCAGTGCCGCCGCAACAAAAGGCAAGATTTAACTCATTCCGACGTGGACCAGCCTTGTGCGGCGGGGCAAAATTTGGCATTGTCCATTAGGACAGCAATGCTGTCCTAATGGCGGGTGGCCTCGGTGGCGGCCTGGAAGCGGGGCAGACATCGGTGGCGCCCGATAAGGGAACAGCCACGGGCGGCGACAGCCGGACAAGGTTGTCCTTTCTCGAGATCAGTTACGCCTCACCGCGAGCGCTGGCCTCGCGGTGGAGAGTACGCCGGGGCACTCAAGTGCGCCGGCGAGGCAGGATGAGATGAGCAAGGAGAAGCTTAGCGCAGGATTCGCCGGACGCGGTTCAACCGCCGATCCAGGCACACCACTCGCGCAGGGTCTTTACGATCCGGCGCTCGACAAGGATTCCTGCGGCGTCGGTTTCATTGCCGACATCAAGGGCCGCAAGTCGCATCAACTCATCGAAGACGGCTTGCGCATTCTCTGCAATCTCGAGCATCGCGGCGCGGTCGGCGCCGATCCGCGCATGGGCGACGGCGCCGGCATTCTCGTGCAGATGCCGCACAAATTTTTTGCCAAGAAAACTGCCGAGCTCGGAATCAAGTTGCCGAAGCCCGGCGAATACGCGGTCGGCTATCTGTTCATGCCGATGGATCCGAACTGGCGCCAGATCGTTCGCGATATCTACGCCGAGGTGATCGCGCGCGAAGGCCTGAGCTTGCTTGGCTGGCGCGATGTTCCGACCGACAACTCAACGCTCGGTGAATCGGTCAAGCCGACCGAACCGAAGCACATGCAGGTGTTCATCGGTCGGGGGAAAAAGAAGTTCTCGGAGGACGAATTCGAACGCAGGCTTTACATCCTGCGCAAGTCCATTTCCAACGCGATCTATCGTCGTCGCGAGCGGCGCACCGCGGGCTACTACCCCGTGTCGATCTCGTGCCGCACGGTGATCTACAAGGGAATGTTCCTCGCCGATCAGCTCGGCGCTTATTATCCCGACCTGCACGATCCGGATTTCGAAAGCGCGCTCGCGCTGGTGCACCAGCGCTTTTCGACCAACACTTTCCCGGCCTGGTCGCTGGCGCATCCGTACCGCTACATCGCGCACAACGGCGAGATCAACACGTTGCGCGGCAACGTCAACTGGATGGCGGCGCGGCAGGCTTCCGTTTCCTCGCCGCTGTTCGGCAAGGACATCAACAAGCTCTGGCCGATTTCCTATGAAGGCCAATCCGACACGGCCTGCTTCGACAACGCACTCGAATTCCTCGTGCAAGGCGGATACTCGCTCGCGCACGCGATGATGATGATGATTCCGGAGGCCTGGGCCGGCAATCCCCTAATGGATGAGGAACGGCGCGCCTTCTACGAATACAACGCCGCGCTGATGGAGCCTTGGGACGGCCCCGCCGCCATCGCATTCACCAACGGCCGCCAGATCGGCGCCACGCTCGACCGCAACGGACTGCGGCCGGCGCGCTACCTGCTCACGCGCGATGATCGCATCGTGATGGCCTCCGAGATGGGCGTCCTGCCGATTCCGGAAAAGGACATCGTCAAGAAATGGCGCCTGCAGCCGGGCAAGATGCTGCTCGTCGATCTCGATGAAGGCCGGCTTATTCCGGACGAAGAACTGAAGGCAACGCTTGCGAAAAGCCATCCGTACAAGGAATGGCTTGCGCGCACGCAGATCGTGCTCGAGGAATTGCCGGGCACCGCGAACGAAGCGCCGATCTCGAATCTGTCGCTCCTCGATCGGCAGCAGGCCTTCGGCTACACGCAAGAGGACCTGAAGTTCCTGATGACGCCGATGGCGACGACCGGCGAAGAAGCGGTCGGCTCGATGGGCAACGACACCCCGATTTCGGCCCTGTCCGACAAGCCGAAATCGCTATTCACGTATTTCAAGCAGAACTTCGCGCAGGTCACCAATCCGCCGATCGACCCGATTCGCGAAGAACTGGTGATGAGCCTCGTCTCGATCATCGGACCACGGCCGAACATCTTCGATCTCGAAGGCACGTCGAAAACGAAGCGTCTTGAAGTGCGTCAACCGATCCTCACAAACGAGGATCTGGAGAAGATCCGCTCAATCTCCGAAATGAGCGGCGATCACTTCAAGTCGCACACGTTCGATATCACCTTCCCCGCCGAGCATGGCGCCGATGGCATGGGCTGGGCGCTTGACGACCTCTGCGAGCGGGCGGAAGAAGAAGTTCGCAACGGCTGCAACATCATCATTCTGTCGGACCGCAAGGCGGGCGCCGAGCGCATTTCGATTCCGGTCCTGCTCGCCTGCGCCGCCGTGCACCACCACCTGATCCGCAACGGCTTGCGAACCTCAGTCGGCATGGTGCTGGAGACCGGAGAGCCGCGCGAGATTCATCATTTTGCGTGCCTTGCCGGCTATGGCGCGGAAGCGATCAATCCGTATCTCGCCTTCGAGACGCTGGTCGCGATGAAGGGCGAACTGCCGGGCAAGCCCGCTGACGACAAGGACATCGTCAAGAAATACATCAAGGCGATCGGCAAAGGTTTGCTCAAGGTGATGTCCAAGATGGGCATCTCAACCTATCAATCCTATTGCGGCGCGCAGATTTTCGACGCCGTTGGCCTGCGCCAGGATTTCGTCGACAAATACTTCACCGGAACGCACACGCGTATCGAAGGTGTGGGACTTGCCGAAATCGCCGAAGAATCCGTCCGGCGCCACCGCGACGCCTTCAGCGATTCACCAATCTATCGCTCGATGCTCGACGTCGGCGGCGACTACGCCGTGCGCGTGCGCGGCGAGGATCACGTCTGGACCGCGGAAACCGTCTCACGCCTGCAGCATGCCGTGCGCGGCAACTCGCAGGACCACTACCGCGCGTTCGCGCAGATCGTGAACGAGCAGAACGAGCGGCTGCTGACCATCCGCGGCATGTTCCGGCTCAAGAAGGCCGAGGAAGACGGGCGCAAGCCGGTACCTGTGGAAGAGGTCGAGCCGGCCAAGAATATCGTCCGCCGCTTCTCGACCGGGGCGATGTCGTTCGGCTCCATCTCGCGCGAAGCTCATACGACTCTCGCCATCGCGATGAACCGGATCGGCGGCAAGTCGAACACCGGCGAAGGCGGCGAAGAGTCCGATCGCTTCAAGCCGCTGCCGAACGGCGATTCGATGCGTTCGGCGATCAAGCAGGTCGCGTCGGGCCGCTTCGGCGTCACGGCCGAATATCTCGTCAACTCCGACGTGATGCAGATCAAGATGGCGCAGGGCGCAAAGCCCGGCGAAGGCGGTCAGTTGCCCGGCCACAAGGTCGACAAGACCATCGCCAAAGTGCGCCACTCGACGCCCGGCGTCGGCCTGATCTCGCCACCGCCGCATCACGATATCTATTCGATCGAAGACCTGGCGCAGCTGATCTTCGACCTCAAGAACGTCAACCCGACTGGCGATGTGTCGGTGAAGCTCGTCTCGGAAGTCGGCGTCGGCACCGTTGCCGCCGGCGTCTCGAAGGCGCGCGCCGATCACGTCACCATCGCCGGCTTCGAAGGCGGCACCGGCGCAAGCCCGCTGACCTCAATCAAGCATGCCGGCAGCCCGTGGGAAATCGGCCTCGCGGAGACGCATCAGACGCTGGTGATCAACCGGCTGCGCGGCCGCATCGCCGTGCAGGTGGACGGCGGCATCCGCACCGGTCGCGACGTCGTGGTGGGCGCGCTTCTTGGCGCGGACGAATTCGGCTTTGCGACCGCACCGCTGATTGCGGCCGGCTGCATCATGATGCGCAAGTGCCATCTGAACACCTGCCCGGTCGGCGTCGCAACACAAGATCCGGTGCTGCGCAAGCGGTTCAAGGGCCAGCCCGAGCACGTCATCAACTACTTCTTCTTCGTCGCCGAGGAAGTCCGCCAGCTGATGGCAGAGCTCGGCTTCCGCAGCTTCGATGAGATGGTCGGGCAGATGCAGATGCTCGATCGCCGCAAGCTGGTCGAGCACTGGAAGGCCAAGGGGCTCGATTTCTCCAAGCTGTTCACGAAGCCGCCGGCGGAGAAAGGCACGGCCATTTTCCGGTGCGAGTCGCAGGATCACAAGATCAAGGACATCCTCGACCGCAAGCTGATTGCCGAATCGCAGTCGGCGCTCGATCGCGGTGCACCGGTGCGCCTGCAGTCCGCCATCCAGAATACCGATCGCGCCTGCGGCGGCATGCTCTCGGGCGAAATTGCCAAGCGTTACGGGCACGAAGGCCTGCCCGACGATACCATTCACGTTCGTTTCACCGGGACGGCCGGGCAGAGCTTCGGTGCCTGGCTCGCGCGCGGCGTCACCTTCGAGCTGGAGGGCGATGCCAACGACTATGTCGGCAAGGGATTGTCCGGCGGGCGCCTCATTATCCGTCCGCCGGCTGACTCCGGAATCGTGCCCGAAGAATCGATCATTGTCGGCAACACGGTTCTGTACGGGGCGATCCAGGGCGAGTGCTATTTCCGCGGCGTCGCGGGCGAGCGTTTCGCCGTCCGCAATTCCGGCGCGATTGCCGTCATCGAAGGCGCGGGTGACCACTGCTGCGAATACATGACGGGCGGCGTTGTCGTGGTGCTCGGCCCCACCGGACGCAATTTCGCAGCCGGCATGTCGGGCGGCATCGCTTACGTGCTCGACGACGACAACACTTTCAAATCGCGCTGCAACATGGCGATGGTCGAGCTCGAGCCCGTTCCCGAGGAGGAGCAGGTCGCCGAGCAGGAATACGGCCACTACAACGATCTCGAGAGCCACGGCCGCGTTGACGTGATGTCGGACCTGACCACGAAGGATGCCGAACGGCTTCGCACGCTGATCGCAAACCACGCGCGCTTCACGGGTTCGAAGCGCGCCGCCGAGATTCTCGCCAACTGGGATAGCTACCGGCCGCTGTTCCGCAAAGTGATGCCGGTCGAATACCGCCGCGCGCTCGCCGAGATGGCTAAGGAGAAGGCCGCCACGATGCAGGCCGCGGAATAGGTATGGGTAAGGTCACCGGGTTTCTCGAAATCGAACGCGAAGATCGCGACTACCAACCGGTCGCGGAGCGCGTGAAGCATTGGCACGAATTCGTGCTGCCGCTGCCCGAAAAGGAAATCCGGGACCAGGCGGCGCGCTGCATGGATTGCGGCGTGCCTTATTGCCACGGCACAAGCCGCATTACTGGCGCGCCGACGGGTTGCCCCGTCAACAACCAGATCCCGGACTGGAACGACCTCGTCTACCGCGGCAACTGGGACGAGGCGGCACGCAATCTGCATTCGACGAACAATTTCCCGGAGGTGACCGGTCGCGTGTGTCCGGCGCCGTGCGAAGCATCCTGCACGCTCAACATCGACGAGAATCCGGTCACCATCAAATCGATCGAATGCGAGATCGCCGACCGTGCGATCAGGCAGGGACTCAAGCCCGACAAGCCGCAACGCAAGACCGGCAAGAAGGTCGCGGTCATCGGCTCAGGACCAGCAGGCCTCGCCTGCGCGCAGCAATTGGCGCGAGCCGGCCACGAAGTGCATGTCTACGAGCGCTGGGCGAAAGCGGGCGGGCTGCTTCGTTACGGCATCCCCGATTTCAAGATGGAGAAGATCCACGTCGATCGCCGCGTCGAGCAGATGCAGGGCGAAGGCGTCATTTTTCATTACAACGCGGATGTCGGGGTCACCGTCCCGGTGGACAAACTGTACAAGCAGCACGACGCCATCGTGCTCACCGGCGGCAGCGAAAAGCCGCGCGATCTGCCCATTCCCGGCCGCGAGCTTGCCGGCATTCATTACGCGATGGATTTCCTGCCGCAGCAGAACCGTCGCGTAAGCAACGAGCCGCAGGTCGGCGGTGAGCCGATCCTCGCGATCGGCAAAAAAGTCATTGTCATCGGCGGCGGCGACACCGGCTCGGACTGCATCGGCACGTCGATCCGCCAGGGCGCGGAGTCGGTCACCAATTTCGAGATCATGCCGGAACCGCCCGAGCACGAGAACAAGATGCTCACCTGGCCGGACTGGCCGCTCAAGCTGCGCATTTCGTCAAGTCACGAGGAAGGCGTCACCCGGGAGTTCGCCGTGCTGACGCAGAAATTCACCGGCGAGAAAGGCCAGGTGAAGAAGCTTCATTGCACGCACGTGGATGCGAAATTCAAGCCGGTGCCGGGCACGGAATTCGAGATCGAAGGGGATCTCGTGCTTCTCGCCATGGGCTTCGTACACCCGGTGCATGAAGGGATGTTGAAATCTCTCGACGTTGCCCTCGATCAACGCGGCAACGTGTCCGCCGACACCATTGCGTATCAGACCTCGATACCGAAGGTCTTTGCGGCAGGCGATATGCGGCGTGGACAGTCGCTGGTCGTGTGGGCGATCCGCGAAGGCCGCCAGGCGGCACATGCGGTCGATAAATTCCTGATGGGTACGACGACGCTGCCGCGCTGATCAAAAGCGGAAAAGGCCGCCAAAGGGGCTTCCGCCCGAGGGGAAAATGCCCCTTGGCGGCCGCGGTACGTCATCGCGGTGCTGAGTGCGCTGCTGGGTTTGCGGCTTCGGCTTGGCCACTTGAGCCGTATCAGCGGTCTGGGTCGTCTGAGTCGGCACCTGCGGCGCTGCACCTTGCGTCGGCTTGCTGTTGGTCCGCACGACGGCGGGTTTTGGCTCAGGCGTTGACTCGATGCGAAGCGGCTCAGGCGGCGCGGAGGCCAGAGCGCCACTCGCCGGTGCTGCCGCTGCCGGTGGAACCGGCTCGTCATTGCTCCGTTGCAGCATGAAATCGTCAGCCCGGCCGGCCGGCGCGGGCAGCGGTTCGCCCTTCACAAGAACACGCGTCGCGATGGCATCGCCGTGGGGCGAACTGTTGCCGGCACCGCCGAGCAATGATTCATCCGTGTTGCCGGGCGCGACAGTGAGCGGGACCACGGGACCGGCGACGGGGCGCGCAGCCGGCTTGCCATCGGGTGCAGCCGGTGTCAGCGGACCTGTCGGCAGCGCGATGGGCGTCGCACGGCTGTTCATGTGACGGCGAATTTCGCGTTCAACGTAGTGAGCAAGTTTGAGCGCACCGGCCTTGGTGAAGAAGACACCGTCCGCCGACCGCAGGCGGCGCATCTGGCCTTCGTAATCCGGTCCGAAGTTCGAGTATTTTCCGCCCTCGTCGACGAAGCCGTCCCAGATGTCGATGTAGACAATACCCGCGCGTTCGGCGCGCGCCCGGTAGAGATCGTTGAGATAAACCGCATCGGCCGTCGATTTGGCACCGCGGAGCGACGGCAGGCCGACCCAGATCACGGGCACGCCCTTGCTCTTCATCGCATTGATCGTTTCATCGATGCGCTTGGAATAAATTTCCGCCCACTGATCGGTGCGGAATTCGACTGTGCCGCCGGTCTTCTTCGCCGGCTGCGCCTCAGGCTGCGCAGCGGGAGTCTGTTCCTGTTCGGCGTCCTGTTCTTTATTCTGGCTATCCTTTTCGGCCGCCGGCTTTTCGGCCTGGTCCTTCTGGCTTTTCGGGTCGTTGCCTTTTTTCTTGTCGGCCTCCTTTGGGACTTCGCGCTCGCGAATGCTTGCGCGATCGCTGATGCCCATCATCATCACGACGTAGTTGGCTTTCTCCTGCGTGAGGATATCGCGGGCAACACGCCACCAGTCGAGATCGCCTTTGGCCTCGTATCGCACCAGGCCTGAGTGAAGCTTGTTTTTTCGGACGACCGAGATTTCCGGGGAATCGGAGAACGCATCCTCGAGCCCGTAGCCAAGCCAATCGGCCATCGCATCGCCGAGCACGACAACCGACGTCGTCGGCGTGACCGGCTCGGCTTTCGGGTCAGGCTTGCGTGGCGCGGGAGCACGCGAATTGTCTACCGGCGCCTGCTGCTCGGGATTCTCATATCGGTCGCCGCCGCCGAAGAAGCCGCCGAAGAAACCGTTATTTCCGCCCGATCGCGGGCGCTGCTGCCGTTGACCGAAAAACGGAAAGGGCTCGTTGCCAAAGAACTGCGCCTGCGCGGGCGATGGCCAAACGACATCAATAGCGGTGACGCCGGCAAAACCCGCGGCCGCCAAAACGGCCGCTCCGACGAGACAGCGCGAAACCTTGTATTTGCCAATCATGCCCAGCCCGATGCGCGGTCGCCTGCAGAACGCGCGAACCTCAACGACCCATGGACTAACAGCGCCAGAAAAATGTCAACTCAAAGGTCGACCAAATACCATCGTTAACGCGCGCGCAGTTGATCGAGGACCCCCGCGGAGGCGAAACCATCGGGAATTCGACCGTTTTTGGCCTGGAAATCGCGAATCGCACTGCGAGTCTTGAGGCCAAGCAGACCATCCGGTTCGCCCACATCATACCCATGACGCGCCAGCAACTGCTGAAGTTCCAGGCGCTCCATTCGCGACAACACGCGCTCATATCGCGGCCAATCTTGCAGGAACGGCCCGCCGCCTCTTAAACGGTCAGCGAGATGTCCGATTGCCAGCGCGTAAGCCTCGGCCGGGTTGTATTTCATGATGACACTAAAGTTGTTCAGCATCAGGAAGCCCGGGCCCTGCACGCCGGCCGGTACCAGCAGGAAGGCCTGTTCGTCGGGTCGCGGGAACGGCTGCCCGTTCGCGCGCCTGATTCCCTGTCGTTCCCAGTCGCGAAGGCTCATCGGGCGCTTGTGATCGGCGAGCAGGAAATTGAATGTCGCCGGCACGACAACCTCGTAACCCCACGTGTTACCGGTCGCCCAGCCGTCTTTTTTCAGATTGTTGGCGGTGGAAGCGAGGACATCCGGCACCGAGTTCGACGACATCGCGATGACCGTCGCGGTCGAAATCCACAGCATATTTCTTGAAAGCGGTCGGCATGAACTGAGTCGGCCCAAAAGCGCCGGCCCAGGACCCGACCAGGCGGTCAGGCCGCACGTCGCCGTGCTGAAGAATCTCGAGCGTCGAAAGGAACTCTTCGCGGAAATAATCCTGCCGGCGACCGATGCATGCGAGCGTCGCGGTGGAACGCAGGACCGAGCGCTCGCCAATCAGCGTACCGTAATTGGTTTCGACACCCCAGATGGCCGCGATGATGTGTCGGTCAACACCATAGGCTCGCTCGACGGAGTCAAAGGCACTGCGATATTTCTCGAGCAGCGCCCGGCCCTGCTCGATGCGCTCGTTCGTGACCAGGATGTCCAGATAATCCCAGAAGGATTTTGTGAACTCCGGCTGGTTGTCGAGCAGGTCCATGATGCGCAGATCGGGCGTCAGCGAAGCGGTGGCATTGTGGAACACGCTTTTCGAAATGCCGCGGCGCGCCGCTGCCGGCCACATCCGCTCGATGCACGTATGAAAGTGCGCTGCCGCAGTGCGGATAGCATCGGCAGTCATCAACGGATGACCCGAGGCGCCCGATTCGCCACTCCAGGGCGGCGCCGGTTGGGAGGTCGCCGGCGGAAGCGCGCCGGTCGTGGCTGGAGACCGATCCTGCGCGCCTTGCCCGAAGGCAATACCGCAGGTGGCCGCCACAAGCCCCACCGCAATGACAATTGACCGCGCGCTGTGCATCCCGTTCCCGTCTTCGCCAAGTATCCCAAATCTATGGGAGATCCGATATCATTTCGGCGGGGTTAGTGGTCTAATTTTGTTCGACTTGCATCTGGACGCTGGTCCGGACCCGTGCTTTCTCGGCCTCAACGCATTCACGATTCGCATAGCTAGAAAAGTCCCGCATGACGCGCATCCGCAAAGCCATTTTTCCGGTGGCCGGGCTTGGCACCCGATTCCTGCCGGCGACCAAGGCCATGCCGAAAGAAATGCTGCCGGTCGTGGACCGCCCGCTGATCCAGCACGTGGTGGACGAGGCGCGGCAGGCCGGCATCGAGCACTTCATCTTCGTCACCGGCCGGAACAAGAGCGTGATCGAAGACCACTTCGACCGCCAGTTCGAGCTTGAGTTAACCTTGATGGAGCGCGGGAAAAAGACCGAACTCGCTTCGCTGTCGGAAGATCTGCCGGCGGCGGGAACGGTCAGCTTCACCCGCCAGCAGTCGCCGCTCGGTCTCGGACATGCAGTGTGGTGCGCACGCGAGCTCGTCGGTCACGAACCTTTTGCGCTGCTCCTGCCCGACGTGCTTGTCCAGCACAGCCGCGGCTGTCTCGCGCAGATGATCGATGCCGCGAAAGGGTTAGACAGCAACGCCAATATCCTTGCGGTCGAGAAGGTGCCGAAGGAGCGCGTGCACATGTACGGCGTCGTCGGCGTCGGCGAACGTAAGGGCAAGGCTTTCGCGATCACCAAAATGGTCGAGAAGCCGAAAGCCAGCGAAGCACCGTCCGACCTGACGATCACCGGCCGCTACATCCTGCAGCCGCAGATCTTCGAACTTCTGGAAAAACAGGCGGCCGGCGCGGGCGGCGAAATCCAGCTCACCGACGCCATGCTTGCGCTGTCACGCTCGCAGCCGTTTTATGGCCTTGAATTCGAAGGTCGCAGCTTCGACTGCGGTTCGAAGATCGGTTTCCTCGCGGCCAACATTGCTTACGGGCTTGAGCGCAACGACATCGCGCCTGAGCTGCGCGCCGAACTGCGCCGCCTGCTTGGCGACAAGTGATCAGGATTTGCTCAGCAGCCAGCCCTTCAGCTCGCGTGTGACGATATCGCGGATCACCGCCATGCCGCCGGGCGAATCGTTCAGGCAAGGAATGGCGGCAAAGTTTTTGCCGCCCGCGTGCCGGAAGATCTCGGCATTTTCCATGGCGATCTCTTCAAGCGTCTCGAGGCAGTCGGACGCAAATCCGGGCGTGATCACGGCGATATCTTTCACACCGCGCTCCGCCAGGGATCTCACGGTCGCGTCGGTATAGGGCTTGATCCACTCGGCCGTGCCGAAGCGCGACTGAAACGTTATGATCAGACGCTCATCATCAAGCTTGAGCTTCCTGCGCAGAAGCGTCGTCGTTTCCGCGCAATGCTGGAGATAAGGATCGCCCTTTTCGACATACTCTTCCGGCATGCCGTGATAGGAGGCGACGATCACCTCAGGCTTGAAGTTCAGTTTTGCCACCGCCGCGTTGAGCGAACTGGCCAGTGCGTCGATATAGGCCGGCTCGGCGTAATAGGGTGCGGCGACGCGCAGCGTCGGCTGGAAACGCATCGTGCTGAGTGAGCGGAACACCTCATCGCAGACCGTCGCGGTGGTGGCCGCCGCATATTGAGGATAAAGCGGCACAATGAGAATCCGTCCGCAATCCTGTGCCGCCAGCGCCTCGAGACGCGAGCGGATCGACGGATTGCCGTAACGCATGGCCCAATCGACACGCACATGCCTGTCGAGCTTGTCCATGATTTCCTCGAGCTTGTCGGACTGCGAGCGCGTGATCGTCTTGAGCGGCGATTCGTTGCGTTCCTTGTTCCAGATCTTGTCGTAATCGCGTCCCTTACGGCCGGGCCGCACCGTCAGAATGATCAGGTTGAGGACCAGCCACCATTTCAGCCGATTTTCCTCGATGACCCGGCGATCGGAGAGAAACTCTTTCAGATAACGCCGCATGGCAAAGTAGCCGGTCGAGTCCGGCGTGCCGAGATTGACCAGCAGGACCCCGATGCGACCGGTCGCCGGAACGCTGTCCGGACTCATAGTTTGCGCTCGTCGGCGATGATCTTGCCGTCGTTCGGCAACGATCCTGGCGCGACCAACTTCACGGCGCCTTTGAGCTTTGTGACCGACTGCAGGCTGGCGGCGATGGCGCGCTCCAGCGCCGCATCCGACGCCGGGCTTTCCGCGAGCAAGGTCATCGTGTCCTGCTCGCCTTCCCGGCCCACGACGAGACGCATACGCTTGAGCTCGGGATGACGCGCGGCAAGTTCAGCAATCTGCTTCGGATGCACGAACATGCCTTTGACCTTGGCGGTTTGATCGGCGCGCCCCATCCAGCCTTTGATGCGGAGATTGGTGCGCCCGCACGCGGAGGTGCCCGGCATCAGCGCGGATAGGTCGCCAGTGCCGAGCCGGATCATCGGATAGTCCGGATTGAAGGAGGTCACGACGACTTCACCCACTTCGCCATCAGGTACGGGATCGCCCGTGCCGGGCCGGACAATTTCGACAATCACGCTTTCATTGACAATCATCCCTTCAGGCGGCTCGCTTTCATAAGCGATCACGCCAAGTTCGGCCGTCGCATAGCACTGCAGGACAGCAACCCCGCGGCGGCCGAGTTCCTCGCGAAGCGAAGCTGGAAGCGCGGCTGCCGAGACAAGCCCACGCTTGATGGATGAAGCGTCCTTGCCGGAGGTCGCTGCGGTGTCGAGGAGGATTTTCAGAAAATCAGGCGTACCGAAATAACCGGACGGCCTGTAGTGGGCGATGGCATCAAGCTGCTGCTCGGTATTGCCGACGCCACCGGGAATGACCGAACAGCCGAGCGCACGCGCGCCCGATTCGAGAATAAATCCACCGGGCGTGAGGTGATAGGCGAAGGAATTGTGCACGATACCGCCGGCGCGAAATCCCGCGGCGTAGACAGCGCGCGCTGCGCCGTACCAGTCTTCCCCCTCGCCTTCGGGCTCGAAGATCGGCCCCGGGGACATCAGCAGACGCCTGACCTTGCCCGGCGCGGTCACGTTGAGGCCGCCGAACGGCGGGTTTTGCTTCTGCAGCGCCGAAATATCCGATTTGTGCAGGACCGGCAGCTTCGCCAGCGCGGCGCGCGACGTGACCGATTTCGGATCAACGCCTGCGAGATGCCTGGACCAACCGGGCGCACTCATGGCGCGGGCAATGATCGCGCTCAGGCGCGCGAATTGCTCGCGCTCGCGCACGGCGGCATCCCGGGTTTCCAGAGCGTCGTAATATTCCGGCATGGCCTAGGCCAGCCACCTCTTGCGACGGCGGTAGTGCTTGCCCTCGCGGAACGACTTGCGCCGGCCTTCGGAAATACCGAGGTAGAATTCCTTCACGTCCTCGTTTTCGGCGAGCGTTTTCGCTTCACCGTCCATCACGACCCGACCGTTTTCAAGAATGTAACCATAGCGGGCAAAACGCAGCGCCATATGCGTGTTCTGCTCGGCCAACAGAAATGAGACGCCTTCCTTTTCGTTGAGGTCCTTCACGATCTCGAAGATTTCCTCGACGATCTGCGGCGCCAGACCCATCGATGGTTCATCGAGCAGGATCATCTTCGGACGCGACATCAGCGCGCGGCCGATCGCGCACATCTGTTGCTCTCCGCCCGAGGTATAGCCCGCCAGCGAATGCTTCCGCTCGTTGAGCTTGGGAAAGTACGAATAGACCAGATCGAGATCACGCTTGATCGCGGAGTTTCCATCGCGGCGCGTAAAGGCGCCGGTGAGCAGATTTTCCTCGATGGTCAGGTGCGCAAAGCACTGCCGCCCCTCCATCACCTGGATGCAGCCGCGCCGCACAAGTTCGTTCGGCGTGAGGTCCTGCACCTCCGCCCCTTCGAACAGGATCGAGCCTTTGGTGACATCGCCCCGTTCGGCATGCAGCAAATTCGAAATCGCTTTCAATGTCGTCGTCTTGCCGGCGCCATTGGCGCCGAGCAGCGCGACTATCCCGCCTTTCGGCACGTCAAGCGAAACGCCCTTGAGGACAAGAATAACGTGGTCGTAGATGACCTCGATATTGTTGACTGTAAGGATCGTCTGCGCAGCGGCGGACGCTGCAGCTTTCGCCTGTGTTGCCGCCGACATGGCCGCTCCACTCAAAAGGCCTCTCCCCGCCGTGACGGCGGGGAGAGGGAATTTCCGTTGCTTACGATGACTTGTCGCAGGGCTCGGTGCGCTTGGGCCAGCCCGCGTTGGCGGTGGAATAGTCCTTCGCTGCCGATTCGATCAATGGACGAACCTTCGTCTTGAGCGGGGCGATCCAGTCGGACCCTTGTGTCCACTTGGTGCCGTCCCACTTCGCCATATAGGCCGAGTTGTGACCGTTGTGGTCCTCGCAAGCGACCTTCATCGGCGCAGCAAAGCCCTCAGCGCCGATTTCTTTCAGGCGTGCCTCGGTGATGTTCAGGGTCTCGAGGCCACGACGCATATCTTCGCCGTTGATCACTTTCTTGCCGGTGATCTTCTGCGCGTTGCGGATCGCTTCCGCGATGATGATCGAGTTGAGCACGCCGCGATTGTAGAAGTTCTCGCCCACCTTATCCTTCGGTGTCTGCGTCTTGCCCGTGTCGATGATGTGTTTCTGGATGTCCTTGATGACCGGGAAGTTGGTGCCGACCTGGTTGAAGTCGAGTGACAGATAGCCTTTGGCACCTTCGCCGGCGGGACGCGCGTCGTCGTCGCTGCCCGCCCACCAGTTACCGATCAGGTGGTCCATCGGGTAGTTGTTCTTCACCGCCTCTTTCACGGCGGTCGGATTCATCGTGCCGAAGCCCTGGATGTAGATCCAGTCCGGACGGTCGCGGCGGATATTCAGCCACTGCGAGGACTGGTTCTGCATTTCGGCCGCGGGCACCGGATAGAGCTTGAGCTCGAATCCGTAGTCCTTGGCGAGCGCCTCGAGCAGCGGGATCGGCTCCTTGCCGTAGGGCGCATCGAGGTAGATCAGGCCGATCTTCTTGCCCTTAAGCTTGTCGAGGCCGCCTTCCTTGCCGCCGATGTAGCGGATGAACATCGAAGCGCCATCCCAATACGTCGCCGGCGGATTGAAGATCCACGGGAACGTGGTGCCGTCCGCGGACGCGGAGAGGCCATAGGCCATCGACAGGATCGGAATCTTGTCGACCGCGGCTTTCGGGATGACCTGCAGTGTGATGCCGGTCGAATACGGATTGATCACGACCGGATTCTTCGATTTCACTTGCTCGTAGCATTCGACACCCTTCTTGGTGTCGTACCCGGTTTCGCATTCCTCGACGAGCAGCTTCACGCCACCGATGCCGCCATCACGCTCGTTGAGCATGTTGAGGTAGTCGGCCATGC
Source organism: uncultured Alphaproteobacteria bacterium (assembly GCA_963707615.1). Classification (GTDB taxonomy): domain Bacteria; phylum Pseudomonadota; class Alphaproteobacteria; order Rhizobiales; family Xanthobacteraceae; genus Pseudolabrys. The sequence goes on from CAVPQT010000003.1 coordinate 976,513, forward strand.
CGTTCATGATCGGCGCGCCGGAAACCGCGAACGGTCCAGTACGATACGACAGCAATGGAACGAAAATACTGTCTGCCGCGCTCGCCGTGACTGGTGCGAACGACAACCCGGCGACAACCGCAAAAGCGGTCCCGAGCAGACCACGGTACAATCGCATCTTGTATTCCTCCCTCTCGTTTCTCCGGGCGGGCTTGCCGCCAGTTGTTCCTCGGCCACGGGCTTAGCGCCGCCGCCGTCCCCGTATTCCGGGGTGTTGGGTGTGATTGTGCCTCGTCAGTAAGGGAAAGGCCACACCCTCAATTTCTGCTTGCCAATCTGCCACAACCGGGCAAGACCCGCCGGCTCCGCGATCAGAAAGAGAATGATGAGCGCACCGATGACCATGTACTGAATGTGCTCAACTGTCGCAGGGTGAACCGGGATGCCGAGCTTGGGCGGCAAGTAGCGCAGCACAATCGGCATGATGAAGATGAGCGCGGCGCCGAAGAACGAACCGGTCAGACTGCCGAGCCCGCCGATAATCACCATGAAAAGAATGAAGAAGCTCAGGTTGACGTCGAACACGGCTGGTTCCGCGCCCCCGTACCAGAGGAAAACCAGCAGCGCCCCGGCAACTCCGCAGTAGAACGACGATGTCGCAAAGGCCAGGAGCTTGGTCGGCAGAAGACGTATGCCGGTGAGTTCCGCCGCGAGGTCCATGTCTCGCACCGCCATCCACATTCGTCCGATGCGACCGTGTACGAGATTTGACGCAATCCACGTCATGACGACAACGAAACCGAGCACAACGAAATAACGCGTCGTTTCCGTTGCCGTCGCGCCGGTAACCGGCACTCCAAAGAGCGAGCGCGTCGGCACCTCGATCGCGCCGGACACATTGTAGTTGTAGAACCAGGGCTGGCGGATGAAACACCAGGACAGGAAGAATTGCGCGGCGAGCGTCGCCACCGCCAGATAGAATCCCTTGATCCTCAGCGAGGGCAACCCGAACAGAACGCCAATCGCCGCCGAGAAGAACCCTGACACAGCGATCCAGATGATGATGTTCACATTGGGGAAGTAAGTCGTAAGTTTGTAACAGGCATAGGCGCCGACACCCATGAAAGCGCCCGTTCCAAGCGAAAGCAGGCCGGTATAACCGGTCAGCAAATTCAGTCCGATGGCCGCGAGCGAGAAAATCAGAAACGGAATCATCACAGCCTGGATCAGGAACGTGCTGCCGAACCAGGGAATGATCACCGCGGCGATAAACAGGATAACGGCAAGCCCGATCCGATCTTGCAGAATCGGGAAGATCGCGACATCGGCCGCGTAGTTTGACTTGAATTGACCGGCCTCGCGGTAAAGCATGATCAGATCCGCTCGATAATCCGCTCGCCGAACAGGCCTTGCGGACGAAACAAAAGAAAGATGAGCGCGATGACATAGGCGAACCAGGATTCGATGCCGCTTCCCATCAGCGGGCCCCAGTAGAACTCGCCCAGCTTCTCGCCAATGCCGATGATCAGCCCGCCGACAATGGCGCCGGGAATCGAGGTCAACCCGCCGAGGATAAGCACCGGCAGTGCTTTCAGCGCAATCACATCGAGCGCGAACGAAACGTCGGATCGTGCGCCCCACATGATGCCGGTCGTCAACGCGACGAGGCCAGCGGCAAACCAGACAATGACCCAGATCTGCTCAAGCGAAATCCCGACCGACAGCGCCGCGCGGTGACTGTCGGCGACCGCTCGCAGCGCGCGCCCGATGCGCGTGCGCTGAAAGAATATCGCCAGGCCGGCGACCATTATCGAGGCAATGATCGCTGCCGCCACATCGATTTTCTGGATCGAGACGAAACCTCCGGCAAACTTGAGATCGATTGCACCGCGCGGAAGCCCCAGCTGGTTGGCAATCATTATTTTCGTCTCGCCACCGAATATCAGCTCACCAAATCCAATGAGGAAATAGGTCAGGCCGAACGTCGCCATGAACAAGATGATGTCAGGCTGGTTGACGAGCGGTCGCAGGATCAGGCGCTCGACGGCAAAGGCGAGGCCCAGCATGACCAGAATCGTCAGTGCGAGCGCCAGGTAAGCCGGAATCCCGTGCTCGTGCAGGCCCACAAGGGTGAGCGCGGCGAAGACCACCATGATGCCTTGCGCGAAATTGAACACGCCGGACGCCTTGAAGATCAGCACAAAACCGAGCGCAATCAGAGAATAAAGGACGCCGGCAACGAGGCCTTCCCAGAGCGTCTGCACCAGCAGGTCCGGTGCAGTGCCCATCTGCAGGAATGGATCAACGAAGATTTTGTAGAGCAGATCCATGCGTCCTCAATGTGCAACGCCAAGATAGGCGTCGATCACCGCCTGATTGCGTTTGACTTCGTCCGGTGTCCCGTCCGCGATCTTGTTGCCGTGATCGAGCACCACCACACGATCCGACAGGTCCATTACCACGCCCATATCGTGCTCGATCAGCGCGATCGTGGTGCCGTAGTGATCGTTCACGTCGAGCACGAAACGCGACATGTCTTCTTTTTCTTCGAGGTTCATCCCGGCCATCGGTTCGTCGAGCAGAAGCAATTCGGGCTCCATCGCCAGCGCGCGACCGAGCTCCACCCGCTTCTGCAGGCCATAGGGCAACCGGCCGACCGGAACGCGACGGATCTCCTGGATCTTCAGGAAGTCGATGATCTCCTCGACGCGCTGCCGATGCTCGACCTCCTCGCGCAGGGCCGGACCATATCGCAGCAGTTGCCAGAAGAAGCTGGCGTGCATCTTCAGCGTGCGACCAGCCATGATGTTGTCCAGCGCGGTCATGCCACGAAACAGCGCGACGTTCTGGAACGTGCGCGCGATGCCGCCATAGGCTGCGTCGTGCGGGCGCATCTTCGCCCGCGTCTGCCCCTTGAACGTGATGCGGCCCTTCTGCGGCTGATAGAAGCCGTTGATCACGTTGAGCATCGAGGTCTTGCCGGCGCCGTTCGGGCCGATGATGGCGCGGATCTCCCCTTTGCGGATATCGAACGAGACGTCACTGACGGCCTTCACCCCACCGAAGGACAGCGAAACGTTTTCGACTGACAGAAGCACATCGCCGACCGCAACGTCCGGTCCGCCCGCGGCCCTCATGCCGCCTTCCCCATGGCGGAAGCGGGCTCGGTCTTCATGTCGCGGATCTTCACGCGCGCGCTGAGGGTGCCCTTGCGGCCATCCTCGAAAGTGACCTCGGTCGAAATATCGGCCTCGCTCGATCCGTCGTAGAGCGCCTTGATCAGCGGCGAATAGCGGTCGGCGATGAAGCCGCGGCGGACTTTCAGCGTACGCGTAATCTCGCCGTCGTCGGGGTCGAGCTCCTTGTGCAGGATCAGAAAGCGTTTGATCTGCGCACCGGCCATCACCTTGTCGGCCGCGAGCGAGCGGTTCACCTCGGCGACATGCTTTTCGAGCATGTCATAGACGAGCGGATGGCCGGCGAGTTCCTGGTACGAAGCATAGACGACGTTGTTGCGCTCGGCCCAGCTCCCCACCGCCGTGAGATCGATATTGAGCATCACGGTGACGAAATCGTGCTTGTCGCCAATCGCCACAGCCTCGCGAATGTTGGGATAGAACTTGAGTTTGTTCTCGATGTATTTCGGCGGAAACATCGTTCCGTCGGTGAGTTTCCCCACATCCTTGGTGCGGTCGATGATCTTGAGGTGGCCGGTTTTCTCGTCGAAAAATCCCGCATCGCCCGTCTTGACGTAGCCGTCGGGCGTCATCACCTCGGCGGTCTTGGCGTCGTCCTTGAAATAGCCGGAGAACATGCCCGGCGATTTGAACTGCACCTCGCCATCATCGGAAATGCGAATGTCCACGTTGGGACAGGCAGGCCCGACAGTGTCCGAATAAATCTCACCATCCGGCTGGGCCGTCAGATAGAGGAAGGCTTCGGTCTGCCCATAGAGCTGCTTCAGGTTCAGGCCGATCGAGCGATAGAAACTGAACAGGTCCGGTCCGACCGCCTCGCCGGCGGTGTAGGCAACACGCACGCGCGAAAACCCGAGCACATTCTTCAGGGGCCCATAAACAAGAACGTTGCCGATCGCATAGAGCAGGCGCCGCGACAGCGGAACAGATTCGCCATTCAGGATTGGCTCGCCGTAGCGGCGCGCCACGTCGATGAAATAGTGAAACATCCTGCGCTTGATGGCGCCCGCGTCCTCCATGCGGATCATCACGCGCGTCAGCAGCAATTCGAGCGTGCGCGGCGGCGCGAAATAGAAACTCGGCCCGATCTCGCGCAGGTCGGCCATGGCGGTGTCAGGGCTTTCCGGACAGGCGGTGCAGAATCCCGAGACAAGGCCCTGTGCGTAGTTAAGGTAGTGATCGCCGACCCAGGCGAGCGGCAGATACGCGAGCGCCACGTCCGTTTCCGTGAGCTTGTCGAAGGTGACCGTATCCGATGCGGCATTGATCGAACGTTCGCCGGTGAGGACGACACCTTTCGAAGTGCCGGTCGTGCCCGACGTATAAAGAATGATCGAGGGATCGGATCCCTTGCCGGATTCAATTTCCTTGTCGAGCCATGCGGCGACCGCAGGGTCCGCGAGGGCTTTGCGGCCCTCCGCGATCACATCTTCCATCGACCGTAGTCTGCTGTGGTCGTAGTCGCGCAGGCCGCGTTTTTCGTCGTAGACCATCATCTCGAGCCTGGGGACGCGGCTCATCACCGACTGAATCTTGTCGACCTGCTCCTGGTCCTCGACCGCGGCAAAACGCACGTCGGCGTGCGCGAGCACGAAGGCGAGTTCATCGGCCACCGCATCGGCATAGACGGGCACCGGGACCGCACCCAGCATCTGCGCGGCCATCACCGACCAATAAAGTCGCGGTCGGTTGCCGCCGACGATGGCAATGGTTTCCCCGCGCTTGACGCCAAGATTGTGCAGGCCGACGGCGTAGGCACGTACGATCTCGAGTACTTCGCGCCAGGTCCAGCTCTGCCAGATGCCGAGATCCTTGTGCCGCATGGCCGGACGCAACCCATAAAGCTGGGCGTTCCGGATCAGCAGCTTGGGGAACGTGTCCGCGCCAGCGGCGGCATTCGGCGCCACAGCCCAGTCCTCCCATGCGTCCACGCCCGCGAGCGTGGCGAAAACCCCTCGCCGTCTGTCTTTGACGATCTTGTTGTCTCGATATGAAAACACCGCCCGAAGGCGGTCAAGTATCGAATGATAGCTAATTGGTTATAACGCGGGCGACCGCTATTCCGCGGCCCTCAGGAAGCTCGTTGCACCGGCGCGGAATTGCTCAAGGAGCGTGGCTTCCTCGGCCTTGGCAGCGGCCAGATGCCGCTGTTTGACCGGACCGTATCCCCGGATTTTTTCCGGGATCATTGCGAGGCCGACCGCAAGCTGATGGTTGTCTGGGGTCAGCCGCTCGACGAATTCGGCCAGCAGTTTCTCGTAGTCGGCGATGAGCCGCCGTTCGGTTTTCCGCTCGGCCGTATAGCCGAAAGGATCGAACGCCGTCCCGCGCAGGAATTTGAACTTCGCCAGCGCGGCGAAGAGCTTCAGGATCCACGGGCCAAACGACATTTTCTTCGGCTCGCCGGTGACCGGATTGCGCGGCGCCAGCAGCGGCGGCGCCAGGTGAAATTCGTAGCGCAGTTTTTCGCCGTCGAAGGTCGACCGCACGCGATCGAGGAACGTCGTATCGGTGTAAAGCCGCGCGACTTCGTACTCATCCTTGTAGGCCATCAGCTTGAACAGATAGCGCGCGACTGCTTCTGCGAGACCACAGCGGCCGGGCGCTTTTTCGGCTTCGACCGCGCGGATCTTCTCGACCCAGTTGCGGTAACGCCGTGCATAGGCCGCGTTCTGATAGTCGGTAAGAAACGCGATGCGACGATCGACCGTCTCGGCAAAAGATTCGGAAAGCTTGAGCGCGTCGTTGACGGCTTCCGGCTGCGGCTTCATCAGTGCCTTGATTGCGGCCGGATCGGCGGCGGCACGGCGGCCGTAGCGGAAGGCCGCGAGGTTCATCGCCACTTCCTCGCCGTTCAATTCGATCGCCTTTTCGATCGACTCCGCCGACAGCGGCAACGCGCCGATCTGGTAGCAGTAGCCGATCATCAGCATGTTGCCGCCGATCGACTTGCCGAGAAGGCCGATTGCAATCTTTGTCGCGTCCAGAACATGACGAAGGTCGTGTCCAGCGGCCGTCGCGATCGCGCGCTTGATGCGTTCGAGCGGCAGCGAGAAATCGGCATTGCGCGTGAAATCGCCCGGCATGAATTCGAAGCTGTTGAGGACCACGTTCGTGCCCGGCTTGAACGCGCTCAAAACTTTTTTGCTGCCCGCGACGACCACATCGCCGCCGATCACGAGATCGGCGCCACCCGCCGCGACACGGATCGCATGAATGTCCTCCGGGCGATTGGCGATGCGGATATGGCTGTAGACAGCGCCACCCTTCTGCGCGAGACCGGCCATGTCGATGACACCGACGCCCTTGCCTTCAAGATGCGCGGCCATCCCGAGAATTCCGCCAATGGTGACGACACCGGTGCCGCCGATCCCCGTAACGATGATGCTGTAGGGATGATTGATCAAAGGTATCGACGGAGCGGGCAAGGCGGACCAATTGTCCGGTTCGGCCGTGCGCTCGCCCGCCTTCAGCCGCGCGCCGTGCACGGTGACAAATGACGGGCAGAAGCCGTTGAGGCAGGAGTAATCCTTGTTGCAGCTCGACTGGTCGATGGTGCGCTTGCGACCCCATTCGGTTTCGAGCGGCTGCACCGAAACGCAATTCGATTTCACGCCGCAGTCGCCACAGCCTTCGCAGACGAGATCATTGATGACGACGCGCTTTTCCGGATCCGGGAACGTGCCGCGCTTGCGGCGGCGCCGCTTCTCGGCCGCGCAGGTCTGGTCGTAGATGAGAACGCTCACGCCCGGGACTGTCGCCAGTTCGCGCTGAACCGTGTCGAGTTCGTCGCGGTGATGCACGGTCAGTCCGCGCGGCCATTCGGTATTGTCCGCGTATTTCCAGGGCTCGTCGGTCACCACGACCACGCGCTTTGCCCCTTCGGCGGCAACCTGGGCGGCAATCTGCGGCACCGTCAGGCCGCCGTCGTTCGCCTGGCCGCCTGTCATGGCGACGGCGTCGTTGAACAGGATCTTGTAGGTCATCGTCACCCCGGAGGCGATCGCCGCGCGGATCGCGAGGTAGCCGGAGTGGTTGTAGGTGCCGTCGCCGAGATTCTGGAAAACGTGATCGCGCTTCGAGAAAGGCGCTTCGCCGATCCAGTTGGCGCCTTCGCCGCCCATCTGCGTGTAGCCGAGCGTCTTGCGGTCCATCCACTGCGCCATGTAGTGGCAGCCGATGCCGGCATAGGCGCGGCTGCCTTCGGGCACCCGCGTGGATGTATTGTGCGGACAGCCCGAGCAGAAATAAGGGATGCGCTGGGCGACGTCGGCGGTCTCGGCAAGTGCACGCTGCGCGGACTTCAGCCGCGCGACATTGGCCGCAAGCTCGTCATTGGTGCCGTAGCGCAGCAGCCGCTCGCCGATGCAGATGGCGATGTCGTTCGGATCGAGCGCGCCCTTGACCGGGAACAGCCAATTGCCCTGCTCGTCCTTCTTGCCAATGCAGACCGGCTGGTTGGCCGTGCCATAAAGTTCTTCGCGCACCTGCACTTCGATCAGCGAGCGCTTTTCCTCGACGACGATGATGAGATCGAGTCCCTGCGCGAATTCGGCGAGTTCCTGGCGGCCGATCGGCCACACGCAGGCGATCTTGAACAGGCGCAAGCCGAGATCATTGCACTTGATTTCATCGATCCCGAGCTCGTCGAAGGCCTGCCGCACATCGAGATACGCTTTGCCGGTGGTGATGACGCCGATCTTGGGCGCGCGGCCTCCGGTCGTGATGATCCTGTTGAGCTTGTTGGCGCGCACGAAGGCGAGCATGGCGTCGCGCTTGAAATCGTGCAGGCGCGCTTCCTGCCCGAGAAACGTATCGGTCAACCGGATATTCAGGCCGCCCGGCGGCATGCGAAAATCTTCCGGCGTAATGATATTGATGCGATCGAGACTTGCATCGACCACCCCGGTCGATTCCACCGTCTCGTGCATGCATTTGAGTGCCGCCCACGCTCCGCTGAAGCGCGACATCGCCCATCCGTAGAGCGCGTAATCGGCAAATTCCTGCACGCCGGCCGGATTGAGGATCGGCATCATCACGTCGACGAAATGGAACTCCGACTGATGCGCGGTGGTCGAAGACTCCGCGGTGTGGTCATCGCCCATCAATGCAATGACGCCGCCATGCTTCGATGACCCTGCAAGATTCGCGTGGCGGAAGGCATCGCCGGTGCGATCGACACCGGGGCCCTTGCCGTACCACATGCCGAATACGCCATTGAACTTGCCCTCGCCGCGCAGTTCGGCCTGCTGGGTTCCCCACAGCGCCGTGGCGGCGAGCTCTTCGTTGATGCCTGGCTGAAACTTGATGTCGGACGCGGCAAGCCGGCGTGCGGCGCGGATGAATTGCTGATCGAGGCCGCCGAGCGGCGATCCGCGGTAGCCCGTGACAAAGCCCGCGGTGTTGAGGCCGGCGCGACGATCCAGCTCTTTCTGCATCAGGCAGGCGCGGATCAACGCCTGATACCCGGTCACGAATATATGCGACTGGGTAAGGTCGTATTTATCCTCGAGGCTGACCGGTCGAAGCGGCATGGATTGCCTTGTCACGCGGCGTACGGGGGGCGCCAATCCCTCTCATATAGGCTTGCCCCGCACGACGCAAAGCGTCGGATTCAGGATAAAGGCTAGGCTATACCGCGGAGACTTCCGGTCAATTTCGTAGTTGACGCGCGGTCTAGAAGGAAATTTCCGCGAAGGGCCTCCGCGCGCAGTTTGGCGCAATGCAACAGACAGGGCAGACCCACACCGATGTGGGTGGTCAAATTCTGTGCGGCCTGCCAGAAGGGTGGCGCCGGAACTTCATAATGCTGCAATCCCCGCCCTCCTCGATCGAGACCAAGGCGTCCTGGGCCGTTGCCACCGCGGCGCTCGGCACGATGCTGATGGCATTCGGCGCCGCGTGGATCACGGCGGTCGCGCTCAAGGACATTGCCGCCGAGGTGGATGGCGTGCGCTCGATCCCGGCGCTCGCCAGCGCTCTCGCCTGGCTCGGCTCGGGCTTCGGCGGCATCCTGATGGGGCGCATTGCCGAAAAAGTCGGCACGCGGTGGACCGTCATCTTCGGCTCGCTGATGATCGCCGTCGGCCTGACGATCTCAACGTTCGGACCGCCCTGGCCGCTCTGGATCGGCCACGGACTGTTCATCGGGTTGATCGGGCTCGGCGGCATAAATGCGCCGATGTACATTTACGTGAGCCGCTGGTTCGATCGCAGGCGTGGTTCGGCCTTGGCGCTGATCTCGAGCGGAAGCTACCTCGCCGGCGCAATGTGGCCACCCATCTTCGAGCGTGCCATCGCGACCATCGGCTGGCGCGAGACCATGCTGTGGTACGCGCTCACCGAAATTGTCGTGATCCTTCCACTGGCGTTGATCTATTTCCGCGCGCCTCCGGAACTTGCTTTCCCCGCAACGCTATCAGAGTCCGGTGCCGGGAAACGCGTGCTCGGATGGTCGCCGAATGTCGTATTCGGCATCATGTGCGTCGCCGCGGTGTTGTGTTGCGTTCCGATGGCAATGCCGCAGGGCCATCTGGTCGCGTTCTGCAGTGATCTCGGCATCAGCGGCTCGGTAGGCGCACTGATGCTGTCGGTCCTGCTGGGCACCGCATTCTTGAGCCGGCAGATCTGGGGCGCAATTTCCGACCGGATCGGCGGCCTCGCCACCGTGTTGATCGGCTCGGCGTGGCAGGCGGCGTCGATGACGGCGTTTCTCTTCACCCAGAGCGAGGCCGGCCTGTTTACCGTCGCCGCCGCCTTCGGACTCGGCTTTTCCGGAATCATTCCGGCATATGTGCTCGCGCTCCGCGAATTGTTTCCAGCGTCCGAAGCGTCATGGCGAATTCCTACACTGCTTCTGTTCAGCGGCGCTGGAATGGCGCTCGGCGGCTGGCTCGCCGGATTGCTGTACGATCACTTTGCCTATTATGCGCCGGCGTTCGCGACGGGCATCGGCGCCAACATTCTCAATTTACTCTTGGTTGGAATCCTGGTCGGGCGGCAGCGCCTGCGCCTCACGCCCGCGATGGGCTGATCAGCCAGACGGCGCCCAGTACACCAAATGCCACGAGAGCGGTGCCGAGCGCGGCCCACGATGCCGAAGCCGCGAGCGCGGTGGTTGCCGCCCAGGCGATCGATGAAAAGGCTTCGGCGAAGGTGGCGAGACGGGACGAGGTCTGCCTGCGGCGAAACTGGCTGCGGCGCGCCTGCACGCGGAAACAAAGCTGTATCGCAGTTGCCGCCGCCGCCGCGGAGAGAATTCCGAGCGCGCAAACAACCCCGGCAAATACTGAGTCAAGCGTCAGCACCGCCACGATCGGTGCGAACACAAATGCGATCATCCCGATGACCGCTTCGATCTTGGCCCAAAGAATTCGACGCGAGCCAATAGGCGCGGTGGCGACCAGATCGGGCGCGTCTTCGCCGGAAATCGACAGCCACGCGAGGCCGCCGGCCAGCTGGCCTGCCGCCATCACGACGACGGGAATCAGGAGTACGAACGAGTCGTTGTGATCGTGGAATGTCACCCACAGAAGCATCGCGGGTGGAAGCAGATAAAGGATCTGCATCAGGGTCTGCGAAATCAGCCACGGATCGCGCAGCAGCAACGTCCATTCCTTGTGCCGCAGCACGCGGGCAGGCGAGCGGCGGCGAAAACGGAGCGACCAGCGGCGATGGCGCACGATCGCGCTCGAGACACCTGCCGCTGCCACGGCATGCTCGCCAAATCTGCGCGAGAACAGCGCGATCGACGCCGCAAGCACGACGACAGCGAACATCATGACTCCCGCCAGCGCACCGTAATCTCCGAGCACGGCACGGGCAGGCCACCAGAACGCGCTGTGCGTATCGGGCGCATGCGACAGCATCCAGTCCGATTGCAGGGCGGCAAAGCGTGACAGACTGCCGGCCGAAAATATCGCGGCCATCTGCAGGCCGATGACGAATGCAGCGCCGATGACCGCCGCCACGATCTGCGCAACCAGGCGCGTGCGTTTGGCGCCGATTACGCGGAACAGGGCGATGGTGAGCGCCAGAGCTGCTGCCGTGGCCACCGCACCCATGGCGGCGACGACACCGTAGGCGGCCAGCCAGCGGGCCCCGCCGAGAAAGGCCAGCACGTTGATGAAAGGCGCTGCGAGCAGGACAGCGATGGCGACAGCCGCGCCCGCGATGCGACCCATGCGCACGGCGAATACTTTTCGCGCGGATGCAGGCGATGTGAGAATGAGATCAAGATCGGAGCGCGAATAGAACGCGCGCGTCACGGACTCCATCGCCTGCGACAAAAGCAGTGACCACGACAGCAACAGCGAGCCCGTTATACCGACCAGCGCCGAAGTCTCTGATTCAAGATCGGCATTCGCGTAGCTCGCCACCGTCCAGAACCCGAAGACGTGCATGAAGGCTGCAAAGGCGATCAGCGCGATCGTGGCCGTACGGGCCCGCGTGCGCCCGCCCGCCGTCATCAGGGAGGTCCAGTCGCGCCAGCCGAGGCGAAATTCGTGGCCTGCGAGCCAGGTGAGCGAAGCGGGCTGGCTCACGCGGCAACCACTTCTTCGGCGACGAGCGCGAGAAATGTATCTTCCAGGCTTGTCGCGCCCTTTCCGGTCTGACGGCGCAGATCCTCGAGCGTGCCTTCGGCGATGAGGCGTCCGCCGGCGATGACGCCAATGCGGTCAGCCATGCGCTCCGCCACTTCAAGAATGTGCGTCGTCATGATGACGGTGCCGCCCGCGCGTACGCGCTCGCGCAACACGTTCTTCACCTGGCGCGCCGTGCCGGCATCAAGTCCGGTCAACGGTTCGTCGAGAATGATGAGCTTCGGATCGTGAACGAGCGCGCCGGCCAGCGCCACTTTCTGGCGCATGCCTTTGGAAAATCCTTCGCAGCGCTCGTGCGCATGCGGTTCGAGACCAAGCCACCCGATCAGATCCCGTGCGCGGGCTTCGGCAGTTGCAGGCTCGATGCGCCACAGGCCCGCGACAAACTCAAGATACTCGTAAGGCGTCAGCTTGTCGTAGATCATCGGCTCGTCCGAAAGCCAGGCAGTGACCTGTTTGGCAGCAACCGGATCGGCGAGTGCATCGACGCCTTCGATACAGATCGAACCGGCATCCGGCCGCAGCAATCCCACGACCATCCGCAAGGTGGTCGTCTTGCCGGCGCCGTTGGGACCGACGAGCACGTAGAACTCGCCGCCATAAACCGTGAGATCGAGCGCATCGACCGCGGGACGGTCGAACCGCTTGCTGACGCCACGCAACGCAAGCGCGATGGGAGGGTTTTGCTTCATTCGAACTGCCGCCGTCTGGTGAGGTGTCGTTCCTTACCCCACGAGTCGTTTCAGCGGCGTAAATCGTCGAATTGCAGCAACCGCGTTAAGCTTTCAGTCAGCCTACGGCTTGGGCACCATTCTAAACATGGCCTCACCATAGGTCTGGCGCGCATCGGCAAGAAGCGGCTGAACGGCCGCGACGAAGGCGTCATGTTCCGCAGGCGTGAGTGTGTTGATCTTGCAACCTTCCGCTTCGATCGCCTTGCGCGATTCTTCGTGCTCTTCAACCGCAAGCTTGCGTTGATAGGCGACCGCTTCGTTCACCGCTGCCTGCATGGCGCCCTGCAGATCCCGCGGCCAGCTTTCGAAGGACGTCCGATGCAGGAAGATAGGCCGTGAAATGTAAAAATGATTGCTCAGTGTGTGGAACTTGTGAAACTTGTGCACGCCGTAGGTCACCGTATTGGCGAGCGGATTTTCTTGCGCATCCAGCGTGCCGGCCTTGATCATGGCGATCGCCTCGGTCAGGTCCATGCGCATGGCGATCGCGCCGAGCAATTCGAAAGTGCGTTTGTGAATTTCGCTGGGCAACACGCGGATCTTCATCCCCTTCATATCCGCCGGCACATGAATCGGACGCAGCCTGTTTGAGATGTGGCGAAAGCCATTCTCGAACCAACCGAGGATGCGATAGTTGACGCGTTCCTCGGTTTTACGAGCAAGAAACTCCCCGAGCGCGCCATCCATCGCACCGCGTGCTTGCGCGTTGCTGGAAAACAGAAACGGCAAATCGACAAATCCCAGTTCCGGCACGCGATCGGTCAAATAGCTCGACGATTGATAGCCCAGAGTCATCGAGCCATCTTCAACGAGTGTGAGAATGTCCTCGGCCTTGTGACCGTGATCCATGATGTTGAAGACGTACTCGATCGAGACATCTTTGCCGAATTGCGCGTCGAGCTTGTCGCCGATGAGTTTCAACGATTTGCTGAAACCGGTGCTCGGCGGCCCGTAGCCGCCCATGCGAATTTTGATTGGATTGGCCATTTTCACTCGCTCGTTGCGGCACTCTCTATACTGACGCGGAGCGATCTGGCCAAGCAGAAGCGTTGTGGTAGAGTCCGCCCGCATTCACGGAGGACCAAGCCCATGAACAAGCTCGCCAGCGTTCCCAAAAGTTCACGGGGTGAAATTTCTCCAGCAGAGTGGGAAGCGCGGGTCGATCTTGCGGCCGTCTACCGGCTGACCGCGCACTATGGTTGGGATGATGTCATCTACAACCATTCGTCCATGCGCGTTCCGGGTGAGCCGCGCAAATTCCTGATGAAAAAGCATGACCTGCTCTACACCGAGGTGACAGCATCCAACCTCGTCAAGGTGTCAATGGATGAGGACCTTGACGAGAAGTCCGGCGTCAACCGGCCAGGCTTCACGCTGCATGGCGGCGTTCTGAGCGCGCGGTCGGACGTGAACTGCGCGATGCACGTTCATACGAATATCGGCATGGCGATCGCTGGACTGAAGGGCGGTCTCCGCATGGTGTCGCAGCAGGCGGTTCGTTTCTATAAGCGCATCGGTTACCACGCCTATGAGGGCATCACCGAAGACCTCGAAGAGCGCGAACGTCTCAACCGGGATCTCGGACAAAACCGCGCGATGATCATGCACAATCACGGCCTGCTTACCGTCGGCAAGAGCGCGCGCGATGCCTTTGTGTTGATGAAGCACCTGATTGATGCCGCCGACATCCAGCTCAAGCTGGAAGCGACCGGGAAAGAGCTGATCGAAATTTCCGACGCGGTTTGCGCCAAGACCGCGGAGCAGTACGAACACCACGATGCCGGTCGCGGCAGCCATGACTGGGCGGCCTATCTGCGCGTTCTCGACAAGTTCGACACGAGCTATCGTAACTGAGCGCTCCGCCGTGGCCTTCGCAAACCGCATGCAGGAAAAGCTTGCGCGCGGGGAGGTCGCATTGTGCATGGCGACACGGCTTGCCCGTACCGCCGACATCGCAATGATCGCGGACGCGTGCGGCTTCGATGCCTTCTACGTCGATATGGAGCATTGCACGATCTCGCTCGATGACACGGCGCAGATCTGCGTCGCTGCCCTGCCGATCGGGGTCACGCCGCTGGTGCGTATCGCCGGTCACCAGTTCGACGATGCGGCACGCCTGCTCGATGCCGGTGCGCTCGGCATCATCTGCCCGAATGTGAGCACGCGCACTGAAGCCGAAGCATTTGTGCGCGCTTGCCGCTTTCCGCCGTTGGGCGAACGCTCGGTCGCCGGCGCCGGTCCGCTGCAAGGCTATCGTCAAGTCCCCCTCGGCGAGGTCAACAAACAGGGAAACGCCGCGACATCGCTCATTGCCATGCTGGAGACGCCGGAGGGCATTGCCAACGCCGACGCCATCGCTGCATTGGCCGGGATAGACGTGTTGCTGATCGGCTCAAACGATCTGTGCACCGCCATGGGCATTCCCGGCGAGCTGAAAAATCCGAAATTGCGGGCCGCTTATGAGACCACGGCGAAAGCGTGCAAGGCGCACGGCAAGATTCTCGGCGTCGGCGGAATTCGCGGCGATGTCGACCACGTAAGTGAGCTTGTAAAACTCGGCGCGCGCTTCGTGATCGCGGGTTCGGATGTGCAATATCTGATCAAGTCGGCGCGCCAGGAAGTCGACTCGCTGCGCAAAGCGAAGTAGGCGTCAACGTTCGTTCCGCCGTCCCTCGCCCGGACCCCACTGCCAGAAGTCCCGCCCCTCTTCCCGCATGAAGCGCGCAAGCACCATCATGTGCACTTCGGACGCGCCATCGACCAGTCGCGCGGCACGCGCTGCGCGGTAGATCCACTGAGCGATGGAATCCTGCGAGAAGCCCCGGGCGCCCTGCAGCTGGATCGCCACATCAGCAGCCTTGTGCAGCGTGTCGGCGACCTGAACTTTCGCCATCGAGACTTCCTTACGCGCGCGGCCGCCCTGGTCGAGCATCCAGGCAGCATGCATGGTCAGCAACCGGCCGATTTGAATCTGCTGCGCTACTTCACCCAGCTTGATCTGCACGCTTTCCCGATCGCCCAGCTTCACGCCGAAACCTTCGCGCTCCGCGACGTAGGCCTGCGCGATTTCCATGCAGCGTTTCGACTGGCCCAGCCAGCGCATGCAGTGGGTCAACCGCGCGGGCCCGAGCCGGATCTGCGTGATCTTCAGTCCGTCGCCCTCGTTCAGCAGAATGTTTTCGGAGGGAATTTCCAGTCCGTCGAATTCGAGCTCGCAATGGCCGCCGTGCTCATGCGGCCCCATGATTGGAATGCGGCGCACGATTCGCCAGCCGGGCTGGTCCTTGTGAAACAGGAATGCCGTCAATCCCCGCCGCTTGTCGTCACTGGTGCGCGCGAGAAGGATGAAATGCGCGGCCCCTTGGGCACCCGTTGCGAACCACTTGCGTCCCTTGATGATGTAGCGGTCGCCTTTTTTCTCGGCGCGCGTCCTGATCATCGAAGGATCGGAGCCGCCGCCTGGCGCAGGCTCGGTCATCGTGAACGTCGAACGGACTTTTCCTTCGACGATCGGTCTCAGCCACTTTTCCTTCTGTTCGCGCGTGCCGACCAGCTTGAGCACGTTCATGTTGCCGTCGTCGGGCGCCATGCAATTGAACGCAAGCGGCCCGAAAATCGAGCGCGCGGCCTCTTCGTAAATAGCCGCCCAAGCCACAATCGGCAGGTCCATGCCACCGAACTCCTTCGGCGACTGTGGGGCCCACAAGCCAGCCTTCTTCGCCTTTTCGCGAACTTTCGCCAACCTCGCTTCAGGGATGTTCTCGTGCTCGGAGAAATTTTCCGGGTCGGCCTCGAGCGGCAGAACATGTTCTTCGACAAATGCGCGTACGCGCAACCGGAGGTCTTCGATTTCGGGCGAGAGCGTGAAGTCCATACTTACCCCTTGATCTGAATCACCTGGCCGCCGTCGACGACTATCGTCGCGCCGGTAATGTAGCTGCCAGCGTCGGAGGTGAGCAGCAGCAACGCGCCGTCGAGGTCGCCCGGATTGCCAAAACGTCCCATCGGAATCTCGCGCTTGATGGCAGCGCCGGCCTCGCCCGTCAGGTATTCGTCGTTCATCTCGGTAATGAACCAGCCCGGCGCGATGGCATTGACCCGCACGCCCTTGAACGCGAGCTCGACTGCCAATGCCTTGGTGACCTGCACGACGCCGGCCTTGGCCGTGGCATAGGCGACGGCCCCTTTCGAGACTGCAAGCCCAAGCACCGACGCAATGTTGACGATCACGCCTTGTTTGTTTGCCGCAAGGATGCGACGCGCGGCTTCCTGCGCCCAGAAAAAGACGGAGTCGAGATTGGTCGAGAGCACCCGGCGCCATTCTTCCGGCGCCATTTCAACCGCCCGGCCGCCATGCGCGATGCCAGCATTGTTGACGAGAATCGTCACGGTGCCGAAGGCTTTCTCCGCGGAATCGAAAGCGCGCGTCATCGCCGCGCGGTCGGTGACATCGGCCTCGATGGCGATCGCTTTGCCGCCCTTGCCTTCGATCTCCCCCTTGAGCGCCTTGAGGCGCTCAGCCCGCCGCGCCACCAGCACGACGGCGGCGCCGTTGTCGGCCAGCGCTTTGGCGAACTGCGTGCCAAGACCGCTGGACGCGCCGGTCACCAGCGCCACCTTGCCTTTGAGGCTGAACATATCCGCGGCTTTCATGCCGTAACCTTATACACATGCGCGGCAACCACATGAATAGACTATGAATCTCAGGCCGCCTATTTTGCCCCGGTCAACTTTCGGGATGGGTGGCTTGAACAGACTGTGGCAGGCGGCAATCAACAGCTGGAATGGCCTGGTTGCGGTGACGCAAACGGAAGAAGCCTTCCGGCAGGAAATCATTGTTCTCGTCATCGGCGTGCCGCTCGCTTTTTTCCTGACGGCGGACGTCGGCGAACGGTTCGCGCTCATCGGCGTGATCATTTTCATCATGATCGTCGAGCTGCTCAACACGGCAATCGAGAAGCTGTGTGACCGCGTTACGCGCGACGACGATCCCGTAATCAAACGCGTCAAGGACATGGGCTCGGCCGCGGTCGGCCTCTCGCTGCTGTCGGCAGCAGCCGTGTGGCTCTGGATTCTCGTCGAGAAGCTTTGGTCCTAGTGGCCGTAAAGCGAATGCGGCAACGCGGTTGCGAGCCCCGGCGCGAACCAGAGCACCACGAGCGCGAATAGCTGGATCAGCACGAACGGGATGATACCCACGTAAATATGCCGCGTGGTGATCTGCGGCGGCGCGACGGCGCGCAGAAAAAACAAGGTCGGCCCAAGCGGCGGATGCATATACGAGGTCTGCAGGTTGACCGCCATCATGATGCCGAGCCAGACCGGATCGACGCCCGGCATGGCCAGCAGTGTCGGTGCGACGATCGGGATCACGACGAAGATGATCTCGAAGGCATCCATCACGAAGCCAAGCAGGAACATCGCCAGCATGACGGCCAGTACCGCACCGGCCGCACCGCCCGGCAGATTTGACAGGGCGCGATGCACCATCTCGTCACCGCCGAGTGCACGGAAAACGAGACTGAACATCGTCGCGCCGATCAGGATCAGGAAAATCATGCTGACGATCTGCGCCGTCGTCTCGCAGACCGGTCTCAGCAGCGGCGTGATTGCGCTCTTGCGTGCCGCGAGCAAAATCGCACCGACCGCACCGATTGATGCCGCTTCGGTCGGCGTGGCGATGCCGCCAAGGATCGAGCCCAGCACGGCGACGATCAGTACAAGGGGTGCAACAAGTACTTCAGCAAGGCGCCGCGCCATTGCAAATCCGCGCGCCGCTTTCGGATCCGGCGGCAGCGCCGGCGAAGCTTTTGGCCAGAAAATCGCAACCGCAATGAGAAACAGCAGATACAGCAAAACCAGGGTAAGCGCGGGCACCAGCGCGCCGGCAAAAAGATCGCTCACCGTAATCGAACGCGGAGCAAAGACGCCTTTCGAAAGCTGTGCGGCCTGATAGGCATTGCCCAGTTGGTCGCCGAGAAGAACCAGTACGGTGGCCGGCGGAAATATCTGCGCGAGCGTTGCGGTTGCGGCAACCGTGCCTGCTGCAAGCCGCGGGTCGTAGCCGAAGCGAATCATCGCCGGCAGCATGATCAAACCCATCGTCACCGTCGTCGCACCGACCACACCTTTGGCGGCAGCAAGCAGCGTTCCGACGATAACCGCGGAAATTCCAAGCCCGCCGCGCAATGTACCGAAGAGGCGTCCCATCGTTTCCAGCAAATCTTCGGCGATCCGCGAGCGTTCGAGCATCACGCCCATGAAAATGAACAATGGAATTGCGAGCAGGACCTCGTTGGTCATGACGCCGAAGATCCGCTGCGGTAGCGCTCCGATAATGGCGAAGCGCATGACGCCAACGGCATCGCCGATAAGCGCGAAGATCAGCGACACGCCAGCGAGCGTCAGCGCAACCTGATAGCCCGCCATCAGTGCAGCGATGACGACGAGCACCATCAGGATTGCGAGAACCTCGGCGAGCGGCATCAGCGGTTCCTCGCCAGCACCGCCGCGGCGCGGATCGCCTGCGCGATCCCCTGCAGTGCCATCAACAGCGCAAAGAGCGGGATCAGCGTCTTGAGCAGGAAAACCAGCGGTAGACCGCTCGCTTCCTGCGAACGCTCAAGGATCGACCAGGACCGTGCCGCGTAGGGAACCGATAACCAGATCAACACGATCATGAACGGCAGCAGGAGAACCAGGGCACCAACCAGATCGATCAGCGCTTTGGTACGCGCGGAGGCGTCCGCATAAAATATATCGACGCGCACATGGCCACCGACTTGCAGCGTCCACGCTGCCGCCAGCATGAATACCGTGGCGTGCGCGTAAACCACCGTTTCGGTGAGCCAGACGGATCCGAGTCCGAACAGGTAGCGCACGATCACCAGCGCGAACTGCAGCAAAACCACCACCAGCGCCAGCCATGCGACGGCGCGGCCCAGAGCCGATGTGATGCGGTCAATGCGGTCAGCAACCGCCGTCATATGCGCAAAAGTCATAGCGCCGATGATGGCACAAAGGCGGACCTTTTGCTTATATTGAGGGCATGTCCGGGCATGACCACGACCACGATCACGACCACCATCACGATCACGATCATTCCGAGCTTTCGGAAACCCAGTTGCGTGTACGCGCCCTGGAAACGGTGCTGACCGAGAAAGGTTACGTCGATCCGGCTGCGCTCGACCTCTTGATCGAGACCTATGAAAAGAAAGTCGGACCGCGCAATGGCGCACGCGTCGTCGCCAAGGCCTGGGCCGACCCAGCCTACCGCGCGCGGCTCATGAAAGATGCGACGCCGGCAATCGCCGAAATTGGTTACGCCGGTCGACAGGGCGAACACATTGTCGCGCTCGAGAATACGCCGAAGCTGCACAATATGGTCGTGTGCACGCTGTGCTCCTGTTACCCATGGCCCGTGCTCGGCTTGCCGCCGGTCTGGTACAAATCCGCGCCCTATCGTTCGCGCGCCGTTGCCGATCCGCGTGGCGTGCTCGCTGATTTCGGCATGAGCCTGCCGAAAGACACCGAGATCCGTATCTGGGATTCGACTGCCGAGATCCGCTATCTCGTTATACCGATGCGCCCTGCCGGCACCGAAGGCTGGAGCGAAGAGAAGCTCGCGGACCTCGTGACCCGCGACTCCATGATCGGCACCGGGCTGCCGAAATCTCCAAAGGATTTGAAATGAACGGCGCGCAGGACATGGGCGGCAAGCACGGCTTTGGTCCAGTGACGCCCGAGCCGAGCGAACCGGTGTTTCACGGCGAGTGGGAGAAACGCGCGTTTGCATTGACGCTGGCGATGGGCATGCCTGGCGGATGGAACATCGATATGTCGCGCTTTGCCCGCGAGAATCGGCCGCCCGCCGAATATCTCTCGATGAGCTACTATCAGATCTGGTTTGCGGCGCTCGAGCAGATGATCAAGGAACGCGGGCTGGCATCGGACGATGAAATCGAGGCCGGCCACAGCCTGCGGCCCGCGAAACCGGTCAAGCGTGTGCTGTCACCAGCCGACGTTGCCAAGACGCTCCACCGCGGCGGCCCGACCGAGCGCGATACCAATACGAAAGCCGAATTCAAACCCGGCGACCGCGTCCGCGCCAAAAATATCAATCCCCCGACACACACTCGCTTGCCCGCTTACGTGCGTGGGCACGTCGGCACCATCGAACGCGTGCTCGGCTGCCATGTGTTTCCCGACAGCAACGCCACGGGCGCGGGAGAAAATCCGCAGTGGCTCTACACCGTGCGTTTCGATGGGCGCGAGCTCTGGGGCGCGAACGGCGATCCGACGACCAAAGTCTCGGTCGACGCGTGGGAGCCTTATCTGGAGCGCGCCTGACATGCCGATGGACCCTCGCGCAGGCATGCGTGCAGCGATTGCCGTGCCGGGCGTGCCGCGCGACGCCGACGGCCCGGTGTTCCGCGAGCCTTGGGAAGCGCAGGCCTTTGCCATGACGCTGGCGCTGCACGAACGCGGCGTCTTCACCTGGAAAGAATGGGCGGCGGCACTTGCGGACGAAATCAAGCGCGCGCAGTCGGCCGGCGACCCAGACACCGGCGAGACATACTATTTGCACTGGCTCAATACGCTGGAGAAGCTCGTGGCTGACAAAGGCGTGACGACGCAAGACACGCTGCATCGTTATCGCGACGCGTGGGACCATGCCAGCGACCGTACTCCGCACGGTCAGCCGATCGAATTGCGCGACGAAGATTTCGGCTAAACGCCCATCAGGCGTTCGCTCACGATGTAGCCGGTCAGCAGGGCGGCGCCGAAAAACACGATGACGAGCGCTGCCGCGGTTTCCAGTCCGCGCAGCAGAAGCATGCCGGCGCCGGGCCTCGCCTTGGCAAATCGATCGGCGAGCCCGCGCGCGCCGACCGCCAACGTCGCGATGGCCGCAACGGTGATCGCCGTACCCAATCCCATGACAAAGGTCGATGCAACGCCGATCCAGAACAACCCTTGGGCCAAAGCGAACACAAGTACGATGATCGCGCCTGAACACGGCCGCAGGCCAACCGCGATGATCGCGGCAAGACCGCGCCTGAGCCAATGCTTGCCCGTCAGCTCCTGTGGCTCCGGCGCATGCGCGTGACTCCAGGCTGATGCATCGTCTTCATGGTCATGATCATGCGAATGGGCATGGCCATGGTGATGGTGGTGATCATGGTCATGCGCGTGATGGTGATCATGATCATGGTGGTGGTCATGCGCATGGTGATGATGGCCGTGGTCATGGCCGTGCGCATGGTGCGCCTGCTGCTCCCCGCGCAACAAACGCAGGAAGGCGCGACCCTTGACCCACAGCAGACGCAAGCCGATCAGCATGATCAGCGCATAACTGACAATCTCGATGACGCGAACAGTGTTACCCATCGCTTTTGCCGTCGCGCCGAGAAGTGCCGCGGCAATACCGACAACGGCAACAGCGGTGAATGCCTGCAGGATCGCCGATGCAAACGACAGCACGATCCCCCGGCGCCAGGTTTCGTCATTCGCGACCAGATAGGACGAAATCACCGCCTTGCCGTGTCCGGGGCCGGCGGCGTGAAAAATGCCGTAGAGGAACGAAATGCCGAGCAACGTATAGGCTGCGCTCCCATCAGCCTTGGCGGCGCGGATCAGACCGGACAGCGTACGGTAGAATTCGGCTTGCTTGGCGAGAATCCAGCCAGTGAAGCCGCCGATTTCGGCGGGCGATCCTGCGCGCGTCATGCCGAAAGGCTGCGCGAGGGCGCAGTCGATCGCAGCGGCAAAAAGCAAAATGCAGGC
The DNA here is from genome assembly GCA_963707615.1 of uncultured Alphaproteobacteria bacterium. Taxonomy (GTDB): domain Bacteria; phylum Pseudomonadota; class Alphaproteobacteria; order Rhizobiales; family Xanthobacteraceae; genus Pseudolabrys. The sequence goes on from CAVPQT010000003.1 coordinate 998,812, forward strand.
GACCAGCAGGACATATTGTGTCAGGCGGAGTCGCGGGACCTGCGTCAAGGACAGTGCACCAGAAGTTTGTTTGCGAACTGGGCGCCCCAGGCCATCGTCGTGTTTTTCTCGTCGGCCGGGATTTCGCTGAGTTTCTTGCCCTCGGCGAATGTCATTTCGCGCGGCAACTGCACGTCGAGTTTGCAATTCGGCGCGCCGACAAGTCGCGCGGGGTTTTGCTTGTCAAAGGAGAAGTCGACGAAGATGGTCGGATCGTAGATATCGATCTTCAGTTCCTTCGCCTTGACCGGTGTTTTGAGCGGCAGGGTAAAATTGAGGGTCAGCACCTGGTCATTGTAATCGAGCCAGTAATCCGCCGTGGGATCGGTCAGCGCGACCTTCTTCCCGTCTGCGGTGGCGTAGGTGAAATAGTCGAATTCCTTCAGCAATTCGACGTTGACCTTGGCCAGCGGGGCAAGTTCCTCGCGGGTGAACTTGCCTTTCTCTTTGCTGTCCAGCCCCTGGATGGCAAATGTCGAGAACATGTCGTCGAACGACCATGCGTGACGAATGCCGGTGATTCGTCCGTCGGGCGCGTAGACCAGTTCAGTGCGCATGGTCACCCAGACGTGCGGATGCGCCAGGGCCGGTGCGGCGATGAAGAGCGTGGCGAGTGTGACGAAAAAAATGCGAAGCATGCGGGGACCATAACACGGACTGCGGCCTAAACGTGACGTGTTACTTTGTTGCAATAGTTTTTGCGTAAATATTGCAGTCAAACGCCGGCAGCGCCGCCGTCGGCGCGAGGATCATGCCCGCCTTCCAGGATGCCGTCGTGATGCAGAATTACCGCGCCGGTATGTCCCATCGTGTCGGAATAGGCATCATCGAGAACAGCGACGTCGTGACCCGCCGATAGCAGTCGATCGACCAGATTGCCGTCGAAGCGCGATTCCATCCGCAGGTTGGTGTGCGTCGAACCCCAGGTGCGGCCGAGCAGCCAACGCGGTGCATCGAGCGCCTTGTCGAGTGGCTGCCGAAAATTGACGTAGCGCGTAAAAACCGCCGCCTGATTTTGCGGTTGGCCATCACCGCCCATGGTTCCGTAGGCGATGAAGCGTCCATCCTTGAGCGCGGCGATCGCCGGGTTCAACGTGTGAAACGGAAGGCGGCCAGGCGAGAGCGCATTCAGCGATTTCGGATCAAGCGAAAAACTGGCGCCGCGGTTCTGCATGAGGATGCCGGTTGCCGGCAGCACGCAGCCGGAGCCGAACTCCCAATAGAGGGACTGGATATAGGAGACGACCAGGCCGCTCGCGTCTGCCGCACCCATCCAGATCGTATCGCCTTCGCCGTAAGGCGCAGGCCAGCGCGCCGCCTTACGGGCATCGATCTTCGAAGCCTCTGCGTCAATGAAACTGGATGACAGGTATCGGTCGAGATCGCCGCTGATCTTGCCGGGATCGGTGATGACGCGATCACGAACGCGGAACGCGCGCTTTGTCGCCTCGACGATACCGTGGATATGCTCGAAACTTTCCGCTTGCGCGACCCGCAGCCGATCGAACAGCGCAAGGATCATGAGAGAAGCAAGGCCTTGCGTCGGCGGCGGCGAATTGTAGAGCGTGCCGGCCTGGATCGTGACGCTGAGCGGTTCGGCGACGGTCGCGCGATATTTTTCCATGTCGTCGCGGGTCACCGAGCTCCCGATGCGATCGAGGTCGGCGGCGATTTCGCGACCGACGTCACCGCGATAGAAATCCTCAAGGCCGGCATGGGCCAGATGTTCGAGGGTTGCGGCAAATTCCGTTTGTTTGAGACGCGCGCCGACCTCGGGCACCTTGCCATCAAGCATAAACGCCTTTGCAAACCCGGTAGCCTTATCCATCTCCGGAAGCTTCTCGGCTGTCAGCCGCGCCTGGCTTCGCGTCACCGTGTAGCCAGCACGGGCACGCCCGATGGCCGGTCCCAGCAGCAAATCAAGCGGAAGCTTTCCGCCCTGCCCTTTGGCCGCCTCCTGCGCCAGCAGGCCTGCGCCGACTGCGCCAGGCACCGTGAGCGCCGCGAATGGACCGCGCGCCGGGATCTCATCGAAGCCCGCATCACGATAGAATCGTTGCGTCGCTTTGGCGCCGGCGGGACCGGCACCCATCAACGCGCGTACGCGGCCCGACGGCTCGCGGATGAGCCAGAAGCCGTCGCCGCCGAAATGATTCATGTGCGGATAGACAACGGCGATGCTGGCCGCCATGGCCAGCATCGCCTCGATTGCATTGCCGCCTTCGGCAAGGATCGCCCGGCCATCCTCGACGGCGGCTGCGTGCGGGGCGGCAACCACGCCGCGACGATGCCCGGCCGAGTGAAGCGTCATGCAGAGGCTATGTCGTCGAGGCCGCGCTTCTTCAAGAGCGCATCAACCGTCGGCAGGCGCCCACGGAACGACGTGTAGGCTTCGGAGGGGTCTCGCAGATTTCCTGCGCTGTAGACATAGTCTCGCAGCCGTTTGGCCATGGCTGGATCGAAGGCATTTCCGGTTTCTTCGAAGGCGGCGAAGGCGTCGGCATCAAGGACTTCAGACCACATGTAAGAGTAATAGCCGGCCGCATAGCCCCCACCGGAAAACAGATGCTGAAAATGCGGCAGGCGATGGCGCATCACGATCTCCGCCGGCATCGCGATGCGCTCGAGATCCTTGCGTTCGAAGTCCGATGCGTCGAGCCCCGACGCGTCAGGAAGCGAGTGCAGGTCGAGATCAACGAGCGCGCAGGCGGTGTACTCGACCGTCTCGAAGCCCTGATTGAATGTCCGGGTCGCGAGCAGCCGATCGAGCAATGCTTTTGGCATCGGTTCGCCGGTGCGGAAATGGCGCGCATAACGTTGCAGTATCTCCGGCACTTCAAGCCAGTGTTCGTAGAGCTGCGAAGGCAGTTCGACGAAATCGTTCGGCACGGAGGTACCCGAGAGCAGCGGATAGGTCACATTGGACAACATCCCGTGCAGCGCGTGACCGAATTCATGAAACAGGGTGTGCGCGTCGTCGAACGACAGGAGTGCCGGTTCCCCCGCCGACGGTTTGGAAAAATTGCAGACGTTGAGAACGATCGGACGGATATCGCCGGATAGTCGCTCCTGGTCGCGCAATGACGTCATCCAGGCGCCGCTGTGCTTGGACCTGCGCGCGAAATAGTCGCCGATGAAGAGCGCGATGTGCCGACCCTGCGCGTCCGTCACGTCCCACGCGCGGGCGTCGGGATTGTAGAGCTGCATGTCGACTGGCTTGAACGAGAGGCCGAACAGGCGGCCCGCCGTTTCAAACGCCGCCTCGATCATTTTGTCGAGCTGGAAGTACGGTTTGATCTCGGCTTCATCGAGATCGTACTTCGCCTTGCGCAGTTTTTCCGTGTAGTAGCGCCAGTCGTGCGGCGCCAGCGCGAAGTTGCCACCCTCCTGGGTGACCAGCGCCTGCAGGGCGTCGCGCTCGCCGGCGGCCTTTGCCCTGGCACGACCCCAGACCTCATCCAGAAGTTTGCGCGCGGCCGCCGGGGTCTTCGCCATCTGATCGTCGAGCCGATAGTCCGAGAAGGTCGCAAAGCCGAGCAGCTTTGCCCGCTCGCCTCGCAAGGCGACCATCTCCGCGATCAGTGCCCGGTTGTCTGTTGGTCCGCCGCTCTCGCCGCGCCTGATCCAGGCCTGGAACGCTTTTTCACGCAGATCCCGCCGCGATGAGAACTGCAGGAAGCTTTCGACTGACGAGCGCGCCAAGGTGATCGCATATTTGTCCGGCTGACCGCGCTCCTCGGCGGCGGCACGGGCTGCCGTGCGGGCGAAGTCAGGCAACCCAGCGAGGTCGCCCTCCTCCAGGATCATGGCGAAGGACTTCTCGTCGGCCAGCACATTCTGCGCAAACTGGGTGCCGAGGCTCGCCAGTCGCTCGTTGATGGCGGCGAGGCGTTCCTGTGAAGGTTTCTCGAGCGCGGCGCCGGCGCGCACGAATCGGGTGTGGTAGCGGTCGAGAACGCGGGCCTGCTCGGAGCTGAGACCGAGCGAGTCGCGCCTCCCATAAAGCGAGGCTATGCGGGCGTAGAGCGCAGGATTGAGGTAGAGCGCATTGTTATGGCGGGCGAGCAGCGGTGACACGTCCCGCTCTATCGCCTCGATGTCGTCCGACGTGTCGGCTCCCGCCAGGATAAAGAAGACGTTGGCGACCCGCTCAAGCTCCCGCCCACCCTTCTCCAGCGCCGCGATCGTGTTCTCGAAGCTCGGCTCGGCCCGGCTTTGGGCAATCGCGTCGATCTCGGCCCGGTGCTCCGCCAACGCCCGGTCGAATGCCGGACGGAAGTGCTCAGCCTTGATCGCGGCGAAGGGTGGCATTTCGAACTCGCCAGACCAGGCGGCGAGCAACGGGTTTTGACGATCTGGGGAGGGGGATGTGGCGCTCATCCTGTCCATCTAGTCGGAGAGTGGCGCCTTGGCGAGACCCTTGATCGCTGTCACCCCGGCCAGATTCCGGCCACGACCCCGTGCGCGCGGCTCTCCACTCGCCTCTTAGCGCGCGTTAACGACTGCCGTGGTCCGAGCAGACGGTCGTAGTCTGTGACAATTCGTGCGGGCGAGCTGTTGCGCTATGGACTTGATCTCGCAGCCGGATTCGGAGAGATTGCGCCTCGCAAAGGAGACCCGCATGGCCGAAGGCAGCCGCATCAACTGGCTCAACGTCATCACCGTCGTCAGCGCCGCGATCCTGATCGGCGCCGAGGTGTTCGGCGCTGCGTTCGCCGGCTCGTGGGCCATCGCCACCTTGTTCGACCTCGGCGGTTGGGGCGCGCGCGTGCTCGACGTTGTGTTCGTCCTCTGCGGGCTCGCCGTCATGGCGCAGTTCATCCGCGCCGCGCATCGCATCGAGCCGTTCACCACGCGCGGCTGAGCGCGCGTCGTCGGTCGCTGAAAGAAAAAGTTAAGAAAGTTTTTTGTCGCTGCGAACTTTTGCTTGCATGTGTCACCAAAATTACTTATTTCCGTAATGCCCAATTTCGCACGTGCCTGTGGCCGTGTGTCGGTCGGTAGGTAGCCGGACAAGAGGCCGGCCAGCCGCCTGGAGAGAAGAGCCAACCTCTCCAAGAAATCTGACCGGCAGCCGGAGGCGAAACCGGCGCACTCTGCTCTCAGCAGGGGACGCGGCTTAAAGCAACGACGATCGGGCTTCCTTGGTCTCTGCCGGCTTCCATCACCGGCGCGGGTCACCGAAGAGGCTTGTTCATCTTTGCCGGCCGTGCGGACGGGGATCTCCCCATCCAATCCAAGGCAGCTGAGCGGCAGCAGAGTGCAGGCGTCGGCGCGTCCCCATCGCGCGCAGGCGACAAGCTCTTAAGCCGCATCATCAAGGGCTTGGAAAGCCCTATAGCCGTGGGGAATAGCGCAATGACTGAGCGCATCCGCGAGTTTCTACGCAAGCGTAAAGACGAGGGCCCTTGCCTGGTCGTCGACCTTGACGTCGTTCGCGACAATTACACCGCCTTCGCCAAGGCGCTGCCGGACACCCGTGTGTTCTATGCCGTGAAGGCTAACCCGGCGCCGGAAGTCCTGGCTTTGCTGGCCAAGCTCGGCTCCTGCTTCGACACCGCTTCGATCGCCGAGATCGAGATGGTGCTCGCCGCCGGCGCGACGCCCGACCGCGTCTCCTATGGCAACACGATCAAGAAGGAGCGCGATATCGCGCGCGCCTTTGCGCTCGGCGTTCGCCTCTATGCCGTCGACTGCAAGGCCGAGGTCGAGAAGACCGCCCGGGCGGCACCTGGCAGCCGCGTGTTCTGCCGTATCCTGTCCGACTGTGTCGGCGCCGAATGGCCGCTGTCGCGGAAGTTCGGCTGCGAGCCGGCCATGGCGGTCGACGTGCTGGAGCATGCCCTCAAGGCAGGTCTTGAGCCGGTCGGCGTGTCGTTCCACGTCGGCTCTCAGCAGCGAAACCAGCATGCCTGGGACCGCGCGCTCGCGTCAGCGGCGGCGGTATTCAAGGAATGCGGCGAGCGCGGCATCAACCTCACGATGGTCAACCTCGGCGGCGGCTTCCCGACGAAGTACCTGAAGAACGTTCCGTCGGTGAAGACCTACGGCACGGCCATCTTCAAGGCGCTGCGCAAGCACTTCGGCAACCGTATCCCGGAGACCATCATCGAGCCGGGCCGCGGCATGGTCGGCAATGCCGGCACCATCGAGGCGGAAGTCGTCCTCGTCTCAAAGAAGAGCGAGGAAGACGACGTGCGCTGGGTCTATCTCGACATCGGCAAGTTCGGCGGTCTCGCCGAGACGATGGACGAATCGATCCGCTACCCGATCCGCACCCCGCGGGACGGCGACGCCTTGGCACCTTGTGTGCTGGCGGGCCCAACCTGCAACTCAGCCGACGTGCTGTACGAAAAGGAGCCCTACATGCTCCCCGTCAGCCTCGAGATCGGCGACAAGGTGCTGATCGAGGGCACAGGCGCCTACACGGCGACCTACTCCTCGGTGGCGTTCAACGGCTTCTCGCCGCTGAAGACCTATCACATCTGACATCGCCGGGAGCCGGTCGTGCCGGCTCCCCTCACCCCACAAGTAACGCCCCTTGCAGCGCGCGCCCGATCGCGCGCCGGGGCGGGAGCAGGCTGACATGATATCGATCCGGAAAGAACGTCCCCCCGACGTCGCGGCGCGCGAAGTGCTGCTCGACGAAGCTTTCGGCAATCACCGGTGGCGCAAGAGTTCGCAGCGTCTGCGAGACGGCCGATCCCCAGCCGAAGGGCTCGCTTTTGTCGCGACCGACGGGAGGCGCGTCATTGGGACCGCCCGTCTCTGGAATGTCGTGTGTGGCACCGGTCAATCGGCGCTGCTGCTCGGACCGGTGGCGGTTGCCGCCGACTGCCGTAACCGCGGCGTCGGCGCGGCGCTCGTGGATCACGCGCTCGCGGCGGCTCGCCGGCGCGGCCACGCCGCGGTCGTGCTCGTTGGCGACGCGCCCTACTACAGCCGCTTCGGCTTCTCCACGGAGAAGACCGCGGCCCTGCGCATGCCTGGTCCGTTCGAACGCGACCGGCTGCTGGCCCTCGAACTCGTACCTGGCTCGCTCAAGGGCGCCCGTGGTCTGCTGCGCGCACCCAGCAAGCGGATGCCACAGACGGGTCTCGCTGCCTCCGCCGCATAATTTCTGTCAGAATGCCGTGGACGCCGGGTAGTATTACCCGGCGTCTATTCCGTTTGCGCTTAACCAAAGATATGACCTGCCTTCCCTGGAGACGCTGACGATGCCTAAATGGCCAGTGCATGCCCGTATTGACGGGCCAATCGTATTGATCGGCTTCGGTTCGATCGGCAAAGGCACCCTGCCGCTGATCGAACGTCATTTCAGTTATGACAAAAAACGATTTGTCGTCATCGATCCCGAAGACAAAGATCGCAAGCTGCTCGATCAGCGCGGCATCCGCTTCATCCATCAGGCGGTCACCAAGGACAACTATCGCCACCTGCTGACCCCGCTGCTGACCGCGGGCGGCGGCCAGGGCTTTTGCGTGAACGTGTCGGTCGACACCTCCTCGCTCGACATTATGGAGCTCTGCCGCGAGGTCGGCGCGCTCTACATCGACACCGTGGTCGAGCCCTGGAAGGGCTTCTACTTCGACCAGAAGCTTGGTCCTGAGGCGCGAACGAATTACGCGCTGCGCGAGACGATTCTTGCCGCACGCCGCAAGCGCCCTGGTGGTCCCACAGCCGTATCCTGCTGTGGCGCCAACCCGGGCATGGTGTCGTGGTTCGTCAAGCGCGCGCTGCTGAATATTGCCACCGACACCGGCCTGAAATTCAAGGAGCCGAAGACACGCGACGAATGGGCGCGTCTGGCCAAGAAGGCCGGCATCAAGGGTATCCACATCGCCGAGCGCGACACTCAGCGCGCGAAACACCCGAAGCCGATGAACGTGTTCGTCAATACCTGGTCGGTTGAGGGCTTCATATCCGAAGGCCTGCAGCCGGCGGAGCTTGGCTGGGGCACAAACGAGAAATGGGTTCCGGCAAATGCCGCCAGGCACAAGACGGGCTGTGGCGCGGCGATCTACATGCTGCAGCCCGGGGCGAACACGCGCGTGCGCTCGTGGACGCCGACGGCTCAGGCGCAATTGGGTTTCCTCGTGACGCACAACGAGTCGATCTCGATCGCCGACTACTTCACGCTGCGCAAGGGGCGCAAGACGATCTATCGGCCGACCTGCCACTACGCCTATCACCCCTGCAACGACGCGGTGTTGTCCCTGCACGAGGTGTTCGGCCGGGCGGGCGCTCCGCAGGAAGATGTCCACATTCTCGACGAGCACGAGATCGCGGACGGAATCGACGAACTCGGCGTGCTGCTCTATGGCCACAAGAAAAATGCGTACTGGTACGGCTCGCAGCTTTCGATCGACGAAACGCGCGAGGTCGCGCCTTTCCAGAACGCCACTGGCCTGCAAGTCACTTCGGCCGTCCTCGCCGGAATGGTGTGGGCGCTCGAGAACCCGAAGGCCGGCATTGTCGAGACGGACGAGATGGACTTCCGTCGCTGCCTCGAAGTTCAGATGCCTTATCTCGGCCCGGTCATCGGCACGTACACGGACTGGACACCCCTGACCGGGCGCCCCGGGCTTTTCCCGGAGGACATCGACAAGCGCGATCCGTGGCAGTTCCGCAACGTGCTGATGCACTGACCGGCGAGAAGCGAACAAATGCAAACGGGCGGCCACAAGGCCGCCCGTTTCATTTTCGCGTCGTCGCTATTTTTTCTCTTCCTCGCCCGGCTTGGGCGGCGGCCTTTTGGGAGGAGGCGGCGCCGGCGGAGGCTGTCCGGGCCCACGCGCACCTTGCGGCGGCGGTGGCGGCGGATGCGGACCGGGTTGCGGCGGCGGCTGCATGCGCTGTTGCTGCGGCGGCGGACCCGGTGGCGGACCTGGTGGCGGCTGCACCTGGCGCTGCTGCGGCGGTGGAGGCGGCGGCGGTGGCTGCACCTGCGGCGGTGTCGGACGAACGATGTTTGGCTGTTGCGGCGGCGGACCACCTGGCTGACCATTTGGCGGGCCACCTTGCGGACCACCTGGGCCAAAGCGCTCGCGCCGCTCGTCCCGTTGCGGTGGCTGTCCCGCTGGCGGCTGTGGTGGCTGCACTTGCCGCTGCTGCGGCGGTGGAGGCGCCGGAGGTTGCTGCACCTGCGGCGGAGTTGGCCGGACGACGTTCGGCTGTTGTGGCGGAGGACCACTTGGTTGGCCACTAGGCTGGCCACTTGGCGGGCCACCCGGCGGACCGCCGGGTGTCACGCGGCGTTCCTCGCGCTGGCCAGGAGGCGTTGAGGGCGGCGGTGTTGCTCCCGGAGGCGTCGCTGTCGGAGGTGTTGTGCCCTGAGCCGCGCGCGGCGGGGTCGCACCCAACCGTCCCGGCTCGTTTCTGCCCAGCGGCTGTGGAGCAGTCACCGCAGCGCTCGGCGGAATCACCGTTGTGGTGCGCTGAATGGAAACAGGAGGCAGGCGCGGCGGTGGCGCAATGCCAGGCCGTCCCGGGCCACCGGGTCGACCAGGCGGGCCGCCCGGCGGACGACGCAACTCGTCGCGATTGATTTGCACCGCGCCGGCCACGCCATGGGTCGAGGCGAAGACCCTCGGACGCACCTGATAGGTCGGCACCGGCGCGCCGCTCACGCGGGCGATGAAGGCTGGCGGAATTCCCGGATTGACCGCCAGTCGCCCGCCATGCACGGGAACGGTGCGATTGACGATATTTGTTGTGCGCAGGATGACCGAGCGCCGATACACCGGCACGAAGTATGTGCGCAGCCGCGGTGCGCCCAAATATCGCCCGGGCACAAAGGCCCAATATGCGGGCTCGACTTCGTAGGCTCCGACCAACTCGTCGGGCGGGAGTGGCGCCCAGCCGACATAGTCGTCGCCATAGCGCCAATTCACCCAAGCTGGTGCCCATTCATCGCCCGGCACCCAGAACCAGCCGAAACCGCGCTCGAATGCCCAGCGACCATAGTGATAGACAACCCAACCCCAGTTGGCCTCGACATCGTCCGAGGCCCAGTACCAGCCCCAATCATCTGTGTAGACCCAACGCCCGTATTCATACGGTCGCCAATCTGGCGGGACCCCTGCCGGCACCCAGACATTGCCGAAGCGCGGATGCGGGCGCCAAACACCGTATTGCTCAAGCGCGATCTGAGCATCTTCCGAGATCTGCGCCTGCGCCGATGAAAGCGCACCGACCGCAATCGGAACCAGCAGCGCGCTGATTGCGATAGCAACGCCCGTTGCGATGGCGATAACCGCGCGACGTATCCTCCAGATGGAGGCCATGACTTGTTCCTTTGTCTCTTCAGGCTCCGACAGCCGCAAACTCAAGACAAGTGCGGCACACGGGCTTGGTTCCGAATCAATTTGCTACAGGCTAGAGCCCCGCACGGAGCACGGGCAATGCGTCATAGTGGAGGCATATGGGGCGATCACAAGGCGAGCACGCCTGCGTCACCGGATTCTGTGCCGAATGCGAGTGCCTGGCCCGTTTCATCCCAGCCGAGCGCGCTTACCGGTTGCCCGTCCCCCTCGCGCGCGAGAATCAGAGCGTCATCCTCGACCCGCACCAGTCTCACCGCGCCGTCGGCATAGCCCGCGGCCACGACCGGCTGTCGCGGATGACAGGCAACGACCACAACGCGCGATTCGGCGCGCGCCAGAATTGTCGGCTGGCGACCCATCGGACCATCCTTGCCATCGAACGGCCAAAGGATCAGTTGCTCGGAACCCGACGTTGCCAGAAATTCGCCATCCGCGCTCCAGCTGAGCGACCGCACGCGAGTGGAATATCCCGACATGCGCATGTGCTTGGCATCGACCAGCCGCCAGCCATGGAGCATGGGCTCCTGCATTGAAGTGATCAGAAATTTTCCATCGGGGCTGACTGTCACCCCGAGATGCGAGCCCTTCCATTCGAGCCGCTCGGGCTGAGCGCCAGCCGCGTTCGGAAACCAGAGCGTCGCACCGTTATAGTGCGCGATCGCCAGACGAAAGCCCTTCGGCAAGAAGCAAAGGCCGGCAACGGTTGATGCCGCCTCAAATGTGCGCAGCTCACCTTTTTTCGTGCGGACGTGCGCGGTCTTGCCTGACGACCAGGCGATGGCGCCATCGGGAGCAAGGGCGACGTTGTCGATCCAGCGCTTCTTGTCGTCGGTTGCGATAACGCGATGTTCGCCGTCAACACCGGTCTCGCCAACTTCGCCGTCATCGCCACCGGTTATAATGCGCGTTCCGTCGGACGCGCTCGCAAGGACGGCGCCCGCGTGAACGTGAACGCGACGCTCAGTTTCTGCGACGAAGAGCAGATCCTCTTCGCCGAGCACGAACACTGCCGTTTTGCCAAGGAAATGCACGCCAACAACGGGCGCGCCGGCATTTACGCGGCGCGCCCGGTCGGCGAGCGAAGGAATGGGGGCCGGCGTGTCGCTCACGTCAGGCGATGCAGCTTTCGAAGCCCTGCCGGATTCTATCTTCCGGCAGATTGCGGCCAATGAAGACAATGCGGCTGTCGCGCTTCTCGTCGGCGCGCCAGGGGCGCTGGTGATCGCCATCGAGGATCATATGCACACCCTGAAAGACGAAACGCTCGGGGTCATCCTTGAACGACAATATGCCCTTGCAGCGCAGAATACTGGGACCGTCCTTGGCGACGAGATCCTGAACCCAAGGAAAGAACTTGTCTGGATTAAGCGGCTTGTCGGTCTTGATCGAAACCGACTGCATCTCTTCGTCGTGGTAGTGCTTGAGGCCGTTTCCGTGATGATGATGGTGATGGCCGTCCTCATGATCGTGATCGTGATGGTGGTCGTGATCATGATCATCATGATGGTGATCATCGGAGTCCAAAAACGACGGCTCGATGTCGAGAATACGATCGAGATCGAAGGCGTTGCGGCCGAGCACTTCATTGATGTCGATCTTGGCGCGCTGGGTGCGGTGCAGCCGCGCGTAGGGATTGAGACCACGAATGCGCGCCTCAAGCTCACCCAATTCTTCGGCGGTCACCAGATCGGTCTTGTTGATCAATATGACGTCCGCGAACGCAATCTGGTTCTTCGCCTCGGGCGCATCCTTCAACCGGTCCGCCAGCCATTTCGCATCAGCTACGGTGACGACCGCATCCAATTTGGTCCTCGCGCCGACTGCCTCATCCATGAAGAACGTCTGCGCCACGGGCGCGGGATCCGCCAAGCCCGTCGTCTCGACGATGATCGCGTCGAATTTTCCCTTGCGCCGCATCAGGCCATCGATGATGCGCACGAGGTCGCCCCGCACGGTGCAGCAGATGCATCCGTTGTTCATCTCGAATACTTCCTCGTCGGCATTGACCACGAGGTCGTTGTCGATGCCGATTTCGCCGAATTCATTGACGATGACCGCAAACTTCTTGCCGTGCGGTTCGGACAGGATGCGATTGAGAAGCGTGGTCTTGCCGGCGCCGAGATAGCCGGTGAGAACCGTGACGGGTATTTTTGAAGAGGAGTCAGGGGCGGGCATCGAAGACTGGATCTCCGTGAGGACGGACATATAGGCAATCTCGGGCGCAACTACAAAGGCCCGGAGACCATCGTTCGTCCCAGCCCCGCCCTTTCCTCGCACCCGCCCGGAGAGCTATGTTTGGGCGACAAAATGCCAGGGCGATCAACGTCCGGTGGGCCAAGGGAAAACGCCATGAACTATGCGACTGATTTTCCGTCGATCAAGGACCAGGTGTCGCCGCAGGAATGGCAGGCCCGTCTAGAACTCGCCGCCTGCTATCGCCTGGTCGACGTCTATGGCATGACCGACCTCATCTACAACCACATCACCGCGCGCGTTCCCGGCGAAGACGATGTCGTCCTGCTCAATCTTTACGGCCTTCTCTACAAGGAGATCACGGCCTCGAGCCTGGTCAAAATCCATGTCGACGGCGAGATCCTCTGGAAACCGGATACCGACTACGACATCAACAAATCCGGATATGTGATCCACGGCGCGATCCACAAGGCGCGTCCCGATGTTGCCTGCGTGCTGCACACGCATACCCGCGCCGGGATGGCGGTTTCCGCGATGAAATGCGGCCTCCTGCCGCTGTCGCAGACATCGATCCGCTTCGTCGACCACATCGGCTATCACGATTACGAAGGCCCGGCGGTCGAACTCGATGAGCGTGAGAGACTGGTACGCGATCTTGGCCCGCACGAAGCGCTGATCATGCGCAACCACGGCCTGTTGACCTGCGGCGAGACAGTGCAGCAGGCGTTCAACACGATGTATCAGCTCGAACTGTCGTGCCGCTCGCAGGTGGATGCGATGGCAGCGCGAACGGAACTGACGATGCCGGGTGAAAATGTGCTGGCGCACACCGCGCACATGTATCAGCCGGGCACACGCAGACCCTACGGCGTTCTTGAATGGCCGGCTATGTTGCGCAGGCTCGACGCCGAGCAGAAGAACTCGGCTTACCCGCCATATTGGCACTGAAAAAATTCTGCAATCCGGGAGGCGTCATGCTGACACTGTTGTCTCGAGTAATGATGGCTGCGTCGCTGCTGTTCGCGCTGGCGCCGAACGCGTCGGCCGATGACTATCCGAACCGTCCCGTGCGATTGATCATTCCGTTCCCGCCGGGCGGTAGCAACGACGTCGTCGGCCGGCTGGTCGCCCAACAGCTCAGCGTGAAACTCGGACAGCAGGTCTATGTCGACAACCGCGGCGGCGCCGGCGGGACGATCGGCACCGAGGCCTGCGCAAACGCCGCGCCCGATGGCTACACGATCTGCATCATATCGATCGCGCACGCCGTCAATCCGGCGCTCTACACGCTCAAATACGATCCGATCAAGTCGTTCACCCCGATCTCGATATTCGCGACGGGGCCGAATGTGCTCGTGGTCAACCCGACATCGCCGATCCGATCGGTGAAAGACCTCGTCGCGATGGCCAAGGAGAAGCCCGGCTCGCTCAATTACGCATCGGCGGGCGTCGGCAGCTTCCAGCATCTGGGCGCCGAACTGTTCAAGTTGCAGGCGGGCGTCGACATCGTCCACGTGCCTTACAAAGGCGGCGGACCGGCAATGCAGGACGTGATCGCGGGCCACGTGAAGATCATGTTCTCGTCGCTGGTGCAGACCACGCCGTTCATCAAATCAGGACAGCTGATCGCGTTGGGGACCGGCGGCGCCAAGCGCAGCCCTGTTCTCCCGGATGTGCCGACGATCGCGGAAGCCGGAGTGCCCGGCTATGTCGCGGATAACTGGTGGGGCCTGGCCGCGCCGGCTGGGCTGCCCCAGCCCCTCGCCGACAAACTCTATGCGGCGTCGCAGGAGGCTTTGAAGTCGCCCGAACTGCAGGCCGCTTTCGACCGCGAGGGTGCCGCAACGGTCGTGATGACCCCGGAACAGTTCGCCGAATACATCAGGACTGAAATCGCCAAATGGGGCCGCGTGGTCAAAGAGGGGAACATCCACGCGCAATGAAAAGCCGCGGCTTCTGCTTAAGCTATTTTAAAACATAAGCTTTTCGGCCCGAGCGCGATAAGGGTCGGCTTTACCATCGCTTTACGGCCACTCGCTAAGGTGCAGCGCCGGGGATGACCCGCGCCAGTAGTGGAAGGCGGCAGGAAGGATCCTGCCCAAGACAAGAAATGTCGCAGGCCGCGTCCGTCATCGAAGAGCTCGAATATGTTCTGGCCGCGGGCTCGAGCGATCGACGCACCGAAATTCTCAGGCGCGTAACCGATCTTTTCCTCGGCAGTGCAGACGATTTCAACGGCGAGCAGGTCGGCTTGTTCGACGACGTGCTCGCTCACCTGATCCGGCAGGTCGAAACCGGCGCGCTTGCCGAACTTGGTGAAAAACTCGCGCCCATCGACAACGCCCCCAATGGCGTCATCCGTAGCCTCGCTCGCCATGACGAGATCGCGGTCGCCGGCCCCGTGCTCGCCCAATCGGTGCAGCTGACGGACCGGGACCTGGTGGAGATCGCCGGCTCGAAGGGACAGGCTCACCTTGGTGCGATCTCCGAACGGACGCGCCTTGCAGCCGCCGTCACGGACATCCTGATCCAACGAGGCGATACCGGCGTGGTCCGCAAGTTGTCGCAAAATCAGGGCGCAACATTTTCCGACCGTGGCTATGTGAAGCTGGCCAAACGCGCGGAGACGGACGAAAGAATTGCCGAGATTCTGAGCGTGCGCCTCGATATGCCACCGCAGCTTCTGCAGGACCTGCTGACGAAGGCGACTGAAACGGTTCGCGCGCGCCTGCAGTCTGTGGTCGCTCCCGATCGTCAGGCTGCGATCCAGAAAATCCTTTCCTCGGTATCCGATAAGGTGCTGCGCAAGGCGACCGGACCGCGCGATTTCAGTCACGCGATTGCGCGGATCGACAAAATGCAGAGCACCGGTCAACTCAATGACCAGGCCATCGCCGGGTTCGCCGCCGCGGGCCAGCATGAGGAACTGACTGTCGGTCTCGCCCGCATGTGCACGACGCCCGTCGAATTGATCGAACGGCTGATGCAGAACGTTCGCCACGACGGCATTCTCGTTGCCTGCAAAGCCGCCGACCTGAGGTGGCCGACCTTCCACGCGGTACTGAAGGCTCGTTTTGCGTATGATCTGTCGGCGACCGACATCTCGCAGACGAAATCCGACTTCCTCAAACTCTCGGTCCCGACCGCGCGCCGGATGCTCCGCTTCTGGCTTGTCCGCGGCGCCACCAAAACCGACGCCTGACATCCGATGACGTGTTGGCCCGGCCCTTATTGTGTCTGCGTCTTGCGATTAGAATGTTATAATGTTACACTTCTGGGGAAAGCACTTGAAATAAGGCCTTCCATGAAAGCCGCACTCGCCGGCCTCGCCTTTGCGTTCTCTATCGTCCACGGCATCCCCGCGCTGGCCGCCGAAGATCAGATCGCCGTCGTCGCGGCCGAGAATTTCTACGGCGACATCGCACGCCAGATCGGTGGTGATCGTGTCGCCGTCGTCAGCATCATGAGCAGCCCGGATCAGGATCCGCATCTGTTCGAAACGACGCCCGCCACTGTCCGCCAGATCGCCAAGGCGCAGATCGTTATCATCAATGGCGCCAACTACGATCCCTGGATCGAGAAGCTTTTGTCGGCGACGCCGCGTGCGGGGCGCGTTGTGATCACGGCCGCCGACCTGACCGGACGCAAGGCCGGAGACAATCCGCACCTTTGGTACGATCCCAGGACCATGCCGGCGGTCGCAACCGCGATCGCCGACGCGCTCACCAAGGCCGACGCCGCCCACGCCCCCGACTACGCGGCGCGGCTGAAAACCACGCTCGCAGGGCTCGAGCGTGTCGCCGCGCGCGTTGCGCAACTCAAGGCAAAACACGCTGGCACGGCGGTGACCGCAACCGAGCCGGTTTTCGGACCGATGGCCGACGCGCTTGGCCTCACCATGCGCAACCAGCGCTTTCAACTCGCCATGATGAACGACACTGAGCCGAGCGCGCGGGATCTCGCGGCGTTCGAACGCGACCTGCGGGACCGTGCGGTGAAGGTGCTGATCTACAACAGCCAGGTTTCGGAAAAGCTGACCGAGCGGCTGCGCGACATCGCCATCAAGTCAAAGGTGCCTGTGGTCGGCGTCACCGAGACGATGCCCGCCAACACATCGTTCCAGGACTGGGTGCTTGGTGAACTGGATGCGATCGACAAGGCGCTGAGCGGACCAAACTCGTGAGCGTCATCACCTTCGACCACGCCACGCTGCACATCGGCGGCCGCTCGGTACTCTCCGGACGTCAGCTTCAATATCGAGGCCGGCGAGTTCATCGGTCTTCTCGGCCCGAACGGGGCGGGCAAGACGACCTTGATGCGCGCCATTCTCGGTTTGCTGCCGCCCAGCGGCGGCCGCGTTGAGGTTTTCGGACGACCGCCCGAGCGCGGCAATCCTGCGATCGGCTATTTCCCCCAGCTGCGCACCGTATTGCCCGATCTGCGCGTGCGCGGGCGCGATTTCATCGCGAGCTCGTTGAACGGTGAACGCTGGGGCCTGCCTTCACTCAGCCGCAAGGAGCGTCTTGCGGTCGAAACGACGCTCGAATCCGTCGGCGCGCGCGATCTTGCGGCGCGGCCGCTGTCCGAAATGTCCGGCGGCGAGCGGCAAAGGCTCTTGCTGGCGCAGGCGCTGATCGGCGATCCGAAGCTGCTGTTGCTTGACGAGCCGCTGATCAGTCTCGACGCACGCAACCAGGAAATCGCCATCGATGTCGTGCGCACGGTGTGCCGCGAGCGCAAGATCACCGTCTTGTTCAGCGCACACGAGCTTAACCAGCTGTTGGGAACGCTTGATCGCGTGCTCTATCTCGGCAACGGGCAGGCCGTGCTCGGGACGGTCGACGAGGTTGTGAAGGCGCCTGTTCTTTCGCGGCTCTACGGCGCGGACATTCAGGTCGTGCGCGCCGACGGCCATATCTTCGTGATGTCGCGCGGACGCGACGTCGAACGCGTGGATCACATGCACGACCATGATCATGGCCATAGCCATGGCCACGATCACGGTCACAGCCATCACAATCACTGACATGTTTGACTACGAATTCATGACCAACGCTTTCGCCGCCGCCGGCATTGTTGCGGTGGTGTCGGGTCTTGTCGGTTATTTCCTGGTGATGCGCGGGCAGACCTTTGCCGGCCACGCGCTGTCTCACATCGGTTTTGCGGGCGCCACCGGCGCCGGGTTGATCGGCATCGCGCCGCTGTGGGGATTGCTGGCTTTCACTCTGGCGGCCGGCGTTGCAATGGGAGCCCTGGGAGAGCGCATCAGCAACCGCGACGTCGCGATCGGGGTGATCCTCGCGCTGGCGCTCGGCTTCGGCCTTCTGTTCCTTCACTACTACACGTCGTTCGCGACGCAGGCGACCGCGCTTCTTTTTGGCAACGTCCTCGCCGTCGATCATCCCATGATCGTCACGTTGGCCGTACTCGGCGCGATCACGCTCGCCGCCCTCGCCGCGATCATGCGGCCGCTGATATTTTCCAGCCTGCAGCCGGAACTGGCGGAAGCCAAAGGTGTGCCGCTGCGTTTCATCTCGACGGCATTTCTCGCCATCGTGGCGCTCGCGGTTTCGGAATGCGCGCAGATCGTCGGCGTGCTGCTGGTCTTCACCTTGATGGTCGGACCACCGGCCGCAGCGCAACGCGTAACCACCGGGCTGTGGAGCGGACTCATTGCAGCGGCAGCGTTTGCCTTGGCCGAATCCTGGCTCGGCCTGACGATGGCCTTCTATACCGATTGGCCGGTGAGCTTCTGCATCGCCGTGCTGAGCGCGTTCGTCTATTTCGCTTGCCTCGCGCTATCGACGCGAATGGGGCCGGCGCATCCCGTGCCGGCCCCATAAAACTTCGCCAAATACGCGCGTGGGCTACATCTTCACGCCGTGTTCGGTCATGTATTTGATCGCGCCCGGGTGCCACGGGATCGGCGAATAGTCTTTTACCTGGTTCTCCAGCGAAAAGTTCTTCGCCTCGCTGTGCACCGCGACGAGATCGGCCTTCTTGTCGAAGACGGTCTTGACGATGTTGTAGGCATCCTGGTCGGACATTTTCGCGTTCGACACGAGAATGTTCCACACGACGGTGTTCTTGTTGTCGGTCGTCTGCCCCGGATAAGTGCCGGCCTTGATGGTGCTGCCTGCATAGAGGTTGCCGTACTTCGCATTCATCTTGGCCGCGAGGTCGGCGTGATCGATCAGCTTGATCTTGACGCCCGGTGTAGCACCGAGGTCGGTCACGGCCGAGGTTGGCAGACCACCAACCCAGAAGAATGCATCGATCTTGCGATCCTTGATGGCGTTGACCGACTCGGCGACGCCGAGGCGCTCGCGCTTCATATCCTTGTCCTTGTCGAGGCCGGCGGCCTCGATCACGCGGAACGCCATGACTTCGGTAGCGCTGCCACCAGAACCGGTCGATACGCGCTTGCCTTTGAGGTCGGATATGTTTTCGATGCCCGTCCCTTCGATCGTGACCACATGCATCTGGTTCGGATAGAGCACCATCAGCGTGCGAACCGGGACTTCCGTGCCCTTGAATTTGTCCTGGCCCTTGTAGGCATCAAGCGCAGCGTCGACCATCGAGAAGGCGATTTCGCTGTTGCCGGAATTGATCAGCTTGAGATTGTCGACCGAACCGCCGGTCACTTCAGCCGTGGCCTGAATCCCGGGCAGCGCCTTCGACAGAACGTTGGCGAGACCGCCGCCGAGCGGATAGTAGACGCCGCCGGTGCCGCCGGTGGCGATTGAAATCGCCCGCTGTTGGGCGACGACCGTGCCGGCCACAAGCGTGCTCGCCAGCGCGAGCGCGGTCAGGCCTATCCTCCAATTCGACATTATTTCCTCCTGGGTGCTTTGTTTTTGTCCACCTTATGCAGCAAGTCTGGCCGGAACGAATTTCTGTTTCAATAGGAGCGCCGCAGCCAGGGCAAAGCCGAACGGCGCGGGGTACGGAACATCGAGGCCCGTGAGTGTCTCGGCCAGGCCTTCGATCAGGCTCGGGAAAACCAGCAACAGGCCGGCGAACAGCCATAGCCACCGTTCTGCCTGGGTATTTCTGCGCAAGGCCCAGTTCTGGGCGGCCGCCGCGAGTGCGCCCAGGCCGATGGCGGTCTTCAGCGTGATCCAGACGATGTCATAGACCGAGCCGTCCTTCGGAACCTTCATCAGAAGGCCGACGCCCTGCGGATCGAGCACGAACACGAACGGCACAAGGAAGGCCGGCAGTGTGTATTTCCACGCTTGCATCGTCGTGATGTATGGGTCGCCGCCGGTGATGGCGGCAGCCGCGAAGGGCGAAAGCGCGGTCGGCGGCGAAACCTCTGACAGCACGGCGTAATAGAAGATGAACATGTGCGCCGCGAAATCCGGTACGCCGAGCTTGGTCAGGGCGGGCGCCGCGATAACGGCGCAAATGATGTAGGACGCAGTCACTGGCACGGCGAGACCGATGATCCAGACCACCAATGACGTGTAGATTGCGGTCATCAGCAGGCTGCCGCCGGCGAAATCGATGACGATGGCGGAGAACTTCAGACCAAGACCCGTGAGCGTCACGATGCCGACGATGATGCCCGCGGCGGCGCACGTTGTCGCCGCGCTGAGGACACCGATCGAGCCATCGGCCATCGCTGCGGTGAGCTTTTTCGATGACGGTACCAATTGCTGACCGGTTGGCGTCAGGCCAATGATGGCCAATACTGCGATCAGCAGCAGAATGAGCATCGGGAAATAGGACTTGAACGCCTCGGCGAAAGCGGATGCCCCGATCGGCGGAATGGTGAACAGCACGGCGGCGGCGACGCTGACCAGCAGGATCGGAATGAGAATTTTACGCGGGCCGAGAGTCGTGTCCGGCGCGAGCGCGCTCATGATGAAAGCCAGGATTGTCGAGTAGAACACAGACAGCATCGGCGAATAGCCGATCACCATGAAGATGACGACGGCGACCAGCGACACAAAGTGAAATCCGTATCGCTTTGTCATCTCCCATACGGTCATCTCCGGCTTGAATAACACCTCGTGCGCGCCGAAGCGCAGCGAGTTGAGTTCGACCATGAACAGCAGCGACAGGTAGTAGAGGCATGTCGGGATGGTCGCCATCCAGATCACGTCGAGGTAGCTGATCTTGAGAAATTCGGCGATCAGGAATGCGGCGGCGCCGAGCACCGGCGGCGATATGATGGCGCCAAGTCCACCGGCTGCGAGCAATCCGCCGGCGGCGTTTTTCTCGAACCCGGCTTTGGCCAGCATGGGGTAGGCCACCGTACCGATCATGACCGTTGTGGCCACACCGGAACCAGACGGACCACCGAGCAGAAATGACGAGGCCACCACTGCGCGGCCCGCGCTTGACGGTTTTCCACCCATCACAGCAAGTGAGAAATCGATAAAGAATTTACCGGCGCCCGATTGCTGCAGAATGGCGCCATAGATGGTGAACATGATGATCAACGTCGCCGACACGTCGATCGGAACTCCGAAGATGCCTTCGAGCGTGATGAACAGGTGGCCGACCAGACGTGAAATGTCATAGCCGCGATGTGTCCAGGGTGGCGGAAGGTCGGGTCCGAAATAAGCGTAGAGAATGAAGCACACCGCCACCATCGGCATGATCCAGCCGGTGGTGCGCCGGGCTGCTTCGAGCACCAGCAAAATGAAGATTGCGCCAAGAATGACGTCCCATTTTTCCGGTACCGCGGCGCGATCGGTGAAATCGTCGCCCTGCATCAGCGCGTAGATGATGGTTGCGACCCCGATCAACGGCGGGACCACGTCGAACCATTGGATGCGGTTGCGGAAACGGTCAGAGACCGGGAACAGCAGAAAGCTGAGAACCAGCACGAAAGCGACGTGCGTGTAGCGAAGCGGAATCGTCGGTACGATGTCGTACGCTGCATAGAGATGGAACAATGTCATGGCGACCGCGATCGCCGTGACAGCAACGCCTACCCAGCCTGACAGCCGGTTGGCGGCACCTTCCTCCTGCTGGACGTATTCTTCGGCCTTGCGCAGTTGCTCTTCGGAAATGACTTCCGCTTCAGCGCCCGCGTTGAGCTGTTCCGCCATCGTCCCCTCACCTAGTGGCGGTGTCCCCCGCCTTCGCAGGTGAAGCTAGCATGGCCAAAAGCGGCGGAATACTCAGCGAAAGTGCTAGGACTCTTACGTCGTCCTGTTGACCGTGTTTTGCGCCGCCGCTAGTTTCGCAGTCGATGGGGATGGGGTCCCCCGATAACCGCCCGCAAGGGGCTGATGACTCCTACCGCGCAACATGGCGGTAGGAATCTGTCCGCCGCAGGGCGGTTTTTCTTTGCCCTGAGACACGAGGAACATATCGATGGGCTACCTGATTGTGTTTATCGGCGGCGGCATTGGGGCCGCGCTTCGCCACGGATTCAATATCCTCTTTGCACGATTGCTGGGCACCGCCTTTCCGTATGCGACCTTGTTTGAGAACGTGTCCGGCTCGATCGTGATGGGACTTCTGGTGGCGACCTTCGCTTTCCGCAGCGGCATCCCGCATCATTGGCAACTCTTCCTGACCACCGGAATCCTCGGCGGTTACACGACATTTTCGACGTTTTCGCTCGATGTCGCGTTGCTCTATGAGCGGGGCCAGGTTGGGCTCGCGGCGCTCTACGTCCTGCTGTCGGTCGTGCTGTCGATCGGCGGGCTGTTCGCGGGGCTTGCGCTGGTCCGCAACCTCGCCTGAAGTCAGTCCATCGCGCGCAAGCCAAGTTTATCAAGAAGCGCCATGTCGCGGTCGCGTCCGGGATTTGGCGTCGTCAGCAGCTTGGGGCCGTAAAAGATCGAATTGGCGCCGGCGAGGAAACAGAGCGCCTGCGTTTCTTCGCTCATGTCTTCCCGGCCCGCCGACAACCGAACCATCGAAGCGGGCATTGTTATGCGCGCGACCGCAATCGTACGCACGAAATCGAGTGGTTCGATCGCTGCTGTCTGCGCGAGCGGCGTACCTTCCACACGCACCAGCATGTTGATCGGCACACTTTCCGGATGAACCGGCAGGCTGGCGAGCGTTGCGATCATGCCAATGCGGTCGTCAAGCTTCTCGCCCATGCCGACAATTCCGCCGCAGCAGACATTGATCCCCGCCGCGCGGACATGCTCGAGAGTGTCGAGCCGATCCTGGTACGTGCGCGTCGAAATAATCTCGCCGTAGAATTCGGGCGATGTATCAAGGTTGTGGTTGTAGTAGTCGAGACCGCGGGTCTTGAGCCGCTGCGCCTGCTCGCCTGTCAACATGCCGAGCGTAACACACGTCTCCATGCCGAGGGCCTTCACGCCTTCGACCATGTCGCAGACCTTCTCGAGATCGCGGTCCTTCGGCGACCGCCAGGCAGCGCCCATGCAAAACCGCGACGCACCGCCGGCCTTGGCAGCACGGGCCTCGGCAAGTACCGCCTCCAGGTCCATCAGCTTTTCAGCCTTCACTCCGGTTTCGAACTTCGCCGACTGCGGACAATAGGCGCAGTCCTCCGGGCAACCGCCGGTCTTGATCGAAAGCAGCGTGGAAATCTGGACTTCAGAAGGATCGAAATTATCGCGATGCACCTGCGCGGCGCGAAATATCAGTTCGGGAAATGGCAGGGCAAAGAGCGCGCGTACCTCTTCCCGCGTCCAGTCATTGCGCGGTAGACCTGACGCCACCACCGGCGGAATCTGCGACAGCGACATAGTCTCGGACCTCCAGGGGCGTTGCTCTGGCGTTATATAGCAAGGCCCGGCAATCTTTTGTGCAAGATTTCACCGCAATTGAGCCGCTCTTATCGCCATGATAGCCTCAGATCGATGCCGGGATATATCGCCATGAAAAAACTCGCCGTGACCGCTTTTATGCTGGGGACACTGACAGCGCCTGCGTTCGCCCAAAGCAAGGATATGGAACCGTTGGAGCTTATGGACAGGGACAAGAAGCAGCAGGCCGATGCAGTCGACAAGCAATACAAGAAGATGATGGATCGAAACCGCAAGGAAAGCGAAAACCAGAAATCGGATCCTTGGTCGAATATGCGGGCTCCAAACGAAGGCAAAGGAAAGTGACGGCGTGAGCCGCGATATCCGGCGGTCACAGTCGTAGCGTCACGACAGCGGATGGCGAGCGCTCAAAGCTTAAGGGCGATTACGCCGCGTCAAACTTGTATTCGCCCTTGCCCTCAACGGTTGATGTTTCCCTGCGCCGCGCGGAACGTTTTTCCTGTTCGCGCCCCAGCGCCAGCGAAAGAACCGCCCACCCGGCCACGACCGGCAGGGAACAGAGCGCAATTGCGCCGAGTTTCAGGCCCAATCCTTGGAGCGTGTCGAAGATCCAGCCGGACAATGCGTCAGAGCCGCGATACACGACAACATCGACCAGGTTCTTTGCCTTGTATTTCTCCTCGCGCGTGACCACGGTGAAAAACAGTTGGCGCGCAGGATTTGCGATCGCAAAGTTCATCCATCGCTGTACGACCTGAACTGTCACGACGACGATGAGGGTCGGCATCACGGCCAAAACCGCAAAGCCGACGATATACACAATCGGCAGCGCTGCCGCCGCGACTCCAGTACCGACGCGTTTAAGCACCTGGCCGGTGATGAAGAGTTGTGTGACCAGTGTGAGCAGACTAACCGCGAGGTCGATGCTGGCAAAAATCCGCGTCTGAAGGCCCGCGCTCTTGACGGCCTCCGAGACGATATGCGCCTGCTCGAAGTAGATGATGGTCGCGGCATAGGACAGGAGCGCGACCCAGGCGCCGATACCCAGCATGTAAGGTGACCGCACCAGCTCGGGTATCGCCGCGAATGCACTGCCGCCGATACTTTCGGTTGGCGCTTGCGCTTGCTCTCGCATGACCACATTGCGCTCGAGACGGTAAACGCAAAATACGGCCAGCTCGAGAAAGATTACGGCGGCGATCATCAGGTTCACCGGTCCCAGCGGAACGGAAAGCCAGATCGTGATGATCGGGCCCAGCAGCGCTCCGGCCGTTCCGCCCGCACCGATGAACCCGAAAAGCCGCTTGCCTTGTTCGGACGTGAACAGGTCGGCCATGAACGACCAGAACACCGCTACCGCGAAGAGGTTGAAAACGCTGACCCAGACGAAAAACACACGCGCAACGACGGCAGTTTCAACGTCGAAGGTCAGTAGCGCCCAGAACACCAGGAGATTGGCGACGAAGAAGTGATAGACGATCGGGATGAAGCGAGCCCGCGGCAGTCTCGCGACCAGCGCGCCGTAAAGGGGTTGCGCCACGAGCAAAGTGACGAAGGTCGCGGTAAACAGCCATGGCAGATTCTTGACGCCGCCGGCGATGCCCATCTGGTCGCGCAAAGGACGCAGGACGTAGTACCCGGCAAGAAGCGCAAAGAAATAGGCGAAAGACCACAATGCTGCCGCGCGCTCCTGCGGCGTCGCCGGCATGACGCGTGCCAGCCAACGTTCCAAAGTGGTCATGGCAATGAGAGTTTCTGCTTCAGTTCGGCTGCCGAGACTTGCTGCCCATAACCGGGTTGACCGCGCTGGAAACGTCGTGCGTCCGCAAGCGTTCCCACGGTCACCGGATCGAAACCAGCGTCACGCACAAGCGCGGCCGCGATCTGCATGGCCTGTGGATCGTCGCCGGCAATCGGTATCGCAAGTTTCGGATCAGGCCGGTTCGCCTCGCGCGCAAACACCATGTAAGACATGGTGTTGAATGCGCGAACAATGCGCACGCCCGGAAAATACTTCTGCGTCGTTACACCGATTCCGTTTTGTTCGACTTCCTCGGCAACGGCGCCATCGCGCGTCGACACCGCATTGCAGGCGTCGAGCATCACCTTTCCTTTCATCTTCGCGGAATAGTCTTTGCCGATCTGCGGAATCGCCCCATATGGGACGGCAATGAACAGAACGTCGCCGAACGCTACGGCCTCTTCCACCGTGCCCGCCTTGGCAAGGCTACCGAGTTTGGCAATCATGTCCTTCAGCTCGTCGGGATGACGCGACGAAAAAAATACGGAATGGCCTTTTTTGACCCACAGGCCGCCTATCGTTCCACCGATATTGCCCGAGCCGATAACGCCGATTCGCGTCGGCGGACTGCCTTGAGCAAGCAACCGAGCCGGCCGCAAAATCGCGGTCATCGCAAGAACCCCGCCCGCGCCAAGCAGCGCACGCCGGTCGACTGTCATTGGATCCCGTCCACGCATCTATCACTCCCGGATGATGATCGTTCTGTATCTTTGCAGGGGATTGTGCCGGAGGCT
This sequence comes from uncultured Alphaproteobacteria bacterium, assembly GCA_963707615.1. GTDB lineage: Bacteria > Pseudomonadota > Alphaproteobacteria > Rhizobiales > Xanthobacteraceae > Pseudolabrys. The sequence goes on from CAVPQT010000003.1 coordinate 1,024,616, forward strand.
TCTCACGGTTGCGTGAGGCCGACGCCTCCACATAGCTGCCACGCGCTGACGAATGGAAGCGCCGACAGAAATTTTACGTTCCGGCAGATGAACTTTCAGTCGACCAGTCAATCGCCTTGTAGTCGAAGCCCATCTCGATCGTTGGCTTGATGATTGCAAAATACGGAGAGATGTCGAAGTCGCGCGGGCAATAAAGGGAGCTGTCGCGGATGCGATAAATCTCCCGTCGCGCACTCGCGCTTTCGACATGTTCGATGGCCGGCAAGATAGGATAGCCGATAGCAGCGAATGCTCTTGCGATCAGTGCGGAGCAGATGAGCTTCGTCGGATCGCCGGAACCGAGTGAGATCATGCGGCGCCGAAAGCGCTGCGGCACCGGCAGTGGTACAAGATATCGGCCCAGATCGACGATGTTCTTCAGATCGTACTGCAACCCGATGCGTTCGACAGCGTAGTCGCAGACAGCCTGACGATCTTCAGGCGACAAGCCGACGGGACGGCAGATACGCGTGTGGTAGTCAAAATAGGTGGACAGTGGGACAGAGATAATCCCCGCCTCCATGTTGGATTCCACCAGATCACAAGGCTCCCCGTTCGATGTTGTCTGACCATCGATTGGCCCGACGTAGAGCGCAGCATGCGACCAGGTGGACTGGGTGAGATATTTGATTACGCCCGCGATATGCGTTCGGCCCTCGATCAAAAGGATGTCGCCGGGCTTGATCAAGGCCTGCAGGGCCTTCGGATCCGCCGGCGTAAATGGCTCGTAGCCTGAGGCAGGCTGTTGCAGGTAGGAGGCGATATGCCGCCCGACGCGATCGAGCATCCATGCCATGGGCGAAATCCCAGCAAGTTGATCCTGCGCGAGTCGAACAATATTTCGCGCTGGCGGGCAACACCTTCGAAGTACGGGTGTCGAATAGTCAATAATTGGATGGAATGGCCGGCTTCAGGTTCCCCCGGGAAAGCATGCGCAAGGCTGATCGTGGACAATCTGATCAAAAACAAATGGCCGGATTGGCTCCGGCCACGAGTCTTTCTTGAACACGCAATTCTGCCGCTATTCAGCCGCTTCCATTTGAGGCCCTATGGCTTCGACTTTCGCCGCGCAGAATTTGAATTCCGGAATCTTGCCAAACGGATCGAGCGCCGGATTTGTCAGAATGTTCGCGGCTGCTTCCACGAAAGCGAACGGGATGAACACAACTCCATCGGGAATGGCATCATCCTGACGCGAGTTGAGCTCGACCGTGCCGCGGCGGGTTGTCACGCGAACCATGTCACCCGGCTTGATGCCAAGCTTGACTAACGTGCCGCGCGACAACGAGGCGACAGCCGACGGCTCCAGTGCATCGAGGACAGTTGCACGTCGGGTCATCGCGCCCGTGTGCCAATGCTCAAGCTGCCGGCCGGTGGTGAGGATAAACGGATATTCGTGGTCCGGCGTTTCGGCCGGCGGTTGCAGCTTGGCTGCCACCAGTTTGCCGAAGCCACCAGCACGCGGGAACCCTTTATCGAACACAACGTCGCGACCCGGTTTGTCGATTGCGTCTGCGGGATAAGTCACTGCGCTTTCGCGCTCGACGCGATCCCACGGGATGTTGTCGAGCGAGGGCATCAGTGAGGCCATCTCCGTATAGATTTCGCCGGGGTGCTTGTAATTCCAATTGAGACCGATGCGGCGCGCGAGCTCCTGCGTGATCCACCAGTCGGACCTGGCATCACCGGGCAACGGCAGCGCCTGTCGTCCCATCTGTACCTGACGATTGGTGTTCGTGACTGTACCGTCCTTCTCCGGCCATGCTGAAGCCGGCAGGAATACATCGGCATAAACGGCCGTTTCAGTCAGGAAGAGATCCTGCACGACGAGGTGCTCAAGGTGCGCGAGCGCTTCGCGTGCATGGTTCAGATCGGGGTCCGACATCGCCGGATTTTCCCCGAGGATGTACATGCCCTTGATGACGTCGGCATGGACCGCATCCATGATTTCGACGACGGTAAGTCCTCTCTTGGGATCGAGCTTGGTGTTCCACAAGCTCTCGACCTTGCCACGGATTTCGGGATTTTCGACCGACTTGTAATCGGGGAAAAACATCGGGATCAGGCCCGCATCGGACGCGCCCTGCACGTTGTTCTGGCCGCGCAAGGGGTGCAGGCCAGTGCCCGGACGGCCGATCTGCCCTGTAATGAGCGAGAGCGCGATCAGGCAGCGCGCATTGTCGGTGCCGTGCGTGTGCTGCGACACGCCCATGCCCCAGAAGATGATGGCGCTTTCAGCGCGCGCGTAGGCTCGCGCGACTTCGCGCAGCGTGTCGGCAGGAATGCCGCAGATCGGCGCCATTTCCTCCGGGGTGAAATCCTTGATGGTTTCGGAAAAAGGCCCAAAGCCTTCTACGTAGGTCTGGATGTATTGCTGGTCGTAGAGCTTCTCAGTGACGATGACGTTGAGCATGGCGTTGAGCATCGCCACGTCCGCACCGTTCTTGAATTGCATCATGCGCCAGGCATGACGCTTGAGCGCCTGCCCGCGCGGATCCATCACGATCAGCTTGGCGCCACGCTTGGCCGCCTGTTTGAAGAAAGTCGCTGCAACAGGATGGTTTTCCGTCGGATTGGCGCCGATGACGATGATAACGTCGGAATTCTTCACTTCGTTGAAGGTGGCCGATACGGCGGCCGAACCAACGCCCTCAAGCAGCGCCGCTACCGACGACGCGTGGCAAAGTCGCGTGCAGTGGTCGACGTTGTTGGTGCCGAAGCCTGCGCGCACCAGCTTCTGGAACAAGTAGGCCTCTTCGTTCGAGCATTTTGCGGAGCCAAATCCAGCCAGCGCTTTAGGTCCGTCCCGGTCGCGAATTTTCTTGAGGCCGGCGGCGGCCTTGTCGAGCGCCTCTTCCCAGGTCGCCTCGCGGAAATGCGTCCAAGGATTCATCGGATCGATGAACTCGTGCGGCACCTTCGGCACGCCTTCCTTGCGGATCATCGGCTTGGTGAGGCGCTGCGGATTGTGCACGTAATCGAAGCCGAAGCGCCCCTTCACGCACAGCCTGTTCTCGTTCGCGGGGCCGTCCCTGCCGGTTACATACAGAAGTTTGTCGTTCTTTATCTTGTAGGTGAGCTGGCAACCCACGCCGCAGTAAGGGCACACGCTGTGCACTTCACGGTCGGGGAACTCGGTCCGAACGTTCTTGTCGTTGACCAGCGTCGCCGGCATCAGCGCGCCGGTCGGGCAGGCCTGCACGCATTCGCCGCACGCGACGCACGTGGATTGTCCCATCGGATCGTCGAAATCGAAGACGATCTTTTCGCCGTGGCCACGGCCGGCCATGCCGATGACGTCGTTGACCTGCACTTCCCGGCAGGCGCGGACGCAGAGATTGCACTGAATGCAGGCGTCAAGATTGACCGCCATGGCCGGATGGCTGCGGTCGGGCGACGGCATTTTCTCGCGCTCGGGGAAGCGGCCGACGTCGATCCCCATTCGATCGGCCCAGCTCCAGAATTTCGATTGCGGATCGTGCGATGTCGCGCGTTCGGGCTGGTCGGTGACCAACAGCTCGAAGACCATCTGCCGCGCAGTCTTTGCGCGATCGGAGGCCGCCTTCACTTTCATGCCTTCGGCAGGCTTGCGGATACAGCTTGCCGCAAGCACGCGCTCACCTTCGATTTCAACCATGCAAGCGCGGCAATTGCCGTCGGCGCGGTAACCCGGCTCTGGCGAATAGCACAAGTGTGGAATATCGATTCCCTGACGCTTTGCCACCTGCCAGATGGTTTCGCCGTCAAGCGCCTCGACTTCGTTGCCGTCGAGGATAAATTTCACCGATTTGGACTTGCCGTTGCCTGTGCTCATTGCTTTTTCGCCTTCCGAGATCACCAGCTGCCTAGCGGCTTCGACAATTCATCAGGAAAATATTTCAAAACACACAACAACGGATTCGGCGCCGCCTGACCGAGGCCGCAAATGGACGCGTCGCGCATCGCGGTCGACAGCTCTTCGAGCAGCTTCACGTTCCACGGTCCCTTGGCCATCAGTTTGGCCGCTTTCTCGGTCCCGACACGACAGGGCGTGCACTGGCCACAGCTCTCGTCTTCGAAGAACTGCATCAAATTCAACGCGGCAGCCTTTATGTCGTCCTTGTCGGACAGGATCACAACCGCGTGCGAACCAACGAAGCAGCCATATTTTTCGAGGGTCCCGAAATCGAGCGGGATATCGGCCATGGACGCCGGCAAGATGCCGCCGGACGGCCCGCCCGGCAGGTAGGCCTTGAAAGTATGGCCGTCCTGCATGCCGCCGCAGAACTCGTCAATCAGTTCGCGCATCGTGATGCCAGCCGGCGCCAGCTTGACGCCGGGTTTCTTCACACGGCCCGAGACCGAAAAACTGCGGAAACCCTTGCGCTCGTGGCGACCCTGCGACGTCGCCCATTCCGCGCCTTTCTCGATAATGTCCCGAATCCAGAACATGGTCTCCACATTCTGTTCCAGTGTCGGACGTCCGAACAACCCCACCTGCGCGACATAAGGCGGACGATGCCGCGGCAACCCGCGCTTGCCTTCGATCGACTCAATCATCGCGGACTCTTCGCCACAGATGTAGGCGCCCGCACCCCGGCGCAGATGCAATTTGGTGTGAGGTGACAGACCCGCGTCTTCAAGTCGGGTAATCTCGTCCTCCAGCATCAGTCGAAGTTCCGGATATTCGTCGCGAATGTAGATATATGTCTCGCGCGCCTCGACAACCCACGCGGCAATCAACGTGCCTTCGATGAAGCGGTGCGGATCGCGCTCAAGATAGTAGCGATCCTTGAATGTGCCCGGCTCGCCTTCGTCGGCATTGACCGCGAACATTCGCGGAGCGGGCTCCGCGCGGACGAGCGCCCATTTGCGACCGGTCGGAAAGCCTGCCCCTCCAAGACCGCGCAGACCCGCATCACTTACGATCTTGATCAGTTCATCGCGCGTGCGTTTGTCGCTCAAACAATCTTTCAGGAGCGAGTAGCCGCCGGACTTTTGATAGGCATCGAAATCAACGTCGGGCTTCCACGCGTGCGCATGCGGTTTCATTTTCACAGCCGCAGTCACCGACTCGACGGTGGCATTCAGTGTCTGGACATGACCAACTGCACAAGCCGGTGCGTGATCGCATCCCCCCATGCAGGGGGCATGAACAATGCGAGCCTCGCGTCCGAGCTTGCTCGTCAGATCCTTCATGAGCTTCTCAGCGCCGGCCATGGCGCACGACAGCGAATTGCACACGCGAACAGTAATCGGCGGCGGCGCTAACTCGCCTTCCTTCACGACGTCGAAATGTGCGTAGAAGGTGGCGACCTCATAGACCTCGGTCAGCGCCATCTTCATTTCCGAAGCAAGCGCCGCGAGATGCGCGGCGGAAAGATATCCGTACTGGTCCTGAATAAGATGCAGGTGCTCGATCAGGAGGTCCCGCCGTCGCGGCCGATCGGTCAGGAGGCCGCGCACTTCGACCAGCGCTTGTGGATCGACCTGACGCCCCTTGGGGGTACGCGGTGGCCGGCGTCGGCCTTCGCGCCCGGATGGCTTGTTCAAGGTGGATTGCTCAATCGCGCTCATCGATAAAAATCCCCACTGCCTAGATCAAAATCTCACATGGCCCCATCCCAGCAAGCCCCAGGGACCGATCGCACGATAGGTAATTTCTATTAAAACGGTCACGGTCCTTGTTTTTTCCGATCGCCTCGCGTTAATTTGGAAATCCAATCGCCCTGCGGTCCTTTGGTGTCGAAAACCATGGAACTCGTTCGGCTTGGCAGGTATCGGGGCAGAAGGTGCTCGACAAGCTTGAATTTCTACTTGCTCTAGCCCGCGAACGGCATTTCGGCCGTGCTGCAGAGGTCTGTGGCGTAACCCAGCCGACCCTGTCTGCCGGCGTAAAGCAACTCGAAGAGGCGTTCGGCGTCCTGCTCGTCAACCGCGGCTCCCGGTTCCAGGGGTTCACGGCCGAAGGCGAGCGAGTTCTCGAGTGGGCTCGTCGCATCGTCGGCGACACGAGGGCGATGCGCCAGGAGGTGCACGCCCTCAAGCACGGTCTCGCCGGAAGGTTGCGGCTTGCGGCGATCCCGACCGCACTCGCGATGGTTCAGACGCTGACAACACCATTTCGGGCGCGTCACCCGGAAGTCCAATTCACGATTTTGTCCCGAACGTCAGTTGAGATCCTCGCGCATCTGGAAAATCTCGAAATCGATGCTGGCCTCACCTACCTCGACAATGAACCTCTTGGGCGCGTCACAGCAGTGCCGCTCTATAATGAACGGTATCGCCTGCTCGTTGCTGCCGATGCTCCTCTTGGTGATCGTCAAAGCGTGACGTGGACTGAGGTCGCTCAGGTCCCGCTCTGTCTGCTCACCCCTGACATGCAGAACCGTCGTATCATCGAGCGGCTGTTGCGCGACACCGGCATCGAGCCGAGGATTTCTCTCGAGTTGGATTCGATGATTCTTCTGTACTCGCACGTGCGCACCGGACGTTGGGCGAGCGTCATGCCGGCACGGCTCGCAGCTTCGCTCGGACTGACCGATGTGTTGCGCGCAATTCCAATCGTCGAACCTGAAGCAACTCATACCATCGGGTTGGTCGCACCAGCACGAGAGCCGATGACGACGCTGACGGCGGCGCTCGTCGCTGAAGCGCGTCGTGTGGCACCACTGTTGTCGGATTAGGCCAGCAGCGTGTCACACGTTGCTTAGTCAAAAGTCTAACTTCGATCCCAAAAAATTAATCTCGCGCAATGATTTGAATTAGAATAGTTCTTCGCAATGGCGAAATTGGAAATTCCTATCGACCAATAAAAAACTTGCGATTGATTCATCGCAGGTGCGCCGACACTGTCGCCCGCTCAAGCGCGCGCTGACGCGCAAATACCAAGGGGACAGCGCATGACGACCATTGACAGGCCGTTCACGGGGAACGGCACCTCCACAAGTATTCTCGACCGCGAAAGAATCATCGCAACAGCTGGATTCAATCGCTGGCTGGTTCCGCCGGCCGCGCTCTGCATCCATCTCTGCATCGGCATGGCCTACGGCTTCTCGGTGTTTTGGTTGCCGCTATCACGCGCAATCGGTTTGACCGCGCCGAAGGCATGTCCGGACATATCGATCTTCGAAGAGCTGTTTACGACGACATGCGATTGGAAGGTCGCGAGCCTCGGCTGGATGTACACACTGTTCTTCGTCGTCCTCGGCGTTGCTGCAGCGCTGTGGGGCGGATGGCTTGAACGCGCCGGACCACGCAAGGCCGGCGTCGTCGCCGCAGTCTGCTGGTGCGGCGGTCTCGCACTGGGGGCGCTCGGCGTTTACATGCATCAGCTCTGGCTGCTGTGGCTTGGCTCTGGCGTGCTCGGCGGCATCGGCCTAGGCCTCGGTTACATTTCGCCGGTGTCCACGCTGGTGAAATGGTTTCCCGACCGCCGCGGCATGGCGACCGGCATGGCGATCATGGGTTTCGGCGGCGGCGCAATGATTGGCGCGCCACTGGCGAACTTGCTTCTGAACTATTTCAAGACTCCAACCGATGTCGGTGTCTGGAAGACGTTTCTCGCCATGGGCGCGATCTACTTCTTCTTCATGATGATCGGCGCATTCCGCTATCGAATTCCGCCGGCGGGCTGGCGGCCCGACGGTTGGAAGCCGCCGAGCGAAACCAAGTCGATGATCACCCAGCACAACGTGCATCTGAAGGATGCACACAAGACGCCGCAGTTCTGGCTGATCTGGTGGGTGTTGTGCTTGAACGTGTCGGCCGGCATCGGCGTGATCGGCATGGCATCACCGATGCTGCAGGAAATCTTCGCCGGCTCGCTGATCGGCCTGCCCGACATCAAGTTCAACGCACTGACGGCCGACCAGCGCGTCGCCATCGCCGCAATCGCGGCCGGCTTCACCGGCCTGCTCTCGCTGTTCAACATCGGCGGACGGTTCTTCTGGGCATCGCTGTCAGACTATATCGGGCGAAAGAACACCTACTACACGTTCTTCCTGCTCGGCATTGCCTGCTACCTGCTGATGCCGTGGTCGGCCAACCTCGGCTCGAAAGCCGTGTTCGTTGCTGCCGTCTGCGTCATTCTTTCGATGTATGGCGGCGGCTTCGCAACAGTCCCGGCCTATCTCGCCGACATGTTCGGAACGCAGTTCGTTGGCGCGATTCACGGGCGTCTGCTGACCGCATGGTCGACGGCCGGTATCATCGGCCCGGTTGTCGTGAACTACATCCGCGAAGCTCAGCTCGCGGCCGGCGTACCGCGTGACCATCTTTATGACTACACGCTCTACATTCTCGCCGGAATGCTGGTCGTTGGCTTGATCTGCAACTACCTGATCAAGCCCGTCGATCCGAAGTGGTACATGAGCGCGGAAGAAGTCGCGAAATTGCAGGCGGCGAGCGCGAAAAGTGCGACTTCCACCGGGTCGCATGGCATTGGCTTCGGCGGCCTGGACGCCAAGGCTGCATTGTTCTGGGCCTTTGTCGGCATTCCGCTCGCCTGGGGCGTGTGGATCACCCTCGTAAGTGCGGCTAAGATATTCTGATCTGAGAAAGGCACCACGGAACGACGTTTATCTCGTTCCGTGGTCTTCTCTGTTTCAAGAATTGCCGGACGCGATGGTGGTTTGATTGCATCTATCCTACGGCACCGTGCGTGAATCACCGCGTAAGGTGATCCATGCGGTGCGGGTTCATGACCAAATTCTCGATCCTCACGAGGCTGATGACCTCGCCGCGCGGATGCGTGAACGACTGGCGCATCGGGGTGAACCGGCGGCCGAAGTCGTGATCGTGCAGGGAAGCGGCAAGGACACGCTTCGATTGTTCGGGGCGCCCTACTCTGTGAATTGCGTGCGCGCGGCCATGTTCAATGCCGCGGTCCGCTGGGCACCGTTCGAGATTGATTAGAAAAAGCTCTGCTAGATCGGCGCGACCGACGGAGACGACACGACGACGATGTCGTCCTCGCCGGCATCGTCCTCCGGACCCTCCGAACCGCGCGCACCCTTATTCTTGGCATCTGCTTTCGCGCGCAGAGTTATCCGCCGTTCATAGAAGTTGACGATATTTCGCGCCGTTTCCTGGCTGAGCTTCTTGTAGCGCTCGAATGCCCTGGTGATGTCGTCAGGCTTGAGGTTGCGGTTGGCGACGAACATCAACAGAAGCTCCCGAGTTGTTGTCCAGGAGCAGCCGGCGGCCTTGGCGAGCAGCAACAGCATGTCGTCGCCTTCGTCGAGCAGGGCTCGCTCAACCAGATCGACCGGGAAAACTCCCAATCGCGCCAGCGCGACCACCGTCTTTTCGAAGTCCTGCGCGTGGGCGGGGCCATGAACGCTGGCTTCAGAGATCGGGCGCACGTTGAAGCGCCGCTTGGCATCGCGCACCGCCGACGTGTGCGCCTGTGAGGTTTCGCGGACGTCGCGCTGCATCGCTGTGGCCACATCGTCGACCGTGTCGCGGACGGCGGCAACCGCCTGCGGATTGGAAGCCTCAAGCTTGGCGCGCACCGTAGCCGATGCGCATTCCAGCAACTTGAGAAAATATTGACGCGGGATGTCGCTGCGCTCGCCAAGAGCCAGAGTGAGCTTGCGGTCATACCGTGCCCGATTCGTCAGCTTGCCGTATCCGGCAAGAGAAAAGCGGGCACCTTTGTTTCTGACGACCCTGTGAACGACCCGGTCATTGCCGCGATCGACAAGAACGTCAGTAACGGATTCGCTCAGTTTGAGGCGCTGGGCAATCGCGAGAAGATGGTCCTGGCTCTTGGTTGTCGCGTTCTCGACCAGATCATCATCGGTCAACTGCTGGGAGCGAGAGAGCACGGGTCCGGCGATCTCGATAGCATCGTCGAAGGCGAACGTACGCACCAGTTTCGGAGGTGCGCTGTGCATGCCGGCCAGACGCTCGGCAAGCTTCGCACGCGCCTTGACCTCGACATCGGCAGTCAGACGGCGCAGCACATCGTCGAACAACGATACCTGTTCGTGAGAATAGTTGCGCGAGCCGGCGGCAAACAGATCGGTAATTCGATCGATAATTCGTAGACGATGTTTGGCGGTCGCGGTCGCGACCGGGCTGATCAACTCGTCGAGGAGTGACCGGCTTTCCGCTACGGCGCTGTCGTATCTGTTGCTCACTGGCATTGGTTCACTGGTAAATCGGGTCGGATATGGTTCGAGGCTGGGTAGGAAGCTACCGGAAAGTTCCGAAAACTCGCTGTACGCAGACCCTCCAAAAGAACGAAAAATTTTAGGAAATTTGCGCGCAACGACGCCCGGCCAAATGAAAAAGGCCCGCTGATAGCGGGCCTTTTTTGCTGCCGTTGGGGTGAGGGTCTAGAACAGACCGACAATTTGCCCTTGCGCGTTGACGTCGATTGAATCGGCCGCCGGGACCTTCGGCAAACCCGGCATGGTCATGATCTCTCCGCAGATCGCCACGACGAACTCGGCGCCCGCAGAAAGGCGCACCTCGCGCACCGCGATAGTGTGGTCGACGGGAGCTCCCTTGAGATCCGGATTGGTCGAGAAACTGTACTGGGTCTTGGCCATGCAGACCGGCAACTTGCCAAATCCCATTTCCTCCCAGCTCTTGAGCTGATCCTTGACCGCCTTGTCGGCGGTCGCATCGTTCGCGCGGTAGATTTCCTTGGCGACCGTCCGAATTTTCTCGAACAGCGGCATTTCGTCCGGGTAGAGAAACTTGAGCTTGCCTTTGCCTTCGTCGATCACCTTGACGACGGCCTTGGCGACGTCGGCTGCGCCTGCTCCGCCCATCGCCCAATGGTCGGCCATCAATGCCTCGACGCCGAGCGCCTTGCACTTTTCCTTGACCAGCGCGATTTCCGCATCGGTATCCGCAGAAAAACGATTGATCGAAACCACGACCGGCAGGCCGAATTTCTTCACGTTTTCCACGTGCCGCTGAAGGTTGGCCATGCCCGCTTCGAGCGCCTTGAGATTCTCGGACTTGAGGTCTTCCTTCTTGACGCCACCATGCATCTTCAGGGCGCGAATGGTCGCGACCAGAACGACGCAATCTGGCGAAAGACCCGCCTTGCGGCATTTGATGTCGAGGAATTTCTCGGCGCCGAGATCCGCTCCGAACCCCGCCTCAGTCACCACGTAATCGGCAAGCTTGAGCGCCGTTGTCGTGGCAACGACCGAATTGCAGCCGTGCGCAATATTGGCGAAGGGGCCCCCGTGAATGAAAGCGGGCGTGCCCTCAAGCGTCTGCACAAGGTTCGGCGCGATCGCCTCCTTGAGCAGCGCGGCCATAGCGCCGTGCGCCTTCAGGTCACGTGCGCGGATCGGTTTGCGATCGCGCGTATAGGCAACGATGATGTTGCCGAGACGCTCTTTCAGATCGTCGAGATCCTTGGCCAGGCAGAAGATGGCCATGACTTCGGAAGCGACCGTGATGTCGAAGCCGGCTTCGCGCGGATAACCGTTGGCAACTCCGCCGAGGGAGCAGACGATTTCCCGCAGCGCGCGGTCGTTCATGTCCAACACGCGACGCCATGCGACACGACGAGAGTCTATTCCCAGCGCATTGCCCCAATAGATGTGATTGTCGATCAGCGCGGAGAGAAGGTTGTGCGCAGACGTGATGGCGTGGAAGTCGCCAGTGAAATGCAGATTGATGTCCTCCATCGGCACCACTTGCGCATAGCCGCCGCCGGCCGCGCCGCCTTTCATGCCGAATGACGGACCAAGGCTTGGTTCGCGCAGGCACAGCATTGCCTTCTTGCCGATGTGATTGAGCGCGTCGGTCAGGCCGACCGTCGTGGTCGTTTTGCCCTCGCCTGCAGGTGTCGGCGAGATCGCTGACACCAGGATCAGCTTGCCGTTTTTCTTGCCATGCAGCGATTTGACGTACTCCATCGAAACCTTGGCCTTGTAGTGGCCGTAGGGCTCGAGATTTTCCGGCGCGATGCCGAGCTTCTCTTTTGCAATATCGAGAATGGGACGCTTTTTCGCGGATTGCGAAATTTCAATGTCGGACTTCGGGCTTTGGTGCTGCGAGGCGGGCATGGGATTGATCCAATATGCGGGTTATGTGATGCGACGAAGTGAGAACTTCCAATTTCTGATTGGAGCACGAGGCTCTGTGCGCGGGATATTCGTTGTGACCGGGAGCGGGATCAGGCGAGAATTGCTCCCTTGGCGAGCTTGGCAGTGGAGATGAACTCGGACGCGTCGACTTTCTTGCCTCCGTCCGGCTGAACGCGCGTGACCTTGAAGCGGCCGTCGGCGCAAACCACGGTAAATCCGTCGGCGTCGACCGCGACGACCTCACCGAGCTTGCCGGCAATTCCCTTGGGATCCTTGGCGGGCAGTGGCTTGGCGTCGAAGATCTTCAATGTTTTGCCGCCCAGCGTGGTCCATGCTCCTGGCGCGGGATTGCAGCCCCGGATCAGGCGATCGATCTGCTCCCAGGGTTTGCCCCAATCGATTTTGGCGTTTCCTGCGCCACAGCGACCTTCGTAGGTTGCCTTCGACTCGTCCTGCTTGATGCGCGGCGCCTTGCCGGCCTTCACCAGATCGACCGATTCCATCATCGCTTCGACTCCCATCGGGAAAAGGCGGTCGAAATAGACGGTGCCGAGCGTGTCGGTGTTCGAAATGGGCGTCTTCTTCTGAACCAGGACGTCGCCGGTATCTAATCCGTTGTCGGGCCAGAAGATCGACAGCCCCGTTTCCTTTTCGCCCTTGATGATCGGCCAGTTGATCGCGCTGGCGCCACGGTAAGCCGGCAACAGCGACGGATGGTACTGGATCGAACCGTGCGTCGGAATATTGAGAAAATCCTCGGGCACGAACAGCGTGACGAAAGCCATGACCTGAAGATCGGGCTTCAGCGCCTTGAACTCTTCCCAGACTTTCGGATCCTTGTAGGACGCCGGCTGATGCACGGGAAGTTTGGCAGCAAGCGCGGCTTCCTTGAGCGGATCGGCCTTGGCGCCTTCCTTTTCCGGCGCCACATAGACGGCAACGACATTCTCGCCGCGCTTGAGCAGCGCTTCCAGCACGGCTTTGCCGAAGGCCTGCTGGCCGTGAACGACAATACGCATTCAACCCCTCCCGAAATGTCAACGGTTCGATGCCCGGGACGAACCCGGGCATGAACGTTACGCAGCCTTTTCTTCTTTCTTTGGCGCGCTGAGAGCGCCCGAGTTCTTGATCTCCGAAATTTCTGCGGCCTTGAAGCCGAGCACGTCTTTCAGAATTTCGTCAGTATGCTCGCCGAGCAACGGGGAACGCATCACCTTGGTGACCGAGTTCGACATCTTCACCGGATTTCCGACGGTAAGATATTTGCCGCGGCCCGGATGATCGACTTCGACCACGGTGCCGGTATCCCGCAGTGACTTTTCCTCGGCGATTTCCTTCATCGAAAGAATCGGCCCGACCGGAATATCGACCTTGTTGCAGATATCCATGACCTCGAACTTCGTCTTGGTCATGGTCCATTCCTCAATGGTCGCGAAGATCTGCCTTCAGGCGCGGCAGGCGTGCCGGCGGCGTGGCGTAATTCGGGTCGGTCTTCCACTCTGGCTTGCCGATGAGATCGCAGATCGCTCCCCAGACCGGTGCCTGGGTGATGAAGTAGATGTATGCGTCGGGATCGTTCTCCCAACCCTTGCACTTCAGGATCCAGCCGGGCTGACCACCACCGGAATCGTTGCCGGCACGCGGCACCGCATCCTTGAAGGGAACGTTTTCGCCAAATTGGCTGTACTCGGTGAGCGGCCCATGCTTGAGGCGCTGCTGGTCGCGGAGCTTCACGCGCGCGAGATTGAGCACGCCATCCTGCATGGCGCATAGAACTTTCTGGCCGCGCCCGGTCCGCATGCGTTGATGAAGTGCGCAAACGATGCCGAAGGCGAGATGCAATCCCGTGCCAGAATCGCCGATCTGCGCGCCGGTCACGAGCGGGGGACCGTCGCGAAAGCCCGTGGTCGATGCCGAGCCGCCCGCGCATTGCGCGACGTTTTCGTAAACCTTGCAATCTTCGTACGGGCCCGGACCGAAGCCCTTGACCGAAGCCACGATCATGCGCGGATTGATCTTGTGGATGTGCTCCCAGGTCAGCCCCATGCGATCGAGCGCGCCGGGCGCAAAGTTCTCGACCAGCACGTCGCAGATCTTGATCAGCGCGTTGAGAACACGCATTCCCTGCGGATGTTTCGAATCGATCGTGATCGAGCGCTTGTTGCCGTTGAGCATCGTGAAGTAGAGGCTGTCTTCCCCCTTCACATCGCGCAGCTGCGTGCGCGTGATATCGCCGACACCCGGTCGCTCGACCTTGATCACGTCGGCGCCCATGTAGCCGAGCAGCTGCGTGCAGGTCGGCCCCGATTGCACGTGCGTGAAATCGAGGATGCGCACGCCGGTCAGCGCCTGGCCGTCCTGCCCGAAGGGCTTGGACGACGAGCCGCGGCAGGCCATTCTGCTTGCCGTTTGACTTGCTCTTCGTCTTGCGCGCGGTCGCAAGCTTCACGACTTTGCGTGACGGCTTTTTCGCCGCGGCTTTTGCTCTCTTTTGTTTCTTCTTGGCCATTTCAACTCCTCCATCTTTTCCGCGTATGCCCGCAGACGGACATCCGGATATCCAAATGTTTTACTTTCTTGCGAAGCGCGCTTTGCGGGTTGAGGTTGCCGATGCGGCCGCTCTCACTGCCCGCTGCCGGGTCGATCACTGCGTTGATCAGCGTCGGCTTGCCCGAGTCCATCGCCGCGTTCACGGCGCGCTTGAGCTCGTCGGGGCTGGTCGCGTTGACGCCAACGCCCCCGAAAGCCTCGATCATCTTGTCGTAACGCGAGCCCTTGACGAAAACCGTCGTCGCAGGATCCGAACCGGCCGAATTGACGTCGGTGCCGCGATAGATGCCGTCGTTGTTGAAGATGACGATGCAGACCGGCAGCTTGTAGCGGCAGATCGTCTCGACCTCCATTCCGGAGAAGCCGAAGGCGCTGTCACCCTCGACCGCGAGCACAGGCTTGCCCGTCTCGATCGCAGCACCGACGGCATAGCCCATGCCGATGCCCATCACGCCCCATGTGCCGACGTCGAGCCGCTTGCGCGGCTGATACATGTCGATGATGCCGCGCGCGAGATCGAGCGTGTTGGCGCCTTCATTGACGAAAATGGCGTCCGGCCGCTCCTTGACGATGGTGCGCAGGACACCGAGCGCGCCGTGATAGTCCATCGGCGAATTGTTGTTCATCAGCCGCGGCGCCATCTTGGCGACGTTCTCTTCCCGCTTTGAGCTGACGGCCTTCGTCCAGTCCGCCGGCGGAGCCGGCCAGTTGCCGCCCATGCCCTGGACAAGCGCGGAGACGCACGAGCCGATGTCGCCGACGACTGGCGCGGCGATCTCGACGTTGGAGTCCATCTCTTTCGGCTCGATATCGATCTGGATGAACTTCTTCGGTGCCTCACCCCAGGTCTTGCCCTTGCCGTGCGACAGGAGCCAGTTCAGCCGGGCGCCGATCAGCATGACGACGTCGGAGTCTTTCAGAACGGTCGAACGAGCCGCGCCCGCGCATTGCGGATGCGTGTCGGGCAGAATGCCCTTGGCCATGCTCATCGGCAGGAACGGGCACGCCGCTCTTTTCGACCAGGCTGCGGATCGCGTCGTCGGCTTGCGCGTAGGCCGCTCCCTTGCCGAGGATGATCAACGGACGCTTGGCGCTTTTCAGCACATCGAGCGCGCGCTTGACCGCTTCCGGCGCAGGAATCTGTGCCGGCGCGGCATCGATCACCTTCACGAGCGACTTCTTTCCGGCTTCGGCATTCATCACCTGGCCGAACAGCTTGGCGGGCAAATCGAGATAGACACCGCCCGGCCGGCCCGAGACGGCAGCGCGGATGGCGCGCGCGAGACCGATGCCAATGTCCTGCGCGTGCAGCACGCGGAACGCCGCCTTGCACAGCGGCTTGGCGATGGCGAGTTGATCCATCTCCTCGTAGTCGCCCTGCTGCAGGTCGACGACTTCACGCTCGGACGAGCCCGAGATCAGGATCATCGGGAAGCAGTTTGTCGTGGCGTGAGCGAGCGCGGTCAGACCGTTGAGAAAACCGGGCGCCGAAACGGTGAGGCAGACGCCCGGCTGCTTGGTCAGAAAGCCGGCAATGGACGCCGCATAGCCGGCGTTCTGTTCGTGGCGGAACGAAATGACGCGGATGCCGGCGGCCTGTGCCATGCGGCCGAAATCCGTGATCGGGATGCCGGGCACGCCATAGATCGTCTTGATGCCGTTGAGCTTGAACGCATCGATGATCAGGTGAAATCCATCGGTCAGTTCCTGCTGTGCGTCAGGTGCCGTGGTTTCGCGTTTTTCTTTCACTGCTGCTTCGGCCATTGGGAGTCCTCCCGATTATCCAGTTTGTCGTTTCGCGCGTGACGGCGCGCGGTGAGTAAATTGCGGCATGTCAGTCAAGGTATTCGGCATATCGTGACACGTGATCGGCAAGACCGAGCGCGTGATCACGCACCAGTTCTCCGGCGCGATCCGTCGCACGAGATTCCAGCGCTTCAATGATGTTCATGTGATCGCGGATTGAGCGATCGGCGCGGTCCTTCTCGCCGATGGTCTTGCGCCGGATCATGCGCATGTGCGTGAAAAGGTTTTCGGCGAGATCGATCAGCACATCATTGCGGCTCAGCCTGATGATGGACTGATGGAATTCGATGTTGACGTCGGAATATTCATCGAGATGCGCGCGCAGTTCACCGTTCTCGAACGTGGCGAACATCTTGCGCAGTCCGGCGATCTCTTCGTCCGTCGCCGTCTGCGTGATCAGCCGGGCCGCCATGCTTTCGAGCGCCGCCCAGGCCGTGATCATTTCGATCACCTCACGCTTCGTCTTGCGCACAACGTAGATGCCGCGGCGTGGCACCGAGCGGACAAAGCCCTCGCTCTCGAGCTGGGCCATGGCCTCACGCACGGGCGTGCGGCTGATGCCGAACTCCTGCGCCAGTTTTCGCTCGTCCAACCGGATCTCGTCGCGATTGCGATAGATGTCCATCGCCACGATCGCGTTCTTGAGCGCCGTATAGGCCTTTTGCTTGAAGCTTGGCGTGATGTCGATCGGCTCAAGCGTCGGGTGGGGCGCGAGACGAGAACGGGCGGTGCCGCCGTTATCGGACATCCTCACGCGACGGGAGCTACGGTCTCGGCTACTCATGGCTGGTATACAATATGCCAGAAGCCTTGGCGCACGCAACCGGAGGCCCGGTTTATTGGGATCAGGAAGAAAAGCCGCCCGCAAACCTGGTCTGCGGGCGGCCTAAGCCAGTCCTCGTGCTCAGCTTTTCGAGATAAACCGCATACGCATGGGCTTGAGCACGAACAAGGCCATCACCGCGGCGACGATGTTGAGAATGGCGGCGACATAGAACACCGCGTGCCAGCTGCCGGTGGCCGTGGTCAGCACGTTGGCCAAGGGCACCAGGAGCGCGGCCGTACCTTTCGCCGTGTACAGCATTCCGTAGTTCGTGGTCGCGAACTTCTTCGCCGTAGAGGTCGGTGCACGTCGCCGGGAACAGCGAGTAGATCTCGCCCCAGGCGAAGAACACCAGGCCGGACAGGATCACGAACAGGACCGGGTCGGTCCGCGAAATACAGCAGCGCGAAGATGCCGATGCCTTCGAGCAGGAAGGCGATGAACATCGTGTTCTCGCGGCCGATCTGGTCAGACACCCAGCCGAAGAACGGCCGGCATATGCCATTGAGCACACGGTCGATCGTCAACGCGAAGGTGAGTGCCGGAAGCGTTAGCCCGAGCAAGCGACACCGGAACGCTCGCAATCTTGAAGTCATTGGCAATGGGCGCCAGTTGCGCGATCGCCATCAGCCCGCCCGCGCCGACCGCCACGAACATCACGTACATGACGTAGAACACCGGCGTCTTGAGCACCTCCGTCCGATTCATAGTCGCGGCGTGATCTGCTGCACTGCCTGAGCTCGCCGGCGACCTCGCCCGTCTCAGGTGCTCGCAGCAGCAGGCCGACCAGACACCACCACGATGCCTTGTCCGAGGCCGAACCAGAGAAAAGCAGACTTGATAGCCGCTCGATGGCAATCATGTTGGCGATCGGAATGACCGTCAGCGCCGAGCCTGCACCGAATCCTGCCGCCGTCAGACCCGCCGCAAGACCGCGTCGATCGGGGAACCACTTGAGCGCGTTGCCGACCGCACCGCCGTAAATCACGCCAGCGCCGATACCGCCGATCGCAGCGCCCAGATAGAGCAGGAAGAGCGAGTCTGCGACCGAGTTGATGACCCAGGCGATCGCAACCAGAACGCCGGAGGCACTGATCATCGACGCGTCGGGCCGAATTTGTCGATCAGATAGCCTTCGATCGGCACCAGCCAGGTCTCGGTCAGCACGAAGATCGTGAAGGCGACCTGAATCGCCGCGCGGCCCCAGTGGTATTTCTGATCGATCGGATCGACAAACAGCGTCCAGCCGTATTGCAGGTTGGCGATCATCACCATGCAGATGATACCGAAGACCAGTTGACCCCAGCGGGTCCCTTCGGATGCACGGACTTTTTCCGCAGAACTTGCTGCGACTGCCATTACTTCCTCCCCTATTCGGATGGCACTTTTATTGTTGTGCTCTTTTAGAGTGAAAGCGGGCCGCATTTGCGTAAAATTGGTATAAACAAAATCGTCAAAGCCTCATCGAAATCTGCACATGACCTGCATTTGCCCAAAAAGTGCACACGATGCGGGAACAACGCGCGGACCCCCGAGGGGGTCCCGCACCACCAGGCTCTCCCAACTTTGTGTGAATTATTGCGCTGCTCGTAGGTCGGCGGGGCGCCCCCGCACCCGGGTCCAGCCCGCCTGAATGATGGGCCAGAACAGCGCGATCAGCCCCAGCGTCATGATCGTGCTGACCAGACCGTTGGACCAGAACACGCCGAGGCTTCCTTGCGAGGCGAGCAGCGACTGGCGGAACGCCTCTTCGGCTTTGTCGCCAAGCACGATCGCCAGCACCATCGGAGCCAGCGGGTAATTGCATTTCTTCATGAAATAGCCGGCGACGCCGAACACCAGCATCATCACCACGTCGAACGTATTGTTGTGCACGGTGTAGGCGCCGATCGCGCAGAACACGAGAATGACCGGCGCGATGACGCTGAACGGAATGCGCAGGATGGCGGCGAACAACGGCACGCAGGTGAGCACGATCAACAGGCCGACAATGTTGCCCATGTACATGCTGGCGATCAGGCCCCAGACGAAATCCTTCTGCTCGGTGAAGAGCAGCGGCCCCGGCTGCAGTCCCCAGATCAACAATCCGCCAAGCAGCACGGCCGCGGTCGGTGAGCCGGGCACGCCGAGTGAGATCATCGGCAGCAACGCCGAGGTGCCCGCCGCGTGCGCGGCGGTTTCCGGTGCGACGACCCCTTCGATCTGTCCGGTCCCGAACTTGTGCCCGTTCTTCGAAATGCGCTTGGCGATTCCGTAGCTCATGAAGGAGGCCGGAGTAGCGCCAGCGGGGCTTATCCCCATCCAGCAACCGATCAGGCATGAGCGCAGCGACAGCAGCCAGTAACGCGGCAGTTCTTTCCAGGTCTGGAATACGACCTTGAGATTGAGTTTGGCCGGGCTGCCACGAAAGCTAAGACCTTCTTCCATGGTGAGCAGAATCTCGCCAATCCCGAACAGCCCGATGACCGCGATCAGGAAGTCGAAACCGTTGAGCATGTGCTCGACGCCAAACGTCAGGCGCAGTTGCCCGGTCACCTGATCAAGGCCGACGGCACCGAGGCCGAAGCCAAGCATCATCGACGCCACCGTCTTGAACGGCGGTTCCTTGCTCAACCCCACGAAGCTGCAGAAGGCCAGGAAATAGACCGAGAAAATCTCGGCCGGTCCGAAGCGCAAGGCAAAGCCCGCCACAAGCGGCGCGACCAGCGTGATCATGATGACCGCAAAAAGCGCGCCAACGAAGGACGACGTAAACGCCGCCGTCAGTGCTTCACCCGCACGGCCCTGCTGCGCCATCGGGTAACCGTCGAATGTGGTCGCCACCGACCACGGCTCGCCGGGAATGTTGAAGAGGATCGATGTGATCGCTCCGCCGAAAAGCGCGCCCCAGTAAATGCAGGACAGCATGATGATCGCCGAGGTCGGCGACATGCTGAATGTGAGCGGCAACAGGATGGCCACGCCGTTCGCGCCGCCGAGCCCAGGCAGGACGCCGACGATGACGCCGAGCACGATGCCGACGACCATCAGCAGCAGGTTGAACGGCTGCAGAACGACGGCGAAGCCATGAATGAGATTGCCAATGTCTTCGAACATTTTTCTTCGTCCTTAAGCCGGGCGCGAATT
>CAVPQT010000004.1:0-875544 GCA_963707615.1 uncultured Alphaproteobacteria bacterium
TGTCGCGTTCGACGACAATGGTCTCATTCGTTCAATGAAAATGTGTGCGCTGGAGAATATCGGCGCCTATGCCGGGCGTTCGCCCTTCCAACTCGGAAAGCCGATCGGCGCCATCGTGGGACCGTACAAAATCAAGAGCGTTCAGTATCGTGCGATCGCCACACTGACCAACAAAACTCCGCAGGATGCGGTGCGCGGCTTCGGCCAGGCGCCCACCAATCTGGCAATCGAAAGAATGATCGACGAGGTCGCAAATACGCTCGGCCTCGATCCGCTGGAGGTGCGGCGACGCAACATGATCCAGCATGAGGAATTTCCCTACACGATTCCGAGCGGAACCACCTATGACAGCGGGGACTATCACCGGGTCGTCGACAAGGTGGTGGATCACACGATCTACAACGAGATGAGAGCCGAGCGTGATCGGCTGCGCGCTGAGGGCAAGCTCGCCGGCATCGGCGTCGCTGCCTGCCTGGAGCCGAGTGGTGGCAACGCCTCGTTCGAGCCCTTGCTGAACCCGAAAAACGCCACCACGACCTGGATGGACTCGTGCCGCATTGATGTCGATCTCACAGCCGCGATCACCGCGACCATGCACACCTCCTCGGCCGGGCAAGGCCATGAGACACTGGTCGCAACTGTGATCGCGGAAGTTCTTGGACGCGACCCGGACGACATTCGTGTTGTGCGCGCGAATTCACTCAATTCACTGCCAAGCAACAGTCCGGTCGGCAGCCGCATGGCGATCATGCTCGGCGGCGCGGCTTTCCACGCGGCCCACAAGCTCAAGGCCAAGCTCACGGCTATAGGCGCGCACGACCTCGGTATCCCGGCTGAGCGCGCGATCTACGAACAGGGCAACGTCTGCGACCGCACGGCGCCTGATAAGCGGCGCACCTGGGAAGAGCTCGTCGCTATAGCCCACCGCAATTTCCACCGTTTGCCGGAAGGATTCGAGCCGGGCCTGGCGGTCGCGCATGTCTATCAGGTCCCGACCGGCGGCACGTTACCGACGGCGGACGGGCGTGTGCAGATGTATCCCTGCTTCTCGTTCGAATTTCATTTGCTTCTACTCTCGATCGATCCCGACCTCGGAACGCCGAAAATCTTGCGCTACCGGCTCGGCCACGACTGCGGCACGGTGATCAATCCAAAAATCGTGCGCGGCATGACGATGGGCGGCATCGCGCATGGTATCGGCGCCGCGCTGTACGAAGAGTTCGCATATAATGAGGACGGGCAGCTCATCGCCCAGACTTTCATGGATTATCTGCTGCCGTCCTCGCATGAGGTGCCGGCGGTCGAGATCATCCATCACGAGACACCGTCACCGTATACCGTGCTTGGTCAGAAGGGCTCTGGCGAGTCCGGCTATCTCGGGGCGCCGGCAGCCATCGCGAATGCGGTCAACGACGCGATCAGGCCGCTCGGTATTTCCATCAACACGTTGCCGCTGAACGCGTCGAAACTCGGCGATCTGATAGCCGGGGCGCACGCCCGCAAGGGAAACTGAATGATCGTCGATTGCCATGCCCATCTGGTGCCGCCGGACCTTCTGGCCGCAATCCGCAATGATGCAGCGCGATTTCCCAACGTTCGGCAGATCGAAGATGGGGGAAGCCTTGCCTTCGCATTCGCCGGCGGCAAGCCGACGCGCCCGGTGTCGAAACCGCTATCCGATATACCGGCGCGGCTCGCCTGGATGTCCAAGCAGGGCATCGACCGCCAGGTCGTCGGCGGTTGGGTCGATATGTTCGGCTATGAGTTGCCCGGCGCCGAAGCCGAGGCGTGGAGCCGGCTCGCCAATGATTGTTTGCTTTCCGCGGCCAAGTCGGAGCCGCATTTCGTGCCGCTCGCGACCGTGCCGCTTGGCGACGGCGCGCGTGCAGCCGGCGTGCTGAAGGCAGCGATGGCTGCAGGATTTCCCGGCGCGATGATCGGCACGCTGCCGCGCGGCGTCGGCAGCAGACTGGACGACGCTGACCTCGATCCGTTCTGGCATGCGGCGGACGAGACTGGCGCGATCATCCACATTCACCCAAGCTTCGATGCTGGCGACGCACGAGTGAACGATTTCGGCCTCGCCAACGGGTTGGGCCGCATCACCGATGCCGCGGTGGCGATGGCGCGACTGATCAGCGCGGGTCATGTCGCGAAATACAAAAACGCCAGGATTTTTGCGCCAATGGGTGGTGCCGCCCTGCCGTTCGTGATCGGCCGCCTCAAACGGAATGCACAAATCACGCCCGGCATCGGCGACCCGGTGGAGGCCCTGGCGCAGATCTATACCGACACCATCCTGCACGATGCACGCGTGCTAAAATTCGTGGTCGAGATCATGGGCACGAATCACCTGATGATGGGGTCCGACATGCCCTTCCCGATTGGCGACACCGAACCGATGAAAATTGTCGGCGAGGCAGGTTTGTCCAAAACGCAAAGCGATTCCATCAATGGTGGACTGGCGACAAGGCTATTCAAGATTCAATGACAAAAGAAAGTGGCCAACGCCCCCACTGCGAACAGCGACTTGGAGGAGGAACAGGATGTCAACAATTCTGCGATCGGCGGCGAGCATCGTCGCCGCGCTTGCGCTCACGACGCTTGTAATACTTGCCCCTGCCGCCGCGCAGGCACCGGCGAAAATCACTATTGTCGTGTTCGGCTTTCCGTCGCTTGGCGCCTTTATGCCACCCGTCATCAAGGCGCAGAAGCTCGACACCGCGAATGGATTGGATATTGAGTTCGTCGAGCGCCCGCCGGACGCTTACACGACGCAGTTCAACTCGGGTGAATTCAAGGTTGGCGGCAGCGCCGCCGTGCTCACGGTCGGTCTCGCCGACGCCCGTGGTGTCAAAGTGAAGTATCTGTTCAACCTGTTCGATTTCTGGGGAACCGTCGTCACCTCGCGTCCCGAGATCAAGTCGGTCAAAGACCTCGAGGGCAAACAGCTCGCTGCCGCCAGTTCGACCACGAATTTCGTGATGTTCGAATTTTTCGCCAAAAAGCTTGGGATGGACCGGTCGAAAGTCCAAGTCGTCAACACCGCGCCACCGGGGCTCGTCGGTTACGCGCTGGCTGATCGCGCAGACGCCATCCAGCTCTGGGAGCCGGCTTATACGCTGCTGAAGGCGAAGAAGCCCTCGATCCAAACGCTCGATACCCAGATCAACAAGACCTGGACGACCTTCGCCGGAGGCGAGCGCATCCCCTATCTCGGCGTCGCCGCACATAGCGACTGGATCGAGCAGAACCAGGCTATCATTCCCAAGCTCTTCGCGACCTACAAGGCGGCAGCCGATTTCATCGCCAAACATCCGGTGGAAGCGGCCGCACTGATCGCACCGAAATCGACGGCGGAGGATCGCGACGCCCTGGTCTCCTTGATCAAGTCCAACGACAGAACTCGGCATGAACGTCGTGCCCGCCGGAGAGGTCGCCAAGCAAATCGATGCGGTCTACAAAGCCGGCGTCGATGTTGGCTACTTCAAGTCGCCGCCGTCGACGGACACCATCTACGTCAAGTCGATGCAATGACGAACTCGCGCACCATGCGCCTTCTGCAAGCCGCCGCCGGCCTGATCGCGCTCGCGGCGGGTTGGCAGATCCTGTCCATGGTGTTTCCACACTATCTGTTCCCGCCGATCCCGGAGATCTTCTCTCGCACCATCGAGATCCTGACCACTGGATCCCTTTTGATCGACGTGCTGCTGACTGCCGGCCGAATTTTCGGCGGACTATTCGGCGCCTTCATTCTCGGCGGCATTCTGGCAATGATCATCGGTCAATCTAGAACCGCGGAGAATTTCATCGCGCCAGTGCTGACTTTCTTCCAGGGCATTCCGGCGCTGTCGTGGGTGGTGTTCGCCATTATCTGGTTCCACGGCATCGAATTCCGTGTGCTGTTCATCATGGTGATGACGACGCTGCCCGCCTTCACCTTTCAGATTCTTGACGCCTTCCGCTCGATGTCGAAGGACCTGTTCGAGATGACTATGGTGTTTCGGCCCTCCCGCTGGACGCTGTTCCGGTTTCTGATTGTGCCGACGATCGTTCCCGGCATTCTCACGGCCTGGAAAGTCAATCTCGGCAACGCCGCCCGCGTTGTGGTGGTTGCAGAACTGGTCGGCGCCACCGGCGGCGTCGGTTATGAGCTGTTGCGGCAACAGCAATTGTTCGACATGGCCGGCGCCATGGCCTGGACCCTGCAGCTCGTGCTGTTCGTGCTGGTGGTGCAGCTGACGATCACGGCAATCGAGAACTGGGCCTTGCGCTATCGTGCCGTGTCCGAACGGGCCATGTAGCTCATGTCGGACGCCGATCCGGTCATTCGGTTCATGGACGTTAGCAAGACGTTCAAACGTCCGGACGGACGCGGCGATTTTGTCGCCGTCGACAGGCTGTCTTTCGAAATCGCCAAAGGCGAGATCGTCGCTGTCCTCGGAAAAACCGGCTGCGGCAAGTCCACGATGTTCAACATTGTGGCCGGACTGATAGAGGCAAGTTCCGGCGAGGTGAAAGTGATCGGCCGCGATCCGTTCCGGGAATTCGATTTTTTCCGCGGCAAGATCGGCATCGTGTTCCAGAACGACCGCTTGATGCCGTGGCGCACCGCATTCGACAACGTGCGGCTGGGCTTGCAGATCCTCGACACCGATCCGGAGCGCGCTGGAGAAATCGCGCGGGCGTGGCTCAAGCGACTCGGCCTCTCCGGTCACGAGAATGACTATCCGCACGCGTTGTCGGGCGGCATGCGACAGCGAGTGTCGATCGCGCGTGCGTTTGCAGTCGATCCGGAAATCCTTTTGTGCGACGAGCCTTTTTCATCTCTCGACGAGATTACTGCACGGGATCTACGGACCGAATTCGTGCGTCTGGTAAGGCAGAGCAACAAGACCGCCATATTCATTACACACCAGATCAATGAAGCCATGGAAATCGGCGATCGTGTGATGGTGTTTCACCGGCCCGCGCGCATCGCTTACGAGGCAAAACTCAACCCAGCGATGACTGAAAAGGCTCTTCGCGGTGTGAACGAGGACATCATGCGTGTTCTGGCCGTGGAGCATCCGCCGCAAGCATTGGGCTAGTGGGACTCTTCTCCGATGTCCGCTTTTGAGCCGACGATGTCCGCTTTGGGTCAGAAGCGGACATTTGCGCTGCAAAACGTTATATCCGCTATTACACCGCAAGCCGACATTCTTGGAACGGACGCGCCGATATAGTATCGCTCCGCTCCACTTGAAGACCCCGCGACACTTTTAATTTTCGCGAACCAACCACTTGGCCGGGGGGCCGTGCGCTCCCAGCTTCGGTACGAGCGGGCAATTCCCCTCCGTCCCCAAGTGTTGCCCGCAGCTACGGCCCTTGGTCGCTTTCCCCGGCGGCCAAGGGCTTCTCTTTCTAGATACGAACTCGAGCTTAGGTTCGGGTCTTTCATGTCCGCTGTGCCCCTGAAAGCGGTCATATGCAGCGCAAGAGCCCGCTTCCGCTAAGGGCCCAAGTGCGGGCATCGCCCAAGCGCAGCAACCGATCCTCATCGGATCGACACGTTCATTGCTTCGCCGCGGCGACGCGCGGCCATTCTTCCATCTGCACTCGGGCGATGAGCCTGTAGCTACCGTTCTCGGGACGGAAGATTGAGGCCTCGCCCTCTTTGACGTCGAACCAGTCCTTGCCGAGCGCATCGACGATGTTCGGCTTGTGCGTAATGAGAATCGTGTTGGTGCCAGGCGTCGGTGCGGTGCTGAGCAGCTTGCGAAAGGCGTCGATGCGGCGGTTGTTCTCGTTCGGCGACACAACGAGACCGCCCTCGGTAATATCTGCGGTCTTCTCGATATCCTTGAAACCAGCGACGACCGCAGTCTCGTAGGCTCGGTTGTACTTGCTGGTAAAGACTTTGCCGACCGGGACCCCGGCCTGACGGATGGCGTCGCCGAACGCTTTTGCCAAGGCTTTGCCTTTGTCATTGAGATTTCGCTGGGCCGCAATGTTGTCGAAGTTGAGTGGATCGGTATCCGCCTGATCCGGGAATGTCGCGCCGTGGCGGACGACGATGATCGATCCTCCGGCACGCAGCGCCTGCACGACATTGTTGTCGTCGGTGGCGGCGTGACTCTGCACCGCGAAGCTGAGCACTCCAAGCAGGCCAAGGGATACCGCAAGCGCGGCAACGGTTCGTCTGGACAGAACAGGCATTGTACGACTCCTCAAAAGTGATGACTGGGATATGCCGGACGTATCCGGCATATCGTGGCGCTTCGCCGGCTTGTCGCCGTTGCCGCGCCTCGTGAGCAAGATCGCAAGGGGGTTGCTTTTATTCCCTAAAGCGTCTCGGAAATATTTGGCCGGTTTCGAGCTCTTGCTTGAGAGGCGTCATTGCGATCGTGGGGGCCATGGACTCGAGTACATCGTCGCGAAGCACGAAATGCTCACAATTCGGAGCAGCGTAAGTGACATCTTTGTGATGTGCAGGAATAAATCGTCGTCATGACTAGTCTCGCCTGTGCGCCCAGCAAGAAATCATTCTTGCGTCAACCTAACGGAGTTACCCGATGAAGACCGCCACCCAAGTTATCTTCGCTTCCGCCCTGATGCTATCGGTCGTCGCGCCAAGCCTCTCTCACGCACGAGTCGTCGCGCCGAGCGTCTCTCACGCACGAGATGTCATGCAAGTTCCAAAGGACATCTTTGAATTTTACGGCACTGGCAACACGTCGGTGCCCGGAATCGGTTTTGACAAGGACGATAGCCGGTACCAGAAGTCCAGATAATCAACGCGACAGGCAGCGCTTTTTGGCACGAAGCGCTGCCATTCTTTTAAGCCACGCGGCGCGTTTTCGCTTCCTTCTCCACCCGAGCGGATCCAACGCGCCAATGTCCGCTTTGGGTGCAGACGTGTGCAACGCAACTGTGGATGTCCGCTAGAGGCCAAAAGCAGACATGTGCGACGCAGCTAGCTTAGGTGTCATAGCGAAAAGTGGCAGCGCCTGGAGCTAGGCGCCGCCTATCGCGTCGATTATCTCAACGTCGGGCTCGTGTCGTCCTTGTCAAAACTCGCTCCGGGCACTGACGTGTTATCGGTGCCATAAAATCCACGAACGCTACGTTCCCTTGAAGTTTCTGTTTGAACTGCGCCCGCCGTATGACGCATCTTTTTGCGGGCGACATCTTGTGCAGGCGTTTCCAGCGCCCAGGTTTTGGTTGGGTCTACAAAATAGGCTGCGTGGGCGAGGCTCGGTGCGACGACCGAGAGCATTAGGGCGCTAGCGAACATTACTTTGGTGGCGGTCTTCATCGTTCAACTCCGTTAGGTTGATGCAAAACGATTTCCCACTTGGCGGCTGTCGTTTTCCGCCAGCGTCGGAGATGGAGATGCATGACCCTATCGGCTTGCTCAAACTTGCTGCTTTTGTCGCGATATTGCGTAATTCGATCTGTAGCGGATCATGTTCGAGCGCAGAGCTTGTGTGCATGAAGCAAATACGCACAAACGAATTTTGCAAGGCGCGCCAATGTTATGTCCGCTTTGGGTCAAGAGGACGTGTGCATTGCAACCAGCAAAGTTGCTAAGGGCCACCAGCGGACATCCGAGACGCTGTGAAGGTCGTGTCGCGAATTTATTCCCGGGCGGTGTTCGCAACGCCGTGATCCAGAAGTGAACAATTGGCGGGAATAGCGCAGATCCTTTTGCAGTCTCCTGTACGTACAGTTTCAACCACAGGAGAAGCAACATGATGAAGTTTCCAGACAACTTGGGAGGAGAAGATCTGCTTACCTGCGAGTATCCGATGAGTTCTTTTCATCGGCCCGAACGCGAGGTGCAAAAAATTCCGCTGTTATTCTATTCGCCGTTCATCATTTGGACGGGTCTGTTCGAGGTCGCTCAAGAAGAAACCCGATCTTTGCCAAAGTCAGGCGTTACTGTGAGACTCGACGATGACAGAACGCGATAAGCACTTGAACAACCGCAAGGCAAGGATGGGCCGGTTAATCGAAGCCCATATGGCGATGATCTGTGGGAAAGCAATCACTTGGTTTGTCGGGTGCCGGCTTTGACCTTCTCCGCGGGGTTTCTCAAGTGGTGGAGTTGCGAGATGACGATCACGAGAGTTCACGTCCTAGCAATTGTTGCAGGGATTTTGCTCCCGATTTCGGGGCCAGTCTTCGCAGCACATCAGTCACGGCATCCGTTGACCTCGCATTCCCTAGGTGCGGGGAAGGAGAACCTTGGTGTCGTAACATCTCCGTCGCGCGTGCCAGCATTCGATCCCAGGGGCTCTTCGGCCTATCCGTTTGGCCCTGGGGTCAATTTCCCGTATCCGGATCGTCCGTATGGCGACCCCGATCACTGGTAGCAGTCGCGACCAGGAGACGAGCGGAAATGGAATTCAGTCTGCGTCGGCTTTGGGTCAAAAGCAGACGTGTGCGGTGCGAAGGCCGATGTCCACTAAGGGCCTAAGCGGACATCCCAATTAAACATCGCATTGTGGTGTTCGCGCCAGTCGTGGCCAGCAACAATTGGTTCCCGTTGATCGACGCCGATTGCTCAAACTATCTCCAACCACTCGGTCTGGCCTGGCGACTGGCCCGATCGCGCAAACTCGGTCCAAAGCGATCTTGCTTCCCTGCCATATCTTTCCACTTGTCGTGCCGGCGCGGATCCAAGCATCGGAGCGTGAACCCAATCCTCGTGGCTCCCGAGCAGTAACGGGAGTTCCACGCAATGCGCAGCGCCGTAGCGACTGTCCTGAGGGCGCCATACGATTTCGCACGTCGATACAGAATGTCCTGCTTTGCGAAGCTGCGATCCGAGCGTCCGTCCTGGCTTGGAAAAGACAGCGCGTGTTTCATAGGAAGTCAGTATCCGATCAATAATCCGGCCGAATTTTCGTTCGCCAAATCGCAAGGCTATGAAGGGCGAGGCATCGTCGCGGTTCCACGTGATTAAGACATCAAGAGGCTTTGAACGATGCAAGCCGGCCGGACGCAGGATATCGACGCCCACAGGTCCGAATGGCATGCCGCCGTGGGCGCGGGAGATGAGCATCTTTTGCGCCCCCATAATCTCATCGATAGATGCCATGTCGAGCGGCTTGCCAAGAACAACGCTCATGCTGTCGCGACTCTCCTTTGCCTCGTCTTCGGTGATTAGTATACCGGGCGTGCTTTGCAGAATGGCTCGGCGAAACGGACGGTTACCGTCAACGGCCAGAATCGCCGCAATCGAATGCGCGCCTGCCGATTGTCCGAATACCGTCACACATTCGGGGTCGCCCCCGAACATC
This sequence comes from uncultured Alphaproteobacteria bacterium, assembly GCA_963707615.1. Lineage (GTDB taxonomy): Bacteria > Pseudomonadota > Alphaproteobacteria > Rhizobiales > Xanthobacteraceae > Pseudolabrys. Next base: position 9,288 of record CAVPQT010000004.1, read on the forward strand.
GCTATGTTGTCGTGAACCCATTTCAGCGCGGCTAACTGGTCCTGCAAGCCGACGTTGGAGTCCTCTACTTTATCCGCATGCAGATATCCGAAGACGCCCAAGCGGTAAGTGACCGTGACGGTGACGATATTGCCTTCGTCGGCCAACCGTGACGCATCGTACCAAGCCTCTTCACCGCCGCCTGCAACATAGGCCCCACCGTGGATCCACACCATCACCGGACGTTTGCCAGCGACTCCGGGCGTGAAGATCGAAAGGACATGACAGGCTTCCGACTGCTCGCGCCGCGTGATCGGTGACCCCATCACAAACTCTAGACGGGAAGGTAATTGCGGACAGATTGGCCCGGGTTCTGTAGCCCAGCGTACGCCTGACCATTGGGGCAAGGGCCGTGGCGGCTTGAACCTATCTGCTTGGGCATAAGGTACTCCACGAAAAACGAGCAGGCGGCCCTGCTTTACTCCCTTGAGTTTGCCTTGCGCTATCTCGACGACTGGATCTGTCATTATTGCCATTCACGGCACGAAAGCATTCTGCAACTACAAAGCTCGCTATTTCTTCCCGTAGACCTTTGCATAAGCCTTTCTCGCCTCTTCAGCTTGCTCTCTGGCGTGAAGAACGTGAGCATGCCCAATCTCATTGTGATGCGCCGCCCTCTCGTGATTTCCGGCCTCGCCGTGTTTTGCCGCTTCCTCGTAGTGACGAGCAGCGTTGGCAAAATGTTCTGAAGCTTTCTTGTGATGTGCCGCAACTTTCTTGGACATCGGCGTTCTCTCTCGAGTTTGTTGTCAAATCGCCTTCCTGCCGAAATGCAGAAATGGGACAAAACAACCCAACGGATGACAGATGACGCTTTGATCAACACGCACCATGGACCCCACTACCCGTGGTCGTCAGCGTAAGCCTTCCTAGCCGCGTGAGCGTGCTCTGTGGCGTGAAGATCGCAACCTCTTGCTATTGAAGCATGGTGTGCCGCCGTCTCGTGATTGCCGGCCTGGTGCTGTTTGGCCGCCTCCCCATGGTGGTGGGCGGCCTTGGCAAAGTGTTCTGAAGCTTTCTTGTGGTGTTTCGCTGCTTGCTTCGACATCAGTTTTTCCCATAAACAAAGCATCAGTGAGAGCGATGCAATAGCCACATTCCCAGCGCGATATTTCCCGGTTTGAGTTTCCCGGCTTTAGCCGTTGAAATCGAGTTGGACCGAGGTCCAACTTCTTGCGCGCGTCAACGAATGGTCAGGAATGCTGCCGCGGATGTCCGATTGGGGTCATTAGCGGACACTTCGCATCGCAGTGGCTAATTCCGCTTTGCCCCCGATAGCAACCACGAAAGCCGACTGACGGCGCGGAAATCACTCAGTTCTTTTGGGGAGTTGGCGGTCCCGAGAGGAGTCGAACCTCCGACCTTCGGTTTAGGAAACCGCTGCTCTATCCTGCTGAGCTACGGGACCATCCGCGACGATGTAGCACAGGCGTGGGTCTAACGCATCGCTTCGGCTAGTCAACCTTTGCGCCCGACGCGGCGACGACATCTTTCCACATCGTCCGTTCCTTCGCCGCAAACGCAATCGCACCTTCCGGCGTGCTGGAAAGAACTCGGGCGCCAGCGACAAGAAACCGCTCCTGGATTGCCTGCTCGCCCGCGATCTGCCGTTGGGCTGCGGAAAACCTGTCAACGATCGGACGCGGTGTTGCCGCCGGGAATACGAACGCTGCCCACGACGTCACTACGAAGTCCTTAATTCCGGCTTCGCCCATGGTGGGAACGTCCGGCAGTGTCGGCCAGCGCTGCGCGGAGGTTACGGCGAGTGCGCGCATTTTTCCTGACTGGATGACGGGCACATACGAGGCGAGATTGTCGATCGCAAAATTTACGTCGCCGGCCAGCATGGCCGGGATGGTCTGTGCCGCACCGCGAAACGGGACGTGAATCCCATCGATGCCCGTTTGCTTGGCAAACATCACTCCGGATAAATGCGGCGACGTGCCAACCCCGGGACTGCCATAACTGACGCGCCCCTTTTGTTTTGCCCAGGCCACGAATTCAGCCAATGTTTTTGCCGGGACATAATCAGTCGGGACGACAAAGACATTGGGCAGCTCCCAGGTAAGCGACGCCGGGACCATGTCGCGCTCCGGATCGTAAGGCATCTTGTTGTAGAGATACTGATTGATCGCGAAGTGGCCGATGGTGGCTGCACCAATCGTGTAACCATCGGGCGCACTGCCAGTAACGGCGGCGATGCCGATATTCCCGCCAGCGCCGGCGCGGTTCTCAATCACGAAAGGTTGGCCGAAAATGTCCTTCAGCCGTTCGGCCAGAATCCGGGTCAGTACGTCCGTCGAGCCCCCGGCTGGATAGGGGACGATGACGCGCACGGGGTGATCAGGCCAACGGGCATCTTCACCATGCGCTCCAGTCACAGCCATTGCGCTGACAGCAGCAAGGGATGTCAGGACCATGCGGCGGCTTGGCAAAGTGCGGCCCGTTTGCATTGATGGCCTCCCGGCGTTTCTTGATAACGTCTGCTGGCTTTTTAGGCATTCTACAGTGTGGCCGTCCGGCCGCCATCTTTATTGCGAGTTCTAGAGATTTGCCGAAGCACATTTCGTTCGCCACGTGCATTGCAATTCTGTCCATTGCACATCCGACACTCTTCACGCCCGAGGCAAAGGCACAGGAATCCTGCAAGCCAGCGGTTGTCGGAACAGGGACCGTTGCAAGCGTCCGCGACGGGCGCACGGTGCTGCTGACCGACGGCCGAGAAGTACGCCTGGCGGCAATCGAAGTCGTCGACAGCAGTCGCGACGCACTGCGATCGCTCGTCGATGGGCGTGAGCTGCAGCTTATGCGCCTTGGTTCCGACCAGGACCGATATGGACGCGTGGTCGCGTTCGTTCGCATCGGCGATGCTCAACAATCAATCCAGGAAATGCTGGTAGCTCAGGGCCAGGCGCGGGTCGCGGCACGAATCGGCGACAAGGCCTGCGCCGATATCCTGCTGCGTTCAGAACGGGTTGCGCGAGCCGCGCGGCGCGGTCTCTGGGCAGACCCCAATTTCGCCCCTTTGCGCCCGGAACATCTCGACCGGATTGCAGCCGCGCGGGGCCAATTTGCACTGGTAGAGGGCAAGGTATTGTCGGTGCGCGAAAGCGGCGCCACAATATATTTGAATTTCGGGCGGCGTTGGACGCGCGACTTTACGGTAACGATTCTTAAGCGTCATCGGCGAGAATTCGCCGTCGCGGGTATCGACCCAAAGGGGTTGGAGGGGCGTCCGATTCGAATACGCGGTTGGATCGAGCAGCGCGGAGGTCCGGTCATCGACGCCGTCGCCCCTGAACAGATCGAACGCGTCGAGTAAAATGCGTAGGGCGGGTATGGGTACGCTTAAGGTTCGCAAGTCGAGCGCTGTTTGTCGCTCTTGCCGCGGCTTTGACCGGTTGCACCGGCACGTCCGAAAATCGTCTGATTTCCTTGCCGGTACCACAAGCTTCTTCGCCGACCGACCTCGAGCCGGCAACGCAACGGGAGCAGGCGCGTATCCTCGCGACTTATGGCGGCGAGTACGACAACGCACGTCTGCACGCAATGATCGAGAAGACCGTCGAGCGTCTCGTTGCAGCGTCCGAGCGTCCCGATCTGAAATACCAGGTCATCATTCTCAATTCGCCGTCGATCAATGCCTTCTCTCTACCGAACGGAAAACTCTACATCACGCGCGGACTTATCGCGCTCGCCAACGACAAGGCGGAACTTGCTTCGGTCCTCTCGCACGAAATGGGCCACGTGATTGCGCGTCACGCCCTAATTCGGGAAGAGCAGGCCCGCCAGGTTGCGATTATCAATCACGTCGTCAACGACGTACTGAGCGACCCGCAGGTCGGAGCTCTCGCGCTGGCCAAATCCAAGCTCACGCTCGCGGCGTTCTCGCGTGCGCAGGAGTTTGAAGCTGACGGAATCGGCGTGGGAATTTCGGCGCGCGCAGGATTTGACCCCTACGGGGCGTCCCGGTTCTTGACCGACATGCAGCGTACAGCGGATCTCAAGGCTTCCGCCGGCGGAGCCGACCCTCGCGCGCTGGATTTTCTGTCGAGCCATCCCGCGACGCCCGATCGCGTGAAAAACGCACTCGCCAATGCGCGCCAATTCAGCAGTCCCGGTCCCGGAGAACGTGATCGCAGCGAGTATCTGAGCAATCTCGACGGAATGGTTTATGGCGAGGACCCAAGCGAAGGTTTCGCGCGCGGCCGACATTTTCTCCACCCGAAGCTCGGCTTTACGTTTGACGCTCCGGCGGGTTTCACGCTCGACAATACGGCGCAAGCCGTCCTTGGACTAAAGGAAGGCGGCGGCGAAGCCTTGCGTCTTGATGTCGTGGCCGTGCCAGCCGAACAACCTTTGCCGGACTACCTCAAGTCGGGCTGGATGGAGAATGTTGATCCGGCAAGTGTCGAGGAGTTTTCGGTTAACGGCTTTCCGGCGGCAACCGCTACCGCCGGAGGCGGCAACTGGTCATTCCGTCTGTATGCCGTGCGCTTCGGCAGCGAGGTCTACAGGTTCATCTTCGCGGCCAAAGCTAGGACGACGCAAGTCGATCTCGCGTTTCGCGAATCGATCATGAGCTTTCGCCGTATGACCTTGAAGGAGAGTCAGCAGGTCAGACCGCTTCGTCTGAAAATCGTGACCGTCGGACCAAACGACACTGTCGAGAAATTCGCGCACCGTATGGCAACGTCCGACCACTCTCTCGAAAGATTCCGGACGCTCAACGGCCTCGGACAGCAGGACCGGTTGAAGCCGGGCGAAAAGGTCAAGGTTGTCGTTGAGTAACTCGCTTTTTGAAAACGAAATGGCCGGAACGCGTTCCGGCCATCACGTAAGACATTCGGGTCGAGCTCAGCTCTCGCCGCCTTCGTAGTTGATTGTGAATTCGCGCGGGACGTCCGGACCCCAAAGGTAAAAAGAATCCTCGGGCTTGTGGTCGGCCGACGGCCAACGCTCTTCCTTCGGGATGTAATCGATATCGCACGAGTATTCTGCGAAGCTCCCCCAAGGATCGCGCACGTAGTGGAAATAATTCGAGCCAAGCACGTGCCGGCCGAGACCCCAGCCTTTCGTCCAGCCTTTGTCATGCATGCGCATCGCGCCAAGGCCGATATCATTCACGCTGGAAACATCCCAGCTGCAATGATGAAAGCCTGGCGCGATGGACTTCACCAAGGCCAGAAGATGATGATCGCTGCCGTGGATTCCGTGCATGAAGGCAACAAGATCGGAGGCGCGATCGGAAAGCCGAAGACCAAGCGTACGCTCGTAGAATTTGATCGAACTCGGAGACGTCACGGGTAAAGATCAGGACGTGTGAAAGCCGGCGCGGACGCACCGGCGGAGCTTTCTCGCGTGTGCTTGCTGCCGGCGACTCCCGCTGGAACGGAGATCCACTGGCTGTCCGATTTCCGGTCGGGAGACACCTTCGGCCCGACTTTCACCTCGATCAACACGCCTTCGTGGTTGCGGAACCAGAAACCATTGCTTTCGAAGCCAGGCGGCGGGTCGATAAGTTGGACCCCCTGCTCTTCGATGCGCGCTTTCAGGCGCGGAAGGTCGTCGGCATAACAACCGAATGAAAGATGGTGCAGCGCCTTGGCTTTGGTGCCTTCGACGACCGAACCCCAGCGGTGGTCGTGGCCAAATGTCTTGATGGCAAGGACGTTGCCGTCGCGCCGTACATCGAGCCCGAAGCTGCCGTAAAAATCCTGAGCGACCGACGCATCCGGCACTGCGAGGACGAATTGGTCGAGCGAGTGAACACCGAGGGCATCGGATTCGGTGGTCGGCGCTACATAGCCGCGAATGGCGGTCATCCCTTACTCCCTTGACTTCCGCAGGGGGTGATTGGCCGGCATATAAGCCAGAGATGCGGTGCGAGCAACTGCTCTGGCTGCCCACCACTGTGGGCGTAGGCAATCACCCTTGCAGGCGCACCGAGTAGTCCCGTCGTGACGCTTGCAACTTGTAAAAACGAGAAAGCCCGGCGCTAGGCCGGGCTTTCGAGAACTGTGTTCGTGCGCCTATCTTCAGGCGGCCTCTTCCTCGACGCCTTCCTCCGAACCGGCCTCTTCGGACGGCTTCGGACCGCGGCGCGGGCCCTTGGCGAGAGCCGCTTCGATCTCCTTGATCGCCTCGGTCTCGGTGACACGCTGAACCGCCGCGATCTCGCGCGAGAGCCGATCGAGAGCAGCCTCGTAAAGCTGCCGCTCCGAATAAGACTGCTCGGGCTGGGTCTCCGACCGGTACAGATCGCGCACGACTTCAGCAATGGCAACGATATCGCCGGAATTGATCTTTGCTTCGTATTCCTGCGCCCGGCGCGACCACATCGTGCGTTTGATACGCGCGCGGCCCTTCAGCGTCTCGAGTGCCCGCTTGACCAGCGGCGCTTCTGCCAGTTTACGCATGCCGACGGATACGATCTTCGCGGTCGGAACCCGCAGTGTCATCTTGTCCTTGATGAAGTTGATGACGAACAGTTCGAGCTTGGCGCCCGCAACTTCCTGCTCCTCGATCGCGATAATCTGACCGACCCCGTGGGCCGGATAGACGATAAACTCGTTAGTTTTGAAGCCTTGTCGTTGTGTAGTCTTTTTATTGCTAGTCATTCCGGGCATGACTCCTTCGCCGGGCCCTTTTCGGGTGCCGGCCATCTTGGCTGCGGGAGCCCCACCGCGGACGGCACCGCGAGAGGCGTGGGAGGTCCGCCGCACTGCAGCAGACTTTTTGGGTCCCCGGCTCATGCCGGCGGAGCCTTTCTTTGATTTATGACGCGTTTTTCCTGCCACTGCTCACGCGTGGATCGCACGCCCTCTAAACTGGAAACCGGGGAACTCAACCACCGAAAAATAAGGCTCCCGAATGGGGAGCGCACCGGTAGCAACGTCGTTCCTGTCCATTTTTTCTATATATAGCACATTTTTAGGCGGAATCAAAGTGTTATGGCGACGTAGAATGGCGATTTCCCTTCGCCGATCGGGCAAATTTGGCTAAATCGGTTAACGCCACGCAATAAAGTAACAACCCTGCAGCCAGGGATGGCAATTAAATCTGCTTCAATCTCCGGTTCCGGACTGGGGCGAAAAGAACTTTTTGAACTTTTCCGGCACGCCATCCCAATCCTTGCCATCGGGGGGTGCTTCTTTCTTGACGGTGATATTGGCCCAGGTTTTTGAGTACTCGGCGTTCAATTCAAGCCATTTTTCGAGGCCGGCTTCAGTATCTGGCTTGATCGCCTCCGCGGGACATTCCGGCTCGCACACACCGCAGTCGATACATTCGTCGGGGTGAATGACGAGCATGTTCTCGCCTTCGTAAAAGCAGTCCACCGGACACACCTCTACGCAGTCCATGTATTTGCATTTAATACAGTTTTCGACGACGACGTACGTCATTCCCCACTCCGGCACACCAATTCGCAACGCTGCCTAGACTAACCCCACATAAGCTGCAACCAGCGCCGCCGCGACCTGCCCGACCTAACCGACTGATCCAATGGCAAAGAAGGCCCCGCTCGCGGATTCTCAGGTCAAATCGCGGTAAAGTGTACGTGCGACGGGCGCGCCACCGCGCCGTTCGCAAAGGCCTTCGACCCGGACCACCCTGACGGTCCGGTCAAGCGCAACTGTAACCACATCGCCAACTCGCACCGGATGGCCGGCGGCCGTCATGCGTTTTCCATTGAGGCGGACAAATCCCGCCGTCGTAATTGCGGCGGCATCGGTCCGCGTCCGTACCATTCGCGCATGCCACAACCATTTGTCGATCCGCTGGCGATCCAATTCCTTGGCGCTCGTTCTCAAGACGGCTCTTTGTTGGTCTGTTCAAGCTGCTGTTTGAGCGCGGCAAGCTTGGCGAACGGGGAATTCGGATCCGGCTGCTTGTCGCGCCCTCCGGAGCCGCTGCCGAAAGGCTTTGCGTAGTACTGTTCACGGTCGGCCCGATCGACACGCTCGCCGCGTTCGCGCCGTGGTCGGTCGCGGCGGGCGGCGTGACCTTGCCGCTCCACGCGCTCCCCCTGGCGCTCCATCCGTTGCTGGCGTTCATGCCGCTCCTGCCGCTTCTCCCTGTCGGGACGTTCGCCACGATCATGGCGCGGGCGACGCGGACCTTGCGAAGGCTCAGCGGAGTCGGAAGTAGCCGGTGCGGTACCATCGGCCGACGCGGTCGCCGGGACGGCGGCAGCGTCGGAGGAGGCAGTTTGCGTTTGCTGCGGACGTGGGCGGCGGGGCCGGTGTGGTCGACGCTCGGATCGACCAGCAGGACGCCACACTTCAACGAACGCCGGTTCTTCGGCTGGCTTGTTTTCAGCCGCCGCTACCGGCGGCGTATCAGTCGGGGCAGCCGATTCAGTTGCAGGCTCGGCGACCAACGCAGATGCGTCCGCTTCGGGCACGGTCTCCGGCGCAGTTTCGGACGCGACCAGTTCAGGCTCGGGCAGCAACGAACGCGATTGCAACTCGGCGACCAGTTCGGGCTTATCTGACGACGAACCGGCTTCGGCTGTCGCTTCGCCGATCGCTTCGGTTGTTGCTTCCATGGTCGCGGGTACATCATTGCTGACGGCCGCCGGTTCGGCGACAGGAGCCGCTGCGGTGGGCTCGGCCGGCTTGGGCCTGCGATCCATGCGATAGCCGAGCGAGCGCAAGATCGATGCGAAATCATCGCCCGACGCGCCGGTGAGCGATGTCATTGCACCGGTCACCAGAAAGCCACGTCCGTCGAACACGCCGTCGGGTTTTGGACCCGGCGCGCTTTCGCGCCAGGACAGCGCCGGACGGATGAGATCGGCGAGTTTTTCCAGGATATCGACGCGCACCGCGCGCTCGCCGCAGATGCGATAGCCGGCAGTCCGGTAAAGCGCCTTGGGCGTGTCTTTGTCGACCGGAATTGATGTGCGCCCGCTCGCCGCCAGATGCAGCAAGTCACCAACGCCCTTCGCCTCCGGGCTTTCGTGCTTGATCGCCCACAATTGCGTCGCGAGCGACCGCGGTGCCGGCTTCAGCAGCGCCGGCAGGTAGATGTGATAAGCCCCGAAGCGCACGCCATACTTTCGCAGAGTGGCCCGGGCCGGTTGATCGAGCCCCTTGACCTCCTCGGCAACTTTCTGCCGTTCCAGCACGCCAAGTGACTCCACGAGCTGGAACGCGACACCACGCGCGACGCCGGTGATGTCGTCGGCGGCGGTCAGCGAGAACAGCGGCGCCAGCAATTTTTCAATATGTGTCTTCAGCCAAAGGTCGAGCCGTGTCTGAACCAACTCGCGTGCCGGGCCCGTGAGATGTTCGTCGGCGAGCACTCGCACACGTGGACGCAAGGTGTCGTCGCCGGCCGTCAATTTCCCGACGAGATCACCGGTCCAGCGCAATGCACCATCGGCCGCCAGAACGATCTGGTCGTTCGATGCCTGCGAAATTTTCGTGGCGCGCGCTTCGATCTCACCGGCCAGCGCTTTTTGCGCGGCGGCGTTGAGCGCTTTGGCTTCCGAGCCCGCGGCTGACGCGTCAGGCGCGAACATGAATCCGTCGAGCCGACCGATGACATGGCCCTCGACGGTCACTTCGCCAGACTTCCCGATTTCAGTTTCCAGCATTGCGTTTTCTCGAAGCCGCCGCATCAACACGCTGGTGCGGCGGTCGACGAACCGTTCGGCCAAACGTTCGTGCAACGCATCGGACAACTTGTCCTCAACCACGCGCGTGACGCCTTGCCAATGCTCCGGATCGGCAAGCCAATCCGGGCGGTTGGCAACGAAAGTCCAGGTCCTGACATGCGCGATCCGATTGGAGAGAGTGTCGATGTCGCCGTCGGTTCGGTCGGCATGGGCAACCTGACGAGCGAACCAATCCATGGGGATGTTACCCTCTCGCATCAGGAATCCATAGAGGGTTACGGCCAATTCGGCGTGGGTCGCTGGCGCGATCTTTCGATAATCGGGAACCTGACAGGCATCCCATAACCGCGCGATCGCGGCACGATCGCGCGCCAAAGCGCGAACATCCTCGTCGCGCGCCGCATGTTCCAGGACGAGTATGTCCTCGCCAATCGGTGCGCGTGTCAGCCCCTGTTCGTTCGGTGTCGCCGCAAGCGAGGCCTGCAGCGCACCGATCGAGGCAAAATCAAGATTTGCGTTGCGCCACTGAAGCAGCCGAATGGGTTCGAAGTTATGGCTTTCGAGCGCCTGCACAAGTTCAGGCTCAAAGGGATCGCATCGGCCGGTCGTACCGAATGTCCCGTCGCGTGTGGCGCGGCCGGCCCGGCCGGCAATCTGGGCGAGCTCGGCCGGATTGAGCTTTCTGAACTGATAGCCATCGAACTTTCGGTCCGAGGCAAACGCGACGTGATCTACGTCGAGGTTGAGGCCCATCCCGATCGCATCGGTCGCCACAAGGTAGTCGACGTCACCAGACTGGTACAACGCTACTTGCGCGTTGCGCGTGCGCGGCGAAAGCGCCCCCAGCACGACCGCGGCACCGCCGCGCTGACGGCGGATCAATTCAGCGATGGCGTAAACTTCCTCGGCGGAAAACGCGACGATCGCGGATCGCGGCGGAAGTCGCGTCAGCTTTTTTTCGCCGGCATAGGTGAGCGTTGAAAGGCGTGGCCGGCTGACAACATGCGCGCCGGGCAGCAATCTCTCCACCATCGGCCGAACAGTCGCGGCGCCAAGCACCAAAGTCTCTTCACGAGCACGGGCGTTGAGCATGCGATCGGTGAAAACGTGACCACGCTCAAAATCCGCCCCTAGCTGGACTTCATCGACGGCTAGGAAGGCGACGTCGAGATCACGCGGCATCGCCTCCACGGTGCAAACCCAGAATCGCGGATTAAGCGGCTTGATCTTTTCCTCGCCCGTAACCAGGGCAACTGAATCCTTGCCGACGCGATCGACGACCTTGTTGTAGACCTCGCGAGCCAGCAGCCGCAGCGGCAGTCCGATTACGCCGCTCGAATGCGCGAGCATGCGCTCAATGGCGAGGTGGGTCTTTCCGGTATTGGTAGGGCCCAGCACCGCCGTGACCCCCGCGCCGCGGGCTCGCGACGCTCGGGCAGGCTGCTGAGAAAAACTGATAGTCATTACGCGTCCGGACTGGCGAGAGAGCCTTGGAGCGGGGCCCTCCCACGGCCTCCCTGTATCACAATGCGACGACAAGCATGTACGTGGTTAAGCTTTAGAACGAGTCTGGAACGAAACGCGCCCGAATCACTGACTCCGGAGCTGTATGACTTCGTTCACGGCGACATCTGGAGAGCAGTGGCTGCGCAACCACAAGATGGAGTAGCAGGGCCCCGATTCAAGTGCGCTTTAGCCCCTTCAAAGGTTAATGCAAATGTGGATGCGTGCGGAGGCGAAGAGTCAAGAGGGCATTACTGGGTCTTCATGCCATTGGCGCCGGCCTGGATCGGTGTCGAAACGAACTCGGTGGCTTCAAGCACCGCCTGGCCAATGGGTGTCGGTCCCTGCGCGCGAATTGGCACGAGAACACGGGTTCCAGCGACCGGTGCGAGCCAAACCTCCATGTCGCGCTGCTTGGCGAGATACCTGATCGCCGTTCGCGTAGGAACGAAGCCCGCGACCGGGGTGAAATACGCCGCGCAAACCACAACCGGGCCTGAGTAGCCTTTTGCGGCTTTCACCTTTTCCATGCGCTTGAAGGCAAATTGCATGTCGTAGCGCAGGCGGCCGTCGAAAATTTCGTGCGTCCGCTGACAGGCTTCCGGCACGAGGAGATCGCCGGTACCAGCCATACGTACGATTGAGCCGGTGATCGGATCGAGGACGCCACGTTGCGACGTCTCGGTAATCGGCACACGTGCCGGATCATCGTCGGCAGGCGGATCGACCTTGTAGTCTTTCACGTTGCCGTTGCTGATGGCGATGCGGATCGAGTCCAGTCTTTTGCTGCGGCCGTTGATGGTGGCCGTGTAGACAGAGGTCAAGGATCGCCCGCCATTCAGCGTGCCACGCACTGTGGCGTTGCCCTGACCGCCCGTAAATGCACGCAGCAGACCTGACGTCTGCCCGCTAACGGCGGCGCTATATTGCATATCGCTGATGTCGATGACCCAGCTGCCGGTGCCGATCGGAAGGCCGGCAATTGTCGCCGAGTAGTGAGCTTCGAGACGGGCTTGCGCATGAGCCGGCACGACCAGACCGGTAACAGCCATGGCCGCCGTAGCGGACGCCAGGAGCAAACGCTGTGTCAGTGGACGCAAGAGTTGATCCTTCCGCGCGCCGGCACCGGTGGCGTTCCGCGATTGCGGCACCGGACCATATCACGCGCGGGGCAATCCATCACGCGGGATCGGCCGAGAGCGGGCCACAGAGTTAATTGCGGAACGCCTGGTACAGGCACTACGTCGGCGCGGATTTCGTCGAATCTGTGTTCGCTGGCAGGCTGGGCGACGCGGACAACCCAGAAAATCCCATCAGATACCATCCAATAGCTTGGCTTGACGCGTCTAACCCCGCTCTCTATACGTCCGCCCATCTTAATCAGACGATTTGATCGGAAACCGGCACATTTTAGTGCCGGAGGTTCTTGAGGACTTAGCTATGTCATGGCGTTGCGACCTGACCGGTAAAAGGCCACTGGTCGGCCACAAAGTGAGCCACTCCAATATCAAGACGAAACGTCGGTTCCTTCCGAACCTGCGTAACGTCACGCTGATCTCCGACACTCTCGGCCGCCGGATCCGCTTGCGCGTTTCCGCCAACGCCCTGAAGACTGTCGACCATCGCGGTGGACTCGACGCGTTTTTGCTCAAGGCAAACGACGACGAGCTGGCCCCGCGGGTGCTCGACCTCAAGCGGCAGATCGTGAAGAAGCGTTCGGCCAACGCGGGCTGATCGGCTTTTCAGAGCATCTGATCAGTAATGCCCGGCCTCGCGCCGGGCATGCACGTTTTGGGCATGCGGTCTCGGCTCCGGCGTCTATCGTCCCACGATGGCAAACTGCAGAAGCAGATTGCGCTGGAGCACGGAGAAATTATCGTCCGATACAATCGTGATAATCGTCTCGCCGTCCGTCGTGCGATGGATGGAAATTCCTTCCATGTTATCGATCTCAAAGGCGAGATCGGCTTCGATCACTGTACGGCCATCGACCACCGCACCCTCCATGAGACTTGAGAGCGGCACGCGACGAATGCGTATCGCAATGCCGCGCACGAACGAGAAGCGTCGCTCGAGCAGCAACAAGTCGTCGGGCGGAAGAATCGTGCAATCGCTGACGTCGAACTCGTCGGTCCGCTTGACGCTGAACCGCGTGACGTGGTTCGTGCCGAGCACAAACGATCGCAAATTGCCGGCTGCGTCGAGACTATGTTCGGAAACCGCGATCAACTCGCCCGCCAACGGGCCCTGCTGAGGCGCCGCGACGCATTCGAGGCTCTTGTTGTATGTGAGAGTCCTGAAGTCGGGCGGCACGCTGACTGGCTGCCCCCGAGCAAGCAAGCCGTCGCGACGATAATCAAAGCGAACAATCTGTTCGATCCGCTCGATGCCCACGTAAAGAATGCCGTCGCGCTCGGCCAGGGACTCGGTGTCGTACCAGCCGCGGGCGGCAAGCGGTCTGCCGTCTTGTCCCAGAATGGGCGCCATTTCGGCGTCGGCGATACCGGCGGGTCGACCATCGCGGTAAATAATTCGGCCGCGGAGCCACGAGCCTTTGTCGGTAACCGCGATGAACCGGTCGCCTCCAGGTTCCATGTGGAGGCCCGAAATCCCGCCGAACGCCGGGTGTCTCGACTCGAGCACCAGCCCTCCGCGGAATTCCAGATTGCCAAAGCGCACTTTCGATGGATCACGATTGTCGAACGAAGCGATCGGCGTTGCATCGATGACGATGCGCACGGGCCCGGTTGCTAGACGCGGGGCGGCAACGGCAACGACGACAGCGAGGAAAAAGAGCAGGAGTCCGACAATCAGCGGACGGCCGCGCAAAAAGTTCAAGCAACCCGTCTCCGCCGGCTGGGGCTCCGCAATTCGTTCGCAGCGTGTTCTTCGAACAGTTCGGCAAGTTTCTCGGTCATCGCACCGCCCAGTTCTTCCGCATCGACGATCGTAACTGCGCGGCGATAGTAGCGCGTCACGTCATGACCGATACCTATGGCGATCAGCTCGACAGGAGAACGGGTTTCGATCTCTTCAATCACCCAGCGCAGATGACGCTCGAGATAATTTCCCGGATTCACCGATAACGTGGAATCGTCAACCGGCGCACCATCGGAAATCATCATCAGAATTTTGCGTTGCTCGGTGCGGCCCAGCAGACGCTTGTGCGCCCAATCGAGCGCTTCGCCGTCGATATTTTCCTTCAGCAGGCCCTCGCGCATCATCAGGCCGAGGTTCTTGCGTGCGCGCCGCCAGGGCGCATCGGCCGACTTGTAAATGATATGACGCAGATCATTCAGCCGGCCGGGATTTGCCGGCTTGCCGGCCGTCAGCCAGTGCTCCCGCGATTGTCCGCCCTTCCATGCACGCGTCGTGAAGCCGAGGATTTCGACCTTGACGCCGCAACGCTCCAGCGTACGCGCGAGAATATCGGCGCACGTGGCTGCGACCGTAATCGGGCGACCCCGCATCGAGCCGGAATTGTCGAGCAGCAAGGTCACAACCGTATCGCGGAACTGGGTGTCCTTTTCCGCTTTGAACGAAAGCGGGTGCAAAGGATCGATGATGATGCGCGACAACCGAGCCGGATCGAGCTGCCCTTCTTCCAAATCAAATTCCCAGGACCTGTTCTGCTGCGCCATCAATCGCCGCTGGAGGCGGTTGGCGAGGCGGGCAACAACGCCCTGCAAATGCGAGAGCTGCTTGTCGAGGTAACCTCTGAGCCGATCCAGTTCCTCCGGCTCGCAGAGATCTTCGGCGGCAACCGTTTCGTCAAATTTAGTGGTGAAGGCGCGATAGTCCGGCCCGCGCGGCTCGTTCGCGCCGAAATGGCGGGGCCGCTGCGGTTCGCCGGGTGTTTCGGCATCGCCCATGTCGGTGTCGTCGGCCATGTCGGCGGTGGGCGCGTCGACGGCTTCGGCGGCAGCATCGGGCATATCCTCGGCGGACACTTGCGTGTCCTCCATGCTCATACGCTGCATGTCGTCGGAATCGGCGGCGTCACCGTCTTCGCCGGACTCCTGCTTGCGACGATCTTCCTCGCCTTCGTCTTCTTCGTCCTCGGAGTCGTGGCTGCGGTCCTCGCCCATTTCGAGGGCATCCAGCAAGTCATGGACGACGTCGCTGAACTGTCGCTGGTCCTCGACCAGGTTTTCCAGCCGGTCGAGATCCTGCCCCGCACGTTCTTCAATCAGCGGGCGCCACAGATCGACGAGCCGCTTGGCGGCCGGCGGCGGGGCCAACCCGGTCAGACGCTCGCGCACCATGAGGGCGAGCGCGTCTTCGATCGGCGCATCCGCACGTTCCGTGATCTGGTCGAACTTGCCGCGATGGAAGCGCTCATCGAGCATCGCCGTGAGATTTTGCGCGACGCCGTCCATGCGCCGGGCGCCGATCGCTTCGACGCGCGCCTGCTCTACCGCTTCGAAGACCGCCCGGGCCTGCTGGCCGGCCGGCTGAAGGCGGCGATGCAAGGCCTGATCGTGACACGCGAGGCGCAACGCAATCGAGTCGGCGTGGCCGCGAACGATTGCCGCCTCGCCCTTGCCGAGTTTGCGTGGCGGTTCGGGCAGACGGACCTTTCCGCCCATCAGGCCCGGTCGCTCAGCCGCGAACGCGACCTCAAGTTCCGGCTTGCGCGCCAAGGCGCGCAGGCAACCGGTGACCGCCCGCTTGAATGGTTCGGTCGGCAATTCTTTCGACGACGACTTGGCTTTGATGTTGGAGGCCATCACGCATTCCCCCTCTGCTCGCGAGCGAGAGAGGTACAGATCATGACAGTGCTACGTTGACCGAGGATTCCGGCAGTTCGACTCCAAAGCAGCGTTGATAGAACTCGGCGACAATCGGACGCTCGAGTTCGTCGCACTTGTTCAGGAAGGTGAGCCGGAAGGCAAACCCGATATCGTTGAAGATCTCGGCGTTTTCAGCCCAGGTAATGACGGTACGCGGGCTCATCACAGTGGAGATATCACCGTTCATGAACGCATTACGAGTGAGATCGGCGACACGGACCATCTTGTTGACGATGTCGCGGCCCTGCTCGTTGCGATAATGTTTCGCTTTCGCCAGGACGATTTCCACTTCGTTGTCGTGCGGCAGATAGTTCAGCGTCGTAACGATCGACCAGCGATCCATCTGGCCTTGGTTGATCTGCTGCGTGCCGTGGTAGAGGCCCGAAGTATCACCCAGCCCGACCGTGTTGGCGGTTGCAAACAGACGAAATGAAGGATGCGGCTTGATCACCTTGCTTTGGTCGAGCAGCGTGAGCCGTCCGGACGCTTCCAGAACACGTTGAATGACGAACATCACATCCGGGCGGCCGGCGTCGTATTCGTCGAAGCAGAGCGCGACATTGTTTTGCAGGGCCCACGGCAATATGCCCTGGCGGAACTCGGTGACCTGCTGGCCATCCTTGATCACGATGGCGTCTTTGCCGATCAGATCGATCCTGCTGATGTGGCTGTCGAGGTTGACGCGGACGCACGGCCAGTTGAGCCGCGCTGCCACTTGCTCGATGTGAGTGGACTTCCCGGTACCATGGTAACCGGTGACAATGACGCGACGGTTTTTCGCGAAGCCTGCAAGAATGGCAAGCGTCGTCGGTCGGTCGAAGCGATAATCGGCATCGATATCCGGTACGTGCTCATCGGCCTGCGAGTAAGCCGGCACTTCAAGGTCACTGTCGATTCCAAAAACCTGCCGGACCGACACTTTCATGTCGGGCATACCGGCGACTTCTTGCACTGCAGCGGTCATTGCTCCTCCGTGGCTTCGGAACGCCGAAACCCCTATGCGGTCCGACTCATACGGTCCGGCTGATGGCAGGCGCAACTTAGCAGAGCCAATCGCGGCAAAAAACCCGGCTACGGCCGATGGCACCATCAATTATTTCAATGAGATAGGGACGATCAGCCCTGTGCGAAAGGCGGGGCTGGGTTGCCACGCAGGGAGCCGCGTCAGCCGAACCCCACCGATTTGAGGTAGTTGTAGGACTGGATAATTTCTACCAGCCGGTCCTCGGTTGAGCGGTCGCCGCCATTGGCGTCCGGATGATGTCGTTTCACCAGTTCCTTGAACCGCATTTTCACCTGCTGCGAGGTGGCTCCGACTTCCAGCCCGAGTGTGTCCAGGGCTTTTCGCTCGGCGTTGCGGATCGGTCGAGTTTCGGCGCGCGCCTGCTGTTCCGCCCGGACGCCTTCGCCGAACAAACCGAATGGATCGGCGTGACTGCCAAAAGCACCGATATCCGGTCGAACCGTCCCCTTGCCGGTTCCCATCTTCCAGGTCGGACGATGTCCGGTGAGGGCATCTTTCTGGTACGCCATCACCGCCGCGTCGCTCATTCCGGCGAAAAAATTGTAGGATTGGTTGTACTCGCGCACGTGATTGAGGCAAAAGCTCCAATAATCCTTCTCGCGTCCGCGCCCTTTCGGGGCGCGATGCGTCGCTTTTTCCTTGCACCCATGCCATTCGCAGTTGGGACCACCGGTTTTCGGGCGGCGATCCTTTTCCGGTTTGACACGGATACGGTCAAAGAGGGGTGAGTTGAATTTCATGACCGATCATTATGCGCTTTTGCCGGTGACGCCTTCAAGACTTCTTCGCAACGCCGGCGAACCATTGACCGGCGGGCTGCTCTTACCCTAAGGGGGCCAGCATGCGAACCGCCGATCTGATCACAAAGAAGTTGACCGAGGCTTTCACGCCGCAAAGCCTCAAGGTTCTGGACGAATCGCACCAGCATGAGGGCCATGCCGGGCACCGGCCGGGCGGACAGACTCACTTTCGCGTTTATATCGTGTCTGATCTGTTCAAAGGAAAGACCCGGCTGGAACGTCACCGCATGATAAATCAATCGCTTTCGGCCGAACTCGCGGGCGGCGTTCATGCGCTTGCCATCCACGCAGCGGCGCCGGGAGAAGGCGGGGTCTAGAACTCACGCCTTGGCGGTCTGCGCACGCGGCAGGGGTTGTATGCGCAATGCCGTGATGCGGTTGCGTGCACGCCGCAACACCCTGAAACGAAATCCATGGAACGTGAAGCTCTGGCCCACTTCAGGAATCGAACGTGCCTCGTGGATCACAAGTCCTGCGATGGTCGTCGCCTCTTCATCCGGCAAATTCCAGCCCATGACGCGATTGAGATCCCGGATCGGTACGGCGCCATCGACGTTGACTGATCCATCCGGCTGACGCCGGACGCCCGGCATTGCGACATCGTGCTCATCGGTGATGTCGCCGACGATCTCCTCCAGGATATCTTCCAGAGTCACCAGGCCTTCGACTTCGCCGTACTCATCCACGACAAGAGCGAAGGGCGTTTTGCGCCGACGAAACGCCTTGAGCTGTTCGGAGACCGATCGCGTGTCTGGCACGAACCAAGGTGGCGTCATCAGCGACGCAATATCGACTTTGGCAGCATCGCCGTCCACTGCGTGCAATGCGCGCAACAGATCCTTCACGTGCAGAATGCCTACAATATTTTCGGGATTTTCGCGCCAGAGCGGAATTCGCGTCACCGGCGAGGCGATGACCGCATTGACCACATCCTCCGGCGAGTCGTCGGCATTGAGCGTGATCATGTTGGTGCGATGGATCATCACATCGGACAAAGCGAGTTCGCGCAGATCCAGCACACCGCCGAACATGTCCCGGTCGGATGCTTCGACACCGCCTTCGCGGTGGAGCAGATCGACCGCGCCACGCAATTCTTCGTGCGCCGACAGGACCGGCTGGTCCTTGCCCACGTTCACGCCAACGAGCTTAAGCAGCCACCGCACCAGCGCTTCGATCGCCATCAAGGCCGGTCCCAGCACCTTGATGACGATGGACATCGGCTTCGCCACCATGAGCGCCGTGCGATCCGGCGCATTAAACGCTGCGGTCTTCGGCAGGATCTCGGAGAACACCACGACCACGACGGTCATGATCAACGTGGCGTAGGCGACCCCCGCCGTCCCAAACCATGCCAGCAGCACGCCGGTCGTAAGTGCGGATGCAGCGATATTGACCAGGTTGTTTCCGAGCATCAGCCCGCCGATCAGTCGCTCGCGTTGCGACAGCAAGCGATTGACGATGGCAGCGCGCCGGTTCCCCTGCTTCTCCAGTCGCGTCATCCGCGCGCGCGAGGATGCGGTCAACGCCGTTTCGCTGCCGGCAAAGAATGCTGAAATCAGCAGACAGAGCAGGACAACGACGAGTGACAGCCAATCGGAAGCGGTCATCGGATTATTTTCTTAGGACTATTTTCTTGCGCATGATCTTATCCGGCATCCGGTCCCATCTCTCGGGATCATGCTTTTGCAAGTTTTTCGGTGAGAAAGGCCCGAACCTCGGCGGAATCGACTTTGTTTTCGATAAACGCGTCGCCGATCCCGCGCACCAATATGAAGGTGAGCGTTCCGCGTTTTACTTTCTTGTCCTGGCTGATCAGATCCATCAAGACGTCAACGCCCGGAACTCCGCCGGGCACATCCTTTATTTGTGTGGGCAATCCTGCCGCCGCAAGGTGCGTAATGACGCGGCTGACGTCAGAAACCGCAATCAGGCCTTTGCGCGCGGAGAATTCGAATGCCAGCACAATGCCCAATGCCACTGCTTCCCCGTGCAGCAGCCGGTCCGAATAGCCACAACCGGCTTCGAGCGCATGGCCGAATGTATGGCCGAGGTTGAGCAGCGCACGCTCGCCTGTTTCACGTTCATCGCGCGCAACGATGCCGGCCTTCCCACGACAGCAGACGGCAATCGCGTGTTCCCGCGCCGGACCGCCCGCAAACACGTCCTCGCGATTCTTCTCAAGCCAGGCAAAGAACGCGCCGTCGCCAAGCAACCCGAATTTGGCAACCTCGGCATAGCCTGCGCGAAATTCCCGTTTCGACAATGTGTCGAGCAAAGCGGTGTCGGCAATCACCATGATCGGTTGATGAAACGCACCGATCAGATTTTTTCCCTGACGCGAATTGATTCCGGTCTTGCCACCGACCGAGGAGTCGACCTGCGCAAGCAGCGTCGTCGGCACTTGTACAAAGTCGAGTCCGCGGCGCACGCAGGACGCGGCGAAACCGGCAAGATCGCCGACCACACCTCCGCCAAGTGCTACGACAAGGTCATTGCGCTCGAGACGAGCGGCAATGATTGCCTCGCAGACCTTTTCGAACGTCACATAGTTCTTAGAGTTCTCGCCGGCCGGCACAATGATGTGTGTACTGTCAATACCGCACTGCTTGAGCGCCGCTTCGGCGGCAGCAAGATGAATCTTGCCGACTGTCTCGTCGGTGACGATTGCAGTTCGTGCACCCGGCCGCAATGCCCTGACGCGTTGACCCAGGTCCGCAAGCAGCCCACGACCAATAAAAATGTCATAGCCGCGCGCATCGAGCGCGACTTTCACGACGTTCGGTTCCGTTTGACGCAGCGGAGCGGTCACGATGATTTCTCCACGCCAACACCAAGACGCCTCGGCAACTGGGTCATGATTTCATCGACGATGTTCTCGTGCGGCTCATCGCGCGATTGAACAACAATGTCGGCCTGAGCATAGAGAGGCTCGCGTATCGGCAACAGGTCTTTGATTTTCTCTGCCAACGGACGGTCGTTGCGGCGTTTGGTACGCTTGAGCAGGACATCGATATCCGCTTTCAGCCATATCGAGACGCCTTTTTCGCCGATCAGCGCGCGAGTCTGTGCGTCCATCAGGGAACCGCCGCCGGTTGCCAATACCTGCGGGCCGTTGTCGAGCAACCTTGCGATCACGCGCGCTTCGCCCGCGCGAAAATACGGTTCGCCGTGCTTGTCGAAAATTTCTGGAATGGTCATCCCGGCAGCGCTTTCAATTTCGGCATCGGCATCGATGAACGGAATTCCCAGTCGGGCAGCGAGCCGCCGACCGATCGACGACTTGCCGGCTCCCATCATACCGACGAGCACGATCGAGCGGTTGCCGAGCGCAGTCACAACCGCTTCCGGGCCATTTTCCGCCGGTTTTTGGACGGCACCGTTAACCATGCTATAGTTCCGGGACGAATCCACGGTTCCATATACCAGCAATCACGCCAACCGCGAGGCCAGTCTTGCCAGCGGTTCGGGAACGTGGTCGTAACTCGCCTAAAATAGCTAGGCGCTGGTGCACGGACGCTTGCCGGGTTTGATCATGCCGAGTTTGTTCAGATTTCTGATTTTCCTTGGTCTGCTGGCCGGACTCGGTTACGGCGCGGTGTTCTCGCTCGCCAACTTTGTCAAATACCAACCGCGCGAGATCATAGTGACAATTCCGCCCGACAAGTTTCTCAAGAACCACTGACGCCGGACACAAGCGAGGCGATGACCCGCCGGCAACGATCATCCGACGAAGCGCTGGTCGAATTGTTTCTCGACATGCTTGCAGCCGAACGCGGCGCCGGCGCAAACACACTTGGCGCCTATCGCAACGACCTGGAAGACCTTTCGGCGCACATGCGCGCGTCGCGTCACACGATGGCCGACGCGACGACCGACAATCTGCGCGACTTTATCGCCAGTCTGTCCGAGCGCGGCTTCAAGGCATCTTCGCTTGCGCGTCGCCTGTCGGCGGTCCGGCAGTTCTACCGATTTTTATATGCGGAAGGACGACGCAGCGACGACCCCGCCGCAGTCCTTGAGGGGCCGAAACGTGGACGGCCATTGCCCAAGGTGCTTTCGATCGCGGATGTCGAAACGCTTCTAAAAGAGGCGCAGGCACACAGCGAGAACGTCAAACAGCCGCTTGCGCAGCGTTTGCGGGCAACGCGCCTGCTTTGTCTTTTGGAAGTCGTCTATGCCACCGGGCTGCGTGTATCGGAACTTGTGACACTGCCGGCATCTGCCGCGCGACGCGACCAGCGCATGCTGGTTGTGCGCGGCAAGGGAGGCAAGGAGCGGCTCGTGCCTCTCAATGCCAAGGCCAAACGTACGATGTCTGATTATTTGGAGCTGCGCGCGGCGACCGAGCGCGACACCAAATCGAAATGGCTGTTTCCGTCCTTCGGCGCCCAGGGTCACCTGACCAGGCAACACTTCGCGCGTGAGCTCAAGGCTCTTGGGCAAGCATGCGGCATTCGAGCCGATCGCCTGAGCCCGCATGTGCTGCGGCACGCATTCGCCAGTCATCTTCTGCACAATGGCGCCGATCTGCGGGTGGTGCAGACGCTGCTTGGACACTCGGATATTTCGACGACACAAATCTACACTCACGTGCTGGAAGAACGTCTGAAGTCACTGGTCCGCGACTTGCACCCATTGGCTGAGACTGGCCAAAAACATAGGTAAAAGCCAAATTAACCCGTTTGCTTGACTAAAGGGCTCCGCCCGCGTCATTTCGCTTAGAAAAAGCACCTTTTGCACGGACCCAATGCGCAGTTACCTCGACTTCGAAAAGCCCGTGGCCGAACTTGAGGCCAAAGTCGAAGAATTGCGCGCCATGGGCGAGACGGGCGATGCGGTCGCTATCGGCGAAGAAATCGGTCGGCTGGAATCGAAAGCAGCGGCCGCGCTGAAGGAGCTCTATGCCGAACTCACGCCTTGGCAAAAAACCCAGGTCGCTCGACATCCACAACGGCCTCATTGTCTCGACTACATCGCGGGGCTGATCGAGAATTTCATTCCGCTCGCTGGCGACCGCAAATTCGGCGACGACGCAGCGATTGTCGGCGGGTTCGGCCGTTTCCATGGGGAAAGCGTCTGCGTCATCGGCCATGAAAAAGGCTCGGACACCGAGAGCCGCCTCAAACACAATTTCGGAATGGCGCGTCCGGAGGGTTATCGGAAGGCGGTCCGGTTGATGGAAATGGCCGATCGCTTCGGCATCCCTGTGATTTCCCTGGTGGACACCGCCGGCGCCTATCCGGGCATCGGCGCGGAGGAGCGCGGCCAGGCCGAGGCAATTGCACGTTCGACCGAGACCTGCCTTTCCCTCGGGGTCCCGAACGTTGCAGTCATTTTGGGCGAAGGTGGCTCTGGCGGCGCAATCGCCATCGCCACGGCCAACCGCGTCCTGATGCTGGAACACGCCATCTATAGCGTCATCTCACCCGAAGGCGCGGCATCCATTTTGTGGCGAGACACGACCAAGGCGCAGGAGGCGGCGACCAATATGAAGATTACCGCCCAGGATATGGTCCGTTTTGGCGTGATCGATACGGTCGTGACGGAGCCAACCGGGGGGGCCCACCGTGACCCCCAGGCGGCGATAGCGCTGACCGGGGAAGCCATTGCGAATGCCCTGTCGGACCTGCAGGGGCTTGATCGCGAGGCCGTCCGCAAGCAACGACGGGAAAAGTTCCTGGCGATGGGCCGTAACGGCAGTTAACGTCTTGGCAATTTACTTTTGTCTACCATGGGTTAGCGGTAAGCCGGGATAGTGGGGAACGCCTTGCGGATGCCACATCTAACGGGTAACCATTGGGTACTGAGGGACCCGCCGCTTCGGGGAGTACCAGGTTTGAAACGACCGTTCGCTCGCGCGCTGCTGGCGTCTGCGGCTATTGCCGCTGCGATTGCTCTGGCCGGCTGTGACGCCGAAAGCATTTCGCCCACGGGCCGGGCAAAGGCCCCATTGTCCGAAAAGATGGTCGCCGAAATCTCGGCGAAAAACATGGACAAAGAGTCGCCAATTCTCGGCCGAATCTTCAAAGAAGAGTCGGAGATGGAGATCTGGAAGCAGAATCGCGATGGCGAGTTCGTGCTGCTGAAGACCTATCCGATTTGCCGCTGGTCCGGCGACCTTGGCCCGAAGAAAAAGGAAGGCGACCGTCAGGCGCCTGAGGGCTTCTACACCATCACGCCCGGCCAGATGAATCCGAACTCCAGCTACTACCTGGCCTTCAACACAGGCTTTCCGAACGCCTACGACCGTGCAATGGGCTACACGGGCGGAGAGCTGATGGTACACGGCGACTGTTCATCGCGCGGCTGCTACGCCATGACCGACGAGCAGATTCAGGAAATCTACGCGTTGGCCCGCGAGTCGTTCTTCGGCGGACAGAAAGCGTTCCAGCTGCAGGCGTTTCCGTTCCGCATGACGCCGCTGAACATGGCGAAGCACCGCGACAACCCGAACTTCGCGTTCTGGAAAATGTTGAAAGAGGGCTACGACAATTTCAACGCGACGCACCGCGAACCGAAGGTTGCGGTTTGCGACAGGCGCTACGTTTTTGACGCGGCGGCACCCGATGACTCTGGCAGGGCGCTCTCGTTCAATCCGAAAGGCGCATGCCCCGCTTATCAGCTCGACAAAACGGTTGCCGACGCGGTGCTCGATCACCGGCGGCAAGAGCAGTACAAAATGGCCGAGTACATTGCCCGTGGTGTTGCGACAGCTCCGTCGCGTGCCGGCATTGATGGCGGCATGAACCCTGTATTCGTTGCGAAACTTTCACCGCAAAGCGGGTTCGACAACAGCGGTCGTTATCAGGTGGCCAGCGTCGCACCCGGCGTGCTGCCGCGTGTAGAGAACGCACCCGGCGCACT
This sequence comes from uncultured Alphaproteobacteria bacterium, assembly GCA_963707615.1. GTDB lineage: Bacteria > Pseudomonadota > Alphaproteobacteria > Rhizobiales > Xanthobacteraceae > Pseudolabrys. The sequence continues at coordinate 33,936 of CAVPQT010000004.1, forward strand.
GCCGCGCGATACCACGCCCCCAGCTACGGCTTCGGAGACCTCAGCCAAGGCTGCTGCTCCTGCGAAAGCGAGCGAACCGGCCACCGTGGCGAGCGTGCCAATGCCGCGGACCGCGCCGCAAGCAAAGCCGGAAGAAACCCCTGCACCCGAAAAGAAGCCGACCACGATTGCCGGCTTGATCGGCGGCTGGTTCAGCGGCTCGAAAGCCGAAACTCCCGCCCCGGCGGCGGATAAAGATCAGGCTGCCGCGCGCACCACGAGCACGGATACCAAATCGAAGCGCGCCGCTCCGGTCCGCACCGCAACTCCGGCACCGGTGCAAAGTGCGCAAGTTGCTCCGGCACCAAAACGCGAGGCGAAGCCGGCTGAGCCGGTGGTTCGGACTGCGGCACCAGCGGCTGCACCAGCGGTGAAAACCGCTAAAGCTGAGCCGCCACAGCAACCCGAAATCCGCACCGCGTATACGACGCCGCCGGCAAGCAACAACGGCTTCCTGCCGGGCGCCCAGCCGGTGGTGCCGGTTGGTACGTTCAACAACTTCCGATAGTCCTCTCAGCAGCAAGATGGGCGAAACATGGACTGCTATGTCTATGTTCTCGGCACCGTCACACCGAACCGCCATCTGACTTACGTCGGCTGGACCGACGACGTTGCCCGGCGTCTGACGCAACACAATGCCGGCAAGGGCGCACGCTCGACACGCGGCCGCACATGGGTTTTGCTCTATTCCGAGCGGTGCGCCAGCAAACGGCACGCCATGAGTCGCGAGTGGCATCTCAAACGTGACCGCAATTTCCGTAAAAAGCTGGCACTGAAAATCAAATAATCGAATTCTCGGATACGGACAGAATGGCCGGGAAAACAGTTTCGAAATTCACACAGGGCGGATACCGCTTCATCAATGGCGTATTCCAGTATTCCGCCGGCGTTGCCGCCGAGCCCGGGTTTGAAATCGTTCGCGCCCGTTTCGCAGACGTTGTACCGATCGAAAAAGGCTTCGAGCGGATCGAGGCGCATCTCGCGCGCCTGGGCCGGCCGATCTTCGCTTTCTGTGCGTGTGAACTGCGTTCGCCGAAGCCCTTCGACGATGCTGGCTTTCTTGCATTCAATAAAAGCTATGTCGAACCGTTACGACGGTGGGGCATCGTAGAGGGCGAGGTAAATCCGATCGCCCGCAGCAACGTCTGTCCCGCCGTGAACCCGCCCGCAGCGCCGGGTTTTTACGCGTTCTCCTATACCATGCCGGCGACTGCGCCGGTTGCGTCGACGTTCGTCGTCGCCGGCAGCGGCGAAGCACCGGAAGGTCAGAAAACATATAGCGAAAGGACGATCCGCATCGGCGAACACTCTGCCGACGCGATCCGCGAGAAAGCGCAGTGGGTCTTGGGCGAGATGGAGCGACGGATGGCGGCGCTCGGTTTCACCTGGACCAATTCAACCGCAACGCACCTCTATACGGTCTACGACATTCATCACATCATGGCTGACGAGATCGTGCGCCGCGGCGCCGCAAGTGCCGGACTGACGTGGCAGTTTTGTCGTCCGCCCGTCGACGTGCTCGACTATGAAATGGACGTACGTGGCGTACTTACGGAAATCGTTCTGCCCTGAGCGGCGTCAGCCGAATTTGCCGTGGCAATGCTTGAACTTCTTGCCCGACCCGCAGGGACAAGGCTCGTTGCGTCCAACCTTGCCCCAGCTCGATGGATCGTTTGGCTTCCGTTCTGCCTGCGCCTCGTTTCCGTTACCGACCAACGCTGGCGCCAGCGCGGGGGCCATTTCATCTTCGCCTGTTGTCGGATCGACCTTGTGCGCTTCCATGTATGGAAGCTTCGAAGGCTCTTCCGCCGGCGGCGACTGAACGACTTCGACGCGCATGAGTTGCGCGGTCACCGCCTCGCGCAGATGTGCCACCATGGCCTCGAACAGCGAGAATGCCTCCGCCTTGTATTCGTTCAGCGGGTCGCGCTGACCATAGCCGCGCAGACCGATGACCTGTCGCAAATGTTCGAGCATCACGAGGTGTTCGCGCCACAGGTGATCCAGAGTCTGTAACAAAATGGATTTTTCGACGTAGCGCATGACATCGGGGCTCCACTTGGCCACCTTGCCTGCCATCCATTCGTCGGCGCGGCGCGTAATGCGTTCGCGCACATCTTCCGGTGTAATGCCTTCTTCCTTCGCCCAGTCCTGAACTGGCAACGTCAGTGTGAGGACTTCGCGCAGGGTTTGATCGAGCCCGGCGGTGTCCCACTGTTCCGGATAGGCGTTTTCGGGAGCGTGTTTGGCCACCAGGTCTTCGATCATCGCGTGGCGCATATCGGCGATCGTTTCGTCCACCGTCTCGTCGCGCATCAATTCGAGACGTTGCTCGAAAATCACCTTGCGCTGATCGTTCATCACGTTGTCGAACTTGAGCAGGTTCTTGCGGATGTCGAAGTTGCGCGCTTCGACTTTCTGTTGTGCCTTTTCCAGCGCCTTGTTGATCCAGGGATGAACGATCGCCTCGTTCTCCTTGAGACCGAGCTTCTGCAGCATTCCGTCAAGCTTGTCGGATCCGAAAATCCGCATGAGGTCGTCTTCAAGCGACAAGAAAAATTTCGAATGACCCGGATCACCTTGCCGGCCCGACCGACCGCGCAACTGGTTATCAATGCGCCGGCTTTCGTGCCGCTCAGTGCCGAGCACAAAGAGGCCGCCGGCGCCAAGCGCCTTTTCCTTAAGCCGTGCAACCTGTCGCCGTATCTCGTCAGCTTTTGGACTTTTTTCGCGCGCGCGCGGGTCCTCGATCTCTGCGATTTCCTGTCGAATACGCATGTCGGCATTGCCGCCGAGCTGAATATCGGTGCCTCGGCCAGCCATGTTCGTGGCAATTGTAATTGCTCCCGGCACGCCCGCTTGCGAGACGATATACGCTTCCTGTTCGTGATAGCGGGCATTGAGGATGGCAAACACCTTGGTCTTGGTGGCGCCGTCGTCACCGGAATAAAGTGCGGCAAAGGCGTTGGGATCCGAGAAATCGTGCTGCTCCCAACCGGCTTTGCGCAGCATTTCAGCGAGCTGCTCCGACTTTTCGATTGAAGTAGTGCCAACCAGAACCGGCTGGCCGCGCTGCTTGCAATCCTCGATCAGAGTGATGATCGCCCGATATTTTTCGGCCGCCGTGCGGTACACCTCATCGTCATCGTCAAGACGAACCAGCGGCATATTGGTCGGCACCTCGAGCACTTCGAGCCCGTAGATATCCATGAACTCTTCGGCTTCTGTCATTGCCGTGCCGGTCATGCCGGCAAGCTTTTCGTACATGCGGAAGTAGTTCTGGAACGTGATCGACGCGAGCGTCTGGTTCTCTGGCTGGATCGGCTGGTGTTCTTTGGCTTCCAGTGCCTGGTGCAGGCCTTCCGAATAACGCCGGCCGGGCATCATGCGGCCGGTGAACTCGTCGATGATGACGACTTCACCGTTACGCACGATGTAATCCTTGTCGCGCTGGAAAAGCTTGTGTGCGCGAAGCGCCTGATTGACGTGATGAACAACGGAAACGTTCTCCACGTCGTAAAGCGAGTCTCCCTTGAGCTGGCCGGCATCGCGCAGCCGCTGCTCGAGTCTCTCCATGCCCGCTTCGGTCAACGTGACGGTTCTCTGCTTTTCGTCGACCTCGTAGTCGGTCTTGTCGAGCTTCGGAATATAACCGTCGATCGTGTTGTAGAATTCGGACCGGTCGTCGAGGGGGCCGGATATGATCAACGGCGTGCGCGCCTCATCGACCAGGATCGAGTTCGACTTCGTCCACGATGGCGTAGACGTGACCACGCTGGACCATATCCTCCAGGCGGTACTTCATATTGTCGCGCAGATAATCGAAACCAAGCTCGTTGTTGGTCCCGTAAGTAATGTCGCACTCGTAAGCCTTCTTGCGCTGCTCATCGTCAAGCCCGTGGACGATGACACCAACGGAAAGGCCAAGGAAATTGTAGATCTGTCCCATCCACTCGGCGTCGCGTTTGGCCAAATAGTCGTTGACCGTGACGACATGCACGCCGCGACCTGCGATCGCGTTGAGATAAACAGGAAGTGTTGCGACCAGCGTTTTGCCTTCGCCGGTCTTCATTTCCGAGATCTTGCCCTCGTGGAGAATCATGCCGCCGATCAGCTGAACATCGAAATGACGCTGACCGAGCGTGCGCTTTGCGGCTTCCCGGACGGTAGCAAAGGCAGGAACCAGCAGTTCATCGAGCGAGACGCCTTCAGCAACCCGCTTCTTGAATTCTTCGGTGCGGGCCTTCAACGCATCGTCGGAAAGCGCTTCGAGTTCCTTTTCGAGCTCATTGATCTCGCGAACCCGGGGCAGATAGCTGCGGACGCGCCGCTCGTTGGCGGATCCAAACAGCTTGCGGGCAACGGCGCCGATCATACGGGAGCTCCTAAGGTGGGCCGGGACTTATATCACGCCGTCAACGGCCGGATTTGCCTCCGGCACTCCGGAATGCGGCACTTTTCGGGCAAATTCGACGCAAATCGCGCCGGCAAATGGCGAACCGCCAAAGCCGTGCGAGAGATATGAGGGGGTCGGATTGTTGTCAATCGCCGGCCTCCCAATGACTTAACGGTCGCCCAGTCACGCGCTCGTTAGCTTCATCCGTTGGTCGGCCATTGCAAAGCCACGGTTGTTAGGCGAATAGTCGCGCGCACCGCCTCCGAACCAGGGGCGGCCCTTAGCATCCAAGGACAACGCTATGACGATTTCTGTACCCGCCGGCTTCCCGGTCCGACCGCGCCCGGTCGGCTTTGTTGCGTCCATTCTGGCGCTGCTCGTTCTTTCGAGCGGACCGCTTTTTGCCCAGGACAAGGATCCCCTTGTCGCGAAAGTCAATGGAGTGGAAGTCCATCAAAGCGACCTCACCGTCGCAGAGGATGAGGCCGGCCAAATTCCACCGATGTCACCGGAGGCCAAGCAGGATTATCTCGTGCAGTTCGTGGCCGACATGATCCTCGTGTCCAAGGCCGCACAGGACAAGAAATTCGCCGACACGCCCGATTTCAAGCGCAAGCTCGAGTTCGCCCGCAAAAAGCTTCTCATGGAAGGACTGCTGCAGTCGGTCGGCAAGGAGGCGCTCACCGACGCGGAAATGCACAAGGTCTATGATGAGGCCATCAAGCAGGTCAGCGACGAGAAAGAAGTGCACGCCCGCCATATCCTGTTCCGGACGCCAGCCGGCGACGACAAAAGCAGCAAGGAAGCTGAAGACAAGGTCAAAGCCGTGATTGCGCGGCTGAAGAAAGGTGAGGACTTCGCCAAGGTGGCGGGAGAGGTGACTGAAGACCCGTCGGGAAAGGCCAACGGCGGAGACCTCGGCTACTTTACGAAGGACCAGATGGTGCCGGAATTCGCTGAAGCGGCATTCAAGCTGGATTCGGGACAGATTTCGGACCCGGTCAAAACCCAGTTTGGCTGGCATGTCATCAAAGTTGAGGACAAGCGCGCAAAGCAACCTCCCAAGTTCGAGGATGTGAAGCCACAGATCGAAAACTTTATCGTCCGCAAAGCGCAGGCCGAACTGGTCACCAAACTGCGTGCCGACGCCAAGATCGAACGCATGGACAAACCGGCCAAGACCGAAGACAAGCCGGCTACGCCCGCACCCGCGGCGCCCGCCAAGAAGTAACGCGGATCAGATTCATCAAATGATTTCGTCATGGCCGGGCTTGTCCCGGCCATTGACGTCTTTTATGCCGATGCTTCGAGTGCACACCCGGGGTCACCCCGGTCACGACGCCGGAGATCGCCATGTCGACTGCCGTTTCCCCCCTGGCCCCGCTTCACGTTCCAGAGATGCCGGCGATAGCCGGCGTCCGGCTGGCAACGGCCGCCGCCGGCATCCGCTACGCCGGACGCACGGATGTTCTCCTTGTCCTTCTTGACGAAGGCACGGCTGCAGCTGGGGTGTTCACGCGCTCGAAATGCCCCTCGGCACCGGTCGAATGGTGTCGCGCGCATCTGAAAAAGGGGAAGGCGCGCGTCCTTGTCGTCAATTCCGGGAATGCCAATGCCTTCACCGGCAAGAGCGGACGGGACGCCTGCAAGTTCACTGCGCAAATCGCCTCTCGTGCTGCTGGTTGCAAACCAGAGGACGTCTTTCTGGCCTCGACGGGTGTGATCGGAGAACCGCTCAAGGCGCAGGCGTTCGAAGGCGTGATGGATGGCCTCGTTGCCCGCGCACAGGCCGGCGATTTTCTCGCGGCCGCGCGCGCGATCATGACCACGGACACGTTTCCGAAAGTCGCGACCGCGACGGCAAAAATTGGCAAGGCAACCGTAACAATTAATGGAATTGCCAAAGGCGCCGGCATGATCGCCCCGGATATGGCGACAATGCTGTCTTTCGTTTTCACGGACGCGGCGATTTCCTCGCCTGCGCTTCAGTCGCTGCTCAAAGATGGCGCCGACGATACGTTCAATGCCGTGACGATCGACGGCGATACGTCGACGTCTGACACATTGATGATGTTTGCAAGCGGTCAGTCAGGCGCACCGCGCATCGCGCGCGCCAGCGACCCGCGTCTGAAGGGGTTCAAGAAGGCTCTGCATGCCGTGCTCGCAAATCTCTCGGAGCAGATTGCTCGTGACGGCGAAGGCGCACGCAAGCTGGTCGAGATCGTGGTCGAGGGCGCGGTTTCGAAAACATCGGCCCGGCGTATCGCTATGTCGATTGCCAATTCACCTCTCGTGAAGACGGCGATTGCCGGCGAAGATGCGAACTGGGGTCGCGTCGTGATGGCTGTCGGCAAAGCGGGCGAGCCGGCCGACCGCGACAGGCTTTCGATCTGGTTCGGAGGAATTCGCGTAGCGCACAAGGGTGCCCGCGACCCGGGCTATGACGAAGCGACTGTCAGCGCAGCGATGAAGAAGCCGGAAATCAGCCTGAAAGTGGCGCTCGGAATGGGCAAGGGCCGCGATCGCGTGCTCACGTGCGATCTGACCAAGGAATATGTCGCAATCAACGGCGACTATCGATCCTGAGATGTGCAGGGGCTGAGGCCGTGGCTATCAAAGTCGTTCTGGTTGCCGCCTGCGCGCTTGTCGACCCCGACGGCCGGGTGTTGCTCGCCCGGCGTCCAGAAGGCAAGCCGATGGCCGGCTTGTGGGAGTTTCCCGGCGGCAAGATCGAGAGCGGCGAGCGACCCGAAGAAACCCTGATCCGCGAGTTACGCGAGGAGCTGGGAATAACTGTCAGCGAAAACTGTCTCGCTCCCCTCACCTTTGCGAGCCACAGCTACCCGGAGTTTCATCTTCTCATGCCGCTGTATATCTGCCGACGCTGGGAAGGCACCGTCATTGCCACCGAAGGACAGCAACTCGCCTGGGTAAAGCCGAACAAGTTGCGTGAGTACGAGATGCCTCCGGCCGACATCCCACTGATCGCTCACCTGACGGGTCTGCTCTAACGCGATCGCTCAGGCTTTTCTCCCGCCGATATTTCGGTCGTGTTCAAAGCGTCGGACAATCGGCGCCCCGCCGAACCAGGTTTGAGCGGTTTCTGCTGACCCTCATGCGGCGCCCATCCGGACAACCAGACGATCTCGAAGCTTGCACGCAACCGGCCATCTTCGTCGGCAAACCGCTCGCGATAAATCTCGGCCATACGTCGCACCGTCGCGCGATTGAGCGGCTTTCGTCTGCGCTCATTTAAAATATTTGTGGCGCCCATCTGACGCAGATCGCGTACCAAAGCGAAGACCGAGTCGTATCGTACCACCAGCCGTTCGCTGTCGATAACCGGCAGAGCGAAGCCTGCGCGCTGCAACAGTGTACCGAGTTCGCGCACATCGGCGAATGGAGCAACATGCGGCGAAACTCCACCTTCAATCTCGACCTCGGCAGTTGCAATGGCGTCGCGCAGCTCCGACAAGCTCTCTCCGCCAACAAGCGCCGCCAGCAATAAGCCATCCGGCTTCAGTGCACGGCGAATCTGGATCAAGGTTCCCGGCAGGTCGTTGACAAATTGCAGCACAAGTGCCGATACGACCAGATCGAGCGACGCGTTTGCGAAAGGCAACGCCTCCTCGTCAGCTGCTACACGCAGGAAGGATTGGTCAGCGGGGTGAACGTTGGCCGCGACAATCGTTCCGACCTTCCCGCTTGCCGCAAGCACCTGGCGCACTGCATCGGTCGGAGTACCGAGATCGACCGCGACGTTAAACTGACGCAACACGGCAGAAAGGCGCTCTCCCAGCTCGGACGCAGTGCGGTCGAGCAGAAAAGTTGCCGGGCCAAGCTTGTGCGCACGCGCCTGCCGTGCGCGGAGAAGCTGCCGATCGAATATGTTGGGGCCTGGCGACATTCTCTTGTCCGATTGCGCGCTCTTGTCCGATTGCGCGGCTCTGATCGTGTCACGGCAACGGGCGACTATGCTACGGTTCCAGCATGAACGAGCTTGTATCGGCAAGGCCGGACAGACCGGAATCATACGCCGCTCGCTTTCGCGAAAGCATGCAAGCAGTCATTCAGGTCGCCCTCGATTTTGCCTTACCGCAGCTCTGTCCGTCCTGCCGTGAGCCGGTCAGCGAAGGCAAAGGGCTTTGCGCGCCATGCTGGTCGAAACTCTCGCTTATCGAGCCGCCTTATTGCATGCGATTGGGCATTCCATTTGCTTTTGACCCTGGGTCCGGTCTGCTGTCGATGGAAGCGATCGCCAATCCGCCGGCTTATAACAGGGCTCGTGCCGTCGCCCGCTACGACGATGTCGCCAGCACCTTGGTACACGGCCTCAAATACAGCGACCGGCTCGACCTTTCACCCATGATGGGCCGTTGGATGGCGCGCGCTGGCCGCGAACTTCTTGCCGATGCCGATGCGCTCGTTCCAGTACCCCTGCATTGGCGAAGGCGATGGGCTCGGCGATACAATCAATCGGCCGTTCTTTCCCGCGCGATATCGGCGATTTGCGGCGTCCCCATTGCGCATGGCGGGCTCAAACGTATCCGCGCCACACCGCAGCAGGTCGGACGGTCTCGAACCGAGCGCGCCGACAACGTCCAAGGGGCATTCCTGGTCCCGCCTGACCACAAGGTCGAGGTCGCCGGCCGGCGCCTGGTGCTGGTCGACGATGTGCTGACGTCCGGCGCCACGGTTGACGCCTGCACGCGCGCATTGCTGCGGGCGGGCGCTGCGCAGGTCGATGTGCTGGTATTCGCGCGGGTTGTGGCGCCAGCGCGAAGTCCCATATAGAAGGGTCCTGAAGCGCACAAACGCCATGTCGCCTGTCGATATTTACACAACCCGCTATTGCCCTTATTGCAACGCCGCCAAGGCGTTGCTGAAGCGCAAAGGCGTGACTTACAGTGAAATCGACGTCAGCCGCGATTGGGAACGGCGCAGCGAAATGATCCAACGTGCGAATGGACGCATGACGGTGCCGCAGATCTTCATTGGCCCTGTTCACATCGGGGGCAGCGACGAACTGCACGCACTTGAGCGGGCCGGCAAACTGGATCCGCTCCTCTCGGGCGACGGAGCATCCGCATGACCGCAGGCAGCTTCAACGCCGCGATGATCCAGATGCGCTCGAGCCTGAAGCCGAGCGAAAACATCGACGCCGCCGGGCGCCTGATTGGCGAAGCAAAAGCAGCTGGCGCCGACTATGTCCTCACCCCGGAAATGACGAACATTCTGGCGGCCAAACGCGAGCAGCTTTTCGAGGTGATCGCGGATGAAGAGTCGGACAAAGCTCTTGCGACTTTCCGCGCGCTGGCGCGGCAGCTCGGTATCTACATTCACGTCGGCTCGCTGGCGATCAGGATTTCCCCCGATAAGGCCGTCAATCGCGCTTTCCTTGTTGATCCAAAGGGCGAGATCGCGGCGCGCTACGACAAGATCCATATGTTCGATGTCGATCTTGCCGGCGGCGAGAGTTACCGGGAGTCTCGCAACTATCGACCGGGCGAAGCGGCAGTGCTTGCCGATCTTCCCTGGGGACGACTGGGGTTGACGATCTGCTACGATCTGCGTTTCCCGGCCCTCTATCGTGCGTTGGCCGAAGCCGGCGCCACCATGCTGGCAATCCCTTCAGCGTTTACGAAGCAAACCGGCGAAGCGCACTGGCACGTTTTGCTCCGCGCACGCGCCATCGAAAACGGATGCTTTGTCTTCGCTGCCGCACAGGGCGGCAGACACGAGAACGGCCGCGACACATATGGCCATTCACTGATCGTTGATCCTTGGGGGCGCATCATCGCGGAAGGCGGCACCGAGCCAGGGATAGTCATGGCCAGTATCGATCCCGCGGAAGTAGTCAACGCACGCGCGCGCATTCCGTCACTGCAGCACGGCCGCCGCTTTGAAATCGTAGAGCCGATGGCAGAACCCGCCCATTTGCATGTCGTGCGAGGGGCAGAATGATACATTACGCGCTCGTCTGCGACCGCGGCCACGAATTCGAAAGCTGGTTCCAGGATTCTGCCGCCTACGAAAAACAGGCGAAGCGTGCCCTCGTCAACTGTCCGCAATGCGGCTCGACCAAGGTCGAGAAGGCAATCATGGCGCCGCGCCTGTCGGCAACCGCAAGAAAACAGCGCGCGCCTGTTGAAGCGTCCGCTCCTGCAGCAGAGGTCGCTGCCCCTGTGCCGGCCGCTCCTGTCGCAATGATATCGCCGCAGGAGCAGGAGTTTCGGTCCAAGCTCAAGGAATTGCACGACCACCTCACCAAGAATGCCGACAATGTCGGCGCGAAATTCCCAGAGGAGGCGCGCAAAATGCACTATGGAGAAACCGAGCACCGCTCGATCTATGGTGTCGCTTCGCCTGAGGAAGCGAAAGAGCTCTCCGAGGAAGGCGTCGAATTCCATCCCTTGCCGGTTTTGCCGGACGAGCGGAACTAGTGCGGCCACACGAGCAGCGCGACACCGATCACAACCAGCGCGACCCCTAAAGCCTCGCGTCGCGTGGTTGGCTGTTTGAAGACAAAACGGGTCACTCCCTGCGCGAAGACGACCTCAACCAGGGCCAGCGTGCGCACATTGGCTGCCGTCGTAATGGCGAACGCCAGAAACCAGAATTCCGATGCAAATGCGCCCATGAACCCGGCCAGGAGCGAAGGACGCCACGCACCGACAATGGCCCTGAGAACCTTGGGGTCGCGCAGTGCAAGATAGAGCGACAAAGTCGCTGCCTGAATCACGAGGCCAATCGCAACAGTGTATGTCGCCGCCAGGACAAAATCCGGTAACTGCAAAGAAAGGATGGCGCCGCGATATCCGATGGCAGAAAGCCCGAACAGCGCGCCCGACACGAGGCCGATGACGGTTGAGCGCACGGTGGCCCTTTCACCAATCCCGCCCTTGAGTGAAATGACGATCACGCCGGCTGTCGCAAGAAGGATCGCAATCGCTGAGAACGGCGTGATCTTGTCGCCGAGAAAGATCAACCCGAACAAGGCCACGTGCACTGGCTCGGTCTTGATGTAGGCATAGGCCACGACAAACGAGCGCTCGCCCATCACCGAAAGCATCGTCGCAGTCGCTGCTATTTGAGTGAAGGCGCCGACGATCACCCAGGGCCAGAATACACCTGGCAGCTTCGGCAGCGCCTCGCCTGTCGCGATCAATACGCCGGCAAGGAAAAGCAACGCGAATGGAAAGCCGAACAGAAAGCGGACGTGAGTGGCGCCCACTGTGCCGAGCGTCGCGGTCAACTCGCGCTGCATGGCGTTGCGCGCGGTCTGCGCCGCCGCGGCAATCAGCGTAAAGACGGCCCAGAGCATTCTGTCGGTCTCTTACACACTTATGCCCGGCCGTGCGCCGGGCATCCACGTTCAGCTTCCCTAACAAGGGGACGACGACCGGGACAAGCCCGGTCCAGACTGGGCAGGTATTCGCTAGGCGGCGTGGGCCGGGATTTCCGCCGCTTCAGGAAATTCAGTGACAGCACCCTTTTCGTTATCGATAAGCAGGAACAGGTCAAAGTATCGGATCGTCGGTGCGCCACCGGTACGTTTGATGATCGACTGCCGCCAGTCTTCGTTGTGCGCCTTTTTCGCCGCTTCGACCGATGGCCAGATATAGACCCCCGCACCGGTCTTGCCGTTGAGCTCAAGAAGGAAGTGCTTGCGCAGCAATTCCTTGTTGTCGCGCCACTTTGGAATAACGTTGCGCGCCTCTTCGGCGACCTGCTGACGCGACCACCCTTTCGGAGAATTGAATTCGACCAGCTCGAGAATCATTTCGACCTCTCCTGTTTTTTCTGACGCTGCGCAACGAGCATGTAGTTGACATCCATGTCCGACGACAGCTGCCACCGGTCGGCGAACGGATTGTAAACCACGCCGCGCTCTCCGATCACCTGCAGATCGCTGCTCTCAATCGCGGATTCCAGCTCCACTGGCGTGACGAATTTGTCCCACTGATGCGTGCCGCGCGGCAGCCAGCGCAACACGTACTCAGCGCCGACTATAGCAAGTGCGAAACTCTTCAAAGTACGATTGAGCGTGGCTGCGATCATCAAGCCGGCAGGCTTTACCATGGTCGCGCACGTCACGACGAACGCGTTCACGTCGACGACATGTTCAACAACTTCCATAGCGAGCACGACGTCAAAGCGCTCGTTCGCGGCGGCAAGTTCTTCCGCCGTCGTCGCACGATAGTCGACCGTGACGCGCGCATCTTCCGCATGCGCACGAGCGGCATTGATATTTTCCTCCGACGGGTCGGCACCCACGACGTCCGCGCCCAGCCGCGCGAGCGGTTCAGACAAGATGCCACCGCCGCATCCAATATCCAGAATGCGCAATCCCTTGAGGCAGTCGAGTTTTTTTGGATCACGACCAAAACAGGCCGCGGCCTGGTCGCGGACGTAGGCAAGGCGAACGGGATTGAATTTGTGTAGCGGGGCCATGGGCCCGCGCGGATCCCACCAATCCGCGGCAAGGCGCGAGAAACGTTCGATCTCGGCTTGATCGATCGACGGTGCGTGACGCCTACCTGCCATAACGCTCTCCAGTCATCGCGACCTCAGCGGGCTGTCACCTGATTTCGGAATTCGAGCGGCGCATCGATATTGTGCAGCGGTTCGATGCCGACACCCGTTCCGCGGATCGTGATATCGCCATAGTTGAGCATGCGTCCCAATATCGATTGGTCAACATCCACGCTTTCAACCTTGTCCATGTTCATCTCAACTGTGTGCCGTCGGATAAAGCCCCGCTTGTAAACGATACGCCTGTCGGTCACGTCGATTTCCGTTGTCCAGCGCCGAAACCAGGCACTGGCGGCCACACCAAGACCAACCAGCGCGCAGACGAGTGCGACCAATAGCGAGACTGGACCGAGAGCGCCACCCACCGTCAGGGCAATGAAGGCCAGCAGCCAAAGGGCTATCGCCGGCAGATACACGACCCAGTGCAAAGTGGTCGTGTACGCGACCGTCTCGCCCGGCTGCAGGATATGATCGATGTATCGCATCATTTAGCCATGGTTCGTCGTAGCCGGACCGTCGCTGCAGCGCCGATGTTGCGGTTGTCGCGCACCGCCGGTATGTATACGCGCCTTTTCGGGCCGGCGCTCGGACCCTGCGCGCTTGCACCGATTGTTTGTTAACGCCCCTTCGGCGCATCCGGGACTGTCATGGCTCGACTGGTGATGAAATTCGGCGGAACATCGGTCGCCGATCTTGACCGCATCCGCAATGTGGCGCGGCACGTCAAGCGCGAGGTCGATGCCGGCTACGATGTGGCTGTCGTTGTTTCCGCAATGGCGGGAGTCACCAACCAGCTGGTTGAATGGTGCCGCCAGGCAGCCATGCTGCATGATGCGCGCGAATACGACGCGGTCGTGGCCACCGGCGAAGAGGTCACTGCCGGACTCCTGGCGATCGTTCTCGAAGGAATGGGAGTCAATGCACGCTCCTGGCAAGGTTGGCAGCTGCCTATCCTGACCGACAACGCGCACGGCTCGGCTCGCATTCTTGATGTGAACGGCGCCGAGCTGATCAAGCGCTTCAAGGACCATAGCCAGGTCGCGGTCATTGCCGGGTTCCAGGGCATGAATAAGGACACCGGGCGGGTAACTACCCTTGGCCGCGGGGGTTCCGACACGTCGGCGGTCGCGATCGCCGCCGCCATCGGTGCCGAACGTTGCGACATCTACACCGATGTGGACGGCGTTTACACGACCGATCCGCGCGTGGTCCCCAAGGCCCACCGCATGGACAAGATCGCGTATGAAGAAATGCTCGAGCTTGCTTCTCTCGGCGCCAAGGTCATGCAAGTGCGTTCGGTCGAGCTCGGGATGGTGCACAATGTGCGAATCTTTGTGCGCTCGAGTTTCGAAAAGCCCGAGGACATCGACCCCGCAAAGCCACCATCAGGAACGCTTATTTGCGACGAAGGAGACATCGTGGAACAGCAAGTCGTCACCGGGATCGCCTTTTCCAAGGACGAGGCGCAGATCTCGCTTCGTCGGGTGCAGGACAAGCCGGGAGTCGCTGCCGCGATTTTCGGTCCGCTCGCCGACAGCAATATCAATGTCGACATGATCGTGCAGAACGTGTCCGCCGACGGCGCCACGACGGACCTGACTTTCACCGTACCGTCCGCCGACTACGAGCGTGCGCGCGTGACTCTCGACAAGGCGAGGAATGCCATCGGCTTCGAGCGGCTGGATGGCGCGACCGACGTGGCCAAGGTGTCCGTCATCGGAATCGGCATGCGTAGCCACGCTGGCGTTGCGGCAAAGGCGTTCAAGGCTCTCTCCGAACAGAAAATCAACATCCTCGCGATCACAACGTCAGAGATCAAATTCTCCGTGCTGATCAAGGCCACCCAGACCGATCTGGCGGTCCGCACCCTGCATACGCTCTACGGGCTGGATAAGATCTGAGCGATGGCTGACGACAAATTCTTTGAGTTGCTGGAGCCGACGAGGCGCACAGCAGTCGTCAACATTGACCAGCATCTCAGTGTATTGAAAACACTGGCAAAGTAGCCTTCTCAAATCGCACGAGCGCTCGATCCGCGCCGGTAAGGAATAAATTTTGTTCCGCGGGTTTTTGAACCAGCGGTCGTCGATTCGCGTCTCATTGATGTCAGACCAAATGGCGGAAACAGAAGTGACTATCGACAGCGAAGCTTCGTCGGACACGCATGCCTACGCGCGCTTCACGCGTCGCATACAAGGCGTATTCATTGACGCCATCATTTTCATGGTGATTCTGGCGGCCGCGTTGTTGCTCGCGGTCTCGTTCGCGTCGGACCACGTTGCGCGCATTCTGGGCGCCACGGTCGTCGTCACCTGGCTCTTCTATGAGCCGCTGCTGGTTTCCCTGACCGGCGGCACGATCGGCCACTACCTGTGCAACATGCGGGTGGTCGATGATCGTGGTGGCAATGTCAGCTTCATCAAGGCCTTCGCCCGCATGATCATCAAATCGCTGCTGGGTTGGTACTCATTCCTGGCAATGGCGATGACCTCCCGCCATCAGGCCGTTCACGACCTTCTGACCCGTTCGACGGTCCAGATGAGGGATTTGACCAAGGCGCAGCCCTACCATTTCAGGGGTCGCCGGGATCCGCTGACACCGCAGGGCATGCCCTCGCCGATCCGGCGCGTGGCCGTGATTACGGTCTATCTGGTCGCCTGCTTTACGCTGTACGCGATCGTCCTGGCGATGCTTGCCCTTGCCGGTGCCCCTTCCAGGCGCTGCATTGACGAGATGAACTGCTCGGCCGGCGAGTTCGCCATCCTGATCCCTCTTTGGGTGATCTGGGGCGGGATCGGCATTTGGGCGGCCTTGTGGGGATGGCAGGGCCGGCTTTGGGGTGCACGCGTCCAACGGTGAACCTGACGGCGCTTTGGCTTGCCCCTTGCATGGCCCATTGGCTATAGCCTGACGCGTAAGCGGCCGCCGATCCTTGATCGTAGGGTCGCCATTCGTACACGATTTGGCCGTAAGGACGCTGCGGCCAGAGGACCTCAATAATGCGTGGCGCGCTCGGCGGTCCTCGCGTGCTGTTACGCCGGCTTCGCGAGGTTATGGCCGAGCCGGTCAGCGCGCAGGATCGCCTCGACAAGGTGGTGGTGCTGATCGCCGCCAACATGGTGGCCGAGGTGTGCTCTGTCTACGTCCTGCGCGTAGACGGAACGCTCGAGCTATACGCCACCGAAGGTCTCAAGCGGGAAGCCGTCCACCAGACGGTCCTGAAAGCTGACGAGGGTCTCGTCGGCCTTGTGTCCAGCGAAGCCAATCCGATCAACCTGTCTGACGCGCAGGCACACCCGGCGTTCTCGTACCGGGCGGAAACCGGCGAAGAAATCTACCATTCGTTCCTGGGCGTGCCGATCCTGCGGGCCGGCAACACACTCGGCGTGCTCGTCGTACAAAACCGCGCGCGCCGTACCTATACCGAGGAAGAAGAAGAAGCCCTGCAGACGACGGCGATGGTGCTCGCCGAGATGATTGCATCGGGCGAGCTGTCCTCGCTTGCCCGCCCTGGCGCGGAACCGGTCGCGCGGCACGCAATGCATCTCACGGGGAGTTCGCTGTCCGACGGAATCGCCCTCGGTCACGTGGTGCTGCACGAGCCGCGCGTGGTCGTCACCAACGTCATCGCCGACGATGTGCAGCACGAACTCAAGCGGCTCGACGCCGCGATCGCTACCTTGCGCGAAGATCTCGACCGGCTGGTCGAGCATCGCGACATCGCTGACGGTGGCGAGCATCGAGACGTGCTCGAAGCCTACCGCATGTTTTCTTATGATCAGGGCTGGTTGCATCGAATTCGCGAGGCGGTCATGACCGGCCTCACCGCGGAGGCAGGAGTCGAACGCGTGCAATCGGATACGCGTGCACGCATGCTGCGAGCCTCCGATCACTATCTGCGCGACCGCCTGCACGACCTTGATGATCTCGCGAACCGGCTGATGCGCGTGCTGATGGGGCAGGATCACGCTCCGACAAAGGAACAGATGCCGGAAAATGCGATCGTCGTGGCGCGGTCCATGGGACCGGCGGCACTTCTTGACTACGATCGCAAGCGGCTGCGCGGTCTGATCCTCGAGGAAGGTGGGCCGACTTCGCACGTCTCGATCGTGGCACGCGCTCTTGGAATTCCAACCGTAGGCGAAATCGAGAATGCCACCGGGTTGGTCGAGCCGAACGATCCCATCATCGTCGACGGCTCGACCGGCCACGTTCACATGCGTCCCCCCCAGGACATCCAGGCTTCGTACGGTGAGCGCGTTAAACTGCGCGCGCGCCGGCAAGCCCAATATCGTGCGTTGCGGGATCGTCCCTGTGTCACCAAGGACGGGCAGAAAGTTTCGCTGATGATCAATGCCGGACTCACCATTGATCTTCCGCACATCGAGGACACGGGCGCGGCCGGCATCGGACTTTTCCGAACCGAACTGCAGTTCATGGTCGCGACCACTTTGCCGCGCACCGGTGAACAGCTCGCTCTCTATCGCGCGGTTCTCGATGCCGCGGGCAAGAAACCGGTCACGTTCCGCACCCTCGATATCGGCGGCGACAAGGTGCTGCCGTACATGCGTAATATCGACGAAGAAAACCCCGCGCTGGGCTGGCGGGCGATCAGGCTTGGCCTCGATCGGCCAGGTCTATTGCGCAGCCAGGTCCGCGCCTTGCTGCGTGCGGCGAGCGGGCGCAGCCTCAAGCTCATGTTTCCGATGATCGCCGTGGTCGAAGAATTCGACAAGGCAAAGTCACTGGTCGAGGTCGAACTGACTCACTTGCGTCGGCACGGGCACGAATTGCCCGAACGTGTCGAGATCGGCACGATGGTCGAGGTCCCATCGCTCCTGTTCCAGCTCAACGAATTGCTTGAACGGGTCGATTTCCTTTCCGTCGGGTCCAACGACCTCATGCAATTCCTGTATGCGGCCGACCGGGGCAATCCGCGGGTATCGGAAAAATTCGACCCGCTTTCCGCGCCGGTAATGCGCGCGCTGAAGGACATCGCCGACAAGGCCAAGAAGCACGGCAAGCCCCTCACACTCTGCGGCGAACTCGCTTCGCAGCCGATTGGCGCTCTGGCGCTGATCATTCTCGGGTACCGCACGTTGTCTCTTTCTCCCTCCGCAGTCGGGCCTGTGAAAGCGCTTCTGCTCGATCTCGACTGCCGCAAGGGCGAAGAATTTCTTCTGCCGTGTCTCGAGCAGCCGGTCGGCAGCGTTTCCATTCGCCACAAGCTCGAGACCTTCGCAGCCAACGAGGGATTGCAGCTTTGACGGTTCTGCCGCAACAGAAGATGGATGCGTTGCTCGCCCGCCATGCGCTGGTGGAAAGCGAGCTCGCCAGCGGGTTGTCTCCGGACGCCTACGTCAAGCTGTCGCGTGAATTCGCTGAGCTCAGCCCGGTCGTCGAAGCGATCAAAGCCTATCGCGGCACTGACAAGGAAATCGCTGAGCTGTCCGCGCTGGTCGATGATTCCGGCACGGACGCGGAGATGCGCAAACTTGCGGACAACGAACGGCACGAATTGCAGGAACGCAAGGAAGTCCTGACACAAAAAATTCGTCTCGCCTTGCTGCCCAAGGATGCGATGGACGATCACAACGCGATCCTCGAGATCCGCGCTGGTACTGGCGGCGACGAAGCCTCGCTGTTCGCCGGGGACCTTTTCCGCATGTACGAACGTTATGCCGCAAAGCAGGGCTGGAAAACGGAGATTCTTTCGCTGAGCGAAGGCACGAAAGGCGGCTTCAAGGAAATCGTCGCCGAGGTGCGCGGGCGTGGCGTATTCGCCAAGCTTAAATTCGAGTCGGGGGTGCATCGCGTTCAACGCGTCCCCGATACCGAAGCCTCGGGGCGCATCCATACCTCGGCGGCAACCGTCGCTGTGCTCCCAGAGGTGGAGGATGTCGACATCCACATCAATGAGGCTGATCTCAAGATCGACACCATGCGCGCGCAGGGTGCCGGAGGACAGCACGTCAACAAGACAGAATCCGCCATCCGCATAACGCACATGCCGAGTGGAATCGTTGTATTCGTGCAGGAAGAGCGATCGCAGCACAAAAATAAATCAAAGGCGATGACGATGCTGCGCGCGAAACTCTATGACGTCGAAAAAACCAAACGCAATTCCGCGCGCGCGGCCGAGCGGCGCGGACAGATCGGCTCGGGTGACCGCTCGGAACGCATCCGTACTTACAATTATCCGCAAGGCCGCGTCACCGATCATCGCATCAATCTCACGCTGCACAAATTGCCACAGATCGTCGAAGGCGAAGCGCTCGACGAGGTCATCGATGCGCTCGTCACCGAGCATCAGGCCGAGTTGCTGGCGGCGGAAGGCTCGGCGTGAGAATCATTCCGGGACTGAAGGACGGCGCTTCCGTTTCCGAGGCGCTGCAACTTATTGCGCAGACCTTCCGTGCCGCCGGGATCGACGACGCCGACGCCGACGCCCGTGTCCTCGCCGGTCACGCGCTGCATCTCGACCGTGCGCGTTTGATCAGTCAGTCGGATCGCGTTTTGGAAGCTCGCGAAGTCAACGCGATATCAGGACTTGCCGCGCGCAGACTGAAGCGCGAGCCGGTATCGCGCATTCTTGGAAGGAAGGAATTCTGGAGTCTTGCGCTTGCGATAACGCCGGACGTTCTGGTGCCACGACCGGAGACCGAAACCGTGGTCGAAGGCGCGCTGGATTTTGTCGTCCGTAACGGGCTGCGCATGGAAAAGCTGCGCATTCTCGATATCGGTACGGGCTCGGGGGCTCTGCTTGTGGCACTCTTGAACGAGCTCCCGAACGCCACGGGAATTGGCACCGATATCAGCCGCGCGGCTTTGGAAGCGGCACAGATCAACGTCGCCCAATTGGGCTTCGAAAGCCGCTGCAGACTGATTGCCTGCGACATGGCTGCCGGCGTCGAGGGTCAATTCGATCTGGTGGTTTCGAACCCTCCGTATATCGCCCGAGGCGAAATCGCCTCTCTTGCGCCGGAGGTGCGGGATTACGACCCAATGATGGCACTCGACGGTGGTGATGACGGTCTGACTGCCTACCGTTCCATTTCAGCCGATGCAAAACGGATTTTGGCACAGGGCGGACGACTATTCGTGGAAATGGGTGCAGGACAGGAACCCGCCGTGCGCGAATTATTTACCAATGCGGGACTTGAGGTCGGGATCGCACGCAATGACTTGGCTGGAACGCCGCGTGTACTCGGTGCGAGTTTCGTGCCATGAGCGAGTTGCATTCCCACCCGATGAAAATTGCAGAGCTCCTTATTGCCGAAAAAACCGCTTGGATTATTCCCCGGAAACGACTAGCTTCCGGTCACGGAATCGACCCGTGACGGTTGCATCGCCGTGAGCCCCAGAGCGGATGTTCTGTGTGGTTCGGCGCAAGGCGGATGACGAAGAGCCGGCTTCGCATAGACGGCATACACATTCGCCAGAGATGGGTCTGGATGCTTCACCGGTTGGGCGCATCGTTTTTCGAAACTTGGGAAGATGCGCGTAACGAGAGGTTGGCAACGCCGCGGAAGTATCGCGGCTAAGGGGTTGCTGCGACTAACGCGATAAAGAAACACAACGGTTCGATCATTGGCGCGGACAAGCAGTGCAGGTCCGGCCGCGCAATGAGATTGTATGGACTTGCAAATTGGGTTGAGGTCGGCGGCTAACGCCGGGACAGGCAAAAGGCGATAACAGGCACATGAGAAATGGTCAGAAGCGCATGCGGGGACGCGGTAACCACCGCAAAAGCCAGAATCCGCTGACGCGCGTTTACGAATCGAACGGCCCTGACGTCAAAATTCGCGGCACGGCTTCGCACATTGCGGAAAAATATATCCAGCTTGCGCGCGATGCCCAAGGCTCCGGCGATCCGGTTGCCGCCGAGAATTACTACCAGCACGCCGAACATTATTTTCGTCTCATTGCCGCCGCGCAGGAACAGTTCCGCCAGCAGAACCCCTACTACAATCAGCAACCGCAGCAGGGCGCGCCTGGCGGGCAGCACCAGCAGGGGAACGATGAAAGTTTTGACGGCGACGATGACGACGGCCAGACTTTCATGGGCCAGAACGAACCGAGCTACGCGCCACGCGAGCCTCAGCAGCAGCCGTATATCCCTCGTGACGCTCAACCATTTCCACCGCGCGACCAACAGGTCCACAATCGCCAGCAGCATCAGCCGCAGCCTTATCATCCGAACCAAGGCGGACACGAAGGCGGACAGGATGTTGGTGGCTTGCCGGCATTCATAACCGGCGGCGGTCAGCCACAACAGAACTCCGGGCAGAACGGTCACGATCAAGGTGATCGCAACCAGGGTGACCGCAACCAAGGTGATCGCAACCAAGACCGGTTTGGCATGCATCGCCGTCGGCGCCGTCACCGTGGTGGCGGTGGTTTCCGTCAGGATCGGCCCGACTATAGCGGCGGTCACCAGCAAGGCGCTGCCCCGCAATCGACACAGGAAGAAGGCGGTGGCGACGAGCCGCGGCAGCCTGAGTAAGCCGACCGCCTCCAAAATCAATGATGTCTAGGCGCCTGGTGACGGCGCCAGTGCCGGCTCCAACGCGGGCACCAGCCGTCGTTTCTCCCGCCGCGCCGGGATCGCGCGATAAACCTGCTTGGTTGCTTCCACCAGATGCACGCCCGCAAACGGCGCCGACAGCGTCGCGCCGGTTCGCTCCCATGCGACCGCCGACCGCAGAAACCAACCACGTTCGACGGGCGGCACATAAAGAGCTTCGCTCCACCCGGTTGGAGTAAACCAAGTCTCGCGCAAAAGCTGGTTGATCTGACTGCGCGAGTAAGGACGTCCGTGCCCAAAGGGCGTGGTGTCCATTCGCGCCCAAAGGCCTCGCCGGTTTGGTACGACCGCGAGCAGACGGCCACCGGACGCGAGCACCCGCCACACCTCGCGCAGCAGCGCGGCCGGGTCGTTGGTCATTTCAAGCGCGTGCACGAGCATCACACGGTCGATTGCCGAATCAGCGAGCGGCAATTCGTTTTCATCGACCAGCGCTGACAAAGCAGGACGCGACGTCGGCCACTTCACGACACCCTGCCCCGCGGGCATGAGTGCGAAACAGCGTTCGGCTTCCTCCCGAAACAAGCCGAGGTAGGGCGTGGCGTAACCGATTCCGAGCACGCGTTGGCTCGCGGTGTTACCCCACAACGAGCGGATCCCGCGGCCGATGAAGCGGCGGGCAACAACCCCCAGCCGCTGGCCGTAGAAATTGCGAAGATCCACAACGTCGATCGACATGCCACAAAACTATCACGAAACGGCGTAGCAAAACGCTAACGCCGGGGAATCGACGGAGGTGCACGTTCATTCATCGGCGTGGTACGGTTAATTTCTGCTCCATCAGGAATATGCCAATGCCCGCGGAAACCCGTCTTTTTCTTTGCCGATCTGACAATTTTGGGGTGCTGTTGCATGACCCCACCAGCGGCGCCACTGCCAGTATCGACGCACCAGAAGCAGCGCCCATCGAGGCCGCACTAAAGGCGACGGGCTGGAAGTTGACCGACATCCTGGTCACGCATCATCATGCCGACCACACCGACGGCATCAAACCGCTGAAGGAAAAATACAAGTGCCGTGTCGTGGCGCCTGCGGCTGAAGCTTCGAAAATTCCGGCAGTGGATGAAACAGTCCGCCAAGGCGACAAGGTCAAAGTCGGAACATTGTCGGCCAATGTAATTGAAACGCCAGGCCACACGCTTGGTCACATCGCCTACTGGTTTCACGCGGACAAGCTCGCATTCGTCGGCGACACGTTGTTTTCCATCGGCTGTGGTCGCGTGATCGAAGGAACGCCGGATCAAATGTGGCACTCGCTCGTGAAGCTGCGGGACCTTCCGGACGACACCGAAATCTATTGCGGTCACGAGTACACCGAAGCGAACATCAAATTCGCGCGGACGATCGAGCCGGACAACAAGGCGCTTGCCGCACGCGAGGCGCAGGCGAAGCAGGAAATTGCGCAAAAGGAGCCGACCATTCCGGTCACCATCGGGGCGGAAAAGAAAGCGAACCCGTTCCTGCGCGCGGATCTGCCCGACGTGGCAGCCGGGATCGGCATGACTGGCCGCCCGGCGGCCGAGGTTTTCGCGGAAATCCGGGCGCGCAAGAACAAATTTTGACGGTACGCATGCCCTCGCCCACCGCTCCTGAGATGATAAGCGCGCTTGGACTCAAGCCGCATCCGGAGGGCGGGCACTATCGCGAAACATTCCGCGATCCACGGCAGGTAGAGGGCCGCCCGGCTTCCACCGCGGTCCTCTTTTTGCTGGCGAGTGGGGAGCGCTCGCATTGGCACCGGATCGACGCGGTCGAGGTTTGGCACTACTACGCGGGCGCGCCTCTCAAGCTCGAAGTGGTCGATGGATCCAAGGAAGAGATCTTCCGGCTGGGCGCCGATATAAACGCGGGCGAGGTCCCGCAGGTGACCGTGCCGGCGCGCGCCTGGCAATCCGCTGAGAGCCTTGGTCCGTGGACACTGACTGGCTGTACTGTTGCACCCGGCTTTTCATTCGACGGATTCGAACTGGCGCCTGTCGATTGGTCGCCGCACAGCCAATCGCGGCGATAATCCCTGTTTGCGTTACTTGCGGCCGTTACTGCGCATGCACGCCACATAGCCTTCGAGAGCACGGCTCTTGTGAATCTTGAGGCCGTCTCGTCGGTAGTACTTCGGAAATGCGACGCGACCGCCATCGAGCGTCTGCATTGTTTCGCGCCCTTCCGTCGGACGCAGCTTCAGCCCTTCGCGCTTGACCCCGCTCGGTGGAGGAATGATTTGTCCACCGTTCTGCACTGCACATCCGCAGGCGACTTTGTCGAAGACTTCCTTGCAGCGTGCATCGACGTCCTGCGCGGCGACAAGTGTCGCCGCCGGCGGTGCGAAAAGGCAGACGGCGACGATCGCGATGACAGACTTCTTCATGGATTCAACGGCCGGAGCTAGACGAAATATTGCCCACCGTTCGCGCTCAATGTCGCGCCGGTGATCAGACCTGCTTCGTCAGACGCGAGGAACACCACGCAACGCGCGATCTCCTCGGGCTCGCCCAGACGGCCGATTGGAATCTGCGGAAGGATCGATTTTTCCAGAACGTCCTTCGGTACGGCCTGCACCATCTCCGTGTTGATGTAGCCGGGGCAGATTGCGTTCACCGTAATGCCGGACCGCGCCCCTTCCTGGGCCAAAGCCTTGGTGAAGCCAAGCTCTCCAGCCTTTGCCGCCGAGTAATTCGTCTGCCCCATCTGGCCCTTCTGGCCATTGATCGATGAAATGTTGACGATGCGACCGAACTTGCGGTCGCGCATTCCCTCAATGAGCGGGCGGCACATGTTGAACAGCGAGCCGAGGTTCGTGTTGATGACGGCCGTCCATTGTTCAGGCTTCATGCGATGAAACATGGCGTCGCGAGTAATGCCCGCATTGTTGACCAGCACTTCGACGGGCCCAACTTCGCCTTCCACTTTCTTGATGCCTTCGGCGCAGGCGTCATACGAGGACACGTCCCATTTGAAAACGGGAACACCGGTCTCAGCTTTGAATTTCTGCGCAGCCTCGTCATTGCCACCGTAATTGGCGGCAACCTTGTAACCAGCCGCCTTCAACGCCTTGGTGATTGCAGCTCCAATTCCACGGGTTCCCCCCGTTACCAATGCAACGCGCGCCATGGGTTCGCTCCCTCAAATTCGTTTCTTGAAATACATGTTCTTAAAACATCATGGCCGGGACAAGCCCGGCCATGACCTAAATCAACGCCGAACCGGCTACCGCTCGACGCACATGGCAATGCCCATGCCGCCACCGATACAAAGGGTGGCCAACCCTTTTTTGGCATTACGCTTCTGCATTTCGTAAAGCAGCGTCACCAGGACGCGCGCGCCCGACGCACCGATCGGATGGCCGATTGCGATCGCTCCGCCGTTCACATTGACCTTGCTGGTATCCCACCCGAGGTCCTTGTTGACCGCACAGGCTTGCGCGGCGAAGGCCTCATTCGCCTCGACCAGGTCGAGGTCCTCTTTTTTCCAGCCGGCTTTCTTGAGCGCGGCGCGCGAAGCGGGGATTGGTCCTGTGCCCATGATCGATGGATCAACACCGGCTTGGGCCCACGATACGATACGCGCCAGGGGCGTCTTGCCCAGCTTGGCGGCCTCGCTTGCTTTCATCAGAACCAGCGCGGCAGCACCGTCGTTGATTCCGGACGCGTTGGCAGCGGTGACAGTGCCTTCCTTGTCAAACGCGGGACGCAGCTTGGCGATCGACTCCATCGTTACGCCGGCTTTCGGATATTCATCCGTGTCGACCACGATATCGCCCTTGCGCGACTTGATCGTCACTGGGGTTATCTCATCTTTGAACTTGCCGGCCTTCTGCGCCGCTTCAGCCTTGTTCTGCGAGGCGACAGCAAATTCATCCTGCTGCTGGCGGGTAATTTGCCACTGCTTCGCAACGTTCTCGGCCGTCGTGCCCATGTGGTATCCGTTGAAGGCGTCCCACAACCCGTCCTTGATCATGGTGTCGATCATTTCGAACGAACCCATCTTCACGCCGTTGCGCAGGTGCTGACAGTGCGGCGCCATGCTCATCAACTCCTGGCCTCCCGCAACAACGATGTCGCTGTCACCATTGATGATCGCCTGGTAACCGAGCGCGACCGCGCGCAAGCCCGAGCCGCATAGCTGATTCACGCCCCACGCAGGTGTCTCGACCGGAATGGCGGCCGCGATTGAGGCCTGCCGCGCCGGGTTCTGACCCTGACCGGCTGTAAGAGTTGCCCCATGATGACTTCGCTGACGCGCGCCCCTTCCACGCCCGCGCGTTCCATCGCGGCCTTGATCGCGGTCTTGCCGAGCTCGTGGGCCGGCAGGTTCGCGAATGCCCCATTGAATGCGCCAACCGGGGTGCGGGTAGCGCTCACGATGACGATGTCGTCTTTCATCCGAAGCTCCTGTTGCGTCGAGTTCTGGGGCGGGCAGAGGTTTTTGGCACTGCCGCATCCTCGGCAGGCCACGTCAGTCTGTCAACACGCCTGCCCGGTCGAATATCCCCGACAATTGGCGCTTTTTCGGCGTTTTCGCAAGGGACGCCTCACGGCGTCCGGTGCTGCCGCGGTGCCACAAAACGGCTGGCCCATATGAGCGGAAATTGTCTATGCTTAAACCCTGGGCAGGGGAAACGTGTGATCCACATGGCAGAGGAAAAAAAAGAGCCGGTTACAATCAAAAAGTACGCGAACCGGCGGCTCTATAATACCGGAACGAGCACTTACGTGACGCTCGAAGACCTCGCGGCGATGGTCAAGAGCGGCGAGGATTTCATCGTCTACGACGCAAAAACCGGCGAAGACATCACGCGCTCGGTGCTGGCGCAGATTATCTTCGAACAGGAAAACAAGGAAGGACAAAGCCTACTGCCGATAACCTTCCTGCGGCAGTTGATCCGCTTCTACGGCGACAGCATGCAAATGCTGGTGCCGCGCTTTTTGGAAGCTTCGATTGAGTCTCTCTCGAAGGAACAGGGCAAATTCCGCGAACAGATGGCGCAAGCCTTTGGCGTCGGCGCATTTGGGCCGCTTGAGGATCAGGTGCGGCGAAACATGGAGATGTTCGAAAAGACTTTCGCCATGTTCGCCCCGTTCGCACGCGGTCAGGCGAAGGCGCCTGAGAAGCCACAGGGTTCAAACAGCGAAATGGACGAACTCAAGCGCCAGCTCGACGAGATGCAAAAGCGACTGGATAAACTCGGCGAAAAGGATTAGCCGCTCGTCCCTTCGTGGACGCCGGCATATTTCTGAAGATTGGCGTTTACCAACAATTGCGGGCCTGCGGCGCGTTAACCCAGTTAACGCCGGATGGCACACGCCTTGCCCATTCCATGTAAGAGGAAACGGGTCTGTCCGGAATTGAAACGGTATCGCGATGCGGCCTGACGAAAGCGATGCAACGGTGTGCCAATCCGATGCGACGACTCTCGGTGAAACTGCCGAGGCACGGTCGGTGGTTGTGCTCGCTCGCGCGGCACAAGCCTTCGAGTCGGGGATGATTCACTATCACGTCCCGTTTCTCGCGCAGCTCGTCGCGACCAAAGACGGGCATCCACAAACGCGCGAACGCCGTCGCGCCGAGCCGAATGTGGCATTATCTGCTTATCGGGCTACCGCGGCGCTCGACGTCCTCTAATAGCCGAGCGCACAACCGTCCTTGCGTGGCTCCGAACCGGCGATCAGTACGCCACGATCCCAATCGATCTTGATGGTTTGTGCACCACCCCAGGGCAAGCTCGCCATTACGACGTCGTGTCCCCGGGCCTTGAGTCCGTCGATCGTCGTTATCGGCGTGCCGTGCTCGACATCGGTTTTATCGCCCTCAAAGAAAAACCGTGGAGCGTCGATCGCCTGCTGCACGTCCATGCCGTAGTCGAGCATGTTGAGGATGATTTGAACGTGACCCATCGGCTGGTAGTGCGCGCCCATGACGCCGAAGCTCATGTCGCAGCGGCCATTGCGCATCGCGAGTGCCGGAATGATCGTATGCATCGGTCGCTTGCCCGGACCGAAGATGTTCGGGTGACCTTGCTCCAGCGTGAAGCAAGCGCCGCGATTGGTAAGCATGATGCCCGTTTTCTCTGTGCAAATTCCAAGACCGAAGCTGGAATACAGCGAATTGATAAGGGAAACAGCGGTCCGGTCGCGGTCGACGACAGTCAGATAAACCGTGTCGTTTCCGGGCGTTCGCGCGCCTGGTAATTTCGCGCGCTTCTTCATGTCGATAAGCGAGGAAAGCTTCTTGGCAAAATTTTTATCGAGCAGATCCTTGATCGACGTGCGCATGTGCGCGTCGTCCGCGATGTGAGTATCGCGAATGGCATAGCCGAGGCGCGCAGCCTCAAGCACCAGATGAAACCGTTCCGCACCGAGCGGGTCCAACTTACCAACGTCGAAGTTCTCGAGGATGTTGAGCATCACCAACGCAGTGAGCCCTTGCGTATTCGGAGGGATCTCCACCAGGTCGAGCCCGCGGTAGTTGGTCGAAATCGGCGTAACCACGTCGCCACGATGCCGTGCAAAATCCTCAGAAGTGAGAAAGGAGTCGCGAGCCGCAAGTGTTCTCGCCATGTCGTCCGCGATTTCGCCCTCGTAGAATGCACGCGCGCCCTTCGTCGCGATGGCTTTTAGCGTCGATGCAAGCGCCGGAAAACGCATGACATCACCTTCCTTGGGAGCCCCACCGTTGAAAAGGTAGTGCCTGCTCGCTCCGGCATCGCTCTTGAGCTTGGCAACGTGTCGCTGCCAGTCCCAAGCCACACGCGCGGTGACCGGAAAACCACCCTCGGCGTATTTGATCGCAGGCGCCAGCGCGCGGTCGAGACCAAAGCGGCCATGCGCTCTGAGAATTTCCTCCCACGCTTCGATTGCACCGGGCACGGTGACCGCATGGATGGAGGCGCCGATCTCGACCAGACCCTTCGCGCGCAACACCTGATCGGACGCATTCATTCCCGCACGGCCCGAGCCGTTGTAACCCCAGACCGGCTTGCCCGGCCGCGATACCAGGGAAAAGCAATCGCCTCCGATCCCCGTCATGTGGGGCTCGACAACACACAAGACGGCAACAGCAGCCACCGCCGCATCCGCTGCCGTGCCACCCGAGCGCAGCGCGTCGATTGCAGCAAGCGTCGCCAACGGGTGGGAGGTTGCCGCCATGCCATCGCAGGCAATCACGGGCGAGCGGCCGGGGAGCTGAAAATCGCGGCTCATGGCAAATCCAGAATAAGTCCGCTGATCAGGGAGAAACGCGCTCGACACCTTCAACCGTAAGGTCTCGCTGGGCCGAGCGCAAAGTGACCGCGAAGCCGCCCAGCACGTCGATGAAGCCGACGACGAGGAGCAAGAAAAATGTCGCGGTGGCGGCCTGCTTGACCAGAATGAATTCGATCACCATGCCAAGGAAAAGAATTAGCGATAACGCGTGGTCGATGATTGTGCGCCTGCTGACGCGGGACGATTTCATCACCTCACCGCAGAGCAGCAGGATCGCGAGCGCAACGAGCACGTCGCCCGTCGTCATCGTCCAATCCACGCCCGACATCATGTGGACCGTGGAGACCACGCTGCTCCACGCCACGCCTGGCATGAGGAATGCGATGATGTTGTAGATCGCGAACGGGATCAGCAGCAGCGGAAAGCCGAGCATGAACATGGCGCAGCTTACCTCGGCCCCGTCGCGCTAACCCTCGGTCTTCGACTTCAAAACCTGCCGGCCTTTGTACATGCCGGTTTTCAGGTCGATATGATGCGGACGACGCAGTTCGCCTGAATCCTTGTCCTCAACATAGGCCGGGCGCTTGAGCG
Organism: uncultured Alphaproteobacteria bacterium; assembly: GCA_963707615.1. Classification (GTDB taxonomy): domain Bacteria; phylum Pseudomonadota; class Alphaproteobacteria; order Rhizobiales; family Xanthobacteraceae; genus Pseudolabrys. The sequence goes on from CAVPQT010000004.1 coordinate 63,283, forward strand.
CGTCAGCGGAGCGGCGCATGCCGCGACGCGACGGTGAGGTTTTTCTTTTCGGCACAGCCATTGGAGGGAACTCCTGAAAGTCACGATATGTCAGTTTGAAGCCGGGCTTATAAAGGAAGGCTTGCGGCGACGCTAGTGGCTTCGACGCAGACAACCGGCCGCAGCCGGCGATTTTGTGGTCCGGGCGACGTAGAGGCCGGCCAGCCGCTGGAGACCCGGCCCCGGACGGCGCGCGTTCCGGATCGTCGGATTTGGCAGGGTTGCGGCCATCAAAGCCCCCTCATAACGCGTAAGGTCCTGGGCCGATTTGCCGAAAGCGCGGCGCGCTCCCGCCTCAGCGCCAAATTCACCATTGGGACCCCACTCTGCGATATTCAGGTAAATTTCCAGAACCCGCCGCTTCGGCAGTATGAGGTCGATCCAAAGCGCCAGCGGAAATTCCAGCGCCTTGCGCACGTAGCTGCGCCCCTGCCAAAGGAACAAATTCTTTGCCACCTGTTGGGTGATGGTCGAGCCACCGCGCATCTCATCCATGTCGTCGGCCTCAGCGAAGGCCTCCCGAAGTTCAGCGAGATCAACACCGTGATGGCTGCAGAAGCGGCCGTCCTCGGCGACGATCACCGCAAGGGACAAGGACGGCGAAATCCGCGCAATGGGGACATATTGACGCTCGACCCGCGCCCCAGTCAGACGCCGCCAGAGCATACTCGTCGAAACCGGATCGACCACTGCGTAGAGCGGTGTGATCAGATACGGCAGTAACAGCACCACGAGCAGCACAATGGCGACGATGCGCAGCACGCGCCACAGTGTAGAGCGTACTTTGAGGGCAGGTTGTTTCACCGTAGGAGATTAACCTATCCGATCCGGTATACGCCCCACTTTGCCAGATCATTCACAGCGGCTAACAATGTAGGAATGAACAAGGGTATCACCGACTTCCCCACGCGGCTTGCCTCGATTGCCGCCGAGACCGAGACGCTGCTCAAGCAACTGCTTGGCGACGCACCCCTCGACGGAGAGATTTTCCGGCCGACGCGGCTTATCGACGCTATGCGGCATGCAGCACTCGATGGCGGCAAAAGGCTGCGGCCGTTCTTGCTGGTCGAGAGCGCCGCGGTGTTCGGCGCCTCACGGTCGGGCGCGCTGACCGCCGGCGCCGCACTCGAGCTCGTACATTGTTATTCGCTCGTGCACGACGATTTGCCTGCAATGGACGACGACGACCTGAGGCGTGGGAGACCGACGGTGCACAAGGCCTACGACGAGGCCACGGCAATTCTTGTCGGCGATGCGCTACTTACGCTGGCGTTCGACGTCATGGCACGAAACGAGGTGCATGCCGATCCAGCGGTTCGAGTCGCGCTTGTCGCCGAGCTTGCACGCGCCTCCGGCCTTGGCGGAATGGCGGGAGGTCAAATGCTCGACCTCGCGGCCGAAGGCCGCTTTGAGCCGAAGCGCGCCCTGAGTGAAAAAGAGATCGCTACGCTGCAGGCGATGAAGACAGGTGCGTTGATCCGTTTCGCCTGTCGCGCTGGCGCAATTCTTGGAAAAGCCGACGCGGCCGCGCTCGCCGATATCGACCGTTACGGCATTGCGATCGGGCAGGCGTTCCAGATCGCCGACGATCTACTTGACGTTGAGGGTGATACCAAGACGCTCGGCAAAGCCGCGGGCAAAGACGCTGCGGCCGGCAAGGCGACACTTGTCACAGCCCTCGGTCTCCAGGGCGCGCGTGAGCGTCTTAAGGAACTGGTGGCCGAGTCCGATAGCGCACTGACTCGGTTCGGCACAAAGGCCGATACTTTGCGTGCCGCTGCGCGTTTCGTTGCCGAGCGGAGAACCTGAGGCGAACAAGGATGCCCAGTGCCAAACGTCTGCCCTCATCGCTGCCGCTGCGAATGGTCGGACTCCACGCCAAACTTGCGCTGGCGATCCTGGTCGGCATCGCGGTCGCGATAGCAGTCAAGCCGCTCACGCTTGCGTGGGGAACGCGCGCGCTCGCCGGATGGGACGCGGGCATTGTCGTCTACCTTGGCCTGACGCTGCCGCTCATGTGGCGCGCGAACGTTGCACACATCCGTCGTCGCGCATCGCAACAGGATGAGGGCGCCGGCGCCATTCTGATTTTGTCAATCATCGCCACGTTTGCCAGCCTTGTCGCCGTGGTGTTCGCGCTCGGCGGTGCCAAGCAGGCGGCGCAAGGCAGCACCGCGTTGAGCGTTGCGCTCGCGTTTGCAACCATTCTGCTCTCATGGACATTTGTCCATACGATATTTTCATTTCACTACGCGCACGAGTACTACGGTGAAGGAGGTGATGGAAAGATTGGCGGGCTGCGTTTTCCCGACGATCGCGAGCCGGACTATCGGGACTTTCTCTATTTTTCTTTGGTCATCGGAATGACTTCACAAGTTTCGGACGTGGCGATTACGAGCAAGGTCATCAGGCGCATGGCGGCGGTTCATGGAGTCCTGTCTTTCTTCTTCAACCTCGTCGTACTCGCGCTGACAGTGAACATGGTGGCGAACCTCATATGACCTCGATCATGGGCACGCTTCTGTTCATGCTGGCGGTACTGGCCGCAGCGGCGGTCATTGCCGAGCGCCTGAAAACGGCACCGTCAATTGTGCTTGTGGTGGCCGGCATCGGCATGGCCCTGATCCCTGGCCTGCCGCGAATTCAGCTCGCGCCTGAGGTCGTGCTGCTCGTGATCCTTCCGCCGCTCATCTATTCGGCCGGCGTCTCAATGAGCTGGCGGGAGTTTCGTTTCAACTTGCGGCCGATCACTCTGCTGGCCTTCGGCTGCGTCGTATTCACGACCTGCGCCGTGGCGATCGCAGCGCACTATCTGCTGAACTTCAGCTGGGCGACCGGCTTTGTGCTTGGCGCCATCGTCGCGCCGCCCGATGTCGTTGCCCCGCTGGCGATCGCACGTCGGCTCGCGCTCCCGCGACGGCTGCTTGTCGTGCTCGAGGGCGAAGGCCTGGCCAACGATGCAACGGCCTTGATCCTTTATCGCTTCGCGGTCGCCGCAGCCGCCACCGGTGCGTTCTCGCTGCCGGAAGCAGCGGGGACTTTCACGCTTATTGTCGTCGGTGAGATTATCTACGGTATCGCTGTCGGCTGGCTCAGCCTCAGGCTTCGTCAGTGGGCCCATGAGCCAAGGGTGGAAATCACGCTATCGCTGATGACACCCTACCTCGCATTCTGGGTCCCGGAACATCTCGGCGGATCCGGCGTGCTGGCGACTGTCGCCTGTGGTCTCTATGTCAGCTGGAATGGCCCACGCCTGATCTCTTCAGCTACACGACTGCAAGGCGTCTTTTTCTGGAATTTGCTGGTGTATCTCGTCGAAGGCCTTGTGTTCCTGCTGACCGGATCGCAGGCGCGTGCGTTGATCGACCGCGTGCACGGCTTTTCAATTCGCGAGTTGGTCATAGCTACCGTCGGAATTACGCTGCTGGTGATTGCGGCGCGGTTCATCTGGATTTTCCCGGCAACTTATGTTCCCCGCTGGGCAAGCTCGTCACTCGCCAAACGCGATCCCTCACCGCCGTGGCAAGGGCCTTTTACGATCGGGTTCGTTGGCGTACGCGGCGTCGTTTCGCTTGCCGCTGCGCTTGCAATCCCCTTTGCGCTCAACAATGGCGAGCCGTTCCCGCACCGCGACCTCATTCTATTCATAACTTTCGGCGTCATCATCATTACCCTTGTTGGCCAAGGCCTGATGCTTCCGTTCGTCGTGCGCTGGATTGGATTGACGCGGCTCGGCAAGGCAGAACAGGCTAGCGCCATCCAATCCGAATTGAACGCGCGAATGTCCGCTCTTGATGAAGTCGAAAAACGATTCGAAAAGCTCATTGAAGAGCGCGAATTGCACGACGATGTCGTCGATCTTTTGCGCACACGCAACCAGAGCCGCCGGCAGATCCTGCCGAACGACCTGGAAGACGCACTGGATCACACGCGCCAGAGCGCCGCGGTCAAGAAAGAGCTCATCGATATCGAACGCGATTTCATCTACCAGCTCCTGCGCGAGGGCAAGATTACCGACGAGGCGCGCCGCCGGATCGAATATGAGCTGGATCTGGAAGAAGCCGGCGTTGCCAACCGCGGCAAGGATGGTGGCGGCTGGATATAGCCGTTCATTGCGCGAAGGGACGCGTCAAAAAGGACGCTCACCTTTCACCGTCACCCGGTTACCCGATCGCGTGTGCGGCCAGTAGTCCCACATCGCCCGGTGCTGCGAACAGCGATTATCCCAGAAGGCGATCGCATTTTCGGTCCAGCGAAACCGGCATTGGAAAAGTGGGTTCTCGGCGTGCTGATAGAGATAGGCCAGAATGGCATCGCTCTCATCGCGCGGAATTCCGACAATGTGGTTTGTGAATCCACGATTGACGTACAGCGCCTTCTTTCCCGTTACCGCATGCGTTCGTACAACCGGGTGTTCAGCCCGCGGATAGGACGGCTTGTCGGCGACGCCTGTGTTTGCATAAAGGCCGCGATAGACCGGCTCTCCATCATGCACGGCGGTAAGCCCGTTCAGATAAGTTTTCATCCGGTCGGACAGCGCGTCGTAAGCCGCGTACATGCTGGCGAACAAGGTATCGCCGCCGTGCGGCGGACATTGCTTGATGTAGAGGATGCTGCCCATCGGCGGCTCAAGATCGCAAGACACGTCGGTGTGCCAACCCTCACCGTTCGCCCGCGGGCTGTTCTTGTCGGCATAAATTTTCATCAGCGCCGGTTCACCTGGCTCGTGCGGCGCGGCGGGATGCACGTGCAATTCTCCGAAGAGGCGACCGAACGCGAGATGCTGTTGCGGCGTGATGTGCTGATCGCGGAAAAATATGACAATGTTCTCGGCCAGCGCCCGATGGATTTCGTCTACCGTGCGATTGGATAAAGGCTTTGCGAGGTCGACGCCTTCGATTTCCGCACCGATGATCGGCGTCAGTTTCTCCACGCCGATCGTCTCGTAAGGCACGGATTCGTCTGTCGTGTGCCGATAGCGAGGACCGTCTTTGCCGCTCAAGGAACTCATGGTGCACCTTTGCGCGATACCATATCGGGATGGTAGCGCGGCTACGGTCGCGTGCAACCCGTCTGTCTACTCCGCCGCCCGCGCGGTCTGGCCCCAGCGGCGCTCGATATAGTCGATCACCATCTGTTTGAAATCGGCGCTGAGCGTTGCCCCGCGCAGGGTGGCTGCCTTCTTGCCGTCGATGAACACCGGGGCGGTCGGCTGCTCGCCCGTTCCCGGCAGCGAAATGCCGATGTCGGCGTGCTTGGATTCCCCGGGGCCGTTCACGATGCAACCCATCACCGCAACGTTGAGCGTCTCAACCCCGGGATAGCGCGTCTTCCAGTGGGGCATCGAGTCGCGGATGAAGCTCTGGATGTCGGCGGCCAGTTCCTGAAACGTCGTCGAGGTGGTGCGCCCGCAACCGGGACAGGCGGCAACCAGCGGCACGAAGGTGCGCAGGCCCATGGTCTGCAGCAGTTCCTGCGCCACCTGCACCTCGCGGGTGCGGTCACCATTGGGTTCCGGTGTCAGCGAGATGCGCACGGTATCGCCGATCCCCTGCTGCAGCAGCACCCCCATGGCGGCCGAGGAGGCAACGATCCCCTTCGAGCCCATGCCGGCTTCGGTCAGCCCCAGATGCAGCGCGTAGTCGCAGCGGCGCGCCAGTTCGCCATAGACCGCGATCAGGTCCTGCACCGCCGAGACCTTGGCCGAGAGGATGATGCGGTTCCTGGCCAATCCGATCTCCTCGGCGCGCGAAGCCGACACCAGCGCCGACTGCACCATCGCCTCGTGCATCACCGCACGCGCGTCCTTCGGCGCCTTCGTCTTGGCGTTCTCGTTCATCAGTTGCGTCAGAAGCTCCTGATCGAGCGAGCCCCAGTTGGCGCCGATGCGCACCGGCTTGTTGTGCTTGAGCGCCATCTCGATGATGGCGGAGAACTGCTTGTCCTTCTTGTCCTTGAAGCCGACATTGCCCGGATTGATGCGGTACTTGTCGAGCGCCTGCGCGCAGCCGGCATGCTCGGCCAAAAGCTTGTGGCCGATGTAATGAAAGTCGCCGATGAGCGGCACGGCGATGCCCCATTTGAGCAGCCGCTCCTTGATGTGGGGGACGGCGGCGGCCGCCTCATCGCGATCGACCGTGATGCGTACGAGTTCGGAGCCGGCGCCGGCCAGCGCCGCCACCTGACGCGCGGTACCCTCGATATCGGCCGTATCCGTATTGGTCATCGACTGCACGACGATCGGCGCCCCGCCGCCCACCGTGACGCCGCCAACCTCAACCGCGACAGTTTTGTGTCTGTGCACTTCCGTACTCATCGGGCCTTCCACGCAATCCGGTGCCAGACAGATATAGCAGGACGGGCGTGAGTGAAAGTCATCACAACGGCCCCATTCCTAGGACCGGTTAACCAGCAGCAACCCCACCGCAACCAGCGCCACGGCTGCCGCAAACGCAGGCGTTAATGGATCGCCGAGCACCAGGTGCCCTGCAGCCACGCCGAACAGTGGCGTGAGAAAAGTGAATGCTGAGAGCCGGCTCGCCGAGTATCGAGCGATCAGCGCGAACCAGATAACGAATGTCACACTCACGACCCAGACTGTCTGGTAGGCCAACGCCCCCAACGCCAATCCCGACGGCATGCGCGTAACACGCTCCCCGAGGAGAATCGCCGCCGACACCATGACCGGCGCCGACACGACCAGCTGATACAGCATCACTTTCTCGGCGGATGTTCGGGTCAGCGGGCTCGCTTTTATTGTCAACGTCGTCGCTGCCCAGAAGAGTGCAGCACCCACCATCATGATGTCGCCGGTCAGTTGTTTAGGATCGCTCGCGGGAGCGGGAATGCCGAAGGCAACCACCATGCCGCAGAATGACAAGGCAAGGCCCAGCCACTGCGCGATGCTGAAACGATCGGCAGGCAGAAGAATGCGCGCGCCAAGCACTACGAAGAACGGCGCGAGATATATGAACAACGTCGCGCGCGACGCCGTCGTGTAGAGGAGTCCCTGAAAGATCAAAATGAATTCGGCTGCGAAGAGAATGCCGGCAAGCAGACCAAACCACAGTGTGCCGTCATGCTTGAGCAGCGGAATGCCACGCAATCGGCACCACGCGGAAATCAACAGCGCCGCAACGGTTGAGCGAACGGCTGCTTGCGTCAGCGGCGGGATATCATGGATCGCAAGTTTGGTCGCAACCTGATTGAAGCCCCAGGACAGGCACAGGACGACAACGATGCCAGCTGCAAGCGCATCGAGTGGACGCGTGGTCGATGTGTAGGCTGGGCTGGACAACGCGCGGATCGCCTCACGCGGCCTTGCAGTGGGCACAGATGCCGGAGATCTCGATCACTGGCGTTTTCGGGACGAACCCGGCGGCACGTGACGCATTCCTGATCGTGTCGGCCACGGCGGCAGATGCCGCTTCGCCGACTGTCCCGCATTTCTCGCAGATCAGAAATACCACAGGCTCATGCGTCTCATGAGCGTGCACGCAGGCGATGAAGGCATTTCGGCTTTCGATGCGATGGACAAGTTCCTGTTCACGCAGAAAGTCGAGTGCGCGATACACCGTGATTGGCGCCGGCCGCGCGCCACGAACCTCCAGCCGATCGATCAACTCGTAGGCGCCCAGGGGTCGGTGGCTTGCCAAAAGCGCCTCCAACACCTGTCGACGCATGGGGGTCAATCGTTCCTTCCTGGCCGCGCAGATCGTCTCGGCATGCGCGATTGCAGCGCTGGCGCAGCGCCCGTGATCGTGACCCGGCTCCGGAAATACAGTCTGCGCGGATGATTTTCTGACCAAGGAGCGTTTCGCCTTTCGACACAAGTCTAACGTCAAGCCGCTCGAATCCCTAAGTCACGAAACATATATATTGCGGTGCAACAAAAATAGGGGCAGTTTTCGCCCGCATTCGAAACCGGGGCGTCGCTCGCATAATGAGGACCCACAAATGATCAAAGGCAAGACAGCGTTAGTGACCGGTTCCACGTCGGGAATCGGTCTCGCAATTGCGCATTCACTGGCGCGCGAAGGCGCCAACATCATGCTCAACGGTTTTGGTGACAAGGCTGAAATCGAAAAAATCCGCGCCGGAGCTGAGAAGGACTTTCGCGTCAAAGCACTCTATTCGCCGGCCGATATGACCAAACCTGCCGAGATCGCCGACATGATCCGCACGACTGAAAAGGAATTCGGCACGCTCGACATTCTGGTCAACAATGCCGGAATCCAATTCGTCGCGAATATCGAGGATTTCCCGATCGAGAAATGGGACGCGGTCATTTCGACCAATCTGTCCTCTTCTTTTCACACGATCCGCGCCGCGGTCCCGGGCATGAAAAAGAGAAAATGGGGTCGCATCATCAATATCGCTTCGGCCCACGGACTGGTGGCCAGCACGCAAAAGGTAGCTTACGTCGCCGCCAAACATGGCCTTGTCGGTTTGACCAAGGTTGTCGCCATGGAAGCCGCCAACGATGGCGTGACCTGTAACGCCATTTGTCCCGGCTGGGTGCTTACGCCGCTCGTGCAGCAGCAAATCGATGCGCGCGCCAAGGCAACGGGTACGAGCACGAAAGAGCAGGCCATCGAGCTGGTGGCCGAGAAACAGCCGATGCACGAATTCACCAAGCCGGAAAATATCGGCGCGCTCACCGTGTTCCTCTGCAGTGACGCGGCCGAGACGATAACCGGCTCGGCTTACTCGATCGACGGCGGCTGGGTAGCGCAGTGACTAGCCACAGATGATCGAATTTCTCACGCGCGCTTTCGGTGGCGCCAAGACCGAATCTCCGAAGGCGGGAAAGCGCATCAATCTTGCGCTGCAGGGTGGAGGCGCATTGGGTGCCTTCACCTGGGGTGTCATCGATCATCTGCTCGAAGATGGCCGCCTGACGGTCGAAGGCATTTCCGGCGCATCAGCAGGTGCGGTCAACGCAATCATGCTGGCGGACGGTCTCGCGCGCGGCGGGCCGGAGGAAGCACGCAAGCGACTGACGGACTTCTGGCGTGCGGCGAGCCTAGGTGGCAATCTGCCCGACGTACAGCGACGCGCGGTCGATCGTCTGTTCTCGTTCTGGCCGATCGAGGATACGCCCGTAGGCCTTTGGATGCAGGCACTGACCCGGTATCTATCCCCGTACGATTTCAATCCGCTCAACATCAATCCGCTGAAGGATCTGGTCGGACGCTTTGTCGATTTCGATTCAGTGCGGGCATACGCTGATCTCCAGCTCTTCGTCTCGGCCACCAATGTGCGGACCGGAGAGCTGCACGTGTTCCGACGCGCGGAAATGACGGCGGACATGATCGTCGCCTCGGCTTGTTTGCCTCACCTGTTTCGTGCGGTCGAAATCGGCGGCGAAGCCTATTGGGATGGAGGTTATGTCGGCAATCCGGCGCTCTATCCGTTGATTGGCGCGACGCAGACCGAGAACTTGCTGCTGGTCCAGATCAATCCTGTCAGGCGCAAACAAATTCCGAAAACTCAGGACGAGATCCTGGCGCGGATTAATGAGATCACGTTCAACTCGTCGCTCATGTCGGAACTGCGCGGCCTCACTTTCGTCGGCAAGCTCATCGATGAAGGCAGGCTGACGCGCGGCATCGGCACTGGACAATACCGGCGTATCAACGTGCACCGGATCGAGCTCGCCGGTGCGGCCCAGACTCTTGATGCCGCGAGTCGTCTTAGTACCGACTTTGACTTTTTCGAAATGCTCCACAACAACGGCCGGCGTGCCGCCCGTCGGTTCCTTGACGCGCACTATGACGACATCGGTGTGCGGTCGACCGTCGATTTCGAGGCCGCGCCCGAAGTGGCAGGTGCGTGATATAACTCCACGCATGGCGGAGCTTACTGCCGAGATCGGCCAGACAGCACTCGACATCGTCGTCGCGGATATCACGTCGCTCGACGTCGATGCGATCGTCAATGCAGCCAATCGTTCCCTGCTCGGCGGTGGTGGCGTCGACGGCGCCATCCATCGGGCCGCCGGACCGGAATTGCTGGCCGAATGCCGCACGCTCGGCGGATGCGACACGGGATCGGCCAAGATGACGCGCGGCTACAGGCTTAAGGCCAGACATGTGATCCATGCCGTCGGCCCCGTTTGGGGCGGTGGCGACAAGGACGAAGAGGCGTTGCTGGCCGGCTGCTACCGGACCGCGCTCGATCTCGCAGCCGATAGAAAACTGGCGTCAGTCGCCTACCCGGCCATCTCGACCGGAATCTATCGTTTCCCGGCCGACCTTGCGGCGCGTGTTGCCGTCGGCACTGTGGTCGCGGAAATTGCGGCGCGGCCGCGCGGTCTCACGCGTGTGGTCTTCTGTTGCTTCGCGCCAGAGAGCGCCGAACACCACAAGGCCGCGTTTGCGGAATTGGGATTGGCCTAGACCTTCGGTTCCGCATCCAGCCGGACAACCCAGTTTTCAAGACCGGGCTTCGCCGCCGGATATAGCTTCACAACCTCCGGATCGTGCCCCGGCACAATGTGGTGACGCGAGCTCGCAAGCTTCTTCAGCGTTTTGTAGCCCTCGAGCGTATCACCGACGCTGTACGTGATCGGAAACACGCGACCTTCATCGATGTGCGAGTAGAGATGGCAGCTGTCAGATGCGATGACGACCATGCCTCGTCTGGTTTTCACGCGCACGCATTGCAGACCTTTCGAATGTCCGCCGACCTTGTGCACCGTTATGCCGGGCGCCAGCTCATCCACGCCGTCGTGGAATTCTACCCGGTAGGCAAATACTTTTCGCACCATCGCCAGTACGTCGCTCTCGCTGAACGGAATGCGTAACATCTGGTGACACATGCAGCGCCCTGTGGCGTAGGCCATCTCAACATCCTGGATGTGATAGCGCGCGTTGGGAAACAGATCGTAGTTGCCGGCGTGATCCCAATGCATGTGGGTTGCGATCACGTGATCGACCTTGTCCGGCTCCACGCCGATCACCTTCAGCCCTTCGCCTACCGGGTGGGTGATCTTCCGTGCACGTTCCTTTGCCGCGACTTCATCGAACCCGGTGTCGCACACGAACGTGCCGTGTGGTCCCTTGATCACCCAGACGTAATAGGCAATCGATGTCATTTCGTCGTGCGGGTCACCGAAGATGTAGTTTTCGGAACGTTTGCGCGCGTGCGTCCCGTAGCAGACTGCATAGACCTCGTGGATATCGTCGCTCATGTTTTCTTGCCCACAATGACGCCAGCACGTTGCTCGATCATTTTGACGATGGCGGTGAAATCACTGTCGCCGCCAAATTCCTTGTTCGTCGTTTCCCATTGATCCAGCACGGCGCTCATCACAGAATTTGGAACATCCAGGCTTTTCGCTTGTTCGACGCAGAGCCGGACGTCCTTAAGCATCAATGCGGTCGCAAATCCGTAGTTGAATGTGCGCGGCAGAATCGCCTGCGGAAATTTTCCGTCCGAAGCCGTGGTGCGGCCGGAGCCGGCGTTGATGACGTCGATCATCACGCTGGGATCGAGACCGGCCTTAACCCCCATTGCCACCGCTTCGGAGGTCGCGGCCATGGCGGTCGCCGAAAGGAAATTGTTGGCGAGTTTCATGGTCTGCGCCATGCCGGGTTTCTCGCCGATGACAAATACTTTGCCGAAGACCGCTAGAACATCTTTCACAAGATCGATTTCCGCTTTCGGTCCCGAGACCATCACGGCAAGCGTGCCTTTGGTGGCGCCACCGACACCGCCACTCACCGGACAATCGATCTGCACGATATTTTTCTTGGCCAGCACTGCTGCAATCTTTGCCGCGACGGTTGCGCCCGTGGTCGAAAGATCGATAAAGCGCTTGATGCGCTTGCCTTGGATGACACCGCCCTCTCCGAGCGCAACTTTCTCCGAGATTTGAAGCGACGGCAGGCTTGCCATGACCGTTTCGACGCGATCGGCAACGTCGGCCGGTGACGATGCAAGTTGCGCCCCCAGCGCGACCAACGGCGCAACGGCATCGTTGCGCGTGTCGAAAACGATGAGCTTGTGCCCGGCCGCAATAAGCCGGCGCGCCATCGGTTGCCCCATATTGCCGAGGCCGATGAAGCCGATGTCCATGTGTTGAATTCCTTCCTGGCGACGTTCGGGCAGCGACTTTGCCCGAGGCCAAACGGGCCGTCATCCACGCAACGCACGCGCGACTGCTCTACCGAAATAGCATGTTGAACTTATTATAAGCTTGCTTATTATATGGGGCATAACCTAAGGGCTGACCATGCCTCCGCAACCGATTAAACGCGAATTCGCCTTTACGATCATGGATGTAGCTCGCCTGCTGAAAACCTACGCGGATCAGCGGGCCCGCCAGTTCGGCATCTCCCGCGCTCAGTGGGCGGTGCTGGTGCGGATCGATCGAAATGAGGGCCTCAAGCAAACGGAACTCGCGGATCTGCTCGATCTGCAGCCGATCACACTCACGCGCCTTCTCGATCGGCTGGCCGACAATGGTCTGATCGAACGCCGTGCCGATCCGAACGATCGGCGCGCCAATCGCTTGTACCTCAAGCCGGCGGCGAAACCCTTGCTCGACCGATTGGCGAACCTCGGCGCGGAGATGATGGAAGTCGTGCTTGACGGAGTTTCAATGACCTCCATCGAACGCACGCTGAAGGAACTCGGGACGGTGAAAGACAATCTGCGCACAGCCATCGCCCGCAACACAAACCAACAACAAGCAGTCGCTGGATAAATCATGAGTGAAAAAGCCTTGAAGATCGTACCGGCACCCGAATCAAAAACATCGCCGGAAACCAAAACCGAGACGTCGGGCGCCAAAGGCCTGTTCGCCCGGATCGGGCGCAAGCGTTTGCGGACGATCCTTCTTGTCGGCTTGCCGGCGCTCGTTCTTGTCATCGGCTTGGGCTTCTACCTTTCCGGCGGCCGCTACATTTCCACCGACAATGCTTATGTCGGCGCGCAAAAGGTTCTGATCACTCCGGACATCTCCGGCAAGATCGTTAACGTCGCTATCCGCGAAGGTCAGCACGTCAACCCTGGCGAGGAGCTGTTCAGCCTTGACCGCGAACCTTTCGCGCTTGCGCTCGCTCAAGCCAAAGCCAAGCTCGACGCCGCGCGCAGCGATTTCGACAAGCTCAAGAGCAATCTCAAATCATTGAATTCCCTCGCCGAGCTCGCGGACAAGAACGTCGAGCTCAAGCAACGCGACGTCGACCGCAAGACCAAGCTGGTGAGTACGCAGGCCGGCTCACAGGCCGACCTCGACACAGCCATGGTTGCGGTTGTCACCGCAAAGCTGCAGGCTGAACTCGCTGTCCAGCAGCGCGATACGACATTGACTCAGTTGCTCGGCAATCCCGACCTGCCCCTGGAAAAGTTTCCGGAATATGCCCAGGCGAAGGCGGTGCTCGACAACGCGCAACGCGACTTCGACCACACGATCATCCGCGCACCAATGTCCGGCACGGCCACGCAAGTGGATAACATCCAGCTCGGCCGCTTCGTCGCGGCCGGCACCCCGGTGCTGAGCGTGATCGACGATCAGGCGCCGTGGGTCGACGCAAATCCGAAGGAAACCGACATCACCTATCTGCGTGTCGGACAAAAGGCGACAATCGATGTCGACAGTTTCCCCGATCGCACTTTCACCGGAACGGTCGTCTCGGTAAGCCCGGGAACTGGTGCACAGTTTTCGATCCTGCCGCCGCAAAACGCGACCGGCAACTGGGTGAAGGTCGTGCAGCGTGTGCCGGTGCGGATCGCATTCGACAAGAGCGACGATACCAAGCTGCTTCGCTCCGGGATGAGCGTCAACGTCGAGATCGACACTGGCCGTAGCCGGTTACCCTTCATGTCGGCGCAGGCTCGCGAAACAAAATGACTGCGCACTTCGCCTCCATGGATCCGAAGCTGCGGCGCGTGCTGATAACCGTCTGCACGATGACCGCAACGGTCATGCAGGCGCTCGATACCACAATTGCCAACGTCGCCCTGCCATACATGCAGGGCTCACTGTCCGCATCTCTCGACCAGATCAACTGGGTACTGACATCTTATATCGTTGCCGCCGCGATCATGACGGCGCCGATGGGCTGGTTGTCGGAACGCTTTGGACGCAAGAAACTCTTTATCATCTGCGTCGGCGGCTTCACCGTCGCCTCGTTTCTTTGCGCGTTGGCGCAGAACATCGAACAGATGGTGCTGTTCCGGTTGCTGCAAGGCATGGCCGGGGCAGCGCTGGTGCCGTTGTCGCAATCGGTTCTGCTCGACGCCTACTCCGCCGAGGAGCGCGGGCAGGCGATGGCGATCTGGGGCGTCGGCGTGATGCTGGGACCGATCATGGGCCCCACGTTGGGCGCCTGGCTCACCGACAACTATTCGTGGCACTGGGTCTTTCTGATCAACCTGCCCATCGGGATCATCACGCTGGTTGGCATGTGGCTGTTCATGGAAGAAACGAAAAAACATGAGCATCTGCGCTTTGACTGGTTCGGATTCGTCGCGCTCGCCGTCGGCATTGGCTCGCTGCAGCTTCTGCTCGATCGCGGTGAGCAGGTCGGCTGGTTCGAACTCGAGGGAAATCTGGATTGAAGCGATCGTTTCGGCGGCCGGCTTCTACTATTTCTTCGCCCACTCGCTGACCACGGACGAACCGTTCGTGCGGTTCGAAATGTTCAAGGACCGCAATTTCATCAGCGGCTGCGTCTTCATGATGGTCATCGGCGTCGTGCTGTTCGGCACGATGGCACTGGTGACGCCATTCATGCAGAACCTGCTGGGATATCCGATCCAGACGGCAGGCTACCTGCTCGGGTCGCGCGGTGTCGGCACGCTCATCACCATGCTGGCTGCACCCCGTCTCATGCAGATCGTGCATCCGCGCTACCTCATCCTGTGCGGATTGCTGCTCGCGGGTGGGACACTTTATTACATGACGGGCTTTTCGCTCGACGTGACGAAGACGACGATCGTCGTCACCAGTATCGTGCAGGGAATCGGGTTGGGCCTTCTGTTCGTGCCGATCTCGACCGTCGCGTTTGCAACCTTGCCTAGCCACCTGCGGACCGGCGCAACGGCCATAACCACGCTGACCCGCAATATCGGCTCCTCGATCGGCATTTCCATGGTGATTGCCAATCTCACCAGCAAGACGACGGAGATGCACGCGCGACTGACCGAGCAAGTCACGCCGTTCAACGACGCCCTGCAGATGCCCGACGTGGCCGGAAACCTGAACGTGCACACGGACACCGGCCGTGCACTGCTCGACGCGATCGTTACACAGCAGGCGTCCATGCTCGCCTACCTCAACGACTTCAAGCTGTTGATGATCCTGACGCTTGCCGTGATCCCGCTGATCCTGATCATCGGCCGCACGCGGCCGGCACCAGGGACAAAAGTCGAACACGCGACGATCGACTGAGCGCTACTTCGAGAATTCCCGCCGGATCATGGCCGTGTGCTCGCCCAGTGCCGGGATCGGTCCATAGTTGCGCTCCTGTCCCGCGCGCAGCGGCGCCGGTGCAGGCATGCTGACGGGCCCGCTCGGCGCGCCGACCGTAATCCTTCGCAAGTGCGCATGCTTTGACAGCAGCTCCCAGTCATTGACGCGCGCAAAGGCGATGTCGGCTGATTCCAGCTGATTCATCAGCGACACAACGTCGTGGCTCGCAAAACAGGCCGCAACCTTGGCATCGGTTTCAGCCCGATTCTCGACGCGCTTCGGATTCGTGGCGAATTTTGCATTCGTTCCCAACGCCGCATCGCCCAACACTTTGTCTGCAAGGACACGCCACTCCCTGTCGTTCTGAATGGCGATAAGAATGTCAGCACCATCACGTGTCTTGAACACGCCATAGGGTGCGATGGCCGCGTGCGCGAGCCCGATGCGGCGGAATGGCACCCCACCCTCTCCGTGCAGAAGCGGCACCGTCATCCATTCCGCCATGGCGTCGAACATGGAAACCGAAATTTCGGTACCCTCATTCGTTCGTGAGCGCGCGATCAGCGCTTCGAGGATGGCCTCGTATGCATTCAGCCCCGCGGCAACGTCGACAATCGACACCCCGACCCGCGCAGGCCCTTCCGGTCCACCGGTTACTGATGAGACGCCAGACTCGGCCTGAATCAAAAGGTCGTACGCCTTGCGCTGCGCGTAAGGCCCGCTCTCGCCGTAGCCCGAGATCGAGCAACAGATAAGTCGCGGGTAATCCTTGCGCAGCCGAGACATCGCAAAACCGAGCTTGGCGATCGCACCGGGCTTGAGGTTCTGTATGAATACATCGGCCTTCGCCAACATCGCTTCGAGTAATGCCCTGTCCTCGGCTTTGCCCAGATCGAGCACGATCGATTGTTTGCCGCGATTGAGCCAGACAAAATTGGCGCTCTCGCCGTGAACGACGTGATCGTACTCGCGCGCGAAATCGCCTTCCGGCCGCTCGACCTTGATCACGCGCGCGCCGGCATCGGCAAGACGGCACGTACATTGGGGCGCCGCCACAGCCTGCTCGACCGAAACGACAAGAAGGCCATCGAGCGGCAGCGTCATCTCAATATGACCGGGGCAGACCGAGCACGTGCTCGGCCAGATAGGAGAGGATCATGTTCGTTGAGATCGGCGCGACCTGGTAAAGCCGCGTCTCACGAAATTTCCGCTCGATGTCGTATTCCTCGGCAAATCCGAATCCGCCATGGGTCTGCACGCACATGTCGGCCGCAGCCCACGACGCATCGGCTGCAAGCAGCTTGGCCATGTTGGCTTCTGCGCCAATGTCCTCGCCCGCGTCGTACTTGCGGGCAGCCTCGTGCACCATCAATTCCGCCGCGCGCATCTGCGCATAGGCACGCGCGATGGGAAACTGCACCCCCTGGTTCTGACCGATCGGCCGGTCGAACAGTTCACGCTCTTTTGCATACCGAGTTGCCTTGGCGATGAACCATTTGGCGTCGCCGATGCATTCGGCGGCGATCAGAATGCGTTCGGCATTCATGCCGCCGAGAATGTAGCGAAAGCCCTTTCCTTCCTCACCGATCAGGTTCTCGGCCGGCACGCGCAGATCGTCGAAAAATATCTGCGTGGTCGCATGGTTCATCATCGTACGGATCGGATTGATAACGATGTTCGACCCCTGCGCGAGCCGCATGTCCACCAGGAAAACCGACAGGCCCTCCGTGCGCTTCTTGGTCTGCTCCTTCGGCGTCGTCCTTGCGAGCAGCAGCATCAGATCTGAATGTTCGGCTCTGGACGTCCAGATTTTCTGGCCGTTGATGACGTAGTGATCGTTGCCTTCTCGTCTCGCCACCGTGCGCAGGGATAAAGTGTCGGTGCCCGAGGTGGGTTCGGTCACGCCGAACGCCTGCAATCGAAGTTCGCCGCTCGCGATCAGCGGAAGGTAGCGTTCTTTCTGCGTGTCGCTGCCATGACGCAGGATCGTACCCATCGTGTACATCTGCGCATGGCAAGCGGCTCCATTACCCCCGGAGGCGTGGATCTCCTCCATGATTGCGGCTGCCGCGGCGAGATTGAGCCCGCTGCCTCCGTATTGCTCAGGGATGAGGGCGGCGAGGTAACCGGCCTTTGTCAGCGCGGTCACGAACTCCGTCGGGTAGGCCCGCTCTCGATCCAACGCGCGCCAGTATTCGCCGGGAAACTTGGCGCAGAGCGCGCGCACGCCATCGCGAATATCGGCAAATTCCTCATGCTCAGCGCCACGCTTTTTCATGGTCCCACTCTATAAAGCCGGACAAACCTGACAAGTGCGCCTATACGGGATCCCAGTTGAACACGTCTTCCGAGCGTTCAAGCGCCGTGAATGAAGCCGCCAAAGCCGGCTTCAGCTCGGTTGCAAGCTGTTCCGGCGTCCAGCCTTCGGCGCAGAGGATTGTCTTGATGGGTCGCGGCTGATTGAACAGGTAGATCTCGTTGTTGCGGACCGAAAAAATCTGTCCGGTAATGTCGGCTGCGGCGTCGGAGCCCAGGTAGACCGCAAGCGGCGCGATCTTCTCCGGTGTCATCCGCTGAAAGGCCTCGATGCGTTTCTTGTCCTGGTCCGATTGAGTCGGAATAGATTCGATCATGCGCGTAAATGCGAACGGGGCGATGCAATTCGAACGCACATTGAATCGCGCCATGTCGAGCGCGATGCCGCGCGACAGACCCATGATGCCGAGCTTGGCCGCCATGTAGTTCGCCTGACCGAAATTGCCGACAAGGCCCGACGTCGAGGTCATGTGCACGAACGAGCCCGAGCCTTGCTCGCGAAACAACGGCGCGACCGCGCGGCTCATGTTGAACGAACCGTTCAGATGCACGCCAATCACGTCCGACCAGTCAGACCAGCTCATCTTGTGAAAGATGACGTCACGTAGAATCCCGGCGTTGTTCACCAGGATATCCACGCGGCCGAAAGCATCGAGCGCCGATTTGACGATGGCTTCCGCGTTTTTCGGCTCGGTGATCGAGAGTGTCGAGGCGATCGCTTCGCCGCCGGACTTTCTTATGGCATCCACCGTCTCCTGCGCCGGACCGGCATCGTTGCCCTCGCCTTGCAGGCTTGCACCGATATCGCAGACAACCACACGCGCGCCTTCCCGAGCGAACAACATGGCAATGCCGCGCCCGATCCCGCGCCCCGCCCCCGTCACGATGGCGGTTTTGCCTTTGACGATGTCAGCCATGTGAAACTAGCCCCACACCTCATCGGCGAGTTCGACAATCATTCGAAGCTTCGCCCATTGCTCTTCCTCGGCCAGAACATTGCCCTCCTCGGTCGAGGCAAAGCCACACTGCGGCGAAAGACACAGCTGGTCGAGCGAGACGAATCTGGCGGCTTGTTCAATACGTCGCCTGATCTCGTCCTTCGACTCAAGCCGCCCGCTCTTCGTCGTTACGAGGCCGAGCACCACCACTCTGTCCTTTGGCAGCATCCGCAACGGTTCGAAACCGCCGGCGCGGTCGGTGTCGTACTCCATGAAGAAGCCGTGCACCTTGATCTTGTTGAACAGAATCTCCTGCACGGCCTCGTAGCCGCCAGCGCCCATGTAGGTCGATTTGTAGTTGCCGCGGCACATATGCATGGTGATCGTCATGTCGGAGGGAATATCCGACATCGCAACGTTGACGAGATCGCCGTAAAGCTCCCCGAGGCGTTCCGGATCATCGCCGCGATCCTTCATCGTCTGCCGGTATTTCGGGTCGCACAACATGGCGATGAATACTTCGTCGAGCTGAAGATAGCGGCAGCCCGCGTCAGCGAAGGCGTGTACGGCCTTTTTGTAGGCCTGGCCGAGATCATCGAAAAAACGGTCGAGTTTCGGATACGCCGTCTCATCGATCGGCGTTCGGGTGGGCCGACCGTAGGCTGCAGAGGGCGCCGGAATCGTGATTTTCGGCGTACGCTTTGTGTGGGCCGCGACGAATTTGAAATGCTCGATCATCGGATGGTCTGAAAAGCCGACCTTTCCTGTCACCTTCAGGCCTTCGTTGCGGGTGGTCACCGCGGCGAATGACACGCCTGTATCCATGACGTGCTTCTCGATGCCATCGAGACCCCAGAGAAAATCGAGATGCCACCATGAGCGGCGGAATTCACCGTCTGTGATCGATTGCAGACCCACTTCTTCCTGTTTCCTGATGACCCGCTCGATCTCACGGTCTTCAATTTCGTTCAGCTGAGCCGGCGTGATTTCGCCTTTGGCGCGCTGCTCGCGCGCTTTCTTCAGCACCGGCGGCCGCAGCAGGCTGCCGACATGATCGGCGCGAAATGGCGGTTTGGTACGCTGTGACATGTTTCCTCCGCTAACCCCAGATTTCTTCTGCTAGCTCTACGATCATCGCGAGCTTTGCCCATTGCTCATTCTCGGAGAGGATATTGCCTTCTTCCGTGGACGCGAATCCGCATTGCGGCGACAGGCATAGCTGCTCGAGTGGAACGTATTTCGCCGCTTCGTCGACGCGGCGCTTGAGTTCATCGCGCAATTCAAGCCGTCCCGATTTCGACGTGACAAGCCCCAGTACGACCGTCTTGCCCTTGGGTACGAAACGCAGCGGCTCGAACCCTCCCGCCCGATCGCTGTCGTATTCGAGGAAATACCCGTGCACGTTGATGGTATTGAACAGCGTTTCCGCAACCGGTTCATAGCCACCCGAAGCGACAAAGGTCGACTGGAAATTGCCGCGGCACAGATGCATGGCGATGGTCATGTCAGATGGAATATCCGACATGGCGGCATTGATCATGCCCGCATAGACCGATGGCAGCTTGTCCGGATCCTCACCGCGACCCGCGACCTGGGCGCGCAGCTTCGGGTCGCAAAGATAAGCGAAATTGACCTCGTCGAGCTGCAGATAGCGACAGCCCGCATTGGCAAAAGCGCGCACGGCGAGACGATAAGTCTGTCCTAGGTCGCGATAGAAGTCGGCCATGTCCGGATAGATCGATTCCGGAACCGCATCTCGGCCATAGCGAAAATGCAGCGACGATGGTGAGGGGATGGTCATCTTCGGCGTCGCTTTCGCATGCTCGCGAACAAATTTGAAGTGGTCGAGCATGGGATGGGCGGTGAGCGTTCCGAGCTTCCCTGTAACGCGCAGCATCATCGGTTTGGGGTTGACGCCCTGAAACTTGATCTTGCGCTCGCCGAGATAGGCTTCAACGCCAGGCAATGCTCCGAGAAAATCGTAGTTCCAGAACGCGCGACGGAATTCTCCATCGGTGACGGCACGCAGACCGATCTCTTCCTGCTTTTTGATTGCAGCCGCGATCTCGCGATCCTCGATCGCCTTCAGCTCGATCGCCGAGACTTCACCTTTTTCGTGCCTCGCGCGCGCTTCCTTCAGCGACCGCGTACGCAAAAGACTGCCGACGTGGTCCGCGCGAAAGGGAGGTGCTGTGCGTGGAGGCATACAACTTTCCGCTCACGCCCGGGCGACAGGCAGTAAGATCACTTCCCCCAGACCTCGTCCGCCAGTTCGACGATCATCCGCAATTTCGCCCACTGCTCGTCCTCGGCCAGGATGTTTCCTTCTTCCGTCGAAGCAAAGCCGCACTGGGGTGACAGGCACAACTGATCGAGCGAGACATATTTCGTTGCTTCCTCGATCCGGCGTTTGATGTCGTCCTTTGGTTCCAGACGTCCGCTCTTTGATGTGACGAGGCCAAGTACAAGTTGCTTCTGGCCCTTGGGAAAATGACGCAGCGGCTCGAAGCCACCCGCGCGATCGTTATCATATTCCAGAAAGTAGCCGTCGAGATTGGTCTTTCCGAGCAAGTGCTCGGCGACAAATTCGTAGCCACCCTGCGCGATCCACGTCGAACGAAAATTGCCGCGGCAGGAATGCATGGTGATCGCCATGTCCGCGGGCTTTCCTTCCAGCGCCGCACGGGTGACGGCTGCATAAACCGCCGGCAACTTGTCCGGATCATCGCCACGCGTCTTCGATTGCTCGCGCTCGTTTGGATCGCACATCATGGCCCAGGCGGTGTCGTCGAGCTGCAAATAGCGGCAACCAGCATCGTAAAAAGCGCGGATCGCCTTTCGCCACGCCACTCCTACATCAGCGAAAAACTGATCGATGTCCGGATAGACGTCCGTGCTCACCAGCGCGCGCCCTTGCCGGAAGTGAAAGGTGCTGGGAGCTGGAATGCACATTTTCGGCACGACCCGACAATGCGCTTTCAGAAACTTGAAATGTTCAATCTGCGGATGGCCGACGAATTCCACCTTCCCGGAAATCTTGATGGCTTCGTGCTTCGTCTCGACACCGTGAAATTGAATGCCTGTGGCGGTAGTGATCGGTTCGACACCCTTGAGACCCCGGAAAAAGTCGAAATGCCACCAGGAGCGGCGGAATTCGCCATCGGTCGCGAGCTTCAATCCGACTTCTTCCTGCTTCCTGACGATCTTTTCGATCTCGCGGTCTTCGACAGCGTTGAGTGCGGCGGCATCGATTTCGTTCCGCGCACGCTTGACGCGGGCTTCCTTGAGCGGCGCAGTTCGCAGCAGACTGCCCACATGATCAGCTCGGAATGGCGGAGTTTTTCGTTGCGTCATAGCTCGCTTACTTCCCCCATACTTCTTCCGCCAACTCCACGATCATCCGCAGCTTGGCCCATTGTTCTTCCTCTGCGAGCACATTGCCCTCCTCGGTCGAAGCAAACCCGCATTGCGGAGACAGGCAGAGCTGGTCGAGCGCCATATATTTGGTGGCCTCTTCGATCCGCTTTTTCACTTCGGCGCGCGGCTCGAGACGTCCGGTTTTCGACGTCACCAGACCGAGCACGACCATCTTCTTGCCTTTCGGAAGGAAACGCAGCGGCTCAAAGCCGCCCGCGCGATCGGAGTCGTATTCGAGAAAATATCCATCGTAGTTGCATTTTCCGAGCAAGTTCTCAGCCACCGGCTCGTAACCGCCCGATGAGATGAAAGTAGAGCGGAAGTTGCCACGACAAACATGGGTCGTGATCGTCATGTCGGCCGGTTTCGCCTCGAGGCCCTTGTTGATGCAGCGGGTGTAGGTTTCCTGAAGATGGTCGACGTCCAAGCCGCGTTCCTTGGCCTTGGTCAGCTGCTCCTGCGAACAGAGATAGGCCCACGCGGTGTCGTCCCATTGCAGATATCGGCACCCGGCATCGTAGAACGCGCGCACAGCCTTCTGATAGGCCACCGCGAGATCGTCAAAGATGGCGTCGCGATCCGGATAGGCCGATTTGGCGACTGCCCCGGGTTCGAGCCGGAAATGCATCACGCTCGGCGACGGGATTGTCATCTTCGGCGTGACTTTGGTGTGGGCCTTCAGGAACTTGAAGTGCTCCACCATCGGATGGTTGGAGAAGCCGATCTTGCCGGTGATGCGGATGCTTTGCGGCTTCGACTGAACACCCTGGAACTGGATGCCGTGGTCGAGTTCGTAGAGCTCGACGCCGTCGAGCATGCTGAAAAAATCGAAGTGCCAATAGGCTCGGCGAAATTCACCGTCGGTCGCGAGCTTGAGGCCGATCTCTTCCTGTTTCGCGATGATCTTTTCGATCTCGCGATCCTCGACGTCCTTGAGCTGCGCAGCGCTAAACGTGCCCTTTTCACGCTTGGCCCGCGCTTCCTGCAACGGCTTGCTGCGTAGGAGGCTGCCCACATGGTCAGCGTGAAATGGTGGTCTGGAGTGGGCCATCGGAATACCCGAACACGTCTGATGTGATTGAAAACCGGCGGGCGCATTCACAGCACTTCTTTTCGCGCGCGTCAATTTTCAGCTCTTTTCTATCACCGAGCTGTCAGGGTAATGTCCCCGCCAATCGAAAATAACGCCAGCTCAAAGAGGAACGTCAGTATGGCTTACAAGAATCTCGAAGAGGCGATCCAGGCCTCCGGCGGCAACATCGTCAAGATGATGCGCAACTCGCAAATCGGTGCGTATGTCTATCCGGTCGTCGCTCCGGAATTCACCAACTGGCGCGACGAGCAACGTGCCTGGGCCGAGACATGCGTGCTGTTCGATCAGACGCACCACATGGTGAACCTGTTCGTCGAAGGTCCCGATGCTCTAAAGTTGATGTCGCACCTCGCGACCAATTCATTCAAGAACTTCACCGTCGACAAGGCCAAGCAGTTCGCGCCGTGCAACTACAACGGCCAGGTGATCGGCGACGGCATTCTGTTCTATCTCGGAGAGAACTCCCTGGTCTTCGTCGGCCGCAATCCGACTGCGAACTGGATCCAGTACAACGCGCAGGCCGGCAAATATAACGTCAAGGTCGAGTACGATGACCGTTCGCCGTCACGTCCAATGGGCAAACCGGTCTTCCGCAAGTTCTACCGCTATCAGATCCAGGGGCCGAACGCGCAGGACGTGATCAAGAAGCTCAATGGCGGCACGTTCCCGGACATCAAGTTCTTCAACATGGGTCACGTCACGATCGCTGGCCGCAAAGTGCGCGCGTTGCGCCACGGCATGGCCGGCGCACCCGGCCTCGAGGTGTGGGGACCATACGGAGAAGCCGACGAAATCCGCACGGCTATTCTCGAGGCCGGTAAAGACGCGGGCATCGTGCAGGTCGGCGCGCGCGCTTATGCGACCAACACGCTCGAGTCGGGCTGGATCCCCTCCCCGGTGCCGGCGGTCTACACCGGTGACAAGATGAAGCCCTACCGGCAGTGGCTGCCGGGCACGAGCTATGAAGCAAATGCCTCGCTCGGCGGCAGCTTCGTGTCCAACAATATCGAGGACTACTACACCACGCCCTACGAACTCGGTTACGACAGTTTCACCAAGTTCGATCACGATTTCATCGGCAAGGAAGCGCTGCAGGCGATGCAGGGCAAGGTCCACCGCAAGAAGGTGACGTTTGCCTGGAATAATGACGACGTGAACAAGGTATTTGCGTCGATGTTCGCGCCACCAGGTGAAAACTACAAATTCATCGACCTGCCGCTGTCGAACTACGCTTCGAGCTCATTCGACTCCATCATGAGTGGCGGCAAGGTCATCGGCGCATCGATGTTCTCGGGCTACAGCTTCAACGAGCGCAAGATGCTGTCGCTCGGCTTCGTCGAAGAGCAATACGCGAAGCCTGGCACGAAGCTCACGCTGGTCTGGGGCGAGGAAAACGGCGGCACAAAGAAGACCACCGTTGAGCGCCACAAACAGATGGAAATGCGCGTCGAGGTCGGTCCGACCCCGTACGGCCAGCAGGCGCGCGAAACCTATCATCAGGGTTGGCGTACAGCCGTAGGCAGCTGACGAAAAAATCGTCGCGGCGACGCTCTTCAGGAGTTCGCCGCGGCCTTCTCTCCGGAGCCCGCTTGCACAAAATCGGACGCATAACGGGCCGTCTGGACCACGCCACCGAACGAGAAATAGTGTAGGCGCGTTTCGCCGAGTTCGCGCTGGGACGCGCTCAACATTTCAATGATGCGTTCCGGCCCGACATTGCCGACCAGGCTGGTTGCCATCCCCGAGGCCAGCCCGCGCAAAGACGTCGATACGCCGCACCGCTTGGCATAGCGAATCAGGGCCGGCACGCTGGTCGGGCCGGCAAGACCAATTCCGACGCGGTTTTTGATGCCGCTGCCGCGCAGCTGCTTGAGCCAGGCAATGATACGTTCGCCCGAAAAAGAGAACTGCGTCACGATGTTGACGCGCAGGCCCTGCGCCGTCGCGCTGGCGATTTTCTCGTCGAGCGAGGCCTCAAGCCGTGCGGTCGGTATTCGTGGATGCCCTTCCGGATAGGCGCCGATGCCGATTTCTTCGATACCACGACGGCGCAAGTCACCTTTCTGGATCACGCCGAGCGCATCAGCATACGGGCCGGCGGCATCGACGTCGCCGCCGATGACCAATAGACGCGTTACACCGGCTTCACCGGTAAGACGTCGCATTACATCCTGCAGCGCATCAGCACTTGCCAGTCGTCTCGCCGCGATATGGACGACCGGTTCGAGGCCCGCTCGACGCAGTGCTACGGCCGCCCCGACCGTCTCGTCGGGAGCTGCCTTCGGAATCGCCGTGACATAAACCGATGTGCCGGGCGCGAGAACCTCGCCGAGCTGGGTAATTTCGCTCGCGCTCGGCCGTGTAGCTTCGATCGAGAAGTCGCGTGCAAAGTTGGCGGCGGTCATGAACGGGTCCCGATTACGGTTGCCGGCGCGAAATCACGAAGGACTCGTCGTAGAACCACAAACCGCCATGCTGCTGGAGAACCTCGCGCGTGGCCTCGACGTAGCGGCGGTCGCTGTTCACATCGGAAAGCCGATCGTCCTCGACCTGCGCGACATAGATCGCTGCGTTCCACGCGGCCAAAAGCGTCGACGTGCCGATCGAGGAAGAAATCTCCGACGGCAGCGTGTGCATGTCATAACGAAACAGCGACCGTTGATCGGAATAGGCGTTGAAATTGAGGTCGCGGCCCGCGGCACCCAACTCGTGCTTGACCTCCTTCAGAAGATCGTGGCGGTTGTGCAGGAACGGATTATCGTTTGGCCACACCTTTTTGATGATTTCCATTCCCGGATCATGCCCATAGGAATGGATCGCGATCATGCGACCTCCCGGTCCGAGAGCGCGAGCTAGCGGCGCCAGGACGCGTTTGGCCTTGAACTCAAGTGATGCACGCGCGCGATAGGGTTGCGATGCAATCACCAGATCGTAGTCGGCAACTGTACCGCCCGGCTTTGGAACGATCTGGTCGAGCAGGAAGCGGTGATCGTTGCGGTAGATCACGAGAATGACCGGACGCTCATACACCGGATTGCCGCTTTTCGGACTGACGCGCGCTTTCCAGCTTTCGGCCAGGAACGGTTCGAGATCCGTGATCTGTTTCTCGAAACTGTGCGCGGTGCTGCCTTCCATCGCCAGCTCTTTCCAGACGAGGCTGGTGGCGGCGCTTAGCGATTTCACAGCCAGCCATGGCGCTTCCGCATAGGCGAGGTTCGTCAGCACCAGCACCGTGGACGGATGCTCAACGAAGCGATCCGCCATCTTGTGCAGTGTGAGGCGGATATCCTCGAGGCTGATTTCCTTGCCGACGATATAAAAGGGCGTTGTTGGGAACCGGTCGTGCATCGAACGCATCACGCGCGCGAGCACCGTTCCATCACCGACACCGGCGTCAAATACACGCACCGCCGGAGGCCGCGGATGAATGTTGGCGAGCTCAAGACTCACGCGCGAAGCGACTTCCCACTTCTCCGAACAGGTGTTCACGAAGAGCAGATACTTCTGCCTGTTGTCGAAGAAACGGAAATTGCGCTGCGGATCATCACTGGCGAGCCCGGACGCCACCGGAGGCACGGTTGTCGGTTTCACGACGGGCAG
Organism: uncultured Alphaproteobacteria bacterium; assembly: GCA_963707615.1. Taxonomy (GTDB): domain Bacteria; phylum Pseudomonadota; class Alphaproteobacteria; order Rhizobiales; family Xanthobacteraceae; genus Pseudolabrys. Next base: position 90,110 of record CAVPQT010000004.1, read on the forward strand.
AATTCCTGGCGGAGTCGGCTCGAACAGCACGCGGCGGCGCGCCGGGACACCGTCCGCATTGCGCGCCATGAAGGCGCGGATGCGATCGAGCGTGTCGGTCGTGATCCGCCCGCCGTTGCGCAGACGACTTGCCAGCTTGCCGTCATTCACCGCGCGGCGGCCGAAGGTCGAACTCGGCGAGCCCCCGCATACGGCAAAATTCGCTGATCTCCTGGAGGATCTGTTCATTCATGGCGCGCTTCCTGCCGGCTCTCATTGGCCGTTATGGCCACGAGCGAACCAACTCCGGCTCCTGCCGTCAACTACAAATATGCCATTGGGAAAGGTGGGCAAAGTGGGTGGGCATAGTGCCCACGTGCACAAGCCTATAAACTAAAGGCATAAAGGTGCAAGATCGACCTTATTGGGACTGGTGACAACCTGAAATAGGGCAATTGCCCACTATTTTGGTCAAACCGGGGGGCAGCGTGGGCAAGCGGTTCCCCGCTGCACCAAACGAAATGCCAACTCAGATGTCGAAGAAAACGGTCTCGTTTTCGCCCTGCACCCGGATGTCGAAGCGATAGACCGGTATTTCGCCCTTCGTCTCCTTGTGGGCGACGAGCGTCCCGCGACGATCGGGTGGGACCAAGGTCAGAATGGGATCACTGGCGTTGGCGGCCTCATCCGGGAAATAGAGGCGCGTATAGATCTGCCGCAGCATCCCGCGAGAGAAGATGCAGAAGACAATATGCGGGGCCTGGGCCTTGCCATTGGGCCCCGGGACCGATCCGGGCTTGATGGTATCGAAGCTGAAGACGCCATTCTTGTCGGTTGCCGAACGGCCAAAGCCCATGAACCGGGTGTTCGGCCGCGGGCGGTTGTCGGCTGGATGGGCGTAACGGCCTTGCGCGTCCGCCTGCCATATCTCGATCATGGCGTCGTTGATCGGCAGGCCATCGCCATCGAGCACGCGACCTTCGATACGGACCTTCGTGCCCGAGGTATCCGCGGTCACAAGATTGGCGCCCGCGGTTTCCTTCCAGTCGTAGGTTTCCTTGCCCTGCTCCGGCCGCCATTCACAGCGGCTGTGCGGCGCGAGGCCGTAGGCGAAAAACGGACCGACGGTTTGTGAGGGAGTGATTTCGGACATTAGTGCTTATCCGTCTCTTATTGGTGTCAGTGCTTGTCTGTGTCAGTGCTTATCTGTGTCCTGGGGCGTGGCCTCGCGTCCGCGCAGAACGATATCGAAGCGGAAGCAGAGCGCCCAATCGGGAATGGTGTTGTCGAGATCGAACTTCGAGACCATGCGCTGGCGCGCTTTCTCGTCGGTGACCGAATTGAAGATGGGATCGAACGGGAAGAGGTAGTCACCCGGAAAATACATCTGCGTTACGAGGCGCGACAGGAACGAGTGTCCGAACACAGAGAAGTGGATGTGGTTCGGCCGCCACGCATTGTGGTGATTGCCCCAGGGATACGCGCCTGGCTTCACCGTGACGAAACGGTAGTAGCCCTTCTTGTCGGTCACCGCGCGTCCCGCGCCGGTAAAGTTCGGATCAAGCGGCGCCGGGTGCTGGTCGACATTGTGAACGTAGCGGCCGCAGGCGTTCGCCTGCCAGATCTCGACGAGGGTATCGGGAACCGGACGCTTGTCCTCATCGTAGACGTGGCCGTGCACGATGATGCGTTCGCCGAGCGGCTCGCCTTTGTGTTGCTTGGTGAGGTCGTTGTCGCCTTCCTGCACCGCGTCGTGGCCGTAAACCGGTCCGGTCAGTTCCGACAGAGTTTGCGGCACGAGAATGAGAGGCTTCGATGGCGAGCGCTTCACCGTGCTGCGGTAACCGGGCGTGAGATGCTTTGGAAAAGCATTCAGGCTGTCTCTTGGAAAAACCAGCGTCATTTCCGTTCCTTCATGCCTTGGTCGTTATGACACTCTCTCGATAGCCAGCGATACGCCCTGCCCCACACCGACACACATCGTGGCGAGCGCGAGCTTGCCGCCGTTTTCTTCGAGGCCATGCGCGGCCGTCAGCGCCAGGCGGGCCCCTGACATGCCAAGCGGATGGCCAAGCGCGATCGCCCCGCCATGCGGATTGACGTGCTCGGCATCGTCGGCAAGTCCCAACTGCCGCAGGCATGCTAGCGATTGTGACGCGAACGCTTCGTTGATCTCGATCAAATCGTAGTCGCCAATTTTCTGCTGCAGGCGCGTCATCAGTTTTTGCGTCGCCGGCACCGGACCGATGCCCATGATCCGCGGCGGCACAGCGGCCGAAGCCATGCCCAGGATGCGTGCACGTGGTTTCAAGCCGTGCGCTTTCACGGCCGCTTCTGAGGCGATGATCATCGCCGCGGCGCCGTCGTTGACTCCCGAGGCGTTGCCCGCGGTCACGGTTCCCGGAGTGCGAAACGGCGTCTTGAGCTTCGCCAGCTGTTCGAGCGTCGTGTCGGGGCGGGGATGCTCATCCTTGTCGACTTCGACCGGACCAGCTTTGCCGCCCGGCACTTCGACCGCGACGATTTCTTTGGCGAAATATCCTGAAGCGATAGCCTTGCCGGCTCTTTGCTGCGAGCGCAGCGCAAAAGCGTCCTGATCCGCGCGTGTAACCTGGAATTCCTCGGCGACGTTCTCGCCGGTCTCCGGCATCGAGTCGACGCCATATTGCTGCTTCATCAACGGATTGACGAAACGCCAGCCGATCGTCGTGTCGTAGATTTCCGCCGTGCGAGCGAAAGCTTCGGACGCCTTGCCCTGCACGAAGGGCGCCCGCGTCATCGATTCAACACCGCCGGCGATGGCAAAGTCGATCTCGCCTGCGCGGATCGCGCGCGCCGCGGAACCAACCGCGTCAAGTCCGGAGGCGCACAGCCGGTTGAGCGTGACGCCCGGCACGCTGGTCGGCAGGCCGGCGAGCAACAGCGCCATACGCGCAACGTTGCGATTATCTTCGCCCGCCTGGTTGGCGCAGCCGTAGTAGACTTCGTCGAGCTTTTCCCAATTGATCTTCGGGTTGCGCGCCACCAACGCCTTGATCGGAATCGCGGCAAGGTCGTCGGCCCGCACCTTGGCCAGCGCACCGGCATAACGGCCGATTGGCGTTCGCACCGCGTCGCAAAGGAAAACGTCACGCGCCATCAGGCGGCCTCCGCATGCGCGCGGTTGGTTCGCGCATGAAGCTCACGCAGCACTTCCAGCTCGCGTTGGCTCGGCGGCGGCGTTTCCGCGACCTTGGCCGCGAACTTGATCGGCCAGCCGGAATTTTCCTGGATCTGTTCGCGGGTTACGCCGGGATGGATAGAGACGACGGTCATTTCCTTCGTCTGTGGATCCGGCTCGAACAAAGCGAGGTCGGTGATGAGCTTGGTTGGCCCTTTGGTCTTCACGCCAAGCTTGGCGCGTGAATCGCCGCCCGAGACGTGACCGATCGAGGTCACAAAATCGAGCTTGTCGACAAAGCTGCGCTTGCCCTGCGCCATAATGATGAAGATTTCGCCGCATGAGGTGGCGATCTCGGGTGCGCCACCGCCGCCGGGCAGACGCACTTTCGGCTTGTCGTAGGGTCCGACGACGGTCGTGTTGAGATTGGCAAATTTGTCGATCTGCGCGCCGCCGAGAAATCCGACCTTGATGCGGCCGCCTTGCAGCCAGTAGCGGAACATTTCCGGGACCGACACCGTGGTCAACGCGGTCTCGCACAACTCGCCATCGCCGATCGAAAGCGGAAGAATGTTCGGCTTGGTGGCGAGCGTTCCGGATTCGTAGATCAGCGTGATGTTCGGCGCGTGCGTCAGCCGGGCGAGGTTGCACGCGGCCGAAGGCTGACCGATGCCGACAAAGCAGACATCGTCGTTCTTCAAAGCTCGTGCCGCCGCGACGGTCATCATCTCATTGGGTTTGTAGTCGGCCATGTGACTTACTCCGCCGCCATCCGATGCTTGCGCGCATATTTGGCGAAAGCCTCCGGACCTTTCGACAGTACATTTTCTTTCATCCAGGCGTGGAATGAATCGCGCTCGCGCGAGATCACATCCCATTCCTTGTAGAAACCGTTGTTGCGCGGATAGTAGTCCTGCGCATAGGACGGCCAGGCACCGCCCGGCACTTCGACCACATGGCCGACGGTCCAATGCGGCAGCACGACGGCATTGAGGCTGCGCTCGGGAAGCTCATCAACGATCTCCTCGACGGTGACCACCGAGCGTTTGGACGCGAGCACGGCCTCTTTCTGAACCCCGAGCACCCCCTCGATCATCACGTTGCCGGCCTTGTCCGCGCGCTGCGCGTGAATCACCGCAACGTCCGGCCGATGCGCCGGGATCGCGGCGAGTTCTTCACCGGTGAACGGGCACGTCACGCGTTTGATTTTCGAATTCACCTTCGGCAAGTCCCCGCCGATGTAGCCGCGGAAGATTGCGCAAGGCAGGCCGGCCGCACCCGCTTCATAGGCATTGGCCATGGCGGCATGCGAATGCTCTTCCAATTCGAGCTTCTGCGGCCAGCCATTCTCGATGGCGTCTCGCAGACGGTGCAGCGAGCCCACACCGGGGTTGCCGCCCCACGAAAATACCAGCTTCGATACGCAACCCATGCCGATCAGCTGATCGTAAACGAGATCCGGCGTCATCCGGATCAACGTCAATCCCTTGCAACCCTGACGGATGATCTCGTGGCCCGCCGCGTGCGGAATGAGATGGGTAAAGCCTTCCAGCGCTACGGTGTCGCCATCGCGGACGGCTGATTTTATTGCTTCGGCGAGGGAGGAAATACGCGCCATACGAATATTCCAGTTGGGGTGCCGTATTTACGGCCGCTCATCGACAGGGTCAAATGGCGATCGCGTCACAAGTTGGAGCTCCAACGGATCGCTACCCTCATGCTGGGCAAAGAGCCGATTTTCACCATCCACGCCGAACTCGAGGCCATCACCAGCCTCGGCCAGACGCCATATGGCGAGCGGCGCATGATCGGCATCCTCGGCGGCACCGTTCGCGGCGCCAGGCTTGCCGGCCGGATTCTGCCAGGTGGCGCGGATTGGCAGATCATCCGGCGCGATGGGGCTGCCGACATCAAGGCGCGCTACACGATCGAGACCGAGACCGGCGCCCTCATCATGGTCAACAGCGAAGGCCTGCGACACGGACCGCCCGAGATCATCGAAAAACTGGCGCGGGGCGAGAATGTCGACGCCCGTAAATATTATTTCCGCACGGTCATGCGGTTCGAGACCGCGGCTCCCGCGGTCGATTGGCTCAACCGGATCCTGGCGGTCGCCAAAGGACAAAGAGAGCCGCGCGCCGTGCGGCTCGACGTCTACGAAGTGGAATGACCGCTGATCAGCCGAACTCGCGCAGCAGATCGAGAAGCTGCTGCCGCCGTCGCTGTCCGATGAACTCCGCCAGTTGCGCCTCGTGTTGTTTGGCGAATTTCTTGATCTGGGCCAGGGCCTTTTCGCCGTCTTTCGTCAGATAAAGTGAGTGCGAGCGCGCATCGCTCGCCGATGCGCGCCTGGCGATCCACTTCCGCCGTTCGAGCACATGCAGGAGACGGGCGAGCCGCGCCCGTTCGATGCTCAGCGTCTGCGCAATCGCGGCTTGCGAGCGGCCCGGATTGGCCTCGATCACCAGCAACACCGAGTACTGCGCGGGGCGCACCTTCATCGGCCGCAGGGTCTGGATGAAATCCTGGAACACCCAGATTTGCAGGCGGCGCAGGAAATAACCGAGGTGGTTTTCGAGTTGCCCGATCCCGAGGCCTTCCTTCGGGTCTGGCCATTCGTTGACGGCGGTCTTTACTGCAGTGCGCATCGGATCCCCGGTGGTCATTGCCAAGGTACAAGAGTCCACCTTGACCCCAATTGTTGTCAATGACAACATTCTTGCCAGCCCGGCAAATACCAACGAAAACGAAATTCCAGGGAGGGCGTTATGCTGCAATTCAGGACTGTTGCCACAATTCTTTTTGCGTTGATCGCGACGCCGATCTACGCGGAGACAAACGGCGTGCTGCGCATCGGTGTCCTCAACGACATGTCCAGCGTCTACGCCGATTTTCAGGGACCCGGCTCGGTGATCGCCGCGCAGATGGCGGTCGAGGATTTCAACAAGCAGTCCAAGCGCAAGGTCGAGGTGATCTCGGGTGATCACCAGAACAAGCCTGACATCGGCGCCGGCATTGCGCGACGCTGGCTCGATGTTGAAGGCGTCGACGTCATCCTTGACTTGCCGAATTCAGCCGTCGCACTCGCGGTCGGCGACATCGTGCGCGAAAAGAATAAGGTCGCGATCGGTTCGGGCGCCGGAACGGCGCTGCTCACCGGCGCGAAGTGCTCGCCGAATTTCGTGCACTGGACTTACGACACCTGGGCGATGGGTCATGCGTCGGCGCGGGGCGTGCTCGCGTCCGGTCCCAAGACATGGTTCTTCGTCACCGCCGACTATGCGTTCGGGCACGATCTCGAGAAGCAGGCGAGCGAAGAAGTGCTGGCAAGCGGCGGGAAGATCATCGGCAGTGTGCGCCACCCGCTCGGCGCTTCGGATTTCTCTTCTTTCCTGCTGCAGGCGCAGGCATCGGGAGCCGACGTCGTCGCGCTGGCGAATGCCGGCGGTGACACGACCAACAGCGTCAAGCAGGCAGCTGAATTCAAGATCGGCGGCAAACAGAAGATCGTTGCGCTTATCTTCGATCTGCAGAGCGTCCCGGCACTTGGCCTGAACACCGCGCAGGGACTGATCGCCGTCAACGCGTTCTACTGGGACACGAACGATCAGACTCGCGAATGGGCCAAACGTTTCCAGGAACGGCATGCGAAGAAAATGATGCCCAACCACATGCATGCCGGCGTCTATGCCGCCGTGCTGCATTACCTGAAGGCCGTCGATAAAGTCGGTTCGCCTGCCGATGGCGCGGCGGTCGTTGCGGCTATGAAAGCGATGCCGACCGATGATCCGCTTTTTGGTCAAGGCACCATCCGCGCCGATGGCCGCAAGATCCATCCGATGTACCTGCTCGAGGTCAAGACGCCGGCGGAATCGAAGGGCGAATGGGATGCCTTCAAGATCGTCCAGACAATCCCGGCCGACAAGGCGTTCAGACCGCTGAATGAAGGCGGCTGTCCGCTGGTCAAGAACTGAGCGTTGCGCAGGCGGGCTCATGGCGACATGATCGTCTGAACATGCACACAATATGAGCCTGCGAATGTCGTCCAAGGGCCTTACCGCACAACTGCCGTCATCGCTTGCTGCCGAACGGCATGGCAGCGTGGCCGTGCTGAAACTCAATCGGCCGCAGAAGCGCAATGCACTCGATGACGAGACGATCATCGGCATCGAGCAATTCTTCACGTCGCTGCCGGAGGACATCGGCGCCGTGCTGATCGCGGGCGACGGCGAGCATTTCTCGGCGGGCCTCGACCTGACGGAATTGAAAGAGCGAAACGTCACTCAGGGCATCGCCCATTCGGGTCTCTGGCACCGGGCCTTCGACAAGATTCAGTTCGGCAAGGTGCCGGTGGTTGCCGTACTGCATGGCGCAGTGGTGGGCGGCGGTCTCGAGCTTGCGGCGTCCGCGCACGTGCGCGTCGCCGAGCGCTCGGCTTATTACGCCCTGCCGGAAGGCAGCCGCGGCATCTATGTCGGTGGCGGCGGCTCGGTGCGATTGCCGCCGCTGATCGGCGTTGCACGCATGATGGATATGATGCTGACCGGCCGTACTTATTCAGCGGAAGAGGGCCAAGCCATCGGCCTGACTACATATCTTGTCGAGAACGGGAAAGGCTTTGCCAAGGGCCTCGAACTGGCGCAGCGCATCGCGGGAAATGCACCGCTGACCAATTTCGCGGTCATGCACGCGCTGCCTCGGATCGCGCAGATGAGTCCGGCCAGCGGCCTTGCCATGGAGGCACTGATCTCGTCGATTGCGCAGGCGGACGGCGAGGCGAAAGCTCGACTGAAGGACTTTCTGGAAAAGCGCGGCCCCAAAGCGACGCGCGATTGATGGAGTTCGCGAAAGCGATGCCAGGCGCGATCCGTGAGACTAATTCTACGAGCGGCGCACCCTTGCGTCCTGTGCGGCTTGGCGCACCGGGCGCCGTGCTGGATAAACGCGCCGACGGCACCATTCACATCCGTGCCGCTCAATCGCTTGGTGGTTACCACGGCAAGCTGAGCGAGCCACTCGACCATTGGGCCAAAGCTGCACCGGACCGCCTGTTCCTCGCCCAGCGCGACGCGCAGGACCAATGGCGGAAGCGCTCCTATGCCGAGACGCTCGCCGACGCACGGCGTATCGGTGCGGCATTGCTGCGACGCGGATTGTCCGCCGAGCGGCCGCTCGTGGTGTTGTCCGGAAATGACATCGAGCACGCTCTGCTTGCTCTCGGCGCGATGTATGTCGGCATCCCTTATGCGCCGATCTCGCCCGCCTATTCGCTGATGTCGAACGACTTCGGCAAGCTGCGCTCCATCATCAACCTGCTCACACCGGGTCTGATCTATGCCACTGATGGCGGGCCGTTTGCTCGGGCCATCTACGAAGCCGTGCCTGACGAGATCGAACTCGTCGTCGCCCGCAATCCACTCGGCGATCGCAAGACGACGATGTTCGCCGAACTGCTTGGCGCGGAAGACGCGACTGGCGTTGCCGCCGCGCATCGCGCCGTGTCGCCGGACACGATCGCGAAATTTTTGTTCACCTCTGGCTCGACCGGAAATCCCAAAGCCGTCATCAACACCCATCGGATGCTGTGCTCGAACCAAGCTATGCTCGGGTCAAGTTTTGCCTTCGTCAAAGACGAGCCGCCGGTTGTCGTCGACTGGCTGCCCTGGAGCCATACCTTCGGCAGCAACCACAATTTCAATATGGTGCTGACCAACGGCGGATCGCTCTATATCGACGATGGCAATCCGACGCCGCCAGGCGTCCCGAAAACGGCAAGAAACCTGCGCGAGATTGCACCGACGATCTATTTCAATGTGCCCAAAGGCTATGAGGCGCTGATCTCGCACTTCCGCGCCGACGACGCGCTGCGCAAAAACTTCTTCAGCCGGCTGAAGGTCCTGTTCTACGCCGGCGCAGGATTGAACCAGACAACATGGGAACAACTGACGCAGCTGGCGATCGAGACGACCGGCGAGCGCATCATCTTTCTGTCCTCGCTCGGATCGACGGAGACAGCTCCGCTTGCGCTCGCCTGCTCATGGGATTTCGACCGGCCGGGCAATATCGGCCTGCCGGCGCCGGGCGTTGAGCTCAAGCTTGTGCCGAACGAAGGCAAACTTGAAGCGCGGCTGCGCGGCCCGCACATCACGCCGGGCTATTGGCGGCAGGACCAACTGACACGGGAAGCCTTCGATGAAGAGGGCTTCTACAAGCTCGGCGATGCGCTGAAATTTGTCGATCCGAACGATCCATCCAAGGGACTCCTGTTCGACGGCCGCATTGCCGAGGATTTCAAGTTGTCGACAGGGACCTGGGTTAGCGTTGGTCCATTGCGCGCGCGCTTCATCGACCATTTTGCTCCGTACGTGCGGGATGTCGTCTTCGCCGGTGGCGATCGCGATTATCTCGCGGCCTTGATATTTCCCGATATTGAAGCCTGCCGAAAGTTGGCCGCTCTCGGGCCGGATGCATCGTTAAGCGACATCATCGCCGCTTCGCCGGTGCGCGCAAAATTTGCCGAATTGCTGACAAAATTGGCCGCGCTCAGTCCCGGCTCCTCGACGCGGGTCAACCGCGCGATGCTGATGGCAGACCCGCCGTCTTTGGATAAAGGCGAGGTGACCGACAAGGGCTCGTTCAATCAGCGCGCCGTTCTGCGAAATCGCGCAGCCATGGTGGACGAGCTCTACGCGAAGCCTTTATCTTCGCGGGTGATCGCAGCCGAAGGACAGCGTTGATGGAAATCAAGGGACAGGCGGCTCTCGTGACCGGCGGCGCGTCGGGCCTGGGTGCCGCGACCGCGCGGGCACTGGCTGCGGCGGGCGCCAAAGTCGCAATCGCCGATGTCAACGAGAAGGCCGCCGCCGAGGTTGCCGACAGCATCAAGGGTGTCGCGGTTGCTTGCGATGTCGCCGACAGTGCGAGCGGCGAAGCCGCTGTGAAGAAGGCTGCCGCGGCGCATGGGCCGGCGCGCATTCTTGTGAACTGTGCCGGTGTCGGCCCGGCAAAGCGCATCGTCGGCCGCGATGGGCCGATGCCGCTTGCGGACTATGAGCGCGTCATCCGCATCAACCTGATCGGCACTTTTAACATGATGCGGCTGGTCGCCGCCGCGATGCAGGCTGTCGAGCCGCTACCCGACGGCGAGCGAGGCGTCATTATCTCCACGGCCTCGGTCGCCGCTTTCGAGGGACAGATCGGGCAGGCGGCCTACGCTTCTTCTAAGGGCGGGGTCGCTGCGCTGACTTTGCCGGCTGCGCGGGAATTCTCACAGTTCGGCATCCGTGTTCTCGCCATCGCGCCGGGCATATTTGGAACGCCGATGTTGAAAGCCTTACCGCAGGAAGTGCAGGACTCCCTCGGCGCCTCGGTGCCGTTTCCCAAACGGCTGGGCGAACCGCGTGAATTCGCGGCGCTCGTGCTTCACTGCGTCCACAATGGTTATCTGAATGGCGAAGTGATCCGCCTCGATGGCGCGCTGCGCATGGCGCCCCGCTGACGCGTGCCATCCGTATGACAAGCTTCACCAACACTCGTACCGTGCGGATCGAATGGGGCGATTGCGATCCGGCCGGAATTATTTTTTATCCGCGCTATTTTGAGATCTTCGATGCGTCGACGGCACAGCTGTTCGAGCGCGCGCTCGGAATGACCAAGATCAACATGCCAAAAGTTTTCGAGTTCGCCGGATTTCCGCTCGTGCGAACGCGCGCGCGTTTCGTGAAACCCACGCGTTACGGTGACGATGTGGATGTCACCAGCAAGATTGCGTTCGGCACGTCCAGCTTCGACGTCGAACACCGGTTAAGCCTCAAGGGTGAAACCTGCGTCGAGTGTTCGGAAAAGCGCGTCTGGGTCGTCCGCGGCACAGACGGCAAGCTGACATCACATCCGGTGCCAGAAACGGTGCTGAGCAAATTCCGTTGAATGCAGACACGTCGCGCGTATTGCCATCCACTAGCGTCATGGCCGGGCGGGCATGACGGGGTCGGCAAACGTCAAATCAACTGTCATCACCGGGCTTGTCCCGGTGATCTCGCTTAGGAAGGCACGGCGTGCCAAATGAATGAGATGGCCGGGACAAGCCCGGCCATGACGTGTGCTGGGTGAGCGTGACGCCGCTACTCGATCCCGGTTGCGATTTTTTTCAGGATGCGGATGAACTTCTTGCGGTCACGTTCGCCGATCAGCTGATCGAGGTTGCGTTCGTGCCGGCGCGCGCATCGCGTCATGTTGGTGAGAACCTTTTTTCCGGCCGGAGTAAGGCTCAGAGAGTAAGTACGGCGGTCAGTGTCCATGCGTGCGCGTTCAACGAGACCACGCCGCACCAGATCCTCGACCACCGGTGTGAGACTCGATTTGTCGCGGCCGTTGGCGAGCGAAAGTTCGGTCTGGCTGATGCCCGGATTGCGGGCGATCAATGTCAGGGTGGCGAACCGACCCGGGCTTTCGCCGATCTCCTGCGAATGGCGTGAAAAGGCCTGAAACGCCGCCTCCTGCGCCATGCGCAGGTTGAAGCCGACCCAATAGGCCAGTGGCCCGAAATTGATCGGCAAGTCGAAGGCCTCGCCGTTCTTGCCCCGCCGGCGGCCACCCGTGCCATTCGTTCCGTGCACCCGCGTATCCCTTTTCCGGAACGGACACGCATCCGTTCCAGCATTTAGTTTGATGTCAAACTATAAGCTTTACAACCGCGTCGGCCTCCGGCTGAATATTGCAAAAAGTTGGCGACCTAACCAACCGCCCAGCCCCCAGGGAGAGAAGCATGAAACTCCGTTTTGCCGGTTGTGTCTACGCTGCCGCGTTATTGATCGGCGGCGCGACCGCCGCGCTCGCGCAGGACAAGACCTTCGAACTCAAGCTGTCGCATTGGGTGCCGCCGGCGCACCCGCTGCAGAAAGCGCTGGAGGACTGGGGGGCTTCCGTCGAAAAGGATTCGGGCGGAACCATTAAATACAAAGTGTATCCCGCCCAGCAGCTCGGCAAAGCTTTCGACCACTACGACATGGCACGCGATGGCATCGCCGACCTCACTTACATCAATCCCGGCTATCAGCCCGGCCGTTTTCCGATCATCGGCGCCGGCGAGTTGCCGTTCCTGATGACCAACGCCAAGGGCGGCACGCAGGCACTCGACGCCTGGTATCGCAAATACGCCGCGCAGGAGATGAAGGACGTCAAGTTCTGCCTCGCCTTCGTGCACGATCCGGGTGCGTTCCATTCCCGTTCGAAGAAAATCGTCGTTCCTGACGACATCAAAGGCATGAAGATCCGGCCGGCGCACGCCACCATGGCCACCTTCATGACCCAGCTTGGCGGCACCAATGTGCCGTCGAGCGCGCCGGAAGTGCGCGACATCCTCGAAAGAGGTGTCGCCGACGCGGTGACATTCCCCTGGGGCTCGGTCGTGCTGTTCGGGATCGACAAGGTGACGAAATATCACCTCGATATGCCGCTCTACGTGACGACCTTCGCCTTCGTCTTCAACAAGGACAAGTACAACCAGATGTCGCCGGCGCAGCAGAAGGTGATCGACAATCACTGCACGCCGGAATGGGCCCTGAAGGTCGCCGCGCCGTGGGCGGATTTCGAACACGCGGGCATTGCCAAGATCAAGGCAGAGGGTGGCCACGAGGTATACGAACCGACCCCGGCACAGGTCGCCGAGTGGAAGAAGGCCGCGCAGCCGCTTGAGGAAAAATGGGCGGAAGGCGTCAAGAAGACTGGCGTCGACCCGATCGTCGTGATGAAAGAACTCAAGGCGCAACTGTCGAAGGAAGGCGCCGGCTACTGAGGCAGGCGGCGCGACTTCGAATAGGTCAGACGTGAAGCGGCAGCAGGGCAACCCGCTGCCGCGTCTAGCAAGGGATCTTGCTTAGGGCTGAGGGCGCATGAAACGCGTCTATATGGATCGTTTCATCGATTCGATCGAATGGGTCGCTGCCGCATTCGTTGGAATCGTTGCCGCCAATATTTTCATCGCCGTTCTTCTGCGCAATCTTTTCAGCTATTCGATCCCCGATTCCTACGATTTCGGCCGACTGATGCTCGGCATCCTCATTTTCTGGGGCATCGCCGCTACCTCCTATCGCGGTACGCACATCACCGTCGATCTTGTCTGGAGCAATGTCGGCCCACGCTATCAGCGCATGATCGACGTCTTCGCGACGCTGGTCCTGCTGTTCGTGGTCACCGTGCAGACCTACACATTGTTCGACAAGGTGCTGACGACACGCGCCGACAACGTTCTCACCTTCGACCTGAGGGTGCCGACATGGCCGTTTTTCCTCGTGGCCTGGTTGGGTGACGTGTCCGCGGTGCTGCTGATTGCGATCCGTACCTACCGACTCATTTTCCATCCGGACTACATGGTCGATCCGGCCGTGCAAAAAGAAATCAAACCGGTCGAATGACGATGAGCACCGACGCCGTCGCGATCATCGGCTTCGTGGCGCTGTTCGCGCTGATGCTGCTGCGCGTGCCGGTCGGCATGGCGATGGGCCTCGTCGGCGTATCGGGCTTCGCCTATCTGAACGGCGGCGCGCCGGCGCTCAAGCTGGTCGGTCAGACCTCGATGCGGACGGTCACCGACTACACGTTCGGCGTCATCCCGATGTTTCTGCTGATGGGCGCCTTCGTCACCCATTCGGGCATGAGCCGTCAACTGTTCCGCGCGGCCAATACGTTTGTCGGTCATCTGCGCGGCGGCCTGGGCATCGCCACGGTCGCCGCCTGTGGCGGCTTTGCCGCAATTTGCGGCTCTTCGGTCGCAACGGCCGCAACGTTCTCGACCGTTGCCTATCCGGAAATGCGGCGCTTCGGCTATCCGCAGAGCTTTGCCACGGGGGTGATCGCAGCGGGCGGCACGCTGGGCGCCATGCTGCCGCCGTCAACGGTGCTGGCGGTTTACGGCATCATCACCGAACAGGACATCGGCAAGCTGTTCATTGCCGGCATCATTCCCGGGTTGCTCGCCATCTGCATGTACATGGCGACGATCGCAATCATCGGCTGGACTCGGCCAAAATTTTTGCCGACCGGCCCGCGCAGCAGCTGGCCGGAACGCCGGGCGGCGTTGAAAGATATCTGGGCGCCGCTGCTGCTGTTCGTTTTCGTGATCGGCGGCCTCTACGGGCTTCCGTTCCTGCCGCGCTTTACGCCGACGGAAGCCGGCGGCGTCGGCGCGAGCGGCGCTTTCCTGATCGGGCTGTTGAGTCGTCGGCTCGACAAGGACGGAATTCTCAGCTCGCTGCTGCAGGCGACGCGCACCGCGGCCGCCGTGTTCACCGTGCTGATCGGCGCGCTGCTGTTCGGCTACTTCCTGACGGTGACGCAGACACCGCAGAAGGTGACGGAATTTCTCACCGCGCTCGGGCTCGGCCGCTACGGCGTGCTCGCGCTGATCATGCTGATGTACCTGGTGCTCGGCTGCCTGATGGACGCGATGGCCATGATCATCCTGACCATCCCGATCATTTTCCCGGTCATCACGCATCTCGGCTTCGACCCGATCTGGTTCGGCGTCATCATCGTGATGACGGTCGAACTCGGGCTGATCCACCCGCCGGTCGGAATGAACGTGTTCGTAATAAAAAGCGTGATCAAGGACGTCACCTTTTCGACGATCTTCAAGGGCGTCATTCCCTTCATCCTGACCGACCTTATCCGGCTGGTGATCTTGATCGCCTTCCCTATTCTGGCGCTGTGGCTACCCTCGCAAATGCGGTGAATTCCGTGGTATATAGTTTGGGTCCCAACTATCTGCGCAAGGCCTGACGTCGATGGAACGCTCGTTCAAGAAAGAAGTGCAGGCTCTGAAGCTCGGCGACGGCGAAACCTTCCGCGGCGAAGGCATCCTGGCCGTCACCAAGGCGCTGCTGCAGTCGGGCGTCTCCTACGTTGGCGGATATCAGGGCGCGCCGGTCTCGCACCTGCTCGATGTGCTGGTCGACGCCGAGGACATCATGTCCGACCTCGGCGTGCACCTGGAAACCTGTTCGAACGAAGCGTCCGCAGCCGCGATGCTCGGTGCCTCGATCAATTATCCGCTGCGCGGCGCGGTGACCTGGAAATCGATCGTCGGCACCAACGTCGCCGCCGATGCGCTATCGAACCTCGCCTCACCCGGCGTGATCGGCGGCGCGATGATTATCCTCGGTGAAGACTACGGCGAAGGCGCGAGCGTCATTCAGGAACGCTCTTATGCCTACGCGCTCAAGTCATCGATGT
The DNA here is from genome assembly GCA_963707615.1 of uncultured Alphaproteobacteria bacterium. Classification (GTDB taxonomy): domain Bacteria; phylum Pseudomonadota; class Alphaproteobacteria; order Rhizobiales; family Xanthobacteraceae; genus Pseudolabrys. The sequence goes on from CAVPQT010000004.1 coordinate 105,477, forward strand.
GGCTGCTCGATCCCCGGCCCGAATTGTCCTCGATCGTGCGCACGGTGGAAAAAGGGTTCGAACTGTCGGAAGCAAGCCACGCGCCGGTGATGCTGGAGCTGCGCATCCGCGCCTGTCACGCCACCGGCGAATTCGCCGCGAAGGACAATCGCAAAGGTGTCGTATCCGGGCTCGACAAGCTCGCCGGTCCGCCGCGCTTCGAATACGGGCGGCTGGCGCATCCGCCGGTGATCTTCACGCAGGAGCGGCTGAAGGTCGAGCAGCGGCTGCCCGCCGCGCGCGCTTTCATTCGCGAGCACAAGCTCAACGAGATGATCGACGGCGATCTCGCCGACATCGGCATCATCGTCATGGGCGGTCTGACCAACAGCGTGCTGCGCGCGCTTGAGCGCGTGGGGCTGGCCGACGTGTTCGGCAAGTCGCGCGTGCCGATGCTGGTGCTCAACGTTGTCTATCCGCTGGTGCCGGAAGAAATCACCGCCTTCTGCGCCGGCAAGCGCGCCGTGCTCGTCGTCGAGGAAGGCTTTCCCGACTACATCGAGCAGGCGGTCAACGTCGAATTGCGCCGCGCCGACCTCAATACGCGCGTGCTCGGCAAAGGTCCGCTGCCGCGCGCCGGCGAATATGCCTCCGATGTGTTGCTCGAAGGCCTTGCGGCCTTCCTGCAGGACGCAAAACCGGGCGACATTGATGCCGACACGATCGCGGAAAAGGCGCGCGGGCTCATCGCGCACAAGGCAAAGGCCGCCGCGGCGCTCGGACCCCTGCCCCCGCGCCCGCCCGCCTTCTGCACCGGCTGTCCTGAGCGCCCGGTGTTTTCCGCAATCAAACTGATGCAGCGCGAGCTGGGGCCAACGCATATCAGCGCCGACATCGGCTGCCATTCGTTTGCGACGTTCGCGCCCTTTTCACTGGGCAATTCCATTCTCGGCTACGGCATGTCGCTCGCAAGCGCGGCGGCCGTGACCCCGAACATGGAGAGGCGCCCGATCGCGATCATGGGCGACGGCGGCTTCTGGCATAACGGGCTGATCACCGGCGTTGCATCTAATCTTTTCAACAAAGGCGACGGCGTTCTGATCGTCATGCAGAATGGCTACGCCTCCGCCACCGGCCAGCAATACATTCCTTCGAGCGCCACCAGCCGCGGCGGATCGGCGCCCGGCATGGACATCGAGAAGACCCTGCGCGCCATGGGCGTGCACTGGCTGCGCAAGGTGCGCACCTACAGCGTCAGCGTCATGGTCGACACGCTCAAGGAGGCGATGAAGACCGCCGAGCGCGGGTTGAAGGTGATCATCGCCGACGGCGAATGCCAGCTCGCGCGGCAGCGTCGCGTCCGCGCCGAAGATGCCGAAAAGCTCAAGCGCGGCGAGCGCGTTGTGCGCACGCGCTTTGGTGTCGACGATGAGATCTGCACGGGCGATCACTCCTGCATTCGTCTGTCCGGCTGTCCTTCGCTTACGGTGAAGCCTTCGCCCGATCCGCTGCGCACCGATCCCGTCGCAACCGTGATCGAATCCTGCGTCGGCTGCGGACTGTGCGGCGAAGTCGCGCACGCGGCGGTTCTGTGTCCGTCGTTCTACCGGGCCGAAATCGTGCGCAACGCGACCTGGCGCGAGCGCACGAAACACCGTGTCCGGCAGAAAGTGATCGGCTGGCTCGGTGGCTACAACGGGAAAGTAGCGGCATGAGGTCCTCGCGCCCGATCACGCTGCTGATCGCCGCGCTTGGCGGCGAAGGTGGCGGTGTGCTGACCGAATGGATCGTGTCGGCCGCCGCGCACGCTGGCTATCCGGTGCAGAGCACGTCGATCCCCGGTGTCGCGCAACGCACCGGCGCAACGACCTATTACATCGAGATTTTGCCGGTGCAGGCGTCCGAGCTCGAGGGAAAGCGTCCGGTGCTCGCGCTCACGCCCGGTGTCGGAGATATCGACGTCGCAGTGGCCAGCGAATTGCTGGAAGCCGGCCGCACGGTGGCGAACGGCTTCGTTACGCCCGACCGCACGCATGTCATTGCATCGCTCAGCCGCTTCTACGCGATGGATGAGAAGATCGCCATGGCCGACGGGCGTTTCGACCAGGACAGACTGATCAAGGTCATCAGGGATTTTTCGAAAGACGCTTTGCTCGTCGACATGGATGCTCTCGCGAAGCAAAGCGGTTCGATCATCAATGCGGTCATGCTCGGCGCGATTGCCGGCTGCAACCGCTTGCCGATAAAGCCGGAGCAGTTCGAGGCCGCGATCCGCGAAGACGGCAAGGCGGTGGACAGCAACTTGCGCGGCTTCCGCGCCGGCTTTGAGGCGGCGCGCGCGAACCTTGCGCCCCCAACGGCACCTGACAAGAAGAAGCGCGCCCCGGCGACGCCGGCCATGGTCGAGCATGAGGTCGCGCGCACATTTCCTGCGGTCGCCCAGACAATCGGGCTCGAAGGCGTGCGCCGTCTCATCCAATATCAGGGCGTTCCCTACGCGTGGCTTTATCTCAGCCGTCTCCGGCCAATCGTCGAAGCCGACCAGATCGCTGGCGCACAGGGGAAACTTCTCAAGGAAGTCGCGCGGCACCTCGCTGTGCGCATGTCGTACGAAGACGTCGTCCGGGTCGCGCAGGCGAAGATCGCGCCGGCGCGCATGCAGCGCATCGCGCGCGACGAGCTGCACGTCGCCGGCGAGCCTTTCTCCGTGCACGATTTCCTCAAGCCCGGTATCGAGGAGATGTGCCAGCTGCTGCCGCCATTCCTGGCGAAACCGATCCTGCGCGTGGCCGAACGCAGAGGCTGGCTCGGCCGCGTCTATTTCGGCATGGAGGTCAACTCCACATCCGTTCGAGGTTTTCTGCGGTTCCTGATGCTCGCAAAACTGCGGCGCCTTCGTCCCTATGGCTATCGCTACAAGCAGGAGCAGCAACAGATCGAAAACTGGCTCGCCCTCATCCGCGAAGCCGCGCGGAAGTCACCCGCACTTGCGCTCGAAGTCGCCGAATGTGCACGGCTGATCAAGGGCTATGGCGATACGCACGCGCGCGGGCTTGCCAACTACCGCGCCATTGAAGAGCGCGTGATCCGGCCCGCGCTGGCTGGACAGATCGCGCCGGCACGGGCGGTCGATGCGCTTGCCAGCGCGCGCACCGCGGCGCTGGTCGACCCCGAGGGCGAAGGCCTCGCCAAATGCCTCGCCGATGTCGACGGGCCGGCGATGCGCATCGCGGCGGAGTAGGGTCACCTCTTCTCTTCCCTGTCATGCCCGCGCATAGCCGTCCAAAGGACGGCGTGCTTTCGCACGCCTATGTCGCGGGCATCCACGTCTTCACGACTTGGCAAAAGCTAAAGTCGTGGATGGCCGGGACTTCCGGCGTGAAGACGGCGCTTCGCGCCTTTCGCCCGGCCATGACGATGGATGGTCAGTGCCTCAATCCGGCCGGGCATGACGAAGGCCACCCATGACAGGTCATCCGTTGTCACCCCTTGCGCCGTCGGATAAGACTTTGCCCCAACAAAAACACGCGTCTTTTCGGGCCAAATTGGCCTGAACGGGCGGCACCACGGACGACCCAGGGAAGAAGCATGGCGGCGACACCGACCGGACAGCGGCCAACAATCGCGGCCGAGGCGTTCCTGCGGGCGCTGGCCGATCACGGCACCGACTATTTCTTCGCCAATCCGGGCACGGACTTCCCGCCGATCGTCGAGGCCTTCAGCCGCGCGAAAAAGACCAACGCCAAGGTGCCCAAGCCTGTCCTCGTGCCGCACGAAAATCTCGCGGTCGCCATGGCGCACGGCGCCTACCTGATGAACGGCCGGCCGCAGGCGGTGATGGTTCACGTCAATGTCGGCACCGCCAACACGATCAACAACCTGACGAACCTCTCGCGCGATCGCGTGCCGCTTATTCTCGCGGCGGGTCGTACGCCGATCACGGAGAAAGGCAGCTTCGGCTCGCGCAGCCGGCCCATCCACTGGGCGCAGGAAATGTTCGACCAGGCCGGCATGGTGCGCGAGATGGTGAAGTGGGATTACGAATTGCGCGTGCCGGGCCAGATTGGCGATGTCGTCTCGCGCGGCGTCGAAGTCGCGATGGCGCATCCGCGTGGCCCCGTCTATCTCGTGTTGCCGCGCGAGCCGCTCGCGGCTCCCCTCACCGAACCGATCGCCCCGATCAAGCCGCGCCCGCAGGCGGCGCCCGCGTATCCCGATCCGCGCTCGATCGCAACGTTGGCCGAATGGATCGCCGCCGCTGAGCGGCCACTGATTGTCACCGCGGCGTTGCCGGCCGAGGCTGTGCCCGTGCTCGAGCGACTGGCCGAACGCTGCGCCATCCCCGTCGTCGCGCACGGCGCGCGCACGATGTGCCTGCCCTCAAGTCATCCGATGCATTTCGGCTTTGAGCCCGGTGCGCTTCTGACCGACGCCGATCTGGTGATCGTGATCGAGTCCGACGTGCCGTGGATTCCGCATCTGCAGCATCCGCCGGGTGGCTGCCGCGTCGCGCATATCGGCGAAGACCCATTTTACGTTCGCTATCCGATGCGCAGTTTCCCGAGCGATCTTGCGGTGCAGGCCGGCGCGGCGCAGGCGCTCGATGCGCTCGCGCGCGCGGTCGAACCGCGCCTGCAGATGGCTGACGCGCGCATCGCCGCGCGGCGTGCGCGGCTCACCGATCGCATGCGCACGCGCCGCGCACAGCTTGCAAAAGATTCCGCTGCCGGTACGACGATCTCGCCGGAATATCTCTCGCACGCGATCGGCGAAGCCGTCGGCAAGGACGCGATCATCATCAACGAATATCCGTTGCGTCCCGATCATTGCGCGCGGGAAAAGCCCGGCACGTTTTTCTCGCTCGGACCCGCCGGCGGGCTCGGCTGGGGCCTCGGCGCGGCGCTTGGCGCGAAGCTCGCGGCGCCGGATGAACTCATCGTCGCGACGCTCGGCGATGGCTCCTACATGTTCGCCAACCCGATGGTCGGCCACTGGGTTTCGGCCGTGCACAAACTGCCGATCCTAACCGTCGTGTTCAACAACAGCCGTTATGGCGCCGTGCGCCGCGCCACGTTGTCGATGTTCAAGGATGGTGCCGCCGGCGAGACCGACGGCCGCACGCTCGCGGATCTCGATCCCTCACCGCCGTTCGAGGAAATGGCGCGCGCCCAGGGCGCCCATGCCGAGCGCGTGGAGAAACCCGCCGACCTGCCCGAGGCGCTGGCGCGCGCGCGCGCGGTCGTCGTCAACGAGCACAAGCAGGCGCTGCTCAACGTCATTACGCCTTATTGAACCGGTACCGCACAGACCAATCGGACAGTCACGGAGAACTTCATGCGCATCGACGCCTATACCCATTTCATCCCGGAAAAATATTTCACCAAGATCGTAGAGAGCGGCCACGCCGATATCGGCAAGCGCGTGCGCGAAATCCCCTGCATCCATGACCTCGATGTTCGCCGTAAGATCGTCGACAGCTTCCCGGACTATGCGCAGATATTGTCCTATCCGATGCCGCCGCTCGAGGTGATGACCAAAGGCGACGCCAAGCTGACCGAGGAATACACCAAGCTTGTCAATGACGGCTTTGCCGAGATCTGCGCGAAATATCCCGACCAGTTTCCCGGCTGGGTGGCGCAAGGCGCGCTGATCGCGCCGGATGCCGGCGTGCGCGAAGCCGAGCGCGCGCTGAAGAACGGCGCGCTGGGCGTGCAGATCTACACCAACATTGCCGGCAAGCCGCTCGACGATCCCGCGTTCGATCCATTCTTCGCGGCGATGAACCGGCTCAACAAGCCGATCTGGATGCATCCGGCCCGCGCCGCCAATTTTCCGGATTACCTGACCGAGAAGAAATCCAAATACGAGATCTGGTGGACCTTCGGATGGTCCTACGAAACCGCTGCGGCGATGGCGCGGCTCGTGTTCTCGAGGATCATGGACAAATATCCGAACCTGAAGATCATCACGCACCATTTCGGCGGCATCGCACCGATGCTGGAAGGCCGCATCGGCCCGGGCTGGGACCAGCTCGGCGCACGCACGTCGGACGAAGACCTCAGCGTCATCCTCAAGCAGCTGAAGAAGCGTCCGCTCGATTACTTCAAGCACTCGTTCTATGCGGACACGGCGGTGTTCGGCGGCGTCCCGGCGACGCACGCAGGTCTTGCGTTCTACGACCTCGACAAGATCGTGTTCGCCTCCGACTGCCCGTTCGATCCGGAGAAAGGCACGATGTACACGCGCGAGACCCTGCGCATCATCGAGGGCATCGATATGCCGAAGGCCGACAAGGAAAAGATCTGGCACGGCAATCTCGAGGCGATTACCGGCGTGAAGTTCAAAAGCTGACGCGAAGATTGTCATTCCGGGGCGCGGTCGAAGGCCGCGAACCCGGGAATTCGGCGCCGTCATTCCGGGGCGCGGCCGAAGGCCGTGAACCCGGAATCCATAAACGAGCGTCGTGCCTGCATTTGGATTCCGGGTCCGGCGCTTACGCGCCGCCCCGGAATGACAGCTGAAAAGTCGCGCTCTCCTCTGTCATGGCCGGGCATGACGGTGGAGAGGCCCACATGACCGCACAAAGCCAAAAAACCCGTGGATGTCCGGCATAAAGCCGGGCATGGCACGGCAATCCGGCCGTTGCGTCGGTAGAAGCGCGGGCTTCGTCTGCTACCCTCCGCGCCCATGGCGCTTACGCAACCCATCGGCCAGCCTGAACCCGATCAGCCGCAAAACGGCGATGCCGGCGACGCGTCGATCGACATCGGGCGCGTTACACCGGCGATGGCGCAGTTCGTCGAGATCAAGGCCGCGCATCCGGACTACCTGCTGTTCTACCGGATGGGCGATTTCTACGAGATGTTCTTCGAAGACGCCGAGATTGCCTCGCGCGCGCTCGGCATCGTTCTCACCAAACGCGGAAAATATCTCGGCAAGGACGTGCCGTTGTGCGGCGTTCCCGTGGTCCGCGCCGACGAATATCTGCATCGGCTGATCGCGTTGGGCCATCGCGTGGCGGTGTGCGAGCAGCTCGAGGATCCGGCCGAAGCGCGCAAGCGCGGTTCAAAGAGCGTCGTGCACCGCGATGTCGTGCGGCTCGTCACGGCCGGAACGCTCACCGAAGACACGCTGCTCGATGCGCGGCGCAACAATTATCTGCTTGCCATCGCACGCGCGCGGCTCTCGTCCGCCAGTGAGGAGACGCGCTTCGCGCTGGCCTGGATCGATATATCGACCGGCGAATTCCGCGTCGCCGAATGCGACCGGGTCTCGCTCTCCGCCGAGATCGCCCGGCTCGAGCCCGGCGAGATCATCGTATCGGATGCGCTGTACGGTGAAGCCGATCTTGCGCCCTACTGGCGCTCGCTGCCGGCCGTCACGCCGGTTACGCGCGATGTCTTCGATGGCGCGACCGCCGAGCGGCGGCTCACATCTTTCTTTGCGGTTGCCACCAGCGAGGCTTTCGGCGTGCTCAGCCGGCTTGAGCTGACGGCCGCGGCAGCCTGCGTCACCTATGTCGAGCGCACGCAGATCGGCAAACGCCCGCCCCTCTCGCCGCCGTTGCGCGAAAGTGCCGGCGCGACGATGGCGATCGACCAGGCAACGCGCGGCAATCTCGAACTGATGCGCACGCTGTCGGGCGAACGGCGCGGATCGCTGCTCGATGCGATCGACCGCACGGTGACGGCCGCCGGTTCACGCCTGCTCTCGCAACACCTTGCCGCGCCGCTCACCGACCCGGCGCAGATCGCTGGACGGCTCGATGCGGTCGAAAGCTTCGTCGGCGACACCGCGGCGCGCGCCGAAACGCGCTCGCGGCTTCAGGCCGCGCCCGATCTCGCGCGCGCGTTGTCGCGCCTTGTGCTCACGCGCGGCGGCCCGCGCGATCTCGCCGCGATCCGCGACGGAGTGCTCGCGGCCGCCGATCTGGCCCGCACGCTTGGTTCGCTCAAGGAGCCGCCGGAAGACATCGCCGATGCGATGCAGGGCTGCCGGAAGCCCGACGGCATGCTCGCCGCCGAATTGTCGGCTGCGCTCGCGGCCGAGCTGCCGGCCTTCAAGCGCGACGGCGGCTTCGTGCGCGAGGGCTATGACCGGACGCTCGATGAGACGCGCGCGCTGCGCGATGAATCGCGCCGCGTCATCGCCGCGCTGCAGGCGCGCTACGCCGAGGACACCGGCATCCGCATCCTCAAGATCAAGCACAACAATGTGCTGGGCTATTTCGTCGAAGTCACCGCTCAGCATGGCGAGCGGCTGATGTCGGCGCCGCTCAACGGCACCTTCATCCATCGCCAGACGCTGGCCGGACAAATCCGCTTCACCACCACGGAGCTCGGCGAGCTCGAATCCAAGATCGCCAGCGCCGCCGAGCGTGCGCTCGGTCTCGAGCTCGAGATTTTCGAACGACTGACGGCGAAAGTGATCGCGCAGGGCGACAACATCAAAGCCTGCGCCGACGCGCTTGCGCGCCTCGACGTGGCGAGCGCGCTCGCTCAGCTTGCCTCCGAGCGCGACTATGCGCGGCCGGATGTCGATGACAGTCATGCCTTCATCGTCGAAGGCGGACGCCATCCGGTCGTCGAGCAGGCGCTGTCGCGCGACGGCACGCCGTTCGTTGCGAATGACTGCGACCTGTCGCCGCCGCAGAATTTCGAAGCCGGTCGCATCTGGCTGCTCACCGGCCCGAACATGGCGGGCAAATCGACGTTCCTGCGGCAGAACGCGCTGATCGCAATTCTCGCGCAGATGGGCAGCTTCGTGCCGGCGAAGCACGCGCATGTCGGCGTCGTCGACCGGCTATTCTCGCGCGTCGGCGCCGCCGACGATCTCGCGCGCGGCCGCTCGACCTTCATGGTCGAGATGGTGGAGACCGCGGCGATCCTCAACCAGGCCGGCGAGCGCGCATTGGTGATCCTCGATGAAATCGGCCGCGGCACGGCGACCTTCGACGGATTGTCGATTGCCTGGGCGACGGTCGAACATCTGCACGACGTGAACAAATGCCGCGCGCTGTTTGCCACGCATTTTCACGAGCTGACCGCGCTCGCGGGCCGGCTCGACCGGTTGCACAACGCGACGGTGCGCGTGAAGGAATGGCAGGGCGAGGTCGTCTTTCTTCACGAGGTGGTCGCTGGCGCGGCCGACCGCTCCTACGGCATCCAGGTGGCGAAGCTCGCGGGCCTGCCGGCGAGCGTGATCGATCGCGCGAAGCTTGTGCTGGCAAAGCTCGAGCAGGAAGACCGCGCAGCGCCGAAGGGATTCGAGGACCTGCCGTTGTTTGCCGCTCCGGCACGCCCGGCACCTGGCCAGCAGCAACCTGCGGAAGACCCTCTGGCCGCGGCCCTTTCCGCGATCAATCCGGATGATCTCTCGCCGCGCGAGGCGATGGACGCGCTTTACCGCCTGAAGCAAGAGGCGGCGAAGAAGGGTTAGCGCCGACCTCTTTTTTCCGTCATGCCCGGCCTTGTGCCGGGCATCCACGTCTTCACGGATTTGCAGCAATAAAGACGTGGATGGCCGGGACAAGCCCGGCCATGACGGAGAGCTGCTGCTTGTCCGGCCATGACGAGGACAGGCCCAAACCTGCTAGTCTCGGCTCCCGCGGAGAGTGGCCTTAACCCCATGATGAACGTCGCGGAGAGAAAGCAGACGAACGCGCCGGCGGATGCGCAGCAGTGGCTTGCGAACTTCGAAGCCGCGCTGCAGGCAAAGGACATTGACGCGGTCGCAAACCTGTTCCATGCCGACGGCCTCTGGCGCGACGTGCTGGCCTTCACCTGGACGATAGAGACAATGAGTGGCCGCGCGGCCATCGCCGCTACACTGCGCGAGACGCTCGCACGCACCGCGCCGCGAGACTTTCATATCCCCGCAAAGCGAACGCCGCCGCGCTGGGTCACCCGCGCCGGCACCGAAGCGATCGAAGCGCTGTTCGCATTCGAAACTGCGTTCGGCCGCGGCGCCGGCGTTCTCCGCCTCACGCCCGATTCCTCCGGCTTGCGCGCCTGGACGATCGTCACGACGCTGGAAGACCTCCGCGGCCACGAAGAGGCCTTCCGCGTCAGACCCGAGCCCGACAGCACGCGCGATTTCGGCGCCGAGAACTGGACCGACCGGTTGAGCAAGGCGCGCGCCTATGACGATCGCGACCCCGCGGTGCTCGTTGTTGGCGGCGGTCAGGCCGGGCTTTCGATTGCCGCGCGCCTGCATCAGCTCGGCATCGATGCGCTGATCGTCGACCGGCACAAGCGCGTCGGCGACAACTGGCGTACGCGCTATCACTCGCTCACGCTGCACAACGAAGTGCACGTCAATCACCTGCCTTATCTGCCGTTCCCGCCGACCTTCCCCGTCTACATTCCGAAGGACAAGCTCGCGAACTGGTTCGAATCCTATGTCGAGGCGATGGAGCTGAATTTCTGGACGGGAACCGAACTCGTCGCCGGACGCTATGACGACAAGCGCAAGGAATGGCGCGTGACGCTGCGGCGCTCCGATGGAACCGAGCGGGTGATGCATCCGCGTCATTTGATATTCGCGACCGGCGTCAGCAGCATTCCCTATACGCCCGACCTGCCCGGCCTCGATGCTTTCGCCGGCGCCAAAGTGCACTCCGGCGACTTCAAGGACGCGAAACGATGGAAGGGCCGCAAGGCGCTCGTGCTCGGCAGCGGCACCAGCGGTCATGACGTTGCGCAGGAGCTGCAGGCGCACGGCGCCGACGTCACGATGATCCAGCGCAGCAAGACCTACGTCGTTAGTCTCAAGGAAGCGCAGAGCGTCTACGCGATCTACTCGGAAGGCATCCCGTTCGAGGATTGCGACCTGCTCGCGACGTCGTTTCCCTATCCGGTGCTGCAGCGCTCGTATCAGCTCTCGACCGCGCGCGGGCGCGAAGTGGACAAGGCCTTGCTGGAGGGGCTCGAGAAGCGCGGCTTCCGCCTGCACTTCGGCGAAGACGAGACCGGCTTCCAGATGATGTATCTGCGGCGCGGCGGTGGCTACTACTTCAACGTCGGTTGCTCGGACATGATCATTTCCGGCGCGGTCGCCCTGCTGCAATTTTCCGACATCGATCGTTTCGTCGCGAACGGCGCGCGGCTACGCGATGGACGCATCGTCCCTGCCGAATTGCTGGTGCTCGCAACCGGCTACAAGAACCAGCAGGAAACCGCGCGGCTTTATCTTGGCGACGATGTTGCCGAGCGCATCGGCCCGGTCTGGGGTTTCGACGAAGGCGGCGAGCTGCGCAACATGTGGCGGCGCACAGCGCAACCCGGCCTGTGGTTCACCGGCGGCAGCCTCGCGCAGTGCCGGATTTTCTCGCGCTATCTCGCGTTACAGATCAAGGCGCTGGAGCTGGGGTTGGTCAGGTAAATGTCATTCCGGGACGGTGCGCAGCACCGGACCCGGAATCCAGATACGCACACAATCTTTGTGTCTGGATTCCGGGTTCGCGCCTGCGGCGCGCCCCGGAATGACGACAGAAATGCTCTGCCCTCTTCGCCACGTTACCTCTTCCCCGTCCGCCACTCCCGCAGCAGCCAGAGCAGCGCATTCCAGGCAAGGCCGATGGAAAGGCCCACGGCATACGACCACCACACGCCGATCGGCACCGCGAGCAGATGCACGGCAAGGAGGCCAAGGCCGAGCCCGATCAACGGGGTGAGCACATGCGCGGCGACGCTCGCGGCTGCCGGCCCGCCGATGAGCGGGTGCAGGATGATGAAGAACGAACCCATGGCCACCGGGAAAAACGCGAAAACGCCCGAGAAATACGAGCCGATCGAGCTGCTCGCCGCAGTGACGGCAAGCACGCAGAGCGTCACCACCCCCGCGCGCCAGGCCAGATCGCGTCCGGTCACCGGCACACGTTTGACGGCACCGGGAATGCGGTAACGGCGCGCGGCGAAAATCGCGACCGGATAGAAGACAGCGTTCAACAAGACCGCGCCCGTCGCGCTCCAGTCGACCAGCCGCAGCAGAAACACGGTGACAAGCCAGACGAGAAACGCGCCGCCGAGGCTCAGCCGCAAGCCGTGCTTCTGCGCCAGCGCCGCATAGCTCAGCGCGAACAGCGCGCAGGCGGCGTTGGCGATCAGGCTGCCGACGGCACTCTGCGATATGAACTGAGCGGAATGCTCGAGCGCGAGAATGATCATCGCGGCGCCGCCAGCGGTCGGCAGGGCCGCGATCAGCGAGCCGATGAAAGGCCCACTACGCTCGACCACCACGGAAGCGGCGACGACGATTGACGCGGTCATCGCGATTTTCAGCGCGAGGCCATACCACAAAGCGGGGTCAGCGAGATTCGCCATCATGGAGAGGCCAGCCGTCGACGCACGAAAAAGATCAGCAGATTGGCGCCGACCGAAACAAGCAGCGCCAATGTCAGCGCGAGCGGTGAACCCAGCCGCTCTGCGGTGAGATTGAGTGCCAGCACCGCGAAACCGAAACCGCCAAGCCCGATCACGGCATTCGCCATGATCGCCGCGGTCGCCGGCCCGCCGACGCGATGGTGAAAAATGATGATGATGCTGCTGAGCACGATGGGAAAGACCACAAGATTGCCGCTCGCTGTCGGGCCGATGCGGAAACTGAGCGTGACGACGATGCCGACCAGCAGCGCGACCATGCCCGCACGCAACACGAGATCATACCACCGGGTTTCGACGCGCGGCATCGGCGCGTGACGCAACGGCGCCGAGATCCAGAGTGCAACCCCGATCACGACAATATTGAGGACGATCGCCGAGGTGACCGTCCATGTGACCGTTGTCCCGGCAAAAGCGAGGGCGATCCAGATTGCCATCGCGATACCGAAGCTCACCATCAGCGAATGGTTCTGCGCCAGCAAAGCGTAGACGACGGCAAAAATCGCGTTGTAGGCATTGGTGACGAAACTGCCCAAGGCGCTCTGGGCGATGAAATGCGCGTCATGGTCGAGCGCAAGAAAGATGTAGACCGGACCGGCGCTGATCGGCAGCGTCGCTACCAGGCCGCCGATCAACGGCCCTGCACGCTCCGCCGTGATCGTGGCCGCGAGCAGGAACGCCGCGGTGACAACCATCTTGATGACAAGCGTGAGCGCGAAATAAAGATCGGGGGACATTGAGGAGAACTTGCGTCTGGATTCCGGGTTCGCGGCCTTCGGCCGCGCCCCGGAATGACGTTCGTGGGTAGTGTTATGCCGGCGTCAGCACCACGCGACCGATTATTTTGCCTGCGCGAAGCTCATCCATCACCGCGTTGACATCCTCGAGCGGTCGCGTGGCGACAGGAACGGGCGGCAGCCCGGTTTTTCGCACGAGATCGATCAGCTCCTTCATCTCCGGCAGGCTGCCGACATACGAACCCTGGATGGTCACCGCGCGCATCGGAATTGGCGGCAGCGATACCGTGAGATCGCCGCCGTACAGGCCGACGATCACGTATTTGCCGCCCTTGATGAGACTGTCGTAACCGACCCGCGCGCTTTGCGAGGAACCGACGAGATCGATCACGCCCCAGGCGCCGCCATTGGTCATGTCGATGATCTGTTGCGACGCGTTGGCGGCGCCGCCATCGACCACGGCCTTTGCGCCAGCTTTCTTTGCGGCCTCGCGCTTGACCGGATCGATGTCGACGACGATCGCGCTGTGGCCGCCCATCGCCTTGTGCAGGGCAAGACACATCAGCCCGAGACCGCCGGCGCCGATGATGACGGTCGGTTCGGTCTTCAGCGTCGGAATCTTTTTCAGCGCGCCGAAGGTCGTTACGCCCGAGCAAGCGAGCGGAGCGGTGCGTTCGGGCGGAAGGTCGCCGATGTCGAACAAATAGCGCGGATGCGGCACCATCATGTAATCGGCATAGCCGCCGTTCGAGAAGACGCCGAGACTGCGCATGGCGCGGCAGAGATTTTCTTCGCCGCGTTGGCACGGCCCGCAGGTGCCACAGCCGATCCAGGGATGCGCAAGCCGTTTGTCGCCGACCTTGACGCCCTTGGCATCCGGACCCACCGCCACCACCTGGCCGACATTCTCGTGACCGAGAGTGACCGGCAGCTTCATGCCGCGATCGGCAAGGCTGAGCTTTTTGCCGCCGCCGAGATCGAACCACCCTTCCGCGAGATGAATGTCGCTGTGGCAGACGCCCGCCGCCAGAACCTTCAGCAGGACCTCGCTGCCCTTCGGCTGCGGGGTTGGTTGTTCGTTGAGTTGTAACGGCTGACCGCAAACGCAGACCTGGAACATACGCATTGTTGTTTCTCTCCCGGTACTTTTCCGCCACCGGTTGTGCCCCGGCGACCCTTTCATAGCACGCTCATACTTTGGTCATGGGCAGCCATCATGGCCTCTTTGCCCACGATCAATTGAGCCCGACCAGACAAGGAACCATAATCCGCGGCTGGACTTCTAGGCACCCGGCCTCGCGATAAATATCTACAGTGCGGACCGTGACTTACCGCCCCACCTCCGCTATCGGATGACCATGGCTTCCCTCGCCGTCGAACACACTGAGCGACCGCCGCCCGCGGCCCCAGCCCGGGGCTCGAACGATCTGATCGACGCGCGCGCGCTGAGCGCCGAGATCGAGCAGCTGGCCAAGACGCATAGCGGCGGCGAGAAGGAATTGCGTTCGGTGATAGCGCAACGCCTCAAGGCCGCGCTTTCCGAAGGCCGCGCCAAGGCCGAACAATTACTGCTGGCCGACCGTCACGGCCGCCGCTGCGCGGAGCGGCTGTGCCGGATGGAAGATGAAATCATCCGCATCCTGTACGAGTTTGCGCGCAGCCAGTATCCGTCGGAAAATCCCTCGGAAGGCGAACGCATGGCGGTGGTTGCGACCGGCGGTTACGGCCGCGGCCTGCAGGCGCCCGGCTCCGACATCGATCTTCTGTTTCTTTTGCCCTACAAGCAGACCGCCTGGGGCGAGTCGATCGCCGAAGCCATTCTTTATTCCCTGTGGGACACGGGGCTGAAGGTCGGGCACGCCACGCGCTCGGTCGATGAATGCATCCGCCAGGCGAAGGCGGACATGACAATCCGCACCGCCATTCTCGAAGCGCGCTTTCTGTTCGGCGACCGCAAGCTGTTCGACGAACTGGTGACGCGCTTTGACAACGAAATCGTGCGCAACACCGCCTCCGATTTCGTCGCCGCCAAGCTCGCGGAACGCGAAGACCGCGTCCGGCGCAGCGGGCAATCGCGCTACCTCGTCGAACCGAACGTGAAGGACGGCAAAGGCGGACTGCGCGACCTGCACACGCTGTTCTGGATCGCCAAATACGTCTACCGCGTGCGCGAGCCGGACGAACTGATCAAGTGCGGCGTCTTCGACAAGCACGAATACCAGCTGTTCCGCCGCTGCGAGGATTTTCTCTGGTCGGTCCGCTGCCACATGCATTTTCTCATGGGGCGCGCCGAGGAGCGTCTGTCATTCGATATCCAGCGCGAGATCGCCGTGCGGCTCGGCTACACCGAACATCCTGGCCTGCAGGATGTCGAACGCTTCATGAAGCATTACTTCCTGATCGCCAAGGACGTCGGCGACCTCACCGCGATCCTCTGCGCGGAACTGGAAGACAGTCACGCCAAGAGCGTTCCTGTCCTGAGCCGCCTGATGGCACGCCTGCGACCGGTCAAGCGACGCGCGATCGTCGAGAGCGACGACTTCATCGTCGACAAGAACCGCATCCGGCTCGCGCAGGCCAATGTGTTCAAGCGCGATCCTGTCAACCTGATCCGCATCTTCCAGCTCGCGCAAAAGCACAATCTCGCGTTCCACCCGGACGCGATGCGCGCCGTCACGCGCTCGCTCAACCTGATCGATGCGAAATTGCGCGAGAGCGAGGAAGCCAACGAGCTCTTCCTCGAGGTCCTCACCTCGAAGAACGATCCGGAAACCGTGTTGCGGCGAATGAACGAGGCCGGCGTGCTCGGCCGCTTCGTGCCGGCGTTCGGCAAGATCGTCGCCATGATGCAGTTCAACATGTATCACCACTACACGGTGGACGAGCATCTGCTGCGCTGTATCGGCGTCCTCGCCGAGATCGAACGTGGCGCAAACACCGAAACGCCGCTCGCCAACGAGCTGATCCACAAGATCCTGCCGAGCAACCGCCGCGTACTTTATGTCACGCTGTTCCTGCACGACATCGCCAAGGGGCGGCCCGAAGATCACTCGATCGCCGGCGCGCGCGTGGCGCGGCGCTTCTGCCCGCGTCTTGGTTTCTCGGCCGCCGATACCGAGACCGTCGCCTGGCTGATCGAAAAGCATCTGGTGATGTCGAGCGTCGCGCAATCGCGCGACCTCTCCGACCGCAGGACCATCGAAAACTTCGCCGCGATCGTGCAGTCGGCCGAGCGCCTGAAGCTGCTGACGATCCTCACCACCGCCGATATCCGCGCGGTCGGCCCCGGGGTCTGGAATGGCTGGAAAGCGCAGCTTATCCGCACACTTTATTATGAGACCGAGCCGGTGCTCACCGGCGGATTCTCCGAGGTCAACCGCGCGCAGCGCGTGGCGATCGCGCAGAACGAATTCCGCGAGGCGATGAAGGACTGGCCGGCCGAACGTCTCGAGACCTATATCGCCAAGCTGTATCCGGCCTACTGGCTCAAGGTCGATCTGCCGCACAAGATCGAGCACGCCAAATTCGTGCGCGCGAGCGAGGACGCCGAAAAGCGGCTCGCCACCACTGTGGCCTTCGATGCGCAACGGGCAGTGACCGAGCTGACATTGCTCGCACCGGACCATCCGTGGCTGCTGTCGATCATCGCCGGCGCCTGTGCCATGGCCGGCGCCAACATCGTCGATGCGCAGATCTACACCACGACCGATGGCCGCGCGCTCGACACTATCTCGCTGTCGCGCGAATTCGACCGCGACGAGGACGAAGAGCGCCGCGCCAACCGCATCGCCGATTCAATCGAGAAGGCGCTGCGCGGCGAATTGCGGCTGCCCGATGTGGTGGCCAAGCGCGCACCGCCGAAAGGCCGCATTCGCGCCTTCGCCGTGGAGCCGACCGTCACGATCAACAATCAGTGGTCGCACCGCTACACAATGGTCGAGGTCACCGGCCTGGACCGT
This sequence comes from uncultured Alphaproteobacteria bacterium, assembly GCA_963707615.1. Lineage (GTDB taxonomy): Bacteria > Pseudomonadota > Alphaproteobacteria > Rhizobiales > Xanthobacteraceae > Pseudolabrys. Next base: position 122,532 of record CAVPQT010000004.1, read on the forward strand.
ACGGGACTGCTGTACGAACTGACGGCGACGCTCTCGAAGCTCAACCTCAATATTGCATCGGCGCACGTTGCCACGTTCGGCGAGCGTGTGGTCGACGTGTTCTACGTCACCGACCTGATGGGCGCGCAGATTGCTTCGCCGACGCGCCAGGCCGCCATCAAGCGCGCGCTCATTGCGCTGTTTGCGGATGAGCCGAAGTCCGCGAAGGCCGCTGCGGGTTAGCTCCGAACCTCAACCGACACTTGGAAGGGCACTGCGTCCCAACGTCATGGCCGGGCTTGTCCCGGCCATCTCGCTTAGGGAGGCAATGCGGTGCCCGACTAAGCGGGATGCCCGGCACAAGGCCGGGCATGACGGCAAAGCAGCGTCGAGTTGTCACCAACACACGCAGTCATTCCGGGACGGCGCGCTAGCGCCGGACCCGGAATCCAGATGTTGACGCGGTGCTTGTTTCTGGATTCCGGGTTCGCGCCTCCGGCGCGCCCCGGAATGACACTCACTTCGCATCATCCAAACGGATGACTCACAACTGTCGCAAATTTGCATCGTCACCGCGGCGAATCTCAATCTTTCGTTTCTAACCTAATAGTCGTCGCTACAGCCCAAGCGCTTCTGCGCACTCCTCCGTAATCATTTAGCCGCACCAAAACAGCACCGCGCCGTGCCGCGTCGCCCCGCTGCGCACCGACACGTCGTGCTGGAAGAGAAGACGGCCGCGTGCCGCTCAGGAGTTGGGGATGAAGAGCATCGATTTAAAATACATTGTGCGTCACTCCGGTCGCGGTTCGATCCGCGCGCGACTGCTGAATGGCGCGTCGAGCCTGGCGCTTCCCGCATTCGTTGGCGCGCTGGCGCTCACATTGTCCTGGCCTGCGTCGGAAGCTTTGGCGCAATGCGCCACAACTGGAACCGACCAGACTTGCACGAATTCGGTCGCGATCACCGGCGGCACCATCGGTGTCGATGACACGGGCACTTTGACGCTCACCAATACTTCGACCGGTACTATTTCCGGCACCCTCAAAGGTATCAACGCGAGCCTCGGGGGCACCTTCACCAATTCCGGTACAATCGAAGGTACCGGCGCAAATTCCGCCGGTATCGGGACTGGCGGCAACGCTAAGGTGACCAACAACATCGGCAGCACTATCACAGGCGCCTCGATCGGCCTTTCCATTGCGGGGGCCGCCGATGTCACCAATGACGGCAAGATCACAGGGACAGCTGCCGGTGGCTTAGGCATTGGCAGCTTTACTTCTGTCAAAGTGAATAACACCGGCGAGATAACGGGCACGGCGGCCGGGATCTCAGTCTCTATGGCTGCCCAAAACGGACGCATCGACGTCACCAATTCCGGCACGATCGCGGGGGCCGATGCCATCAACGGTCTAAGCAGCGTGGCTAATGTCACCAATTTGAGCGGTGGCGTCATCACCGGAAGCTCGGCCGGCATCAATGGCAAAAGCGTCAACGTCATCGGTAATGACGGCCTGATTGAAGCGACAGCCGCGAACGCGGTGGCGATAGGCGCTGCTGGAGATGCGACCGTCAACAACTCAGGAAAGATTCTGGCGACGAATGGCATCGCCGTTCGTGCAGGCGGCATCGCCACGGTGACCAACACAGGCGATGGCGTGAACACTGGGCGTATCAGCGGCAGCACGTTTGGCATCACCGGCGGGACCGTCAACGTCACCGGTAACACCGGCCTGATTGAAGCGACCGCGGCGAATGGCCGTGCGATCGCCGCGACTGGGGACGTCACCGTCGACAACTCCGGTTTTATCCGAGCAGACAATCTGGGCGGTGTGGCTATTTCTGGCGCAACGGTCACAGTCAACAACGCCGGAGGTAAAATTTTCGGAAGTGACCTTGCGATCGATGGACACGCCGTGACTGTGTCCAACTCTGGCGACATAGTCGTGAATGCGGGCGGTGCAGTGAGAAGCGATGGCACTGTCACCGTCACCAATACCGCCGGGGCGCGTATCAGCGGGCACACGTTCGGCATCAAGGGGCCCTCGGTTAACGTCACCAGCAATGCGGGCCGGATCGAGTTGATCGGCACAGATAGCACCGCCATCGATGCCACCGGCGGCACAGCTACCGTGAACAATCTGACCGGTGGGCTCATCTCGGGAGTTGCGCGTGCCATCCTCGGCAATTTGGTCAACGTCACGAACAATGACGGTACGATTGAAACAACAACGGCAGACCGGAGCGCCATCCGCGCGGAAGATACCGCTACGATTGCCAATGGCACCGGCATCATAAGGGCAGATAACGGCGGCAGCTCACGCGCCATCGAAGCGCCGAACATCAACGTCACCCGCAATGCCGGCAGCATAGAAGCGACGGAGCCAGGCGGCGTTGCCATCCGCGGCACGAACGACGTCAAGGTGAAAAATGGCGCCGGCGGCACCATTACGGGCGGCGATATTGGCATCAGCTCCGACAACACTATCGACATTGCGAACGCTGCTGGAGGAACGATCAGCGGCGGGAAATTCGGGATCACCGGCAGCGGCACGGTGATGAATGCCGGCACGATCTCCGGTGGAACGGCGTCCGTTCAGTTCACCGGGACCGGGACCAATACACTGATCTTGAAAAATTCTTCCGTGTTGAACGGCGATGCGGTGGGCAGCGTCGGAGCCACCAACCAACTCATCCTTCAGGGTGCCGGGACCGCCAACAACAATTTCCGCAACTTCAATACCCTCGATGTGCAGGATGCTCTTTGGACTCTGAACGGCGATTCCGCAGTCGGAACGGCCACGATTTTCAGCAGTGCGTCGCTGTTGATCGGCGAGGATGCCGGTCATTCGGACGCACGGCTCGCCGGCAATGTGACGGTGAATTCCGGCGGCACGCTGGGAGGGGCGGGCACCATTGACGGCAATGTCACTGTCCTCGGCACGCTGTATCCGGGCTACACAACCGCCAACGGGACCACCCTGACGGTAACGGGCAACGTCAGCTTTGCATCTGGCTCAACGTTCCGCGTCAACGCAAACAGCGATGGATCGGCCGACAAGGTGTCGGCCGGGACTGCCACACTGAACGGCGGCACAGTCGATGTGCGCGCTGGCGGCACTTTCCGGCCGTTGACGCAGTATGTCATCCTGCAAACGAATAGTGGCGTGAGCGGCACGTTCAGCAACGTGACCAGCAACCTCGCCTTCCTCACGCCTTCGCTGACTTATGGCGCAACCAATGTCTTCCTGGATCTGGTCAGCAACAGCACGGTTGCCGGAAGCAATGGCTTTGCCGGTGCGGCACAGACACGGAACCAGACTGCAGTCGCAACCGCGCTCGACGGTGGTGCGACCTCGAACCCGCTCATCACTGCAGTGTTGAATCAGAGTGTCGACGGCGCGCGGCGGGCCTTCGATGCGCTCTCGGGCGAAGTGTACGGCAGCGTGCACAATGCACAGGCCGAAGAAGCACAGTTTGCCCGCGGCGCGATGCTCGGGCGCATGCGGCAGGCATCATACGCGGGCGCGCCGGGTGAACTCGGCGCGCTTGGCTTTGCTGGTCCGCAACTGGCTTATGCATCCGGCACCGCGGCGCAGGCGTCGGCATATCCGGTGAAGGCGCCGTACGGCCCCTCGCGTGATCTCACCTTCTGGTCACTGGGTCTCGGTGGCTGGGGCCACAGCGATGGCGACGGCAATGCCGCATCGCTGACGAGCCGCTTCGGGGGCTTCCTGTCCGGTGTCGATGCGCGCTTCGGCGAAAGCTGGCGCGCTGGTTTTACCGCAGGATATGTACGTACTGATCTGCATGCCAATGACAGGGCGAGCAGCGCCGGCATCGACAGCGTGCAGCTGGGTGCCTATGCGACAGGCCGGCTCGGTATGTTCAACGTGCGCGGTGGCGGCTCGTATTCGTTCGATGATATCGACGCGAGCCGCAGCATCTTCTTCCCCGGTTTCACCGACCAAACCAAAGCTCGCCTGCACGGCAATGTCGGACAGGTGTTCGGCGAGGTCGGCTACGGCATGGCGCTTGGTAACTTCGCGCTCGAACCGCTCGCCGGCCTTGCCTATGTGCACCTGCGCAACGGCTCGTTCAACGAGAGCGGCGGGGCGGCAGCGCTCACGGGTTCCGCCACGCATGAGAACCTCGGCTATTCCTCGCTCGGCCTGCGGCTGGCGAGCATCATGCCGCTCGCCAACGGCACGGTGCTGGTGCCGCGCGCCACCGTCGCCTGGCAATATGCCTTCGGTGATGTGACGCCATCGGCGGCGCTTGCGTTCCAGGGCACGGGCACTGCGTTCTCCGTTGCCGGTGTTCCGGTGGCGCGCAACTCGGCGCTGGTGGAAGGCGGCTTTGACTGGCGCTTTACCCCGCAGGCGAAGCTCGGGGTCTCTTACCTCGGCGAACTCGCCGCGAGCGCGCAGACCCACGCCATCAAGGGCGCGTTCACCTGGGATTTTTGAGCGGGCGCAGCTCACTCAAAACTAATCCACGACGTCATGGCCGGGCTTGTCCCGGCCATCTCGTTTGGGTGGGCACAGCAGAAGCATCCGTCATGCCCGCACTTGTTGCGGGCATCCACGTCTTCACCACCTCGCAGCAAGCAAGAAGTAAGAAAGACGGGGATGGCCGGGACAAGCCCGGCCATGACGTTGATAGGTGTTGCCCGGAAAAAAGGCCGGGCATGACGGGAGAGGTCGCGACACTTCGCAGTCATTCCGGGACGGCGCGTCAGCGCCGGACCCGGAATCCAGATGCAGGCACGACGCTCGTTTCTGGATTCCGGGTTCGCGGCGTTCGGCCGCGCCCCGGAATGACGGCATGACATAAGCACAGCGCCACGCCCCCCATCCGTTCCTTAACGGGACCTTAAATCGACCGGCCTACCGTATCGGGGGGCCGGCGCCCTGCGTTCGCCGGCGCGGGACGAGTTGCGTATGGCCGCAAAGAAGAAAGCAGCAGGCACGCGCCGGGAGCCGACGTTCGATGACGACGACGGCCCCGAATTGCGCGCGACGGCGAGCGATCGCGCGTCTTCCGCTGACAGCGCGCCGTCTTCGAAGCGCAAGCGCCGCGCCCGCAAGAAACGCCCTGCCCGCGGCATTGGCGCGCGCATCGGCAGGATCGCCTACTGGGGTCTCGTCGCCGGCCTGTGGCTCGGCATCGCCGGCGTCGGCGTCATCGCCTGGACCGGCGCGCACCTGCCGCCCATCCAGTCGCTGGAAATTCCCAAGCGCCCGCCTTCGATCCAGATCGTCGACATCCAGGGCCGTGCACTGGCACGCCGCGGCGATCTCGCCGGCGAACCGCTGCCGTTGCGGGAGATGCCGGGCTACGTGCCGAAGGCATTCGTCGCGATCGAGGATCGGCGCTTTTACGAACACTACGGCGTCGACCCGTACGGTATCGGGCGCGCCTTCGTCGCCAACGTCCTGCACCGTTCGGTCGCGCAAGGCGGTTCGACCATCACGCAGCAGCTCGCGAAGAATCTCTTTCTGACGCAGGAGCGCACGATCAACCGCAAGCTTCAGGAAGCGTTGCTTGCGCTGTGGCTCGAGCGCAAGTTCTCCAAGACGCAGATCCTGGAGATGTATCTCAACCGCGTCTACTTCGGCTCCGGCGCCTACGGCATCGAGCAGGCGTCGCAGCGCTATTTCGGCAAATCCGCGCGCACCATCACCGTCGCCGAGGCGGCGATGCTGGCCGGCGTGGTGAAATCGCCGTCACGGCTTGCCCCGTCGCGAAATTTCGTCGCCGCCGAAAAGCGCGCGAAAGCCGTGCTCGCGGCCATGGCCGACCTGAAATTCATCAACCACACCACCGAACGCCTGGCGCTGGCGCGGCCGCCGCGCATCGTCACGCAGATCAACAACGGTTCGGTGAACTACGTCGCCGACTGGGTGATGGATGCGCTCAACGACGCGATCGGTCACGTCGACGAAGACATCGTGGTGCAGACCACGATCGACGCCAACCTGCAGATGGCAGCCGAGAAAGCGCTGGAGGAAGAGCTTGCGCAGAAAGGCGACAAGAACGGCGTCGGCCAGGGCGCGGTGATCGCGATGAGTCCGGATGGATCGGTGCGCGCGCTGGTCGGCGGGCGCAGCTACGCCGACAGCCAGTTCAACCGCGCGGTCGCGGCGAAACGCCAGCCCGGATCGGCGTTCAAGGCCTTCGTCTATCTCACGGCGCTCGAGCACGGACTGACGCCCGACACCGTGCGCGAGGACAAGCCGATCAACGTCAAAGGCTGGCAGCCGGAAAATTACAACCACGAATATTTCGGGCCGGTGACGCTGACCCGCGCGCTGGCGCAATCGCTGAATACGGTCTCGGTGCGGCTGACGCTCGAGGTCACGCCGATGGCCGTGGTCCGCACCGCGTATCGCCTCGGCATCGGCTCCAAACTCGAACCGAACGCCTCGATCGCGCTCGGCACCTCGGAAGTCTCGATGCTCGAACTTGTCGGCGCCTACGCGTCCTTCGCCAATGGCGGTTACGCGCTGACGCCGCGCGTGATCGACAAGATCATCGCCACCAACGGCAAAGTGATCTACGCGCGCAGCGCGCCGCAGCTCGGCCGCATCATCGAGGCCCGTTACGTCGCGATGATGAACGCGATGATGTCGGAAACGCTGACCATCGGCACCGCGCAGCGGGCGAGCCTGCCCGGCTGGCCCGCCGCCGGGAAGACCGGCACCAGCCAGGATTTCCGCGATGCCTGGTTCATCGGCTTCACCGCGCATCTCGTGACCGGCGTATGGCTCGGCAACGATGACGGAACGCCGACCAAACACGTGACCGGCGGAAGCCTGCCGGTGGAAATCTGGAGCCGCGTGATGCGCACCGCGCACCAGGGCGTGCCGGTCGCAAGCCTGCCCGGCACCGCGGGCGGCAGCATGTTCTCCGGATTTTTCAACGGTGGAGGCTCGCGGCCGACACCGCCGGCATCAGTCCAGCCGGTCGCGGCCAATAGCGCGTCGACAAACGGCAGCGGCGGCCTCGACAACTGGTTCCTCAATACGCTGTTCGGAAGGCGCTGATCTCAGTGTTTGGCGCCGGCGCGGCGAACGCGCTGCGTCGCAAGCCACAACAAAAGCGTGGCGCAGCCCATCGCCGCGACAGCCGCGGCGAGCGGCCAGGCGCTGCGCCCGAGCAGCGCGCCCACCACCGCACCACAGAGCGCGGCGATGCTTTGCTGCACGAAGCCGAACAGCGAGGACGCAGCGCCCGCGCGTTCGGGAAACGGCGTGAGCGCGCCGGCAATTCCCTGCGGCAGCACCATGCCGAGCCCGGCGAGATAGACGGCGATCGGCAGAACGAGCGACAGCGACGACGTCAGGCCGAGCGCGACCGCCGCGACCATGCCAAGGCCGCCGGCCGCGCACGCGCAACCGCCAATGCCGAGCACGCCGTCGACCCCGATCCTGACAACCATGCGTGCCGCCAGCGCCGAGCCGGTCATGTAACCGATCGAACCGAGCGCGAAGGCAACGCCGAAATCGAACGGCGCAAGCCCGTAGAGATCCTGCAGCACGAAGGCCGAACCGGAGATCCAGGCAAACAGCCCGGCGTAGCTCGCCGAGGTGATGCCGAGATAGGCAAGATAGGCCGGATTGCGCGCGACGATGCGATAAGAGCGAAGCATTGAAGACGCCGACACGGGCTCTGCTGCGCGCATTTTCAATGTCTCAGGGAGCACCATCCAGACGATCGCAACGCCGGCGATCCCGGCCGCGACCAGCGTGTAGAACACCGACCGCCAGCCGAAGGCGGTTTGCAGCACGCCGCCGGCAATCGGCGCCAGCACCGGCGCAAGCGCCATCACCGCAGCGATCATCGACAGTTCGCGCCCGGCGCGCGCGCCGGAATAAATGTCGCGCACGATGGCGCGCGTCAGCACGATTCCGCCGCAGCCGCCGAGCGCCTGAAAGAGGCGCGCAACGATGAGCATCTCGATCGAGGTCGAAAGCGCGCAGGCGAGGCTCGCCACGCAGTAAAGCGCGATCGCCATCATCAGGATGGGCTTGCGGCCGTGACGGTCGGACACCGGGCCGTAGAAAATCTGTCCGACGGCAAAGCCGATGAGATAGGCCGAAATGGTGAACTGCACCTGTGCGGTCGATGCGTTCAGCTGGCGCGCGATGTCCGGCAGCGACGGCAGATACATGTCGGTGGTGAGCGGGCCGATTGCACTCAACGCCGCAAGCAGTGCCGTGAGCGCGAAAGTGCCGGGGCGCAACATTAAGGGCGTCCTTGTCGTGCCGGGCTCGGACCAGGCGGGACTCAAGGCTTAGCACGGGGTGTGGACGTCACCACCTGCAAGAAAGACGTGGATGGCCGGGTCAAGCCCGGCCATGACCGTGGTGTGAGTCCGGTGATGACAGTGAGTACTTGTTTCTGGACTCGCGAGAGCGTCATGCGCGGGCTTGACCCGCGCATCCATGATGAGGCGCAAATCTAAAACTCTTTGCGACTCTGATCGCCTGCGGTGCCTCATGGATTGCCGGGTCAAGCCCGGCAATGACGGCGGAGAGGCTGGTGGTGCGGCGGTGCCTTAGGGACCGCCGGAACGAGTCCGGCCATGAAGAGGGTGGCACGGCCGCGAAAGGCGCGCCCCGGAATGACTTTCTCACGCGTCATTCCGGGACGGCGCGTCAGCGCCGGACCCGGAATCCAGAGCAGCTACGATGACGAGATTGATGAGCTGAACTACCGCGGCTGGGCGCCGTAGCGATGCAGGTCGGCGCCGTGGGCGTCGAGCCAGGACTTGGCGCGGCTGACATCGGGATAGATACCCGCAACGATCCGCCAGAACCGGCGCGAATGATTCATCTCGACCAGATGCGCGACCTCGTGCGCGGCGAGATAGTCGAGCACGAAGGGCGGAGCCATGATCAGCCGCCACGAGAAAGACAAAACGCCGCTCGAGGAGCACGAGCCCCAGCGGCTGCGCTGATCGCGCACCGACACGCGCCGGAACACGATGCCGAGCGCCTGCGTCGCGCGACGGCTCGCGGCCTCAAGATCATGTTTTGCCTCACGCTTGAGAAAATCGTGCACCCGCCGCGAGATGTACGGTGCATCACCGGCAACGCACAGCAAATGTTCGCCGTCACGTGTCTCGGCCCAGACGGTGCCCCGCGCTCCGGGCCGATGCTCGATCCGGTGCAGATGCCCGCGCAGCGGCAGCATCGCCCCATGCACGAAGGGCTCGGCGCCGGGCAGGCGGCGCAGGCGCGCGGCGATCCAGGCGCCGTGCTTCTCCGCAAAATCCCTCGCGTGCTTCACGCTGCCGCGCGGCGGCATTGTCAGCACGACTTCACGGCTCACGGCATGGATGCGCAGCGTGTAGCGGCGCGCCTGTCGATGCCGGCGCACACGCACCGGATGAAGCTCGCCGTCAACTTTGACCGCAATCGCCGAAGGCTCGCGGCCGCGGCGGTAGAGCAAGGCGCGGAAGGGTATCGATAGCATCAGTTTGCGGGCCCGTGGTGTGTCATCACGCGTGAGAACACGGGATCAACGCTGACCGACAACTTTCAACACGGCGGAACGCACCGTGCGCGCACCACTATTGTTCGACAGCGCGAAATCGGCGATGCGCGGCGCGATCTCGGCGCGGAAGCGCGAGCCGTTGAACACACCGTAATGGCCGACGTCAGGCTGCACGTAGTGCACCTTGCGCTCCTCGGGAATATTCACGCACAGCGCGTGCGCGGCCTCGGTCTGTCCGACGCTGGAGATATCGTCGTTCTCGCCCTCGACCGTCATCAGTGCAACGCGCCTGATCGCCGTTGGATCGACCCGATGGCCGCGATGGGTCATCTCGCCCTTCGGCAGCGCATGACGGATGAACACCGTGTCCACGGTCTGCAGATAGAATTCGGCCGCGAGATCCATCACCGCCAGATACTCGTCGTAGAACTCGCGGTGCTTCTGCGCCGAATCGCCGTCGCCCTTCACGAGGTGCAGGAACAGATTGTGATGCGCCTCGATGTGGCGATCGAGGTTCATGCTCATGAAGCCGTGCAGCTGCAGAAAACCGGGATAGACGTCGCGCATCACGCCGGGATGCGGGAACGGCACTTTGGTGATGACGTGATTGCGGAACCAGTCGAGCCCGCGGTGCTCGGCCAGCTTGTTCACTTCGTTCGGATTGATGCGCGTGTCGATCGGGCCGCCCATCAGCACCATCGAATGCGGCACATTGGGATCGCCGTTCGCTTCCATCAGCGCGACCGCCGCGAGCACCGGCACCGACGGCTGGCAGACGGCGATCACGTGCGCGTCGCCGCCGAGCAGATGCAGGATGGAAATGACGTAGTCGATGTAATCGTCGAGATCGAAGCGCCCTTCCGAGAGCGGCACCATGCGCGCGTCGACCCATTCGGTGATGTAGACATCGTGGTTGGGCAGGAAGGTTTCGACCGTGCCGCGCAGAAGCGTCGCGTAGTGGCCCGACATCGGCGCGACGATCAGCAGCTTCGGCTGCGGGCGGCGCGGCGGCGCGCACGAAGGCGCGCTCGAAATGCAGCAGCCGGCAGAACGGACGTTCCCAGATGCTTTTGATGTTTACGGAAACCTTCTCGCCGCCGACGGTGGTCGAATCGATACCCCATTCCGGCCTGCGGTAGCGGCGCGTCGAGCGCTCGAACAGTTCCATCGATGCCGCGACCGACTTGCCATAGGCGGTATGCGACAACGGATTGGCCGGATTTTTGAAGAAGAGCCGTGTGGCGTCGGCGAAAGCGCGCGCGGGATTGAGCGCGGCGTGTCCCATCTCGTAGAACCAGTACATCGGCGTCGACAGTAACGCCCCACTCCCGTCGGAGAGCGTCGCTGCTCCGTCGAATTCACCTATTGCCATTGAGTCCCCCGACCCTCGCTGCAGCGCGGCAGACTGTCGTTTTTCTGTCATAGCGTCAACATAGACCTAAGACGTTCGTGTCCGGTTTACAACGCAAACCGACGCGTTAAGTCTCATAAAACACAGGCTTTTTTTGACTACTCGCCGGTTTGCAGCAGCGAGCCCTGGACCCGCGCGCTCTGCAACAGCTTCAGAAACGCGAATGATGCAGCCGCGAAGAGCACCACATTAAACGCGAACGCCTGGACCATCAGATCGGCGCGAAACACATGGTCGATCAGCAGCGCACGCATGCCTTCGAACACGTAGGTCGGCGGCAAGGCCCAGGCGACATACTGCAGCCACTCCGGCAGAATCGCGACCGGATAATAGACGCAGGTCAGCGGCAGGAACAGAAACATGATGGTCCAGGCCATGCTTTCGGCGCCGAGACCGTTCCGCAGCAGCAGACCGGCGACGAAAATTCCGATCGACCAGCTGGTGAGAATGAGATTGACGAAAAACGCCGCGAGCGCCAGACCAAGCGCCCAGAGATTGAAGCCGAAGAAGGCAATCGCGAGCAGCGACACCGGAATCATGCCGATCGACAGGCGCACGATGCTCATGATCATCAACGCGAGCAGGAATTCGGCCGGCCGCAGCGGCGACATCATGATGTTGCCGAGGTTGCGCGCGTACATTTCCTCGAGAAACGAAATGGAAAAGCCGAGCTGGCCGCGGAACAGAATGTCCCACAGCAGCACCGCGCCGATGAAGACGCCGCCGGCCTGCGCGAAGAAGCCGGCATTCTGCGAAACGTAGATCTGCAGGAAGCCCCACATCAGCATCTGCACCGTCGGCCAGTAGATCAGGTCGAGGATGCGCGGCCACGACGAGCGCAGCAGGTACCAGTAGCGCCGCACCATCGCGGCGACGCGGCTGAACGAAAAATCGATGCCGGTATCGGTGACGCTGCTGCTCATGCGATCCCGTAACGTTGAATGCCAGGTTTCATTGCGCGGCCTCGCTGTGCCGTCGTCCGCGCGCGACGTCGAGAAACACTTCTTCCAGCGTTTCGCGGCCGTAGCGCGCGAGCAGACGCTCCGGCGTATCGTCGTCCTCGATGCGCCCGCGCTTCATGATGATGACGCGCTCGCACAGCCGCTCGACCTCGCTCATGTTGTGCGAGGCGAGCAGCACCGTCGCGCCGCTCCTCGGCGCGATAGCGCTCGAGGCGCGAACGCACCCAGTCGGCGGTGTCGGGATCGAGCGAGGCGGTCGGCTCGTCGAGCAGAAGCACTTCCGGCTTGTTGAGCAGCGCCTTGGCGAGCGACACGCGCGTCTTCTGTCCGGCCGAGAGCTTGCCGGTCGGCCGGTCGAGAAATTCGGTGAGATCGAGATCGGCGGCGAGCCGGCGATGCGCGCGTCAATGTCCGGCACAGCGTAGAGCTGCGCGAACACCGACAGGTTCTGCCGCACCGTCAGCCGCATCGGCATGTCGACATAGGGACTTTCGAAATTCATCCGGTGCAGCACGCGATAGCGCTCGCGCGGCATGTCGGCGCCGAGCACCGTGACCGTGCCGGAGGTCGGCGTCACCAGCCCCATGATCATGGCAATGGTGGTGGTCTTGCCGGCGCCGTTGCCGCCGAGCAGGCCGGTGATCGAGCCGGGCGCCAGACGGAACGAGATGCCGTCGACCGCGGCCACGCCCTTGTAGCGCTTGACCAGCTGATCGACCGCGATGGCGGAAGCATTCTGCGCGTCCATAAGGCGAAAGATGTGACGCCCCGCCGCAGGAAGTGCAAGCCCCGCGATGCGCGGCCAGCATTCGTCACACGCTAGACTGCGCCCATGGCCGGCTTCGCCTTGCCCAGCACCACCCTCGCCGCAACGTGCGTCTCGACACGCTGGTGCGGCTGCGCTGGCTCGCCATCATCGGCCAGACGACCGCGGTGCTGGTGGTCTACTACGGGCTCGATTTCCAGCTGCCGATCTATGCCTGCCTTGCCGTGATCTCGCTGTCGGCCTGGCTCAACGTGGCGCTGCGGCTGCGCTTCCACATGACGCAGCGGCTCGAGCCCGACCGCGCCGCCTGGCTGCTCGCCTTCGACATCGCCGAACTGGCGGTGCTGCTGTTCCTGACCGGCGGGCTGCAGAATCCGTTCGCCTTCCTGTTTCTCGGACCGGTGCTGCTGTCGGCGACCGCGCTGCCGCCGCGCTTCACGCTGATGCTCGGCGCCTTCGCGGTCGCCTGCGCGACGGTGCTGGTGTTCGTGCATTACCCGCTGCCGTGGGACAGCGACGATCCGCTGCAATTGCCGCCGATCTACATGATGGGCGTCTGGCTCTCGCATCCTGCTCGCGATCGGCTTCATCGGCGTCTATGCCTGGCAGATCACCGAGGAATCGCGCCAGCTCGTCCGACGCGCTCGCCGCGACCGAACTGGTGCTGGCGCGCGAGCAGCATCTGTCGCAGCTCGACGGACTTGCCGCCGCCGCCGCGCACGAACTCGGCACGCCGCTCTCGACCATCTCGGTGATCGCCAAGGAGCTGGAAAGCGCGATCGCGCCGACTGCGCCGCACGGCGACGACGTCAGGCTGTTGCGCGAGCAGGCCACGCGCTGCCGCGATATTCTCGCCAAGCTCACCGAACTGTCGGCGGGCGGCGAGCCGTTCGACCGCATGCCGCTGACCGCGCTGCATCGAGGAAGTGGTCGCGCCGCATCGCAATTTCGGCGTCGCCATCGACGTCGCCACGCCCGCCGACCGCACGACCGAGCCGGTCGGCGCGCGCAATCCGGCCATCCTCTACGGGCTCGGCAATCTGCTGGAAAACGCGGTCGATTTCGCGCGCGACCGCGTTGTCAGTCGATGCCGACTGGGACGAGGACTCCGTCGAGGTCACCATCACCGACGACGGGCCGGCTTTGCGCCGGAGATCATGGCCCGCATCGGCGAGCCCTACGTCACAACCCGCAGCCGCAGGCATCTCCAGAACGATACCGGCGACGAACCGACCGGCCTGGGCCTCGGCTTCTTCATCGCCAAGACGCTGCTGGAGCGCTCCGGCGCGACCTTGTCCTTCGAAAATCGGGCCGCTCCGGAACACGGCGCGATTATCAGGCTCCACTGGAGCCGCAGCGATTTCGAGCGACCGTTAACGTTTGCCGCCGCTTGAGGTGGGGGCACACGATCACTATTTGTTGCGTGCGCAAGCGCCTTCGCTCAGGCTAATATGCGGCATAAGATCATCAGATGGTGGTGACAACGTGGATGCCTTGACGACCGAGCCCGCAACCCCTGCGGCAAAAGAAAAAATCTCCGGCGAACGATCGCTGCTGATCGTCGAGGACGACAATTCCTTCCTGCAGCGGCTGGCCAAGGCGCTCGAGCAGCGCGGCTTTACCGTGACGACCGCGGAATCGGTCGCCGACGGCCTGCTGCAGGTGGAGAAGTCGGCGCCGCTTTCGCGGTGGTCGACATGCGGCTCGGCGACGGCAACGGGCTCGACGTGATCTCCGCGCTCAAGCGCCGCCGCCCGGACGCGCGCGGCATCATTCTCACCGGCTACGGCAACATCGCGACCGCGGTGAACGCCGTGAAGCTCGGCGCCGTCGATTATCTCGCCAAGCCCGTCGACGCCGACGACGTCGTCGCTGCGCTGCTCGCGCTGGACAACGCGAAGATCGAGCCGCCGGAAAATCCGATGTCGGCCGACCGCGTGCGCTGGGAGCACATCCAGCGCATCTACGAATTGTGCGGCCGCAACGTTTCGGAGACGGCGCGCCGGCTCAACATGCACCGCCGCACCTTGCAGCGCATTCTGGCGAAACGCGCGCCGCGGTAGCGATCACTCCGCGTCCCCGTAAGGCCCGGTCGGATCGACGAGCGACTGCAGACGCATCGCGGCGGCGCGCGCGAACAGCAGCATCATCGCCTTTGCGCGTCGCCGCCGGCAGCTTGTGCTCGGGCGCCTCGCACTTGAACTCCGCGCCGAAGGCATCGGCCACGATCAGCCCGGTGTCGGGCGGAAAGATTTCGCACGGCACGTCGACCGTGGTGGCGAAGAACAGCCGGTCGCAATGCGCGCGGTAGTCCTGCCATTTCTGGTCGGCGCGAAAATCGGCGATCGACGATTTGATCTCGACGATCCAGAACTCGCCGCCCGGATCGAGCGCCACGAGATCGGCGCGGCGGCCGGACGGCAGCGGCAATTCGCTCACCACGCAGCGTCCGTGCGCATGCAGCAGCCGCGCGGTGCCGCGCGCGATCGCCAGCGCGGTTTCCGACTGGCGGCCATCGACGGGCAATTTGAGCGGGTTCGACGCGAAGGCCATCACCCGACCCTGCGGTTCGAATCTGGCCGGACTTCGGCGCGCTCGGGAAAAGCCTGCGCCAGCGCGGCCCGGCCTGGAGCGATGACGCCGCGTTCGGTGATCAGCCCGGTGACAAGCCGCGCCGGCGTGACGTCGAAGGCGTAATTCGCGACCGGCGAGCCATCCGGCACGACCTGCACCGTCTCGATGCGGCCGTCACGCGTCTTGCCGGTCATCGTCGCGACTTCTTCCGCGCCGCGCTGCTCGATCGGGATGTCGGCACCCTCCATGACCGCGAAGTCGATCGTCGGCGACGGCAGCGCGACGTAGAACGGCACGTTGTTGTCATGCGCGGCGAGCGCCTTCAGATACGTGCCGATCTTGTTGCAGACGTCGCCTTGCGCCGTCACGCGGTCGGTGCCGACGATCACCATGTCGACCATCCCGTGCTGCATCAGATGACCGCCGGTATTGTCGGGAATGACGGTATGCGGCACGCCGTGGTGGCCCAGTTCCCAGGCGGTGAGCGACGCGCCCTGATTGCGCGGCCGCGTCTCGTCGGCATAGACGTGAACCGGCAGGCCTTTGTCGTGCGCCATGTAGATCGGCGCGGTCGCCGTGCCGCAATCGACGGTCGCCAGCCAGCCGGCATTGCAATGGGTGAGCACGTTGACGGGCTCGCCTTTTTCTTTCGCGCGGCAATCTCCTCGATGATTTTCAGCCCGTGCGCGCCGATCGCCCGATTGATGGCGACGTCCTCATCGGCGATTTCGCTGGCCCGCCGCAACGCCGCGTCCGCCCGCTCGTCGCGCGGCCGGTTGCGCACGGCCGCCAGCATTTCGTCGAGCGCCCATTTCAGATTGATCGCGGTCGGCCGCGTGGCGAGGAGCGCGGCATAAGCATTTTCCAGCGCTTCGTCCGATGCGTCCGCCCGCAGGGCGAGCCACACGCCATAGGCCGCGGTGGCGCCGATCAGCGGCGCACCGCGCACCTGCATGGTCCTGATCGCGCGGGCGGCATCGTCGAGACTGGCAAGGCGGACGGTGACAAAGCGATGCGGCAGCTGGGTCTGGTCGATAATGCCGACGCTTGCGCCGTCGCTTTCGACCCAGATGGTGCGCATTTGCTTGCCGTCGATTTTCATGGCTAAGAGATAACGTCGTTTCGAACCCCACGCAAAGCCGGGTCCGGGGGGAGCCAGCATGTCCGTCGATTACGAAACTGAATACAACAATCGCGCCCGCGTGCCCGAGCACGCGGAGATCTTCGCCCGCTGGCAGCGCGAGGCGGCCGCGTATCGCGCCTCGGCACACAACGCCAAGCTGGGGCTCTCATACGGCCCGTCGATGCGCCAGACCATCGATCTTTTCCCGGCGAGGCACGACGATCAGGCGCCGCTGGCGCTGTTCATTCATGGCGGCTAGTGGCGCTCGCTCGAGCCGTCGATGTTCTCGCAGTCGGCAGCCGGCCCGAATGCGCACGGCGTTACGGTCGCAGTTGCCGGCTACGATCTGTGCCCGAGCGTGTCGATCGCCGACATCATCGAGCAGATGCGCGCGGCATGCCTGATGCTCTGGCGCAAGCGGCGGCAGCGCATTTTCGTCTACGGCCATTCGGCCGGCGGACATCTCGCCGCCTGCATGGTGGCGACCGACTGGAAGGCTTTTGCGTCCGACGCGCCGGCCGATCTCGTGCCAGCAGCCTATTCGATTTCCGGCGTGTTCGATCTTCTGCCACTGGTGCAGGTCTCGATGAACCAGGACCTGCGGCTCGACGAAGCGGACGCGCGCCGCGTCTCTCCGCTGTACTGGAGCGTTCCGGCCGGACGCAGTCTCGATGCCGTCGTCGGCGCACTGGAGTCCAACGAGTTCCTGCGGCAGAGCAGAACGGTCGCCGAAGCCTGGCGGCGGGGCGCGACGATCACCCGCTACGAGGAAATCGCCGGCGCGAATCATTTCACAGTCGTCGATCCGCTCACCGATCCAGACAGCGCGATGACGGCGCGCGTGGCGGCACTGGCGCAGAGCACCAACCGTCTGCCGCTTTAGCCGCCGAACCAGTAGCGGCGCGCAAAAGCAATCGTCAGCGTCGCGCCCACCACGACGACCAGCACGCGAATGACGTTTCGCGGGATGATGCGCGCCACGTATGCGCCGACCAGTCCGCCTCCGATCGTTCCGGCGGCGAGCGCCAGCGTCTGCGGCCACAGCACTACGCCTTGCGTTGCAAAAACAAGCGTGGCCGCGAGCCCGTTGAGGCTGGACACGAAATTCTTTGCCACGTTGGCCGAGCGATAGTCGCCGCCGGTCGCCAACGAAAACACGCCCAGCATCAGGATGCCGACGCCGGCGCCGAAATAGCCGCCGTAGAACGACACTGGCAGCACGACTTTCAGACTGGCGACGTTGAACGCGATGGCGTGTCCGCGCCCCTCCGCACGTTTGCGCAGCCAGCGGCTGATCCGCTCCGAATACGCGAACAGCAGCGTGGCGAAGCCGAGCAGCAATGGGACGATCTGCGCGAAGACGCGCTCCGGTGTGAGCACCAGGCACACCGCGCCGATACCGGCGCCGATAATCGACGCGAAAATCAGACTGACGAAAGCGCGGTCAAACGGCGGCAATTGCGAACGATCCGACAGCGCGGCCAGCATCGTACCCGGCATGACCGACGCGAGGTTGGAGACGGCCGCGAGATGCGGCGGGACACCGGTCGCAATCAGCGCCGGATAAATGACGACCGCGGCACCGCCGACGATGGCTGCAATGATCCCAGCGATGACGCCGACGCCGACCAGAAAGGCGATCGTCAGAATGTCCATGGGTGGGGGAATTCGATGTTCAGTTGCAATGGCCGGGGATGTCCCGGCCATACCGTCCGTGGAGCAAACACCTGATCAGAAAAACGCCTGAATACCGGTCTGTGCGCGCCCGAGGATCAACGCGTGAATATCGTGCGTGCCTTCGTAGGTATTCACCGTCTCGAGGTTCGAGAGCACGCGCATCACGTGGTATTCCTCGGAGATGCCGTTGCCACCGTGCATGTCGCGCGCAAGTCGAGCGATGTCGAGCGCCTTGCCGCAATTGTTGCGCTTCATCAGCGAAATCGACGGCGGCGCTGCCTTGCCTGCTTCGAGCATGCGCCCAAGCCGCAATGCGCCCTGCAGGCCGATCGCGATTTCGGTCTGCATGTCGGCAAGCTTCTTCTGCACCAGTTGATTGGCGGCGAGCGGACGACCGAACTGCTTGCGCTCGAGCACGTATTGACGCGCGCGATGCCAGCAGAATTCCGCCGCGCCCATCGCGCCCCAGGAAATGCCGAAGCGCGCATTGTTGAGGCAGCCGAACGGACCGGCGAGGCCTTTCACGTTCGGCAGCAGGTTCTCTTCCGGCACCACGCAATCTTCCAGCACGATCTCGCCGGTGATCGACGCGCGCAGCGACAGCTTGCCCTCGATCTTCGGCGTGGAGAAACCTTTGGTGCCGCGCTCGACGAGGAAGCCGCGAATGACATTGTCGAGCTTCGCCCAGACCACCGCGACATCGGCGACCGGCGCGTTGGAGATCCAGGTCTTCGCGCCGTTGAGCTTGTAGCCGCCGGAAACCTTCTCGGCGCGCGTGACCATCGAACCGGGATCGGATCCGTGATCGGGCTCGGTCAGGCCGAAGCAGCCGATGATCTCGCCGGTCGCGAGCTTCGGCAGATATTTTCGCCGCTGCGCTTCGGTGCCGTAGGCATAGATCGGATACATCACCAGCGACGACTGCACCGACATCGAGGAGCGGTAGCCGGAATCGACGCGTTCGAGCTCGCGCGTGATCAGTCCGTAGGCGACATAGCCAAGACCTGCACCGCCGTACTCTTCCGGAATGGTCGGGCCGAGCAGGCCGAGCTTGCCCATCTCCGGCAACAGGCCCGCATCGTATTTTTCGTCGCGATAGGCTTCCACCACACGTGGGACGAGGTAACTTTGCGCAAACCCGCGCGCGGTGTCGCGCACCATGCGCTCTTCTTCGGAAAGCTCGCCTTCAAGATCGAGCGGGTCTTCCCACACGAACGCTGCGTCTTTCAGCATTGCGGGCATACCACCGCGCTTCTCGGCCACTTGCGACATGAAGCCTCCCTTTGGCTCTTTGCCCTATTATAGACCGCCAGACGGTTGGGGCGCCAACGCCCCGTGGTATCGGCGGTATCGGGCTTGGTTCAATCGCGTTCCCAGCGGCCGCCATCGGCGCCTGCAAAATAAAAACCCCGCCGACGAGCGGCGGGGCTTTGCAAGCTTTCGAAAACGTGAGGCTAGATCGCCATCTTCAAGTCTTTGGCGGCGCGGAACGCCACTTTCTTGCTGGCCTTGATCTTGATCGCTTCCCCGGTCATCGGGTTGCGGCCCATGCGGGCGGCGCGCTTGCGCACGATCAGGATACCGAGGCCCGCGATCTTCACCCGCTCGCCTTTTTTCAGGTGCTTGGTGATCATGCCGATCAGGTCTTCCATCATTTCGAGACCCTGCTTCTTGGTGAGCTGATGTTGCTCAGCGAGGGCGGCGGCCAGATGCTTGGTGGTGACCGGCTTGCCAGCCTTCGGCTTGGATGGAGCGGCTGCTGTCATAGAGAAACTCCTTGGGAGCGCGCATAATGCGCGAACCCCCACAGCACTAGGGGATTCGCTCAAAGGCGCATAGCTGCGAGCGGCCCGAACCGCGGGCTTAACCACAGAAAGCTGGCCGCGGCGCGGCCAAAAGTGCCGCAAATACCGGCCGTTGCCGCTTGGTGGGCTTTCGTCTATTGAGGGTTTACGCGCGCCCGTAGCTCAGCTGGATAGAGCGTTGCCCTCCGAAGGCAAAGGTCGGACGTTCGAATCGTCTCGGGCGCGCCATCGCCTCGTTCCTCGGCCAACCAAGTTTGTTTCAGCCGGCTTGCGTGGCCTCGCGTGTCGCCGCTGTTCGTCGCGGCTGCGGCACGTAAAACGTGCCGACCTTCACCATCGGCCTCGGCTTGAACACGATCGACATCAGACGATCGCAAAGCGCCTTGGGCGATGTCGGCTTGAGTAGGAATTCGTTGGCGCCCGCGCGCAGGGCTTCATTCACGTAGCTGCGTTTTGCGCGCGTGGTGAGCATGATGACCGGCAAATTTGGACGCGGGAAAACGCCGGGCGAACGAACAATGCGAAGAACCTCAATGCCGTTGAGTACCGGCATGTCCCAGTCGAGCAACATGACATCAGGGTCGGCGGCGCGAATGGCTTCGAGCGCCGCGAGCCCGTCCGGAGCCTCAAGCACCGATTTCGCGCCAAGGTTCGTGAGCATCATGCGCGTCAGCCGACGCATATAGGCGTTGTCATCGACCACCAGGATATTGAGACCCTGGAGCATCTTTTCGATTGTCTTGTTGGCCATGAACCTGCGGGACCGTTCTTGTCGGTAACGCAGGCAATTTAGGTCGAAGTTTCTGTTCTTCGGTTGAGGCAATCGTTCAACTTTTCGCAATCCGCGCTGGCGAGCGCGAAATCCGGCACCTAAATGATGCGGGCGCGATATGTTTACCGCGAATTATCCATGAACGAGGTCCAAGGCCATGAACAAGGCGGCGACAGGCATGAAACTCCCCGGCCCCGATCATCCCATTACCATCAGCCGAAACGGCGGACGCGTGCGCGTCACCTTTGCCGGCCGCGTGATCGCCGACACCACGCAGGCGCTGCGATTGGCGGAAGCGAGCTACAAGCCGGTGCTTTACATTCCGCGCAGCGATGCGGACATGAGCGCGCTGCAAGCGACCGACCACCACACGCATTGTCCCTATAAAGGCGATGCAAGCTACTTCAGCATCGTTGCCGATGGTCGTACGGCGGCGAACGCCGTGTGGAGCTACGAGCAACCCTTCCCGGCGATGTCGCAGATCAAGGAGTATCTCGCGTTCTATCCGGACCGCGTCGACAAGATCGAGGAAGCTTGAGCGCCGCCTAGTGCAGCCGCGGCCCCTTGAGGAATTTCGCGCGGTCGGATGAATTCACCCGCACGTCGAAGGTGACGCCTTCTCGATAGAGCGTGAGCGGGACTTCGGCGCCGGCGTCTCCGAGCGCCCAGACCTTGCGATAGAAGCTGGCGAGCGTCGAAACCCGGTCGCCCTTGACCGCGACCACGACATCGCCGGTCTTGATCTCGGCGCGCGCAGCGGGCCCCTTCGGCGCAATGCCGACCACCACGATCTTGTCCTCGATCTCGGTCGAATAAAGCCCGAGCCACGGCCGCACCGGACGATTGACGCGGCCGAATTTGCGGATGTCCTCAAGAACCGGCGACAGGAGATCGATCGGCACGACCATATTGAGATATTCGTTCTTGCCTTCACGCGCGCGCTCGAGCTGCAGCGAGCCGATCCCGATCAGTTTGCCGGCGGACGAGATCAGCGCGGTGCCGCCCCAGTTCGGGTGAGCGGGATAGGTGAAAATCGCTTCGTCGAGGACGTATTCCCAATACCCGGCGAATTCCTGTTTCGCCGCGATGCGCCCAGCGAGCGACCGGGTTCGGCCGCCGGCGCCGCCGACGACGACGCGCTCGCCGACCTCCACCGCTTTTGATGAGCCAATTTCGAGCGAAGGAAAATCGATCTTGCCAAGAGCCTGCACCAACCCAAAGCCAGTCTCTTGATCAAAGCCGAGCGGATGGCCCTGCACCACGCGCCCGTCGCTCAGATGCAGCCAGACGGTTTCGGCTTCAGTGATCAGATACCCGATGGTGAGCACGACGCCATCGTCGATCAATACGCCGTTCCCGGCGCGCTCGGCGCCCAACGTGTCCGCCGTGAAGGCATCCGACGGCACAATGGAATGCAGGCCGACCACCGACGAGAGAGCGCGCTCAAGATCGTAGGGATAGTCCTCCGCGCGTGGTTGCGACGCCTGCGGCACCTTCCATTCGATCAACGACGCCATCGATGCGCTCCCGGGGGGTTGGGGTATCATACGCCGGATCATGCGGGCGAAAAGACGGCGCTCACATGTTAGTGTGAGCTTCTTCGCATGGTCCCTTTATCCATCCTCGATCTTTCCCCGGTTTCCGCGAATTCCACGGCCGCACAGGCCCTGCGCAATTCGCTCGACCTTGCGCGACATGCCGACGGCCTGGGCTACAGGCGCTACTGGGTCGCCGAACATCATAATCTCCCGGCCATCGCCAGTTCGGCCCCAGATATCATGATCGGCCAGATTGCGGCGGTGACGAAAAACCTGCGCGTCGGCTCCGGCGGCGTGATGTTGCCGAACCACGCGCCCTTGATGGTGGCCGAGCGGTTCAAGGTGCTTGAGGCGCTTTTTCCCGGGCGCATCGACCTCGGGCTGGGCCGCGCGCCGGGCACCGACCCGGCAACGTCGTACGCGCTGCGCCGCCGCCAGGGCATTAGCGAAGAGGATGATTTCCTCGAACGCCTCAACGAATTGATGCTGCTGGAAACCCGCGGCTTTCCGTCCGGCCATCCGTTTCACAACGTGCGCGCGATGCCATCCGATGTGCCGCTGCCGCCGATCTATCTGCTTGGCTCCTCCGACTACAGCGCCCAGCTTGCGGGACACATCGGCGCGGCGTTTTCCTTCGCGCATCATTTCGCCGATTTTGATGCGGCGGAAGCCATGCGGCTTTATCGGGACAGCTTCAAGCCATCGGTATCGCACGAGAAGCCCTTCGCGATCCTCGCGACGCATGTGGTGTGCGCGGATACCGACACAGAAGCCGAACGGCTCGCAACAACGGTCGACCTCAATTTCGTGCGCCGGGCCAAGGGCGAATTTCAGCCGCTGTCCTCTCCGGACGAAGCCGCAGCCTACGACTACACGCCGATCGATCGCGCGCGCATTGCGCGTAACCGAGAGCGGGTCGCGGTCGGCTCGCCGGCGACGTTGAAGGCGAGGCTTATGCCGCTGATCGAGAGGACAAAGGCTGATGAGTTGATGATCACGAGCATGCTGTTCGATCACACCGCGCGCAAACGATCATATGAACTGCTGGCCGAGGTGTTTGCCTGAGGGGGCGACCCCGAATGACGGGGCAAGGCGGCCATGCTAAAAGCCCGGCCGACTATTTCGTCGCAAAAAATTACGGGAGGTTCCCTTTGGGTAAGCAGTTCACTTTGACCGCCACTGACAAGCACTCGCTCGGCGCCTATCGCGCCGATCCGGCCGGAACGCCGAAGGGCGGTATGGTCGTGGTGCAGGAGATTTTCGGGGTCAACCATCACATTCGCGCGGTGTGCGACCGGCTTGCGGCGCTCGGCTATGTGGCTGTGGCGCCGGCGGTGTTCGACCGTTTCGTGCGCAATTTCGAAAGCGGCTACACGCCAGACGAAATCGCACACGCGCGCAGCTATCTCGGCAATCTCAATTGGGATCACATGATGGCCGACGTCGTCGCCGCGCAAGGCGATCTCAAAGGCGTGGGGCCGCTCGGTGTCATCGGCTTCTGCATGGGTGGTACCGCCGCATTCCTCGCCGCCTGCAGGATCCCCGGATTTTCCGCGGCGGTTGCCTTTTACGGCGGCATGATCGGCAAGTTCGCCGATGAGAAACCTAAATGCCCGCTGCAGATGCATTTCGGCGAAAAGGACGACGGCATTCCGATGTCGGTCGTCGACGAGATCAAGAAGAAACAGCCGCAGGCGGAAACCTACACTTATCCGGACGCGCCGCACGGCTTCTACTGCGACGAGCGCGCGAGCTACCGCAAGGAAGCCGGCGATCTCGCCTGGAAGCGGACGCAGGAATTTCTCGCTAAGCACATGAAGAAATAAAAATCGATCCGCCGTAGGCGGCACGCAAGCATCCACAAACAAACTGGTCCCCGCTCGCGCGGGGACCAGCTTTTTTTATCGCCAGGAAATCAGGCCGGCGCGCCTTGCGTCAGCTTGGCGCCGGTGCCGATCGGGCAAGACACTCCCGTACCGCCGAGCCCACAATAGCCGAATGGATTCT
Source organism: uncultured Alphaproteobacteria bacterium (assembly GCA_963707615.1). Classification (GTDB taxonomy): domain Bacteria; phylum Pseudomonadota; class Alphaproteobacteria; order Rhizobiales; family Xanthobacteraceae; genus Pseudolabrys. Next base: position 146,647 of record CAVPQT010000004.1, read on the forward strand.
TTGCCAGATACTGCTGGTGATAATCTTCGGCGAAATAGAACTCGGGCGCATCGACGACCTCGGTGGTGATCGCGCCGTAGCGCTTCTTTTTCAGTTCCTGCTCGTACATCGCTTTCGATGCCTCGGCCGCCTGACGTTGGGCGGCACCGTAGGTATAGATGCCGGAGCGATACTGGGTGCCGATGTCGTTACCCTGCCGCATGCCTTGCGTCGGGTCGTGGTTTTCCCAGAAGGTCTTCAGCAGTGCCTCATAGGAAATCTTCTTCGGATCATAGACGACCAGCACCACCTCATTGTGGCCGGTGCGACCCGAGCAGACTTCTTCGTAGGTCGGGTTTGGCGTCATTCCACCGGCGTAGCCGACGGCGGTGACATAAACTCCGTCGCCCAATTCCCAGAACTTTCGCTCCGCGCCCCAAAAACAGCCGAGACCGAACATCGCCATCTCGAAGCCCTGCGGATAGGGCCCCTTGAGTGGATGATGATTGATGAAATGCTCGCTGGCGGTGCGGATCGGCGTGGCGCGTCCCGCTAACGCCTCGCCAGGCGTAGGCATGGCAACTTTCTTGAAGCCGAACATGCTTGGTTCTCCTGCAATCGTTGGACGTAATATATGTCGCCCGATGGCCAGCCGAAACGGCTTGGAGCGATCACGTCTCCGAAAGTCAGCCGTTACCCGCCCACCTCAAGACCGCGCGTAGCCGATCAAAGGCTTTTTCTTGCGGCCGAGCAGAAGGAAGACGATGCCCAGGCCACCCAGGATGCCCCAGCTTGGTGCCGCCAGAATGGTCACCATCACCGGGTCCCAGAGCAAGCCGCCGGCATAGGACTGAATGGCCGGCTCAAGTTTTGCGAGGCTGCCGGCATTGATCAGCTCCCACAGCGTCCGGACGCTGGTGAGGAAGAGCCTGTTGCCGGCAATCGACTTCGTGCCGTCATAGATCAGCAGGATAAAGCCTGCAGCCAGGCAGATCAGACCGATAAAGCGGAGGAGGAAACGGATCATGGCCCGCCGATCATAGAATCATTCGTACGCAGGGGGCACCGATTAACCCGCGCCTCTTTTTCATTCAACTGTACCTTAGCGGTAATTGCCTTCTCTTGAGTCATTGCGGTTGCATCCGCTAACGTCGAATACCCGGGCAATCCGGTCGCGTACATGGAGTATCAATGCCCGCCAAGCCCCCCGGCCGCACCCGGCCGACCTTTACTGATCAGGAAGCCCTGCAATTTCACAGCGTTGGCCGGCCGGGCAAGCTCGAAGTCATTGCCACCAAGCCAATGGCGACCCAGCGCGACCTGTCGCTTGCCTATTCGCCGGGCGTGGCGGTGCCGGTTCTTGCGATCGCCGAGGATAAGTCGCGCGCCTACGACTACACGACCAAAGGCAATTTCGTTGCCGTCATCACCAACGGAACCGCGATCCTCGGGCTCGGCAATCGTGGCGCGCTCGCGGCGAAGCCGGTCATGGAAGGCAAGGCCGTTCTGTTCAAGCGCTTTGCCGATATCGATTCAATCGATCTCGAGGTTTCCTCCGAGGATCCCGACGAGATCATCAATTGCGTGAAGCTCCTGGGCAAAGGCTGGGGCGGTATCAATCTCGAAGACATCAAGGCGCCCGAATGCTTCGTGATCGAGCAGCGTCTGCGCGAGCTCATGGACATCCCGGTCTTTCACGATGATCAGCACGGAACCGCCATCATCGCCGCCGCCGGTCTGCTCAATGCGCTCGACCTGACCGGCCGCGAGATCCCGACCACCAAGCTGGTCTGCAACGGCGCGGGCGCGGCCGGGATAGCGTCCCTCGAACTCCTCAAGGCGATCGGCTTCAAGCCAGAGAACCTGATCCTCTGCGACACCAAAGGCGTCATCTACCAGGGTCGCAAGGAAGGGATGAACCAGTGGAAGTCAGGCTATGCCATAAAAACTTCCGCGCGTACGCTCGCCGAGGCGCTCGATGGCGCCGACGTCTTCTTCGGCCTCTCGGTCAAGGGTGCGGTGACGCAGGAGATGGTGAAGAAGATGGCGCCGAAGCCGATCATCTTCGCCATGGCCAATCCGGATCCGGAGATCACGGCCGAGGAAGTCGCCGCCGTGCGCGACGATGCCATCATGGCTACGGGCCGCTCCGACTATCCGAACCAGATCAACAATGTGCTCGGCTTCCCATACATCTTCCGCGGCGCGCTCGATGTGCGCGCCTCCGCCATCAATATGGAAATGAAAATCGCCGCAGCGCGCGCCCTCGCCGAGCTCGCGCGCGAGGACGTGCCCGACGAAGTCGCCAGCGCATACGGTGCGCGGCCGAAGTTCGGACCCGACTACATTATTCCGGTGCCGTTCGATCCACGGCTGATCTCATTCGTCCCCCCCGCGGTGGCGCAGGCCGCCATGGATACCGGCGTCGCGCGCAAGCCGATTGTCGACATGGAGGCATATCGCCATCAGTTGAACGCACGGCGCGATCCAGTCGCCGGCACTCTCGTGCATGTGTTCGACCGGCTGCGCCGCCAGCCCAAACGCGTCGTCTTCGCCGAAGGCGAAGAAGAGCAAGTGATCCGCGCCGCGGCGAGTTTCGTGCACCAGGGATTGGGCACGGCGCTCCTGGTCGGGCGCGAGGATCGCGTGCACCAATCCGCCGACGAGAACGGAATCGAACTCGGCGAAGGGATCGAAATCGTCAACGCACGCCTGTCGACGCGCAACGCGTCGTACATCAACTACCTCTATGAGCGGCTGCAGCGGCGCGGATACCTCGTGCGCGACTGCCAGCGGTTGGTCAATCAGGACCGTAACCATTTCGCCGCGTGCATGGTGGCGCTTGGCGACGCCGATGCGATGGTGACCGGCGTCACCCGCAACTTCTCGGTCGCGCTGGAAGACGTTCGTCACGTCATCGATCCCAAGCCGGGCCACCGGGTGATCGGCGTGTCGGTGGTCGTGGCGCGCGGGCGCACCGTTCTTGTGGCCGACACTGCCGTCACAGAAATGCCCGCCGCAAACGAGATCGCCGATATCGCCATCGAAGCTGCCGGCGTTGCCCGCCGGCTCGGCTACGAGCCCCGCCTCGCGCTGCTCGCGTTCTCGACTTTCGGTCATCCGCAGGGCGAGCGTTCCGCGCGTGTCATGGAGGCCGTGAAGATTCTCGACAGCAAGCGCGTCGATTTTGAATATGACGGCGAGATGGCCGCCGACGTGGCGCTCAACCCGGAGCTCATGACCGCCTATCCGTTCTGCCGGCTTTCCGGACCCGCCAACGTGCTGGTCATGCCGGCGTTTCACTCGGCCTCGATCTCGACGAAGATGCTGCAGGAACTCGGCGGCGCGATGGTCATCGGCCCGCTGCTGGTCGGGCTTGATCGCCCCGTGCAGATCGTGCAACTCGGCGCCAAGGACAGCCAGCTGGTCAACATGGCCGCGCTTGCCGCGTATAATGTGAGCGGCTAGGCCAACAGATACACCGATACGGAGACACCGTTGAGCAAACCCCTGTCCGGCGTAATCGCCGCCATCGCCACACCGATCGATGAAACCGGTGCGCCCGACCTCAAACGCGCCGTCAATCTCGCACGCTACCTGCTGGACAATGGCTGTGACGGGCTCAACGTGCTCGGCACGACCGGCGAGGCGACGTCATTTTCTGTCGACGAACGCAAAGGCGTGATGGGCGCCTACAAGGAGAATGGCCTGCCGATGCACCGACTGATGGTCGGCACCGGCGCTGCTTCCGTCACCGATGCCGTTGCGCTCACGCGTCACGCGGCCGAGCTCGGCTTCGGTGGCGCGCTGGTGCTGCCGCCATTTTACTACAAGGGCGTACCCGACGACGGATTGGTCGCCTATATCGAAAGCCTGGTGAAGGCCACCGAGCAAAGGCCGATCCCGATCTATCTCTATCATTTCCCGGCCATGTCCGGCCTGCCATGGCATGTGGCGCTGATCCGGCGGCTGCTCGAATTCATTCTCCTCCCGCATCGTGGGGCTGAAGGATTCCTCCGGCGACATGGCCTATGCCCGCTCGGCCGCGGCCATCTCGAAGAGCTTTGCGGTATTCCCTTCGACCGAAGCCTGTCTGCTCGAGGCGCGGCGTGGCGACTTCGCCGGATGCATCTCCGCGACCGCCAATCTCAATGCCGATCTTTGCGCACGGGCCTGGAGCCAGGGCGATACGACCGCGCTCGACGCGGCTGTCACGATCCGCAAGCTGTTCGACGGCAAGGCCCTGGTCCCAGGCGTGAAGGCGCTGCTCGCTCATATTCATGGCGAGCCGAGCTTGTCGCGGGTGAGACCTCCGCTGGCGCCGTTCTCCGCTGCCGATCGAGCATCGGTCATCGCCGGGCACGATGCGGTGCGCGCCAAGCGCGTGGCCTGAGACAGGCCATCGCGGACGTTGACGCCCGCGTGTCGGCTCTCTATAAGCCTCAGCCTTGGCGGCGACCGGTGTCACCGCCCCTAACTTCTTGTAAATCTTAGTTGCTTTCGCGCGCATCCGCCGGAAGCACCAGCTGCGAATGAGAGAGTGATGGCCAATACGAAGTCAGCCCGCAAAGCCACGCGCGTGATCGCGCGCCGCACCGAAGTGAACAAAGGTCGCCGCGCGATGTTGCGGAATTCGATGCGCAAGGTCGAAGAAGCGATCCAAAGCGGTGATCGCAACGCGGCCCTGGCTGCGTTCAAGGCGGCTGAACCGGCGATCATGCGCGCGGCGCAGCGCGGCGTCGTTCACAAGCGCAATGCCAGCCGGAAAGTTTCGCGTCTCGCCCATCGCATTGCGAAACTCGGCAAGTAGCGTCGGCGATATCAGCGCACTGAGATTTTTTCCTTAGAATTTATGTATCTCGGAATATTCTGCTGAGAATACATGTATAAAGACATGCACCGAGCCGACATTTAACGTTCGGTCGGAGTATCGATGTAGTCAAATCGTCATCGCGGCGTCAGAGAAATTTGCTCGCCGCGGAATTATTGATCGAATTCTCCTCCCATCACCCGTCGACGTCGGTAGCAACGGGCTTTTCAAAGTGGGAGTTACCCAAAAATTCGAACAGATTTTTTTCCGGGAAGATAAAGACTTAACAGGAAAGCGTTTCAGGGACCCGAAAAACGCATATGTGACAGGCTTTTTTGGCAACCGGTAATTTCTAAATTATTTTGGCGTTTTAGCGTCTCCAATAGAGTTTTTCAGCGTCGAAAATTCGCGAGACTCCAACACGTTGGGTCAAGCGGAAGAGTGGCGTTACCGCCACACCTGCTTGAATTGTGGTTTCGCTTACCGCCCCGTGCGCAAATTTCATTGCGACCGACCTTCGCTCGTGTATCTTCAAAAACACGCACGGGAATTCTACGCGCGCGCTCAGAAACAAGGTTCCACTTCACGCTCATCAGTGGATGAGAACGCCTTTGGTTTGCCCGTCGTAAGTGTCTGGTCGGTTGCGTCAAAGCGTTGGAGCAATATTCGATTTAAGAGTGAGTTCGGTTGCAGCACTCAAGTTTAAAAAACGGCCTGCACCGATAGACGTAAAAACAAAACCACAGGGCGGAAGCCCGAAGTCATTCGAGGGGTGATGTCATGACAGGCGCAGGGACAGTGTCGGCGACCAATTTTTCTGGCGTCGGATGGGTGTCGTCCAATACATGTTCATGTGTCGCTGAGACCCGTGTTTCCGGTCGGTCAGCTTCGTTGTCATACATCGTCGATTTGAGCCGTCACACGTCCCGTACGGCGTCCGCTTTCGCGGTCGGAACCCGAGGCGCTACTCCGCCACCCGTGGGCTGAAGGCGCAACGCTCCTCGACTTTTCGTCGATGCGCCCCGCCGGACCTTGCTACTGCGGTGGAGAACGCATCTCCAGATCATCAAGCGAGTGTTGTTGCGTCCCGTTGCCGGCGTGTTGGCAGTGTGCTGTCAGGCCGGAGTAACCGAGTCCGCGCAACCTTATAAATTGGATCGAGAACAAATTAATGTCGAACGGGGAGCAAGAAAGCTGGTCGCGGGTCAAAGAACGCTTGCGCGCAGAGGTCGGTGACGACGTCTATTCGAGCTGGTTCGCGCGCATGGACCTGGAAGCGATCGAGGAGGGTGCGGTACGCCTGTCAGTGCCGACCCGCTTCCTCAAAAGCTGGATTCAATCGCATTATGCCGAACGCGTTCTGGCCTGCTGGCAGGCCCAGGACAACAAGGTCACCCGCGTCGAGTTGATCGTACGCTCGGCAGTCCTGAAGTCCGCGATGTTGCCCAAGATTAAGCCCGACGTTGGCGTCGGCGACATGGGCACGCGCTATGCGAATGGCAATGGAAACGGCCGGCCGCTGATGGCGGGCGACCCGAGCGTGCATGAAGCGCTCGGCGGGTCACCGCTCGACCCGCGCCTGACATTCGATTCCTTTGTCGTCGGCCGTTCCAACACCCTTGCCCATGCCGCCGCGAAACAGGTCGCAAGCGCCAAGCGTGGCGACCCGGTGATGTTCAATCCGCTTTACATCCATTCGGGCGTGGGCCTCGGCAAGACGCATCTGTTGCAGGCCGTGACCTGGTCCGGCAACGCAGCGGGTGAGCGGAAGGTGCTCTACCTTACGGCCGAGAAGTTCATGTACGGCTTTGTTTCCGCGCTGCGCACGCAGACCGCCCTCGCCTTCAAGGAAGCCCTGCGTGGAATCGGCGTTCTGGTGATCGACGACCTGCAGTTCCTGCAAGGCAAATCGACCCAGGCGGAGTTCTGCCATACGCTCAACGCGCTGATCGACGCCGGTCGTCAGGTGGTCATCGCCTCCGATCGCCCGCCGTCCGATCTCGAGAGCCTCGATGATCGCGTTCGCTCTCGGCTCGCCGGCGGATTGGTCGTCGAGATGGGGCCGCTCGGCGAAGAGCTGCGATTTGAAATTCTCAAGGCGCGCGTTCTGGCTGCGCGCGCGCATCACCCGGCCTTCGACGTGCCCCTGCCGGTGCTTGGCTATATTGCGAAGACCGTCACCCACAATGGCCGCGATCTCGAAGGTGCGCTCAATCGCCTGCTCGCCCATAACAAGCTCACCGGTCATGCCGTGACGCTCGAAATGGCCGAACGCGAGGTGCGCGACCTGATCCGTCCGCAGGAACCGAAGCGGGTCAAGATCGAGGACATCCAACGGGTCGTGGCGCGCCAATATAATGTGAGCCGTTCCGACCTGCTGTCGTCGCGACGCACCGCGAATGTCGTGCGGCCGCGACAGGTCGCGATGTACCTCGCAAAGACCCTCACCTTGCGGTCGCTGCCGGAGATCGGCCGGCGTTTCGGCGGACGCGATCACACGACAGTCCTCCATGCGGTGCGCAAGATCGAAGGCTTGGTCGGCAACGACATGGCCCTTGCGGAGGAAATCGAGATTTCTGAAACGGCAATTGCAGGAATAGGCTGGCGCCTACAATCGGAGAAAAGGCCCCGTCCACGGTTCGGGCGGGGCCTTTTTGCTGTGTGGAGGGTGTGGACGCCTGGGGATATGCCACCGCGCCTCAAACGCGCCCTTGCGAAAAACGCGCGCTTTCGCCACCTTTGCTCCCCGGCTTCGCATTCCGCGAGCGCCGGCTTGCCGTTGCGCCTGGTTTCAGGGGTCGTTTCGAGGGCGCCGGAGCGGGATTTTCATGAAAGTTACCGTAGAGCGTGCAGAACTTTTGAAGTCGCTGGGCCACGTCCATCGCGTGGTCGAGCGACGCAATACCATTCCAATTCTCGCCAACGTCCTGGTGAAGGCCGACCGCGGCAAGTTGAGTCTGAAAGCGACAGATCTCGATCTGGAAGTGACCGACTCGACAGCGGCCGAGGTCTCCCCCGGCGGTTCGACGACCGTGCCGGCGCACATGTTCTACGACATCGTGCGCAAGCTGCCCGACGGAGCGCAGATCGTGCTCGAAGGATCGGGTGACCGCGCCGTGCTTTCATTGCGCGCGGGTCGTTCACGCTTCACGTTGCAGACACTGCCGGAAAGCGATTTCCCCGACCTCGCCGCTGGCGACATGAGCCATTCCTTCAAGCTCGCCGCCGCCGATCTCAAACGCCTGATCGACAAGACGCAGTTTGCGATCTCGACCGAGGAAACGCGCTACTACCTCAACGGCATCTATCTGCACACCGCAGGCACCGCGAAGTCTCCGACCTTGCGCGCGGTGGCAACCGATGGACACCGCCTTGCCCAGGTGGATCTGCCTCTGCCGCAAGGCGCCGCGGGAATGCCCGGCATCATCGTGCCGCGCAAAGCAGTCGGCGAGGTCCAGCGCCTGATCGAGACCGGCGAAGGAGACGTCGCGATCGAGCTTTCCACCGGGAAGATCCGCTTCACCATCGGCAATGTGGTGCTCACGTCGAAGCTGATCGATGGCACTTTCCCCGATTACGCGCGGGTGATTCCGGTCAACAATGACAAGAGTCTGGTCGTCGACAAGAAGGACTTCGAAGCCGCCGTCGATCGCGTCTCGACGGTGTCGAGCGAGCGCGGACGGGCGGTCAAGTTATCCATCACCGGCGGGCGTCTTGTGCTGTCGGTAACCAACCCCGACTCCGGCAGCGCGACGGAAGAGATCGAAGTCGAGTATGCTGCGGACCCGCTCGATATCGGTTTCAATTCGCGCTACCTGCTCGACATTGCCGCCCAGATCGAGGGCGAAGTCGCCGTACTCAAGCTCGCCGACCCAGGTTCGCCGACCTTGATCCAGGACAAGGACGCAAAAGGCGCGCTCTACGTGTTGATGCCGATGCGGGTTTAGCCGGCAAGGCGCGTTTGCATTTCGATGGCCGGGCTTGTCCCGGCCATCGGCGTCTTTGATATTGCGCACTGCCCGACACTGATATCCGGCGCGGGCCTAACGAGTATCAATGACCGCCGCCTTTATTCGACGTCTGACACTGACCAACTTCCGCAGCTATCACGCCGCGCAGGTTGCGCTCGACCGCGCCGGGCCGGTGGTGCTGACAGGCGCCAATGGCGCCGGGAAAACCAATCTGATCGAGGCAATTTCTCTTCTTGCGCCGGGGCGCGGATTGCGCCGTGCGACAATGGAAGAATTGGCTTTCACCGAGGGCGACGGTGCATGGGCCGTCTCCGCTGAAATCGAAGGCATGCTCGGACTTGCAACGCTGGGCACCGGCATCGAACCGCCCGCCAACGATGAAGCTACGCCCGCGCGCCGCTGTCGCATCGACCGCGAAAGCGTCGGATCGGCGACCGCGTTTGCCGATCACCTGCGCGTCGTCTGGCTGACACCGGCCATGGATCCGCTCTTCAATGGTCCCGCTTCCGAGCGGCGTCGTTTCCTCGACCGGCTGGTTCTCGCAGTCGACGCGCAGCATTCGAGCCGGGTCGCGGCTCTCGAGCGTTCGCTGCGTTCACGCAACCGCCTCCTGGAGGATTCTCCCGGCGACTCGCATTGGCTTGACGCGATCGAGCATGAAACCGCCGAGGTCGCCGTGGCGGTTGCCGCGGGGCGGGCGGAAACCGTCACTCGCCTGTCGGCCACGCTTGCCGCCGCACGGGCACAGGCGCCGGAATTTCCGCAGGCGGAAATAGAATTGCAGGGCTGGATGGAGCAGCTATTGCCCAATCACAGCGCGATCGAGATCGAGGACCGTTATCGCACGCTGCTGAAGGACAATCGCGCGCGCGACGCCGCGGCGGGACGAACTCTCGATGGGCCGCATTTGTCGGATCTTGCCGTGCGTCACGCCTCCAAAAGCATTCCCGCCGCCGATGCCTCAACGGGCGAACAGAAAGCGCTGCTCATTCGCCTCGTGCTCGCCCATGCCGGTTTGATCAAGCAGATGACTGGCTTTGCACCGCTGCTGTTGCTTGACGAAGTCGTGGCGCATCTCGACCCGGCGCGACGAGCCGCGCTCTACGACGCATTGTCCTCACTGGGCGCGCAAGTCTGGATGACCGGAGCGGATCCGGCCGCGTTCGGTGACATTATCGGGCGCGCGCAGGTGTTCGTTGTTCGCAACGGCGTAGTGGAACCGGCAGGGAAGCGGTTCCAGAACTAGCCCCTCACATTTCGTTAATCGCAACTAGATCAAATTTTCGATAACAGGAACCATCACCGAGCGTTCGCCTTTATCTGTGTATAGGCACGTCAGGGGCTGTCATGAGTTCGGAAGCGGCAATTGATCGAGTGAAGAGCGAACTCAGTCGCGCGTTCGACAGAACGCATGCGGACCTTGAGCGCGTTGAGATTCTGGCCGCTGGCCTCGCGGCATTCAGCACACCGATCCCTCCTTACGAGCCGCGGTTCCATCACCTGCGGCGACCCGATCGCTCGGCGCACGAGCTGTCGCCGAAGCGAAAATCGCCGGGCTGATTTTTCCCCTTTCTTTGAGCGCGAAGACGGGCCGGAAACCCCTCGCCCAGCGGGCGCTAATTCGGCGCAAAAACGGGGTGAAAAAAGTGGGGATTTTGAGACCGCACCCCTTTAAAAAACGCTGCTAGATCAACATATTATAGCAACTGACTTTGCCCTGTACGTGACCCCCGTTTCGTGTCAGACCAACCTCTCATTCCAACTCATTTTTTCACCCGATTCGAGGGTGTCCCTAATGGCTGAACCAGCCCGCAAAAACCCGTCCGACTATGACGCCGAGTCGATCAAGGTCCTCAAAGGCCTGGATGCCGTGCGCAAGCGGCCGGGCATGTATATCGGTGACACCGACGACGGATCCGGCCTCCATCACATGGTCTACGAGGCGGTGGACAATGCCATCGACGAGGCCTTGGCCGGTTTCGCCACCGAAGTTGCGGTGACACTCAACCCTGATGGCTCGTGCACCGTGCGTGACAACGGGCGTGGCATTCCAACCGATATTCACAAAGGCGAAGGCGTATCGGCGGCTGAGGTCATCATGACCCAGCTGCACGCCGGCGGAAAATTCGACCAGAACGCCTACAAGGTTTCCGGCGGGTTGCACGGTGTGGGCGTATCGGTCGTCAATGCGCTTTCAACCTGGCTGAAGCTCACGATCTGGCGCGACGGCAAGGAACACTTCATGGAGTTCCGCGACGGTGTCGCGAAGGCTCCGCTGAAGGCAAAGGGCGACACAAAGAACCAACGTGGCACCGAGGTGACATTCCTCCCCTCGCCGAAAACGTTCACGATGGTGGAGTTCGACTTCGCGACGCTTGAGCACCGCCTGCGCGAGCTCGCGTTCCTGAATTCCGGCGTCGCCATTGTCCTTTCCGACCAGCGGCATGCTGTCGAAAAGCGCGAAGAAATGAAATACGAGGGCGGCGTCGAAGCCTTCGTGAAGTTTCTCGATCGCAACAAGACTTCGCTTATCCCGGCCCCCATCATGATCAAGGTCGAGCGCGATGGCATCACGGTCGAATGCGCTCTGTGGTGGAATGACGGCTACCACGAAAGCGTGCTCTGCTTTACCAACAACATTCCACAGCGCGACGGCGGGACCCATCTCGCCGGCTTCCGCGGCGCGCTGACGCGTCAGATCACTCAATATGCCGAAACCGCCGGCTCTTCGCGCAAGGAAAAGGTTGCGCTGACGGGCGACGATTGCCGTGAAGGCCTGACCGCGGTTCTTTCCTGCAAGGTGCCCGACCCGAAATTCTCGTCGCAGACGAAAGACAAGCTTGTTTCCTCGGAAGTGCGTCCCGTCGTCGAAAACGTCATCAACCAGGCTTTGCAGGACTGGTTCGAGATCCACCCGCAGGAAGCGAGAGTCATTGTTGGCAAGGTCGTTGAAGCGGCCGCGGCGCGCGAAGCCGCACGCAAGGCGCGTGAACTCACCCGTCGCAAGGGCGCGCTCGATATTTCCTCGCTGCCCGGGAAGCTCGCCGACTGTCAGGAGCGCGACCCCGCCAAGTCTGAACTGTTCATCGTCGAGGGCGACAGCGCCGGCGGCTCCGCCAAACAGGGCCGCAACCGGGAATTCCAGGCCGTGCTACCGCTTCGCGGCAAGATCCTCAATGTCGAGCGCGCACGCTTCGACAAGATGCTTTCGAGCCAGGAAATCGGCACGCTGATCACAGCGCTCGGCACAGGAATCGGACGCGACGAATTCAACCCGGACAAACTGCGCTACCACAAGATCATCATCATGACCGACGCGGACGTGGACGGCTCGCACATCCGCACTTTGCTATTGACCTTTTTCTTCCGGCAGATGGAAGAGCTGATCAAGCGCGGACACATCTACATTGCGCAGCCGCCACTCTACAAAGTCAACCGCGCAAAGTCTGAGCAATACCTCAAGGACGAACGCGCGCTCGAGGACTACCTGATCGCGGCGGGCTTGGAGGACGCGGTGCTTCGTCTCGCTTCCGGCGAAGAACGCTCGCGGGCAGACCTGCGGAAACTCACCGACGACGCGCGTTTGATCCGCAGCATCCTTGCCGGCCTGCACAGCCGCTACAATCGCAAGGTGATCGAGCAGGCGGCGATCGCCGGTGTGCTCAATCCGGGCGTCACCAGCGACGCAAAGAAGGGCGCGGCAGCGGCCGACTACATCGCCAAGCGGCTGGATGCCCTCGAAGAGGAAACCGAACGTGGCTGGAAGGGCACGTTCGATGAGAACGGCTTCCATTTCGAACGTACGGTCCGCGGCGTCAAGGAAGTCGCCGTCATCGATCAGGCGCTGATCGGCTCAGCCGATGCACGCAAGCTCGATGAGTTTGCGCCTTCGCTGCAGCAGGTGTTTCCGCGGCCAACGCCGCCCGCAATGCTTCGTCGCAAGGATGAATCCATCGCGATCCACGGGCCCGTCGGCTTGTTCGAAGCGCTGGTCGGCGCCGGACGCAAAGGTCTTTCATTGCAGCGTTACAAAGGCCTGGGCGAGATGAACCCGGAACAGTTGTGGGAGACCACGCTCGATACCAATGCGCGGTCATTGCTGCAGGTACGCATCAAGGAAGTCGATGAGGCCAATGTGCTTTTCGACCAATTGATGGGCGACCTCGTCGAGCCGCGCCGGCAATTTATCCAGGACAATGCGCTGACGGCGAGCGTCGACGTCTGACGTCGACGCCGTCCCGGCTCAGTTGCAGATCTTCTCGACGACCCAACCGCCGTAACCGTCCGGCACGCGCGTTTCGCGCCAATAGCAACCACCGTAGTCGGCGAAATTGCCATAGCAGCCGCCGAGCGCGCAGCCGCGCGTCCATGGCAGGTAGCCGATGTAGCGGATCTGGGAGTTACGGAAGAAGTTCGGGCCGATGAGATTGTCGCAGTCCCCGCAATAAGGGACCTGCTCGGCGACGCGAATGCCTGGACCGAAGGGCTGGCCGCGACGGCAGCAATCGCTGCCATACCAGACATGATGCGAACGCCAGCCAGACGAACCGCGGTAAGTATCGGCGGCGTTAGCCGCGCCCGCGAGCGACACAAACAGCCCTAACGCCAGGACTCCCAATACGATCTTACGCATGAGTACACCCTGAATTGAAAACCGTGGCGATCATATCCGGAAAGCTCCGGGAGGTACCCGGAAAGTCCCGGCATAGTTATCGCGGCAAATTTACTCTTATGACGTGAGTTTGGCGCCAAGGGTCAGGCCAATGATTAACGCGCCGAGGAACAGCACCACGAATATCCCGAACAGCCATTGCGCGATGGTGGCCGAGGCCGCCTCAACATCACTGAACCCGAAAATGCCCGCGATCACGGCGATGACGAGGAAAATCAGAGCCCATTTCAGCATCGGCAATGCTCCTCTTAACCAGTTTCGCCCTCGATAAAATGAGCGGAAGCGCGACGAGGTTCCAGAGGCTACGGCGGCTTAATTCCGCGCGTGCGCGGATCGCGCGGTAACCAGTTGCCGTTGTCCGCCCGGGCGAGGAAATGACCCACCAGCTGGTTGAAGAGGTCGGGCTCCTCGAGGTTAACGGCGTGTCCGGTCTTCGGCAGAATCGCCAGGCCGGACGCGCTGAGTGTCTCCTTCAGAAAAAAGCCCGGCTCGATACATCGCTCGTCCTCGTCACCGACAATAATCAATGCCGGCATCTCCAGTTTCCGGATGTCTGCTTCGAAATCGTAGAGCGATGGACGCGCGCCCTGGAATCCGCGCGACATGTGCGCCGACCCTTGCGCATCGTGTTCGGCGAGTTGGCGGGAAAACTCGGCAAAGCCACGCGGATCCTTGATCTCGAAGGTGATGCGGCTGGCGCTCCGGCCGTAGGTTTGCGCCACGGCGGCCGAGCCCACTTTCTCGAATTGCACGGCAAGATCCCGCGAGCGCTTGTGAAAGTCTTCAGTATACCAACGCTCGCTCCCCGACCCCGTGCCAGCAAGAACGAGTGACTGTACGCGTCCAGGATGATTGAGCGCGACCTGCAACGCGGTATAGCCGCCCATGGACAGCCCAATGAGATGCGCGCGGTCGATGTACAAATGATCGAGCACCGAAAGCGCGTCTCGCATGACGTGCAAGTAGCTGTAGGCCGCCGGATCGCTAGGCACGTCGGATGGTTTGTATCCGCGCGCTGCGTAGGTGATGCAGCGATAGCGCCTGCCGAACTCGCGCAGCTGAGGCTCCCAGCTGCGATGATCGCCGGCGAACTCGTGCACGAACAGAATCGGCGTACCCTGGCCGACCTCTTCGTAATAGAGCTTCACTTCGTCAGACGTGACCGCGTAAGGCATCAGAACAGGTCCAGATATTCCTTTTGCTCCCAGGCCGTGACCTCCGGGTGGTCGCCCCCCTCTTTCCGGAAGCGCTCCATTTCGGCCGACTTGATGTGCGCATAGTAATCGACGAATGCCGTGCCGAAGCTCGCCCGGAATACGTCATCGGCGCGCAGGGCAGTCAAAGCCTCCTCGAGATTTTTCGGCAGCAGCGCCGCGACGGTCTCATAGGGTGTGTCCGCCGACGGGCCGGGATCAAGCCGCCGCGCGATACCATCGAGACCGGAATAAATCTGCGACGCCACGTAGAGATAGGGATTGGCGGCGGGCTCGCCGACGCGGTTTTCCAGTCTGGTCGCCGCCTCGCCTGGCTGTCCGAGCGCACGGATCATCACACCACGATTGTCGCGCGCCCAGATCGCGCGATCTGGCGCGAGCGAGTTCGGCCGGTAGCGTTTGTAGCCGTTGACGGTCGGCGTGGTGAACGCCGCCGCGGCACGCGCATGGGCGAGAAGACCGCCGAGGTAGTAACGGCCGACGGTGGACAGCGCATCAGGGTGATCAAATGCAAAGGCGTTGCGGCCGGTCTTCGTTTCCACCAGCGACTGATGCAAATGCCAGCCGCTCGACATGACATTCGGAAATGCCGGACGGCACATGAAGCTCGCCAGGTAGCCGTTGCGACGCGCGATTTGTTTTGTCGCGGCCCGAAACAGGACCATGCTGTCGGCAGCGGCGAGGCCATCTTCGGGCCGAAACGTGAATTCGCACTGGCTTGGGCCAAGTTCGATCTCGACCGACCGAAGCGGCAGGCCGAGCTTTTCGATGCCATGCCGGAGGATCTCGAGCGCCGGATCGAGCATGTCGAAGCGGGATTCGGTCAGATACTGGTAGCCCTGCGTCAGCAGACTGACTTGCGGTGCCTCGGGCGGCCAGGTCGCGTCGGTTGGTGAGAGGCGCGGATTTTCCAGCTTGAACAGATGGAATTCCACTTCCAGACCAGCCCGGAAGTTGAACCCGGCTTTCGCCAACGCATTCACGGCATCCTTGCATCGCGCGCGGGTCGAAAACGGCACCGCTTTGCCGTTGCCGAAATAGATGTCGCACAGCATCCAGCCCGTCTTGTTTGCCCACGGCAGAATGCGAAAGGTCGACGGGTCGGCGACCATCAGAAAGTCGCCCCCGCCCTGCATTTCAGCCATCGCGAAGCCGCCGCCGGGGGTGAACACCGGATAAACGGTGCGGTGCGCAGTATCCTTGGCAAGCAGCGTTGTCGTCATGGTTACGCCGGCACGCATCGCGCTCGGTGCTTCCGATGCGAGCAAGGTCTTGCCACGCAGCACCCCGTGCTGGTCGGCGAACGAGAAGCGCACGACCTCCAGCTTTTCTTTCTTGATGATCTTCTCGACCTCGGCGGCGGCTTTGGCCTGCGCGCTGGTCCACAAACCGTGGCGATCGACAAAACTCGAGAGCTTACGCGGACGCGGATTCATCGCCGGCCTTTCAGTCGTGATGGCCGGGTTGGCAAAACATCTTCAGTTTCCGTTCGTCCAGCTTGCGGCTTGGCGCTTGCTCGACTCGCTCTTCTGCCAGTAGCCCTGCCAATCTTCGGCAGGACCGATGCCGTCGATGGCGGCAGGGCCGGTGATGCTCGCAGCTTGCTTCGGATCGAGCACCATGATCGGCGTTTCGCCCTTGCCGGACTTTTCAATCGCTTCGCGCAGCAATTTTCGATAGGCGCTGATGGCCTTGTCGGACGTGCCGAGGTGTTCGGTCGTGCGATCCTGAATCGCGCCCATCAACTCGCAGGCCCACTGGTCGTGCACGTTAATGTCGGCACCCATTCCGGTGTAGGTCTCGTGCTCCTGCTCGTGCGGATCGAAGCCGTAATCGTTGTTCTTGTTCTTGTTCGGGATGTAATCGGGCAACTGGTAGAGCTCGAGCCGCTGGCGGCGCATCTCGTTTTTGTCGACCGGCGCGCCGAAGCTCGTGAAGATCGCATACCAATAGTGCTTCTCGTCATCGACCGGCACGTGCCACTGCGTGATCGTCATTTCCCGGCTCATCGGAAGGATGAAGGCATTGGGAAACATCAGATTGGTCACCCGGACATGCGTGCTGCGATCGCTGATCTGCCGCAGCGTCACCAGCCGGAAACCGAACGCGGTCGGCTCGACTTCGATGCGCGGGCGCGTGTACTCACGCATGATGCGAGACATCGGCATGTCGGAATCCCGCGAGGTATCGCGGAATAATTTTCCATAGGCCTGGCTCGGATCCTCATCGTGAAAGAAACGATGCAGGAACGAGGTGTGGACCGGATCAATGCCGACTTCGAGCGACTGCAGCCAGTTGCAATCGATCATGCCCTTGAACGCAAACGTGTGACTGTCGGGCGCAATGAAGCAGTCGAAATGCGGAAGCGCCGGTGGCTCGCCGGGTCCGAGATAGGCGAACAGGATCCCACTCTTCTCCACCACCGGATACGACTTCTGCCTGATGTTGGCGCAGAGATTGCTATCGTCCGGTTCGGCTGGAGTTTCGAGACACTTGCCGTTGATATCGAACAGCCAGCCGTGAAATGCGCAACGCAAGCCGCCGTTCTCGAGCCGACCGTATGCGAGATCAGTGCCGCGGTGCGGGCAACGGCGGGCGATCAATCCGTAACGGCCGCGCTCGTCCCGGAAGATGACAAGGTCTTCACCCAACAGACGCACCGGTTTGATCGGACGATTGCCGGACAGTTCGTCGACCAATGCGGCCGGCTGCCAATAGCGCCGCAACAAGCTTCCCGCCGGCGTGCCGGCACCGGTCCGGGTAATGAGATCGTTTTGTTGGATGCTCAACATGGGCGTCTGTCCCTCTTGCGCAAACCGACTTTATACGAAGTCAGCCGAGGACAGAAAGCCGCGCTCCGGGCCCCAAATAGAAACGGCCGGCCCAATGGCCGGCCGCAAATTCAGTTGCTGGACAGATCAGTTAGGGCGAGTCGCCCAGCCCGTGTCCATGCGACGGCGCCAAGCGGTCTGGCGTAGGCCCAGAAGACGTTGCGCCGCGGTCTTGGCTTCCGCGCGGCTTGTCGCCGCGCACGTGCGATACTCGAGATCAGCGACATGCGAAACCAACGGCGGCTTGCGGAAGAGTCGGCTGAATGCACTGACACCACCATTCAGCTTCAGGTCGGCGAGTGCGTTCGCAACGTTTGCGGAATGACCGAAAGCCACAACACGGCCGGTCATCGTATGCCGAACTTCATAGACGCCGGGACCGATCGGCGCTTCGACGTGTTCGCCGCTTTGCGCGTCGGGAAATCGCTTCCAATTGCTCCAAGTCTGAACCATGAAAAATCCTCAAACCTCTGAAAAAGAGCGATCCAGCAACGCGACAAGTAATCATTCGTTCCGCTGGGTCAACTGGCGCTGTTGATAAATGGCTAATAGCGGCCGCAATTTGGCGGCTGGTAATCCGTGCTTGTTCGGAAACGGCGCGATTAACGACCTAAGTCAATGTCCAGGCAGGACAATCACTTTCGGCTTTGCCGGGAGATTTGTCTTCGACACCACCAATGATGGTATCTGCGCCATTTCGACATCCCAATCCTGCCGGACGCGCTGCAGGAAATTATCGAGCGTGTAGGCGCTGAAATAGTGCATCGGAATCATCAGCGGCGCCTTGAGTGCGTGCAGCACTTCAACCATGCCATCGAGGTCAAGCGTGTACGAACCGTCGACAGGCACCAAGACGACATCGACACGTCCGATCTCGTTGAGCTGCTGCTGCGTGAGCGTGTGGTGCAGGTGCCCGAGATGCGCGATGCACAGATTGCGCGATCTCGAAGATGAAGATTGAATTGCCGTGCCTTTCGGTGCCGCCTTCGAACGTGCGGATATTTGTCGGCACGTTGCGCACGCGCACATCTTTATATTGCACATCGACGCGGGCCGGCTTCTGATCGTCCGCCCATCCGTGCAACACGTATTTGATGCTCGGGTCCGGCGCGAGCGTGTAGTGCGTCGAGTGTGCGTGGTTCATGGTCGCGATGTCCGGCACAATCGACGGTCTCACATAGTCATTGTAGTCGGTGGCGATTCGCACCAGCTGTGGGCTTTCGATCAGAAAGGTCGAATGGCCGATGTAAGTCAGTCGGGCCTGGTCGCGTTCGAGCGCGGCGAGCCGCAAGGCGGCATTTTGCAGAAACGGGGGGCGCGAAGCGATGAGGCCCGGGCAGCTCTGCGTCATCTCGGGCTTGCCCGCCGGAGGCGCGGCGCCTTGCGCGTGAGCTAACGTCGTGGTTGCAACCACAACCGCTGCTACAAGGATCGATGATGCGTGACGCATGAGAACTATCCGCGCAACTGAGCGCGGAAATCTGGCATGGTTTTCTGACCCTTGCTACCGGGCTCACGCGCAAATGAAGAGCGGCGCCCGAAGGCGCCGCCAGTTTGTCGCAGCCTCGCGAGAGCGTTCAGAACTGTTCGAAATAACGGCGATCGCGCATCGACACGATGATGCCTTTTGGCGTCACGACCAGCCAGCGTCCGTCCTGTCGCTTGATCTGTTCGACCGGACCGAGGCCAGGCAGCGGCGCGCCCGGAACGACCTGATAGATGTCCCCGTGTCCCTGCACGTAAACGAAACCATCGCGCGTATCGTGGATCGTCCAGTCGGGTACGATCGACAGACGCGACTGCATTGCAGCGGCGGCGGTTTCAGCCCGGGCAGCGGGTAGCGGCGCGGCTGACGCGGCCTGCGTCTGCGGCGGCACGGATCCTGTGACATTTGTTGTTTCGCGATTGAGCCGCTCGCTGATCTTGGCAATCTGGCTCGATGCCGAACGATTGGCAGCATCAAGAGTGGCCTTCAGGCTGGTGATTTCCTTGGTGAGGCGCGCAACGGACTGCTGCATCGCCTTGTTCTCTTCGATGGCGGCGACGTCGACAGGCGGCGCCTTGGAGAATCCGCCCGTGGTTGCCGCTCCGGTAACCGCACCAACGACAGCAGCGATCGCCACCGATGCAGCGAGCAGCGCGTAACGTTTGTGGCGTGGACGGAATGTGAAGCGAGGACGCTTTGGCGCGGTGAATTCGACAAGGCTGAAAGATGTAGTGCCAGGCGCGGTCCCGGCGGACGATATTTCTGCCTCCTCGGGAGATGGCGCCGCAACGGAGTCGGTCGCCTGCCCCAACTCGACCGGCGAGATCGATGGAGATTCAACCGCAGGCAAATCGATCCGGCGCGGTTGTTCTGGTGTGCTGTCCGGATTTGCTACCGCTTCGCCATCGGCAGCCTCATTCGGCTTACGCTTTTCCATGGCCATACGTCCCCGATTGGTCGTTCATCAATCGGTAACTACGTTCGGTTACCAATTGGTTACCGATCGCTTGTCGGTGGCCGCGCCTCACATTTATCAAGTGCCGACCTTGCAGCCCGCATAAACGCGGCGACATGAGCTGCTGGAACGGCATCTCACGCAATTCGTCCGTCGATCCTCGAAAAGGCGTTCTATACCGGCAGTCCGTTTTCGGCCGCGCGCGCTTTCAATGACACCGCCGGGCGAGCGCCGATGTGCTGAATGACTTCGGCGGCCGCAAGCGCACCTAACCGCGCGGCGGTACGATGATCCTTGCCGCGTGCCAATCCGACGAGAAAACCTGCCGCAAAAAGATCGCCGGCCCCGGTGACGTCCGCGACCTGCGCAACCGGTTCTGCCGCCACGGTCTCGACCGCATCACGCGACACGACCACGCAGCCCTTTTCGCTGCGTGTTACCACGGCAAGTTTTGCATCATCGCGCAATATCTTCACCGCGCTGTCGAAGTCAGAGGTCTCGTAGAGGCTATGCAGCTCGCGCTCGTTGGCGAACATCAGGTCGACGGTACCTTTGCGAATCAGATCGAGAAATTCGTTGCGATAGCGGTCCACGCAAAAGGCATCGGACAACGTCAGTGCGACGCGCCGGCCGTTTTTGTGCGCAATATCCGCCGCCTTCACGAAAGCTTCTTTCGCACGCGGCGGATCCCACAAATATCCCTCGAGATAAGTGAGCGCAGCGCTTGCCACCTGCGCCTCGTCGATATCCTCCGGCTTGAGGTCCTGCGCGGCGCCGAGATAGGTGTTCATGGTGCGCTCGCCATCTGGCGTCACCATGATGTAGCAGCGCGCCGTCGACGGCCCGCCATTAGCTGCCTTCGTGTCGAAGGCGACATTGGCTGCGCGGATGTCGTGGGCGAATGCGCGACCGAGTTCGTCGTCCTTGACCTTCCCGACAAATGCCGCCCGCGCACCGAAGCTGGCGACGCCGACAATGGTGTTGGCTGCCGATCCGCCCGAGCTTTCCACCGCCGGCCCCATCGCCGCGTAGATGGCCTGCGCGCGCGCTTCATCGATCAGCGCCATGCCGCCTTTCTGCATCCCCTGCTTCACGAGGAAATCGTCCTCAGCGCGGGCAATGACGTCGACAATCGCATTGCCGATGCCGAGTACGTCGTAACGAACGGAAGTCATGTGCAATCCCCGTAATGGCGCGCGCACTATATCGGCGGAACGCGCGGCGGCAAGCTCGAGCGCTTCACAGGTGACGGGCGCCAGCCCACCGGCCTAGAGTAGCGCGCGGGGAATCACTTCATGTCGCTGGCGCGCGATATCACCACGGTTGGCAGCGGCACCCTGATGTCGCGATCGCTGGCCTATCTGCGCGACGCCTGGATCGCAGCACTGCTGGGCGCGGGGCCGCAATCGGAAGCCTTCTTTGCCGTACTGCAGGTGGTGAATTTTTTCCGCCGCCTCCTCTCGGAAGGTGCGCTCAACAGCGCTTTCGTGCCGATCTGGCTCAAGCTGCGTGGCGGCGAGGATGGCACGGGCAACGCCAATCGTTTCACGTGGCGGATCTTGCTCGCGATGTTCTGCATCGCCGGATTCATCGCTTTGCTCGTGATTTTCATCGCTCCCGCCGTTATCGCCGTCATCGCGCCGGGGTTTGATCGGGAACGCCGGTCGCTGGCCGCGTTTCTCCTGTTCATGGTCGCGCCCTACTTCGTGCTCGTGGGACTGGTGGCGGTGATCGCTGCGGCGCTCAACGCCGAAGGCCGGGTGGCCGCCGTCGCCATCAGCACGATCCTGTTCAACCTCGCGATGATCGTCGCGCTGGCGATGCTGCCGCATGGAGCCATTGAGCAATTTTACGCCACCGCTTGGCTCGCCTTCGCGATCAGCGTTGCCGGGTTCGCGCAACTCGCCTTGACGATGACGGTGTGGTTTTGGAGCGGCAGGCGCTGGCAACGTCCCACCGCACACGTTGCCGACCAGACCGAGACATTCTTCAGACGCGCTTTGCCGGGTTTGATCGCGGCTGGCGTGCCGCAACTGAAA
The DNA here is from genome assembly GCA_963707615.1 of uncultured Alphaproteobacteria bacterium. Classification (GTDB taxonomy): domain Bacteria; phylum Pseudomonadota; class Alphaproteobacteria; order Rhizobiales; family Xanthobacteraceae; genus Pseudolabrys. Next base: position 168,604 of record CAVPQT010000004.1, read on the forward strand.
CTGATTGCGATAACCGCCATTGCGTCGGCGTCTCCGGCGGCGGTGTCGTGGCTGTACTACGCGAACAGGCTCTATGAGCTTCCGCTCGGCGTGGTGTCAGTCGCGATCGCGGCGGTGATCGTGCCGCGTATTGCGTCAAGTGCGGCCGCCAGAGACGATCGCGCGCTCGCCGCGGCTCAGTCGCGTGCTTATGAAGTCGCGCTCGGGCTCGCGCTTCCGGCCGCTACGGCGTTTGCGCTGCTCGCCAAACCGATTGCCGGCGGGTTGTTTGAACGCGGAGCATTCGGCCCGCAGGACACGGTCGCGGTCGCTGCCGCGCTTGCGGCGATCAGCGCCGGACTGCCCGGCCACGTCCTTGAAAAAGTATTCGGCGCCGTGTCCTTTGCGCATGAAGATACCCGAACGCCTATGTTCGCAGCCCTGTGCGGCCTTGCTGCCGCAATCGTCGGCGGCGTGCTCCTGTTTCCTCACTATGGCCATACAGGTGCGGCGACGGCATTCGCCGCCTCCGGCTGGGTCGGCGCCGCGGTGCTCGGCACCGTTCTCTATCGGCGCGGCTGGCTGTGGCTCGATCAGGAGGCCCGGCGCAGGCTGCCCCGGATCGCAGCAGCCACCGTCGCCATGGGGCTCGCCATTGGTTTTGGCGCCCTCGCTGTCGTGCGCACGTTTCCGGCGGCCGAGACCTCCTCGTTTGGCCGTCTCATCATGCTGCTGGCCCTGGTGCTGCTTGGCCTCGTCATTTACGGCGCTGCGCTACACCTGCTTGGCGTTGCAAGGCTCCGGGAAATCGCTTCGGAAATACGCTCGCGCGCGTAAGGCCCTTGCACCGCCCGCCTTCGCCGTGGCATGGCTCCGCGCGCAATCGAAGAGGGCGGATGATGGCGTTCAAGGAACGCGTATTTTCGGGCGTACAGCCGACCGGCAACCTGCATCTCGGCAATTATCTCGGCGCGATCACCAAGTTCGTCGCCCTGCAGGATCGCTATGACTGCATCTATTGCGTCGTGGACATGCACGCCATCACGGTCTGGCAGGACCCGAGCGAATTGCCGCGCGCCACGCGCGAGGTGACAGCTGCGTTCATTGCCTGCGGCATCGACGCCAGGAAGCACATCATCTTCAACCAGAGCCAGGTCGCCGAACACGCCGAGCTTGCCTGGGTGTTCAATTGCGTCGCGCGTATCGGCTGGCTCAATCGCATGACGCAGTTCAAGGAAAAGGCCGGCAAGGATCGGGAGAATGCTTCGGTCGGGCTTTACGTGTATCCCAACCTGATGGCCGCCGACATTCTCGTCTATCGCGCAACGCATGTGCCCGTCGGCGAGGACCAGAAACAGCATCTCGAACTGTCGCGCGACATTGCGCAGAAATTCAACAATGACTTCGCGGCATCGATCCATGCGCACGGCTATGGTGATGCGTTCTTTCCGCAGCCCGAGCCGCTCATCCAAGGACCCGCGACGCGCGTGATGTCGCTGCGCGATGGATCGAAGAAGATGTCGAAGTCGGAAGCCTCCGACTATTCGCGCATCAACCTGACCGATGACGCCGACACCATCGCGCAGAAGATCCGCAAGGCAAAGACTGATCCCGAACCTCTGCCGAGCGAGGAAAAGGGACTGGCGCCGCGCCCCGAGGCCGACAACCTGGTGGGCATCTACGCGGCGCTGCAGGGGGTCAGCAAAGCCGAAATCCTCGGCCAATTTGGCGGCGGGCAATTCTCTACCTTCAAAACGGCACTGGTCGACCTCGCGGTCGCCAAGCTCGGGCCAATCGGCGCGGAAATGAAGAAGCTCGTTCAGGACCCGGTCCATATCGACTCGATCCTGGCCGACGGTTCGCAGCGCGCGCAGGCGATCGCCGCCGAAACCATGAAGGCTGTCAAGGATATCGTCGGTTTCGTGCGCCGCTAGTTGCAGCGCGGTACTCCCGCCTTGTCGGCGCGCCAGCCGGCGTGCCACCATCCGCACCATGAGCATCAAGCGTCGCAGCTACGAGGCCGGCCACAAGCGAAAGTATTTGGTGGTCATCGACGACACCGAAGAATGCGACCGCGCGGTCTACTGGGCGGCGAAACGCGCTGGCCGCACCAAATCGCAGATCGTGATGTTACGCGTGATCGAACCGGGCGATCGCAATCAGCAATGGCTCGGTGTGGCCGACATCATGATGGCCGAGCAGCAGGAGGCGGCAAATGCCGCCCTCGACAAGTTCGCGGCGCGGGCGAAAAAGATCGCACGGATCACACCCGATCGCGTGGTCCGTGAAGGCGATACGGCAGAGGAAATCGTCAAGCTGATCGACGAGGACGCCGATATCGGCATCCTCGTGCTGGCTGCCGGCACCGGCAAGGACGGCCCTGGGCCCCTCGTCACCAATCTGGCCAAGACCGCCGGCGACTTCCCGATCCCGGTGGCGATCGTTCCGGGCCATCTGAGCGACGAAGATATCGACGCCAGTTCCTGATTTAACCGCGCTCGCACCGCGCCAGTTGACCGGGACGGGCAGAGTCGCCATCTATCAGCTATAGTTTCGCTGCCTGCGGGCCTTGAACCCGTCTTTGGCAAGGAGTGCACCCGATGTTCATTCAGACCGAAGTTACGCCCAATCCCGCGACGCTGAAGTTCCTGCCGGGACGCAACGTGCTCGAAAGCGGCACGTTGGACATGCCCTCGAAGCAGTCCGCAACGCAATCGCCGCTTGCCGCACGCCTGTTCGACATTCCGCACGTCGGCGGCGTTTTCTTCGGTTCGGATTTCATTTCAGTGACCAAGACCGATGGTGACTGGCAACAGATGAAACCGGCGATCCTCGGCGCCATCATGGAGCACTACATGTCCGGGGCGCCGCTGTTGACCGCGGACGCAAAACCTTCGGAAGCCGAGACCGAGGAATTTTTCGACGCCAAGGATGCGGAGACGGTGGCCACTATCAAGGATCTGATCGAGACGCGCGTGCGTCCGGCCGTCGCCGGAGACGGCGGCGACATAACCTTCCGTGGTTACAAGGAAGGCATCGTGTATCTCAACATGAAGGGGGCCTGCTCGGGCTGCCCGTCCTCGACCGCGACCCTGAAGCACGGGATCCAGAACCTGCTGCGCCATTTCGTCCCTGACGTGGTCGAAGTCCGGCCGATGTAATCGCAATTTCCGCGGCAAAACCGCGGATGACCGGCACCAGGCCGGGTCGCGATGAAATTTAATGCTACAATTGCCGAATGCGTGTTCTGGCCATCGATACCGCACTCGAAGCCTGTTCTGTCGCCGTGCTCGATACAGCGCGCGCGGATCTGCGCGTGCAGGAATCATTGCCGATGCAGCGCGGGCACGCCGAGGCATTGATGCCGCTCATCGCGCGAATCCTCCAAAGCGCGCAACTCGACTTCGCCGATTTTGATCGTATCGCGGTGACCACCGGGCCTGGCAGTTTCACGGGCCTGCGCGTCGGAATCGCCGCGGCGCGTGGAATTGCTCTCGCCGCTGGCAAGCCGGCCGTCGGCCTGTCGACGCTCGCTGCCTTTGCCGCGCCGTTCATCGCGGCCGACGATTCGCTTCCGGTGGTCGCGGCGATCGATGCACGCCACGACCACGTCTATCTGCAAGTCTTCGGGCCGGGCGGCCGGACCGTCGTTTCGCCACGGGTCACGCCGTTGCGCGAGGCGCTGCGCGTCTCGACGAGCGGCGCGCCACGCATCGTCGGCACCGCGGCCGGCAAGCTGGCGGCCGCGTGGCCCGCCAGCGAACGCGCGCCGAGCGCCGTCGAGCAGCGTGCGGCGCCGCGCATCGACTGGGTTGCACGACTCGGCGCCGCCGCAACCGATACCGACACTCCACCGAAGCCGCTGTACCTGCGCGCGGCAGATGCACATCCGCAGGATGCCGTGCAGCTGGCGCGTCGATGATCGGTTTTCTTGGCAACCTTTTTTCGCGCGGTGAGCCGGCACTGTCGGAAGCCGGCGCGCGCGATTCGTCCGCGATCGCCGCGTTGCATGCCGTTTCGTTCCGACGCGGCTGGAACGAACAGGAAGTCGAAGGCCTGCTGATCGATCGTCACGTGCTCACACACCGCGCGATGACCGGTACGAGACTTGCCGGTTTCATCATGTCGCGGCTGGTCGAAGACGAAGCCGAGATCCTGTCGGTTGCGGTTGCCGGACGTGAGCGCGGTCGCAGGGTCGCGCGCCGGATGCTCGATTTGCATCTGCGTCGCCTCGCCGGCCTCGGCGCGCGTACCGTTTTTCTGGAGGTCGACGAGCACAATGACCCGGCAATCCGGCTCTATCACCGTGCCGGCTTCCGTGAAGTCTCGCGACGCCCCAATTACTATCCTGGGTCCGGGGGAAAAGCCGCGGCGGCTCTGGTGCTGCGACGCGATCTTTTATGACGGCATGATGGACACATGCCCGACACGGTCAATATGATAGGAAAGCCGGCGATGCCGAGCCGTACAGACATCCGGAATACGCCGTGACCGCGGGCAGAAATATCGCCGAAAAGAAAAACATCGAGTCGCTCTGCGCGGCTAAGGGCATGCGCATGACCGAGCAGCGGCGTGTGATCGCCCGCGTGCTGGCGGAGTCGGATGACCATCCCGATGTCGAGGAGCTATATCGTCGGTGCGTCAAGGTTGATGATCGCATCTCGATCTCGACCGTGTATCGCACCATGCGGCTCTTCGAGGATGCCGGCATCATCGAGCGGCACGATTTCCGCGACGGTCGCGCGCGCTACGAAACAAGCCCCGACATCCACCACGACCATTTGATCAATTTGCGCAACGGCGAAGTGATCGAATTTCAATCGGAGGAAATCGAGCGGCTGCAGGCCGAGGTGGCGCGGAAGCTTGGCTACAAGCTTGTCGACCACCGGCTCGAGCTCTACGCGGTGCCACTGAGCGACGACAAGACCAAGCGCTGATGCTGCGCGCGCTTTTCATCGGCATCTTCTTTTTCACGATGACGCCGATCCTGATTTCGGCGCAGTGGCTGCTCGGGAAACTCAACCTACCCGGCTGGGGCTTCATCGCTTCGAATTACTATCGTGTGCTCTGCGCCCTGTTACGCATCCGCGTCAGCGTCGTCGGCAATCCGGTGCGCGACCGCGCCGTGCTGTTCGTTTCAAACCACGTGTCCTGGATCGACATCGTCGTCATCGGCTCGATTACGCCGGTCGCCTTTGTCGCCAAGCGCGAAGTCGCGAGCTGGCCGCTGGTCGGGGTAACCGCAAAAATGCAGCGCACGGTTTTCGTTGATCGCGGACGCCGTCACCAGACCGGTGACGCGGTGAGTGAAATCATCAACCGCGTGGCCTCGGGCACATCCGTCGTCCTTTTCGCCGAAGGAACATCGAGTGACGGCAACCGTGTCCTGCCGTTCCGCTCCGCGCTGCTCGGTGCGATCGAGGACCAAGGCGGGGGCCCAAGTATTTTGATGCAACCGATGGCGATCACATACATCGGGCAACATGGCCTTCCGATGGGGCGCCAGCACCGGCCACTGGTTGCCTGGTACGGCGATCTCGACTTCATGCCGCACATCAGGGCGTTCATCGAACGGGGCGCGGTCGATGCAGTCGTCACCTACGGCGACCCCGTTCCTGCCGACCGCGATGTGGATCGCAAGGCGATGAGCAAACGGCTCGAAGGAACCGTGCGGCAGCTTCTCGTGACCGCCTTGCGCGGGCGGCCAATGTCTGTTGAGTCCGCGTCCTGACGGCATTTCTTGTTGGCAGCCGACGGACCGGTCTTAAATTCGTTGTAAAATCAAATATATGGTCTCGCGGGACAAATCCGGCCATGACAGGTTAGATTGGACCGCAACCGAAAACGGCATGAGCAACCCGCGAAAAGTCCACATCAAGTCCTTTGGCTGCCAGATGAACGTCTACGATTCGCATCGTATGGCGGACACATTGGCACCCGAAGGGTTCGCCGAGACCGCAAGTCCCGAGGACGCCGATCTCGTCATCCTCAACACCTGTCACATCCGGGAAAAGGCGGTCGAGAAGGTCTATTCCGAGATCGGCCGCATTCGCGAGATGAAAGAAGCCGCCGCGCGCGACGGGCGCAGCATGACGATTGCGGTCGCCGGCTGCGTGGCACAGGCCGAGGGTAAGGAGATCATCCGTCGCGCGAGCGCTGTCGATCTTGTCGTCGGCTCGCAGAACTACCACCGCTCTGCCGGAGATGATTGCGCGTGCGCGACGTGGCGACAAAGTCGTCGACACGGAATTTCCGATCGAGGACAAGTTCGAGGCACTGGCCGAGCCCAGACGCGAGGCCATTGCCAGACGCGGTATTTCGGCGTTCGTCACCGTCCAGGAAGGGTGTGACAAATTCTGCACGTTTTGCGTCGTGCCTTACACGCGTGGCACCGAAGTTTCACGGCCAGTGGAAAAAATCGTTGCCGAAGTCGAGCGGCTGGCGGATGCCGGCGTGCGCGAGGTGACGCTGATCGGCCAGAACGTGAACGCCTATCACGGGCTCGACGTGGATGGCACGACTGCATCGTTGGGAAAACTGCTTCAGCGGCTGTCGCGGGTACCTGGCATTCTTCGTCTGCGTTACACCACGAGCCATCCGCGCGACATGAGCGAGGATCTGATCGCGGCCCATGCCGAACTACCGGAGCTGATGCCCTATGTGCACCTGCCGGTGCAGTCGGGATCCGACGGTATCCTGCAGGCAATGAACCGCAGGCACACGCGTCGCGACTATCTGCAGGTGATCGAGCGTCTGCGTGCGGCCCGCAACGATCTTGCATTCACGTCCGACTTCATCGTCGGCTTTCCCGGTGAAACAGAAGCGGATTTTTGCGAGACGCTGTCGCTGATCGAAGATGTCGGCCTCGCTGGCGCTTATTCATTCATGTATTCGGCGCGGCCCGGCACACCGGCAGCCGATATGGACGATCAGGTGCCGCAGGACGAGAAGGCCGAACGTCTTCAGCGCCTGCAGGCCGTCATCACGCGTCATCAGCGCTCATTCAATGCCGGCTTTGCCGGTTGCGACATGGACATCCTGCTGGAAAAGCCGGGCAGGCTACCGGGCCAGCTCGTCGGCCGTTCACCCTATTTGCAGGCGGTCCAGGTCATGGCGCCGGCGAACCTTATCGGTTCGGTCAGGCGCGTGAGTGTGACCGAGGTCGGAACCAACAGTCTTTTCGGCGCCCTGGCCGACGAAAAACATGCGCGCGCCTTTGCTGTGACAGGAGCTTGAAACACCCTTGCGCACGACGGACTCCGTAATCCCACCCGCAGCCGCTTCCGATGAAACGGCAACCGCACAGATCGTACTCGCGTTCGAGGACAACAAGCTGGCGTCGGTGCTGTTCGGACAATACGGACAGAATCTGGCGCTGATCGAACGCCGCCTGGGTGTTGTCGCCGAGCAGCGCGGCAATCACGTCACTATCGAGGGTTCACGCGGCGCCTGTGAACAGGCGCGCCGGGTGCTCGAAGGGCTCTACGAGCAACTCAAGCGCGGCCACGATCTCAGCCAGGGCGATGTTGAAGGCGCCATCCGCCAGGCCATCGCGCAGGGGTCGCTCTTCGACTACGACCCTGCCGCACCACGCCCGGCGTTTGAGGAAATCAATCTGCGCAAGCGCCCGGTGCGTGCACGCACCGCGGCACAGGACGCTTATATTCGTGCGTTGAAGCGCCACTCGCTGATATTCGGCACGGGTCCCGCTGGCACGGGCAAGACATGGCTCGCCGTTGCGCAGGCCGTGCAGATGTTCGAGCGCAAGGAAGTCGATCGCATCATTCTGTCACGCCCCGCCGTCGAAGCGGGCGAGCGGCTCGGATTCCTTCCCGGCGACATGCGCGAGAAAGTCGATCCCTATCTGCGGCCGATCTACGACGCACTTTACGATCTGATGGATGCGCGCATCGTCGAGCGCGCCTTGCAGGCCGGTGAAATCGAAATCGCGCCGCTTGCTTTCATGCGCGGACGTACGCTTTCGAACGCAGCGATCATCCTCGATGAAGCGCAGAACACCACGTCGATGCAGATGAAGATGTTTCTCACGCGGCTTGGCGAAAACGGCCGCATGATCGTCACCGGTGACCCCAGTCAGGTCGACCTGCCGCACGGCCAGACCTCGGGCCTTGCCGAAGCGGTGAAACTGCTCGCCGGGATTGAAGGCGTGGGCCATGTCGCGTTCACCCATGAAGACGTGATCCGCCACGAATTGGTGGCGCGTATCGTCGAGGCCTATGACCGCGGGACGCCGGCACGCGAGGCAAAGGGATGAGGCCAGCGCCGGAGCGGCGTACATCCCCGCCGCACATCGATATTCAAGTGCAATCGCCGCTGTGGAACGCGCAGCCGCTGGCGGAGCAGACTATCCGCGAGGCGATTACCACTGCCGCCGGGGCGCTCTCAACAGAGAGCGGCGAAGTGAGTATCTTGCTCACCGACGATTCGGAAATCGCCAGGCTCAATCGCGACTGGCGTGGAATTGATAAGCCGACGAACGTGCTGTCGTTCCCGGCTTCCGGTCACAAGGTTGGTCAAGGCGATAAGTTGCTCGGCGACATTGTCATTGCCTACGAGACGCTCGAACGGGAATCCAGGGATGAAAGCCGGGACTTCCTTCATCACCTTGCACATCTCGCGGTGCACGGTTTTCTTCACCTCATCGGTTTCGACCATGAGACCGACGCGCAAGCCGAAGAGATGGAAGGACTCGAAAGCAGGATCATGATGCGCCTCAACATGCCCGATCCGTATGTCGCGCGGGAATCCGACAACGCGTGACCGCCATGCCTGACAGCGATCCATCCAGTTCGAGTTCCGGCGGCGCACCATTTGAGCCGCGTAATCTGCCGGTACCCGTACCCCCCACCCCGGAAGGCGGCGGAAACTGGTTCTTGCGTGCGGTGCGCGCGTTGTTCGGCTGGAAGCCGAGCACGGTACGTGCCGACCTCAAGGACATCCTCGATGTCATGAGTCCCGGTGAATCCGGCTTCTCGCCGGAAGAAAGCCGGATGCTCAAGAACATTCTCGGGCTGCGTGAACGCCGGGTGGGCGATGTCATGGTTCCGCGCGCGGATATCGTTGCGGTCCAGCAGGACATCAACATCGGCGAGCTGGTGCGCGTTTTCGAAGGTGCCTCGCATTCAAGGCTCGTTGTCTACAACGACACTCTCGACGACCCCGTGGGCATGGTGCACATCCGCGATCTCATCGCTTTCATGACCGCGCGCGCCGCGGTCGATCCGGAAAAGAACGCCAAGCGCAAGAAACCGCTGCCCGCGGGCCTCGATCTCAAAGCCGTCAATCTCGCCATGCCCCTGTCCGCCACCAAGATCGTACGCGAGATCCTGTTCGTGCCGCCGTCAATGCGCGTGATCGATCTTCTGGCGCGCATGCAGGCCACGCGCATCCATCTGGCGCTGGTGGTCGACGAATATGGGGGCACGGATGGTCTCGCTTCGATCGAGGACATCGTCGAGCAGATCGTCGGCGAGATCGCCGACGAACACGATGACGAGGAGACGCTCACGATAACGCAGCAACCGGACGGTTCATATGTCGCCGACGCGCGCGCCACGATAGAGGATGTCGTCGGCACTGTCGGCAACGACTTCGACGTCGGGGACGCCGCCGACGAAGTCGATACTATTGGCGGCTATCTCGTCACCCGCGCAGGTCGCCTGCCGGTCCGTGGCGAGATCGTTCCCGGACCGGGGCTGTTCGAGTTCGAAGTGCTCGACGCCGATCCGCGACGCGTCAAACGCGTGCGCATCACGCGCCTGAAGGAACGCCGCGAGCGGCCACGCGAACCGCGCCGGCGGGAAGCGGACGCGGCGCCGGGCAGCACTGCGCCACCTGCCACCGGCGCTGACGATGCATCCGCGTCCAAGGATACAACCCCCGCAACAGGCGCGCCGCGATCGTGACGATCACTCGCCTCGCCCACACCGTGATCCTCGCCGCCGGCTGGCGGCGCGCAATGATCGCATTCCTCGCCGGCGCGGCGTCGGCACTCGCGATCGCACCGATCAACGCTTGGCCTATTCTGTTCGTGACTTTTCCGGTGCTGATCTGGCTTGTCGACGGTTCGGCCGCGGGACGCCTGAGTGGGCCATTGAATGCCGCGCTCGCGGGTTGGTGTTTTGGCTTCGGATATTTCCTCGCCGGGCTCTACTGGATTGGCTACGCCTTCCTGGTCGACGTGAAGACATTCGGCTGGCTCCTGCCGATCGCCGTCGCGGGACTTCCAGCGTATCTTGCGCTCTACACAGCACTCGGTCTTGGCGTTGCGCGCCTCATCTGGGTGCGCGGACCGGAACGTTTACTGGCCTTCGCCGCCGCAATGACCGCGGCGGAGTGGTTGCGTGGCCACCTGCTGAGCGGATTTCCCTGGAATACCTTCGGCTACGCGCTCACCCAGCCGCTCGTGCTTGCGCAGAGCGTTTCACTGGTCGGCATCTGGGCACTGACATTTCTCTGCCTCGCCATCTGTGCCACGCCTGCGGTGCTCAACGACGACAAGGTCGATACGCGACATCCGCGTCGTCCGTTGCTGATTGGCATTGTGATTCTTCTCGCGCTCGTCGGTTACGGCGCTGTGCGACTCTGGTCGCATCCGACCGAGTTCGTGAACAATGTGAGGCTGCGCATCATGCAGCCAAATCTGCCGCAGGACGACAAGTTCAACTATTCCGCCAAGGCGCAGGTGATGGACCGCTATTTGCGTCTTTCCGACCGCGCAACCGGACCGCAATCGAATGGTGCGCGTGATTTCACGCATCTGATTTGGCCGGAAGCGGCGTTCCCGTTCTTTCTCACGCGCGAGCCGGACGCATTGGCGCAGATTGCGGCCTTGCTGAAGCCGTCAACAAAACTGATCGTCGGGGCGGTGCGCGCGCCGGACAACGCAAATGCGCGCAACCCGCAAGCCTACAACTCGATCTATGTCATCGATGCCGACGGTTCGATCCGCGGCATTTATGACAAGGTGCATCTGGTTCCGTTCGGCGAGTACCTGCCGTTCCAGCGACTGCTCGAGCGGATCGGGCTGATGCAACTCACCAAGGTCGTTGGTGGATTTCTTTCCGGAGATCGCCGCCGCGCAATGGATGTCGGCGCTGCGCCGAAAATGCTGCCGCTCATCTGCTACGAAGCCATCTTCCCCGGCGCGGCAGTGCCGCAAGGCGAACGACCGGGCTGGCTCGTCAACGTAACGAACGATGGCTGGTTCGGCATCAGTTCCGGACCGTTCCAACATTTCCAGCAAGCGCGCGTCCTCGCCATCGCCGAAGGCCTGCCGCTGGTGCGCGCGGCGAACACGGGAATTTCCGCGGTCATCGATCCGGTCGGACGAATCATCGCCGCGCTGCCGCTCGGCATTGAGGGCGTGCTTGATTCACGTCTCCCCGTCGCGATCGAGCCGACCATCTCGTCGCGCTACGGCAGTTATGCGGTGGTTCTCATGCTCGTACTCAGCATCATCCTCGTCGGGCGACGCAGACTTCGCGCATAGATTGCGCAGTCAAACAATACAATATGAAAGTTGCTGCGCGCTTTGAGCAACCTGCACACGCATCGTTCTACATGCGCCTATTACTTACTCATCATGGGAAAACTGCGAAAATCGACGGCTTATTTACACTCAATTTCCCGATTACAGAGACTTCGCACATTGCTTTCGCGCATTCACTTGTGACAACTACGCGTAAAATTGGGGCTCGGGAGAAATCTATGGCCAAGAAGGCACCCAATCCGATCGACAAGCATGTCGGTTCGCGCGTGCGCATGCGCCGGATGATGCTGAGCATGAGCCAGGAAAAGCTCGGTGACGCCCTCGGCCTTACGTTCCAGCAGGTTCAGAAATACGAAAAGGGTACCAACCGCATTGGCGCCAGCCGGCTGCAACAGATCGCCCAGATTCTGCAGGTGCCGGTTTCGTTTTTCTTCGAAGGCGCACCGCACTCGGCAGGTCACCACGGCGGCATGAGCGAAGCCCCCTCGCCGGGCTACGTCGCCGATTTCCTGGCTACCTCAGATGGCCTCTCGCTCACCAAGGCGTTTATGCGCATCAAAAGCAGCAAGCTGCGCCGCCGCATCGTGGATCTGGTTGAGCAGATCGCCGGCATCGACTGATTTCGGGGGGTAAATCCCATCGATTCGGTGGAATCTGCCCACCGTTGCCCGCATCTTGACCTCGTTCCCTGTCACTGCAAGAAACCTCCGGACACAACACGGCGCGCACAGCCGCGCCACGCGAGGAGTTGCAGCGGTGGCTCACACCAATTTTCTGTTCACCAGCGAGTCGGTCTCGGAAGGTCATCCCGACAAGGTTTGCGACCAGATTTCCGACGCAGTGCTCGATGCCTTTCTGGAAAATGACATCAAGCTCGGCATCGCCGACGACAGTCTCGTCAACACGCGGCTCGGCTGCGAAACGCTTGCCACCACCAACAAGATCATCATCGCCGGCGAAGGCCGCGGCCAGGCGCCGCTGTTCCGCAAGCACGGTGACAAGGCGGTCGTCGACCGCGAGCTGATCACGAAGATCGCACGCGATGTCGTAAGGGACATCGGCTACGACCAGGACGGATTCTCCTATTACGGTGCCGACGTCGATGTGCTGCTGCACGGCCAGTCGCCCGACATCGCCATGGGCGTGAATGCCAAGAAGAAGAAAGGCGGCGAGGAAGAAGGCGCCGGCGACCAGGGCATGATGTTCGGCTTCGCCTGCACCGAGAGCGAGGTCTACGAGAAGAACTCGTTCATGCCGGCGCCGATCTACTTCGCGCACAAGATCCTGAAGGTGCTGTCCGAGAAACGCCGCTCCGGCCAGCTGTACGATCTGCAACCCGACTCGAAGAGCCAAGTCACGATCCGCTACGTCGACGGCAAGCCGGTCGGTTGCACGAAGGTCGTGGTCTCGACGCAGCACAATGCGCAGAGCCGCAACGGCAAGAAATATACCCCGGGTCTCGTCAAGGAGATGATCTCCGACGCCGTGGAATCCGCACTGCCGAAAGGCTGGATGCCGCAGAGACCGTCCGACTTCCTGGTCAACCCGACCGGCAATTTCGTGATCGGCGGACCCGACGGCGACTGCGGCCTCACCGGCCGCAAGATCATCGTCGACACCTACGGCGGCTACGCGCCGCATGGCGGCGGCGCCTTCTCCGGCAAGGATCCCACGAAAGTCGATCGCTCGGCCGCTTATGCCGCGCGCTATCTCGCCAAGAACGTGGTGGCCGCCGGCGTTGCCGAACGTTGCACCATTCAGGTCGCCTATGCGATCGGCGTGGCTGACCCGATGTCGCTTTTGGTCGATACGCATGGCACCGGCAAGGTCGAAGAGAAGAAGCTCGAGAAGGTCCTCCCCGAGCTGTTCCGCCTTACCCCGACGAATATTCGCCGCACGCTCAAGCTCAACCGGCCGATCTACAAGCGCACGGCAGCCTATGGTCATTTCGGGCGCGCGCCCGACAAAGACGGCGGCTTCTCCTGGGAACGGACCGACCTCGCCTCTGCGATCAAGAGCGCAGTGAAGTAACGGCGGCCAGCCTGACCGGCTCCCCGTTCCGTCAGCGGCAACGAAGCACTAAGTTGGATCGCCGGGACTTTTCCCCGGCGATCCCGCTTTGGGGACGAGAAAGTGCCACATCATTCGGAATCACCCGATCGCGGCCTATTGCGCCGGCGCGGTGATGACAAAAACGGAGCGAAACGCGCCTTTTTCGGTCGCCGCAAGGGCCATTCGCTCAAGCCGCGTCAGGCGGCGCTGTTCGACACGTTGCTGCCGCGGCTGGCGCTCGACCTGAGCAATGCTGCGCCTGCCGATCTGCGCGCGCTGTTTGCCGTGCCGGTCGATGCGCTGCGGCTCGAGATCGGTTTCGGCGGCGCCGAGCATTTGATCGCGCAAGCGCAGGCCAACCCACGAATCGGATTCATCGCCACCGATGCTTTCGTCAATGCGGTAGCGAAGGCGCTTGTTGCAATCGACGAGCGCACGCTGACGAATATCCGCCTGCATTTCGGCGATGCCAGCGAATTGCTGGACTGGATGCCCGACGCTTCGATCTCGCAGCTCGATCTGCTTTACCCCGATCCATGGCCGAAGCGGCGGCACTGGAAGCGACGCTTTATCCAGGACGACAATCTGCGACGACTGGCGCGCATTCTGAAAACGGATGGTGAACTGCGTTTCGCTACCGACATCGCCGACTACGCGGCTTACGCGCTTGCGCGTGTTTTCCGGTCCACGGATTTTGTCTGGACCGCCGAATGTGCCGACGACTGGCGCAAACCCTGGACGGATTTCGGCGGCACGCGCTACGAAGCGAAAGCCAAACGCGAGGGACGCTGTCCCGCTTATTTTGTTTTCCGCCGGGTGTGACTAGTCGCCAGTGCCCTGCCGGACCTGCCAGAAGCGGACCACGCGTTGCGCGGTGGTGACAGTCAGTCGTTCGAAATTATCGCGCGCGACATCGAGCGCATGCGGTGAGGGTTTCGCCCCCGGACGTGCGTTGAGGATCGCCTTCACGGTCGACCAGCCGAACCCACTTGCGCGCGCGAGAATGAGAACCGGATCGGCGCGCTCGCCGTTCATGAGCCGGTCGACAACCTCGACGGGGACCGCGCACAGGATTGCCAGGGCGGCAATCGTCTCCTCGTACTTTCCCGACTTGGCGAATTCCGCGATGTCGGCTTCCTTGAGTTTGTGCTGGCTGTGCAGTGCGCGCACGGTGGCAAGCGCGGCGGCATAGTTGCGCGGCGCTGCCTTCGCTGCCACCTCGTCGGTGACCTGCGCAAGCACGCGCCTGATCTCGGTCTGGGTTTCAGGCTTTGCCTTGGCCAACAGACGCTTCTGCACGACATCGCTGGCGCGCATCAGCAATTGACGAAACAGCCGCGGAGGAATGTCGGTGCGCATGCCGACCTTCTCCGCCAGCACGCTGTCCTCTTCGGCGCGCTTCACCAGCGTCGAGAATGCGTTGTCCGACAATTGAGCGTGCCGGTTATTGGCGATCGAACGCGCCACCTCACGATCACCACGCTCGACAAGAATGTCGGAGAGCGCCTCGTTGATGCGCTGACGCGTCGACATCGCCAGCAGATGCGCCTGGCTTTTGTTCTCCGCGATGTACATGAGGTCGCGATCGGCGATCCTCGCCTGCTTGAGGATCGGACCGGCGACCGCGATATCATCGTTTTTCGCGAGCGAGCTGACCACGCCGGCCGGCGCATTGACGACCGGCGCGATGCGACGCGCGAGTTCGGCCAGCGCCTTGGCTTCGATCTCCTCGATCAGGCAGCCGATGACGTCATCAAACAGCGCGATGTGTTCCGCGTGGAAGTTTTGCGCGCCGTCGAGAAAAAGACCGGTGATACGGCGCAGCGTCTCCGCGCGCTTTTCCGCCGAGCCGTGCTGAACAACATCTTCCAGCTCGGGAAGGAGCGAGGCGGGAACACTCATACGAAACCTGCAAAACGCGGTAAAATCCGGCCGGTACCGCCGGTTTTACGCAAATTTAAGTGCAGATTCTGAAGGAAGGGTTAGCCCTTCCCGCCCTTGCACGGGCCAATGAAATCGCTATATTTCCAGCGTTACTTAAGACACCCTCATAACCGACCGGGTTTTGAGAGTGGGTCCCGCGGGGCCCGCTCTTTTTTGTTACCGAATGGCCGAGAGCGACACGTTGCAGACCGATGCGGCCTACGCCGCTTCAAGCGAACCACGGCTTGTTGTCGAGCCGGGGTTGCCGGCGCGTGTTGCGACGATCGTCGAGCCGGTCATCGAGCAACTGGGTTACCGGCTCGTGCGGGTGCGGGTCTCGAGTGCGGAAGGGTGCACCGTGCAGATCATGGCGGAGCGCCCGGACGGGACCATGTCGGTCGAGGATTGCGAGGCGGTCTCGCGTGCGCTCTCGCCGGTGCTGGATGTCGCCGATCCGATCGAACGCGCCTACCGGCTGGAAATTTCCTCGCCAGGGATCGATCGGCCGCTGGTGCGCAAATCCGATTTCGAGCGCTACACCGGCCACCTCGCAAAGATCGAAACATCCATGCCGATCCAGGGACGCAAGCGTTTTCGCGGCGTGCTTGCCGGAACCGAGGGCGAGACCGCGCGCATCCGGCGCGACGACGCGGCGGAAGGCGAAGAGACCGAGATTATGATTCCTATTGAAGAGATGAGCGAAGCCAAGCTGGTACTCACCGACGAACTGGTGACCGAAGCCTTGCGGCGCGAGAAATCCGCCAAGCGCGAAGCGCGTGAGGCGCGGAAGGAAACGAGACGCGAAGAGAGACAATCACGGCATCGGCCGCACAGGTCTGCCGCCAAAGGAGGAGAGTGAGCTATGGCTGTCAGCGCCAACAGGCTCGAGCTATTGCAGATTGCAGACGCCGTCGCCCGTGAAAAGGCCATCGACCGCGGCATCGTCATCGCGGCGATGGAAGATGCCATCGCCAAGGCCGCGCGTTCGCGCTACGGCGCCGAAACCGACGTGCACGCGGAGATCGAGCCGAAGACCGGTGATCTGCGCCTGACCCGGCACATGCTGGTTGTCGAGGCCGTTGAGAACCCGTCAAACCAGATCACGCTCGAAGAGGCGCGCAAGCGCCATCCGGCCGCGCAGGTCGGAGACACGATCGCCGATCCCCTGCCGCCACTCGAATATGGCCGCATCGCCGCGCAGTCGGCGAAACAGGTCATCGTGCAGAAGGTGCGTGAGGCAGAGCGCGACCGGCAGTATGCCGAGTACAAAGATCGCATCGGCGATATCGTCAACGGCATCGTCAAGCGTGTCGAATACGGCAACGTCGTGGTCGATCTCGGCCGCGGCGAGGCAATCGTCCGCCGCGACGAATTGCTGCCGCGCGAAGTGTTCCGCAATGGCGACCGTATCCGCGCCTACATCTATGACGTGCGGCGCGAGCCGCGCGGACCGCAGATTTTCCTGTCGCGCACGCATCCGCAATTCACGTCAAAGCTGTTCGCGCAGGAAGTGCCGGAAATCTACGACGGCATCGTCGAGGTCAAGGCAGTTGCCCGCGATCCCGGCTCGCGCGCCAAGATCGCCGTTATTTCGCGCGACTCCTCGGTCGATCCGGTCGGCGCCTGCGTCGGCATGCGCGGTTCGCGCGTGCAGGCGGTGGTCAATGAATTGCAGGGCGAGAAGATCGACATCATTCCGTGGTCGCCCGACATCGCCACGTTCGTGGTGAACGCGCTGGCGCCGGCGGAAGTGGCGAAAGTCGTGCTCGATGAGGACAAGGAACGCATCGAGGTTGTCGTGCCGGATCAACAACTTTCGTTGGCCATCGGACGGCGCGGCCAGAACGTACGTCTTGCCTCGCAGCTCACCGGCTGGGACATCGACATCCTGACCGAGCAAGAGGAATCCGAACGTCGTCAGGCCGAGTTCGAGAACCGCACCAAGGTCTTCGTTGAGGCGCTCAATCTCGACGAAGTGGTCGGTCAGCTGCTCGCTTCCGAAGGCTTCGGTTCGATCGAAGAGCTCGCGCTGGTCGATCAGAAGGAAATCGCGTCCATCGAGGGCTTCGATGAAGACACCGCGCGCGAGCTTCAGGAGCGTGCGCAGGAATACATCGCGGCGCAGGAGGCCGAGCTCGACACCAAGCGCAAGGAGCTCGGCGTGGACGACGCCATGAAGGATGTGCCCGGCGTCACCACCAAGATCATGGTCGCTTTGGGCGAGAGCGGCGTGAAAACCGTTGAAGATCTCGCCGGCTGCGCGACCGACGATCTGGTCGGGTGGACCGAGCGCAAGGATGGCGAGACAAAGCACGAGCCGGGTTTCCTCGACGGCTTGGACGTGTCGCGGGAGGAGGCCGAGGCCATGATCATGCAGGCGCGCGTCAAGGCCGGCTGGATTACCGAGGCGGAGCTTGCGCCGCCTGCGGTCCCAGCTCCCGAAGAAGCCACGCAGCCTCAGGCATAAAGGTAAAACGGTAGCAATGATGTTGGCAGTTGCGCAGAACAGCGAACTCGATCGCGGGGCGACAAGCGTCGCCGCGGGGGCGGAACGCACCTGCGCGCTGACTCGCGAACTGAAACCGGCTTCGGAGATGATCCGCTTTGTGCTCGATCCAGCGGGGGAAGTGGTGCCCGACGTCAAACGTAAACTGCCCGGACGCGGCATCTGGATTACGGCATCGCGCGCGGCGATCGAGGACGCGACCAAACGCAACGTTTTCGCCCGCGGTTTCAAGCGGGACGTGCGAATTGCCGGGGATCTCGCGGCACGGACGGATCAGTTGATCGAACGTGCGGCCATCGACGCTTTGGCGATTGCCGGCAAGGCGGGCGCCGTGGTCAGCGGTTTTGCCCGGGTGGAGGCGACCGTCGGTCGGGACGACCTCCTGGCATTAATTCACGCCGCCGACGCAGGAGACGACGGCAAGCGCAAGCTGGAGGCCGCCCTGCGGCGCCAGACAGCCGGAAAATCGTCGGAAATCGTGGCGATCGACGTGTTTACCGGTGCCCAATTGGATTTGGCATTGAACCGACCAAATGTGGTACATGCAGCCCTGCTTGCCGGGCCGGGAAGCGAAACTTTTCTTTCGCGCGTCGCGCGTTTGACGTATTTCCGGGCCGGCCTTTCGCCAGAGGCAGTTAGCGCGCATGCGCCGACAGGCGGCGCATAAGGACACAGTACGGAATGAGCGAGACCAAGAACCCCGGCGAGAAGAAGCTCAGCGTCTCTGGCAAGACGCTGACGCTCAAGCCACGTACCGAGACTGGCGTCGTGCGCCAGAGCTTCAGCCATGGCCGCAGCAAGCAGGTCGTGGTCGAAAAGGTCAAACGTCGGGTTGTCGGCGGACCGGGCGAAGCGAAGGTAGAAACCCCGCCGCCAGTTGAGGCAAAGAAGGCCCCCACGGGCGCCGGCAAAAGAGCGGCACCGGCTTCAAGTTCCGGTCTCGCGCACTCAGACGCTGTCAAACCGAAGCCTTCGGGCGTCGTGTTGCGCACGCTGACCGAGGAAGAGCGCTCGGCCCGTGCGCATGCCCTCGCCGATTCTCGCGTCCGCGAGGCTGAAGAGCGAAAGATTGCCGAGGAAGAGGCACGCCGCCGCGCAAGTCGCGAGGTAGTGGACCGTAACGAACGTGAAGCCGCCGAATCGCGCAAGCGCGGTGAAGAAGAACGTCGCAAACACGACGAAGAAACAAAACGCAAGGCCGGTGAAGTCGCCAAGAAGCGTTTCGGAGGCGAAGAAACTACGCGCCCTGGCCCGGCAGCCCGCCTCACGCTCGAAGCCGACGAAGAGGAAGCACCGCGCAATCGCCGTGGCGCCGGCCGTCCGGCCGCTGCACCGCGGGCGGCGCCTCGTGTTGGTGCCGAGAAGCAGCGCGGACGTCTTACCGTCATCAATGCGCTGAGCGCCGGTGAAGTTCGCGAACGTTCGGTCGCTTCATTCCGCCGCCGTACCCAGCGACTCAAGGGAATCGCTTCGGCCGAGCCGAAGGAAAAGCTTGTGCGTGAAGTGACGATCCCCGAAGCGATCAGCATCCAGGACCTTGCCAACCGCATGTCCGAGCGTGCGGTCGATGTCATCCGCCTGCTGATGAAGCAAGGCCAGATGGCAACGATCAACGACGTCATCGATGCCGACACTGCCCAGCTCATCGCCGAGGAAATGGGCCACAGCGTCCGTCGCGTGGCCGAAGCCGACGTGGAAGAAGGGCTGTTTGATATCGCGGACGATCCCGCGGAGCTCGTGCCGCGCGCGCCGGTTGTCACCGTGATGGGTCACGTCGACCACGGCAAGACTTCATTGCTCGACGCTATCCGATCTTCCGAGGTGGCTGCGGGCGAAGCCGGCGGCATCACCCAGCATATCGGCGCCTATCAGGTCACCGCGCCATCGGGGGCCAAGGTTACTTTCATCGATACGCCCGGCCATGCCGCGTTCACCGCCATGCGCGCGCGCGGCGCCAAGGTCACCGATATTGTTGTACTCGTTGTGGCCGCCGATGACGGCGTGATGCCGCAGACGGTCGAGGCCATTCATCATGCCAAGGCCGCGAAGGTTCCGATCATCGTCGCCATCAACAAGATCGACAAACCCGACGCAAAGCCCGATCGCGTCCGCACCGATCTTTTGCAGCATGAGATCCAGGTGGAATCGATGGGCGGTGAGGTGGTGGACGTCGAAGTCTCCGCCATCAAGAAAACGAACATCGACAAGCTGCTCGAAATGATCGGCTTGCAGGCGGAAATCCTCGACCTGAAGGCCAATCCCAATCGTGCGGCCGAAGGCACCGTCATCGAAGCCAAACTCGACCGTGGCCGTGGCCCCGTGGCCACCGTGCTTGTGCAACGCGGTTCATTGCATCCGGGCGACATTGTCGTCGCCGGAGCTGAGTGGGGCCGCGTGCGAGCGCTGGTCTCTGACACCGGTGAGCCGGTGCAGGTCGCAGGACCTTCGACCCCTGTCGAAGTGCTCGGCTTCTCAGGCACGCCGGACGCCGGTGACCGCCTGGCCGTCGTCGATAATGAAGCCCGCGCCCGCGAAGTGACAGACTACCGGGCCCGGCAAAAACGCGAGAAGACCGCTGCGCGTGCCACCGGTATGCGTGGCTCGCTCGAGCAGATGATGGCGCAGGCCAAGACCTCGGGCCGCAAGGAATTCCCGCTGGTAATAAAGGCCGACGTTCAAGGCTCGCTCGAAGCGATCATCGGCGCGCTCGACAAGCTCGGCACCGAAGAGGTTGCGGCCCGTGTGCTGCACGCCGGCGTTGGCGGTATTTCGGAGTCGGACGTCACGCTGGCCGAGGCATCGGGCGTTCCGATCATCGCATTCAACGTGCGTGCCAACAAGGAAGCGCGCGAAGCCGCCGAACGGGCCGGCATCGAGATCCGTTACTACAACATCATCTACGATCTCGTCGACGACGTTAAAAAGGCGATGTCTGGATTGCTCCCGCCGACGCTGCGCGAGACAATGCTGGGCAATGCGCAGATCCTGGAGATTTTCAACGTTTCCAAGATCGGCAAGATCGCCGGCTGCAAAGTCACCGACGGAACGGTCGAACGCGGCGCCAATGTGCGGCTTATCCGCGACAACGTCGTGATCCACGAAGGAAAGCTATCGCAACTCAAACGTTTCAAGGATGACGTGCGCGAAGTGGGCGCCGGCATGGAATGCGGCATGGCCTTTGAGAACTACCAGGACATGCGGCAAGGCGACGTAATCGAATGTTATCGGGTGGAGCAGATTCAACGCTCGCTGTGAGTCCAAATCTCAAGCGTGCGCGCTGATTTTTCTCCGCCATTTCCACCGTCATGCCCGGGCTCGTCCCGCGCAACCCGATAAGGAGAGCACCGCTGGTGCTCTCCTGACCGAGATGGCCGGGACAGGCCCGGCCATGACAGACGTAATTTGGGCAAAGCCAATGCGACACAAACAACATCGCGAGCCTGCGGCCGGAGGCTCGCAACGCCAGCTGCGCGTTGGCGAACTCGTGCGGCACGCGCTTGCTGACATGCTTGCCCGTGGCGATGTGCACGATCCCGTTATCGAAGCGCACATGATCACGATTCCCGAAGTGCGAGTCAGCGCTGATTTGCGCCTCGCCACGATCTACGTGATGCCGATGGGTGGCCGCGACGCCGAGGATGTGGTCGCCGCCTTCGAGCGCCACAAGAAACATCTGCGCGCGGAGATCGCCCACCGCATCAATCTGAAGTTCGCACCCGATATCCGATTCCGCGTCGACGATCGGTTCGCGGAAGCCGAGCGCATCGACAAGCTGTTGCGCTCTCCAGACGTAAAGCGCGACCTGAACAATAACGAGGACAGCAAGTGAACGAAGAAGCCTTGAAGAATCTGGTTCGTCCGCCTGCCGCCGAGCCGGCGGAAGCACCCGCGCCTGTCTATCGCAACGGCGGCGAGGACAGACCGAAACAGAAGAAGCGTGAGAAGTACGACGTGCACGGCTGGATCATTCTCGACAAGCCTGTCGGCATGACCTCGACTCACGCCGTGAGCGTCATGAAGCGCCTGTTCAAGGCGAAGCGCGCAGGCCATGCCGGCACGCTCGACCCGCTCGCGTCCGGCGCTTTGCCGATCGCGCTCGGCGAAGCAACCAAGACCGTTCCCTTCGTCATGGACGGCCGCAAACTCTATCGTTTTACGGTGCGCTGGGGTGAAGAGCGCGACACCGACGATGCCGAGGGCCGAGTGATCGCGCGCAGTGATGATAGACCGTCAGCCGACGCGGTGCGCTCGCTCCTGCCATCTTTTACCGGTTGCATCGCGCAGGTGCCGCCGCGTTATTCCGCAATCAAGATCGAGGGCGAGCGCGCGTACGACCTTGCCCGCGATGGTGAGACGGTGGAACTGATCGCGCGCCCGGTGGAGATCACGCGGCTGGAGCTGGTTGACACACCTGATCCCGACCACGCGGTGCTCGAGGCCGAATGCGGCAAAGGTACCTATGTGCGCTCGCTGGCCCGCGATCTTGGCCGCGCTTTGGGCTGTTTTGGCCATGTCAGCGCTCTGCGGCGGGCCGCCGTCGGCTCATTTGACGAAAAAACCATGATTTTGCTGGAACAATTGGAGGCTCTATGCCATAGAGCCGCGTCCGGCGAGGCGAGCCTCGCGGATGCTCTGATGCCCGTTGAGACCGCGCTGGACGACATCCCGGCGCTGGCCGTCAGCGGAGCAGACGCGGCAAGGCTTCAGCGAGGCCAGGCCGTTTTGTTGCGCGGACGGGACGCACCCAATTTCCGCGGCACAGTCTATGTCACGGTATCGGGCCGATTGCTGGCTCTGGCCGAACTGGATCGTGGCGAAATCGTCCCCAAGCGCGTTTTCAACCTCGCCGGCCTGTTGGGCAGAGCCGTGCGTAAGAAAGGATGACCGATGTCGGTGACCACCGGCCGCAAGGCCGAAGTAATCAAGACGTATGCCAAGAAGCCCGGAGATACCGGGTCGCCGGAAGTGCAAGTGGCGATCCTGTCCGAGCGCATCAATAATCTGACTGAGCATTTCAAGGCTCACGTCAAAGACAACCATTCCCGTCGCGGACTGCTCAAGATGGTGGGACAACGCCGCCAACTGCTCGACTATCTGCGTCGCACGAACGAAGCGAGCTACAAGAGCTTGATCGAGAAGCTCGGTATCCGCCGATGATTGATTTCGCGCAGGGCCTATGAGCCCGGCGCGCTTCGCAGAGCAACGCGTGAACGCGTTCGCTCGATTGAGCCGGCAGCGATAGGCGCGGCCGGCAATTTGGCAAGAGCCGATAAGAATCGCTCTTGCGACAAGGCAAGGTTCGAACGCCATGGCAGGATCGCCAGACGCTGTTGCTCTCCGCGCTGCGGTGACACGCGACAGCTTCTCGCCGTCTTGCTCATGGCTTTCGGGGCTCGCTGAAAACCATGAGAGAAAAATACAATGTTCGATATGCATCGAGTTGAACTCGATTGGGGTGGGCGCAAGCTAACCCTCGAGACCGGCAGGGTCGCGCGTCAGGCCGATGGCGCCGTGCTGGCTACTTACGGCGAAACGACCGTGCTCGCCGCCGTCGTCGCGGCAAAGCAGCCGAAGGAAGGCATCGATTTCCTGCCGCTCACCGTCAACTACACCGAAAAATATTATGCTGCGGGCCGAATTCCCGGCGGCTACTTCAAGCGTGAGCGCGGACCGACCGAAAAGGACACGCTCACCTCGCGTCTGATCGACCGCCCGATCCGCCCGTTGTTCGCCGACGGATGGCGCTGCGACACGCAAGTGACCGTCACCGTGTTGTCGCACGATATGGAAAACGATCCTGACATCGTTGCGATGGTTGCTGCGTCGGCGGCTTTGACGCTTTCCGGCGTCCCGTTCATGGGCCCGATCGGCGGTGCCCGCGTCGGCTTCATCAACAACGAGTACGTACTTAATCCTTCGCTCGACGAGATGCCGGAAAGCCAACTCGACCTCGTCATCGCCGGCACACAAGATGCCGTGATGATGGTGGAGTCTGAAGCCAAAGAATTGTCCGAGGAGATCATGCTTGGCGCGGTGATGTTCGGACACCGGCACTTGCAGCCTGTGATCGAAGCCATCATCAAGCTCGCTGAAAAGGCGGCGAAAGAGCCGCGCGAACTGGTTGTTCCCGACAACAAGGCGCTGGAGAAGGAAATCCTCGGGCTCGCCGAGAAGGAGCTACGCACGGCCTATTCGATCGTGCGCAAGCAGGACCGCCAAGACGCAGTCGCCGCCGTGAAGGAAAAGGTCATGGCGCACTTTTTCCCGGAAGGTGGTGAACCGCAGCACGACAAGCTGGCCGTCGCTGGCATGTTCAAAGAACTCGAAGCCAAGATCGTGCGTTGGAATATTCTCGACACCAACAAGCGGATCGACGGCCGTGATCTGAAAACCGTGCGTCCGATCGTGGCCGAAGTCGGCGTGCTACCGCGCACCCATGGTTCGGCGCTGTTCACCCGCGGCGAAACTCAAGCGCTGGTGGTGGCAACACTTGGCACTGCAGAGGACGAGCAGTTCATCGACGCGCTGCAGGGCACTTATAAAGAGACCTTCCTGCTGCACTACAACTTCCCGCCCTACTCCGTCGGCGAAACCGGACGCATGGGTGCGCCTGGTCGCCGCGAGATCGGCCACGGCAAGCTCGCCTGGCGCGCGATCCATCCCATGCTGCCGACACCGGCCGAGTTCCCCTACACAATTCGCGTGGTATCGGAAATCACGGAGTCAAATGGCTCTTCGTCGATGGCATCTGTCTGCGGCTCCTCGCTGGCACTGATGGATGCGGGCGTGCCGCTCAAGCGTCCGACGGCCGGCATCGCCATGGGCCTCATTCTCGAGGACAAGCGTTTCGCCGTGCTATCCGACATCCTTGGCGACGAAGACCATCTCGGCGACATGGATTTCAAGGTGGCCGGCACCGATCAAGGTGTCACATCCTTGCAAATGGACATCAAGATCGCCGGCATCACCGAGGAGATCATGAAGGTCGCGCTCGCGCAGGCGAAGGACGGCCGCATGCACATTCTCGGCGAGATGGGCAAGGCCCTCACTGCGGCGCGCGCAGAACTCGGCGAACATGCTCCGCGCATCGAAATGTTCAAGATCCCGACCGACAAGATCCGCGAGGTAATCGGTACAGGCGGCAAGGTGATCCGCGAGATCGTCGAAAAGACAGGTGCCAAGATCAACATCGAGGACGACGGTTCCGTCAAGGTCGCCTCCGCCAATGGCGAACTCGATCAAGGCGGCGATCAACTGGATCAAGTCGATCGCTTCCGATCCGGAAGTCGGCCACATCTACGAAGGCACCGTAGTGAAGGTCATGGACTTCGGCGCCTTCGTGAACTTCTTCGGCGCCAAGGACGGGCTGGTGCACATCAGCCAGCTTGCATCGCGCCGGGTGAACAAAGTCAGCGATGTCGTCAAGGAAGGCGACAAGGTGAAAGTGAAGCTCCTCGGCGTGGACGAGCGCGGCAAAGTGCGCCTGTCCATGAAGGCGGTGGATCAAGCCACCGGCGAGGACATCGAAGGCAAGCAAGGCGGCGATCAGCCACAGGCCGCGCAAGGCGGCGCCGCGGAGTAACCGCGCGACACATCTTTGAAAAAGGGCGGCGCAGTGCCGCCCTTTTTATTTTGCCTTGCGCAATGGCCTTTGACGTGAATCGCCGGTAAGCGCCTGGCCGACGATCTGTCCCAAGGCCACGAAATCATTTTTCCGCGGCGAGGTGTGCCGCCATGCGAGCCCGATCGTCCGTGCCAGGTTCAGGGTCGACAAACCGCATCAGCTTGACGCGATCGTCGCGTGCCTCGACCTCCACTGCGACTTCCGGGACGAGCGTCACGCCGTAACCGTTTGCCACCATCTGCATCACCGTCGCAAGCGACGTGGCGCCGAGGCCCGCCGGTGCCTCGCGCTGCCTGGTACTGCAAAGCGCCAATGCCTGGTCGCGCAGGCAGTGCCCCTCCTCGAGCAGAATGAGGCGGCGTTGGTCGACATCGGCGACGCCGATACGCCCACGCGACGGTTTTTCATCGGCAGCCGGCACCGCCAGCAGGAACGCGTCGTCGAACAAGCGCAGCGTCTCCAGATCGGCGTCTTCGACCGGCAGCGCCAACATCACGCAATCGAGTTCGCCGCGAACCAGCTCCTCGACCAGCAATCTGGTCTGCGTTTCGCGGACTTCTATCCGCAGCCGGGGATATTTCGCCTGCAGTCGGGGCAATAGGCGGGGCAGAACGTAGGGCGCCAATGTCGGGATGATGCCGAGCCTCAGCGATCCGTCGAGGACTTCGCGATGGCGCGCGAAATCGACGAGATCGCGCGTCGCGGCCAGGATCTGCTCGGCACGCTGCGCTACATCAAGGCCGGTGTCGGTCAGCACCACCTCGCCTGGCCGCCGTTCGACCAATTCAGCGTCGATTTCGCGCTCAAGTTCACGGATCTGCATCGACAGCGCCGGTTGGGTTACCGCGCATTCCGCCGCCGCGCGGCCAAAATGCCGGTGCCGTGCAAGCGACGCGAGATACCGCAACTGACGCAACGTGATCATGCCGATAAGCTAAACTTATCATACCGGCCAGGCAATACGATTAGACCTGATCGATCGCCGTCGCCTAAATGACGCACTAAGAGACGATACGAGAACAACGACAGCACGCGATCGGAGAGAAACATGGACGCAAAAACCGATGACAAGGGCGCCGGCAAGTGCCCGGTCATGCACACCAGATCGAACCGCGACTGGTGGCCGGAGCAGCTGAGCCTCGAGGGCCTCCACCGCAATTCCAGCCTGTCCGATCCGATGGGCAAGGATTTCGACTACGCGAAGGAGTTCAAGCGCCTCGACCTGAAGGCCGTCATCAAGGACCTGCGCGCGCTGATGACGGACTCGCAAGCGTGGTGGCCCGCCGATTTCGGCCATTACGGAGGACTGATGATCCGCATGGCGTGGCACAGCGCGGGCACATATCGCATCACCGATGGCCGTGGCGGCGCGGGCGCCGGTCAGCAACGTTTCGCCCCGCTCAACTCCTGGCCGGACAATGCGAACCTCGACAAAGCGCGCCGCCTGCTCTGGCCGATCAAGCAGAAATACGGCCGCAAGATTTCCTGGGCCGATCTGATGATCCTCGCCGGCAACGTCGCGCTCGAGACGATGAGCTTCAAAACGTTTGGTTTCGCCGGCGGCCGCGCCGACGTCTGGGAACCGGAAGAACTCTTCTGGGGCCCTGAAGGCTCGTGGCTCGGCGATGAACGTTACAGTGGCGAGCGGCAGCTCGCGGAGCCGCTCGGCGCGGTGCAGATGGGTCTGATCTACGTCAACCCGGAAGGACCGAACGGCAATCCCGATCCGGTCGCGGCGGCCAAGGATATTCGCGAGACATTCTTCCGCATGGCGATGAACGACGAAGAGACCGTCGCACTGATCGCCGGCGGTCACTCTTTCGGCAAGACCCATGGCGCGGGCGATCCGTCATTGATCGGCCCGGAACCGGAAAGCGGCGCCATCGAGGACCAAGGCCTTGGTTGGAAAAGCAAGCACGGCACCGGCATCGGCGCCGACGCGATCACCGGCGGTCCGGAAGTAACGTGGACGCAGACGCCGACGAAGTGGAGCAATCTCTTCTTCAAGAACCTCTTCGAAAACGAGTGGGAGCTCACGAAGAGCCCAGCCGGGGCAAAGCAGTGGAAGGCGAAAGGCGCAGACGCCACAATCCCCGACGCCTTTGACAAATCGAAGAAGCATGTGCCGACGATGCTGACGACCGATCTGTCGCTACGCTTCGACCCGGCCTACGAGAAAATCTCGCGGCGTTTCTTCGAGCATCCGGAAGAATTCGCGGACGCGTTTGCCCGTGCATGGTTCAAGCTCACGCACCGCGACATGGGCCCTCGTGCGCGCTATCTCGGGCCGCTCGTGCCGAAGGAGACGCTGATCTGGCAAGACCCGATCCCTGCGGTCAACCATCGGCTGATCGGAGAAAAGGACATCACGGCGCTGAAGAAGAAGATCCTCGCCTCGGGCCTTTCAGTGTCGCAACTCGTCTCGACGGCGTGGGCGTCGGCATCGACGTTCCGCGGCTCAGACAAGCGCGGCGGCGCGAATGGTGCACGCATTCGCCTCAGCCCGCAGAAAGACTGGGAGGTCAACCAGCCCGCCCAACTCGACAAGGTTTTGCAGAAGCTCGAAGCAATCCAGAAGAAGTTCGGCAAAAAAGTTTCGCTTGCCGACCTCATCGTTCTCGGCGGTTGCGCCGCGATTGAGAAGGCCGCGAAAGATGCCGGTCACAAGATAAAGGTGCCGTTCTCACCCGGCCGTATGGACGCCTCGCAAGAGCAAACCGACGTCGACTCTTTCGCACCGCTCGAACCGCGTGCCGACGGCTTCCGTAATTACGTCAGCAGCAAAAGGCAGTTCATGGCGCCTGAAGAGGCGTTGGTAGACCGCGCGCAATTACTGCGGCTGTCGGCACCCGAGATGACGGTTCTGGTCGGTGGCCTGCGCGTGCTTGGCGCGAACACGGACGGATCGAAGCACGGTGTCTTCACCAAGAAGCCTGGGAAGCTGACGAATGATTTCTTCGTCAACCTGCTCGACATGAGTACGCAGTGGCAAGCGGCCGGCGACGACGCATATGAGGGGCGAGATCGCAAGACAAACGCGGTCAAGTGGACCGGCACGCGTGTCGACCTGATCTTCGGATCGCACTCGCAGCTCCGCGCGTTGGCCGAAGTCTATGCGAGCGTGGACGCGAAGGAAAAGTTCGTGGAAGACTTCGTTTCTGCGTGGACCAAGGTCATGAACGCAGATCGCTTCGATCTCCACGCGCAGCGGAAGGCCGCGTAAGCGGCACACGCCAAATCACAAATGGAACGGCCGAGCGAAAGCTCGGCCGTTTTTCCATGAGACGTGCGTGCATCTGGATGGCGGATCAAGTCCGCGCTACTGGCCGCCGTTCCCGTCGACCCCATTTGCCTTCAGCGCATCAGGCTGTGGCATGGCGATGACGTTGTAGCCGGAATCGACGAAGTGGATTTCGCCGGTGACGCCGGTCGAAAGATCCGACAGGAGATACAGGCCGGCGCCGCCCAGTTCTTCCAGCGTTACGCCACGACCAAGCGGCGAATGCCTCTGTTGGAAGGCGAACATGTAACGCGCGTCGGTGATGCCGGCGCCGGCAAGCGTCCGGATCGGCCCGGCCGATATGGCATTGACCCGGATTTTCTGCGCGCCGAAATCAACGGCGAGATACCGCACCGAAGCTTCCAGCGCAGCTTTAGCCACGCCCATGACATTGTAGTTCGGCATTGCTCGCAGTCCGCCATTATAGGTAAGCGTGACCATCGCACCGCCATTCGGCATCAGCGCGGCGGCGCGCCTGGCTGCTTCGGTGAACGCGTAGCAAGAGATCACCATCGTGCGGATAAAATTTTCGCGCGTTGAATTGGCGTAACGGCCCTTCAGCTCGTTCTTGTCGGAGAAGGCAATGGCGTGCACGAGAAAATCCATCGTGCCCCATTGCTTGCCGATCGTTTCGAAAACGGCGTCGACGGAGGCAACATCCTCGACGTCGCAGGGCAATATCAGCGACGAGCCGGTCTGTTCAGCAAGCGGTTTCACGCGTTTGACGAGCGCATCACCCTGATAGGTGAAAGCCAGCTCGGCGCCGTGTGCCGCCAACATCTGCGCGATACCCCAGGCGATGGAATGGTCGTTGGCAACACCCATGATCAGGCCGCGCTTTCCCTGCATCAAATTGCCGCGCGGAGCGATGTGCTCACCTGCCATGGTCGTCGGCCTACTCGGAACAGAGTGAAGATCGGAAAGGGAAACGGGCTTGTTCATGTGCTGCTCCCGCTCGAATCAGCTGACGTACCGCAAGCCCGTTTATGGCTTCGACACGACAATCCGATGACGGGAAAAAGCGAGACGTTGCCCGGAAGATCTCAGAGGAAATCGTCATGCATCAAGCCGCTTGAACACAACCGACGCATTGGTACCGCCGAACCCGAACGAGTTCGACAACACGCAGCCCAGCTTCACATTATCCTGACGCTCGCGCACGATCGGAATGTCCGCGAAGGCCGGATCGAGGTTCTCGATATTGGCGCTCTCGCAGATGAAGCCATTTTGCATCATCAGCAGCGAGTAAATCGCTTCCTGCACGCCGGTCGCGCCGAGTGAATGACCGGTGAGAGACTTTGTCGCAGAAATGGGCGGGCACTTTGCGCCGAACACCTCGCGGACCGCTTCGATCTCCTTGATGTCGCCAATCGGCGTCGAGGTGGCGTGCGGGTTGATGTAGTCAACCGGCACCTTCACATTCTCGAGCGCCATTTTCATGCAGCGCGCCGCGCCCTCGCCGGAAGGTGCGACCATGTCATAGCCGTCCGATGTCGCGCCATAGCCAGCAACTTCGCCGTAAATCTTCGCACCGCGGGCTTTCGCGTGCTCAAGCTCTTCAAGCACCAGCACGCCGGCGCCACCGGCGATAACAAAGCCGTCGCGATCCTTGTCATAGGCGCGGGAGGCCTTCTGCGGCGTGTCGTTATATTTTGACGACATCGCCCCCATGGCGTCGAACAGCACGGAAAGGGACCAGTCGAGTTCTTCGCACCCGCCGGCAAAGATCAGGTCCTGCTTGCCCCATTGAATGAGCTCGGCGGCATTGCCGATGCAGTGGTTTGATGTCGCGCAAGCCGAGGAGATCGAATAATTCACGCCCTTGATCTTGAACCAGGTGGCGAGCGTCGCCGAAGCCGTCGACGACATCGCCTTCGGCACGGCAAAAGGTCCGACGCGCTTCGGTCCCTTGCTGCGCGCGGTGTCCGCGGCGTCGATAATGGCGCGGCATGAAGGACCGCCAGAGCCCATCACGATACCGCTGCGCACATTTGAAATTTCTTTTTCCTCGACACCCGAATCGCGGATCGCCTGCTCCATCGCCACGTGATTCCAGGCAGCGCCACCGCCGAGAAAACGCATGGCGCGACGATCGACCACTTCTTCTGGATCGAGCCGAGGGGCGCCGTGTACCTGGCAGCGAAAGCCGAGCTCCGCGTATTTGTCCGCCCGGACGATGCCGGACTTGGCCTCCCGGAGGCTCGCCAGCACTTCCTGCGTATTGTTGCCGATGGAAGAGACGATGCCCATTCCAGTGACGACGACCCGTCGCATAGCCGTATTACCCTTCAAGCTTTTGCCGCGGTTAATTGTCGATTGGGCCTCAGATTGGCCGGCTGCGGTCGTTCTGCAAGCCCCCCGCCGCTCTCAAGCGCCACTTGGCTGCAACGCTTCGTCCTGTTTAAACAGGCCAACCTTGAGATCGCTGGCACGATAGATCACGTTGCCGTCCGCCGACAGCCATCCGTCGGCAATACCAAGTACCAGTTTCGAGCGCATGACACGTTTGATGTCGATGCCATAGATGACCTTTTTGACGCTCGGCAATACCTGTCCGGAAAATTTGACTTCACCCAGGCCAAGTGCCCTGCCCTTGCCCGGTGCACCCAACCAGCCAAGGAAAAACCCGACCAGTTGCCACAGCGCATCCAGCCCGAGACAGCCTGGCATCACCGGGTCACCTTTGAAGTGGCAGAGGAAAAACCAGAGATCCGGCTTCACGTCGAGTTCGGCACGGATCATTCCCTTCCCGTGCGCACCACCCTCTTCGGTGATTTCAGCGATGCGGTCGAACATCAACATTGGCGGCAGCGGCAACTGTGCGTTGCCGGCACCGAAGAGTTCGCCGCGGCCGCAAGCGAGCAAATCTTCGTACTCGAAGCTGTGCCGCCGCGTGTCCATGCGCGTTGAATCCTCGCGTTGTGGGCTTGACTGAGGTCCCATGCCCGCGTTGGTACCATACCAAGCCTAGCGGGCAAAGATGGCGGGACACCGAGCCACAAGGCAGGTTTGTTGCGCAAAAAACCGCGCCAAACCGGCTTTGCCGGCAGTTGCGAGGCGGTTGCATCTGATGGGTCAATTGCGTATATGTTGCAGATGAAACGGGTTTTGCTGGCCTCCACTTGGGGCCGGCCTTTTGGGTATCAATAATAATGGCTCCCACGCGTACCTTGGTAATTCCGAACGTGAAGGCCCCCGAGCACCTGCCGGATCGGTCCGCGCTCACCGGTTGCCCTTGGCATGACGTGAAGGCGATGTTGCGTGAGGTTGGGTTGCGTCCAACCCGTCAGCGCATGGCGTTGGGCTGGATCCTGTTCGGCAAAGGCGATCGGCATCTGACCGCCGAAATGCTCTACGAAGAGGCAACCCGCGCGAAAGTCCCGGTGTCGCTTGCGACGATCTACAACACCTTGCACCAGTTCACCGAAGTAGGGCTGCTGCGACAGGTCGCCGTTGATGGCTCGAAGGCCTATTTCGACACCAATGTGACCACTCATCATCACTTCTTTGTCGAGGGCGAGGATGAGGTGCTCGACATCCCGGACGCCGACGTCATCGTCGGCAAGACCCCGACACCGCCGGAAGGCTATGAAATTGCACGCGTCGATGTGGTCGTGCGCCTGCGGCGTAAGAGCTAGTTGAATAAATCCTGAGGTTTTCGAGTTTCGTGCCCGGCCCTGCGCCGGGCATTTGTTTTAGAGCGGGCGCGCCTAGTCCACCTTCTCGTTCGGGTAGGCGCCCCAGAGCCGTTCCTGCTGGACAAACCCGTCAAAGCCTTTGCCGCTGAACTGACACCAGTTGCCGGTGCAGGCCCTCAGCGTGCCGAG
This sequence comes from uncultured Alphaproteobacteria bacterium, assembly GCA_963707615.1. Lineage (GTDB taxonomy): Bacteria > Pseudomonadota > Alphaproteobacteria > Rhizobiales > Xanthobacteraceae > Pseudolabrys. The sequence goes on from CAVPQT010000004.1 coordinate 201,307, forward strand.
CACTCCGGGTTGCAGACGGGCCACTATCGGGGACTCGAGGTTCGCCTTTTCAAAGAGGGGAACCAGTTCGTCTTTGGTCTTGGGAACGACCGTGGCCGTCCGCTTGCCGGACAGCAATGAGTGGTAAACCCAGCCCTCGGCGCCCTCCCAGTCGCGGATGCGACGCCAGTTCTCGAACTCCGCCGTGACCTCGACCGGCATGCCGGCGTGGGTATAGACCCAGCGCACGTCCTGATCTTTGTTCGGCCCGGAGCGAGCATTGACCCGATCGGACTTCAGGCTCACGAAACGCGGGATCGGTAGACCGCTGACCGAACCTGTCGGCACGTCATTGGCAGACCATGCCGGAACTGGCTCGAATCCGGCCATGAATCCGACTATGCCGGCGGCCAACATGAGGGCGGCCAATGCGGTCCGAGAGCTTTGTGTTGTCACGGCCATCTGGTAGGAAAAACGAACGGATTTTCGCCTGACGCACAGTGTCGGCGAGCACGGTTAATGAGGGCTGAATCGACACCTCCTGGCGCGGCCGGCGCCAGATACCGCGGTGTGAGGTAGATGGCGAAAAGCAGAAAGCCGCTGGTCATTGTTACGCGCAAGCTGCCCGATCAGATCGAGCTGCGGATGCGGGAGCTTTTTGACACCCGGCTCAACCCCGACGACAAGCCGATGACGCAGGCTCAGCTCGCGGAAGCCGTGAAAAGCGCCGACGTCCTGGTGCCCACCGTCACCGATCGCATCGATGCTTCCGTGCTCAGCAAGTCCGGCGAGCAACTCAAGCTCATCGCCAATTTCGGCAATGGCGTCGACAATATCGATGTCGCAACCGCGGTGCAGCGCGGGATTACCGTCACCAATACGCCGGGCGTCCTCACCGAGGACACCGCCGACATGACGATGGCGCTGATCCTGGCGGTGCCGCGCCGGCTCGTGGAAGGCTCGCACGTGCTGACCACCGACAAGGACTGGACCGGCTGGTCGCCGACCTGGATGCTCGGACATCGCATCTGGGGCAAACGGCTCGGCATCATCGGCATGGGCCGCATCGGTCAGGCGGTTGCGCGCCGCGCACGCGCTTTCGGTCTGCAGATCCACTATCACAATCGTCGTCGTGTGGCGCCGAAGATCGAGGAAGAAGTCGACGCGACCTACTGGGAAAGCCTCGACCAGATGCTCGCACGCATGGACATCGTGTCGGTCAATTGTCCGCACACTCCGGCGACATACCATCTGCTCTCGGCGCGCCGATTGAAGATGCTGCGGCCCGAGGCCTACATCGTCAATACATCGCGCGGCGAAGTGATCGATGAGAACGCGCTCGCGCGCCTGATCGAGTCCGGCGAGATCGCCGGCGCGGGCCTGGACGTGTTCGAACACGAACCGGCGGTCAATCCCAAGCTTGTCAAACTTGCGCGCGCCGGAAAGGTTGTCCTGCTTCCGCATACGGGCTCGGCGACGATCGAAGGCCGCGTCGACATGGGCGAGAAAGTCATCATCAACATCAAGACTTTCATGGACGGACACCGACCGCCCGACCGCGTCCTTCCGTCGATGCTGTAGGACGACTGGCCCACGTTACTTGTGGCCGGACAAATCCCTGATTGTTGGTGTCTTGCCCGACAACGGATTGGCCGGATCCCACGCGTAGCTCAGTGTTTCGAACCGCATCGATCGCGCATCGACCATCAGAAGGCGGCCGACGAGACCTTCGCCGAAGCCGACAATCTCGCGGATCACCTCAAGCGCCATCAGCGAACCAAGCACGCCCGGCAGCGCGCCGAGGATTCCGGCTTCAGCGCACGCCGGCACAGAGCCGGGCGGCGGCGGCTCCGGAAACAGGCAACGATATGTCGGATTGCGGGTTCCGTCGGCGCGCGTCTCGTGCGCGCGGATCGAGGTCAACGTACCATCGAAGGTACCGACCGCCGCGGTGACGAGCGGCTTCTTCGCGAAATAGCATGCATCGGACACGAGGTAACGCGTGGCGAAATTGTCGGAGCCGTCGGCGACGATGTCGTAGCGCGATATCAGGTCGATTGCGTTCGCGGCAGCCGAGCCGCAAACGGTGCGTCTCGACGTTGACCAGCGGATTAAGTTTTTTCACGGTATCGGCGGAAGCTTCGACCTTGGGCCGGCCGATGTCAGCCGTTGCGAAAATGATCTGCCGCTGCAGGTTCGACAGCGACACGTCGTCGTCGTCGACGACGCCGACCGTGCCGACACCGGCGGCTGCCAGATAGAGCAATCACCGGCGCACCCAATCCGCCGGCGCCGATGACCAGCACACGTGCCGCCTTCAGTTTTGCTTGCCCCGGACCACCAACCTCGCGCAGGACGATGTGACGGGCATAGCGCTCGAGTTCTTCAGTTCCAAGCATCGTGGTTAACCTAGCGATGATCAGAACGCGTTGGAACCGGCTTTTCCGCTGCAGGTTAAGCATGCGAGAAAAAGACTGTGCGTATGCGCGCATCGCGCGCGTGGCCCAGTCTTGCGCCACCCCCTCCATTCGCTAAGGTGGCCGCGAATCATTGGGATTTACGCGATTCAATGCGCCTGGTTGGCACGACGGTGATGCTCGCGCTTCTGCTCGGTGCCGCTCCGGCGCTGGACGCAGGAATCGCCCGGCATTTTGCCGACGGCCACGCAGTCCGAAGCGAAGGCAGCTCGCGCGCAGGCTGGCAAACATGCGGTACGGCGGAAAACTGCACCGCACATCGCCGCACCTGAAACCGTCTCCGTAAAAAGCGTCACGCCTGAGCCCGCGCCGGTGAAATCGGACCCGGCGATCGCAGAGTCGTCGGAAATTTCACCCGGCGACCGCCTGAAGATTCAATCGGCCCTGCTCTGGTCAGGCGATTATACGGGATCGATCGGTGGCGAAGATCCGTTTCTCTCGGCCGTGAAGAATTACCAGAAGCGCGCGAAGTCTAAGATCACCGGAATCCTCTCAGCGTCCGAACGTGCGAACCTGCTCACCGCCGCAAAAACTTATGAAGATGAATTCGGCTGGACAATCGTAACCGATCCGTCAACCGGCGCACGTCTGGGCCTTCCGGCCAAACTGGTGCCGCAGGTGCGCGACGCCGCGCGCGGGACGCGCTGGTCGGCGGCGCACGGCGAAGTGCAGGTCGAAACGTTCCGCATACCGGAATCCGAGATCAAGCTCGCGGCCCTGTTCGAGCAGCAGAAGAAAGAGCCAGCCAGTCGCAAGGTCGAATCCAGCGCGCTGCGCGACGACGGCTTCACTATCAGCGGCATGCAGGGCTTGAAGAGATTCTCCGTGCGCGCGCAGCGCCGCGACGGCGAGATCCGTGGCCTCATTCTGCTTTTCGACCAGATGATGGAAACCATCGTCGCCGGAGTATCACCGGCAATCGTCAGTGCCTTTTCGCCGTTCCCCGAACGCAGCATGCCGTTCGCCGCCATGGCGAAACCGGTTGAGTATGGAAACGGACTGATCGTCAGCAGCCGCGGCCACATCGTGACGGACCGCAGTCTCGCCAGCGGATGCCAGGTTATTGTCGCCGCCGGCCTGGGCGACGCCGAGCGGGTCGCCGAAGATCCTGACAGCGGGCTTGCTCTGCTGCGTGTGTATGGCGCGCGCGACCTCGCGCCGCTGGCGTTGGCGCTTGATGCATCAAAGAAAGGCGACATCACCCTGGTCGGAATTCCGGATCCGAAGGAGCAAAACGGCGCCAAGAAGCTGACCGAGATCAAGGCGCGGCTGGCCGGCAGTAACGCAATCGAATTGCGTCAGTCTGTACCGATGGCGGGCTTCTCGGGCGCCGTCGCGCTCGATGCGCAAGGCCAGGTCCTCGGGTTGATGGAAATGCGGAATTTTGTTCTGGCCAGCGTAGAACCGGCCGCTCCACCGGTGCGGCTCATCACCGCCGACACCATCCGAAATTTTCTCGTCGCACATAATGTTCCGCCGGCCCAGCAGGCCGGTGATGCGAGGGCATCGGTGGTACGGATTATCTGCGTACGGAAATAATTACTTGTTTTTCCATTTCGGCGCACGCTTCTCGACGAAGGCCTTCATTCCTTCCTTCTGATCTTCCGTCGCAAACAGTGAATGGAAGATGCGGCGCTCGAACATTATCCCCTCCGAGAGACCGCTTTCGAACGCGCGGTTGATCGCTTCCTTGCCCGCCAGCACCGATGGTAGCGACATATTGGCAATTGTCTCGGCGACTTTCATGGCCTCATCCATCAGGCTGGCAGCCGGAACAACACGCGCAACGAGGCCTGATCTCTCGGCTTCCGCCGCATCCATCATGCGGCCGGTCAAGATCAGGTCCATCGCCTTCGCCTTGCCCACCGCGCGCGCGAGCCGCTGTGTGCCACCAATGCCCGGGATCACGCCGAGCTTGATTTCGGGCTGGCCGAACTTGGCCGTGTCCGCAGCGATGATGATGTCGGCTTGCATGGCGAGTTCGCAGCCGCCGCCGAGCGCAAAGCCCGCGACCGCCGCAACGACCGGCTTGCGCGCTTCCGCAATCGCATTCCAGTTCGAGACGAAATCCCCAAGATAGGCTTCGATAAAGGGCTTGTCGGCCATTTCCTTGATGTCGGCGCCGGCGGCAAAGGCCTTCTCGTTGCCGGTGACCAGCATGCAGCCGATCTTGTCGTCGGCATCAAAGTCCTCGACCGCGCGGCTCAGCTCATCGATCAGCGCCTTGTTGAGCGCATTCAAGGCCTGCGGGCGGTTGAGCCGGATGATTCCGACCCGGCCTTTCGTTTCGACGACAATATTCTGATAGCTCATGACAATATCCTGATTCAGTCGAGTTTTGCGCCGGAGCGGTGCACAACATCGGCCCACTTGGCGGAATCCGCCTTGATCGTTGCCGCAAACTCTTCCGGCGTTCCGCCGGCCGGTTCGTCGCCGATCTTGGCAAATTTTTCCTTGAAGGCTTCCGACGTGAGCGCCTTGTTGATCGCGGCGTTGAGCTTGTCAACGATCGGCCGCGGCACGCCGGCAGGCGCGATCACGCCCGTCCAGGTGGGTGCCAGATATCCGGGCACGCCCGCTTCGGCAATCGTCGGCAGTTCGGGAAAAGCCGGCGAGCGCGCTGCGCCACTTACGCCGAGCGCGCGCACCTTGTCGTCGCGGGCAAAGGGCGCAATCGACTGCAGGCTTTCGAACATGAGGTCGACGTGACCCGCGATCAGATCGGTGATGGCCGGCGCGCCGCCACGGTACGGCACGTGCACGATGTCGGTGCCGGTCATCCACTTGAACAGTTCTCCGCCCACATGGCCCGGCGATCCGTTGCTGGACGAGGCATTGGTCAGCTTGCCGGGATTCTTCTTGGCGTAGTCGATCAGTTCCTTCACCGAATGAACCGGCAGTTTCGGCGAAACCGCGAGCAGCAGATGACCGCGTGCAATCATTGCGATCGGCTGAAAGTCGCGCTCGATGTCGTAGGGCAGCTTCGTCACCATGTGGCGCGTGATCGCGAGCGCGCCGATCGGACCCATGCCGATGGTGTAGCCGTCGGGCGGCGACTTCGCGACCAGATCGAGACCGATGGTCAGCGCTCCGCCCGGACGATTATCGACGATGAGCTGCTGGCCCAATTCCTTGGAAAGTTCTGCAGCAAGAATACGAGCGACGGTATCGGTCGCGCTTCCCGCGGCTTGCGGAACGATGAATCGGATCGGATGATCGGGGTATTCCGCGGCGCCGGCTGCGGTCAGAGTGGCAGCGAGGATGAGTGCAATCAGGCCAGGCTTGCGCATGTCATCCACCAACGGGGTTGCGGCATAGCGTGGCCTACTTCTGGCACGATGGGCAATAGAAGGTCGAGCGGCCGCCCTGCACGATCCGTTTGATCTTGCCTTTGCAGGAGGGGCAAGGCTCGCCTTCGCGATCGTAGACCTGGAAATTGTGCTGGAAGTCGCCAAGCGAGCCGTCGGCACGGCGATGATCGCGCAGCGACGAGCCTCCGGCTTCAATCGCGTCCTTGAGAACGGCCTTGATCGCATCGACGAGTTTTTCGGCGCGCTCGTTCGGCTTGCCGTTGCGGTCGGCAATCGTCGAAGCAATCCGTTTGGGCGATAGTCGCGCGCGGAACAATGCCTCGCAGACATAGATATTGCCGAGACCGGCGACGACGCGCTGGTCGCTTAGCGCCGCCTTGAGCGAGGTCTTCTTGCCGGCGCAAGCCTTCGCCAGCATCGCCGCGTCGAATTCATTTCCCAGAGGTTCCGGGCCGAGCGACCGAAGCAACGGCTCGTCCTCCAGCCGGGCACGAGACACGAGCTTCATCGAGCCGAAGCGGCGCGGATCGTTGAACGTGACAGTCGCGCCGTTCGACATGTGAAAGACTATATGGTCATGCGCAGTGCTCTTGGAGCGCTCGTGATAGTAAGTGCCGGGCGCACTATCCTTGCCGACGCGGAACGAACCCGACATTCCGAGATGCATGAGCAGCACGTCGCCCGACGACAGGTCGGCGAGCGAGATATTTCGCCCGGCGACCCAATCCCTGCACGGTCTTGCCGTTCAGCTTCTGGGCAAAGCCCTTGGGCAGCGGCCAGCGCAGATCGCCGCGCCTAACCTCCACTTTGGCAAAGCGCTCGCCTTCCATGACGGGCGCCAGTCCGCGGCGGACCGTCTCGACCTCAGGCAATTCGGGCATGATTAACCGCTCCCGCGCTGACACATAGCGCCCCCCGGCCGCCCGCGCTATGGTCCTGCCCGCAAAGGACTAATTGGCATGGCCCAACGCGGCGAACAGACCCATTTCGGCTACGAAAATGTGCGGCTCGAGGACAAGCAGGGCCGGGTCAACGACGTTTTTCATTCGGTCGCCCGCCGCTACGACCTGATGAACGACCTGATGTCGGGCGGACTGCACCGTGCCTGGAAAGACGCGTTGGTGACGGCGGTGAACCCACCGAAAAGCGAGCGCCCGTTCGCGCTGCTCGATCTCGCCGGCGGCACGGGCGACGTGGCGTTCCGGGTGGCGGACGCGGGCGGTGCGGGCACGCGCGTCACGGTTTGCGACATCAACACTGACATGCTCGAGGTTGGCCGCGAGCGCGCTAGGCAACGCGGGCTCGACGGTGTGGTTGCCTTCGAAGAGGGCAACGCCGAGGAACTCCCCTATTCCGACCGCAGTTTCGATTGCGTAACCATCGCGTTCGGCATCCGCAACGTGCCGCGCATCGAGCGCGCACTCGAAGAAGCCTACCGTGTTCTCAGAATCGGCGGCCGATTTCTCTGCCTGGAATTTTCCTCGGTGGACGTGCCGGGTCTCGATGCGCTCTACGAACTTTATTCTTTCCAGCTGATCCCGCGTGTCGGCCAGGCGGTGACTGGTGATCGCGAGGCCTATCAGTATCTCGTCGAATCGATTCGCAAATTTCCCAAACCGAAGGCCTTCGCGCATATGATCGAGGCTGCCGGGTTTCGTCGTGCTTCGTTTACGCAGATGACCGGCGGCGTGGTCGCGCTCCACTCGGGCTGGCGATTGTGATCGCCGGCATTTCGCATCTCGTCCGTCTTGGCCGCGCCGGCTTTGTCTTCGCGCGTGAGGGCGTGTTCGCGCTGGTCGACACACGAACCCTGCCGTTGCCTGCCAAGACTGCGATCGCCGTCGCGCGGCTGTTCGAACGTCCGAATACGAAAAGTGGCGAAAGCCGTCTTGCGGCCGCACTCACCACGCTCGGGCCGACTTACGTCAAGCTCGGCCAGTTTTTGGCGACCAGACCCGACGTCGTCGGCACGGCGATTGCGCGAGACCTGGAAAAGCTGCAGGACAAGATGGCGCCGTTTCCACAGAGCGAAGCGGAAGCAGCCGTCGCGACTGCGCTCGACAAACCTCTGTCAGCCGCTTACGCGAGTTTCGGTCCCGCCGTGGCCGCTGCATCGATTGCGCAAGTGCATCGCGCGGAAATCGAGACCGATGGAACGCGCAAGCCGGTTGCGGTCAAAGTTCTTCGGCCCGGTATAGAGCGACGTTTCAAGTCCGACCTCGACGCTTTTTTCTTTGCCGCACGCAAGGCCGAGGCCTTTTCCGCCGAAGCTCGACGGCTGCGCCTGATCGAGACCGTCTCGACGCTTGCCCGCTCGGTTGCGATCGAAATGGACTTTCGCCTGGAAGCGGCGGCGGCCTCGGAGATTGCAGAGAACACGAAAGCGGACGCCGACTTTCGAGTACCGAGCGTCGACTGGGACCGCACGGCGCGCGAAGTTCTCACGCTGGAATGGATCGACGGCGTCCGGCTCAATGATCACGGCGCCTTGGAAGCGAAAGGCTTCGACCTGCCCGCGCTCGGTCGCAAGGTCATTCAGAGTTTCCTGCGCCACGCGTTGCGCGACGGTTTCTTCCACGCCGACATGCATCCCGGCAATCTGTTCGTCGACGACGACGAACGCCTGATCGCCGTCGATTTCGGAATCATGGGACGGCTAGGACCGAAAGAGCGGCGTTTCCTCGCCGAGATTCTGTTCGGGTTCATCACGCGCGACTACCACCGTACCGCGCAGGTGCATTTCGATGCGGGCTATGTGCCGCGCCACCATTCGGTCGAGAGTTTCGCGCAGGCGATTCGTGCCATTGGCGAGCCAATTCACAATCGGACCGCCGAAGACATCTCGATGGCCAAGCTTCTGATGCTGCTGTTCGAGGTCACCGGCCTGTTCGATATGCGAACGCGCCCCGAGTTGCTGCTGCTGCAGAAGACCATGGTGGTCGTCGAAGGTGTTGCCCGCTCGCTTGATCCGAAGCTCGACATGTGGACCACTGCCGATCCGGTTGTGCGCGAGTGGATCGCCCGCAATCTTGGACCTGCCGGCCGGCTCGAGGACGCAGTCGAGGGAGCCGGGGAGATCGGCCGTTTCCTTGGTCAGGTGCCGGGCCTGTTGACGCGGGCCGGCGTGCTGCTCGATCAGGTCGATGAGATCACGCGCGACGGGCTGGTGCTGTCGCCGGAGACCGTGGCAGCAATCGGCGCGGCCGAGGCGCGCCGCAATCGATGGACTGCGGGCGCGCTGTGGGTCATAGCGATACTGCTCGCCTGGATCACGTGGATGCTGGTTTGACTTCGGTTGCATGACGGACCTTCCGGTTCGCAGTTCAGCTGCGCGTGACCAATTCCTGCAGCTTGTCGATGCTCTGGGTCCAACCCGCTTCCATTCCACCAAGCATGCTCGGTGCGAAGGGCACGAGGCCGACCGCATGCGTCTGCAACGTAAGCGTGGTCTTGCCGCCCTCTTCGGAAAAGGTGACGGTGGTCTCGCCCTCGAGCAGATGCTTGCCATCGTTGTCGACCGCGATGCTGGTGAAGACCAGGCGTTCCGGCTCGACCACCGCAAGAAACACGCCCTTCATCGGATAGTCGTTGCCGTCCGGTCCGCGCATCACGATGCGCAGACTTCCGCCCCTGCAGACATCGAGTTCGCAGACAGGGATGGTGAACCCGCGCGGGCCAAACCATTGCGCCATCATTTTCGGATCGGTCCAGGCTTTCCACACCAGGCTTCGCGGCGCATCGAATACGCGCTTCAACGTGAGACTTGCTTCTCCATAAGGAGCTGTTTTGGCGGCGACTGTCATTTTCAACCCTCGTAAGCGCGCTCGATCTCTTCGATGTCGAGCTTCTTCATTTTCAGGAATGCATTCATGACGCGCTCGGACTTCTTGGAATCCGGATCCGTCATCATCTTTGGGATACTGGCCGGAACGACCTGCCACGACACGCCGTATTTATCCTTCAGCCAGCCACATGGTCCTTCTTCACCATCCTGGGTCAGCTTGCTCCAGAAGTAATCAACCTCGGCCTGCGTCTCGCAGCGCACCTGCAGCGAGATCGCCTCGTTGAACTTGAAGTTCGGGCCGCCATTCAGCGCGGTGAATGTCTGTCCCTCGATCTCGAATTCGACAACCATCACCGAGCCGGCGGGCTTATGATGAACGTCGCGCCCGGCTTCGGTGTAGCGGCTGATCTTGCCGAGCTTTGAGTCCTTGAAGACCGAGCAATAGAACTTTGCCGCCTCCTCGGCTTCGGTGTTGAACCAGAGACAAGGTGTGATCTTTTGCTTGGTGATCGTCATGATATTCTCCGTTGTGGCGCGATTACTTTGCTTTGGTGAGATAGCCTTCGAGTTTCTCGAGGGTTCCGCTCCAGCCCATGCGCATGCTGTCGCGACCTGCCTCGAAGGTTTTCCGCTCTTCTTCGGTGGCGTTATGCGGCTCCCAACTGACGGTAAACTTGGTCTTGCCGCCCGGCAGTTCCTCGAAGGTGAAAATGGAACGCATCTCGAGCGGCCATGACATATGGCCCGGGTGGCGCGTGGTGCCGCCGTTCTCGTCGGAAAACGAGTTGATGAACTCCAGGCGCTCCGGTGGGACGATTTCGCGATAGACGAACTTGCCCCACATCGGAGAACCATTTGGCGCCGACATTCCGTAGAGATACGTCCCGCCGACGCGCAGATCCATTTTGGACGCAAGCACCTTGAAATCTTTGGGACCCCACCATTGCCTCATGTGCTCCGGATCGGTGAAGCACTTCCACACAACCTCGCGTGGTGCGTCGAATACGCGCGAGATGACAAACGGGGCGGTTTTCGTGGTGGTCACCATAGGCACTCCTACTCGGTTGGCGTTTTCAACTATTGCTGCAGCTACTTCGGTTCGACGATGACCATCCAGTTCACGCCGAATTTGTCCTGCGTCATGCCGAAGCGCGGCGAGAAGAACGTCTTGTCGAGCGGCATGATGATCGTTCCGCCGTCGGACAATCCCTTGAAGAGCCGATCAGCATCGGCCGCATCCTTGGCATCGACCGACAGTGCAAAGCCGTCGAATTTCGGATTACCGGTATTGCGCCCATCCGAGGCCATCACCCTCGTCTCGCCGATCTTGAGCGAGGCGTGCATCACCTTGTTCTCGTTGCCCGGCGAGCACATCGATTTGTCGGGGCTGTCTTTCCAGCGCATCAGCATGCCGACTTCAGCACCGAGTGTCTTTTTGTAGAACTCGATCGCTTCATCGCAGCGGCCGTCGAAGAACAAATAGGATTGCACTTGCATAACTCTTTCTCCTCGGATGTGGTCAGGTTGACAAATAGGTTGATATCAACCTATTATCAGACATGTCAACCCGCAACGCGCTACCTTTGTCCGCGACTCATCTGGTGCGTGACAATTGCCTGTGTCTCCACGTGCAGCGTGCGGCGCGCGGATTGGCGCGACGTTTCGACGATGTGTTCCGTCCACTTGGTCTCACGCATGGCCAGTTTTCGTTGTTGATGTCGCTGAACCGGCCGGAACCCCCGACGATCGGCAGCGTCGCGGCACTGCTCGCGATGGACCGCACCACCCTGACCGCGGCCCTCAAGCCCCTTGAACGCCGCAAGCTGGTGAAGGTTTCGGTCGACGCCGAGGATAAACGCAGCCGCCGCCTTGCGATTACCGCCACGGGTCGCGCTCTGCTCGCCAAGGCATTTCCATTGTGGACGCAGACCCATGCTGAAATCGAACGATCGATCCCGCGCGGAAGCGCAGATGATCTGCGCGAGGCGTTGCGATCGCTCGCCTGACTTTGGTTGCCCGAGCATTTACGCGCGCTCCGTAACGAGCGCCGCCAGATAATCGTCGAGCCGCGCCATTGTCTGGGCCAGACCTTTGTCGGCGCCGTATTCTCGGATGACGCGCGCGCGCTCCTCCGCCGACGGGAACTTGCCGTGCCAGATCAGCCGGGTCTCGCCGTTACCGATATCTTCGAAGGTCACGGTTTGCGTGAAAGTCACCGGTTCAGACATCCTCGGCGCCATCGTGGCGATAAACGATTCTTTCCGGCGCCACGATTTCGTCGAAGGTAATGCGGTTCTGATAATCGCGTCCGTCCGGACCGTGCATGACGAAACGCCAGACGCCACCGGGGCGGAAGTCAAAGGCGTGCGTCGTGGTGCGAAATCCGTTCGGGCCCCACCACTGCACCAGATGCTTTGGATCGGTCCAGACCGAGAAGACGAGCGCGCGAGGCGCGGCGAGCACGCGCGTGCCGACGATCGAGCGCGGATCGCGATCGAGGTCGATGCTATTTCTTGTCACCACGTTGCTTCTCCCGTTTACGTTGCTTGTTGGGATTGAGCGGTTTGTCGTCCTGTTTGTCTTCTTTCTCTTGCGCCTGAAGGATCCGCAGATAGTCGTCGAGGCGGTCGAGACGTTCTTCCCAAAGCCGGCGATATTCCTCGAGCCAGTCGTCGGCTTCTTTCAGCGCACGCGCCTCGATGCGACACGGACGCATCTGTGCGTCACGCGTGCGCGTGATCAGGCCTGCGCGCTCGAGAACCTTCAGATGTTTGGAAACCGCCGGCAGACTCATGTTGAACGGCTCGGCGAGTTTGAGCACCGAGGTCTCGCCGAGCGCGAGGCGCGCGAGGATGGCGCGCCGCGTCGGATCGGCCAGGGCTGCAAAGGTCGTGCTGAGGCGGTCGCTCATCGTAATTAAACCATCTAGTTAAATAACTGATCGGTTAAATACATGAGACAAGCATCCTGGTCAAGCGACTGTTGAATTCATGTGAGATGATTGCAATGATTGCATTGCGATCAAAATCGTCTAACATAGTGTGAATCAAGGGATTTTCATGGCATCCCTCACCGTTCGTCAGCTTGATGACAGGCTCAAGAAGCAGCTGCGCCTACGCGCCGCGCGCAACGGGCGTTCGGTTGAAGACGAGGTACGCCACATCCTGCGCGAGGTAGCTGGCGGCAGCGGCGCGCAGACGCGTGCGCCGGTCGCTACGGCCGGTGCGAGCGCCGTGCTCTCTACTGGGCCGACAGGTGCGACCGCGTGTGTTGTTGATCATCGGCGGCGGTATCGCCGCGTACAAGTCGCTCGATCTCATCCGGCGGCTGAAGGAGCGCGGCTTTGCCGTCCGCTGCATTCTGACAAAGGCCGCACAGCATTTCGTCACATCCCTGTCGGCGAGCGCGCTTGTCGGCGCGCGCGTGTACACCGATCTGTTCGATCCGGCGAGCGAGTTCGATGTCGGTCACATCAGACTCGCGCGCGAGACCGATGTGATCGTGGTCGCGCCGGCGACCGCCGACCTGATGGCGAAGATGGCGAACGGGCACGCTGACGATCTCGCTACCGCTGTGCTTCTGGCGGCGACGGCGAAGATCGTACTGGCGCCTGCGATGAACCCGCGCATGTGGGCGAACAAGGCTACGCAGCGCAATCTCGCGCGGCTTGTTGCCGACGGCGTCGACGTCGTCGGTCCGAATGAAGGAGAAATGGCGGAAGCTGACAGTCAGGGTCTCGGACGTATGGCAGAGCCGCTGGAGATAACCGCGGCCGTCGACAAACTGTTTGGGGCCGGGATGACGGGCCGATTGCGGGGACGACGCATTCTGGTCACGTCGGGCCCAACTCACGAGCCGATCGATCCGGTTCGCTACATCGCCAACCGGTCCTCCGGAAAGCAAGGTCATGGAATCGCGGCTGCGGCAGTCGACGCTGGCGCCGATGTCACTCTGATCAGCGGTCCGGTGAATGTGCCTGATCCGCCCGGCGCGAAAGTGATCAAGGTCGAAAGCGCGCGCGAGATGCTGCGTGCAGTCGAAAACGCGCTCCCCGCCGACGTCGCTATCTTCGCCGCCGCCGTCGCGGACTGGCGCGTCGCCAATGCCGGCGAACAGAAGCTGAAAAAGCAACCGGGCCACACGACGCCTGAGCTCGCGCTGGTGGAAAATCCCGACATTCTCGCCACCATCGCCGGACGAAAAAAGCAACGTCCGAAACTGGTAATCGGCTTTGCCGCCGAGACCGAAAATGTCGTTGCCAATGCGAAAGCGAAACTCGCCCGCAAACACTGCGACTGGATCCTGGCCAATGATGTCTCGCCGCAGTCCGGCGTGATGGGTGGCGATAGCAACACAATCACGCTCGTCCGCGCATCCGGCCTCGAGGCCTGGCCGCCGCAAAGCAAAGACGCGGTTGCAGCCATGCTGGTCACGCGCATCGCGGATGCGCTCGACGAAGACGAGCGCAGGGACAAGCAGGGAGACAACCGGTGAGTCCGATCGAAGTCCGCATCACGCGCTTGACGCACGGAGACGACCTGCCGCTTCCGTCCTATCAGACGGCACACGCTGCCGGCCTCGACCTGCTCGCCGCCGTGTCCACGGCGACCCCACTGATAATCGCCCCCGGCGAACGCGGTCTGGTGCCAACCGGCCTCGCGATCGCCCTGCCCGAAGGTTACGAAGCGCAAGTGCGCCCGCGCTCCGGGCTCGCCGCACGTCACGGCCTCACGATTCTCAACGCTCCAGGGACGATCGACGCCGACTACCGCGGCGAGATCCAGGTCTTGCTCGTCAATCTCGGCAATGCACCGGTGACGATCACGCGCGGCATGCGCGTCGCCCAGTTGGTGGTCGCACCCGTCGTGCGGGCGCAGATTTTGGAGGTCGCGACGCTCGACAAAACCGAGCGGGGAAGCGGCGGTTTTGGATCAACCGGCAGCTGAATTAACAGCCTCCACCGTTTGCAGCTAGACGCATCGCCGGACGTAGCCTAATACCACTAGTATCTGGTGCTACCGTGGGTCGTGACCCAAATGCCGTTGATGTCTCGCAAGGGCCTCCTCGCCATTGCTGCCGTAATTGACGTTGCCATCAATGCACGGGCTCGCCCGGTTTCCGCGAAGGCGCTCGCGGCCCGGCATCGGCTCCCCCCAAGGCATCTTGAGCCGGTCCTGCAGGCCCTCGTCCGTGACGGCATCCTGAAAGGTATCCGGGGCCCACACGGTGGCTATGAGCTTGGCCGGGAGCGCAGAAGCATTACGGCCGACGATATCCTGCGCGCCGCCGTTACCGCCGAAGATGCCGACGCGCTGCCGTACGGCGCGGCCTTGGTCAATGAGATCATTCGACCGGTGCTCGCCGAAACCGAGCGAACGGTCTCCGTGGCACTCGGCCGAATCAATATTGACGACATGGTCAGGCGCGTCGCGGTGCCAAAATAGCGTCCGACTTGCGTGCGCGCTGCGCCGTTCACGGTCTGGACTCTTTCGGCACGATTCCCGTTGGGGGTAAAGTCGACTGATTCGCGGGAAATGGCGTGGCGGACGCCGTTTGCGCGCTCTGGGGCCAGTCAGAATGCCGGAGGCAATCCGGACGGCGAGCGAGAGGCTGCGTTCTCGTCCGTGGCGAGGCGGATTCCTCGCCGCCTTCGTCACCGCAAACCTGTCAATCCTGCCCGGTTCGCCGGCGTACGCAGAGGGACGCCTCGGCGGGACCGCGATCGACGCCATGCACCGCTCGATTGCGGCACTTCGCGGCCAGGAAATCACGCTTCTCACGTTCTTCCTTGCGCTGCTGGCCCTTAGCCTGTTCGCATGCGTGGCATTCGTCCGCGCCCGCAGGGCTGCCGAGCGGCTCGAAACCGGTGCGCGGGATGAGATTGTCGCGTTGCAGGCGGAAACCGATCGCCTCAAGACGCTGTTGCTGTCCGACCCACAGGTCCTGGTGACCTGGGCCGCTGCCGCCGAGGAGCCGGAAATTCTTGGCGACACCGGCATCACCACGCCCGGCAGCGTCCCTGAACGCGTGCTTGCGTTCGGTACCTGGCTCGAGCCCGTGACTGCGCGCCGCATGGAGCAGGCGGTCGACGCCTTGCGGCACGACGGACGCGGCTTTGTCATGACGCTGACAACGCGTGCCGGACGCCCGATGGAAGCTGAGGGCCGCGCGATCGGTGGCCGTGCCGTGCTGCGCCTGCGGGACGTCAGCGGTATCGAACAGGAATTGCTGGACCTCGCCGCGCGCCATGACCAGCTGCTGAGCGACATCGAGACAATGCGCGCGTTGCTCGACTCGCTGCCCGCACCCGTATGGGCACGCGACAATGCAGGCGACCTGGTGTTCGTGAACTCCGCCTACGCGCATGCGGTCGAGGCCAACGATCCCGCTGACGCGGTAGCACGCCGGCTGGAGCTGCTCGATCAATCGGCTCGCGCGGAACTCGCCCGGTCCCGCGCGCCGGGCGAAACATATGTCGGCCGCTTGCCGGCTATCGCGGCAGGTGGCCGGCGCATTTTCGAGGTCGTTGACGCGCCGGGCGCAACCGGCAGTTCCGGCATCGCAATCGACCGCACAGAGGTCGAGACGATGCGCTCGGAGCTTGCGCGCATGGTCGAGGCGCACCGCCGTGTGCTCGATCAACTGGCGACCGGCGTCGCGGTCTTCAATGTCGAGCGCAAACTCACTTTCTACAATACCGCCTACCGATCGCTCTTCGAACTTGACGCGGCGTTCCTCGATCAGACGCCGACCGATGGGGCCGTGCTCGACACGCTACGCAGCCGGCGCAAGCTGCCCGAGGAACAAGATTTCCGCCAATGGAAGCAACAGCTGTACGAGGCGTATCGAACGGTCGAACCGAAAGAGCATATGTGGCATTTGCCCGATGGCCGTGCGTTGCGAGTGGTAACGACGCCGAACCCTGAAGGCGGAGTCACCTACCTCTATGACGACGTAACCGAGCGGCTCGATATGCATCGCCGTTACGACGCGCTCATCAAGGTGCAGAGCGAAACGCTTGATCACTTGGCAGAAGCAGTCGCGGTGTTCGGTAGCGACGGGCGCGTTCGTTTGCACAATCCGGCGTTCCAGCGGATGTGGAAACTGTCGCACGATGCGCTTGAGCAACATCCACACGCGGAAGCGGTGACCGCCTGGTGTCAGGCGTTGCATGACGACAATGCTGTCTGGCGAAATCTGCGCGCTTCGGTGACCGCAATCGACAACCGGGAATCCCTCGTCGCGCGCGTCGAACGGCGTGACGGCGCGGTGATTGATCTTGCCACCATGCCGCTGTCCGACGGTGCCACGTTGGTCACCTTCCAGGACCGGACCGATACCTTCAATGTCGAGCGCGCGCTGCGAGAGCGCAATGAAGCGCTCGAAGCAGCCGAACTCGATCAAGGTCGACTTCGTGCACCATGTGTCTTACGAGCTGCGTTCGCCGCTCACCAACATCATCGGTTTCGCAAATCTGCTCGGTGACCCTGCTTTCGGCGCGCTAACGCAGAAACAGGGCGAATATCTCGGCTACATCACCGCATCGACGAATGCGCTGCTCGCACTCATCAACAATATCCTCGACCTTGCCACCATCGATGCCGGCGCCATGACCCTTAATCTCGGCGATGTCGATATCCGCACGAGCATGGACGCGGCGGCCGAGGGTGTGCAGGACCGTCTGGTCAAAAATCGTATCGCGCTCGACATTCGCGCTGACGCCGACGTCGGCAGCTTTGTTGCCGACGAACGGCGATTGCGCCAGATCCTCTTCAATCTCCTTTCCAATGCAGTCGGTTTCTCGCCTCCGGGCGAGACCGTGACGCTCGCGGCGGAACGACGTCCCGACGCCATCTATTTCAGGGTGACCGACCGCGGACCGGGAATTCCGGAGGAAGCGATGGACAAGGTGTTCGACTGGTTCGAGACCGATTCCATGGGCTCGCAGCATCGCGGGCCCGGTCTTGGCCTTTCGCTAGTGCGCTCGTTCGTCGAGCTGCACGGCGGTACGGTGGCGATCGATTCCGTTTCCGGAAAAGGCACCACTGTCACATGTGAATTCCCGGTGGCGCAGATTGCGAAGCAGACTGCGGCGTAGCCTGCGCGGATCGCCGGATTCTGGCGTGAGCCCGCGCAATCCGTCTATAAGGTGACAATCGTGTGACGGATCAACCGATGTTCTTTTCCAGTTCCGGCGGCTACAGCTTCACGACGACATTGGCCGACGAGGCAGCCACTTACCGGCTGATGACGGATATTGCCGCCATTATCGAGCCAGGCGATCTGATCACGCTTTCGGGTGATCTTGGCGCAGGCAAGACGACCTTTGCCCGTGCGCTCATCCGTTATCTTGCCGACGACAGTACGGTCGAGGTCCCGAGCCCGACCTTCACTCTGACACAGACGTACACTTTGCCGCGTTTCGCGGTTGTGCACGCCGATCTCTATCGCCTGTCGGGCTCAGCCGAGTTGGCCGAACTCGGGCTCGACGATGCCCCTGACGGCGCGGTGACGCTTTTGGAATGGCCGGATCGGGCGGCAGGTTATTTGCCCGGCAATCGTCTCGACATCGCTTTCACCCTCGAACCGCAGGCGGGATTGACCGCGCGAAACGTGCGCATCACCGGCTACGGCAGCTTTGGGCCACGCACCGAACGCGTCCTGACCATCCGTCGTTTTCTCGATCGTTCGGATTTCGGCCGCGCCGACCGGCGGCGCATCCAGGGCGATGCTTCCACGCGAAGCTATGAACGGCTGACGCGCGACGGCGCCACCTATGTCCTGATGAATTCGCCCAAGCGCGCGGACGGTCCGCCGGTACGCAACGGCAAGCCCTATAGCGCAATCGCGCATCTCGCCGAGAACGTGACGCCCTTCGTTGCGATGACGCAGGCTCTGCGCGGACGCGGTTTTTCCGCACCGGCGATTTTTGCCGGCGACCGTGAGGCGGGGCTGTTGATTATCGAGGATCTCGGTGACGAACTGGTCGTCGAGAGCGATCAGTCGGCGCCTATCGAAGCACGCTATGAAGCTGCAACCGATCTGCTGGCTGAACTGCATTCCGAACCGGCGTCACCGGTGATTCCGGTCGAACCCGGAACAGACTATCGATTGCCGCTCTACGATATCGATGCGTACCTGATCGAAGCCGAGTTGCTGCTCGACTGGTATCTGCCCAAACTCGAAATCAGGATTTCAGAGGCGAAACGCGAGAATTATCGCGCGCTATGGCGGGAGGCACTGTTACCGGTTTTGGACGAACCCCAGACCTGGGTCTTGCGGGACTTTCATTCGCCCAATCTTCTTTGGCTGCCGGAACGCGACGGAACAGCACGCGTGGGCCTTCTCGATTTCCAGGACGCAGTAATGGGGCCGGCCGCCTTTGACGTCGCCTCGCTCCTGCAGGACGCGCGGGTTGACGTGCCGGAAAAAATGGAGATTGCGTTGTTGTCGCGCTACACACGCGCGCGCCGATCGATGAATGCGACATTCGATGCGCCGGCATTCGCCCGTTCTTATGCGACACTCGCCGCGCAACGGGCGTCGAAAATCCTGGGGATTTTTGCCCGCCTCGAACGTCGGGACCGCAAGCCGCAATATCTGCGTCATCTCCCGCGCGTATCGACCTATCTGCAACGTTCTCTTGCGCACCCGGCTCTTGCTTCGCTCGCGGCCTGGTATCGCGCCAACGTGCCACCGGTGAAGGTCTGACTCATGTCTTCGGCAACGACACGCGTCGCCCCGCGGCGCGCCATGGTTCTGGCTGCGGGACTTGGCACGCGCATGCGGCCCTTGACCGATTCGACGCCCAAACCGCTCGTCAAGGTTGCCGGCAAGCCGCTCATCGATCACGTGCTCGATCGGCTCGCTGACGCTGGGGTCGGCCAAGCGGTCGTCAACGTGCATCACTTCGCCGATCAATTGCAGCGGCATCTTGCGCATCGCCAGCGCCCGAAAATCGTAATCTCCGACGAACGAGGACTGCTGCTGGGGACCGGTGGCGGCGTCAAGAAGAGCTCTGCCGGAACTTGGCGATGCGCCGTTCTTTCACGTTAATTCCGATACGATCTGGATCGACGGCGTCAAATCCAATCTTTCGCGGCTCGCGGATTCGTTCGACGCTGCCGTTACGGATGCGCTTCTATTGCTGGCACCCACGACCGGCAGCGTCGGCTATTCGGGACGTGGCGATTTTTCAATGACATCCGATGGCAGTCTGCTCAAGCGAACCGAACAGGAGGTCGCGCCCTTCGTCTATGCCGGGGCAGCGATACTCTCGCCCGCCTTGTTCAAAGACGCTCCGAGCGGAGAGTTTTCGCTCACGACGTTGTTCGAACGCGCCGCTCACGCGAAGCGGCTGCATGGTCTACGCCTTGATGGCGTGTGGATGCATGTCGGCACTCCGGAGGCCATTGGCGAAGCGGAAGCTGCGATTCGCGCAAGTACGGGCTAGTTGACCGGAACCGAGTTTCGATTCGCCTGCTGCCCAAAGCGTGTATGCTGCCGCGCCAAACAGCCATGAAGCCTCGCGTTTTCAACATCCCGGCCTCGACGCCGTTCCTGCCGGTCCTCGTCGACTCGCTGCGCACCGGAAAACTGGTGCCGGGCTTTCCGGCGTCCGATGGTCCGCTCGAACTGGCGCGGGCAACACTCTACCTTCCCACGCGGCGAGCATGCCGCATGGCGCGCGATACCTTCGCGCGCGCATTCGATCAGGCGGCCATCCTGCCGCGCATCGTCGCGCTCGGCGATCTCGACGAGGACGAGATTGTCTTCTCGGAGGCCACCGGGGACCTTGCTGAAGCTGCCCTGGCGCTGCCGCCGGCAATTGGTCCACTCGAGCGGCGGCTGTTGCTGGCACAACTCATCGTGCGCTGGGCCGCTGCGATCCGGCCCGACAAGGGTGCGCCACTGATCGCGAATACGCCGGCTGCCGCGCTTGCTCTGGCTGACGATCTCGCGCGCCTGATCGACGATGCTATTACCCGCGAGATGGACTGGAAAAAGCTCGACGGTCTCGTGCCTGACCAGTTCGACAAATACTGGCAGCTCACACTCGACTTCCTCAAGATCGCGCGCAGCTATTGGCCGGAACGCCTCGCCGAAAAGGGCATGATCGACGCGGCGCGGCGGCGTGACCTTCTCATTGATGCCGAGACAAAACGTCTCGCCGGCGCCAACCAGCCCGTGATTGCCGCGGGCTCGACCGGTTCAATGCCGGCAACCGCGAAATTGCTTGCGGCGATCGCACAGCTGCCCAATGGGGCCGTCGTTCTCCCCGGACTCGACACCGATCTCGACGAGGCCTCCTGGCGCAAGCTTGCCCGCGGCGAAGATGGCGCGCCTGCCGCTGTTCATCCGCAGTTCTCCATGCATGCTCTGCTCGCGCGACTCGGCATCACGCGCGATGTTGTGAAGTCCCTCGCCGACCCGGCTCCACACGGGCGGGAGTTGCTGGTTTCGGAAGCGTTGCGACCAGCCTCCACCACCGATCATTGGCAGGCCCGTTTCGAAGCTCCCGAGTTTGCTGCCGCCGCAGACAGTGCGATGGCCGGTGTGACCGTCATTGAGACTGCCAATGCCGAAGAAGAAGCGCTGGCGATCGCGATCTCGCTGCGCGAGGCCATCGAGACGCCAGGCAAGACTGCTGCTCTCGTGACGCCCGACCGTGCTCTCGCGCGCCGTGTGGTGGCCGCGCTCGAGCGCTGGAAGGTCGAGGTCGATGATTCCGGCGGGGATAAGCTCGCAGATACGCCAGCCGGGACTTTCGCGCGCCTCGTGGCGGAAGCCGCTTTGGGCGGGTTCGAACCGACGACGCTACTGGCGCTGCTCAAACACCCGCTGCTGCGGCTCAACGCTGAAGCCTTTGCGCATGCACGCGCGATCGCGGCGCTTGAACGCGCGGTGTTGCGCGGCCCGCGCCCACGCCGCGGGTCCGCCGGACTCAAGCATGCGCTCACAACTTTCCTGCAGACACGCAACAACCTGCACCCCCGCGACCCGCGCAATTTGGTCTTGCCGGCCGACCTCGCGGCCGCCGAGCATCTGGTTGAAAGGCTTGCGGTCGCGCTCGCCCCGCTGGAAGACCTGAGCCGCGGATCGCAAGGCCTGTTCGCCCTGGCGCAGACACATGCAAGCGCGATCGAAAAGCTCGCAGGTAGCGGCAAGATTGTCGCCGCCTATGCCGGCACGGACGGGCGTCAGCTGCAGCGCGCTTTCGAAATCATCGCCGAAAGCCCAAGCTCACGGACGCTGGAACTGGCCGCCTCCGATTATCCCGATGTTTTTCATCAGCTCGCGTCTGGCCGCGCGGAGCGCCGTGCCGAAATCGGCAGTCCGCGTATACGGATCTTTGGCCTGCTCGAAGCACGTCTGCAAAGCGTCGACCGGCTCGTGCTCGGCGGATTGAATGAAGGTACCTGGCCGCCCGATACGCGCAGCGACCCGTGGCTGAGCCGGCCGATGCGGCTTGAACTCGGCCTCAATTTGCCCGAGCTGCGAGTCGGCCTATCGGCGCACGATTTCGCGCAAGGACTCGGCGCACCGGAGGTCATTCTCTCACGCGCGGCAAAACACGCGGGCGCGCCGGCTGTGCGATCGCGCTTTGTCCAGCGGTTGGCCGCGGTCGCCGGCGGAACTCGATGGAAAGCGGCCCTGGCTCGTGGGGTGCATTACGCGGATTACGCACGGGCGCTCGATCATCCCGCTGCTGTGTCGCCCGCCCCGCGTCCACAACCGGTGCCGCCACGGGAAGCGCGCCCATCGCAACTCAGTGTCACCGACATCGAGAACTGGCTGCGCGACCCATACACGATCTACGCCAAACATGTGCTGCGGCTTTTCCCGCTCGACGTCATCGACACGCCGCCCGGCGCCGCGGATCGAGGAACTTTCATCCATGAGGCGATCGGTGAGTTCACCAAGACCTACGCCGATGCACTGCCCGCCGATGTCGCGCGCGAGCTTAAGGCGCTTGGCGAAAAACACTTCGCGCCACTGAAAGACTACGAAGAGGCTCGCGCCTTCTGGTGGACGCGGTTTGTCCGCATCGCCGACTGGATTGCAGGCTGGGAACGCGAGCGCCGAGCTGACGTGAGCAAGATCTTTGCCGAAATCTCTGGAAAACATTCGATCCCACTCGGCAAAACCGAGTTTGTCCTGAGAGCACGCGCCGACCGGATCGAACAGCGCTCGGACGGCACGTTTGCCATTCTCGACTACAAGACCGGCCAGCCGCCGACCGACAAGCAAGTGCGCACCGGGCTTGCCCCGCAGCTCACATTGGAAGCTGCAATCCTGCGCAAAGGTGGTTTTCCAGAAATCCCCGCCGCCTCATCGGTGTCAGAAATCGCCTATGTGCGGCTGAAGGGTGGCGATCCACCAGGTGAACCGAAGAGCATCAAGACAGAAGACGGCACGCCTGACAGCTACGCCGACCTAGCGCTGCAAAAGCTCACGGGTATCGCTCAAAGATTTCTTGTCGAGGGCGAGCCCTACCGCTCGCTCGTTCACCCGATGTGGAAAAAACAGTATGGCGACTACGACCATCTGGCACGGGTGAAGGAATGGGCGGCCTCAGGGGGCGAAAGCGAGGTCGAATGGTAAATCCCGCCCGCCAGATCCCGGATGCTGCGAGTGCCCGCCAGATCGCGGCCGCTGATCCAGAGCGCTCGGTGTTTGTGTCGGCCAACGCCGGATCCGGCAAGACGCACGTGCTGGTGCAGCGGGTGATCAATCTGCTGCTGCGCGGCGAAGACCCGTCAAAGATTCTTTGCGTCACCTTCACAAAGGCTGCCGCCGCCAATATGGCGACACGCGTGTTCGATACGCTGGCGGAATGGACGGCGCTCGATAATACCGCGCTCGACGCGCGTATCAAGCTTGCGACCGGCAAATTGCCGGATGCTGCGCAACGCGCCCGTGCGCGGCGGCTTTTTGCAAACGCCCTGGAAACTCCCGGCGGATTGAAGGTCCAGACCATTCACGCCTTCTGCACGCGTCTGTTGCATCAGTTCCCGTTCGAAGCCGACGTGGCGGCGCGCTTCGAGGTGCTTGACGAAGCAACAACCGCACAGCTGCTCAATCAGCTGACGCTTGAGGTTTTGCTGAAAGGCGCCACCGAAACGCAGAGTGCGCTCGGAAAGGCGCTGGATACGGCCATCACCGCCGCCGCCGATGTGACGTTCAAGGAAGTCATCGCGGAGACGATCGCCAAACGCGACTTGATTACGAAATGGACAGCGCGTGCGGGCGGCGTTCAACAGGCGATCGATGAAATGAGCCGCACTTTCAACCTGGGTCCGGGTGACAGTGTTGCCGCTGTCGAAGCGAAATATCTGTCCGAGTTCAGGGATCACTCAGGCTAAATGGCCGGCCCTGATTGAGGTCTTTTCAAAAGGTTCAAAGGCCGACAAGGAACAGGCTGCTTCGTTGACTGCCGGCCTGCGCGCTTCCGGGCGGCAACGAATCGAACACTACCTCGATCTATTCTGCACCGACGGCCGGAAGCCGCGTGCCAGTATCATCACCAAGAACCTGGCCAACGCCCATCCGCAGTGGGCTTCGCGCCTCGATGCCGAAAAGAACCGCGTCTGCAGCCTGCTTGCGCAAGAGCTCGCGGTGCGGGCACGCGACCGTAGCGCCGCGCTGATAACGGTCGCAGCCGCGGTCATCGAACGTTATCGGGAGGAGAAAGAGCGCCGCGGCCTGCTCGACTACGAAGACCTGATCGACAAAACGCTCGAGCTCCTGCGTGATGCATCGGCCAAGAGCACGGCCGCCGCCTGGGTGCTCTACAAGCTCGATCTCGGCATCAATCATGTGCTTGTCGACGAGGCGCAGGACACCAGCGACAAACAGTGGGAGATCATCAAGATTCTCGTCGCCGAATTCCTGCCGGGCGGCGCGCGCGAAAACGTACGGCGTACTTTGTTCGCGGTCGGCGACGAGAAGCAGTCGATCTTCTCATTTCAGGGCGCGGTACCGCACAAGTTCGCCGATATGCGAACCCATTTCCAGGCAATGCACAGGACAAGCGATGTCGAGTTTGCGATTGAGCGACTTGAGTATTCGTTCCGATCCGCGGTTGGCGTGCTCGCGGCGGTCGATACGGTATTCAAGCAACCGGAGGCCTTCCGTGGGCTGACGGCCGATCCGACGTGGGCCGTCCATCAGGCATTGCCCGACGCAGTGCCTGGCGAGGTTGAAATCTGGGACCTGGTCGCGCCGAACGCGGATGACAGCGACAAGGAAGGCTGGGACGCGCCGTTCGATACCACGAGCGAGACCAGTCCTTCGGTCAAGCTCGCCACAAAGATTGCTCGCACGGTGAAGGGCTGGATCACGAGCGGCACGCGTCCAGGCGAAGTGCTCATTCTCGTTCGTCAGCGCGGTCCCATGTTCGAGGCGGTGATCCGCGCTCTCAAGCGGGCGCAGATTGACGTCGCGGGCGCCGACCGTCTGGTGTTGACCGAACACATCGCTGTCATGGACCTGCTGGTGCTTGGCGACGCACTCTTGCTTCCGGATGATGATCTGGCGCTCGCGACCGTACTCAAGAGTCCGTTGTTCGGCTTTGACGACGATCAGCTTTTCAAGCTCGCCTACCAGCGCAAGGGCCCGTTGCGGTCTGCCTTGCGCGCGCGAGCTTCTGAAGATGTGGCGTTTGGTGAGGCCTCATCGGCGCTTGATGCGTTAACGATGAAGGCGCAAACATTGTCGCCTTTTGCATTCTACGCACATGTGCTGGGTGCGCTGAGAGGCCGAGCGAAAATTCTGGGCAGGCTCGGTACCGAGGCCGCCGACCCGCTCGACGAATTCCTCAACCTCGCGCTTTCTTACGAGCAGCGGGATGCCGCGTCGCTGCAAGGCTTCTTGAATTGGATAAGGGCGGCACAAAGCGAAGTGAAGCGCGACATGGAGATGGCGCGCGACGAAGTGCGCGTGATGACCGTACACGGCGCCAAGGGGCTTGAAGCAAAGAACGTCATCCTCATTGATCACACGACCACGCGCCCGGAAGGTGCACACCCTCCACGCCTGCTGACGGTGCCGATTGCCGGAGCACCGCCCGATGCAGCCGCATTGGTATGGGCCGCCGCTCAGGCCAAGGATGCCGGGCCGATGGGAGATGCACGCACGAAAGCGCTCGAGGCGGCGCGCGACGAATATCGACGACTTCTGTATGTCGGATTGACACGCGCCGCCGATCGCCTGTTAGTCTGCGGCGCCAAGGGCGTCAACAAGGCGCCGAAGGGCTGTTGGCACGATCTCGTGCTCAGCGCGCTGCAACCTCTGTCGGAAGAAATCGGCAATGACGAAGGCAAAGTCTGGCATTTCCGCAAAGGCGTTCCTGCAAGCGGAGACAAGCCACACAAAGTGAAGAGTCGCGCTGAGCTGCCGGCCTGGCTCACGTCGACAGCGTCGTCTTCGCCGACGCCGAAAATACTGCGACCGTCCGATACGACGGATGACGAACCGCGTCACTTCACGAGCGGTGGCGAGCGCGAGACGGCGCGCCTGCGCGGTCTATTGGTTCACCGTCTCTTGCAGTCGCTGCCGGATGTCGCCGCCGACCGGCGCCGCAAAGTGGCTGATGACTACCTTGCGCGGGCGGGACACGAATTGCAGAGCGCGGACCGCGTTCGCCTGGCAGAACAAGTCATGCGCGTGATCGATGACGCCCGCTTCCGTGAACTTTTTGTGTCAGGTAGCCGGGCCGAAGTTCCCATTGTAGGGACGCTTTTCAGTGGGAGTGAGACCGTGACGGTCTCCGGTCAGGTCGACCGCCTTTCGGTAACGCAAGCGGCCGTACTGATTGGTGATTTCAAGACCAACCGCGAGCCGCCACGCCGAATCGAAGATGTGCCGCCGGCCTATGTACGCCAGCTCGCCCTCTATCGAGCCCTGCTCAGGAAGCTTTACCCAGATAGGCCTGTGCGTGCCGCGTTGGTATGGACGGAAGTCCCTGATCTCATGGAGCTTTCTGAAGCGCTCCTGGATCGTGCCCTGGAAGAGGCCACCGCGCGGGTCACCTCCACGTGAGACTGCCTTGACGCTGCGGGACCGCGTTCATAGTTTCCAGCCCTCGCAATTTTCTGGGGCGATTCTCTCCCCGCTCAACATAAGAGGTAGTTGTCATGGCCGTCGGCAAAGTGTCGGACGCAAGTTTTGAATCGGACGTTTTGAAATCTGCCGAACCGGTGGTCGTGGACTTCTGGGCAGAATGGTGCGGTCCCTGCCGCATGATCGGTCCGGCGCTGGAAGAAATTGCCGGCCAGCTCGGCGACAAAGTGAAGATCGTGAAGCTCAATGTCGACGAGAACCCGAAGACCGCTGGGCAGTACGGCATCATGTCCATTCCGACTTTGATGCTGTTCAAGAATGGCAAGGAAGCCGCGCGTCAGGTCGGCGCCGCGCCCAAGCAGAAACTGCATCAGTGGATCAGCACCGCTGTATGACGGCGCGATAGAGATTTCCTGAAACGGCCGGCTCACAAAGCCGGCCGTTTTGCTTTACTGCGGCAACGTTCCGTTCTCGCGCAACGCCTCGCCGGCAAGATAGAGCGAGCCGGTAATCAGGATCCGCGGCGGCGGATCGAGATCCAGCTTGCGCGCGGCCTCGAGTGCGTCCGTCAGATTGTCGCGGCTCGTAGCGGACAGACCGGTGGCGCGAGCCGCGCCGGCAACAGCGTCGGCGCTCAATCCCTTTTCCGCGTTCGGAACAGGCACCGCAATCATCCGACGCGCAAGTCCAGCAAAATTGCTCAGAAAGCCTTCGCTGTCCTTTGTTGCGAGCATGCCGACAATCAACACCAGCGGCCGCGAAACGCGATCTTCCAGATCAGCGAGCGCCGCCGCGATCGCCCGGCCGCCGTCCGGATTGTGTCCGCCGTCGAGCCAGAGCTCGCTGCCAACGGGCGCAAGCTCGACGAGACGGCCGTGACCCAATCTGTGCAGGCGTGCAGGCCAGTCGGCCTTGGTCATGCCCGCATCGTAGGCGGAAGGTGGAATTGCGAACCGACCTATCGTGCGCAACGCAGCGATCGCGAGGCCTGCGTTCTCGAACTGGTGCCTGCCGTAGAGTTTCGGCGGGGGCAGATCAAGCAGTCCGCTTTCATCCTGGTATACAAGGCGGCCACGTTCCTCGGTTGCCGTCCAGTCGACGCCGGCGACTTTCAGCGGCGCGGCGAGCCTCGCAGCTTGCCGTTCGATCACGGCCAGCGCGTCGCGCGGCTGAGACGCGACGATCGCCGGCACGCCGCGCTTGAGAATACCGGCCTTCTCTGCGGCGATCTTTTCGATGGAATCGCCGAGGAAGTCGGTGTGATCAATCGAAATGCGCGTGATGATGGTGGCGACAGGATTGTCCACAACGTTTGTCGCATCGAGCCGTCCGCCGAGACCCACCTCCAACAGCAGCACGTCGGCGGGGTGTCGTGCGAACAACAAAAGACCGGCGGCGGTCGTGATTTCAAAAACGGTGATGGGTGCACCAGCATTGGCGCGTTCGCATTCTTCCATCGCGGCCGACAGTTCCTCATCCGAAACCAGCGCGCTTTCGCCGCGTCCGCCGATCCGGAAACGCTCGTTGAACCTGACCAGATGCGGCGAAGTGTAGACATGAACACGTTTGCCTGCCGCTTCGAGGATCGCGCGCAGGAAAGCGATCGTGGAGCCTTTGCCGTTTGTCCCGGCAACATGGATGACCGGTGGCAACTTTTGTTCGGGATGATCGAGGCCAGCCAGCAGCAGCCGCACGCGGTCAAGCGAAAGATCGATACGCTTGGGATGCAGCGCGGTGAGACGCGCGACTATGGACTCGGGTAAACTCATGAGTTTCGACGCATCACTTCAGCAAGCCGCTGTTGTTGTCCGCTTCGACCCCCGCGAGCGCGCGGCCCAAAGATCATATAGCCGAGAGTCGATGCTCTCGTCTCTGGATTCCTTCAGGCGCGGGATTGGCGATTGAAGTGACTGCTTTAAAGGAAAAAAGTCAGTCGAAATTATGCATGCGCCGGAACCGGCAGCTGGACCTGCCCGGTATCAGTCGGTGACGGCGCGCGCGTCAGCAGCCGGCACAATTCAGCAAGCGTCGGGCGCAATTTGTGCCTGTGTACGACCATGTCGACCATACCGTGCTCGGCGAGATATTCGGCGCGCTGAAAGCCCTCAGGCAATTTCTCCCGGATCGTCTGCTCGATCACCCGTGGACCGGCAAAGCCAATCAACGCTCCCGGCTCGGCAATCTGCACGTCGCCGAGCATCGCGTATGATGCCGTCACGCCGCCCGTCGTCGGATTGGTCAGCACGACAATGTAGGGCTTGCGTGCCTCTCGCAGCATCTGCACGCCGATCGTCGTGCGCGGAAGCTGCATGAGCGAAAGAATCCCTTCTTGCATGCGTGCACCGCCCGATGCCGCGAACATAATGAATGGCGTCTGCCGACGCACCGCGGTCTCGAGGCCGGTGATCACTCCTTCGGCTGCCGCCATGCCGAGCGAACCGCCCATGAAGTCGAAATCCTGAACGGCAATGGTGACCATCTGGCCTTCCAGACGGCCGATGCCGACTTTCACCGCGTCCTGCAGCCCGGTCTTGGTCCGCGCATCCTTGAGACGATCCGCGTAACGACGCTCATCTCGAAATTTCAGTGGATCGACGGGGACCTCGGCCAAAGGAATTTCTTCAAACTCACCGCTGTCGAACATGGATTTCAAGCGCATGGGCGCGCTGATGCGCATGTGATAGTTCGAACTTGGGATGACAAACTGATTGGACTCGACGTCCTTATAGAAGACGAGTTGTCCGGTTTCCGGACACTTGATCCAAAGGTTTTCCGGCGTCTCGCGACGCAGGAAGCTGCGGATTTTCGGCCGAACGACGTTGGATATCCAATTCATGGGTCCTATCTCTATACGGCCAATTCGACAAAATTATAACTGACGGCCGGGCCGAATGTTCATTGCGCCGTGACGCGCCGGGCAGACCGCACGCCCTGGGCAAGGGCCGAGACCAGCTGGGTGACTGCGTTTACCGTTCCAGCGCTGGCTTTACCGGTTTTGTCGAGACTTTTGAACATGGCATCCACGAGCGCCGACCCCACCACGACACCATCAGCACCCTCTGCGATGGCCCGCGCCTGTTCGGCGGTTTTCACTCCGAAGCCTACCGCGACAGGAAGCCGCGTGTGCCGTTTGATCCGCGCAACCGCTCCGGTCACCTTGCTTGTGTCTGGCGCAGCGGTCCCGGTAACGCCGGTCACCGAGACGTAATAGACGAAACCCGACGTATTGGTCAGCACCTTGGGCAGACGCTTGTCATCGGTCGTAGGTGTCGCAAGCCGGATGAAATTGAGTCCCGCTTTCAGGGCCGGCAGGCACAGCTCATCGTCCTCCTCCGGCGGCAGGTCGACGATGATGAGCCCATCCACGCCTGCTGCTTTTGCATCGGCGAGAAAGCGTTCGTTCCCGTAAATGTAGATCGGGTTGTAGTAGCCCATCAGAATGATGGGAGTCTGGTCATCGTCTTTTCGAAAATCACGCACAAGCGACAGCGTGCGCGTCATGCGCTGTCCCGCCTTGAGTGCGCGCAGGCCGGCGGCCTGGATCGCAGGACCGTCAGCCATGGGATCGGTGAACGGCATACCGAGCTCGATGATATCGGCACCCGCTTTCGGCAATGCCTTGGCGATGGCTAGCGACGTGTCGTACTCGGGATCGCCCGCCATGATGAATGTAACCAGCGCGGCACGGCCTTCTTTTTTCAGCGCCGCGAAACGCTTGTCGATTCGCGTGCTCATCAGGTCTTGCTTCCCAGAAATGCCTCGACTGACGCCAAATCCTTGTCGCCGCGGCCCGAAAGATTGACCACCATCAAATGATCTTTCGCTTTCTTGGCGGCGATTTCCGGCACCTTGGCCAGAGCATGCGCAAATTCCAGCGCCGGAATGATCCCTTCGAGCTTGCTGCAGAGCTGAAAGGCTTCGACGGCTTCATCGTCGGTGGCGGAAAGAAATTGCACGCGTCCCATATCATTGAGCCAGGCGTGCTCCGGTCCGATGCCGGGATAATCGAGACCAGCCGAGATCGAGTGTGCCTCCTCGATCTGTCCGTCATCGTCCATAAGCAGATAAGTACGGTTGCCGTGCAACACACCCGCGCGCCCGCCGGCAATCGAGGCGGCGTGTTTCCCGCTCTTGAGTCCGTAACCGGCTGCTTCAACGCCATAGATTTCGATGGACCGCTCATCAAGGAACGGATGAAAGAGCCCCATGGCGTTTGAGCCGCCGCCAATGCATGCAATCAGGGAGTCGGGTAGGCGGCCCTCGGCAGCGTGTAGCTGCTCGCGCGTTTCCCGACCAATGATCGACTGAAAGTCGCGAACCATCGCCGGATATGGATGTGGGCCGGCAACTGTTCCAATGCAGTAGAAGGTATCGCTGACATTGGAAACCCAGTCGCGCAACGCCTCGTTCATCGCGTCTTTGAGCGTGCGGGCACCGGATTCGACCGCACGCACCTCGGCGCCGAGAATCTTCATCCTCAGCACATTGGGTTTCTGGCGTTCGACGTCGACGGCGCCCATGTATACGAAGCAAGGCAATCCAAATTTGGCGCAAAGCGTGGCGGTGGCAACGCCGTGCATACCGGCGCCGGTCTCAGCGATGACGCGCGTCTTGCCCATGCGCAAAGCCAGCATGATCTGGCCGAGCACATTGTTCACTTTATGCGCGCCGGTGTGATTCAATTCTTCGCGCTTGAGGTAGATCTTCGCGCCGCCGCAGTGCTCGGTAAGGCGTTGCGCAAAATAGAGCGGCGATGGCCGACCGACATAGTTGGCAAGATGGCCGTCCATCTCCTTCTGAAAAGCAGGGTCGGCCTTCGCTTGAGCATAGGCCTGCTCAAGTTCGAGAATAAGCGGCATCAGGGTCTCGGCGACAAACCGGCCGCCATAGATGCCGAAATGCCCACGCTCGTCGGGACCGGTGCGGAAGGAATTTGGTCGTTGGATGGCCATGCGCGGGTCCATTACTTGACCGAGCGCACGATCGACGACTCTCCCAATTGGAGAGGTGGCGAAGATAGCTCTGCCTCCGCCGCACGCGCGGCCCGAATAAACGCCCGGATCTTGTCAGGATCCTTTTCGCCCGGCGCACGCTCGACGCCCGATGACACGTCGACGCCTGGCGCGCGTGTGATGCGCAAAGCTTCCGCCACATTGTCGGCGTCGAGCCCGCCCGAAAGCATGAAAGGAACGCCGGCATTCAGGTCTTTGAGAAGCGTCCAGTCGAACGTCTTGCCGAGACCGCCCGGCCGCGTTGCATCCTTGGGCGCACGCGCGTCGAAGATCAGGCGATCCACGACCTGCGCGTACTGACGAATCTGAGAAAGATCCCTTCGTTCTGCGACCGGCAGTGCCTTCATGACCGGCAGTCCAAAGCGCGTGCGCACGGCGATGACACGGTCAGGTGTTTCATTGCCGTGAAGCTGAAGCATGTCCGGTTTGAGCGCCGCCACGATGTCGAGCAACGTATCGTCATTGGCGTCGACGGTGAGCGCGACTTTTCCGGCGCGTCCTTGAACGCGCTGGCCAAGCGTGCGCGCCGCCTCGAGCCCAAGATGGCGCGGACTGGGCGCGAAGAACACGAAGCCGACCAGATCGGCCCCGGAATCAAGCGCCACATCAAGCGCTTGCGGGGATCTGAGGCCGCAGATTTTGATCGACAGTGGCATTGTGAGGCGCGTTCTAGCGTCTTCTCCAATTGGCCGCAAAGCGGAACCGCGCAGCTGAGTTAAGGAATTGGTGGCGGAATAGCCTTGTGAGAAGCGGCCTCCGCAGTGGTCGCAGGCGGTTCAGGGGCAAAACGGCGGCGGATTCCGTCCATCTCCTGGTGCAGCGTGCGGACCTCCCCTTCGAGCCGGCGTGCCGTACGTCTCCATCGCCCTTGTCTGAACCACGCTGCGACGCCGCCTACCAGAACGCCCAGGATCAAAAGTGCGAAGATCAGCACGAAGAGCGGAATCGTTGTCGCGTAGGCCGGGTTGGCCGAGGAGAAGGGATCGAAAGAGACCGTCACCGATTGCCGATTGGCCACCGCGAAAGCAACGATCACTATCGCCAGCGGGACGACGATCAGTATCGAGACGATTCGGCGGAGCATCTGCGAAATCTGCTCAAAAATATCGATGGCCGGGAAGACCCCGGCCATGACCATAGCATTGCGTCGGTGGAAGGAACCAGAAGCCCTAGATGCCGCCGGGCCTGTTCAGCCGTTCACGCATTTCCTTGCCGGTCTTGAAGAACGGAACCGATTTCTTGTCGACCGCCACGTGAGCTCCGGTGCGTGGGTTACGGCCGGTCCGGGCCGGCCTGTGCTTCACCGAGAAGGCGCCAAAGCCGCGCAGCTCGACACGGTCGCCCTTGGCCATTGCGCTCGTGATCTCACCAAGGATCGCGTTGACGATGTTCTCGACGTCGCGCTGATAAAGATGCGGGTTCTGAGCCGCAATGCGCTGGACGAGCTCTGACTTGATCATCGACACCGCCCTACCCCATCAGTTGGATACCGGAGGGTGCCAAAGCGCCAAGAGACCGTCAAGATTAAGTCGCTCAATTGCCTGGACTCCGCCCCATTCCTCGATGCGGTGCGCAATGGCGCTAAGGCCCACAGCTTCGAAGCTCCAAGCCGCAAGATGCAGGAAGGAGAGCTCGCTGAACCTTGGTTGCAGCGAATAATCGCGCACCGGCGTGTTGGCGGGGACCTTTTTCTCTTTTTCCAGCCAAGCCAACGCCGTCTTCTCATTGCCGAGGTCGTCGATCAGTTTGAGATTGATCGCCTGCCGGCCTGTGAAAACACGACCGTCAGCCACCTGCGTGAGCTGGGAATCGTCCATTTTACGCCGATCTTTCACCAGCCCTTTAAACCAGCTGTAGGAATCCAGGACGATCGACTCGATTGCCGCCCGCGCTTCGGGGCTGGTCGGTTCAAAACCATTCGGCGCGGCCTTCAGCGGCGAGGATTTCACTTCTTCGACCTTGATGCCGATGGTCTTCAATACGTCGGTGAAGTTCGGATACTGGAACAGTACGCCGATCGAACCCACTAAAGAGGTTTCCTGCGCAACGATGTGTTCGGCGGAAAGCGCGGCGATGTAGGCGCCGGACGCTGCGAGGCCGTCAACCACGACGACCATCGGTTTCTTGCTCTGCAACTCGCGCAACGCATCGAAAAGTTGCTCGGAACCAGCCGTGGTCCCGCCCGGGCTATCGATATGCACGATGACGGCGCGCGCGGCAGAGCGGCCGAGCCGCCCCAGTGCCTCGACCCGATCCTGATTTCCACGGATCAGACCCTGCACCTTGATCCGGGCGATATAGGCGCCGGGCGTCGAAAACCGGTTGCCTGGCATGAGCAGCCAAACGGCACCGGCTATGGCAAGGAGGGCTATCGCCAGCGCACTGACACGCCAAAATGTAAGCTTACGCCTTATACGGCGACGATCGACGATGGCATCGGCATCGAGCGACATGACTTCGCTCCTTCAATCGAATTCCATTCTAACCGTTTGCTCCGGATATTTCTCGGTCATCCGGCGCGCTCTGTCATAGCAACGCAAACCCCGGGGGAATTGCCCCCGGGGAAGAATTTGCGCTGCCGATCGCTTACTCCTCGGCCTTTTCGGTCTCTTCTTCGGATTTATCGCCGGCCCGCTGCTTGAGCGCTGCGCCCAGGATATCTCCCAGCGATGCGCCTAAATCGGCAGTGCCGTACTGGGCAATCGCTTCCTTCTCCTCAGCCACTTCCAGCGCCTTGATGGAAACGCCGACCTTGTGAGTCTTGCGATCGAACTGGGTCACGCGAGCGTCCACTTTCTGGCCGACCGAGAACCGTTCCGGCCGCTGCTCGCCGCGCTCGCGCGCAAGATCCGCTCGCTTGATGAAGGCGACGAGGTCGGTTCCGACGATCTTCACGTCGATGCCGGATTCCTTCACCTCGGTGACTTCGCAGGTCACCACTGATCCCTTCTTGAGATCGCCGGCTGACTCCATCGGATCGCCCGCGAGCTGTTTCACGCCGAGTGAAATGCGTTCCTTCTCGACGTCGACGTCAAGGACCTGGGCTTTGACCATGTCGCCCTTCTTGTATTCCTCGATCACCTGCTCGCCCGGACGCTTCCAGTCGAGATCGGACAAGTGGACCATGCCGTCCACATCGCCATCGAGGCCAAGGAACAGACCGAATTCGGTCTTGTTCTTGACTTCGCCTTCCACCGTAGATCCCGGCGGATGTTTCTCGACGAACACTTCCCACGGATTGCGCATGGTTTGTTTGAGGCCGAGAGAAATCCGGCGCTTCACCGGATCGACTTCGAGAACCTGCACTTCAACCTCCTGCGAGGTCGAAACGATCTTGCCCGGATGAACGTTTTTCTTCGTCCAGGACATTTCCGAGACGTGGATCAGACCCTCGATTCCCGGCTCGAGTTCGACGAAGGCACCGTAGTCGGTGATATTGGTGACGCGTCCTTTGAAGCGCGCGCCGACCGGATATTTGCCCTCGATGCCCTGCCACGGATCGTCGAGCAGCTGTTTCATGCCGAGCGAAATGCGGTGGGTCTCGTGATTGATCTTGATGATCTTGACCTTCACCTGCTGGCCGATGTTGAGCACTTCGGTCGGATGATTGACGCGACGCCAGGCGATGTCGGTCACGTGCAGCAATCCGTCAATGCCGCCGAGATCAACGAACGCACCGTAGTCGGTGATGTTCTTCACGACGCCGTCGATGACCTGACCTTCCTCAAGGTTCTGCACCAGCTCCTGACGCTGCTCGGCGCGAGTCTCTTCGAGAACCGTGCGGCGTGATACGACGATGTTGCCGCGCCGGCGGTCCATTTTCAGGATCTGGAACTGCTGCGGCACATTCATCAGCGGTGTCACGTCGCGGATCGGACGAATATCGACCTGCGAGCGCGGCAGGAAGGCCACGGCGCCGTCGAGATCGACGGTGAAGCCGCCTTTGACCTGGTTGAAGATGACGCCCTGAACCTTCTCGCTATTGTTGAAAGCCTTTTCCAGCTTGCCCCAGCTCTCCTCGCGGCGCGCCTTGTCGCGCGACAGCACAGCCTCGCCAAGCGCGTTCTCGAACTCTTTCGAGATAGACTTCGACCTCGTCGCCGACCTTGAGGGCGGCCTGCCGTCCGGGTCCGGTGAATTCACGCAAGGCCACACGGCCTTCGGTTTTCAGACCGACATCGATGACGGCGAATTCCTTTTCAACTGCGACGACCTTCCCCTTGATGACGGAACCTTCCTGCAGGTTTCCGCCGCCGAAGGCTTCATCGAGCAGCTTGGCAAAGTCTTCACGCGTGGGTGCTGTAGCGGTGGCCATGGAGTCTCCTATTTGCGGCGCGCCGGCGGTTTGAATGGCGTTTCGAACGCGCGGGCCGAAGGTCCCGCAGACCTACGGCAGCCTCCGGAATCCCGGACGGCCGGCGCAAAAACCGTGCTTTCGGAACGATGGTTCGATCAGGCGCGCTTTACGCTGAGGCTCGAGCGGGGCTTTGTCCTCCAACACGAGGGGTGGTCAGCCACGCCCTCGGCCCGCCCGGCTGGCCTCGACGATGTCGATGGCGGCCCGGATGGCCGCGTCTATATCCAAATGTGTCGTATCGAGCAAGTGCGCGTCGGGTGCCTGTTTCAGGGGGGCGATTGCGCGGCTTTGGTCGCGGTGGTCCCTGTTCCGGATATCGGCGAGCACCTCGGCCTCGCCGACGGAACGCCCTTGCGCCTTGTATTCGGCGGCGCGACGGCGGGCGCGCACCTCGGGGGTGGCAGTCACAAAGATCTTCACGTCGGCATCAGGACAGATGACGGTTCCGATATCGCGCCCATCAAGCACAGCTCCCGGCGGACGGGAGGCAAAGTCACGCTGGAACGCAAGCAGGGCCTCGCGCACCGAGCGTATCGCTGAAACGATCGAAGCCGCCTCGCTGATGCTGTGCGCCTTGAGCGCGCCCTCATCGAAGTCCGATGGAACGAGCGACCTCGCCGCGGCGGTGGCTGCAGCCGCATCCTCTGGCTTTTGTCCCTTGTCGAGCACCGCCTTCGCCACGGCACGATAGATCAAGCCGGTATCGAGATGACGCAAGCCGTAGTGAGCAGCCAGCCGTTTCCCGAGTGTGCCCTTGCCGGACGCGGCCGGACCGTCGATGGCGATGATCATGAGAGATCCGCGCCGATCGAACGCATCAGCTCGACGAAACCCGGAAAGCTGGTCGCGATGAACGCGCTGTCGTCGATACGGACATGATTTTCGGTGGCGAGACCCATCATCAGTGCCGCCATGGCGATCCGATGATCCATGTTCGTCTTCACCTCGCCGCCACCAGCCGGACGACCTTTGCCTTGCACGATCATATCGTCGCCCTCGATCTCGACGACGACACCGTTGACCCGGAGCATATCGACTGTAGCAGCCAGGCGATCGGACTCCTTCACGCGTAACTCCTTCAGGCCACGCATGCGCGTCACGCCTTCGGCGAAGGAGGCGGCAACCGCCAAGATTGGATACTCATCGATCATCGAGGGGGCGCGCTCAGCCGGCACATCAACGCCCTTCAAGGCCGAGGTGCGCACACGCAGATCGGCAATTTCCTCTCCGCCGTCCCGCTTTTCGAGATCCTCGATGCTGGCGCCCATCTCACGCAATGTTGTCAGCAGACCCGTGCGCAAAGGATTTGTCATGACCGCATCGAGAACCAACTCCGAGTTCGGCACGATCAACGCGGCGACCAGCGGAAATGCAGCGGATGAAGGATCGGCTGGAACCATGACCTGCGCCGGCTCGAGCTCGGGTTGCCCCTGCAGGACAATCCGACGGCCGTGGTCGCCGTGGGCCTTGCTCGTTACTTTTGCGCCGAAATGCTTCAGCAGTCGTTCGGTGTGATCGCGGGTCGCTTCTGCTTCGATCACGGTGGTCTCTCCCGGCGCCGCAAGTCCCGCCAGTAGTACCGCCGATTTCAGTTGCGCCGACGCGACCGGTGACTCGTAGACAATCGGAATCGGATCGGCCGCGCCTTTCAGCGTGAGCGGAAGCCGTCCTCCCTCGGCAACATGGACAACGCGCGCACCCATCCTTTGCAGCGGGTCAAGCACGCGCTGCATGGGCCGACCGCGCAACGATTCGTCGCCGTCAAATGTTGCTGTCACGGGCGCTCCGGCCACCGCGCCGATCGCAAGCCGCACACCGGTGCCGGAATTTCCGAAATCCAGCATGCCGGCCGGTTGCGCGAACCCCCCGATCCCGACCCCGTTTACGCGCCAGGTCTGATCTCCGGTCCGCTCCACGCGCGCACCGAGTGCACGCATGACATCGGCGGTGTGCAGGACATCCTCGCCCTCCAGCAGCCCTGTAATGGTGCTTTCGCCAACGGTCAGGGCGCCAAGAATGAGAGACCGGTGAGAAATCGACTTGTCGCCGGGTACCCGGACCCGTCCCTGGATCGGGCCGCTTTGGCGGGCTGTCAGCGGCACTGGTTCGGGCGAGTTCACCGGGGCGGTATCCTTGGGAATCTGCGCCCTCCTACCACGCAGCCGCGCGCGGCGTCATCCTGCCGATTTTGACTTTCTGGAGGGGGTCAGCGCTATTGACAGGGGCTTCGCAACTAGCCAAGTGAAGCACCGATTTAAGCGACCCATCCTTAGGAACCTCTGCTGTGGCTAAACCCGATCTCGGCACCAAACGCGTCTGCCCCGATACCGGTCGTAAATTCTACGACCTCAACAAGACGCCGGTGATTTCACCGTATACAGGCAAAGTTGTGCCAATCGCTGCGCCGACTCCTCCGCGCGCGCGAGCTGAACCCGTAGCGCCGGCGCGTCCGGCGCCTGCGCCAGCCGAAACCGTCGTGCCGGAGACCACCGACGCCGAATTCGTATCGCTCGAGGACGCCGAGGCCGAACAGCAGGGCAAGAAGCCGGCTACCGCTGAGACGCCCGCGGCCGGCGAAGAGGAAGAAGTCGAGATTGGCGACGAGAGCCTGGACGATGCGGCCTTCATCGAGGAACAGGAAGAAGGCGACGCCGACGTAACCGACATCATCGGCGAGTCCATCGAGAAAGAAGAAGAGAGCTGACCACTTTCGCCGCGTTCCCAAAGCGGCGGCTGGATTTGCAAATTGGGGCCATAGCTCAGATGGGAGAGCGCGTGAATGGCATTCACGAGGTCGGCGGTTCGATCCCGCCTGGCTCCACCAACCTTCGCGGACTTCGGCCGCTTCGGTTGGCAAGCCAAACATGACTCTCGGGCGAAGCGAGCGAAGGCTGCCGCGCCGAAGGGCGCAGGCGAGCGGTGTGAAGTACGCCTATATTCTCCAAAGTACGGTCGGCGAGCACTTTTGCGTTGGCGCACAACTCTAGCGCAGTCCTCCACACGTCCAAATACGTGTCTTGGAGCCTGAAGGCTTACTCGCCCTCGACGGCGCTTTTTCAAAAAAACGGCTCTAAGATAAATCGTCGCGCAACCAGGAAAAGCACATGCAAGGCAAGATCGCGCTTGAAGAGCATTTCGCAATCGAACCGACACTCGCAGATTCCCAAGTATTTGGTGGGCATGTGTGGAAAGACCTGGGCCACCGTCTGCTCGACATCCAGGAGACTCGTCTTGGAGAAATGGACAAACACGGGGTCGAGCTGATGATCCTGTCGCTTAACGCGCCCGCGATTCAGGCGATACCCGACACAAAAACCGCGATCGCGGTCGCCAGGCAGGCCAATGATGTTCTTGCTGGCGAAGTGCGCAAACGCCCAAACCGTTTTGCTGCCTTTGCGGCGCTCCCGATGCAGGATCCGGACGCCGCAGCGGCCGAGCTTACTCGCTGCGTGAAAGACCTTGGCATGGTTGGGGCGTTAGTGAACGGATTCTCCCAAATCGGCACGCCCGACAACGTGACCTACTACGACCTGCCGCAATACCGGCCATTCTGGCGGACCGTTGAAGCGCTCGATGTCCCGTTCTATCTGCATCCGCGGAACCCGCTTCCAAGCTGGACGAAATTCTATGAGGGCCACAATTGGCTGCTTGGCCCGAACTGGGCGTTCGCAGCGGAAACCGCCGTGCACGCGCTGCGCCTCATTGGTAGCGGGTTGTTTGATGAATGCCCCAAGCTGAAGGTCGTGCTTGGTCATCTCGGCGAAGGTATTCCTGTCTATCTTTGGCGTATTGATAATCGCAACGGCTGGATGAAAGCGGCGCATAAATATCCGGCCAAGCACGGCGTGGGGCATTACTTCCGTAAACACTTCCATGTCACCACATCGGGCAATTTCGACACACCGGCCCTAGTCAATGCGATGGCCGTGATCGGCGCAGACCGAGTCATGTTTTCGGTCGATTGGCCATTCGAAGATGTTGGCGAGGGCGCACAATGGTTCGACGGGGCCGCAATCAGTGAAGCTGATCGCCTCAAGATAGGACGCGACAACGCAATAAAGCTGTTCGGGTTGCGTTTGGGATAGCTATCGCATGCGATAGCGCGCGACAGCGCTCTTGTCCCACACCATGCCGTTGCCAGGCCGCGACGGCACGACCGCGTGGCCATCGACGATCACAAGCGGCTCTTCGACCAGAATATCTGCCCAATCGACATATTCGAGGTAATGACAGGTCGGTGTCGCAGCGAGAAGGTGCGCGCTCACTTCCGGAAATAAATGCGAGGACATCTTTATGTTGCGCGATTGTGCGATTGCGGCGGCCTCGCGCCATCCGGTAACGCCGCCGATGCGTTCGAGATCCGGCATCACGTAGTCCGCGGCCTGTGCATCGAGCGCGACCGACATCGACGCCGGCAGCGAAAAATTCTCGCCGATCTGTATCGGGACTTTCAGCTCGCGCGCGAGCTTTGACAACCCGACATAATCGTCGTGCCGGATCGGCTCTTCGAGCCAATAAATATCTTCGCCATCGAGTGCCCGGCCGCGCGCCAGGGCCTCATCGACCGAGAGCGCCTGGTTGTAGTCGACCATCAGTTTCACGCCATCACCAATGCGTTTGCGCACGGCATGAACAGCGGCAATATCTTCAGCCAACGAGGGGTACCCGAGGCGCAGCTTGATCGCGTGGAACCCGCCCGCCAGCAATTTCTGAGCTTCGTCGGCAAGCGCGCCGCGATCGTCCATCAGACCTAGCCCGCAACTGTTGTAGGCCAGGATCGGACGCGGCTCGGCGCCGAGCATTTTTACGAGCGGCATCCCTTTGGCGATCGCCAGCGCATCCCAACATGCGGCGTCGAACCCAGACATCGCCATGCGCACGATGCCTTGAACGCCGATCAACGTGAACCGCTGCGCAAGTTTTGCCCATAGCTCGGCTGGCTTCACTGCGTTGCCCCTCACGACGCGCTCGACCTCGCCGACCAGACTGGAAACCGCGGGCAGGGCGGCACGGAAATAGCCGAACAGATAGCTGCGGCCGGTAATGCCCTCCTCAGTCTCAAGATCGATCAAAAGCAGTGGCACCTGATGGAAGGCGCCCATGCTGGTCCCGAGCACGAAAGTTGGCGGAACCTCGACCGGCGTGGAGCGCAGGGCGCGGACCGTCAACTGGGGCAATGGGGGCTGATCGGTCATGAAAAATCCGGTTCTAGGCCCAATATAGCCGCCCCAAGCCCAATTTCGCCTTGTTCTTGAACCTTTAACCCGACCTGC
Organism: uncultured Alphaproteobacteria bacterium; assembly: GCA_963707615.1. Classification (GTDB taxonomy): domain Bacteria; phylum Pseudomonadota; class Alphaproteobacteria; order Rhizobiales; family Xanthobacteraceae; genus Pseudolabrys. Next base: position 242,564 of record CAVPQT010000004.1, read on the forward strand.
CCATATTAGATGCGACCGGACGGCAGTTGCCGGGCGGTTGGGGTGCCTGAAAGGGGCCCCGTCAAAGTCGCTTCAAGCGAGGGCTTTGAGACCAATGTCGCGAGTTCCGTCCCTATCCAGCCCGTTCCTCCTGGGCTTCGACGAAATCGAGCGCGTGCTCGATCGCGTTGCCAAGGGAGCCGATGGCTACCCGCCCTACAATATCGAGCGGCTGCCGCGCGACGGGCAAAATCCGGAGCGGTTGCGTATCACGCTCGCCGTCGCCGGTTTCACGCGCGATCAACTTGATGTCAGCATCGAGGAAAGCCAATTGGTGATCCGCGGGCGGCAGCAGGACGACAAGACCCGCCAATACCTCCACCGCGGCATCGCCGCGCGCCAATTCCAGCGTACCTTTGTGCTGTGCGACGGCATGGAAGTGATGGGCGCGGATCTGAAAAACGGCCTGTTATCTGTCGATCTGATCCGGCCCCAGCCGGAACGGATCGTGAAAACGATCGCGATCAACGAGCAGGATGAATGACGAACTCGTGAAGAAGGACTCGACCACGTCAAGCGTTAAATCAGAAAGGAGTCGAGGGCCATGACCAACGACAAACAGATTGAACCGAATATCGCCCCTGCAGTTATTACGCAGGAGGCGCTGGCTCACCTCGGTGACGGCCGTCTGGCGTACGTCAAGACGATCCGTTCTGAGGAGGTCGCCAACTTGTTTCCGCAGGCGCCGAAAATCGCGCCGGGTATGAAGTTGTTTTCGCTGCACGCAGCTGACGGCACGCCGATCATGCTGACGGATACGCGCGAAGCAGCGCTGGCGAATGCCTGGAGCCAGGAGCTTGAGCCCGTCAGCGTACACTGACCGCGTTCGAGCGACTAAAATCAATTATCAAAAAAAGGCGCAGCGATGTTCGCTGCGCCTTTAGGCTACTCAGGCCGCCGTAGACGCCGGCGGCATTGCCAACACTGCGTAGAGCGCATCGGCGTCGCTCGATTCGCGAAGGCGCCGCGCGATCTCCGGATCGCGAAGCTGTCGTGCAACACGCGCGAGCGCTTTCAGATGGTCCGCGCCGGCGGCTTCGGGCGCGAGCAGCAGAAAAATCAGGTCGACCGGCTGATTGTCGAGCGCCTCAAAGTCAATCGGCTTGTGCAGCCGCGCGAACAGGCCGAAGAGCCGGCCAAGCTTTGAGAGTTTGCCGTGCGGAATTGCCACTCCGTTGCCAACCGCGGTCGAACCCAACTTCTCGCGCTGCAGCAGGATTTCCAGAATGGCTTTCTCGTTCTGACCGGTAAGTTCGGCCGCGCGTGCGGCCAGCTCCTGGATCGCTTGCTTCTTGCTATTAACCTTGAGAGCGGGGATTACCGCGTTCGGCGCGACGAGATCGGTAAGCGTCATGGACATGACCAATGATCGGTGATGGCAGCGCCGAGTTGCAAAGGGGGTTGTTGAAGGCGGCGGACCATAAGAGTCGTCGGCCCCCTCGTCAATGGCTGACTTCAGCCTGCACTTGCCGATTTTCGGGCATTTTTGGCGCTGGCTCGGCTGCCGCGACGGGCCTGATGGTCCTTGCGGCGCCTTTTGTAACGACGCAGCCGCTTTTCGATGCGGATCGCAGCCTGTTCCGCGCTGTCATAAGCATCAGGGGCCATTCCTTCGGCTTCGAGCAACGCACCCGAATCAAGATGCAGCACGCATTCAGTGCGGAAACCAAAGCCGTCCTTTCCGACGGTCGCGTGGCCTGAATATCCGCCACGGAAGTATTTGGAGGCCGCCTCCTCGACACGATCCGTTATTTTTCGTTGCAGGGCCGCGCCAATGCTGATGTTCCGTCCTGATACGCGTAAAGGCATCTGTATGCCTCCATGGACTCTTGCCAAACGCAGTGTGGTCGCCCGGCACCAAGCGATTTCACCTTAAAAATGTTCCTGACGTCAATGCGGCAAGACGCGTATGCAGATCGTGTGTCAGGCGCCGGCTGCCAGTTTTTCACGCCGGCGCTGGACTGAGGACGGTATGCGCATGGCTTCGCGATATTTCGCCACGGTGCGGCGCGCGATATCGATTCCGGCCTCGCGCAATTTTTCTACGATCGTGTCGTCTGACAATACGTTCTCAGCGCTCTCATCGTCGATCAGCTGACGGATGCGGTGACGAACTGCCTCGGCGGAATGCGCTTCACCGCCGTCGGCAGCCGCGATGGCCGACGTAAAGAAGTATTTCAATTCGAAAATGCCGCGACTCGTCGCCATGTATTTGTTCGCGGTGACCCGTGACACGGTCAACTCGTGCATGCCGATTGCGTCCGCGACAGTCTTCAGATTCAGCGGCCGTAGATACTGTACACCTTTGGCAAAGAATCCGTCCTGCTGTCGCACGATTTCGCTGGATACCTTGAGGATCGTCTTGGCGCGTTGATCGAGCGCGCGCACCAGCCAGGTTGCCGTCTGCATGCAATCGGCAATGTAGGCTTTCTCTTTTTCATTACGGCTCGGCTGCGAAACTTGCGCGTAGTAGCGCTGGTTGATGAGCACCTTCGGCAAAGTGTCGGAATTAAGCTCGACTTGCCACGTACCATTGGGCGCAGCACGCACGAACACGTCAGGTACGATCGGCTGCACCATCGTCGAACCGAAGGCGAGCCCCGGCTTCGGATTGAGTGTGCGTATTTCCGCGATCATGTCGTGGAGATCTTCGTCGTTCACTCCGCATAAACGGCGCAAAGCGGAAAGATCCCGTTTCGCGAGCAAGTCGAGATGCTCGACCAGCGTACGCATGGCCGGATCGTAGCGGTCGCGTTCCTTGAGCTGAATGGCGAGGCATTCGGTGAGACTGCGCGCGCATACGCCCGGTGGATCGAAGGCCTGCAGAACCGCGAGCACAAGTTCGACATCGTTGCGCCGGGCACCGAGTTTGTCGACGACCGCGTCGAGATCGCCGGTGAGGTAACCCGCCTCGTCCACCATATCGATCAAATATTGCCCGATCATGCGGCCGGCCGGATCGGAGATCGCCAGCGCCATCTGCTCGGCCAGATGATCGGCCAGCGTCGTCTCGACCGAAACAAAAGCTTCGAGATTGTAGTCTTCGCCGCTTGCCGCGCCGGCGCCCGACCATTCCGAGTAGGCCGGCTCCGGTGTCTCTGGCTTGGCAGGTTTCTCCCCACCATCGTCGGGAAAGACATTTTCAAGTTCGGTGCCGAGCCCCTGCTCCATTGAGCTGCGGCTCGTCTCGAGGTCGGCCCCCATCCAGTCCGGGTTAGCCGCGCTATCCTCACTGCCCTCGGCCGGCTGGTTGTTACTCTCGGCTTCGGTTGCGGCTGGGGGGCCATCATCATCGTTCGCGCGCTCGAGCAGCGGATTGCGCTCGAGTTCGTTCTCGACATAAGCCGCGAGGTCGAGGCTGGAGAGTTGCAGCAGCTTGATGGCCTGCATCAGCTGCGGCGTCATCACCAGCCCTTGGGTCTGGCGAAGTTCCAGTCTTTGCGAAAGCGCCATAAGAAGTCCGGCAGAATTGGTCCGATTCTTGCTTCTTATAGCAGGTCATCTGCACGGGCGATATGCGATAGAGCGGCGGCGGCCTGCAGAATTGCGCGGGTTAACGAATTACGCCCGCTATCTACAGCTTGAATTCCTCGCCCAGATAGAGACGGCGCACATCGGGGTTGTTCACGATGTCGTCGGCGCGGCCTTCCATCAAGACTTCGCCAGAGTAAATGATGTAGGCGCGGTCGGTGAGCCCAAGCGTCTCGCGCACATTATGATCGGTGATCAGTACGCCGATTCCACGATTGGTCAGATGTCGCACGAGCGCCTGGATGTCTCCGACGGCGATCGGGTCGATGCCGGCGAAAGGTTCGTCGAGCAGCATGTAACTCGGACGCGTCGCCAACGCCCGCGCGATTTCCACGCGCCGTCGCTCGCCGCCTGACAGCGCGATCGTGGGGGTTTTGCGCACGCGGGCGATGTTGAACTCCTCAAGCAAGGCATTGAGGTCCGCCTCACGACGACGGCGGTCCGGCTCGACCACCTCGAGCACAGAGCGAATATTGTCTTCAACGTTCAGACCGCGGAAGATCGATGCTTCCTGCGGCAGATAGCCGATGCCGAGCCGGGCCCGCTGATACATCGGCAGCGCCGTCACGTCGTAGCCGTCGAGTTCGATGTGTCCTCGATCCGCGTTGATCAGGCCGGTGATCATGTAGAAAACCGTGGTCTTGCCGGCGCCATTCGGGCCGAGCAGGCCGACTGCTTCGCCACGTCGCACGTAGAGCGTCACCCCGCGCACCACCATGCGGCCGCCGAAACTCTTCTCGACGCCGTGCGCAGCAAGATAAGCCGGACGCGCAGCCTGCCGACCGTCTCCGCCGCGCCGCTGCTGCGCGACGCCGTGCGTTTGCTCGCCACCGTAGGTCCGCTGCAGCGGTCGCGCTTGCTGATTCACGGCGGCCTGTTGCTGTGCGCGCGCTTCGGCGGGGGTGAGAACCCTGCGACTCCGAGCCGGACGGCGCCAGAGCTGCGGCAGTTGCGACAGAAGGTTCGCGAGCTCGCGGCGCATGAGCTCAAGCTGCTTGAGCATGGTCCTTCCCGTAAACCGTGAGGGCCGCAACTGCGGAGCGCGTGACATTAACCGATTCCCCAAGCCGTGGATGCCTGGGGAGCCTGCGGTGCCCGATCAAAACGGGCGCGCGGGGAGCCCCCGCGGAAGTTGCGCGCCGCTAGCGCCCGCTTTGGGGTCAGTCGGTCCCGAACCCTGAATGAACAGGCCCTGCACCCGACCCTGCCCGTTTTTCCCCGATTCCACGCGCGATACCCCGCTGGTCAGATCGACCACTAGTCTCTCGCCCCGCAGCACATTTTGACCTTGCGTCATGACGACCGGGTTGCCTGTCATCGTAACGGTGTTGCTCTTCATATCGAAGATGCCGAGTTCGCCAGTGACGGTCTGGTCTTTCTGGGTAACGATGACGCCGCCGCGCGCCTCGAGCCGTTTGATTTTCTGCTCGCCGCCTGGTCCCGGCGAAGCCGCGGGCATCGTCTTAGTCTTGGAGGCCTCTTCGCCGCCCTGCTCATAGAACACCACGAGCGATTTGCAGCGCAATCCGGTGTCGCCCTGCTTCACCCGCACGTCACCGCTGAAGGTCGCTTCCTTCTGCTTGTCACGCACCTCGAGCGTCGCCGCTTCGATGTGCACTGGTTGATCGCGGTTCTGCGAAAAGCCCTGCAGCGCATTCGGAGGTCCTGAAGGCGGCGTCTGCGCGCACAAGGCGCCGGCCGACATGACCAGCCCAGCGACGAGCAGCGACACCAGGAACGGTTTGCGCAAAGCTGTCATCGATTATCCGACTTTTCCTGCGACGGCGGCTGATTGAGTTTCATGTCCATGACAACACCGCCATGGAACCGGACGACGTCGCCGGAATCGAAAATATCCAACCGATTTGCATTCAGCGTGCCTTGCAACATCTTCACTTCGACCGGTTGTTCGGAGACGACATTACCCTTGCGAATGTCGACGAGCGCTTCGCGCAGGCGGCCCTGATAGCCGGTCGACGAATTGATCTCAATGTTGCGATCGAGCTTGAGCATCTCACCCTTGGCATCGTAGATGCCGGTGACCGCCCTCAATTCCATCGAGCTCTTGTCCTGCATCTCGACCTTGGCGCGAATGTTGCGCAACTCGACAATGTCGGGCTTCGTCATATCCTGCGCCGCCGTATCCGCCGTAAGTTCGTAGGCGCGCGCGTCGCTTGTAAAACCGGACAGGCGCGGCTGTTCCATCGTGACCTTCGTGCCCGAGACAACGAGGTTGTCGAGGTTGATCGGCAGCTTCGCGAGCATGCGCAGCGGATTGAGGTAGGTGATCAGCGCCACGATCACCAGCACGAGACCAACGCTGGCCGGAACCGCGATGCGCAAAATGCGTACCATGCGACTGTGACGACGCGCAGAGCGAAACGCACGGTCGGCGTCGCCTCGACTCATGGTCCAGTACGAGCGCGTCGTCTCCGGATCGTCTCTCGCTGCAATCACACGGCTCATGCCAAGTCCGGCACCTATTCCTGCCCAAACGAAGTATCGGAAATCGTTTTACGCCCCCATCATGCAACATGCCGAGCGAATATGGCCCGGACACGGCAGCAGTCTATCGCCTGTATGAACCGATAGCGATGCGGACTCAATAGCTTACGACGAGTGCGAAAAAATGTCCTCGGCCGCCCATCCGGCGAGATCAAGGCGCGCCCGGTCGGGCAGAAAGCGAAAGCAGGCCGCGGCCAAATCACCGCGCCCTTCGCGCGCCAGCATTCCATCGAGCTTCTCTTTTAGAGCATGCAGATGCAGGACGTCAGTCGCCGCATAGGACACCTGGGCATCGCTCAGTTCGTCAGCGCCCCAGTCGGACAGCTGCTGCTGCTTGGAGAGGTCGACCCCAAGCACCTCGCGCGCGAGGTCCTTGAGCCCGTGCTTGTCGGTGTAGGTTCGGGCAAGGCGCGAAGCGATCTTGGTGCAGTAAACCGGCGCCGCCATGACGCCGAATGTCTTTGCCAGCATCCCGAGATCGAAACGCGCAAAATGAAAGATCTTGAGGATCGACTTGTCCGCAAGCAGCCGCTCGATGTTGGGTGCCTTGCGCTGACCCGCGCCGATCTGCACGACGTCGGCCGATCCGTCCCCCGGCGAGAGCTGAACGACGCAGAGTCGATCGCGGTTGGGATCAAGACCCATGGCTTCGGTGTCGATCGCCACCGCGCCCTTGTAGGCGGAGAGGTCGGGAAGATCGCCACGGTGCAGTCGGATTGCCATTCGGTGTCTAAAGGCTCGGAACGTTGGTGCCCAGGAGAGGACTCGAACCTCCACGGCTTTCACCGCTAGTACCTGAAACTAGTGCGTCTACCAATTCCGCCACCTGGGCTCGTCGGGACCAGATACGGAGCCGTTTCCAGCTTGTCAATGAAGCGGGTTTGGTACTGTACAGTCCCCGGCCGATCCTGTATTGGCCGGGTTTCGAGGCAGCACCCGCCCGGCAATGAATTGAGAGCGGCATGACCGCACGCAGCCCCTATGACACGCTGATCACTGTCTACGGCGGCTCGGGCTTTCTCGGCCGTCATGTGGTTCGTGCCCTGGCCAAGCGTCACTATCGCATCAGGGTCGCCGTCCGCCGGCCCGAACTTGCGAACTTTCTGCAGCCACTCGGCCGTGTCGGTCAGATCCATGCTGTACAGGCGAATGTGCGCAACGTGCCTTCGGTGGAAGCGGCCGCGCGCGATGCTCAGGTTCTGATCAATCTGGTCGGCGTTCTGTTCGAGCGTGGCCGCCAGCGGTTCGACGCAGTCCATGCTTACGGAGCTGAACAGGTGGCTCTTGCGGCCAGCGCGCATGGCGCGCGTATGGTGCATGTGTCTGCAATCGGCGCCGACGCAAATTCAAGCAGCGCCTACGCCCGCACCAAGGCCAACGCAGAACAGCTGGTGCTCGCGGCACAACCCTCGACCGTGATCATGCGGCCTTCGATTCTGTTCGGCCCCGAAGACGATTTCTTCAACCGCTTCGCTGCACTTGCGCGGATGGCGCCAGCACTGCCGCTGGTCGGCGGCGGGCTTACCCGCTTCCAACCTGCATTCGTCGGCGACGTTGCCGCCGCGATCGCGGACGCGGTCGACGGCAAGGCGCGCGCGGGCACGGTTTATGAACTGGGCGGCCCAGACATACGCACGTTCAAGGAACTCATGCAGTTTGTGCTGGCAACGATCGAGCGCAAGCGGCTCTTGGTCAGCTTGCCGTTTCCCGTTGCCAGATTGCAGGCAATGCTCCTGCAATATCTCCCAAAGCCGATGCTCACGCCCGACCAGGTCGAATTGCTCCGCAACGACAACATCGTTTCGGAAGCCGCAAAGTCCGAGATGCGGACATTTCAGGGCCTCGGCATTGAACCCGAGCCGATTGAAGCAATCGTTCCGTCTTATCTCTGGCGCTTTCGCAAGACCGGCCAGTTCCGCAATCGCCTCGCTTGACCTTTACAGAACATACAAGGCGAGAAGTCCGACGCTCCCGACCAGGATGCGCCACCACGCGAACAGTGCAAAGCTGTGACGCTGCACGTAACCCAGAAACGTCTTTACGACGATCCACCCGAAGATGAACGAGAACAAGAATCCGACCGCTATCACCGCAACATTGTTGCCGAGCGCAAGGTCTCCCCGACTCTTGTACAGCTCATAGGCGAATGCCCCGACCATGGTCGGCATCGCAAGCCAGAAAGAAAACTCCGCCGCCGAGCGGCGATCGGCGCCGAACAGCATCGCACCGACGATCGTCGCGCCCGCTCGCGACACACCGGGAATCATCGAAATGCACTGGATGATCCCGATGCCAAGATACATGGGAAGCGGAAAGCCGGTAGCTTCGTGATAACGCGCCTGCAAGTTCAGCCGGTCGACCCACATCAACACGAAACCGCCGACAATGAGCGACACGCAGACGACGCGCACATCGAACAGGTACGACTTGATGTAGTGGTAAGCGAGCGCGCCAATGACCGCCGCCGGCAGAAAGGCGAGCAGCACGCCGATAACAAAGCGTGCCGCCGGCCAGGATGTGAACATGTCCTTGGCGAGTGCCAGCAACCTTCCGAAATAGATCGACAGCAACGCGAGAATGGCGCCGAGTTGGATAAGCACGGCAAAGGATTTGCCGAATGCGTCATCGCCCCAACCGAACAGATGCTCCATCAGCAACAGATGGCCGGTCGAGGAAACCGGCAGATACTCTGTCAGGCCTTCCACGATACCGAGAACTGCCGCTTTGATCAGGTCGATATGAGCCGCACTCCAGCCGGATACGGCCGCATTGAGAGCATCGAGTTGCATGAGTTTCTCCGGGAGGAAATTGCGCGCTTGCCGCCGGGAATGCAGGTCAGCGCTTTTGGCGCAAAGGCGCCCGAGAGGCAACGAAAAAAGACGGTAATTCGCGGCGGGTTTGCACCCCCGTTACGCCTTTCTATAGTGCAGTGTTGATTCCCGCTTGCGCCGCTCGCATATCCAAATGCCATGTTGACACTTTTTCACCAGCTGCTTTGTCCTCATTCGCGTTATGTACGCCTGATCCTCGGCGAGTATGGCATCGCCGCTCGACTGGTTGAGGAGCGTTTCTGGGAAAGGCGAGAGGAATTCCTGCTGCTCAATCCTGCGGCGGAATTACCGGTTCTGGTCGTCGACGGTGAACCGCCGATTCCAGGCGCCGGCATCGTTGCCGAATATATCGAGGAGACCCATCCCACCCAGAATGGCGAGGATCGTTTGTTGCCGTCCCAGCCCGGGCGACGCGTCGAGGTGCGGCGCCTGGCAAACTGGTTCAACGATAAATTTCATGCCGAGGTCAGTGGCCCTCTTGTGAATGAACGGGTCTTCAAACGCCATATGACGCACGAACAAGGTGGCGGCCCGCCCGATACCGAGGCGTTGCGCGCCGCGCGCCACAATATCCGCTATCATCTTGGCTATATCGGCTGGCTCGTGCAGACGCGCGACTGGCTGGCCGGCAACCGATTGACCCTGGCTGATCTTGCAGCGGCTGCGCATCTCTCGGCCGTCGACTATCTGGGCGAAGTACCGTGGAACGCAAACGAAGCGACAAGAAACTGGTACGCGCGGGTAAAGTCTCGTCCATCGTTCAGGACGATTCTCGGCGACACGCTGGCCGGTGTTCCACCATCGAAAACCTACGCCGACCTCGACTTCTGAAAGACCCGGCTGCGATAAAGGCGGCGCTCGCGGACAGATCACACGCGGCAGGATTCGATGTCATTGGCATCGTAAGGCCCGATGCTGCACCGGAGTTGAGATCCCGACTCGAGCGCTTTCTCGCCGACGGCGCACACGGCGATATGACGTGGCTTGAATCCACTGCCGAACGCCGCGCGTCGCCACTGACTCTATGGCCAGACGTGCGCTCGATCGTCATGCTCGGAATGAACTACGGGCCAGACGACGATCCTCTGGCAATCTTGAAAGAACGCACCCATGCAGCCATTTCGGTCTACGCACAGGGTGATGACTACCACGACCTCATCAAGTCGCGTTTGAAGGAACTGGCGCGCTGGCTTACGGCCAACGCCGGCGGCGACGTGAAGGTTTTCGTTGATACGGCGGCAGTCATGGAAAAACCGCTCGCCGCCCGCGGCGGGCTCGGGTGGCAGGGAAAACACACAAACCTGGTGTCCCGGACCTACGGATCGTGGCTGTTCCTCGGTTCGATTTTCACGACGCTTGATCTTCCCGCCGATTCAGCGGAGCGCGACAATTGCGGCAACTGCCGCGCATGTCTCGATATCTGTCCGACCGCGGCATTCCCGGCTCCGTACCGGCTCGATCCGCGCCGCTGTATTTCATACCTGACCATCGAACATAAAGGCCCGATCGCGCGCGATCTGCGCGTTGCGATGGGCAATCGAATCTATGGCTGCGACGATTGTCTTGCGGTGTGCCCGTGGAACAAGTTTGCCAGCCGTGGCAAAGAGGCCAAGCTTGCAGCGCGTTCCACTTTGCGGGCGCCGCGCCTGGCCGATCTCGCCCGTCTCGACGACATGCAATTCAGAACACTCTTTGCCAAGACGTCGATCAAGCGCACCGGTCGCGACCGCTTTGTCAGGAATGTGCTGATCGCGATTGGCAATTCCGGCGACACAGAACTCGCCGTCGAGGCAGAACGTCTCCTTGACGATGCGTCGCCCGTGGTGCGCGGTGCTGCCGTGTGGGCTTTGTCCAGGCTCTTGCCGCGTGAAAAATTTGCGGCCTTGTCTCGGCGGCCGAGCGATTCCGACCCAAGCGTGCGCGAAGAGTGGGTCGCAGCGCTCGCCTAGAACTCTTTGACAGCGGCGATCAGCCGCTCGATGTCTTCGGGACGCGAGAGTCTGTGATCACCGTCCTTGATCAGGGTCAATACGACGTCATCTCGGGAAAAGCGCGATACAAGTTCGACGGCGTGTTTCCAGGGCACATCCGGATCTTCGACTCCCTGCAGAATATGAACCGGACAGCCGGTTTCGATCAGCCCGCCAAGCAACAAGTGTTTGCGGCCTTCTTCGATCAGCGTACGCGTGATGGGATAAGGTTCTTCGTCATACGCCGAAGGGCGCATCCAGAGACCGGTTTGTTCGATCTCCCGTTTGATCGCGTCGGGAAACTGCTTCCACATCAGTTCCTCGGTGAAATCAACCGCTGGCGCAATCAACACCATGCCGGCGATTGGCGCGGCACCGCTGTGTTGGGATAGCGCGCGCGCCAACAGCAACGCCAGCCATCCGCCCATGGATGAACCGATCAACACCTGCGGGCCGTGTGCAAAACGTAAATAGACGGCGAGGCTTTCTTCCAGCCATCGGCCGATTGTCCCGTCCGTGAAAATTCCACCCGACTCACCGTGGCCGGAATAATCAAACCGCAGGCATGCTCGGCCTTCTTTTTCTGCCCAACGATCCAGCGCCTCGGCTTTGGTGCCCTTCATGTCGGACTTGAATCCACCCAACCAGACGAGGCCAGGGTTCTTGCCTTCGCGGGCGCGCACAGCGATCATCCTGTGCGGCAACGAGGAATCGACTGAGAGAGAAGTCAGGTGAACGTCGCTCATAGACGATAAAATTCCTGTTGGGCCCAGCGCCAACCAACAGTCGGCGCAAGAGCAACCGTTGCCCACGACATCTGCGCCGTCTATACCCTAAGTTTGGCACGCGAAGAAAAGCCTGCTGTAATCCACTCTAAAGCTATCGACGGGGCAAAATAGAAACATGTCGAGTTTGCCTGCATCCGCATCACCGCCGCTCGGCCCGGATGACATGTCCGTCGAGGCGCACGTGCCTCGCGCAACGAGCGCGCCGATGACGGTGCTCGTCGTTGTTCCGGGGCTCGATGGTGGCGCTTCCGATGCTGGCGCGGTTGAACTCGTTCGTATTCTCGCTGGCGCAGGATACTCGACAGTCCTGGTGTCGCGCGCGGGCACGGCTGGCGGCCGATGTCACGACAAGCGGCGGCGAGTTCATTCCACTCGATTTGTCGAGCAACAATCCCGCTATCATCTTGCGCAACGCGCTTATTCTAAGTCGGATTGCGCGAGAACGGCACTGCCAGGTGATTCATGCCTTCGGCCGTGCGGGTGCATGGAGCGGACTGATTGCTGCTCGTCTGAATGGCGCAAAGTTCGTGACCAGCTGGCACAAGGGTTTTCGGGAACAGAATCTTTTCAAGCATCTTTTTAACGGGATCATGGCGCGCGGTGATCGCGTCGTTGCGTCAAGCGAACAGATCGCGCAACTCATCAATGATCGCTACGGCACACCGTGGAACAAGATTACGGTGGTGCCGTGCAGCGTCGATCTGGAGCGTTTCAATCCCGACGCTTTGACGCGCGAACGCATCGAGGCCATGCGCACCGCCTGGGGAGTCCGCCGCGATACCAAGGTCATTCTGGTCAGCGGCCGCATCCTGCGCCGCAAAGGTCATCATGTGGTCGTCAGGGCTGCCCAGCGGCTCAAAGAGATGGGGTTGAAGGATTTTCTCTGCGTATTTGTCGGGGAAGACCGAGGCCGCACGCGGTACACGGGCGAGTTATGGGATCTCGTCCATACCACCGGCACAATGGACGTCATTCGCATGGCGTCACCGGTTCCCGACATGCCGGCCGCTTACGCTGCTGCATCGGTCGTGGTGTCGGCAGCGATCCAGCCCGAAGGTGTGCAACGAGCGATTCTTGAAGCCCAGGCGATGGCACGCCCTATCGTCGTATCGGATCTTGGAGCGGGTCCCGACGTGGTTCTCACAGCACCGGCTGTCCCCGAAAGCCGGATCGCAGGGTTACGCTTTCATGCCGGTGACGACGCGGCCCTGGCTGCTGCCCTGTTGAGGTTGTTTTCGATGCCGGAACCGAATCGCGCGACGATCGGGCGTCGTGGGCGCGAGTGGGTGCTTGGGCATTTCAATGCCGCCGCGGTTACCGAACAGACGCTACGGCTTTATGGCGAGATCGCCGCGTCTACCAAGACACCCGGACCAGCCAAATAAAGTAAGCGGACAAAATCAGAGTAATTTGAATAGTTTGACCGCGAATTGATAACCACCCGTCGACCGTGACAATGGAACCGCGTTGACTTCTTCACGGTTTCTAACAATCTTTTGCAATTCCCATGGCGTAATGTCCGGGGGAACAGTCGCAACAGTACAAGGAGAAAATAGCCATTCGTCGTCCGATGAAGTCCGCGCTGCCCGTTCAGAAGGACGGCCCGCGCATTAACGAGGAGATCCGCGTCCGCGAGGTCCAGCTTATCGATGCCAGTGGTCATAACCATGGCTCCACACCCATCCAAGCCGCGCTAGAAATGGCGCAAGCGGCGGGCCTCGACCTCGTCGAAATCGCCCCCAATTCATCGCCGCCCGTCTGCAAGATCCTGGATTACGGCAAGTACAAATACCAGGCGCAGAAGAAGGCGGCGGAAGCCCGAAAAAAGCAGAAAGTCGTCGAGATCAAGGAGATCAAGCTCCGGCCGATGATCGACGACCACGATTATCAAGTGAAGATGCGCTCAATGAAGCGCTTCTTCGAGGATGGCGACAAGGTCAAAATCACCCTGCGATTCCGTGGGCGCGAGATGGCGCACCAGGAGCTCGGCTTCAAATTACTGGATCGCGTGAAATCAGACACCGGCCCACTCGCGAAGGTCGAGTCAGAACCGCAATTCGAAGGCCGCCAGATGATCATGGTGTTGGCCCCGCGCTAGCTCAAAGCTACCTGATCAGCGCGCCACCCCAAAAACGGGGTGGCGTAGCCGTTTTAGCGACCGGATGCCGGTGGTTGCATAGGCTGGCCGCCTCTGCCATAACGCCGGCCATCGTCGCCCGGCCAGTAAGGGCTGCCGTGGCGGCGATTAACGCTCAATTTCGAGCACATCGCTCCAGGCCGAATTCGGCTTTGAGCACATTCCGGCCGTGCGGGGCCTCCCGTGACGCGCCGTTGAGGAGAGCCAAATGCCCAAGTTGAAGACGAAATCGGGCGCGAAAAAGCGCTTCAAGATCACCGCGTCCGGCAAGGTGAAGTACCAGCAGACCGGCAAACGCCACGGCATGATCAAGCGGACGACCAAGACGATCCGCGAACATCGCGGCACCAACGTGCTGTTCAAGACCGACGGCGACAACGTCAAGAAGTACTGGCTGCCGAACGGCTGACCGGTCTTTCCCGCGCCGCCCGCCGGCGGTGTCACTCGTTATCTATTCGCACGTTCTGCAAGGAGATTTCCCATGGCCCGCGTAAAGCGTGGTGTCACGTCGCACGCCAAACACAAGAAGGTCCTGAAAGCCGCCAAGGGCTATTATGGCCGTCGCAAGAATACGATCCGTGTCGCAAAGCAAGCTGTCGAGAAGGCAAACCAGTACGCCTTTCGCGATCGCAAGCGGCGCAAGCGCACTTTCCGCGCGCTCTGGATCCAGCGCCTGAACGCAGCAGTGCGACCGTTCGGACTGAATTACAGCCGGTTCATTGCCGGACTGTCGAAGGCCGGGGTGACCGTCGATCGTAAGGTGCTGTCGGATCTCGCCATCCGCGAACCGGCAGCTTTCCAGGCGATCGTGGAAAAGGCCAAAGCGGCGTTGCCGGCATAATCCTTGGGGTGTCATGGCCGGGCTCTCTCCCGGCCGTCCGCTCAGGCGGAGCACAGTGCCAACCTGGACAGTATGCGCGGGTCAAGCGCGCGCATGACACGGTGGTGAGCCATGTCGAACATTGAAACGCTAGAGCAGGAAATTCTCGCAAGCGTCGCGTCTGCGAAGGACGAAGCGGCACTCGAGGCCGTGCGCATTGCGGCGCTTGGCAAGAGCGGCTCGGTCTCGGCGCTCCTGAAAACGCTCGGCACCATCACGCCGGATGAGCGCAAGGTCCAAGGTCCCGCGATCAACGGATTGAAGGATCGGGTCACCGTTGCCATCGCCGCGGCAAAAGACAAGCTCGCCGCAGCTACGCTCGACGCCAGACTCAATACAGAAACTGTCGACGTTACGTTGCCGGTTCGCGAGGCACCCGCCGAATCCGGCCGCGTCCATCCAATCAGTCAAGTCACCGATGAACTGACCGCGATTTTCGCCGACATGGGGTTCGCGGTTGCCGAAGGCCCCGATATCGAGACGGATGACTACAACTTCACCAAGTTGAATTTCCCGGAAGGCCATCCGGCGCGGGAAATGCACGATACGTTTTATTTCCCACCGAAGCCTGACGGTTCCCGGATGCTACTGCGTACGCACACATCACCGGTGCAGGTGCGCACGATGCTCAGCAAGAAACCGCCCATTCGCGTGATTTGTCCGGGCCGCACCTATCGTAGCGATTCGGACCAGACACATACGCCGATGTTCCACCAGGTCGAGGGCCTGGTCATCGACAAGGGTTCGCATCTCGGTCACCTGAAGTGGATCCTCGAGGAGTTCTGCAAGGCGTTTTTTGAAGTCGACAACGTGAAGATGCGCTTCCGGCCATCATTCTTTCCATTCACCGAGCCATCCCTGGAAGTCGACATTCAATGCAAGCGCGACAAAGGCGAGATCCGTTTCGGCGAGGGCGACGACTGGCTGGAAATTCTTGGTTGCGGAATGGTGCACCCGAATGTGCTTCGCAATTGCGGGCTCAATCCGGATGAATATCAGGGCTTTGCCTGGGGCTTGGGAATTGATCGCATCGCCATGCTGAAGTACGGCATGAACGATCTGCGCGCATTCTTTGAAGCAGACGTTCGCTGGCTCGCTCATTACGGTTTTCGCCCGCTCGACTTTCCGACCCTCGCCGGGGGGCTCAGCTCGTGACGCCCTCGAAGTCAGCGAGTTCACCGCTCGATCGCGCCGTTTTCGCGCTCGTCACGCGGGGCTGGGACGCAGGCAGAATCAAGAACTATGAAGAAAGCTTACGCCGACGAGACGGCGCGATGTCGGGCGAAGCCGAGCGCACCTTCGCCTCTATTGATGCAAAAGCGACGGGCCTGCTCACTCACACTTCAATGATGATAGCTGGGCTCGGGCTCATTGCCCCGCTCGTCGCCGATAGCGATCTCGAAGTCGGGATCGTGGTTTCCGAGATTGCCGTTTATCTGTTGATCGCGCTCGGCTGCTTGCGCTGCATTTCAGTATTCCAGGTATTCGAAGTCAACGATGCGGGCGAAAACATTCGTGAACTGATCCATCGCGAACTGATCATCCGTTCCGAATTGTACAGGCTGTGCATCCGCTCCGCGATTGTCTTTACGATTGTGGTCGTTGCGGTGCTGCCGATTCTCTTTTTCTACTCGCCGGGAAAGCCAGCATGAAGTTCACGCTGCCCTGGCTCAAGGAACATCTCGACACCGACGCGTCACTGACCGAGATCGTCGACAAGCTCACCATGATCGGTCTCGAGGTCGAAAGGGTCGAAGACACGGCGAGTCTCCTCAAGCCCTTTGTCATCGCGTCGGTCATCTCGGCCGAAAAGCATCCCAACGCGGACCGCCTGCGCGTCTGCATGGTCGACATCGGCGACGGCAAACCGGTTCAGGTCGTCTGTGGCGCCCCAAATGCACGCGCTGGCATGAAAGGTGTGTTCTCACCACCAGGGACTTTCATCCCCGGCAAGAACATGACGCTGGCGGTCGGCACGATACGCGGAGTGGAAAGCCGCGGCATGCTCTGTTCGCCGGCCGAGCTGATGATCTCCGACGATCACGATGGAATCATCGATCTGCCCGCCGACGCGCCTGTCGGCAAATCCTATGTCGAATGGACGGGCGCGGGTGATCCTGTCATCGAGATCAACCTCACGCCCAATCGGCCGGATTGCACCGGCATTTCGGGAATCGCGCGCGATCTCGGGGCGACATCCATCGGCACTTACAAAGATAAAATCCCGAAACCGGTAAAGGGCGAATTCGCTTGTCCGGTCAAAGTCACTCTCGATTTCGGGAAAACGCCTTCGCTGTGCCCTGCTTTCGGCTTGCGCCTTGTGCGCGGAGTAAAGAACGGACCATCACCCGACTGGCTGCAGAAACGGCTAACCGCGATAGGACTGCGGCCCATCAATGCGCTTGTCGACATCACGAATTTCGTGACCTTCGATCGTGGCCGACCGTTGCATGTTTTCGACGCCGCAAAAGTGCATGGCAACCTGACGGTTCGCCGGGCGAAGAACGGCGAGAAGCTGCTCGCACTTGACGGCAAGACTTACACGCTGGACGAGGGCATCTGCGTCATCGCCGACGAAAACGGCGTCGAGTCTCTCGCCGGCATCATGGGTGGTGAGGCGACCGGCTGCTCAGAATCCACCACCGACGTCCTGATCGAATCGGCGTTGTGGGACGAACTCAATATCGCCCAGACAGGGAGAAAGCTCGGAATCAATTCGGACGCCCGTTACCGTTTCGAACGTGGCGTCGACCCGGCTTTCATGCTGCCAGGCCTCGAACTTGCAACGCAAATGGTGCTCGATCTGTGTGGCGGTCAGCCTTCCGAATTCGTCGTTGCCGGTGACCCGACACCGAAGGAAAAGGTGATCGATTTTCCCTTGAGCGAGCTGCCGCGGCTGGCCGGCCTGAAAATGTCGCTGCCGGACATCCGCCGCCTGCTGGAGAAGCTTGGATTTTTCGCTGCCGGCCAGGGCGAGCGAATGAAGGTGGCGGTGCCGTCGTGGCGTCCGGATGTGCACGGGCGCGCTGATATCGTCGAGGAAATCGTGCGCATCGTCGGTGTCGATCGCGTCCCGTCGACGCCGTTCGCCCGTGAACATGCGCGCAAACCGGTGCTCACCGTGATTCAAAACCGCACGCGCAAGACGCGGCGGGCGCTTGCGGCGCGAGGCCTCGTCGAGGCCGTTACCTGGTCGTTCATATCGAAGCAGGAGGCGGAGTTGTTCGGCGGCGGCAAGCCAGAGCTGTCTCTTGCCAATCCGATTGCCGCTGAGTTGTCCGATATGCGTCCGAGCCTCATTCCCGGGTTGGTCATGGCGGCGCAACGCAATGCCGATCGAGGCCACCCCGATGTCGGCTTGTTTGAGGTCGGACAGATCTTCAAGGGCGACAGACCCGAGGATCAACTGACCGCCGCAAGCGGGTTACGTCGCGCGCTTGCAAAACCGTCGGGCAGTGGGCGCTTTTGGTCGGACAAAGCAGGTCCGGTTGACGCTTTCGACGCGAAGGCGGATGCCTTCGCGGTTCTGGCAGCCGCGGGCGCACCGATGCAGGCCCTGCAAGTCGTGGCAGGCGGATCATCATGGCTTCACCCGGGCCGCAGCGGCACGATCCAGATCGGACCACAGAATGTTCTCGGCCATTTCGGCGAGCTGCATCCGCGCGCCATCGCTGCCCTGAAGGCCGAAGGGCCGATTGTGGGGTTCGAGGTCATTCTGGAAAAAATTCCGGAACCGAAAGCGCGTGCCACGCGTGCAAAATCTCTGCTCGAATTGTCGCCGTTTCAGCCGGTCGAACGAGATTTTGCCTTCGTGGTCGGCAGCACGGTGAAGGCCGCCGACATCGTCCGCGCTGCGCAAAACGTAGACAAGAAGCTCATCACCGACGTCATTGTCTTCGACGTCTATGAAGGCAAAG
This sequence comes from uncultured Alphaproteobacteria bacterium, assembly GCA_963707615.1. Lineage (GTDB taxonomy): Bacteria > Pseudomonadota > Alphaproteobacteria > Rhizobiales > Xanthobacteraceae > Pseudolabrys. The sequence continues at coordinate 261,162 of CAVPQT010000004.1, forward strand.
GGATCGAGCCCGGCAAGAAGTCGATTGCCATCGCCGTGACCATTCAGCCGCGCGAAAAGACGATGACCGACGCGGAGATAGAGGCGTTGTCGGCGAAGGTCGTCGCCGAAGTCACAAAACGCACCGGCGGTGTATTGCGCGCCTGACGATCTCAGCGCTAGCGATGCCGTTTGCGCGAGCGTTGCGCCGGTTTCTCTTCTTCGGGATTTTTCAGCGCCCCCAGTTGTCGCAGCGCTGCTTCCGCGGTGCGCTGGCCGGACTCCCAGGCACCGTTGACTGTCCCCCACTGCGTTTCGTGCAGTGCTTCACCGGCCAGCCAGACGCGGCCGGCAAATGGCTCGGCCAGGATTTTTCTTGCGTCGGCGCTCCCCGGTGCGGCCACTGACATCGCTCCCAAAACGAATGGGTCTTCGTTCCACCGGGTGGCATAGCTGCGCTTGATCGCATTTTTTGCATTTGCGCCGAACAGCGAGGCGATCCATTCGCGGGCGAATTCGATCATCGCCCCTTCCCCTTTCGACGACAGCTCACGACCGAAATCGCCGGCGACCTCGACCATCTGCAGGCTGGTGCCTGAGACATTGGCGAGCAAGGCCGCAGTACGATTGCCGGGGGATTTCTCGAACACGAGATCGTCGCGTTGCAGATTCATCGGATTGCGCGGCATGTCGAACGCAATGTGATCGTAGCTACCGAGCGACAGCGCGGCGGCGGCATCGAGCTGGCGGCGCGCGATTTCTGGCTTGAACGTGATCTTGCCGGACGTGAGCACATTGGTTGACACGGTGACGATGGCGGAGCGCGCCCGCACCTGACCTTTCGCCGTCACGACTTCGACGCCGCCGCGATCCCACTCAATACGACTGACCGGCGTCGACAATCGAACCGGAAGCCCTGCTGCGAGTTTCGCGATCAGTGCGCCATAGCCCTGTCGACAGAAGGCGTCGTTGTCACGTTCTGGAACTCGCGCAAGATCCACCACCGAAACTGATGCGAGGTCCTTGCCGCAAGCGAATGGTCCGAGCACGAATTCTATGGTCGACCGCCAGTCACCAAGATCCGCCGGCAGAACGCGGGCCGCCGGACCGTCGGCGCGGCCGCGACCTGCGTCGACGATGGCACGGCGGGCACGCACCAGGGACGGAATGAAGGTTTCCAGCTCGGAGTCGCGTGCGTTACGAGGGCCGACGCGAACCGTCTGTCCGCGCGGGGCGGCATAGATTTCGAGCGCCAGTCGTCTGGGTCGCACCCGTCAGCTGACTGCCGTCAGGCCGATGGATCCAGTGCGCCCCGAGGTCAAACGGGACGCCGAAGGTGGCGGTATCCGTGACGCACCGCCCGCCGATCCGGTCGCTCGCCTCAAGCAGGACGAAACGCCGGTTGGCCGCAGCGATCCGCCGTGCCGCGGCAATGCCGGCCGCGCCGGCCCCGATGATCGCCACATCGAGATCGGCACCGCCTTGCGCGCGCACGACCGACGGCGCCGCGACAACTGCTGCGGAGGCGGCGAGGAATGAACGTCGGCTGAGGCCCGACATGGTGTCCAATCTCTTGCTTGAGGCGGACAGGATGCCTGAACCCGCCTTCAGCGGCAAATTTTATGACTAACAATTCGTAAGTTCCGACCGCGATCATGCCGCGAGAATCAATGAACCAAATTGCAATGAGTTCTGACCTAAATTTCATCACGCGGGACAAATGCCGCTGACGGCAAGACTGCGCGTCAAGAACTGGCGCCGGGGATCGGTGATGAGCTGGGTGGTCGATGGGGTCGGACGCGTTCTGGCCCACTATCTGGAAAAGCCCGTACAAGGCTACGAGCCTTTTACGCCTTCGGATCCCGAAGCGTTGCGAGCAACCCTGCGACCGGGCGATGTACTGCTGGTCGAGGGAAACAATCACATCTCGGGCGTCATAAAATATCTCACCCAGTCGACATGGTCGCACGCCGCACTTTACGTTGGTCCCATCGGCGACCGCGCAACCATTGATGGCGAACCGCTCGTATTGGTGGAGGCCAACATTGGACAAGGCGTCATCGCCGCGCCGCTGTCAAAATACGCACGCTTTCACACCCGCATCTGCCGTCCGACGCAGCTCGACGGCGAGGATTGCGCACGCGTCTGCGCTTATGCGGCCGAGCGAATCGGCTTCGACTACGACCTCAAGAATATCATCGACCTCATGCGCTACCTGTTCCCGCTGCCGGTGCCCCAACGTTGGCGCCGCCGAATGATGGCGCTTGGTTCTGGCCACCCCACGCGCATCATCTGCTCGGCGCTCATCGCACAGGCGTTCGAAACCGTGCGCTATCCGATCCTGCCGAAAATCACCCGGCTCGACAGCGAAGCGGCGCGACGGGAAATCCTCGAGATCCGGCACTCGTCTCTCTATGCACCGCGGGATTTCGACATTTCGCCGTTTTTCGAGGTGGTGAAGCCGACTATTGTGCGGGGCTTCGACTACAAGACGATCGCCTGGGCCGACGTACCGATCCTCGATCCCGATCGGATCGTCGGGCTTGTGCCAGCCGACGAAGACAGGCTTTCGCCGGTCGCGTAGACGCAGCCCTTGCCTGCAGCGATGACCGGCATTACGTCTGCCGGCATGATCGATGCCGCCATCAAAGCTCTTTCGCAAATGTTTGCCCCGGCCTTGCGCCGTGTGCTGCTCAAGGCTGTCGGACTTGCCCTCGTCCTGATCGTGACTATCGGCGTTGTCCTGCAACGCTTTTTGGCCGGATGGGCGGAAGTTGGCGCCAATTGGGCCGAGCACACCGCGGGCGTGGCGCCGCATGCCGTCTGGAGTGCGCTCGCCTGGATCCTGTCAATCCTCGCCAGCCTCGGCATCATCACCGGCGCGCTGTTTCTCATGCCGGCCGTGACCGCATTTGTCGGCAGCTTCTTTGTCGATGAAGTGGGTGAGGCCGTCGAACGCGAACATTACCCACACGACCCGGTCGGCCACCCTTTGCCGTTTCTCCTGGCCCTGGCTGAAGGCACAAAGGTCGCTGTGCTGGCGCTTTTGGTCTATCTGTGTGCCCTGCCGTTCGTGCTCTTTGCCGGGTTGGGTTTCGTCATTCTGTTTCTGGCGAACGCATACTTGCTCGGTCGAGAGTATTTTGAATTGGCCGCGATGCGCTTTCGTTCCCCGCACGAAGCAAAGGCCATGCGCAAGGCCAACGCCGCCTACCTTTTTACGGCGGGCATGTTTGTCGCGGCCTTCGTGTCCATACCCATCCTGAACCTGGCGACGCCGATTTTTGCGATGGCGTTCATGGTCCATGTATACAAAAGGCTGTCCAGCGCTTCGACCGAGCTGGTTCAAGCGCGTCGCTGAAATCAACCTTTCGCCCGCAGATCGATGACCCGCTTGGCTTTGCCGATCGAGCGTTCGATCGTGCCGGGCTTCACGGTTCGCACGGCCGTAGTCACGCCGATCAAAGCTTTGATGTGATGCGCGAGATCGCGGTCGCATGCAGCGAAGCTGCCATCGTCCGCGTCCGGTCGTGCCTCGACAACCACGGTGATCTCATCGAGACGCTCCGCGCGCCGCAGCTCGATCACGAAATGCGGCGCCAACCGCGTGTCCTTGAGGATGATTTCCTCGATCTGGCTGGGGAACACGTTCACACCGCGCACGATCATCATATCGTCGGAACGTCCGGCGACTTTCTCCATCCGGCGCATCGAGCGTGCGGTGCCGGGTAACAGACGGGAGAGATCGCGTGTGCGATAGCGCACGATCGGCATTGCTTCCTTGGTCAGCGTGGTGAACACCAGTTCGCCGACCTCGCCATCCGGCAAGACCTTGCCGGTCGCTGGATCAATGACCTCGGGGTAAAAGTGATCTTCCCAGATATGCGGGCCATCCTTGCTCTCGATGCATTCACAGGAGACGCCAGGCCCGATGATTTCTGACAGCCCGTAGTTATCGATGGCGTGCAGGTCGAACGCGTCCTCGATCTCTGCACGCATGGCATTGGTCCAGGGCTCGGCGCCACACATCGCAATCTTGAGTGAACTTTGTCGCGGATCGACTCCCTGAGCGTGGAATTCGTCGAGAACCGCAAGCATGTAGCTTGGGGTGATAAATATGACGTCGGGCTTGAAGTCAGAAATCAATCGAACCTGTCGCTCGGTCATCCCGCCCGCGACAGGCACGACCGTCATGCCCAGGCGTTCGGCGCCATAGTGAAATCCGATGCCACCGGTGAAAAGGCCATAGCCGTAAGAGTTTTGCACCAGCATGCCAGGCCGACACCCGGCCGCACGCATGCTGCGCGCCATCAGGTCAGCCCAGGTGTCCAGGTCGCGGCGGCTGTAGCCGACAACGGTTGGCTTGCCGGTGGTGCCGGAGGAGGCATGCACGCGAAGCACCTGCTCGCGCGGAATGGCAAACATCCCGAACGGATAATGTGCCCGCAGGTCGTCTTTTCCGGTGAAAGGAAACTTGCTCAGGTCGTCCAGCGATTTGAGGTCGTCAGGATGGACGCCCGCTTTGTCGAAGGTTTTTTTGTAATGCCCGACACTGTCGTAGGCATGATTCAAGGTGGATTTCAGGCGCTTGAGCTGAAGCGCGCCGATCTCATCACGCGACGCGATCTCGATCGGCTCGAAGGTGTCCCGACGTGGCGAAAGATTGACGCCCTTAAGCTGCAGACGCGGCATGCGCCTCCCCCAACGTGCCTCTATCAGATTTTCCGTTGCGCGGCGTTCCAGTGCTTTTCGAGATTGGCAATCAGCGCCGGACTGAAGTGGCAATAGGCCTGTTCGCGGCAATAGACGGCCATGTAGCGGCGGAACGTGTCCAGTGGTTCTTCCCCGACACGAAACGCACGGCGGTTTCCCGCAGCGCTGACCACGCCCGAGCCGGTGAAATCGTCAATCACGCGCGTTATCGCGTCATCCATATCCCCCGGCGACACGATGAGATCACAGATCATGCGTCCTTCAGGACTGTCGCATTCGAAACGCCGGCCCATCAGGATCGCCTGCCGCGCCGCCCGCGCGCCGACAAAGCGCGTCAGACGCAGATTCGCCGCCCCCGGAATGATGCCCTCCTTTCGCGCCGGCAACGTCATATAGGCATCGCTGCCGGCGACGACGTAGTCCATCGCCAGCAGGTACTGACAGCCGCCACCAATAGCGAATACGTCGACGCCCGCGATCCAGGGCTTCTCGTGCGTTCCGCCGTAAATTTCGTCCGGATTTGCGTGACGAATGGCGAGGCCTCGCAACATCTTGTTCACGATGCCCATGTCGCGGCGGATGTACCAGAGATAGGGAATCTTGCCGCGGTAGAGGTGCGTAAGATTGATCCCGGCCGAAAAAATCTTTCGGCCGCGGTACTTGGGGTGATCGACAAGATCGCCGCGTAAAACGCAGATCTCGCTCGCCGGATCGAGCATGGCGATGTCGGCTGCCGTTTCCGTATCGTCAAGCGTGTCGTCATCCTCGGCGTTCAGAAATCGCGGATTGCAGACGGTCACGACCGAGGCCTTGCCCTGACGCTCGACCTTGGCTGGGCCGAAATTGATCGCTCCGAGCTTGGCAAACTCGTCGCCGCGCTCGATCGCTTCCGGCTTCGGAAGCAGCATCGCCTTGCACAGATGCATTCCGGTGGAAGGAACGGCGAGCACCTGCGCAAGAAAAATTCCCTGATCGACTTCGACGCCATCTTTCTCGGATTGCATCAAAGTGCTTTCGGCATCGACCTGCTTGCGCGTGGGTGCCAGGCCAGAAACAAGTTTACCGGCCTCGTACGCGAGTTCGTCAACGCGCACGAAATGGGTGAGATTTTTTGTGAGCTTGCGATAGACGGCTTCGGCGTGGTGCTGAAGGAAATCCTCCCGCGCCTGCCGGCAGGCCGAAATGATGATGTCCGCCGCGAGCTTCTGCTCGACGTTGCGCTTGGACTTACCGGGAAGTTTCGCGATCAGATCAGCACCGGCGCGCCAATATTTGCTCCCCGTGACGGCATCGCGCTTGAAGTTTCCGCTGACGCGCAAGCCGGACTTGTGCCACGCGAAGGCCGATTTGACTGGAAGACCGGCGCGCTCGAAGCAGCCCTTGGGATCAGCGCGCGTGACTGGCGTCGTCTTGCCACTGCTGCTGCCTTCCATACGCACTCTCCCACGACGATTTTACGTGACCGTTTTTCCCGGCCATCGGCACAGGTCGCTGATAATGCACTTTTCGCACAGCGGCTTGCGCGCCACGCAAGTGTAACGTCCGTGCAGAATAAGCCAATGGTGCGCATGCCGCTTGTAGGCCGCCGGAACGACCCGATCCAACTTTGTTTCGACCTCGAAGGGTGTCTTGCCGGTGGCCATCCCGGTGCGATTACCAACCCGAAAGATGTGCGTATCGACGGCAATGGTCGGTTCACCAAAGGCGATGTTAAGCACGACGTTTGCGGTCTTGCGGCCGACACCGGGCAGTTCTTCCAGCGCCTCACGCGAACGCGGTACCTGCCCGCCATGCTCGGCGATGAGCTTCTGCGACAACCCAATCACGTTTTTTGCCTTCGTGCGAAACAAGCCGATGGTCTTTATCAGGTCACGCACACGACCTTCGCCAAGTGCCGCCATTTTTTCGGGCGTGTCGGCAAGTGCAAACAACACAGGCGTCGCCTTGTTGACGCCGGCATCGGTCGCCTGGGCTGAAAGCACGACGGCCACCAAAAGCGTGAATGGATTTATGTGCTGAAGTTCTCCCTTCGGTTCCGGATTGGCCGCCTTGAAGCGGCGGAAGGCCTCCTCGATCTGCGCTGGCGTCCATTGCGGAATCTCGCCTGACGCGGCCTTTGCATCGGCCGCCGCACGCTTGGGCGCCGATTTGACCTTCGCGCGATTACGTTTCGCGCGCTTTGGTAACTTCATCGTGGATTTGCGCGCGGGCTTTTTTGCCATGATTTCGGTATACTGAGCGCAATGGCCGCCGACAACGCCGACGATCTCGAACCCACGATCTTTTCCGCGACGCTGACACCGCATCGCTCGCTCGGCCGCGTCGGATTTCTCGTTCTGATGCTCCTGTTCGGAGGCATCAGTTTCATCACCGGCATTCTGTTTCTTCTGCTCGGGGCGTGGCCGGTCCTCGGCTTCTTCGGCCTGGATGTGCTCTTGTTGTATTGGGCGTTCCGTCTCAACTACCGCCATGCCGAAGCGTACGAGCAGGTGACGGTGACTTCTTCGGAGCTCAGGGTTCGCAAGGTCAGTCACCTCGGTCGCGCGCGGGAATGGGTGCTCAATCCCCTCTGGGTCACGCTCGACAAGGTTGAGATCGAGGACTTCGGAATCGATCGGCTGTTTATTATCTCGCGCGGCAAAAAACTGACGATTGCCAGCTTTCTGAGCCCCGACGAAAAGGCGGGCTTTGCCCGGGAACTCCTGAAAGCGCTGAACGAAGCTCGTCGCGGGCCAACGAGAACGGTGTTCAATTAGCCCAGAAATCGGGTGGTTCGGACCTCCGGGCCCTCCTAAATAGCGGTCATGGACATGAACCTTGCAAAGTCAGCGTTGACCGAACGCTTCACCGAATTCGCCCCACTCTCGACCGCGGCGGCCGACTACGATGTCGTGCGCCGCGCCATTGCCCACATTCGAGGAAACTGGCGCTCTCAGCCTGAAATCGATGTGATCGCAAATGCGGCGGGGGTGTCTGCGACCGACCTGCATCACCTGTTCCGCCGCTGGTGCGGGTTGACGCCGAAAGCCTTCCTTCAGGCCCTGACGCTCAATAGCGCTCGCGAGTTGTTGCGCTCTTCGGCAAGCATTCTCGATACGGCGTATGAAGTCGGGCTATCGGGCCCTGGCAGATTGCACGATCTGTTTGTCACGCATGAAGCCATGTCGCCGGGCGAGTGGAAGGCGGGCGGCGAAGGTCTCACCATCACCTACGGGTTTCATCCCTGCCCGTTCGGAATGGCACTCGTGATGACGACACCACGCGGTCTCGCAGGCCTCGCGCTGGCCGATGCCGGCAAGGAAAGAGCGGCACTCAAGGATATGCGTGGTCGCTGGCCAAGAGCCCGCTATGTCGAAGACTTTGCAGCGACCGCGGCCACCGCACGGCGCATCTTTGATCCCGCGTTGTGGCGCAAAAACCAGCCATTGCGCGTCGTCCTGATCGGCACGGATTTCGAAGTCCGTGTCTGGGAAAAGCTGCTCGATATTCCGATGGGCGCAGTCACAACCTATTCGGATCTCGCTGCCAGCGCGGGTTCGCCAAAGGCGGCGCGTGCCGTCGGTGCGGCTGTCGGGAAGAATCCGATCTGTTTTGTGATTCCGTGTCACCGCGTCATCGGCAAGAGCGGCGATCTCACCGGCTACCACTGGGGTATAACGCGAAAGCGGGCCATGCTCGGCTGGGAAGCGGGAATTTCGGCAGCCGCCTAATCAGGCCGCGAGATCGAGTTTCGAGGCCACCGTCGAATTGGCATTGAGCCGATAAATCATCGGCACCCCGGTTTCCAGATTCAATTGCGTGATGGTCTCCGGCGTATGCTTGTCGAGCACCATCACGAGCGCGCGCAGCGAATTGCCGTGAGCCGACACAAGGACATGCTCGCCGCGCATGACCCGTGGAAGAATTTCCGTGATGTAATAAGGCAGTGCGCGCGCGAGGGTGTCTTTAAGACTCTCGCCGCCCGGGGGCGCCACGTCATAGGAGCGACGCCAGATGTGCACTTGTTCCTCGCCCCATTTTTTCCGGGCGTCGTCTTTGTTGAGCCCAACGAGATCGCCATAGTCACGTTCGTTGAGAGCCCTGTCCCGGAAAATCGGAATTGAAGTCTGCCCCAACTCGGTAAGCATCAGATCCAGCGTGCGCTGCGCGCGCTTGAGCGCCGAGGTGAAGGCAACATCGAACTTGATGCCTTGTGCCTTGAGCTTGCGGCCGGCTTCGCGCGCCTCGATGATGCCTTTTTCGGTCAGGTCGACGTCACGCCACCCGGTAAAAAGATTTTTCAGATTCCAGTCACTCTGCCCGTGACGCACGAGCACGAGAAGGCGGTCGGTCATATTCAGAAGTCCTTCAGTCCCAGAACATCCATCATCGAATAAAGGCCGGGCTTTTGCGTTTGCGCCCAACGCGCGGCGTGCAAGGCACCGCGCGCGAAGATAATCCGATCTTCAGCCTTGTGTTCCAGTTCCAGTCGTTCGGCTGGCCCGGCAAAGATCACGCTGTGCTCGCCGACGACGCTGCCGCCGCGCAGCGAGGCAAAACCGATATCGCCAGGCTTGCGCGCGCCGGTGTGGCCCTCGCGGCTCTTGACCGATTGTTTGTCGAGCTCGACCCCTCTGCCCTCTGCCGCGGCTCGGCCAAGCAGCAAGGCCGTGCCCGACGGGGCATCCACTTTTTGATTGTGATGCATCTCAAGAATCTCGATGTCGAACGATCCGTCGAGCGTCTTTGCCACCCGCTTTGTCAGAGCGGCGAGCAGATTGACGCCGAGACTCATGTTGCCCGACTTGACGATCACCGCCTTTTTTGCGGCCTCGTTGATCTTCGCCTCGTCGGCCGGGCTGAGGCCAGTCGTGCCAATGATGTGCACTTTGCTAGCCTTCGCCGCGAGCTCGGCAAAGGCAACGGTCGCGACAGGAGCGGTGAAGTCGATAATCCCGTCCGCCTTTGCCAACAAAGGCCCGGCATCCCCGGCTAGCTTGATGCCGTTCTCCGGCAATCCGGCGAGCGTGCCCGAGTCCCAACCGATCAGGGGCGAGCGCGAGTTTTCCAGGGCGCCTGCAAGCGCGAAGTCTTTGCTGTCAGCGATCGCCTTGACCAGCGTGCGGCCCATCCGCCCTCCGGCCCCGGCGACCACGAGCCTCATTTCGGCCATGGCCCAAACTCCCGGAACGTGAGCGTGGGTATAGCGTGACAGATCGCGAAAAGCACCAGTTGTTCTTACGGTTGCTGGCCGTCATAGCCTTCCAGAACGACGATATCCGCGACCGACGCGCCTTCGCGGAGCTTTTTCGCGGCGGCATATTCGGGCGAGCGATAGCAGGCGAGCGCCGCCTCGAAACTCGGGAATTCAAGAACGACCACGCGCGAGCGCAATTTGCCTTCGACCATTTCCGATTTTCCGCCGCGCGTCAGGAACTTGGCGCCATACTTGCGAAATGGAACGGCGTTGGCCGTAGCGTATTTTTTGTATTCATCGGGATTTGAAATATCGACATTCGCAACCCAGTATCCTTTGGACATCAAACACCCTCATTGAATCGCTGTGCGGATCTCTGCAACGATTGCCTCGGCGGACGCTTTGGGATCCGCTGCCTCTAGGACCGGTCGTCCCACCACAAGATAGTCGGCACCGGCTTTGATCGCTCGCGCCGGCGTGACGATGCGCTTCTGGTCGCCGACGTCACTGCCCGCCGGCCGAATACCGGGCGTCACCAAAACCATTCCGGCACCGGCAATATCGCGCAATGCCGCAACTTCCTCGGCCGAACACACCAATCCGTCGATCCCGATGTCGCGAGCCTGCGCCGCGCGTGCGGAAGCGAGCTCCTTGACATCCATCTCGTAGCCAGCGGCTGCAAGATCCGCGTCGTCATATGATGTGAGCACAGTCACAGCAAGGATACGCAATTTCGATCCGCGTTTGCCCTCGACGGCTGCTTTCATCGTTTGCGGATAGGCATGCACCGTGAGAAACGTTGCGCCAAGTTGTGCGACACTCTCCACGCCTTTGGCGACTGTATTGCCGATATCGTGCAGCTTGAGATCAAGGAAAACCTGCTTGCCCGCTGCGATCAATTCGCCAGCGAACGAAATGCCTCCGGCATAGGCAAGCTGATATCCGATCTTGTAGAAGCGCACGGAGTCGCCGAGCCGTGTCACCATGGCATTCGCTTGTGCCACCGAAGGCACGTCGAGAGCGACGATCAATCGTTCGCGTGCTTGGATGGCCACGTCATGCTCCCTTCGCCATGAGCCGAGACATCTCCACGAGACGTTCGAGCTGCGCGCGAAAGAGATTGGCGACACCGGCATCGGCAATATTGTCCATGTCGTCAAATGCCGTGTCAGCGCGCGGGATTGCCAGCTGCTCTGGTATGACAAGTGCGCCACAGCCAAGTTCGAGAATCTGGCGCAATGCCATCAGCGAGCGAAGGCCACCGGCGCGACCGGGAGACGCAGACGCAATCGCGAAGGCGCGCCCCTTGAAGGCAGCATAGGTCGGATCGCCTCGCTCGCGCACGCGCGACACCCAGTCGATGGCATTTTTCAAAATCGGCGTTACCGATGCGCTGTATTCCGGGCTGGCGATGAAAACACCCTGGTGCGCCATGATCATTTGCTTGAGCTTCAGTGCGTTGGCGGGCTGTCCGGCGCGTGCGTCGAGATCCGCTTCGTAGAGCGGCAGCGGATAGTCGACCAGCGAGATACGGGTTACCTCGACATCGAGCAGCGTGAGCTCTTTCGTCGCCAAGGCGGCCAGCTTGATGTTGTGAGAGCCGATGCGAGTCGACCCGGGCAGAACTAGGATTTTGGGGATCGGCATCAGTGGCTCCGCTTTCGCGGGCCATGACACCACACCGTCAACGGCCGCGATAGACCCACACGCGCGCCGGCGGCAGGTTCATCCAGATCATTTCCGAGGCTTGCGCACGCACACCTGCCAACTTTTTCGGAATTGGCGGCAGCATCGCGTAAGTGAATTGCACGAAAGGCGCGCCCGGTGCGAGCAGTGTCATGGCGTCGGAAATCAGACGCAGTCGCGTCCGCAGTGGTTTGGTCACGAGCGGAAGTCCTGACACGACCGCGGCAGCAGGCTCGTCCACGTAACTTTCCAGAAGCCGACGCAAACGGTAGGCATCGCCCTGTACGACCGTCGCCGCGGGATAACGCGCGCGCAGCAGACTGCAGAACACGGGATTGAATTCTACAAGGATCAGACGCGCGGGATCGACGCCATGGCGGACCAGCGCTTCGGTAACCGGACCCGTGCCTGGCCCGAGCTCAATGACCGGGCCATCCGTCTGTGGATCGACGCAACGCGCCATGGCACGCGCCAGTATCCGGCTCGACGGCATGACCGCGCCAGTCGACAACGGCTTCTCGATCCATGAGCGGATGAATCGCACCTCGTCGTCGAGACGCAGACTCTTCTTTTCGACGCGGGCGAATGATGGTGAAACCATTGATGCGACGTCACGCGTACAAGCGGCGGGCCAAGCTGTAGTATAAACGGGTATAGGGACCGAAGCAGGGGGTCAAGATGGTCGACCCGATTGGCTGCTTCGACTCGCCAGACCGTCAATAAACTCTTTGACTCGGCTGAAGAAACTGGCCGATTCCGGCTGAGTCTCCTCAGACGACAGCTTTTCGAACTCCGCCAGCAATTCACGTTGTCTCTTTGTGAGATTTTGCGGCGTTTCCACTGCGACCTGAACGTACATATCGCCCGTCTGCTTCGATCGCAGCACCGGCATACCTTTTCCGCCCAGCCGGAAACGACGTCCGGTCTGTGTCCCTTCCGGAACCTTAACCCTGACCTTGCTGCCATCAATCGCCGGGACTTCAAATTCCCCGCCGAGCGCGGCGCTCGACATGGAAATCGGCACTCGACAATGCAAATCCGCGCCGTCGCGCTGGAAAAATTCGTGCGGTGCAACCTCGAGGAAAATATAGAGGTCGCCAGGCGGCCCACCCCGCAAGCCGGCCTCGCCTTCGCCGGCCAGCCTGATGCGGGTTCCGTCTTCCACTCCGGTCGGAATATTCACGGAAAGTGTGCGCTCGCGCGTCACTCGCCCTCCGCCACCACACACTTTGCACGGGTCGTCGATGACCTGGCCGCGACCGTGACAAGTCGGGCAGGTGCGCTCGAGCGTGAAAAACCCCTGCGCATGGCGGATTTTTCCCGCACCGCCGCAACTCGCACACGCCTTCGGTTTGGTCCCGGCTTTGGCCCCGCTCCCGGAGCAGGCCTCGCACGTCACCGAGGTCGGAATGCGGATTTGCGCCGTTTTGCCGGTAAACGCCTCATCCAGGCTGATTTCCATATTGTATCGCAGATCAGACCCGCGCTCGCGACCGGAACTGCGGCCGCGCGTGGATCCCATTCCGAAAATGCCTTCGAAAATATCGGCGAAGGCCGAACCGAAGTCGGCCCCGAAACCATGCGCGCCCATTCCGCCATGCTCAAAAGCTGCATGGCCGAAGCGGTCATAGGCGGCCCGCTTGTCGCCGTCCCTGAGGACGTCGTAGGCCTCGTTGATTTCCTTGAAACGGTGCTCGCACTCTTTGTCGCCCGGATTGCGGTCCGGATGATGCTGCATCGCAAGTTTGCGGAATGCGGCCTTGAGCTCGATCTCGGTGGAAGTTCGGGAAACACCGAGGATTTCGTAGTAATCGCGCTTCGACATTCGGGTGCCGCCCCAGATCCACTACGCCGCAAAAGCCGTACTTGATTCGGGCCGTTTTGGCCCCCGGAAACATGCACCCCCGGACTTGAGCCCGGGGGTGGCATTTTTCGCGATCGGATTGCGCATAGCGTACGCCTTACGATCAGGCGGATTTCTTTTTGTCATCGTCGACTTCGGTGAACTCCGCGTCGACCACGTCTTCCTTCTTTTCTCCGGATGAGCCGCCCTCACCGCCGGAACCGGAAGCCTGAGCCTCCTGCTGTTGCTTGTACATCGCCTCGCCGAGCTTCATCGAAGCTTGGGCCAGCGTGTTGGTCTTGGCCTGGATAGCCGAGGCATCGTCGCCTTTGAGCGCCTCTTTCAGATCGGCAATGGCGTTTTCGATCGCCCGACGTTCTGCGTCGCCTACCTTCGACCCATGCTCGGCCAGCGCCTTCTCGGTGGAATGCACCAGCGCCTCGGCGTGGTTCTTGGCTTCGACCGCGGCTTTGCGCTTCTTGTCCTCTTCGGCGTGTGATTCCGCGTCCTTGACCATCTTTTCGATGTCGGACTCGGACAAGCCGCCAGAAGCCTGGATGCGGATCTGCTGCTCCTTGCCGGTCGCCTTGTCCTTTGCCTGAACGTTGACAATGCCGTTTGCGTCGATGTCGAACGTGACCTCGACCTGCGGCACGCCTCGCGGCGCAGGCGGGATGCCAACCAGGTCGAACTGGCCAAGCATCTTGTTGTCAGCCGCCATTTCGCGCTCGCCCTGGAACACGCGGATGGTGACCGCGTTTTGATTGTCCTCGGCAGTCGAGAAGACCTGACTCTTCTTGGTGGGAATGGTGGTGTTGCGATCGATGATCCGCGTGAACACACCGCCCAGCGTTTCAATACCGAGCGACAGCGGAGTGACGTCGAGCAACAACACGTCCTTGACGTCGCCCTGCAGCACTCCAGCCTGGATGGCCGCGCCGACGGCAACCACTTCATCTGGATTGACGCCTTTGTGCGGCTCCTTGCCGAACAGCTGCTTTACGACTTCCTGCACCTTCGGCATGCGCGTCATGCCGCCGACCAGCACGACCTCGTTGATCTGTGCGGCCGAGATGCCGGCATCCTTGAGCGCCTGCTTGCAGGGTTGCATCGTCTTCTGAATGAGATCATCGACCAGCGCTTCGAACTTGGCGCGGGTGAGCTTCATCGTCAGATGTTTCGGACCCGCCGCGTCCGCCGTGATGAACGGCAGATTGATCTCGGTCTGTGTCGTCGACGACAGCTCGATCTTCGCTTTCTCGGCAGATTCCTTGAGGCGCTGCAACGCCAGCTTGTCTCGGCGCAGATCGATTCCCTGCTCCTTTTGGAACTCGTCGGCGAGATAATTCACGAGCCGCATGTCGAAGTCTTCGCCGCCCAGGAACGTGTCACCGTTCGTGGACTTCACTTCGAACACACCGTCGCCGATCTCAAGAATCGAAATATCGAACGTACCGCCGCCGAGGTCGTAGACCGCGATGGTGCCCGTCTTCTGCTTGTCGAGGCCGTAAGCGAGCGCAGCCGCCGTCGGCTCGTTGATGATGCGCAGGACTTCAAGGCCGGCAATCTTGCCGGCGTCTTTGGTGGCCTGACGTTGCGCGTCGTTGAAATAGGCCGGAACGGTGATGACAGCCTGCTCGACCTTCTGGCCGAGATTCGCTTCCGCCGTCTCCTTCATCTTTTGAAGAATGAAAGCGGAGATCTGCGAGGGCGAATAGGATTTGCCGTCCGCTTCGACCCATGCGTCGCCGTTCGAGGCCCGGGTGATTTTGTAGGGGACGAGCTTCTTGTCCTTCTCGACCATCGGATCGTCGTAGCGCCGTCCGATCAGGCGTTTGACCGCGAAGATGGTCTTTTCAGGATTGGTGACCGCCTGGCGCTTGGCCGGCTGGCCGACGAGACGCTCGCCATCGTCAGTGAAGGCGACAATCGAAGGCGTCGTCCGCATGCCTTCGGCGTTCTCGATAACTTTCGGCGTCTTGCCTTCCATGACGGCGACGCACGAATTGGTGGTGCCGAGGTCGATGCCGATGACCTTGCCCATGGTTCTTCCTCTCAATTTGCGGCAGGCCGGCCGGGCCGCTTGGCGCCCGAGTGGGAATGTCGGCGGCTCATCCGCAGACCCCCGATCCAGCCCCCTGGATACGCGTTTCGCCGCATTTCTGCAGCTTAATGGCTCATATAGGAGGGCCCGGGGGGGCCGCAAGTCAGTTAGTCACGAAATCGCGAGCTTACGAGCACGCGGGCTCATCAATGGTTATCGGCCCATTGCCGCCGCACGCCAGCCCGGTTAGGCAGGCCTTCGGTCCGCCAGCTTCGGGAGTCCGCACGACATGTTTCGTCGCCTGTTTGTATCTGTTTTTGCGGTTTGGGCCGGGTTGGCCAGCACCATTCTCATCGTACCAGCCGAGACCAGCTTTCCCCCCGGCCTGCGGATCGGCCTCGAACCGCCGGGGGACATGAAGCCGAGCACACGTTTACCGGGGTTCGAAGACCCCGAGCGGAATGCCATAATTGCTATCCTCGATCTTCCCGCCAGCGCGTACCGCGACCTGGAGAATTCCGCTTTCAACCTGAACCAGCAGGGGCTCGACCAGCTCAAACGGGAAAGCTTCCCGTTTGAGAACGGCATTGGCTTTCTGATAAGCGGCATCGCGCAACAAAACGGCGCAAAAATCTACCGCTGGTCTCTTTTGGCGATGGGTATCGGGCCGTCGGTCCCCAACCTCACCATGCTCGTCAATGTCGAGGTGCCGGAAAATGCCCTGTCTGTGTATTCCGATGCCGTCGTTCGCAAGGCACTCGCAAGTGTCACGTTCCGGCCGGCGCCGATTCAGGAACAGCTGGGCATGCTGCCCTTTAGTTTGGGCGATCTTTCGGGCTTTCAGGTGATGCAGGTCATGCCGACGGGCACTGTTTTCCTCGCCGAGAACCCTTCAAACGATAACGAACGCAAGCCTTTCATGATTGTGTCGATAGATCGCGGCGGGCCGTCTGAGCCAGCCGATCGCGCGCAGTTTGCCCGTAACCTGCTAAACAATGCGCCGGTACGCGAACTTTCGATTCAATCATCGGAGCCGATGCGAGTCGGTGGCGCGCCAGGTCACGAAATCCGGGCAAGTGGCAAAGGCCCGGCTGGCGATTCGGTATCACTCGTTCAATGGGTGCGCTTCAGCCCTGGCGGTTTTCTGCGCGTGATCGGGGTCAGCCCCGCCGAGAAATGGGACCAGGCCTTCGGCCGTTTCCGGACGGTCCGCGATGGCATCACGCCGCGCTGAAACCTACTGTCGGCCCGGCCCCGGATTGTCATTGGCCGACGTCGGCGCCTTGGCTTTGCTAACCGCCACGAGAGCCGGACGCAGGACACGATCGCCGATCATGTAGCCGGCTTGAATAACCTGTGCCACTTGTCCGGGCGGCTGATCGGACGTCGGCACCTCGTACATCGCCTGATGAAAGTTCGGGTCGAACTTCTCGCCCTGCGGCGAAAACTTCTGCACGCCATTCTTTTCCAGGATTTTCATGAGCTCGCGTTCGGTGAGCTCGACCCCCTCGATCAGCGCTTTCACTTTGGGATCGGCAGCGTCGCGCAAATCGGGGCCAATCGCCTCGAGCGCTCGGTGCATATTGTCGGCGACCGCCAGCACGTCGCGCGCAAACCCGGCAATTCCGTAGACCCGCGCATCAAGAACCTCCCGTTCCGTGCGTTTGCGAAGGTTCTCCATTTCGGCAAGCGTGCGGAGCAGTTTGTCCTTGAACTCCAATGCTTCTCGCTTGGCCTCAGCGATCGGATCGGCGGTTTCACCAGCCGTGTCCTCATTTGCAGCAGCCATCGCTTCAGCCTGGCGGGCGGTGGGGTCCGTCATCGTGATCAATCCATCCTCGGCAAATATCCGGATGTCCCGGATATCAGGGGTCCGGCACGAAAAATCAAGCGTTTAAGGGGCCAACAAACGGCTCACCACCCGCGCCGTATAGTCGACCATGGGAATAACGCGAGCATAATTGAGCCTGGTGGGACCGATCACTCCGATCACCCCGACGATGCGCCCCTGGCTGTCGCGATAGGGTGCAACGATGGTGGAGGAACCGGATAGTGAGAAGAGCTTGTTTTCAGACCCTATGAAAATGCGTACCCCTTCGGCCCGTTCCGCCCGGCCGAGCAGATCAATCACGCCACGCTTGGTCTCGAGCGCATCGAACAAGGAACGCACGCGTTCGAGGTCGTCGAAAGCCCGAAGGTCTTCCAGAAGATTCGCGTGACCGCGCACAATCAGTTGGCGCTCCGCACTGTCGCCGCCGGACCAGCTTGCAAGTCCGGTCGCAATGACCTTCTGCGTCAATTGGTCGAGTTCTGCCTGGCCTTCCGTAACGGCCTTTTCAATCTCACCGCGCAGCTCGGCCAGCGTCTTGCCGCGGATGCGCGCATTGAGGAAATTGCCGGCCTCCGTTAGCGACGACGTCGGCAGGCCGGCTGGAACATTGAGCACACGATTTTCGACCTGCCCGTCTTCCGCAACAAGGACGGCAAGCGCCCGCTCGGGTTCTAGTCGGACGAACTCGACGTGCTTGAGCCGAACATTCGTCTTCGCGGTAAGCACGACACCGGCCGATCGTGTCAGCCCCGACAGCATTTGCGATGCCTCGGTCAGCACCGCTTCAAGTGATTTGGATGTATGGGCGCCGGCCACCTGGGCCTCGATCGAGCGCCGATCCTGTTCAGACAGGTCGCCGATCTGCATCAAAGCGTCGACGAAGAAACGGAGGCCCAGCTCGGTTGGAAGCCGGCCCGCCGAAGTGTGGGGCGCGAAGATGAGCCCGAGTTGTTCCAGGTCCGACATCACGTTGCGGACGGAGGCCGGCGACAGCGTGATCGGCAACAGGCGCGACAGATTTCGCGAACCGACGGGCTCGCCGGTCGCCAGATAACTCTCGACGATCTGACGGAAAATCTCGCGCGAACGCTCGTTGAGCGCCGCGAGACTAACCTGTGTCGCTCCAATCGGAATGTCGTGAGACGCCAAGGCTCAACTCCTCGAACGCCAACAATTGACCATTGGGGCGGTCTTGTTCAAGCCGGACGTATGGTTAAGGTGTGCGGCCGAAATGGATGGGAGTAATGCCGATGCGGCCAAGCCGCCGACAAGCCGATGAACTCCGCGCCGTATCGCTCGAACGGGGCGTGGTCAAATACGCCGAGGGCTCCTGTTTCGTGAAGTTTGGCGATACCCATGTCCTGGTGACCGCGAGCCTGGAAGAGCGGCTGCCGCCTTGGCTCAAGGGCCAAGGCCGAGGCTGGGTAACCGCTGAATATGGAATGCTGCCGCGCGCCACCGCGGAACGGACCCGCCGCGAGGCAAGCGCCGGCAAACAAGGCGGGCGCACAGTCGAGATCCAGCGCCTGATCGGGCGCAGCCTTCGCTCGGTTGTCGATCTGCCGGCACTCGGCGAGCGGCAAATCATGATCGATTGCGATGTGATCCAGGCGGACGGCGGCACGCGCACTGCGTCAATCACCGGCGCGTGGGTCGCCCTTGCCGATTGCCTCAGCTGGATGAAGGCGCGCGATATGGTCAAAGCCAATGTGCTGCGTGACCATATCGCCGCGGTTTCTTGCGGCGTGTGCAAGGGCACGGCCGTGCTGGATCTCGACTATGCCGAGGACTCGGACGCCGATACCGATGCCAATTTCGTCATGACCGGTTCCGGCAACATTGTTGAAATCCAGGCGACCGCCGAGAAAACTCCCTTCAGCGAAGACCAATTCGCCGCGTTGCTCGGTCTCGCACGCAAAGGCATCGAGAAGCTGGTGAGCCTGCAGAAAATGGCCGTCATGTGAGCAGAAAACTCACAAGTCCGGTGGTGATCGCCACCCACAATCCCGGCAAGCTGAAGGAAATGCGCGAGTTGCTCGCGCCGTATGGCATCGCCACCCAGTCTGCGGGCGAACTCGGTCTGCCCGAGCCGGAAGAGACCGGCAGGACGTTCGCCGCCAACGCACGCATCAAAGCTGTCGCTGCAGCGCGCGCCAGTCGCACGGTGGCTTTTGCCGACGATTCCGGCCTGGTGGTCGACACGCTCGATGGCGATCCCGGCATTCATTCCGCGCGGTGGGCCGGACCAGACAAGGATTTCCGGGCCGCGATGAACCGAATTCAGACTTTGCTGATCGAACGAGGTGCCAAAACTCCCGAGCAGCGCCGTGCGCATTTCGTTGCCGCATTGTGTCTCGCCTGGCCCGACGGCCATGTTGAGGAATTCGAAGGCCAGGTCGACGGCGTCGCCGTCTGGCCGCCGCGTGGCGACAAAGGTTTCGGTTACGATCCGCTTTTCCGTCCGGACGGCTTTAACCGGACATTCGGTGAAATGGGCGCGGAAGAAAAACATGGACTGCCCCCGCAAGGCCAAGGGCTCTCGCACCGCGCCCGCGCATTCGTCAAACTGGCCGAAGCGTGCCTTTCCAAGGCTTGAGTTTCGCCCGGATCGCTACAATTTTAAATAACGCACTCGCGCAAATCCGTCTGCACGCTGGCCGTGCTACACGGTCCCGCCTATGATGTCCGTCATGAATTCAACAGCACCTTTTGCCGTCTACGTGCACTGGCCCTTCTGCCTGTCGAAGTGTCCGTATTGCGACTTCAACAGTCACGTCCGCCACGGCGGCATCGATGAAGCGCGCTTCGTCAGAGCCTATGAAACAGAAATCGCGGCGGCCGCAGCCCGAGCGCCTGGTCGCACCGTATCGAGCATTTTTTTCGGTGGTGGCACGCCGTCGCTGATGCAGCCGTCTTCTGTGCAGGCGATTCTCGATTGCATTGCCAACCACTGGACCGTCACCGCGGATGTGGAAGTGACGCTGGAGGCCAACCCGACCAGCGTTGAAGCCGCGCGGTTGCGCGCTTTCCGTGCTGCCGGGGTCAATCGCGTTTCGCTCGGCGTGCAATCGCTCGACGACGCGACACTTAAGGAACTCGGCCGGTTGCACACCGCGCAGGAAGCACTCGATGCCGTTGCGGTGGCTCGCTCGATCTTCGCTCGCTATTCATTCGACCTGATATACGCACGGCCGCGACAAACGCTCGAAGCATGGGCGGCGGAACTTAGACGCGCAATCAATGAGGCGGCCGAACATCTTTCCCTCTATCAATTGACGATCGAGCCGGACACACCGTTTTTCGGTCTGCATAAGGCCGGCAAACTGATCGTGCCAGACGAGGATCTCGCGCGCGATCTCTACGACCTCACGCAAGCCATTTGCACCGACGCAGGATTGCCGGCGTACGAAGTTTCAAATCACGCGCGGCTTGGCGCCGAGTGCAGACATAACCTCGTCTACTGGCGTGGACACGACTATGCCGGTGTCGGCCCCGGTGCGCATGGGAGATTGACGATTGATGGCCGCCGCGTGGCGACTGCGACCGAAAAGCGGCCCGAAGCTTGGCTCATGCGCGTGGAAGGCAGCGGCAGCGGCTTCACCGTCGAAGAAAAGCTCACATCGGGTGAGGCTGCCGACGAATATCTGCTGATGGGCTTGCGTCTTGTGGAAGGCATCGATCCCGCGCGTTTCAGCGCGCTCGCCGGTCGCCCGCTCGATCCGAAACGGATTTCCATTTTGCGCGAGGAAGGGGCCGTCGAGACAACGAAGGACGGGCGCCTGAGAGTGACGCGAAGCGGCTTCCCCGTGCTCGACGCTGTGGTTGCGGACCTCGCCGCCTAGTTTATGTCCCGGGCTGGAACGAGGTAGGCGCGGGACTCAGCACCTGACCGCCCGCAGGCGCGACGCGCAGCACCGCGAGGCCGCGCTCATTGGTGCCTTCGGGACGGAAGCGGAATACGCCATCGATCCCCGCAAAGCCCGAAGGATTGGTCAACGACGTCTCGCTGAAGCGTTGCGGGCCTTGCGTCTTCACGAGAGCGGCGACGAGCGCAACCGCATCATAGGCGAGCGTCGCGGTGCGCACCGGATCCTGTCCGTAGCGTGCGCGATAGCGGGCGGAGAAATTGCGAAAACCGTTGGATTCGGGCGCTGCGTACCAGGCGCCTTCGAGCGCCGCGGTCGAAGAAATCCTGGCGTCTTCCCAAAGACCCGAGCCGATCATTTGCACGCGCCGCAGATCGACACCATTGGCGGCGAGCGCATTCACAACCTGCGGAACGGCATCCGGACTATCCGGAATGAAGATGCTGTCGACCTGATTGGCGGCCTGGCTCACGCGACGTGCGGCCTCGTTTATCCTGTTCCCCTCGGGAGTGTATTTCTCGAGCACAAGCACGCGGCCGCCGCGACGCGATACTTCCTGCTGGAACGCGCCTTCAACCACCGTTCCGTAAGCATTGTCCGGCAAGATCGCGGCAAACGACCGCTTTCCGCGCGAGATGGAAAATTCAACGATGCGGCGAACATCCGTCTCCGGCAGGAAGCTCAACAGGTAGACTCCGCGCGCCGCCACGCTGACATCGGTGGAGAAGGCGATGACCGGGATGTTGTTCGTGCGCGCAACCTGTCCAACTGCACTGACCGATTGCGCGAAAAGCGGACCGATGATGATCTCCGCACCTTCGGAGATCGCCTGCTGGGCGCCGGCCTGTGCACCTTGCACGGTGCCGCCGTCATCTTTCACCAGCAGTTGAATATTGGGACTTTTGAATTCCGCCAGCGCCATTTCGGCCGCGTTCTTCATCGATTGTCCGGCAACGCTGGCATTGCCTTGACCGGAGAGCGGTAGGATCAAAGCGACGCGCACCTGGCCTTCGCCGACCGCAGCGTTGGCCGCCGCCGCCTCGCTAGGTTGCTGGGCTAAGGGCGGCCCGCTACCGCCTAGCTGCGCACTGCAGGCGGCGAGGATCGCAGCCAACCCCAAAAGGGATAGCGTGGCGCGCACGCGTGTCCACGCCTGCGTCAAAATCCCCACCCTGTGCGACATGACCCGCATCGTCGCTCCCCGTGCGACATTTCTGTGGCTGTCGTAACCGGTATCGCCGATTTTGTCGCGCGAAAGTTAACGGGTACGAAAAACCGTCGAAAATTGTGACACATGACGCGGCGCGAGGGGCCGTCTAGAGTTCCGGCCATGGCGAACGAGAGCAAACCGCGACCGCGTCGTTACGCTCCATTTGGCAGCGCGATCGACGCCGCCAAGGCCGAGCCCGGCCTCTATCTGGTAGCCACGCCGATCGGAAATCTCGCCGACATCACCTTGCGTGCACTGGAAGCGTTGGCGGGCGTCGACGTGATCGCATGCGAAGACACGCGGGTTACCCGCAAACTCATGGATCGTTACGGGATAGCGACGCCGCTTACACCCTACCATGATCACAATGCGGCTGAGGCGCGGCCAAGGCTGCTGGCTCGCCTCGCCGACGGGCAGGCAATCGCGCTGGTCTCTGACGCGGGCACGCCGTTGATTTCTGACCCCGGCTACAAGCTGGTGCGGGCGGCTTGCGAAGCCGGCCACACCGTAACGGCGTTGCCGGGGCCTTCGTCCATACTGGCTGCGCTTTCCGTTGCCGGACTGCCGACTGACCGTTTTTTCTTTGAGGGTTTTCTGCCGGCAAAGTCGGCGGCGCGCCAGAAACGTGTCGCTGAACTTGCCAATATTCCATCGACGCTGGTTCTGTTCGAGAGCGGATCACGCCTTGCGGCAATGCTCGCGGATCTTGCGGTATCGTTCGGAAAACGAGAGGCCGCGATCTGCCGCGAGCTGACCAAACTGCACGAAGAAATCAGGCGCGGTGATCTTGAGACGCTTGCGCGCGACTACGCCGCCGGCGCCGAGTCACGTGGAGAGTTTGTCGTCGTCGTGGCGCCGCCCGACGAAGACGACGGGATACCGGACAATGTCGATGAATTGCTGCGTCAGGCGCTGAGGCGCGTTTCGGTCAAGGACGCGGTCGGAGAAGTCGCGCTGGCCACCGGCCGACCGCGTCGCGAGGTCTACCAACGTGCATTGATCCTTACCAAGGACACGGCAAATGGCGGCAAGTGACGGCCCCGATTCGTCGCCGAGGCGCGCTCCTCGACCGGAACGTCAGGCCGCATTCCACCTCGGGATTTCGGCGGAGAGCCGCGCTGCCGCCTTTCTGATTGCCAAAGGATTCCGCATCCTGGCGCGTCGCTGGCGCAGCCCGGTTGGCGAAATCGACATCGTCGCGCGCCGACGCCGTCTTTTGGTCTTCGTGGAAGTAAAAGCGCGCGCGACCCTTGAGGATGCCGCCGAGTTGGTCAATCAGCGGCAACGCCGCCGAATTGCCGCTGCCGCTGAAGTCTGGCTCGCGGCAAATCCGGACACGAACATCAGCGATTGTCGTTTTGATGCAATTCTCGTTGCACCCGGCAAAATTCCGCGGCACATCCCGGCGGCTTTTGAAGCAGGTTGATCAGGCGCTCAACCGCTCGAAGAATTGATCGACTTGCGCGCGGATGCGGCTGGCGACGCTGCCAAGATCGTCGGCTACGGCTTTCACCGTGGCCGCGCTCGAACGCGTATCGTTGGTCGCCTGACCCATCAGATTGACCTGCTTTGCGGTCTCAACCGTACGCTCCGCGGCGACTTCCACGCCACGCGCAATTTCCTGTGTGGCCGCCCCTTGTTCGGTCACGGCGGCAGCGATCGCGCTGCTGATATTGCCGATTTCGCGGATCGTTTGCTCGATTCCGGTAATCGCGCCAATCGAACGCTGGGTCGCACGCTGCATTCCGGCAATCTGCGCGCCGATTTCCTCGGTCGCGCGGCTGGTCTGACCAGCCAGCGCTTTCACTTCACCGGCAACGACGGCGAAGCCGCGGCCCGCTTCGCCCGCACGTGCGGCCTCAATCGTCGCATTCAACGCCAGCAGGTTGGTTTGTTCGGCGATATCGGTGATGAGCTTGATCACGTCGCCAATTCGGCCTGCGGCTTCGTCGAGCTCTTTGACGGCAAGGTTTGTCGATTCGACTTCGTTCACGGCCTTGTTGGCGATGGCGTTTGATTGTGCGACCTGGCGATCGATTTCATTGACTGATGCCGACAACTCGTCTGCAGCCGATGCAATATCGCGCACGTTTGCGGATGCTTCCGAGGAGGAATCCTCGGCACGTGCGGTCTTTGCCGATGCATTGTCAGCTGCGCTTCCAAGTTGCGTCGACGCTGCGAGCATCTCGTCGGAAATTCGGCCAAGCTCGGCTAACGTCGCTTCTACTTCTGAAGAGAAGTGAGAAATCTCGTTCGCCATGTGTTGCTGACGCTGCGATCGCAGGTCCGCATCGTTGAGCACGGTACGATTGAGCTCGACATTCTTGCGCATCGCCGTCTGGAAGATTCCGATTGAGCGTGCGAGCGCTCCGACTTCGTCGCGACGGTCGATGAATGGAATAACGATAGCAGCATCTCCGGCGGCCACAGCCTCTGTGACGCTTGTAATCGCCGAGATCGGCCGCGTTACGCTGCGTGCAATGATCAATATGCCAGCGATCGCCAGTGCGATGGCACTACATGCGAGGACGGTCAGCAGCAGTGCGGTATCGTCAATGCCCTTGTCAATTCGGGTGTAAATCCTGCTGGCCGTGTCGCTGTAGTGCTGGCTGAGCGCGACGAGGTCCTTACTCAGCGCGTCGCGAATTTCAGCCGGTTGATTTTTGGCGGCCCATTCACGAGCGGCCTTGGGTCCCGACTGCTTGGCGATGGGCGCAAGCTTATAAAGAGAGTCCTGATAGTCGTTAAGCCGGACCGCAAGGTTGCTGAACGCCAGGGCGTCGCTGTTACGGACGCTGCGCTGCCAGTCGCCGGTCACGGCGCTGATCTGATCCGTGGCCTTGACCAGAGAGTCGGCATATTTCGAAGCCTCGGCTGTATCGGCCGACATATATATGCCGCGCGTGTCCATCACAGTGGCGTAGATCAGCCCGTTGATGCGTTCGACATTCCAGCTGCCGGCGTTGGCGGATTCGAATTCTTCTGTGAGGGTCGCGTGAAAGCGCGCATTCGATACGGCGAAGACCGACAGCGCGACGGTGGTCGCGGCCATTAACGCAAATATTGCGTATAGTCTGGCGGCAATCGAAAGCGTTGGCAGTTTCACCGGCGGCCCCCCCGGCCGTGCAACAGCGGCTCCGAAGCGGCTATAGTGCGGGTAATTTGTTAACGCTTTATTCGTCTAAAGGGCGTCATGAGCCTCAAAATCGCTGTGCAAATGGATCCGATCGAGCGGATTAACATCAAGGGCGACTCAACCTTCGCCCTGCTTTTGGAAGCGCAAAAGCGCGGACATCAACTCACTTATTATACGCCCGACCGGCTGGCATTGCTTAATGGCCAGGTCTTCGCACACGTCGAGTCGCTCAGTGTCCGCGACAAGCCTGGCGACCATTTCACACTGGACAAGCCCCGGCGGGCGGCTCTCGCGGAATTCGACGTCGTACTCCTGCGCCAGGATCCTCCCTTCGATCTTGCGTATGTCACGACCACGCACCTGCTCGAGCGCATCCATCCGAAAACACTGGTGGTCAACGATCCCGCAAATGTCCGCAATGCGCCGGAGAAAGTATTCGTCACCGAGTTTTCCGATTTGATGCCCCCGACCCTGATTTCGCGCGACCTCGCCGAGATCAAGGCGTTTCGCGCTGAGCACGGCGACATCGTGATGAAGCCTCTTTACGGAAGAGGTGGTGAAGCAGTGTTCCGGCTCGAACGCGAAGACCTCAATTTCGGATCGCTCTACGATCTTTTTTCGGCGACTTTTCGCGAGCAGTGGGTCGTGCAGAAATTCTTGCCCAACATAAAGCACGGCGATAAGCGCATCATTTTGGTTGACGGCGAATATGCCGGCGCAGTCAACCGCATCCCGGCGCCCGACGACCTGCGATCCAACATGGTTCGCGGCGGCGCTCCGTCAGCAACGGAACTGACGAAACGCGAAGCCGATATCTGCAAACGGATCGGTCCCGCGTTGCGTGAGCGCGGCCTGTTGTTCGTTGGCATTGACGTAATCGACGGTTATCTCACCGAAATCAACGTGACTTCGCCTACCGGAATTCGGGCCATCAAGAACCTGGGTGGGCCTGATGTCGCTGCAATGATTTGGGACAAGATCGAAGCCAAACGGCGCGCATGATGCCGCTGATCATCCCATGAGCGTTGCTCTCACCATCGCAACCACCGATTACGACCACTTCCGTGACTTCCGGCTGGGATTGGTGCGTGCCGAAGGCATCGATGCGAACTGGCTTACGCTTGGCCATCACGAAATCTTCTCGCGTTTCACTTTCAACCGCGAATGGGATGTATCGGAGCTCTCCTTTGCCAAGTTCATGGCGCAGGTGACCCGCAAGGATTCCGATATCATCGGCCTGCCGGTCTACGCCTCACGGCTGTTCCGTTTCGCTTCGTTCTATGTGAATCGCAAAGCCGGCATCAAGACTGCGAAGGACTTGCGTGGAAAGCGCATCGGCGTTCCGGAATGGGCCCACACCGCCGCGGTCTACATGCGCGGCTGGATGATGCATGAAGAGGGTATTGCTCTCTCTGATGTCGACTGGGTCCAGGCCGGGACCAACGAGGCCGGACGCATCGAGAAAGTCGAGTTGTCTCTGCCGGGCGGCGTCCGGCTGACGCGTATGCCTGAGAAGACGCTGAGCGGTATGATTGCTTCGGGTGAGGTCGATTGCGTCATCATCGCCCGGCCGCCCAATTCGTTCCGCGAAAAGCATCCGGAGGTCGTCCGCCTGTTTCCCGATTACGAAGCTCTCGAGCAGCGATACTACGAACAAACACGCGTTTACCCGATCATGCATATTATTGCTGTCCGCAAGGCTGTCCTCGATGGCAAGCCCTGGGTTGCACGCAATCTCTACAATGCGTTCGAGGAATCAAAACGTCACAGTCTCGATCGGGTTCTCGATCCCGCGGTCTCCCGCTATCCGATCCCCTGGCTGACCAGCTACGCGCTACGCATGCAGCAAATGTTTGATGGCGATCTTTTTCCGTATGGCATCGAGGCGAACCGGCCGACACTGGAATTGTTTCTGCGCTACGCCTACGAGCAAGGCATAGCTCATCGGCTTGCAAAGCCCGAAGAGATTTTCCCGGCGGGAATCATGGCCTCGGCGAAGGTCTAGCTATTTGGCGGTACGCTTCATCGCTTCTGTTCGGATTTCCGCATCGACAATTTTTCCGAGATCGATCGGAGCCTTCATGTTGCCCGCTCTTACAAGTTCGCTTTGCAACCAGTTCAGCTTGTCGAGCGGCAAGGAAGCTTCTGGATCTATGGCTTTCTGTCTGATCGTGTCATCAAAAGCGTAAGCCGGACGCGGGTCGTCCGGCTTTGCGTTTATCGTTTCCTGCGTGAGTTTTATCGTTTCATCACGATGGCTGACTGCGAATTTAAGCGCGTCCAGCTCCGCGGCTACAAAGTTGATCGCGTCGTCGCGCCGTGCAGCGATTGTCTTGCCGGTCATGGTCAGACACAGGCGGACGTAGTTAGGCAGCGCTTCGTGCCCCGTGACGAGCATCTTCACGTCCTTCGGTGCAACTGCCATGAACTCGGCGGCGACGACGCCGCCTTCGGCAACCCCTGCAATCACAGCCTTGAAGCGATCGAGGTCGCCGCCGAGATTTGCGAACCGGACTTCGCTCGCCGGGATCTTGTGTTGCTCGAGAATGGCGTTGATCAGGAGGTTTGGCAGCGACCCGGGTGCCGCGACCGCGACCGTCTTGCCTCTGAGATCCTCAACCTTGTTGATGGTCGATTTCACCATCAGACCATGCGGCACACCGGGCCAGTCACACCCGAGAAATCTTGATATCGGCACCATGGGCGCCGGCAAGAATTGTCGCACCGGGACTGGACTCGATACTGTCGAGTTCGCCCGCCAGCAGCGCCTTGTGCGCGGTGGCTCCGTTCTTTAACGGCACGATTTCAATCTTCAGCTTGTGCTTTGCTCCGAAGTCCCGCTGGCCAACCATCAACATGAAGCCGGCATCGCCTTTCGGCTCGATCACGCCGTGTTTCCAGGTTTTGAATTCCTGTGCGGACGCGGACGTGCAGAGCGCCACCAGCAAACATGCGCTCACAAAACAGCGTCCTGTCATCGTGGATACTCCTGGTTCAGTTGGTTCATGATCGTTGGCGGAAAGTCCGAGATCAATCAGGTCGTTGCAGGCATAGCCCTGAAATTTTGTTCGCCTACTGTTCTTGTACATGCCGCCGGGTTCGGATACTACTTTTACGAGTATCGAGCGAGGTCAGGTTGTATGGTTCAGCGGGTCGCCACGGTGGCATTTGAGGGCATCGAAGCGCGTGTCGTCGACGTGCAGGTTCAGGTCGCACCGGGTTTGCCTGCTTTTTCGATCGTAGGGCTTCCCGACAAGGCGGTGTCAGAAGCGAAGGAACGTGTGCGCGCCGCGCTAATTGCCTGTGGCCTCGCGTTGCCTGCCCGACGTATCACCGTCAACCTCGCACCTGCCGATTTGCCGAAGGAAGGGAGCCACTACGATCTCCCGATTGCTCTTGGACTTATGGCGGCGATTGGCGCCATTCCACATGACGCGCTGACGAGCTTCACCGTTTTAGGTGAGCTGGGACTAGATGGTTCAATCGCAGCAGTTGCAGGCGTATTGCCCGCAGCAATATCCGCGAATGGGCGCGGTCATGGATTGATTTGTCCATACGCGTGTGGATCCGAAGCCGCATGGGCCAGTCCTGAAATCGAGATCGTCGCAGCACAATCGCTTATCCAGATCGCCAACCACTTCAAGGGCACTCAGGTTCTGGCACGCCCGCATCCAAAGATCCGTGAGCGAAACAATGTCTCGCTCGATCTTGCTGACATCAAAGGACAGGAAAGTGCGAAACGCGCACTCGAGGTTGCTGCCGCCGGCGGACATAACCTGCTGATGATCGGGCCTCCGGGTGCCGGAAAGTCGATGCTCGCCGCGCGGTTGCCGACGATCTTGCCACCTCTTTCCCCCACCGAATTGCTTGAAGTGTCGATGATTGCTTCCATCGCTGGCGAAATCGATGACGGCGCATTGACCAATTCTCGTCCGTTCCGTTCACCACATCACTCGGCATCAATGCCGGCTTTGGTCGGAGGCGGTCTGCGCGCGCGACCTGGTGAGATCTCGCTTGCACACAACGGAGTTCTGTTTCTCGACGAGTTGCCGGAGTTTACGGGCCAGGTCCTCGATTCATTGCGTCAACCGCTGGAAACCGGGGAAGTCGCGATATCGCGCGCGAACCACAGAATTACCTATCCGGCGCGGTTCATGCTGGTCGCGGCGATGAACCCATGTCGCTGCGGAAATGCAACCGATCCTGGTTTCAGCTGCAAGCGTGGCCAGAATGCGCATTGCGCCGCCGAGTACCAGGCTCGCTTGTCTGGTCCTTTGCTCGACCGGATCGATTTGCATATCGATGTGCCGGCCGTGACCGCGGCCGATCTCATTCTTCCGCCGCCAGGAGAAGGCAGCCGTGAGGTTGCCGCACGCGTCGCGCGGGCGCGCGACATCCAGACTGCACGTTATGCAGCAATGGATTTGGGAAACTTGCGCACGAATGCACAAGTGAGTGGACCTGTGCTGGAAGAGGTCGCGCGAGCCGATGCAGCCGGCATGGCGTTGCTCCGCGACGCTGCCGACTCGATGCGTCTGTCGGCCCGTGGCTATCATCGAGTCCTGCGGGTTGCCCGCACGCTGGCTGATCTTGACGGCGCCGAACGGGTCAACCGCGTGCATCTCGCGGAAGCACTTTCATACCGCGCGCTTGCCGATGAAGCGCGCCGCGCCGCATGAGCCGCGCAGCGCTGGCCGCAGGCTTTACCTCTCCTTAACCACGTTCGCGCGAACGGCCGCCGCGCGGTTAACGTGGAATAAAATCGCAAGAACTCAAGGCGCCAAATTGGCTCTCGCAGGTACGCCGCGATCCAGCCGTACCAGGCTTTCGACGGTGCCGAGGTCATGCGATTCCAGGCGAAACTCACGACTCGCCCAACCGGAGTGGAGACGCCGGAACGCACCGCCATGCCGCTGCTTGCGGCTTTTGCGACCTGGACAATGGTGACGGCTGCGGTCGGATTTCTCGCCGGTATGTTCTACCGAAGCCCGAGCGACGAACTCGCGTTCTACGCGATCGGCGTTGGCACGTTGTTCGTTGCAGTATCGGTCCTGATCGCATTTCTGATGCTGAAACAGCGCGAGCGCGCCTCAGCTATGCGCGTGCTGGAGACGAAGACCGAAGAGCTGAGCGATCGGATTTGGGAACTGCGCGAGGCGGAAGAACGCGCCCGCAGTTTTCTCGAAGCACAAGGCGACGTCATCGTCCGTCGGGATAGCGCCGGGCGTATCAGCTATGCAAATGATGCGTTTTGCGCGCTTGCGAACAGGTCGCGTGAGGACCTGATTGGCGGTGCCATCCAGTTGTCCATCCTCGAGCAAGGCGTCGCCGCGGTTCAACCCGACAGCACGCGCGTGTACGACCAGAAGATCGATTGCGGCGGGTCAACGCGCTGGATCGCTTGGCGAGAGGCGACCGTACGCGGTGAAACGGGCACGGAGGTTCAAAGCGTTGGTCGCGACGTCACAACGCGAGTTGAGGCCGAACGCGCACTCAGCCTGGCGCGCGATCAGGCGGAAACCGCCAATCGGGCAAAATCGCGTTTCCTTGCGACCGTCAGCCATGAGATCCGCACACCACTGAACGGCATGCTCGGCATGGCAGGTTTGCTACTCGACACTCCTCTTTCACCGGAACAGCTTACCTACACAAACGCCGCCAAGACGTCCGGCGAAACGTTGTTGTCATTGATCGAGGAAATTCTCGACTTCTCCAAGATCGAAGCTGGAAAGCTTGATCTTGAAGCACGGCCGTTCACGATAACAACGCTGGTTGAAGAAGCCGTGGAGCTCATGGCGCCACGTGCGCAGATGAAGGGAATAGAGATCGCGTCATATGTCGACGAACGATTGCCGATTCAGGTGGTTGGCGATGTCGCACGCCTGCGACAGGTTTTGCTCAACCTTGTCGGCAACGCGATCAAGTTTACCGAAAAGGGTGGGGTTTCTGTCGTCGCCGAACAGAGCGATGACCAGAATGAAGTCCGTTTTGAAGTACGCGACACGGGCATCGGTCTGAAGGATGAAGACATCGCGCGCATATTTCTCGACTTCGAGCAAGCTGACGACTCTGCCACCCGGAAATTCAGCGGCACGGGACTCGGACTCGCGATCTCCAAGCGCATCATAGCGCGTATGGAGGGACGGATTGCCGTGACCAGCAAGGAAACTGCTGGGTCGACTTTTACCGTCAGTGTCCCGCTGCCGGCCGCGCCCGACGCACCGCAAGAAAGTTTCACACCGCCGCATCTTGGCGATAGCTCGGTGATGATCGTCGCTGCGGCAGAAATCGAGGCGTCATTGCTCGCTCGCCGTCTTGGACGGTGGGGCGCCAGGACCTGCGCTGTCACGCAGGAGGACATTGCCTTTGCACTGTTGCCGGAGCGGGCGTGGGACACGTTGGTGGTTGATTATCCGATCGCATCGGCATTCGTCGCGGGCGGGCAACTTTCCAGGCTTGGTGTACAAAAACGCATCGTGCTCATTCGTCCAACTGAGCGCCACGAGTTGCCGGCGTTGAAGTCGGCCGGATTCACAGGATACCTCGTGAAGCCGGTGCGCGCCGCCTCCCTCGCGGCAAGGTTCGGTAGCGAGGACGCCTTCGAACATTCAACGACTGAATTGGCGGTTGAGGCGGCAGAGGCTCTTCCGGCCGCCGGCAACAAAGGTCTTTCCATCCTGGTCGCGGAGGACAACGACATCAACGCGCTTTTGGCGCGCGCCCTGCTCACCCGGCTCGGTCATCGGCCGACGATCGCAAGCAATGGAGCTGCCGCCTTCGAATCCTGGCTGGCTGCGCGTGCGGCAGGTGCTCCGTACGATCTGGTGCTTATGGATGTGCGGATGCCGGAAATGGACGGCCTCGAAGCGGCCCGACAAATCCGTGCGGCCGAAGCGCTTGCGGACAACGCGAGAACCTACATGCTTGCGCTCACAGCGAACGCACAGACCGATGACCGCGAGGCGGTGCTTTCTGCGGGTCTGGATGGCCTTCTGATCAAGCCGCTCGATCGCGAGCGCCTGCGTGAGGCGCTGAGCATCGCGTCGACGCGTGCTTTCAACCCGCTTGCGGCGTGACACGACTTTCCCCACACTGTCATAATTCCGTGGTCGGCCCGTGGTGTACGGGACAACGGCCAATCAATCGCTGATTCGCCAGTTCGGAACGAAGCAGACGCAGGGTTTTCGCGCATTTCGTCGAAGAGGACCCAGATGCCCATCGGCACCCGCGGCAATTTTCTTCCCCAACGCGGCCTATTCGACCGTTTTCGTCCGACTCCCGGCGGTCTTGGCGTTCCAGGCATTATACCGGCGCTGCAAGCATATGGTGGGTTGCAGGCTTGGGCCGCCCGCGCGCATCGGCCATCGCAGAGCCTCGGCCGCGTAGGCGCACTGGAAGTCAGGCTGGCACAAACGGCCGCCGAAGTTCGGCAGGCGCAAAAATTGCGCTATCGCGTCTTTTACGAGGAAGGCGCCGCCATCCCAAATCCAGCAAGGCTTTTTGCCCGCCGGGATATCGATGGCTATGACGCCATTTGCGACCACCTGCTGGTTATCGACCACGCCGCACACGATCGCGGCGCGTTGAATCGTCCGGTCGTCGTTGGGACGTATCGCCTTTTGCGGCAGACACTTGCCGAAGACTATGGCGGTTTCTACACCGCGGGAGAATTCGATATCGGCGCATTGCTGGCGCGCCACAATAAACTTCAGTTTCTTGAGCTTGGCCGTTCCTGCGTCCTCGCGCCCTATCGCAACAAGCGTACGGTCGAGCTCCTTTGGCACGGCATTCACGCGTACTTCTTGCAGAACCACTGCGATGTGATGTTCGGATGCGCGAGCCTTGACGGTACCGACCCCGGACGTCTCGCACTGCCTTTGTCATTTTTGCATCACTACGCATCAGCGCCGGAGCCCTGGCGTGCGCGCGCATTGCCGCAGCGCTATGTCGAAATGAATCGAACTTCAAAAGAAGCAATCGATCCAAAGGATGCTCTGCGGGTCCTCCCGCCGCTGATCAAAGGTTATCTAAGGCTGGGCGCTTATATTGGCGACGGGGCGGTCGTCGACTACGAGTTCGGAACGACCGACGTATTGATCGTTCTCCCGATCGCGGCGATCAAGAAACGCTACTTCGAACATTTTGACCTGAGCCGTCGCGCGGCGTGACTACAGTCGCCGAAGTGAAGCGCTTTCCACCAGGTGACTTTCATTTTTATTCAATATGAGATCGGCGCGCTGCCGCGTCGGCAGAATATTCTCGTGCAGGTTGACAAGATTGATGCGCGACCAGATCGACGAGGCGGTTTCGACGGCTTCCTTGTCCGACAGTCTCGAATAACGATGAAAGTATGATTTCGGATCGCGGAACGCGGTCCCACGCAGCGTCAAGAACCGGTCCACGTACCAGGACTTGAGCACGTCTTCATCGGCATCGAGATAGACCGAGAAATCGAAAAAATCCGAAACGAACGGGATCGCCTTGCCGTCTTTCGGCAAGCGGCCGGTCTGCAGAACATTCAAACCTTCGACAATGAGAATGTCCGGCCGGTCGACCTCGACCCACTGGTTCGGCATCACGTCGTAGATCAAGTGCGAGTAGATCGGCGCGCGCGCGGGGCGGCGGCCCGCCTTTACATCAGAAAGAAAACGCAGCAACGCCGACAGATCATAGCTCTCGGGAAAGCCCTTCTTTTCCATAAGGCCTTCACGTTCCAGCACAGCGTTTGGATAGAGAAAGCCGTCAGTCGTTATCAGATCGACCTTCGGCACGTTCGGCCAACGCGCGAGCAATGCCTGCAGAACGCGCGCGGTCGTTGACTTGCCGACTGCAACTGAACCCGCTACCCCGATGATGTAGGGCATTTTCGCGTCTTCGGTTCCGAGAAAGCGTTGCTCCGCGCGAAACAACCGCTGCGTCGCCGCCACATACATCGAGAGCAGACGCGATAACGGCAGATAAATTTCTTCGACTTCGGCCATGTCCAGCCGATCGTGCAGCGAGCGCAGCCGCGTGACCTCTTCCGAGGTCAATGTCATGGGTGTGTCTTCGCGCAGCATGGCCCATTCCGCACGGGAGAACGTGCGGTAGGGAGAGAGATTCTCTTCGGTGCGCTGTTCCATCATTCAAGTGAACCGGGACGTGAGGCTTTTTCCTCATGGCCAGTTTGCGCCGTGCGTTTCTCCAGCGCTGCCTCAACCTCGGCCAGCGAAACACCGCGTGCTTCCAGCAGTACCAGCAGATGATAGAGAAGATCCGCGGCCTCCGCGATCAGCCGTCCCTTGTCCTCCTGGATGGCCGCAAAGCCTGTCTCGATCGCCTCCTCGCCCAGTTTCTTGGCGCAGTGAGCGACACCTTTGTCGATCAAAGTTCGGGTATACGATTCCGCCGCGCTCGCCTGGGCACGCTCGTGCACCCGCTTTTCCAGATCCGCCAGCGTGAACTTGCTCATGACTGCCTCTTCGGCCGCTAAATAGCACCGTTGCGGTCAGGGATCGAGCCGCATCGGCAGGCCTGCCTTGGCCATGTAGGCCTTGGCCTCGCGAACGCTATGCTCGCCGAAGTGGAAAATAGAGGCCGCCAGCACCGCAGTGGCGTGTCCGTCGCGAATGCCCTCAACGAGGTGGTCGAGAGTACCGACCCCTCCGGAGGCGATGACCGGGACGGTGACTGCGTCCGCGATCGCGCGCGTGAGAGGAAGGTCGTAGCCTTTCCTGGTGCCGTCGCGATCCATCGATGTCAGCAAAATCTCTCCTGCCCCTAGCGCCACAACTTCCCTCGCGTACGCAACGGCATCCAGGCCGGTCGGATTGCGCCCCCCGTGCGTAAAAATTTCCCACCGGTCTTTTTCGCCCGCCTTCGATACTTTCTTGGCATCGATCGCCACGACGATGCATTGGTCGCCGAATTTCTCCGCCGCCTCTTTGACAAAAGCACGCCGATCGACCGCGGCGGTATTGATCGACACTTTGTCCGCGCCGCATGTGAGCAATCTACGAATATCGTCCACCGTGCGTACCCCGCCACCGACGGTAAGGGGCATGAAGCACGCTTCGGCGGTGCGTGTGACCACGTCGTAGATCGTCTCGCGCTTTTCGTGGCTGGCGGTGATATCGAGAAAACAGAGCTCATCGGCGCCGGCTGCATCGTATGCGACGGCAGCTTCGACCGGATCGCCTGCGTCTCGTAGATTGACGAAGTTGACGCCCTTGACCACTCGGCCGTCTTTCACGTCGAGACAAGGGATGACGCGGACCTTGAACATCAGACCGACGCTTTCGCGGCACGGATGAGATTGAGCGCTTCAGCGGCGTCAAGGCGTCCATCGTAAAGCGCACGACCCGCGATCGCACCGGCGAGCTTTGCTGCGCGCGGCGAAAGCATTGCCTTGATGTCCTCGATCGAAGCGAGTCCACCGGATGCGATCACGGGAATGCTGATCGAATCGGCAAGAGCGACGGTCGCGTCGAGATTGAGACCTTTGAGCATTCCGTCGCGCACAATGTCGGTGTACACGATCGCCGAAACGCCCACATCTTCAAAGCGCCGGGCAATGTCGAGCACCGAGAGCTGCGATGTTTCCGCCCAGCCCTCGACGGCAACCTTGCCGTCACGCGCATCGAGACCCACCGCAATGCGACCGGGAAAATCGCGCGCGACCTGCTTGACGAATGGTGGATCGCGCACCGCAGCGGTCCCGATGATGACGCGGTCGATTCCTTTTTCGAGCCAGCTTTGCACTGTCGCCGTATCACGCACGCCGCCGCCGAGTTGCACGGGAATGCTGATCGTTTCGAGGATGCGATCGACGGCCGCGGCGTTCATCGGCTTGCCGGCAAAAGCGCCGTCGAGATCCACCACGTGAAGATACTCGAACCCCTGCTGTTCGAATGCGCGCGCCTGCGCCGCCGGATCGCGGTGGAATATGGTCGCACGCGCCATATCGCCCTGCTCCAGCCGAACGGCGAGGCCTTCCTTGAGATCGATAGCGGGAAAGAGAATCACGGTGTCCACTTCAGAAAATTTGCAATCAAAGCAAGCCCGAGCCGCTGGCTCTTCTCCGGGTGAAACTGCGTGCCAACCATGTTGTCGCGCCCGACAATGGCAGTGAGCGGGCCGCCATAGTCAGCCTGCGCAATCAGGTCATCGCGCTTCGCCGTTTTCAATTCGTACGAGTGCACGAAATATGCATGCAATCCATCAGCACCCACCGGTATTCCGGCGAGGAGCGGATGACCTTTCAGCACATTGAGCGTGTTCCAGCCCATATGCGGAATTTTCAGATCCGGATTTGACGGTGTGATGCGATCGACTTCGCCCGCGATCCAGCCGAGACCTGGTGTTACTTTGTATTCGCGTCCCCGCTCCGCCATCAATTGCATCCCGACGCAGATGCCGAAGAAGGGCTTCCCACTTTTTCGTACGCTCTGCTCAAGCGCATCGACCATACCAGGAATTTCGTCGAGTCCGCGGCGGCAATCGGCAAAGGCACCCACGCCCGGCAGCACAATGCGCTCGGCGCGTGTGATCGCATCCGGATCGCTGGTAACAGCAATCGGTTGCGCGAAGCCGCTTTCACGCGCAGCGCGCTCGAAGGCCTTCGCGGCGGAGTGCAGATTGCCCGACCCGTAGTCGACGATGGCAACGCTCACCGTTGAGCTCCCGGTTCAGGAAACAAACCGATCACATCGGATGGCGATGGAGCCCCGCGCCGCACCGGCGCGGTATACCCGGGCTCGGGCGAACCAGGCGGTGGTGATGGTGGCCCCGTGCGTCTGGTCCATTCGGAAAAGAAACGCTGTTCGGCAATCTCGGTGTCCTCACCGACGACGAAGCCGAGAGTGGTCCAGCCGCGCCGCGCCAAAGTCCAGCGCCAGATGCTCGACGCCTCAAAGCCGATCAAGAAGGCGATCAGCATGCCGACCAGAAACTGCACATTCGCCGAGGCGTGCAGGAAGGCAAGGCCGCCAGTGATAATTCCGTAGCCAACAAGATAGATCACAAGGGCGAGCCAGAGGCCGTGCAGCAACAACCACAGCGGCGCAAGCAGAAAAGCCCAAAAATAGAAACCATCACGCACAAACACGAAGCGCTCCGGTGCGCTCGTTGGTTCGTCCTGACGCGGCGGTGGCGCATGAACGGTGTAAGTCGGCATCACGCGGGTCCTGTTTCAATCCTCATATATGCCATTGCACCGCCCGAAAGCAGGACATCCATAACGACTGAATCCGGCAATATCGCAGCGTTTACCCGCCGAGCGAGCCCTTCGTAGAGGGTACTTCGTCCTTGGCGCGCGAATCGATGGCCACGGCCGTGCGCAACGCGCGCGCCAGGCCCTTGAAGCACGACTCGGCAATGTGGTGATCATTGCTGCCGTACAATGTCTCCGCGTGCAGGGTGACGCCGGCGTTCATGGCAAAAGCCTGAAACCATTCCTGAACCAGCTCGGTATCGAACTCGCCAACCTTGTCGCGCACAAACTCGGCCTTGAACACGAGAAAAGGACGACCCGAAATGTCGATTGCAACGCGCGTCAGCGCCTCGTCCATCGGCACGTGTACATCCGCGTAGCGCGTGATCCCTTTCATATCGCCGAGTGCCTGCTTCACCGCCTGACCGAGGGCAATGCCGACATCCTCCGTCGTGTGG
Source organism: uncultured Alphaproteobacteria bacterium (assembly GCA_963707615.1). Lineage (GTDB taxonomy): Bacteria > Pseudomonadota > Alphaproteobacteria > Rhizobiales > Xanthobacteraceae > Pseudolabrys. The sequence continues at coordinate 299,293 of CAVPQT010000004.1, forward strand.
TGGTGATCGATGTGCAGATCGCCTTTTGCCTTCACAGTGATATCAATGCGCGAATGACGGGCAAGCAAGTCGAGCATGTGATCGAGGAAGCCGATGCCGGTCGCAACGGATGCGCGCCCTGCCCCGTCAAGATCGACCGCGACCTCGACGTCGGTTTCCTTTGTCTTGCGCTTTACGGCGCCCTTGCGCATGGCGAATATCCTTTGTTCGCGCGCCTTTTATCAGGGGTTCGCCGGATTCGCCACAGGCGTCAGGACTGTTTGCAAATGCCCAACGTCATACCTAAATGTCGGCTGATCTCGGGGGTTTTAACCTAATGTCACCGAACGAACTTCCCGCCTGGCATGGGACGACCATATTAACCGTCCGCAAAGGCGACAGCGTAGTGATCGGCGGAGATGGTCAGGTCTCGATCGGCCAGACCATCGTCAAGTCCAACGCCAAAAAAGTGCGCCGCCTCGGTAAGGGCGACGTGATTGGCGGGTTCGCCGGCGCCACCGCGGACGCGTTTACGCTGTTTGAGCGTCTGGAAGGCAAGCTCGAACAGTATCCCGGGCAGCTCACGCGCGCCGCGGTCGAACTCGCAAAAGATTGGCGCACCGATCGCTATCTGCGGCGCCTCGAGGCGATGATGATTGTCGCCGATGCCAAAGTCTCACTCGTCCTGACCGGCACGGGCGATGTGCTGGAGCCGGAAAATGGTGTCATGGGCATCGGCTCCGGCGGCAATTACGCACTTGCCTCCGCCCGCGCGTTGCTCGATGGGCCGCTCGATGCAGAGGCTATCGTACGCAGGTCACTCGATATCGCGGCCGACATTTGTGTTTTCACCAACCGCAACGTCACCGTCGAGACGTTGAAGAGCGCCTGATACCGTTTGCATGTATGAGTTTCGTCCCATGACCGCCGATGACTTGCCGCTGGTCCGGCAGTGGCTCGGTGAAGCACACGTCGTGAAATGGTGGGGCGCGCCTGACCAGCAATTCGATCTCGTCAAAGGCGATCTCGATGAACCAGCCATGCATCAGTACATCGTGGCGCGCGACGCTCGGCCATTCGGCTATCTGCAGTGCTACGATCCCGCATCCTGGGATAATTGCCTGGGACCGCAGCCCGCGGGCACGCGCGGCATCGATCAATTCATCGGCGAAGCGGACATGCTCGATCGCGGCCACGGCTCGGTTTTCATCCGCTCTTTTGTCGATAGCCTGCTGACAGCAGGAGCTCCACGCGTCGTCACGGATCCCGATCCGGCGAATGCACGCGCGATCCGCGCATATGAAAAGGCCGGCTTTCGAAAAGATCGCCTGGTCGACACTTCCGATGGACCCGCCCTCCTGATGGTACGCAACGCATGACCGACTTCTCCCCGCGCGAAATCGTATCCGAACTTGATCGCTACATCGTCGGCCAGGGCGATGCGAAGCGCGCGGTTGCCATTGCGCTGCGCAACCGCTGGCGGCGCCTGCAGCTTGACGAGAGACTGCGCGAGGAAGTCCTGCCCAAAAATATCCTGATGATCGGGCCAACCGGCGTCGGCAAGACCGAGATTTCCCGACGTCTCGCCAAGCTCGCCGGCGCGCCTTTTCTCAAAGTCGAGGCGACCAAGTTCACGGAAGTCGGATACGTCGGACGCGACGTCGAGCAGATCGTCCGTGACCTGGTCGAAATCGGCATCGCGCTCATCCGCGAGAGAAAGCGCAAGGACGTGCGTACGCGCGCGGAGCAATCGGCTGAGGAGCGCGTGCTCAGTGCCCTGGTCGGTCCCGGAGCGAGCCCGGCAACGCGCGAGAGCTTCCGCAAGAAGTTGCGCGACGGCGAACTGAACGACAAGGAAATCGAGATCGAGGTGCAGGCCGGCGGCGCCAGCATGCCGATGTTCGAAATTCCCGGCATGCCCGGCGCGCAGATGGGTGCGATCAATATCGGCGATATTTTCGGCAAGCTCGGCGGTGGACGCACCAAGACGCGCCGAGTCACCGTCGAGGAATCCTACGACATCTTGATCAACGAAGAATCCGACAAGTTGCTCGACACCGAGCAGCTTGTGCAGGAATTGATCCGGGCCGTCGAGCAGAACGGCATCGTCTTTCTCGATGAAATCGACAAGATTGCCGGCCGCGAAGGCCTGCGCGGCGCTGACGTGTCACGCGAAGGCGTACAGCGCGACTTATTGCCTTTGATCGAGGGCACGACGGTGAATACCAAGCACGGTCCTGTAAAAACGGACCATATTTTGTTCATCGCTTCGGGCGCTTTCCACATCTCGAAGCCGTCCGATCTGTTACCCGAATTGCAAGGCCGCTTGCCGATCCGCGTCGAGCTCAAGGCGCTCACCCGAGACGATTTTCGTCGGATTCTCACCGAGCCGGAAGCTTCTCTGATCAAGCAATATGTGGCGCTGATGGACACTGAAGGTGTGAAACTTGAATTCAGCGAGGACGCGATCGACGCCATCGCCGACATCGCGGTCTCCGTGAATTCCAGCGTCGAAAACATCGGCGCTCGCCGTCTGCAAACGGTGATGGAGCGCGTCCTCGACGAGGTGTCATTCGCGGCGCCCGATCGTTCCGGCGAAACGGTCAAGATCGACGCAGAATACGTGGAAAAGCACATCGGCGACCTGGCCAAGAACGCCGATCTGAGCCGGTTTATTCTCTGATCCGGCTGTTGCGCCGGATGCGAACATAGAGCGCGCCCTCGCCCCCGTGGCTGATGTGCGCGTCCTCGAATCCAACGACCCACTCGCGAAATTCCGGCAAGGCCAACCACTGCGGAACCTGCCGCTTGAGGACGCCACGCTCGCTTTGGCCGACACGACCTTTCCCTGTGATGACCAGAACGAGCCTGGCGCCGCGCGAGCTCGCCGTGTGCAGGAAGCGCAATAACGTTGCGTGAGCCTCGCGCTGGGTCAGTCCGTGCAGATCAAGGCGACCATCGATCGGCTCCTTGCCACGCGCAACCCGCTGTTTCGCCCTGCGCCCGAGCGCCGCAAGCGGGGGCGGTGCTTTTTTCTCAGCAATCGGCGGCGCGGTCCGGGAAGATTTGACGATGGGTGCGCCCGGTCGACCGGGCGGTGCCGCATATGTTTCAACATTTTCGGGGGGTGGCGCGTCCTTCAGCGGCGCGATCGTTTTCGTCACCGCCGTCCACAACACACGTTCCTCTTCGGAGAGAACGCGGCGCCGTTTGCCGTCGCCGGAGCTCATGATGTCAGCGGCGTGGCTTGCGCCGAGTTGCCGGGTGGTTCATCGCCGCTGGCGTGCTCGTTCGCGCAGCAGCGGTGACAATCAGTCCCGGGCGTGGTTTCGGGAGCGGGATATTCTTGGCGCCCGCCACCACCGGATTGTTCACTGGTACGTTCTGCGGCACCAGCATGACGAATTGCCCATTTTGCTTGATGCGGCCCGCAATGTGACTGATCTCCTCGCCGTGCCCGAAATATATATCGGCACGTGCCGGTCCGACGATGGCCGAACCCGTGTCCTGCGCAAACAGGAGACGGCGAAATTTGGTCTCGGGCTTTTCGCTTTCGATCGGGAGCTGAGCGTCTATCCAGATCGGCGTTCCATAAACATGGACACGCTTGTCCACCGCTAGCGAGCGCCCAGCCGTAAGCGGAACACCTTGGGCACCAATGCATTCATCGTCAGCGCGCAACGGTGTTTCCCGGAAAAAGACGAACGAACGATTTTTGCGGCGCAAGGCTTTACCGTCTTCCGGATTCGCTTCCATGTAGTCGCGGATCTTGTCCATCGACATTTCTTCCTTGGAAACGATGCCGCGATCGATCAGAAATTTTCCGACCGGCGTATACGGCATGCCGTTGCTTGCAATGTAGTTGAGGCGCAGCAGCTTGCCATTGTCGAGCCTGACCCGCGTGGACCCCTGGATCTGCGCAAAGAATACGTCGATTGGACTCTTGACGTAACAAATCTCGAGGTCTTTGCCGGCCAACGCCCCATCTTCAATCTTGGTGCGATCGAGATCGGCAAATACCGTGCTTTTCTTTCGTCTGACCGTTTCCTCGGGTGCCGCGTAAATCGGGACGGTGTATTCATCGCTTGGGAAGCGCGAACCGTCGACCTCCGTTTCGTAATAACCGGTGAAGAAGCCCTCAGGCTGGCCGCCAGGCATGACCCTGACCGGCTTGAAGTTGTCTTCAAAGAAAGCACGTGCCCGTTCGCGATCAAGCTGACCGGCGGCCGTCGCACGGTCGCACGCCTTGAATAATCCGGCCAAAAGCGGCCGAGCCGAACGTATTGTCTTGTTGGCGTTGAGGATCGCGCGGCAGCTTTTCAGGAATGTGGCGAAAGCGGCGGCATGGTCATCGTCTTGCCAGCCGTCCAGCGCGGAGAACGAAAGCGTCTCCAACTTCGCATTGCGCAAGCTCATCGCGTCCGCTTGCGAGCTCGCTGCCGCGACCAGACAGAAGCCAAATCCGATCTTAACGAGTGAGCGGAGGCTCGTCAGTGCCATTCCTACTGCCCGGCCTCCGTTGCGAGCAGCTTCCAATTCGGATCACGCGAGCTTACGTCACGCGTAAATGTCCAAATGTCGGTGATATCGGTTACTCGTTCAGCATTGCCGTCAATTACGTTGCCATCTTTGTCGCGCGTCACCGAAACAAGTTTCGACTGGAAGCGAACGGTGACCTGGGCATTGCGCCCACGCAGTTCAGCTCCTGTGATGTCGGCATTGTCGATCGACACGAAACGGCTTTCGACAGTCTCGCCACGCTTCTCACGCTCGCCGATCGCAGTTTCGAAACCGTCATAGACCTCGCGTGCGAGCAAATTCTTCAAACTGCGCCTGTCGCCCTCGGCGTAGGCGTTCACGATCATTTCATATGCCGCGCGAGCGCCAGTCAGAAAATGTTGCGCGTCAAAATTCGGATCCGCGGCGACAATGGCATCAAGGCCCGTCGCAATAGCCGAGCCCGGCTCGGCGACACCTTTCCAACGCTGAACGGGAGTTTCGGTCGCTTCGGCGGGTTTTGGCACAACTGTTTCCGTTGTGCGGTTGGGCAAGGTCACAACCTTATCGGCCGCGGGTCGCACTGGCTCGCGAGCCGAATATGGATCATATGGCGGGCGTTCGCGGCCTGTCCGTTGACCCAGCACGCTGCGCAAGCGCAGGAAAATGAACACTGCGAGCGCTAAGAAAATGATGGTGTAGATATCGAACACGTCTCGCATGCTTTCGGCTACCGTAAGGCGCATCGGCCGACCGGCGTTTCGGCCCTCGCCTGCCGGACGGCGAAGCGGCGGCTCCACCGCTCTTGTATCCGCCGGTGGTGACACCAATCATAAGGGCCGGATCGCGCCAGAAGTTCGGCGCAATTCAACTCAGCTCACCGAACCTTAGACGATCAGGGGGCTGAGGCCAACATCGCCCGACCCGAGAAACGCCGATGAATGTGGCAAAATGGTTGCTGTCCGGACTGCTGGCATTGCCCCTTTTGGAACTGGTGGCATTCATAGTGGTGGCCGCCTTGATCGGTTTCGGCTGGGCTTTGGGGCTGATATTGGCCAGCTCGGTGGCTGGTTTTCTCATTTTGCGCCACGCCGGCGGTAATCACATTCAGCGGGTTCGCGTCGCGGTGGGCAATGGAAATTTTGCCGCGTTGCGCACAGATAGTGCTGTTGGTCCTATCCTGCTGGCCGGAATTCTGCTTTTAATTCCGGGCTTTATCACCGATCTGCTGGCACTGCTCCTGCTGGTGCCGCCGCTGCGACGACTGGCCGCCACCGGTCTCGACGCCTTTTCAGCGCCACGTGACAGGGACGATGTAGTCGACCTCGCGCCCGAGCAGTGGCATCAGGTGCCTGACCCGTCGCTGCCCGACCAACGCCGCAACAAGAACCCGCGCTGAGATACCGCGCCGAAGTGCTTGCCACGGCTCAGCCGAACGGAGTGGCCTCGCGGAAATCGTGCGCGATGCAAAACAATACCGTCCTTGTTCCCATATGGACCGTATGTTAGCCAACCGCCGCGCACGGCGGTTCGGGCGCAAAGGAGTTTTTATGACGATGTCGACGAATGGCGGCCCGGGACAAGCCGCGCCGCAGGAGGCGCCGCAGCTCACTGTGGTGTCGCAATACATTAAAGACTTTTCCTTCGAAAATCCGAACGCGCCGCAGTCGCTCACTTCGCGTCAGGAACATCCGCAAATCGGAATTCAGATCAACGTCGGCGCGAACCCGCTGTCAGATAGCGACATCGAAGTTTCGATCAAACTCGAAGGCAAAGCCGAAGCAGCTGGCGCCCTGCTATTTCGTTTCGATCTCGACTTTGCCGGCGTTTTTCGCATTCGAAATGTTCCGCCGGAAAGCCTGAACCCAGTCGTGCTGATCGAGTGCCCACGTTTGTTGTTTCCGTTTGCGCGAGAGATCATCGCGACCGCCGTACGTAATGGCGGCTTTCCCCCGCTTTTGCTAGATCCGGTCGATTTCGTCAGCCTCTATCGCCAAAAAATGGCGCAGGCTCAGCCGGCCGCTCCCATCGTAGGCAGCTGAACAGTCAGCCCGCGTTCGGACGGTAGTCTCGCCACAAGGCGCTTTCGCCGAGCCCGATCACAAATTCGTCGTGAGCGGCGATATCCGCTTCGCTCAGACGCGACGCGAGAGGCTCGGGCCGCTCGCGGATAATAATGACACCTTCAGTTCCGTCAGCGTGTCGATTTCCGCGTTCGGCCAAACCAAGTTGGGCCTGACGCGCGCCAATCAGTTCGACGTAAACCTCGGCCAAAATCTCCGCGTCAAGCAGCGCGCCGTGTTTGGTGCGTCGAGAGCTGTCGATTCCGTATCTCGCGCATAAGTCATCCAGTCTGTTGGGCCCGGCCGGGTGCTTGCGACGCGCCAGCAGCAGAGTGTCGACGAGCCGCTCTCTTGCGATCAATGCCCGCTCGGCTCGTTTCAGTTCCGCGCAGAGAAATCCATGATCGAAGCCGGCGTTGTGGATGACCAGCGGTGCGTCGCCAATGAAGGCAAGGAATTCATCCGCAACTTCGAGGAAACGTCTGTGTTGCTGTAGAAACTCCGTTGAGAGTCCATGGACTGCGAAAGCCTCGGCAGGCATGTCACGATCGGGATTGAGATAGACGTGAAAGGTCGATCCGGTTGGGATCCGGTTGAGCAGTTCGACGCAGCCAAGTTCGACAATCCGGTGCCCCTGGATTGGATCAAGACCTGTCGTTTCGACGTCCAGAACGATTTCGCGCATGATGGATCAAAGAATCACTTTGCCCGTTTTGGCATTCTAGCAATGCGGCCAAGAATTTCACGCACTTGAACACGTGCAGCATCCAATCCTTTTGACGTATCCACTACGAAATCGGCGCGTGCGCGTTTCTCGGCATCGGGCATTTGCTTGGCAAGGATGGCCTGAAACTTCTCCTCCGTCATGCCGGGACGCTCAAATGCGCGGGCGCGCTGCACGTCCGCCGGCGCAGAGACGACGACAACCGCGTCACACCTTCGGTCGGCGCCGGTTTCAAACAGCAGCGGTATATCGAGCACCACCACTGCCGCATCTTTGCGAGCGGCCTCGTCCAGAAATTGAGCCTCAGCGCGGCCGACCAACGGATGAATGATGGTTTCGAGCCTCTTGATAGCAGCCGAATCGCCAAGCACTTTTTTGGCCAGTTTGTCACGGTCAACCCTGCCACCGCTCGTCGTGCCTGGAAACGCCGCCTCGATCAGTGCTGTCGCCTCGCCCTCATAGAGCCGATGAACCGCCGCATCCGCGTCGTGAAGAGGAACTCCCTCCTCCGCAAAGAACCTCGCGGTGGTGGACTTGCCCATCCCAAGCGAACCTGTCAGCCCGAGAACGAACATTGGCTAACCATCAATGAACTTGCCGTGCCTGAGGAAATCCAACAGCGGCAAAAGCGGCAGTCCGAGGATCGTGAAATAGTCCCCTTCCACGCGCTCGAACAGGTGAATGCCGATACCTTCGAGTTGATAAGCCCCGACGCTGCTCATTGCGCTATCTCCAATCATATCGAGATAATTATTCAGGAAGCGATCGGAGAAGTCGCGCATGGTCAGCTTGGCGGTGTCAGCGCACGAAAAGATCGTCTCGCCGTTTCGAACCAGAGCAAGCGCTGAGTGAAGTTCATGCGTCCGTCCGCGCAACGCCCGCAACTGATCGGCAGCCTGGGCCCGATCGCGAGGTTTGCTCAGCCGCGCTGATCCGTTCGCCAATGTCTGATCGGCCCCCAAGACCAGACGGCCCGGCAATAGGGCTGCGACCGCCTCTGCCTTGGCACGTGCCAAATGTTGGGCCACACCTGCCGCATCGACCACACCTGATTTGGCTTCCACGGTCCGCTCGTCGATTTGCGATGGCCTTATTTCAAACCGCAGACCCACTGCTGCCAGGATCTTTCCCCGGATGTCACTTCTGGATGCAAGCACCAGTGGCTGGGAGGCGAGCCAAAGAGCCATGGGTCAGGCCACCGGATGCCGGCGTCGCTCGCTCAAAAGCCTCATGACCGCTGCCGCCGTTTCCTCAATCGACCGTCGCGTGACGTCAATCGTGGGCCAATTGTGCCTCGCGCAAAGTCGCCGCGAAAACGAGACCTCTTCAGCGACCGCGGTCTTGTCAATGTACTGATCGTCATCGCGATGCGCCTTTAACCCAAGCAGCCGATTCTCGCGGATCTGAACGATACGCTCGGGGCTCGCATATAGCCCAACCACAAGCGGCCTGGTGAGCTTTTCCACCGCTGGCGCCAGCGGCACGCTGGGTACCAGCGGTACATTGCCGGTTTTGACGCCGCGATTGGCAAGATAGATGGAAGTTGGTGTCTTTGACGTGCGCGAGACACCGACCAGAACGACGTCGGCCTCTTCAAGACCTTCAACATGTTGGCCGTCGTCGTGCAGCATCGTAAAATTGAGTGCGTCGATACGCTGGAAATATTCTGCATTCAACACATGCTGAGCGCCGGCACGATGGATGGTTTCAGCCCCAAGATAAGATTGGAAGAGCCGCAATACCGGTCCTAACACCGACATGCACGGCAATCCGAGTTCACGGCATTTTTTCTCGAGCAGCTGAATGAGATCTTCTTCGAGCAACGTGTAGAGAACCAGACCCGGCGACTCGGTGATTTCCGCCAGCGCGTGGTCGAGCTGCTTTTTGGAGCGCACCATCGGATAGAGATGTTCGACGGGCGATACATTGGCGTACTGCGCCGCCGCGGCTCGCGCGACGGTAATCAAGGTTTCACCGGTCGCGTCGGATACCAGGTGGAGATGGAAATAACCGGTCTCAGACATCTGTATAAAGGCCGGACGACGTGTGGATATTGCGGGAAGAGGCCATGGCTTGACCTTACAGGCAACCCGACACCCGTTTGAAGTCCAATATCCATCCACACCGGTGTCCGCGGGATGATCACCGGGGCATATCCGGTTTGTGCTGCTGGATTGTGCATACCGAGCTGGGGAAGGCCGGGGACAGCTGGTCAAAATCCCTGAAAAACATGGGCGATTGCTGTGGAAGGATGAAGCGCGTGATTGCGCCCTATTCTGGACAGAGCTCTTTCATCCAGTGGACAGAATGTTGATCGACAGGCATGAGTCCAATCAACGCCCTAACAAACACAACAAATTCTTAAGAAGAGTCTTTAATGCAAGAAGCCGGATCGGCAGGTGCCGTGGGGAAAAAGCTGTTACGAGTGCTTGCCGGCAAGCATGAGACTATCCCTCCAGTATGGCTGATGCGACAGGCCGGTCGTTATCTGCCGGAATATCGTGCGCTGCGGCAGCAGGCCGGCGGCTTTCTCGATCTTTGCCTTAACCCGAAGTTGGCGGCGGAGGTGACGTTACAGCCGGTACGCCGGTTTGGGTTTGATGCAGCAATCTTGTTCTCGGATATTCTTATCGTACCGCTTGCCCTTGGACGAAAAGTTGAGTTCCTCACAGGCGAAGGCCCAAAGCTTGAACCACTTGTCGAATTTGCCGGCGTTGCGGCCTTGCGCGACAGTCTTGATGAGAGGGTTGTAGCTCCTGTCTATGAAACGGTGCGTTCGGTCAAAGGGCAGCTCGGCAGCCATACCGCTTTGATTGGGTTTTGCGGGGCTCCATGGACTGTTGCGACCTACATGGTTGCAGGAGAGGGTACATCCGATCAGGCGCCAGCCCGGCGATTTGCGTATCACGACACTGAAAATTTCCAGCGATTGATTGATCGACTGACGCAAGCCTCAATTGGATATCTTGTGGGCCAGCTCAAAGCAGGCGCGGATGTCGTCCAAGTGTTCGACACCTGGGCCGGCGTTCTTTCACCGGAGCAATTCGATCGCTGGTGCGTCGCACCCACGCAAAAGATCGTCGAAGGAGTCCGCAAGGAAGTGCCGGGTGCGAAGATTATTGGGTTTCCCCGCGGTGCGACCGCGATGGCGCTGCCTTATGTCGAGATGACGGGCGTAAGCGCGATTGGCATTGATTGGACGTTTCCTCGAATGATTGCGCGCGAAACGTTGCAGCGGCGCGTCCCCGTTCAGGGAAATGTTGATCCCTTGGCCTTGCTCGCTGGAGGTGCGGCTCTCGACCGAGAGGTTGACGATGTCATGAAAGAACTCGGCGATGGATCACTGATATTTAATCTCGGTCACGGAATTCTTCCCGAAACGCCGATTGCAAACGTTGAACGCATGCTCAAGCGGGTTCGTGGATAACTTTCATGTACCTGTGGCTGAAAGCTCTGCATATCATCGCCGTCATCGCCTGGATGGCCGGCATGCTCTATTTGCCCCGGCTGTTCGTCTACCACGCAATGGCCAAGCCCAAGTCTGAGGTGTCGGAAACGCTGAAGACGATGGAGCGCCGGTTGTTCAACTTCATCATGATGCCGGCGATGCTGATCACCTGGATCGTCGGTATCTTCTTGCTGCTCGAAGGCAAGTGGCTGGGCGCTGGCTGGTTTCACGCCAAGTTCGTTGCAGTACTCGCCATGACAGTCCTGCACGGATTATTTGCGCGTTGGGTAAACGAATTCCAAGCGGACCGAAATAAGCACTCCGATAAATTCTACCGTATTATCAATGAGATACCGACAGCTTTATTGATTGTTATCGTAATCTTGGTGGTCGTTAAACCGTTTTAGCCTATCGCGACAAACGCACACGGCGCGCTCCAAGCTCTTGCGTGTGACGCCGGCTCAACCTATGTTGTCGGCATCCCACCGAACGCAGGCGGATGCAGTCGCGTTCCGGCACCCGCGTTTGGGCCGGTCGCAGCATCGGGTTCCGGGACCTTTCCCAGCTTTCTCGTCACCCAAGACCTGCGATCTCTCTCCAAGTCACACGGCGCAAGTCATCCATCTTTCAAAAACTCCGCCGTAACGATCCCAAGGACGTAAACCCCCAATGCGGGAAATGAAACTCCAGGACCTCAAGTCCAAGACACCTGCCGAACTCGTCGCATTCGCTGAAGAGCATCAGGTCGAAAACGCCAGCACCATGCGCAAGCAGGAGCTGATGTTTGCAATTCTCAAACAACTCGCCACTCAGGAAGTCGATATCATCGGCGAGGGTGTGGTCGAGGTTCTATCCGACGGTTTCGGCTTTTTGCGATCGCCGGAATCAAACTATCTCTCCGGACCGGACGACATATATGTGTCTCCAAGTCAAATTCGCCGTTTCGGTCTGCGCACCGGCGATACCGTGGAGGGACACATCCGTTCTCCCAAGGAAGGGGAGCGTTATTTCGCGCTGCTCAAGGTCAATACGATCAATTTCGAAGACCCTGAGAAGGCGCGCCACAAAGTCAATTTCGACAACCTGACACCGCTCTATCCCGACGAGCGGCTCAAGATGGAATACGAGGATCCGACCAAGAAGGATCTCTCGGCGCGTGTCATCGACATCGTCGCACCGATCGGCAAAGGACAGCGCGCGTTGATCGTTTCGCCGCCGCGAACCGGCAAAACCGTATTGCTGCAGAACATCGCCCATTCAATCACCGCCAATCATCCCGAGACTTACCTGATCGTGTTGCTCATCGACGAGCGGCCGGAGGAAGTCACGGACATGCAACGCTCGGTCAAGGGCGAAGTGATCTCGTCGACGTTCGATGAACCGGCATCGCGTCACGTGCAGGTCGCGGAAATGGTGATCGAGAAGGCCAAGCGGCTTGTTGAACACCAGCGTGACGTTGTGATCTTGCTTGACTCGATTACCCGTCTCGGCCGCGCTTACAACACTGTCGTTCCTTCTTCGGGCAAGGTGCTAACCGGCGGTGTCGACGCCAACGCATTGCAGCGGCCGAAGCGCTTCTTCGGTGCTGCGCGTAATATCGAGGAAGGCGGCTCGCTCACCATCATTGCCACCGCGTTGATCGATACCGGCAGCCGTATGGACGAAGTGATTTTCGAAGAGTTCAAGGGTACCGGTAACTCGGAACTGATCCTCGATCGCAAGGTCGCCGACAAGCGCACCTTCCCGGCGATCGACATCACGCGGTCCGGCACGCGCAAGGAAGAGCTGCTGACCGATCCGGCCATCCTCAAGAAAATGTATGTCCTGCGGCGCATTCTCAATCCGATGGGCACGATGGATGCCATCGACTTCCTGCTGGACAAGCTGCGCAACACAAAGAACAACGGCGAATTCTTCGAGTCGATGAATACCTGACGATTCGCGATACGAATTAAAATGGCCGGGCATTTTGCCCGGCCATTTCTTATTCGTGAGATGGAGTTCGTCAGAGCGTGTTCAGGAAGTTGACGAGATCCGTCTTATCCTTGTGGCTGAGGCCGATGCTGAAACGCCGGTCATAGAAGTCGACGACGTCCCGCAAATTCTCGGCCGAACCATTGTGGAAATACGGCGCGCGGGCGGCGAGGCCTCGGAGGATCGGTCCCTTGAATCGACCGATGTCCTTGCACTTGCCGCTGATCATGGCGCGGCCGGGATCGGTTACCTTGTAGACCTTTCCGGCGAGCGGGCCGGCTTTGCAGGTGATCGTAAAGACCGGCAGACCAGCAATGTCGAGGACTGGTGGTGCTTTTTCGCCGGCATCGGGAACGCCAATGTCGAGCGGCGCCTTGACCGAATGGTGGCCGATGTTCGGCGAGTCGTGGCAGGTGCCGCAAAAGCCAGGAATGGTCTCGATATTGAGATCATCGTTGAGTCCGGCAACACCGGTGATGTTGATTTTGGTGTTGTTGAACAGTTCTTCGCCGCGGGCCACCGAGCGGCGATGCTCGTTCACCATACCGCGCTCGTGATCGTTGCGCCGCCAGTCGTCGGTGATGTTGATGGTCTTGAAGAGCTCCGCGGCATTTGCAACAGGCACGCCGAGGTCGCGATAGTCGTGTCGATGGCCCGCATTGAGCCACGGACGATATATATCGAAAACCTGCGACGAGAACGGGGTTCCTTTCGGATTAAGTCCGAGCGGATCGTTGATCCCGATGAAGAACTCCTGTGCCGAAAGGGCGATCGGACCGCCTTTGGCATTGTCGCTCGTCAGGAACTTCGCCTTGTGGTCGAAAATCTGGGCGGTGAAGATGCCTAGCTGAAAAGAGACGATTTCGTTCAGCTGGGCATCCGTGGGCGAAGTCGCGGCCTGGGCGTGACCAAGGGTGGCATCGCGAGCCTGGCTTTTAAGATCCGCGGCGAGACCCTGCCCTGTGTTCTCGCGCCCGTCCCACATCACGGTGCTTAGAAATCCCACATTGGTGGTCGGCAACGGGCGCCTGTACATCGACAGAATGCCGGAGCCCGTCTCGGGATTGGTGCTGCAGCCATAAGGATCATCAATTGCGGTAACGGCAAATTCCGCCGTCGCAGGGATCGCAAGGCCGACACGGATCAGACCTTTCTCCGTCAGCAATTTGTAGGCGCGCTTCTTTGCGCGCAGTGTCGATACGTCATCGCTGGGGCAAGTTGCGCCGTCGACCAGCCGGAAGATCAGATCGGTACCAGCCGTTCGCTCGAAACGTTCAGCGACATCCCTGGCGCTAACTCCCCAGGCGTTCTGCGGCTGGTGGCAGGTGAAACAGGTTCTGCCGTTCGTGCCCATATCCTTGAAGAAGGCGTTGTTCGACGTGAACGTCGCGCCGTTGGGTTGAAATGAAGCAATCGCACCCTTTGGGTCGGAATCCACTCTGAAGCGGTCGATGACATGTGGCGTGGGCTGAGCGCCATGGTCGTGATCTTTGTATCGCCGCATCTTGCGCATGTGCTCGATCATGGCGGGCGCGAACGCCGGCATGTTCATCGTTTCAGGCGCGCCTTGTGCCGGCGCCGGTTCCGGCGCGCTGACAGTTACGCTGACAAGCAACGCTCCGAGAACGAGGTTCCTCGCTCTGAAGATATTGGAGCCAACAGAAATCCTGGATCGCATAGTTTTGGTCCCCGCAGTTTGAAACCGAGATGACTCGGATTGCAGCTCAGGCCAGCAAATTATGGCTGCGGGAACCTTGCGGCGCGTCGTGCGATCGAAGGGAGGCGCTTATTAATTTTAATATCTGTTCATCGGGCGACCGGTGGATCACCGATCTCAACCGTTCGGAGGATTCGTCAAAAACCGCGCATCGCTGCCAGGGCCGTAGCAATATCGGCCGGCTCAGTGATCGGCAAGGAGCAGCGTTCCCCGATACAGACGAAAACTGCCCTCGGTGCGGACTTGATGTTTTCTTGTGCCGGATGTGATGCAGGCAAATCGCTTGGGTCAGCGACGCGCAGGACAATTCTATCAACGAACGGCAATTTCAATGCCGTCATTGCGATCTCTTCGGAGTCCTTTCCCGTGACCACGATTTCGGCGCCGGTCAGGCGGAGGTCCAGTGCGTTGAGCAGCGCGACGTGGCCGAACATATTTCGCTCGGTTGCTGAGAGAATTCCTTCGATCAGCCTGTCGGCCTTCTCCCGCCATTTCTCATCACCGGTGAGAGCAGCCAAACGGACAAGGTTCTGGGCCGCAACCGCGTTCGGATTAGGCGTCGCATCGTCCTGCGTTGAATGCGGGCGTAACAACAGGTCGGACGCGTCGTCAGCGGAAAGGTAATACCAACCGGTGTCTTGATCGGCGTAGTGCGTGTCGAATGCGGTTTGCCAGCTGAGCGCATATTCAAGGTATGGGCGTTCGCCTGTCGCCTCGTAGAGAGCCAGTGCGGCGCGGATCATCGCCGCATAGTCGGAAGCAAGACCCGGAAAAAGCAGTCTGCCGTCACGCCAGGAATGTCCCAGCCGGCCTCCCTTGGTCATGCCTTGCGCGATAAAGGCGAACGCACGTTTGGCCATCGCAAGCCAATCCGGCTTGTCCAGAATGATGCTTGCGTTGACCATCGCTGCGATCATCAGCCCGTTCCAGTCGGCCAACACTTTGTCATCGAGTCCTGGCCGTACACGGGCTGAGCGCGCCCGCAGCAACATCACCCGCAAGTCGGACAGACGCGTTTCGTCTGCTTCAGTGCGTGGAACGTTCTTGAGGCGGTTCAGTATATTGTGCCCTTCGAAATTGCCTTCGTCGGTGACGTCGTAGTGGCGGGCAAAGAATTCCCCATCATCAGCGCCAAGGAGCTCGATGATCTCGCTTTTCGACCAGACGTAGAACTTGCCCTCTTCGCCTTCCGAATCGGCATCAAGGGAGGCAGAAAAGGCGCCCTCGCCCGTGATCATCTCGCGCGTGAGCCAAGCGACGGTTTCGCTAGCACGTTGGGCGAACAGAGCCTTGCCGCTGTGCTGCCAGACTAGCGCCAGCAGTTCGAGCAGCTGGGCGTTGTCGTAGAGCATCTTCTCGAAATGCGGCACCAGCCATCTCTCGTCCACGGAATAGCGCGAGAAACCTCCGCCAAGATGATCGTAGATGCCCCCTTCGCACATCCTTTCAAGCGTATGTTCGACCGTTTCAAAGAAGCGCCCGTCATTCGTGCGTAACCCCGCGCGCCAGAGCATTTCCAGTATCGCGGGTTGCGGAAATTTCGGTGCGCCACGCAGGCCGCCATTGATTGAATCGAACATGTTGCCGACCTGCATCGCCGCAGCATCGAGCTCCTTCAGTCCGATCGTCACGCGTCCGACTGGGCGAGCTTTGTCCGCGAGTCGCGCGAGCAACGCGCTACGATTTTGCTCGATCCGACTTGGCTCCTCGCGAAACAGTCGGGCCACTTCGCGCAACACGTCCACAAACGCGGGTCGTCCGAAGCGAGCGTCTTTCGGGAAATATGTACCGCCCCAGACCGGCTCGGCCTGCGGGGTAAGAAACATCGTCAAAGGCCAACCGCCTTGCTCTCCCAGGAGATGCAGAGCAGTCATATAGATCTGGTCGATGTCGGGCCGTTCTTCGCGATCCACCTTTATGTTGACGAACAACTCGTTCATCACCCGCGCGGTTGCTTCGTCCTCGAACAACTCGTGCGCCATCACGTGGCACCAGTGGCATGCGGCGTAGCCCACGGAGAGTAGAATTGGTCGGTTCGAAGCTTTTGCTTCTGCAAGAGCTTCAGGTCCCCAGGTCCACCAGTCGACCGGGTTGTGTTTGTGCTGAAGCAGGTAAGGAGATGTCGCCTCGCTGAGGCGATTGACGTGAAGTTTGCTTTGAGCGGACGACATCACGGCAACCTAGCGCGGATCGACGCCCTATTGCACGCAATGCTCAGGGCAATATCGCAAATGCACGTGCCGGGAACCCGAGGCCTTTCTGGACCTTCGGCCAAGTGACGACGATCAAGGCTCCTTTCGACGGGACCTTGTCGAGATTGGCCATCACTTCGATCTGATAGTGGCCGCGTTTGAGGATATAGGTTTCGGAGTCCATCTTGTCGGTCGTGTCGGTATCCATCGACTCATGACCGGTCGCGATCACGCCGCGCTGTTCGTACAGGAATTTGATTGTCTCGAAGGCCCAGGCGGGAAACGGAGTTCGCTTGAAGCGCTCGGGATTGCTGTCCCAATCCTTGTACATATCGGTACGCAGGGCGACGAACGCACCGCGTGGGATGCGGCCGTTCTTCTTTTCCCACCGTTGCAGGTCGGTGATGGAGAATGCGTGGTTTTCATCTTTGGCTTGAAACGGTGTGTTGTCGAGAACGATCAGCGGCAGAATCATCTGCTTTAGAGGGATCTGATCCATTGTGATTCCGTTCTCATCGAAATGAGCCGGCGGGTCGACATGGGTGCCGTATTGGCCAACCATTTCATAAAAGGTCGCACGAAATCCGTCTTTGGCGATGGTGTAGGGCTCGCGTGTTTTTGGGTCGGATGCCGGTGTCATCTTTGCCTGGCCGAAGCCTGACCAGACGGGGCTTTCAGGTCCGAAGCTGTGCGTGAGATCAACATATTGTTTGGAGCTGATGACGCGATATGCGCGCCCCAAGTCACTCTGTGCGTTCGTTGCCGATCCGGCGCAAATTGAAAATGCGAGAGACAGAAAGACAACGAGTCGGAGTTTCTGAATCATGGTGTGTCTCCGATGAACCGGAAGGTCTGCGATCATATCGTGCTCGATAGTTATGACCACGGCGGCCCTATTTTCAGGTGTTTTGATGCTAGGAATAGAATCCGCGCTGGCTTTACGAAGCATTTCGAGGACTTGACCCCTGCCCTCGCCAGCGCTTCGTTGCGGCTCAATGTCCGAACACGCGCGCCACACAATCTACGCCCTTTCGTCTGGTCGGCCTCCAGCAGCGATCGCGGTCGTTCGGATTTCCGGGCCGGCTACTCGTGCGGCACTTAAGACGGTTATCGGAAAAATTCCTCAGCCTCGTGCAGCGACGTTGGGACGCGTCCGTGGATTCGACGGCGAAATTATCGATGAAGCGCTGATACTTTGGTTTCCGGCGCCGCACAGCGAGACGGGTGAAGATGTGGCGGAGCTTCAGCTGCATGGCGGACGCGCGGTTGTTGCTTCCGTCTTCGCTGCGCTTTCGCGCGTGCCTGGATTGCGTCCGGCTGAGGCGGGCGAGTTCACCCGGCGGGCGTTCGAGAACGGCAAGCTTGATCTCACGGCTGTTGAAGGTCTTGCCGATCTGGTGTTGGCGGAGACGGAGAGTCAGCGTCGCCTCGCATTTCGCCAGATGCGAGGCGCACTGGGGAATCGTGCGGAAAACTGGCGAGGGCAGTTGATCCAGGCGCTAGCGTTGGTTGAAGCGCGAATTGATTTTTCCGATGAAGCAGACGTTCCGCAGGACCTGGTGACTCCGGCGCTGCAAATCGCGCGCGCACTCGGCGATGAGATCGCGTCGGTGTTGGCCGATGGTGGTCGCGGCGAAAGACTGCGCGAGGGTCTGGTGGTCGCGATCGCTGGACCACCGAATGCCGGGAAGTCGACTTTGCTCAATCGAATTGCCAAACGAGAGGCAGCAATCGTTTCACCCCATGCCGGGACGACTCGTGACGTCATCGAAGTTCACCTCGACCTTGGTGGACTGCCGGTGACGCTTCTCGATACGGCCGGCATTCGCGAAACTCACGATCCTGTCGAACTTGAGGGTGTGCGGCGGGCGCGGGAGCGGGCGAACACGGCCGACCTGGTCCTCTGGGTCGTGGACACTAGCGACGGAGCAAGTCCGGCCCTTGCCGTTCGGGCATCTTCCGAGAAACCGGCCGTCACCGCGCCAGTCTGGGTCATTCGCAACAAAATTGACCTCGGGCGAAGAAGTGAACGCGGAAGTCAAAGCTACCGAAGAAATGAATCTGATTGTCAGGTTAACAAACCATCGACGAACGTGGTTAACGATCGGTTAGCGGGTACGAGTGAATTTGGATTCAGCGGAAGTGAACCGGCGTTCGATCTTTCAGCCAAGTCCGGCGAAGGCTTCGATGCTTTGCTCGAGCATTTGACGAAGCACGCGGAGACCTATCTGGTCGGAGCGGAGTCCGCATTGGTGACCCGCGAGCGTCACCGACGCGCCCTGGAGGATGTGGTGGCCGCGCTGCGTCGCGCGTCGCGCGTTGATCCCGACCGTGAAGACCTGCTGGCCGAGGAATTGCGAATCGCCGCCCAGTCCTTGGGTCGCCTCACCGGACGGGTCGACGTGGAAGACGTCCTGGATGTGATCTTTCGAGATTTCTGCATCGGCAAGTAAAGCCCTGTTCGAAATGTTTCACGTGAAACACTTCGCTGAAGCCAATGGTTTTTGACCCCTCTGGCCGCCTCCGCTACAACCGCGCCCTCTGAGGTATCGATGGATATTCGATTTGACGTCGCAGTGATTGGCGGCGGCCACGCCGGCTGTGAAGCCGCGGCCGCGGCGGCGCGCATGGGCGCCCGGACGGCTCTGATCACCCATCGGTTCGCGACGATCGGCGCGATGTCCTGCAACCCGGCCATCGGTGGGTTGGGGAAGGGGCACCTGGTTCGAGAAATCGATGCACTGGATGGCCTCATGGGCCGCGTTGCCGATTTGGGCGGGATACAGTTTCGGGTTCTGAACCGTCGCAAGGGACCCGCCGTCCGTGGGCCGCGTGCCCAGGCGGATCGGAGGCTCTATGCGGCCGCCATGCAATCCGCGATTCGCGCCATACCAAACCTCGATGTGATTGAATCCGAAGCTGACGACTTAATGCTCAAGGACGGTCGCGTCTGCGGCATCAGGCTGAAGGACGGGCGCCAGATCACCGTGGGCGCCGTTGTGCTGACAACTGGCACATTTTTGCGGGGCCTGATCCACATCGGGGAAAAGCAAATTCCAGCGGGACGGGTCGGGGAGGCGCCGGCGGTGGGTCTTTCCCGAACGCTGGAAACCATTGGCTTTTCGCTGGGCCGTTTGAAGACGGGGACCCCGCCGCGCCTCGATGGCCGCACCATAGATTGGGCATCGCTCGAGATGCAGCCTGGTGATAATCCGCCTGAGCCGTTCTCAAGTCTGACGGCGCGAATTGAAAATCCCCAGATCGAGTGTGGCATCACGCGCACGATTGACGCCACTCACAGAATCATTCGCGACAACGTGCATCGTTCCCCGATGTACTCAGGACAGATCGCGAGTCGCGGCCCGCGCTATTGTCCTTCCATAGAAGACAAGATCGTGAAGTTCGGGGAGCGGGAAGGGCACCAGATCTTCCTGGAGCCCGAGGGCCTCGACGATCACACTGTCTATCCAAACGGAATATCGACGTCGCTTCCAGAAGACGTGCAGCATGCGTTGGTTGCGACAATTCCGGGACTGCGCAATGCGCAATTCATCCGCCCCGGCTATGCGATCGAATATGACTATGTTGATCCGCGAGAACTCGCGCCGACGTTGCAGACCAAACGTCTGCGTGGCTTGTTCCTGGCCGGACAAATAAACGGCACGACTGGCTACGAAGAGGCTGCAGCGCAAGGGCTATTTGCGGGCCTCAACGCAGCCGCATCGGCGGGCGAGGGCCGGGAGATCACGATCGATCGGTCGCAAGCTTATCTTGGTGTGATGATCGATGATCTCGTCACGCGTGGCGTCACCGAGCCATATCGGATGTTTACCTCGCGGGCCGAATATCGCCTGCAGTTGCGCGCCGACAACGCCGATCAGCGGCTCACAGATATCGGGATCACAATAGGATGCGTGAGCAGCGAGCGGGCACGCAGGCACCGAACAAAATCATCGATGCTGAAGGACGCGCGAGAGTTTGCGAGGTCAGTATCCCTCACGCCGAAAGAAGCGGAGCCGTTTGGGCTTACACTCAATAAAGACGGGCAGCGACGCACCGCGTTTGAGCTGCTGTCGTATCCGAACATTACGATGTCCGACCTTACGAAAGTCTGGCCGCGCTTCGCCGAACTGCCCGCGAAAGTCGCTGAGCAAATCGAAATCGATGCGAAATATGAAGTCTATCTTTCGCGCCAGGCAGCTGACATCGCCGCGTTCCGGCGCGACGAGAGTTTTGAACTGCCGGCCGACTTCGATTACGCAACGTTGCCGGGCCTGTCGAATGAGATGAAACAAAAATTGCAAACGCATCGTCCCCGCACGATCGGACATGCAAGCCGCATTGATGGCGTCACACCGGCAGCGCTAACGCTGCTTGCCGCGCACGTCCGGCGCGGCAAAAAAACGTCAACGAAAATTGCGTGAGCAAGAACGGGCAGGGGACTCGCGATCTTGGTGACGATAGAGCGCGCGCCCTCGCGCTCGTTCCTGTTTCACGTGAAACAGAAGCGCGGCTCGATATTTTCGTAGAGACGCTCCTGCGCTGGCAAAGCAAAATCAATCTCATCGCGCCATCGACGCTGCCTGAGTTGTGGACCCGCCATGTTGCTGATTCGCTCCAGCTCCTGGATTTGGCGCCCCAGGCCAGCGTTTGGGCTGATTTGGGTTCGGGCGGCGGTTTCCCGGGGATCCCGATCGCCTGTGCGCTCGCCGGGCAAACGGGGGCCCGGGTTCACCTCGTTGAGAGCAACGGAAAAAAGGCAGCTTTCCTACGGGCAGCGGTCAAGGCGACCGCCGTCCCCGCCTTCGTTCACCACCTGCGAATCGAGAAATTTGGGGAAACCTGTGCAGAAGCCGTGCAAGTCGTGACGGCGCGGGCACTGGCGCCCTTGAAAACATTGTGTGTTCAGGCGTTTCCTTTTGTCGCCAAAGGCGCCATCGCTCTTTTCCCGAAGGGACAAGATGTAGAGGCTGAATTGACCGATGCCGCTAAATATTGGAGACTTCAGGCCTCAAGGGTGCCAAGCCGAACCAGTCCCGACGGCTCAGTAGTTGTGATACGGGCTCTTGAATCCTTACGCGAATCTTAAGACTGTCGTTTTGGCAGTACTTTCAGAGGCTTATGAGGCGCAGGCGTAAAGCCTGCGGAATATCGCCATGGCGGACACCCCGATCACTGAGCAGCCCGTCGACCCGCAGGTCGTACCTTTTGAAAAGGAGACCATGCGTCCGGACGCGCCCCGGCCGCGCGTTCTGGCGATTGCCAATCAGAAAGGCGGGGTCGGCAAAACAACGACAGCCATCAATCTTGGTACAGCGCTCGCCGCCATCGGCGAGCACGTGCTGATCGTTGATCTTGATCCGCAAGGCAATGCTTCAACTGGTCTCGGCATTGAACGCAAGTCCCGCCGCACATCGACCTACGATGTTCTGACGGGTTCGTCGCCAATGCGCGACGCGATTCTTCAAACAGGCGTGCCAAGACTCTATATCGCCCCTTCGACACTCGATCTGACCGGGCTTGAACTCGAAATCGGTCAGCAGCGTGATCGCGCGTTCCGACTTCGCAACTCGCTTCGCCAACTCAATAGCGGCGCGCGAGTGCACGACTACACCTATGTTCTTGTCGACTGCCCGCCGTCGCTCAATCTTCTCACCGTCAACGCAATGGCGGCCGCGGATTCGATCCTTGTTCCACTGCAATGCGAGTTCTTCGCTCTGGAAGGCTTGTCGCAACTTCTGAAAACAGTCGAGCAGGTAAAGACCACGCTCAATCCGACTCTCTCGATCCACGGCATCGTGCTGACGATGTATGACTCGCGCAATAATCTCTCCAGCCAGGTCGTTGCCGATGTCCGTCAGTTCATGGGCAATAAAGTCTACGACACCATCATTCCGCGCAACGTACGGATATCGGAAGCGCCGTCCTACGGGAAACCGGTGCTCGTCTACGATCTCAAATGCGTGGGTAGCGAAGCGTACCTGCGGCTGGCCACAGAAATTATTCAGCGCGAGAAGGCATTGAAGGCCGGATAGTCCGGCATTGCACTGAAACGACGTTACGAAAATTGGAAGGATAATTTAATGGCGCGTTCGGGAGCAGCGGCAATGGCGGATCACTCGCGACTGGGACGCGGTCTCGCTGCGCTGATAGGAGATGTCGGCGAGGAAACATCTGGTGCAGATAGCGGACGTAAAGCGCGTCGCGCGCCGATCGAAAATCTGCGTCCTAATCCCCGGAATCCGCGCCGCATGTTTACGGACGAAGAACTCGGTGAGTTGTCCAATTCGATTCGTGAGCGCGGAATAATTCAACCGATCGTCGTGCGCGCGCTGCAGGGTGACAATTTCGAAATCATTGCCGGCGAGCGACGATGGCGGGCAGCACAACGTGCCGGCTTGCACGACGTTCCGGTTGCAGTCGTGGAGGCGAACGATGCGCAGTCGTTGGAATTCGCGATCATCGAAAACGTGCAGCGCGCCGATCTCAATCCGATCGAAGAGGCGAGCGGCTATCTCGCGCTGATGGATGATTTCAACCGGACGCAGGACGATGTTGCACAGATCGTCGGCAAAAGCCGGCCACATGTTGCGAACACCATTCGACTGCTCAAGCTCACCGAGCCGGTGAAGCAAATGGTGCGATCGGGCAAGATCTCGGCCGGCCACGCCCGACTGCTGCTGGGTCAACCAAATGCAGAAGCAATCGCGCGCGAGATCATCGAGAAAGGTCTAAGCGTGCGCCAGGTCGAAACCGCGCTGCGCAAGGACGATGCGGCGCGTCCCGGTGACCTGCGCCGCGAAGCAAAAGGTCACGGCGGCAACGCAAAAGATGCAAACACGCGCGCGCTGGAAAAGCGGCTCACGGATTCATTGGGACTTGAAGTCAACGTCGATCACCGCGGTGAAGGCGGCACGCTGAAGATCAAATATCGGAACTTGGAACAACTCGACGCGGTATTAAAAAAGCTAAGCCGCTAAAATTACCACCGCTAAATTCTTGCAATAGAACACTATTTTGCGCGCTAACCATACGCGCTGATCCGGACGAAATCCGGACTGGCTTTGGTTCGTGAAGCATCACGAACATCGACAACGAGACTATAATTGACCAAGATCAAAGGCGTCCGGGACGTCTGGTGGTGGGGTGCGTACGGCATCAGGAGGTTGCGATGTCGAAACTTGGTAGCATTGGCTCTTGTCTGGTTGCCGCGATCTTTGTGTTCGCAATCGCCTGCGGAATGAACGAGGCGAGCGCCAGAGGTTTTGGTGGCCACGGTGGCGGCGGCGGTGGTGGAGGCTTCAGAGCCGGCGGGGGTCATTTCGGCGGCGGCGGCGGCGGTTTCCGCGGAATGGGCGGGGGCGGCATGCGCAGCGGAATGGGCGGTCTTAACCGCAGCTTCGCGGTTCGCTCGTCGTCAATGGGGCGGTCGGTCTCGTCCTTTCGCTCGACGCGGCAATTTCACACACGAAGTTTCACTCGAACGAGTTCAAGCCGTGCGTTGACCCGAAATGGCAATGTCCGGTTCGGTTCAAATTCGCTCGCGAACCGAAGCATCAACCGGCAATTCGCTCGGAACAACAGCAATCTTGTTACCGGCTCAGTGAACGGCACCGCTCGAACTTCGCTCGTGCGTAATACCGCGCTCGCATCATTTGCATCTCGCAACGGCCACGCCGGGATGCTGCGACAGGCAAGTTTCAATGGCAATTGGACCGGCAGAAATTGGAGAAATTGGAACGGAGGCAATTGGCACGGAAACAATGGATGGTGGTGGCGGAACCGTCCAATTTTCGTGATCGGGTGGTTCGGACCCGTGTTCTGGCCGTTCGCGTATTGGGATTTCATTGACTATACGTTCTGGCCCTACGCGTACGATGCCTTCTGGCCGTATGCATTTGATGATGTCTACGTTGGCGTCTTCGGCCCTTATGCGTATGAGGGACGGGGCTACGCGAATGTCGTTTCCTCCAGACGCCACGCGCGCAGGACACGCGACAACGCGACAACAGCGTCTGTCGTTTGCGGCGAACAGGCCCCAGCGCTCACGAATTGGCCGATCGAACAAATCTCCCAGACCGTACAGCCGACCGACGCACAGCAAGCTGTGCTGAACGAATTAAAGGACGCGACCGGCAAAGCCGTGAGTGCCCTGCAATCGGCTTGCCCCGAGGATCTGCCGAGCACTGCTCCCGGCCGACTGGCGGCAATGGACAAGCGGATCGCCACCATGCTGCTCGCGCTCGGTATCGTGCAGCCTCCGCTGCAACGGTTCTACGACGCTCTTTCAGATGAGCAGAAAGCGCGCTTTAACGTAGTCAGCTCCGATCCTCAAACCGGCCGCGTCGCTCGCGCCAGCGATCGATCTCCCGACCTCTCGCAGATATGCGGAGCCGAAGCTTTGAAACCGGTCAATGTGCCCACCGATCGCATCGCGAAGACGCTTAGTCCGACGGATGCGCAACGCACGGCACTCGACAACCTGAACGAGGCAACGCAGAAAGCGGCCGAATTTCTGAAGGCCAATTGCCCGAGCGATCAGGCCTTCACGCCTCCAGGACGTATCTCGGCGATGGAGCACAGACTTCAGGCGATGCAGGCGGCAATCAAAACCGTGCAACCGGCACTGGAGAATTTCTACAATCTCCTGACGGACGAACAGAAGGCGCGCTTTAATTTGCTTGGCTCGCAGCAGAGCTGACAGTCAACTCGCCCAGAGGCTGCGGACAAAAACGCCGAGCACGTCGGCGTTTTTGTAATGAGGGCTTGGCCGCGAAAAGCAATATACTTGATCGAATCGCGCTTCAGGGGGAGGAGATCGCTCGATGGTCAGCGATGGAGCGAAAGCGAAGCGAATTCTGCATGTGAAAATAAGAATACCGTCGGCGGACACGACATCTCTTCTCACTGCAACGATGAAAAATGCGCTGTCCATGTACGGCGCATTTGGCGATGCCCAGGTTCGGTTGCTCAGAAATGCCGACGATCGCAATCAGTTTGTCCAGGTGATCGAGTATCAAATGGACGAAACGATTGAACTCAATCGCCAGAAGTTCGCCAGTGATCCCATGGTGCAAAACTATTTGCAGGCCTGGCGCACATTATTTCCGGGGGCTATCGAGATCGACGTTTACGAGGACATCACAGAAGGGGCCTAGCGCATATTGCGCCGCCACAAATCCTTGAAAGCAGATGGCAAACGGCAGTCCTTTTTGTCGCATTTTTCACATTGACGATAATGGAATAACTTAAGCTCGCTGCTTGTTATTTTCCGCGCAACGATTGAACCGCGTCGCCAACAAACATCAAACGGGGAAACGTACCAATGAGCTCCATCGCCCAAAACAGTTCACATCCTTCCTTATCTCACGCTGACAGCGTGGCAGCCAGCACGTCCGATTTCATTCTGCTGGTCGGCCGCATTCTGCTCGGTTGGATTTTTGTCCGCAGCGGCTACGGAAAGATTTTTGATATTCCGGCTTACGCCGCCGGGTTCCCGGCACGCGGGCTTCCGACCTTTTTGGCCTATATCGCCGTCCCCGCGGAGTTCTTCGGCGGGATTGCCCTCATTCTCGGGATCGCCACCCGCTACGTCGTGCTCGTGATGATTATCTTTATGCTCGTGGCGACGTTCAGCTCGCACCGGTATTGGGAATTCACCGACGTCGCAGTTCGCCGCGCTCAAGACTCAAGCTTCTACAAGAATATTGCGATGTTGGGCGGCTTTCTCTTTCTTTTTGTAGTCGGGCCAGGCCGCTTCAGTCTTGACGCCTGGCTAAAACGCCAGCGCTAACCACAGCGAAATCAACTGCCGCTTTTCAGGCTTGCTTCGACGCGGATCTCCTCAGTTGCGAAGGGATCCGCGATCGGAGCGAGCCGGCGCGCCATCTCTGTATCAATTTGCCAGCAGTTGGTTCGACGGACTTCGGCTGAGCCGCAACGGTGCGCTCAGGCACGAAATTGACGGCGTATGTGCTGCTCACGGGACCCGGGATCCAGTTTTCGCCGGGCAGGAGAGTGATCCTGACGTCGTCAAGAAGACCCCGTGTCATCGACGGATCGAAATGCCGCATGCTTCGTTCATTGAGGTCGAGCACGCGTCCTGGCCTCAACGGTCCGACATCGTTGATCTTGACGATCAGCTGTTTGTCGCCGCTTTCTACGAGCGCAAAGGTCGGCTGATAGAGCCTGCCGTATCGGACGCCACGGAACTGATTGCGCAGGTCGGTCTTTATCGCTGCCGTCCAGGCTTCGGGATCGTAGGGCTCACCGGACGCGGTCTGGGGTCCTCCCTCCTCTTTGCCGATGCGGAAAGGATTGTAGGTCGAAACCGTGCCGACAACGGTCGCGTGCGCGAGGACCGCCTCTTCCTGGATACGCGTCAGGGCCATCACGGCGACGCGCTTCACGAGGTCGCTGTAAGTGGCCGAAAAATCCGGCAGGATTTTGCGCCGAGCATACGCGACAAGGTCTACGCCGCCGATGCTGGCCCATGCCGCGCTCATCGTTTCCAATATTTCCTGCCCCTTCTGTGGAATGGTCAGAAGCGGGACTCCGTCAAAGGCAGGAGGGGCTGATCCCAGAAGCGACAAATGGAATTTGCCGCGTACAATCGGGCAAGAAGTACTTTCGGCCGCCGCGATTTCGGCATCTGTAACGGCGAGGATGACGACATCGGAATCGATATCGGAACGCAGCTCGGTCGTGATCGGCGTGACGTGTTGCTGCTCTTCGTCCCACACGACCCAAGGCAGCACGGCGATTGCAAGGGCGAAAGCGATCACAACCCTGTCGCGGGGTGAGTTACACGAACTCTTTTTCCGTCTTCCCTTGGAAGATGACGCTGGCGAGGACATCAACACCATCGCACTTGGACTACCTTCAACTACGATTCCTACCGGTCCCCCCTGAAGCGGCCGTAAAAAACGTCGTGAAAAAACTCATCGAGTTTTATGTAAATGCAGAATGAGAATCATCGTCCCATCGGACTAGGTCGGCTCATTGGACGATGCCGGGTGACTTCACCCGTTTGGCTGGTTCGAATCTGAAAAGCGCCGACGCGCACGCCGCGATCTCCCGGCGGAAACAGTCGCGGCTGCTCAATCTCGATGGTGCGGTGACGTCGTGACTCTTTGTCACCCCGTCAGGGTCGCGCGCCGTATCGGTACTTGGTGGGGGTACATTGCCGGCTGGCTTACCCGGGGTTGATCCTTCAGGCGATAAAATGCGGCCTGGCGCACGGACTGGTCGGCCTGCCAACTGTGGAGGAACTTGTCGCCAGGTCTGAAGTTGTTGCTGAATCGGCTGTAACCGTGCCGTGAGTCCTCTTTTCACAAATAGGTAACCCGAATACATTCGTAGTCCCGCTTAATGAGTTTTGACGAATGCGCGCGCGCCGCGATGCCGCTCTACGCCTCCTCAAAACAATGCTGGTGGCCTCGATCGTCATCCCGGTGACGGTTTTCGCTTACGCCAGCTGGATCAACTATCAAAACGCTGTTGCGCGCGCCGACGAACAACTCGCTGCATCGCTGAATATTCTATCGCAGCACGCATCCGGAATTTTCCAGTCGGTTGACCTCACCTTCACCGCCGTTGATGCAATTCTGGGTGATCTTACCGATGAGCAAATCAAGGCGTCCGATCAGACGCTACACCAGCAGCTTGGCAAGCTGGAGAAATCAGTAAAAGCCATCGACGCCATATTGGTTGCTGACAGGAATGGGCACACAATCGTGTCGTCGGCGCTATTCCCGATCCCGTCAGGCCTGGACATTGCGGACAGGGACTATTTCCTGGCGCAGGTGGAGCGAGATGCCGGCACCTACGTTGGCGCCGCTTCCAGATCACGCGTCAGACAAGAAGCTTTTTTCGGCATCAGCCGCCGTCGTCCGCTGCGAGACGGTCAATTCAACGGGATCATCATGATCTCGGTGACACCAAAAGTGTTTTCGGAGTTCTATCGTCAGCTTGGGACCGATACGACAGCCAGCTTCACTCTTTCAAAAAGTGATGGCGCAATAATTGCCCGCTTCCCGATACCCGCTGGTGATGTCACACACTTCAGGCCTGATAGCGGCTTCATGCTCAGCGTGGTCGATCATCCCGAGGGTGGTTTTGTAACCACCTCATACTCCGTGGATGATGTTCAACGACGTTTTGCATATCTCAAACTCGGCTATGCCGATCTGTATGTCTCCGATGGTATTCAGACCGATACGATTATGCTCGGCTGGATGCGTGCAATGGCCAGCCATCTCATTTTCGGCATCCCCGCCACGCTTGTGCTTTTCACGCTTGTTTTGCTCGCGATGCGCCGCACGAGAGCCCTGTACGCGGAGATCGAACGGCGCGATTTGGCTGAGCAGGCGCTCCGTCAATCGCAAAAGATGGAAGCCGTGGGTCAATTGACCGGCGGCGTCGCGCACGACTTCAATAATCTTCTCACGATCATCATTGGCAATCTCGGCATCGCCAAGCGCGGTGTTGTCGAGGCACGGGCTGAACGGGCCCTCAACAATGCGTTGGTGGGAGCTGACCGTGCCGCGCAACTGACTCAGCGGCTGCTAGCCTTCTCGCGCCGGCAGCCGCTTAATCCACGGTTCCTCGATATCAACAAGCTCATTGTTGCGATCTCTGATCTTCTGACGCGCACGCTCGGCGAAAACATACAGCTCGAGACCATTGGCGGGGCGGGCCTCTGGAAAGTCGAGGTTGACGCCTCGGAAATGGAATCGACGTTGCTCAATCTTGCGCTCAATGCGCGGGACGCGATGCCTGAGGGTGGCAAACTTACCATTGAGACGGGCAACGCGTATCTCGACGAGGCATATTGCCGAGAGCATGAAGGTATTGTCCCAGGTCAATACGTTCTTATCGCCGTGTCGGACAGCGGCGCAGGGATGTCGGCAGAAACGATTGATCGCGCATTTGAGCCGTTCTTCACAACCAAAGAGGCCGGCAAGGGCACCGGATTGGGGCTGAGCCAGGTCTACGGGTTCATGAAGCAATCCGGAGGTCACGTTAAGATCTACAGCGAGCCCGGGGAGGGCACGACGATCAAGCTTTACCTGCCGCGCCGCGAAGGCGACGAAATCGTCGCTTCCGGAGATGACGATCTGAATGCCGAACGTGGTGGGGGTGAGACGATATTGATCGTCGAGGATGACGACGGTGTTCGTCAGTATGCATCGGAGATTTTGAGAGACCTGAACTACCAGGTTATCGAGGCAAAAGACTCCGCCACTGCCTTGCGGCTCTTGGATGCCGACAAGAAATTCGACCTATTGCTTACCGATGTTGTCCTTCCGGGCAAGAACGGTCGTGAGCTCGCCAATGAAGTCGAACGGCGGCGGCCAGGAACGAAAATCATCTTTATGACCGGCTACTCGCGAAACGCGATCGTTCATCAAGGTCGACTGGATCCCGGGATCGAACTTATTCCAAAGCCTTTGACCGAACGCGTCCTGGCGCGGAAGATCAGACAGCTGCTTAGTCGCCCATCGACGGACCAATAACAAATTGAGTTCGTGCGAACTGAGGGTGCCGTAGCGGCGGAACAAAAATTGCCAACTCAGCGTTGCGATTGTGGGCTTTGCCGAGGAGGCGAGGATGCGATTTGTCCTTCTGATTATCCTTTTGTTGCTCGTTCTTGGTGCGCTGCCGACATGGCCGTACAGTGCTGAATGGGGCTATTACCCTTCCAGCGGCTTGGGCCTGGTGTTGGTCGTTATTTTGATCTTGGTCTTGTTGGGACGGATCTGAGGACTACTCAGTTTCCGATGTTGCCGGGGGCTCCAGCTTGTTGCGAAGTTTGTCCGTGTCTTTGATCGAATCGACAACGGTCTGATAGGCACTCTTAAGTTTCTCGCCCACGCTGCGCGACCGCTGCGTTTTCTTTCGTGCTTTGACGCTTCGCTTGTTTTTCTTCGACGGAACTCTCGATTTTTTTCTTTTTCTGGCAGCAACTAATTTGCGCTTTTTTCGGGCCATTCAAAAATCTCCCCGCGGCTCGCTGGATTTCGTGCACAGCATAGAGCGATAGCGCGCTCCCAGGAAGACTTGTTCGTGCAATTCCGTACTGGATTGCAGCCCATCCCGGCTGCTAAGGATCGTCTTGACGCGCGATAACAATTCGGGAGGAGCCAAACGTGCCCGCATCACTGAATGGCGAATTGCAGCCGACGATATACCGTTTCAAGCTTGGGGAATTTGAGGTCGCGACTGTCCTCGACGCCAAGGCAATTCGTGATGGATTGCACCCACATTACGGTGCAAATGCCTCTCCTGATGAAGTGCATGCGCTTGCCCGCGCCAACAACATCGACACCCAACGGTTCGAACATCCCAACATCCCGACACTTGTGAATACCGGAAAGCAATTGGTGCTTTTCGATACCGGCAACGGCGCTCTGCCACGCGAGTATGAACAGCTCAGTAAACGGCTGCCGCCGGGACAGACGGCCGAGCGGTTAGCTGCCGCTGGATACAAGCCTGAGGACATCGACGTCATTGTCCTTACGCACGGGCATCCCGACCACATCGGTGGTCTGGTGGAAGGCGGGAAGCCCGTTTTTCCCAACGCCACCTACGTGTTCGGTGCTGCCGAGTTCGATTTCTGGAAGCGTGGCGAAAACGTGCGAGAGGCGCGCAAATTCAATCGGGAGCTTTTTGTAAAGTTCTGCGGGCCGCTGGCGGATCGTTCGAAGTTCATCAAGCCTGGTGATCAGGTTGCTCCGGGCATTACCGCCGTTGACGCGGCAGGCCATTCGCCCGGCCTGATGGCGTTTCACGTCGAAAGCGCGGGGAAGCGCGTGATGATCACCGCGGACACCTGCACCCAATATGTGATGGCGGTTCAGCGTCCGGAATGGCATTTCGAGATGGATGACGACAAAGAGAAGGCCGTGGCGACCCGTAAGCGCATCCTGGACATGCTCGCCGCGGACAGGATTTTTGTCGCCAGCTTCCACATGCCATTCCCGGGGATCGGCTATATCGAAAAGGGGCAGGGCGGCTATCGCTGGGTCCCCCACAGCTATCAACTCAATCTGTAAGTTAACGGTGGGCTCTACTTGCCCCAGCTGAAGGCCGCCGGTTTTTCTTTTTTTGGCTTGGGCCTGTCCTCGTCGCACCGGCCGATCCGGTCCTCGATGGCAGTTGCTGTCTTGTTATCAAAGATGACGTAATGGCAGAGTTTTCCGTCTTGCAATGCGCGGGCGACCCGGCCGGTACGGCTGCCCGCCGCTGGCTCACTTGAGTCGTCGCTGCGGAGCGTGCCCACAACCATGACCGCCCCGAGAAACAGGCCAGATCCGACGACCGCCACGAAAAACAGAGACACGATTGCGACATGCCAGAACTTGGCACGAGTTTCTTGTGATTGGCGAAAATCACGGCGGCTTTCGAAAGCCGTCACCTCTGTTCCCGGGCGAGCGCTCGTAGCCATCTCAAATGCATAACGAATAATGATTGATCAGCTCTAAATTTCTTCGCTCGGATTTGGTCGAGCAGAAAGAAGAGAGCCTTGCTAGGCCGATTTACGCGCATTAGCGGCAAGCGACAGCAGCGTGCGTTGCGCGATTGCTTCCGCGAGAGGAGCGTTCCGGCGCATCTCCAGCGAAGCATCTGCCAGCTGCTCCATAGCGCGGATCAGCCGTTGTGGCGTCCAGACGCGCAACGCTTCGCTGACCTGATGCTCGCGAGAAAAGTGTACAGGTGGCGCACCGCGCTTCATCGCATACTCGACTAAATCGCCGCCGGCGATGGCCAGCCTCATTTTGTGCAAACTGGCGACCTGGCGAATTGCCGCCGAAACGATTGTCGGTGGAGACGAGCCGCTTGCCCGCGCTTTGGCGAACTCGACGTCGGCTTCGGCGGTTCGTCCGGCGAAAACCGCGTCGATCAATCCATCAAGCGCGATCTGCGAGGCATCCGCCACCACGGCCATCACGTCGGGAAGTTCGACGCTTTTCTGGCCTTTGGCATAAAGCGCGAGCTTGCGGATCTCGTTTCGGGAAGCGAGTCGATCGCCCCCGATCAGATCCAGCAGTGCTGCGCGAGCGTCGGCCGCGATCGTGAGATTGGCTGCGCGCATTTCCTCATCGATCAATTGCGCGAGCGCGCGCTCGTTGTCGGCGTAACAAGGCAGTGCCGCGGCGACTTTCGATTTCTCGCACAGGGCTCGCAATGGCGCGCTCTTGCTGAGATTGCCGGCCTCAATAATGACGCGGCATTCGCTAGAGGGAGCGTTGATAACCGGTTCGACCGCCGATGCGATGTTTCGCCCGCCGGCCCTGACCAGAACGGCACGGCGGCCACCGAACAGCGGGACCGTATGCGCTTCCTCGACGAGCCGCGACGGATTGCCGGCCAATTCGTCACCCTCGATGCGGGCCAATGCAAATGGATCGTTGGGATCATCGACGGATGCACGCACCAGCGCGTCCACCCTTTCCCGCACGAGACCGATGTCGGGGCCGAAGACCAACACGACAGGCTGCGCAGGATTTGGATCGGCGATGAAACGATCGACGTCGGCGGCTTTGATGGCGGTCATGACGCCGCGCGAGTTACGTGCCGGCCACGAAGAACGAGGCGAGTCGATTGCGGATATTTTCGGAGATTTCCCTGGCGGCACGATTTTCGGCATCGCGCAGGCCGCGCTCGCCGGCAAATCGCTGCTCTTGGCCCGGAATGTTGTACGACACGCGCGCGAAGGTCTGGCCTTTGACAACAACGCGTCCGGTCGCGAGCTCCGTCAACGTGTACGTGCTGTCGATGCCGTAATTGTTGACGTCGGGACGCGCGGTGTTGATGTCGACGATAACCTGCAACTGCGTTGCGGTGAGCTTTACGTCGAGGCGGTGCGTCGGCGAAAAACCGCCGCCGCCGCCGGTCAAATCGTAAATCAGCTCGTTCCGCACATTCACGCTGACGCGGGCGAGACGGCTACCGGCGGGGGCGTCGATTGCGGCGACGTCGACGGCGCGCATCGCTCCGACGACGCTCGCACTGCCCGCAGCACCCGGCAAAGGATGCTCGGCGTACATCGGTTGAAAACACCCGGCAACGAGACTTCCGAGCCCCATCACAAAAAAGATTTTGCGGAGGGCAGCGAATTTTGGCGCCGACAAGAGCACGGGCGGAGCGGCGAAGCGGCGTATCGCGGAAAAGAGCGTGGGCGGAGTGGCGCGGCGCGGCGCGGAAAAGAGGTCGACGGGAGCGGCGCGGCGCGGCGTGGGAAAGAGGCTGGGGCGGCGCGGCGCGGAAAAGAGCGTGGGAGCGGCGGCGCGGCGTGGCGCGGAAAAGAGCCCGGCGAGACGTCGCGCGCCAAAGAGCCTGCCGGCACCGGCAAGCGCCGTCGCGACAATACCCCGGGCGCGACCCGCGCGGCGTGGCGCGGGAACGACCCTGCGCAGGCCAGCGGCCGGCCGGCGCGTTCGCGTCCACGGCGAGGTATCAGACGACGACATTCACTATCCTTTGCGGGACGACAATGACCTTTTTCGGGCTCTTGCCCTCCAGCGCCTTTTTTACCGCATCGAGAGCCAGAACGGCAGCCTCAATATCGGAATTTCCTGCATCACGGGCGACCGTGACATCGGCGCGCTTTTTGCCATTGATCTGAACCGGCAAGGTAATGCTGCTTTCCACCAGCAAATCGGGCTCAACCTGCGGCCAGGCCTCGGTCGCCACCAGGCTCTTGTGGCCGAGCGCGGCCCAGCATTCCTCGGCCAAATGCGGCATCATCGGGTGGAACAGCCGGATCAAGATATTACCAGCTTCGCGCAGGGCCCAGCGGAAGTCCTCAGCCGGCGCCTTTTCGACCCCGCCCAGCGCATCGCTGAGCGCATTGGCGAATTCGTAGATGTGCGCGACGCAGCGGTTAAAGCGCAACTTGTCGATATCCTCGGACACATGCGCGAGCGCGCGATGCGCGGCCTTGC
The DNA here is from genome assembly GCA_963707615.1 of uncultured Alphaproteobacteria bacterium. GTDB lineage: Bacteria > Pseudomonadota > Alphaproteobacteria > Rhizobiales > Xanthobacteraceae > Pseudolabrys. Next base: position 333,835 of record CAVPQT010000004.1, read on the forward strand.
GCACGACCAGCGCCTCTTCGCTGAATTTCGCCGGCCGCGCGGCCGGGGCCTCGACATCGGCGATCTCGCCGACCAGCCGCCACAGGCGCTGCACGAAACGCCACGCGCCCTGCACGCCTTCCTCGGTCCAGATCACGTCGCGATCGGGCGGGGAATCCGACAGCATGAACCAGCGCGCGGTGTCGGCACCATAGGCGGCGATGATGTCGTCGGGATCGACGGTGTTCCTTTTCGACTTTGACATCTTCTCGATCGAGCCGATCTCGACCGGCTCGCCGGTCTTGGCGATCACCGCGTGTCGCGCATCGCCGACGCCTTCGATCTTCACATTGGCCGGCTCGATCCAGTCGCCGTTCTTCGCGCGATAAGTTTCGTGGACGACCATGCCTTGCGTGAACAGACCGGCGAACGGCTCGTCGATGCCGGCATGGCCCGTCTTGTGCATCGCGCGGGTAAAGAAGCGCGAATAGAGCAGATGCAAAATGGCGTGCTCGATGCCACCGATGTATTGATCGACCGGCAGCCATTCATCGACGATCTTGCGCTCGGTCGGCGCCGTCGTGATCCACGGATCGGTGAAGCGCGCGAAGTACCACGACGAGTCGACGAACGTATCCATCGTGTCGGTTTCGCGCCGCGCCGGCCCCGAGCACTGGGGGCACTTCACATTCTTCCAGGTCGGATGGCGGTCGAGCGGATTGCCCGGCTTGTCGAAGGTGACATCCTCCGGCAGCGTCACCGGCAGGTCTTTCGCCGGCACGGGCACGACACCGCATTTCTCGCAATGAATGATCGGGATCGGGCAACCCCAGTAGCGCTGGCGTGAAATGCCCCAGTCGCGCAGCCGGTAGTTCACCTGCCGTTGCGCGACGGGCCGGTTACCGCGCGTCTCTTTCTCGAGGCGTCTTGCGACTTCTTCCTTGGCGTCTTCGATCGTCATGCCGTCGAGGAAACGCGAATTGATCATGCGGCCATCGCCGTCATAGGCAACATCGGTGATGACGAAAGTCTTCGGATCCTGGTTCGGCGGGCAGACGACCGGCGTATTGCCGAGACCGTATTTGTTGACGAAATCGAGGTCGCGCTGGTCATGCGCCGGACAACCGAAAATCGCGCCGGTGCCGTAGTCCATCAAAATGAAATTGGCGACATAGACCGGTAGCTTCCAGTTGGCATCGAAGGGATGCACGGCTTTCATGCCGGTGTCGAAACCGAGCTTCTCGGCGGTGTCGATTTCGGCCTGCGCGGTGCCCATGCGATGGCACTGTTCGATGAAGGCCGCGAGCTTCGGATTCTTGGCCGCCGCAGCCGTCGCCAGCGGATGGTCGGGCGACAGCGCCATGAATTTTGCGCCGAACAAAGTGTCTGGTCGCGTGGTGAAAATCTCGAGCTCGGTTTCCTTGTTCGGCGTCGTCGCAGGATCGAGCGCAAAGCGCAGCAGCAGTCCTTCTGATCGGCCGATCCAGTTCTTCTGCATCAGACGAACTTTGTCCGGCCAGCGATCGAGCTTGTCGAGCGCCTCCAGAAGATCTTCCGAGTAGTCGCTGATCTTGAAAAACCACTGCGTCAGTTCGCGTTGCTCGACGGGGGCGCCGGAGCGCCAGCCGCGTCCGTCGATGACCTGCTCATTGGCAAGCACCGTCTGGTCGACGGGATCCCAGTTGACCTTGGATTGCTTGCGCTCGACCAACCCGGCTTTGAGGAAGTCGAGAAACATTTTTTGCTGGTGCTTGTAATAAGCCGGGTCGCAGGTGGCGATTTCGCGCGCCCAGTCGAGCGAAAGGCCCATCGACTGCAGCTGCTTTTTCATCGCCGCGATGTTGTCGTAGGTCCAGGCCTTCGGATGCACCTTGCGGTCGATCGCGGCGTTCTCGGCCGGCATGCCGAAGGCGTCCCAGCCCATCGGGTGCAGAACGGCATTTCCCATGGCGCGTTTGAAGCGCGCTACGACGTCGCCCATCGTGTAGTTGCGCACGTGCCCCATATGGATGCGCCCCGACGGGTAGGGAAACATCTCGAGCACGTAATATTTCGGCCGCGGGTCGCTGTTCTGGGTCGCGAAGATACCCCGATCGGCCCAGATCTTCTGCCAACGGGCCTCGGCCTCGCGGGCGTTATAGCGCTCGTTTTTGCTCGACGTTGCGGTCATGGGACGTCTTGTTGCGAGCGCGGAACTGACACGAAACCGGGCAAACGGTCAACCGCCGCCGTGGCCGAGTGCAGACTGCAGCTTGAGGCCAGAAATCCCTACGGCGCCGCGCTTTTGAGGGCCCGCTGCGCGGCATCGAGAAGCGTCGAGGCGTCGTAGGGCTTCTCGACGACAGGCGCTTGCGGAAACTTTTTTGCGTGCACGTTATCGACGCGCATCCCGGTCAGGAAAACGAACGGCGTGCCGGCTTCGGCGAGCATGGCCGCAACGTCCAGGCTGTTGCCTTCGGCATCGCCCAGCTTCACGTCGAGCACGGCAAGATCGAATTTCGGTTCGCGCCGCAGAAGCTCGATGGCTTCTGACGCAGACGCGACCGATGCCACGTGCTTTGCACCGGCAAGCTCAAGTATCTGCTGGATGTCGAGTGCGATCAGGAATTCGTCGTCCAGGACAAGACAGCGCTTGCCAGCAAGCAAGCTGTCCGACATAGGCAAAAGCTGGTTCTCCAGATGGAACTTTCTCTTGTCCTACGGATTGAATCTTGCAGCATTTAAAAATGACATACGTGGTGAAAATTCATGTTTATGCGCATAAACAGCGATTTGCATTGCCTTGCGCAGGGCCGCTGGGTTTGACCCGGCGGATGACCTGTCATGATTGTGGGAAACGGACGACCAAACGGCTACACGCCCTGCGACCAATGTCCGCTGCGCAAGCGGCAGGCGCTGCGCGAATTCTCTTCTGAAGAACTTACGTTCGTGAAAACGCTGAAGGTCGACGAACTCCACGTCGATCCAGGCGCAAGCTTTCTCACAGAAGGTACCCGAAGCGAATATCTCTACACCGTGCTCAACGGCTGGGCTTTTCGTTACAAGATGCTCGACGACGGTCGTCGACAAATTCTCAACTACGCATTGCCCGCAGACATGCTCGGCTTGCAGGGCGCGCTGATGAACGAGATGGAGCATTCCGTCGAAGCACTGACGCCGCTGGTGCTGTGCGTCTTCCCGCGCTCCAAGCTGTGGGACCTTTACAGCGGCCTTCCGTCGCTGGCGTTTGATATCACCTGGCTTGCCGCACGCGAGGAGCAGCTTATCGACGAGCATCTTCTGAGCCTCGGCCGCCGCACGGCGCTGGAGCGCGCGGCCTATCTGCTCCTGCATCTTTTTGCGCGAGCGGAAGAAGCCGGTTTGGTCAAGAATGGAAGCATCCAGTTTCCATTCACCCAGCAGCATCTTGCCGACACGCTCGGAATGTCGCTTGTTCACACCAACAAGACGCTCAAGCGGCTGTTCGTCAGCAAGGCCATTCGCTGGAAAGACCGCCAGTTTGAAATAGTCGATCGGGCAGCGCTCGCGGCCATCGCGGGCAGTGAAGTCCCCAAACATCGTCCCCGGCCCTTCATTTGAAGTGTGGCGGCGCACGGCACGGTGCGATATAGGCAGCGCATGGCTGCTGCCACAGCAAAGAATCTCGAGCATGTCCGGGCGGAAATTGCGCGCGCCTGTCGCGATGCCAACCGTGATCCAGCTGAGGTGACGCTGATCGCCGTTTCAAAGACATTTTCCGTGGATGCAATCGAGCCGGCCATCGGCGCGGGTCAACATGTGTTCGGCGAGAATCGTGTCCAGGAGGCGAAAGCAAAGTGGCCAGCTTTGCTCGCGAAACATCCGGGCACGCAACTGCATCTCATCGGACCATTGCAGTCGAACAAGGCAAAAGAGGCGGTCGCGCTTTTCGACGCGATCCATTCGGTCGATCGGACAAGCCTTTGCGAAGCGCTTTCGAAGGAGATCGGTAAACAGCAAAAGCGGCCGATGCTCTTTGCCGAAATCAATACCGGTGCGGAGCCGCAGAAAGCCGGTGTCCTGCCGCAGGATGCCGATGCATTCCTGGCGGCGTGTCGCGATCAATATGGGCTGACAATCTCCGGCCTCATGTGCATTCCTCCGCTCGACGAGGGACCGGGACCGCATTTTGCGCTGACCGCAAAAATTGCGAAGCGCAATGGACTGAAGCTTCTCTCGATGGGCATGAGCGCGGATTTTGCTACCGCGATCGCACTTGGTGCGACGCACGTTCGTGTGGGCAGCGCGATTTTCGGAGAGCGCGCGAAATCAGACGCTTGAAATCTATTCGACGACAATTCTCGTGCGCGGACCGAGACGCGCCAGCATCCGCCGCAAGGCATTGAGCTCGAGCGCGACGCAGCCGGCGGTCGGAGCAAAGCCCTTTCTTGCCGCGTGGATGAATACCGCGCTGCCGCGTCCCGCGACGCGCGGCCGCGTATTGTGATCAAGCTCGATGATGAAATCGTAGAGATTGTCCTTGCGCGTGAGTCGATCGGCCGAAGCTTTCGCGGGCACTTTGATTCGTCGATTGTAGCGGCGGTCGGTCGGGTCCTCGCACCATCCATCGGCAGGCATTATTCGTTGCACTGGCAACGACGTCGTCGGGCGCGGATGTTTGTCGGCTCGCCACCACAGTTGCCGCAGCCGGAAACTGCCGCGCGGCGTACCGCCATCGCCCTCGCGCTTGTTGGCCTTGATCCCGCCACGACCAAGTGCCACTGGTACCGCCAGCATTCCAGCTATGAGCCAGCCGCGGCTTGAATCACCTGCCTTGCGGCGTACTGTGACCCGGGAAAAAGATCGTTTCTGCATTGGTGTGACAGACCGGTTGGTTCTTAAGTATAGTTCCTGCTTGCTATTTTTAACGACGAATGGTCTACCCCGCGACCATGACAGGGGTCTCGTTTCACGCCCTTGGAGGGGCCTTTAAACGATGGCCAATAAGCGAACAATCCTGATTGTCGATGATGATGCCGAACTTCGCGATGCGCTCGTGGAGCAGCTGGCGCTGCACGAGGAATTCGACGCCATTTCGGTTGATAGCGGAACCAAGGGCGTGCAGGCCGCGAAAAGCGGCCCGATCGATCTTGTGATCATGGACGTCGGCCTCCCGGATGTGGACGGCCGCGAAGCGGTGCGTATCTTGCGCAAGAGCGGCTTCAAGGCACCGATCATCATGCTGACCGGCCACGACACGGATTCCGATACCATTCTCGGTCTCGAATCCGGGGCGAATGATTACATCACCAAGCCGTTCCGGTTTGCGGTTTTGCTCGCGCGCATCCGCGCGCAGCTTCGACAGCACGAAGCCAGCGAAGACGCCGTCTTCGCCATCGGGCCCTACACCTTCAGGCCGAGTTCGAAATTGCTGCTCAATCCGAAAGGCAGCAAGGTCCGGCTCACCGAAAAGGAAACGGCCATTCTGCGCTACCTTTACCGCGCCGGGCAGAAGCCGGTGTCGCGCGAGACCCTGCTGCAGGAAGTCTGGGGATATAATTCGGGCGTCACCACGCACACGCTGGAAACGCACATTTACCGCCTGCGCCAGAAGGTCGAAAGGGATGCCGCCATTCCGGCTATCTTGGTGACCGAGGCCGGTGGCTATAAACTGGTGCCGTGAGAATAACGAACGGCGCTCTCATTCCTCGCATGACCTGCCGGTCCCGGCTTTCGGGACGATGGCCACAGTCATGAATCCATAGTCATGGCTCTCGACGAGGACATCGCGTTTTTCGAACAGGTGCCGGCGCTGGCGGCGCTCGGTAAACAGGCGCTGCGCATTCTGGCGATCGGCGCTGAAACGCGAACGCTGCAAAGCGGAGCGGTGCTGTTCTATGCCGGCGAGCTCGCCGATGGCGGCTATGTCGTGCAGGAGGGTTCGCTGATTCTCGAACCGGGTTCGGTCGCCGAGGGCAGCGAAGTCACGGTTGGTCCCGGAACGCTGATCGGTGAGCTGGCTCTGCTGACGAATACGGTTTGTCAGGCAACGGCTATCGCCAAAGAACCGACGGTGGTCGTGCGGATATCGCGCAGCCTTTTCCGCAAGATGCTCGAGGGCTATCCGGCCGCCGCTGACAAATTGCGCGTGAGCATGGCCGAGCGTCTGCATATCTGGTCGAAAGAGCTTGCGGGCGTGAAACGCGCGCTGGAAAAAGGCCAGAAGAAGTAGCGCTCAGACTTCGAAGGTTGCCGTCACCGGCACGTGGTCGGACGGGCGCTTGGCACCGCGATAACTCTTGGCGATGTCGATTGTCGATACCTGGCCTGCGATCGCATCCGACGCCCACACGTGATCGAGCCTGCGGCCGCGATCGGCGGCGCGCCAGTTGCCCATCGCGCGATAGCTCCACCACGTGTAGAGCTTTTCCGGTTCGGGCGTATGCACGCGCATGCAGTCGACCCAGCCGCCGGAGTTCTGCGCGGCGACAAGTTTCTCGCATTCGACCGGCGTGTGCGAAACCACCCTGATCATCTGCTTGTGGCTCCAGACGTCGTGTTCGAGCGGCGCGACGTTGAGATCACCAACGAGAATCGCGCGATCGGATTTTTCCGGTTTCAGACCGGCATGCGCGCGCATCTCATCGAGGAAGCCTAGCTTGTGCTGGAATTTCGGATTGATCTCGGGATCGGGTTCGTCGCCGCCGGCCGGCACATAGAAATTGTGCAGGGTGACCTGGTCTTTCAGACCGGCGCGCTCTCCCAGCACCACCGAGATGTGCCGGCAGTCGATCTTGCCGCAGAAATTCTGCACGTCGATGCGCTCGAACGGAACGCGCGAGATGACGGCGACGCCGTGATAGCCCTTCTGTCCGTTGAGCGCTGCGTGCTCGTAGCCGAGACGCTTGAAGCGCTTGAGCGGGAAGGCGTCATCCGGACACTTGGTCTCTTGCAGGCAGAGCACATCGGGTTGCGCGCTCTTCAGGAACCTCGCGACGAGATCGATGCGCAGGCGGACCGAGTTGATATTCCAGGTGGTGACCTTGAAGGGCATTGCGGGAATCTATGATGCGGACGATGGATTTTCCAACGTCATGGCCGGGATTGCCGCGACCATCCACGTCTTATTTTCTTGTTTTATTCGCCTGGAGACACGTGGATACCGGGATCAGGGCGCGGGGCGCTCGCCTTGCGCAGTGCGCAACATCAATTGTGGTAGCGCGTGAAATCGATCTTGAACATCGCCGGATCCGGGCGCTTGCTCGTATCGAGATTGTAGACGGCGACCGTCGTGTCGTAGCCCTGCGGATCGGTCACGGTCCACTGCTTGAGCTGCATGTCCTTGGCGCTGAACATGATCATCAGGCGGCTGGTTCCGACAATGCCGCTCTTCTCCTCGGCCACGACGGTGACGAAGACGTCGTCGGCGTAAACCGCAACGAGGTGCGTGTCCTTCGCAAGGTCGACGCGGTCGGACAGCAGGAAGCGCAAGGGCGTCTGCGACAGCGGATACACATCCTGCGTGGCGAGCCGGCGATCGCGCACGACCACCGACGAACCGTCGGCAATCAGCTCGATGGGGCTGGGGTCGTCGTATTCGAAGCGCACCCGGCCCGGCTTGGAAATGACGAAGTCACCCTGCGTCCGGCTGCCGTCGGGCCCGATCTGGATGAATTTCCCAGCGAGTGTCTGCATGCCAGACAGGTAGCCGTTGACGCGATCGACGATCGCGCGCTGTTCCGCGCTCAGGGTGTTCGGGGTCGCAGGCTTGCCGAGCAGCGCGGCGAACGGATTGAACACCGGGTTCTGCTGAGGCTCCACGCTCTGCCGAGCAGGAGGTGGGACAGCCGGCTTGACGGGTGCCGGCGGGACCGCCTGGGCCGGCGAATTGGGACGCGCGGACGGGAGCGGGACCTGAGCGATGGCCGGGGCCGTAAGGCAGGCAAACAACGCTACAAATGCCAGTTTGCAGCCCGTTCGCCGTTGATCCAGTGCCATTACGTTCTCTGCCTCCGCGCCCCGCGGTATCTTTATAGGCGTATATGGGCCGGCTGTGGCGATTTCGCGGCCCCCAGCGCCTTTCGCCAGAGTCCGGCTTAATCGCGAATGCCGCGATTCTCAATACCGCTCGTCGGCCGGATTCTCGGGAATCAGGATCTCGCGCTTGCCCGCATGGTTGGCCTGCCCGACAATTCCTTCTTCTTCCATGCGTTCCATGATGGTTGCGGCGCGATTGTAGCCGATCTGGAGACGTCGCTGGATGTACGAGGTCGAGGCCTTGCGGTCCCGCTTCACGATCGCGACGGCCTGTTGAAAGATGTCGCCGCCTTCGGCGAGGCCCATGCCGGTCGCATCGAACACCGGATTTCCATCCTCGTCCTCATCCCCGCCGGCGGTCACCTCCTCGAGGTACTCCGGTGCGCCCTGCGACTTCAGGTGGCGGACGACCTTCTCGACTTCGTCGTCCGACACGAAAGGCCCGTGCACGCGGCTGATCCGGCCGCCGCCCGCCATATAGAGCATGTCGCCCTGGCCGAGCAGCTGCTCGGCGCCCTGTTCGCCCAGGATGGTGCGGCTGTCGATCTTGGAGGTCACCTGGAACGAGATGCGGGTCGGGAAATTCGCCTTGATGGTACCGGTGATCACGTCGACCGAAGGCCGTTGCGTTGCCAGGATGACGTGAATGCCGGCGGCACGCGCCATCTGCGCAAGACGCTGAATGGCGCCTTCGATGTCCTTGCCGGCGACCATCATCAGGTCGGCCATTTCGTCGACGATCACCACCAGGAAAGGCAACGGATCGAGATCGAGCTCTTCTTTCTCGTAGACAGCCTGCCCGCTTTCCTTGTCGTAACCGGTATGGACCGTGCGGGTGAGCGTTTCGCCTTTCGCGCGCGCTTCGGCGACGCGCGCGTTGTAGCCGTCGATGTTGCGCACGCCGAGCTTGGACATTTTCTTGTAGCGGCCTTCCATCTCGCGCACCGCCCATTTGAGCGCGACCACCGCTTTTTTCGGATCGGTGACGACCGGCGTCAGCAGATGCGGGATGCCGTCATAGACGGACAGTTCGAGCATCTTGGGATCGACCATGATCAGCCGGCACTGATCGGGGCGCAGCCGATAGACCAGCGACAGGATCATCGTATTGATCGCGACCGATTTGCCGGAGCCGGTGGTGCCGGCGATCAGCAGATGCGGCATGCGCGACAGATCAACGATCACGGATTCGCCGCCGATCGTCTTGCCGAGGCAGAGCGGCAGCTTCGCCGCGCTTTCGTTGTAGTCGTTCCCCGTCAGCAACTCGCGCAGGTAAACTTTCTCGCGAACCGGGTTCGGCAATTCGATGCCGATTGCGTTGCGACCCGACACGACGGCAACGCGGGCCGATACGGCGCTCATCGAGCGCGCAATGTCGTCGGCGAGACCAATCACGCGCGATGACTTGATGCCGGGCGCCGGCTCGAGTTCGTAGAGGGTGACGACGGGGCCGGGCCGCGCATTGATGATCTCGCCGCGCACGCCGAAATCCTGCAGCACGCTTTCGAGCGCCGTCGCATTGGCATCGATGATATCGCGCGACAAGGTCGTGCGTTCACTGGCACGCGCCGCAGCCAGAAGATTCAGTGAAGGCAGCGTGTAACCGTTGCCGCTGCGACGCGGGGCCGCTTTCTGGGCGGCGCGCCGGCGCGGCGCCGGGGCGTCCTCATCATCATCATCTTCCTCAGCCTCATCTTCATAGTCGGAGTCGTCTTCGCCATCGAAGCGTGGCTCGTGGCGCGGGCCTTGAACAACAGGCATCGGCGTGCGCGCCCGGGTTTCGCCGCGGATCATGCGGCCAATGCGGGCCTTCCAGCTCAGCAGCGCATGCACGATCATGCCGAGCCAGGCCGAGGCGTGATCGCCCTCGTCTTTTTCGGCGTCCTCTTCGTCGTCGGCCTCTCGCGCGGCAGGTTTTTCATCGTAGTCAGGGGCACGCGCCGCCAGCACCAATGTCGCTGCCGTTGCCAGACCAAAGACGATGCACAGGATGAAACGCGTGAAGGCGCCGAGAGGTGAGCCGAAAATCCATGCAGGCGCGCGCAACACCGCATCGCCGGCAACGCCGCCGAGTCCGGTCGGAAGCGGCCACGATCCGATGTGCGGTAATGTCGAGGCGAATGCGGCCGCAAGGAACGTCGCCACGATCCACAGCATGCCGCGCCATTTTTCGCCGACCGGCTTGTGTGAGATCAGCCGCCAGCCCAGCAGTATTTCAGGCACCAGAAGCAGGATGGAGGCGAGACCGAGGAGCTGCATCGCGAGATCGGCGAAGATTGCGCCGGGGAAGCCAAGCAGATTGTGGATGGGCTTCTGCGTCGCATGGCTGAGGGACGGGTCCTGGACGGACCACGTGGCCAGCGCTATGGCGCCGAGAACCGACAGCGAGATCAGCGCGAGGCCGGCAAGTTCGCTCAGCCTGCGACGGATGATGTCGCGGAAGTGCTCCGAAACAAAAGTGATGATGTCGAGGCTGCGATCTGCTGCCCGCATGCGGTTACATCCCTACCCCAGAACGGCAACGAGGCGATGCAGCGCCTCTGCCGTAGCTGCTTTGTCCTGAACCATGGCAACCCGGATATAGCCTTCGCCGGGATTGCTGCCGTCGTTTTGCTCGCGTGCGAGATAACGTCCCGGGACGACGCGCACGCCGGCTTCCGACCACAACTTCTTGGTCACCATCTCACTGCCGCCGTGCTTTGAGATATCCAGCCAGAGGAAAAATCCGCCGGCAGGTCGCACGTAGCCGTAGCGCCCACCGATGATCTGATCGGCGAGATCGAATTTGGCCGAATAGAGCTCGCGGTTTTCCCGCACATGCATCTCGTCGCCATAGGCGGCGATGGCCACGTATTGTGCCGGCGTCGGTACCTGCGGCGCCGCGACGTTGCGCAATTCGAGATAGGGCGCGAGAAATCGCCGGTCGCCGGCGGCGAAGCCGACACGCAAACCCGGCAGGCTCGAGCGCTTCGACAAGGAGTGAAAGACAACGACGTTGGCGAAATCGGGTCCCGATGCTTCCAGCATGCCGGCCGGTGCATCGGTGCTGTAGATTTCGCAATAACATTCGTCGGCGAAGACAAGGAAACCAAATCGCCGCGCGAGATGGGCAAGCCGATCGAGATAGGCGCGGTCGGCAACGGCACCCTGCGGATTCGAAGGCGATGCGATGTAGCAGGCGACTGTGCGCGCGAGCAGCGCGTCATCGAGCGCATTGAGATCGGGAAGAAACCCGCTTGCGCGCGTCGCCGGCAAATAAACCGGTTCACAATCCGCGGCGAGGGCACCGGCCGCATAGGCGGCATAAAACGGATTTGGAATGAGAACGGCAGGTTTGCCGGCGCGACGGCCGACCCAGCGCTTTGCGGCAATCGCCGCGAGGAACAGGCCTTCGCGCGTGCCGTTGAGCACCAGCACTTCGTGTTCCGGATCGATCGGACGCGAAAGCTTGAAGCGCCGGCCGAGCCACACGGCGACCGCGCGGCGAAACGGTTCGATGCCTTTGTTGGCGGGATAGCGACCGAAATCGGCGAGATGCGCATCAAGCGTCGGGCCGACAAATTTCGGAATCGGGTGCTGCGGTTCGCCAACCGAGAGATTGATGACGGGCTTGCCCGGCTCGATGCCTGCGATCAGCTCGGTCAGGCGCACGAAAGGTGAGCGGGAATCGACCGCCTGGGCAGTAGGAGACGTCGGCTCGCGCTGGGCGGTCATCATGGACATGCGTCAACACAGCGGGCGCGGCCCGCGGCACAGGGTTTCGACACAATAAAGAGGGCGAGGTTAAGACCCGATTAACCATCGGAAAATCGGGCACTTTTTGCTCGCGGCAAGCCTAAAAGGGGGGTCAAAAAGGGGGTCAAAAAAGAGAGACCCCGGTCCTTGCGAACCGGGGTCTCGACGGAAGGGACAGTGCCGGGTTTCCGCCCCTACCGCTGACTGTCAGGTCCTACTGGACCACCTCGCCATGCAACGCGAGATCGAGGCCTTCGCGCTCCACTTCGTCGGAGACGCGCAGTCCGATCACGGCGTCGATGATCTTGAGGAGGATCAGCGAGACGATCGCGTCGTAGACGAACACGACGACGATGCCCTGGACCTGGTTGATCATCTGGGCAGCGTTGCCCTCAATGAGGCCCGATGTGCCGCCGTACTCGGAGATCGCGAACACGCCGGTGAGCAACGCACCGACGATTCCGCCGACACCGTGTACGCCGAAGCAGTCGAGTGCGTCGTCCGCACCGAGCATGCGCTTCAATCCGGTCACGCCCCAGTAGCAGAGCACGCCGGCGGCGACACCGATCGCCATCGCGCCGACCGGGCCGACAAAGCCCGAAGCGGGAGTGATGGCGACGAGGCCAGCAACCGCGCCCGAGCAGATGCCGATGACGGTTGGCTTGCCGCGAATGATCCATTCAACGAGCATCCAGGTGAAGGCTGCGACCGCGGTGGCGATTTGCGTCACGGTCATGGCCATACCCGCCTGCATGCCGGCAGTGACGGCAGAGCCGGCGTTGAAGCCGAACCAGCCGACCCACAGCAGCGAGGCGCCGATGAAGGTGAGCACCATGTTGTGTGGAGGACCCATGTCCTTGCGCTTGCCGAGACAGATCGCACACATCAGGCCGGCAACGCCCGCGTTGATGTGCACCACCGTGCCGCCCGCGAAGTCGAGAACCTTGAACCAGGCGTCGGAATTGCCGTTGGACATGAAGCCGTCGGCACCCCAGACCCAATGCGCAATCGGCGCGTAGACCAGGATCGACCAGAGGCCGATGAACCACAGCATGGCCGAGAACTTCATGCGCTCAGCAAAAGCCCCGGCAATCAAGGCCGGAGTGATGATTGCGAAGGTCATCTGGAAGCAGAGATAGACCGATTCAGGAATCGTCACTGCCAAGCCGTTCGGCGTGCCGATGCCCGTCGAGATGTCGCTCAAGATGCCCTGCAGGAACGCCCTGCTCGTGCCGCCGATAAAGGCGGAGCCCGGCGTGAAGGCGAGACTGTAGGTGATGACCGAGTAGATGATCGTGACGAGACACGTGACGGCAAAGCTCGTCATCACGGTGTCGCCGACGTTCTTCTTGCGCACCATGCCGCCGTAGAACAGGCCGAGGCCCGGGATGGTCATCATCAGAACGAGTGCGACCGAGGTCAGCATCCAGGCGGTGTCGCCCGAATTGGGTGTGCACTTTTCAAGAACCGCTTTCTTCGGATCCGGATCGTTGGCGCAGGCCGGCGGTGGCGCCGGCGGTGTCGCCGGTGCAGCCGCGGGCGCGGCCGCCGGAGCCTGTGCCTGCGCGTATGCAACATCGTGCGCTACGCTCAGGAAGAGGCACATCAGAATCCCGAACGCGAGAGCGAAGAGCCCCGCACGGGACGATTTCATCAACGTCATGGTCTTACTCCTGTCGTATTGTTTGCGGTGCGGGTACTAGAGCGCCGCGGTATCGGTCTCGCCGGTGCGGATGCGCACGGCGTTTTCCAGATTGAAGACGAAGATTTTTCCGTCGCCGATCTGACCGGTTTTCGCGGCGCCGGTGATAGCGCCGATGACTTTGTCGACTTGCTTGGTGTCTACCGCCACTTCGATCTTGATTTTCGGCAGGAAGCTCACCGCATACTCGGCCCCACGATAGATTTCCGTGTGCCCCTTTTGACGCCCGTAACCTTTGACTTCGGTAACTGTGAGCCCTTGCACGCCGATGGAGGTCAGAGCGTCACGGACCTCGTCCAGCTTGAAGGGTTTAATAACGGCCATGACGATCTTCATGGATTCGATCCCCGCTTGAGCCCGTTTGTTTACGTACGCAGTGCGGGCGGTTCACTGAGCCCCTGCCCGCGAAGGTCGCTTCGCAGGCACGGCCGCAGGGATAGAATCAAACGCCGTGCCAGATGCCGACGTCGCCTTTAACTTATTGATATACCGCCAAGAACTCGGAGGTCCTCCGACCGAGCGAGTTTCGGTCGGAGGCTGGCGCTTAAAGTCGCGCCAATGGCGAGAGGGGCTGCTTAAAAAATAAGCAGTGCTTATTGGAGGGCTTCGCCGTGCATGCTGACGTCGAGACCCATGACCTCGTCCTCATTGCGCACGCGCAAGGCCACCAGGGCACCGATGACTTTGAGGATGATGAAGGTCATCACGCCTGACCAGAGCAGGGTCACCGCGATGCCGTAGGCCTGCATGACCACCTGCTGCGGATTGCCTTCGAGCAGGCCCTGAACGCCATTCGGCATTTCCGGAGTGACAGAAAGCGCGCCGACGGCGAATACACCGGCGAGAAGCGTGCCGGTAAATCCGCCGACACCGTGCACGCCGAACACATCGAGCGAGTCATCGTAACCAACCTTGAGCTTCAACCACGTGCAGGCCCAGAAGCAGACGCCGCCGGCGATGATGCCGATCGCGATTGCCTGCATCGGCATCACGAAACCTGACGCGGGCGTGATCGTGCCAAGTCCGGCGACCGCGCCGGAGATCATTCCAAGCACGGACGGTTTGCCGCGCGTCCACCATTCGAGCGCCATCCAGGTGAACGCGCCGGCGCTCGCCGCGAGATGCGTCGATACGATCGCCATCGCCGCGCGCGAATTTGCGCCCAATGCCGAACCGCCATTGAATCCGAACCAGCCGACCCACAAAAGCCCCGTGCCGATCACTGCAAGTGTCAGATCGTACGGCGCGAGGTTGTCGCTGCCATAGCCGCGGCGCGCGCCGAGCACGTAAGCGGCGACAAGTCCGGCGACGCCCGCGTTCAGGTGCACCACCGTGCCGCCGGCGAAATCGATCACGCCGGCTGCGCCGAGAAATCCGCCGCCCCAGACCCAGTGAGCGATCGGCACGTAGACGAGCAGAAGCCAGAACGTGCAGAACAGCAAAAACGCCGAGAAACGCAGGCGATCCGCGACCGAGCCCGCGACCAGCGCCACCGTGATGACGGCGAAGGTCATCTGGTAGATCATGAACAGGCTTTCCGGAATCGTCTTCGCCAGCGGTGAAATTTCATCCATCGCCATTCCGTTGAGAAACATGCGATCGAGCGTGCCGATGAATGCGCCGTCGCCGGTGAATGCGAGGCTGTAACCGACGACCGCCCAGAGGATCGACACGAGAAACGTTGCGGCGAGACTTTGCGCCATCGTTGCAAGCACGTTCTTCTTGCGCACCATGCCGGCGTAGAACAATGCAAGGCCGGGGATGGTCATCATCAGCACCAGAGCTGTCGCGCTGATCATCCAGGCCGTGTCGGCGCCGTCGATCTTTCCGCCCTGCGCGAGCGCGGGCGAAGCGATCAGTGCTGTGGCGATGGTGGTCGAAGCGAGGCGTGCGAATGCCCGTATCATGTCATCCCCCGGTGGTGCGTTTCATTTTTTAAAGTGCGTCGACGTCGGTCTCGCCGGTGCGGATGCGCACGGCTTGTTCGACTGGCAACACGAAAATCTTGCCGTCACCGATCTGTCCGGTGCGCGCGGCCGCCGCGAGCGCTTCCATGACGCGGTTCAATTGGTCGCTGGCGATCGCAATCTCGAGCCGCAGCTTGGGAAGGAAATTCACCGCGTATTCGGCGCCGCGATAGATTTCGGTATGGCCCTTCTGCCGCCCGTAGCCTTTGACCTCGCCCACGGTCATGCCGTGGACGCCGACGCGGGTGAGCGCTTCGCGCACTTCGTCGAGTTTGAACGGCTTGATGATAGCGACGACCATTTTCATGAACTGCCCCGCAAAACTAAACGGCCTCACGGGCGTGAGTGCCGTGACAAACGAAAGCCGCCCAGCCTCGGCCGGTACGGACCCGTTTACACAGGCTAACGAGGGGTGGCCTAAAGTTTAAGCGGGGTCGTTGCTCTACCCACAGGCAGCCGCCGCAATTCCAGGCAAAACAGGTCAGCGAGCCTGACCTATCTATCGCGATTTGTGCTGGCGAAGCCCTGGTCGGCGATGATGCGGGGCAGAACGCCGCGTACCTCCCGGGCCGTCATCCCCGGTTTGATCCGCGGATCATAGAGCAGGGCGAGCAGGGAGCGGTCGTAGACCGTGAGATAGCCGACCATCCGGTTCTGGTTGAGGGTGGTCCACGGGTTGCGCTGGTCATGGTTGGAAAGCCCGAATGCGTGCAGCAATTCGTGATAGGCGCAGTCGAGGAAGACGTCCTCGCCCTTGTCGACAATGATGAAAGACACCGAGTGAACGATGTTTCCGTCGGCCGTCGATTTGACGCTCGTCATGCATTGCGGGTCGGTGCGGCTGACGAAGTCGCGGGCTACTTTGGGCCCGAAAGCCTCCTGCAGCGCGGACTGAAAATCTTTTTCATCGATCAGGCGGACCTCGATGTCGGGAGCGGCCGCCGATGTTGCAAAGGCCAATCCCAAGGCGGGAACATCGCGCGCATATTCCTGGATGACGCGCAACATCGCGAACGCACGGTCGACGCTGCCGCCGCCGATGACGCGCGCGCGGATCGGATGATCGAAGCGGCGGATGCCAAGCGGTCGTGCACCGATGCGCAGATCGGATCCGAACGCCAAGGCGAGAAAGCCTTTTGAAAGTTCGCTCGCGGTGAAATGCGTGAATTGCGGCGGCGCGCCCTCGAACGAACCCGGCGGTGCGGGCTGCCTGCCCGATGCGCCAAGCGCGGCGGTCACGAATGACACAAGAACAATGCAACCCGCCAACAAATACCGCATCTGTGCAATCAGGTTTTCCGCCGCTCGCGTACCAGCCCTTCCTGCGCCACCGAGGCGACCAGGACCCCGTCCCGGGTGAATATAAGTCCGCGCGCATAGCCGCGCGAGCCTTGCAGGTTCGGGGAATCCTGTGCGTAAAGCAGCCAGTCGTCGGCACGAAATGCACGGTGGAACCAGAGCGCGTGATCGAGGCTCGCCGCCATGAATTCATTCCCGAACAGCGTGCGACCGTGCGGCGCGAGCGCGGTATCAAGCAGCATCATGTCGGATGCATAGGCCAGCACGCACTGGTGGATCGCAGGCAGGTCGGGCAGCTTGCCGGTAGTGCGGATCCACACATTGAATTGTCCATCGGGATATTTCTTGCCGAGATAGCGGTCGAATTCGACCGGTCGAAACTCAATCGGCCGCTCGCGCTCATAGTAACGCCGCACCGGATCGGGCATCGTCGGCAGCAATTTCTCGCGCATATCGGAATCGCTCGGAAGTTTTTCCGGCGGCGGCACGTCCGGCATCTTTGCCTGATGGCTCAGCCCCGCCTCGTCCGAATGAAATGACACCAGCATCGAGAAGATCGGATGACCGTGCTGCCGCGCGGTGACGCGCCGCGTGGTGAAGCTCTTGCCGTCACGCATCCGGTCGACATCGTAGATGATCGGAACTTTGGGATCGCCCGGTAGCAGGAAATAGGCGTGCAGCGAATGCGGCGGCCGCGCCTCGACGGTCCGCACGGCCGCCACCAGCGCCTGACCGATGACCTGCCCGCCGAACACGCGCTGCCAGCCGCTCTGCGGCGAGCGGCCGCGGAACAGGTTCACTTCCAGCGGTTCGAGATCGAGAATGTCGAGAAGATCCTGGACGGCGGACATGCGCAAAACCCGGATAGCTCAAAATCTGCCCCAACCTGCTATGCTGCGACGAGATTTACAAGGAATGTCCGTGACCATGGCAAGCCCCGCACGCGTCCCGCACGCCGAGGTCGTCATCGGCGGCGCCGGCTTCGCCGGCCTCGCGCTGGCGATCGCGCTGCGTCAGGGCCTCGGCGATCCGTTTGCGGTGACGGTCATCGATCCCGCGCTGGCGCATGCCCAGTCGAAAGACCCTCGCGCTTCGGCCATCGCCGCCGCGGCGCGGCGCCTGTTCGAAGCGATCGAGGTCTGGGATGCGGTCGCGGCGGATGCGCAGCCGATCCTCGACATGGTCGTCACGGATTCGAAGCTCGATGACGCCGTGCGGCCCACATTTCTTGCCTTCGGCGGCGATGTCGAAGAGGGCGAGCCGTTCGCGCACATGATCGAGAACCGGCACCTCGTGGACGCGCTGGTGAAAAAGGCGAAGACGCTCGGCGTCGACCTGCACGCCGGCAAGGTCACGGGTTTCGCAGCCGGCAAGAACTCGGTCGACGTTACGCTGGGCGATGGCGGGTCGATCGCAACGCGCCTTCTGGTCGGTGCCGACGGCGCGCATTCGGTGATCCGCGAGCAGGCCGGCATCACAAGTTACGGCTGGAACTACGACCAGGCGGCGATCGTGACGACGGTTGCGCACGAGCGCGATCATGGTGGCCGCGCGGAAGAACACTTCCTGCCTGCCGGGCCCTTCGCGATCCTGCCGCTGACCGGCAAGCGCTGCTCGATCGTGTGGACGGAGAACGCACGCGAGGCCGAACGGATCGTCGCGCTGCCCGATGCCGAATTCCACGCCGAACTCGAAAAGCGTTTTGGCCTGCGTCTGGGCGAGTTGACGGTGGCTGGCCCGCGCCGGGCATTTCCGCTCGGCCTCTTCACGGCCCGCACATTCATCGGCGACAGGCTGGCGCTGGTTGGCGACGCCGCGCACATCATTCATCCCATCGCCGGACAAGGTCTCAACATGGGACTGCGCGATGTGGCTGCACTGGCGGAAGCGGTTGCCGATGCCGCGCGGCTCGGGCTCGACCCCGGCGGCGTGGATGTGCTCGAGCGCTACCAGCGCTGGCGGCGCTTCGACACGATGATGATGGGCGTTGCGACCGACGGGCTGAACCGGCTCTTCTCAAATCACTCCGACGTGCTGCGGCTCGTGCGCGATGTCGGGCTGGGCATGGTGGAACGGATGCCCGTGCTCAAACGCATGTTCATTCGCGAGGCGGCGGGCTTTACCGGCGACGTGCCGAAATTGCTCAAGGGCGAGGTGCTGTAAGCCAGCTCGCTTTCAATCTTGCTCGAGCAATCGTTTTACGATCGCGTCGATATGAACGTGCGCGCAATCGAGCATCGGAAAGCCGGCGTTGCTCTCGGTAAATACCATCGAAAGATCGGTGCCCGCGATCAACACCGCTTCAGCACCATCGCGCGCAACGAACGTGCGCGCGAATTCACGCAGCTCCTGCGCCTGTGCGTCCGAGCCGCGGCCTTCGACAAAATCCTTGTAGATGTCCTGGATGCGATCGATTTCTTTCGCCTGCGGCATGACCGTTTCGATGCCGTCGAGAGAACCGAACATGCGTGTCTCGATGGTGAACCGCGTGCCGAGCAACGCGACCCGTTTCAGCCCCCGCGCGTTCACGGCATGGCGCACTTCGGTCAGCATATTGATCAGCGGCAATGGCGAGATCGCTTCAAGCTGCGATGCGCAGATGTGCGGCGTTGCCGCAACGATGGCGCTGAATTCCGCGCCGCCCGCGGCCATGCTTTCGATGAATCCGGCGAGATAGCGCGCGAGGCCGTCGAAATCCTTGGCGATTACGCAAGCGTAAACACGATGAATGTCGGCGTGCGCGATCAGCAGGCGCGGGACACGGCCTAGCCGTTCGTGGCCGGCGATCAGCTCACGATAATAGTGAACCGTAGCGCCGGGCCCGAGACCGCCGATCAGCGCGAGACATCGTCCTGGCTCGGCTGTGTCGCTCATGACGGGTCATCACGTCAGCGGGATGCTGCCGACGTGATCCTGGAACGCCTTGCGTTTGGAAATCTGTCCGTACCAGCGATCGAGATTGGCCATCGCCGGACGCTGCGGAACAAGGTGCACGAAGCGATAGCACATGATGCCGACAGGAATGTCGCCGTAGGAGAACGAAGGCCCCGCGACATACTCAGTCTTGCCCAGTCGCGCATCGAGCATTTTCATCGCGTTGGTGGTTTTTTCCTGCGACGTCTTGATCGCGGCCATGTCGCGTTTTTCCACCGGCGTCCGGATCAGGCCCCAGAACGCGTGGAAGATCGCGGGACCGACCACCGACAGCTGCCAGTCCATCCATTGGCTCGCGATGGCACGCTGCTTTGCGTCTTTGGGTTCAAGCGCGCCGCTCCTGTCGTGCTTGCCGGCGAGATAGCGCACGACGGAATTCGATTCCCAGAGCAGGAAGCCATCTTCTTCTTCCAGTGTTGGAACAAGACCGTTCGGATTCATCGCCAGATAGGCGGGCTCGTTGTTTTTGCCGAACGCGCCGCCGACGTCGATGCGCTCATGCTCGAGCTTGAGTTCGCCGACGGCCCACATCGCCTTCTGCACATTGGACGATGTATTGCGGCCCCAGATCTTGATCATTGCGATTTCACTCCCTGATATTTTTTGGCTGACGGCGCGGCGAAGCGGGTTCGCCGGGACAAGCGGCGGCGATGACGGCGGAAACCGGCGCGCGCTCTATTCGAGCCGGCGCGCCTCTTCCGGCAACATGATCGGTATCCCGTCGCGGATCGGGTAGGCGAGCTTGGCCTTGCGCGAAATCAATTCGTGCCGCTCGGCATCATATTCGAGTGGGCCCTTGGTCACCGGGCAGACGAGAATTTCCAGCAGTTTCGGATCGACGCTATCCGGCGGCCGGTCGGTAGGCGGGACGGTGGACATAGGGCCTCTCATTCGTCGTCAACGGCGCACAGAGTAAAGACGTGGATGGCCGGGACAAGCCCGGCCATGACGAAAAACGCATAGGTTTTGCCACCGTCATTCCGGGGCGCGCTGAAAGCGCGAACCCGGAATCCAGAAACACGCTCAGTGTCTGCCTCTGGATTCCGGGTCCGGCGCTGACGCGCCGTCCCGGAATGACGACTGAGAGGCGTATTACAACTCAGGCTTCCCGCTACTGCAATTGCGGTTCGCCCTCGGTGTTTTTCTTGGCGAGTTCGATCTCGGTGATGGCGATGAGGATTTCGGCCCGCGTCTTTAGATCCGGCGCTTCGAGAAGCGCCTGTTTCTCGGCGGTGCCATAGGGGGACATCATCGAAAGCGCATTGACCAGGGCTTCGTTCGGCGCCTTTTCGATGCCTTCCCAGTCGGCCTTCAGATCATTGGCTTGAAGAAAATCCGTGAGGGCCACAAGCAGCGCCTTGCGATCGACGGCGCTTTCACCCTTGCGCGCGGTGAAGTCGTCGGCGAAGGGCGCGTAGGTCACGCGGCATTGCCGGTAAGAGGTCGCGACTTTCAGTTCCTCTTCGATGCGGAAGCGCGCGACTCCGGTGAGTTCGATCAGATAGCGACCGTCACCGCTCTCGGCGAGCTGTGTGATGCGTCCGGCGCAGCCGATTTTGTAAAGCGGCGGTTTGTCGGCTGATCCGGTATGCGCGACGTCGGGCTGGATCATGCCGACCAGCCGGTGACCGTCGCGCAGCGAGTCGTCGATCATCGCGATGTAACGCGGCTCGAAAATATTCAGCGGCATTTGCCCGCGCGGCAACAGCAGCGCACCCGGCAACGGGAAAACCGGGATCACTCCCGGCATTTCGATGGGCCCACGATACTGAGCGTTCATCGGCATCTTCGTTTCACTGCTCCGCCGCGCGGTGCCGCCGCCGGGGCGTAACGCTTACGAAAACAAGATCGAAGACAGGCGCTTGCGTCCTTCCACGGTCGCCGGATCGGTCGCGCCCCAGGCCTCGAAAAACTGCACGAGCTGTTTGCGCGCGCCGTCATCATTCCATTTGCGGTCGCGCTTGACGATATCGATCAGATGCTTGACCGCATCTTCCCGTTTGCCATTTGCGCTTGAGCGCGACGGCAAGGTCGAAGCGTGCCTGATGATCGAGCGGATCGGCAAGCACCTTCTTCTCAAGATCGCCCAGCGGCCCGATCGACTTCGCCTGTTCGGCGATCTCGAGCGCGGCGCGCGCGGCGGCAACCGTCGCATCGTTGCGCTTGGCTTCGGGAACGAGGGCGAGTGTCTGTTTCGCCTGTTCGAGCGCACCGGTCGCGACATAGCAACGCGCAAGTCCGGCGAGCGCCAGCACGTTGGTGCTGTCCTCGGCGAGCAGCTGCGCATACAAGTCGGCGGCGGCCGTGGCATTGCCTTCGGCGAGCGCGGCGTCAGCCGTCTTCAACAAATCCTTTTCCTCGGCGCCGACCGCGCCTTTGGTGATGCGTTCGAGAAACGCCGTCACCTGGCCCTCGGGCAATGCGCCCATGAAGCCGTCGACCGGCTGGCCGTTGGAAAATGCGATCACCGCGGGGATCGACTGGATGCCCATCTGGCCGGGGATGGCCGGATGCTCATCGATGTTCATCTTGGCGAGCTTGACCTTGCCCTTGGCGGCCTTCACCGCTTTTTCCAGGACCGGCGTGAGCTGCTTGCAGGGGCCGCACCACGGCGCCCAGAAATCCACCAGCACCGGCTGGTGTTTGGATTCCTCGATCACGTCTTTCATGAAAGCTTGCGTGGTCGTGTCCTTGACCACATCGGCCGCTGTTGCCGCCGCCGTCATCGTCCCGCCGTCTTGCAGCATCGTGTCTCGCCCTATCCGGCCATCCGCGGCCGCACTACCAGAGTTCCTGGCGCATTAGATGGGTTATCCGCGACGGTAATGCAATCATCAAGGCGGGGTCGAGGCACCCCCGGAAAGACGCTCGATTTTCGGGATATGCCCGGTGGATTCGAGGAATTTCACCAGATCGTCACGGCCGATCGACGTGGTCATGGTGTTGACCAGCGGGTGATAGTTCAGCGTCTGGTGCTCCATCATCGCGGCGTCGAGCACCACGCTCACGCGTCCTTCCGTATCGTTGATGACGCCGAACGGAGTGACCGATCCCGGCTCCACACCCAGCAGCTCGTGCATGAGATCCGCGGAGCCGAACGAGAAGCGCCCATTGGCGCCGAGCCGGCGGTGCAGGCCCTTCAGGTCGATCTCGGCGTCTTCCTGCGTGACCACGAGATAGATGGCGTATTTCTTGTCGCGCAAGAACAGGTTCTTGGTGTGGCCGCCGGGAATCTGCCCGCGCAGATTTCGTGATTGCTCCACGGTGAACAAAGGTGGGTGCTTCACCGTTGAATGCCTGATGCCGAGACTATCGAGCGCGGCGAAGAGCTGGTCGGGCGTGGCTGGCATTGCGGGCAATATTCCGGCGGGCGGCGTGTTAGTATCGCAGAGAACAGAAGAGGTAAAAGATGATGCGCATTCTATCGATTGTGGCACTCGTCGTTGCCGTTGTGTCTTTTGACGCCCGCGCGACGCGGGCCGCCGAGGGCCCCTGGTGCGCCAACATCAATATCGGAACCGGCAACGTCTACGAAGATTGCCAGTATTGGTCGTTCGCGGCATGCCAACCCAACGTTTTGGCCGGGAATCGCGGTTTTTGTAACGTGAACCCCCGCTGGGTGGGCCCCCCTCCGAGCCAAAGCGCGCGGAAAAAGCGGGCCGCCCGCTACTAATTCTGCGCCTTTTGCCACGGGTTGCATTGGGGCCGTGCTTCTGGGTATAGGTTCGGCCTTGGCGGCCGACATCGCTCGGCCATATATCCAACGGACGCGGGTGTAGCTCAGGGGTAGAGCACGACCTTGCCAAGGTCGGGGTCGAGGGTTCGAATCCCTTCGCCCGCTCCAATTAAATCAACCGTTTAGGATCCGTCGCGCGGGCCAAAAAAGCATCCGAGCTAGCGCTCGAGCGCGTCCAAAGAATCCCAGGGCTTCTGTGTGCAACCGGCTTTGTCGCTAAAGCCGTAGTTGACCTGAGCTAGAAGCCGACCACCATTCCACCAGCGAAGAATCAGCGTCGCCCTTCCCAACTGGCTGTTCCGTGCCCTTCGGCCTCGGGGCACGACCCCGGGAAAGGAGGATCACGATGCTAGTCTCCGCCAATGCCGACGAAAGGCTCGTCTTTGTACGGACCTATCTCCGATGTCGGCTCGGTGTTTGGCAGACCGTAACTGCCCATAAACGACGACGGCCCCGCTCGCAACGGGGCCGATAGATCGCGATCTTACAAAAGGTACGAACGGGCGGTGAAAGCCGCCCGTTCTTTTTATGCCCATTTGCAGAGCGTACGTCAAGTATCTAAGTAGAAGCTAACTAGAGACTAGCGGGCTATGCTATATTCTACGCATTGTGCCGCGTAAGCCAAACCGAAATCCTTCTAGAAAAGTACAGCCTCTATTGTCGGCACAGTTCCGACGTTATCTCGATCAACTTGTTGTTCTTGGTTACGGCAAAACGCCGACTGAGGCCGCTCGATATCTGATAGAGCGTAGCATCGACGATCTAGTAAGAACCCGAACGATAGGGCCGTACTTCAAGCCGCCGCGAAAGCAGAGGAATTAAGTTGCGAGCTTTAAACGGGCCCAAAGTTACGGGCTAGTTTGGCTTCTCAGCCGACGGCGCCAGCAATAAAGTTTTGCTCTGTTTTGACAATTTCAATCAGTCCAGCTTCTGCCTTTGCTTTAACTTTGCCATTGAACAGCTTCGTTACCGCCGCTTCGTTGTTGACGTACGTCGCAACTGTGTACCGAATAAATGGACGAGCTTCGCCGTCTACCCACTGCTGAAATTCCCCTGCATCATTCTTCCTTCGACCGCGCGCAAACAATTCGCGATAGCGCTGTGGTGCAATTCCAATAAACGGCTCGAAGACAACCTTGCCGGGATCGGTTGATCTTCCAATAGTAATTGCATCACCATGAAGCTGCTCAGCGTAACTCTTTGGAAATGGTTCGATATAAACCACCCGCTTAATACCTGCTGCTATGATATGTTTCGCACATATAT
Organism: uncultured Alphaproteobacteria bacterium; assembly: GCA_963707615.1. GTDB lineage: Bacteria > Pseudomonadota > Alphaproteobacteria > Rhizobiales > Xanthobacteraceae > Pseudolabrys. The sequence goes on from CAVPQT010000004.1 coordinate 358,448, forward strand.
GACAAGGAAATGTGGTGCAGTAGAGAATGGCTTGCTTGACGGTCTTACCTAATCGTGCAGCGTCACAAATCGCCAACATCTCTGCGTGGATCATTCGTCCAAATTCAAGAAGGTCCATTAGCTGCGCGTCGCGCAACAAGCCACCTCTAGAGGTTTCCTTGATGATGAATCGAGCCACATCCAATTCTTTTCCCTGATCACTAAGGAAACCTGCTGATTTTAGGCGCTTTGTGAAATCGACCAGAAGCGATTTTTTTATGCGCTCGTTTGAATCATAACCCTTTTGGATGTCTCGAGCGTCGGCGGTATCACCTGTCCAGTAAGTTCCGCCTAAAGCTTTAGGTACTTCATTACAGCCCAAGGTTACGACTTCGCCGCTTTCCGAAAAAATTGCAGCGCCTACCTGTCTAGACAGATCGACAGACCGAAGTGCGGCACTCTTAGCTGTATACATTCCATACTCGTCATGAGTAGGACTTATGGAGTTTGATCCAAAAAGGGCATCTAAAAATCGTGTAAGAGTTTTTTCAGCGCTGTCAAAATCGTCAATATTCAAAAAAAGATCAGCACTTGGATAAGCTTCTTCCAGGCGTTGGCCACTTGGCTCATTCTCTTCAGATTGATCTCGCTTCATAAGCTCGGTAGCGATGGCAGAATGGGAGTTTGCAAGACGAGCATCGGAATGATCAGAAGCGATGCGATTTACAAGCCGCTCGGATCTGCTTTTTTTCTCCGAGTAAAGAGAGAGGACAATAAAAAGGCGTCCATAGATTTGGCGAAGTAGATCTATTTCTTCTTTACGTTTAAATTGGTCGAATACATATTCGGTCTTAGGGATATAGGTGTCGGCGTTTCCCTTTTTTTGTCTTCTAAAGTTACGCACGGCCATACAGCACAGCATTGCCAATGCGTAGGGAAATTCGAGTACTTCGCGAATTTTGTTCGCATACTTGATATAGCTATCGTATTTATCTTCTAAGGGTGTCTCCTTTAGTTCAAAGTTCGTTGGTTTTACTGCTTTCATAAGCTCAGTTACTTTAAAATACTCAGAGGTATAGCTATATTTTCTCAGTGACTCCGAAAGCAGAGTGTAGGCCTTTTCATTGTCAGTACCGATCGGTGAAACAAGACCAAAAAACAGTTCCGGATCTGGAATTGCAGGCAGCATGAACTTTTCCCCCGCCAAAATGTTTTCGTTTTGTTTACCGGGTGACCTGATGATACATTTCACGAAAGAGAATCAAAATATGAGGCGGTAAGATATGGGTTCGCTCGATCCTCATTGGCTAACCATCGAATTAGATTCTATTGATGCTACCATAGAAAATTGGAGTCCTGCTCTTTGGAATTCGTTCGAGGCGACCTTACAAACGCTGTTAAGTAATGAAATTCCCCTAGGCCAATTCGCTGATCGTGAACTTAATGAGATCGCGGCCTCTCTTCGCTGAATTCGACTTCTGAAAACGGGAATCTTCACGATATCCCTTTTGGCGGGAATTTGCTTGCAAGCAAATGCCTATTGGCGGACGTCATTCTTTGAACTTCGCTACAAGAAGTTAGCTGAGTTGCTCCCTCGCTGAGCGAGACACCGCCCGCCTAATCTTGCTTGAATTTCACGATCGGTAACTGTGCAACGCCGCTCAGTAAAAATGCTGAGTTCATTTTGCGCAGAGCGACAATTCATAACCCAATAAATGTGCTGACGTGTTCTGTTATTTCTGGAGCTTTCTCGCTCAAATGAATGCATTTTCATGCAATCGGATCGCTTCGGGATTGGTCATACGAATTCCGATTCACTAATTCCCCTTCACACCCGCGGCCTTGATCACCACGTCCCAGCGTTTCACCTCGGCAGCAAGATGTGTCTTGAGCGCATCGGGCGTTGCGAGCGCGGGCGCAACGGGCTCGGTGCCGAGACTGGCGAAGCGCTCGATCACCTTCGGATCCTTGAGCGCCGTCTGCAGCGCGGCGACGAATTTGTCGGACACATCTTTCGGCAGGCCCTTCGGCGCCCACATGGCGTGCCAGGCCGAAACATCGAAACCGGGAATGGCGCCGCTGTCGAGCGTCGGCAACTGCGGCACCGACGGCACCCTGGATTTCGTCGTCACCGCGTAGCCTTTGATCTTGCCCGCGTTGATGTGGTTGGTCGTATTCGTCGTCTGGTCGCACATGATGTCGAACTGCCCGCTGAGCAGATCGTTCATCGCCGGACCGGTGCCGCGATAGGCAATTCCGTTCATCTGCACGCCGACTTCTTTCAGGAACACCAGCCCACAGAGGTGCGAGGCCGAGCCGATGCCGGCGTGACCATAAGATGCCTTGGCCGCCTCGGACTTCATCCAGGCCAGAAGCTCCGTGATGTTGTTCGCCGGAAAGGGCGTCTTGGAAACAATCGTCATCGGCACGTCGGTGATGCGGCCGATATGATCGAAGTCGTTCACGACGTCGTACTTGAGACCGTCGTAAAGGGCAGGAGCCGTCGCCTGACCGACGTGCCAGACGGCAACCGTGTAACCATCGGGCGCGGCCTTGGCGACGCGCGCCATGCCGATCGTGCCGCCGGCACCGCCGACATTCTCGACGATCACGGTCTGACCGAGCGTGCGGCTCATCGATTCAGCGATGAGGCGCGCAACCGTATCCGTGGGGCCGCCGGCTGCCGCCGGGACGACGAGCGTGATTGGCCGCGTTGGAAAAGTGCTTTGCGCTGATGCCACATTTGGCGCCGCCACGGCAGCCAGAGCGAACACGGCAAGCAGCAGCGTACGACGACAGAAGCGCATGGATCCCCCCTCAGTTCTGATCGTTCATTTTTTTTCGAGAGTAACCTGTTTTCGCCGGCGCATGCAAAATGCACCGTTGCGTCTTCTGGACGCGGCCGAAAACACAACGAGGGAAAACCGCGACTAATATCCGGCGGCGAGCGAGCCGCGCGTGCGCCTGTCGGCCGCGCCGACGTAACCATCGGCCGTGATCTCGATGGAATTCGCCGAGGTTTGCGGCGGATTCGGCGTCACCTTGTAGCCGCGCTTCACAAGGCCTTCGAGGATTTCGGGACTGATGCCCGGCTCGACGAAAAGCTCGTCAGGCTGCCATTGATGGTGAACGCGCGGCGCGCTGACCGCCTGATCAACCGGCAGATTGAAGTCGATCACGTTGACGATGATCTGCAGCACCGTGCTGATGATCCGGCTGCCGCCGGGCGAGCCCGTGATCAGGAACGGCTTGCCGTCCTTCAAGAAGATGGTCGGCGTCATTGATGACAGCGGCCGCCTGTTGGGCCCGGGCAGATTGGCGTTGTAGCCGACGAGACCGTAAGCGTTCGCGGTTCCGGGCTTCGAGGTGAAGTCGTCGAGCTCGTTGTTGAGCAAGACGCCGGTGCCTTCGGCGACCAGCCCGAGCCCGTAAGAGAAGTTGAGCGTGTAGGTGTTCGACACGGCGTTGCCGTCGCGGTCGATCACGGAAAAATGCGTCGTGTTCTGGCCTTCGAAATCGGCCGGGTTTCCGGAACGAATTTCAGAGGAGGGCGTAGCACGCTGGCCGATCTGCGCGCGCAGCGCGGCGGCGTATTTCTTCGAGATCAGTCCGGCGACCGGCATCTTCACGGCATCGGGGTCGCCCATGAATGTCGCGCGATCGGCGTAAGCGCGCTTCATCGCCTCGGCGATAATGTGCAGCGACTCCTCGCGGCTGAGCTTGGCCAGATCGTAGCCTTCGAGAATATTGAGCATCTCGATCAGATGCACGCCACCGGAGGAGGGCGGCGGCATCGAGATAATGTCGTAGCCGCGATAGGTGCCGCGGATCGGTTCGCGCAGGACGGCGCGGTAGTTTTTCATGTCGTCGAGTGGTCATGATCCCGCCGGCCTTGCGCACGGCGGCGACGATCTTCTCGGCGACCGGACCTTCGTAAAATCCTTTCGGTCCGTCGCTGGCAATCGCGCGCAGCGTGATCGCAAGGTCGGGCTGCAGCAGATCCTGGCCCGGCATCAGCACCGTGCCGTCGCTGTTGAGAAAAACCGGCGCGCTCGACTGCCAGCGCGCGATGCGCGGCTGGGCCAGCGGCAGTGTGTCCGCGATATCGTCGACGATCTCGACCCCGTTGCGGGCGAGCGTGATCGCCGGTTCGATCAACTCGGCGAGCGTGAGTTTGCCGGACCCGTATTTTTCGTGCGCCAGCGCCAATCCCGCGACGGTGCCTGGCACGCCAATGGACAAGGCAGAGTCGCGCGATTTCTTCGGGTCGGCTTCGCCTTTCTCGTCGAGAAACATTTTCTCGGTCGCCGCGGCGGGTGCAGTTTCGCGATAATCGATCGCGGCATCTTCGCCGGTCTTGGCGAGATGGATGACCATGAAGCCGCCGCCACCGATATTGCCGGCGCGCGGGTAAGTCACGGCGAGCGCAAAGCCGACCGCGACCGCCGCATCGACCGCATTGCCCCCGCGATCAAGAATTTCGATGCCGATGCGGGCGGCGCGCTGCTCCTGCGCGACGACCATGCCGTTGCCGGCCGTGATGGTCTGCGCCGGCGTGATGACCGAAGGACGCGAGACCGGCGCGACCTGCGCATAGGCCGCGACGCCGAAGGTGAGCGCGATCAGGACGGTTACGGTGCGAAGGAGCATTACGGGCTTTCTGTTGTCGTCCCCGTTGCGGGGACGTAAAGGTCACTAACCCATCAAAAGCCGCAGAATTTAGACGCGGGGGTTATCGCGCCTGCCCGTGATAGACCACGTTGGGACGCATATCGGTGGCGGACGCCACGCGGTTCGACATGTTGAAAAAACCCGCCACCGCGGAAATGTCCCAGATGTCGCGGTCGCTGAAGCCGACGCGGCGCAGCCGCTCGCGGTCGCCTTCCTCCACGCTCCAGGGCGAGGCGGTGAGCTTCACGGCGAAATCGAGCATCGCCCGCTGGCGCTTGTTCAGACGCGCGACGCGATAGTTCATCACGAGATGCTCGCCGAGCAGCGGATTGCCGGAATATTGGCGAACGGCCGCGCCATGCGCGGTGAGGCAATAGTAGCAGCGGTTCTGCGAGGAGACCGCCACCGCGATCATCTCGCGCTCGAGTTTCGACAACCCCGAGTCGCCCAGCATCAGGTCGTTGTACATGGCGACGAAGGTTTCGAGCTTTGCCATGTCGAAGGCATAGGCGAGCAGCACGTTCGGCACGAAGCCGAGCTTGTCCTGGCACTTCTTGAAATAGGCAGCCATCGCAGGCGACAGCTTCGCCTCTTCAAGCTTCAGCGCGATGACCGGCGTATCGTCGGGCGCCGCCGGATGCGTCTTTGCGGGATCGTGCTTGCCGGATGACGCCTTCGCGGCGCCTTTGCCCCCTTTGATCGCGCGCAGTACGGGCTGATTTTTTGCAATGGCCGCTTTAGCCGCGGTTTTGGCTGACTTATCAGGCAATTTATCGTTCTTCGGCATTTCCCGTCCTTTGAATTTCCGAGTGTTCGGGCGCAAGACTACATTGTTCCGGATAGCCGCGATACGACCGGGCGGGCAGCATTTCGTCTTTCCCTTCAGAGAGTTAAACGCGGCCCCTTGCACTCCTTTGCATCTGCACTCCTATGCACCCCTGTGCACGCCTGTCACCGACGCGTCACCAAATGGTGTGTTGCTCTCGACGTTCTCCGGCAGAAGGTGAAAACTTCAAATGCGCCTCGACCGATTCCCCGAAGACGCGCGAGGTTCCATGGCCGTTGAGCTTCCCGCCAGTGACGAAGAAAAAGCCGCCCGCAACGTGATCGAACTCGCGGGCGCGGCACTGGCGCGCCGTCGCAGCGACATCCCGGGCACGTTCGTCGCGCAGCTTTACGGTCGATGCGTGCCGGAGGATGTCGTGCGCTACGGCGCCGACGACATCGTCGCGCTGGCCGAGCGCGCCTACGATTTTCTGTCGGAGCGCACGCCGGGCACGCCGAAGATCCGTTGCGAGACCGTGCCGCTTGTTGCCTCGGGAGGGCGCAAGGCGGTTTCGGTGATCGAGATCGTCAACGACGACATGCCGTTCCTCGTCGACTCGGTGATGGGCGAAATTGCCGAACGGCGGCTCGATGTGCGCCTCGTCGCGCATCCGATGTTCGGCGTGACCCGCAACAACGGCAAACTTGTCGCGCTCGGCGCGTCCGATGGACAAAGCAAGCGCGAGAGTTTCATCCATATCCATCTCGCTTCGGTCATCGACGATGCCGCGCGCGACGAGCTCGTGCGCGGGCTCGAGGGTGTGCTCGGCGAAGTGCGCGTCGCGGTGCAGGACTGGAAGACGATGCGCGAACGCGTCGACGCCATCGTCACCGAACTGAAGAACAATCCGCCGCCGCTGCCGGTCGGTGAGGTCGCCGAAGCCATTCAATTCCTGCAATGGCTCCTCGCCGACAATTTCACGTTCCTCGGCCTGCGCGATTATCGCGTGGACGGGCAGGCGCTCGAACCGGATTTCAAAAGCGCGCTCGGCATCATGCGCTCGCAGGAATTGCGCGTGCTCAAGCGCGGCAACGAGCTTCTCGAGTTCACGCCGGAGATCATGGCGTTCCTGAAAGAGCCGCGGCCGCTGATCGTCGCCAAGGCGAACATCCATTCGCGCGTGCACCGGCGCGCGTATCTCGACTATATCGGCGTCAAACGTTTCGATTCCTCCGGCAATCTGATCGGTGAGCACCGGATCATCGGGCTTTTCACATCGACCGCGTATACGCGTTCCGCGCACAGCATTCCGTACCTGCGCCGCAAGATCGCGGCCGTCGAGGCGCGCGCCGGTTTCGATCCGGGCAGCCATTCCGGCAAGGCGCTGGCGAACGTGCTCGAGCACTATCCGCGCGATGAACTTTTCCAGATCGATGACGACACGCTCTACAGTTTCGCAACGGCGATCCTGCAGCTTGACGAGCGCCCGCGCGTGCGCGTGCTCGCGCGTCACGACCGCTTCGACCGTTTCGTCTCGGTGCTGGTGTTCGTGCCGCGCGAACGTTACGACAGCGATATCCGCGCAAAGATCGGCGTTTATCTGGCGCGCGCCTTCATCGGCCGCGTCTCGGCGTTCTATCCGTATTTCCCCGGCGAAGGATCGCTGGTGCGCGTGCACTTCATCATCGGCCGGTCCGGCAACGGTGCATCGCCGGACATCGACCGCGCGACGCTCGAACGCGAAGTCTCGGCGATCATCCGCACCTGGACCGACGGGCTCGGCCGCGCGCTCGAACTGGTCAATCCGCCGGAGAAGGCGCGCGAGATTTTCAATCGCTATCGCGATGCGTTCTCGGAAGGATTCCACGAGGCCTACGCGCCGACCGTTGCAGCTGGCGACATTCGCGTGGTCGAAGGGCTTTCGGAACAGAGACCGCTCGGCGTTGATTTCCACCATCGCCTCGAGGAAGAGCAACGCTCGGTCGGCCTGAAAGTGTGGAGCTTCGCGCGGCCTCTGCCGCTGTCGGAACGCGTGCCCGTGCTGGAAAACATGGGCTTTCGCGTGGTCGACGAGCGCACCTATCACATCGCGCCGCAGGGCGAGGCGGGCGCCTGGATGCACGACATGCTGCTTGAGCGTGCCGATGGCGGCATGATCGATCTCGACAGCACCAAGGGACGGCTCGAAGCGGCGTTCCTCATGGTGATGCGCGGCATCGCCGAGAACGACGGCTACAACGCGCTGACGCTGCAGGGCGGCCTTGCCTGGCGCGATGTGGCGCTGGTGAGGGCGATATCGCGCTTCCTGCGCCAGATTCGCGTGCCTTATTCGCAAGATTACATGTGGGCCACGCTGGTGAAACATGCCGGCATTGCCGCCGATATCGTCGAACTGTTCCACGCACGTTTCGATCCGCGCGCCGATCCCGCGCGCCGCGCCGAGCAGGGCGCGATCGTTGCCCGCATCGAGGAACATCTGCAGAAAGTCGAAAGCCTGGACGAAGACCGCATCCTTCGTCATTTCGTCAACGCAGTACAATCCGCGATCCGCACGAACTTCTTCCAGACGGAGAAGGATGGCCAGCTCAAGCCGGTGATCTCCATCAAGTTCGAGAGCCGCAAGCTCACGGATCTGCCGCTTCCGCGCCCGCTGTTCGAGATCTTCGTCTATTCGCCGCGCGTGGAAGGCGTGCACATGCGCTTCGGCAAGGTCGCGCGCGGCGGCATCCGCTGGTCCGACCGGCCGCAGGATTTCCGTACGGAAATTCTCGGACTGGTGAAGGCGCAGCAGGTCAAGAACGCGGTCATCGTGCCGGTCGGCGCCAAAGGCGGCTTCGTGCCAAAGCTGATGCCGAAAGGCGCGTCACGCGATGTCGTGCAGGCCGAAGGCGTCGCCACCTACAAGATTTTCATTTCGGCGCTGCTCGACATCACCGACAATTTCGGCGCGGACGGCAAACTCATTCCGCCGGCGGACGTCGTGCGTCACGAAGGCGACGACCCTTATCTGGTGGTTGCCGCCGACAAGGGCACCGCGACGTTTTCCGATATCGCCAACGCGATTTCGGTCGAGCACGACTACTGGCTCGGTGACGCCTTCGCCTCGGGCGGCTCCGCCGGTTACGATCACAAGGCGATGGGCATCACCGCACGCGGTGCTTGGGAGGCCGTGAAGCGGCACTTCCGCGAGATGGATGTCGATATCGGCAAGACGCCGTTCGACGTGATCGGCGTCGGCGACATGTCGGGCGATGTCTTCGGCAACGGCATGCTGCGCGAAGATACGATCCGCCTGCTCGCCGCGTTCGACCACCGCGATATCTTCATCGATCCGGATCCCGATCCGAAGAAAAGTTTCGCCGAGCGCAAGCGGATGTTCGCGCTGCCGCGCTCGAGCTGGCAGGATTACGACAAGAGCCTGATTTCCAAAGGCGGCGGCGTTTATCCGCGCTCCTCGAAGCAGATCAAGCTGAGCGCGGAAGCGCGCAAGCTCTTCGGTGTCGGCGAGACCGTGACGCCGCAGGAGCTGATGAAGGCCATCCTCAAGGCGCCGGCCGATCTTCTGTTCTTCGGCGGCATCGGCACTTATGTCCGCGCCTCGAGCGAGAGCGATGAGGCCGCCGGCGATCGTGCCAACGACGCCATCCGCGTCACCGGCGGCGAGATCCAGTGCAAGGTGATCGGCGAGGGCGCCAATCTCGGCATGACCCAGCGCGGGCGCATCGAGGCGGCGCAGCGCGGCGTGCGGCTCAACACCGATGCGATCGACAATTCCGCTGGCGTCAACACGTCCGACCTCGAGGTCAACATCAAGATCGCGCTGAGCGGGCCCGTGCGCGCCGGCAAGCTGACGATGGACGCGCGCAACGCATTTCTTGCGCAGATGACCGACGAGGTGGCGCAACTCGTTTTGCGCAACAACTACCAGCAGACGCTCGCGATCTCGCTCGCGCAGCGCCGCGGCCTTGAGGATCTCGGTTTCCAGCAGCGCCTGATGCAGACGCTCGAAGTGCGCGGCGAGCTCGACCGTGCCGTTGAGTTTCTGCCCGATGAAGTCGCCATCGCCGAACGGCGCAAACGCAATCTGGGCCTGACGCGGCCGGAACTGGCGGTCTTGCTGGCCTATGCGAAGCTCTCGCTCTACAGCGAACTGCTCGACAGTCCGGTGCCGGACGATCCCTATCTCGGCCGCGAGCTCGAGCGCTATTTCCCGAAGGAAATGTCGAAGCGCTATCCGGATGCGCTGCACACACACCGGCTGCGGCGCGAGATCATCGCGACGCAATTGACGAATTCGATGATCAATCGCGGTGGCGCGACGCTGATCGTGCGCATTGCCGACCAGACCGGGGCGTTGCCGCCGGCGATCGCCGCCGCCTTCGCCGCGGTGCGCAACAGCTACGATCTGATCGAGCTCAACAGCCAGATCGATGCCCTCGACAACAAGATATCGGGGAAAGTCCAGCTCGATCTCTACGGCGCGGTGCAGGACCTCCTGCTCGACCGCGTGGTCTGGTTCCTGCGCAACGTCGATCTCACGCAGGGTCTCGAGAAGATCATCGGACATTACCGCGAAGGCATCGCGCAGGTCGCAACCGCGCTCGACGGCGCCTTGTCGAAATCGGCGACGAATGCGCGTGACGCGCGCGTGGCGGAGCTCGTCGTTGCCGGCGTGCCCGATGCGCTGGCCCGCCGCATCGGCAGTCTTGCGGTGCTCAAGGCCGCGCCGGATATCGCGCTGGTCGCGGATCGCGCCGGCAAGCCGGTGGCCGAAGTGGCGGCGACCTATTTTGCGACCGAGGCGTTCTTCCAGCTCGATCGCGTCACCAGCGCGGTCCCGAATATCGTGGTGTCCGACTATTTCGACCGGCTGGCGCTCGATCGCGCGCTCGATTCGATCGGCGATGCCGAACGGCGGCTCACCGCCGCCATGGTCGGCAACGGGCATGCCGGCGCCGGCGCGGTGGAGGAATGGGTTCGTCCGCGCCAGGCCGAGGTCGAGCGCATCCGCTCGGCGATCCACGAAATTGCCGGTTCGGGCCTTACGCTGTCCAAGCTGTCGGTCGCGGCGAGCCTGCTCGGCGATCTGGCGAAAGACTGATCCGCCGCGCGGCCAAGCTAGTGCCGGAAATGGCGCGTGCCGGTGAACACCATCGCGATGTTGTGCGCGTCGGCCGCCGCGATGACTTCATCATCGCGCATCGAACCGCCCGGCTGGATGACCGCCGTTGCGCCGGCTTCGATCGCCACCAGAAGCCCGTCGGCAAACGGGAAGAAGGCATCGGACGCGACCACCGAACCTTTGGTCAGCGGCGCGGGAAGCTTGAGTTCCTTTGCCGCATCCTCCGCCTTTCTCGCCGCGATGCGCGCGGCGTCGACGCGGCTCATCTGCCCTGCGCCGATGCCGACCGTTGCGCGGCCTTTCGCATAGACGATCGTGTTCGATTTGACGTGCTTGGCGACGCGAAACGCAAAGCGCAGATCGGCAAGCTCGGCCTCGCTTGGCGCGCGTTTGGTGACGGTCTTCAGCTGCATCTCGTCGACCACCGCGTTGTCGCGTGATTGCACCAGCAACCCGCCGGCGACGGTTTTCACGGTCAGACCCTTGGCGCGCGGATCGGGCAGACCGCCGGCAATGAGCAGACGCAGGTTCTTCTTCGCGGCGACGATCTTGATCGCTTCGTCGGTGGCCTCCGGCGCGATGATCACCTCGGTGAAAATCTCGGTGATGGCCTTTGCCGCCTCGGCATCGAGCTTGCGGTTAAGCGCGACGATGCCGCCGAATGCAGATGTCGTGTCGCAGGCAAGCGCCTTGCGATAGGCCTCGAGCAGCGTGTCAGCTTCCGCGACACCGCACGGGTTGGCGTGTTTGACGATCACGCAGGCCGCCGTACGCTTCGGATCGAATTCCCCGATGCATTCGTAGGCGGCGTCGGTGTCGTTGATGTTGTTGTAGGACAGCTGCTTGCCCTGCAGCTGCCGTGCGGTCGCCACGCCAAAGCGGTCGCCGGGTGAGCGATAGAACGCCGCGCTCTGATGCGGGTTTTCGCCGTAGCGCAGCGCCTCGATCAGTTTTCCGCCGAAGGCGCGATAGTCCGGCGCGTCATCGTGCAGGGCGTCCGCGAACCAGTTGGAAATCGCGGCATCGTAGGCTGCGGTCCGCGCATAGGCCTTCGCCGCCAGCTTTTGCCGCAGCTCCAGGGACAGCATGCCGCTGTGCTTCGCCATTTCGCCGAGCACTTTTTCGTAGTCGGCCGGATCGACAACCACCGCCACATCCGCGTGGTTTTTTGCGGCGGCGCGGATCATCGCCGGGCCGCCGATGTCGATGTTTTCGACGCAATCATCGAACGAAGCGCCTTTCGCGACCGTCGCTTCGAAGGGATAAAGGTTCACCACCAAGAGATCGATCGGCTTGATGTGGTGTTCTTCCATCGCGGCGACGTGCTCTTTATTGCCGCGGATCGCGAGCAGTCCGCCATGCACTTTCGGGTGCAGTGTCTTGACGCGGCCGTCCATCATTTCGGGCGAGCCGGTGAGTTCGGCGACGTCGGTGACGGTGAGCCCGGCTTCGCTGAGCGCCTTTGCGGTGCCGCCGGTCGAAACCAGCTCGACATTAAAGAGCGCGAGCTCCCGGGCGAACGGGATCAGTCCGGCCTTGTCGGAGACCGACAGCAGGGCTCTCGTGATACGACGCGGATGGCTGCTCATGACGCACGAGCTAGCACATCAGGCGGGCGAAAGTGTATTCGCGAGCGTGGCCCCTTAACGGGCATCCACAGCCATCGTCTAGAGTGGCAGTTCCGGCTCCTGCGCCCGGTCGGGGCGGGCCCCGGGCGCTGCCGGCGGCGTGTGGCGAAAGCTCCAGCGCACGGCCGACGATTGGCCCGCGCGTCCGTAGATCACGATTTGCACGGTTCGCCGCGGGCCGTCATTGCCGGCCAGGAACACGCTTTCCTCAAGCTCGACTGCGTCGGCCAGGGTCGCGAAGGTCCACAGGTCGCGGTCGTGCAGCAGAAGTATCACGCCTCGTCCATCGGCCAGCCGGCTTGCCTTGATCGCGGGATGCAGATGGAAGCGGATCGCAAATTCATCCGTAGCGTTCGCGGGAAGCGGTTGGCCGTCGGGCCCGGTAAAAGTGTCCTCGCCGTCAAGCGCGCTGCCGTCGGGGGTGAGCCTGATGGCGCGCGTGTGCACGATGCCGCAATCGCTGACGTATCCGTCATGCGACGCGCGAAGCGTCGGGGTGCCAGGTTCTCTCTCAACGCGCACGTCGCGCGGGCCGGAAATGATCGGCGTGCCCCCGAACAATTGTCGGATTGAAAGCGATTCAAGGAAGCGGCACGACGATCGATCGTTGAGTGTAACCGTCGAGTGCGCCGGTGTTGCCCGCGCGACCTGCCGCCAGTTCTCTTTATTCACGGCGGGCAAGCCGCAATTGACGACCAAGCGATGCTGTTTCCACGACAGCTCGAACGCCAGGCAGCCGGCGTGCGCCTCCTGGCTCATTTCCATCGGCGGCGGTGGTCCGCTGTCCATCAGCAGCACTGTCTGGCCGGCATCGACGCGTTGGTAGCCGGAGTACTGCGCATTCGGCACGGGCGTTCCGCGCGCATCGTCGTAGGCGAGCACCGTGGCCAGAAGATCGACCGGCGTCGGTCCCATCCCGTTGAACTGGGCGAAATTCCCGTCGCCGTGCCGGAAGAAGCGCAACATCGGCATGGTGCGATCGATGGCGTTGTTCAGGGCTTGCGGTGGCTGCAGTTGCCGCGCGGAGAACAACTGTCGCAGCGGCAACAGGTCGGCCAGCAATTCGATCAGCGAGCCCGGATTGCGGCTCACGTGCCCGCCGTCGGGCAGGACCTGCTTGCGCAACTCTTCGATGAGGCGGCGCACATTGCCACGCAGGTAACCGGACTGCCCCTGCATGCACAGCGTCGCATAGTTGAGTGCAATGATCGCCTGCAGGCGCGGAAGTCCTTCGCGCGAGTCGTTGATGTTGTGGCGCAGGTAACGCACCTGGCGCGACAGGCTGCGGATGAACCGCCGATAAAATCGTGCGTCCGCATCCTGCAGGACAAACGGCGCCTGGCTGAGCCAGCAGATGATGCGGCGTGACAGGATGTCGATGCGCCAGCCGGTGGAATTTCCGCCGCCCTGCACGTTGATCCATTCATCGATCAACGAACGCGCATTCGAGCGTGTGATCGCCGAGTCGGCGGCGCGGAGGTGCCGCAGCCACACAAAGCTGAGCAGGGTGACCGCCCACTCATCCGAAGGCGCCGTCATCTCAAAGGGGGATCTGCGGTCGCTGATCACCACCTTGCCGGCGAAGGCGAAACGACCCGCGTAGATCTCGCTGGCGCGCGTTGCGTCCGCTGTGCGCAAGTCCTGCGGCGCGATCAGCAGGCGATCGGTTTTGGTCGAGGCAAACCGCCAGCGAAACAGGGGATGTGCATTGAGTCCGCCGACAACGCTGTGAAATGCACGGCGCCCGATGAGCACGGAGAGCCTGGCCCGCTCCGCCACCGAAACCCGCATCGTCAAGCGTTCGTCTCCTGTCGCACGCGCGAATCCGCACGCACGAACCACACGATAGCGAAGGGCCTGTAAAGGGCCAATACGCATCAGAACCGCCGGTCAAACCTCACGTCGTGTTAGCCGTGCGGCATAGAAGCCGTCGAGTCCAGCCCAGCGCGGATCGGGATCGGGCAATTGCTGCGGTAACGTGCGCAAGTCGCCGTCGGTGGTAATAAATTCGGCGTGACCGAACACCTCCTGTGCCGAAATGGGACTCCGCGTGACGCGGGAGTCGCGCGCAAGCAGCGTTTCGATCTGATTTTGACCCTCCTCCGGCTCCAGTGAGCAGACGCAATATACAAATGTCCCTCCCGGCTTCGTCAGTTCGACTGCACGATCGATCAGCCGCTGCTGCAGGGATGTAAGCACCGGAAGGTCCGCTTCGTTCTTGAGCCAGGGAATGTCGGGATGCCGACGGATCGTGCCCGTGGCCGAGCAGGGCGCATCGAGCAACACGCCGTCGAACGGCCCGCCTTGCCAATCCAGCGCGTCCGCCGTCACGGTTTCGACGGTGAGAGAAAGACGCGCAAGATTTTCCCGCATGCGGTTGAGCCGCGCGGGCGACCGATCGACGGCGCTCACCTTTGCGCCGGCCAAGGCAAGTTGCGCGGTCTTGCCGCCTGGAGCCGCGCACAGTTCGGCAATGCTCTTTCCCTGGATGTCGCCGAGCAACCGGACAGGTAGCGCGGCCGCCGCGTCCTGCACCCACCAAGCGCCTTCGGAAAATCCCGGCAGGAGCGAGATCGCACCGTGCGCCAAAGTGCGCACGGTGCCGGTCGGCAATACGCGGCCGCGCAATCGTTCGGCCCAGGATTCGGCATCTTGTTTTACAGTGAGATCGAGCGCGGGTTCATGTCCGTTCGCGGTCGCGATCGCGCGCGCGGTTTCCGGTCCGTAGGCTTTCTTCCAGCGTTTGAGCAACCACTCCGGCGTGTCGCGGGTGCTGCCGTCGACATGTTTTGTCGCGGCGCTTTGCGTCACCTTTCGCAAGACGGCGTTGACAAGACCCGCGTAACGCGCCGCGCGCCGATCGGCCTGTGCAAGCCGAACGGACAGGTCCACCGCTGCGTGATCGGGAACCTCAAGCCAGAGAATTTGCGCGGAGCCGAGTAACAGAATCGTTTCGGCCCGGGGCGCGTCGGACGGAAAGCCCTTGTCGAGAAATCCGCCAACCAGGTGCCGCAGGGTGCCGAGTCGCCGCAACACCGTTGCAACGAGCCTGCGCATCAGGGCGCGGTCGCGCTCGGCAAGCCCGGCTAAACCCGGATGTGCACTTTTGCCCGAAAGAAGTTCGTCGAGCGCCGTACGCCGCCGCAGAACGCCGTCGAGGATATCGGCGGCAATTCGTCGAGCGGCGAGGCCGGGGACTTCCGGCTGCGGGGAAGTGCGCGGACGCGCCATACCCGGATAGTTGCAGAAAAATTGTGTCCGCGCCGCGAACGGTCCCGAAAATATGTCTGTAACTCACAGATTCAGTTCGGTCCCCGCCTTTCCCTTAGCCTTGCGCCCGCTTTCGGCGGTCTCAAGCCCCTGCTTTTGCCGTCTTCTTGTTCTGCCGGTTGTTGACGAGGTCATCGACCACGGCCGGATCGGCCAAGGTCGAAGTGTCGCCGAGGTTGCCATATTCGTCCTCGGCAATCTTGCGCAGGATTCGCCGCATGATCTTGCCGGAGCGGGTTTTCGGCAGGCCCGGGGCAAACTGGATCAGATCGGGCGAGGCGATCGGTCCGATCTCCTTGCGCACCCAACCCACCAGTTCCTTGCGCAGGTCCTCAGTTGGCTTCTCGCCGACCATCAAGGTGACGTAGGCATAGATGCCCTGTCCCTTGATGTCGTGCGGGTAGCCGACGACTGCGGCCTCCGAAACTTTCGGATGTGCAACCAGGGCGCTTTCGACTTCGGCGGTGCCGAGCCGATGTCCGGCCACGTTGATGACGTCGTCGACGCGGCCGGTGATCCAGTAGTAGCCGTCTTCGTCGCGGCGGCAGCCGTCACCGGTGAAATATTTGCCGGGGTATGTCTTGAAGTAGGTATCGATGAAGCGCTGGTGGTCGCCATAGACCGTGCGCATCTGTCCAGGCCACGAGTCGACGATGCAGAGATTGCCACTCGTCGCGCCGCTCTGAACTTTACCTTCGGCATCGACGATTTCCGGCTGCACGCCGAAGAACGGGCGCGTTGCGGATCCTGGCTTGAGTTTGGTTGCGCCGGGCAGTGGCGTGATGAGGATGCCGCCGGTTTCGGTTTGCCACCAGGTATCGACAATCGGGCAGCGATCGTCGCCGACCACGTGGTAGTACCACTCCCAGGCTTCGGGATTGATCGGTTCGCCGACTGTGCCGAGCAGGCGCAGCGACTTGCGCGACGTCTTTTTCACCGGGTCATTGCCACCCTGCATCAGCGCGCGGATCGCGGTCGGCGCCGTGTAGATAATATTGACCTTGTGTTTGTCGCAAACTTCCCAGAAGCGGGAGCTGGTCGGATAATTCGGTACGCCTTCGAACATCATCGAAATGGCGCCATTCGATAGCGGGCCGTAGAGGATGTAGCTGTGGCCGGTGACCCAGCCGACGTCCGCGGTGCACCAGTAGATGTCACCCTCGTGATAGTCGAACACGTATTGGTGCGTGATCGATGTGTAGACGAGATATCCGCCGGAGGTGTGCAGCACGCCCTTCGGCTTGCCGGTCGACCCCGATGTATAAAGAATGAACAGCGGATCTTCCGCATTCATTTCCTCGCAAGGACAATCGGCACCCACGGTCTTCGCGACCTCGTCGTAATAAATGTCGCGACCGGACTTCATGGTGATCGCCGCATTGGTGCGCTTGACGACGATCACTGAAGTTACGCCGCCGGCCTTGTCGCAGGCGGAGTCGACGTTTGCCTTCAGCGGAATCTTGCGCCCGCCGCGCACGCCTTCATCGGCGGTGACAACCACACTCGATTTGCAGTCCTCGATGCGTCCGGCAAGCGAGTCAGGCGAGAATCCGCCGAACACCACTGAATGGACGGCGCCGATACGGGCGCAGGCGAGCATGGAGATGGCCGCCTCGGGGATCATCGGTAGATAGATGGTGACGCGATCGCCTTTCTTGACGCCGCGCGATTTCAGCACATTGGCGAAGCGGCAAACTTCGGCGTGCAGCTGCTTGTAGGTGAGCTTTTTGTCGTCCTTCGGATCGTCGCCCTCCCACAGGATGGCGGTCTGGTCACCACGCTTCGCAAGATGGCGGTCGACGCAGTTGTGACAGACGTTCAGCGTTCCATCCTCGAACCATTTGATCGATACGTTGCTCGGGTCATAGGAGGTGTTCTTGACCTTGCTGAACGGCTTGATCCAGTCGATACGCTTGGCCTGCTCGCCCCAGAAACCGTTCGGATCCTTGACTGAGCGCGCGTACATTTCATTGTACTTGGCGTCGTCCACGTAGGCGCGTTTCCGCCAATCGGCCGGCACGTCATACATCTTGTCCGACATCAAACTCCTCCCGGCCCACCCATTGCGCGGAGGGCACTTTATTCGTTTCCGCTTTCTGGTCGTATTATGCGACGGTGATCGCGCGACCGACAAGGCGCGGATTGCCTCTACTTTCGCGGTATTCCGCGGCCCTTACGGACCCCACCAGCCGACGATGGCGCCGATGATGACGAAGGCGCCGAGCCAGGCCACGCTGTCGATGACCGTGAGCATCACGCGACGGCCTTGAAAAGCGTTGTTGGTCGCAATCGTGGTCAGCACAAAGCCGAACCAGCAGAAGAGGGCGGAGATAATGCCGGCGCGCAGCGTGAATACATTCAAGTGCAGGAGAATGCCGTAAAGCACCCAGGCGATGATGATCTCGCTGATAAATACAAGGACGAAGGGCGCGCCCTTGGCGAAGCCCGATTTGGCTTCCATCTCGGCTTTACATTGTTCAAGGGTTTTGCCTTGCGCAGCCATCCACGGCTTGCTGAGCGCCGAATAGTAGGCACCGCCGAAAATCCAGGCAGCCACGGCGGCGATCAGGATCGAAAAGAGATTCGCGTGCGAAAAGCCCATTGTCCCCTCCTTATTTCAAGCCGCCCATTTTAGAGACGAGTTTCCACTCGGAATCGGTGACCGGCTGCACCGACAGACGCGCGTATTTGACGAGCGCCATATCTTTGAGCTTCGCCTCCGCCTTTATGCTGGCGAGCGTAACGGGTTTCGGCAGTGGCTTGTCGGCGACGGTCGTCACGGCGACCCATGGTTCGCCTTTACCGGCCGAGGGGTCGGCAAATGCTTCACGGGTCACCTCACCGATGCCGACAACCTGTTTTTCGTCGCCGGTATGGTAGAAAAAGAATTTGTCGCCCTTTTTCATTTCCTTGAGGTACCGGCGCGCCGTGAAATTGCGCACGCCGGTCCAAGCCTCTCCTTTCGCGCCGCGCTTGAGCTGGTCGTTCCAGGAGTATTCGTCGGGTTCGGTCTTCAGCAACCAATAGGCCATGGCTTTCATTCCGATTTGAGCGGGCGTGTAAGCAAGGACTCGATCGCGTCATCGACGCTCATTTTTCCAGACAGAACCGTGGCGACGGCGCCAGCGATTGGCATCTCCACATTTTTTGCGCGCGCCATCTCCAGCAACACCGGCGCGGTGAAAATACCTTCCGCCAGCTTACCATGCGCGGCGGTGTCAGGCTTCTCGCCTTTGCCCAACGCGACACCGCAGGAGAAGTTGCGCGACTGCGGTGTTCCGCACGTGAGGATAAGGTCGCCGAGACCGGACAGGCCCATCATGGTTTCGGTCTTCGCGCCGCAGGCTTTTCCGAAGCGCACCAGCTCGGCAAAGCCACGCGTTGTCAAAGCTGCAAGCGCGCTCGCGCCAAGCGATTTGCCGGTCACGATGCCTGCGGCAATGGCGAGAACATTTTTTGTCGCGCCGCCCAGTTCCACGCCGCGAACGTCGGTTGAATGGTAGGGACGGAAGGTGCCGGCGTTCAACGCATGAGCCAGCTCAAGTGCGATTTTTCCGTCACTCGCCGCAATGGTGACCGCCGTCGGCAAACCGCGCGCAACATCGGCGGCGAAGCTCGGTCCCGACAGGATTGCCGGCAGCGAGTGCGACGCGCACTCGGCAATGATCTCGGTCATGAATTTATGCGTGCCGCGCTCAATGCCTTTTGCGCAAGCAATCAGCGGTGTGTTTTTCGACAGCGACGGTGCCAGCGATGTGATCACCGATCGCATGGCTTGCGCCGGCACCACGATGAGAATCGCCTCGCTGCCGACGGTCTCGCCAAGCTCCCGCGTGACCTTGATGGTTTCAGTCAATCGTACGCCGGGAAGAAAACGGCTTTCGCGCTTCTGCGCGAGGCTCGCGGCATTGTCCGCCTCGTGCTCCCACAGCACGACGTCGCGGCCCGCGCGCGCGCACGTGAGAGCCAGTGCCGTTCCCCAGGCGCCTCCCCCGAGCACCGCGATGCGTTGAATGGCCATGCGTTGCCGCCGTCCGCCTATTTGTACGCCGCGGTGCGCCGCAGCGCACCTTCGGCGGCGGCGATTTCGTCGAGTGGCCAGCGTGCGCGCGGCGCTGTGTCAAGAGAATCGGTCAAGCCGAGTGCAAGCCGCTCGCATCCGGCCCAGGCGATCATCGCGCCATTGTCGGTGCAAAGCTCGGGCGGGGGCACGACCAAAGTCGCGCCGACCTCGAAGGCAAGGCGATTGAGTACCTTCCGGATCGCCTGATTTGCGGCAACGCCACCGGCTGCAACCAGTGCAGTCGGTGCTCCGAAGCGCGCGCGGAACAGCATCAGCCCGGCCCGCAACCGGTCAAAGACGACGTCGACGATCGCCTGCTGGAAGCCCGCGCAAAGATCGGCGACATCTTGATCGGTGAGCGGAGCGATTTTTTCCGCTTCCAGGCGCAGCGCGGTCTTCAGGCCCGAGAGCGAAAAGTCTGCATCCTTGCGGCCGTGCATCGGGCGCGGCAAACGGAAGCGCGTCGCATCGCCGTTCGCGGCTTCTTTCTCCACCCGTGGTCCACCCGGAAAACCGAGGCCAAGCAGCTTGGCGGTCTTGTCGAAGGCCTCGCCGATGGCGTCATCCTGCGTTGTACCAAGCCGCACGTAATCGCCGACGCCACGTACGGCCAGGATCTGGGTATGACCCCCGGACGCCAGGAACAGACAATATGGGAACGCCGTCCCGTTCGTCAGCCGCGCCGTCAATGCGTGCGCTTCGAGGTGATTGACGGCAATCAACGGTTTGTTTTTGACAAGCGCGATTGCCTTGGCGGTCGTCAGGCCGACGATCACGCCGCCGATCAGCCCGGGCCCCGCGGCCGCGGCAATGCCATCGACCGCATCATAGTCGCGCCCGGCCTGCGCCATGGCATCGGCGATCACGACGTCGAGCACTTCGACGTGGGCGCGCGCCGCGATCTCCGGCACGACCCCGCCGAATGCAGCGTGTTCGTTGACTTGCGACAGCACGACGTTGGACAGAATTCTGCCGCGGCCATCCTCCAATCGTTCAACGACCGCGGCGGCGGTCTCGTCGCATGTCGTCTCGATGCCGAGGACGATCATCAAATCCCTCATTCCCTTGCCCGGTCGGGCGAGGTGACGGCGGCCGAAATAATAGCTAGTCCTGACCGCTGGGCCGACCCCCCGGTTCGCCTAGCATCGCGAGGTTATATGGCGCAATCCACAGCCTCCCTGCGCATTGGTACGCGCGGCAGCCCGCTCGCCCTGGTCCAGGCGCGCACGGTGCGGGCACGGCTGGCCGGCGCGATGGGCATCGAAGAGGAGAGGATTGAACTCGTCGTGATCCGGACGACCGGCGACATCATCCAGGATCGGACTTTGGCGGAAGAGGGCGGCAAAGGCCTGTTCACGAAAGAGATCGAGGAGGCCTTGCTGGCCGGTCGCGTCGACCTTGCGGTGCATTCGGCGAAGGATATGCCGACGGTGCTGCCGGGCGGGCTGATATTGGCGGCATGCCTCGAGCGCGAGGATCCGCGTGATGTGTTCATCAGCCGCAAGGCGCCTTCGCTGGCCGAGTTGCCGAAAGGCGCGAGCCTCGGCACCGCGTCGCTGCGCCGGCAGGCGATCGCCATGCGCCAGCGGCCCGATCTGCGTGTGCTGCCACTGCGCGGCAATGTCGAAACGAGATTGCGCAAGCTCGACGCGGGAGACGTCGATGCCACGCTTCTTGCGCTTGCCGGGCTCAGACGCCTCGGGCTGACCGAGCACGCCACGCACGTCATGAGCGCCGACGAATTTCTTCCCGCCGTTGCGCAAGGCGCGATCGGCATCGAGACGCGTGCGGACAACAAAGGCGTTCGCGACATCCTCGCGGGCATCGATCATGCCGACACATCGACGGCCGTTGCTTGCGAAAGATCTTTCCTCGAAGCCCTCGATGGCTCGTGCAAGACTCCGATCGCGGGTCACGCGACGATTGCCGGCGACGCCGTGCAATTTCGCGGATTGATCGCCCGGCCGGACGGCAGCGCCGCGCATGACATTGCCGGCACCGGGCATCGCAAGGATGCAACCATCATCGGCCGCGAGTCCGGACGCGAACTCAAGCATCGCGCCGGACCGAAATTTTTTGATTGAACCATGCGTGTCGTCGTGACTCGCCCACAGGCTGATGCCGAACGGACCGCGGCGGCGGTGCGGGCGCGCGGTCACGACGTGCTGGTTACGCCATTGATGCGCGTCGAACCGATTGCGGTCGATCTTGGTGGAGAATGGAGTGCGCTTGCCATCACCAGCGCCAACGCGCCGAACGCAATTGCTCGCAATCCGGCGCGTGAGACGCTGCTCAAGCTTCCGCTGTTTGCCGTCGGCAGGCGCAGTGCGGAGGCGGCACAACAGGCCGGGTTCGCGGACGTCACCTCGGCCGATGGCGATGTGCGTGAACTCGTCCGGCTGATCGAGACAAGCCGCCGCAAAGGCGAAGGGCCGGTGCTCTATCTCGCCGGGGAAGATCGTGCCAGCGATCTCGTTGCGGAACTGTTGGCACGGGGGATGGCGGTTGAAATGCGTGTGGTGTACCGCGCGGTCACAACGCCGCTGCCTGGGTCGCTGGTCGATGCACTAAAGGCCGGCGAAGTCGATGCCGTGCTGCATTTTTCGCGTCGCAGTGCCGAAAACTATGTGGCGGGCGCAAAGAGCGCTGGGGTTGTCGAACCGGCCCTTGCGGTACGGCATCTTTGCCTGTCGGCGCAGGTTGCCGAACCGCTCACCGGCGCCCGTCACATTATGATTGCTGCCCGGCCGGACGAAGCCGCGCTGATCGAATTGCTGGCGGCGGGGCCGGGGTGATCGCTGGTACATATGCATTATTTGCGTTATTTCCTGCCTGCGGGGTTGAGCCGATTCGCCGAGGTAAATGTGCATGGCCGATAAGCCAACGACACCGGATCCCGCTGGAGGCGGCCGCCGCAAGCGAACGGCGCCGACCATCGATCTGAAAGCGACCGAAGTATCGACGACGTCCAAGGCACCGGACGCCGAAACAGGCGAAAAGCCCGATCGGACCGCGCACGCACAATCCGCGGAAGCCAAGCGTGAAGCCCCTCGCGATCCCGATGCCCAAGGCATCGGGTCTGCGCAAGGCGGGGCAGCGCTGTGGCAAATGGTGGCGGCGGGTGGCGCGGGTGCGGCGATCATGACGGGAGTGCTTCTTGCGCTTTGGTTCGGCGGCTTCTTGCCGGCTCGCAACGGGGAAGCAGCCCGCGTGGATTCGACGGCGACCGCGGCGTTAAATGATCGCATCGCAAAACTCGAAGCATCGACCACGCGACCGCAGGCTCCCGATCCGGGTGTGTCGGAACGGTTGTCCGCCGCCGACAACGCGATGAAGTCGCTCGGCACTGCGCTGACGGCGCTCACAAGGCGCCACGATGAAACCGCGGCTGGGGCAGCGGAAGCGCGCGCCCGGGCGGACGCCGCCGAGAAAGCCGTTACGCAAATGCGTGCCAGCATTCAGGACGTCACTAGGAATACCGCCGGCGGTCTGTCACCCGCCGAAGTCGATGTCGTGCAAAAACGCATTGCCGCGCTTGAGCAAACGGCCAAAGCGCAGCCGTCCGACAGTCCGGCGCGGCTTGCGCTGAGTGCGGCCGCATTGCGCGATGCAGTCTTGAGCGGCGTGCCATACGCTGCGGAACTCGACGAAGTGAAGGCTCTCGGCGCCGATGAAAAAGGTCTGGCGCCGCTGGTGCCGTTTGCGGAAAAGGGCGCGCCGACAAATGCGGCGCTGGCGCAGGAACTGCGCGCACTGATTCCGGCGCTGATGAAATCGTCGGGGGCGCAGGCTCCGACCGGTTTTCTGGAGCGGCTGGAAGCGAACGCCAGCAAGCTTGTGCGCATCCGCCCCGTCGATGCGCCGGCGGGCGATGATGCATCCGCAGTATTGGCACGCATCGAGATTGAGGCGGCGCACGCCGCGATCGATGACGCCATCGTTGACCTCGGCAAGCTCGATGCCGCGACGCGCGCACCGGCGCAGGAGTGGATCAGAAAAGCCCAGGCCCGGCAGGCCGCGTTCGCCGCTGTGCGTCAGTTCGCGAGCGAAGCGACCCACGCACTTGGCAAGCGATGAGGCCGGGATGATCCGTATCGTTCTTTTCCTGGCTTCGCTCGCGGTCATCGCCGCTGGCGTTGGCTGGATCGCCGATCGCCCGGGCGAAGTCTCCATTACCTGGATGGGCCATCGCGTTGAAACCTCGCTGATGGTGGCCTTCTTCGCCATCGTTGCGCTGGTAATCCTGCTGATGGTGGTCTGGTGGATCATCAGCATCATTTTACATTCGCCCGGATACGCATCTCTCTTTTTCAGACATCGCCGCGCAGCCAAAGGTTATCTCGCGGTCACGCGCGGCTTGATCGCGATCGGCGCCGGAGATTTGAGAGCCGCGCGGAAATCGGCAGAAGAGGCCGCGCGCCTGTCACCGCGCGACCCGTTGGCATTGCTGTTGAGCGCGCAGTCGGCGCAACTGGCCGGCGACCGAAGCGGTGCGGAACGCGCTTTCCGGGCGATGACCGCGCGCGAAGACACTCGCGCCCTCGGACTGCGCGGACTTTATATCGAGGCGCAGCGGCGCAACGATCTCGAGGCAGCGCGTCGCGCGGCGGAAGAAGCAGCGAAGTTGCGGCCGCCGGTTGCCTGGGCGGGGCAAGCCGTCCTCGAATATCGCTGCGCGGCCGCCGACTGGGCCGGGGCGCTCGAGGCGCTCGATCATATGAAAAGTGCGCTCGCGAAGCCCGACTACCGGCGCAAGCGCGCGGTTCTGCTCGCGGCCCGAGCGCACGCGCTTGAGGACACCGATCGCGACGCCTCACGCGCCCTGGTGCTCGAGTCGGTCAAGCTCGCGCCGGATCTGGTACCGGCGGCCGCACTGGCGGGCCGACGTCTCGCCGAGGCCGGCGACACGCGGAAGGCACGAAAAATCCTGGAGGCGGCCTGGACGATCAATCCGCATCCCGACCTCGCTGAGAGTTACGCCGATCTGCGGCTCGGCGACAGCGCGCGTGAGCGGCTTGCCCGCATGCAAAAGCTCGCCGGGAAGGTTCCCGGGCAACTTGAAGGCGCACTGGCGGTCGCGCGTGCAGCGCTTGATGCGCGTGAGTTTGCAACGGCGCGTGCGGCGCTTGCGTCACATCTGTCGACACCAACACGTCGTGTTGCGACGTTGATGGCGGAAATCGAGGAAGCCGAACATGCCGACGAAGGGCGCGTGCGCGAATGGATGATGCGCGCCATGCGTGCGTCGGGCGACCCGGTCTGGACCGCGGACGGCACTGTGTCTGATCGCTGGCTGCCTGTGTCGCCGAACGGACGGCTTGACGGGTTCGAATGGAAGGTTCCACTCGCGCAAATCGGCGTCGCGCGTCCTGTCATCGAGGTTTCGCCACCGGTCGCCGAATCAGTCCCGGTTCCTTCGGAGTCGAAGGCAGAGCCGCCGCCCGAGCCGGAGCCTGAAAAACCACGCAAAATCGCGAAGCCCAAGCCGACGGCAAAAGCCAAGCCGGTTGAGCCTGTTATCCCGCTGGTGCATGCACCCGATGATCCGGGCCCTGATTCGGCCCTCGACCGCGACCCCGTGCCTGAAACGTCGACGCCTCCGGCCAGCGACGCGTGGCAGCGCCTGCGCCAATTGTTCCGCTAGCTTCGAAAACGACGAATAGGCCCGTATTGCTTGCCAACAGGGGTCTGCGCCGATATCAGTGGCGCGGTTTCAGCCGGCGTAGCTCAGCGGTAGAGCATCCGCTTCGTAAGCGGGTGGTCGGGGGTTCAAATCCCTCCGCCGGCACCAGCCCTGATCCATCAAACCGCTTGCCGCAACCCTGTTGTAAGTCGTGCACAGGGGGCGCGTGCATGCCTTCATTCAATTGCTTGATATAGCGCTATAATTTATGATCGCTCCCTGAGGGCTAGGTAGGGGCGTGAGGACCGACTCGACGAATAAGACCTGTCATTCTCCCGCGCCAATAACGTAAGATTGGGCAATACGGTAGAGTCGTACTATGGCCAAACCTGCTGTGATTCTCGTGGGTGCTGATAAGGGGGGCGTCGGCAAGACGACGGTCGCGCGCACCCTGATCGATTATTTCGGCGCGCATCAAACGCCGACTCGCGCCTTCGATACAGAGTCACCACGCGGGACGCTGAAACGATTTCATCCCGACCTGACCGAAGTCGTGAACGTGACGGCGGTCGCTGATCAAATGAAAATCTTCGACACCCTCGGCAGCGCCGACGCGAAGGTGACGGTGATCGATGTGCGCGCGGGTTTGCTGTCCTCGACCTTGCAGGCGCTGACCGACATCGGATTTCTGGAATCGGCCAAGAAAGGCCAGATCACGTTCGCGGTCTTTCATATCCTCGGGCCATCGATAGCCTCGCTCGAGGAAATCGCCGAAACCGCGCGTGTCATGGGTGACGCCAATTATTTCCTGGTCAAGAACTTCATCAACAATACGACGTTCTTCGACTGGGATCCGGCGACCTACAATTCGTATTTCAAACGGATCAAAGGCGCTGAAGAAATCACCATCCCGAAGCTGAATGAGATGGCGTACGAACAGGTGGAAGTCGCAAGCGTGCCGTTCGTCTCGTTCGTCGGCAACAAGGGCGTGAAGAACGAAGCCGCAAACTATTCCTTCGTTCTGCGCGGCTATGTTCGTCACTGGCTTGGCAATGTCTGGGGTGAGTACGATCGCGTAAAGCTGGTCGATCTCGTGGCGCCGAAGATGGAAAGCAACGTCCGTCAGGCTGCCGGTTAGCCCTTTCTCGAATGCGCCGATCGAGCGACGGCGTCCGGTCCGGTGATGTCATTCCGCAGCTCCATCACCATTATCGCATCGCCCCGCCCCCGCGTCGGCAAGACCTTGTTGGCACGACTGCTTGCTGATTTTCATCGGCACGAAGGCCGCGCGGTCGCGACATTCGATCTCAATGCCGGCGACAAAACCCTCGAGCACTTTCTGCCGGAACAGACCACGACGGCGTCGATCCGCGACATCAACGGCCAGATCGCGCTGTTCGATCGTCTTGTCGCCGACGAGAATACGACGAAGGTCGTCGATCTCGGTCACGAATCCTTCGAATCCTTCTTTGCCGTGACGCATCAGATCGGCTTCGTCGAAGAGGCCCTGAGCCGATCCATTGGCGTTGCGATCCTTTTCACGATGACGCCTGACAAGACGTCGGTCGAAGCCTATCGCAGTCTGCGCGCACGGTTCTCTCACGCGACGCTCGCGCCGGTTCACAATGAAATGCTTGGACCCGCGCAGCACCGCGACAAATATCCGCTGGCAAGCGGCAGCCCGGTGGTGCGGATACCGGTGCTGGCGCCGGGCCTGCGCAGATATATCGAGACGCCTCCGTTTTCATTTGCCGATGCGCAATTGGCCGAAACGGCCGGGATACCCGTCAGCGCGCATGTCGAGATTCAGCGTTGGTTACGCCGCATTTATCTGGAGTTCCGGGAACTCGACCTCAGAATATTGCTGGCCGACCTGAGATCCTCGATCCGGTTCGGCTCCTGAGGGGAACCTGAACGCACCTCGCGCGTTTCCTTGGCCGGACTTCCCGCGCAGAGCCTTTGCGCTCATGGAAGAGGAGGCGCGCTTATGTGGATCACATTGTTTACAATCGTTATCGGCATTGCGGCGTGCTTCGCCCTTGCTGCGATGACTTTCCAATCACACGAGGGAAATGCTCGCTTCTGAGTTAAGGGTTGGTACCAGACTCAATCGGGCGGCCGTAAGGCCGCCTGATTTTTTCCGGAAGCGGTGCGGGGGGAACTTTGCAATAATGGGGCAGCATGCCATCGCCCCTGCTGCTGTCGAGGCGGTTTGCCCCGCTGTTCTGGTGCCAGTTCTTCGCGGCATTCAACGACAATTTTCTCAAGACCGCGCTGGTTTTCGTAATCCTGTTCCAGTCGGACAGGGGCGACTTGGAAGCCCTGATCACGCTCGCGAGTGCGGTCTTCATCGCGCCGTTCTTCTTTCTGTCCGCCCTCGGCGGCCAGTTGGCGGATCGCTACGACAAGGCGAAGGTCGCACAACGGTTGAAATTCGCCGAAATATTCATCGCCGCGTTTGCCGTCATCGGTTATGCGCGGTCGTCGTTGCCGATCCTCTTCGTCGCGTTGTTCGCATTCGGTGTTCTTGCCGCGCTGTTCGGGCCGATCAAGTACGGCATTCTGCCGGACCATCTGCGGCGTGAGCAGTTGCCATCCGGCAACGCGCTGATCGAAGGCGCGACTTTTGTCGCCATTCTTCTGGGCACGATCGCAGCAGGTCTCGCGTCACGCGGGGGTGAGACCGCGACCTTCGCGGCTCTCGTCATAAGCTTCGCGCTGGCTTGCTGGGTTTCGGCTTTGCTGATTCCCGCGACGGGCGAAGGCGCGCCGCAGCTGAAAATCGAGGTCAACATCGCCGCGTCCACCGTGGCGATGATGCGGCACTTGCATGCTGATTCGAGGCTGTGGTGGGGCGCCTTGGTCGTCAGCTGGTTCTGGCTTGTCGGCATCGTGGTGTTGTCATTGCTGCCTCCACTGATCAAAACGCTGATCGGTGGGAACGAGGAAACAATCACCGCCTACCTCGCGCTGTTCTCGATCGCGGTGGGTATCGGCTCCGGTCTGGCGGCGGCAATCGCACGTGGACGCATCGTTCTCGGTCCAACGCTCGCGGGTGCCGTTCTGTTGGGCGCGTTTGCGCTCGACCTCGGCTTTGCCACTCTTGGCGCAATTCCGGCGACCACGCCACAGGGTCCCGCCGTTGTGCTTGCGTCGACCCTCGGGCTGCGTGCCGCGATCGACCTATGCGGCCTTGCGATCGCGGGTGGCCTGTTCATTGTACCGGCCTTTGCCGCGGTGCAGGCCTGGAGTGGCGCCGATCGCCGCGCGCGCACAATTGCCGCCGTCAATATTTTGAACGCGGCCTTCATGACTGGCGCGACGATTCTGGTGGCGCTGATGCAGAAACTTGGCGCGACCGTACCGGCGCTGTTCCTGCTGATCGGTGCGGCAACGCTCGCCGTGGCGTTCGCAATCTGGCGAACGATGCCGAAGACGTGAATCCTGATTTTCGCATCTTCAGCACACGGTCGACCATCTCGCCGGCCACGCCGAGATAGTTGGCCGGGTCGACCAGGCGTTCCAGCTTCTTGCGGTCGGCGTACTTGCTGATCTCCTTGTCTTCGGCGAGCAGGTCGATCAGCGGGCGGCCGGTTTTCACGACGTCGCGGCAAATGTCGTAGACCAGATCGTGCGCCTTGTTGCGACCGAGCTCGGCACCGAGCCCCATCATCACCGCTTCCGACATGATCAGCCCTTTGGTGATGTCGAGGTTCTCGCGCATTTTTTTCTCGTTAACCTGGAGGCCCTCGACGAGGAACCGCGTTTGCGAGAGGGCGCCGGCGGACAACATGAAAATTTCCGGCAGCGCGATCCACTCGATTTCCCACGGGCCGGTGGAGCGCTCGTGATCTTCCACCTGGGCATCCAGCAGCGCGGCAACAAGCTGGCGCACCATCGCGGTCTGCGCGGTGATGTAGACGGACGAAATCGGGTTGCGTTTCTGCGGCATGGTCGAGGACGACCCGCGCCCCGCATGGAATGGTTCGTAGACCTCCTCGACTTCGGTCTGCATCAGCAGTTTGACGTCGAATGCGATCTTGCCGCAGCTTCCTGTGACGAGGCCGAGGAAGCAGCCGACCTCCGCGATGCGATCCCGCACCGTATGCCATGAAATCTCCGGCTGCCCCAGCTTGAGCTCCTTCATCAGCTCGTCCTGAACCTTCAGGCCGTCTTTGCCGAGCGAAGAGAGTGTGCCCGCGGCGCCGCCGAATTCGCCAACCAGCACGCGTGGTTTCAGCTCCTTGAGACGCTGCTTATGGCGCTCGAAGGCGGCGAGCATCGTTGCCATCTTGTATCCGAACGTGATCGGCACGGCCTGCTGGAGATTGCTGCGGCCGGCCATGGGCGTATCGCGGTACTTTTTCGCGAGGTTCGCGAGACCATCGCAAATGCCGTCGATGTCTTTTTCGACGAGCGCCAGCGCCTCGCGGATTTGCATGATGGTCGCCGTGTCGGTGATGTCCTGAGTGGTTGCGCCCCAGTGCGACCATTCCCCGAGTCCGTCCTTGCACAGCTTTACGAGTTGCTGAACGACGGGGAGGACCGGGTAGCCGATCCTTTCGGTAGCTTCCTTGAGTTTCGCCATGTCGATTTTGTCGGCCGAACAATGGCGAACGATTTCGGCGGCTGCCTCCTTCGGGATGATTCCCAGCCTGGCCTGGGCGCGCGCGAGTGCCGCCTCGAAGTCGAGATATTTCTGCACGCGGTTCTCGTCCGAGAATACGTTCCGCATCGCTTCGGTGGTGAATATGTCGCGGAAGACCGCGGAATTGAGGATAGTGGAGGGCATTCGGGTTCTCCTGTCGGGGCGCACGTTAGCCTTTCCCGCGCGGTGATCAACACGCGAGGCGGCCCGCGTGAAGCGGTTGCGTCAGGGCGTTTTTCGGTCCCAAATGGCGCGAATTTATTTGCCGATGGGAGGCCCGCGATGACCGTGATGACCAAGCCGCAACAGAGCGTCCGGCTCGAACCCGTACACCCGAAACCCGAGGAAGCACACACCATGCCGTATGCCCCGGCCGTGCGGATTGTCGGGGCCTGCGATCTCATGTTCCTGTCGGGCGCAACGCCTTCGCCCCTCTATCACAAGCATCCTCACGTCGATGCCGAGCACATTCACCCGCACTCGATCGAGGAGCAGACCAAGCGCGCTATGGACGCGATCAAGTCGATCCTCGACGAGGTCGGTGCCGGCTGGCGCGACGTGGTGAAGGTGACGAAGTATCTGACGGATTTCCGCGATGCCGACGCCATGCACGCGACCATGGGCAAGTATTTCGGCGACTGGCGTCCAGCGAGCACGACGGTATGCATCAACCAGCTGTCGTCGCCGGGTGCACGCATCGAGCTCGATATGATTGTCGCACTCCCGAAGAAGGCGTCGTGAGCAGATTGCTGTCATGGCCGGGCTTGACCCGGCCATCCCGATCAGGGAGGCAGTGCTGTGCCCATCTAAACGGGATCACCGGGGCAAGCCCGGTGACGACGGGGCAGAGGACGCCGTGATCGCTTTGCCCAATCTCGCGCGCATCGTTGAGGCCGAATATCCACGTTTCTCCGAAGCGGAGATGACACGGCGGCGTACGGCTGTTGAAACGCTGC
Source organism: uncultured Alphaproteobacteria bacterium (assembly GCA_963707615.1). Taxonomy (GTDB): domain Bacteria; phylum Pseudomonadota; class Alphaproteobacteria; order Rhizobiales; family Xanthobacteraceae; genus Pseudolabrys. The sequence goes on from CAVPQT010000004.1 coordinate 389,174, forward strand.
TGTCACACGCCGAATGCGACCATTTGCTTTTTTGTGGCGCCAACCGCTTCGGTTCGGTCGTGCAGTGGCTCACGCAATGGCCGGTCACAGCCGAGGCAGTCGCGATATTCACGCCGCGCGAGCGCGACGCGCTTTTCGTGCAATATGTCAACCACGCGCCGCAGGCGCGGATCCTCGCCGACAAGGCAGACGTCAAATGGGGCGGCGAGTCATCGATCGCCGCGGCGATCGAAGTGCTCGAGCGCCGTGGGGCGCGACAGAATCGTGTCGCAACCATGGGCCCCGTCAGCGCCGAGCAGCACGCCGCGCTTTCGGCAAGGTTCGGCAAGCCGAAAAGCCTCAGCCGCGATTACATCCGGTTGCGTCAGGTGAAGTCGGCCGAAGAACTCGATTGGCTGCGCATCGGCGCACATTTCAGTGATCTTGGCATGGCCGCGCTGCGCGATGGTGCAAAGCCCGGTCTGAACGAACGCGAGCTCGGCGATCTGGTCGAGCGGGCTTACGTCTCTCAGGGCGCAATCAACGTTATTCATTACATCGGCGTCACTGCGATGGATGCGCCCGACCTTGGCGTGCCGCGTCAGTTTCCGCGCCGGCGGCGCGTGCAATCGGGCGACGTTGTCGTGGCCGAGATCAGCGCCGCGTTCTGGGATCATCCCGGACAGGTTCTGCGCAGCTTTTCGCTCGGGGAGCCGAACAAGCTTTATCGCGATCTGCACGCCGCGGCCGATGCGGCGTTCGATTCGATTGCGGCGGTGCTCAAGGCTGGCACGACGCCATCGCAAGTAATCGAGGCGTCCAGCGTGATCGAGGACGCGGGCTTCACCATCATCGATGATCTGCTGCACGGTTATGGCGGTGGCTATCTTCCGCCGATCCTCGGGTGCAGGAGTCGCCCGGCGGGACCGGTACCGCAGGATCCGTTTCGCGCCGGACAGACCGTCGTGATCCAGCCGAACGTCGTCACCCGCGACGGCAAGGCAGGTGTGCAGACCGGCGAAATGGTCGTGATCACTGACAGCGGCATCGAGCGCATGCACGCGGTGCCGCGCGGGTTTGTCGCGCTTTAGGCACCTGCTTACGCAGGCATAAGCGGGTGGCGCGGCTCTCCCAGCCGTTCTTTCATCCAATCCGCACTCTGCGAGCGCCACCGGTACGCGCGGTTGGTGGCGATGTGGTTGCCATCCTCGATCATCATCAGTTCGACCGGCCCCTTGGCTTCGCGGGCCAGGCGTTCCGCGTCCTTGGCCGGAACGATGCGGTCCAGCCGGCCGTTCACGATGAACAGTGGGCAGGTAATGTTCTGCGCCACGCCCTCGAGCGACAGGGTGTTGGCGTTCTTGCGGGCTTCCTCAGGGGTCTTGCAGTGACTGCGAACGCGAAAAGCCTGACGCGTCAATTCCGGCAATCCGTCCCAGTTCGCTCCCCAATTGAATGGTCCGCCGAGCGCGATGCAGGCTTTGATGCGCTTGTCGAAAGCCGCCGCACGTGGTGCGTAATAGCCGCCGAGGCTGACGCCCCACATGCCAAGCCTGGTCGCATCGAGATCGGAACGTTTCTCCACAAAATCAATCACGGACTTCACCGGCACCTCGTAGTCGCCGCGAATTGGGAAGTCATATTGTGCTTCGCCCTGGCCAGGGCCCTCGAAAATCAGCGTAGCGATTCCGCGCGCGAGAAATGGCGCCTCGTAGGCGTCTCCTTCCTCTTTTGTGGAGTCGAGGCCGACGGCCATCACTACAACCGGGGGCCGTTCGACGCCGGCAGGCTTGCGCAAGATGCCGGCAAGAGTGCTGCCTTCGTACGGAATCTCGACACGCTCGCCGGGTGGTCGCAGGTGGGGAAGTGAAGCCTGCCGACATTCGATCTGCTTTTTGTGAGCGGCCTTCATCTGCGCCTGATCGTGCACGAACAGGAACGATGCGAAATGATAGTAGACCCCGGCGCGCTGCAGGCATTCTCCCGCGGTGAGGAAATGCTCTTTCGCCAGCGCCTGACGGCCGAGCTGTTCGTGGTGCGCGGCGCGCGCCGACCAGGCACTGCACCAATCGTCGTACGAGGAAATAGAACCGGTGACCTCTTCGAAGTCGGTCAGGACGACGCCGTTGGCGACAAAGCGGGGCCCCCAATGCGTGATAGCGGCCTTGAGCAAGGGGTCGGATGACATTTGACGTTCCTCGTAATTTTCGGTGGGTCCGCTAGGTCGTCTTTTCGTCGCGGCGATACCACGGCATGAAGCGCCGCGTCGACCAGTTCACCAGCAGTTCGAAGCCGACGCCGAACGCCGCTAGCAGCAGCACGCCGACGAACGCTTCGTTATGGTGATAGGAGCGGGAATTGTAGAGAATGTAATAGCCGATGCCGCCGACCGACAGAAAGAATTCAGCAACGACAGCCCCGATGAGGGCCCGGCCGGCGGCAAGCCGGAAACCCGCGAGCAGATAAGGCATCGAGGCCGGCAGGACGATATCGGTCAGCATCCGCAACCGTCCCGACCTGAACGAGCGCGAGACTTCGAGATAGTCGCGCGGCACCGAGCGGGCTCCGTCCGCGACATTCATCGTAATGGCGAATATCGCGGCAAAGATGATGGTCGCGATGCGGGCGCCGCTCGAATAGCCGAACCACAAGGAAAACAGCGGCAACACGACGATCATCGGCATCGCGTTGAAGAAATTTATGTACACGCGGAATATGCGATCGAACATGCTGCTGCGGCCCATCAGCAATCCAAGGATCGTGCCGATGACGATGGTGATCGCCAATCCTTCCGCTACCGCCACAAGGGTCGAGCCCAATGCCTGCAGAAACGCCGGCTCAGTGAGCACTTTCGGAATTGCCAGAATGACGCCGGTCGGCTTCGCCACGTAAGCCGGAGCGAAGGCGCGGACCACGATTTCCCAGGTGAGTAGAATGACAAATCCCGTGATCAGCCGCGGCAACCAGGCGCCGGACAATGCGCCCGACGCGCTCTGCGCTTTCTGATCGGCCACAACGGCTGTGCTGAGAGCTTGTTCGGCCACGCTACTGTCTCCAGCGCGCGAAATGCTGCTCGATGACCAGGCCGAGCCGGGTCAGAGCAACACCGAGCAGACCGATGACCAGGATTGACGCGAACACGCCGCCGGTATCGAAATTCTGCGAAGCACTCATGATGAGTTGACCGAGGCCGGTTGCCGACAGGAAAAATTCCGCCGCGATCATTCCGACCAGCGCCCGACCGATCGCCTGACGAACTCCGGTCATTGTGTAGGGTAACGTGTAGGGCAACATGACCTCGCGCCACAGCGCCCACTCGCTCGAGCGGAATGACTTTGCAACCTCGATCAGTTCGGGCTTGATGCTGCGCGCGCCTTCAACGGTGTTGTAGAGCACCGGAAAAACCGCGAACAGGAAGACGACCAGCAGTTTCGGCGCGAACCCGAAACCCATCATCGAAAGGATGAAGGGAATCAACGCCACCATCGGTGTGGCGTAAAGAATCATGATGTAGGGTTCGATGCCGATGCGCAGGATACGAACGCGGGCGAAGAGCAACCCGAGCGGCATCCCGACGATCAGGGCGAGTCCAAATCCGGCAAAGAAGAGTTTCGCCGAATTGGCCAGTTGAGAAATGAAATTGCCGCTGACCGTCAGCTGCCAAAGACGCACAATCGTCGTCGAGAACGGCACCATGAAGGCCGGGCTGGAGTTGCGTCCGGCGATTTCCCAGAGCGCGATGCCTGCGAAAAGACTGAACCAGAACGGTGCGTGACGGCGAAGTGCGTTTGACTGCAAGGTGACTGTCCGATCATCAATTGGTCGCTACGGGGCGATCCGGGGGTCGTGGAGATTTCAGACCCCCGGCGCGCCTTCGGAACGACAACTCTCACTTCACCATTGCGTTGGCATCTTTCCAGATGCTGGCATCGACGAATTTGTCGTAGCTCACCGGCTCCTTGTCGGGATTGATCGAGCCGATCTTTTTCATGAGGGCAGCGACCGCTTCGATCTTGTCGCGCGGCATGCCGTCGTCTTTGACGGCCCAGAAGTCGATGTCAAGAAATGCCTTGAGCGCTGCCTTGTTCACCTCTTTGTTGTGTCCGGTGATGGAGGCGATTTCAGCGACGGCATCGGCATTTTTCGGATCCTGCATGAAGCGTGCAGCCTCGATCATGCCGGCAACGGTGCGCACGATGGCGTCGCGGTTCTTCGCCAGATTGTCCTTGCGCGCGACCATGATCAGATAGTGACTGGTCGGGTTGGTTGTCTTCATCGCCAGCAGGATGTTGAGCTTCTTGCCCTGGTGCTCGATTTCGGCGAGGTCGTCGAGATGCAGCACGGCATACTTTAACTGTCCGGCGAGCAGGGCGGGTCCTGGTGTCGATCCCAGTGCGATCTGCTTTGTGTCGTCGATCTTGACGCCGGGGCAGCCGGTCAGCATCGAGCGCAGCGCCACCGACCGCGCACCGTTGATCGAGTCGACACCAACATCCTGACCGACAATGTCCTTGCATGTCTTGCCGGTTTCCGTGGTGCCGATGACCCAATCCGGGTTGGGCATGCCGTAGACAGCCACAAGCGGCACATCGGCATTCGACACCTGGTTGATCACCGGCGGTGTCGGTGACCAGGCCATGTCGATATCGCCGGCGACGACTGCACGGGCAGCCGCCGTCCCATTGTCGAACGGACGGATTTCGACATCGACGCCATGTTTCTTGAAGAAGCCCTGCTTCTCCGCGACGTAAGCGATCATGACGGAATAGATCGGCGGAATGCCCGGAATGGCCACGACGATCTTCTTGCCTTGCGCTGCTGCCGGAGCAGTTCCGGCGAGCGACGCCGCAAGCAGTGCGGCACTCGCCGCCAATACGATTGTTCTGCGGATCATTGAATCCTCCCTCTACAGCTTCATTTTCTTATTCACGCTCAACGTTCGAGATGGAATTCGGCCTCGCGTGCCTCCCGCATCAACGTGCCCCAAACCTGTTCGCGCAATTCGGCGAAGCGCGGTTCGCGCAAGGTTTCTCGCGTGCGCGGCTGCGGCAGATCGATGGTTATCGTCTCGTGAATGCTCGATGGCCGTCCCTTCAGCACGATCACCCGGTGGCCGAGCAGCACCGCTTCCTCGATCGAGTGCGTGACGAAGACCATTGCGGTCGGCCGTTGCTCCCAGATGCGCAACAGCTCGAACTGCAGGATCTCGCGCGTCTGCGCATCGACCGCGGCAAAGGGCTCGTCCATCAGCAAGACATTTGGTTCGACCGCAAGCGCGCGAGCAAGACCGCAGCGTTGCTGCATGCCGCCGGACATCTGGTAGGGGAATGCGTTCTCGAAGCCGCTCAGGCCCACCAGCTTGATGAATTCCGGCACCTTGCGCTCAATGTCGGCACGTGGCGCGCCGGCCATTCGCAAGCCGTAGGCGACGTTCTCGAACACGGTCTTCCACGGAAACAGACCGAAGTGCTGGAAGACCATCGCCACACCGGCGATCGGCTCCGTGACGCGTTCATTGCCGACGCGGATTTCGCCGGCATCGTGCGGCAAGAGACCGTCGATGCAGCGCAGCATGGTGGTCTTGCCGCAGCCCGAGGGACCGACGATTGCGACGATCTCGCGCTCACCGACGTCGAAGTCGATGTTGCGGAAGACCTCGAGCGTTCCGTAGCGCTTGCCCAGACCGCGGACGCGGATGCGTGGCTCACCTTTGGCAACCTGCGACGCAGGGGCGGATCGGACGGCGGAAGACGCCATGGCTTGACTGGTCACTCGGCGGCCTGCTTTGCGGGTTTGACGTTGATCTTGGCCCAGTAATCCTCGGCCTCTTTTGAACGCTGGAGCGCGTCGAGAGTTTCGAAGCCGGGCGCCATCGAACCATCAGTGCCGGCCAGAATCTGGTGGTGCTCGATATTCAGCGTGCGCAGCCAGCGCTGCTGGCCCATGGTGATCGCTACGAAATAGCCAATCTCCACGAGCTCGGGTTCGCTGAAATGCTTGTGCAGGCGGTCCCACAGAGCATCAGTGGCCGGCAGGTCCCAGGTTATGGCTTCCGCATAAGCCAGCGCCGCCTTCTGTCGCTCGTCGTAGCGCGTCGAACTCTCGAAGTTGATCAGGTCGGAATAGTCATCTTCCTTCAATCCCGACTTCGCCGCCTTGATCGAGCGTTGATTGCCGCAAAATTCGCACAGCACCGACCGCGAAACGTAGATGCGGCAAAGCTCCTTGATCTTGTGATCGGCGACGCCGTTCTTGAAGACGTCGCGCCAGGTGTTCGCAAACGACCAGAACGTCGCCGGCACGTGCGCGCGAATGGCCTGGCTTTCCGGGCGCGGCGTTCCCTCGCGCGCGCAACGTTCGAATTCAGCGATCATGGCCGGATCCTTAATGGTCGAAGGATCGACATAACTAATGCGAGGTTTCGACATCGACAAAATCTCCCGGAAGAAATCGTCGCGGCGCCCGGCGTCGGGTGTAGCGACTTTCAGCTGATGACAGATGTAGACATGTTGCCGCAACACCAGCGGCGGAGCAACGGCACGACTGTATTTCGCTAACCGTGCCTTAGTCTTGATGATTTCCCAACCGTTGTTCCCCGTGGGCAAGAGCCCCGTATTTGCTGGGCTTTTTGAAAGCCGGCACGGGCATCACGCTGAATTGATCCTTACCCGCGCCGGTCACATACGCGTCAGTATTGTTAATGCGGCGCAAGGTTACTCTCAAGTTGATCGTTTTCCGGATACGCGTCGTAAACGCTATGGCTTCATGTGCTCTTCAGCATAGGGACAATTGCGACAGTGAAATTAGTAATTCAATACTGCCTGGCTCGTAGTCTTCGCACGAACAGACCGATCGAGATTTCGGTCACGTCCAGCGAGGCTTGTCGTGCGCGCCAGTACCATCGTCATGATCGGGTTTGCTGTCGTCTTCGGCCTGATCGCCGTGTTCATCGCCCAGGTCTGGCTCAACAACCAGGCGAACATGCGCGCGAAGAATCTCGACGCCAATAACAACAAGCCGCAGATTGCCGCGCAGACCGTCGTCGTTGCGAAGCAGCCGCTGCGCTTCGGCACCGAGCTCAATGCGTCGATGCTGCAGGAAGTGCCGTGGCCGTCTAACGCACTGCCGAGCGGCGCCTTCGCCAAAATTTCGGACATCGTGTCGGGCGGCCGTCGCGTGGTTCTGGCCGCGATCGAAGCGAACGAACCGGTGCTCGAGCTGAAGATCACCGGTGCCGGCCAGCGCGCGACGCTGTCGGCGCTGGTCAAGCCGGGCATGAAAGCTGTGACCATCCGCGTGAACGACGTGGAAGGCGTTGGCGGCTTCGTGCTGCCGGGCGATCACGTCGACGTCGTTCTGACGCGTCAGCTCGAAAAGGGAAATGCGACGACGCAGGTCGTGTTGCAGAACACGCGCGTGCTCGCGGTCGACCAGACCGCGGACGATCGTGCCGCGAAAGCGACCGTGGCGAAGTCCGTCACACTCGAAGTCGATACCGTCGACGCACAGAAATTGTGGCTTGCGTCTTCAGTCGGCAGCCTCTCGCTGCTGCTGCGCAAGGCCGGCGAAACCGCCGAATCTCGTACGCGCAAGGTCACGCTCAATGATCTTGGCACCACCGAGCCTGTCAGCACCGAAAAGGCGCCGACGGTCACCGTGGTCGTGACGCGCGCGGCGGCGAAACAGGAATACACCGTCCCGACCGAGGAAACGAATGGGGCTTCGGTCGCGGCGGAGCGGAGGCAAGTGGCCTGGTAAGTCCGGGCTTGTGATCACCAGGGGTGGGGGAGCGTGTCGTGAATAAGCATAGTGACATCGGCGCCGGCTTCGGCTGGCGCGCTGCGGACAGGGCCACGAAGCGTGGCAACTGGCTGCGCGATCTTGTGATCGCGCTGGCCGTTGCCCTCGCTGCGTCGATCCTCGGCATGATTGGGGAAGCGTATGCCGCGGAATCACGCACGATCCAGATCGCCGGCAACGACCGGACCATCATGCTCACCGTGCCGATCGGCAAGTCGGAAGACGTGCGCACCGACACCGCGTTTGTCGACCTCATCGTCGGCGATCCGGAAGTCGCGGACGTCAATCCGCTGACCGATCACGCGCTGTCGATCCTGGGCAAAAAGATCGGTACGACCCGCGTCTCGGTTTACGCCGAGGGCAAGAAGCTGATTGGCATCTTCGACGTCGAAGTGTCGTACGACATCACCCGTCTGACGAATGAGCTGCGCCGCCGCTTCCCGGGTTCGCTGATCAAGGCGTCCACCGTCAACGGCCGCATCATGTTGTCGGGCGAGGTCATCGATGCCTCAACGCTCGACAAGGCGGTTACGATCGCGCGCCAGTTCGGACCGGAAATCATCAACAGTGTCTCGGTGATGTCGCCGCAGCAGGTGATGCTGGAGGTGCGCTTCATCGAGATTTCACGCACGGCCGGCCGCGAGCTGGGCGTGCAGTGGAACTTGGTCGGCAACAAAAGCATCCTCAACGTCGGCAACCGCGTGAGTTCGAACAATCTGCCGATCAGCCCGACCTCGATCGCTGCGGAAACGGCCGCAGGCGTGATCTCGGGAGCCTCGCCATTCGGCTTTCTCATCGCCCGCCTTGTGGCGGGTGGCGTCAAAACAGACGTGCTGATCAACGCACTCGAAGAAAAGGGCATTGCCCGCAGCCTGGCGGAGCCGAATCTCGTTGCTCTGTCCGGTGACACAGCGAGCTTCCTCGCCGGCGGCGAGTATCCGATCCCGGTCTCCGGCTCGTTCGGGCAGATCACGGTCGACTACAAGAAATACGGTGTCGGCCTCGCCTTTACGCCGACTGTGCTCGGACGCGGCCTGATCAACCTGAAGATCGAACCGGAAGTCAGCCAGATCGACACGACCCACACCGTCTCGGTCAGCAACGGTGTTGCCGTGCCGGCGTTGATCGTGCGTCGCGCCTCGACCACCGTGGAACTGCGCGACGGTCAGAGCTTCGTCATCGGCGGCCTGCTGCAGAGCGACAACAAGAACGCAATCGAGCAGCTGCCGTGGCTTGGCAGCATCCCGGTTCTGGGCACGCTGTTCTCCAGCAAGTCCTATCAGAAGAACGAAACCGACCTTGCCATCATCGTCACGCCGCGCCTCGTGCGTCCGGCGCGGCCCGGGGACGAAATCAAGGCGCCGACGGACGACACATTGCCGCCGAACGACGTCGACTTCTTCCTGATGGGCAAGAACGAGATCACGCGTGAACAGGCGCGCAAGCTGACGCCCGCCACAGCCCGCGTGGCCGTCGCCGCGGACAAGCCGTTCACCGGACACATGATCGACCTGCCGAAGGGGGAATCCAATGCGACCATTCAGTAACAAAGTGCACGCATTCGCCCTCGGCGCGCTGCTCTCGGTGCTCGGCGGCTGCTCGCCTTACGGGGAGTATCTCGACCGCCGCGACACCATTGCGCTCTCCGGAGGCAATGCGGTGGCGACAGATGCCGTGACGCATATGGTCGATCCGTGGCCGCTTGAGAGCGCGAACCGAAATATCGCTTTCAACGGCGCGAAGATGCAGACCGCGATGGAGCGATATCGGACCGGCCGGGTCATTCCGCCGCGCGGCGTCGGTACATCCAGCGCCTACCAGGATGCGCAGGGTGCGATGTCACAGAACAACGGCGCCCCGGTTGGCCCGCCTGTGACCGCCCCGGCCGCCCCGGTGAAATAACGGAAAGTGCAGTTGCGTCATGCGCATTGGTCGCCCTCCGGAAACAAATCGGACCCGCGTGGTGGTCTTGACCGCCGACGCTGCGTTCGAAGAATTGGTCCGCGCGACCTTTGGCGCATCGAGCGCGATCGAACTGTCACTGGTCTCCGGTCGGCTCGCCGAGCATAGCGATACGCTCGACGTTACCGGCGCGACCGTGGTGGTCGTTGATATCGATGCGAGCCGCGCCGATGAGATGAACGGGCTCGCCCGGCTGATGGCACGCGTCGGCACATGGCCTCCGGTCGTCGCGGTGACGCAGAGTTTCGACGAACACGTCGCACGCACACTCCTGCAGATGCGCACGGCCGACTTTCTGGTGAAACCGGTCGAGCCGGTCGATCTAGTGCGGGCCTGCGCACGCGTCTCAAAAGGATCGCGCGGAGGAGCCGAGCCCACCGAAGCGAAGATCTTTACTTTTCTGCCCGCAGTCGGCGGCGCCGGTGTCACGACCCTCGCCGTGCAGAGCGCGATGATCCTTCTCAACAGCGGCGGGCCGCGCGTAAAGCCGTCGACGTGTCTGGTCGATCTCGATTTTCAGCACGGCTCGGTCGCCGACTATCTCGACCTCGAGCCGCGTCTCAATCTGGCGGAAATCGAACCGAGGCCAGATCGTCTCGACAGGCAGCTGCTCGAGGTCATGCTCTCGTATCATGCGTCAGGGCTCGCGGTCGTAGCGGCGCCCAATCGTCCGGCCGAGATGCGCTCGTTCGATCCGGATGTGGTGACGCGCCTGCTCGATCTAGTGTCGAGCAACTTCGAATATGTCGTGTTCGACATGCCGCGCACCTGGTTCTCCTGGACCGACAGCGTGCTGCTGGGTTCGAACAAGCTCTTTATCGTCAGCGAAACGACTGTGCCGGGCCTGCGCCACGCCAAAGCACTGGTAGCGGCGATCAGGGAGCGGCTGGGTGACGGACCGAATCCGCAGGTGATCGTCAACCGCTTCGCGCAGCGTGTGTTCGATTCAGGTCTGCGCCGCGGCGACCTCGCGCAAACTTTAGGCGATGCATTCCTCAGCGCCATTCCCAACGACTACGCTTTGGTCCGCGAAGCGATCGACCGCGGAGTCCCGCTGGATGAAGTCAAACCGGGCAACAAGATCACCATCGAGCTCAAGAAGCTCGTCCTCGACCCTGCGGTCGTGAAGGTGGTGCCCGAAGGACAGGCCATGCCGCTCATGAAGAAGCTCAAGCTTTCCGTAGGCGGGGGCTAGCATGATCGGCCGTTTCACCGCGCGCCGGACGCCGACGCCCGAGTTGCCCGCGCCCGAAGAAGCGCAGCCATCCGCGCTCGGCGGCGTGTCATGGACCGTTTCGCCGGAGACGCCTGCTCCGGAGCAGGCGAGCACCGCACAACCGGCCGAAAGCCCGCTGCTGAGTGACAGGTTGCTCGATGCCAAAGTACGGCTGCACCGCCGGCTGATCGAGGAAATCAATCTTTCGGCGCTGGACAAGGTGCCCGAGGAAGAAATCCGGCGGCACGTCCAGCAGCTCGTGTCGCAATATGTGCTGGTCGAGCGGCTCGCGCTGAACACGCAGGAGCTCAACGACTTCGTTTCGGAAATTCTCGATGAGATGACGGGGCTCGGCCCCCTCGAGCCGCTGCTCAAGGATCCTAGCATCAACGATATCCTGATCAACGGTCACGAATGCGTCTACGTGGAACGCCACGGCATCCTCGAGCCGCTGTCGGTGCGCTTCAAGGACGAGCAGCACCTGCTGCGCATCATCAACAAGATCGTGTCCGCAGTTGGCCGGCGGGTCGATGAATCGCATCCGCTGTGCGACGCGCGCCTGCAGGACGGCTCACGCGTCAACGTGGCGGTGCGGCCGATCGGTGTCGATGGCCCGCTGGTCTCGATCCGTAAGTTTTCCAAGAAGCCCTTCAACCTGAACAAACTGGTCGACGTTGGGGCGCTGCGTCCGCCGATGGCCGAGGTACTCGCGGCCGCGGTGAAGTCGCGCGTGACCACCATCATTTCCGGCGGCACCGGCTCGGGGAAGACGACCATGCTCAACGCATTGTCGGCTTTCATTTCCGAGAAGGAGCGCCTGCTCACCATCGAAGACGCCGCCGAATTGCAGCTGCAGCAGCCGCATGTCGGCCGGATGGAAACGCGCCCGCCGAGCATCGAGGGCAAGGGCGAAATCCGCCAGCGCGAACTGGTCAAGAACGCGCTGCGTATGCGTCCCGACCGGATCATCCTCGGCGAGTGCCGTGGCGAAGAAGCCTTCGACATGTTGCAGGCGATGAACACGGGTCACGAAGGTTCAATGGCGACGATCCACGCCAATACGCCGCGCGATGCAATCTCGCGTCTCGAGCAGATGATCGGCATGGCCGGGCTGCCGATGACAGTTGCTTCGATCCGCAGCCAGATCGCCAACGCCATTCAGCTCATCGTTCAGCTGCAGCGCCAGTCGGACGGCCGGCGCAAGGTCACCTCGATTGCCGAAGTCACCGGCCTCGAGGGCGACATCATTCAGATGCAGGAAATCTTCAAGTACGTGCGGACCGGCACCGCGCCGGACGGCACCGTGCAGGGGCAATTCCAGGCGACGGGCGTTCGCCCGCGCTTCCTGGCGCATCTCGCGAACCAGGGCATCAAGGTCCCCGGCAACTATTTCGATCCCTCTCAGCCGCTCTGAACGGCCATGTTCAACCTCGACTCAAGTCATCTGCTGCTACTGCTGATCGGACTATCCGCGGCGATGTTCGCGGAAGGCATTTACCTGCTCGTCTACAACAACGCTTCCTATCGCAAGAACATCAACCGTCGCCTCAAGGTGATGGACGGGAAGACCGATCGCGAAAGCGTTCTGGTGCAGTTGCGGCGCGAGCGCGGCCTGACCAGCAGCGGCGAATATCGCTTGCCGATCGTCAGCTTCAACAAGCTCCTGCTGCAGTCCGGTCTCACAATCGGCTTCAGTCGGCTCATTATCGTCATCGTGGTCGGTGCCATCGCGGTGTTCGTGGCCGTCCTGACGTTCAGGGGCGATGTATTTCAAGCTGTCCTTGCCTCGCTGTTCTGCGGTCTCGCCCTGCCACCGCTGGTGCTGAAGTTCCTGCGCGGACGCCGGCAGAAAAAATTCAGTGCGCAGTTTCCCGACGGCATCGACATCATCGTTCGCTCGCTGCGGGCCGGCCATCCGGTGCCGATCGCGATATCCATGGTGTCGCGCGAGATGACGGATCCGATCGGCACGGAGTTCGGTATCGTCTCCGACGAACTGACCTACGGCTCGGATCTCGAACAGGCGATGCGCAATCTGTTTTACCGGATCGGGACCGACGACCTGCCGCTGTTCGTGACCGCGGTCGCCATTCAGCGATCGACCGGTGGCAACCTTGGCGAAATCCTCGAAAATCTTTCGGCGGTGATCCGCCAGCGCTTCAAGATGCGCCGCAAGATTCGCGCGCTGGCCGCCGAAGGCCGCGCCTCCGCCTTAATTCTTTCTTCGCTGCCGATCGGCATGTTCGCGGTCATCCAGTTTCTGGTGCCGACGTTCTACGCGAGCGTCTGGCATGAGGATATGACCAAGATATGCCTTGCGCTGGCGGGATGCTGGATGGGCGTCGGCAACTTCATCATGTACCGCATGGTCAACTTCAGGATCTGATCGATGGACACGATCCTGGACGTATTCGGAAACATGCTCAGCGACAGCAACACCTTGTTCATGGCGTTGCTGATATTTCTTGCCGCGGGCACGCTGGCGTTTTCGCTGATGGCCGCGGTGCGCGTGCGTGGCGCCGTCAAGAAACGCACCTCGCGCATCATGAATGATGATGAGCGCCGCGGGCATGGGCGCTCGCTCCAGGACTCCAGTGCGAAGGCGCTGGGCAAGCTCATCGACTACACCACCAAGCACTATTCCGAGGCGAACGAAGAAAACATGAAGGTGCTACGCCGGCGGCTCGTTCAGGCCGGCATCTACGATCCGCGTGGCGTCGCGTTCTTCTTCATCGGGCGCACGGTCTTGGCCATCGGCCTCGCCGCTTTCGTATTTTTTGTGTTGCCGATGATGCGTCCGACGAGCGGCGGCACGATGTTCTGGTTGATGGTCGTGGCGGGCGGTCTCGCGGGTTACGTCGGCCCGAGCATGTATATCGACAGGCGCATCAAGGCGCGGGCGCTCGAGCACCGCTCGGGTTTTCCGGATTTCATGGATCTGCTTGTTGTGTGCGCGGACTCCGGCCTGTCGATGGAAGCGTCGCTTGAGCGCGTCGGCCGGGAAATCGGCCAGGGCTATCCCTCGCTCAGCGCCAACATTCATCTGACCAACCTCGAGATCCGCGCGGGCCGTCCGTTGAAGGATGCGCTTGAACATTTCGCCGACCGGCTTGCGCTGGAGGAAGCGCGCGCGTTCGCGACCTTGATCAACCAGTCGATCGATCTCGGCTCGAGCATCACCGATGCCATGCGCGTCTACAGCGATGACATGCGCCACAAGCGCCTGTCGCGCGCCGAGGAGAAAGCCTATGCCCTGCCGGCCAAGCTGGCGGTGCCGATGATGGTCTGCATCTTCCCGGTGCTTTTCGTGGTCATTCTGCTGCCTGTCATCGTGCGCCTGCACGTGGGCGGCTACTTCTAGAGCATCGCGACTAACCCACCGAGATACCACCGCAGGTCGAGGATGAAGGTATTCTTAACCATCCTCCCCTAGCTTGGCGGCGTCCCGTTACCGGCGACCGCTCAAGGCGTTGGCATGTTTACTGGAATTGCCCGAGGACTGACCGTCGCCGCGGCCGCGCTGTGGCTGGCGGGGTGCAGCACCTCAAACGGCCTTTCCAATATTTTTGCATCGAAGTCGCCGGCCGCTGACGCGTCCGAGGCGCAGGCGAGCGCCGAGGCACCGGACTCCGCACAAGCAGCCGACGACACGACCGGCACAGTCGTCGAGCAAGGCGGTGTGCCGGGAAAACCGGTGAAGGGTCTTCTCGGCAGCGACCCATACGATGAGTTGAGTCTCGGCAAGAAATATTTCCGCACGAGCAACTACGGTCTTGCCGAAAAGCATTTCCGTGCCGCGGTCGAGAAGCATCCGCGCGATGCCGAGGCCTGGATCGGCCTTGCCGCCTCCTATGATCGCCTGCGCCGGTTTGATCTCGCCGACCGCGCCTATGGTCAGGCGGTCGGCATCGTTGGACCGACCGTCGAGATTCTCAACAACCAGGGCTTCTCGTACATGTTGCGTGGTGACTACAAGCGTGCGCACGCGGCGCTCGCTGCTGCACAGCGCAAGGATCCCGGCAACAAATACGTGCAGAACAACCTGCGGCTGCTCGAAGAGAGCTATCGCAAGGGCAAGAGCGTAGAATAATCCCGCCGTCACGGCGAAAGCCGGGCAAAGCCGGACTTGGACTAAATCCCACGGCTGCTTGTTATTGACAGGTGCGGCGGAGGCTTCTCCGCGGCCGCATGGGGCCATGGCGCACGCGCGGCGCCTCGGTTACCATCACGCGCGAACCGGCGCAGACCGGTCTCACTTTGCAATCCCACGGGGAGGGGAACCGATGGCTACGACTGTCAATGCCGGTGCGCGTCTCGACCGGCTGCCGATCTCATCGTTTCATTACCGGATTTTCTGGCTGGTCGGGGCCGGGATGTTTTTCGACGGGTACGATCTCTACGTCGCAGCCAGCGTGCTCGCTTCAACAACCCAGACCAAGTTCTCAACGCTGCCGCAAAATCTGCAGTTCATTTCCCTGACTTTTGTCGGCATGACGATCGGCTCTTTCGTCACCGGCTTCGTCGGCGACAAATATGGTCGACGCTTCACCTATCAGATCAACCTTCTCATTTTCGGCCTTGCCTCGTTTGCCGCGGCTTTCGCGCAGGACATGAACCAGCTGATCGCTTGTCGCTTCGTGCAGGGACTTGGCCTCGGCGCCGAAATCGTCGTCGGCTATTCGACGCTGACGGAATTCGTTCCACCGCAGTCTCGCGGACGCTGGCTTTCCTTCATGGCGTTTCTTGTTGTCGCCGGATTCCCAGTAACCGCGATCCTCGGGTTTTTGATCATCCCCACCTGGGGCTGGCGTCCAATGTTCATCATCGCCGGCATCGGCTCGCTGATCGTCTGGTATCTACGTAAAAATCTTCCAGAGTCGCCCCGCTGGCTTGAAGCGCAGGGTCGCACCGCCGAGGCAGAAGCTCTGATGGAATCCATCGAAAAGGAAGTGCAGGCGACAAGCGGCCCGCTGCTGGCGCCGAGGCCTGCCGTCGCAACGCCACGACTGACTGTCGCCGCGATATTCAAGCCGCCGATCCTGCAGCGCCTGCTGGTCGGCTGCTGGGTGCTGATAACGATCAATACGTTGATCTTCGGCTTCGTGATTTTCCTGCCGCAGTTTTTCCTCCGCCAGGGGCTCACGATCACCAACTCGCTCGGCTACACGGTCGTGCTGGCCGCTGCTTCTCTCGTCGGCTGCGCGTTCGGTGCGGTTCTATCGGATTACATCGGGCGGCGCTGGAGCATTATCGGCGCATCGTTTCTCACCATCGCCGCCGGTTGGGTTTATTCGCATTTCAACGCCGCATCCGATCCGGTGATCGTGCTCTCGGTCGGCGCGATCCTGATCGTCGCGATCTACATCCAGACGGCGATCCTCTTCGGCGTCTATACGCCCGAACTCTTTCCGACCGAGATCCGTCTGCGCGCGAACGGCATCTGCAACACGCTGGGCCGCGGAGCCACGGTGGTGTCTCCATTCGTTGTCGGCTATCTGATGGTCAACTATCAGCTGCCGGGCGTGGTGTGGTTGATGATCGGCCTGGTCGTGATTCAGATTATCGCTGTCTACTTCTGGGGTGTTGAGCCGGCGAGACGCTCGCTCGAAGGACTCGATCCCAAAGTCGCTTAGACGCGCACAATCTCAATCGGCCGCTCCAGATCGGGCGGCCGATCGCATGAGGATCGCGATTGGCAATGAGCAATTTGCGGCCAGTGGCTGTGATCACCGGAGCTTCCGCGGGAATCGGGGCGGAGCTGGCCCGCGTATTCGCGCGGGACCGACACGAGTTGGTGCTCGTTGCGCGACGGGAAGACAGGCTGCGTGCGCTGGCTGACGAAATTGCTGCAACCGGCGCGCCTCGACCGATTGTCGTCGCGGCCGACCTGCTGAAACCTGGAATCGCGCGCGTGATCGGCGATGCGTTGACGGCACAAGGCGTTGAGCCGCAGTTCGTGGTCAACAACGCAGGCTTCGGCCTGGTGGGAGCCGCCAGCACGCTCGATCACGAAGAACAATTGCAGATGATCGATCTCAACGTGCGCGCGTTGACCGAGCTGTCGCTTGCCTTTGTCGACAGCCTCGCCCGCCACCGCGGCGGGCTGCTGAACATCGGCTCGATGGCCGGATTTCTGCCCGGGCCGGGAATGGCGGTTTACTACGCAACGAAAGCCTATGTTCTGTCGTTTTCCGAAGCCTTGCACAGCGAGCTCAAGCCACGCGGAATCCGCGTTACCGTGCTGTGTCCCGGGCCGGTGCCGACCGAATTTGCCGACCGTGCCGGTCTCAGCAAAAGTGCAATGGGACCGAGTTTTCTGATGCAGTCGGCGGAGCAGGTGGCTGAAGCCGGCTATCGCGGTCTGATGGATGGACGCCGGACGGTTGTGCCCGGGGCCATCAACAAGCTGGCTACATTCCTGATCCGCATCATCCCGCGAAGCGTGATCCTCAGCTTTGTGGATCATCGGCAAAAGCGGCGCAGATCAGCGCGATCGGCATAGCCGCGTCCACTTTGCTCGTGTTGCAAAGCCCGCCAAAGCGGGTACTAGTCAGCAACGGGAGCACTCGCCGAATCATCCATGCTGAAGCCCGTACTTCTCATTCTGCATCAGGAGCATTCCTCGCCGGGCCGCGTCGGCCAGACGTTGGCGAAACTCGGCTACCCGCTCGACATTCGGCGCCCGCGTTTCGGCGATCCTCTGCCTGAGACGATGGATGACCACGCCGGCGCGGCGATTTTTGGCGGCCCGCAAAGCGCGAACGACAATGAGGACTTTGTCCGCCGGGAAATCGATTGGATCGGCGTGCCGCTGCGGGACAAGAAGCCGTATCTCGGCATCTGTCTCGGCGCGCAGATGCTCGCGCGCCATCTTGGCGCCCCCGTGCTCCCGCATCCGCAGGGTCACGCCGAGGTCGGCTACTATCCGATCCGGCCGACCGAAGCCGGCCGCAAGGTCTGCGCGGATTGGCCCGACCACGTCTATCAGTGGCATCGAGAAGGGTTCGAGCTGCCGTCCGGAAGCGAGTTGCTGGCGGAAGGCGACGCCTTCTCCGTGCAGGCATTTCGCTATGGCACCGGCTACGCCCTGCAATTTCATCCGGAAGTAACGCACGCAATGATGTATCGTTGGCTGGTGCGGGGCGCGCACCGCATGGAATTGCCCGGCGCCAAGCAACGCCACGAGCACATCGCCGACCGCGCCGTACACGATCTCGCGTCGCGCAACTGGCTTGCCGCTTTCATCGATCATTGGATCGGTTCTGCACCGGCAAACAAGGTAACGAAAACCGCATCCTGACCGTGACTTGCGGCGGTAATCCGGTCACATGCCGGCCGTGCCATTGACAAATTATTTTTGACTCTGATCGTTGCGCCCCGGGGGTTGGGGAATTGAGTCCACGCGGAGGCGTGCGGATGGTTGATTCCAATGAGCGGAGCCATTCCGGCACCCGCCACATTCCGTCGCTGCTGAGCGCGATGCTTCGGGCATCCGACGGCATACTGGAGTTGTTGCCGATCGCGACGTTCATCTGCGATGCCGAGGGGACAATCCTTCAATACAATCGTCACGCCGTGGCCGTTTGGGGTGGCGCGCCAAGTCCCGGACAAACGCACGAACAGTTCAGGGAAACTGCCCGCTTCTTCGATCTGGATGGGGCGCCGGCCGCGCGTTCTCTCGTTGCTGAGGTGCTTGCGACCGGACAGCCGGTGCGCGACGTCGAGCGGATCGTCGAACATGCGGACGGGTCCACGCTGATCGTATCCGTCAACATCGATCCCCTTCGCAACGCTAAGGGCGAGCTGGTGGGAGCGGTCAATTGCTTTCTCGACATCACGGCGCGCAAGCGGGCCGACGCCGCACTCGAACGTTCGCGTCTGCATGCGCTCGAGCAGGACCAGCGGCTTGCGGCCACTTACGAACACGCCGCCATTGGCATTTCCGAAGTCGATCCCGACGGGCGTTTTCTGCGTGTCAATGAATCGATCTGCGCTATCACCGGTTTCAGTCGCAAGGAGCTTCTGGCTGGTCGATTGTTTCGTTACACCCATCCGGACGATGCCGATCCTGATCGGGAGGCATTTCGCAAGCAGATCGCCGGCGAGCTTGAATTTTACTCGGTCGAGAAGCGTTTCGTCCGTCGTGACAACCGTGTGATCTGGCTCTCCGTGCATTCCTCGCCGGTCCGCGATGCCGAAGATCGGTTGCAATATATCGTGCGCGTCGTTCAGGACATCACCGAGCGCAAGCAGGCAGAGCAGCGGCAGAGACTGCTGATGGATGAATTGAATCATCGCGTGAAAAACACGCTTGCCACGGTGCAGTCACTGGCGGCGCAGACCGCGCGCGGGGCGCACACCCCGGCCGCTTTTCGCGAGCGCTTCGAAGGCCGCTTGATCGCGCTGTCCAAGGCGCATGACCAGCTCACAATGCACCATTGGGAAAACGCCGATTTGCGCGACCTGCTCTCGGGAAGCCTCGCACCTTATGCCGGCGCCGGACGCGTTGTTCTCCGCGGCGAAGATCTCGTTTTGCGGCCGCGCGCGGTGCTGACGCTGGCGATGGCGGTGCACGAACTTACGACCAACGCGGCAAAATATGGAGCGCTATCCATTCCCGCTGGGAGCATTGAAATTCAGTGGCAACCGGTACGCACCGATGACGACCGGCAAGTTCTGCGCATCGAGTGGCTTGAAAAGGGCGGGCCGCCGGTGGTCGAACCCGAGCATCGCGGCTTCGGTTCCAAGCTCATCGAAGGAAGTGTTTCCGCAGAGCTCGGCGGCGAGGCCAGGCTTTATTTCACGCCGGAAGGATTGCGCTGCGAGTTTGCAATTCCGATGGAAAGCATCGCGGCCGATATTCACCAATAGTGCCGCGAGGATTTGGTCTGGAATAACGCAACCACGCTTACGCGGACTGCGCTTCCAGTTCCTCGCCAACGGTGATCGGATGGGCCATCGTCTCGTGTAACTTATCCACGTCGAGCTCGCCCTCCCATCGACTGATCACAATCGTTGCAACGCCATTGCCAACCAGATTGGTGAGGGCGCGACACTCGCTCATGAATTTGTCGATGCCGACCAGGATTGCGAGCGACTCGATCGGTACATCCGGCACGATTGCGAGGGTCGCTGCAAGCGTCACAAATCCCGCGCCGGTGACGCCGGATGCGCCTTTTGAGGTGACCATTGCGATCACGAGAATGCCAAGCAGATGACCGAGTGTCAGGTGGGTGTTGGTGGCTTGCGCCAAAAACAACGTCGCCAGGGTCATGTAGATGTTGGTGCCGTCGAGATTGAAGCTGTATCCCGTCGGGATAACCAGTCCAACCACCGACTTCGAGGCGCCGAGGTGCTCCATCTTCTGGATCATGTGCGGGAGCACGGTTTCGGACGAAGACGTCCCGAGCACAATGAGCAATTCATCCTTGATGTATGCGAGGAAGCGCAGGATGGAAAAGCCCGCGAATCGCGCAATGGTGCCGAGGACGACCAGAACAAACAGCAGGCTCGTCAGGTAGAACGTCGCGATCAACTGCAACAGGTTGACAAGCGACGCCACGCCATAGGCCCCGACGGTGAACGCCATCGCGCCAAGCGCTCCAATTGGCGCGGCCCTCACGATGATGCGGATGATGCCAAAGAAAATCTGGGCCATCGCGTCAATGACGCTGTTGATCTTTTCGCCAAGATCACCGAGGCGCGAGATCGCGAAACCTGAAAGGATGGCAATAAGCAGAACCTGGAGCAGATCTCCCTTGGCAAAGGCGCTCATGAATGTATCGGGAATGATCGCCAGCAAATGCGCGACGATGCCCTCTTCCTTCGCCTTGGTGACGTAACCCGCGACAGCCTTGGGATCGAGGCTTGCCACATCGATGTTGAAGCCTTTGCCGGGCTGCAGCACTTCGCCGACAATCAGTCCAATGATGAGTGCGAGCGTCGAAACCGCTTCAAAATAAAACAGGGTTTTCACGCCAACGCGGCCGACCTTTTTGAGGTCGCGCATCGAACCGATCCCGTGCACGACCGTGCAGAAAATGACCGGGCCGATCATCATTTTGATGAGCGCGATGAAGCCGTCCCCGAGAGGCTTGAGAGCCTTGCCAAGGTCGGGCCAGAAATGACCGATGAAAATCCCGACAGCGATGGCAATCAGAACCTGAATGTACAGGACCGAATACCACGGGCGATGTGTCTTGGTCATTGCGAGCGCCCAGCACGAATTGAAACGGCAGCAGCTTTAGGAATTACAGTACAGAGACCGGGAAATTCCGCTATTGACCCTTAGTTAAAGCCTGTCTCGGCAGATGCCTTGCATGTGCTCCTGGGCTGGAAAATCAGGCCGCCTTCGACGGCAATCGGTAGTTCGGCGTCGAATTGGAGATGTTCAATTCATTCTCGCTCATGTCCACGCCGATGTCATTGAAGAGGGGCGTCGACAGGTAACGCTCGCCGGTGTCCGGCAGCATGCACAGGACGGTGTCACCTGCCTTTGCGCTCTTGCAGACCTCGAGCGCGCCGGCGAATGTTGCGCCGGCCGTGATGCCGACGAAGATGCCTTCCTTCTGTGCGAGCTCGCGGCTCCATTTCATGGCGTCCGGCCCGGCTATGGTGAGAATCCGGCTGATCACGCCCATGTCGACGGCGTCACCCGTTATCTTTGGAATGAAATCAGGACTCCAGCCTTGCATCGGATGTGGCTTGAATGCCGGATTCGGCTTGGCCGGCGAACCATCCGGATTGCGTTCCTGCTTCGCGCCGCTTGATAGCATCGGCGCATCGGCAGGCTCGCACACGATGATTTTCGTATCTGGTCGTTCCTTGGCGAGCACACGAGCGACGCCCTTGAGCGTGCCACCGGTTCCGAATCCGGTGACCCAATAGTCTAACCTCTCGCCCTTGAAATCATCGATGATCTCCCGGGCCGTCGTGCGCGAGTGCATGTCTGGGTTGGCCTCGTTCTCGAATTGGCGGGTGAGGAACCAGCCATGCGTTTTCGCAAGCTCGACCGCTTTGTTGACCATTCCGACGGCACGATCGGCCGCAGGTGTGAGCACCACTTTGGCGCCGAGGAATCGCATGAGCTTGCGGCGCTCGACACTGAAGGTTTCCGCCATCGTGACAACCAGCGGATAGCCTTTCGCCGCGCAGACCATCGCAAGACCGATCCCGGTATTGCCGGACGTGGCTTCAATCACTGTCTGTCCGGGTTTGAGCTCACCCGATTTTTCCGCGGCCTCAATGACCCCGAGCGCGAGACGGTCCTTGACCGAGCCGAGCGGATTGAACGCTTCGTTTTTCACGAAGAGATTGATGCCTTTCGGCGCCAGTTTGTTGATGCGGATGACCGGTGTATGGCCGACCGTTTCGAGAATATTGGCAAATTTTGCCATCGGGTACTCCTCCGTACATCACGTGCCGTTCCGATGATATCGGACACAAGGGAAGTCTGGTGATCGAGTAGCGACCGAATTGCTGCGCACATGTCAGCTCATGAGCCAAAGCGGACACTCGAGCGTGGAGGCAGCCGTATCAATTTGGTCCGTATACACCGATTATCGGGCCGAGCGATAGGAAGTTGCCAGCCCGCTTCAGCGCAGGTGAATAAAAGCTGGTCGCGCTACCGCCGTCCAAAAACAGAGCGTTCTTGCAGAGAAGCTTATCTCGGAAGAGTTGCGCGAACTCGGCGAACGAAATTTCAGATTCTGATATGGCAAACACGACTGAGTTTGGGTCGCGGCTTCCAACACCGGCCCGGTATTTTCTTGATCCGCCGTTCTGGACAAAACGAGAATGCATTTTGCCGTCCAAGACCAGCATCGGTCCTGACTGGGTTGCGAAGTCTACCTGAGGCCTTCGCTTAAGGAACGCCCGGGTTTCCAGGATGCCGGCAATTTCTCCGTGGACGTAAAACACGCCATTTGGTTTCATGTGGAAGTTGCCGGGACCTGAGTTCGTATTGGCCCGCACGAGTTCCCGACCTCCCTCGACGTATAAGCCGACCGGAGAGTTGTCCTCGTGGTACATGCCGCCGTTTGTCGCAAAAAGGAGGTGCGTTGAACTATCGTTGAACGTTTTCGGCAAGGAAGAAGGATACCCATAAGGACGCCCGTCAGGTTTTTTCCAGAATAGCCTGACGGACTGTCGTCGCAGATCTACCTCGCACACGGTGTATTCACCGTCCCCATATCTGAGACGCTGGCACGGCGTTTCCGCGTTGACGGAAACCGTGGGAATGAAGAAGGCGAAGAAAGCCAGGACAAGTTTTGAAGATTTTTCCACTACAGCACTGCTCGCCCGACTGGACTTTAGTCACCTCGAAGACCACCAGACACAGCGTTGTTGTTGTACCAACGCGCCGCCCCAGGATGAAACGGCAGAATCGTGTTGCGCGTGAAATTGGCCGCAACGGTCTCTGCTGCCGCAGGATGAATCTGCATCATTGCGTCGGAGTTGGTGAAGACCGCCTCTAGGATCGCATAAGCGAGGTTTTCAGGCAGATCGGGACGCGCGACCGCGAAATTATAGATTCCGAGAGTCTGATAGTCGCGCAGTAACGATGGATAGGTGCCCGCTGCAATGAAAGAAGATGTCATCTCTGGAAGTGTCACGCGCACAGAAACTTTCTGGTTTGGCGTCAAGGCCAGATAGCGAATGTTGCCCTTTTTTTCGAGCTCGGCGACCTCGGGGACGGGAGGGCCGGCGACCATAACCAATGCGTCGAGTCTGCGTGCGCTAAGTTGCGCCGCGAGATCAGCCCAGCTTCCCGTGATGAACGGCGCGCTGATGCTGAGCGCCTTGAACATGAGTGGGGTATAGATACCGCCCGTGCCGCCCTCCGGGCCGATCCCCACATGCTTTCCCGCCAAGTCGGCAATCGATTGCAGGGGAGAATCAGACGTCACAATGAACTGGAACGGTGTGTCGTACATCGGGAACAAGGCCCGCGCAGTGCGGAATTGCCGGCCGGCGGTCCAATCTCCAGTGCCATTCCATCCCTGCTGTGCGATGCCCAGGGTGACAAATGCCAATTGGATCTCGCCACTTTCGAGCAGCTTGATGTTTTCTGCCGCCCCCTCGGTCGGACGCGCAATAACCGGCAGACCTAACTTGCGGCTCAGCAAGCGAGCGAGGCCCTCGCCATATTGGTAGTATGTGCCGCCCGGCGACGCCGTGCCGATGGTAAGCGTTTCGGGCCAATTCGGTTCGCCCGATCGGCCGGCACTCGGCAACCCCAGAATCACCATCAGAATTGCCGCGATCCAAAGCAGCATGTTTTTCTTGTTTATCTGCGGGCGCATGGGATCACATCCTCACCGGCTTCGGCCCACAGCGGCAATTTCGTCCTCAACCAGCACCTCCTCTGGTGTATCCGCTTCAGCGTCCGTCTCTCTGTTCAGATGCGCATGCATCCGCTTGACGTCGAGCGCGCCTTCCCATTTCGAGACCACGACAGTCGCTACGCCGTTGCCGATCAAATTCGTGAGTGCTCGGGCTTCCGACATGAAGCGGTCCACACCCAAAATCAGCGCAATGGCGGCAACCGGGATTGTGCCGACGGTCGCGAGCGTCGCTGCAAGTACGATAAAGCCAGAACCAGTCACCCCGGCGGCGCCTTTGGATGTCAGCAGAAGGATGCCCACGATCCCAAGCTGCTGAACTAGAGTAAGTTCTGTGCCGGTCGCTTGCGCCAGAAAAATGGCGGCCATCGTCAGATAGATGCATGTCCCGTCGAGGTTGAACGAGTACCCGGTCGGAATCACGAGACCGACCACGGATTTTTCACATCCGAGGTTCTCCAATTTTGCAATCATGCGTGGGAGCACCGACTCGGAGGAAGATGTGCCAAGCACGATCAGTAATTCTTCCTTGATATAGCGAATGAACTTGAAGATGCTGAAACCTGCAAGCCGCGCGAAAAACCCAAGTACAAAAACAATAAAGATGATGCACGTCACATAGACGGCAGCCATCAGCTTTGCGAGTGAGAATAGTGTTCCCACCCCATATGTTCCGATCGTAAATGCCATGGCGCCGAATGCACCGATGGGCGCCACCTTCATGATGATGCCGACGACACCGAACAATGCGTATGATGCTTGATCGATGACCCCGAGCAGCGTCTTGCCGCGCTCGCCAAGGGCCTGCATAGCGAAAGCAAACAGGACGGCAAAAAACAATACCTGCAGGATCTCGCCTTGTGCGAATGCCCCGACCACCGTGTTGGGGATGATATCCATCAAGAACTGGATCGTGCCCTGTTCCTTGGACTTCACCACAAATCCTTGGATCGCCCTGGTATCGATCGATTTGACATCGACGTTCATACCAGCGCCTGGCTGCACGATGTTCACGACGATAAGACCGACAATCAACGCAATCGTCGTCAGGACTTCGAAGTAGATAAGCGCCTTGAGGCCGACCCGGCCAACCTTCTTCATGTCTTGCATGCTGGCAATGCCATGCACGACGGTGCAGAAGATGATTGGAGCGATGATCATCTTGATCATCTTGATGAACGCGTCGCCTAGCGGCTTCATCTGCGCGCCTAGTTGCGGGTAAAAGTGCCCGAGAGCGACGCCGATCACTATGGCCGCCAGCACCTGCACATAAAGGCTATGGTAAAACGGTTTGCCGTGCGTCGTTCCTGTGACGGCGGATTTTGCGTGAGCCATATGATCTCCCCCTGTGTTTCGGGGCGGCCTGCACTGCGCCTGCGCATCGGCGATGCCCGTCGCTCGTTGCCAATTCTAGGCACGGAGGCTGCGTTCAGCCAAGGACGATGAGATCCCGACAATCTACCAATATGGTGCGCTGCGGAGCCTGGCGGCCTGATGACTTGCGGTGGCGCGGGCCTCACTGCTCCAGGGTCGCAGTCCAGGCGCGCCGACGAAGTGATCAAGTGGATAGCGCAATGTCCGCTATTCGCCCAACGCTGGCCTTTCGGGTAAGGGAATGAGGCGGCGCGAGCCTGTCAACTTGTCAATCAAAGGAAAAACATGAAGAAAGCACGCCGTGAATTCCTGCGTCTGGCTGCAAGCGCTGGCGCGTCGTCCTTGCTGTCAGGAATTGCATTGGCTCAGAAATATCCTGCACGGCCCGTGCGGCTTGTCGTCGGCTACGCTGCGGGAGGTGCTGCGGACACGCTGGCGCGCATTATCGGGCAGGCTCTCACCGAACGTCTGGGACAGACGTTCGTCGTCGAGAACCGCGTGGGAGCGGGCGGCAATCTCGCCACGGACATGATCCTGCGCACGCCGGCGGATGGCTATACGATGCTTGTCAATACAACGCCGAACATCGCCAGCGCGCCTCTGGTCAATGATTTCGACTTTTCACGGGACACAGCGCCGATCGGCGGCATTTCCCGGGGCTACCTGGTCATGCTCGCGCATCCGTCAGTGCCCGCGAAAAATCTCGGCGAGTTCATTGCCTACGCCAAGGCGAATCCAGGCAAGGTCACGATGTCGTCGGCGGGCAACGGCACGCCTCCCCACATGGCCGGCGAGCTTTTCAAAATGATGGCCGACATCGATATCGTTCATGTCCCCTACCGGGGCGGCGGCCCGGCGATGGCGGATCTGCTCGGCGGGCAAGTGCAGGTGATGTTCAGCAATCTGCCGGCCGAGGAATACGTTGCAAGCGGTAAGTTGCGCGCCTTGGCTGTGACGACCGCCGTTCGCGCAACGACAATGCCAAACGTGCCTACGGTCGGCGAATTCATTTCCGGCTATGAAGCGAGTGTCGCGTTTGGCCTTTGCGGTCCGAAAGCTTTGACCACGGACATCGTGGAGCTGGTCAATCAGGCGTTGAACGCGGGTCTCGCCGATTCCTCGGTGCAGGCCAAGATTGCCAAACTTGGCGCCGTACCTCTGATCCTCACGCCGGCTGGCTTCAGCCAGTTTCTCGCGGAAGAAACTGCAAAATGGAATAAAGTTGCACGGGCTGCGGGTATCTCGCCGAATTAGCGGCGGTCGATCCCGCGGCGGTAAAAACGTTGCCTCTGAAAGGCCTGGATGGTGGAGCCGAGGGGATTTGAACCCCTGACCTCCTCATTGCGAACGAGGCGCTCTCCCAACTGAGCTACGGCCCCCGCCAAAAGTGCAA
This sequence comes from uncultured Alphaproteobacteria bacterium, assembly GCA_963707615.1. Lineage (GTDB taxonomy): Bacteria > Pseudomonadota > Alphaproteobacteria > Rhizobiales > Xanthobacteraceae > Pseudolabrys. The sequence goes on from CAVPQT010000004.1 coordinate 416,241, forward strand.
CGACAACAGTCGTTGCACGAAAATTGCGGCGAGTGGCCGCCATTTAGGACCAGGTATTTGGCGTGTCAAGGAGACGCCGTATTCCCGGCGGTCGGCTTGTTCGAGACCATTCGACCCGCTACTTTTGCGCCCGGTTTGCAACGGACGGACACTCATGCGCGCGATACTCGACATCATTCTGCTGGTTCTGCAGATCTACATCTGGCTCCTGATCGCAGCCGCGGTCCTGTCCTGGCTGATCGCCTTCAATGTAGTGAACACGCACAATCAAGTCGTGGCGACCATCGGCGAATTCCTCTACCGCATCACCGAACCGCTGTTGCGTCCAATCCGTTCGGTGCTGCCCAATCTCGGCGGCATCGATGTTTCACCCGTGATCTTGATTCTGCTCATCCTGTTTCTCGAGAACGTCATTATCCGTTACATCTATCCCAACGTCTTCTAGCGAATGGCCGCAACGCTTGCGGCGAGACCATGGGCCCTGACGCCCGGCGGTGTTGCGCTCGCAGTGCGGCTGACGCCGAAGGGCGGCCGCGATGCTATCGACGGCATGCAGGTGCTGGCTGACGGTCGTTCCGTACTGACGGCTCGCGTGCGCGCGGCGCCGGCAAACGGTGAGGCCAACACGGCGCTCATCCGGTTGGTCGCCAAGGCCGTGGGCGTCCCACCGCGCGACGTCGCGCTCGTCTCCGGCGCGACGGGCCGTCTCAAGCGGCTTATGATCGCGGGCGACGGCGCAGCGCTCCTTGCGGCGCTAGAGAAAATTGCGCCGCCGCGCTAAGGCATGGTCGGGTGAAATCGGCAGCGGATATTGGCGCGCAGACATAGGCACGCAGACATAGGCGCGCAGACATGGGCACCCGGATTATTGACGGCAAGACAATAGCAGCCGATCTGCGCGGCAAGGTCACCGACGCCGTGCATCGGTTGCGCCGCGACCGTGGCGTCGTTCCTGGCATCGCGGTTGTGCTGGTCGGTGCCGACCCCGCGAGCGAAGTTTATGTGCGCAACAAATCCAAGGCGGTCGCGGAATCAGGCATGCGTGCCTTCGATTGCAAGCTTGCAGCATCGACCAGCGAAGCTGAGTTGCTGGATCTCATCGCCAAGCTCAACGCTGATGAGGAAGTCAGCGGAATTCTCGTCCAATTGCCTCTCCCCAAACAAATCGACGCGCAAAAAATCGTTGCCGCGATTGATCCCACCAAGGATGTTGACGGGTTTCATCCGGTGAATGCAGGCCGGCTTGCCAGTGGGCTGTCGGCGCTTGTGCCCTGTACCCCGATGGGTTGTGTGATCCTTGCCAAAACCGTTCACGAAACGCTGTCGGGCCTCGAGGCTGTGGTGGTCGGCCGTTCAAACATCGTCGGCAAACCTGTGGCGCAGCTTCTCCTCGCGGAAAATGCGACAGTGACCATTACCCATTCACGGACGAACGATCTTCCCTCCGTCTGTCGCCGTGCCGACGTGCTCGTCGCCGCCATCGGGCGGCCGGAAATGATTCGCGGCGATTGGATCAAGCCTGGTGCGACCGTCATTGACGTGGGAATCAATCGCGTACCGGGTGACGGCGGAAAGACGCGCATTGTCGGCGACGTCGCCTATGCGGAGGCCATGCAGGTGGCGGGCGCCATTACGCCGGTACCGGGCGGTGTCGGCCCGATGACGATCGCGTGCCTGCTGCTGAATACCTTGCGTGCCGCTTGCGCGCAGAAGGGTTTGCCGGTTCCGAAAGTCTGATTACGCCTGCCAGGCGTAGGCGACCTTATCGAGGGTTTTGGCGCCAAAGCGTTCGGAGGACCGCGCAACCGCACGGCCGCCAAGCGCGCGATAGAATTCCATCGCCGGCTCGTTGTCCGAAAGCGCCCAAACAACAAGGCTCTTCAGGCCGCTCTGGTTCAGGTCCTTGCGCGCCGCGGAAAACAGCCGACGGCCAAACCCGAGACCCTGGAATTCCGGCCGCAGATAGATTTCGTAGACTTCGCCATCATAGAAAAGGCTGCGTGCACGATTGCGCCCGTAGTTCGCGTAACCGGCGATGCGATCCCCGAATTGGAGGATGGTGATGCGGCTACCCTTGCGGATCGCGGAGTCCCACCAGTCCGGGCCACGGCGGTTGATGAGCTTGTCTAGCTCGTTGCCCGGAATGATGCCCTGATAGGCCGCGCGCCACGCCTCGTCGTGAGTCTCCGCCACGTCCATTGCGTCGGAAGACTTCGCGCGACGAATCTCGATAAGGGTCGTGGTCATTGCGAGATAGAAGCAACGAACTTTCTGCCCTTCAAGCCCCATCGTTAATGATGGGTTAACGGTGTGGATTACTGGTCACACGCGCTAAAACACCAGCAGCGGTGCAGAAAAATGACGTTTGCGGATTCGATTGAGGACGAAATCGGCCGGTTTCATGACCCGCGGGAGGCGGGGGAACGCCTCCAGGCCGGCTGCGGGGGAGGTAAGTGATTCGAATCTGATTCGCGCCCAGTTAGCGGCGGTCGCTCAGACCGCCTCGGCTTCTTTTTTCCGCTCTTCTTTTTTGCGGTCGTTCTCGTCCAGGAGCTTCTTGCGCAGGCGAACCGATTTTGGCGTCACCTCGACCAGCTCATCATCCTCGATGTAGGCCAGGGCCCTTTCCAGGGTCATTCGAATCGGCGGGGTAAGGCGCACCGCCTCGTCCTTGGACGTGGTCCGGATGTTGGTCAGCTTCTTGCCCTTGAGCACATTGACGATCAGATCGTTGCCGCGCGTGTGCTCGCCGACGATCATACCGTTGTAAACTTTCCAGCCGGGCTCGATCATCATGGGGCCGCGGTCTTCCAGATTCCACAACGCGTAAGCGACGGCATCACCCTTGTCGTTGGAGATCAGAACCCCGTTGCGGCGGCCCTGGATGGGTCCTTTGTACGGGGCATAGGCGTGAAACAGCCGGTTCATGATCGCGGTGCCGCGCGTATCAGTGAGCAATTCTCCCTGATAACCGATGAGGCCGCGGGTTGGAGCATGGAATACAAGACGCAGTCGACCCCCGCCCGACGGTTTCATCTCCATCATGTCGGCTTTGCGTTCGGCCATCTTCTGCACGACGATGCCGGAATGCTCCTCATCGAGGTCGATGACCACCTCTTCGATCGGCTCGAGGACTTCGCCGGTTGCGGGGTCTTCGTTCAGCAAGACCTTCGGCCGCGATACCGACAGTTCGAAGCCTTCGCGCCGCATGGTTTCAATCAGGATGCCGAGCTGCAATTCGCCTCGACCGGCAACTTCCATGGAATCCTTCTCGTCGGATTCGCGCACACGAAGTGCCACATTGCCTTCCGCTTCTCGCAGCAGGCGGTCGCGGATCATACGGCCGGTGACCTTGTCACCTTCGGTCCCGGCGAGAGGAGAGTCGTTGACGCGAAAGATCATCGCCAGGGTTGGCGGATCGATTGGCTGCGCGGGAAGAGGCGTTTCGACCGATGGATCGCAGATCGTCATCGCCACAGTTGCGTTTGGCAGTCCGGCAATCGCGACAATGTCGCCGGCCTCCGCCTCGTCCACCGCCGTGCGCTCAAGGCCGCGGAATGCGAGCAGCTTGGTGATGCGGCCGGTTTCGATGAGCTTGCCATCATGATCGAGCACCTTCACCGGCTGGTTGGGCTTGACCGAACCTGAGGTGATGCGACCGGTGACGATGCGGCCGAGATAAGGATTGGCTTCGAGTATGGTGCCGAGCAGCCGAAACGGTCCGTCTTCCACCACCGGAGGCTTGACGTGGCGCAGCACCAGATCGAACAGCGGCCTCATGCCTTCGTCGTGCGATCCGTCCAGACTCGTCGCCATCCAGCCCTGTTTGGCCGAGCCATAGAGGATGGGGAAATCGAGCTGCTCGTCGGTGGCGTCGAGCGCGGCGAACAGATCAAACACTTCGTTGAGAACCTGCGTCGGCCGTGCATCGGCACGGTCCACCTTGTTGATGACCACGATGGGCTTGAGGCCCATCTTGAGGGCCTTCGACACCACGAATTTTGTTTGCGGCAACGGGCCCTCGGCGGCGTCGACCAGCACGAGCGCGCCGTCGACCATATTCAGAATGCGTTCAACTTCGCCGCCGAAATCGGCGTGGCCCGGCGTATCGACGATGTTGATGCGAGTATCCTTCCACACCACCGAAGCGGCCTTGGCGAGGATCGTGATACCGCGCTCGCGTTCCAGGTCGTTTGAGTCCATGGCGCGTTCGACCACGCGCTGGTTCTCGCGGAATGCGCCGGATTGCTGCAGCAGCCGATCGACCAAAGTTGTCTTGCCGTGGTCGACGTGCGCGATGATGGCGACGTTGCGAAGGTCCATGAGGTTCCTGAAACCAAGCGCGGGCCCAAACCGGGGGCCCGCGACTTTGTTGCGGCGCAATATAGTCAGCCGCGGCCAGGATGCAACCTCTGTTCGATCATGCCCGCCGGCACGGTAAACCTCGCATCAACCCGCATTAACAAGCCTTCACGTTGGCTAGCCGAGTTTCGGATCAAGCGTTTTCGCCCACAATGACCGGTCGTCCACGTCTTTCAGTGTCACCGTCATTTGCTGGGTGTTGCCGTCAATGGCGACGTGGCCGAAAAACTGCATGCCTTCGCTGGGTGGCAGGTTCTGACTCTGCTCTTTGCTGGGTGCTTTTATGTAGACGAGCTGGGGCCCGAAAGTCTTGTCGAGCGCATTGGGGCCGAACGTGCCGGCATGAAGCGGACCGGAGACAAATTCCCAGAACGGCTCGAAATCCTGAAACACCGCCTTGCTGGGATCGTAGTAGTGGGCCGCGGTGTAGTGCACATCGGCAGTGAGCCAGACTGTATTGCGTACATCCGAGCGCTTGATGAACGACAGTATGTCGGCGATCTCAAGCTCGCGTCCGCGCGGCGGTCCGTCGTCACCCTGCGCGATCGCTTCAACGCCCCATTTGCGGTCGACGTCGTAGACGACCAGAAGGCCGATTGGCATGTCGGCCGCAATGACCTTCCAGGTTGCGCGCGAATTGGCCAGCTCCTGTTTGAGCCAGGCAACCTGCGTTGGCCCGAGAAAGTAAGCAGCAGGACCGTAACTGTCTTCTTTGCCCTCGCCATTGGGACCACGGTAGCTGCGCATGTCCAGCATGAACACATCGAGCAATGGACCGTAGGAGATCTTGCGATAGACACGACCCGGCTCGCTTTGCGTGGTGCGCATCGGCATATATTCATGGAATGCCTGTGCGGCCCGGGCGGAGAGCAACAAGGCATTCTTCTCGACGTATTTTTTGCGCTGGTGCTCGGCGCGCGTGAGCGGCTCGCCGGGCCACCAGTTATTGGTCACCTCGTGGTCGTCCCACTGCGCGAACATTGGAATCTCGGCGTTGAACGCGAGCACGTTCTTGTCGAGCAGGTTGTATTTGTAGTTGCCGCGGAATTCGGTCAGCGTTTCGGCCGGTTTTGATTTGTCCTCGGTCACGATATTCCGCCAGACCTGGCCATTGGGCATTTTCTGTTCTGCCGCGATCGGTCCGTCGGCGTAGATGGTGTCACCGTTGTGGACGAAAAAGTCCGGCCGGTTCTTCAGCATGGCTGCGTAAGTGCGCATGCCGCCGCGGGACTCATCGATGCCCCAGCCTTGTCCGGCGGTGTCGCCCGACCACACGAAACTGATGGAACGCCTGTCGCTCGGCGCGGTGCGGAAGCGCCCGACTTTGGGTTCACCCGAAATAGTCGGTGAGGCGAGATCCTGAAACCGTACGCGATAGAAGATGTCCTGGGCGGGCGGAAGATCCTCGACCAGAAGCTTGGCGGTGAAATCGCTTTCCGGCAGGGCGTCGACGAACGCGAGGTTGCGCACATCCTTGAAGCTGTCGGTCGTCGCGACCTCGACCAGCATTCGCGCCGGTCGGTCGGCGCGCGCCCAGATGACCGCGGAATTGGCTGTTACGTCTCCCGATTGCAGACCGTGTGTGATCAGCGGACGGTCATTAGCGCGGCTGACGAAGGGACGAGCAATGCCTTCGATCGTCGTGAGTGCCGTTGCCGCGGCACTTGTTGCCATGAACCGCCGGCGTGTCGCAGACGAACCAATCCGTATCGCCATTGAGGCCTCCCCTTGTTGAGCGCGAAAGCTAGGTTGGGGTCGCTGACAGATCATCGACGCCTGTGTGACCGATAGATGACACGGGCCAAAACCTGTGAGTAAACCTCGCAATGACTCTGTCTTGGGCTATGTCCTGCCGGGCATCGGCCGCGAAAGGCGTCGGGCGCTCTGGTCCGATTTCGGCTCCAGTGTCGTGGCCCAGAGCGCCCGATCATCGACATCCTTGAGTGTTATCGTCAACGTCTCGGTTTTGCCGTCGATCGCTACATGGCCGAAAAATTGCAGCCCGAAGCTGGGTGCGAGGTTGTCACCCCGGTCGCGGCTTGCCGCACTCTGGAAAACAACCTGTGGGCCAAAGGTCCGATCCAGGGCGCATGGTGTCCATGTGCCGGCGTGAATAGGACCGGAAACAAACTCCCAAAACGGCTCGAAGTTCTGGAACACGGCGTAGTTCGGATCGAAATAGTGTGCCGCGGTGTAATGAAGATCGGCAGTAATCCATAGCGTGTTGCGGATGGCTGCATGATCCATGAATGAGAGCAGGTCGGCAATTTCAATGCCGCGACCAAGCGGCGCGCGGGCGTCAACCGCACCCGAGGCAATCGTGCCGAGAGGCGTGTCGGATGCGATGACCTTCCATGTTGCCGAGGAACGCTTGAGTTCGCGCTTGAGCCACGCAAGCTGAGCAGGGCCGAGGAGATAAGCGTCAGCGCCGTACTGTGCTGTGGGCTGCGCGTTGGCGCCGCGATAGCTGCGCATATCGAGCAGAAACAGATCGAGCAGCGGGCCGTAGGGGATCTTCCGGTAAATGCGCCCCGGTTCCGTCGGACTGTAACGCAATGGCATGAACTCATGAAAGGCGCGGCATCCGCGGGCGGCGAGAAGCAGTGCACTTCGCGTGTCGTATCCGCGGCGGTCGAACGCTTCGCCGGGCCACCAGTCTTCCATGACTTCGTGATTATCCCATTGAGCTAAGATGGGCACTTCGGCGTTGAAATCCTGCAGATTCACGTCGAGCAGGTTGTATTTGTAGTTGCCGCGGTAGTCGTCGAGGTTTGTTGCAACTTTGCTTTTTTCCTCAGTGACGATATTTCGCCATAACTCGCCGTTCGGCAGCGTTTGCTGAGCCGGGATTGTGCAATCCGCGTAAATGCTGTCGCCGCAATGGACAAAAAAGTCCGGGCGGTTGTGCAGCATTGTTCGATATGTACGCATGCCGCCGCGCGAAAGGTCGATACCCCAGCCCTGACCCGCGGTGTCGCCTGACCAGACAAAAGAAATCGAACGCCGATCGCTCGACGCGGTGCGAAAACGTCCGACGATCGGTTCGCTCACAGCTTGCGCTGACCAGAGATCCTGAAACCGCAGCCGGTAGAAAATGTCTTGTCCGGGCGGCAGGTCTTCGATCAGCGCCTTGGCGGTAAAATCCGTTTCGGGCAACGCATCCGCGAAAGAGGCATGACAAATCTCCTTGAAGCTGTCTGTCGTTGCCGCTTCGATCAACATGCGGGCGGGCCGGTCGGCGCGAGCCCACACCATTCCTGAGTCAACCGAGACGTCGCCCGATTGCACGCCGTGCGTGAGGATCGGTCGTTGCGGCGAGAGACTGAAAGCAGGAGCGGCGATAGTTGTTGCGCTCGCCGAGGCAAGAGTTGTCAGGAACCGGCGGCGCGTTGTCGCGCTGCCGGTGCGCAAGCGCCCGGGCATGAAGTGGCCTCCGAATCACCGCGGAGGGTGGACGTGATTTCTGACAGCGGGAAAAAGATAAGACGACGGGTTTGTGACTCCGCGCCGTCAGGCGCCCGCTGCACGGCTCCAAGGGCCGATGCGGACGCCTCGCGGCAAGGCTTCTCGCAGCATCATCATCTCTGCGATGGTTTCACTGGTGACCAGACCCACCAATTTACCAGTTGGGTCGGTAACGCCGACCGCGGGAACCGACTTCTGCTGCAGCAGTTTGAAAGCCTGTTCGAGCGTGGCGCGATGGCTGATCGTGGGCACATCCGCGATCATCGCCTCGGCTACATGCGCATCCGGACCCCGCGTTTTGATCGCGCGGATCAGGTCGGCGCGCCCGAGAACGCCGACCGGTTTACCGGCGGCGTCAACGACGGGAAACTCACCCTGGCTTGTCTGCAACAAGGTCTGCACGGCTTCGTCGATATGCGCTTCGGGCGACAAGGTGGCGAACTGCGTCATCATCGCGTAGCTCACCGGAACTCCGCGCGAGGCCGCGCGTAGCGCGACCATGTGCGCCTCCGATGACGCCGCGAGATAAACGAAGATCGCAATGAATATCAGGATCGGATTGAACAGCAGACCGATGAATCCGAGCGCGAAGGCGACAAATTGCCCGATGCCGGCGGCAATTTCGGTTGCGCGCACATAGCCAAGACGAGTGGCGAGCAAAGCGCGCAGAACGCGGCCGCCATCCATCGGAAACGCCGGTATCATATTGAACAGCGCGAGAAACAAATTGACCGCCGCAAGGCGGTCGACGAGCGGGATCTTCAGATTGTCGACTGCCGCGGCGGCGCTCGGCTGCAGATGCGCACCGAACAGGACGATCAAGACGGCCATGATCGCGATGTTGACCATCGGGCCCGCGATGGCGATGAGGAATTCCTCCCACGGCTCCTCGGGAATGCGCTCGAGCTGGGCCACGCCACCGATCGGCAGCAAGGTCACGTAAGGCGTGGGTACGTTGAATGCGCGGGCGGTGAAAATGTGTCCGAACTCGTGCAGCAGCACGCAGAGAAACAGAAGAACCATGAAGACGAGGCTGTCCCAGGCAGTAGCGGCTCCCCCGGACGCGTAGCTCGCAGCGAAAATCCACGCGAGAAACAGCAGAAAGGTGAGGTGTACGCGAACGACGGTTCCCGCCACCTTGCCGATGTTCAATGACCACGACATGGATGCCTCGTATGGCCGGGGAGGACCTGAAACAGGTAGTATCGGGGCGAACCCTTTGCGAGGGTCGTGCGTTCGCTGCAGTGAGGCTCAAATCATGGCGCAAAAGCTTACCGGGGAAGCCCGAAAATCCGCACTGGCGCGGCTCAACGGATGGTCTGAAGTGACCGGCCGGGATGCCATCGCGAAGAAATTCGTCTTCAAGGACTTCAGCCAGGCCTTCGGGTTCATGACGCGGGCAGCGCTGATCGCGGAAAAAATGGATCACCATCCGGAATGGTTCAATGTCTACAAAACCGTTGAAGTGACCCTTTCGACCCACGACGCAGGGGGTCTGACCGAACTGGATGTGAAGCTCGCCGAGGCCATGGACAAGATCGCGGCCGGGTAGCCCTTATCGAAAAAGGAACTTTGGCATATCCTTGCGCGGGCCCTGATCGCTAACCACATCTGGGGGCATCATGATGTTCGCACAGTCGGCCGTCGAGCCAGATAAAGAGGAAAGCGCCCTTCGCGACCAATTTTGGCGCAAGGTGCGTCGCGTTGCCGCCTCGATTCCTTTCGCCGAGGATTTGTTGACCGCCTACTACTGTGCGTTCGATCGTGCCACGCCGTTGTCGGTCAAGGCCACGCTGGTCGGCGCACTCGCGTATTTTGTCATGCCGATCGATGCCATTCCTGACGTTGTGCCGTTGCTCGGGTTTACGGACGATGCCGCAATGCTCGCGGCGGCCCTCAACCTGATGGCGGCCCACATTCGCCCGGAACATCGCGTGGCGGCCAAGGACAAGCTCGACGAGTTTTCCAGGTCGTAAGTTCGGCCGTAACGCTCGTCTAAGGCTTCAGGATAATCTTGCCCATCACCTGCCGCGCGGCAATTGCCCTGAGCGCGTCCTTCGCTTCGGTGAGTGGATAAACCGCGTGTACGTGCGACGATAATTTTCCTTCGACGCACCACGCCAGCAATTGTTCGGTGTTGGCGCGGTGGCCAGCCGGATCGCGCTCGATGAACGCGCCCCAGAAGACGCCGAGTACGTCGCAGCCTTTCAGCAGCACGAGATTGAGCGGAAGCTTCGGAATTTCACCCGCGGCAAAACCAATGACCAGGAAACGTCCCTCCCAGGCGATCGATCGAAGTGCGGGTTCTGTGTAAGGCCCGCCGACAGGATCGTAGATGACATCGACGCCCTTGCCGTCGGTGACACGGCGCAGCGCGTCCTTGAGGTCATCGCTGCTGTAGTTGATGCCGACATCCGAACCGTGCTTGCGCGCAAAAGCCAGCTTTTCATCCGAGGATGCGCAGGCGATCACGCGAGCGCCCATGATCTTGCCGAGCTCGACGGCCGCAAGCCCGACACCGCCAGCCGCTCCGAGGACCGCCAGCGATTCGCCTTTCTTGAGCGCTGCGCGATCCTTCAAGGCATGGAAGGTGGTGCCATAAGTGATGCAAATACCGGCAGCGCGATCAAAATCGAGCGAGTCGGGAATTTTGACGAGCTTGTTGGTACTCAACGCCACACGCTCGCGCGCCGCGCCATAAATCATGTAGCCCAGCACCCGGTCGCCTGTTTTGAACGACGTGACACCTGTGCCAAGGCTCTCGATCGTTCCGGCGAACTCGGCGGCCGGCGAGAATGGCGGTTCCGGCTTGAACTGGTACTTGCCGGCGATGATCAGGGTGTCGAAAAAATTCAGCGCCGCCGCATGGATTTTTACGACTGCCTCGCCGGGGCCGGCCTGAGGCTCCGCTATATCCGCGAGTTCTAGGTCATCGGGCTTTCCGTAACGGGTGCACAGCAGGGCTTTCATGGTGGTCCGTCGTTTGTGCAGCGAGGCTTTTTGCCGCGCTCCCCGGCAATGTACCGGGCTCTTTCACCGGTGGGTATCGCCTTCACATTGCCGATATTCACTTCTAATGCGCTATTATCCACCCGATTCCCGACGCATCACCGGTAGGGCCCGATGAACACCGCTGCTTTAATCCGAATTTGCGTTGGTCTGTTGGCCGTAAGCGCATTCAGTGGCTCTGCGAGCGCGCAGCAGCAACAGAAGAGCAGCGCTCCCCCAGCGGCTGCACAGAAGAAGAACGGCGCGCCTGCGCAGCAAAAAAGCAGCCCGCCCGCTGCCGCACAGCAGAAAAAAACTCCCAGTCCCACCGATCAGGCCGTATTGCTCGGCCAGTTCGGCGAGTGGGGCGCCTACAGGGCGACACCCGGCGGCAAGAAAATCTGCTTCGCGCTTTCCAAGCCGACATCGGTTACGAGCGAACCGTCCGGGCGTACCCGCGATGCAGCCTATGCCTTCGTATCAACGCGACCTTCGGAAAAAGTGAAGAACGAAGTGTCGGTGATCGTCGGCTATCCGCAGAGAGCAGGTCACGACGCTACCGCCGCGGTCGGTTCTTCGACGTACGCGATGTATACGCAGAACGATGGAGCCTGGGTGAAAAACGCGGCAGAAGAACCGCAGATGATTGAAATCATGCGCCGCGGTTCCGATCTTGTCGTCAAGAGCGAATCCGCAAAAGGGACCAAAACTATCGACACCTATTCGCTCAAGGGCATCGCCCAGGCTCTCGACAAGGTTGCCGAGGAGTGCCGGTGACCCCAAAAGGCTTGTCGCCGGCGGGGCGACAGCTGTGGCAAGACCCGACGGCGTCGATTAGATAGACTGCATCTTTCGATCTGCCGGGTGTGACCTTGTCCTTGCAAGACATCGACGACATCGAGAAAACGCCGCTCGAGCGCTATGTTGCGCCCGAAAAGCCGTCGTTGATCGGCTTTACGAGGGGGCAACTGTCCGAAGCTCTTGGCTCGGTTGGCGTGCCAGAAGCACAGCGCAAGATGCGCGTTCAGCAGCTTTGGCACTGGATATATTTCCGCGGGTTCACCTCGTTCGAGGAAATGACCAGCGTGTCAAAGGAACTGCGCAGTACGCTTGCAGAGCGGTTCACTTTGGCAAGACCCGAGGTCGTTGCCGAGCAGGTCTCGGTTGATGGCACGCGCAAATGGCTTCTGCGGTTGCCTGGCGAAGTGCAAGGGGAGCGACCGCACGAAGTCGAGTGCGTCTACATTCCCGACACTGAACGCGGCACTCTATGTGTTTCCAGCCAGGTCGGTTGCACGCTCAATTGCAGCTTTTGCCACACGGGCACGCAGCGTCTGGTGAGGAACCTGACCGCGGGAGAAATCGTCGGCCAGATCATGACCGCGCGCGATCGCCTCGGCGATTGGCCGGGCGGAACGCGGCCGACCGACGGAGTGGTGCCAGGCGGTGACCGTTGCATCACCAATATCGTGATGATGGGCATGGGTGAGCCCCTCTATAACTTCGACGCGGTGCGTGACGCGCTTCTCATCGTAGCGGACGGCGAGGGCATCGCAATTTCCAAGCGCCGCATCACGCTGTCCACTTCGGGGGTGGTTCCGAATATTGAGCGCACGGGTGCCGAAATTGGCTGCATGCTGGCGGTCTCGTTGCACGCCGTTCGCGACGAGCTCCGCAATGATCTCGTGCCGCTCAATCGCAAATACCCGATCGCCGAACTGCTGGAGGCTTGCCGGAATTATCCGGGTGTCTCCAACGCCAAGCGCATTACCTTCGAATACGTCATGCTCAAGGACGTGAACGATTCCATCGATGACGCGAAGGCACTCGTTCGGTTGCTCAAAGGCATCCCCGCCAAGATCAATCTGATTCCGTTCAACCCCTGGCCGGGCACGCGATACGAGTGCTCGGAGTGGGAACAGATCGAAAAGTTCTCGCAGGTCGTATTCGACGCCGGCTATGCGTCGCCCGTCCGGACGCCGCGCGGCCGCGATATCCTCGCCGCCTGCGGCCAGCTCAAGAGCGCAACAGAAAAATTATCTGCGCGGGAACGAATGGCGCTGCGCGCCATGGCCATGGTTGAGTGACAGCACCGGTTTCATTTCGAGGAAAACATTATGTTCGGCCGGATCATCGTCATCCTCTTCGCGCTGCTGCTGGCCATCGTGGCGGCAGGCATTACTCTCGCGATCGGGATTGTGGCGCCTGACTGGGCCGGCGTCGATGCCGACCCCATTGAACGCCTGAGTTTCTTCGTCGTTTCTTTCTTCGCCACAAGCTTTGTTGGCACGGTCGCCTTCCTGCCAGCCTTACTGGCTATTGTCATTGGCGAAGCCGCCCGGTTGCGAAATTTTCTCTATTACGGAGTCGGCGGCGCGGTGGTCGGGCTGGCCTCGTACTACGGCACCAATATTTCCGTGCGACTGGAGAACACAACCGATGTCGCACCTGTGACCAATGCCCTGCAACTCGCGGCCGCTGCCGGGATTGTTGGCGGTCTGGTTTATTGGCTGATTGCCGGACGCAATGCTGGCCGCTGGCGCGAACCGCGTACACCAAGCCCGGCATAATCCGGGACAGGAATTCGTCGGCTTTTCATTTGGCGGTGCGTCGGCTAGACGAACCCCGCATGAACCGCACCGGACTGCTGATCGCGCTCGCCATTGCTGTCGTCGCCGGACTGGCTTTCGGCCTTTATCCCGAACTCGACTTGCGCATTGCCGGTTATTTCTACGGTTTTGAGGACCCCGCCCACAACAAATTTGCCTTCCGTTTGTATCCGCCGCTGATGCGGGCGCGCGACGTCGGCCTCTGGATCGGAACGATTCTGGTGGCGCCGGCCGTTGCCGCGCTCGTGATCAAACTGTTGTTTCCACGGCGCAAGCTGCTGATGTCGGGCCGCGCGGTCGTTTTCCTGATTGCAACGATGATTCTGGCGCCAGGCTTGATGGCGAATGTGCTGCTCAAGGATCATTGGGGGCGTTCGCGTCCGATTGATGTAACGCAATTCGGCGGCAACGAACGTTTCGTGGCGTGGTGGGATCCGCGCGGCAATTGTGCGTCAAACTGCTCATTTGTCTCCGGCGATGTGACCGGCGCGTTCTGGACCGTCGCGCCGGCGGCATTGGCGCCGCCACAGTGGCGCGCCATCGCTTATGGCGCGGCACTCGCACTCGGGACCGGCATGGCAGTGGTGCGCGTGATGGCGGGAGCGCATTTCCCGTCCGACGTCATATTTGCCGGGGTGTTCACGTTTCTCATCATATGGCTCGCCTACGCATTCATCTACCGCTGGCCGCGCACGCGTCTGTCGGATGATGGGGTTGAGCACGCGCTCGAGCGCGCGACTTTGCCGATCTACGATTTCATTGCCGCTTTGTTCGGCCAAAAGCCGAAATGAAGCGGTTAACCGCTCAAAGAACCGAACGCGGACGCACTTTGCGCCGTATACCTTTCGCCCTATAGTCCGCCGCGTTTTCAAGGCGGAAGTTCTCTGATGGCCGACAGCAAGCCCAAAAAGACTGTAAAGAAGGTCGTTCTCGCCTATTCCGGCGGGCTCGACACCTCGATTATTTTGAAGTGGCTGCAGACCGTCTATGGCTGCGAGGTCGTCACCTTTACAGCCGATCTCGGTCAGGGCGAGGAGCTTGAGCCGGCGCGGCAGAAGGCGTTGCTGCTCGGCATCAAAAAGGAAAACATCTTCGTCGAGGATCTGCGCGAAGAATTCGTGCGCGACTACGTATTCCCGATGTTTCGGGCAAATGCGCTGTACGAAGGCCTATATCTGCTCGGCACGTCGATCGCGCGACCGCTGATCGCGAAGAAGCAGATCGAAATTGCGGAAAAGGTCGGCGCCGACGCCGTTGCGCACGGCGCTACCGGCAAGGGCAACGATCAGGTTCGCTTTGAACTGACCTACTATGCGCTCAAGCCCGATGTGACGGTGATCGCGCCGTGGCGGGAATGGGATCTGACCTCGCGCACCAAACTCATCGAGTTCGCCGAGAAGCATCAAATTCCGATCGCGAAGGACAAGCGAGGCGAAGCGCCATTTTCGGTTGACGCCAATCTGTTGCATACATCCTCGGAAGGGAAGGTTCTGGAAGATCCCGCCCAGGACGTGCCGGATTACGTTTTCTCCCGCACGGTCGATCCTGAGAAGGCGCCTGACAAACCAACCTCCATCACTGTCGATTTCGAGCGCGGTGATGCGGTTGCCGTTGACGGCAAGAAAATGTCGCCGGCCGTGTTGCTCAAGCACCTCAATGATCTCGGCCGGGCTAATGGCATCGGCCGGCTCGATCTGGTCGAAAACCGTTTTGTCGGCATGAAGTCACGCGGCATGTACGAAACTCCGGGCGGCACGATATTGCTCGCCGCCCATCGGGGAATCGAATCGATCACGCTCGATCGTGGCGCCGCGCACCTCAAAGACGAACTGATGCCGAAATATGCGGAACTTGTTTATTACGGCTTCTGGTTTACCCCCGAGCGGGAAATGCTCCAGGCGGCGATCGACAAGAGCCAGGAATTTGTTACCGGCCGGGTGACGCTCAAACTCTACAAGGGCAACGCCACCGTTGTTGGCCGCGAAAGCAAATATTCTCTCTACGATCAGGACCTGGTGACTTTCGAGGAGGGCGCGGTGGCTTACGATCACCGCGACGCCGAGGGTTTTATCAAGCTCAACGCTCTGCGCTTGCGCACGCTCGGGCAGCGACGACGCAAGCTGAAGCTCGACTAAACCCCCGTGTTGCAGGAATGGCCGATGGTGCGGTGCGCAGCGAGATTGTGTCTGCTGTCGGCACTCGCAGCATGTCTGGTGGCTTGTTCGTCAGATAAAAAGCAGGCGGAAGAAAATCCGAATGTCTTTCCGGCCGACTACAAGAACGAGATCCTGGTCACATTGACCAACACGCTTGATGATCCGACCAACATACGCAGTGCCTCTATCACCGACCCTTTCGTCCGATTGGCGGGGAAGGAAGAGCGTTATTTGGTCTGCATGCGGTTCGATGCCCGGAACCTCAACAGGCACTATACCGGCATTACGGACCGCGTCGCCATTTTCTACGGCGGTCACCTCAACCAGATAGTTGACGCAACGAAAGAACAGTGCGGAAACGCGGTCTACAAGCCGTTTCCCGAGCTCGAGAAACTGTGCCAGGCCAAGAAATGCGAATAGGCGCTGCCTGATCGTTACTCAGAACCGTCAGTTGGGTCCGCTTCGGCCTGAAGCGTCTTGAGCTCAGGGACCAATGGCGCATTGCGCCGCTGTTTGTCGGCGATCTCGGCGACAACTTTCTGCATCTGCACGAAACGCACAGGCGTCACCGGGTGCGTTCGCCCGACCCGAATGTCGTCGGGGTTCTCCAACGAGAACGCTCTCCAGATTTCTTCCGCTCCGGCGAGATCGTAGCCGGCACGAGTTGCATAGTAGGCGCCGACATAGTCGGCCTCCCGCTCGAAATTCACGCTGAATGCCAATGCGCCGGCCCGAGCGAACTGTTGGGCAAATATCCCGCCGGTCCATACTCCACCAAGCACCAGTCCGGCATCGATTGCAGCTCCACCGGCCCATCCGAGGATTTGATTGGTTAGTTTCTTGTCCATGTGACCGAGGTTGGCATGGGCAAGCTCATGCCCGAGCACGAGGGCAAGCTGCGCATCGGTACGAGCGACCCGCAGGATGCTTGAGTGGACAACGATCCTTTCACCGGTTGTGAACGCGTTCAGCGAAGAATCGGTGATCAGTTCGATCGGAATGGCGCAGGCAATAACCGGGGTGACTGTGCGCGTCTCGTCGACGCCGTCGTGATGAACCAGCACGCGGATCGGTCGTTCCCCGTTGTCGCGCACAAAACGGCTGATCCACTCCGCCGTCTCCGAGCCCGGCACGGCTTCATTGTTGAATGTCAGCAGGTGGTCGCCCGGTCTGATGCCCCCAGTGGCTGCGGGGGACGTCTCGGCCACCGACAGGACGGTCGCCCGTGTCCAACTCACCGAAAGTGCTTCGTGGGAGTACGATCGAAACTTGCGCGGCAGGCTCGGTACTGTGCCTGCTTCGAGGCCGATTTGCGTCGAACAATTCTTGCAGTCGCGATGATTTGCCGTCCTGATGCGGAACGCGACATTGTTGAGGCGCCGGCGTTGGTCGAAGTAGTCGCGGATGTGGTCGACTTGCTGTTTGCGTCGCTCGGCCTCGACCTCTTCGGAGGCCAATGGCGGAAGCTTCGAAATCGGTCCGCAGGACGCGCAAACCAGACTGCTTGCGACCAGAAACGCCAAACGCCAACGCACACACATACTCCGCGCAGGGAGCCAAGGTGCATCAGCGCATTTGCCTGTTCAAGCTAAAGTTGTATCGCGCGTATCGCGACAACCTTGTGGAGTATCAGCCGTTCGGCTGATTAGAGCTGCCGGTCGACCAGCGCTTTTTTTAGTGTGGCTATTTCCTTTGCCGGATTTAGCCCCTTCGGACACGCCTTCGAGCAATTCATGATGGTATGGCAGCGATAAAGCCGGAATGGGTCTTCGATATTGTCGAGACGTTGCCCCGTCGCTTCGTCGCGACTGTCCTGGACCCATCGATTGGCCTGCAACAGTGCCGCGGGTCCCAGGTAGCGATCCGAATTCCACCAATAGCTCGGGCACGAGGTCGAGCAGCATGCGCAAAGGATGCATTCGTACATGCCGTCGAGCTTGGTGCGATCCTCGTGACTTTGCCGCCACTCTTTCTCCGGCGTCGGCGTGGTCGTCTTCAGCCACGGTTCGATGGACGCATATTGGGCGTAGAAATTCTTCAGGTCGGGCACGAGGTCCTTGACCACGGGCTGGTGCGGCAGCGGATAGATTCTCAGCGGAGCGCGCGCGTCGTCGATCGCCTTCGTGCAGGCAAGCGTATTGGTGCCGTCGATATTCATGGCACATGAACCGCACACACCCTCACGGCACGAGCGCCGGAATGTCAGTGTCGGATCGATGGTGTTCTTGATCCAGATCAGCGCATCGAGAACCATCGGCCCGCAGTCGTCACGATCGACGTAATAAGTGTCGATGCTCGGGTTCTGCCCATCATCCGGGTTCCAGCGGTAGATGCGGAACTCGCTCACGTGCGTTGCGTGCGACGTGCGCGGCCATTTCCTGCCTTCTGTTATTTTCGAGTTCTTCGGTAACGTGAATTCGGCCATGACAGTTTCCGTCAGTAGACGCGCGCTTTCGGCTCGATATAGGCGACATCGTTGGTGAGCGTGTAGGTGTGAACAGGGCGGTAGTCGAGCTTCACCTTGCCGTTCTCATCCATCCACGCCAGCGTGTGCTTCATCCAGTTCTTGTCGTCACGCTCGGGATAGTCTTCGCGCGCGTGCGCGCCGCGACTCTCGGTCCGGTTCCTCGCCGAATCCATCGTCACGACAGCTTGCGCGATGAGATTGTCGAGTTCGAGCGTTTCGATCAGATCCGAATTCCAGATCAGTGATCGATCGGTCACGTGAACGTCGGCCATTCCTTGATAGACGTCATGAATCCGCTTGTGGCCCTGGTCGAGAACCTCGCCGCTGCGGAACACCGCACAATCTTCCTGCATCACCTTCTGCATGTTCAGTCTCAGCTTCGCAGTCGGTGTGCCGCCCGAGGCATTGCGGAACTTATCCAGACGCGACAACGACATTTCGGCCGAATCCTTCGGCAATTCCCGGTGCGAGTCGCCGGGAGTCAGAATGTCGGCGCAGCGCAACGCCGCTGCGCGACCGAAGACCACGAGATCGATCAGCGAATTCGAGCCAAGCCTGTTGGCCCCATGCACGGAAACGCAGGCGGCTTCGCCAAGCGCCATCAGCCCGGGGATGATCGTATCGTCGCTGCCGTTTTTCTTGGTCAGTGCCTCGCCATGATAATTCGTGGCGATGCCGCCCATATTGTAGTGCACGGTCGGAAGCACCGGGATCGGCTCACGCGTCACATCGACATTGGCAAAGATGCGTGCGGTTTCGCTGATGCCAGGCAACCGTTCATGCAGCACCGCAGGATCAAGATGATCGAGGTGCAGGAAAAGATGGTCCTTTTCCTTGCCGACGCCGCGACCTTCGCGAATCTCGACGGTCATTGCGCGCGAAACCACGTCGCGTGAGGCGAGATCCTTCGCCGATGGCGCGTAGCGCTCCATGAAGCGCTCGCCTTCGGAGTTCACGAGATATCCGCCTTCACCGCGCGAGCCTTCGGTGATCAGGCAGCCGGCAGGATAGATGCCGGTCGGGTGAAATTGCACAAATTCCATGTCCTGCAGCGGCAATCCGGCGCGCAGGACCATCGCATTGCCGTCGCCCGTGCAGATATGCGCCGACGTGCAGGAGAAATAAGTGCGGCCGTAGCCTCCGGTCGCCAGGATGGTCATGTTGGCGGAAAAACGATGGATCGACCCGTCGTCCATATTGAGCGCGACCACGCCGCGGCAACGACCGTCGTTGTCCATGATCAGGTCGATCGCAAAATATTCGACGTAGAATTCAGCCGCGTGGCGAAGCGCCTGCCCGTACATCGTGTGGAGCATGGCGTGTCCGGTGCGGTCGGCGGCCGCGCAGGTCCGTTGCGCTGTTCCCTTCCCGTAATGCGTCGTCATGCCACCAAACGGACGCTGGTAGATCTTGCCGTCTTCTTCGCGGCGCGAGAACGGCAGGCCCCAATGTTCCAGTTCATAGACGGCAGCCGGCGCGTTGCGGCAGAGATACTCGATCGCGTCCTGGTCGCCGAGCCAGTCGGCGCCTTTGACGGTGTCGTACATGTGCCAGCGCCAGTCATCCTCGCCCATATTGCCGAGCGCCGCCGCGATGCCGCCCTGGGCGGCAACGGTGTGCGAGCGCGTCGGGAACACCTTTGTGATGCAGGCCGTGCGAAGACCCGCTTCGCTGCATCCCACGACGGCGCGCAGGCCGGATCCGCCAGCACCGACAACAACGACGTCGTAGCTGTGATCTTCAATTGGATACGCGCGACCGTTGATCGCTGGCGCGCCACTCGACTTTCCATTGGTCGCCATGGATCAGACCCCGAACGAGAGTTTCAGTATGGCGTAGATCGACGCCAAACTGACTGAGATGACGAAAAACGTGTTCGCCATCAGCGCAAGAAACTTCCATCTCGCCTCGTGCACATAGTCGAGAATGATTTCCTGCATGCCTATCCACATATGGTAGGCCGTGTTGATGATGAACAGCAGCATGATGATCGCGACGATCGGTGAGCCAAGAATCTGGACAACCGCCGCGTGGCTGCGCCCAAGCAGGGCGGTGATGATCATCAGAAGCGCGATCGTCAGCGGAACACCCGCGACCGACGTCACACGCTGATGCCAGAAGTGGCCGGTGCCGGATCGCGCCGCGCCCAGTCCGCGAACCTGGCGCAAAGGAGTGCGCATGGGTTGAAGCTCGCTCATCGTGGACCTCCCATGACGAGATAGCCGACGACCCAGAGAATGAGTGTGAGCGCGATCGAGCCGATCAGTGTCGCGAGCGTGAGCATCTCGCGTTCGGCGGGCTCAAGACCGTGGATCGTGTCCCAGATCAGATGGCGGATGCCACCGAGCATGTGATGGAGCAATGCCCAGGTGTAACCGAACAGGACCAACTGCCCGATCAGACTGCCCATGAACCACTCGACATTGGCATAGGCGTTCGGGCCGGTCGCGGCCGCGACAAGCCACCAGGCGAGCAGGAGCATCCCAAAATAAAGCGCGGCGCCGGTAATACGATGGACGATCGACATCACCATCGTCAGCATCGGCCGGTAAATTTGCAGATGCGGAGAAATTGGCCGCGGCCGCGTTGCTCCGGTCGTCATACCCGTATCGAGCTCGGCCATTGTCAGCCTCCAATCATCATCCCTACGCGAGCGGAGGGGGGATTGGCATCGCCGGGTTTGAGGACCGCGGGAGATGGGTCAGCACTTGACCCAGGGCCTAAACCCATTACTTCATGATTTGCGAAGCTTGAACCCGGAAATGCGGCGTTGCAATATGCCTTTTGCGTAGCCTGCCTTCGTAGAATAAGAAGGTAAGCCATCATGCGGTTCGATTTCACGGATCTCAATCTCTTCCGGCACATCGTTGAGGCTGGGAGCATAACCCATGGCGCGGAACGTTCGAACCTCGCTTTGGCAGCGGCTTCGACTCGGATCCGCAAGATGGAGCTGGCGTTCGGGACCGAGCTGCTGATTCGGGGACGGGCGGGGGTCACGCCCACCCCGGCCGGCCGTACCCTGCTACAGCATGCCCGCGGAATCCTGGCCCAGACTGAGCGACTGCAGGAGGACCTCACCCCTTTTGCCCGCGGTCTCGCCGGGCAGGTGCGGGTGCTTTCCAACACGAACGCCCTTACCGAATTTCTGCCTGAGACGCTGAGCTCGTTCCTGATGGCTTATCCGGACATCAGCGTGGATCTCGAAGAGCGGCTGAGCGACGAGATCGTCGGTCTGATCGCGGAGGGAAATGCCGACATCGGCATTGTCGCGGGCACGGTCGACTATGGCGGACTGAATACCTTTCCGTTCCGCAGCGACCGTTTCGTTCTGGTCGTGGCGAAAAACCATCCGCTCGCAAGTCGATCGCGCATCGCCTTCTCCGAAGTGCTCGACTACGACATGGTGGGGCTTGATCGCGCCAGTGCGATCCAGCGCTTTCTTGCCGACAAGGCAAATCGTATCGGTCGTCCGCTTCGGCTGCGTGTGCAGCTGCGCAGCTTCGACGCCATCTGTCGCCTGGTCGAGTGCAACGTGGGTGTCGGTATCGTGCCGGAAACTACGGTTCAGCGTACCGAGCGCACGATGGCGATCAGCGCCGTCCGCCTTACCGATCCGTGGGCGCTGCGCGAGCTGACGATCTGCGTGCGCGATGTCAATTCACTGCCGCCATACGCGCGTCAGCTGGTCGATCATTTGCGCGAGAGCGGTGACACCGTCACCGCGGCATCACCACCCAATAATCGAGATCGAGGATGACGGCCGGATCGTAGTCGTCCCCGCTCTTGAGCGGGAAGTCGGCGCACGGACGATCTTTGGTCGCAATCGTCCGGATACGCAGCGCGCCAACGTCGCTGCGGTTCGGCAGGTCGGCGCTTGCAATCACTTCCGACCATGCAAACACGGTGTCACCGGCAAACAATGGCGCCACGTGGCGCCCACCGTTGATCGCAGCAACGTGGAACGCGTTACCCAGACCGTTGAATGAAAGGGCACGCGCAAGCGAAATGGCGTGACCACCATAGATCAATCGCCGACCAAAACGGCCTTTGCTTTCGTTGAACTGATTGAAATGGATGCGCGCCGTGTTCTGATAAAGCCGCGTGGCAATCTGGTGCTCGGCCTCTTCGACGGTGATGCCGTCAACGTGGTCGATTTTCTCACCGACCTTGTAATCGAAAAAACGATGTGAACTTCCCGCCAGCACATTGTCGTAGGCGGTTCCCGCGATTTCAGGACAGCCCTTGCCGAGTTGTCCGGGTTCGACGCTCTTGGGGAGCTCCGGAACTTTCTCTTGTGGCGCCGGCGCCGCCTGGTCGCGCTTTTGCACCATCACCCATCGCGCATAGTCGATGACGGTGTCGCCGGTCTCATCGAAACCGCGGGAGCGTACGTAGACGATGCCGGTCTTCTTGTTCGAGTTTTCCCGCAGCCCGATCACTTCGGAAACCGCATTCAGGGTGACACCCGGATAGACGGGCTTGAGAAAGCGGCAATCGGCATAGCCAAGATTGGCAACGGCATTGAGCGAGACGTCGGGAACGGTCTTGCCGAACACAACGTGGAACACCAGAAGATCGTCAATCGGAGACCGCGGGTAGCCGATTGATTTCGCGAAGGGGTCCGACGATTGCACGGCAAAGCGAGGCCCGAACAACCCGTTGTATAGCGCGACGTCGCCGACGGTTATCGTGCGCGGGGTGGCGTGGCGGATCTGCTGGCCGAGGCGGAAATCCTCAAAAAAATTGCCGGGGTTTGTTCTCGTGGATGAGGGCGCGCTCACGAACTCACTCCTTCATTTCTGCCGGCCCATCATTCTCACAAAAACGTGAGCCCAACGCCAGCTTGTGGCAACGAACTACTGATGAGGGCATTTCGAGACGTTGTGATAGCGCAACTTGTCCCACCCCGTTGACGCCGGACGCTGACGTGAATGACATGAAGAATACAGCCGATCGGATGCATCCATGGGCCCACCCATGTCGTAGGTGTGGTAGGAGCTGCGCAAGGACACCTTTGCAATGACCGCCGAAACGATCACCACCGCTGTCGATACCGGTGCAACGATTCACCCGCGCTGGGTACGCATCTGTCATTGGATCAACGCGCTGGCCATTCTGGTCATGATCGGTTCGGGCTGGCAGATCTACAACGCCTCACCGTTGTTTGGTTTTGTCTTTCCCCGAGAGATCGCTCTGGGCAATTGGCTCGCGGGCGCCTTGCTCTGGCATTTCGCCGCCATGTGGATCCTGGTGGTCAACGGCATCGTCTATGTCACGCTCGGCATCGTCACTGGACGCTTCCGCCGCAAGCTGTATCCAATTCGTCCGAGCGAGGTTGTCGCTGATCTGAAGGCCGCAGCGACCTTCAAGCTCTCGCATGACGATCTCTCGCACTACAACGCCGTGCAGAAGCTGCTCTACACCGGCGTCATTCTCGCAGGCGTCGTGATCGTGCTGTCGGGCCTCTCGATCTGGAAGCCAGTGCAGTTTCAGGAATTGACGGCGCTGTTTGGTGGCTATGACGCGGCGAGATACGTGCACTTCCTGGCGATGGCGGCGATCGTCGGATTTCTCATCGTACATATAGCGCTGGCCCTGCTCGTGCCGAAGAGCCTGCGCGCCATGATCACCGGCCGTTAGGAGGACGCGCCATGCGAAAGCGCAGAATCATCCCCGGTGTCGATCCGAAACTTCTGATCAAGGATGCGGGCAAATTAATGCCGGACGCGAGTCGACGCGGTTTCCTTCGCGGCGCGGCAAGTCTTGGCGCGCTGACCTTCCTGACCGGATGCGACATCATCGATGGCGATACCGCCGAAGGCGTGTTGCGCAAGATTTCGGAATTCAATGATGGCGCTCAGGCTGCACTCTTCAGCCCCACGAAACTCGCGCCGACCTATCCCGAAAGCGCCATCACCAAACCCTTCCCGTTCAACGCCTACTACGACGAGGACGATGCGCCGGAAGTGGACGGCAAAACCTACAAACTCGAAGTCGCCGGCCTCGTTGAAAACAAAAAACCGTGGACGCTTGAGGAATTGTACGCGCTGCCTGAGGTATCGCAGATCACCCGCCACATCTGTGTCGAGGGCTGGAGCGCGATCGGCTCGTGGCAGGGCACGCCGCTGTCGGAATTTCTCAAGCGCGTCGGTGCGGACACGCGCGCGAAATACGTCTGGTTCAAATGCGCGGAAGGCTACACCAACACGATCGACATGCCGACTGCGCTGCACCCGCAGACGCAGATGACATTCAAGTTCGCGAACCGGGTCCTGCCGCGCGCCTATGGCTACCCGATGAAGATCCGCATGCCCACCAAATTGGGATTCAAGAATCCGAAATATGTGGTGGCGATGGAAGTCACCAACATCGACAAAGGTGGTTACTGGGAAGACAAGGGCTACAACTGGTTCAGCGGGCTGTAGGCGTTGCCGCAACGAACGGTGTTGACGCGGCCGGGCCTTCGCCGACGATCAGAAGGACAGCATCGGTATCCTTGGCGCCGTCCCAGTGCACTTGCTTTCCAAAATGGGTGACGAAGGATCCAGCCGGCATGGGAACGCTCGCGTTCGGATCAAAATCGGGCCCGCTACCCACCCACCAGGTTCCCGACAGCACGGTGATGAAACGATCGTTTGGGTGAAAGTGCGGTCGGCTGAAGTGATTGCCGGCAAGCCACTTCGTCATGACGCCGTACAGGCCTGGCTTTGTCGGATCGCCGAACAGGATGGCCTGCTGGTTGCCGTTCGGCGTGACCGGGCCCCAGTTGATCTGATCGGGCAGCTTGAAAACGACGGCCTTCGGATCGAGCTCGGCGGCGGAGGAAATCATCGTCATGCCGGACAGGAACATCGCGGCAAATGCAGCAGGCAGGACTCGTTGGCGACCATTCATGTTTTCCTCCCGATCTCTGTTTTTCGAGCTGCGGTCCGACGAGTGTTGCCGCACTCAGGCGTCGCGTCCAGTCCCTCCGCTATTCGGCGGATCCGTGATCAAACGCGCGCCGCGCTGGAAGGTGACGTAGTCCCAGAACCAGTTGAAGGCGACGACAAAGCGGTTGCGTAGCCCGATCAGAAAATAAATGTGTGCGACGCTCCAGAACACCCAGCCGATAAATCCCTTCAACTCCAGCGGTCCGAATTTTACCACCGCGGCGCGACGGCCGATCGTCGCGAGGTCGCCAAGATGCATGTACTTGAACGGCTTATTCCACTCGCGGCCCGCGACGCGGGCTGAAATCAATTTGCCGACGTAGGTACCCATTTGTTTTGCAGCGGGCGCAATGCCAGGGACGGGATGACCGTTCTTGTCGGTCACCGCAGCTGTATCGCCGACGACGAAAATCTCAGGGTGTCCCGGCAACGAAAGATCAGAATTGACTTTGACGCGCCCCGCACGGTCCCCTTCGGCATTGAGCCAGCGCATCGCGGGAGAAGCCGTTACTCCGGCTGCCCAGATAACGGTACCGGCATCAATACGGCCGTCCTTGAGATCGACCCCATCCGCATCGCACTTCGTGACAAGCGTTTCTGTCCTGACCTCGACGCCCACACGCGTCAGCGTTTTCAGCGCATAGTCAGACAAGCCCGCGGGGAACGTCGGTAGCAATCGTGGTCCCGCCTCGATCAAGATGATGCGTGCCGAGCGCGGATCGATGCGGCGGAAATCGGCGGCAAGGGTCTGACGCGCAACATCCGCAATCGCACCGGCCATTTCGACGCCGGTGGCACCGCCTCCGACGATGACAAAAGTCAGCAGGCGCCGTCGCTGGTCTTCATCTGTCATCACTTCCGCGCGCTCAAAGGCAATCAGTATGCTGCGGCGGATGCGCGTGCCGTCTTCGATTCGCTTCAGGCCAGGCGCGAAGCGCGACCAATCATCATGACCGAAATACGAGTGCGTGGAGCCGGTCGCGATCACCAGATAGTCGTAGGGAATTTCGCCGAATTGCGTCTGAACGCATTTCCGCTCCGGGTCGACGTCGCGCACTTCTTCCATCAGGACCGTCGCATTGCGCTGCGGACGCAGAATGTGCCGGATAGGCCAGGCAATATCCGCCGGTGAAAGTGCCGCGGTCGCCACCTGATAGAGAAGGGGCTGGAAGCAATGGTGGTTCTCCCGGTCGATTACCGTCACGTCGACCTGGGCCCGTCTCAGCGCCTTGGCGCACTCCAGGCCACCAAAACCCGCACCGACGATCACGACCCTTGCATTTCCTGTCACGGCCCGTCCTCTCGGCTCCAGTCGCGCAATGTCCGCACATAGAAGGCCGGTTGCCAAGCCTGCGCCGAGGCTTTAGCAATCCGCGCGTGTCTGCAACGACGAGGCGTATATGGCGACCCACAATCTTCTTCTGCTTCCCGGCGACGGTATCGGCCCCGAAGTCATGGCCGAGGTGAAGCGTGTCATCGATTTGTTCAACAAAATTGGGCCCGAGAGGTTCAACACCGAAGAGGCGTTGGTCGGCGGCGGCTGTTACGACGCGCACGGGGTTGCCGTCACCGATGCCACGGTGGAGAAAGCCAAGGCTGCGGACGCAATCATCTTCGGCGCTGTCGGCGGGCCGAAATGGGACAAGGTGCCGTACGACGTAAGGCCTGAGGCGGGCTTGCTGCGCCTGCGCAAGGACCTCGCGCTGTTCGCCAATATCCGTCCGGCCATCGTCTACCCCGCTTTGGCGGATTCATCCTCCCTCAAGCGTGAGGTGGTCGAAGGGCTCGACATCATCATTCTGCGGGAACTGACCGGAGGCGTTTACTTCGGTGAGCCGAAGACGATCACCGATCTCGGCAACGGCCAGAAACGGGCGATCGATACGCAGGTCTATGACACCTACGAAATCGAACGGATCGGTCGCGTCGCGTGCGAACTCGCGCGCAAACGGCGCAACAAAGTCACGTCGATGGAAAAGCGTAACGTCATGAAGACGGGCGTTCTGTGGAACGAAGTGATGACGCAGATGCACGCGCGCGAGTTCAAGGATGTTCAACTTGAGCACATGCTGGCCGACGCCGGAGGAATGCAGCTGGTGCGCTGGCCCAAGCAGTTCGACGTGATCGTCACAGACAATCTTTTCGGCGACGTTCTGTCCGATATTGCGGCAACGCTGACCGGCTCGCTTGGCATGCTGCCGTCAGCCTCCCTGGGCGAAGTCGATCCAAAGACCCGCAAGCGCAAGGCGCTCTATGAACCGGTGCACGGATCAGCACCGGACATCGCCGGAAAGGGCATCGCCAATCCGATCGCCATGATCGCCTCGTTCGGGATGGCCCTGCGATATTCCTTCAACCTCGGAAAACAGGCCGACTGGATCGATCAGGCGATTTCCGCGGCGCTGGCCAGAGGTTTGCGCACGGCCGATATCAAATCGGAAGGTACCGAAGTCGTTTCGACATCAGGAATGGGTACGGCGATCCTGTCCGAGCTTGAAAAACTCGCGGTCTGAAAAACGGCAAGCGCGGAAAGAAAAAACGCGGCCACTCGGCCGCGTTTCATATTCTGATGTGTCCGGCGCTCAATACTGCAGCCAGGGATTATTCTTGCTCGGCAGTGTGAAAGGCCCCGGAAGCGGCGATTGCCTGTTGTTCAGGCCGGCGGACGTATTGTCGATCACACTTCCCGCGGTCTGAGTCGGATTTTGCACATAGCCGGTATTGCCGACGCGCTCGCCCGGAAAAGTTTCCGTGCCGGGATCGAGGAACGACCGCTTCTGGATGATCACGCGGGTTCGCGTGCGGCCGTCTTCGTCGCGGCTGATCTGAACCGTGTTGTCACGATTGTTGTAGACCACGGTGCGCTTTTTCGGCGGGCTCGTCTGGGCATCTGCCTGAATGGTCGGCAGGGCCAAGGCTCCGACCAGCGCGATCGCCGCAGTGACGACTTTCAATTTCATAGGGTCCTCGACCTTTGCCTCAATGTGTCTAACGCAGTGTAGCGGGGTTCTGTTTCCTGGAACAGGGCCCGATTGATCGCAAATGTTCGTAAAAATGCAATAAAGCGCCGCCGAATTGGCGGGGCTATCTGCGCAAAGCGGCAAAAGCGCGATTAGCTGCCGTGGTTCTTATTGAGGTATTCAGCGCCCGCTGCGCCGCGTTTCCTGACGATTCGCCAGCGCTTTCCAGAGCAGATGATACTTCGGCGTTGCCGCAAGGATCGGATCGCGCTGGCCGCAATAGCTGCGATTGAGTTCCGCCTGAGCGAACAGTGCACCGACCTTTGGTTCGCTGCCGGCAGAGAGAAGAGTCAGTCGATCAAGCGCACACGCGAGCGTGCTTTGCTCGACGAACTCGGTGCCGCCCTGACAGAACCAGCCGGACAGCTGCATGCGTGGATTGTCGTAGGCGCGCACAAAGCCAAGGCAACGACGTGGCGTCCCTTTTGAAGCGACGAAGGGAACGAGCGTAAGCGGACCGAATTTGGTTGCGAGCGGTTTTTCGAGATTCTGTATCTCCACCGGACCAAGCGCATCGGCGCTCAGAATCATCTCGGCAACCGGATCTGCATAGCGACCAATTTCGTTTCCGGGTCGATAGATTTCGACGCGCAGGAGCGGCGCGGTACCGTCCGGCTCACCCAGAGTAAGAATGTCCTTGCGGCCATTGCCTACGCCGTGCCGTCGGATTGCATAGCTCGCCGGCACATCGGCCGCTTCCGGTATAGATAGCGCGAAGGCGGCGAACGGTCGCTCGATATCGATCCACTCCGGTTGATGCACCGGCGTGATGGCACCCATCACTTTTGGCGATTGAGAAAAATGCGCGCTGGCCATGGAAAGCAGCGCAATAGCACCCAGATATGCGAGCAAGCGCACGATGTTGGGCGGCAGGTCGTTACGCCATGAGCGCAGGGCCGGATGCATGCGGAGCTGTCTGCACTGTGCCGTTGTATTGGATGCAGTTCTCGCCTAGAAGCGCTGCCATCCGGTTGCCCCGAACGGGTTGCCGGGCGGAATCCAGTCCGGAGCGTTAACAATGGGTTACAAGGTCGTCGTGGTAGGTGCTACCGGCAATGTCGGGCGCGAGATGCTCGACATCCTGGCGGAGCGCAATTTCCCCGCTGACGAAGTGGTTGCCGTTGCCTCGCGACGGAGCCAGGGCGTCGAGTGCTCGTTTGGCGACAAGACGCTCAAGGTCAAGGCGCTCGACCATTTCGATTTCTCCGACGTCGACATCTGCTTGATGTCGGCGGGCGGTGCCGTGTCGAAGGAGTGGTCGCCGAAGATCGCCGCGCAGGGCGCAGTCGTGATCGACAATTCGTCGGCATGGCGGATGGACCCTGACGTGCCGCTGATCGTGCCGGAAGTGAACGCCGATGCCGTCACCGGTTTCACCAAAAAGAACATCATTGCCAATCCGAACTGTTCGACCGCCCAGCTTGTGGTGGCGCTCAAGCCGCTCCACGACAAGGCGAAGATCAAGCGCGTCGTCGTGGCGACTTACCAATCGGTGTCCGGCGCAGGCAAGGACGCGATGGACGAACTGTTCTCGCAGAGCAAGGCTGTCTTCACGCTCGACGAAGTGCAAACCAAGAAGTTCCCGAAGCGGATCGCGTTCAACGTGATTCCGCACATCGATGTCTTCATGGAAGACGGCTACACCAAGGAAGAGTGGAAGATGATGGTCGAGACCAAGAAAATTCTCGATCCCAAGATCAAGCTCACCGCCACCTGCGTCCGCGTCCCAGTCTTCGTCGGCCACTCAGAAGCGGTCAACATCGAGTTCGAGAACCCGATCACCGCTGACGAGGCGCGAGAAATCCTGCGCAATGCACCCGGGTGTCTGGTTATCGACAAGCACGAGCCGGGTGGATACGTCACGCCCTACGAGTGTGTCGGCGAAGATGCGACCTACATCAGCCGCATTCGCGAGGATGCGACGATCGAGAACGGGCTGCAGATCTGGGTTGTGTCCGACAACCTGCGCAAGGGCGCGGCACTGAATGCGGTGCAGATTGCCGAGTGCCTGATCAATCGCAAGCTTATTCAGGCCAAGCGCCGGGCAGCATAGGCCACCAGCAAGCGTCAGAAACGCGGTTGCGCGAACATCCGCACGTAATCATCCGCCGCGACCTGGGCGAACTTTTCGGTCGCGGGATCGCGCACCGAGAGCTGGCCCGTCGCGACACCGAAGTACGCGCCATGCACTACAACCTGCCCGCGTTCGATCAGAATGCGCAGACGCGGAAATGTCATCAGGTTATCGATGCTGTTGACGACGTTCGCCTGCTCAAGTCGTGTCAGATATTCGTCGCGCGATAAGGCGCCACGCGGTCCCAGCTTCTCCGCCGCTGGCGACATCAGTTTCATCCAGTTGCCGATGAAATCGCCCGGAGAGAGCGGTTCGGCATCTTCGGCGAATGCTTTGACGCCGCCGCATTGCGCGTGCCCAAGCACGACGATGTGTCTGACCTTCAGGGCACCGACACCGAATTCGAGCGCCGCCGATACACCGTGAGCGTGTCCGTCCGGCGCGTAAGGTGGCACGATGTTCGCCACGTTACGGACAACGAAAAGCTCGCCGGGCCTCGCGTCAAAAATGACTTCAGGCGACACGCGGGAGTCGCAACAGCCGATGACCATGATTTGCGGGGATTGTCCGCTTTCGGCAAGGCCCCTGTAGCGGTCTTGTTCGTGGCGGAGCCGGCCGATGAGAAAGGCGCGATATCCGTCGATCAGCTGCTGCGGAAATGCCATTGGTGGCCGTTCATGAAACCAGTGATGCAGACTCACACAATCATGGCTGCATTGTCATTGGCAACCCGCCGAAAGGTGGGAGTGGCATGCAGGTCATGCGGACGATAGTCTGGACGCGGATGGAGGCTTACGAATGAACGTCCGCCCGCGCCGCAGCGTCCTCTATATGCCGGGCTCGAATGTCCGTGCGCTCGAAAAGGCAAAGACGCTGCCCGTCGATGGCGTGATCCTCGATCTCGAGGATTCGGTTGCGCCCGAAGCCAAGGAAGACGCGCGTCAGAAAGTGACTGAAGCCGTGAAATCCGGCGGTTTCGGCCCGCGCGAGGTCTTCATTCGCGTCAACAGCGTCGAAACGCCCTGGCATGCCGACGACCTTGCCGCTGCGGCACACGCAGCGCCGGATGCGATCCTGGTTCCGAAAGTATCGAGCCCGGATACCCTCGAACTGATCGGTCGGCGGCTGCTCGATATGGGCACTCAGCACAGGACGCGCGTGTGGGCGATGATCGAAACGCCGCTGGCGATTTTTAATGTTCTGCGGATCGCGGGGGCGGCGAGCGATTCTGAGACGCGGCTGTCCGGTTTCGTCATGGGCACCAACGATCTTGCCAAGGATACGCGCGCGCGTCTCGTGCCGGGCAGGGCGCCAATGCTGTCCTGGCTGTCGACCTGTGTTGCCGCCGCGCGCATCTATGGCATCGATATTCTCGACGGCGTTTACAACGACATCGGAAACGCCGATGGCTTTGCCAAGGAATGTGCCCAAGGCGTCGAACTCGGCTTCGACGGCAAGACACTTATTCATCCAAGCCAGATCGAACCGTGCAACACCGCTTTCTCGCCCTCGCAGACTGAGGTTGAACAGGCACGCAGGATGATCGCCGCCTTCGACCTGCCGGAGAACAAGGGCAAAGGGGTTGTGTCGATCGATGGCCGCATGGTCGAGCGGCTGCATGCGGATATGGCCCGGCGAACGGTGGCGATCGCGGAAGCGATTGCGCGACATCACTAGTGAGCGACCATGTGCTTTCCTCGCGGAAGAAGGAATGAATCTATGCTGCGGCGCCGCTGGCTGATCGCTTCCGCACTGTTGCTATTCTCTTCACTTGCGTTCGCCCAAGATATCGCACCGGGCGGCACGCTGCGCGCCGCCTATCTGGCAAACAATCCAGCGCAAGCGGTGCGTGATCCAGTCAGCGGTGAAATAAGGGGCGCATCCGCAGATCTCGCACGCGAGCTGGCGCGACGACGCAACGCGCCGGTCGTGTTCCTGCCGCTGACAAACCCACCCACAGTGATCGAGGCTGTGGCCAAAGGCGACGCCGATATCGGTTTCGTCGCTTATGCACCCGAGCGCGTGGGGACGGTCGAGTTCTCGCAAATCTACATGTTGGTGCAACAGTCGTTTATCGTTCCGGACAGCTCGCCCATCCGCACCGTTGCCGACATCGATGTGCCGGGACGGCGCATTGCCGGCGGCAAAAATGATTCGATCACGCTTTATCTCGCGCGCAATTTGAAACAGGCGACCCTGGTCGAAACCGACAACACGCCGGCTGACGCCAAACGTCGGCTGTCGGCTGGCGAGATCGATGCTTTCGGCGCCAACCGTCAGCGCCTGACCAATCTGCTGAAGGAAATGCCCGGATACCGCCTGCTGCCTGACAATCTGTTCGGCGTGACCCAGACAATCATCGTCCCGAAGGGAAGGCCGGAGGTCCTCGCGGCGATCAACGGCTTCATCGACGAGGTTCGTGCGTCGGGGTTTTTGCAGAACGCCATCACGAAAAGCGAGGTAGTGGGTCTTGAGATGGCCCCCGCGGGCGCGACACTTCAGCGATAGTTTACCGGTCTGCAGCTGATTGCCGCATCCGCAGTGCACTGCGGCAACCTCGTCGCACAAAACAAAAAATGTCCTGAATAAACAGTTTTGTGGCCGGTTCAGCGCACCCGCGCAGCGATAAAAACGTCGTAAACGCAATAGTTTAGAACACTTTTAAAGAGTGTTTTTATTTTGACTCCTAGCGACACTCCGGTTAGCGAATACCCCACAAGGTGTCTGATGATCGTCTGCTCCTGCAATGTATTGAGCGACCACGAGGTGCGCAGTGCCGCGAGTTCAGCGTCACGGCGCTCGACCAGCCACGTATATGGCTGTCTAGGGTGCAGCGCCCAATGCGGGCGATGCGCGCGCACCATTCGCAAGATCATCGATGAAACCCTGCACGGCGCGAAAGTCGGTTGCCCGGTCGGTTGCGCCTGCGCGCTGCACGCCGCGGCTGATACGCTCTAAACCAGCCCAATACCGTCTACATGTGGAATGTGCCGCCAGCTCGGGCAGCACGTTGCAAAGTTTTTTGCTAGCGTTGCGCCGGGCGGATATGAACGCCCATGACAGGAGCCATTTATGAAGGGTGACGCTAAAGTCGTCGAGTTTCTCAATAAAGCACTGCGGCACGAACTGACCGCGGTCAATCAGTACTGGCTCCATTACCGGCTGCTTGAGAATTGGGGTTACAAAGACCTGGCCAAGCAGTGGCGTAAGGAATCGATCGAGGAAATGGAACACGCCGACAAGCTGGTCGAGCGCATCATATTTCTCGACGGGTTCCCCAACATGCAGGTCCTTGATCCGCTGCACATCGGTCAGAACGTCAAAGAAGTGCTCGACTGCGATCTGGCGGCGGAGATGTCGGCGCGCGCACTCTATCAGGAGGCGGCGACCCACTGTCATGCCGCCAAGGACTATGTCACGCGCGACCTGTTCGAGAAGCTGATGTCGGATGAAGAGCACCACATCGACTTCCTCGAGACGCAGCTCGACCTCGTTGCCAAGCTCGGTCTCGAGCTGTACGCCCAACACCACATCGGCGAGATGGGCGAGGAAGGCGAGGACTGAGTTTTGGAATTTCGGCTGGCTGACCGTTCAGCCGATCATGCCCAAGGTCTCGCCGATTTCGCTTTGCCTTCGTAGCTCTCGATCTTGCTCTGCTTTTGCTTCGTCAGGCCGATGTCGTCGAGGCCATTGAGCATGCAGTGCTTGCGGTGAGCGTCGATCTCGAAACGAACGACGCCGCCGTCCGGACCACGGATCTCCTGCTTTTCAAGGTCGACAGTGAGCGTCGCGTTGGCGCCGCGATCGGCATCGTCGAACAGCTTATCAAGATCCTCTGGCGACACCCGGATGGGCAACACGCCGTTTTTGAAACAGTTGTTGTAGAAGATGTCGCCGAACGAGGTGGAGATCACACAGCGAATGCCGAAATCCATCAGCGCCCACGGCGCGTGCTCACGTGACGAACCGCATCCGAAGTTGTCGCCGGCAACGAGGATCTTCGCCTTGCGATAGGCAGCCTTGTTGAGCACGAAGTTCGGGTTCTCGCTGCCGTCGTCGTTGTACCGCATTTCAGAGAACAAGCCTTTGCCGAGACCGGTACGCTTGATCGTTTTCAGGTATTGCTTGGGGATCACCATGTCGGTGTCGACATTGATGATGTTCAGCGGCGCGGCGACGCCTTCGAGGGTCGTGAATTTGTCCATTGGTTGCTCCGGCCTCACCGACAGCTCAAATTGGAACTGTCCTGTTTCATAAGGCGTCCGGTGGTCTGGTCAATAGCGGTCCACGAGCTAGAGGTCAGATATGCGTATTTGATGGCTGCGGGAAGAGACAAAGGCGTCCTTACGGTCAGGCGGACGCGCGTTCCTCACGGTTAAATCGGGATTCCCGGACCAGAGTACACACCTGCACGCAATATTCTGAATAATATGTTTCACGAGCCTTTTTCTGCGCCGCGCGGTGTTCCGGATGCATGCGCCACGCCCGTAGACCTTCCTCGTGTTCAAATTCGACGATTGTGACTCGCTCGCCATCGTCGGCGAAAAAGCCTTTGTGAGAAATATAACCCGGGATGGTACGAGCGAGTTCGATCATGCGGTCGACCAGAGCGACATATTCCTCGCGGACATCGGGCATCAGGCGAGAGCGAAAGACGGTAACGATCATGGTGAGTCTCCCATGAGCTGTATTTTGGAACAGAGACTGAGTGTCGACCAATTCCGTTTTTGAATAGTCGGCATCTGTTTTCGAGATCGT
The DNA here is from genome assembly GCA_963707615.1 of uncultured Alphaproteobacteria bacterium. Lineage (GTDB taxonomy): Bacteria > Pseudomonadota > Alphaproteobacteria > Rhizobiales > Xanthobacteraceae > Pseudolabrys. The sequence goes on from CAVPQT010000004.1 coordinate 451,072, forward strand.
AGTCTAATCCGCGGCTGCTTCGATCGCTTCCATGTCTGCATCCGACAGGCCGAAATGGTGGCCGATCTCGTGCACCAGCACGTGCGTCACGATTTCGCCGAGCGAATCCTCATTCTCGGCCCAATAATCGAGGATCGGACGCCGATAAAGCCAGATCATGTTGGGCATCAGTTCCGGGACAGCCTCTGACTGGAACGGTAGGCCGACACCCTGAAATAGGCCGAGCAAGTCGAACTCGGTTTGGGCACGCATCGAATCGAGAACCTCCGAGGTAGGAAAGTCCTCGACGTGGATGACAAGTCCATCGCAAAGCTTCCGAAACCGCTCCGGGAGGCGAGCGTAAGCCTCCTCAGCCAACTCCTGAATGTCGGCCAATGACGGCGCCAACGAGCCTCGCCAATTGAATTGGCCTGTCATGACAACGTTGTAGGGCAGGTCGCCGTGGCAACCAAGCGGTTGACGGGGGAGATGCGATGCGCAACGTTTGATTGTCGTGACGCGGGGTTCGGGTTTCCGATGGCAAAGGTTGCGGCCAGTCTGGCCGTTTCAGGCCTGATTTTCGTTCTGCTCGGCGGGTCGGTGACGCCGGCACCGGCGGGCTCTGCGAACTGCGTGGACGGTTTGACGCGCTCCAAGTCGGCTTGCGCCGACGCGTCCTCACAGGAATTCACCGCTCAGAAAAAGCGCACGCGCGTCGTCATTTATGGTCGGCGCACCAATCTCGGCCCCAATGCCGTGCGGCAGTGCCGCTCTTGGTTGGCGAAGGAATACCGCGTCAGCGGTCCGGTCATCGTGCCGCAGATGTACTGCTGGTGGGAATAGCCGGGCAGACTTGACGTTTACTTCCAGTCCCGCACGTCGATGAAGTGTCCGGCGATCGCAGCCGCGGCAGCCATGGCTGGCGAAACAAGGTGAGTCCGTCCCTTGTATCCCTGGCGACCTTCGAAGTTCCTGTTCGACGTCGACGCGCAACGCTCGCCGGGAGCGAGTTTGTCGGGATTCATGGCAAGGCACATCGAGCAGCCTGGCTCACGCCATTCGAAACCCGCGGCCTTGAATATCTTGTCGAGCCCTTCCGCTTCCGCCTGGATTTTCACGAGTCCGGAGCCGGGTACGATCATCGCGTTGACATTGGCGTTGACGTGCTTGCCGTCGACGACACGGGCCACTTCGCGCAGGTCTTCGATGCGTGAATTGGTGCAAGAGCCGATGAACACGCGGTCGAGTTTGATGTCGCTGATTTTCTCGCCGCCTTTGAGTCCCATGTAACCGAGCGAGCGTTCGGCGGCGATGCGTTTCTTCTCGTCCTGGATTTCGGATGGGATCGGCACCCTGCCGGTGATGGCGATCACCTGCTCAGGGCTTGTGCCCCAGGTGACAAGTGGCGGCAGCTTCGCCGCATCGAGTTTGATCTCGCGGTCGAAATGTGCGCCGTCGTCGGAATGCAACGTCTCCCAATAGCGCATCGCCTCGTCCCAGGATTTGCCTTTGGGCGCTTTCGGCTTGTCCTTGAGATAGGTGTACGCCTTTTCGTCCGGCGCAATGAACCCGGCCTTGGCGCCGCCCTCGACCGACATGTTGCAGACGGTCATGCGTCCTTCCATCGAAATCGATCGGATCGCCTCGCCGGCATATTCCAGCGCGTAGCCTGTACCGCCCGCGGTACCGATTTCACCGATGATGGCGAGAATGATGTCCTTCGCCGTGACACCTGGCGGCAATTTGCCGTCGACGACCGCGCGCATATTTTTCGATTTTTTCTGGATCAGCGTTTGCGTCGCCAAAACATGCTCGACCTCGGATGTTCCTATGCCATAGGCGAGAGCACCGAACGCGCCGTGCGTCGCGGTGTGACTGTCGCCGCAAACGATCGTCGTGCCGGGCAAAGTGAAACCCTGTTCGGGCCCGATGACATGAACTATCCCCTGTCGATCATCGAACTCGTGGAAATATTCGATTCCGAAATCCTTGGCATTCTTGGCGAGCGCGGCGATCTGCTCGGCGCTTTCCGGATCCGGATTTGGTTTCGTACGGTCGGTGGTCGGCACATTGTGATCGACGACCGCGAGTGTCTTTTCAGGTGCGTGCACTTTGCGCCCGGCGGTGCGCAGGCCTTCGAAAGCCTGCGGCGAGGTGACTTCGTGCACCAGATGGCGATCGATATAGAGAAGACAGGTTCCGTCGGGTTGTTCGTCAACCAGATGGTCGTCCCAGATCTTGTCGTAGAGCGTGCGCGGTTTCATGGTTAGGTGACTTTGCTCAAAGGAAAACGGGGAAGCTGCTTGCAGACGCGCCGGTATGGCCGGACGATCAAAGTCCCGCCTGCACCGCCGTCAACCGACCGAAAAATCGCCACGGCAACCGCGCGTGGTCGGCCAGGACAATCCGCTGAGCTCTTAAAACCATAACCGGTATATAGCCAATCGATTTGGGTTCGACAACGAAGCGTCGGCCAAGAAAAAGGGGCCGCACTGCGGCCCCTCGATGCATGCTTGCGCGCCGCAAGTGCCGGTGAAGTGCTAGTCCCGGGCGGCTGCCTCGACAGCCTCGGGTCCGCCGGCGCCCTGCGCCTCGGAAATGCGCGCCTTCTTGCCACGTAGCCCGCGCAGGTAATAGAGCTTGGCGCGGCGCACTTTGCCGCGGCGCACGACCTTGATCGAGTCGATCATCGGCGAGTAGAGCGGGAACACGCGCTCCACGCCTTCTCCGTACGAGATCTTGCGGACGGTAAAGTTCTCGTTCAGTCCGCCGCCCGAGCGGCCAATGCAAACGCCCTCATAGGCCTGCACGCGGCTCTTGTCGCCTTCGACGACCTTCACGTTGACGAGGACGGTATCGCCCGGCTGGAAATCCGGGATGTCCTTGCCGGCCGAAAGCTTCTCGACCTGCTCTTTTTCCAGCTGCTGAATGATGTTCATCGTGAATTCTCCGTCGGCAGCGCCAGCAACCGGCGCGCGGTCTTGCTCTGGTCTGAAAGGGTTGGCGAGCTTGTATTACAAAGATTTCGGCTTGTCACCCTTTGGATTCCGGCCGGTTTTTGAGGCTTTTTCGCGCCTGGTAGGCCTGCCACAGGTCGGGCCGGCGCTCGGCGGTCAGACGCTGGGCCTCGGCCAGTCGCCAGGACCTGACTTTCTTGTGGTCTCCGGAGGTAAGAACATCCGGTATTGGCTCCCCTTCGAAGACCGGCGGCCGGGTGTACTGCGGATATTCGAGCAGGCCGTCGGCAAAGCTTTCCTCGGCGGCCGAGGCCTCCTTGCCCATGACGCCAGGCAGAAGCCGGACGCAGGCGTCCATCAGAGCCAACGCGGCGATTTCCCCGCCCGACAGTACGAAGTCGCCGAGCGAGATTTCCTCCATCCGGCGCGCCCGGATCAGGCGTTCGTCGACCCCCTCGAAACGAGCGCAGACAATAACGGCGCCGAGGCCATGAGCGAGTTGTGCGGCACGGCTTTGCGTCAGCCTTGTCCCGCGCGGGCTCATGAGCAGGCGCGGGCGAGTGTCGTGCGGAACGGCATCGAGCGCGCGCGCAAGCACGTCCGCCTTCATCACCATGCCGGGGCCACCTCCGGCGGGCGTGTCATCGACGGTCCGGTGCTTGTCGGTGGCGTGCGCACGGATGTCGATTGTCTCGAGTGACCAGATGCTTGACGTCAAAGCCTTGCCGGCAAGGCTTTGTGCCAGCGGCCCGGGGAACATGTCCGGAAAGATCGTGAGCACGGTGGCGCGCCACATATCTATTCGCTCTCTGTCGGAGGTACGATCACGATGCGCCGCGCGGCGAGATCGATTTCCGGAACGGTCGCATCGGTGAACGGCATCAGCAGCGAGCTCGCCCGCGAGCGCTTTGATCTCGATAAGGTCGCTTGCACCAAAGTTATGAATGGCGGACACGGTACCGACTTCATCACCATTCTGCGTCACGGCCTTCAGACCGATCAGGTCGGCGTGATAAAAAGTGTCGGCCTCGTCAATCTTCGGCAGTCGGGCGCGGGGGACGTATAATTCGACATTGCGCAATTTCTCTGCGGCGTCACGATCCGCGATACCGACAATCCGCGCCACGAAGTGATCCTTGGCTGGGCGCAGCGCTTCGATCTCAAAGCGCTGCGAGCCGTCTTGCGTTTCCAGCGGTCCGTAGTCTGCGACGGCCGCCGGATCTGCAGTGAAGGACCAAAGTTTCACCTCGCCGCGAACCCCGTGCGCGGCACCGATGCGGGCGACACAGACTTTGTCGCGCGAAAGGTCGGACGGCATGCGAGGCGTGTCGCGAAAGCGAAGCGTCAGCTTGCCGCTGGCGCGGCCTCAGCAGGCTTCTCAGCCTTCGGTGCCGCCGCCTTGGCGCCGCCTTCGGCAGCAGGTGCTGCTTCGGCCGCCTTTGCCGCTTCTTCTTCCTTGGCCTTGCGTTCCTTGCGCGGGACCGCCTTTTCCGGATTGTTGCGCTTCGGCCGCTTCATGATGCCGGCGGCGTCGAGGAATCGCATGACGCGATCGGACGGCTGCGCGCCTTTCTTCATCCATGCCTGGACCTTTTCAAGATCGAGCTTGAGCCGCTCGGTCTTTTCTTTCGGCAGCAGCGGATTGAAATAACCCAGCCGCTCGATGAAGCGGCCGTCGCGTGGCGCACGATTGTCGGCGACAACGACATGATAGACCGGCCGCTTTTTGGTGCCGGCGCGGGCTAGACGGATAACAAGAGACATTCTTCAGTCCTTTCGATTCAGTTGAACGGGATCACTTCTTCTTTCCAAGACCGGGCGGCAGACCGCCCGGCAATCCGGGAAACTTTCCGCCCAGGCCAGGCAGGCCGGGCATATTTGGTGGCAGCGTGGGCATCGTCGGCGGAAGGCCGGGCATGCCCGGCGGCAATTGTCCGCCTGGCATCTTCTTCGCCATTTCGGCCAGCTGCTCCGGCGACGGCATTCCGGCGCCCAAGCCCATTGCCTTGGCGAGTCCGGCAAGGGGCCCGCGTTTCGCGCCGCCCATCATCTTCATCATGTCGGACATGCCGCGATGCATCTTCAAAAGCTTGTTGATCGCTTCAGGCGTGGTCCCAGAGCCGGACGCGATCCGCTTCTTGCGGCTCGCTTTCAGAATGTCGGGATTGCGCCGCTCCTGCGGCGTCATCGAATCGATGATGGCGATTTGCCGTTTGATCACGCCTTCATCGATGTTGGCAGCGGCGAGCTGATTTTTCATTTTGGCGATGCCGGGCAGCATGCTCATGAGCCCGCCGAGGCCGCCCATTCCCTGCATCTGGGTTAGCTGTTCGCGCAGATCGCCGAGGTCAAACGCGCCTTTGCGCATTTTCTCGGCGGTGCGCATCGCCTTCTCAGCATCGATATTGGCTGCGGCTTTCTCGACCAGCGCGATGATATCGCCCATGCCGAGAATACGGCCGGCGATCCGCGCCGGATCGAACTCCTCGAGCGCATCCAGTTTTTCGCCGGTGCCGATGAGCTTGATGGGTTTGCCGGTGACCGCGCGCATCGACAACGCGGCGCCGCCACGACCATCGCCGTCGACGCGTGTGAGAACGATTCCGCTGAGGCCCACACGCTCATCGAACGAGCGCGCCAGATTGACCGCGTCCTGGCCGGTGAGGGCGTCGGCAACGAGGAGCACTTCGTGCGGATTGACAGCGTGCTTGACCTCGGTCGCCTCGCTCATCATTGCGTCATCGAGCGTGGTCCGGCCGGCCGTGTCGAGCATCACCACGTCGTAGGCGCCGAGCTTTGCTGCCTCGATGGCCCGCCGCGCGATCTGCGTGGGGGACTGTCCCTCCACAATCGGCAGCGTGTTGATTTGCGTTTCGCGGCCAAGCACGGCGAGCTGCTCCATGGCCGCTGGCCGACGCACGTCGAGCGAGGCCATCAGCACCTTCCGTCGTTGCCGGTCGACAAGACGTTTGGCGATCTTGGCGGTCGTTGTGGTTTTGCCGGAACCCTGCAGACCAACCATCATGATGGCCACGGGCGGCGCGGCATTGAGATCGATGCCCTGGCCCTCGGCACCCAACGTCGCGACCAGTTGATCGTGAACGATTTTCACGACCATCTGGCCGGGCGTCACCGATTTCATGACCTCGACGCCGACGGCCTGCTTCTTGATGCCGTCGACGAAGGCGCGAGCCACATCGAGCGAGACATCGGCCTCGAGCAGCGCGCGGCGCACCTCACGTAGTGCAAGGTCGACATCGGCTTCACTCAGCGCGCCGCGACGCGTGAGGCGGTCGAGGATGCCACCAAGCTTTTCCGACAGGTTATCGAACATCGATCTGCAAACACCTTTGCGCCCGAGGGCGCATCGCGCTGTCGGGCGGTGGCCTCCGGCCTCTTTTGGACCGGGCGGCGGAGTTGAACTTCACGTCTCTATCGAGAGCGCGCGGAACCTAGGGTTGCCGCATCATCAAGTCAAGGTGAGGCCGATTTAGGGCGTTAATTCATAGCTGACGCTGACGATTGCCCGCAGCGTCTGTTCGCCGGGCGCAATCGGAACCGCGCCCGCGCGGACGGCCTGCATCGCCCGCGGCTGCGGGGCGGTGCCTTCTTCGCTGATCGAAATCACCTGTCCGAGCTTGGCTCCCGCAGCCTTGGCGTAAAGTTCGGCCTTGCGACGCGCGTCGGCGATGGCCTCGTCGCGGGCCTGGTCGAGCAACTTGGATTGCTCGGAAACCACGAACTCGATGCCCGACATTTCATTCGCCCCCGCCGCGATGGCACGATCCAGAACGGTGGGCAGACTGTCGATATCGCGAATTCGGATGGTCACCTGATTGTTAGCCTGGAAACCGGTGAGACGCGTGCCGCCCTTGTTCGGATCGTATTGCGGCTGCAACGACAGGCGCGACGTCTGAATGTCCCGCTCGGCTATCCCGCTTGCCTTGATTGCCGCCAGTACAGCGGTCATCTGCTTGGCATTTGCTTCGCCGGCCTCGCGCGCGGTCTTCTCCAGACTGCTCACTCCGATGCGGATCACCGCGGTGTCGGGCGGAACGGAAACTGTGGCCTCGCCCGTGACTGTGACGGATCTTTCCGCGGCCTGCGCCGTCGAGAATGCAAGCATGGCGGTCAGCAAGATCGGCAAGAAACGCGATAGCGTCATCACTTCACAGGTACAAATACGTTGACCACCAGTTTGTCGGGAGCGGTCTTCACCGGGTCGGTGGCGTACTCTTCGATGAAAAGGTCTTTGGCCTCGAGTTGTTTGTCGTCGAGGTAGTTGGTGATCGCTTCATACGTCGAATCCATGGCGTCGTAAGAACCGCGATGGACGAATTTAAGGGCCTTTCCGGAAGGTGCCGGGCCGACCGAAATATCACCTTTCGGGGGATCCTTCGGCGCCTGTGTCACCGGCAGACCGGCCTGATAAGAAAAGCCGGTGTCATCGGTCTGCGTGTAGATCGTGATGGGCGGACCGGACGGCTTCACATCTTGCTTGTCGAGATATTCCTGCAGCGATTTGAAAGCATCCACCAAGGTGTCGAAAGCCGCGTCCCAGTTGGTGTGACCCTTCATGTAGACGATCGTGCGTTCGGGCAGCGTCACCGGCTCGCCGAAGGCATCGCCCGGCTGCAGGGGCGAGGGTGAGGATTTTGCACCGGGAGTCGGCATCGAGTCGTTGGCACCCGGTTTGGGTGCCGGCGGGGTCTGGGCAGCCACCGGCCCGACAGCAAGGACACACGCGAGCGAGAGCACGACCGAACTGAACTTAAAAGACGACATTACGGTTCTCCGTCCAATGCGGCGGTTGAGAAACACGCCAGCATTTGCTGCGTATCCTAGCATGCCTCTGGCCAAGCTGCGTTTATTCGCCATATAAACCGGGCGAAACCCGGGCAAGACACAGATGGGCGCGCTCGCCGACCATGCCTTTGTTAAGATGAATGGAATTGGCAACGAGATTGTCGTTGTCGATATGCGCGCTCGCGGGGGCACGATCAAGCCCGAAGAGGCACGCGCGGCGGCTGCGCCTGGCGGTGCCCCCTATGATCAGTTGATGGCGCTTTATCCATCGCGCACGCCGGGAACCGATGCCTTTATTCGCATCTACAATAATGATGGGTCGGAAGCGGGCGCCTGCGGCAATGGCATGCGATGTGTCGCCGACCTGGTTTCGAAGGAGAGCGGGAAGGATGCGCTCACCTTTGAAACGAAGGCCGGCATACTCAATTGCTGGAAAAACGCCGACGGCCTTTTCACTGTCGACATGGGTGTGCCGCGTTTCAAGTGGAACGAGATTCCGCTTGCAGAGGAATTCCGCGACACACGCTTTATCGAGCTGCAGATCGGCCCCATCGACAAGCCGGTGCTGCATTCGCCGTCGGTTGTCAGCATGGGCAATCCACATGCGATTTTCTGGGTCGACGACGTCAATGCTTATGATCTCGCGCGCTTCGGTCCCCTTCTCGAGAATCATCCGATCTTTCCCGAACGCGCGAACATCACGCTTGCACACATTGTCGCGCGCGATCACATCATTATCCGCACCTGGGAGCGCGGCGCCGGGTTGACCAAGGCCTGCGGTTCTGCGGCATGCGCGGCGGCAGTGGCGGCCGCTCGCCTCAAGCGAACCGACCGCAAGGCGAAGGTTTCGTTGCCGGGCGGCGAACTCACCATCGAGTGGCGCGATAAGGACGATCACGTGCTGATGACCGGTCCCGTTGAATTCGAATTCAACGGTCGCTTCGATCCGGCGCTTTTCGCGAACGCGGGGGCATCGTGAGCATCGACGTCGTCACATTCGGCTGCCGATTGAACACCTACGAGTCGGAAGTCATTCGAAGGGCCGCAACCACTGCCGGCGTTGACGGCGCGATTGTGGTGAATACCTGCGCCGTGACCGCGGAAGCTGTGCGTCAGGCCAGGCAGACAATACGCCGTCTCAAACGCGAGCAACCGGATTCCCGCATCATCGTCACCGGCTGTGCTGCGCAGACCGAAGCAAAAACTTTCGCGGCCATGCCGGAGGTCGAACGCGTCGTCGGCAACGAAGAAAAGTTCAACACCGAAAGCTGGACGACAGGCGGGAAGATCGCCGTGTCCGACATCATGTCGGTGAAGACAATGCGGCCGCACGCCATTGACAGCATCGAGGGGCGCGCCCGCGCATTCGTTCAGGTGCAGAACGGTTGCGATCATCGCTGCACTTTCTGCATCATCCCCTTCGGACGCGGCAATTCGCGTTCGCTCCCGTTGGAAGATGTTGTCGCGCAGGCGCGGCGTCTCGTTGCCAATGGCTATCGGGAAATCGTGCTGACTGGCGTCGACATCACAAGCTACGGCGCCGATCTCGCGGACGCGCCAAGGCTCGGGACCTTGGTGAAGCGTCTCCTCAAGGACGTGCCGGATCTTGCGCGCCTGCGACTGTCATCCATCGATTCGGTTGAAGCCGATTCTGCTTTGCTCGATGCATTGGGCAGTGAGTCGCGGTTGATGCCACATCTGCACCTGTCGCTGCAGGCAGGCGATGATCTCATTCTCAAGCGCATGAAGCGACGCCACTCGCGCAACGATGCAGTTTCTTTTTGCGAGCAGGTGAGACGTCTGCGTCCCGACGTGGTTTTTGGCGCGGATATCATCGCGGGCTTTCCGACCGAAAACGACGATATGTTTGCTCGCTCGCTCGACCTGATCGATGCGTGCGGGCTGACGCAATTGCATGTCTTCCCTTTCTCGCCACGCCCTGGCACGCCGGCCGCGCGCATGCCGCAGATCGACCGCCCGATCATCAAGGAACGGGCCCGTCGTTTGCGTGAAAAGGGCGACGAGGCGTTGCGGCACCATCTCGACCGCGAGATCGGTGCGCGCCGCCGCGTGCTCGCCGAATCACGCGCGCTCGGGCGTACGGAGCAGTTCACGCCGGTGCGTCTGGCGACGCCGCTTGACCCCGGTGTTATTGTCGATCTGACGATGTCGGCGCATGATGGCAGGCAACTTCTTGCCGCCTAGCCTGGGGGATTGGCGATGGCCTATCGCGATCATCTGATTACCACGATGGATCAACTCGAGTCGCTCTACGGCGAAAAACTGCCGACTTCAATGATCAAGGAGATCGACCACATCAGCGAAGGCTACCGCAAGCTGATCGAGGCGGCTCCGTTCATCGCGGTTGCGACGTCAGGTCCCGAAGGTCTTGATTGCTCGCCGAAAGGCGACGCGGCCGGGTTCGTCCGTATTCTCGATGACAGGACGCTGGCAATCCCCGACCGGCCCGGCAACAACCGCATTGACGGTTTTCGCAACATCGTACGTGATCCGCGCATCGCGCTGCTGTTCCTGATCCCTGGTATAGGCGAGACTCTGCGGGTCAACGGCCGAGCGGCGATCTCGGTCGATCCCGATCTCATGCAAAGCTTTTCGGTGGGCGGCAAATTGCCCCGCTGCGTGCTGATCGTTCACATCGAAAGCATTTACTTCCACTGCTCGAAGGCGATCGTGCGTTCCAAACTGTGGGAGGAGGGGACCAAGATCGATCGCAAAAGCTTGCCTTCGACCGGCACGATCATCTCCGAACTCAGTCAGGGCAAGCTGGGCGGGGAGACCTACGACCGCGAGGCGCCTGAGCGCATCAAGGCGCAGCTCTACTGAGTGAAGCCGCAGGCCGCGAGTTTTTCGCGCATGTGCTCCGGCACCGGGGCGATCACGGTGACTGGCGCCTTGTTTTTCGAAATCGGTACTGTCACCTCACGCGAATGAAGATGCAGTGGCGGGCCACCTGTGCGCGGCGCCCCTCCGTAGATATTGTCGCCGACGATCGGCCATCCCATCTCGGCGCAGTGCACGCGCAGTTGATGCGTGCGCCCGGTCAATGGCTCAAGTGCAAGCCAGCTGAAACCGCCGCCGCGACCCATCACTTTCCAGGTGCTTGCCGAGGGCAGCCCGTGCGGGTCGGGTTTCATCCACCAGCCGCGCGCCTCATCGCGCCTGGCGAGTGGGATGTCGATGCGGCCTTCGTCCGTTTGAGGACCGTTCTCGACAATCGCCCAATAGCATTTGCCGACCTTGCCCTGCTTGAACAGCTTGCCGAGCAAAGCGAGCGCCTTGCGGTGACGGCCGAGCACCAAACAGCCGGTCGTGTCACGGTCAAGCCGATGCGCCAGCGCCGGCGGGCGCGGCAATCCGAAGCGTAGTGCATCGAAATAATCCTCGAAGGCATTGCCGCCCTTTGGTCCTCGATGGACCGGCAATCCGGCCGGTTTGTCGACCACCAGCATCAGCCCATCGCGGTACAACAAGCGGGCGAGCATCTCTTCCGATGTCATGCCGAAACGGCTATCACGTGCGCGGCATGAACGACAGCACACAGGGCGAAAACTGGTGGAAGCGGCTCAGCGGGGGCCTCAAGCGCACATCATCCTCGCTTGGTTCCTCCATCACGGCGATTGTCTCTCACCGGCCGCTCGAGCCTGAGACGCTCGATGCACTCGAGGACGAACTGGTACGCGCCGATCTCGGACAGGATATGGCCGTACGGATCGTCGACGCGCTGAGCCAAGGTCGCTACCCGCAGGGCCTCTCGCCGGACGAGGTGAAGGCCTTCCTGGCCGGCGAAATCGAAAAAACGCTCACGCCGGTCGCAAGGCCACTCGAGATCACCGGGCGACCGTTCGTAATCCTGGTGTCCGGCGTCAATGGTTCCGGCAAAACCACGACCATCGGCAAACTTGCTGCGCGATTCCGGGCGGAGGGAAAAAGCGTGATGCTGGTGGCGGGCGATACCTTCCGAGCGGCCGCGATCGATCAGCTGAAGATCTGGGGCGAACGCACAGGCGCGCAGGTGATGGCGCGCGAACCGGGCGACGATGCCGCCGGGCTTGCGTTCGATGCAATCGCCGCGGCCAAGGAACAAGACATCGAGATTGTGCTCGTCGACACGGCAGGACGTCTGCAGAACCGGGCCGAACTGATGGGCGAACTGGAGAAGATGGTACGCGTCATGCGCAAGGTCGAGCCGACCGCGCCGCACGCGGTGCTTCTCGTACTTGATGCGACCGTGGGCCAGAATGCGCTCAACCAGGTGGAGATCTTCGGAAAGACAGCGGGAGTCACCGGCCTGGTGATGACCAAGCTCGACGGCACGGCGCGTGGCGGTATTCTCGTTGCTGTCGCCGATAAATTCGGCTTGCCGGTACACTATATCGGCGTCGGCGAAGGCGTGGACGATCTCGCGCCATTTACGGCGCGCGACTTCGCGCGTGCGGTTGTCGGACTGGAATCGTAGTCAGGAAACACATGGCGGCGAAAAAACAACTCAACCCTGGACTCAAGCTGGTGCTCGACATCGGCCCGCTGGTTCTTTTCTTCGCTGCCAACGCGAAGTTCGGAATCTATGTCGCGACCGGCGCGTTTATGGTGGCCATTCTCGCCGCGCTCGCTGTCTCATACGCGATGACCCGGCATCTCGCGGTCATGCCGCTCGTCACCGCGGTGATCGTCCTGGTTTTCGGCGGACTGACGCTGGTTCTTCACGACGATCTGTTCATCAAGCTCAAGCCGACCATCATCTATGTTCTGTTCGGTGCAACGCTGGTGGGTGGGCTCGCATTCGGCAAGCCGTTGCTCGGCATGGTCTTCGATTCTGTTTTCCATCTACGCGAGGAAGGCTGGCGCAAGCTGACCTGGCGATGGGCGATTTTCTTTTTTTTGCTTGCGCTCATCAATGAAATCGTCTGGCGCACACAGACGACGGATTTCTGGGTGAGTTTTAAATTGTTCGGAGTTGTCCCGCTGACTTTCCTGTTCGCCGCGTTGCAGGTCCCACTGCTGAACAAATACAGCATCGAAAAGGAAAACTAGCGCAACGCCTTCTCGATTTCGGGCAAAAGCGTGCGGTCGAAATTCTCCGCAGTGATCGGCCCCACCAGTTTGTACACGATGCGGCCGTCACGCCCGATCAGGAATGTCTCCGGCACGCCATAGACACCCCAGTCGATCGAGGCCCGGCCCGCCTCGTCGCGGCCGGTGGCGACAAAGGGATTGCCGTACCGATAGAGAAAGCGCCTCGCATTGTCGGCCGCATCCTTGTAGTTGATGCCGACAAGCTGAATGCGCTTGTCCCGCGACAATTTTTCAAGAAACGGCGCTTCGTCGTGGCAAGGCACGCACCACGAGGCCCAGACATTCAACAGTGTCACCGCGCCCTGGAAGTTTGCGTTACTAAGGCCGGGAATCGGCTTGCCGTCGCGTTCCAGTGCTGGAATCGCGGGCAGATCGAATGTCGGCACAGGATGACCAATAAGCGCCGATGGAAGCCGCGAGGGATCGCCGGCGCCAAGCCGGTACAAAAACAAAGCGGCCAGCGCGATAAACGCAATCAGAGGCAGCAGCACAAGGATGCGGTTTCGCCTTGAGGTGACGCCTTCGTTTGCTGCACTCATGAACTCAAACTCACTAGCCTTTGCGCTGCGATCGCCTCGTGACCCCACGTTCCTCGAGGTCACCGAGGATGCGCCGCTGCGTTGAATAGTCGAGCACGACCCACGCAATCAGCGCGGCGATGACGAATATCGTCACTGCGTAAGCAGCGACGATGAAGTCCGCATGCGGCCCGAGGCTCATGCGCTAGCCTCCGCCAGCTTCTGTGCTTGCATAAGACGCATGCTACGCACCCGGCGGCGCAATATCTCATTGCGCATGACGGCAAGATGCAAAGTCAGGAACAGCAACGTGAACGCCAGCGCCATGATCAGAAGAGGTGTCAGCAGTGCGGGATCGATGCTCGATCCCCCCATGCGGAAAACCGAAGCGGGTTGATGCAGTGTATTCCACCAGTCGACCGAGAACTTAATGATGGGGAGATTGACGGCGCCCACCAGCGACAACACCGCGGCGGCGCGCGCGCCGCGACCCGGGTCCTCGGCGGTCCAATAGAGGGCGAGCACGCCGAGATAGAGCAGAAACAGGACGAGCATAGACGTCAGACGCGCATCCCACACCCAGTACGTTCCCCAGGTCGGCCGGCCCCACAACGACCCGGTGATGAGGCAGATCAGCGTGAACGCGGCACCGATTGGCGCGGCAGACTTGCCGGCGACATCCGCGAGCGGATGACGCCATACCAATGTTCCCAATGCGGCGACGCTCATCAATCCCCAACCAAACATCCCGAGCCACGCCGCAGGCACATGCAGAAACATGATCTTGACGGTTGCGCCTTGCTGGTAGTCGTCGGGCGCGTTCATCACACGATAGAAGCCGATGACAAAAAGAATCAGCGTCGCCGCGATCAACCACGGCAACACGCGATTGACGATGTTGAGAAAGCGCGTCGGGTTGGCGAGATCAATCACCGGCATCGGCAATCTCTGCTCATGTCGCTTGAATCCAATTGCATGTCATTCGAGTCCATGGCGCAACACCGCCGCCGCGGCGATTGGACCAAGCACGAGGCTCGCCAAGCTTAGCGCACAAAGAATGGTGAAAGGTGGGCCGAACGGAGCGGGTCCGGTGATCGCCGCGTTGGTCGCGGCAACACCAAAGATCAACACCGGCACGGTGAGCGGCAGGACCAGAACTGCAAGCAACAGGCCGCCGCGACGCAGCGCGACCGACAGGGCCGCGCCAATCAATCCGAGGAACGTCAGGGCAGGCGTGCCGGCGGCGAGCGTGAGCGCTAGCCATCCCAGCGCGTGCAAGTCGACGTTGAGCATCAACCCGAGCAATGGAGCGATAATCACGAGCGGCAATCCGGTGGTGATCCAATGCGCAATCGCCTTGGTTGCTACCGCTAATTCAAGCGGCATGCCACCCATCATCAGGAGGTCGAGCGAGCCATCCTCGTAGTCAGTTGCAAACAACCGATCGAGCGCAAGCAGACTAGCAAGCAGCGCACCAAGCCAGAGGATTGCCGGTCCAATCCTAGCGAGCAGTGCAAGGTCGGGACCAATTGCAAAAGGAATCATGCTGACCACGACCAGAAAAAACAGTGCGCCCATCAATGCGCCACCACCAACTCGCACCGAGAGCCGCATGTCTCGCCCAAGAAGGGATGCGAATGCACTCATGCCGAATCCAGTTTCAGTTCGCGCGCGCGTTCGAGGCCGATCGCTCCATGTGCCGCGGCGATGATCATGCCGCCCTTGCCGAGATGTTCGCGCATCAACGCGGCTAATCGCGTCTGCGAGGGTACGTCGAGGGACGACGTCGGTTCGTCAAGCAGCCATATCACTCGCGGCACGGCGACAAGCCGCGCGATCGACAAACGCCGCCGCTGCCCAGCGGACAGGTAGCCGGCCGGCAGATCCGCCAATGGGGCGAGGTCGACAGCTTGCAGTGCCGACTCGGTGTCACCTCGGGCGCCAAGAAAGCCTGTCCAGAATTGCAGGTTCTCACCGACCGTGAGTGCGGGTTTCATCGCGTCAAGATGACCAAGGTAGTGCGCTTGTTCCGCAATCGGGATGTCGGGATCGCCGCCGTGCAGTGTGAGTTTTCCGCCGGCGACCCGCACCAGGCCCGCGATCATCCGCAGCAGGGACGACTTGCCGGCGCCGTTGCGACCGGTCACCACCAAAGCCCCACCTGCGGAGAGGTTGAAGCTCACACCGCTAAAGACCTCACGCCCGCCCCGGTTGCAGGCCAGTTGGTCGCCTTTGAGCTCCATGACGATTAACGCGGTCCGCCGACCGAAGGAGACCCGACGCCAAGCCCGGAAAACCCCGATTTTACGAGCATTTTTAGCGTTGTTCCCTCGTCAATATGGCGTTGGGCGAGAAAAGACCTTATAAGCCCGAACTTGCGACGTTACGTAATTCGAATTCGGACGCAAGTCTCGCCAGCAAGAAAAACTTCACCTTGCCAATAGCTTAGTCCGAACCAGCGCCGGTAAACCGGCCGGGAATGGAAACAGCCCACATGACTTCGCTCGACAGCTTTAGATGCTGCAAGACCCTGCAGGTTGGTAGCAAAACCTACGCTTATTTCAGTCTTCCCGTTGCCGAGCGAAACGGCCTCAAGGGCATTTCTCGTTTGCCCTTTTCGATGAAAGTGCTGCTCGAAAATCTGCTGCGCAATGAGGACGGCCGGACGGTTACAAAAGACGACATCAAGGCCGTCGCCGAATGGCTCAAGACCAAGACCTCCGAACGCGAGATTGCGTTCCGCCCAGCGCGCGTGCTGATGCAGGATTTCACCGGGGTGCCGGCTGTCGTCGATCTCGCTGCGATGCGCGACGCCATGAAGCAATTGGGTGGCGACCCGAAGAAGATCAATCCGCAGGTTCCGGTCGATCTGGTCATCGACCATTCGGTTGCCGTGACATTCTTCGGCAACAATGCCGCATTCAAGAAAAACGTCGAGGAAGAGTACCGGCAGAATCAGGAACGCTACAAATTCCTGAAATGGGCGCAGCGATCGTTCGACAATTTCGCCGTCGTCCCACCCGGCACCGGCATCTGCCACCAGGTCAACCTCGAATATCTCTCGCGCGTCGTCTGGAATCGCAAGGACAAGGTGAAAGTCGACGGCAAGGCGTCGACGATGGAAGTCGCCTATCCCGACACATTGGTCGGAACCGATTCGCACACGACCATGGTCAACGGGCTCTCCGTGCTTGGCTGGGGCGTCGGCGGAATCGAAGCGGAGGCGGCCATGCTTGGTCAGCCTCTGTCGATGGTGCTGCCCGAGGTGATCGGTTTCAAACTTGCGGGAAAACTCAAGGAAGGGGTGACCGCGACTGACCTCGTCCTTACCGTGACCGAGATGCTTCGCAAGCGCGGCGTAGTCGGAAAGTTCGTCGAGTTCTTCGGCCCCGGCCTCGCGCATTTGACCATCGCCGACCGCGCGACACTCGGCAACATGTCCCCTGAATATGGTGCGACGTGCGGCTTCTCGCCGATCGATGACGATACCATTCGTTACATGAAGGACACCGGCCGGCCGGCCGATCTCGTCGCGCTCGTTGCGGCCTATGCCAAGGCGCAGGGCATGTTCCGCGTGAAGACGACGCCCGACCCGATTTTCACCGACGTGCTCAAGCTTGAATTGAGTTCGGTCGAACCATCGCTGTCGGGGCCGAAACGCCCGCAAGACCGCGTCGCTTTGAAGGAAGTCAAATCCGGATTTGCCGTGTCGATGGACAAGGAATTCGGCAAGAGCGCCGAAGCGAAGAAGCGCGTAAAAGTATCCGGCAAGGATTACGATCTCGGTCACGGCGATGTCGTCATTGCCGCGATCACATCCTGCACCAATACCTCCAATCCGAACGTCATGATCGGTGCGGGCCTGCTCGCGCGCAAAGCCGCGGCGAAAGGTCTGACGACAAAGCCCTGGGTGAAGACATCGCTGGCGCCCGGTTCGCAAGTCGTCGGCGAATATCTCGAGAAGTCCGGTCTGCAGAAAGATCTCGACAAGCTCGGCTTCAATCTCGTGGGTTTCGGTTGCACGACCTGCATCGGCAATTCGGGGCCACTGCCGCCGGAGAATTCGAAGGCGATCAACGACAACGATCTGGTGGCAGCCGCCGTGCTGTCGGGCAATCGCAATTTCGAGGGCCGCGTCAACGCCGACGTGCGCGCCAACTATCTCGCTTCGCCGCCGCTCGTCGTTTCCTACGCGATCGCCGGCTCGATGAATGTCGATGTCGCAAGAGAGCCGCTCGGCGTCGACCAGAAAGGCAAGAAGGTCTTTCTGAAAGACATCTGGCCCTCCAACAAGGAAATCGGCGACTTCGTCGCCAAGAACATCACCAAGCAGATGTTCACCAAGAAATATGCCGATGTGTTCAAGGGCGATGGCAACTGGCGCAAGATCAGCGTCAAAGGCGGCATGACCTACGACTGGGACAAGAAGTCAACCTACGTGCAGAACCCCCCGTACTTCGTTCATATGGGGCGCCACCCCAAGCCGCTCGAAGACATCGTCGATGCGCGCGTGCTGGCTTTGCTTCTCGATTCGATCACCACCGACCACATTTCGCCTGCCGGTTCGATCAAGGTCGACTCGCCGGCCGGCAAATATCTGGTCGGGCACAAGGTCAAGCCAGCCGATTTCAATCAATACGGCACGCGGCGCGGCAATCACGAAGTGATGATGCGCGGCACCTTCGCCAACATCCGCATCAAGAACCAGATGGTGCCGGGTGTTGAGGGCGGCGTCACCGTCCACTACCCGTCGAAGCAGCGCATGCCGATCTACGATGCGGCGATGAAGTACAAGTCTGACGGGGTCCCGTTGGTCGTCTTTGCCGGCAAGGAATACGGCAGTGGTTCTTCCCGAGACTGGGCCGCCAAGGGTTCCGTGCTGCTCGGGATCCGCGCGGTTGTTGCCCAATCTTTCGAGCGCATCCACCGCTCGAACCTGGTGGGCATGGGCGTGATGCCACTGGTCTTCGAAGAGGGGACCTCCTGGCAGACCCTCGGCCTAAAGGGCGATGAACAGGTCACTATTCGCGGATTGCATGGCGAACTGAAGCCCCACCAACGGCTGATTGCCGAGATTGTCTCAGGCAATGGGACTCTGAAACGCGTCCCACTCATCTGTCGTATCGATACTTTAGATGAACTCGACTACTTCAAGAATGGTGGCATCCTGCAGTACGTGCTTCGCCAATTGGCGGGCTGATCGGCAATTTGGTAACAGTGTGCACAGAAAGTGGGCCGCTCACCGCGAAGTGAGTGGCGGGTGATCGGAAGGGCACTCTATAAACCGCCGGGCGAGGCAAGGATTGCGGTAATGAAATGAGCTATCGCCACATCACCTTTGCGTTCGCGTTCATCTGCAGCGCAGGCGTGTCTGCCTCTGCCGAGCCGCGTGCAGTTATCGAATTATTCACTAGTCAAGGTTGCTCGTCCTGTCCGGCCGCCGACAAGGTGCTCGGAGAACTGTCGGCCGACCCATCGCTCGTAACGATGAGTCTCGCCGTCGACTATTGGGACTATCTCGGCTGGAAGGACACGCTGGCCCTGCACGGTCATTCCGATCGGCAGCGCGCCTATGCTGGCGCGCGCGGCGATCGCGAGGTCTACACGCCTCAAGTCGTCGTCAACGGTGTCCTGCACGTTCTCGGTAGCGACAAGTCGGCAATCGAAAATGCGATCGCGCAAACGCGGCGCGATCCGGCGGTGCTCTCGCTGCCCGTCAAAATGACTGTCGCCGACGGCAAAGTGACGGTGAATGTCCCTGCGGCACACGGCGAATATCGCAGCGGCGAAGTTTGGCTTTGTCCCGTCTCAAAGAAAGTTGCGGTTACGATTGGCCGCGGCGAGAACCACAATCGAACGCTGACTTATCACAATGTCGTTCGCCGCTGGATAAAGCTTGGTGACTGGAACGGTCAGGCACAAACTTTCAGCTTGCCGGTCACCGATATTCCGAAGGGCGACTATTCGCTCAAGGATATCGATCAGCTCGATGTGGTCGTTCAAAATGGCGTCGCGGCCAAGCCAGGCCCGATGCTGGGCACCGCGTCCACAGAGTGCTGCGGCGCGTCGACAAACTAAAAATCAAAAATCGAAAGACAAACAAAAATCGGGCCGGCTAAAGCCGGCCCGAAGGCATTAGGGGATTGAACCGTACGCGGAACTCAACTGGCCCGGCCGATCGAACCCCGGGGGGCTGGGGGGCTGAGGAATCCGGTGCTCGTACCGGACCGGGCCTTGAGGCAACGGTTGAGTTATCCCAATCCAGAGTGACCGGCGATTGACCGAAATTGGGCGTTATTGTGGGAGCGTTTAACGAGTTCGTGATCGTCCGCTCAGATTTTTGTACGTTTTTCAGGCACTTCTTGGCGGAAGTAATCGCTTGCCGTCCGTCGAGAGTGGCGCGATCATCGTTACAAGCACAAAGGAGGCGCCGCATGACGTTCGGTTCCGGCGAAATCGATCCAAGCCAGTCCCTCGGGGGCGCCGGTACCCCGGTCCGTACCGCGTCGACCCCCGCGTCACATCAAGTCACCTTCAGCCGCCGCGAGCTCAATCGCATCCTCGATCTCTACGGACGCAAAGTAGCGGCGGGCGAATGGCGCGATTACGCCATCGACTTTCTCAAGGATCGCGCGGTGTTTTCCGTTTTTCGCCGCGCCTCGGAAGTGCCGATCTATCGCATCGAAAAAAATCCGAAACTGGAACGCCGGCAGGGCGTCTACAGCGTGATTTCGGCGAGCGGTCTTGTCGTGCGCCGCGGCCACGAGCTTGATCGCGTGCTGCGCTCGATCGATCGTTCGCTGGCATTGGTCGCGAACTGATCGATCACGGCGGCGTGGTTGCCCCAGGCCCGAGTGCGCGCTGCATCAGCACGGTGTCGAGCCAACGGTCGAATTTGTAGCCGACGTTTTCAAATACACCGACGTGCTTGAACCCGGTTGCTTCATGCACGCCGATCGAAGCCGCTTGTTTTGAATCGCCGATGACGGCGATCATCAAGCGAAAACCGCCTTTGGTGCAGGCCTCGATCAACGCTTCCAGCAGCGCTTTGCCCACGCCGCGCCGGTAGATATCGGGCGCCACGTAGACGGAATTCTCGACGGTGAACCGGTAAGCCGGCCGCGCGCGGTAGGGCGCCGCGTAGGCGTAGCCGACCAGTGCACCATCAAGCTCGGCCGCGAGATAAGGAAATCTCTGTGCCAGAAGCTCGTTCATACGCCGCGTCATCTCGGCCTCGTCGGGCGGCGTGAGCTCGAAAGAGGCCGTACCGTAATCGACAGCATGCGCATAGATGCGCGTGATGGCGGGAATGTCGGCCGGTGTAGCCTGGCGGATGGCGAGCGTCATGGCAGCTAAGGTCAGTTGCGCAAATTTGGCCCGCCCATCGAAACAGAAAAACGCCCGGGCTTGAAGGCCCGGGCGCTGATTGCAGTCCTTGTGCTGGCGCTTAGCGGCGGTCGCCGAGGAAGCGCAGCAGGAACAGGAACAGGTTGATGAAGTCGAGATAGAGCGTGAGCGCGCCCATCACCGCCTTGCGGCCAGCGACGGTGCCGTCATCGTTCACGCTGTACATCTCCTTGACCTTCTGGGTGTCCCAGGCGGTCAGGCCCGCGAAGATCAACACGCCGATCGCGGAGATCGCGAAATCAAGCCCGCTGCTCTTGAGGAACATGTTGACGATCATCGCCAGAATGAGCCCGAACAGTCCCATTGTCAGGAACGATCCGACTGGCGAGAGATCGCGCTGCGTGGTGTAGCCGTACAGGCTCAACGCGCCGAACGACGCCGCCGAGATGAAGAACGTGCGAGTGATCGACGCGCCGGTGTAGGCGAGAAATACCGACGACAGCATGAGCCCGAGCAGGCCCGCGTAGACCATGAACAGCATAAGCGCTGTGCCGGGCTGCAGGGTCTGGATTCGGAAGCTCATGAAGAACACCAGGCCGAGCGTGGCAAGGAACAGCACGATGGCCAGGGGTCCGCTGAAGATGGCTTGACCAAACGACGTTAGCCCGGTGACGCGTCCAGCCGCATCGGTGACCACCGCGGCATTGTAGGTAAGCCAGGCGACGACGCCGGTCAGAGCGACGCCGGCGGCCATGTAGTTGTAGACGCGGATCATGTAGGCGCGCAGGCCCGCATCGATCGCGACATCGCGCGCGGCGCCGATGCCGCGAGCAGCTACGTTACGGTCGTAGTCCGACATCGAAGTTTCCTCTCTCATGTCCCGGCTTTGCGCCGGTCACGTCACGCGCGCCGGCACAGTGCCGTCGCGCTCGTGGTCCGAATCTAGTGGTTGGCGAGCTTTGGCGCCAGATATGGCCCGATAATGACTCTGCATTATTGCGGAACGTTAACCGTCCAGTGTCGCCATTATACCCGAAATAAGCATGCCGCGCCCGGGGCGGAAAGTCCGTGGCGGAATGTCGCAAAATCTATAAATTTCTCAATATTGGCGCGGGTTTCTGGCCAAGAGCAACATAAGTGCCCGCTAATCCAAGAGTTACCGTCACAGCAACCGCCGCGAGTGCAGCCGCCAGCGCTGGCTCGGGCAGCCAGGCGAAAGACAGATGCATGAGCTGGGCGACGATTAGCCACGCCGCGAGCGAGCCGCCGATGACGGCGAAGACGGCGGTGGCCAACCCGATCAGCAGATACTCGATGGCATAGGCAGTGAGCAGGCGAAGGCGCGTCGCGCCCAGCGTCTTCAAGATGACCGCATCATAGACGCGCGAGCGGTGGCCCGCGGCGAGAGCGCCGCCGAGCACCAACGCCGCGGCGATGAGTGTGATTGCGCTGGCGCCGCGGATCGCCAGTACAAGATTTGCGACGATGCTGCCGACCGCTTCCAGAGCATCCTTCACCCGCACCGCCGTGACCGTCGGAAAGCTCGCCGCAACCGAGCGGATGATCGCTGCCTCTTCCGCTGGCGAGCTGCCATTGGGATAGGTCAGGGTCGCAAGGTGGGTGTGCGGCGCGCCGCGAAATGAATTCGACGAGAACACCATGACGAAATTGATGCCAAGGCTCTCCCAATCCACGGTGCGCATGTTCGCGATTGTTCCCGTGATGTTGCGTCCGAGAACGTTGACGACGACAGGGTCACCCAGCTTGAGCCCGAGGCCATCGGCGATGCGTTTTTCGAACGAAATGAGCGGTGGCCCATTGTAGTCGGCTCCCCACCATTTCCCTTCCACCAATCGCGAGCCGCTGGGGATCTCGTTCGCATAGGTCAGTCCCCGGTCGCTTTGCAGCACCCACGCCGCATCCTCCTTCGGTTTGATATTTTCGGCGGGAATGCCGCCGGCGGAAACGATGCGCCCGCGCAGCATCGGCACTTCCTCCAGTTTGGCCGACGGAGCCTGGGTACGGAGGAAATTGCCAAACTGCTGAGATTGATCGGCAGGGATATCGAGGAAATAGAACGACGGCGCTTTCGCCGGCAGTTCGTTGGAGAACTGTCGACTAAGGTTCGCGTCGATTTCAATCACGGTGACAAGCAGCGTGATGCCAAGCCCCAACGACAACACGATGGTCGGCGTCAGCGCGCTCGGCCGGTGAATATTGGCCACGGCCATGCGCAGGCCGGTTGCGCGGGCGCGCGGGGCGCGGCTCGCCAGGATCATCATCAGCGCGGCGATGACGCGCAGGAGCAAGAAAACCGCGGCAGCCGTAGCAACATAAATGACCGCGACGCGGCGATCATAGGCCAGCAGAATGGCGAACGCGGCCAAAACAAGCACGGCGAGGGCCGTGAACGCGACATAGCGGTTGCGCGGCCGGCGGGGTTGTAGCTCGACCATGTCGCGGAACAGTTCGGCGACCGGCACATCATGCGCTCGACCGAGCGGCCATAGCGCGAAGACAAGCGCCGTCAGCAATCCGTACAGAATTGCCAGCAGCAATTCCGGCGGATGCAAAGCCGGAACCAACGGCAGCGGAATGATCGAACCGAACAGCCAGGAAATCGCGAACGGAAGGATTGCGCCGAGCGCGGAGCCGATAACGCCTCCGATCAATGCCATCAGCAGGACCTGCGTCAGGTAGATCGTGAAGATGCGGCGCCCGCTGGCCCCGAGGGCTTTCATCGTCGCGATCGTGTCACGCCGTCGGTCAAGGTGGCTTTTGACCGCGTTGCCGACGCCGACACCGCCGACCAGCAATGCTGTCAATCCGACGATTGTCAGAAACTGCGTAAAGCGTTCGACGTTGCGTTCGAGCTGTGGCGAGGCATTGCTACGGCCGCGGATATCCCATCCAGCTTCCGGAAGCTGCGAGCGCGCTTCGACGGTCACCGCCTTGGCGGCGGCATCGGAAGCGTCGTTCGCTGGCAAACGCAGGCGGTATTGCCATCGCACGAGACTTCCTGGTTGCAGCAACCCGGTTGAGCGCAAGGCGTCCTCGCTCACAAGCAAACGCGGGCCGAAGCCGATGCCGGCGGCGAGTTTGTCAGGCTCGCTTGTCAACGTGGCGCGAATTTCAAACGTTGTGCTGCCAATCGTTAGCCGCGCGCCGGGAGAAATTTCCAGCCGGGCCATCAGTGTCGGATCGGCGACCGCGCCGAATGCGCCGTCGCGCTGAGCCAATGCGTTGGCGAGCGTAAGCGATGGATCGAGCTTGATTTGACCGAAAAGCGGATACGCGGCGTCAACGGCTTTCATCTCGACAAGCGTGGCTTGGCCATTTGGCACACGGGCCATCGCGCGCAAGGTCGCCGCGCTGGAGACCTGGCCATGCGTCTGCAGGAATGTGCGTTCGTTCGGCGCGATTTCGCGCTGAATCAGCGTGAATGCCAGATCCCCGCCGAGAATGACGCGGCCCTCGCGCGCAAGACCATCAGTGAGGCTCGCCGCCACCGATCCCACGCCTGCTATCGCCATGCTGCCGAGCGCGATGCAGAGGATAAACACGTAAAAGCCATTCAGGCCGCTGCGCAATTCACGCAGTGCAAAGCGCAGAGGCAGCCAACGGCTCGTCGGACCGATGAATTCGCTTACGCTCATGTGCCGCTCACACCATCGACACGGCCCGAGCGTAGCCGCACAACGCGCGCGCAGCGCGCCGCGAGCGTGGCATCGTGGGTGACAAGCACCAGTGTACTCTTCCGCCTCGTGTGACCGGCAAAGAGCAATTCGATGATCTGCTTTCCCGTATCTTCGTCGAGGTTACCCGTTGGCTCGTCCGCCACCACGATCGCCGGATCAGGCGCCAGCGCGCGCGCGACCGCGACACGCTGTTGTTCGCCTCCCGAAAGTTCGGCCGGATAGTGATCAAGCCTTTCGCTCAGGCCGACGGCGGCAAGTTCGTCGCGGGCACGGGCGTGCGCATCCATCTCGCCCGCGAGCTCGAGGGGAACGGCGACATTCTCAAGTGCGGTCATTGTCGGAATGAGGTGGAACGACTGAAAGACAATTCCGATGTGGCGACCGCGGAATCGCGCCAGCGCATCCTCATCAAGGTTGCTGAGGTTTCGGCCCGCAACCGCAACGCTTCCTGTGTCCGCGCGTTCGAGGCCCGCCATCACCATGAGCAACGTCGATTTGCCGGAGCCCGACGGCCCCACGAGGCCAATTGCCTCGCCCGTACCTATATGCAGGTCGATATCTTTAAGGATATGAACACGGGCCGCCCCGTGCCCGAGCGAAAGATTGACCCCGGCAAGCGCAATAGCCGGCACCGCCTGGGAGTTATTGGTCATGGCACCTCATTTTTCACAACCCCGCTCATATGGGAGGAATACGGCCGTGGTCCAGCGTCTTCTCGCCTCTGTTGTGCTGGCGCTGTGCATGTTTGGGCAGTTTGCCGCGGCGAAAGCAACCGAACGGCCGCTCAACATCGTGGTGCTCGGCGACTCGCTCAGCGCCGGCTTCGGTCTCACGCTGGAAGACGCATTTCCTGCGAAGCTTGCGGCCGCGCTGAAGGCCAAAGGCGTCGCCGTGTCGGTCACCAATGCCGGCGTGTCCGGCGATACGGCATCCGGAGGGCTCGGACGCCTCGACTGGTCGGTGCCGAGCGGAACCGACGCGGTCATTGTCGAGCTGGGGGCGAACGACGCGCTGCGCGGCCTTGATCCGGCACTCACCAAGACTGCTCTCGATGCGATATTGAGCAAACTCGCGGCTCGTCATATCCCTGTCTTACTCGCCGGGATGCGAGCGCCCCCAAATATGGGTGCCGACTATGCACGTGCTTTCGATGGGATTTATCCAGCGCTTGCCTCGACTCATCCTGTCGTCTTTTATCCATTCTTCTTGGATGGCGTCGCCGCCGACCCGAAGTTGAACCAGGCCGACGGTCTGCATCCGAATGTCGCCGGTGTTGACGCGATTGTGGCGCGCATTCTGCCGGCGGTGGAAGAGCTTACGGGCCGCGCGAGAGCCGGACGCGCATCGTGATTTGAGAGTTTCGCAATGCCGCGTCTTTTTACCGGAGTCGAAATTCCTTCCGATGTCGGCCAGGCGCTAGCGACCTTGCGCGGCGGGTTGCCGGGCGCGCGCTGGATCGATCCAGGGAATTATCATCTGACGTTACGCTTCATTGGCGACGTCGACGACGCGATCGCCCACGAAATCGCCTCGATGCTGTCTCGCGTCAAACGCGGGTCGTTCGATTTGCATATGGACGGTTTGACGTCGTTCGGCGGGCGCAAACCGCGTGCAGTGGTCGCGAGCGTCGCACCCGCCCAAGCTCTCATCGATGTGCAGGCCGAGCAAGAACGACTGATGCAACGCATCGAACTCGAGCCGGAAGGAAGAAAATTCACGCCGCATGTGACGCTGGCGCGCCTGCGCGAGTCATCCAGTCAGCAGGTCGCCGAATATCTTTCAGCGCGCGGTTATTTCCGGACCTCGCCGTTTCGGGTTTCGCGCTTCGTCCTGTTTTCTTCGCGCGCGTCCGTAGGGGGCGGCCCCTATATTGTCGAGGCAAGCTACCCGCTCAATGCGTGAAGGACTCAGGCGGGCCCGAATATCCGTGATTGCACATCGAGAATTGCGTTCGCGACTCCATGCGCATCGACGACGGCCTCACGCATAAGGGACATGGGAGTGTAACGCGGTTGGTCGACTTCACCGACCACGCTCCCGAAATCGAACTTGAGGTCGGCTTCGAACTTGCGGGCAAGCTGCTGCATCCGCTTGTTGTTGGCGAGGCAGTGCATCTGCAGCGACTTGATGCCGCGATTGCGAGCGCTCAAAAGGGTCCGCTCGAGCAGCACAGTACCGACACCGTGACTTTGCCAGGGTTGCTCGATGCTGAACGCCGCTTCGCCCTCGCGAACGAGCATGGATCCGAAGCGGCGCAGTTCAGCAGCGCCCCTCAGGATGCCGTCAACAAAAAAGCCGTGCACCACCACATTTAGTCCGGTTGCCGAACCGGCATGGTTTGCAATGAATTCGTCGGACACTGCGCCCGAAAAACGACGGTGCCTGCTTTCCGCGTCAAGGCGGAGCAGGTGATCGCGATAGGCGTCAGTCTCGCTGATCCACAATTTGCGGATCATGCCGCCATCAGGCAGAGGCTCGTGCATATCGTATCTCCAATCGTAACGTCGCCGGTTGTTTCAGGGCTTCGTGGCGCGCACGCCGCGAATCGCATCCCCAATATATATGTTGCATTGCAACAATAATTCGACGCCAACCCTCTGAACGAGGCCCCCTCCTGCTAAAAATGCATAGCTGACAAGGTCTTACCGTATTTTTGTCGGCAAAAAGCGCCCTCTTTCGAGCCCGGTTGATTTACTCGTCGGACTGTTCACCTTAGGCCTCGCAGTCCCGCTTCCTTCATTCCGCTCATGTCCGAAACGTTCAGCACTCGCTACGCAGCGCTTGTCGCCGCCGGAAAAATTGAGGCTGATGCCGGCCAGGAGATATTGGCTCGTCGCCTGGCTGCGCTCGAACATCGACTCGACCAGCATCGACTCGCGCGCAAATCGTCGTCACTCGGTTGGCTGTTCGGGCAACGTGAGCGGACCGGCGCTCCTCTAAAAGGTCTTTACGTCTACGGCGACGTCGGCCGTGGCAAGACGATGCTGATGGATCTCTTCTTTGAGACCAGCGCGATCGTTCGCAAGCGACGCGTGCACTTTCACGAATTCATGGCCGACGTGCACGAGCGAGTTCATGCCTACCGTCAGGCGACCAAGAACGGCGAAAGCGGTGAGCGCGATCCGATCCAGCTCACTGCGGCGGCAATTGCACAAGAAAGCTGGCTGCTGTGCTTCGACGAATTTCACGTGACCGACATTGCCGACGCCATGATTCTCAGCCGCCTGTTCACGCGCTTGTTCGAACTCGGCGTCGTCGTGGTGGCGACATCCAACCTGGCGCCTGGTGATCTTTACAAAGACGGGCTCAATCGCGCTCTGTTCGTTCCTTTCATCGTCATGCTGGAGCGCCATTGTGAAGTGATACGGCTCGAGGCGCGCACCGATTTCAGACTGGAAAAGCTGACCGGCCTGCCGACTTGGTATGTGCCTGATGACTCAAAAGCCGATGCCGCTCTCGACAATACATGGCGACGACTTGTCGGCGGTCATGCGGGCGCGCCGCAAGAGCTGATCGTCAAAGGCCATACTGTTCGTGTCCCAAAAGCGGCGATGGGAGTTGCGCGATTTTCGTTTGACGACCTCTGCCTGCAGCCGCTGGCGGCAGCGGACTATCTCAGGATCGCGCATGAGTTTCATACCGTCATCCTGGATCATATTCCGGTTATGCATCATGCTCAGCGCAACGAGGCCAAGCGCTTCATCATCCTGGTCGACACGCTTTACGACCACGCGGTGAAATTGGTCGCCTCCGCACAGGCGCAGCCCGACCGGCTGTACCTTGCTTCCGATGGCTATGAAGCCAATGAATTCAAACGTACGGCGTCACGTCTGATTGAGATGCGCTCGCAATCTTACCTCGGGCTCCCGCACGGTCCGCGGCACGCAGCCGATGTCGATCCAACAAAAATCGTTGAAACCTGAGCAATGGATCTGTCGTGCAGCGGCATCACGACTAGCCTCTGGACAGGGCGTCATCCTGGTATAATGTATACAAGACTTGGACTGCCAGGAACTGACCCATTTCCGCTTATTGTCGGGTCCGACCCGACCGGCTAACCAACCACAATTGGACCGCCAGTCCTGGCGGCCACATAGATCGAGAGCTTTCCCACCATGGCGCGTAACAAGATTGCGTTGATCGGCGCCGGCCAGATTGGCGGCACGCTGGCCCACCTCATTGGATTGAAACAACTCGGTGACGTCGTGATGTTCGACGTCATGGAGGGCATTCCGCAGGGTAAGGCCCTCGACATCGCCGAGTCTTCGCCGGTGAATGATTTCGACGCCAAGTTTACTGGCACCAACACCTACGATTCCATCGAGGGCGCCGATGTGTGCATTGTCACTGCCGGTGTTCCGCGCAAGCCCGGCATGAGCCGTGATGACCTGCTCGACATCAACCTCAAGGTCGTGGGTCAGGTCGGCTCAGGCATCAAGAAGTATGCGCCAGACGCTTTCGTGATCTGCATTACCAATCCTCTCGACGCCATGGTGTGGGCGCTGCAGAAGAGCTGCGGTCTGCCCCAGCATAAAGTCGTCGGCATGGCCGGCGTGCTCGAACTCTGCGCGCTTTCGCTATTTCCTTGCCGACGAATTCCACGTCTCGGTGGAAGACGTAACCGCATTCGTGCTCGGCGGTCACGGCGACACCATGGTGCCGCTCATCCGCTATTCGGCAGTGGCGGGCATTCCCGTGCCGGATCTGGTGAAGATGGGCTGGACCACGCAGGCGCGCGTCGATGAGATCGTGAAGCGGACCGCGAACGGCGGCGCTGAAATCGTCAACCTGCTCAAGACAGGGTCGGCTTTCTACGCACCGGCGGCGTCCGCAGTCGCGATGGCGGAGAGTTATCTCCTCGACAAGAAACGCGTGCTTCCATGTGCCGCCTGGCTCAACGGTGAGTACGGCATAAAGGATCTCTACGTCGGTGTGCCGGTCGTGATCGGCGCCAAGGGCGTCGAACGCATCGTCGAGATTGAACTCAACAGCGGCGAACGATCGATGTTCGAAAAATCGGCCGCTGCCGTGCAGGGCCTGGTCGACGCCTGCAAGAAGATCGCGCCTACTCTCGACAACTAGACAAGCCGGCGCCAGGGCCGGGAACAAGGCTACACATGAATATTCACGAGTATCAGGCAAAGGCGGTACTGCGCGAATTCGGAGTGCCGGTACCGCGCGGCGTACCCGCGTTCAGCGTGGAGGAAGCTGTCAAAGGTGCGCAGGATCTGGGCGGTCCGGTATGGGTCGTGAAGGCGCAAATCCATGCTGGCGGCCGCGGCAAGGCCGGCGGCGTCAAGGTGGTCAAGTCCATCGACGATGTGAAGAAAGAGTCTGCTCGGATTCTCGGTTCAACACTGGTCACGCATCAAACCGGTCCACACGGCAAAAAGGTCAACCGCTTATACATCGAAGAAGGTTCGGCGATCGATCGCGAATTCTATCTGTCGGCGCTGATCGACCGTGAGACATCGCGCGTCGCCTTTGTCGTGTCCACCGAAGGTGGCATGGACATCGAGGAAGTCGCCCACAAAACGCCGGAAAAGATCCTGACATTTTCCGTCGATCCGGCGACCGGCATCATGCCGCATCATGGCCGGCGTGTGGCGCAGACGCTCAAGCTTACGGGGGATCTCGCCAAGCAAATCGAAGGAATCCTGCCCAAACTTTATTCCGCCTTCACGACGAAAGACATGAGTCTGCTCGAGATCAATCCTCTGGTTGTCACCAAAGACAACAAGATCATCTGCCTCGATGCAAAGGTCGGCTTCGACGGGAACGCGCTTTACCGTCACCCGGATATCGTCGAGTTGCGTGATCTGACCGAAGAAGACGAGAAGGAAGTCGAGGCCTCCAGATACGATCTCAATTACATCGCGCTCGACGGCTCGATCGGTTGCATGGTGAATGGCGCCGGTCTGGCGATGGCGACGATGGACATCATCAAGCTCTATGGCATGGCGCCCGCCAACTTCCTCGATGTCGGCGGAAGCGCGACAAAGGAAAAGGTCACGGCGGCCTTCAAGATCATTACGTCCGATCCGAACGTGAAGGGCATTCTCGTCAACATCTTCGGCGGGATCATGAAATGCGATGTGATCGCCGAAGGTGTCGTCGCGGCGGTGAAGGAAGTGGGCCTGAAGGTGCCACTTGTTGTGCGTCTGGAAGGCACCAACGTCGATCTCGGCAAGAAAATCATCGCCGAGTCGAAGCTTAACGTGACATCGGGTGACGATCTTGATGACGCCGCGCAGAAGATCGTGAAAGCCGTAAAGGGCAACTGATGTCAATTCTTATCGACAAGGACACCAAGGTCATCTGCCAGGGCTTCACCGGCAAGAACGGCACCTTTCATTCGCAGGCCGCGATCGCGTACGGCACAAAGATGGTCGGGGGAACGTCGCCCGGCAAGGGCGGGTCGAAACATCTCGACCTTCCTGTGTTCGATACCGTCGCCGAGGCGAAGGAGAAGACAGGGTGTAATGCCAGCGTGATCTATGTTCCTCCTCCGGGTGCCGCTGACGCGATCTGCGAGGCGATCCAGGCCGAGATTCCGTTGATCGTCTGCATCACCGAGGGAATCCCCGTGATGGACATGGTCAAGGTCAAGCGTTCGCTCTCAGGATCGAAGTCGCGGCTGATCGGTCCGAATTGCCCGGGCGTGATGACGGCCGGTGAATGCAAGATCGGCATCATGCCGGGAAATATCTTCAAAGCTGGAACAGTCGGAATCGTGTCGCGCTCCGGCACGTTGACCTATGAGGCTGTTTTCCAGACAAGCCGCGAGAATCTGGGGCAGACCACGGCGGTTGGTATTGGCGGCGATCCCGTCAAAGGCACGGAGTTCATCGCAGTGCTTGAAATGTTTCTCGCCGACCCGAAGACCGAGTCGATCGTGATGATCGGTGAGATCGGCGGATCGGCCGAGGAAGACGCCGCGCAATTTCTGAAGGACGAAGCAAAGCGCGGCCGCAAAAAGCCGATGGTTGGATTTATCGCCGGGCGTACGGCGCCGCCGGGACGGCGCATGGGTCACGCGGGAGCGATCATCTCCGGCGGAAAAGGTGATGCGGAGTTGAAGATCGCCGCCATGGAATCGGCCGGCATCAAGGTGTCTCCGTCGCCAGCGCGAATTGGCAAAACGCTGCGCGATTTGCTAAACCATTGAAATAATTAAAGATAGTTTGTTCCGGCCAACGCTAAACAACGCGATTGTTCGGTGAATGTGCTGAATCGGCAACAGCCAAACTGCCTCAGATCACTTATCGTGCACGCGGATTGGGTCGTTTGGGCCGGGCCTTTTGGTCGTCCAAAGACCTGAAGGGCGGTCGTTATCGCAACGAACGCGATCATGAAAAGTGGGGCCTTTGCCATGAAGAAGCTTACGCTTGCAGCCGCCGCATTGGTTGCGCTGACTGGTTCAGCCATCGCCGCTGACCTGCCGAGAAAAGCGCCCGCCGCGGTTGCACCTGCGCCGTTGCCTGTTGCCACCTGGACGGGATGCTACCTCACCGGTGGCGTGGGCTACGGAATGTGGAACCAGGACAATCAGGCGTTTATCGCTGGTGTACCGGTGTCGGCCGAACACACTGATGGTGGGCGCGGTTGGCTCGGCAGGGTCGGCGGCGGTTGCGACTATCAATTCTGGCAGAAATTCGTGGTCGGCGCGCTGGCTGACTATGACTTCGCCAGCCTCAAGGGCAACATATCGGCGCCGGGGGTTGCTGGCGGCATTAGCGGCGACGAGAAGATGACTTGGGCCTGGGCGGCCGGCGGCCGGTTAGGCTACCTGCCGTGGGATACGCTTATGGTCTACATGTCAGGCGGTTATACCCAAGCCCACTTCAACGGCACCGCTTTTCACCCCCGTCGCTTTTACTACTTCCGGCACTACTTACTCCGGTTGGTTTCTGGGCAGCGGCTACGAATACAGATTCGATATGCTGCCTGGTTTGTACTGGAGGACCGAATATCGCTTCAACAGTTACAACAGCAAAGACATCCAAATTTTCGGCGGCGCTCCTAACACCTTTGTCAATTCAGAGAAGTTCGTACAAACAGTCACCTCGTCGCTGGTCTGGCGTTTCAGCTGGTGGCGCTGACCTGACGATTGAATCTTCGTAAAGCGGAACATGAGAGGCCTCGGCAAAGCCGGGGCCTCTTGCTTTTTACCGCACGTTCTATTGGCGCGAACTCGCGTTTTGCCATGCGGATTGGGTAGGGCCGCTCTCTGCTCAAATTTTACCCCTTTTTGCCGACTTACACGCGTCATAAATAACGGTAAAAGACACTATTGCGCCGCAAGACCCCCTTTTGGGCGAATGCAGCACGCCCCGATGCGCAAGGATTTGACATCGCCATGTCCCGCCAGGACGCCAACGCTATCTTCGCGAAAACGTCGTTCCTCTATGGCGGCAATGCCGCCTATATCGACGACCTCTACGCAAAATACGAGACCGATCCGGCCGCCGTTGACGCCGAGTGGCGCGCTTTTTTCGAAAGTCTGAAGGACCAGAAATCAGACGTCATCAGAAACGCTCGCGGCGCTTCGTGGCAGAAACCGAACTGGCCGATGCGTCCGGACGGCGACCTGGTCGCGGCGCTCGATGGCCAGTGGGCGGAAACCGAAAAAAAGCTGGGCGAAAAAATAACGGCGACCGCACGAACGAAGGGCGTCGAGCTCGCGCCTGCCGATGTGATGCAGGCTACGCGAGACTCGATCCACGCGCTGATGCTCATCCGTGCGTACCGCATTCGCGGCCACTTCCATGCCAAGCTTGATCCACTCGATCTCGAGCCGGAGAAAAACGAAGAGGAGCTCGATCCGCGGTCATATGGCTTCTCTGATGCGGACCTCGATCGCAAGATCTTCCTCGACAAGGTGCTCGGCCTTGAATTCGCATCGATGCGCGAGATCGTCGCGATCTTGCGCCGCACCTACTGCCAGACGCTCGGCGTCGAGTTCATGCACATTTCAAACCCTGCGCAGAAAAGCTGGATTCAGGAGCGCATCGAGGGCCGCGACAAGGAAATCACCTTCACGCGTGAAGGCAAGCGCGCGATCCTCAACAAACTTGTCGAAGCTGAAGGCTTCGAGAAATTCCTCGACGTTAAATACACTGGCACCAAGCGCTTCGGGCTCGATGGTGCTGAAGCTTTGATCCCGGCTCTCGAGCAAATCATCAAGCGCGGCGGAAATCTCGGGGTGCAGGAAATCTGCCTTGGGATGCCGCATCGCGGGCGTCTCAATGTTCTGACTCAGGTTATGGGCAAACCGCATCGCGCGTTATTTCATGAATTCAAAGGGGGTTCGGCGACGCCGGACGAGATCGAGGGTTCAGGCGACGTCAAATATCACCTCGGTGCTTCATCCGATCGAGAGTTCGATAACAACAAAGTTCATCTGTCGCTGACGGCTAATCCGTCGCATCTGGAAATCGTCGATCCGGTCACACTCGGCAAAGTGCGCGCCAAGCAGGATCAGCATCACGCGAAGCCCGACGAGCGCACGATGGTTATGCCGCTGCTGATCCACGGTGATGCGGCATTTGCCGGCCAGGGCGTGGTGGCGGAATGTTTCGGCCTGTCCGACCTGAAAGGTTATCGCACGGGCGGCTCACTGCATTTCATCGTCAACAACCAGATCGGGTTTACGACCTATCCGCGCTATTCGCGGTCGTCGCCTTATCCGTCCGATGTTGCCAAGATGATCGAGGCGTTGATCCTGCATGTGAACGGCGACGATCCGGAGGCGGTCGTGTTCGCCGCAAAGGTTGCGACTGAGTACCGGCAGCAATTCCAGCGCCCGGTGGTCATCGACATGTTCTGCTACCGGCGTTTCGGTCACAACGAAGGCGATGAGCCGTCGTTCACTCAGCCTCTCATGTACAAGAAGATCCGCGCTCATCTGTCGACGCTCGAGATCTATGCCAAGAAGCTGATCGGTGAGGGGGTCGTCACCGAAGGTGAAGTCGATAAGATGAAGGCCGATTGGCGTGCACGCCTCGACGCGGAATTCGAAGCCGGCCAGGGCTACAAGCCGAACAAAGCCGACTGGCTGGATGGACGCTGGTCAGGCCTGAAGGCCGCGCGTGACGCCGACGATCCGCGCCGCGGAAATACCGGTGTCGACGTCGCCGTTCTGCACGACATCGGCAAGAAGATCACCACCGTTCCACAGGGCTTTGCCGTTCACAGGACAATCCAGCGGTTCCTCGAACAGCGTGCCAAGGCGATCGAGACCGGCGAGGGGATCGATTGGGCAACGAGTGAGGCGCTCGCCTTCTGTTCGTTGCTGAAAGACGGCCACCGCGTTCGACTGTCGGGTCAGGACAGTGAGCGCGGGACGTTTTCACAGCGGCATTCGGTCTTGTTCGATCAGAATACCGAAGAGCGTTACACCCCGTTCAATCATCTCGGTGGGCCTCAGGGGCGCTACGAAGTGCTCAATTCGATGCTCTCCGAAGAGGCCGTCCTCGGTTTTGAGTACGGCTACTCCACCGCCGAGCCAAGTGCCCTCACGCTGTGGGAAGCCCAATTCGGCGATTTTGCCAATGGTGCGCAGGTGGTGTTCGACCAGTTCATCTCCTCGGGCGAGCGCAAATGGTTGCGCATGTCGGGCCTCGTCTGCCTGTTGCCGCATGGCTATGAGGGACAGGGACCCGAGCATTCTTCGGCCCGGCTCGAGCGCTATCTGCAGATGTGCGCGGAAGACAACATGCAGGTTGCGAATTGCACCACGCCTGCAAACTATTTCCACATCCTGCGCCGCCAGTTGATGCGCGAGATTCGCAAACCGCTGATTTTGATGACGCCGAAATCCCTGTTGCGCCACAAGCGCGCGGTGTCCCGGCTCGACGAGCTCGCAAGCGGGACCTCGTTCCATCGCCTGTTATGGGACGACACGCAATTGCTGCCGAACGAAAAGATCAAGCTCGTTCCCGACGATAAAATCCGACGCGTGATCATGTGCTCGGGCAAGGTCTATTACGACCTCTACGATGAACGCGAGAAGCGCGGTATCGATGACATCTACATCCTGCGGATCGAGCAACTTTATCCGTTCCCGACCAAGGCACTGATCACCGAACTGTCGCGGTTCAAGCAGGCGGAAATGGTGTGGTGTCAGGAAGAGCCGCGCAATATGGGTGCCTGGTTCTTCGTCGATACTTTCCTGCAATGGATCCTCAATCAGATCACCGCCAAGCATCGAACAGTGCGTTATGCGGGGCGCCCGGCTTCGGCTTCAACAGCGGTTGGCCAAATGTCGAAGCATCTCGCGCAACTCAAGCAATTCCTCGATGAGGCATTGGGATAATATATTTCTATTCGGCGCTGGCCGGGTGTGGCGAACGAGAGGTAAGGCAAGATCATGGTTGATATTCGCGTGCCCACACTCGGTGAATCAGTAACCGAAGCGACGGTCGGCAAATGGTTCAAACAAGCAGGCGACTCGGTTGCAGTGGACGAACCGCTGGTCGAACTTGAAACCGACAAGGTGACCCTGGAGGTGCCGGCGCCGGCCGCAGGCGTCCTCTCCGATATTGCCGTGAAGGATGGCGCTACCGTCGCGGTTGGCGCGGTGCTCGGTCAGATCAAGGAGGGCGCCGGAGCTGTCCCCAAGGCGCCTTCGGCGACCGCGACCAAGCCTGCGGCGAGCCCAACAGGTGCACCGAATGAAAAGACGGCGACGACCAAGCCGATCGGCGCCGGTCCTGAGCAACCGCAGCCGCGCGAGATGCCAACGCCGCCGTCTGTCCGCAAGATGGCTGCGGAGAGCGGCGTCGATCCCACAAAAATTGCCGGAAGCGGCTTGCACGGCCAAGTCACCAAGGGCGACATGCTCAACGCGATAGAGCGCGCGGCGGCGACCCCAACGCCGGTATCGGCGCCAGTGCAGATGCGCGCGCCGTCGCCCGCCGATGATGCTGCGCGCGAAGAGCGCGTGCACATGACACGCTTGCGTCAAACCATTGCGCGCCGCCTCAAGGATGCGCAGAACACGGCAGCCATGCTCACGACCTTCAACGAGGTCGACATGAGCGCGGTCATGGCTTTACGCACTCAATACAAAGATCTGTTCGAGAAAAAGCACGGCGTGAAGCTCGGGTTCATGGGCTTCTTCGTCCGCGCCTGCATTCAGGCCTTGAAGGAAATCCCGGCGGTGAATGCCGAGATCGACGGCACCGATATCGTCTACAAGAACTATTATCACATTGGCGTCGCGGTCGGCACCGAGAAGGGTTTGGTGGTGCCCGTTGTCCGCGACGCCGATCTTATGTCATTTGCACAAATCGAAAAGACCATCGCCGATTTCGGCCGGCGCGCGCGTGACGGCACTTTGAAGATCGATGAGTTGCAGGGCGGCACTTTCACCATCAGCAATGGTGGCGTCTACGGCTCCCTGATGTCGACCCCGATTCTAAATGCGCCGCAGTCCGGTATCCTCGGCATGCACAAGATCCAGGAACGACCGGTGGTGGTCGGCGGCAAGATCGAGGCGAGGCCAATGATGTATCTAGCGCTGTCTTACGATCATCGTATCGTCGATGGTCGCGAGGCCGTCACGTTCCTCGTGCGCGTGAAAGAAGGCCTGGAGGATCCGGCCCGGGTCGTGCTGGATTTGTAGCGCATGGCCTACGATCTCATCGTCATCGGAACCGGACCTGGCGGCTATGTTTGCGCAATCCGCGCGGCGCAGCTTGGTCTGAAGACCGCAGTGGTGGAAAAGCGCGCCACGTTCGGTGGCACTTGTCTCAATATCGGATGCATTCCGTCCAAGGCATTGCTGCACGCTTCGGAATTGTTCGACGAGGCTGGCCACACGTTTGGCAAAATGGGGATTGGCATTTCTGAACCCCGGCTCGATCTCAAGGCCATGATGGCGTTCAAGGATCAGGGCGTTGAAGGCAACGTGAGGGGTGTCGATTTCCTGTTCAAGAAGAACAAGATCGACGCATTTTTCGGTAGCGGACGAATTGTTGCGCCGGGCAAGGTCGAGGTGAAAGGCGAAGGCGGTAAAGCGCAGACCATTGAAGCGAAATCGATCGTCATAGCCACCGGTTCTGACGTTGTGCGCTTGAAGGGCATCGATATCGACGAGAAGCGCATCGTCTCATCGACCGGAGCTTTGTCGTTGCCGGAGGTGCCACGTCATCTGCTCGTTATCGGAGCCGGCGTCATCGGGCTTGAGCTTGGCTCGGTGTGGCGGCGCCTCGGTGCGCAGGTGACGGTGGTGGAATTCCTCGACGGTGTCTTGCCGGGAATGGACGGTGAAGTACGGCGTCAGGCCCAACGTTTGTTCGAGAAGCAGGGCATGACATTCAAATTGTCTTCGAAGGTGACCGCGGTCGATGCTTCCGGAAAACGGCTCAAGGTTTCAGTAGAGCCCGCGAAAGGTGGCACCGCTGAATTGATCGAGGCCGATGTCGTTTTGGTTTCGATCGGGCGAGTGCCATACACCGAAGGTCTGGGACTCAAGGAACTGGGCGTCAAACTGGATGAACGCGGACGCATCGTTGTTGATCACTACTATGCAACCAACGTCCCGGGCATCTGGGCCATCGGCGATGTGATCGCCGGTCCGATGCTGGCGCACAAGGCTGAAGACGAAGGCGTGGCGGTTGCGGAAATTCTGGTCGGGCAGGCGGGTCACGTGAACTACGATGCCATTCCGAACGTCGTGTACACCTATCCAGAGATCGCTGTGGTTGGGAAAACCGAGGAAGAGCTCAAAGCCGCGGGCGTCGCCTACAACGTCGGCAAGTTTCCCTTCACCGCCAATGGCCGTGCAAAAGTCAATCTGACAACCGAAGGTTTTGTCAAAATTCTTGCCGATGCAAAAACCGATCGCGTGCTCGGTGTGCATCTTATCTGCGCCGACGCCGGCAATATGATTGCGGAAGCCACTATTGCGATGGAGTTCGGCGCCTCTGCCGAAGATATTGCACGCACGTGCCACGCGCACCCCACGCTGCCCGAGGCGGTGAAGGAAGCGGCCATGGCGGTAGCGAAACGCGCAATACATATGTAGCCTTGAAATGGCCGGGTCAGTCCCGGCCATTCGTTTGAATGGCTGCAAGGACCTGCGCATCGTCAGCTCGAAATCGGGGGAAGCTTCATGGCCAAAGGCCACAAGGACAAAGTTGCGATCATCACTGGCGCTGCGAACGGCATCGGCCAGGCATTTGCCAGGCGCCTCGCGGAAGACGGCGTGCATATAGCGATCGTCGACCTTGTCGACGGCAACGACACGGTGAAATTGGTTGAAGCTGCCGGACGACAGGCGCTCGCTGTGAAGTGCGATGTATCTTCGGAAACTTCAGTCGCTGCCATGGCCAAGGAGGTCCAAAGCAAATTCAGTCACGTCGATATTGTGATCAATTGTGCGGGTGTTTTCCCGCAGAAGAATTTTCCCGAAATGACGTTTGCCGATTGGCGTAAAGTTCTGTCGACCAATCTCGACGGCACATTCCTCGTCACTGCCGCGTTTGTACCGGGAATGCGATCGCGCAAATGGGGTCGCGTCGTGAATATGGCATCGAGCACGCTTGGTTCGGTAGTCACTGGTTTTGCTCACTACGTTGCGAGCAAGGGTGGCATCGTCGGGTTTACTCGCGCGCTTGCGACCGATCTTGCGCCCGACGGCATCACCGTAAACGCCATTGCCCCGGGACTGACGCGATCACCCGGCACGCTGGTGCGTGAACCGCGCCCTGGCTTCAAAACCATGGACGATGAGTTCAATGCGGTTGCTCAAATGCAGGCAATCAAGCGAGTGGAAGAGCCGGCCGATCTGGTTGGCGCGGTCTCCTTTCTCACCAGCGACGACGCCGCCTTCATGACCGGGCAGACCCTCAATGTGGATGGCGGACGCGTGAGATCATAATTGCTTGTTGGGCAAAGCCGCAGGTTTTCAATGCCTTGGCTTCGACGAGAGTCTGCGTGTTTCATTTCGCAGTTGCGGAAGAAAAACTATACCAGTGTCTGCCTTACTTAAGACGGTCCGTCAGCCTATAGTTTGATTCATGCGCCGCAATGCATTCCGTCCACTGTGGGTCATCCTCGCACTGCTGTTGCTCCTGGAGGCCTGGCTGTGGGACCACCTCGAGCCCATCGTTGCGCGCGTCGTCAATATCTTTCCTTGGGGCAGGGTCAAAATCGCGGTTGCGCGAGCGATCGAAAATCTGCCGCCATACGTCGCTCTGGTTGTCTTCGCTATTCCGCTGATCGTCGTATTGCCGGTGAAGTTTCTGGAGGTTTATTTCATCGCTACCGGAAACTGGTTTGGGGCCGTCGTAACTCTTCTGCTCGCAAAGCTTCTTGGCCTCGGGGTGACCGCGTTTGTCTTCGATGCAACACGCGGCAAGCTACTGCAAATACCGTGGTTCCAGCGTTTGTATGACTGGGTCATTTGGGCACGCGACTGGGCCTACACGCAGACCGAGCCCATCCGCGCTCGCATCCGGAAAGTCGCCTGGATGTTCAGGCCAGAGCGTGCACGGCGCACATTCCGACGATTGATGCGCCTGCGTCGATCCTACCGCAATCGCCCTGCGTGATGTGATCTCAGTGGCCTGCCAAATGCAGGGCGTGCGGCGCCCATAGGCCGAGGGCCATGAAGCCGAGGCCAAACACGCCCAAAACACCCGACAACCAACCAAGCGCTGCGATACCTGTGATGACCTCCGCGGAGGCCAGCACAATGCCGATCTGGAATGCGGCCGACGCGAACTCGTATTGGTGATAGCGAGCCAGCCAGGTGTCGCGCTCGTGCTCAAGCTTCTCCGCCTGAGCACGCAGTTCCTTGCGGCCGTCTTGCTCCTTCGGATCCGAATCGTAGCGAGCGACGGTGTTGCGCCAGGCCTCGATCTGCTTTGCAACAGCCGCCTTTGCTTCGTCATTGGTTATTGCAGGGAGCTGCGCGGCTAATCCCTCGGCAGCAACGCGCAACGATGTCTGTCGGATGGTCTTTGCCTGAAAGAAGTTCCAGGTATCCGAAGCCTTGATGTTGTCGGCGATAGCCGCCGTCTGCGAGCTCTTTCCCAGCGTTTCGGAGAACGCGAGAAAAAGCGCCAGGATCGCAATGAGCAGCGCAATTCTCTTGTTGGAATGCGATGCGTGCTCGGCATGCTCGGCGTGTTCAAGATTTTCGTGTGCGCTCATTGGCCCTCCGGCTTTTAGCCGACCCGTCCTTACGATGATAGCAGAGCTGGGTTCAGCGCAAGAGGCTGCAATAAGCCGCACGGCTGCTAGCGGGCGCGGGGATGGGCGCTCGCATACACTTCAAGCAAATGCTCGGTATCGACAGCCGTGTAGATCTGCGTTGTGGAAAGCGAAGCGTGACCAAGCAATTCCTGGATGGCGCGGAGGTCGCCGCCACGAGCCAGCAGGTGCGTGGCGAAGGAATGACGCAGCGCGTGCGGTGTCGCGGTCTCCGGTAGTCCGAGCGCGCCCCGCAGGCGGGCCATCGCCAGTTGCACGATGCGGGGCGAAAGCGGCCCGCCGCGTTCTCCAACGAACAATGGTGCGTCCGGTGACGACTTGTATGGGCAGATCGCGACGTAGTCAGTGATCGCGTTGGTGACTTGAGGGAGCACCGGCACCATCCGAGTCTTGTTGCCTTTGCCGAGCACGACAATAACGTCGGCGCCGGAACGAATATCGCGGCGTTTGAGACTGAGTGCCTCGGACAAGCGCAAGCCGGAGCCATAGAGCAAAGCCAGCACTGCGGCGTCGCGTGCGAGAACCCATGGCGCACGTTCCTCGCCGTCACGTATGTCGACGTCGGTGATCTGCACGGCGGCCGATATCGAGAGCGGCTTCGGCAAGCTTCTCGGAAGCTTGGGCGTGCGCACGGCGCTGAGCGCGGCGACCTTACCTTTGCCCTTGCGCTCGAGAAAACGCGCAAAGGACCGGATGCCAGCGAGTGTGCGCATCAGCGAACGATTGCCTGTCCCCTGGCTGCGCCTGAACGCCATGAAGGCGCGAATGTCGGCCGGCGTTAGTTTGGCTATTTGCTTGAGCGTCGGGGCTCCCCCCAGATGCTCGGCCAGAAAATCGAGAAACTGCGCGACGTCGCGCCGATAGCACTCCACCGTTTTCTGTGACATACGCCGCTCGGCACCGAGATAGCCCATCCAGCGGGTAATCTCGGCCGAAACGTCGGAACTCGCCGCAAAATCAGTCATGTTTTGAAGAGTGGCACTGCTTCGTTCACTCTTCCTTAAGCGCCCGGAATCGGTCAGACAGGCGAGCACGCTATGAGCAGAATCGTCGATATTCTGGTGCCGGTGGCGCTCGACCAGACCTATTCTTACCGCGTACCTGCTGGTCTTGAGCTCGCGCCGGGCGATGTGGTCGCGGTCCCGCTTGGGGCGCGCGAAAGCATGGGTGTGGTATGGGCCGATAATCTCGACCCAAATCCTCGGCTGCATAATCGTCTGAAGGACGTTGACGAAAAGCTCGATGTACCGCCACTGAAGCCCGAACTCCGGCAGTTCGTCGACTGGGTTTCAAATTATACGTTGGCCTCCCGCGGAATGGTGCTGCGCATGGCTCTGCGCATGGGAGAGCACCTCGGCCCCGGGCGCGAGCGTATCGGGGTGCGGCTCGGCGGACCGGCCCCAGAGCGAATGACAGCGGCACGCGCACGCGTGCTGCATCTCCTGGCGAATGGTCTTACCCTTTTGAAAAGCGAGGCTGCGCACGAGGCCAGTGTCAGCGTCGGCGTGATCGATGGGTTGATCGATGCAGGCGCGCTTGAAACGATCGTGCTGCCGCCGGAGCCCGTTGCGCCACAGCCGGATCCAGAATTCCGGAAGCCGGAGTTTTCGCTGGCCCAACTGGCCGCCGCCGACGCGTTGCGCACAACCGTTGCGCAAGGCGGCTATAGCGTCACGTTGCTCGACGGGGTGACAGGTTCGGGCAAAACCGAAGTGTATTTCGAGGGCGTTGCCGAGAATATCCGCCGCAATCGGCAAACCCTCATCCTCATGCCGGAGATCGCGTTAACTGCGCAGTTTCTCGACCGATTTTCGTCCCGCTTCGGGGTTCGTCCGGCGGAATGGCATTCGCAACTTTCACAACGCAAGCGCGCACGAACCTGGGCAGCGGTTGCCGCGAATGAAGTTCGGGTGGTGGTGGGCGCGCGATCGGCGCTTTTTCTGCCCTACGCTGATCTTGGGCTGGTCA
This sequence comes from uncultured Alphaproteobacteria bacterium, assembly GCA_963707615.1. Lineage (GTDB taxonomy): Bacteria > Pseudomonadota > Alphaproteobacteria > Rhizobiales > Xanthobacteraceae > Pseudolabrys. The sequence goes on from CAVPQT010000004.1 coordinate 493,663, forward strand.
TCGTCGATGAAGAGCATGATCCCGCGTACAAACAGGAAGACGGCGCACATTACCATGCGCGCGACATGGCGGTTGTCCGCGGGTCGATTGCAAAATTCCCCGTAATTCTCGCCTCGGCAACGCCGTCAGTGGAATCCGAGGTCAATGCGCGGCGGGGTCGCTACCGCCATGTCCACTTGCCGGAGCGTTTCGGCGGTGCGCATCTGCCTTCGATCGAAGCGATCGACATGCGGCGTGAAGGCCCCCCGCGCGGACGGTTCATCTCACCGCGGCTTGCCGAGGCTGTTGCGGTCTCGCTGACGCGCGGGCATCAGGCCTTGTTGTTTCTCAATCGCCGAGGCTATGCACCGCTGACGCTGTGTCGCGCCTGCGGGTTCCGTCTGCAATGTCCGAATTGCGATGCGTGGCTGGTCGACCATCGATTCAAGCGTCGTCTGGTTTGTCATCACTGCGGTTTCTCGATGCCTCCCCCGGTGGAATGCTCCAACTGTCATGCCACGGACAGTTTCGCCGCAGTCGGTCCCGGCGTCGAAAGACTCGAACAGGAGGCCGGAGAACTTTTTCCGCAAGCCCGTACTCTTGTTTTGTCGAGCGATCTCGTGGAATCGGTCGAGCGCCTCCGACAGGAACTTGACGACGTGGCACAGGGTCGCTTCGATCTCATCATCGGCACTCAGCTCGTTGCCAAGGGTCATCACTTTCCAAAACTCAACCTGGTTGGGATCGTTGACGCTGATCTGGGGTTGGGCAACGGCGACCCGCGTGCCGCCGAGCGTACTTTTCAGTTGCTGCACCAGGTGGTCGGCCGTGCGGGGCGCGAAGAGGGCATTGGTGTTGGCTACCTGCAGACCCACCAGCCAGAGCATCCCGTCATGCGGGCCCTCATTTCTGGCGACCGTGAAGCATTCTACAAAAATGAAATCGAACAGCGCGAGCGTACCGGTTACCCACCGTTCGGGCGGTTGGCCGGCCTCGTCGTCACTGCCAATGAAAGGCATACCGCGGAAACCTACGGCCGCACGCTCGCCAATGCTGCGCCGAAGGATCAGAACGTCCGAGTGCTCGGTCCGGCCGAGGCGCCGCTCGCAGTGGTCCGCGGCCGTCACCGGTTCCGATTGCTTGTGAAGTCACCGCGCAGCCTCGACTTGTCGGCTTACTTGCGCGAGTGGCTCGCCGCGGCGCCCAAGCCTCGCGGTAATGTGAGACTGGAGGTCGATGTCGATCCTCAGAGTTTTTACTGAGGCGCCATCGTTGCAGCCTCTCGCGCGGTCGCGGAGTATCGCACGAGCGGTGGCTTCAACCCGGCTCTGTTGAGCGTACGGCGCACGGTCGGTCGGGCCGCGGCAAAAACAACACTCGTTCCCAAACGCCCAACCTTGTTCACGAACGTGACAAGCGACCGCGCCGCCGTGGTGTCGATCAGTGGCACGTCCTTGAAATCGAGTACCAGAAGTCGCGGGGGCGTTCCCACGCGTTCGAGAACACCCAACACGCGTGCGGTAGCGCCAAAGAAGAACGCGCCGCTGATGTGATAGACCATCACGTCGCGATTGGTGGCCTGTTGCGCATCATAGTGCGAGCGGGTGTCGCTATCGTCGGCTACATCTTCGAGCGAAGATTGGCCGCCAGCTATCTCGACGCTTTCCGCCATCCGATGGAGGAACAGCAGCGCGCCGAGCACGACCCCGACCCCTATCCCGGTGATGAGATCGACAAAAATCGTCAGCAGGAAGGTTGCCAGGAGCACGACGGCATCGCCGCGGGATGAACGCAGCAAAGACCAGAACTCTTCTTTTTCCGCCATGTTCCAGGCAACGACCGCGAGCACGGCCCCGAGGGCGGCAAGCGGTATGTAGCCCGCCAATGGAGCTCCTATCAGAAGGAAAATAAGAAGATAGGCACAGTGAAAAATGCCCGAGACAGGCCCGCGAGCACCCGCCCGTACGTTGGTGGCGGTTCGTGCCACCGTGCCGGTCACGCAGATGCCGCCAAACAGAATTGAGACAATGTTGGCGACGCCTTGCGCGCTCAGTTCGCAATTTGATCGATGTCGGCGACCGGTCATGCCGTCCGCGACCACGGCCGACAAAAGCAATTCGATGGCCCCGAGCAGCGCGATCGCGATGCCATCGGGCAGCACCGCCTTGAGTTTCTCGACACTGAAGGTCGGCAAGGCTGGGGTCGGCAAGGAGCCTGGAATAGCACCGAACCGTGAGTGCACGGTCGCGACATCGAGTGGAAAAACCGCACAGACGATCGCGGCAATCGAGATTGCGATGAGAAACGACGGCCAGTTAGGACGAAAGCGTCGCAGCGCCACGATCAGAACCACCGACAGGATCGCGATTCCGAGTGTCGGAAAGTGAACGGTTGGAAGCGCATTACGGATCGTCAAGAGCTTCGGCAGCAGCGCGGACGGTTCATGGGCAATGGTGAGACCGAACAGGTCGCGGATCTGGCTCGCCGCGATGATCACGGCTATGCCGGCAGTGAATCCGACGGTCACCGGAAACGGAATGTATTTGATGTACGTTCCGGCCCGCAGGAGACCCACCGCGATAAGTATGAGTCCCGCTATTATCGTTGCGAGCGCCAGCCCATCATAACCGTGTCGTTCGACCACGCCGGCGACGAGGCCGATAAACGCACCAGCCGGCCCACCGATCTGAAAGCGGCTTCCGCCAATGAGCGATATGATCAGCCCACCAAAGATCGCCGTGTAGAGGCCGCGCTCAGGTGAAACACCGGACGCGATCGCGATAGCCATCGATAACGGAAGCGCCACGACCGCAACGGTGAGGCCGGACACCGCATCGGCACGCAAATCCCGCCAGCCGTAACCCTCGCGAAAAACCGTGACCAGCTTGGGCGTGAACAGTTCGACGAAGGTCGGCTGCGTGTAAAGTTGAGCGTGCGAGTGAGAAGGCGACATGGCGGCGGAATCGGTCGGCTGACCAGCTTCGGGCAGACTGATGCTTGGCGCAAGCGGTCAGGTCGCGAATTTCAATCCTACAATTCCGGCAACAATCAAGCCGATGCACGCGAGGCGGGCTACCGTCGCTGGTTCGCTGAAAAGATAGATCCCGAGCGCCGCCGTGCCCACTGCGCCTATTCCGGTCCAGACCGCGTAAGCCGTGCCCACCGGCAAGGTTTTCAACGCCAGCCCAAGTAGCGCAAGGCTCAGGCCCATAGCGGCAACGGTCAGGACCGAGGGAAATAGTCGCGAGAAGCCTTCGGTGTATTTCAACCCGATTGCCCAGGCGACCTCAAACAGTCCGGCAAGGAAGAGGTACAACCACGCCATGGCCTTTGCCTCCTTTTTGGGCGCGGTCACTCCGGCATTTCGTCGTGACGCACGTTTGGTTGCAGGAGCACGCATGCTGCGGCGGCAAAGATCATCGCAAATCCGACAATGTCCGGCACGGTGAGGCGCTCACCGAGGACGATTGCTGATGCGGTGACTCCAATCACCGGCACCAGCAGTGAACCGAGTGACGCCGTCACGGCAGGCAAGCGGTCGACAATCGACCACCACAGGAAGTGCGCCAATCCGACGCCGAACAGTCCGACGAAGAGCACTGCCAGGACCGTCTCGTTTTTCATGGGCCACAGATGCGGGTGGCCTTCGAACAGGAATGAGCCGGCAGTAATGAACACGAGACCGAACAGTAACTGCCAGGCTGCGTTGGCCAATGGTTCGACCGTCACTTTGGCCCACTTGATGTAGACGGTCGCGAATGTCCAGCTCAGCGCGCAACCAAGTGAATAAAATACGAATGGCGGAAAGCCATGCGCAAATAATGGCCACAACAGAACTGTAATGCCAACGACACACAAGCCGAAGGCGAACCAGCGGATCGCATTCAGTCGCTCACCAAGCACGAAATGACTCAGCACCGTCGTCCAGATCGGCATCGAATAGGTGATGATGATGGCGCGGGTTGTGGCGCCGCTCAGCTGTGCGAAACCCGAGAGAATCTGGAAGCCGGCGACATTGAACAGTCCGGCAATCATGATGTGGATGTATTGGCCGCGGGGTACCTTCAGGTTATGGCCGCTGAGCACCGCGGCGGCGAACAAGGTCGCTGCACCAATGCTGGACCCGGCAACCCGCAGGCTCCACGGCGACAGTTCGCGCAATGCGAAGGCCGCCGCGACCCAATTCAAGCCCCAGGCGAAAGCGAGCAGCACGACCAATAGCTTGGCCGTCGTGGCGGGGTCGGCTTTCGTTCGCGCGGGCATGACCTTGGGAGAATCCGGCGGAGGCAGGCGGTGCACGCTATAGCGATGGCGCGCGGGTGGCGAGGCAACCCTGTGATGCAAATTTGTCGCCTGCAATGGCGGTAAAAGTGTCCGCGACAAACCGGCCCGCTTGTTGCACCGCCGTGCTCACTGTGTTAGCTAGCCACTCGATTTCAGGGGGTTCCCGCGGGCTCCTGCGACGTCCCTGGAGATCGGAATTCCCTCTTGAATTCCAATGGTTTGCGCCGCTCTTCCGCGACGGCGTTTCGCCTATGAATAACGTAAGCAACGAGCGTCATTGTGGCAGGCAAAGATCCGATCATCTCTGGAGTGGCTGGCCGCTACGCCAATGCTCTTTTCGAGCTGGCTCTGGAGAACAAGGCGGTCGATTCCGTCAAAAAGGATCTCGATCAGTTTGACTCGCTCGTCGCCGAGAGTGCCGATCTGAATCGTCTTGTCCGCAGCCCGGCATTTGGTGCTGATGATCAGCTCAACGCGCTGTCAGCCGTTCTTGCCAAAGCCGACATCAAAGGATTGGCCGCCAACTTCCTCAGAGTCATTACCACCAATCGGCGTCTGTTCGCAGTCCAGGACATGATCCGCGCCTTCCGCGGCCTTGTTGCGCGACATAAGGGCGAGGTGACGGCGCAAGTCACCGTTGCGGAAAAGCTGAACGACAACAATCTCGAGACGCTCAAGAACACTCTCAAATCAGTGACCGGCGGCAAAGACATCGACCTCGATGTCAAGATCGATCCCACCATCATCGGTGGTCTGATCGTCAAAGTTGGAAGCCGCATGGTCGACAGTTCACTCCGTACCAAACTCAATTCGATCAAAATCGCGATGAAAGAGGCCCGCTGATGGACATCCGCGCCGCAGAAATTTCCGCCATCCTGAAAGAGCAGATCAAGAACTTCGGTCAGGAGGCCGAAGTCTCGGAGGTTGGCCAGGTGCTCTCTGTCGGCGACGGCATTGCGCGCGTCTACGGTCTCGACAATGTGCAGGCCGGCGAGCTTGTGGAGTTCGAGAATGGCGTCCGCGGGATGGCGCTCAATCTCGAGGTCGACAATGTCGGTATCGTCATTTTCGGCAACGACCGCGAGATCAAGGAAGGCCAGACCGTCAAGCGCACCGGCTCGATCGTTGACGTGCCGATCGGCAAGGGGCTGCTCGGCCGCGTCGTCGATGCTCTCGGCAATCCAATCGACGGCAAGGGACCCATCAAGACCGAAAAGCGCGCGCGCGTTGACGTGAAGGCGCCGGGCATCATTCCGCGCAAGTCGGTGCATGAACCGATGGCCACGGGCCTGAAGGCCATCGAACTCGTTGATTCCGATCGGCCGTGGCCAACGCGAACTCATCATCGGCGATCGTCAAACCGGCAAAACGGCCATCGCGCTCGATACCATTCTCAACCAGAAGCCGCTCAACGCGCAGCCCGACGAAAAGATCAAGCTTTATTGCGTTTACGTCGCGGTCGGACAGAAAAGATCGACCGTCGCCCAATTCGTGAAGGTGCTGGAGGAGCAGGGCGCGCTCGACTATTCCATCGTGGTCGCCGCAACCGCGTCCGATCCTGCGCCGATGCAGTATCTGGCGCCGTTCAGCGGCTGCACCATGGGCGAATATTTCCGCGACAACGGCATGCACGCCGTCATCGTCTATGACGACCTTTCAAAGCAGGCTGTCGCCTACCGCCAGATGTCGCTCCTGCTGCGCCGCCCGCCGGGCCGCGAAGCTTATCCGGGCGACGTATTCTACCTGCATTCCCGGTTGCTTGAACGCGCAGCCAAGATGAACGACGAGAACAAGGCCGGCTCTCTCACTGCGCTCCCTGTGATCGAGACACAAGCGAACGACGTGTCGGCCTACATTCCGACCAACGTGATTTCGATCACCGACGGCCAGATCTTCCTCGAGACCGATCTGTTTTATCAAGGCATTCGTCCGGCGGTGAACGTCGGCCTTTCTGTGTCGCGCGTAGGTTCGTCCGCTCAGACAAAGGCCATGAAAAAAGTTGCCGGGCGCATCAAGGGCGAGCTCGCCCAGTATCGCGAAATGGCGGCATTTGCCCAGTTCGGCTCCGATCTCGACGCCACCACCCAGCGTCTGCTCAATCGTGGCGCGCGTCTGACAGAACTGTTGAAGCAACCGCAATTTTCGCCGATGAAAATGGAAGAGCAGGTGTGCGTGATCTACGCTGGCGTCAACGGTTACCTTGACCCCTTGGCGGTGGATCGGGTGCGTCCCTTCGAAAGCGGCCTGCTGACACTGTTGCGCACCAAACACGCCGATCTGCTCGACAGTATCCGCAAAAGCGGTGACCTTTCAGACGCCGATGCAGACAAGCTCAAGAATATCGTCAACGGCTACGCCAAGACCTTCGCCTGAGACACGCGTGACGACCGGGATGGATCAGGATTAGCTCGACATGGCCAGCCTCAAGGACATGCGCGTTCGCATCGCCGCCACCAAGGCGACGCAGAAGATCACCAAGGCCATGCAGATGGTCGCGGCTTCAAAGCTGCGTCGTGCGCAGGCTGCGGCTGAGGCTGCCCGTCCGTACGCGGAGCGAATGAGTAAAGTGCTCGGCTCGATCGCCGCAGCTGTTGCTGGCAGCAATTCGGCACCACGGCTATTGGCCGGCACCGGCACCGATAAGGTTCATCTTCTGGTGGTTTGTACCGCCGAGCGAGGGCTTTGCGGCCCGTTCAACTCGTCGATCGTGCGCCTGGCCCGCGAAAAGGCGAATGCGCTCATCACCGACGGCAAAGAGGTCAAGATCCTCTGCATCGGCCGCAAGGGCTACGAACAGCTGCGTCGGCTGTACGGCAAGCTCATCATCGAGACCATCGAATTGCGTGGGGTGCGCTCGATCTGTTTCGAGCAGGCCGATATGATTGCCAGAAAAATCGTAGAGCTGTTCGAGCAGGGCGCGTTCGACGTGGCTACGCTGTTCTTCTCGCGCTTCAAATCTGTCATCGCGCAGGTTCCGACCGCTCAGCAGATCATTCCGCCCGTCTTCGAAAATGGCGAGGCAGGTCCTTCCGCCTCTTATGAATACGAGCCGGAGGAAGAGGAAATTCTTGCTGAACTTTTGCCGCGCAATCTGTCGGTGCAGGTCTTTCGTGCGCTCCTGGAAAACGCGGCTTCCGAACAGGGTGCGCGCATGAGCGCAATGGACAACGCCACCCGAAATGCCGGCGAGATGATCCGCAAGCAAACTCTCACTTACAACCGCACGCGCCAGGCTATGATCACGAAGGAGCTGATCGAGATCATTTCCGGTGCAGAAGCGCTTTAGTTCCGTAACGAGGACGATATGGCCACACCCAACGCAGTCGGAAAAATCACGCAAGTCATCGGCGCCGTCGTTGACGTGCAGTTCCAGGATCACCTGCCCGCTATTCTGAACGCGCTCGAAACGACGAACGGCGGAAAGCGCCTCGTGCTCGAAGTTGCGCAGCACCTTGGCAAATCGACCGTGCGCACGGTTGCCATGGACGCTTCGGAAGGTCTCGTGCGCGGGCAGGATGTTACAGATACGGGTGAGCCGATCGCCGTTCCAGTCGGTGACGAGACACTCGGGCGCATCATCAATGTCGTCGGCGAGCCGGTCGATGAAGCGGGTCCGGTCAAGACCAAAGAGAAGCGTGCGATCCACCAGCCAGCTCCCAGTTACGTGGAGCAGTCGACCGAAGCGCAGATTCTCGTGACGGGGATCAAGGTTGTGGATTTGCTCGCGCCTTACGCCAAGGGCGGCAAGATCGGCCTGTTCGGCGGGGCCGGCGTGGGCAAGACCGTGCTGATCATGGAGCTGATCAACAACGTCGCGAAGGCGCACGGCGGCTATTCGGTGTTCGCCGGAGTCGGTGAGCGCACGCGCGAAGGCAACGACCTCTATCACGAGATGATTGAATCCGGCGTCAACAAGGATCCGAAGAAAGGTTCGGTCGCCGGTTCGAAATGCGCGCTGGTGTACGGCCAGATGAATGAGCCGCCAGGAGCGCGTGCCCGCGTCGGTTTGAGCGGTCTGACCGTCGCCGAATATTTCCGCGACCAGGGCCAGGACGTGTTGTTCTTCGTGGACAACATTTTCCGTTTCACTCAGGCCGGTTCGGAAGTGTCAGCCCTTCTTGGCCGCATCCCTTCGGCGGTGGGCTATCAACCGACGCTCGCCACCGATATGGGCGCGCTGCAAGAGCGCATCACGACCACCACCAAAGGTTCGGTAACCTCCGTGCAGGCCATCTATGTGCCGGCCGACGATCTTACCGACCCCGCACCGGCGACTTCGTTCGCCCATCTCGATGCGACGACCGTGCTGTCGCGCGACATCGCTGCCAAAGGCATCTATCCGGCAGTCGACCCTCTCGATTCGACGTCGCGTATGTTGTCGCCGCTGATCGTCGGCGAGGAACATTATGCCGTGGCGCGCCAGGTGCAGCAGGTGCTGCAACGCTACAAGGCGTTGCAGGACATCATCGCCATTCTCGGCATGGATGAGTTGTCAGAAGAAGACAAATTGACTGTGACGCGCGCACGCAAGATCGAGCGTTTCCTCTCACAGCCGTTCCACGTCGCGGAAGTGTTCACGGGTTCCCCCGGCAAGCTGGTCGATCTGCAGGACACCATCAAAGGCTTCAAGGGACTCTGCGAAGGCAAATACGATAACCTGCCGGAAGCTGCTTTCTACATGGTAGGACCCATCGAAGAGGCGGTTGAGAAGGGCAAAAAGCTCGCGGCCGAGGCGGCCTAGAGGGAGCATGCAGGGGCGGTCCAACCTCGTTGCGTTTCTGCTGATCGGGCTCGTAATTGGTGGGCTTGCCGGTTACATGACGCGCCCCGAAGAGACAGCCGAGATCAAATTGGGGCCTCTGAGCGTTGAGGTCCGTAACAACGAGCGAGCGCGCGGCGGACCGCTCACCAGTGAGCAGATCCAACACATCGCGATCCTGGCCATGGTTGGCGGCGTGATCGGACTTGGTGTGGGCTTCGCCGTCGGCAAGCGCAGGGCTTAGGGAAACGATGGCTAATTTTCGCTTTGAGTTGGTGTCTCCGCAAAAGCTTTTGTTTTCCGGCGAGGTGCAGCAAGTCGATGTGCCGGGTACCGACGGAGATTTCGGTGTCCTAGCCGACCATGCGCCAATGGTTACGACATTGCGCCCGGGCATTCTGACTGTGCATGCCGGCAGTGGTACGCAAAGAATCGTTGTGCTCGGCGGTTTTGCGGAAGTGTCGAAGGAAGGCCTGACGGTGCTCGCCGACGTTGCAGAGGCGGTCGAGGACATCGATCACGGAATGATTGAGAACCGTATCGAGGATCTGCAAAACCGGATTGCCAAGTCGGAGCCAGGCTTTGACCTCGACAAGCTGATCACACAGCTTGATCACTACAAAGAGGTCCATCGCCACCTGACCGCTACGGCGATGCACTAGCGCTCGCGCGCGAACTTCCCGAATTCCTTCACCACGCGCTCGTACGTCGATCGTTTGAAAGGTATTACGAGTTTCGGTAGCTCGCGCATCGCAACCCAACGCCATTCGACAAATTCCGGGTCGTGACCGCCGCCGGGATTGTGAATGTCGATCTCGCTTTCCTTTCCGGTGAAGCGTAGCGCGTACCACTTCTGCTTCTGTCCGCGGTATTTGCCGCCCCAGGCCTTTTTTACGACGCCGCTCGGAAGATCATAAGTCAGCCAATCGGCAATCTCACCGAGCTTCTGCACGGAACGAATATTGGTTTCCTCGTGCAGTTCGCGAAGCGCGGCCTTGTATGGGTCCTCATCTTCGTCAATACCGCCCTGCGGCATCTGCCAGACGTGGGTCGCATCGACGTGTTCCGGACCTTCGGTCCTTCGTCCAACAAAAACGAGCCCCGCATTGTTGAGCACCATCACGCCGGCGCAGGGGCGGTAGGGCAGTGATTTGTGGGAAGGCATTGAAACTCCGTCACTCTGGCGCCGTTGCACGCGCCGTGAATGACGTTACGACGACTTTGCCTTGATCGCCACCATTGTAATCGGCGTCAGGAAAATCCCGCGCCCTTCCACTTTTTTCGCCCAATCGGCAACGCGTGCGATCGTCGCTGGTTGTGCCGTGGCAAACCCGACGGCAAAGCCAGTGTCGCGCGCCTTCATTTCAAGGCGTGCCAAGGCACGGTCGATTTCAACCGGAGTGGGCACCGTGTCGAGTACGACGTCGGCTTTTGCATAAGGCAAATTGTTTGCACCGGCGATCTGGCCGGCAATGCTGCGTGCGGAAGATCCGTCGTCGACATAGATGAGTCCGCGTTTGGCGACATCACGCAAAATCGGCGCCAGCCCCTGCTCGGACGCGGTGAACTTGGCGCCCATGTAGCTGATAAGTCCGACGTAGCCCTGGAAGCGGCTCATCAACCAGTGCAAACGATCGGTGTTCTGTTCGGCTGTGAGCGACGTCAGCAATGTTTGCGGACCGGGATCGTTGTCGGGATACTCGAATGGCTCCATCGGTACCTGCAGCAACAGTTCGTGCGCGTCGGCCCGCGCACGATCGGCGAGCTTTTCAAGGTCGGCGCCATAAGGTGCCAAGGCGAATGTCACGCTTGCCGGAAGCTTGGCAAATGCGTCGGCAGTGCCTGAAGCGCTGATGCCAAGTCCGCCGATCACAATGGCAATGATGGGAGAGTCTTTTTTGCCCGCGGGAAGTTCGCGCGCCTGCGCGTAACGGGAGGATGGGCGGGCGCCATCCGGGCCTACCTTGGGAATGGCGCCGTGGCGCGTTCCCTCGATCAGCTTCGGATCAAGCAACGGCCTTTGTGAGCCTCCGTCGCCGCCGCCAGGAATGGTGTATTCCTTCCTCGTCCCGCTCGATCCATCGATGATGGTTACGGTCTTCGATCCGGGCGGAGGTGGCTCCACGGTCTTGACGGCTGCATCCGGTGTGGCCGGAGGCGAACTTGCCAGGCCATCGTGGCGCGCATGCTGTTTGCCGTCCGCGTCGCCGTCTCGGGCTGTCTGGGCACTCGGCGGCGCCTTGGTGGCGACGATGGCCGTGGGTTCTCCGCCGAGCGGGTCGCTGACGAAGGCCGCCCACGCGACGACCACCAAACCGGAAACGCCCAGGATGCCGGCCACCAATTGAGGTGCTGAGACCGGCAGTGTCGGCAGCCGTTTTCGTTTGTCCTGGCCGAGGGGCGCGTTCAGGTCATCTACCAAGGCGCAAGATCCCCGCGAATCATCGCGCGAGTCTACCACGCGACGTTTCGTCATGGCCCCGTTGTGATGGGTCTAATAAGAACGGTGTTCCTTGCCAAAACAAATGGGGCGGCCAAGGGCCGCCCCATTCATTCGAAAAAGGATAACGCGATCAGTTCGGAACCGGAGTCTTCGAATTTGGCGGGAATGCCGAATTCACCTGCGTTCCGCGCAGAAGATCGAGCGCCATATTGAGCGCCTTGTCGTTCTTGGCATCCGGCGGGATGTACGACTGCGAGCCAGTCTGCTCCTTGCCTTCGTCACCCTTTAGATGGCCGCGCAGCGAAGCCTCACCCTTCGTATCCGTCTTGGACTTCAGGTCTTCCGGAACGTCCTGAAGGACCTCGATGTCGGGCGAGATACCCTTTGCCTGGATCGAGCGGCCCGAGGGCGTGAAGTAACGAGCCGTGGTCAGGCGCAACGCACCATTGCCCGATCCCAGCGGAATGATCGTCTGCACCGAACCTTTGCCGAAAGAGCGCGTTCCGATGACGGTTGCCCGCTTGTGATCCTGCAAAGCGCCGGCGACGATTTCGGATGCTGACGCTGAGCCACCGTTGATCAGCACGATCAAGGGCTTGTTCTTGGTCAGGTCACCAGGTCGCGCATTGAAACGCTGGGTCTCTTCCGCATTGCGTCCGCGGGTAGACACGATCTCGCCTTTTTGCAGGAAAGCATCGGACACCGAGATTGCCTGGTCGAGCAAGCCGCCTGGATTGTTACGCAGGTCGAGGACGTATCCCTTGAGCTTGTCGTCAGAAATCTTGGCTGAAATATCGGCAATGGCCTTCTTCAGCCCTTCGGTGGTCTGCTCATTGAACTGAGTAAGCCGAATGTACCCGACGTCCTCGCCCTCCGACTGAGAGCGCACGGAGCGAACGCGGATGATGTCGCGCGTAATCGACACCTCAACCGGCTTGTCCTGACCCTTGCGCATGATGGTCAGTTTTATTTTGGTGTTCACCGGCCCGCGCATCTTTTCAACGGCCTGATTCAGAGTCAGACCCTGCACCTGCTCGTCATCGAGCTTGGTGATGATGTCGTTCGCCATGACTCCGGCCTTGGCAGCCGGCGTGTCATCGATCGGCGCCACGACCTTGATCAGACCATCTTCCATTGTGACTTCGATGCCGAGGCCGCCGAACTCGCCGCGGGTTTGCACCTGCATGTCGCGGAAGCTCTTGGAGTCCATGTAGCTCGAGTGCGGGTCGAGCCCGGCCAACATACCGTTGATGGCGGTCTCAATAAGTTTGCTGTCGTCAGGCTTTTCGACGTAGTCGGCGCGCACGCGCTCGAACACATCGCCGAAAAGATTGAGCTGCCGGTACGTGTCCGCTGCCGCAGCTTTGGCCGACGCGCCAACCAGGATCACGCGGGGTTGTATTGCGAGCAGCGTCAGTGCTGCCCCCGCCGCCGCGCCGAGAAGAATGAGTGACGTCTTGCGCATTATCCGCGAACCTTTTCGCCTTCGCCAGATGCCCACCATGGGCCTGGATCGACGGGGACCCCGTCCTTTCTGAACTCAACGTATAGCACCGGTTGACTAGAACCTGTCGCGAGGACAGCGGCGATATGGGAGCCGTTCCCCATCGACGCAACGGGTTCCCCGGTCAGCACGAACTGCCCGAGATCAACTGATATCCGTTCCATCCCAGCGAGCAACACATGATACCCGCCGCCGACATTGAGGATCAAGAGTTGGCCGTATGACCGGAATGCCCCTGCATATACCACCCATCCATCGGCAGGGGCAGTCACTTGTGCGCCAGTTCGGGTGGCAATGGAAAGGCCTTTTTCGGCCCCACCGTTGCCATCCGGGGCACCAAATTCCTTCAACCTTACGCCGTTAACCGGACTTGGAACCCGCCCGCGCAACGAAGCGAAAGCAACGGCCGGCGCCAGGCGCCCGGGGTCGCGAAACGCAGACAGCGCGGGCCGGTTGTCGGACCGCGCGGCCTCGCGCGTATCGCGTGTTGCCTGGTCGAGCCCCTGTTCGAGCTTGGCGATCAGATCCTTCAGATTGTCCACTTCGCGGGCGAGGCCACCGGCACGGGTCCGCTCAGTGTCCAGTGCCTTTTCGCGCTCAGCCAATTGTTTTTGGCGCTCATCGACGAGCAGCGTCATCCGTAACTGCTCCCGACCGAGGGAGGCAACCTCAGTGCGCAGCTGTTCGCGCTCGATGTCGATCTTTTTGCGCACGGCGATCAGGTCAGAAAGCTCGTTGGCGAGCACGCTGAGCTCATGACGCATTTGCGGCAGAACTGCGCCCATAACCATGGCGGTCCGCACTGATTGCAGAGCATCTTCGGGACTAGCGATCAATGCCGGGGGCGCCCGGCGTCCAATGCGCTGGAGTGCGGCCAACACTTCGCTGATGAGCTCGCGACGGCTCTCCAGCGATTTGCGGATCCCGTCTTCCGTCTCGTCGAGAGGCTTGAGGCGGTCCTGGGTCGCCGTGATTTTGGATTCAACGTCCCGCAGGCGACCGGCTGTATCGATCAGATCCTGATTAAGCTTTCGACGGTCGGCGCCGATCTGGTCGATCTCACGCTTGAGCGCTGATTCCGTTTCGGCTGATTTCCGCTGCTGATCGCGCGCCGCCTTGAGCTCTTCGTCGCGCTGCTTGAGCGCATCAAGTTTGTCTGAATTGTTCTGCGCGGGCGGAGCCTTGTTGTCCTGCGCTGATGCCGGGAGCGTCAGCCCCAGCCCCACGGTAAGGGCGGCGCAAGCGCCAAGGCGGCCGAATCCCCCCAGCCAAATCATGGAAATCACGTTACGCCCGCGGGTTGGATCGGCAAGACCATTTGTCGGCCAAAGGTATTAACGCCGATTGCGACCAAATCGGGGTGCGGCGTCGTTAGACGCAAAAATTCATGCCCGGTGGTATGGATGGCCGGTTAGAATCGTTGTTGCGCGATAGAGCTGCTCCAACAGCATCACCCGGACCAGTTGATGTGGCCAGGTAGCGGACCCGAACGATATCGTTAAATCGGCCTTATCCCTCAGGTTAGGCGCAAGCCCGTCGGGGCCGCCGATCACGAACACCGTTGCCGGTCGGCCATTGGCCCGCCACTTGGAAAGCTGGGTCGCAAAATCAATGCTTTCGAGGTTGTCCCCTCGGGAATCAAGCAGCACGACCGCCGCCTTGTCCGGAATCACGTTGGCGAGCGCGATCAATTCTTCGATCACGCGTTTGCCCGCGTCGGCGGCACGACTCTCTCTGATTTCGATGATTTCGATATCACGCAGTCCCAGCTGACGGCCGGTCTGCGCCGCGCGCTTGCGGTAGCGCTCACTCAGCTCAGTCTCCGGGCCCTGCTTCAGGCGTCCAACGGCGGCAACGACAATACGCATCGCACCGTTGAGCTTATCAGGCCGGTCGACGTGCGTCCTTGCCGGTCGCCGACCACATCTTTTCAAGATTGTAGAAGGCGCGAACCTCTGGCCGGAAGACGTGCACGATCACGTCGCCTGCGTCGATCAAGACCCAATCGCCTTGCCTCATGCCCTCGACACGAACGCGAGAATTACCCGCATCTTCGATGTCCTTGACGAGGTGATCGGCAACGGCACTGACATGGCGTTGTGACCGTCCAGTGGTCACGACCATGTAGTCTCCGATCGAGGATTTTTCGGTAAGATCGATGACGACGCTGTCCTCGGCTTTCATGTCTTCAAGACGCGCAAGGACGGTGCGGAGCGTCTCCTTGGCAGTTGGGTGCCGGGAGACGTTTTCGGGCGTACGACGCGATGCCCGAGAGAGTGCAGGTGTATTCAGGGGTTTTGGTCCTTTCTATGCGTTGCACTCGCCCACGGTTCGACCCGGGGGCCTGACAAAACATAATTACCTCGTTCGCCTCTTTCTACCCCGGCGTTTGTGGCTCCTTGTGGTGAATTTGCGCTTTGCGCTTTTGTTTCCACGCCTATTACCACCCGATTTCGTCCCCTTGGATTTGTCCGGCCTCGCGCGGCGGGCGCCAGCGGCTGGAAGCTTCCGGCGGCGCAGGGCGCGAAGCGCGGTAGACGATAGGGGTGATTTGAGACCGTGGAGGAACGCCCAGGCGGGTGCTTTCCGGTCGGGCAGGGAAGAGGCGGCGCGTTCCGGGATACGCATCCGGGCAAGGGCGTTGCCGGCAGGACTGGCGGCCGCGTAAAGGCTTGGGCCCAAACGATCGACGACGACGATAGGCACCTGCTCGGCTATTTTTCGCCACTTCTGCCAGCGGTGAAAACTCCGCAAATTGTCCGCGCCCATGATCCAGACAAATCTGACACCCGGGCATCGGGCCAGCAACCAAGATATCGTATCGTAGGTGTATCTCGTCTTAATGACAGCTTCGAGACCCGTCACGTCGATACGCGGATGATGTGTAAGCGCGCGCGCGGCAGCAATTCGTTCTGGCAGCGGCCCAAGCCCCTTTGTGTTCTTGAGCGGGTTCCCTGGCGTTACCAGCCACCAGAACTCGATCCAGCTTGAGTCGCTTGAGTACGAGCAGGGTCGCGGCGAGATGAGCCTGATGTGGCGGATCGAAGGTGCCGCCAAACAGACCGATCCGCATGCCGGGCGCATGTGGTGGCACTAAGCGCTCGGGATTGGCGGGCGACTTGGAATTCACGGGCGAGTCTGACCGTTGCCGTGGATGCGGTATTTGAAAGTGGTCAGTTGGTCGACCCCGACCGGGCCGCGCGCGTGCAAGCGGCCGGTGGCAATACCGATTTCCGCACCGAAGCCGAACTCGCCGCCGTCGGCAAATTGCGTCGATGCGTTGTGCAGAACGATCGCCGAATCGACTTCAGTGAGGAATTTGGCGGCGGCGACGTCGTCGGCGGCGACGATGGCGTCAGTGTGATGCGATCCGTAGCGTTCGATATGCGCGATGGCTGCGGCAATATCGTCGACGACCTTTACCGCGATGATGGCATCGAGATACTCGGTGCCCCAATCTTCCTCGCTTGCCGACTTCACCCGCTTGTCGATCGCCTGGGTCGCACTGTCGCCACGCACTTCGCAACCGGCCGCGATGAGCATCTCGACCAACGGCTTGAGATTGGTCTGGGCGCCACCGCGGTCGACCAGCAGCGTTTCGGCCGCGCCGCAGACGCCAGTGCGGCGCATCTTTGCGTTCAGTACGATTTTCTTGGCCATGTCGAGCGACGCCGAGCGGTGCACGAACACGTGGCAAACCCCTTCAAGGTGCGCAAATACCGGCACGCGAGCCTCTGCCTGTACGCGCGCCACCAAGCTCTTTCCGCCACGGGGGACGATCACGTCGATGTTGCCGTCGAGCCCTTGCAGCATCAGGCCAACGGCGGCGCGGTCGCGCGTCGGCACAAGCTGTACCGCGGCTTCGGGCAGGCCAGCGGCCTCAAGCCCTTTGGCCAAGGCCGCAAGAATGGCCCGGCTGGAGCGCATGCTGTCGGAACCACCGCGCAGAATCGCGGCGTTACCGGCTTTCAGGCAGAGCACGGCGGCATCGGCTGTAACGTTCGGCCGACTCTCGTAGATGATACCGACCACCCCGAGCGGTACGCGCACGCGCTCGATTCGCATCCCGTTCGGCTGGATCCAGGATTCCGTAACGACGCCAACAGGATCGTTGAGTTCACGCACCACCTCGATACCCGCCGCGATGGCTTCGACGCGCCCGGCATCGAGCGAAAGCCTGTCGAGAAAGGCACCGGTGACCCCGGCGGCCTTTGCTTCGGCCACATCCTCGACATTGGCTGCAAGAATCGCAGAGGCCTGCGCGCGCACGGCGGCGGCCATCCCTGCGAGCGCGCGGTTTTTCTGCTCAGCCGGGGCAAGCGCCAGGACCCGGCTCGCGGTACGGGCGCGCAGCCCGATTTCCTGCATGACGCCGGAAATGTCGGCAGTTCCCTCGATACTCTTGAGCGGCGCGGTCATGGCCGAAAACCGTAAAAACCCTTGTTCGTCGGCAGTTTCCTACCACGTCAGTTATGTGGCGGCGAGATGGGGCCGTCTGGCGCATGGCAGGGTTCGCCATTGGGGATAACGTGGATAAAAATCGCGATCGTGCAACCGATCAATTGACCTACACATTGGAGTGCCAGGGTGACGAGGTTGCAGGAGGTTGCCATGGCGTACGGTTCGGGCCGTCTTCCCAGTCGGTTTCCTGTGGGCACGAAATTCGTGATCGAAGGCAAACGCGGCGGCGAAGGCCAGGTGCAAGTCTTCAGCCGGTACCTGGAATTTCCTGACGGCACCTTCTTTCCGCTGCCGGTCCGGCCGCCGAAGCGAAAATCCGCTCCAACTGGACGGCGAGCCCGCAGATCGCGCGCGCGCTGAGCCAGTCGGCCATTGGCCGAGGCGCTCGGCGCGCTTTTGTCACGGTTCAATGCCGGTCACTGGCAGAGCGAAAATTTGGCTGTGCCGAGAGCAGGGCGCGCCCATCGGCCATTGGCCGACTACCCGACATGCGAAAACCCCAGCCTCCGGTGGGCTGGGGCTGACGGGCGATCGGTCAATCGCCTTTTTCCAGGTGTGTCGCTTCTGGATAACGCAGAGCAGGAATCCGGGTTCCACAAGTCCGGTGACTATTCGCCGCCGAGCACGAGATCGTCGCGGTGGATCATCTCGGTGCGCCCGGTGTAGCCGAGGATCAGCAGCACATCGGCCGATGAACGGCCTTTGATCTTTTCCGCATCGTCTGCGTCGTAAGCAACCAGACCGCGGCCGACCTCATGTCCATCTGGGCCACGGACCAGCACGGCATCGCCTCGTCCAAAACCGCCCTCGACCTTGATCACGCCTGCCGGCAGCAGACTCTTGCCGCCGCGCAACGCCCGCACCGCGCCCGCATCGATGACCAGCGCGCCGCGCGGTTCAAGCGACCCGGCGATCCATTTTTTGCGCGATGTGACCGGGTTGGCCGGCGTGAGGAACCAGGTGCAGGCCGCGCCCTTGCCGATCCTTTCAAGAGGGTTCTGTACGCGCCCGGTTGCGATCACCATGTGCGTACCGGCAGTGGTGGCGATCTTGCCGGCCTCGATCTTGGTGAGCATGCCGCCGCGCGCAAGTTCCGAGCCGGAAGCGCCGGCCATGGCTTCGACGTCCGGTGTAATGCGCGCGACGACGGGCACCAGGCGCGCATCGTTCCCCGCACCGGGCGGCTTATCATAAAGCCCGTCGACATCGGAAAGCAGCACCAGCAAATCGGCGCTTGTCATTGTTGCAACGCGCGCGGCAAGCCGGTCGTTGTCACCGTAACGAATCTCTGTTGTTGCGACAGTGTCGTTCTCGTTGATCACGGGCACGCTGCGCCACTCGAGCAACTTGGCGATAGTAGAGCGGGCATTGAGATAGCGGCGGCGCTCTTCGGTATCGCCGAGGGTGACGAGCACCTGCCCCGCAGTGAGCGCGTGCGCACCCAGTGCTTCGGACCACGCGCGCGCGAGTGCGATCTGGCCGACCGCTGCGGCTGCCTGGCTGTCTTCGAGCTTGAGTGCGCCCGCAGGGAGCTTGAGCACCGCACGCCCCAGCGCAATCGCGCCCGATGAGACAACCAGGACGTCACGTCCGTCTTTGTGCAAGGCCGCGATGTCGGCCGAGAGCGAAGTGAGCCACTCGCGTTTGAGCCCGCCGGCGGCGGAATCCACCAGAAGCGAGGATCCGACCTTGACGACGATGCGCCGAAAGTCCTTTAGCGACGGCGTTTTCGGCATTGTTCCGAGCGAGCTGTTCATGGCGGCGCTGTGTAGCATGGGAACTGCTGCGTCGTCATGGTTCGCCGTGGTATCGTTTACAGAGGGCGAAGCGATGCAGCTTGCGGTCTACGCGGCGGTACTGGTGATTGCGCTCGGCAGCGTGCTGCTGGGACTCGACTGGGTATCGGCACCCATGTCCCCGATGGTGGACACCAAGGCGGGACTGAGCGCCGCGGCTCCGCCATTGCCGCCGGCGCCGAGCCGAGCGACCATCGCCGTGCCGATCACACCGGCACCTCCGGTCGCACCTGCGCCTGTCCAGCCAAATATTTCTGCGCCGGTCAATCCACCGGCGCCGACAGCTCCCAGCGCGAGTTTCGGCGCCCCAATTGTTGCGCCCGGCCTGACTCCGAGCCCATCGGCCTCATCCGGGGCGGCGCAGGCCGCGACCGAAGCGCCGGCCGCGGCGCCCGAACCGCCGGCGCATTGCAACGTGAATGCCTGCACGGCCGCCTATCGTTCATTCAAGGCAGCCGACTGCACTTATCAGCCGAGCGATGGCCCGCGCCGGCTTTGCTCGAAGTAAACGCGCCGGTCGCTCTGCTACATCTCTTTTTGCGGCGCGCTGTCGAGCAATTCCTGCAGCGACTGCTTATAGAATCTGGCATTGCCGGTCGTGGCATGCCCCGAGGTTTGTTCGCTCGCCGGGATCAGCAGCAATTTCCCGTTTTTCACGCGTTTCATCGCCGCTTCGGTGATGCCGGTTTCCGGTGGATTTCGTTCGTCGTCGGCCGCGTTGATCAGCAACAGCGGTGCCTCGATCTTTTCGAGGTCCGGTGAGGCGTCGTAGTCGCCCGACGAGCCCCACTGCCAGAGGAAGTCATTGGCGTCGGACGCCGCCGGTGCGGCGAGGCGTAAATCGACGAGCTTGTCGGCTTGGCCGCGCGTTGGCGCCTGCTTCTGGTAGTTGAGCGTGCCGCCGGAGGTGGCGAATGCGAAGAATGCGCTGGCAAGCCTTACCGAGTGCGGCTGGCTGGTGTAGTTGCCGTCTGCATATTCCGGATCCTGACGGATGGACTCAAGCATCATGCGACGCAGGATCCAATTGCGTGACGCCATCGCCGTGGGCTGCGACGCCATGGGAACGAGAACGTCCATGTAGCCGGGATATTTCTCGCCCCATAACCAGACGTTCATGCCGCCCATCGAATTGCCGATGATCATGCGCACGTGCTTGATGCCGAGCCCTTCCGCGACCAGGCGATACTGTGCGTCCACCATGTCGGCGTAGTTGTATTGCGGGAATTTTGTCTTCAGCCCATCCGACGGCTTCGTCGAGTTCCCGTGGCCGATCGCGTCGGGAAGGATAATGAAATATTTTTCGGCATCGAGTGGCTGTCCCGATCCGAATAGTTCTCCGGCGAATGCGGGCGTCAGCATGCTCTGCCCGGAACTGCCGGTGCCGTGCAGCACGACAACGGGAATTCCTTCCGGCTTGCCGATCGTTCGATAGTGAAGGCGAACTTCGGGAAGAACCTCGCCGGTGTGGAAGCGGAAGTCGTGCGCGATCCAGGAGCCTTCCTTGGGCGCGGGGTAGTCCGCCGCGTTCGCGGCAAGCGAGATCATTGCGAGAACGAGTATGGCGGCGGCTCGGAAAAGCATCTGACGTTTCCCCGGTAGCGTTATCAGCCTTTGTACGGCTGGCGGCGGCGTTACATCACCGCTCCGATTTGCCACGGCACGAATTCAAGTTCGCCGTAGCCGAGATCTTCTGACTTGGTATGCGAACCGGATGCGACCCGCAGCACCTTTTCGAAAATTTCCTGTCCCTTGGTCTCGATAGAGGTCCCATCGAGAACATCGCCGCAGTTGATGTCCATGTCGTCGGTCATGCGTCGATACATCTCGGTATTGGTGGCGAGTTTGATCGACGGCGTGGGCTTGCAGCCGAAAGCAGATCCGCGGCCCGTGGTGAAGCACATCACGTTACAGCCTCCGGCCACTTGCCCGGTCGCGCCAACAGGGTCGTAGCCAGGCGTGTCCATGAACACGAAGCCCTTTTCCTTGACTGGCTCGGCGTACTCGTAGACCGCGCGCAACGTGGTGGTGCCACCCTTCGCTGCGGCCCCCAATGATTTTTCCAGAATAGTGGTAAGGCCGCCCGCCTTGTTGCCGGGCGCCGGATTGTTGTTCATCTCGCCGCTATTGCGCTTCGTGTAATCCTCCCACCAGCGGATACGCTCGACGAGCTTTTCGCCGACGGCGCGATTGACGGCGCGCCGCGTCAGCAAATGCTCGGCGCCGTAGATTTCAGGCGTTTCGGCCAGCACTGCCGTCCCGCCATGTTTGACCAACATGTCGACGGCGGATCCGAGCGAAGGATTGGCCGTGATTCCGGAATAACCGTCTGATCCGCCACACTGGAGCGCGAGCACGATCTCCGAAGCTGGTCGTGTTTCTCTTTTGGCGCGGGCCGCAACGGGCAACATGGCCTTGATGCGCTCCACGCCCTGCTGGACTGTCTTCTTGGTTCCACCGGTCGCCTGGATCGTCATGGACTGGAAATGGTCACCTTCGACCATTCCGTATTCTTCTTTCATGCGGTCGATCTGGAAAACCTCGCAACCCAGGCCGACCATTAGTGCGGCCCCGAGATTGGGATGCGTGGCGTAGCCCCACTGAGTTCGCCGCAGCAATTCCCAACCTTCGCCATAAGCCGCCATTCCGCAGCCGCTGCCATGGACGAACGCCACCGCTCCATCGATTTCCGGGTGATCGTCGAGAATGCCGGACCGGTTCACTTCCTCGGCGATGAATTTGGCAACCGAGGCTGAGCAATTCACCGACGTCAGGATGCCGATATAGTTTCTGGTGCCGGTCTTCCCGTTGGGTCGCAGATAACCCTCGAACGTCGCACGCAATTCGGGTGGCAGGACTTCGTCGTTCTTTGCGCCCTCGGCAAAACGGTAGTCGCGTGCGAAATCGCGCAGCGCCACATTTTGCTCGTGCACCCAATCACCGGGCGCGATCGGCTTTGATGCAAAACCGATGGTCTGTCCGTATTTTCGCACCGGTTGGCCTTCGCCGATGGCCGCTATCGCCATTTTGTGGCCGCGCGGCACACGCTCGCGCGCTGTCACGCCGGCGGCGACCGCGTCCACCGGGATCTGGTCGACTGCAACCACGACATTGTCTTCGGGTGATAGGCGGATGGTTCTCGGTGTACTCATGGAAAACCCCGATTTTGGCGACCGCTGCGTTCCGGCGCCTGACGAGGGCTGTTGCGCGACGCTGATCGCATAGTAACATCGCAGGCAACAGGCGTTTTGAAAATAGCCGAGTTGGGGGAGGAAAGTATGCCGAACTGGTCGCGTCAGCTGGCTCACGCTATCGCGGTTCTGACTGCGGTAACCTTCATGTTGGCGCCCGCCGGTGCCCAGACCAAGCTCAAGTGGGCGCACGTCTACGAGATCAGCGAGCCCTACCATACCGAGGCGTTGTGGGCTGCCGAGGAGATCAAGAAGCGCACCAACGGCCGCTATGAAATCGGCGTGTTCCCGGCTTCTCAACTCGGCAACGAAAACCAGATCAATGAAGGCCTGGGCCTCGGTACCGTTGACATCATCTATACCGGTGCGTCATTCGCCGGCTCGATCCACAAGCCGCTGTCGATCACGGGTGCGCCATTTATTTTGCGCGACTTCGATCACTGGAAGGCGTATCGCGACAGCAAATTGTTCCGCGACATCGCCAAAGGCTACGAAGACAAGACGAAGCACAAGGTCGTCGCGATTCTTTACTACGGCCAGCGCCACGTGACCGCCAACAAAGAGATCAAGAAGCCCGAAGACATGAAGGGCATGAAGCTGCGCGTGCCGCCGGCGCCGTTGTTCCTGATGTTCACCAAATCGGTCGGGGCCAACGCCACCCCGATCGCGTTCGCGGAAGTCTATCTGGCGCTGCAGCAGGGCACGGTTGACGGCCAGGAAAACCCGCTACCGACCATCATGGCCAAGAAGTTCTACGAGGTTCAGTCGCACATCATGCTGACGGGCCACATCACGGAGTCGCTCGTGACGATCGTCGGCGCGCATGTCTGGTCGAAACTTTCCGACGAAGACAAGAAAATCTTCGAGGACGTCCTGAAGGAAGCGAGCGCGAAGTCGACCGACCAGATCCGCGCGTCTGAGCTCAAGCTCGCCGACGAGTTCCGCAAGCTCGGCAAGACGGTCGTCGAAGTCGACCGCGAGGCCTTCCGCAAAGTTGCCATCCCGCTCCACAACGACCCGAGCGCCGGCGCCGGCTGGTCGCAGGCCGAGTACGACGCGCTGCAGGCGCTGAAGTAAGCCGGCGCAGGATCCCGTCATGCCGCACTGGACGCGCGCATGACGGTTGCGGTCTGAGGGGCGGGGAGCATGAGCGAAAAGAAGAAGCTCAAGGGCGAGAAGCGCCTCATCGAGGCGGAAGACGCCGAGGTTGTGATCGAGCACTATCCGGAAGACTGGATTGCCTTCGTGATCTTCTGGTCGCTCGCTTTCATCGTCTTTCTGCAGTTTTTCACGCGTTACGTGCTCAACGACAGCCTCTCCTGGACCGAGGAGATCGCGCGCTACGGCCTGATGTGGGTCGTGTTCATCGGCGGGGCGATGGTGACCCGCCGCAACACGCATATTGCTGTCGAGTTGCTCTCGAACGTGATGAAACCGGGACCGTTGCGCGCGGCGCTGCTGGCGCTCGTCGATTTCATCAAGCTCGCTTTCCTCGGCCTGCTCGCGTTTGTTTCCTGGACGATCACCGAGCGGATGCACTTTCAACGCATGACGGTGTTCGACCTGCCGATGAGCTACGTCTATGCGGGCGTCGCCTTCGGATGTTTCCTGATGTTTTTCCGTCAGGCGCAGAATGTCTGGCGTAATGCCCAAAAAGGCTGGCACCGTCCGGAAGACGTCACCCACCAGATATCGGCCGACTAGGGGCAGGGCCTTTCGATGATCATCATGGCGTTTCTGTTCATCGCTGTGCTGCTCATCGGCGTGCCGGTTTTCATTGCGCTTGCGGGTTCATCGTTTATCTACACCCACTTCATCGCCGGCCTGCCTGATTTCGTCATTTTGCATCGGATGGCCGGCGGCATCGACTCGTTTCCACTGCTTGCGGTGCCGTTCTTCATTCTTGCCGGAAACCTGATGAATTCGGCCGGCATCACAAACCGCATCTACGATTTCGCGGTTGCGCTGGCAGCCTGGACGCGCGGCGGACTCGCGCACGTAAACATCATTGGCTCGGTGATCTTTGCCGGCATGTCCGGAACCGCGATCGCCGACGCGGCGGGCCTCGGCACGATCGAGATCAAGGCGATGAAAGACCACGGCTACAGCACCGAGTTTTCAGTGGGCGTGACAGCCGCATCCTCGACGCTGGGGCCGATCATTCCTCCATCTTTGCCGTTCGTCATTTACGGAATGATGGGCAATGTTTCTATCGGGGCGCTGTTTCTTGGCGGCGTGATTCCCGGGTTTGTGATGACGGCCTTCATGATGGGCTACGTCTATTATTGCGCGCGCCGCTACGGAATGGGTCGCGACCAGGCCTTCAGCTGGCGCACGCTGGGGGTGACGTTCCTCGCCGCGCTCCCGGCTTTGCTGACGCCGGCGATCATCATCGGCGGCATGACATTCGGATGGTTCACGCCGACCGAGGCGGCGATAGCCGCCTGTGCCTGGGCGATCGTGCTCGGCATCTTTCTCTATCGGACGCTGACGCCGAAGCAGTTTTACAAGGTCTCGATGGAGACGATCGAAACCACTGCGGGGGTGCTGCTGATCGTCGCCGCAGCCTCGCTGTTCGGTTGGGTGCTGACGACGACCCGCGTCACCGAATACACCACCGAGGCGCTGCTCGCTTTGACGGACAACCGCTATGTTATTTTGCTGCTGACCAATATCCTGTTGCTGGTCGTCGGTTGCTTTCTTGAGCCGATCGCCTCGATCAGTATTCTCGTGCCCGTGCTGATGCCGGTGATCCTGAAGGTCGGTATCGATCCGGTGCACTTCGGTGTCATGATGACACTCAATCTCATGATCGGGTTGCTTCACCCGCCGCTTGGCATGGTGCTGTTCGTGCTGTCGAGGATCGCCAAATTGTCCATTGAAAGAACGACAATGGCGATTCTGCCCTGGCTGATCCCGCTGCTGCTGTCGCTGATCGCGATAACGATGATCCCCGAACTGACGCTGTGGCTCCCGCGCGTTGTCGGATTGGTCAAATAGCGGCTAGTACACCACCACCGACCTGATCGATTTGCCTTCGTGCATCAGATCGAAGGCATCGTTGATTTTCTCGAGCGGCATGGTGTGCGTGATCAGGTCGTCGATATTGATCTTGCCTTCCATGTACCAGTCAACGATTTTTGGCACATCGGTACGTCCGCGCGCGCCGCCGAAGGCCGTACCGCGCCAAACGCGCCCGGTGACGAGTTGAAACGGCCGCGTGGAAATTTCCTGACCCGCGCCGGCCACGCCGATGATGATGCTCTCGCCCCAGCCGCGGTGACAGCATTCCAGCGCCTGACGCATGGTCGCGACATTGCCAATGCATTCGAATGAAAAGTCGGCTCCGCCGTCGGTCACATCGACGACGGCCTGTACGACTTTGTCGCGACCCACTTCCGCGGGATTGACGAAATGCGTCATGCCGAATTTCTCCGCCATCGCGCGCTTGTCGGGATTGGTATCGACTCCGACGATCTTGTCGGCGCCGACCATGCGCGCGCCCTGAATTACGTTGAGGCCGATACCGCCGAGACCAAACACTACGACGTTCGCGCCGGGCCAGACTTTCGCGGTGTTGATGACGGCCCCGACGCCGGTCGTGACGCCGCAACCGATGTAGCAGATCTTGTCGAAGGGGGCGTCTTCACGGACTTTGGCGAGCGCGATTTCAGGCAGCACCGTGTGGTTGGCGAAGGTCGAGCAGCCCATATAGTGAAAGACCGGATCACCATCGCAGCGGAAACGACTGGTGCCGTCCGGCATCAGGCCTTTGCCCTGCGTGGCACGGATCGCTGTGCAGAGATTGGACCTGCGCGAGAGACAGGTTTTGCATTGACGGCACTCCGGCGTGTAGAGCGGAATGACGTGATCGCCCACCTTCAAGGTGGTTACACCGGCTCCGACCTCTCGCACGATCCCTGCGCCCTCGTGGCCAAGGATGGCCGGGAACAGACCTTCCGGGTCCGCACCTGACAGCGTGTAAGCATCCGTGTGGCAGATACCGGTCGCCTTGATCTCGACCAGCACTTCGCCGGCCTTGGGACCTTCGATATCGATCGTCTCGACGGTCAATGGTTCGCCGGCTTTCCAGGCGACTGCGGCACGCGTTTTCATGATGTCCTGCCGAATGATGGGTGGTGCGGTACTGCCTTATTATGAGTGGACACGGCACACTGGGCCATGAATTTTTCATCCCTGCCGGGAGCGTGCCGAGCCACTAAACCGGTTCTTTGATGTCGGCGTCTTCCTGCGCCTTGTCGATGATTTTGAGGAGTGCGCGCAAAACGTCCTTCACGCCTTCCCCTGATTGCGCCGACAGCACCATCGGTGTTTTCCGACAGGCTTTTTTCAGCTTCGCAGTTTGCGTCTTGATTGCCTCTTTGGTCATTGCGTCGGCTTTCGAGAGTGCAACGATCTCCGGCTTTTCGCTCAGGCCCTGTCCGTACGCTTCAAGTTCGTCACGCACAATTCTGTAGGCGGCGCCCGCATCCTCCGCGGTCCCATCGACGAGATGCAGCAGCACGCGGCAACGCTCGGTGTGGCCCAGGAAACGGTCGCCCAATCCCGTTCCTTCGTGCGCGCCTTCGATCAGACCGGGCAGGTCGGCCACGACGAATTCACGCCCGTCGACTTCAACCACGCCGAGCTGCGGATGCAGCGTGGTGAATGGGTAATCGGCGATCTTCGGCTTTGCCGCACTCACCGCGGCGAGGAAAGTGGACTTGCCTGCATTAGGAAGACCGATCAGACCGGCATCGGCAATCAGCTTCAGCCGCAAACGGATCGTGCGCTCCTCGCCGGGCTGACCCGGGTTGGCATGACGCGGAGCACGATTGGTGGAGGATTTGAAGTGCGCGTTACCGAAGCCACCATTGCCGCCGCGCGAAATCGTGACGCGCTGACCGACCTCGGTGAGATCTGCAATCAGCGTCTCGCCGTCTTCTTCGTAGACTTGCGTACCGATCGGCACCTTTAAGGACTACGTCCTTGCCGTTGGCGCCGGCGCGGTCCTTGCCCATGCCGTTACCACCGCGCTGTGCCTTGAAGTGTTGCTGGTAGCGGTAATCGATCAGCGTATTGAGGCCGTTGACCGCCTCTACCACCACATCACCACCATTGCCGCCGTCGCCGCCATTCGGTCCGCCGAACTCGATGAATTTCTCGCGCCGGAACGCGATACAGCCGTT
This sequence comes from uncultured Alphaproteobacteria bacterium, assembly GCA_963707615.1. Lineage (GTDB taxonomy): Bacteria > Pseudomonadota > Alphaproteobacteria > Rhizobiales > Xanthobacteraceae > Pseudolabrys. The sequence continues at coordinate 521,269 of CAVPQT010000004.1, forward strand.
CCCGCCCGCGCCGGACGCTATGTAGACCTTGGCTTCATCGAGGAATTTCATGGTCTTAGGGTATATCCCAAGGCGTCGCAATTCGCCAAAGGAGGTCCGGGAATAAATCTGAGCAAAGTCCGATCCAGTCCATGCAGCCAATTGCAGTAATTGCAGGGAGACCGGACATGAACACAGACGATCACGAGAAGGGCCCCAGCCGTCGCAAGGTTCTTGAATGCATGACCTGGGCGGGAACCGGCGTGTTGTGGACCGTTGCCGGCGGAGTACCGACCTCGCTCGGCATCATCGACGAAGCGCTGGCGCAGCAGAGCAAGGGCTTCACCTTCCTGCAGATCAGCGACAGTCACATGGGCTTCGACAAGCCCGCCAATCCAAATGCCAAGGGCACGCTCGAGGAAGCGATCGGGCGCGTGAAAGCGCTGACGGTCAAACCGTCATTCATGATCCACACGGGCGACATCTCGCATTTGTCGAAACCGGCGGAGTTCGACGATGCCGACCGCATCATTTCAGAAGCGCGCCTGGACGTGCACTACGTGCCGGGCGAACACGACATAATCGACGAGGACCAAGGCAAGCTTTACCGCGACCGTTACGGCCGTGGCACCAAAGGCGCGGGCTGGTACAGCTTTGATGCCGACGGTGTGCACTTCATCGGCCTCGTCAACGTTGTTGATCTGAAAGCGGGCGGCCTCGGCAATCTCGGCAACGAGCAACTGGAATGGCTTGAAGATGATCTGAAAGGACGCGCGGCCTCGCAACCGATCGTCGTGTTTGCGCATATCCCGTTGTGGACGGTCTATCCGGACTGGGGCTGGGGCACGCAAGACAGCGAACGGGCTCTCGGATATCTCAAGCGGTTCGGTTCTGTGACCGTTCTCAACGGCCACATCCATCAGGTCATGCAGAAGGTCGAGGGCAACGTCACCTTCCACACAGCGCGCTCGACAGCGTTTCCGCAGCCGGCACCCGGGTCTGCGCCGTCACCCGGGCCGATGAAAGTGCCCGAAGACAAGCTGCGCACGATGCTGGGAATAGCCAGCGTGACGTTCAAGCAGAACGAACAGCGTCTCGCCATCATCGACACACCGCTGCAAGGATGAGTTCGATCATGACCAAGAAGACGAAATCGCTGACCAACAGCGTTATTGCGGGCGTGGCGGCGCTTCTTCTATTCGCCGCTACGCCGGCCCGGGCAGAAGATGTCGCTGTGAAGATAGACAACTTCACCTTTGGTCCGCAGGAGGTGAAAGTGAAGTCCGGGACAACAGTGACGTGGACCAACCAAGACGATATCCCGCATACCGTGGTGTCGCCCAACAACTTCAGGTCAAAGCCGCTCGACAGCGAGGATAAATTCTCGTTCACATTCACGACACCGGGGACATACAAGTACTTTTGTTCCTTGCATCCGCATATGACCGGGACAATTGTCGTGGAGGCGGCGACCGGAAGCATCACGCCGCAACAGTGATGCGACGGTGCGGAACAACAGCATGGCGTACGAGGGCGGCGGCGATCGTGGCAAGGCGGAGCGTTTTCGCGCCGCCGCATTGCCTTATCTCGACGATGTCTACACGCTTGCGCGCTATCTTTTGCGCAATACGGCCGATGCCGAGGATGCGGCTCAGGAATGCTATCTGCGAGCGTTCCGGCATTTCGAGACATTTCGCGGCGGCCCGATCAAGCCGTGGTTGTTGGCCATCCTGCGCAACGTCTGTCGCGCCGAATATGCCCGTCGCGGTGCACTTACAGCCGTCGTGGATAATCTCGACGAGGCCGAAAACAAGTCGGACGGGTTGTGGAGCGAGGCGCAGAGTTCTCCCGAGACGGAAACACTGCAGCGGCTCGATGGTGAAAGCATGCAGCGGCTGATCACGCAGTTACCTGACGCGTTTCGTGAGGCGCTTGTGCTGCGCGAAGTCAACGATTTGAGTTATCGCGAAATCGCGGACGTCACGGGTGTACCGGTCGGTACGGTGATGTCGCGTCTTGCGCGCGCGCGCGGGCTGTTGCGCACAGCGTGGCTGGCGGAGGAGAAGGGGCCATGACCTGCGACGAAGCAGAAGTCATGTTGCATGCGCTGATCGACGACGAGCTCGATGCCGGGCATGCGCGTGAAGTTGAAACGCATGCCGCCGGCTGTGCGCGCTGCGGGGCACAACTCGCGTCCTATCGCGATTTGCGGCAGGCCTTGCGTGGCGGCAACCTGCGCTATACAGCGCCACCGTCGTTGCGGCGAAGCATCGACCGTGCGGTTCCTTCGGCGGCAGCGACCGACCGGCGCACGCTGCTCAAGGGGTTTGCGCTTGGCAGTCTCCTGTCAGCAGCGGCGGCCGCAAGCGTAACGCTGGTTGTTTTGCGCGAGGACCGCGATGAGCGGATCCTCAGCGAAGCGATCTCGGCGCACTTGCGCTCGCTGCAGGCTGATCATTTGACCGACGTCCTTTCGACCGACCAGCACACCGTCAAACCCTGGTTTAATGGCCGCACCGATCTGGCACCGCCGGTGATCGATCTTACCGCGCAGGGCTTTACTCTGATCGGCGGGCGGCTCGATTTCATCGATGGCAAGTCAGTTGCGGTGATCGTCTATCGACGTCGCGTGCACGTGATCAATCTGTTCGTGACGCAGGGCGTCGGCTCATCCTTGCAGGCGCCCAGGATGGAAACCGTGCAGGGTTTCAATATCCTCCGGTGGACCGACCAGGGATTGAATATGCTCGCGGTGAGCGACATCAATCGCGAAGAATTGGAAGAATTCGGCAGCAAGTTCGAGCAAGCCGCGCGTGCGGCTCGCGCGACTTAGCGATCCTGCGTTGATTGGGATGACGTGCATGGCCGGGCCTTGTGCCCGGCCATCACGACGTTCGAGGCGCCCGTGCGGAGGGCCTGACTACATCACTCGCTTCACGCGGCCCCAGGTCTTCAGCGCCGACCAGATTCGCCGCTCGAGGCGGAAGCGGTCGATCGGTGCCGACGACTTGATCGAGTTGATGCGGTAAAGGCCGACACCCGTCCACTGGAAGCCGCACTTCTCCAGCACTCGGCGCGAAGCCGGATTGGTGACGCGCGCACCGGCCTGCAATGCCTCGTGCGAAAGATCGGTGAAGGCGTAGTCGATCAATGCATGAAGCGCTTCGGTGGCGTAGCCTTTGTTCCAGTAGGGAACGCCGAGCCAGTAGCCGAGCTCTGGCACGTCGTCATAGTGGAACATGATTCCGCACGCGCCGATGATCGTCCGGTCACGCAGCGTGATGAGGAATGCGGCTTCGCCGTTCTTGTTCGCCCCGCCAATGAATTTCTCTGCGTCCGCCACTTTGTACGGATAGGGAATGCGCGCGGTGTTTTCCGCGATGCGGCGGTCATTGGCGAGCGCTGCTACCGCTTTAGCGTCCTCGAGGCGCGCTGCGCGCAAGGCAAGCCGCTTGGTCTCGAGGACGGGACTACTTCCCTCGCGGTGAGGCTCTCTCGGTATTTCCTCTAGTAGTGTCATGGCACGGGCTCCAGGTTTGAAAAGTCGAGAGGGGGAGCCGGTCACCCGTCTCCCCCTCTCAGAGCCCTACGAGCCCCGCCGGTTTGACTGGAATGACCGGCGGACCTCGTTTTATGTCCACCGTTTACTCTGCCGCAGCCTCCGTCATCGGTACAACGGACACGTAGGTGCGGCCTTTAGCTTTCGTTGCGAACTGAACCTTTCCATCGATGAGCGCGAACAGCGTGTGATCTTTGCCGGTGCCGACATTACGGCCGGCGTGCCATTTGGTGCCGCGCTGGCGCGCAAGGATATTGCCGGCGAGCACGATTTCGCCGCCGGTCGACTTCAAGCCGAGCCGCCGGCCCGCGGAGTCGCGGCCGTTTCGTGAAGATCCGCCTGCTTTCTTGTGCGCCATAGTGGTCTCTCGAATTCTCTTACTCTGTACACTGATTCCGTGAAGGAATCATCTCACTTCTTCTTGCGCTTTGTAGCGGCCTTCGCGGGCTTTTTTGCGGCCGCTTTGGCCGGCTTCTTGGCCCTGGTTTTGGCCGATTTGGCTTCCGCGGCTGGAGCAGTTTCGGCCTCGGCCTTTGGCTTTGGCTCGCGCTTGGGCCGCGGTGCTGCCGTCTTCGACGGTTTGGCGCCGCCGGTCAGAATCTCGGTGATGCGAACGACCGAAAATTCATGCCGATAGCCGCGCTTGCGCCGCGAATTCTTGCGGCGGCGTTTCTTGAAGGCGATTACCTTGTCGCCGCGCGTGTGCTGAAGCAGCTCGCCAGCAACGGTCGCGCCCGAGACGGTCGGCGTGCCGAGCTGCGGTGTGTCACCGCCAACGACCAGCACCTCGCCGAACTCGACGATCTCGCCGGGATTGCCATTGACCCGGTCCACCCGGATCACATCTTCGGCGGCGACCCGGTATTGTTTGCCGCCAGTCCTGATGACTGCGAACATCTTTGTCGTCCTCGTGTTCGATCCCGGCGCTCGGATTGTTCCGGACCGGCTTCTTTCAGTCGGTTTGTTGTTTGTTTTTAAGGGCTTAGTTTGCCCTCGAAAAATCGCGCGGACCCGAGGGCCCGCGCGCCATGCTTATGGCGGGGAAAAGCCCGGTCTGTCAAGAAACCCGGCGGTTTCCGGTGTCCGCTGCTGGGCGCCGAAAGCTCTAAGGCGGCGGTATCAGGTTTCGCTTTTGGCCGGAGCCGCATCAGGCCAGGCCGGAGCGTCGATCTCATTGCCCGATTGTACCAGCCGGTAACCGACACCCAGTTCGGTAACCAGAATTTTCGGTGAGTCGGGGTGTGGTTCGATCTTCTGGCGCAGCTTGCGCACGAAGATGCGCAGATAGTGCGTGTCGTGCACGTGGATCGAGCCCCACACTTCCTTAAGCAGATGCTGGTGGGTGACCACGTTTCCAGCGTGTTGGGCCAGAACCTGCAGTAGCCGGTATTCTTTCGGCGTCAGCGTCAGACGCTTGTCGTTGAGCAAAACCGCCCGCGCGGCGAGATCGATGGTGAGAGGGCCTGCCTTGACGGTGGGCTCGCCGGAGACGGCACGCATTTGCCGCCGGAGCGCCACGCGCACGCGGGCGAGCAATTCGGCCATGCCGAAAGGTTTCACCACGTAGTCGTCGGCACCCAGTTCGAGCAGGTGAACCTTCTCGGCTTCACTGGAGCGCACCGAGAGCACGATGATCGGCACGCTCGACCAGGAGCGGATGCGCTCGACCACATCGGCGCCGTCCATGTCCGGGAGGCCGAGGTCGACGATCACGAGATCGATCGGACGCAGCGTTGCCGAGCGGATGGCTTCGGCGCCGGTGCCGGCTTCGTGCACGACGAAACCATTGAGTTCAAAACCGGTGCGAAGAAACCGGCGGATTTGAATCTCGTCGTCAACGACGAGAACGATTGGAGATGGCTCACTCATCGGTGTCGCTTTCAAGTTGCGGAACGGCGGTTTGAGTTACGGGCAGTTCGATCGCCACCGTGGTGCCGAGGCCGGGTCCTTCACTGACGGCCGTGACCTTTCCGGCATTGGCGGCGATGAAGGCGTTGGCAATCCACAAGCCGAGTCCGGACCCACTTGTGGTCGCAGCATGGCGTTCGCCACGCGCAAAGCGATCCCAGATTTTCGATTTTTCAGCATTCGTCAGACCGGCGCCTTGATCGACGACGCTGATGATCAGGTGGCCCTCATGCGTGTGCGCATCCACCGAGATCCGGGATCCTGATACGGAATATTTCACCGCGTTGTCGAAAATCTGAATCAGGGCCTGCTGCACCAGCACCGGATCGACATGGATCAACGGCAGGTCGGCGGGCAAATCGATGACAAGTCGGCGATCCACCAGACGGTGGCGGCAGCGCTCCACGGCAGAGTTGATGATGTCGGTTGGATCGGCCCATTCGGCGTGCGGCTTCACGCCATCGCTGCTGATGCGCGTGGCATCGAGCAGGTTCTGGATGTCGTTATTGAGACGTTCGGCCTCGTCGCGCACGTCGTGAACGAGGGCGGTCAGCTTCTTCTCGTTTCGCAGCGCTGGTGCAGCGCTGAGCACCGTCGCGGCTCCGAGAATAGATGCGAGCGGCGTGCGCAATTCGTGACTGACGGATCCGATGAGAGCCTCGCGCAACTGGTCGGTCTGCGAACGCATGCGCGCCTCGCTGATCGCATGGGCGACGCCGAGCCGCTCGAGCGTTGCGGTTGCATCCGCCAGAACCGCATCGACGCGCACGCGCAGTTCGTCCGAACGCTCTTTCGATTCGCGACCGAGGTTAATGGCGATGACACCGAATTCGCGATTTTTTGGCGAGACTGCGCGCACCAGCCAGATCTCTCCGCTGGGCGCCGTCACCGTAGCGCCCGCGGTGTTGTCGCGGTGACCCGATGCAACTTCGACGACCTCGGCGAGAACCTGTTCAGGCACGACGACGCCGGCGCGGCGTCCGCTGCTGTTCGATGCTTCGCGCGCGCTTGGAAAAAGCACGACGTTGCGCTGCATGACGCTGGCGAGATGATCCTCGATGGCTGCGTGAATGTCGGAGACATCGAACGCGACAGCCAGACGTCGCGAAAAGGCGTAGAGATCCCGCAGGTCTATCTCGCGCTGCCGCGCCATCTCCAGTTGGCGCTTGAGTCGCGTCGCGAGCTGGCTTACGGCGACGGCAACGAATATGAAAAGAATCAGGTCGATGACTTCCTGCGGGTCCTTTATGCGGAAGCTGTAGAGCGGCGGGTAGAAGAAGAAGGCCGAAGCGAGCACACCGCAAATCGCCGCAACAACCGCCGGTACGATTCCCCACCGGGTTGCCGCGATGACCACCGGGATCAGATACACCACGGAACCGTGGGCAAGGCCGACTTCCCAGACCAGCGCAAACAGCACTGCGGTGATGGCCGCGACGAGGCCAAGCGTCATGAGGACGCCGCGCAGTTCCTTACGGATTGGGTCGAATTTCAGCGTGTCATGCATCGCATTGCCAGGGGGTCATCGATAGATTTCAATATACGCCTCGCGACCCTTGTCTGTCTTGTCGCGCTTGGTTAGAAAGCGCCCTCTATTCGGGCTTTTTATGGCCTGTTTAGACTCCGGAGAGGTGGCTGAGTGGTTGAAAGCACCGCACTCGAAATGCGGCATACTCGCAAGGGTATCGGGGGTTCGAATCCCTCCCTCTCCGCCAAGAACAAATAGCGCAGTGACTGCAGAAAATCAGGATTGGGGCATCGCGGACACCTTCAATCCAACGGTTCGAAACCTGCTGAGGTGACGAATTGCACCAGGGATTTCTTCGCTCTCTCCTGGTTGTTTCTTTTGCTGCCGTCATCACTCCGGCGGCGGCACAGGTGGTCATTCCCTTCGGCGATTTTGGTGACGGCTTTGAGAAATATCTGGTGGCCGGCATCGCCTTCGTCCTTCTTTGTGTTGCGGTCTGGCGCTTCTTCCGAAATCGCGACGGTTGAGATCGCGGGCGCGCACAAGACGCAGCTTGGCCGTTAACCTTGCTTGCCCGCCCGGGGGCACATTGGACGCTGGTCCAATACGCAAGGCGCCTTTGTGTATTGCATCATGCTGTGCCGAAACCGGGAATGAGGCATGCCAAAGACGCCCAGGCTTTTCAGACGGGCCGCACCATTGGTCGCGGTCGTTACCCTGTCGATCCTTGATCCACTTGCAGCGCGGGCAATGCCTTTTTATCCGCCGCAGGTGAGTTTGATTGTTCCTGCCGCAAGCGGATGCGGTCTGGGTGTCCGGCGCGGCCCGCTCGATGGATGCGATCCGATCTACTATGCCGGTTACGGCAGCGGCTACCGCAACAATTATTACACAGGCTTTGTCAGTCGCGGGGTCTGCAATGGGCGCGGCACGCATCTGGCGTGCAATTTCTACGGGATTTGCTGGGTCGCTTGTAACTAGGCTGCGCTGCGTCCGAATCGGGTAAACCACACATAAACGTCATCAAACCGCAGCCGGGCCTACGCCCAGAGTCGTTGTCTCGACGCGCGTCTAGTTCCCTTTGGGGCAATTGAAGGCCGCAGAGGCGGGTTGGAGGATCGCCACTGAGAGCAAATATGCCTATGATCGAAGGCCTCACTTCGGCGAGCTTGAGAAGGCGCTGGGCGCGGCAGCGGCGGACAACACGACCGTGATCAGCATGAAGGATGATCGGAGAAAGAGTATGAAAAAGTTTGTGATGGTGACCGCCCTTGCGGCGGTATCTTTCGGTGCGCCGGTATCGATTGCCGCCGCCGATGAAGTCCCGACATATGACGTTCGCAAAAGTTGCAAGGTCGACCTGCAGTCCTATTCAACTGCACAAACGAACTCAGGTTGTCTGGCGGACGAACAAAACGCGCGCGCGACGCTGGTGAGCCAGTGGACGCAATACACTCCTGAAAGCAGGTCGCGGTGTTCGTCGATGGTTGGCAATGTTGCCGGTCCACAGAGCTACGTCGAACTGCTGACCTGCCTGCAGATGGCTAAGGATGTCAAAGGTCTGCCCAAGGAGTAAGTCAGGAGCGCACGGTTTAGATGGAGCGCGAGCAATATCAGCAGGTCGCGATCGCAGCGGGAGCGCTCGCGGTCCTTGTCGCGCTGATGTCGGGCCGGTTGCCGCGATGGCTGCGAATCATACTTGTGCTCAGTCTCGGTATCCTGGCGGCCGGCGCCGGGCTTTTCGGATATCGTTATATTACCCAACCCACGACGCTGACGATCGCAACGGGCTCGCCTGACGGCGATGTGCCGCGCATCATGTCGGCAATGGCCGCGCGAATGGCTTCTACAAATGCACCTGTGCGGCTTAAGGTCGTCGAAAAGGCCACGCCAACGGAAGCGGCCAAGGAATTTGCCGACGGTAACGTCGACCTTGTGATCGCCCGGGCCGACTTGGTCGACTTGTCGATTGCCCGGACCGTCCTTGCGGTGACTCATGGGGTCGTGCTCATCGTGGTGCCCCCCGGAAGCTCCATCGAAGGTATGGACGATCTCAAGGGCAAGATGATCGGCGTCATATCCGCTGATACCAACCGTCAGGTCATTGCAGCGATCACGAGGGAATATGCGCTCGAGTCGGCGAAGGTGAGTTTCAAGAATCTCGCGCCGAACGAGGTGCCGCAGGCATTTCAGACAAAACAGATCCAGGCCCTTCTTGTCGTGCTGCCGCTATCCGAACGATACATTGCGATGCTTCGCGAGATATTTCCGCGCAACGCCAAGGCCCCGCTCGGTCTCGTGCCAATCGAATCGGCAGGCGCAATCGAAGAGGTTTCGCCACCGTTTAAAAGCTATGAACTGCCGAAAGGGTCGCTTCGCGGGTCGCCTCCGGTGCCCGACGACGATCTGACAACTCTGCGCGTTCCCTATTTCCTCATCGCCAACAAGAACCTCAGCGACGACACCGTGACGTCGCTCACCAAGGCGATGATGGAGGCTCGTCGGGATCTGGTTGGAGAGTTTCCGCTTCTCGCCCAGGTAATGGCGCCGAGCACCGACAAGGACGCATACGTTCCGATTCACCCGGGCGCGGCCGCCTTTTTCGATGGCGACGAGAAAACGATCTTTGACAAATACGGAGATCAGTTCTTTTACGGATCGATGCTGCTCGGGACACTGATGTCCGTACTGGCGGCGATCTGGAAGTTCATGACAAGAGATATCGGCAAGCCCGATGAGCGGCCATCAATGCGGCTGTACGCATTGGTGGAAAAGATCAATGAGGTCAGGTCTGAAGCGGATTTGGCGGCAATCGAACAGCAGGTCGACGAAATTCTTAAAGTCGAACTGGAGAAATGTTCAGCCGGCCAGGTCGACGCAGGGGAGATGAGCGCTATAAACATGGCAAGCCAGCGCCTGCAATATTTGATGGCTCAACGACGCCTGACATTGAATGGTACAGGCGCGACGGCGCTTCGTGCCTGACAACCCGTAGATACAATGACATCCACCAACTGAAGTCGTAGAGGACGAAGTCGATGAAAGTAATGTGTACGCTGACGCTTGCCGCTGTAGCAGGTTTGACCGTGTCGTTAAGTGACGCGGCCCACGCTCAGGTCCCCGGGTGGTGCGCACTCCTGGACGGCGACGAACAGCAATGCGACTATTACACCGAGCAGGAATGCCTCCAGACCACGAGCGGCGTCGGCGGAGTATGCATCCGCAATCCAGCCGGCGGTTCTCAGCAATCGTTTCAGTCCCAGCAGTATCCTTCGTCAGAAAATGCGCAGGGGCTGTTGCCTCTACAACTGCAGGATCCCGGTCCGCCTCCGAATTGAGTTCAGGAGAGTATTGGCCCGGTCCACCCCCGAAATTGTTTCGAGAGAGTATTGGCAATGTCAGTTCGTCGTACCGCCGTCGCATCCATACTGGGCGTGTTCGGATTTTCTGTCGCGTCTGCTCAACAGACCATCGTAATTCCCGACAACCTGTTCACGCAGTCCGGCTTCCTCGTGAAGTACGCGACCACGCCTGAGAAAGAACGCCTTCTTCGGTCGTTTCCGCCCGACAAGCTGGTGACAAGGAGAAAAGACGGCAAGCTGTACTACGTCTATGCCGATGCCGCGCGTTGCAATTGCGCCTATGTGGGAACGCCGGAAGCTTACGCGGCGTACCGCAACTGGACGAATATCGGTCCTGGTGGCGACGGCGGCTCACTGAACTCGATAGAGGCGATCGATTCGGATGTCCCCGCTCCGTATATTCCCGCGAATCTCGGGGACAGCATGGACAGCATTCTCGATCCGAGTTTCTGATCCGCTCCATGGCATGGCCTCGTTCAAGATTGAGGACCGCCCTTGTTGCTGTGGCGGCGTTTCTCGTCGCTTACGGGATCATCGCCTATATCGCGTTGCCGTTGGCCTGGACTCACTACGAGCATCAGAAAGGGCTTGCCGGCCATTCCATGGTTACTCGTACGGGACAGGGTATCCCCGGCGATCCAATCAACGTTGGCCTGGTCGGCGACAAGGCCGATGTCCTGTGCGCCATGCATGCCGCGGTCTGGTATCCCGCCGATCCGATCACGTTGCGCTCCAGCGTTGAGATCATCGGCAGTGTCGTCCTGGATCGGCCCTATCGCGACGCCCCGGTCAGCAGTCTCTTTTACGATGGCAGACGCGAGGATCTCGCGTTCGAAAAGCCGGATGGCAAGAGCGCTGATCGACGCCATCACGTCCGATTCTGGCAGGTTTTGAAGGCCGGAGATGAAGGCCGTCCGGTGTGGCTCGGCTCCGCCACTTTCGATCGAGATGTGGGCCTGAGCCGCTTTACGGGACAGGTCACTCACCACATTGCGCCCGATATCGACGCCGAGCGCGACGGTCTCACCGACGACCTGAAGCGCGCGAAAGTCGTCGAAGCCATCTACGAAGTGACCGGCGTCGGCCCTACACTCTTCGGGCGAAATGGCGAGGGCGACCCTTACTACACGGACGGTGAAATCAAGATTTCGCGGCTCGTTTCCGGCTGCAACAAGAAGGTGGAAACTGCGCTTGAGCTGGCCAATCCGCCCATTGTGGATCTGAAAAATCAAGCTTGGAAAGCAATCGCGGGCTTACTCAAATGAATTTTCCCAAGGGGATTCTAGCCGCGCTCGCAGTCGTCATTCTTGCTTGCGTTGGTCTTGGGTCATGGCAATTGCTGTCCAACCGTTCTGTACCTGCAGCTTCTGCCGGCGAAGCGACTTTTGCCGGAAGCGAGGTCTGCGCTGGCTGCCATCAAACTGAAGGCAAGCTTTGGCACTCGTCCCAGCATCAGCATGCTATGGCTCATGCGACCGACAAGTCAGTGCTCGGCGATTTTAAAGACGCGAGCTTTCAGTATTTCGATGTTCAATCCCGGTTCTTCCGCAAGGACGGGAAATTTTTCGTCGAGACAGATGGGCCCGACGGAAAGCTTGCAACTTATGAGGTGAAATACACTTTCGGCGTGGACCCGCTTCAGCAGTACCTGATCGAATTCCCCGATGGGCGGCTGCAGGCATTGTCGATCGCGTGGGATAGCCGACCCAAGGACAAAGGCGGCCAGCGCTGGTTCCATCTCTATCCCAACGAAAACATCCGGCATGACGATGTTCTGCATTGGACGAAGCTCAATCAGAACTGGAATTTCATGTGCGCCGAGTGCCACTCGACCGGTGTGCAGAAGAACTACGATGCGGCCACCGATCGCTTTGCGACGAAATGGGCGGAGATCAGCGTCGGCTGTGAGGCGTGTCATGGTGCCGGCTCCCGTCACGTCGCATGGGCACAGGATAGAAAAAGCTGGTGGCCCGGGAGCAAGCAGGAGGACCGGACGAAGGGGCTTGTCGTGCAGTTCGACGAGCGAGCCGGCACAACCTGGACGCAGAACGACAAGACAGGGATGCCACAGCGCAACGGCATGCCGCTGGGTTCGCGCAAGGAAGTGGAAACGTGCGGTCTGTGTCACGCAAGGCGCGCGCAGTTCTCGGAAAAATGGGTCCCCGGGCAGCCGCTGGCGAACACACATCTGCCGACGCCGATGTACCGCAATCTGACCTACGCCGACGGTCAGATGCGCGACATCGAAGAGCTCTACAACTACCTGCCTTTCAAGCAGAGCAAGATGTTCGCGTCGGGTGTGACCTGTAGCGACTGTCACGATCCGCATAGCGCAGCGTTGCGTGCCCCGGGGGATGGCGTCTGCCTGCAGTGCCACACGCCCGCCAAATATACGAGCGCGTCACATCACCATCATGAGAAAGCGAGCAGCCCGGTTTCGTGCGCGTCGTGCCATATGCCTGAGCGCACGTATATGGTGATCGATCATCGTCACGATCACAGCTTCAGGATTCCACGCCCGGATCTGTCGGCAAAGCAGGATACGCCGAACGCATGCAACGACTGCCACTCTGACAAATCGGCTCAATGGGCGGCGAGCGCCATCGAAACGTGGTTTGGTCCACGGCGCGAAGGATTCCAGACTTACGCGCCGGCTTTCCATGCCGCATGGACGCAGCTGCCGGATGCCGAGAAACTTCTCAGTGAGGTCGCCTCAGATGGCAACGCGCCGGCTGTGGCTCGCGCCAGCGCGCTGATCGAACTTGCTGCTTATCTTTCGCCAGCAAATCTCAATTTGGCTCGACAAGGTCTTGCTGACAGCGACCCGATGGTGCGCATGGCCGCGCTCGATATGCTGGGTCGTGTCCCTGCCAACCAGCTCTGGCCCATTGTTTCGCCCCTGCTGTCGGATCCGGTTCAGGGTGTGCGCATCAGGGCCGTCGCAATGCTTGCAGCGGTTCCAAGTGCCAGCCAGCCCGAGGCTGACCGGGAGCGGTTCGATCGCGCCGCGGCAGAATTCATCGCGGCGCAGCGCCTCAACGCGGATCGGCCTGAGGCGCGTGTAACGCTGGCGAATTTTCTGATGCAGCGTGGCCAGGCGACTGAAGCCGAAGCCGAATACAAGGCCGCACGGCGTCTTAACCCGCAATTTGCGCCGGCGGCGATCAATCTGGCTGACCTCTATCGCTCGTTGGGTCGCGAGGACGATGGGGTGGCTGTGTTGCGCGATGCGGTGGCGACCACGCCTCAGGACGCGGGCCTTCGCTATGCGGTCGGCTTGGCGCTCGTGCGCCAGAAGAAACAGGATGACGCGCTGGCCGAGTTAAAACGGGCCGTCGAGCTGGCGCCGGACCAGGCCCACTACAGCTATGTCTATGCCGTCGGTCTTCATTCGGCAGGGCGGATTGACGAGGCGATTGCGGCCCTCAAGGACAATCTGACGAAACATCCAATGGATCGCGAGTCGCTGCTCGCGCTGGTCAGCTTCTATCGTGACAGCGGCAACATCGCTTCGGCGCTGGAGTATGCGCAGCGCCTTGCCCAGATTTCGCCGAATGACCGTCGAATCACTGATCTGGTCGATTCTCTCAAACGCCAGGCAGAGTCGGCGCCGCGCTAACATCGGCTGTGCCGAGATATGCCGACAGAACGTCCGGATTTGTGAGGACCGCGCCGGGCGTGCCTTCCGCGATTGTTCGTCCATAATCGAGGACGTGGATGCGATCGGCGAGGTCGGCGATCATCTGCATATCGTGCTCGATCCAGATCATGGTCATTCCAAGTTGGTGCTTGAGCCGCAGGATGAAGCGAGCGAGGTCCTCGCGTTCCTCCCGGTTCAATCCGGCCGACGGTTCATCGAGCAGCATGATCGAGGGTTCGAGCGCGAGCGCGCGTGCGAAGCCAACGAGTTTCTGCAGTCCGAAAGGCAGGTCGCCGACCATCGCGTGCCGGTATCGTTCGAGCTCAACAACGTCGATGATCCGCTCGACGGCTTCGCGATGCATGATTTCGGCGCGCCGGACACTCGGTAGAAACAGCATCTCGGCCATCGCGTTGGTTTGGATACGCGCGTGGCGTCCGGTCAACAGATTGTCGAGGACGCTCATCTGCGGGAAGAGTTCGCCGTGCTGAAAGGTACGTGCGAGGCCGAGACCGGCGATTTCGTGAGGTGCAAGGCTGGCGATATCCGTTTCACGAAAACGGATCAGGCCGCTGCCGCGATAGATGCCGCTGATGCAGTTGAGGACGCTGGTCTTGCCGGCGCCATTCGGACCGATGAGCGCGAACAGTTCACCGTGTTCGACCGCAAACGATACGTCGTCGAGAACGGTCAGCCCACCGAAGCGAAGGCTCAGATGTTCGATGGCAAGTTCAGCCATACCATCTCCGCGAGCGCCGATATTGTTTGATGTCGCGGTAGGAGCGCCGCTCACCGGCGGCCTGGCCCAGGTAGAACTCCTGGACGTCCCGATGGCTCTTCAACCGTTCGCGATCTCCATCGAGGACGACGCGCCCGTTCTCCATCACATAGGCGTAATCGGCGATCTCCAGTGCTGCGGCCGCGCTCTGTTCGACCAGCAGGATAGCGATGCCGAGTTCGCCACGTATGGACTTCAGGCGACGGGTGAGGTCCTGCACAACAACCGGCGCCAAGCCGAGCGACAGCTCGTCGACCAGCAGAAGTTGCGGTCCGCACATCAGCGCGGCGCCGATCGCCAGCATTTGCCGCTCGCCGCCAGACAGGAGACCCGCGGTCCTGCTCCTCAGCTCGGCAAGGCGCGGAAAGAAGTGATAGGCGCGTTCGTCAAGCCGGCGTCTTTCGCCTGAACGATTGGCACGCGAGACCGGTGCTGCGAGATTTTCTGCAACGGTTAGATTTGGGAATACCTTTTCCCGCTCCGGTACCAGCACGACCCCTCTGCCGGTGATCTTGTGCGGCAATTCATTGTCGATCCGCGTACCTTTGAACGTTATGGATCCTTCGGAGATGCGCGCGTCGTCGATGCCGAGAAATCCGGAAATCGCGCGAAGGGTCGTGGTCTTTCCCGCGCCGTTGGTGCCGAGGATTGCCACAATCTGCCGTTCGCCGACCGACAATGTAACGCCTTGCACGGCGGTAATGACGCGCTTGTAGACCACTTCGATCTTGTCGACCTGAAGCAGGGTGGCGGTCATTTGCGTGCTCCCGCCAGCGGTTTGTACCTGAAGGGCCAGAGCAAAAAGTAGTTCTGTAGTCGCCGCCAGATCCCCACGAGACCAAGCGGCTCAAAGACAAGGAAGAGGATCATCACGCCGCCGAATGCGGCGTAGTTTACGGCAAATATGTCTCCAGCGAGTTTCTGGGCATTCGGCAGCAGGCGCAGCAGCGCTTCGATGAGGTACGGAAAAACGGTCACGAACATCGCGCCCAGCAATGCGCCGAGTAGCGAGCCCATGCCACCGATGATGATCATCGCGACGTATTGAATGGACAGGAACAGGTCGAAGGCTTCGACCGAAACGAACCCGCGGTAATAGGCAAACAGACACCCGGCGACCGAGGTCATGCTGGAAGAAATTACGAACGCAAGGAGCTTGTAGCGCGCGATATTGATGCCGAGAGCTTCTGCCACGGTCTCCCGCACATGGATGGCCCGCCAGGCGCGCCCGCTGCGGCTGCGCAGCAGGTTGATGCAGATCATCAAGCTCGCAGCGGCGGCCAATAACAGAACGAAATACCATCCGCGCGCTCCGAGCTTGAGTCCGGCAAGACTGGGTGGATCGATCACAATCCCGGTCGAAAAGCCGCGCTTGGTTTCATATTCGCCGCCCAGATAGATAACGACGAAATGCAAAGCCAGCGTACTGACCGCCAGATAGAGACCACGCAGCCGCAAGGACGGAAGCCCGAAGACAAATCCGAGCAGGATACCGGTGAGCGCCGAAGCCGGGAGCGTGATCCAGAACGGCGCGGCAACTTCGCGCGCCAGGATTCCGGTGGTGAATGCACCGGCGGCAATAAGCCCTGCATGACCGAGCGAGATTTGTCCGGCATAGCCGGTCAGAAGCATCAGCGAAAGTGCGCCGATCGAAGCGAGGAAAACCTGGCAGGCGAGGTCGAGCGCGAATGGCGACGCGAGAAAGGGAAACGCCGCAACAATCAAGACAAAGACGGCAAGACTCACCCGTTCGGTGCGGGTCCGCAACAGCGCGAGGTCTTCGCCGTAGCCGGTGTGAAGATAACCGCTTGCGCGCGGCGGTGGTCTAAACACGGTCAAGCTCCTCGCGGGTGCCGAACAGACCCCACGGGCGCACGACCAGCATCGCAATCAAAACGAGGAAAGGCACGACGTCGGACAGCAGTGGGTCGACATAATAGATGAGCAACACCTCGGCTCCCGCCACGATCAACCCGCCGATGAGCGCGCCTGCGAAGCTGTCGAGGCCGCCCACCAGCGCGGCGGGAAAAGCCTTCAAGGCGATGACCGGCATGCTGCTGGTCAAGCCGGAATCGAGCGCCATGAGGATTCCCGCGAGTGCCCCGGTCAGAGTCGAAAGACTCCAGGCAAGTGCATAAACTCCGTGCAGGTTGATGCCGCGCTGCGCGGCGAGAAGCGGATTTTGTCCCGCGGCGCGCATGCGCATGCCCCAGCGACCAAAGCGCAGGAAGACAAAAAGCGCGCCATAGACGACGATCGTTGTTGCGACCAGCACCGCTGACCAGAACGAAATGCGCGCGCCACCGAACAGCACAAGCGAGGGATTGCTCACACCGAGCGCTTGCGCCGGATATTGCTGCTGCGCCGACCAGATGAGGATCACGATTCCGCGGACGAGGATTCCGAGCGCAACGGTCGTCAGGATTGCCGCGAGAACCATCTCGCCAGTCATCTTTCGCATGAGAAAGATGTAGACGAGGCCGCCCGTCAAAAGGCTAAGCAGGATGGCTGCCGCCAGCGCCACACCCGGGTGCCCATTGAACAATGAAGCGGTTGCCAGCACGAGATAGGCGCCGAGCATCATCAATTCGCCGTGCGCGAGATTGAGCACACGGCTTACGCGGTAGATCAGCACATATCCGCAGGCGATCAGCGAATAGATCGAGCCGAGGACGACAATGTTGACCGCGAGCTGCAAGCGAATTATCCGGCGTGAATTGAATTCTGGATGTCATCGATTAGGCGCGCAAAGTGTGCGCGCCCAACCAGCTCCAGCTCATTTCACCTCATAGGTTTTCCAATCCTGCACGCGGGCGATCTTGTCGCCGTCCCATTTGTAGACCCGGTAATAGAGCCGGGTGCGGAAGTGGTTGTCTTTGGTCCACTCAATCGGTCCACCGCGCAGCCCCTTGGTATCGATCTTCAGATTTTCCATGGCCGCGCGCACTTTGGCAGGATCCGCAGGCCAGCCGGCTCCTTTGAGGGCTGCTTCAATCGCCATGCCGCCGATCCAGCCTTCCGTCATGGTCTGCGCCGGGAATTTCGATCCCGCCTTGCTTGCCGCAGCCTCGATGTCCTGATGAATGGGCTGCTTTTCCTGGAACAGCGCATTCGAATTGACGACGTAGAACTTTCCGTCCTTCAGGCGGGCAAGTTCGGCTTCCGCCTCGAGGTGTCCCCAGGCGATGTAGTCGTCCTGCCAGCCCAGCTTGCGCAGCGCTTCAAGCGTGCGCACTTGTGTGACCCACGGGGCCCACGAGTAGACCCAGTTGGGGCCGGCATCCTTCAGCTTCGTGGCAAACGGCGTGTAGTCGGCGGTCGGCGGCGGGATGACTTCCTGGTCGACCGGCTCGATGTCCATCTTTTTCGAAAGCTCCATGGCGTAATCCATCTCGCCGCGCGAGAGGGGTATCGCCATGGCGGAGAATCCCATCTTTATCGGGCCCTTCGCCGTTGCCTTCACAAAATCGAGGGTCGCCCGGCTGTCGAACTGCGAAGCGTAGCCCGTCGTGCAGAACTGCAACGGATCGGCGGGCGGATACACGCTTTGCGGACAGACGCCGCTGGCGAAAAGAAGCGGTACGTTTGCGCTTTTGCTTTCGGCGATGACCGGCGCATAGGTCGAGGAGAGGCTCGCATTCACCATCAGGACGACGTTGTCCTGGGTGATCAGCTTCTTCGTATTGGCTGCCGCCTTCGACGGCTGTGCGCCATCATCTTCGATCAATAGCTTGATCTGCTTTCCGTTGACGCCGCCGGCCGCGTTGACGCGATCGATATAGATCCGCAAGGCGTCCACCGCGGGAGCGTAGGTGCTCGCCGGCGGGCCGGTCAGCGCGGCGGTCACTCCCACCAGATAGGCGTCCTGCGCTGCCGCGGGCAGCGCGATCGCGCAGGCGGTCAGACCGCCAAGCAGGATCCTTTTGAGCATGGTGTCCCTCCCTTTTTCATCGTTGAAGCTTTGCCCATCATGAGGCCAGCACGTTTCCGGTGCCCGCCGCAATCAGCCGCTCTTCGCGGTCGTCGTACATTCCCTCAACCAGCTCCCTGAAACGCTCATACATCAGCTTTCGCTTGACCTTGCGCGTCGGCGTTACCGGCTCACCTTCCTCTTCCGGATCGAGCGCCTTGGGCAGGATACGGAATGACTTGATCTGCTCGACACGTGCGAGGTCGCGATTGACTTTATCGAGTTCAACACGGATGAGCTGCGCTACGCGCGGGTGCGCGGTCAGGCTGGTAAAGCCGGTGTAGGCCACGTCGTTGGCCCGCGCCCAATCTGCGACAGTCTCGAAATCGATCTCGACGATGGCGGTGAGATATTTGCGACCGTGGCCGAAGACGACGACCTCGGCAACGTAGGGACTCGCGCGCAGCGCATTTTCGATGAGCGATGGTGAAATCGTCTTGCCACCGGCGGTGACAAGGAAATCGCGCGCTCGATCGATGAGACGCAAGCTTCCATTTGCCCACTCACCGACGTCGCCCGTTCGAAGCCAACCATCAGGACCTTTGACTTCGTGGGTTGCCTCGTCGTTTTGCCAATAGCCATTGAAAAGATCCGGACCGCGCACAAGAACTTCGCCATCCTCCGCCAGCTTGACTTCGAGCCCTTCGACCGGCGTGCCGACATTGCCGGGGCGCGGGAAAGGACCACGCTGTCCGGCAATGATGCCGCCCGCTTCTTCGGTCTGGCCATACATCTCGACGACGTTGACGCCGTACATGTGCCAGAGCGCGGCGGTTTCCGCCGGCAGACCGGCGCCGCCGCTGACCACCAGCTCCAGTTTGTCAAAGCCGAGCTTGTTCAGGACCGGTCGAAGGATCATCGCATGTACGGCGCCGTACAGCGCGCTTCGCGCTGGCGCGCTCTTGCCGTCCCAGCGGTGACGGACATGACTGCGTGCGACGTTCATCGCGAAATCGTAAGCGACCCGCTTGAGACGGGTCGAGTTGAGAATCCCGACGAGGATGTGCGAGGCAAATTTCTGCAGATAACGTGGAACGGTGAACATCACCGTCGGCGCGACTTCGAAGAACGTTGTGGCAAAGTCCTCAGGGTCCTCGCCAAAATGCGGCACCAATTGCGAGATGAGCGGCAGCGTGATCGCGACGTCGCGGCCGAGCACGTGGCACATCGGGAGAAAAACGACGGTACGGTGCGGCTTTTCCCGAAGTGTCGGGTATTGCGCAATCACCGTATCGGTGGCGGCGAGATGTTTGCCATGGGTGACCAGCGCGCCTTTCGGGTGCCCGGTCGTGCCGGACGTGTAGACGATGAAGGCCGGATCATCCGGCGATAGTCCGGCGATCCTCTCCTCCAGCCAGCCGAGTTGCGGCCTTTCAATTTCGTCGAGCAGATCCCGCAAGCGGCGAAGTTTCGGGTGGGTGTAGCCGAACATCGCCGAGTCATCGACAACGACGATGGCCTTCAGATCTGGCAGACGGTCGGCGATGGGCAGGATCTTGTCGACGTATTCCTGATCCTCGGCGATGAAGACTGAAGCGCCACCATCGCGCATCTGGTACTCGACCTCGGCCGGCGACGCCGTCGGGTAAATGCCGTAGGCTATTGCGCCAAGCGACTGGACGGCGAGATCGCAAAGCAGCCATTCCTCGCAGACGTCGCCCATGATGGCGGCACGGTCGCCACGTTCGAGCCCGATGCTCTTCAGCGCGTGCGCGTGATGCGCCACAAGCCTTGCGTAGTCAGACCACGTTCGCTCGCGGTAGATACCCAGATGTTTGGAACGGAACGCCACTGAATCGGGCGTCGATCGCGCCCGCTCGCACAGCAGATGCAGGGCGGTGGTGCGGCGCAGCCTGTCGCGATCAATCGTGACACCTGCGATCATCGTGCACTCTTTGATCGGCTAAATTCTATAGCTCAATCGAATTCTATAGCCCGTTCATGAATAAGCAATGGCAGGTTCAGCGGCGGCGACGCGATGCAGTCGGGCGCTTGCCCATCCCCTCAATCACCAGTTGGGCGAATTCTGCGGCGGTACGGGCGATGTCGGGGCTTTCTTTTCGGTGCCAATTCGATGCTGCGTTGCACATGCCGAGAATTGCGAGCGTCGCGAGCCGGGCATCGAGATCAGATCGGAATTCCCGTTTGGCGATGCCCTCCTGGATGACATCCTCGAAGATGCGCTCGAGTCCGCGCGACCACCGGCCGATCCGACGGCGGCTTTCCCTGGGAAGGTGCTGACGCTCATTGAGAAAGACCCGAACGAAGTTGGGCCTGTCGACCAGGGGCGAGAGATGCGATTTAATCAGCAAAGTCAGGCGTTCGGTGGCACTTTCGGGCCGCGCCGCAATGGCTTTGGCAGCGTCGAAAAACCCCTCGACGCCCTTCACGCAGACGAGTTCAAGCGCGGCCTCCTTGGACGAAAAGTAATAGTAGAGGCTCGCCTGCTTGATACCGAGGACGTCGGCGATGTCCTGCGTGGTCGCGCCGTGAAACCCTCGCTCGGCAAAAACGCGTGCCGCGGCCTCAATGATCTGGGGGGCTCGCCGTCGCTGGCTGGCATTACGCCGGGTCACGGGCAGGGCAACGATATTCATCAGCGACATCTCATCAGATGGCCGGAGTGGGCGGAAGCTCAAATAAGCGCCGGCCGCCAAACAGAAGCATTGTCTTGTGCCATGCCGGCAATCTAAATTCTATCTATTGACCTATAGAAAATACGGGAGGTCGCATGCCATCCGCTCAAGGCCGTCCGCCGTTCCGCGCCGATCATGTGGGAAGCTTGCTGCGACCTCAGATCTTGCGCCAGGCATTTCGCCAGCACGCGAGCCGAGAGATCGGCGACGCCGAATTCAAAAAGCTGCAGGATGAATGCATTCGCGATGTTGTGACGCTGCAGGCGAGCGTGGGGCTTGAGGTTGTCACGGACGGAGAATTCCGGCGCGGCTCCTATTGGGGGCGCTTCGTTGAGCGGACGGAAGGTTTCAGCATCAAGCCCGCATCGTTCAAGTTTCGCAATGATGCCGGCCATGAGGTCGAGTTCACCGCACCTTACGCGCAGGGCAAGATAAGACGCGTACAGGCACTCGCCCTCGATGAGTTCGACTTTTTGCGTACGGTCACGAAAGCGACCGGCAAGATCACGATGCCTGCGCCATCGACCATGCATTTCTACCGGTGCAACGATTTCGCGGATCGAACAATTTATCCCGACGCGAATGAATTTTTCACCGATCTGGCGAGGATCTTTCAGGAAGAGATCGCGGAGCTGGCTAAGGCAGGATGTCGCTATGTGCAGCTCGACGAAGTCGCGGTCGCGCTGTTATGCGATCCCGCCATTTGCGATGAGGTCAAGCGGTCGGGCAGCAACCCCGATGCGCTTGTCGATTTGTACATCGCGGGCATCAATCAGGCCGTAAGCAAGTGTCCGGCTGACGTGACGATCGGCGTGCACATGTGTCGCGGCAATTTCAAAGGCCACTATCTCGGAGCCGGTGGTTATGAGTCGGTGGCTGAGCGGTTCTTCGCGCAGACCAACGTCAATCATTTTCTGCTTGAATACGATACATCCCGCGCCGGCGATTTCGCGCCGCTGCGTTTTGTCCCGAAGAGCAAGGGTGTCGTGCTCGGCCTCGTCAGCACGAAAACGCCGGTGCTCGAAAGCCTGGATGATCTCAAGCACCGCGCGAAAGATGCCGCCCGCTATATTGATCTCGATCGGCTCGCGATCAGCCCTCAGTGCGGATTTGCCAGCACAGTCGCTGGCAATCCGATCAATGAAGCGGATGAGCGGGCGAAACTGGCGCGCGTGGTCGAGGCCGCCAGAACCATCTGGCAATAAGCCTCCTACGCTCGCTGGTTATCCCCTTGCCATCCCACCACGCGGATTGACGAAGATATAGCCACGCACGTCGCGCACGTGCATCCGCGATAGTCCGCCACCGGAATTGTAGTCACGGATCATCCATTGGCCGTTGCCGGCGGCCGATTCTATGTACATGACGTGGCCGCTTCTCACTGCGGCAAGTCCGGGTCGTGGACCGGACTCGCGCGGAAGCAAGCGCGCCCAATTGGACGCAAGGTTCAGCCGTGCATCGGACAAGCCGAGATACATGCGAAGTCCGCAGCCGCAATAGCGATTGGGGCAGCCGGCCGGACGCGAGCCGATAATGGTTCCGGTTTCCGCCATGGCGTACGTTCTGTTTCCGACCGCATCAACGGCCCGAGTTGCTGAAGTCCGGTAGCTTGCGCCTGTTCCGCAGACGCTTCGCCCGTCATTCGTGAATGTGCAGGCATCAGCTCCGCGATAGGACAGGTGTTGACTGTGATGGTGGCCGCGACGTGAGTGATAGGCGTCAGCAGGTGACGATATGAACGCTGTCAGAAGCAACGTAATGAGCATTCCCATGATACCCGTACGATTCATGGTTCCCTCTTTGCGGTGATGTGAAAGATGGCGGGGGAGGCGCGGACGCTTGAACATGAAGTCCGCGGAGCGCAGGTCGCAAAATAAAACCTCCTGAGACGCCCTGCGCTAAACGGCGCAGGGCGCAGAAAGTTCCTGTCGCGCGGTCATATCGGGCGGCCGCCGGAGGCGATCAAATTACTCGAAGAGAAATAAGGGCTTATTCCTTGACGGCACCGGTCATTGCCGAGACGTAGTGCTCGACGAAGAACGCATAAAGTATGACCAGGGGCAGGGAGCCGATCATCGCGCCCGCCATCAATGAACCCCACCGGTAAATGTCGCCGTCAACCAGCGCCGTCACAATCGCGACCGGCACGGTCTTGTACTGCGTCGAGGAGATGAAGGTGAGGGCGTAGATAAACTCGTTCCAGCACAGAGTGAAGCAGAAGATGAAAGCCGATATCAGGCCAGGGACGGCAAGCGGCAGAACAATGCGCGTAAGAATTTGCCAGCGGCTGGCGCCGTCAATGAGCGCACATTCCTCGAGCTCGAACGGGATGGTCTTGAAGTAGCCCATCAGCAACCAGGTCGAGAAAGGAATGAGGATCGTCGGGTAGGTCAGGATCAAAGCAAACGGCGTGTCGAACAAGCCGTATTGAAAAACGACCGTCGACAGCGGAATGAAAAAGAATCGACGGAGGCACCAGGTAAGCAAGGAAAATGGCGCCGCCAACCCACTGCGCGCCTTTGTAGCGAAGCCGCACGATCGCATAGGCAGCGAGTACGCTGGCGATGATCGACAGCGCCGTCGCGCAGATTGCCACCAGCATCGTGTTCCACAACCAGATTGGGTAGTCGGTCTCGAACAGCAGCTTGTAAACGTGCTTGAACGTTGGATTCCATGTCCAGAACGGGCTGTAGGTTTCCAGATCGAGCAGTTGCTCGTCGGGTTTCACCGATGTGAGCGCCATCCAATAGAACGGAAACAGGAGCACAAACAGAATGAGCGAGAGCGGCAGGTAGACGGTGACAAGCTGCCGCGGCAAGCTTTGCAGATAGCTCATGCCCTCGGATTCATCGGCGAGCGGCGCCGAGCCGGTCAACACGTCCCTCGGCGTTGCAGCTTTTTCGGCGAGCGCATCAGTCATTGCTTTCGCCCTGTTGCCATTTTCGGCGCTGCAGGCCGAACCAGGAAACCAGAATTGCGCCGAGCAGGAACGGGATCATCGCGGTCGAAATTGCGGCTCCTTCGCCCAGATAGCCGCTCATGATCGCGCGTTGATAGGAGAACGTGGCCATCAGGTGCGTCGCGTTGACCGGTCCACCGCGCGTCATCACCCAAATCAGCTGAAAGTCCGTGAAGGTGAACAGCACCGAAAACGTCATCACGACCGCGATGATCG
The DNA here is from genome assembly GCA_963707615.1 of uncultured Alphaproteobacteria bacterium. Taxonomy (GTDB): domain Bacteria; phylum Pseudomonadota; class Alphaproteobacteria; order Rhizobiales; family Xanthobacteraceae; genus Pseudolabrys. The sequence continues at coordinate 545,744 of CAVPQT010000004.1, forward strand.
GCGTCAGCAGCGGGTAAGTGATGTAGCGGAAGCGTTGCCAGGTCGTGGCACCATCGATCGTTGCCGCCTCGTAAAGAGACGGCGAGACCGTCTGTAAGCCCGCCAGCAGAGTGATGGCAACGAATGGCACGCCGCGCCAGATGTTGGCGAAGATCACCGACCAGCGCGCATTCCAGACGTCGCCGAGGAAATCAATATTGGCCGTGATCAGGCCCATTTTCTTGAGTGACCACGAGATGATGGAGAATTGCGGATCGAATAACCACCAGAACGCTATTGCCGACAGCACGGTCGGCACGATGAAGGGGATCAGAACGACCGCGCGTATGATCGCCTTGAACGGGAGTCTCTCGTTCAACAGCAGTGCGAGATAAAGCCCAACGGCGAATTTTATGATGCTGGCTACGCTCGTGTAGAGCAGCGTGTTGAAGACAGACAACCAGAAGATCGAATCTTCCCATAGATATTCGTAATTTTCGAAACCCACAAAGATGCCGTCACGGCCGAGCCTCGCGTCGGTGAACGACAGCCAGACGCCGAGGCCAAGTGGGTAGGCGAGGAAGAGGATCAGGAACGCCGCCGCCGGCAGCATGAACCAGATCGCCAGCCAGTTGCGGTTGGTCTTGAGCTGATTCCAGGCCGTCACATCCCTCATCGGCCGGCTGTCGAGCGCAATCGCCATTACGATATCGGTCCCTTGTCTAGTCTTGGGAAATTGGCCGGCGGGAAGTTCAGGCTCCCGCCGGCTGCTGTCCTTAGCGATAGATCCGCTTGAGCTGACGATCGGCGATTGCGATCGAACCCTTCACGTCCTCGCGGCCAGTGCAGTAGTTTGCAAACATGTCGAGCACGACGAAGTCGGCGATTGCGGTTGCCGCTTTCTCGCCGACCGAACCGAGCCCGCCCGCGGTGAGCGAACGCTTGGCGGCTTCACGGAATGGCGCACGCTTCGGATCGGCCGTCCAAACCGGGTTCTTGTCGTACGCGTTGAGGCAATGCGTGAGGTAGCCCTGCGCGGATTCGATCCAGGGATTGAAGTTGTCGGCTTCCAGCATGAACGCCATCAAGGCCTTACACGCCTGCGGATACTTCGTGTAGGTCATTCCCAGTACCGGATACATCAGGTGCAGTTCGGTGGGCTTTCCGATGGGCCCGGTAGGCCAGAACGAGTGATCCATGTCCTCGGCAATATTCTTCTTGGTCGGATCCTTTTGGGCCGCGACGTAGATGGAAATGCCGTTATCGGTCCAATTGATTTCACCAGCCAGGAACGCCTTGTTGTTCGACGCATCGTTCCATGAGGCGACACCCGGGATCATCTCGGCATAGAGGGCCTTGGCGTATTCGAGAGCCTTGGCAGTTTCCGGCGAATTGATGATCACCTTATCGGTTTTGTCGACAGTGTTGCCGCCGTGCGACCACAGGCACCAGTGCACCCAACCGTTGCCGTCGCCCGAGGCATGGCCGAGCGCAAAGCCGCCCGGCGTGTTGTTTTTCTTCATGGCCTTCGCGTATTCGAGGAAGCCATCCGTCTTGTCGGGAATCTTGGAGAAGCCGGCCTTCTTCGACGCCTCGAGGCGATAGTTGACCATGTTGCCCGAGTAGCAGATCGGGACACAGATCCATTTATTTCCGCTTTTGCCGTATTGCACCGCGCTTTCAACCCAACCGCCGTACTTCTTGCCGAGGTAGTCGGTGACGTCCGAAACATCCATGCACTTTTGCGGGAACAGGTGCGGCAACGAATAGAGGCCCCAGAACAGGTCAGGCCCGGTACCGGTGTTGGCGGCGACCGAAGCCTTGGGCTGAACGTCTTCGTACGATTCGCGCGAGATTTCGACCGGCACGCCAGTCGCCTTGCTGAACGCCTCGATCAGCTTGACGAACGCATCGTCTTCGGCCTGGACAAAATATTTCCAGCGCAGCATCGAAAGCTTGGCGCCTTTTTCGGGTTTCCAGGGTGCGTTCTGTGCCCAGGCCTTTGCCCACTCGAGGAGAGCCGGACCGGTCAGTACGCTGGCCGCTGCGACTGCGGTGCCGCCTTTTACGAGAGCGCGGCGCGTTAGGTAGCTCATGCTTGTTTCTCCCTCTGCTTTTTTAGTTGGTGAGACGCTTACCCGTCGTCTCGTCAAACAAATGAATAAGCCGCGGGTCTGGCTTTAGCCGGATCTTGTCACCCGGCTTGAACTGATGTCGTTCGCGGAACACCGCGATTATTTCGCTGTCGCCGAGTTTCGCGACCACCTGAAGCTCGGATCCCGTAGGTTCGACGACCTGAACCACGGCGTCAGCTCCGTCGTCAGACAGCGAAAAATGTTCGGGACGCACACCATAAATCGCGGGGCGGCCGTCACTGCCGGTGGGTGCGTTGCTGAGAGAAAACGTAACCCCAGCTGGCGCCTCGAACGCCGCGCTGCCGTTCACGCTAATGCGGCCCTTGAGCATGTTCATGGCGGGTGAGCCGATAAAACCCGCGACAAAAAGATTGTCGGGTCTATCGTACAGTTCCAGCGGCGCACCGATCTGTTCAACGCGTCCGTCGTGCATAACAACGATCTTGTCGGCCATGGTCATGGCCTCGATCTGATCATGCGTCACGTAAATGGTGGTGGTCTTCAGGCGCTGGTGCAGCTCCTTGATCTCCGTGCGCATCTGAACGCGAAGTTTGGCGTCAAGATTGGACAACGGCTCGTCAAAGAGAAACACCTGCGGGTCGCGCACGATAGCGCGGCCCATGGCGACGCGCTGACGCTGGCCACCGGACAGCTGACGTGGAAAACGCTCGAGCAATTGCGTCAGGCCAAGGATAGCAGCAGCGCGATTGACGCGTTCATCGATCTCGCTCTTCGGGGCACCGCGCAGTTTCATGGAGAAGGCCATGTTGGCTGCGACGGTCATGTGCGGGTAGAGCGCGTAGTTCTGAAATACCATCGCAACGTCGCGCTCTTTCGGCGGCAGCTTGTTGACGACACGGTCACCGATCCGAATCTCGCCGCCGGTGATGTTCTCCAGCCCGGCGATCATCCGCAGCAGTGTTGATTTGCCGCAGCCGGACGGACCGACCAGCACGACGAATTCACCGTCGCGGATCGAGATGTCGACGCCATGAATGACGTGCGCACTGCCGAAGGCCTTTCGAACGTCGCGGATCGCGACCGAAGCCATTCATTCCTCCCTGACTGCAGCGGTTTTTCCCGCTTGTTTCTCTATGGTTTCGGCATCATTTGCGCGGATGGGCCGCTTTGGAACACCCGCGCAAGGTAAATCATCGGGCTTTCGCCCTTCGAAAAGCAAGCCCGACTTGAGGTTGACGAGCGGCCATTAGAGCGCCAAGCCGCCATCCACGAGGTGAGGCTGGCCGGTGATATAGCTCGATTCATCCGACGCCAGGAAAAGCGCCAGCGCCGCGACTTCCTCGGCGGTGCCCAACCGCGCCATCGGCTGGCGGTCGATGAAGTTTTCCCTGACCTGTTTGAGCGGTTTTCCTGTCGTTTGAGACACCGCTTTGACGCGGTCTTCGAACGATGGTGACACGATGGTGCCCGGGCAAATCGCGTTGCAACGGATGCCTTTGGTGATGAAGTCGACGGCGACTGCTTTCGTTAGTCCGATGACGGCGGCTTTGGTCGCACCATAGGCGTAACGGTTGGGCAGACCTTTGATGGAGGAGACCCCGGACGACATGTTGATGATGGAACCGCCACCTTTCTTCAGCATCGCGGGCAAAAATGCCTTGATGATGCGGTGCATCGATTTGACGTTGAGGTCGAAGGAAAAATCCCAGTCCTTCTCCGAGCATTCGAGCACCGTGCCTTGGTGCACATAGCCCGCGACATTGGCGATGATATCGGGCGCGCCGAATTCCTTGATGACTGTCTTCGCAAACGCATCGACGGCTTTTGTGGAAAGCACGTCGAGCTTGGCAGATTTCGTCGCTTTCAGACCCTTGAGTTTGTCTGCGGCAACGTCGGTCGCGATGACCTTGGCCCCTTCAGCTAGGAATGCTTCCGCAATAGCACGGCCAATACCTTGGCCGGCGGCGGTAACGAGCGCCAATTTCCCCTTCAGCCTGTCACTCACGATATGACTTCCTCAATGGTTGTCGCGCGGGACGCCTTTTTGTGCGACGCGCTGATATTTGACCGCCGGCTTGAGCACCATGCCTTCGGCCAGTTGGTCGACGATTCCGCGTTGAATGTCCTGCCACGGGGTCTGACTCGCAGGATAGTGGTAGCCCCCGTTCTTGAGCAGGGCCGCCTTGCGCCGGGACAGCTCGGCCTTTGAGATCAAAATATCGGCGGTACCCTTGCGAAGATCGATGCGCACGCGATCGCCGGTCTTGAGCAACGCGAGCCCGCCGGTTGCCGCCGCTTCGGGCGATGCGTTGAGAATCGAAGGCGAGCCCGACGTGCCGGACTGCCGGCCGTCGCCGATGCAGGGAAGGGATGTGATGCCCTTTTTTATGAGCGCCGCCGGCGGCTGCATGTTCACGACTTCGGCCGATCCGGGATAACCGATAGGGCCCGCGCCGCGCATGAACAGCAACGTGTTTTCGTCGATCTTTAGCGATGGATCGTCGATGCGATGGTGATAGTCCTCCGGGCCTTCGAACACGACAGCGCGACCCTCGAAGGCGTTCTCGTCTTTGGGATTTGAGAGATAACGCTTGCGGAATTCTTCGGAGATCACGCTGGTTTTCATGATCGCTGAATCAAACAGGTTTCCTTTGAGCACCTTGAAGCCCGCCTGCTTTTTCATCGGCGCATTGTAAGGCTTGATGACGTCGGGTTCGCTGCTGCGCGCGCCGCGGACATTTTGGCCCATAGTCTTGCCGTTGACCGTCAGCGCATCGGCGTGGATGCGTTTGGCTTTCAAGAGCTCACTCATGACCGCGGGGAGTCCGCCTGCTCGGTAATACTCCTCACCGAGAAATTTTCCGGCCGGCTGCATGTTCACAAGCAACGGAACATCGTAGCCGATCTTTTCCCAGTCCTCGACCGAGAGCTTTACGCCGACATGGCGCGCGATGGCATTGATGTGGATCGGCGCATTGGTCGAACCGCCAATGGCGGAGTTGGCGACGATGGCGTTCTCAAATGCCTTGCGTGTAAGAATATCGGACGGCTTCAGATCTTCTTCGACAATTTCCACTGCGCGCAGGCCAGTCTCGTAGGCGATCTGTCCGCGCTCGCGATAAGGCGCGGGAATCGCCGCGCAACCGGGCAGCGACATGCCGAGAGCCTCAGCCAGTGCATTCATCGTCGAGGCAGTGCCCATGGTGTTGCAATGGCCAATTGACGGCGCGGAGGCCGCCGCGATTTCCAGAAATTCCCGGTTGTCGATGCGACCGGCGGCCAGCTCCTCGCGTGCTTTCCACACCACCGTGCCGGAGCCGGCGCGTTCGCCTTTCCACCAACCGTTCAGCATCGGCCCACCGGAGAGGACTATTGCCGGGATATTCACCGTTGCCGCCGCCATGAGGCAGGCCGGTGTTGTCTTGTCGCAACCGGTCATCAGCACCACGCCGTCGAGCGGATAGCCATAGAGGACTTCCACAAGCGACAGGTAGGCGAGGTTGCGATCGAGTGCGGCGGTGGGTCGCTTTCCTGTTTCCTGGATTGGATGGCAGGGGAATTCGAGTGCGACCCCGCCAGCGGTGCGAATGCCCTCGCGAACGCGCTTGGCAAGATCGAGGTGATGCCGGTTGCAGGGAGAAAGGTCAGAGCCGGTCTGGGCAATGCCGATGATAGGTTTGCCGGATCTCAGTTCCGCCGGCGTAAGCCCAAAATTCAGATAGCGCTCGAGATAAAGCGCGGTCATTCCGGGGTTTTCTGGATTGTCGAACCAAAGCTGTGACCGCAGCCGACGAGACGATTTACGCGTAGTTTTAGCCATGACCTGCCCGACTATGCACTTCAGATGCGTATAGATGATCGCAATGTATCGCAGACCGCAAGGACGCAAACACGCCGCCGGCCACGGTGACCGCGGTCAGAGCCGCCCTTGAGAAGGAATTGTCAGCGTCCGTCGGGTGTACGCACGCCAGCCTAGGTATCGCGCACCTGCTCAGGAGTTCGAAGTCATTTGTTCGTTAACGATTGGGTTCGTTCTGCCAAAATCATGAAAACGCGACGCCGTGCGGCGGGAGAGTCAACGTCTAGTGCGCGGTAAATCAAAAAACTGAAAAACAACCCCATGCAAAGTAGCGGCAAAAAACCCCGCGAATCAATTGTCCCGATCCGATGTCGCTTTCTGCTTAGTCCCTAACTCGACCAACCGCCTAATGGCCTCGGCCCGGGACGGAAGGTCCTTTTGACGTCGGCGCCAATCATCGACGATCCGAAGAAATTCTTCGGATACTCGCATTTGAAAAGGACGGTCCTGGGGGGTCTTTGAAGGGCGACCAGGAAGGCGACGGCTTTGTGTCATTATTGTATATTTTGTATTGACAAAATGTACATATTATCCTAGCTACAGAGGGGTCGAGGTAACAAGGATCACCCAGTTAGGGCGGTATTTTACAATGAATCTTCCACTCGCTGCTATCACCTATCAAGTCATTCGCGACCGCGTTCGGGCCGAAGACCCCCAGATCGACGAGCAGACGCTTGCCGATACGGTCGAGGGACTGACGGATCTCCACGAGATTATCGCGGCAATCGTCCGCGCGGCACTGACCGACGAAGCCTTGGCAACAGGCCTCAAGGGCCGCATCGCCGAGATGCAGGATCGGCTCGAGCGCTTGCAGGATTGTGCCGCCAAGCGCCGGCAGATCGCCAAGGACGTGATGATCGAGCTCGACCTGAAAAAGATCCCGGCGCCTGATTTCACCGTCTCGATCCGGCCCGGCATTCCGGCGTTGCTCGTACTCGATGAAGCTGCCGTACCCAGCATCTACTGGGAGCCGCGGGAGCCACGCCTTAACCGGCAAGGACTGCTGAACGATCTCAAAGGTGGCGCCGAGGTCGGCGGCGTCGCTCTGTCCAATCCGGAACCTATTTTGAGCGTGAGGACAAAGTGATGGGTTTCACCGCAAAACAGACGCAGGCGTTGCGGCGTGGCCTCAGCAGCCGGCGCATCCGGACGCGCGAGGCAAATGGACGCGAACTCTCATACATTGAAGGATGGTATGCAATCTCTGAGGCAAATCGGATCTTCGGTTTCGATGCCTGGAATCGCGAGACATTAGATTCGCGTTGTGTGCTGACACGCGAGAATCGAGGCTCTTTTCTTGTCATCTACATCGCAAAAGTGCGCATCACCGTTCATGCCGACGGTGAAACGATCGTTCGGGAGGGTCATGGAACAGGAGAGGGTCGTGGCACTTCCCCAGGGGAGGTACATGATACGGCACTCAAGGCCGCGGAAACCGACGCCACCAAACGAGCGCTAGCCACCTTTGGCAGACCGTTCGGGCTTGAGCTGTATCGCAAGGATAAGAATGCTGCCTCGGCAACCTTGCCAGTACCTACGTCAACGAAGGTGGAGAGTCCCCAACCCAGCCGCGTGCCGGTTTACATCCGGACGATACAACTCCAATCCCAAGGCCGTCGCGCTACTACGGCCGTCGCCACCAAGGCTCCATGACGGAACTGCTGCGGCAGGACCAAGCCTCTTTGTGCCCCGCCGCAAGCGAATTGCCTCAGGCCAAGATCGACAAGAGCCAGCTCACGATTGCCGAACCCAAACGATTGCGCGACAAGGCACACCTGAAATTCGTCGCGTCACAGCCTTGTCTCGTCTGCGGCCGGCAGCCGTCCGATCCGCATCACCTGCGGTTTGCCCAGCCGAGAGCGATTGGTCTCAAAGTGAGCGATGAGTTCACGGTCCCCCTGTGCCGCGGGCATCACCGGCAAGTGCACCAAACCGGCGATGAGCGCGCGTGGTGGGACAGTCACCGAGTGAATGCCCTGGAAATCGCGAGAGGTCTCTGGGAAAGAACGCATGCCACGACGGATCAGACGTCGCAGCTTTGGTAGAGCCATTCCAACGTTAGCTGAGTTGCAAGCCAAGTTAGACAGCGTGCGTCGTGAGGTGCGCAACCTCACCATAATGGGTATGGATCCGAACCAGACCACGGAACAGGCAGCGCGCATTAAAGAGCTCGAGCGGTCGGCGAGAGCTGAGCAACGTCTCCGCAAGATGGCGCTTGATTATGCGAACTCGCGGAAAACTTGAGGGGCTTTGCGCTCCTCGATTGCGGCTGATCAAACTGAGTGGATTTCGAAAGACCGCCGTGAGACGTCTTTCTGTTTCGCCGCGCGGCAGGCCGGTCAAAAAACTTGTATCCTTCAGGACCCGCCGAGCGCCCATGGCAACAAAAATCATAAATCGCAACAATTTTGGATTTTCCAATTCGTCCTGTGTCCGCTTTTTAGGGCGAAGCGGACATGCCCTTGTGCACTGCATATGTCTGCTTTTGACCCAAAGCGGACATTCACCCACTGTAGGTCAGCGCCATATAGGAACACCTTCATTGTCGAAAGTACCAAGTTCTCGCATGCCCATCTTTCGATGTGCCTGAAGTGAGGACGGATTGTCGGCCCGCACAAAAAGCATGGCCGGGCGTCCAGGAATTAGCGATCGCAATTCTTCAAACAAAGCGCGGGCGAGGCCTTTACCGCGCTCGCTTTTGGCGACGCAAATCGGACCATAAACGTAGCAGTCGGGCGACGCGGGGTAAGCGCGCAACATGGCCTGAATGATTGCTATGTGCGCGTTTGCTGCGAGTGACGTGCCCATGACATAGCCAACGACTTTGCTATTGCAGCGAGCCACGACGATAGACTTTTCGAGGATCGTGTCTCTGAACCAGTCCTCGTTCAGGCGCACCGAAAGACTGCCGCCCTTGTCGGGCAAATTGGCGTCCTGAAGCGCAAGCATGCCGGGAATATCATCCGGCGTGGCCAGAGCGATGTCGTAGTCAAGGCGCATCTACAACTGAAGCTACCATTCTTCAGCAGTTCGTCCGGATGCGACTGAATGTCCGCTATCCCAAAGCAGACACGCGTTGCTGCACTGCGTGAGTCCGCTTTTGACCCACAGCAGACATCACGCAAACTTACGACCAACGCGGGCCAGTTCGAAAAAGGGGAGTCAGGTCACTACACCACTGCATCGTGAGCGCTAATAGCAAAAAACACTAATCTTCAATTTGGTCGGCGATATATCTGATAGCGTGTTTTTGTATTTTGAGGTCGATGATGCGGTGCTCTGGATCTTTCGTTTTCAGTCGAACGATAATGAAGCGCTCGTTCACTAGAACGCGGGGCCTGTCGTTAGCAATCACGAATAGCTTTGGCTCGGCCATGACGGGCCTCTTAACCCTCTGCTGTCACATCTAGTGACCACCTGAACCACAAAATCACCATCAGACCTCATGGAAGCTGCGCCTAAATGTTTCGAGGAAGGGTTGAAATAAATAGTCGAACATCGTCCGGTGCTCAGTGATGATCAAAACGTCAGCCGGCATCCCGGGGATAAGTTTGACATTTGGAGCTAAGCGGCCCATCGCCTCACGATCAACGGTGACCTTGACCAGATAGTAGGGTTGATTCGTGTTGCTATCGAGAAGCCGATCTGCCGATACAGACTGAACTGTTCCAGGGATCCTCGGCGTCGAGCGGCTTGAATAGGCTGTAAAGTGAATTTGCGCATTCAATCCATTGTGCACAGCCTTGACATCAAGCGGAGTGGTGCGCGCTTCAATGACCAAAGCATCATTGGACGGAACGATCTCAAGGATCGGTCGGCCTTTTTCAACCACGCCGCCAATGGTTTTGAAGTTTAAATTAACAACCGTGCCGCTGATGGGGGCACTCACCACCGTTCGTTTGAGAACGTCTTCGCTGCTCCGCATTTTCTCCACTGTACTGGTAAGGTCGGCCCGAACGCTGTCCGACTCAGAGGCAACCTGAGTCGCCCGCTCGGCGTCGGCCTTCACGATCTGCAACTGAGCTTCGCTAATCTCCTGGCGCGCTTTGGCGATTTGTGCGAGATATTCGCCGCGCCTGCCTTCTATCTCGACTTTCGTACGCTTCAGCCTTAAGTACTCCGGTTTTGGCATCAATCCTTGTCTCAAAAGTATCTCTTTGCCCTGCAGTTCTTCAGCGATCAAATCGAGTTGACCCGATGCGCTATCTACCTGCGCTTCTATGCCTTTGATCTGCTCAGATAGTTGATCGATGCGCTGATGTAGAATGTTTTTCCTAGTTATAAGGTCGGTTTCTCGCGTATCGAACACCATACGTTGAGCGTTAATGATGGTAACGATGTTTGGATCGGTCGGTTGCAGCTCGAATGGCCACTCTATCTCGCTCCGGCCTTCGCTTTCCGCTTGAAGCCGAGCCTGTTTGGCCAATAGCGACCATCGTTGCTGTTGCAACGCATCGTGATTGGCGCGCGCTTGCACATTTTCCAGCACGACCAAAGATTGCCCGACTTCCACTATGTCGCCATCATGCACTCTGAGTTCAGCGATAATACCATCCTCGAGGTGTTGAACGACCTTCTTGCCCTGAACTGGAGCAAGAACGCCGGGGGCTAAAGCTCCGCCGGCGAGTGGCGTCAAAATGCCCCAAACCACAAACGTAGCCATGAATACGACTACGATGGAGAGTCCAATTCGATTGGGACCCCGAATATTCCTTTTCAGGGAATGCTGACGATGCCTCCCGGAGTGCGGGGTCAGAACTTCTATCGATCCGCCCGGTGATTTCAGAATGATTTCGTTCCCGACCATTGTGCCTTACCCGTTGCGACCAATTTCGACTGATTTATATACTCGAATTACCGGTCTGACCCCCGCTGTTCATATTGACAAGACCTGCTCTGCGGTCGGCCATCCCTGGAAGTCGCTCTAGCCATTTGCATAAATCGTGGACCAAGATGAGTGTGGAGCGACCATACTTCCGAGCAGGTAGCTGGCCGTCGCGAATCGCCCGAAATAAACTACTGCGGCAGATACCCGCGATCTGAGCCGCCTGTTTTGGTCGAATAGCGATGGAGCCATCGGCAAGCGATCTTGTTGTTGTCGCGTCCCGGCGAGTAACTTTTTGAAACAAAGGGCCAGTGCCTTTGCGAGCCTCGTCCTGTTGCGGCGCTGGGTATCTCATCGCGTCGAGGACTTCATCGCGTGGCCCGTATAGCCCGACAAAACCCTCTTTCAAGACCAAGATCTTGTCAGCCTGCGCGAGTGTGGATGGTCTGTGGCCAACGATGACCAGTGCGGCGCCTTGTTTCTTGAGACTGAATATTGCCTCCGAAAGAGCGGCTTCTCCAGCTTGATCGAGGTTGGCATTGGGCTCGTCAAGAATAATCAGCTGGGGGTTGCCAAAGACGGCCCGCGCCAATCCAACTCGCTGGCGCTGCCCGCCCGACAGCCGGACACCTCGATCGCCGATTTGGGTATCGTAGCCGTGCGGAAGGTGCTGGATTATGTCATGAGCGTGCGCGAGCGTCGCCGCAATCAGAATTTCCTCATCGCTGGCATTTGTTGTCATCCGGGCAATGTTGTCGCGCACCGACCCAGTAAATAATTCGACATCTTGCGGCAGATAGCCGATGTGGTTGCCAAGTTGCGCGGGTTCCCAATGATGGATCTGAGAACCATCAAGCCTCACCTCGCCAACATTTGGAACGGCGAGCCCTACGAGGAGACGGCACAAGGTGCTCTTTCCCGCGCCAGATGGCCCGATGATCGCCAAGACTTCTCCCGGTTCGACCGAGAACGAAACCCTGTTGAGGATCGGGGTATCGGTGTTCGGGGCTACGAAGGTAACTTGATCGACAGCAAGTCGACCGGTCGGCGCAGGCAAGCGCGTGCGTTCGAGCGGCTGTGGATGTTCTTCGATCGCCTTTTTAAGGCGGTTATACGCAAACCGCGCTGTCATAAAATTTCGCCAGGCGCCCATTGCTACTTCAACGGGGGCGAGCGCACGGCCAAGCAAAATCGAAGCGGCGATCATGCCACCCGGCGTGAGCTCGGCCTTAAGCACAAGCCATGCACCTAGGCCGAGGATCAAGACCTGCACGAAAAACCGAACGAATTTGGTTATTGCGAGAACCCCGCCGCCGATTTCACCTCCGCGGCGCAGTCCATCGACAACCGCCGTGTTCAACGACGCCCAGCGAGCCGTCATTGCCGACAACATGCCCATCGAATGCACGACTTCCGCATTGCGGATCGCAGCATCGGCCAGCCGGGTGGCTTCAATTTGCGCCTTGCTAGCGGACTCGGTGGCCTTGCGAGTGGCAAACTCGTTGGCGATGCTGAGTACGAATAGGACAACAGCAGACGAGACGGCCACCAGACCTAGCGTAGGATGAAGCATCCAGATCAGTGCGACAAACAATGGAACCCACGGGAAGTCGAAGAAGGCGCTCAGACCCTGGGTCGCGATGAAGTTCTGGATCTGGCCGATATCCTGAAATGACTGCGCGCCGTAAGGATCGCCCTTGAGTCGCCCGCGCACGCCACAGGACAAAAAAGCAGGGCCGAGCTGGTCGTTCAACCAACAGCCGATCCGGATCGTGATAATCGTACGCAACGTATCGAGCCCGCACATCACCGCCAGTGCTATCGTTACAATAAGAGTAATCATGATCAGCGTGTCGACATGTCCTGATGTCAGCACACGATCGTAGACTTGCAGCATGTAAATAGGAGATACGAGCATCAGAACATTGATGACAAAGCTGAACGCTGCGCACGTGCCAAATGCCGAAATGCAACAGCGAAGGGTCGTGTTCAGTTCGCTGGTTTCGACCGACCGCCAATTTTGAGTCGAAAATGTCCCGTGCATGTCACTGCTACTCTACTCCACCACCGGTATTACTTCAGTCGCGCTCGCCTATCTTTATCTTCGTTTGCAGCGCTGTAACCTGTTTGTGAGGGCGTCGCCGTGCGGACTATGTTGTCAATGCCTTCTAGTTACTTCTTTTTATATTTGGTCGGTAATGGGCGACAATAACTCTTCCGACGGATGCCTGCTCCTAAATAGGTATCTGAAGGTATCGTTTGCTGCGTGCGCGAATATCCGTCCGGCGCTCGTCGCGCGCATGGGTCGAAAGTCGTGCGGTATCGGTGGCCTATTACACCAAAAGAAGATCAGTCCGATGAACCTTTGATGCCGGGAACGGCAATCCGTAACCTTTTGCCTTGCGGATGGCGCAATCGTTGCGTCTGCCGCTGATCAACACTAAGGAGAGCGACATGACGACGCCATCATTCGACGTCAGTTTCCTCAAGAACGTGAACATCCGCGAGCACGTCGACATCGACAAGTCGATCGACGTTCGCGCCTTTGTCTTCGGCAACTCGGCGATGGCCAACTCGACGGCCGATGCGTATGGCTCCAACTCGCATACCGAGACGCTGACCCAGACCACAGTCCTCCAGGGTGTCGGCTCGAGCTCCGTCTCGGAGTCGGTTTCCGCGACCAACGGCGCCCATGTAATTTGGAATCCTTGAGCGAACCGAAGAGAGCCGGCGGCAGGTCCAACTGCTGCCGGCTCTCATTGCTGACTTTGATGTTTTTAGCAGGCGAGGACGCGGCCATGCGCACGCGTTATCGGGTTGACGGCGAAACAATTCGCTTCGAAGGCAGGGACGGGCCGGGGTCGGTCCTTCTTGAGCTGTCGCGGGCCGGAGATGCCGGCCTTATCGTCCGCGGCAGTCGCGCGCGCGTTCTGCGCGCCGGGCCAGGACGCGCCTCGAGTTCGTCGAGCGCCGCGAGCGGTCCGGACCTGATCGGCACGGCCGAGGCTGCGGCAAGCGCAATCCGTCGGTACCGCCTCAAGCTGTCGGACTAGGTCCGCAGTAGGGAGCCCGTCTCAACCCTTATTGGGCGTGGTCCGCCGCACGGCGAGGTCGATTACGCTGCGACCATTGCCGCGCCGGACACCAACGAGAAGTGGTTCTCGACGGCCAACGAGTGGGTCAAAGTGGACGCAAATGAATTCGCCCCGTGGGCATCGGCGACGGCAACGACCGACGCAAGATTCCCGGAAGGCGTCACATGGCTCGGAAGGTACTCGTCATGTCCCCCAGCCTGGGCGCCGGTTGAATGTGTTTTGAAATCCATCACGATCGGGCCATTTCGTGGCGTCCAGTTGTCTATATCGATGGCGTAATACGCCAATTCTGATACAGCGACGTCCGTGTTCCCAATATGGAAATTTTTGTCGTATTCAAATTCTATCACAATATCGGCTCCGGCGACCGATAGAAAAGTGTCAGCGCTAGCTGCTGGCTGCCCATGCGAGGAAGTACCGGTCGCCTCAAAGACCGCAAAGCCGGATGCCACCGTGGCGCTTCCTAAATCATCGACGTTGTTGCTGACCGCGCCTGTGGCATCCGCGTGCGCGCCTGTAGCAAAAGCATTTCCACCGATCACAGTAACGAGCGCCGAGGGTTCGGACGGTAGCGATGACCCAGGATCGGCGTCGTGGTTTGTTGCAGAGGAGTTGAGCCCTTTCGCTGCCGAGTCGAATGCGCGGTGATGCAGATTTTGAATGGAGCTCATGATTGTTCGACCCCTGTTCACAGTCGCGCAGACATTTCACGAATCGTAGAACAGTTTATTGGAAGTCGATATTCATCTGATGGGAAGTCGACACTCCACTGATGACATAGCCCAGTTAGTCAAAATAATACCTCGTGAGCGAGACCGTTGTTTCCAATTGGGACACGTACCTCGAAAGCGGTAACCGTTGTCATTTCATTTCAATTGACACGGCGATTGGAAAATTGTCCATACAACCTATTGGAGAATTGATGCGTCTGGTTGTTGAGTAGTGCGATGTCACAGCTACGTGGGAAATCCTCAGTCGCGATCTTTGACACCAAGGAACTGAGACGCGCCAGCATAATCAGTCTTCTTGAGCCATGGGCCAAAGCTGAAAATCTACGGCTCACGTCATTTGATCCTAATCAGGCGCGAGAAGCGCTTCTTTCGGAAACCGACTGTAGGATGTTGATCTTCAGCGTAGGTGGCGAGTCCATCGCTGAAAAAGAAAACCTGCACCAGCTCAAAGTTCTGCGTACGCTCGCACCCACCGTGCCTCTCGTCGTTATTTCAGACAGAAAGGATGGTAATGACATCGCTGCTGCATTTAGTGTTGAGGCGCAGGGCTATCTCTATAGTGGGATCGCCTCAGCGCTCGCACGCCGTGCATTGTCCTTCATCTTGAATGGAGGCTCCTATTTCCCGCCTTCAGCCGTGAATCAGCTGCGGCAACCAACACAATCCGACGATTCAAAAGGGGGACCATCTAATGACTCCAACCCCGATTCCAAACACAACGGGCATAGCGTGAACAGTACTTGGTCGTCGCAGCCACGACGTGATTTGGGATCAGTAAACCTAACCGTTCGCCAACGGGAGGTGCTTGAGCATATTTGTTTGGGAGAATCCAATAAGTTGATTGCGCGTCGGCTCGGCATGAGAGAAGGAACGGTGAAAGTTCATGTCCGCCTAATGATGCGAAAATGCGGCGCGTCCAACCGAACGCAATTGGCCCTCAGCCGGAGCGCAGCCGAGATTTATTCGCGAGGTTATGATGATCCGATGGGCGCAAAGTCTGCCGAAATGAACCTCGGTTCTTCTTGTGCGCCGACAGAACCGAAACAGAGCCTGACGATTGCTGATCCCGCGTCACCAAGTGGGGTCCGCCATTGATGTTACGAGTTATCAATCCATCCACACGGCTACCGGCGGTCTCTGAAGAAACGCCGCCCAGCGAAACACAAAAGTACAAAGTCGATTATTGCGACCGGTATTTTTCAAGATCGTTTTTCCGCTGCAAACGGTATCGGGGATATTGACGTCTATTATGATGCGACATAAGCGGCGCTGCCAACGCTGCACTTACCGCGAAAAACAACATTTGAGATGTCATCATCCAGCCGAGGCATCGGCTCGACTTTAACAACTCAATGGCCGCTATTGGTCTTAGCAGACGTCGCTAGCTGCACCGCACATGTCTGCTTTTGGAGTTGAAGCAGACATGGCCTTGTGCGCGGCAAAGCGAACAGTCGTCGCATCTTCACGGAGCTTTTTCTACTGCAGCGGCCGCTCAACCGTTCGACACCGAAAGGGACCGCTGGAGTGTGTTCATCACAGCGGTGCCCTACCATCAGCCGGAATGGAGCGACAATCGTATGGCGTCTCGCGCCGATACGTTCGCCCTACGAAAAACATTAGCTGTGCGACAAGTCACAACTTTCGAGGGATTTCGCGTTTTGGTGATTATCGGCGCACGCCGACGCCAAGGCCACGTCGGTATTCCAGTTGGCCCTAACCCGATCAAGTACGAACAGACGGATTGCTGAGGACAAGTTTCCATGCTGACGGGTCTCGTCAATCTTGGCGACTAATTTCGACAGTGTCGCTTCTTGGGCGTGAGCAATTTCCTTCAGGCCACTCCAGAATTGATCTTCGAGGCTCACGCTGGTTTTGTGGCCATCAATGATGACGGAGCGTTTGACGATTGAAGATTTCATCCGCGTCTCCTGTGGAAAAATTTCAAAAGTATCTTGTGGTGATTCGATACGCCTACATCGGCAGTAAAGTACCGGTAGAAAAAATTTCTGGTAACCAACTCTCCTTACGGTATCGAAACACTTTTCCCAATTGGAACTTTGAACGCTCGCAGCCTCATAATACCTAACATCAGTCAGGCCTCTTCTGGAGTAGTGAGCCAGACTTGTCGTTATGCCGCACATCAATCGGTGCTGAGCGCTGCGCTCGCTACAAATGCTATGGCTGACGCGTATCGTTGCGTTGTCACGCCACCCATCGACGTCAGGACTGACGGATAACATTCGATCGGACATCATTCTACTCGCGGAGTGCTTCGGGCTCGACGCGTTAAGCAATCGCTAACCGCACACGTTAAATCGGCGGTAACTACGACCTTGTAGTGATGCCAGGTTTTCCAAACGGGCATAGCCACGCAGCGTGGGATAATGCGCAAAGGATTGGCGGTTGTAGCGGTTGCGGTATTCGGCGTCCCTGACAAGAGAGAGCGCAATCTTTGAGCTCTCCAAATGAATAACGCGAGGAAGCTACTTGGCTGCGTGGTCGCGTTTTGCTGCAGCGCTGCCTTCGCGAATATGCACCCGACGAGCGGGTCCACCTCTGCATTTGAGTCTACCCTATTCTCATCTACCAGATGGGTGCCGGACACGCTGCGCCCATCGGGCCATTTTGCACGCCCACAACTTGTATGGCTCACTCCAGATATTCTGCCGCCGGATTTTCGACCCCATCGTGCGTTGCCTTCGGCAGAGCCTTTTGATCTACCACCGGCGCGCGTTCCGACTGGAGAGATTTCAGAGAAATGGCGCGAGCTCCAATCCCGCATTCTTACCGACGAAAAGATGATCGCGGCCTGCCGCTCAAACGAAAACACTTGCTCGCAGGCCGCACGTCGCTTTCTAGCTATTGTAAAACTCGGCCGAAAACATGAGGGACGCGCCCGGTTGGGATGGCTCAATCGAACGGTCAATGTGACTATCAGGCAAGCAAGCGATTGGGCCCTGTATCGCGTTGCCGACTATTGGGCATCACCGCTTGAAACGCTCGACAGTGGAGCCGGCGATTGCGAGGACTATGCGATCCTAAAATACGTCGCACTTCGCGAATTGGGAGTCAGTTCCGACGATCTCAGGTTTGTCATCGTGCAAGATGATAGGCGCCTAACGGAACATGCTATCGTGGCGGTTCGCTCCCAACAAAACTGGCTGGTCCTTGATAACCGGACCATGGTGATCCTAAGCACCCAGGACGTCCGCAACTATCATCCTTTGTTGGCGCTAAGCGCCCAGGCACCTGCAGTCGCGGCCATCGATCTAGCGGGCCGATCGAATTGAGTGCGAACTGGCAACCAATTTAAAAGCGCCCGCTTTTGGCCCGAAGCAGACATGACGGAGTGCGCCGCACAAGTCTGTTTTCAAGGGCAAAGCCGACAAGGCCTGCCTATAAGTTGGGTTCAGCACCCCCGACAAATGTCGAGTGTGGGCTTCTTACCGTTGTTTGGAACGTCCGACCGTCGTGGCGCCGCGCGCTCTTTTCCCTCTTCGATGAGGGTGGAAAATTTGACAGTCCCGTCGTCCATGATTTCGACGTGTGGCGTCGTGCCTCGAATGCCCATGGTTGCGACAGGTGTATCAATCTTCATATCGCCGGTCTTTGCAATTTTGCCGGCGACGAAGGTGAATGTTCCTTTGCTCAGGCTCAGCAGAGTGGTGTTTGAGGTGCTATTTGGATCATACACAAATTCAGTCATCGCCATCCGGGCGTTGCTTGATAGGTCGAATGCCGTGCCGTCAGCGAACGCAATGCCTACTTTTCCGTCCGCGCCTGTAGCTACAATGTCTCCCTGATAAATCGGATCGCCGACTTTAGCTTGGCCGGGCTGACTGCCAAGCGACGTCTGTACAACGACTGCATTGACATGTTCGACGGTGACGCTGCCTTGGGTAGTCAGTACTTTTCCAATGGGTTTTACAGAGTTCTGCGCCAACGCAGCTTCAGGAATAAAGCTGCCAAATGACAAAATGAGGCCGGCTATGACAGCAATTCTGCGGGTGCGCATGGTCCAACCCTCTGGGTTTAGGTGGGCGTCCCCGAACACATCAAATGGACGAGGTTTTTCCTTTAGCCGAATCTAATTTTAATTCCGTTCGTCTTGTTTCGCTGTGCTGATGGTCACAAAAAGGATGAATAGCACCTAACGTTGAAAACTCGTCACTTTTGGAAAATCATCCAGCGGTCCTTTTCTTTTGTCGTGGGCCAGTTGAGATTGGCAAACGCACAAGCTCGGCGATTTTTGTGACAACAATCACATCGCGTTTTCCGGAGCTGTGCTTCTTACTAGGCGGTAATATTTTGCCATTGACGTTTGAGGCTGTTCGATGGAGCAGCATACAACCGGCACGCCATATTCAGATAGCGTGGTCCAAGTCTATCAAGTCGCAAACCGTGTTTGGATCGCTGACGGCGAGGCCCTCGGCGATCAACTAAGAGTGAGAGGAAGCACTGCAGGAAAAGCACTGATCGCTTGGCGCAAGGCGGCTGTCAAAAGGCTCTCGGATGGCCTTTATTCTTACCCCACCGAATGATGTCCGCTATTGGCCCTTAGCGGACATTCCGGCTGAGCCTCTCAATGTCCGCTTTCAGATGTAAAGCGGACATGGGTTCTCGCAGTGGAGATGTCTGCTTCTGACCCAAAGCGGGCAGCGACTGGCCGTGCGGAGTGTGTGAGATCGGCTGTGATTTGGCGCTTGGACGCTCTCAACGCGTCGCGAGCGTATTGTAGACCGACATCGCACGCTTGAGGTCTTCAGTCTCAGCACAGGGGATCAGGCAAATCTCCTCCAGGGTCGCAACCTCCTGCTCGCACGAGGTGGGGAAAGTCAGCTTGCCAAGCTTCTCGTCCTGCTGGCCGACGGCACTACAGCTCAGTGCTGCCATGATTCCAGCGACAAACGTTCCACCGCCAGGTCTCAATGATGGTACACCGGCGTCCACGAACGATGAATTCTTCACGGCGGCGTGCTGATACCAGTGCGCCGTTTTTACGAGGATTTTAGGCGGCTTTCATGCGCACCGCCGCCATGTTGACGGATAAGTTGACCCAGACGACTTTCGGAGAGACCGCCAAAAGGCGGGGTCCTGCTTGCGCGATCTATTTTCGAATGTCCGCTTTCGTGGGCAAAGCAGACATCACTTTTTGCAGCGCATATGTCCGCTAATGACCCAAAGCGGACATTCTTCCACCCGCCGACACAAAAAAGTTTCGTGTAAGCGTTTGCTGGCGAAGAAAATGCCCGGCTCGCCGGGAACCGGGCCAAGTCTTGGGAGGAAGATCAAAAACGAGCACTGTGAGCGGTGACTTGCAAGCGGCCGCTATGAGTATTCCACCGGGAAACCAATTAGCGGACTCAAACGCATCCAACCTGTCGTTTCGCTGCAACACACCTGCACAGCAACGGATGACCTTGTCTGCTTACGACCCAAAGCCGTCGCGTTGCCTGACAACTTAACGGCGATTTTACGCATTGATGCTGATGCAAATCGATACGATCCATCGTCCGAGCCTCGGGGGCGATTATGAGGCGGCGCGAGTTCATTATCTTGATGGGGGGCGCAGCGACGTGGTCATTCACGGCGCGCGCTCAGCAAAATGCAATTCCGACGATCGGGATGTTGTGGCCCGGTGCTGAACCACCTGCGTCCCCACGAATGGAGTCATTCCGGCAGGCCCTGCGGCAACTAGGCTTCGAGGAAGGAAAGAACCTCGCGATCGAACTTCGGTACGCGAGGAATGGCCTGCAACAACTCCCCGAACTTGCGGCCGAGCTAGTCCGCATGAAAGCGGACGTCCTCCTGACGTTTGGCGACCTCACACCGAAAATAGCTCAGCAGGCCACTAAGACAATTCCCATCGTGGCAATCAGTGACGACATCGTCGGTGCAGGATTGGTTGCTTCATTATCGCGCCCGGACGGCAATACAACCGGGATGACGATCATGTCTCCAGAGCTTAGCGCGAAGCGAATGGAGGTTTTAAGAGAAATGGTGCCCGCAATATCCCGAGTGGCGGCGCTATGGGACCCCACGACTGGCGCTTCGCAGGTGGCGCTGACGAAGCGTGCAGCAAGTTCAATGGGCCTAGACTTACAGGTCCTGGAAGTCCGTCGGCGCGATGACATCGTTGCTTCCTTTCGCGCGGCCAGGAGCGAGCACGCCGATGCCCTCAATGTATTTTCCTCGCCATTCCTGTCTTCGCTTTTTCGCGAGATAGTCGTGCTCGCGGCCGAATACCGGCTCCCTGCCATCTATCAATGGAAAGAACACGTGGAAGCGGGCGGCCTAGTCTCGTTTGGGCCAAGCCTCGCTGCGATGTACCGACAAACCGCCACGATTGTGGTCAAAATCCTTAAGGGCGCTAAGGTCTCCGAACTTCCGATCGAGCAACCGACAAAATTCGAATTGGCGGTTAACGGCAGGACTGCACAGGCACTCGGCTTCGGAATCCCTCCTTCCATCTTGGTGCGGGCCGACGATGTAATTGAATGAATCTCGCGATGTCCGCTTATGGCCCAAAGCGGACGCTCTTATTCACGGTCTCTTGTCGTGGTCTTGCCGGGCTTTGCTTCGGCTTTCGATCGGCCTTGCGATAATACGGCCATCCGCTTGGTGCTCGGCTGATCGATGCGCTCAGCGTCCGTCGGGTGTGCGTACGCCGGCCCAGGTGTCGCGCACCTGCTGGTAGTGCACGTTGGCGTCATAGACCGGCACCCGCAGGCCCAGTACTTGCGGCGACAGCCGCCCCACCGCCGAAAGCAGCGTGAAGGAGGCGACCACCCGGTCGCGCTGCGCGCTGACCAGCGCCACCCGCGCGTTCACCAGTTCCTGCTGCGCGTTCAACACATCGAGCGTGGTGCGCTGGCCAACGCGCGCTTCCTCGCGCACGCCGTTGAGCGCGATCTCGGAGGCCTGAACCTGCGCCTGCGTCGCCTCGATATTGGCCTTCGCCGCATCGAGCTGGCCCCACGACTGCACGACGTTCTGCCGCACCTGGTCGCGCGCCGTATCAAGATCAAGCCGCCGCTGACCCAGCGTCTCCTTCGCCTGCCGCACCAGCGAGTATTCCGCCCCACCCTGATAGATCGGCACCGTCAGTTGTCCGATCACCGCGGCGTTGAACGTGCGCAGACCGAGAAGGCTCGTCTCGTAGCTCTGCTGCACGTTGCCCTGCAACGCCAGCGTCGGATAGAGCGCGCCTTCGGCAACCTTCACCTGCAGCAGCGCCGCATCGACATTGTATTGCGCATTGGTCACCGCCGGATGCGTCGCCGTGCCGACACCAACCGCAGACGTCAGCGTGGCCGGGGAGAAGCGGTCAACCGGAGAACCGGCGGCAAGCTTGCCGGGCTCGACCCCGATCACCTGCCGGTAGGTCGCAACCGAGGCCTTGTAGGTTGCCTCCGCGCTCAAGACCTGCGAGCGCCCCGCCGCCAGGCGCGATTCCGATTGCGCAACGTCGGTGCGCGTCACCTCGCCGACGTTGAAGCGGTCACGCGTCTGGCGCAATTGCTCCTGCAGCACCTCGACGTTGCGCCGCTGCAGATCAAGGATCGCCGCATCGCGCAGAAGGTTCATGTAGGCCGTCGCCGCCGACAGCAGCACGCCCTGCTCGCTCACCCGCAACTGCTCGCGCGCCGCCTGCACCTGGCTCTCCGCCTGCCGCGTGCGGTTCGAGGTCTGAAAGCCGTTGTACAGTGTCTGCGTCGCCGTCAGTCCGACGTTGCTCGGCGTCATGTTGCCCGACAGCTGCGTATAGCTCGGCGCAAAGGTCGAGGAGCGTGTCGTTGAGTCAATGTATTGCGCACCGACCGAACCGTTGAAGGTCACGCGCGGGCGATAGCCCGACAGCGCCTGCGGCACGCCTTCATCGGTTGCGCGCGCCGCGGCACGCTGCGCATTCAGCGTCGGATTGTTCATGTAGGCGAGTATCAGCGACCCATTAAGCGTGTCGGCAAGCGCCTGCGGTATGCAAAGCGATACCGCCACGCCCGCGAGCGCTCTCAGAGCGGGCCGCCTAAGCCCCGAAGCCCCAGACATCCCCAAACATACCCCGCCAGCACTGGAACAATATCGAGAATGCCGATGAATGCCATCGTTCCCCGGGTCAAGGGAACGTAAATACGCTAAACTTCTTTAATACACCTTCAATGAGTTGCGCGCGTCCCGCGGGAGCACGTTACCACCGCTACTTGGAATCCAGGACAACGACACCGTTCCAATCAGGGGGCGGGGGATTCTGCAAGAACACACGAATACGTTCCGCGTATAGATCGAGAAGATGGTCGAGGCCGAACCCGTCATCGATTTCGCGGCAGCGGGCGATCGAGTTGGCGGCACCGGAAAAATCCTGTCGGCGGAAACGCGCGAGCATCTCCGCAACGGTATGATTTAACCGGCCGAACCGTTCGCTGCCCGCAACGTCGGCGCGACCGAGAACCGTATAGACGGACTCAGGTTCAGTTTTGCCCTTCACGGTGATGCAATCAAGCTCGAGCACGGCAAATTTGTCGCGCAGTCCCGAAGCCGTTTTCGAACCGAGAATGATCGGAACGCCGTAATTCTTCGATTGCCCTTCAAGCCGGGATGCGAGGTTGACCGGATCTCCGAGCACCGAATAGTTGAAACGCAGATCGGATCCCATGTTTCCGACAACGCACCTGCCAGTATTGATGCCAACCCCGACCCTGATCGGAATGAAACGCTGACCGGTTTCGTTGGCTTGCTGTTCGCGCTGCCGGTTCAGCGTGTCCACGCGATGGAGCATCTCAAGTGCGGCCTCGCACGCGTTGTATTCGTGGAGCTCGTCGTGCAGCGGCGCGTTCCAGAACGCCATGACGGCATCGCCCATGTATTTATCGATCGTACCTTTGTGGTCGATGATTGCGTTGGTCAGCGGCGTCAGAAAGCTGTTCATCAGCGAGGTCAGACCCTGCGGATCGTCCTTGTAGAGCTCTGATATCGTGGTGAAGCCACGCACGTCGCTGAAAAGGATGCTCATCTCGCGCTCTTCGCCGCCCAGCACCAGTTTCTCCGGCGACTGCGCGAGCTGCTCGACCAGGGCAGGTGACAGGTACTGCCCGAAGGCGGAGCGGATCCGGCGCCGCTGCGCCTGCTCGCTGATGTAATTGCTGAAGACAAGCGTGAGATAGACAAGCGCACTGGACAGCAGCGGATAGGTGGCGTCGAACAACAAGCCAGCCTGCTGGTAGAAGTACCACGACGCCCCGACCGTCAGGACTACGATCGCGGCGCCGAAGGCGAGGAGCAAAGCGGGACTCAAGATGGGCGCCAGCCAGATGATGGCGATACCGAGCACCAGCGCCGCGATCAGTTCGACGCCGATCGCATAATTAGGTGAGGTCAGCACCGATTGGGTGAGCACGCTTTCGAGCACTTGCGCGTGAACTTCAACGCCCGGCATGACCGGGTCGATCGGAGTTGTTTTGGAGTCGAGCAGCCCGACTGCCGATGTGCCGATCAGCACCAGTCGGCGGGCGACACGATCGGCCGGCACCTTGCCTTCAAGCACGTCGCCGGCGGATACGTAACGCGCCTTGTCGTGGGGCGCGAAATGAATCCAGAGCTGGCCGTTGCGGTCGGTCGGAATCACAAAGCCCGGCACTGCGGCGCTCTGGACCCCCGCGTTATCCGATCGGACCAGGACGGTATTGCTTCCGCTGGCCACCCGCAGCATTTCGAGGCTGAGCGATGGCATGACCGTGCCCTGCGCCTGCATCACAATCGGCACGCGTCGCACAATGCCATCCCGTTCCGCGCGAATTGTGAAAAGTCCCCGTCCGCTGGCGGACTGTTCGAGTTGCGGCACGTTGCGCAACAATCCCGGAAAGTTCAAAAGAAACGGTCGCGGATCCCCGCCCATTGTCGCCAGACCGATCGGCGGCCGCGCGCCTTCAGGTTGCGCCACAGCGAATGGAAGACCCGACTCGCCAAGGACCACGCGGGAATTTTTCAGTGCATCGGCAAGGACCGCGTCATTGCTCGGCAACGCCCGCAACTTGGTTCGTGTGGCGTCGTCGAGATCGCGAAACTCGTCGGCCGCGACGCTTGGCGACATGCGATCCGGTTCGGCAAACACGACGTCGAACGCGATCACCAGCGCGCCCATCTGCGTCAGACGCGAAATGAGATCGGCGATACGGGTTCGCGGCCAGGGCCACTGGCCGACGCTTCTGAGGCTCTGTTCGTCGATGTCGATGATGACAACCGGCCGTTCGGTGGCCTCACGCGGCTGCATGACCTGGAAAAGGTCAAAGACGCGGACCCGCAACTCCTGAATCGGCAGCGGGTCGAAGATGCGCAATGCGGCGAGCGCGAGAAGCAGCAGAAGGGCGAGGCCGCGTGCCAAGCCAAAACGGCGTCCCCAGCGCGAAAGCCATTTCATCGGGGATCGCCCGCCAGCGGACGAAGCGCCGTGCTCGTCATTTTTCCCGGAACGCCCGCGTGAATTGATCTTGTAATGGTTTTATCAGATATGACATCACCGTGCGCTCGCCGGTTTGAACGAAGGCCTCGACCGGCATGCCGGGGATCAGCTTGACGTCGCCGAGCCGCGCGATTTCTGATTTCGGCATGGCGATTCTGGTCGTGTAGTAGTTCTGCCCGGTACGCTGGTCCATCGTGGTGTCGGCGGAAACGCGGGTGACAGTACCATTGATTTCCGGCGTCGTGCGCAGGTTGAAAGCCGAAAAGCGCAGCACCGCCGTCTGGCCGACCTGGACCTTGTCGATGTCGTGCGGATTGACCTTGGCCTCGACCATCAGATTGTCGGTTTCCGGAACGATCAGCATGATCGCGTCGCCGGCGGGGATCACACCACCAACGGTATGCACTTTGGACTCCAGCACGACTCCGTCTTGCGGGGCACGGATATCGATGCGTTTGAGCTGGTCTTCGGCCGCGACCTTGCGCTCCACGAATTCACCGAACTTGGCATCGACTTCGCGCATATCCTTGGCGACCTCGCTGCTGAGGTCCTGATCGATCTGGATCACCTGGAGTTCGGTCTCCGCGATCTTGCCTTTTGCCTGGGCGACAGCCGCCATCAGTTGCGCGCGTTCGCCCTCGAGGCGGGCGGCATCGCGCTCCAGCGCGGTCATGCGGGTGATCTGAACGAGATTGTTTTTCCAAAGCTCGCGAACACCCTCAAGCTCTTTGCCGATGAGGGCGATTTCGCGCGCCTTTGCGTCCTGTTGCGCGCTGAGGCCGCGAATTTCGTCCTGAAGCTGGGTGATGCGCTGCCTGAGCTGCGCTTTCTGGCCGAGCCGCGCCGAGCGACGAAGCTCGAACAGCTTGCGTTCATTGGCCAGCGCCACGCTAACCGCCGGGTCACTTTCGCGGGCAAGCAGTTGCGGCGGGAATACGATTGCGTCCGTGCCGTCGCGCTCGGCCTCGAGCCGTGCCTTGCGCGCCGCAAGTTCATCGAGGCCCTTTGTAACGATGGCCAGGTTGGCGCGCGTGATCGTGTCGTCGAGCTGGACCAGAATGTCACCCGCCTTCACGCGGTCGCCGTCCTGGACGTTGAGCTTGCCAACGACCCCGCCGGTCGGATGCTGGACCTTCTTCACGTTGGAATCGACGACGACTGAACCCTGCGCGATAAGGGCGCCGGCTATTTGGGTGGTCGCAGCCCATCCGCCCACGCCGAATGCGAGCAAAAGCACGATCAGGGCGCCGGTGAGAAGGTGGCGGTGGATAGAGTCCAGCGCGCTTCCCGGCGCGGCCGGCGGCATCATTCCTCTGACCCGCCTTTCGAGGCGCTCGATCAGCGAAGAAGTGCGGTCTGCGAGCGTCATGCTCCTGCACTCCCGCTTTCAGGCACGACCTTGAGCGGCCGCGGCGTGGCGAGTGGCCGCTGCAGCACCTTGGAGAGTACTTCATCCTTCGGGCCGATAGCTTGAACCCTGCCCATGTTCATCATCAGGAGGCGGTCAACTCCGGCGATGGCGCTGGGCCTGTGCGCGACCACAACGACGATACCCTTGCGTTCGCGCACGCTGAGGATGGCTCGCGTCAGCGCCTCTTCGCCTTCAGAATCCAGGTTTGAGTTGGGTTCGTCGAGCACAACAAGGAACGGATCTCGATAGAACGCGCGAGCCAGCGCGACGCGTTGGGCCTGGCCTGCGGACAAAGCAGAGCCCTGCTCGCCGATGGGAGTATCGTATCCGGACGGCAGCCGGACGATCAGCTCGTGAACGCCCACAATCTTGGCGGCTGCAATCACGGCAGCGGTGTCGGCTTCGGGTTCGAACCGCGAAATGTTTTCGGCCACGGTGCCGGCCAACAGTTCGACGTCCTGGGGCAGGTAGCCGATATGACGGCCGAGTGCATCCGGCGACCACTGATCGAGAGCGGCTCCGTCGAGACGTATGTTGCCGCGCACCGGCTGCCAGACGCCGACCAGCAGGCGCACCAGTGAAGATTTTCCGGAGCCGCTGGGTCCGATCACACCGAGGCCTTGGCCGGCCTCGAGTTCGAAGGTGACATCCTGGACGACAATCTTTGCGACTCCAGGGGGCGCGCCACTCGCGCTTTCGACGGTGAGCCGGTGGGCCGGCGCCTGTAATTGCATCGGCGACGATTGCACAGGAGAGGCCAGCAGCAGCCTGTTCAGCCGATGCCAGCTCTGGCGCGCGGCCACGAAGCCCTTCCAGTTCGCGATTGCAAGATCGACAGGTGCGAGCGCGCGCGCACTGAGGATCGATCCGGCGATAATAATGCCGGCGCTGGCTTCCTGGTTGATCACAAGATAGGCGCCGACGGCCAGAACACCGGACTGCAGGATCATGCGCAGCACTTTCGACGTCGCGCCGAGTCCGCCGCCAAGGTCACTCGCTTCCTGCTGGCTCCGCATGTATTGCCGGTTCGCTTCATTCCATCGCGCGGCGATCCGCCCGGCCATGCCCATGGCAACAAGCGCTTCGGCGTTGCGGCGGCTGGCCTCTGCGAGTCCGCTGCGGACAACGGCAGCTTCGGTGGCGGCGCGGGTGGGTGCCCGCATGAGAATTTCTGTGAGCAAGGTCAGTGCGATGAGAATGATCGCACCTGCCAGCGCAGTCAGTCCGATGAGCGGGTGGAATGCGAAGCAGATTGCGAGGTAAAGCGGAATCCAGGGCAGATCGAACAGTGCCACCGGACCGAGACCGGAGAGATAAGAACGGACAGCATCAAGATCGCGCAACGGCTGCGTACCATCGCTCCGGGCGCCGACCCGCAGGGGCAGGCGCATCAGGGTGTCGTAGACACGGCCGCTCAACGCTTCGTCAAGTGAGCCACCGATGCGCACCAGAATACGTCCGCGGATGGCATCGAGAACGCCGAGGGCGGTGAACAAGGTCACAGCCAACACCAAGAGGCCGACGAGAGTTGGCATGCTGCGGCTGGGCAGCACGCGATCATAGATTTCCAGCATGAACATTGCGCCGGTGAGCATGAGAATATTGCTCATGCCGCTGATGACCGCGGTGCCATAGAAGGCGCCGCGGCAGGCCGCAAGTGCTTGAGCCAGTTCCGAGCGAACGGGGGCCTGTTTTCGGTCCGATTGGTTACGCTGCATCGACGTACTGACAAGGCTCACGGGCTTTAAGTGGCACTACAGGCCAATCTTCATAGCCGAAATCAAGCGCCCTTATATGAACTATGCCACGAATACCGCAATTTGTCGCTTGCGCCACGGGGCCACAGTTAACTCTGAATGGCCGCTAACTCGTTCTGTTTTGGGCAAAAAAGGCCGCAGCCAATGCCGATTTGCGGCCTAGGCGTGGTGAAGAATATCCGAGCCGGTGAGGTTGATGTTCGTGCCGGTCAGATGGATTTCCATATCCACGTGGTTCGCCGTCGTGGTCGTGTTGACGTAAACGACCGTCTGATTGTGTTGCGCTGTCCACGAACCAACTGATGCTGTTGGCGTCGACCGTATTGGCCGAAGCAACCTGTCCTTGGATATTCGCCAACCCCAGGATCTGCGACAGATCGATATGATCCGAATTGTGCGTGAAGTCGGTGATCGTGTCGGACTGGCCGTCGCCTGGCGCAGAATCCGCGACCGACTTGAAGACGAATGTGTCGTTGCCGCCGCCGCCGGTCAGAACGCCGCCGGCCGTCGCGTAAATCGTGTCATCGCCGGCCGTGAAGGTGCTGCTCGAGGGTGACTCGGCATGGGCGCCGGGCGAAGTCCCGAGTGAGGTGTCGAGGGCGACTTCAACAAATGAACCCGTTGTGCCGTCGGCGTTGGAGAAGGTGCCCTGCGCCTGCAACTGTTGGCCGTCAATGGTTCCGTTGTCCGGTGTGCCATCGAGATTGATTGCTGTGATGCCGTTGTCAGCAAGGCTGGACAGTTCTCCGGCGTCGGCGATGCCGTTGTGGTTGGTGTCCTGCCACACTTCCAATTTCGCATAAGCCGCGTCGACCGCGTCGATTACACCGTCGCCGTTGCTGTCAAGGCTCGCGAGTGCGGCGAGACCGCTGGCAAAGTGTCCGCCGGCGAAGTTCGGTGTGAAAAGCTCGTTGCCGTTGTCGATTGTCCCGTTGCCGTTCACATCGTAGGCGAGGAAGCCATCATTGCCCGCGGTCCATGCGACATGATCGGTGACGCCATCGCCGTTGATATCGAACGAGACGCCGTTGGCCATCGAGGTGAAGGAAATTCCAGGGGGGCCGAGGTCGAGCACGATCGGGTCGGCGGCGGGCGAGACGCCGCCACTGTCCGACATGACGAAATTCTGGCCACCAATTGCGACGCGCACGAGATCCGCGCCATCGGTGTTCGCACCGAGCAACGTGTAGGCCGTCGTGAAATTCGCACCGTTGGCCGTGCCGTCGGTGTCGACCTGAACAAGCAGATTGTTGCCGCTACCGACGATGTGGACATAGTCAGACGCGCTGCCGTTGGTGATCGAAGGCACGAGGCTCTGCAGATTGATCTTGTCACCTTCGGTGTAATCGTAGCCGACGACGAGGTCCGCGTTGGCGGACGAAAGCGGTTCGGTACCCCACACGATGGTGTCGGCGCCCGCGCCGCCGGCGATGACGTCGTTGCCAAGGCCGCCGCTCAGCGTGTCGTTGCCGGTACCGCCGAGCAGGAGATCATTGCCGTCTCCGCCGTTCAGTGTGTTGGGCCCGGTGTGGAATGCCGCGAGGACATCGTTTCCGGTGCCGCCGTTCAGGGTCTGGCCGGTTGCACCGCCGATGATGACGTCGTTGCCCGAGGTACCGTTGAAAGTCGCGCCGGACGTGCCATCGGTCGCTACGACGTTGCCCGTTCCAATGACTCCCGACCAGGTGTCCAGCGCGATGAAATTATCCGGCGCGCGGGGTGCCGCAAGGCCGAGCTTCGCGGTTTCCCAATCGGTCGAAACGATTGCATGCCAACTGGTGTTGGCGAGGTTCATTCCCGAATTGGGGCTGCCGTCATAGAAGTTTCGAACGGTCGAAAACGAGCTGTTCAATACGTCGTCGAGCTGGTCAGCGCTGAAAACGGCCGTGATCGTGTCATTTCCGGAGCCGCCCGTGTAGGTCGTGGCGGTCGCGTTGATGTGGTTCCAGGCGGTGACGATCGTGTCGTTGCCGCCGCCGGCATCGAACGACGTCGTGTTGACGTTGAAGATGTTATTGCCCGGGAAGCTGAAATTGTTGTTGCCGCTGGTGAAGCTCGGATTGTTGGCGTTGTAGCCGGTGATGACTTGCGTATCGATTCCGCCGGCGCCGTCATTGATGGTGATGGTCAGGGTGTCGGCTGACGTGTCATTCAGCTGCAACGTGGCATGGTTTGCCGCGAAGTAAGCGTTGAGATCGGCAATCGTGCCGGTGAATGTGACGTTGTCGTCACCGGCACCGGTCACGGTCACGCCGCCCGAGCTTGTCGCATGGATGTCCATGCTCGAGTCGTCGGACGAAATTGTAACGGTCACCGGTCCAGTCGTGTCGACGTCCGAGAACTTCAGAACGTTGAGCGGGACGTCGCTGTTCTGCGCATTTCCCGCAAAAGCAATCGAGCTCGGGGCCCAGATGACCGGAGCATCATCCACCGCGGTGACATGCACTGTTGCTGTTGCCGGGTCCGACACGCCGCCGTGCGCGTCGGTGACAGTCACGGTGACGGTCCGGTCCGTCGTGTCGGGGTTGTCGCTGGTGTTGCTGAATACGACGAGGGCCAGCGCGCTTGCGTAGGCGGACTTGCTGGCTGTGCCCGTCAGGTTGAGATGCGTGGCGTCGCTGCCCGGGGCAACTGTGATGCCGAGCGCGGCAAGTGCCGCGAGGTTGCTGATCGAAAGGTAGTCGCCACCTTTGGCATTGGTGATCGTGATCGCCGCACCCGACATCTGGGTATCGTCGACATCGCTGACGGCCGCCGAGAGTCCGACAGCACTGTTCTCGGTGAAGTTGACCGTAATATTCGGCGAGGACGAGCCGGTCGTGTACGCCATCTTGACGTTGTCGACGTACACGACGTCGCCATCATCGACATCATCCCCAACTGAGAATCGTACGATCGTGTTCGATGTGATTTCGGACGACAGCAGATTGTAACTGAATGTCTTATAAGAGCCGTCGACGAAACTACCGTTGCCGGTCGCGCCGATCTGACCAATTGTCTTGAAGGTGGCGCCACCGTCGTTCGAAATCTGCACGAAGAACTGGTCGTTCGTCTCCCCGTCGGGAATGTCCCTGCGGTAATCAAACGTCAGCGTGGCCGATGTCGCTCCGCTGAGATTGAAGCTGCGCGACACCAGGTCGGGTGCGCCGACTTCCTCGTCCAGGTCGGTCAGGCGAATCTGCAAGTTACCCGCCGCGGTCGTCGGATCGTGCGCGATCTGGAATTCGCCGGAGGTCGGGCTGCCGTTGACGGCATTGAAGTCGTCGTTCTGTTCTTTCCAGACGCCGTAATCGAAAGTGTTGAATTGATCGAGGGAGTACGAGCCGCCGCCGAGAGCCACGACGGGCTTGTCGTTCGTGCCGTGGATGGTGACGGTGACGGGCTGGGTGACAGATGAAGCGTTGTCAGTTCCGCTATCGTCCTTGACCGTCACGTTGTAGGTGACGGTAATTGTGTCGCCGTTATTGAGGAAATCGAAATTCTTGTCCGGCAGGCTGAAATTCCAGTGGACCGTGCCACTGCCATCGCCGGTGCTGTCGTCGCCTGACGATATCCCGACCGTCAGCGCGTTTGCCAGCAGGCTTGACAGGCCAGCCGGCAAACTCCCGCCCGTCGACAAGACTGCCGAGACGAAGCTGTCGGTCACTGTGTGCGTGTCGGTGAGGTCGGCGTCGTGGAAGCCGAGCGTGCCGATTCCTGTATCGGGCGTCGACACATTGGTCTGATTCGGCAGCTCGAAGACGTCTCCTGACGATGGCGCATCGATCACCGGCTTGTCGTTGGTGCCAGTGACAGTGATGGTCACGGTCTTGATCGTGGACGATGCATTGTCGGTATTGCTGTCATCGGTGACGATGACGTTATAGGTCAGCTTCAACGTCTCGCCGTCGGCCAGGAAGTCAAAATCCTTGTCCGGGAGATTGAAGTCCCAGTGGACCGTTCCGCTGCCGGTGCCATTGCTGTCGGTAGCCACTTGTGCCGTCAGCGCGGTCGCCAGGTCCGTAAGCGTTTGTGCGGGGATCGTGCCGCCGGGGGCTGACCACAGTGGCGGGTTCGTGGCCGACAATTCGACCGACACGCCATGCTTGTCGGTTAGGTCGACGTCGGTGAAGTTCAGGTTGCCCGACGTATGGTCCGCATCCGCGAGGTTCGTCTGATGGACCTGCTCGGTGAGGGTCGCCGTCGCGTTCGCCGCAATCACCGGCTGGTCGTTGGTACCAGTGACAGTGATGGTGACGGTCTTGACCTCCGATGCATTGTTGTCGGTGCTGCTGTCGTCGGTGACGATGACGTTGTAGGTCAGCGTCAGCGTCTCGCCGGCAGCGAGGAAGTCGAAATCCTTGTCCGGCAGGCTGAAGGCCCAGCTGACTGTACCGCCGCCGGTTCCGGTACTGTCATTGCCGCTGAGGATCTTTACCGAGAACGCGTTCGTCAGCAAAGAGTTGGTCAGATAACTGGGCAGGGTGGTGCCATCGGACCAGACGGCTGAAGCCAAACTGCGATCCACCGTGTGCTTATCGGTGAGATCGACATCGGTGAAGTTCATCGTGCCCGATGTGTCATCCGTAGTGGCATCGGGCAGATTGGTCTGATGCACCCGTTCGGTGATGCCGGCCGTGGCCGACGCCGCAATGACCGGCTGGTCGTTGGTGCCAGTGATCGTAATTGTGACGGTCTTGATCTCGGACGAAGGATTGTCGCCGTTACTGTCGTCGGTGACGATGACGTTGTAGGTGAGCGTCAGCGTCTCGCCGGCAGCGAGGAAGTCGAAATCCTTGTCCGGCAGGCTGAACGCCCAGTTGATCGTGCCACTGCCGGTACCGGTGCTGTCGGTTTCCACTTCTGCAGTCAGCGCCGTCGCCACATCCGTGAGCGTCTGCGCCGGGATGGTCCCGCCCGATGCCGACCACAATGGCGGGTTTGCGGCCGACAACTCGACCGACACGGTGTGTTTATCGGTGAGATCGACATCGGTGAAGTTCAGTGTGCCTGACGTGTCGTCCGTGTCGGCCAGGCTGGTCTGATGGACCTGCTCGGTGATACCGCCCGTGGCGTCCGCCTCGATCACCGGCTGGTCGTTGGTACCGGTGATGGTGATGACGATATCGCGTGTGGTCGAGGTGTCGTTGTCGGTACCGGAATCGTCCTGCACCGTAATGGTGTAGGTGACGGTGAGCGTCTCGCCTTCACGCAGAAAATCGAGCGCGCCATCGGCGACCTTGTAGGTCCAGGTCGCGCTGTTGGCATCCTGATCGACAGGACTGAACGTCAATTCGGCGGCAGCGACGATCGCCGGATCGGTTATGTCGTGGCTGTTGCCGTCGCGGTCCAACCACACAGCCGTGGCGTCAGTATGATTGATTTGGTCGACATCGGTGAGATCGACGTCGGTATAGTTGACGACCCCGCCGACGCTGTGAACGTCAGCCGGATTGGCGGTCTGATCTGCGGTCTCGGTAATCGAGTTGCTGAGCTGATCAGGCGTCGAGATAATCACCGGCTGGTCGTTCGTGCCGGTAATGGTGACGACGACGGTCTTGACCGCCGAGGCAGCATTATCGGTGCTGCTGTTGTCAGTGACGACAACATTGTAGGTCAGCGTGAGCGTCTCGCCGTCGGCCAGGAAGTCGAAGTCCTTGTCCGGCAGACTGAAAGCCCAATGAATGGTGCCGGTGGCGCCGCCGGTGCTGTCATCGCCGGTCTGCATCCCGACCGTGAACGCATTGGCCAGCGTTGTATTGTTCAGGTCGCTGGGCAGGCTGTTGCCGCCTGACCAGACCGCCGAACCAACAGTGCTGCTCACAGTATGTGTATCGGTGAGATCGACATCGGTGAATGCCAGCGTGCCCGATGCGTCGTCCGTAATGGCCGCAGGCTGGTTGGTTTGATGAGCCTGCTCGGTGATTGCCGCGGTCGCACCGGCAGTGATCACCGGCTGGTCGTTTGTGCCTGTGATGACGACGGTGATTGTCTTGACCGCGGAATTGGCGAGAGCGACGCCGCTGTCATCGGTAACGAGGACATTGTAGGTCAGCGTCAGCGTCTCGCCGGCGGCGAGGAAGTCGAAATTCTTGTCGGAAGCGCTGAAGGCCCAGTGGATCGTTCCTGTGTGATCAGCGGTGCCGGTACTATCGTCGCCAGCCTGGATACTCGCCGTCAGGGCGTTCGCCATGCTCGTCGTCAGCGAATTCACGATGGCTGTCATTTCCTGAGTTGGAACTGTCCCGTGCGGCGACCAGGTCGGTGGTGCCGCGGTCGACAGCGTGACGGCCACTTGATGCGTGTCGTTGAAATCGACGTCGGTGAACTGGAGCGTGCCTGACTTTTCGTCCGTCACTGCGACGGGCTGGCTCGTCTGATGGACCTGTTCGGTAACGCCACTCGCTGCGCCGGCCACAATTACGGGCTGGTCATTGGTGCCAACGATCGTGACGACGATCGGCTGTGACGGACTGCCGTTGATGGTCGTGCTGTAAGTGACCGTGAGCGTCTCGCCGGCCGCGAGAAAATCCACCAGGTTGTCGTGATCAATTGTGTACGTAAAGACAGGGCCATTCACCGTCAGGGTGCTTGCAGCGGCCAAGGCGGCCGCCGGCGTGACACCCGGATCGGTGAGCAAACCGTTCGACCAAGCGAATGTCGGTGCACCGACTGTGACTCCCGGGACCGGAACCGGACCGGTTGTCGTGTTCGGGTCGGGGTTGTTGGTGCTCGGAAATGTTTCGACGATCTCGCCGGGCCCCGCTTTCGGCGGGGGCGGCAGCTGAACCGGCAATGGATCAGAGATTCCGCCGGTCCCACCATTTCCCGTGCCACCGCTGCCCGAATTCGGTCCTGCGCCATTGGGGCCGGACGGAATGAAATTGATAGGCAGGACGAATGGCGGAGGTCCTCCGGTTGGCGGTGGCGTACTCGATCCGCCATTTCCTAAGCCCGCGGGTCCCGATTGTCCTATCGAGTAAAGATGAATTGCATCATTTGCGGCGTTACCGAACCGCAACATTTCCGAAAGACTGTTCTGGACATAGCTGACGACAGTCGAGTTCGTCAGCTTGCGAATGATGATCGATTCGCTGGCGTCACCCAGCATAATGTGCTGTTCGGGCTCGGTGGCCGTCGCGGGAATGATCAATTCGATCGTGCCGACCGGCGCGTCTTTGAATTCCTGAGTGTCCTGATAATTAATTTGGCCGTCGTCCAGATGCGAGACGTTGGGAGTCATCGGCCTTGGCGTTTTCTATCGCGGCGAAGAACAATGAGACCAGCGACAGCATGCCAATCCCGCCGGCGCCGCTGCGTCCACGAATTTTTCCAAACGGCGTTTCAATGCAGAGGTGGCCAGACTTGGCCATCTGGCCCGCGATGAAGGCGAAGGTGCCGTTGCTCACATCGAACAGGGCGTTCGGCGAAGCACCAGTGGTGAACTCCTTCACCGCAAGACGGGCGCGGTCCGACAAATTAAATACGGTGCCATCGATGAAACGAATACCGACTCTGCCGCCCGCTGACGTTTCGATGATGTGATCCTGGCAGACGGGATCGCCGATCTTGATCTCAACCGGTAGTTCGCCCGGCCGCACAAGAGTGCACGCGCCAGCTACGCTTTCGATTCGGGCGACAAAAAGCGTAGCCACTGGCTCACAAGCAAAGCCAGTCGCCCCACCGTCCGGCGTGACGTCCAAATTTCGGGACACTGGCCCCTCTGCACAGGCGCTGGTTCTGCCTTTTATTGCTTTAACTTGGTGCCAGCGCTTAAATGGTCTTGGCCCTAAAACTATCGCTCTGATTACAATTTAAATCAACGGCTACACGGTATATGGGTTGAAATTAATGGTTTATCTTGAGGGTTTTACGCTGATTTTTATGTCACATTTAGTCACAAACCAAACGCCAGAGTTGAAACGGACCCCGAGACCACCGGAACGATACAGGTAAAGTATACTGCCCGAATTGGCCGCCCCCCTTATTGCTGGCCCTCCCTAATACTGCTACTTGTAACCAAGGACACCCGCCCAAAGGGTAGGACGATGCGCGCGCATCCAATTGCCGTCTTCGTAACGGGTGCCTTTTTGTCGATTGGTGGATTCTCCACCGCGACACAGGCACAGAATGTTCAGGCTCAGCCTGCCGTCCAAGACGCTTCGATAAAGCCTATCGGCAAGGTGATTACTGCCGCAGGTTTGGTGACTGTCGAGCACGTGAGTGCGGTGGTCGTCCAGGCCGCGCTTGGCAATCAGCCTGGCCAGGCGAAGATCGGTGATCCGATCTATCTCGGCGACGTTCTTTCGACCGGTGCCGATGGCAAGGTTGGCATTACGTTCACCGATGGCACCGCTTTCGATCTGTCGAGCAATGCTCGCATGACGATGACCGAGTTCATCTACGATCCGAACAGCAAGTCGAACTCGACTCTGCTCAGCCTGACCAAGGGTACGTTCACTTTCGTTGCCGGCAAGATTGCAAAGTCCGGCGACATGAAAGTCGATACTCCCGTCGCGACCATGGGCATCAGAGGCACGACACCACGCGTCGAGATCTCGGACGACGGCTCCGTGAAGTTCTCTACCCTCATTGAAGAGGGCAAGGACAAGGTAACGGAAAAGCAGACCAAGGCAGCGGCGCCGCAGGCGCCGAGCGCGATGGACCGAAAGCCCAATCTCGACATTTGTCGAGGCTGCTGACGCCGTAAGCTGTATTTGGTGTAGTCGATGTCGACACAGCCGACCTCGCCAAAGCACCGCCGCGATTTACGACGCGCGGTTATTGGGATGGCGCTTGCCTTCGGAAGAAATATGAAACTGAAGGGAAGCGCCGCTTTCGTTTTGACGCTGGTCTTGCCGATCGCGTCAGCGATGGCCGCTGAAGAAACCGGAAAATTCGCCTCCAAGCTGAAGAACATTCAGCTGTGCAATGGCGCTGACCGCAGCTCTCCCGAGCCGCAAATCAAGGGCTGCACGGCGCTGATCGAATCGGGAAAAGAGACGACGCTGGTTCTGGCGGTCGCATATACCAATCGCGGAAATGCTTACGCTGCGAAGGGTGACTTTGATCTCGCCATCAGTGACTACGATGTAGCGATCAAGTTGAATCCGGCGTTCGCAAAACCATTCAACAATCGGGGGGTCGCTCTTCAGAAAAAGGGAGAGTACGACCGCGCGATCAAGGATTTCGACGAAGCGATCAAGCTTCAGCCTGATTACGCCAGGGCTTTCGCCAATCGCGGCGAGGTCAATCAGAAGCGTCACGACTATCAAAAAGCGGCACAGGACTACGGCGAGGCCATTCGTCTTGCCCCAAATCTGGAAGCGGTTTGGAACGGACGTTGCTGGGCCCGCGCAATCCTCGGCGAGTTGCAGCCGGCACTCGCGGATTGCAACAAGGCGCTTTCGGTGCAGCCTAATGATGCTGCAACATTTGACTCTCGCGGATTGATCTACCTGAAGATGGGCCGCTTCGATTCCGCGATCGAGGACTACAGTTCCGCGCTGCGCATCGAACCGAAGATGGCAAGCGCACTTTATGGTCGCGGGCTTGCGCGAATAAAGAAGGGCGATGCTTCCGGCGGCAACGCCGATGTTACTGCCGCAAAAAACCTTGAAACGAAAATCGCCGAAGATTTTTCGAACTACGGCGTTCGTTGATCGAGACTTTCCAAAAATCCTAAGTTGCGCTCGGCCCGATTAACCTTCGGGTAACCGTTTCGGCCCCTTTGAGGCGCCCTTGCGCATTACGTTTCGAGCAATGGTGCGGAAAGTAGCGATCAAAGACCGCTTTTCAGATTCGATTTACCGCAACGCCCAATAAGGCCGGACAGAAACGGGCTCCGTAAACTCGATAGCAAACGCTTGAGCGCAAAACTGCCCGTAAATCTCCAGGAATGGGATCGGGCCACCCCGACCGACATTCCGGAAAACAGGGGCGCTCATCATGTCTGCAATTGCTCGCACAGGGCATATTCTACTTTTGCTCGCCGTTTGCTGCGGCGTTGCCTTGGCGGATATGCACGCAGGCCGATCTGCCTCAGCGCCAGAGACAATCGGAAGCACAGCGGCTCCCCTCACGCAGGACACTAAATCGGGCGACTTTTCCGTGCCGCAATTGGGCGGCTTCGCTACGGATCTGCGTGCGCAGAACTCCGATGCGCTTGGCAAGCGCTACAGTTCATCGACGATGAGCGTGGCGGATATATCCGCAAAGTGGAACGAATTGCAGTCGCGCCTGCTTGCCGATGAAGCGGCCGTCAGCGCCTGCCGCACGAGCGAGACCGCGTGTACGCCAGCCGCACGTCAATTCCTGTCCATCGTCGACATCGGCGCCCAACGCGATGGTCGCGTCCGTTTTGGATGGGTCAATCGCGCAGTCAACATGGCCATAAGGCCGGCAAGCGATTGGGTGCAATATGGCGTTGCCGACTTCTGGGCTTCTCCGTTGCAGACGCTGGGCAGCGGAGCCGGCGACTGCGAGGACTACGCAATCGTGAAATATGTTGTACTTCGGGAATTGGGAATTACTGCCGACGATCTTCGCCTCATCATTGTGCAGGATGAGAAGCGCGAGACGGGGCACGCTGTCGTTGCCGTTCGGCATGAACAGCGCTGGCTGATCTTGGACAATCGTACGATGGCCATCCTCGACGCCGAAGATGTCCACGACTATCGACCGCTGTTTGCGCTCGACCAGCATGGAACGCAGACGATCGCCACCGCGTCGATCGATCTGATCACAAATCGATAATCTGACCCTCTCTGGCAACGATTGTTCCGGCGCGTACGTCGGTTGCTTCGGCTGCCAGTTTGTCCATGAAGTCGTCGTCATGCGACGGGTCATGATGGAACAGACACAGGTGTTTGACCTCGGCTTCGTTCGCTAGCCGAACACCCCGCATCCATGTCGAGTGGCCCCAACCCGCCTTTGACACGATCTCGCTCTCAGTAAACGTGGAATCATAGAGTGCAAGATCGGCGTGGCGGGCAAGCTCGACCATCTCGGAGTCTCGCTTGCCGGGAAACCCTTCTGTGTCACAGAGCAGGGCGAAGACGCGGCCTCCGTATTCGAGACGATAGCCATTGGTCCCGTCAGGATGATCGAGCAATGTGGTTCGCAATGTGACGTCGTCATGAGGTCGAAGGACGTCGCCGGATTTGAAATCCTGGAATTCGATCTTCGCCTTGAAAACATCCATCGGCACGGGAAACCACGGCGAGCTCATGAGCGAGCGCATGACTCTTTCAATGCTGTTCGACGGCTTTAGATTTCCCGCCCAGACTCGTACGCGGAAGTCTTTCCGAAAGAATGGCGTAAAGAACGGCAGACCGGAAACGTGGTCGAGATGGCAGTGCGTGATGAAGATATCGACATTACGGATGCTCGTGTCCTTCAGAAGCTCGATGCCGAGCGAGCGCAATCCCGTTCCGGCATCGAAAATGAGCACATGGTCGCCACAGCGAACTTCGATGCACGGAGTGTTGCCGCCATAACGGATTGTCGAGGGGCCAGGGCACGGGATACTTCCTCGAACGCCCCAGAACCGAACGCGCATGGAGGCTTTTAACATTCCGCGTCGCCCGAAAATTTATCTAACAGGTTTTATTTGGAATGGCCGACAATGTCGAGGAGGCCGATCCGGCACAGGAAAAACTTTTCCCGATTTGCCTCGCTCCAGTGCAATGAACGACTGGCCGGACGCGCTTCAGAAAAATGCTTTGCCATTTTGTCTGGTGACGAGATTGCTGACACCGACGCTGGGGCTGTCTCGAGCGACAGAAGCTGATCCAGGGGAACGAAACGCCCGACGATCTCACGCCCGAGTGCGCGCGGATAGGGCCTGTTCGGCCGCGGCGACGCCAGTGATCCAGCCCCCGTGCGCAGTCGAGAAATCGTGTTGAGAGCATGCTTCGCCGGCAAAGAACAGCCGGTCATCGACCGGAGCCGCCAATTTCATGCGGCAATCCGCCATCCCGGGGCGTGCGTATGAATACGAGCCGCGCGAATACGGATCGGAGCTCCATCGGTGGATTCGAATGAGGCTTGACGCGATCCCTGAAAGCGCTGCCAAGCAGGCCCGTCAGTTGGGAAAGCGCGAAGTCGAAGAACGCGTGCTCTCCTCCTGCTTCAAGCTCTCTTGCCAACCGGCCTCCGAAATACGCCTCGATTTGCGGGCGACCAAATGGCCGAAAATGATAGGTTGCGGTCGCGGTTCGGTCGGTCGCACCGAACATGCGGCTGTCTTTTTCAAACTCTTCCGGATCCGTCAGAGTCAAAAAAAGTTTGTCGGCGAGACCGAGCGGCAATCCCTGCGCGGCTTCTGTCTTCTGCGGCAGGCCCGGAGAGAACAATCCCGGGTTCTCGGCGAGAAGTGTGGTGGGCAGCGTGACGATCACTTGATCGGCTGCAACAACCCCTTGCGAAGTCTCGACCTTAAGACGCTTTTCATGATGGTTGATCCGGTTCACCGGACAACCAAGGACAGCCGGCAGCCCTTCACCACAGGCTGCAATCGTGGTGCCGTATCCCTCGACGACACGCCAGTTCACTCCCGTATCGTCGTAGTTGTCGTAGTCGAGCGCTGAAACCTGATCAAGTTCGGCGCCGCTGATATAGGTGCCCACAGCGTTGATGAGATCGTTCCAACGGTTGCCGCGTTCAAGAAGGGTTGCGGCTGAAACGTCCGGCTTTCTGGCGGCCCGTTCGCTGACCCGCGCGGAAAATTGTTCTTGTGCTTCGATAAATTCGCGCTGCTGTCCTTCGGGAAAACCGACTGTCGATCGGCGTCGCCATGGTGGTGGTGTCTTGTCAATTGTCCGGTTCTGTTCCTGAGCAACTACCGCCCATGGGTTTCGATCGGCAGAGTGAAGCCAACCGCAGCCGAGATCGAGCGCAGATCCCGAAGGCCCTGCAACGGTCCATGCGCGACCGCCAAGCCTGGGACGAGCCTCGATGATCAGGCACTTCACTCCCGCCGTGTGAAGTCGCCGGGCTGCCGCCACGCCGGCCGCGCCGCCACCGACGACCACCACTTCGTAATCACCATTTGCCATCTTTGAATCTGCGGTTGGTTGCAGTGACACATATAGCCATAAGCGGGGATGGTTCTGCGCGACGAAGGATCTAGACGATGAGCGTTACACCCGACGCGATTAGAAGTACGGCGAGCGCCTGGCGAAACCGCCGATCGTCAAGCTTGCCGTAGAGTTTCCAACCGATCCACGTCCCAAGAAAAAGTGGCGGCAATATCACGATCAATAAATTGAGACCGGCGCGATCGAATGCGACCCACAATATGCCTGCCAGTGTCACAGCTTGCATGACGATTACGTAGGGCTGGTATACAGCACGCGCCGTTTCCTTCGGCCATCCGCGCAGCTGTGTCCAGATTGTGGGCAGGACTCCGGAATAGCCACCGAGCCCGCCCAGAACCCCGCCCAGGAAGCCGATCGAGACGTCGGCTGGACGACCGCCGCCGGTCACGGTCGCGAGTTTGGGCGCAAGAAACGCATAGGTACCGAACACGATCAGAAACACGGCCAACACGATCTTCAAAGAGGCGGCGTCGGTATATGCAAGAAAGTGCACGCCAATGGGGACACCGAATAAGCCACCAACCACGAAGGGCCAAATGCGCGCCGGCTCGACGTGCTGGCGCTGCTGCCAGATCGTCGTGAGGTGCAACAAAAGTCCGCAGCCGGCGACAAGTATTCCGGACTGCAGAGGATCGATATAGTGCAGCCAGATTGACGATGCGGCGAGGCCGAATGCGAAGCCGGTTCCGCCGGCAGCGATGCCGCCGACAAGCGCGCCGAGCCAAAGAAAGCCGATCGTCTCGTAGCTAAGTCCGGCCAGCATTCAATCAGCACCGGAAACAAGAGTGCTGCCGATCATCGTTGCATGCCCCAAAGATTGACCGTGCGCGCTTCTATTGTGCGGAAAATTACAGACTCAACGACGAGACCGATAAGGATGACGGCGAGAAGCCCGGAGAAAACCGTCGCCGTGTCGAGATCGTTTCTGGCTTCAAAAATGTACCAACCGATTCCTCCGGAACGCGCGGAAACACCGAAGACAAGTTCGGCAGCAACGAGCGTGCGCCAGGCGAAAGCCCATCCGATCTTGAGACCGGCAAGGATCGAAGGGAACGCCGCTGGAATCAATATGAGTCCAACATAACGCGCACCCTTTAGCCCGACATTACGGCCACTCATGCGCAGTGTTTCCGGCACGCTGCGAAAGCCGATCAGTGTATTGAGCGCCACGGCCCACAGCACCGAATGAACAATGACAAACACCAGTGACGGTGTGCCCAGCCCAAACCAGATCAATGCCAGCGGCAATAGAGCAATAGCCGGCAAAGGGTTGAACATGGCGGTCAGCGTTGAGAGAACGCGGGTGCCGGCGGTGCTTGCAACAGCGACAGTGGTGAGCACGGCGGCCAACAAAAGGCCCAGGGCGTAACCGATCGCAAGTGTTCGCAAAGACGTGATGGTGCGATCGATGAGGACGCCATTGGCGATGTCCTTCGAAAATGTCCTGATTGTTTCAGTGAAGGTAGGAAAAAGCAGGCCGTTGTTGAGCCAGCGTGCATAGACTTCCCAGACGACGATAAGCGTCACGAGGATCGTCAGCCGCTGCACCGCCTCGTTGTTGACGAGGCGTTCGGTGATCGTGAGCGGCCGCTCGACATCGCCGATCGCGTGGGCGTCAGTCAGTTCGACCTCGAATTCCGGTCGACGAACTTGCGCGGGCTTTTGTGAGGGCGGCGCGGTCACGCCCGTACTTCCTGTTGCGCTTGCAGTTGATGCGTCTCGCCGAAGAGCAACGTATGGATGCGGTTTGTGAGGATTCCGAATTCGGGCCGGCCGACGCTGTTGTGATCAAGGCCCTCAGCGTCAAGTTCAGCGCGGACGCGTCCTGGGTGCGGCGACAGCACGAGAATTCGCGAACCGATGATGATCGCTTCCTCGATCGAGTGTGTCACGAAGAGGACTGTGAACCGCAGTTGGTCCCACAATGACAGCAACTCCTGTTGCATTGTCCTGCGGGTGAGCGCGTCAAGCGCGGCGAATGGTTCATCCATCAGCAGAATGTCGGGTTCCATCGCCATCGCGCGCGCGATCGCGACCCGCATTTTCATGCCGCCCGACAACATGTGCGGGTAGATATCCCGGAACTGGGTAAGCCCCACCTTTTCGATCACCGCATTGGCGCGCTCCGAGGCGTCGGTCGCGGCAAATCTCTTCGTCACCTTCATCGGAAACAGGACGTTCTGATAGACGGTCTTCCACGGCATCAATTGTTCGAATTCCTGAAAAACCATCATGCGATCGGGCCCCGGATGCTCGACGGGCCTGCCGTTCATGCGGATCGAGCCTTCGACGGGCGGCATAAATCCGCCCACGGCTTTCAGCAAAGTCGTCTTGCCGCAGCCAGACGGTCCGAGAATGACGTAGCGATCGCCCTGATGAACGGAGAAATCCACCCGATAGGTCGCGGTCACCAGATGTCGCGGAGTCTTGTACTGGAGCGTTACTCCTTTCACCTCAAGCAGCGCGGATGTCATTGATTGGTGCCTTGCATCCGTTCTCAACTGCCGGGCAAGTCGTGGATGTCGATGACAAACATATCCTTCCAGCTTGTCGCCTTTGCCGGAACCATTCCGAC
This sequence comes from uncultured Alphaproteobacteria bacterium, assembly GCA_963707615.1. Lineage (GTDB taxonomy): Bacteria > Pseudomonadota > Alphaproteobacteria > Rhizobiales > Xanthobacteraceae > Pseudolabrys. Next base: position 589,607 of record CAVPQT010000004.1, read on the forward strand.
ACGCGCCATGTAGTCGGCGACAACCATGACTTTCTGTGGGGTCATGGTCCAGGTGTTGTCCTTGTCGCGAACAATTTTCTCGGCTTCCGCGGGTGTCAGTTTTGACTTGTCAGCCTTCACCCACAGCGCGGCCGAGCCCGCGGGATCGTCATTGACCTCTTTCATCGCGGTGCGAAGCGCGGCAAGAAAGGCCTGCACCACTTTCGGCTCGCCTTCATAGAGTTTCGCCGTCGCCCAAACGACGTTGAACGTGTGGGCCCGCCGAACACATCGTAGCTGTTGAGGACCCGGTGGACGCGCTTGTCCTCCAGCTCCTGATACATGAACGGTGCAGAGGTGAAGTGCGCCGTAATTTCTGACTTGCCGCTCATCATCTGGGCCAGTCCGTCGGGATGGCTCAATGACACAGTCCACGGGTCGAGCTTGTGCTGTTGGCCTGCGCCGAATTCTTTCTCCGCTGCCATCTGCAATATGACGGCTTGCATCGAAACGCGAACCGCGGGAAGGGCGATGCGATCCTTGTCGGTAAAGTCCTTGAGGGTCTTCACGCCAGGATTGATGCTGTTGAGCCACAGCGGCATCGAGTTAAGTGCGGCGATTCCCTTGACCTTGAGATTGTCCTTGGTACGCGCCCAGATCGTGACCAGCGGGCCCACTCCGCCTGAGGCGAAATCCAGATTCCCGGAAATCAATGCTTCGTTCATGGGCGGGCCGCCGGTGAAACGAACCCATTCGGCCTTCAGATCCAGCCCGCGCTTCTTGCCTTCGGCTTCGAGCAGATTCTTTTCCGCCATGATGGTCATGGGCAAATAGGAAATGCCATATTGCGTGGCGATACGAACGGTGCGCGTTTCGGCTTTGGCGCTGCCAGCGAACAAGAGTGCTGCAGCGAAGAGGAGCGGCATCCAATGCCACTCGTGCCGGCAATTCAGGCTCATGATCATCCTCCCAACTCGCTTGTTCTTTGTTCTGTTTGACCCATCATCCCCCACGCCACGATAGCGTGGCAAGCAGCTATTCGGTCAAGGAGTCACCGCGATGTCCGATCCCGTCCCGCTGATACAAACCGCGCTTTTCGAACGTTTTGGCGAGCGACTGGAAATCGACGATGGTCTTGCCGGCCTGGATGAAATTGCCCGGATTTCCGCGCATCGCGTGCATCGACGCTATCTGGCGCGCGACATCGAGCCTCGATTGCTGCGATTGCTGTGCGCCTGCGCGCTGTCAGCGCCGTCGAAGAGTGATCTTCAGCAAGCGGACATTCTCGTTATTCGTGACAAAAGGAAAATAAATGCTATCGCCGACCTGCTTACGGAAATGCCGTGGGTGCGAGAGGCGCCGGTGTTTCTGGTCTTCCTCGCCAATGGCCGTCGGCTGCCGAAAATCTCGGAAATGCGGGGCAAGCCCTTTCCGAATGACCATCTTGATCTGCTGTTCAACGCGGCGGTTGATGCCGCCATTGTCATGACGACGTTTTTGCGAGCAGCCGAGGCGGTCGGCCTCGGATGCTGCCCGATCAGCGTTATCCGCGACCATGCCGCGACCGTCAGTGAAATGCTGGCGTTGCCCGAGAAAGTCATTCCGGTTGCCGGCATGTGTCTTGGCTGGCCGGCCGAGGAAAGCGGCATCACGTCTCGTTTGTCACTGGATACGACGGTCCATGAAGAACGCTTCAAGGACGGCGACCTGGCGGCCAAAATCGACGCTTACGACCGCCGGCGTGCGGCCAGGCGTCCGTTTCGTAATCAAAGAGACATTGAGCGCTTCGGCCGCAGCGATTTTTACGGCTGGTCGGAAGACAAGGCGCGGCAATATGCCGTTCCATTGCGCGCCGATTTCGGCGCTTTCGTGCGAGCGAAGGGTTTCCGTCTGGATTGATCCGGCGGCGCTATTTTTTGCGGATACGAAAGGTCAGCACGCCGTCGGCTTCCGATTTTTCTTCGAGCGCATCACCGGTCTGGCGCAAGAGATTCGGAATGTCGATGCTGGTCAGCGGATCGGTGCACTCGGCGACGATTAGGTCGCCTGAACTCAGTGCGGACAACTTCTTGCGCACCCGCAACGCGGGTAACGGGCATTTCAAGCCACGCAGAATTCATTACAGTCTCGCTCATCTATCCTTCACTCATGCCGTGAGTGGCACCATCGACAATTTCCGATCCGTCGCCGGGATATATGCTTCCTCAATTCCCAGTTCCTTGCGCACGATATTGGTGCCACGTGTCAGGGCGACCATTTTGTAGAACGCGTGCATTCGACTCATCGATTGGCGCCCAAAGCCACAATCGCTGGTCAGGATCAGCCGTTCCGGTTCGATATGCTTCAGTGCTTTGCGGATAAGCTCGGCGACTTCCTCCGGTCGCTCGACCTGAAGCGTGCGATGGCTGATGACGCCGAGCGCGATCTTCTTGTCCTTTGAAATCATCTTGCCGACGTGCTCGAGATCCATGCCCCGATTAAAAGCGCCTTCCACCGTAAGGACGTCGACGTCGAGTTGGTCGAGATACGGCAACGCTGCCTTGTATGACTGATCCTTGCTGGCCACACGTTGCGCGGCTGGACTGCCCCAGCACGTGTGACACCAGACCTCGCATTTATCGCGCAATCCCTTCACCTCGACGTTGAAAGCTTCAACCCACTTTTCCGGTTTGATCGGTTGATTGGGATCGGCAATGACCTGATGGATCGCTGGCTCCTCGATCTGTACGAGGGGTGCGCCGGCGTCGGCGAGTGCGTGATACTCTTTATTGAGAGCAGCCGACAGATCCATCAGCAGGTTGTATCTGTCCTTGTAGTGCTCGTTGGTGAGCATCAGCGCCAGAATCTGTGCCGAGATCGAGCCAATCTTGACTGGCCTGTCTGTCATGGGGGCGATGGCCTTGTAGGCACGATCGAGCTGCAGGCTCGTTTCACCGATCTTGCCGGTCACCGGGGGAGTCATGCGCGTTTCGATGACTTCCCACATCAGATCGCCCGGGCCCTTGTCGGCCATAAAGCCGGCGGGCGGAACTTCCACGCGCGGGGCACCGATGCCGGCAACCCGTTCAGTTACGTAGCTCACCCATCCGCGACCGGCGACGTCGTCGTCCAGTCGCGTGTCACCATCCACGAATATGTCGATGCCCGCGCGATGCTGTGCGGCGACATGACATGCGAGACAGTCGAAATGCTGTTCACGGTAGGCGAGGCGGGAAAATCCCTGGGACAGGGGAATGCCGCGAAGGTTTTCGGTGTACCAATTGGGACGGGGCAGTGCGCCGGTGGTGGTTGTTAAAAGAGCCTTGCCTTTTGTGGTGGTAAACACGCCTACTTCCCCCGATTTCACCAATAGAAAGCCGCGCTGCATCCCGCAGCGATGTTGAGCTAAACTGAATGCTCTGGGTGTAACAAGGTCAAGCGTGCAATGGCGGTGTCGGAGACAATACAGACGATCGCGAAGTTGACGCCGCTTGCCGATGTTTTGCTGACGGTCGATGCCGACGTAAAACCCGTCACCCCGCGAACTGTCGAAGTCTTTTCGGCGACGGGGCGCGCTCTCGCAGCTGACGTACTGGCTCCAGTTCGTCCCGCCTCTGCTCTCGCGCTGCAGGACGGGTGGGCACTGAATTCGGACGAGACCTTGGGCGCGGGCGGCCATGCTCCATCGCCACTTGTGCGCACACCCTCGCGCATCGAGGCTGGTCAGGCGCTCCCGGCCGGAACGGATAGCGTTGCACCGATTGATGCGGTCAAGGTCATCGACGGTCGCGCCGAAGCGCTTCTTGCCATCAATCCCGGCGACGGGGTGCTGGCACCCGGGACCGACACCAATTCGGCAATCCCGTTGCGTCGAGCCGGCGAGCGACTGCGCAGCATGGATCTCGCCGCTTTTTCTGCGGCTGGGATTGCGCGCGTTACCGTGCGCGAGCCGCGTATCCGCGTCCTGCCTGTACGCGGCAGCGGAATCATAACAGCGGCCGCGCGCCTCATTGCGGCCGACATAGAGCGGCGTGGTGGCGCGGCGCGATTGGACGAGAGTGGCCGCGGTCTTGATGTCGCCATGGCGGCTGAAAGCGCCGATGCGATTGTCGCAATCGGTGGAACAGGAAGCGGACGCAACGACAGCAGCGTGCAGACGCTTGCCCGTGAAGGAGAACTGACGGTGCACGGCTTGGCACTCACACCGGGCGAGACGGCTGCATTCGGCTTTGTCGGCGTGCGGCCCGTGCTGTTGTTGCCGGGTCGACTCAATTCAGCGCTCAGTGTCTGGCTTTTCGTCGGCCGGCGTATGTTGGATAGGCTCGCGGCGGTCAAGAACAGTGACAATGAGCCGACGGAAACGTTGACTCTCGCACGCAAGGTCAGCTCAACCGTAGGCTTGGCGGAAATCGTGCCGGTGCGGCGCAACGGTACGGAGGTCGAGCCAATGGCAACCAAATATCTATCGCTGTCGTCATTGACCCGGTCAGCCGGCTGGATATTGGTGCCTGCCGACAGCGAAGGATATTCCGCCGGAACATCCGTTCAGGTAAGGCCCTGGCCTTGAGCGTCGTAAAATGAGCGAAACCAGAAAACCAAGGTCGAGCGAGGAAAGTGATCTGATCGCGCGTGTGCGTGCCGCGGCGCGACAGGAGCAATTTCTCGAAGTTATCTCCGCAGGTGAAGCGCGTGTCCGGTTTGAGCAGCACCTTGATCTTGCGCCGCTGCCAGCAGAGACGGTTTCCCTGGCCGACGCGCGCACGCGCGTGCTCGCCCACGATGTCGTCGCCGCTTTCGATGCGCCCCCATTTGACCGCGCTAATGTTGACGGCTTTGCCCTGCGCGCGGCTGACACCGTCGGGGCAAGTGACGGAAATCCGAAAATCTTTACGCTGAACAGTGAAGTCATCGCGTGCGGTCACGCACCGATGCTGACCGTAGGTGCGGGCACCTGTACCGCGATTGCCACTGGAGGCGTCATACCGCGCGGCGCCGACGCTGTTGTGATGATCGAACAAACCGAACTGATCGAGAGCAATCCTTCGCGTATCGAGTTGCGTCGAGCAGCTGCACCCGGACAGTTCATTTCCTATGCCGGTTCTGACATCGCGCGCGGTGAAACCTTGCTGCGTCGCGGTGCGCGCATCGGGTCCCGCGAGATCGGGATGCTCGCCGCATCGGGCCTCGCTCGCATCGAGGTGGTCCGGCGACCGAAAGTAGCGGTGCTTTCCACCGGCGACGAGTTGGTTGAACCCGGCAATCCGCTCAAGCCGGCGGCGGTCTACGACAGTAACAGCGCGATCATTGCGGCCGCGGTCAGTGAAGCCGGAGGGGAGCCTCTCACATTCGGAGTATTGCCGGATGATGCGGTCATTCTGGAAAAAACCGTGCGCGAAGCGCTCGCCGTCAGTGACATGGTGGTTCTTTCCGGCGGCACATCAAAGGGTGCCGGCGATCTCTCGCACCGGGTCGTATCGCGCCTCGGCAAGCCCGGCATTCTTGTGCATGGCGTGGCGCTCAAACCAGGAAAGCCATTGTGCCTTGCGGTTGTTGACGACAAACCAGTTGTCGTCCTTCCTGGATTTCCCACGTCGGCGATTTTCACGTTTCATGCTTTCGTCGCACCAGTGATCCGTGCGCGCGCCGGCTTGCCGCCAGAAGCTACTCAGACGGTCAGTGCGCGCGTCCCAGTGCGGGTCGCTTCCGAATTGGGGCGCAAGGAGTTCGTCCTGGTCTCGCTGGTCAAAGGCGATCAAGGCATGATCGCCTTTCCCACCGGAAAGGGTTCGGGGGCGGTCACCAGCTTCTCGCAGGCCGATGGCTTTCTTGAAATCGACGCGCTCGCATCATCGCTCGATGCCGGCAGTGATGTTCAAGTCACGTTGATCGATAATACGATACGCGCACCCGATCTTGTGATCATGGGCAGTCACGACGTGGCGCTTGACGTCGTGGTCGGAGCGCTTGCCGACCACGGCCTGACGGCGCGTATCCTTGCGGTAGGCAGCCTCGGTGGTGTGGCGGCGGCCAATCGCGGTGAATGCGATATCGCCCCCGTTCATCTCATTGATCCTGCGAGCGGACAATACAACAAGCACCTTGCGACCCAAGGCCTCAGCCTCGTTCCAGGCTGGCGACGGATGCAGGGCCTTGTGTTCCGCCCAGGCGATGCTCGCTTTGAGGGTCGCAGCGCGAGCGAGGCGCTGAAAATCATTTTGGCAGATGCCTCGGCCCTGATGATCAACCGAAACGCAGGCGCCGGCACGCGCGTGCTAACCGACAAATTGCTCGGCGGTGCGCGCCCGGCTGGCTACGCCAATCAGCCGAAATCTCACAACGCGGTCGCCGCCGCAATTGCTCAGGGGCGCGCCGACTGGGGACTCGCCATTGAACCGGTAGCAAAGTTGTACGGTCTCGGCTTTCTGCCGGTTTCGCCGGAACACTACGATTTTCTTGTCGTTGACAGTCGGCGCGAGCACCCAGGCGTGCAGGTGTTTCTCGCCGCGTTGCGTGATGATCGCGTGCGCGCGCGGATCAGGGCGCTCGGCATGGAGCCCGATGGCGGCTGAGGTATATGGAATGCCGATGTTGCGATTGATCAGTCGTCTGGCCCCCATCTTGCTGCTGCTCTCCGCGATTCCGACGCATGCGCAGCTGCGTGGCCATGGTGGACCAGTGCGCGCACTGGCGATCTCGCCAGACGGCACACAGGCGGTGTCAGGGAGTTTCGACACGTCTGCGATCCGCTGGTCACTTTCTCAAAATACTGCTGAGCAGGTGATGCGTCTTCACGATGGTGCCGTAAACGCTGTTGCATACTTAAGAGATGGTCGCATCGTCACAGCCGGGGCGGACGCCCGCATAGGGATATGGACGCCGGGACAGCAGCAGCCGGATAAAATTCTCAAAGGCCATTCCGCCCCAATCGCGGGCGTCGCGGTGTCGCCAGACAACACGATACTTGCCTCAGCCTCGTGGGACCGCACCATCCGCTTGTGGCCGCTGAACGGTGAAGAGCCTCGTGTACTTGAAGGCAACGCGCAGAACGCCAACGGCGTTGCGTTTTCACCGGACGGAAAAAATGTCGTAAGTGCGGGTTACGACGCGACGATACGCATCTGGACGCTAACGGGTGGTGGTGAGATCGTGCGCAACCTGCCGACACCCCTTAACGATGTCACGGTCGCGCCCGACGGTGAGATCGTCGCAGCTGGAGCCAACGGCAAGGTTTACTTCCTTTCAGCGAGTGGCGAGGTGCTTGACGAACTCGAAGCATCATCGACACCGGTCATTTCTGTCGCGATCTCCTCTGACGGAAGCCTCGTCGCGGCGGCCAGTATTCGCGGCTCCGTGGCGGTGATCGAACGCAAAAGTCGCAGGCTTGCGCACACGTTGGTTGGCCCGGGCTTGCCGGTCTGGTCGGTAGCGTTCCTTCCTGATAACCGCACATTGTTGACGGGTGGAACCGACCGAATGATTCGTCGCTGGGATGCTTCCAGCGGAGAACCGATTGGCGGGGTCACCGTCGGGGCGCCTGAGGATCCATTGGCCGCATACGCCGGCGATCATGGTGCCGAGATATTTCGTGCCTGCGTCGCTTGTCATACACTTTCCCTTGATGAGGGAAACAAAGCCGGACCGACGCTGTACGGTATTTTCGGGCGCCGCATTGCAACTCTGCCGGGTTACAATTTTTCGCCCGCACTGAAAAAATTGGACATCGTGTGGACACCGGAGACGGTGTCAAAACTGTTCGAGGTGGGGCCTGATCACTACACGCCTGGCACCAAGATGCCTGAGCAAACGATCGGATCGGCCGAAGATCGCAGGGCGCTGGTCGATTTTCTCGCGAAAGCGACAACGGACAATAAAAAGAAGTAACTAGCTTTCGCCCTTCTGTTCCCGTTCCCGCAGGTAGTCTTCGGTTGTACGGACTGGTGGCCGCTTTGGCGCGCCAAAAGGATCAAACTGCTCCTCTGCCATCACAACAACACGACAATCCTCGCACATGCGGATGACGTCGAGTCGCTTTTTCGAGTCTTTGTACATCCAGTGCTTGCCCTCAAGCTTTGCCACGACGCGTTCGACTGAACTTTTCACTCCGAACGGCTTGCCGCAGCGGATGCACTCGGCGGGATCCTCCTGTTTGATGACGCGGGCCAGTGCTGTGGCAGCACGGAAATCGATTTGCGGTTTGAGGCTTATCACCTTTTCCGGACAGGTTGCCTTGCACAGTCCGCATTGGACGCACGCATCCTCGGCAAATCGCAACACTGGCCGCTCGGGATCATCGGACAACGCGCCGGTCGGGCACGCCGACACGCAGGAAAGGCACAGTGTGCAACCCTCTACACGGACTTCGATGGTACCGAATGGTGCGCCTTCCGGAAGCGGCACAATATCAATCGGGCTCGGCGCGGCAGCATGCAACTCGCGCAGAGCGAGTCGCATCACTTCGCGTTTGTTACCCGTCGGAACGAAGGTTGCTGGCTTCAATGTTGCATCCAGCGAGCCGATGCCGCGCAGTGCCTCATCCAACCCATCAGGGTCATCCGTCTCTATTGCTTCGACGCGTGCGCCAGCAAAGCCGAGTTCGGTCAATATTGGTTGCGCGAGCTCAATTGTCTTTTTCAACCCGGCAATGTCGTGTCGCGCTTTTGCCCGAGTGAGTAAGCGCACAGCTGAGGCACCATATGCGTGCGCCGCCGCAACCGCTTCAAGTCCGACCTGGGTGATCTCGTTTACTTCCACAGGCAATACGTTTGCCGGAAGCCCATTGCCGTGCCGGGCAAGCGCCTCGATCAATGCCAAGCCATGCTCAGCATCGTGAAACATCACGACGCCCTGTTTGCCGCCAGCCTCACGGTAGGTGCCGAGCAACACGCGCAGCTTGCGCAACAGTGTATCGGACGGAGGCAAAGCGTAACTTGCAGCACCAGTGGGACAGGCGGCGGCGCATTGGCCACAACCGGCGCAGATATGCGCATCGATTGCGACGTGATCGCCCGCGGGAGCAATCGCGCCGGTCGGGCATAGATCGAGACAGCGGCGGCAGCCGACGATCCTTGAGCGCGAATGAGCGCACAGTTCTTCGCTGAAGGTTATGTAACGCGGTTTGTCGAATGTGCCTGTGAGATCACGCGCCTTGAGCACAGCGCGGAGAACCGTTGCGGGATCGCCCGGATCGGCACGCAAGTAGCCGTCTCGGAGATCCCCGGCCGGGAATAACGATGGATCGCCCGACAGATCAATAAAGATATCACAGCGCGATGTCGCACCATTGCGACCATGTCCGAACTCGAACTCGGCACGCGAGGAGGGATTGGGCGCGGCATAATCGTCAACAGTAATTTCAAAGGCACCGAGATAGCCCTTGGCGGCGCGGACAACGCCTTTCACAACGGGAAACTCGGTCACACGCGATGGCGCAAGTTTGGCGTCCGGCCGGATCAATACTGTCACGTCGAGTTGATCTTTGAGGAGGTTCGCTGCTTCGATGGCCTGTTCATTCCGGCCATAGATCAACGTAATACCCTCGCTTGTCATCGGTACGAACGGAATGTCCGGTGCCGGCTCAGCTCCTGCAGCTATTAGTGCCGCCATCTTCGGTCCGGCCTTGGCGGCGTCCTCGGACCACCCACCAGTCTCCCGTATATTGACGAACGAGAGTGGCGCGCTGCCTTCGATTTCGCTGGCGACTTCCCGAAAAAGAGGCGCTTCCTGGGTACATGCGACGACAATTGTTTCTGCGTCGGCGGCCGCTTTGCGAAATTTGTTCAGTTCAGCGCGGCAGAATTGCCGGCCTTCAATGACCGTGCCGCGACAGGCCAGACTTACCGCGTCGCCATCAAGCGGCATGGTGTCTTCGCACGAACAGATCAGAACAGTGCGCGGCCTGTCGGCCATCAGTTCATTAACCTTTTTGTTTGCCCGCGATTTCGCGGCCTTTGGCCATCAAGACCCGGCCTCGCAGCGGCCCGCGCCACCACGGGACTGGTCTGGGCACCTTCAGCGCTATAGTTATATGTATTCAAACAAGAAAGGTAGAGCGCGGAACATGCCGCTGGAGACGGCCCAATCGCGAACGGCTTCCGCGTCGGAGCTGGCGCTGCCCCCACCGTTCTCGGCTGTACGCTTGCGCGAGGTCGGTGATGCGTTCGCTCATGCAACCTCGATAGCGGCGGAGCGCGGCGCCGGCACACTTGTTTATGTCGGTCGCTTCGATCTGGCTGAATTTGCCGTTGTTGTGGAGCCGGACGAGCCGTTGATGAAGGCTCGCCGCGTTTTCTATGCCGGGATGGCTGCTCTTGCGGACGCACTCGCCGCGCTTGCACAGCCGAATACTGCCATCACGATCGAGTGGCCGGATTCTCTGTTGGTCAATCAGGGTCTCGTGGGCGGGGGTCGTCTGGCCTGGCCACAGAAAATCTCCGAAGACGAAGTGCCACCCTGGCTGGTTTTTGGCGGCATGGTTCGCACGGTGTCCATGACCGGGAACGAGCCAGGATTGAATCCATTCGTGACAGCGCTTGAGGAAGAAGGCTTCACCGACACTATATCGACTCAGCTTTTGGAGAGCTTTGCCCGAAATTTCATGCGCATGTTCAACTCGTGGGAGGAAAGTGGCTTCCGCGCCGTTGCAGGAAGTTATCTGGAAAGGATGCCTTTGGACCGGGGTGTTCGTCGCGACATCGATGAGAATGGCGACCTGTTGATCCGTCGTACGGGGAAGGTTGAAGTCTCGAAGCAAAAACTCCTGCCGCGGCTCGGCCAACCGACCTGGTTCAATGCGGCAACCAGAGGGCCGCGCACTTGAAGCTTCTTCGCACAATACGGCTAGATGCCTCGGATACGTTCGTATTCGAGCCGGCGGCGGAGCCGGGCGAGTGGGCCGTGTCCGGGGCTTTTGTATTCTGGAATCGTGACGCGGCCTCGTTCCAGGGGAAGACCCGTTCCGCATTTCGCAGCGGTTTCCTGGGCGTGTCGACCCTCGGATGGTCGACGCTGGTACAGATCGTGGAAGCGAACGAGGAAGATCGCCGCGCTGTCGTTGAGTCCTTAGCGAGTCAACTGATGACGCATTTCGGCGCTCCTACCATCGACGATGCGACCGCAGCGGCGGAGGAGGAAGTTACTTTCACTGAGTCCCTTTGCACTCAGCCGGTGGACACACTGATCGCCGTGCATCGGTCTTTCGAAGAAGGCGCAGTGCGGGAATCGTTTCGCACGTTGCGTCCGCGCAATGGACCGAAGCCTGCACGTGCATTCTCCTTTATGGAGGTCGACGGCGAGGATGAGCCGGGTGAAGCTGTCGATTTGATTTCGATGGCTGACCGCGAACGAAAATGAACGATTTTTGGATTTCCAGTGGTCATCATCTGCTCGACCGTGGTCGAGAGGGTGGCCTGCATGTGACCGACGAATTCCTGAAACTCTACCTGGCGCGTCCGGAGATCCTGCCGCCACCCGATGCTTGTGCGGTTGAGATGACTTTGCATGCCAGTCTGCTTGCTGATCCGCGCCTGCCGGTCTCCGCTGCAGACATAGCGTCGATCGCCGATCCAGATGCACGCGAAAACTGGCAACTTCTGATCGATTTTCGCGACCATTTGCTGCGGTATGAAACGCTCGAAGCTGCGTTCAGTGCGCTGTTACGGAAGGGGGTCGGCAATGTTCCTCCGTTATTCCTGAACCAGTTGATGCACGTAATTCTGCGCAACGCGCTTGACGATGTGCAGGATCCGCGCGTGCTGCGCGCCGCAGAACTGTTTTTTCGCACTCAACGTGTCACCTTGCACGAAGGAGCGTTGCTGGTGGCCGACGAAGAAACAGTAGGAGGCAATAATCCCGGGCCAGTAACGCCACTCGTGTCGATGCTTGGTATTCCACGCGACGCCAACATCGACATCATCAATAAAGACAATGCCGGGGGCTATTGGGAGCGGAGTGACCGGTTCGACATGGCGCTCGATTTGACCACAGGGCGCGAAGGGCTCGACGCTCTGGCGAAAGCGATGCAGCGCTGGATCGTGCATGTGATCGGTGTTGAGGTGAGCATCGAGGCTTTGAAGGAACTGCGCGACGTCAATTTGACCTGGTATGTCGGGCTGGATGCCGACGCCACCGCGATTGGTGATAGGCTCTGGCGAGGTGAGGATATCGATGACGCCACTCTGGCGCGCGTGGTCGGATTGTTTCGGCTGAACTTCCAGGATCCCTCGGTCATGGTTGATAAAGTCAGAGGCGAACCCGTCTACCTGATCCTGGCGATGACGCCCGACAAGACCATCCGCATGAAACCGCAAAACCTGCTGACCGGCCTGCCGGTCCGGCGTGTGGAGGCTGTCAGTTGAGTGCGATACCGCTGGTGACTATCCCCGTCGGGGTTCTGGTCGAGCGCAGTAAGAGCGCAAGTCCGTGGGTCGACTTTCATTGGCATCCGATCGGGGTACTGATTGGTGTCCCCGACGCGGCGCCCTGGACCAAACTCTCGGATAACGGAGAGCGCGCAACATTCTATGTCGGCGCTGCCAACGTCGAACTGTACCGGACGGAAACCGCAAACTATCGCGATAACCTGAACACGGAAGCGCCCCAGTTGTGGATTGTCCTCCGCCCCGTCGAACGCGATCCACCCTATGAGTTGGCGTTGGTCACAGCGGACCCGGCCGAGGGTGAGGCGATGACCGAAACCGGAGTCAACGTTGTTGAATCGGTCGCGATGCCAAAACCGATTCAGGAATCGATTGTGACTTTCGTTGCTGAACACCATGTTGAGCAGGAGTTCGTAAAGCGCAAACGCGATCGCGCCAATCCTGAAGCGTTGGCGCGCCGTGGGCCGTTGGCTGGCGGAGATCGCAAATGAGCGACGAAAATTTCATCAATCGGTGGTCGCGGCGGAAACGCGAGGCTGCTGACGAAAGTGTGCAGCCTAAAAAAACCGATCCGACGCAAACGATCGATCCGCCGGTCGAGGAGCCCGAACTCAGCTCGCGACGACCGGCAGAATCATCTGCAGATGCATTTGATGTCAGCAGCCTGCCGTCGATCGAATCGATTGGTGCTGGTACCGACATCACCGCGTTCCTGCAGGCCGGCGTGCCAAGCGCGCTTCGGCGTGCGGCCCTTCGCCGCGCCTGGGAGGCCGATCCGGCGATCCGCGATTTTGTGGGGCTGAACGAAAATTACTGGAACGATGTTGCCGGCGCGGCGGCAGCCCCCGGTTTTGGCGATTTGGACCCAGGTGTCGATGTAAAGCGTATGGTGTCCGAGTTGTTCGGCGACTCAACTCCGAAGCAAGCCGAGACAGAAGCGCCACCGGCTTCCCCTGCTTCAGCAGATACTTCAGAGCGTTTACCGGTCCAAACCGAGGAATCCCACCTGCTTCGAGCCCCAAAGCCGTCCACCGCCGAAGTGCGTCCTGAAAGTACGGAAGTACCCACAACCGAAGTTGCTGCGGTGCACAATCAGCGCGACGAGCCGTCTGCGCGAAGCCCCGGCCGACGACACGGTAGCGCTTTGCCGGAATGAACGTCGCGGAAGATTGTTCCCTAGACATAGCCTCAAGCTATTGACCCACCTTCCGGTGGGCCATTACGTTTCATTGTCATAATTCGAAACAAGAAACGTCAATGAGAGACCCGGGATTATCCGAAGCGATCCGCGCTGCCGGCGGCGTCAGCGAGCTTGCCCGTCAAATAGGCATTTCTCAGCCCTCGGTTTCAAATTGGATTCGGGTACCCGCCGAGCGAGTAGTCTCGGTTGAAACCGCCACTGGCGTCGATCGCGCGGTGCTCAGGCCAGACCTTTACGGATCCGCCGAGGTTGACGACGTCGACACCGCGCGGGCGCAGGAATATGCCCTCCTTGCCGCCCTTCTGATGCGCGCGCCCGACGCATCTCTGCTTTCAAAACTTTCGGCTCTGCGAGGCGATGCTTCACCGCTGGGCCTCGCGCACGCAGCGCTTGCTGAAGCTGCCGAGCGGACCACGGTCGAAAAAATCGAACGCGAATATTTCGAACTTTTCATAGGGCTCGGGCGCGGCGAGCTCATGCCTTATGGCTCGTACTATCTGACCGGGTTCCTGCACGAACGTCCGCTGGCTCGCTTGCGCGAAGATCTTTCGCGCATCGGGATCGTGCGGGCGGAAGGCATCGTCGAGCCGGAAGACCATGTCGGTATTCTCTGCGAGATCATGTCTGGCCTTGCCAGCCGCCGGCTTCCCGCACCATCCGGTTCAGATCGCTTGATCTTCGAAAAACACATGGCGCCCTGGATCGGTCGTTTCTTTACCGACATGGAAAACGCTGCGGCCGCAGATTTCTACAGACGACTGGGAACGCTCGGTCGTGTCTACATTGAGATCGAAACGGAAGCCTTCGACATGCCGGCGTGACGGACGCGAAGAAATCCGTCGATGAATTCAAGGAGGAAACGGCGATGAAAGAACAGGACAAATCAAAAGTGGGCCGTCGCGACTTCCTGCGCGCGGTGGGCGCGGGCGCGGGTTTGGCCGTGACCGCGGCTGCGCCGCTCGCCACCAATGCCGCGGCATCGGAATCCGATGCCGACAAGAAGAAGGCCCGGTACCAGGCGAATTCCACCGACGTGCAGACCTTCTACAAAGTCAACCGATATCCGAGCTGAGGGAGGCCGAGCCGTGTTGATCAAAAGAACAGAGCGCCAGACACGTCGCAGCAGTCTTGCAGCGACCGTCGGCAGCCAATCAGGGGTTGGTCTCGATCGCCGTAGTTTTTTGCGCCGTTCCGGTCTGGTCGCCGGCGGTTTGGCGACAATTGGAGCGGTACCGCTCGCCAGTGTGCAGAAAGCGGAAGCGGCCGGTCCCAACGTGGCAGGGGCCACCATCCGGAAAAATATCTGCACGCATTGCTCGGTTGGCTGCACGGTACTTGCCGAAGTGTCGAACGGCGTGTGGATCGGTCAGGAGCCGGGTTGGGACAGCCCGATCAATCGGGGTTCGCATTGTGCCAAAGGCGCAGCAACCCGTGAGCTGGTGCATGGCGATCGCCGTTTGCGCTACCCGATGAAACTGGTGGACGGTCAATGGACCCGGATCTCGTGGGATACAGCGATCAACGAGATCGGCGACAAAATGAACGAGATCCGGAAAAAGTCCGGTGCGGAATCGGTCTACTGGCTGGGATCGGCCAAGTTTACGAACGAGGGCGCCTATCTCAATCGTAAATTCGCGGCGTATTGGGGAACCAACAATTCGGATCACCAAGCGCGCATTTGCCACTCGACCACCGTCGCGGGTGTAGCCAACACGTGGGGCTACGGCGCGATGACCAACAGCTACACCGATATTCGTAACTCAAAGACGCTGTTGTTCCTCGGCGGCAACCCTGCCGAAGCGCATCCGGTGTCTCTGCAACATCTCCTCGAGGGCAAGGAGCTTAATCGCGCCAATTTCATTGTCTGTGACCCGCGTATGACAAGAACGGGTGCGCACGCGACCGAATATGTACGGCTGCGTCCCGGCACTGACATCCCCGTGATTTACGGAATGCTCTGGCACATCTTCAAGAATGGTTGGGAAGACAAGCAATTCATTGAGCAGCGTGTCTACGGCATGGACGACATCCGTAAGGAAGTCGAGAAATACACGCCGGAGGAAGTCGAGCGCATCAGCGGCGTGCCGGGCGAGCAGCTCAAACGCGTCGCCGAGAAATTCGCAAAAGAGAGACCGTCTTGCCTCATCTGGGCGATGGGTCAAACGCAGCACACGGTTGGCACGGCGAACGTTCGCGCGAGCTGCATCTTGCTGCTGGCCACGGGCAACGTTGGTGGGCCGGGCATGGGTGCCAACATATTCCGCGGTCACACCAACGTTCAGGGGGCTACCGACCTAGGCCTCGATATCGTGACCTTGCCGCTCTACTACGGTCTTGCCGAGCCGGCATGGCGCCACTGGAGCCGTGTCTGGGAAGAAGACTTCGAGTGGCTGAAGAGCCGCTTCGACACGGCGGCGCTGATGAACACGCCGGGCATTCCCTCGACGCGTTGGCATGACGCGACCCTGCTGGCCAAAGATCAGGTCGGACAGACCGACAACATCAAATGCATGTTCGTGATGGGTCACGGTGGCAACACCGTCACACGTATGCCGGAGGCGGCCAGAGCAATTGCAAATTTGGAACTTTTGGTCGTCGCCGATCCCCACCCGACCACCTGGGCGGTCCTCGGTGAACGCAAAAATGGCACCTATCTGTTGCCGGTCGCGACCAGCTACGAAACCGAGGGATCGCGCGTCGCTTCCAATCGCGCGATGCAGTGGGGCGAGCAGATCGTGAAGCCGATCTTCGAGTCCAAGGACGACCTGGAGATCATGTATCTCCTCGCCAAGAAACTTGGATTCGCCGACCGGATGTTCCGGAATATCAAGGTCAACGGCAATCTACCGGTGGCCGAGGACATTCTGCGCGAGATCAATCGTGGTGGCTGGTCAACCGGCTACTGCGGTCAGTCCCCGGAGCGCATCAAGTCGCATATGGCCCATCAGGCCGATTTCGACATGCGCACGCAGAAGGCCACGACTGGTCCGAACAAGGGCGACTACTATGGTCTGCCTTGGCCGTGCTGGGGTTCTCCGGCGATCCGCCATCCCGGGACGCCGCTCCTCTACAACACGAACCTCTCAATCAAAGAAGGTGGTGGCACCTTCCGCGCGCGGTTCGGCGTGGAGCGCGAAGAGAAACTTCCGGACGGCAGCACCCGCAAGGTCAGTCTGCTCGGCAACGGCTACTATTCAAAGGACTCCGAGATCAAGGACGGTTATCCGGAGTTCACCTATGGCGTGCTCAAAAAACTCGGATGGGACAAAGACCTCACCGAAGCCGAGCTCGCCGTGATCAACAAGATCAACCCCGCGACGCCCGATGCGGTGTCATGGTCGATTGATTTGTCCGGCGGCATCCAGCGTGTCGCGATCGAACACGGATGTATCCCGTACGGGAATGGCAAGGCGCGGGCGAACGCCTTCGGCCTGCCGGACCCGATACCGGTCCATCGCGAGCCGATCTACACGCCGCGCGCCGAACTGGTGGAGAAATATCCGACGCTGCCCGACGCCAAGCAGTTCCGTTTGCCGAATATCGGCTTCACGGTTCAGAAGGCGGCAGTCGAGAAGGGTATTGCCAAGCAGTTTCCGTTGATCCTCTCGTCCGGCCGGTTGGTCGAGTACGAAGGCGGCGGCGAAGAAACCCGGTCAAACAAATGGTTGGCCGAGTTGCAGCAGGACATGTTTATCGAGATCAATCCCGTCGATGCCGCCGATCGCGGCATCAAGGATGGCTCGTGGGTCCTGGTCTCCGGCGCCGAGATGCCAAGCGGCAAGGTCTGCCGCATGAAGGCTCTCGTCACCGAACGCGTCGGCAAGGGCGTTACGTGGACCCCGTTCCACTTCGCCGGCTGGTTCATGAATGAGGATCAACGCGGCAAATATCCGAAGGGCGCTGATCCGATCGTTCTCGGCGAGAGCGTAAACACACTTACTACCTACGGCTACGACCCGGTGACCGGAATGCAAGAACCCAAAGCCACCCTCTGCCAGATCAGAGCGGCGTAAGGAGGAAATGTCATGGCTCGAATGAAATTCCTCTGTGACGCCGACCGTTGCATCGAATGCAACGCTTGCGTCACGGCCTGCAAGAACGAACACGAGGTGCCGTGGGGTATCAACCGTCGGCGCGTCGTCACGATCAACGATGGCAAGCCCGGAGAGCGCTCGATCTCGATGGCATGCATGCACTGCACCGACGCGCCTTGCGCGGCGGTGTGCCCGGTGAACTGCTTCTACACCACCGCGGACGCAGTCGTGTTGCACTCCAAGGATCTGTGCATCGGTTGTGGTTACTGCTTCTACGCCTGTCCGTTCGGCGCTCCGCAGTATCCGAAGGTCGGCAACTTCGGCTCACGCGGCAAGATGGACAAATGCACGTTCTGCGCCGGCGGCCCCGAAGCCGACTTCAGCAAGGAAGAGTATGAGAAATACGGCGCCAACCGCCTGGCGGAAGGCAAGCTGCCACTTTGCGCCGAAATGTGTTCGACCAAATCGTTGCTCGCCGGCGATGGCGATGTCATCGCGCAGATCTACAAGGAACGAGTGGCGAAGCGTGGATACAGCTCGGGTGCCTGGGGTTGGCAGACGGCTTATCGCGAGTCGATAGCTACTTGATCCATCATACCGCCGGCGCACCAAGATTTCGTGCGCCGTCGTCGGCAACAAGAAACGCGGAATAAGAGGAGAGGACGGGCATGGCAAAGCCTTTTGAAAGCATCCGTTTCATTGTTGGCGCCGTGGTACTGGCGATTTTCATGGCGGTGGCGGCGCCGGCATCCGCGCAGCAGAGCGGCGCTCAGGTCAATCCGACGGCCTTGTCTGTCAAGGAACAGCAACTGCTTCAGGAATTGAGCAGAATTCAGGGGCGCGGCACCATTCCGGACGTTAAGTCGTACGTTCTGGAACAGCCCGCGGGACGCGCCTGGCGTCAATTCCACGAAGTTACCTTGCGCTGGATTGGCGCCATCGCCGTGCTTGGCATGCTCGCCCTTCTCGTCATCTTCTATCTCTGGCGCGGTATGGTGATGATCAAGAGTGGCCGTTCTGGACGTAGAATCGAACGTTTCAACGGTTTCGAGCGCTTCGTCCATTGGATGACCGCGACCTGTTTCATCATCCTGGCGCTCTCGGGCCTCAACATCACCTTCGGCAAGCCGCTGCTTTTGCCGTTTATCGGTCCTGAGGCATTCACGACCTGGTCGGAAATGGCCAAGTACGCGCACAACTATCTCAGCTTTCCCTTCACAATCGGTGTTGTGCTGATTTTCCTTATGTGGGTCGGCGGCAATATTCCCAACAGCGTTGATGTTGAATGGGTCAAGCGTGGTGGCGGTATTGTCGGAGACGATCATCCGCCCGCCTATCGGTTCAACGCCGGCCAGAAGATGATTTATTGGATCGTCGTGATCGGCGGCGGCACTTCCGCGGCGACCGGTTATCTCCTCCTGTTCCCCTTCTATGCGGCGGGAATCGAGGGGATGCAGATCGCCCAGGTCATCCATGCGGTTGTCGCGATGTTGTTCATCGCTGCCATGCTCGGACACATCTACATCGGCACGATCGGGATGGAAGGTGCCTTTGAGGCGATGGGCGAGGGCAGCGTGGACGTCAACTGGGCAAAAGAGCATCACCGCCTGTGGCTGGAAGAGGAGCTGAGGCGCACTCCAAAGGGTGCGCGCGCCCAACCCGCTGAATAGCCCCGAACTTGAGCTGCCGCATAACGCCCGGCTTCAAACCCGGGCGTTTTGCTATAAGGGGCCATGCGTATTATCGGTCTCGCAGGTTGGAGCGGTTCGGGCAAAACCACGCTGATCACCAAGTTGATCCCGCGGCTCATAGCGCGCGGCGTACTGGTTTCGACGCTCAAACACGCCCATCACGGATTTGACCTGGACCAGCCAGGCAAGGATTCGTTCTTTCACCGCACCGCCGGTGCGACCGAAGTCATCATTTCTTCGGCCAAACGCTGGGCCATCCTGCACGAGCTGCGTGAGGAACCTGAGTGGAATCTGCGCAGCCTCGTCGCCAAGATGTCGCCCGTTGACCTCGTATTGGTCGAGGGTTTCAAACGCGATGCCTTTCCGAAGCTCGAGATCCACCGAGCCGCAAACAACAAGCCCCTTATCCATCCCGAAGACCCACATATCGTCGCCATCGCTTCTGACATAGCGCTACCGCAGGCCAAAGTGCCGGTTATCGATCTCAACGATATCGAGACGATTGCCGACCTGCTTTTGGCGCGGGCCGTACCGGTCGACGCAACGCAATCAGCCGTTGCTGCAAGGGGTCGGTAATGGCTCAGCTCAGTGACGACTGTTTTGCCTTTTCGGGCCCTTTATTGCGGCTCGATGACATGGAACGGTTGATCAATGAACGGATTTTGCCGATTGCTGAAACTGAGCGTGTGCCGTTGCATGGCGCGCGCGAACGTGTAGTCGCTCACGATATCATCGCACCGATCAACCTTCCGCCATTCGATAATTCTGCCGTAGATGGTTACGCCGTGCGGCATGCCGATCTTCATC
Organism: uncultured Alphaproteobacteria bacterium; assembly: GCA_963707615.1. Lineage (GTDB taxonomy): Bacteria > Pseudomonadota > Alphaproteobacteria > Rhizobiales > Xanthobacteraceae > Pseudolabrys. Next base: position 609,672 of record CAVPQT010000004.1, read on the forward strand.
GCGACGGCGAAACTGCGCTTCCTGTGTCCGATCGTCTGACAGCAGGCGCGCGCGCAAACGTCTCGCTTAAATCCGGAACTGCCGTCCGCATCTTTACCGGGGCCGCTATGCCCAAAGGTGCGGACACTGTTTTCATGCAGGAGGATGTGACGGTCGAAGGCAATCGGGTGACCGTGCCAAAAGGGCTTAAACTGGGGGCCAATCGCCGCCTCGCCGGCGAGGATGTCGCGATTGGAGCCACCGTTCTGCCATCGGGCACGGTGCTTGAAGCACAGCACGTCGCGCTCGCCGCCGCGCTTGGACTTACCGAGATCGTCGTGCGGAGGCGGCTCAGGGTAGCGATTTTTTCCACGGGCGATGAAGTGGTCGAGCCGGGGTCAATTCGCGATGGCGCCGGAGTCTACGACTCCAACCGTTTCTTGCTCTCGGAGCTTCTCGATCAGCTCGGCGCCATCGTAACCGATCTCGGAATTCTCCCGGACGATCCCGAGAAGCTTTCATCCCGTTTGGCTGATGCAGCAGCGGGTCACGATCTTATTGTTACGTCCGGAGGAGTTTCGACAGGAGAAGCCGATTATGTGCGTCACGCAGTTGAGCGGATCGGCAGCCTGGTGTTCTGGCGGGTCGCCATCAAGCCGGGCAGGCCGGTGGCGCTTGGCGTGATTCCGGCGGCATCCGGACACAGCGCGGCATTCGTCGGGTTGCCGGGCAATCCAGTTGCGGTCTTCGTCACGTTCGTCCGTGTCGTGAAACCATTGTTGCGGCGGCTGTCCGGCGCGCGTCCGGATCGGCTTGTGCCACTGCCGGTCCGTTCTGCATTCGCCTATAGGAAAAAGAAGGACCGCCGCGAATATGTTCGCGTGACACTCAGGCGTGGGGTTGATGGCGAAGTCGAAGCGGTCAAGCACCCGCAGGATGGCGCGGGCATTCTCACTTCGTTGACGGAAACTGACGGATTATTGGAATTTCCCGAAGATGTAACGACGATCGAACCCGGAGCCCGCGTCGGCTTCCTGTCCTACGCGGCTCTGATCGGCTGAACCTGGATCTCAGGCGCCGAGACGCACGCCACTCGTCGTGTAGGCTTTGTCGACCGGCTCCTGGATGCTGTTCAGCACCACACCGCCAATCACGGCGATAACAATGGCGGCCACACAAGCCATGATGAAGCTCTTCATTTGACCGGCTCCTCTTTTCAGCCCGCAGAGTCTGAGTTGGACAACTATGAACCCGCCGTCGGTGTGGTCAAGAAGCAAGTCTAATTATGCTGCAATGCAATGCTCTCGGCGCGCGCGGCGTCTTCGGGTGTGTTGACGTTAAAGAACGGATCGATCGGTTGATCGGGCCAATCCGCGATTGCGACGCCATGCCGCGCGGTCCAGATCTCGATCTTGCGCAGGTCTTCCTCGACCAACGACCTGCGCAAGTCCTCGCGCAGTGCCAGCGGCCATAGGCCCACCACGGGGTGACGCCATTCGCCGGAGCGCGCGCACGCGAGCGGCACGCCCGCGCCCATCTTGCGTCGCGACTGATGCAGGCGCTCAACGAGATCATCCGGCAGGAAAGGGCAGTCACCCGGAACACTGAGAATCCATTCGATGCCGCTCCTCTGTTTGGCCAGCCAGTCCAGCCCAGCAAGGATTCCGGCCAGCGGGCCGGCGAAATTTGGAATGCTATCAGGAACGACCGTCAGCCCTGTATCGGCAAACCGCTTTGGGTCGCCGTTGGCATTGATGATGATGCCGGTGCATTGCGCCGACAGCGTCGCCAGCACACGGTCGAGAATGGACACGCCGCCGATTTCGATGCGCGCCTTGTCGCCGCCGCCCATGCGCCGAGCAAGTCCGCCCGCGAGCACCAGACCAAGGGTAGGCGGGTAGTTAATCATCGTGAACAGCAGCCTTGCGCCGATGCTTGGCGCTTTCCTCTTCGATATGGGCGAGATCCTGGTCGAAGACGATGCGATCCTCGCCGGCGAGCGCAACGAAGCGCTTGCCGCGCGCGCGTCCAATCAATGTCAGGTTGGCTTTGCGGGCGAGCTCGACACCCCACGCGGTGAAGCCCGAGCGCGAAATCAGGATTGGGATTCCCATACGGACGGTCTTGATCACCATTTCGGATGTCAGCCTGCCGGTGGTGTAAAAGATCTTGTCGTGAGCAGGGACACGCTCTCGGAACATCCAGCCGGCGATCTTGTCGACCGCGTTGTGACGGCCGACGTCTTCCATATAGACCAGCGGTTCGTCCTTATGCGCGAGAACGCAACCATGGATGGCGCCGGCCTCGAGATACAGTGACGGCGTGGTGTTGATCTTGTTGGTCAACGCGTAGAGCCACGACGTGCGCAGTTCGGCCTTCGGCAGCGTTACGTTTTCGAGCGCCTCCATGAGGTCGCCGAACACAGTGCCCTGAGCGCATCCGGACGTCTGGACCTTCTTTTTCAGCTTTTTCTCATAGTTGGTCTTTCGATTCGTACGCACCACTACGACCGAAAGCTCCTCGTCATAATCGACGTCGGTGACCACGTCGTCCGGGAGCAACATGTGCTGATTGAGCAGATAGCCGATCGCCAGGTATTCTGGATAATCGCCAATGGTCATGGCTGTGACGATTTCCTGGCTGTTGAGAAAGATTGTCATGGCCCGTTCGACCGTCACGGACGTCTCGATGCGCGCGCCGGTCTGGTCGACGCCGCTCACACGTTCGGTCAGTCGCGGGTCGTTGGGATTGGGCCGGATGATGTAGCCGTCGCGGTCTTTGCTCATTGCTCAATCATAGCAGACATTTTGCCACAACATGAAAACTGCCCATCTAAAGTGGGCAGCGGTGCTCGTTTTGTCCATGCCCCGTGACACCACATTGCGAAGATCGTTTCCAAGCTGCGTGTTGTGGACATAGACTAGGCCAACGACAAAAGCGCCACGGGGAGATGCCGATCATGCTTCGCGCCACTAAGAATCTCATGCTGCCGACCACCATCACCGGCTCGCTGCCGCGGCCGAGTTGGTACACCCAGAATCTTGGCTCGCGAAGCTTTCTTGACGCGATGGTGAATAACCAGTTCCGCGAACAGTATGTCGACGCGGTCTCGATTTATCTTCATGAACAGGAAATGGCGGGCCTCGATATCGTCACCGACGGTGACGCGCATTTTGATTCGGACGTCGGCGGCCAGAGCTGGACCAACTATCCTCCTCGGCATATGGGCGGATTTGATCACCACCCGCAGCCGACTCCGGCCGGCAAGGGCGGGCTTGGATTTCCGCCAGGCCACATTCTTCACGACTACCTTGAATCACGTGTCATGCCCGGCATCAGCGGGCCGGTCACGCGAGGTGAGCTGCAATATGCCGCCATGTTCAAGGTCGCCCAGCGCATGACGAAAAAACCAGTCAAATTCGGGACGATCGGTCCGGAACTGGTCGCCTTCGCGGTGCAGGACAGGCACTACAAATCGCTGAAGGACCGCATCCTCGCGATCACCGATGCGCTGAACGAAGAGCTGCATGATCTTGCCGATGCGGGGTGCCAGGTCATTCAGTTTGAAGAGCCGCAAGTCCATCTGCTTGCGGTGCGCAACATCGTGGACGACGTGATCAATCCGGCCTTCAGTGTCGACGTCTTCAACCGCACGGTCAAAGGCCTGCGCGCAAAAACCGAGGTGTGGTGTCATACCTGCTGGGGCAATCCTTCGCAGCAACGCATGTTCAAGGACGTGCAAAGCTACAAGAACGCACTGGAGATGCTGAACAAGGTTGACGCCGACGTCATCACCTTCGAATCCGCCAGCGCCGGAGGCATGGACCTCGAGGCCTTCGGCAAGATCATCACCGACAAGAAGATATGTATCGGCGTGATTGATCATCACTCCCTGCAGGTCGAAAGGCCGGAAGAAATTGCGGATCACATCCGGCGCGCACTCAAACACATTCCAGCGGAACGGCTGGTGCTTTCGTCGGACTGCGGAATGGGCCGAGAGGGGATGAGCCGCCGCCACGCCTATTACAAGATCGTATCAATGGTCCTCGGCGCTAACATGGTGCGCAAGGAGCTCGGCCTTCCACAGGCAGAGTGCCTGGCTGCCGATTCCCGCTATTCGCTGGTTGTGGCCGCCAAATAGGGTCCGGTGCAGTTAATCAATGCTGAACGCGGCCCCTGGAGATTCGTCGTTGATCTTCGCGTGGTTTAAATAAAATTCGAGATAAGGTTGCGTCCGGGGGAGGGGCAGGCCAGGAGGCTTGCCGATGCGTGTTCGTCTTGTTGCGCTGACTCTTGCGATTGCGGGAGTTTGTCTGTTTGCCGGTTCGCAACTGCCGGCGCCCGCGCAGCCGCAGCAGCAGCAGCAGGCCGAGGCCATCGATTTCGACGCCTTGCACGCCCAAGCCCAAGCCGCATTGACATCGCTGCAGCAGTCGCGCGACGCGCGTGTTGCATCTGTTGCATCCACCGCGTTCTGATCTGTCTTCAACCCGGCAGAAAAGCCACCGCGCCGCTGGTGTGGTCAGTCAGCCGTTCAACGGACGTCTGGTAAAGCGCTTCCAACTGTTCTCGATTTAAAACCGCTGCGACCGGTCCGTCGGCGATCCTCGTCCCGTCGCGCAGCAAGAACGCCCGATCAGCCGCGCGCAGCGCGTGGTTCGGATCATGGGTCGTGAACAGCACACCGTGTCCGGATTTTGCTAGCGCGCGAATCTCGTTCATCACCTTTCCCTGATTGCCGAAGTCGAGGCTGGCGGTCGGCTCATCGAGCACGACGAATTGCGGCTCCTGCGCGAGAGCGCGCGCGAGCAGCACCAGCTGCCGTTCACCACCTGAGATCATGGTGTAAGGACGATCGGCGAGGGCCGCGATGCCGAACCGTTCGAGCACCGCCAGCGCCACCGCGCGGTCGCGCGCGCTCGGCCGGCTGAACAAAGTGCCATGTGCGGTTCGGCCCATCAGCACCACCGTTTCCACGGTGAAGGCAAACGTTCCGATATGCACTTGCGGCACATAGGCGATGACGCGTGCCCTGTCACGGATCGAGTAGTCGACCAGTGGCTTGTCGCCAAGGCGCACTTCGCCAGATTTTGGCTTGAGAAGACCGAGCAAGGTCTTGAGCAAGGTGGTCTTGCCGCCGCCGTTTGGCCCGAGTAGCGCCAGCACTTCCCCTGTCGCGAGCGCGATATCGAGTCCACTGCCGACTGTGTGGTCTGGATAGCCAATGGCGAGATCGTGGCCTTCGATGTTCACGACCAATTCCTCTGCATGCTGGCGAGGAGCCAGATGAAGAACGGCGTACCGACCACCGCGGTCAGAATGCCGAGGGGAATCTCCACCTGCGCCGCGGTGCGGGCGAGGGTGTCGATGACGAGCAGATAGCCTCCCCCAAGGATTGCCGCGGTCGGCAGCAGTCGCGCGAAATCAGGCCCGACCAGGGATCGTGCAAGATGTGGTACCACCAGTCCCACCCATCCGATGATTCCGGCCGTGGCTACGCTGGCTGACGTGGTCAAGGTTGCCGCCGCCACAATCGCAATTCTGAGCGGGCCCGTTGCGACGCCAAGCGCACGCGCTTCTTCTTCGGGCAGAGACATGACGTTCATCCGCCACCGAAGTGCAATGAGCACGGCGGTGCCGATCGCAACCGGACCGAACAAAGGCAGCAGGTCAGACACGTTCGCCGCGGACAGGCTGCCCAGCAACCAGAAGGTCATGGCAGGCAACTGGTTGTACGGATCGGCAAGATATTTCACCAGCCCGACACCCGCACCAAGCAGTGCGCCGACCACCACGCCAGTCAGCACCAGCACCAGGATCGGATCGCGCGATCGCACGGCCGAGCCGATTGCGTACACGGCGCCAACAGCGAGCAGGCCACCAAGAAAGGCAAAAGCCTGAATCGCCAGCACGCCGAGTGAAAGAAAAATGCCGATGACGGCGCCGAGTGCTGCCCCCGAGGAGGCACCGAGAATGTCGGGCGATACCAGCGGATTTCGGAAAAGACCCTGAAACGCGGTGCCGGCGACCGCCAGTGCAGCTCCGACCAGCGCCGCGGCAAGCACACGCGGCCCACGAACTTGCAAAATGACGCTTTCCACGGCGGCGGGCACGTCGGGGCGTTGACCGCTGAGTTTGGCAAGCAATACGTTGCCGAGTTCGGCGAGCGACACCGGGTAGCGGCCGATCGTAAAGGCAAGCAGCAATCCTGCGATCAGCACGGCTGTTGCGATCGCGAGGCCCGGCAGAACGGAGCGGGTCAACTAGTCTCTCCCGGCCAGCACATTGTCGATCTGCGCGTCGCTCGGAGTGCGATGATAGAACATCGCATAAAACTCACGGGTTTGCGCGCGAATATCCTCGGAAACCTTGTCCGGGTACAGAATCTTCGCAAGCCACCGCAACCCAATGAGGCGGTTCACCGAGGGCGGAAAATCCACCCAGCCGAAGGGCATTTTTGGCGACAGATGGACGCGGCCATCACGAACCGCTTTTACTGACGCCCATCCCGGATCGCCGCGCACACTTGCCGCGAAATCCTGGTCAATCGTAATAATGACGTCGGGATTCCAGAGGAGAACCTGCTCGATCGAGACATTCGCAAGGCCGCCCTGGTTTTCCCCCGCAACGTTTTGCGCCAGCGCTTCGATTGTCTCGACGTTGATCGAACCTCCCAGGCCAGTGACGAGCCCACGCGGCCCGCGCGCGTAGTAAACGCGCGGACGAGATGCGGGGGCGGTGGCTGCGACACGACCCACAGTATTCTTGATCGTATCCTCGGCATAACGGGCGAGCTTTTCCGCATCGGCTTGCCGCCCTGTGAGCTCTCCGAGCTTGCGATAGGTTTCGGCAACGGCATCAAAGCGTCCATCAAGGAGCGCGTAGGGAATATTTGTTTGCTGCTGCACCCTCTCGGCAAGAGAAACGAAGGTGGCGCTGGTCGAACCGACGTCGAGGATGAGATCCGGCTTGAGTGCGATGACGCTCTCGAGATTTGCGGTATTGCCGCGCCCGGTGATGCGGCCGACTTCCGCGCGTGTACACACGTCGGGCAGCAGATAGGCGCATTCCTCCGGCCTGTTGGCGCGTGGCCAGCCGAGCAGGAGGTCGGGTGCAAGCGTGTAGAGAAGGATTGCAGCAGGTGGTCCGGCCGGGAAAACGCGTGTGACCTTCTCCGGTACCGGCAACGCGCGGCCGGTCGCATCGGTGACCGTCCCCGCACGCGCCCTGCGCGAGGCCAGCAGCGCTGCGGTGCTCGCCAGAAAGGCTCTGCGGCTGATTGCCATGTCAATCCACGTGCGGGGCCAGCGGGCGATCAATCCACGCCGATCATGACGCTCGTTGCTTTAATAATGGCATAGGCCGATTTGCCTTTTTCCAGCTTCAGTTCGTCTGCCAACTCATTGGTGATCGAAGCTGTCAGCGTCTGTCCGCCGATATCGATGCGGACGTGGGCGGTCGTCGCACCTTTCTTGACGTCGACGATCTTGCCCTTGAGTTGATTGCGCGCACTGAGTTTCATGATCTGCCTCCACTTGATTTCGTTTCCCGGCGTGAAGCCGTGCCTCTCGAGAATCTTCTGGCCTTCCGGCGACACGATGAAATCCGCGAGGTGGCGCGCCGCGGATGGCGCTCCGTTTATCACGGTCAGCCCATAGTCAGCTCCCACGGTGAGATTATCGGGCAAGTCGACGATGCGCTGATCGGGATTTTCCTTCTGCGCTACAAGCGCGTTGGTACAGTAGGTCAGAAAGATATCAGCGCGGCCTTCCGAAACATGCCAACCATAGACGGTGCGACCTGCGGGCGCCGGCGCGCTGTTTGCGCTGCCCGTGAGCTGAAGCGCTTTCTTCTCCAGTTCAGCTTGCGCTCCTGCTTTGACCGCGTCTGCCTTGCGAAAGACTTCGAACGCGTAGTCGCCAGAAGGATCAGCCTTCGGGGTCGAGGTGCCGACCTTCACGTTTTTTTCGAGCATGCGTTCAAGCAAATTTTTGCTGTCTACTGCCAGCTCCGGCTTCACCAGGGCGCAGAGCTTGTTGCGTGCGAAGCGTACAACTGGACCGCCTTTTTTCTGGTCGTTGAGCGCCTGCGGATGCTCCATGTTGGCGGAAGCAAATATGTCTGCCTTTGCGCCGTGTGCGATCTCATCCTTCAGCAGGCCGGACGGTCCGTATTTGCCTTCGACCTTGCTTCCGGTTGAGGTTTCGTAGGCCTTGCTAACGTCAGTCAACGCGGCTTTCAGGCTACCGGCGGCGTAGAGCTGAATGGTCTCTGCTGCCGTGGGCCCTGTCATGGCAAGAATCGCTATTATCATCGCACTCGCACGCATCACGCGCTCGAGTCACAGGCGCTCGGGTGGAACGGACATTCTCGCCCTGAAATACCCTGCATTTGCCGGTCATCTTGCGCAGCGACTCCTGCAGGGGTCAATCTTTGAAAACAGGACACAATTATGCTTATCAGAGGGGCCTGACATGCCAAATGCGGCGGGTTGTCGGCGGTCCGACGGTAGCTATAGTGCCCGCGAAATGCAGGCACCGGACTTTTCGATGACATGTCAGACAGGTGAACGAGGCGCGAAAGCGCGCATTGCGTTGATATAGAAAGATGTGACCCGCAAGGCGGGTTCAATCCGGAGGGGTGGCCGAGTGGCTGAAGGCGCACGCTTGGAAAGCGTGTTTACGGGAAACCGTAACGTGGGTTCGAATCCCACTCCCTCCGCCAACCTCTCGCGTAAGGTTAGTCAGAGCCCCTTTCCGTCGAATTGTGAAGCCAAGTTATTGACCGGACTGGCAATCACTCAATCGATTTCGCGATACCCACAAATCCACCCGCAAAGCGTGAGCGAGTAGCGGTCGACGGACGATGTCTGCTTTTGGCCCATAGCGGATATCCCTAGTTGCGCCGCACATGTCCTTTTTTGAAGTGATAGCGGACATCGCGAACCGAAATAGGCTGGACGCGCTGTAAGCGGCGTACCGGACGCCTCCTGACCGAGGACCGCACCAACGTATGGGACTGGGGGCGCGGTCGAGCGACCAGTTGTGGCGGCCGGCACATGGCAAGCTGTGATAGGCTGGAATGTTCCGGCTCAAGTTGTTGATTGTCGTGCGCCTTTGTTCCGCAGGGCAACTTCGGTAATCGAATGATCGCACTCGGAGCACTCAAACCTGCGCTCATCGTGGCCAAACTTGTCTGGAGCAATCCGCGCTAGGTACATCGGCGCGTCGCACTTTGGACAATCGGTATGCGGGATTGGAATCTGTGGACGCGCGAAAACTTCTATGGGCATGACGCACTCCTGACCCTGTACAGGCGGGAGCGCGGAAGCCTCTCTGTCACCGACGCCTGGCAGAGCCGTTGTCGGCAGTGAACTACAAATGGGTTTAGCGCGACCCAGAGTCCAGTGTGGGAGCATTAATAAGTGGGGTCACCATCCGGGGGGATGGCAGCGATGAGTAGCAGCGGATTTATGCCATCTGGCGCTGAAAGGAGCGTACAAGCATTCAGGGGCGTCAACTGAGGCACAGCTAATGTGGATTTTGATCGTCTATGTTTTGATTGTCGTAGTTGGTGAAGCCGTCGTGGTCGGAATCGGTCTGACCTTGGATCGAACTTTCGCGGCGGCGAGTTTGCCGGTGTCCTTGACGTTATTCTTCGCTGTGCTGGCGTTTGGGTGGCCGCTTGCGGTGCGTTGGACCGAGCCTAAGCACGCAAAGAGAGCAAAACCCGTAAGCTGAATTTGCGGTCATCGGACACCACAGAAGCGGCGACGCAGAATAAGCGGAGGCTACCAGCAGCTGACGTTGTCACAATCGCGCGGCCAGCTTGGGTCCCAGTGATTGTCTTATCGTCTCAGCAGACGAGGCCTCTGGGACTACTAGTCGAGTTTTAGGATCGATGCGTCTCACCGGAGAGGCCGCTCCTTGCGAACCGTATTGCGCTTCTGATGCTCTTTCGAACGCCGCAGTCGCGGCGCGCCGGTAGCTTTGCGAACGCTTCGTTCTGGACGGCACTCTGATTTTGTTCAAGGGCACTCTGGTACTCATTTCATTTCTTTCTGAGACAAAAAGTGGAGGCCACCATCGGGCATGATGGCAGCCCCTTGTGTTCCGCCTCTGGCTCTGGTTTCGGGGAGTATGGGGGGACATACGGGACCAAGCCAGCGGCGATTCTCCTAACTCGCCTTTGAAGGATTTGTTCCGCTGTCGGTCGTCTGACCAAATTCTTTTTTAAACAGCGCCGCAGTTACCAGATCAGCGGGACTCTCGGAACATACGCAGTCGGCCCGTGTTGTTGTGCGCGGATGAGCCGGGCGCAGCATGCGCGTTAGTCATCACGCAGGGAGACAATATGAAAAATCACCTAGTGATGACAGGCATTATGGTCGCGGCGTTGGCAACTCCGCTCGCGGCAAATGCTCAGAACAATGCGACAACCGGTGCCGTAGGCGGCGCGGTTGGCGGCGCAGTTGTCGGCGGCCCTGTTGGTGCGGTCGTTGGTGGCGTTGGCGGCGCGATTGTCGGCGGAATTGCCGACGACAGACGTTCACAATTTAATACGTACGTTGTGAAAGAAAGAAGGAACTCATACAAATACGACCGCGATGTCGTGGTTGGCGCTGAGCTGCCTTCATCCGGAGTCACCTATTACGAGGTGCCATCAGAATACGGCGTAAAGAACTATCGCTACACGGTGGTCAATAATCGCACCGTGCTCGTAGATCCGCATTCGCATCGCATCGTGCAGATCATCGAGTAACGAAGCAATAAATCCGTAAGACTGGAAAGCCCGGCGTTTACGCCGGGTTTTCTCATGCCAGTTCCGGTATTCCTGACTTCAATCGCGTCGCATCGGATAAAGAAAATTGAAAATTAGAGTTACAAAACAAAATGCGATGCGCACCGCCTTACCGAGGCGACCGGCAGTTTCAAAACGAAAGGCCCGGCAAACGCCGGGCCTTTCTTTTCTGAAAAGCTTCCTGCGAACTCAGGCGGCTTCCGCTTCCTGATTGACGACGCTTTCGGCGATCTCCGTCAGTGTCGCATCGGTTTTCTTTTCTTCGGCGAGGGTCTGCTCCAACAACCCAACCGCATCATTCAACCCGAGCTCATTTGCCCAGGTCTTGAGCGTGCCGTAGCGGGAAATTTCATAGTGTTCGACTGCCTGCGCCGCCGCGAGCAGACCGGCATCGAGCGCTGGCGAACCCTTGTACTCTTTCATGATCTCGGCGCCCTCGTCAGTGATGCCGACGATAGCGTCGCAGGTCTTGGCTTGCGGCTTCTTGTCGATGGTCGCGAAGACTTTCTCGAGCCGGGTCACGTGGCCTTCGGTCTCTGTCTTGTGCTTGGCGAAGGCTCTTTTAAGGGCTGGGTCCTGAGCCGCTTTTTCCATCTTGGGAAGCGTGCTGAGGATCTTTTTTTCCGCGAAATAAATGTCTTTTAGTGTGTCGTGAAACAACTCGTCGAGTTTTTTGGCTTCTTTCTTTGCCATGGCAACGTTCTCCTCTGTGCTTTGTCGAGAACGCGTCGCAAGGCGAATGTTTCCACCCAGGGGCGCCGCCGGACGGCATGTTCGCGTGTCTTGAAAAAGCGCTCAGCGCGGGCACGTTCACTTTCATGTTGGGGCATACCCGCTAACGCCGTCGAGCCCAAAGTTCCATTGCGCGTCCCGCAGCCTTGTCTCGCGCCAAATTGCACCGCGAGCGAATGAACGTTTGTTCAGTCTGTCCGTTGTCACTGTATGGAAGGACGACAGGCAGCGCAGCTTTTCGGATGGTCCTTGGGCGGCCTATTCGTGGCCATCTTCGCGCTTAACGCCATGGCCCGATAAACGGGCGACGCTTTCGGCGCCGCCCTTGTGGAGGCGTCGATGTCAAAAATAACGAATGAATGGGGCGTGCTGAAACGTCAGTTTGATGCGCTGGCTCATGATGAAGACGTTGACGCTTTAAGCATCGACGAGATTTTCGATTTTGAATTTCGGCGTCGCTTCGCCGAATTGTTGGTTGAGACCGCGCGGCGCAATACCGCTAGCCACTACAACTGGCCTCGACGCTGACGATCCCGCAGGCTGGAATATACAGCTTGCGAGCGGAACTTCGTGTCTGCCGGTTCGTTGCCTGAACGGTGGGTAAGTCACCGCTGAGGAGGAACACGTGCGCACATTTCTTATCACTCTGACTGCTTTAGGCCTGGTCGCAGCTGCGGTGCCGACCGTAACCGCAAGTGCACAGGACCGAACAGTTGTAATCACGAAGCATGGTCATCACGATCGTGGACTTCACCGTGGGTGGACACACGGCCATCACTACGGCTGGCGCAATCACAATGCCAAGGTCGTGGTCGTCAAGAAGAGCCGCCATCACCACTACGATTGATTGCTTTAGACGCTACGAGAAAGAGAACCCGGCCGCGCAGGTCGGGTTCTTTGCTTTTGTCGAGTTCCGCTTTCAGCAATTCGAGTCCGCTGTTGGCTCCAACGGTCATCTCCTGGGTCAATGATTACGTCAGCGATGTTTACTCAGTGAGTGCACAGGAGTGGTAGCTTTCCTCAGTCGTCTCTGAAAAAACTGAGTCGAATGCACAACTCCGACTATTACCGCGAGCAAGCGGCTGAATATCGAAAACTCGCTGAAGCGGCGGAAAACCCCGCCGACAAAAAAGAGTTTTTAGAGTTGGCCGAAGCTTGTGAAGAGGCCGCTGACAAGCTCGACGATTGTCGAGCGAGTGGATAGTGCTCCGAATTGTATTCGAGTGCGGAAGCCGGCCTGACCGGGAAAAAGGGGAAAAGTACCGGCCGCTGGCACTGATGCGGGATGCTGCTTTGTCTCAGAACAAAGCAGCGCTGAGACCAATCAGGGCGGCGACCGGCACAAACCAAGCCTCGAGATGCTGCTATTGTTCCTCGAATTCAGCGGGTCATTTTTCGGAAAAACTTTTTTGTTGGCAAACGACCGTATTGCTCGTCGAGTGGACGATCTTGTCGAAATTGTTCGCCAGCCAATCCTCGTTGTCCGCCAGCGCTTCAAAGCTCGATATCGAGCGCTGAAACTCGCGGATTTCGCTCGGAACAACGGTACGTTTCAACGACTCGGCGGATTCTGCCGCCTTCGCACGAAATTGCTTTGCCGTAGACATTGGATGTTCTGCCTGCGCTTTAACCGCACACGCCGGAAGGCTTAGTGCCAGAAGAGAAAGAGCAGGATGATGATCGGGATTGGAACGCCGAGCAGCCAAAGAAGTGCGCCTCGAGCCATAGTTGCCTCCATGTGATGTGTGGAATGACAACGGCGCGGCCTGATCGAAGTTCCTGTCATGACGGATCGAAGTACGCGGCCCGGCGTTGCGCATATATGCGCGTTGTTCTGCTCAGTTTGGTCATTCTGACGGCGACCGTCCTCGTACTCCTGTCAACCTTCGGTGCCTCTGTAGCGGGCACCTTTCGTGTTGACGCATCCGATCATCAGGACGGGACCAAACCGCAAAAGGCGAACTTTGGAGGCCAGCGCAGGTAAAATCATGAGTGCGAAGTCAGGAAATCCCCTAATGAGCGTCCTCATCGCTGCCGCGATCGTTGCGGCCCTTTACTTTGGTCGCGAAGTATTGCTGCCAATGGCGCTCGCCGTGTTGCTCAGCTTTGTGCTGGCGCCCCTCGTGAAACTCCTTCAGCGTCTGTATTTGCCGCGCTTCGCAGCAGTCGCGATTGTCGTCTTGTTCGCGTTCGGCGTGATCTTCGGACTTGGCACCTTGATGTTCGCTCAAATCAGCCAATTGGCAGGTGATTTGCCGCGCTATCAGTCGAATCTTGGTGAGAAGATACAAACGCTGCGCGGCGCGACTACGGCGAGCGGGACGCTCGAACAGGCTTCCCAAGTGCTGCGAAATCTGCAGAAAGAACTCGATCGGCCAAAAACCGCAAAACCCGGTTCTCCTTCCGCGCCGGACGCCGGCGGCGTCCCGGACAGGCCCATCCCGGTTGAAGTGCGACAGCCAGATCCCGGCGCGCTTCAAACGCTCGCGACATTGATATCTCCTTTGATCCAACCCCTCGCGACAACGGGCATCATCCTTATTTTCGTCGTCTTCATCCTGCTGCAGCAGCAGGACCTGCGAAATCGGCTCATCCGGATTGCCGGTTCGCACGATCTTCAGCGAACAACTATGGCCATGGACGATGCCGGGAAACGTCTCAGCCGGCTTTTCCTGATGCAACTCGCTCTCAACGCGACATTCGGGTTGATCATCGGCCTCGGACTTTGGGCCATCGGCGTCCCCAGCGCCCCGTTATGGGGACTTCTGGCTATGGCTCTGCGCTTTGTGCCGTATATCGGCGCAATTGTAGCCGCGATCTTTCCATTGATCGTTGCAACCGCCGTCGACCCCGGCTGGTCGATGATGCTGATGACGGCGGCGCTTTTCCTTGTCGTCGAACCGCTGATCGGCCAGGTGATCGAGCCTATGGTCTACGGCCACAGCAGCGGATTGTCGCCGGTGGCAGTGGTTGTCTCCGCGGCTTTTTGGACATGGCTGTGGGGACCAATTGGACTGATCCTCGCGACGCCCCTGACAATGTGCCTGGTTGTGCTTGGCCGTCATGTGGAGCGTCTCAGATTTCTGGAAGTTTTGTTAGGCGATCGCCCTGCACTTTCGCCAAGCGAGAGTGCCTACCAGCGCATGCTTGCAGGCGATCCAATTGAGACAACGGAACAGGCGCAGTCCTTCCTCAAGGATCGAACACTGACCGAATATTACGAGCAAATATTGATGGGCGCCCTCAGGCTGGCGTGGACAGACTTGCAGCGCGGTCGGCTGGATCAACAGGAGGCGGAGCGCATCCGCAGCACGGTTTCAGAACTTGTGGAGGATTTGGAGAGTCACACCGACTGCGCAACGCGCGGTTTCTGAAGACGCGGTTGCACCGGAGAATCTCAAACAAGCGGAGGAGACCGTTTCCGCGGAGGCTTCACTATCACCCCTGATCAATCGGTTCGAAGGGACCGTGCTGTGCATTCCAGGCCTTGGACCGCTCGATGAAACCGTGGCGATGCCGCTCGCCCAGCTGCTGCGCCGTGAAGGGGTCTCGGCTGTTTCAAAGGAGACCGAGACGCTTTCGATTTCCAAGCTCTTCGGATTGGACCTAAAAGACGTCGCGCTCATCTGTCTCTGCTACCTGGAGCACGCGACACCGGCGCAATTGCATTACGCGTCGCGCCGCTTACGCCGCAAGGCACCCGGTGTCCCCATACTTGTCGGCATTTTCAACGAAACAGGGCAGACGCCCGATAGCGATCCGCAGCAGCTCCCGGAGGGCGTTGAGTTCCTGCAAGGGCCTTTGTCCGCAGGTGTCAAACGCATCAGCGAAATTCTGTCTCCGCTTCAGGCAACCTTGAAATCAGATCAGCCTGCACTGGCCAAGGTCGGGTGAGAGACATTGGCCCCCGTGTCAAATGACACAAGACTTTGCAATTCATTGATTGCGAGGAACTAAGGTTTGACGAGCAGGTTGGTTCGCTAGGAGAGCGCCCATGACCAACCAAAGCTTTGAAGACGCGTCGTCGTCCGACTTCTCGGAGCACGAAGCCGGAAACAAAAAATTCCGCGACACTGGCGGTGAGACCTTTTCGAGAGCATCCGATGCTGCGCGCGATGCGGCCGAGAAGGCCAAAAGGGCCGCAGGTGACGCGGCCTCGAGCGTATCCGACCATGTCATGGGCATTTTGAACGACCAGATTGTCGTTGGCGCTCAATCTGCCAATCACTTTGCCGGTTCCATGAGGATTGCAGCTGACGATCTGGAACGAGAAAGCCCGACGCTCGCGGGCCTCGTACGAGGATTTGCTCACAATGTCGACCATTACGCCGATCGCTTTGAGGATCAGACCGTCGAGCAATTGGTCAAGAGCGCGTCCGATCTCACTCGGAAGCAGCCGGCGTTAGTGTTTGGACTGGCGGCGCTCGCCGGGTTCTTCGCGTACCGGACGTTCAAGAATGCCAGCGATAGTTCCGTGTCGTCACCTCCCATCCAGCCGGCGCGCAATCCTGCGGGCAACTACAATGAATGAGCAATCTTCGCTGCCGAACGCCATTTCCAACGTGATTTCGGACTTGGCTGACCTTTTCCAGAAAGAGGTGCGTTTGGCGCGTGCTGAGCTCTCTGAAAAAATTTCGATTACCTTTCGGGCTGGCATCTGGATATTCGCTGCGGCGATACTCTCTATCGTAGCGGTGCTGCTCGCCGTTCAAGCTTGTGTTTTGGCACTTTCCGCCGCAACGGGAATTGCACTGCATTGGTCGAGCTTGATCGTCGCTGCGATATTAGGAGTCGCCGCGAGCGCTGTATTTGCCAAAGGTCGGGCTGATGTCCCCAGCCAGATCGCTCCCGATCGCGCCATCAACCAGGTCAAGCAGGACATAGCGGTAGCCAAGGAGCAGTTCACATGAGTGTGCAATCACGGCCGTTTGCTGGAGACAGCGGCGAGTGGATTCTCAACACCATAAAGCGGAACCCGGAAGGCCTTTTGCTACTGGCAGCGGGTGCTGTTCTGATGTTGCGGAGCGGAGCCACTCGTTCCCCTCGAAACGCGTTTCAGGATAATTCCGACGGTCCCGCTGTGGGCGCCCAGGTAGCCGATGCGCTGTCGGACACGGCCCGCCGGGCGACGAACGCCGCCTCTTCTTACGCAGCGGCGGCAACAGACACCGCCCGCCAGACCATGGACACGGCGAAATCTTATGCTTCGTCGGCGGGCGACTATGCCGAGCAGGCTACGCGCAAAGTCGGCGAGCAATCCGACCGGCTTATCCGGCAAACGAAGTCTATGACCCGCGGCGTTCTGCAAAACCAGCCGCTCGCGATCCTGGCTGCAGGCCTCGCAGCTGGTGCGGCATTGGCCGCTGCCTTCCCCGCGACCGAACTCGAAAAAGAAACGCTTGGTCCGGTGGGCGAACAGGCTTCAAAAGCCGCCGCCCACGTTGGCGAACAATTGAAGCAAGCCACAATGAAAGCAGGAGAAAAGCTGAAGAGTGCTGCCGAGGAGCGCGGCTTGCACACTGAAGGATTCAAGGAAGTTGCGGGCGAAGTTGCTGACACGTTTAAAGCGTCAATGCGGGGCGAATCCAAGACGGACGATGGGAGCCCGGTCGGTCAATACCAGGCCGCTGACAGGAGTCGATGATGGGTGGCGTCTCTTTGCACGATCGTGAAATTGATGTCGAGCAGTCGCGCGCAAAACTGACGCAAGATCTCGCCACTCTTTGCTCTGCAAAAACTCTTTCCGCATTCACCGATGACCTCAAAAAAGAAGCCGTCGATACACGAGATGCCTTTTGGGAAAAAATAAAAGCACGCGCCGCGTCAAATCCGGCGGCGGTAATCGCGATCGGAACAGGTTTGGCCTGGCGAATTTTTCAGAGACCTCCCATTTCAAGCGCTTTAATCGGGGTTGGACTTTTCAGCTTGTGGAAGACCACGCCAAGGATGGCCTACGACGCAACGGGCAGACGGCTGGACTATGTCGAGCACAGCAAGGAGAGTCTGAAGGAACAAGCCGGGCAAGCCTTCGCGGCAGCCGCGAACGTCGCTGACAAAGCCCAGGAAGCCGCTACGGCCAAAGGCACGGAAGTTTGGGAAAGTGCAAAAGTGAAAATGCAGGAGTGGCAGGAGGGCGCGGGCCGCGCGGTCGATGACACCGCCGCCGAGCTGAAATCCTCCGGCGAAAATGCCTTGAACAAGGTTAGGTCGTCCAGTGGGGACCTTCTCGAGGACCTGCATGCCAAAGAACGCCATCTTCGAGATCAGATGCAGGATTTGGCGGGCACCGCTGCGGAGAAACTGCGGGACGACGATACGCGCAATAATCTTTTGCTGGGAATTGCCGGTGTAGCCATAGCCACTGCCCTTGGCATTGCTTGTCAGAAAAGAATTGCCGAGACCGGGACGAAGTGAGTGGCAACTCTTTAGTATTGCGCCGCAACTGCTTTAGAAATGATCTGCAGCAGCGACCCGACTCCCGCGACTGCCAAGACCCACACCGCGAAATGTCCCCAACTTCCGACCAGGTAGATTGTTATCAGCAATAACGCTGACCAAATGCCCGCGCACCAAATGCAGCCCATTACATCGCAAAGGAGTCGCCGCCAGCCACGCGCGGCGGACTTCAGGGGTTTGCCGTCGCCATCCATTACGGCCAGTCGGATAAAATCTAGAATTTTGTCGTACGTGATCAGGTGAACGAGTCGAAAGGTTGCGAGGCCGAGCAGAGTAAAATCAAATACATTTAGATCTTCGATGCGAGCGCTGCCGCGGGCGGAAATTACCGCGACTGAGGCACCGCACAGGACCAAAAAGAGGAAGAGCGCCGCGCCGTTCCATAACCCTTGTTTTTCCGCGATTGTGTGGGCCATCAGACGCCTAACGTTTTCTCGCCGGACTTTCGCTTAACTTTCTCATCAGCTTTCGCGAGTTCTTCATCCGTCGCATCCTCGATGCGGCAGACGCAAAACTCTCGTTGGCATCGCCTCAAAGGCGATGCGGACTAACGGTGGAAATATTGCGAAGGTTCCCGTCACCGTGATCCTCCGGCCCCGTCGATCTTTCGTGTGTGCGGATTCTGCCGGCGCCGATAGTTCCAATGTCCCGCCAAGTTTATTTCAGCAAAATTTCGTCCGACCCTCTAACATTGTGCACTGCAGCAATTAGCTGATCGTGGCAACAGGGAATGAACCGCAATGAAAAATCTGCGACAGGCGCTCGGTCTCGGCAGCAGCCGGGCCGGATGGCGGAAATTGTTTCAGGCGCTGGAACGTCATCATGCCGACGCCGCAGGCAACAGCACCACGCGCTTGCGCGAAAACTTCGGCTTCGGATCGAACCCGGGCAATCTGCGCATGTTCGTCTATCGACCGGCGAGCCTTGCCGACAACCCCGCGCTCGTCGTCGTGCTGCACGGATGCACCCAAACCGCGGCAGGGTACGATCTTGGCGCCGGATGGTCGACGCTCGCGGACCGTTACGGTTTTGTGTTGCTTTTTCCGGAGCAGCAGCGGTCCAACAATCCAAACGGCTGCTTCAATTGGTTTCAGCCCGCGCACAGTCAGCGTGGAAAAGGGGAACCTCTTTCGATTCGGCAGATGATCGAAAAATCTGTTGTTGATCATGGAATCGATCGGCGTCGCGTCTTCGTGACCGGGCTATCGGCGGGAGGCGCGATGACGTCGAACATGCTTGCCTGTTACCCCGAAGTGTTTGCCGCGGGCGCCATCGTTGCCGGCCTTCCTTACGGGGCCGCCACGTCCGTGCAGCAAGCGTTCGAGACGATGTTTCAAAGTCCCTCGAGGCCGGCGCCGGAATGGGGAGATCTTGTGCGGAATGCCTCGCCGCACCGTGGATCATGGCCACGCATTTCAGTCTGGCACGGAAATGCCGACAAGACCGTGATCCCGCCGAACGCGCGGGAAATCCTCAAGCAGTGGACCGACCTGCATGGTCTTCCGATATCTCCGTCAGCAAGGACCAAAGTTGACGGTTTTCCGCGCGAGGTTTGGCTCAACGAACGTGGTGACGAGCTCATCGAGTCCTACACGATCACAAACATGGCGCATGGGACGCCGCTGGCAGTCGGCGAAGCCGAAGGTGCTTGCGGAGCTCCCGGGCCGTTTCTGCTGTCCGTAGGGATCTCGTCGTCTTATCACATCGCGAAGTTTTTCGGCATCGCCGTCGCTCGTCCTCAAGCGGCGCGAAATACCCCGGTGGAAAGAAACCTGCCGCAGATTTCCACTTCGCCTCGGCCTTATCAGGATGCGGAGCCAGCCCTGGATGGCGAGATCCTCGACAAGGACGATGACGATGTGTTCCGCGAGCAACCGCAGATGCCGCACGTCGCTGAGATCAGTGCGGTGATCAACAAGGCATTGAGAGCTGCCGGTTTGCTCAAGGAATGACAATGTCCGCTTCTGGCCCAAAGCGGACATGAGCTAGTGCACTGCACATGTCCGCTATGGGAGCTACCGGACAAGTTGGCGAGATGCTATTTCGGAGTGCACGAGGCAGGCTGTTAAACGCGCCTGCTGTTTTCATTCATCTCCGTCAGCAGATTGTGGTGGAAGCGACATGAACGCAACATGTTGATCCGACTCAATTTTGCAAACGTTAGCGGATTGGCAATCCGACGTTATTCGACGGCTTTAGCGACCCGACCCGTCTTGAGATGCACGATATGAGATTTTCCGCAGGCCAGGCAGCACTGAAGTTCAACAAGCTCGGGCCCGTTCACTTCATCGATATACGCGCAAACATCGAGATTCGTAGTGGGGCAGCGGAATTGAAACGTGGCCATGCGGCCTTGCTCTCCAACAACCCGAATACCGGCCGTTGGCAGCCGTACCTCAAAGGGGCTCTGCACCTGCCAGCTCAAGCCCCACCACCAACGACCGGCGTACGGGCGTGCGCTTCAAACAAGTTCGAAACAAGACGGTCGCGCCACGTCGGCGGCGGGTTGGGCCTCGGCTTTCGCTTTGCTGCCGCTTCCGGTGCCGGCGATCGGTGTTCAATTTAAGGCTGCGCCATACCGTTTAAGGACGGCCATACACCGCTTGCCGATTTCTTCCTGTGGTGCGGCGGCCAATGTCGCCCCACATTTCCACAAAGCCGCAGCGCTTACTGGTTGGTGCCGTTCGCACAGTCGAATGGCCGCGTACTTGCACGGCATCAGATCTTTTAGAGTTTCCTTCAGATCGAACGCGGTGGCTGTCTCACCACTCGTCATGCACATCAGTGCGACCACCGTGAATGATCGTATCATGAGGCTCCTAGCTTTGCCGCCCCCCTTGGACCTGACTAGTGTCCTGCGACCAAATCAGATGAGTGCAGAAAAAGCCCGAGGGGACTCGGGCTTCAAGATGCTGAAATTGAATTGGAGCAGCTTACGAGAGCTGGCTAAATGCCTTAGTGGCACCCGCTTTGATGGGCTCCGCGGTCGCAAGCGTAACTTTTTGAGCCAGCATTGCGAGCTCCTTGGCTTGCTCGCTCAGCGTTTCGAACTGCTTGCGTGAATGATTGGTCGACAATTCGAAAAACTCCGAAGGTGATTTTACGCCCACCAGCTCCTGGGCAAAGTCAAAAGCCGCTTTGGTGTTGGCCTGAGCAAATTCGATTGCTTTGGTATGGTACTCCTGCGCACCCTTCACGCTCCTCGCATAGCTATCCTTCATCAGAGTCGTGGCATCAGCCGCAGCAGTGCTCGCCTTCTCGAAGGCTGCTTTGGCCTGCGCGGAGCCTGTTTCGGCGGTTTCACGGAATGCTTGCGTGGCGTCCGCTCTGGAAAAGCCGCTCGGCTTTGTCGTTGTCGTCTTGGTTGAAGAATCCATCATGACACTGGTCCTTGGGGCGTGTTCCGTCGGGGATTTCCGGAAGCGACGCCCTAGGCGCTGGTCGGATCATCATGGATCGCAGCGCTCGAGGAACTTTTCAAATGCCAATACGATCCTGTGAATGCTTATGTGGCTATCCCAAGGCTCCAGCACAACCGGATCCACCAGCGCGGATACAATTCGTGATCGAAACAACGACAATGCGCGCACCTTCACCGGACTCTTTCATATCCATTAAGCCGGAACTAAGTTCATCTCATCCGCCTGAGGTGGTTTGGCTTTGAACGTTGCGTGAGTCAGGGACACTGCGGTGCCGTGGCCATCGCTTGCGACATCCACGACGGCATCAAGCTGTTTAGCCAACGCCTGGATAAGACTTGTACCGAGCCCACCCTTGCTTTCGCTCGCTTTCACATCCGGCTTGCCGACGCCGTTGTCGGAAATCGTCAGCTTCCAGTCGGTTTCGGCAACTCTGTACGAAACCGCGATTGCCGCATCCGGCTTCGCAGCGGGGAACGCATGCTTTAGTGCGTTCATCACCAATTCCGTAACAATAAGTCCAATGCTGACGGCCTCCCGCGAAACGGCGCTGCCGGGATCGGCCTCGACCTTGAGCGAGATCGGCCGGCTGTCGCCAATCATCGATTGCGCTAATGTTTCGCACAGCTTCGAAAGATAGCTGCCAACGTCAATCGGATCGTTTCGACCGGCAATATGCAGGTGTTGCTGGACGGCGCTGACTGAAAGAACGCGCTGATGCGCGTCCTCCAGCTGCCGTCGTGCCTCTTCCGATTGGACGGTGCGTGCTTTGATCAGGAGAATGCTGGCTATGATTTGCAGACTATTGGCGACACGGTGCTGCATTTCCTCGAGCAACATGTCCTTTTCCCGCAGGAGTTCTTGCACCTGCGTCTCAATGGCACGCCGGTCGGTAATGTCCTCAAATGCCAAAAGCACCGTAGTGTGGGGCTCGTTCTCATAGAAGACCTTGCGCGCATTCAGGAGCATGATGCGCCGGCCGATGGCCGGAAACGCTCGATCGACTTCATACCCCTCGACAGGCGAGCCGCTGGTTGTGATCGTCTCTAGAAGGTCGCGAAGCTCAGGGATGTTCCATTGGCCGCCGTCAATCTCATAGAGCAGACGTCCATAGACATGGTCGCTCACGAGCCGAAAGGTTTGGAAGAAGGAGCGGCTTGCAGCAATGACACGCAGGTTCTGATCGAGAACCACAAGTGGGTCGCGGACGGTATCGACGATGGCCTGCGCAAGCGTAAGTCCGTCCCGGACATTGATGAAAGGTGCGGCTTTCGCCGGAAGCGAAGTGAGCATGCGAACCCTTTGCCCAACTCTTAGAAGGGCGAAGCAGCGCTAATTTTCATAAAAGATTGCGCGGACGCATGGGGCGCCTAACGCAAAAACACGGTGCGCCTTTATTCGTGAATAGTCGAGCGTTTTATTATCACGATAAAGGGATGCAGGGCCGATAGCGTCGCCAAGATTCACTGCGCGTAAGTGTCACTGACATGACAATCCAAATAAAAGTCTCAGGCTCTGTGTTCGTAAGCGTCGTGGTGAACCATCAACGACCGATGGCTGCAACGCTCTGCGCTTGGTGCTAGTCACCTTCGCCTGGATTTGGCGAGAAATATTTAAGCTTATCGGGCTTGCCTTCCCATTCTTTTGAATCTGCGGGAGGGTCTCGCTTAATCGTTATATTGGGCCAAGTTTTTGCATAGTCAGCGTTGAGCTTGAGCCATTTCTCGGCCCCGGGCTCGGTGTCAGGCTTGATCGCCTCCACCGGACATTCCGGCTCACACACACCGCAATCGATGCATTCATCGGGATGAATGACGAGCATATTTTCGCCCTCGTAGAAACAATCGACGGGGCACACCTCCACACAATCCATTAGCTTGCACTTGATGCAGCTTTCATTGACGATATAGGTCAAATGTCATCCTCCCTCTGACGGAAGCCTATCATGTTTCCACCAGAGAATACGTTTTCATCGGTTTGTTGTATGGGGTACTGCCGCAGAAGCATTCTGGATTCCGTTTAGTTTATTATTTCGGGTTCGAAGTCATTTGGGAAAATGCCGGCTAAAGGGAAGTCGCATCATGACTGAGTATATTGTCGGCTTAAGGCAGGGAAAACGGTCAGAGGTTCTGACCATCGAGGCCGAGGATGCGTTAATTGCTGCGCTCAAAGTCAAACGCAACCACCCCGAGGCCTCAATTTCCTACGTTCGCAAATCTAATCGGCGCGGCGATCGTCGCAATCCTCATCGGAAGGAATGAAGATTAAGAGCGCCCTAATGGCGCATCTGCCGGCGCGCGAATGCTTTTGATAAGGCTGTGATCCGCAACGGCGGGAGAAGTTATTTCTTCAAGTCAGACTTACTCGGTTTCGTACTCGTGTGGCACGTTTTACACGGTTGGCCTTTCCCAATCGCGGGCGTTGCCTCTGCGTTTGGCGCCGGTAAGGAGATCATTGCGAACGCCAGCAAGAATGCGGTGCCAACTATCCCACCCACGACGCCCAGCGTGATCGCCTTTACAGATTGCATGGCCGTACTCCGAATGTCCGAGCATTTATAACAAGGCGCCGCGAGGCCGTCTTTCTGTTCCGGTCAGCCATTTAGGCAATGTCCGCTATTGGCCCTTAGCGGACATCGACTTGTGCATTGCAAATGTCCGCTTATGACCCAAAGCGGACAAGGGCTAGCCCGCAACCTCGGCGTGGATACGCAGCAAATCGGGGATAGTTGCCGGATCGCGTCTCGGATTTTGGTGAGGCCGCCGCGAGACGGTCGTTCTGTTTGTACGGTCTTTTCCTAAATGTCTGCTTTTGGCACTTAGCAGATAGTCTATTTGCGCCCCCGAACGCGGCTTCAAAGCGGACATCACTCCTGCATGCAGCAACGCCTGCTCAGTTCTGCCGGCGTATTTGTGACGAGCTGCGTTTAGTGTTTCTCACGCCACTTTGGACCCGGACCGCGCATGTAGTGCTGCTCGGGATGGTACGCGCTCGCTTTCCAAAGCTGCGATACGGCTGACACAAATGATAAAAGCAGGTGATACATTTCTTTACGTCCACTGCGTCATGTTCAGTTCAGGTGTGCCGGGTACCATCACGACCGCGTAAGCGTCGGGAAAGAGATCTCACCCCCGCCGACCACAGCCATATACGACCTCAGTGCGCCGTCATATAACCGCACCGCAACATTGGATAGAATTGCGCAGTACCTTAGCCTTTGGTGCGGGAGTGCTGCCTTAAAGCCACAAATTCTTGAACCACCGGTTCCATGGTGACGCACCTCAGAAAATAGTCCGCTAATGTCCCAAAGCGGATATCAACCGCGCGCCTCGTGTTTCGGGAATCAGGGCAAATACAAATAGCAGCCCGATCACGCCCACGCAGGCAAGTACCAAGAAAGTAGTCGCGGTTCCGGACGTGTCGGCGATGAATCCGCCAAGTGTGGTACTGAAAGAAGCTCCGATGCCAACGGCCGCGCCAATCAGTCCTTGAGCAAAATTGAAATGTCCGCTCCCGCGCGTTACATCCGCGATGATAAGCGGAACCAGGACACCAAGTGACGCAGCGGATATGCCGTCAAGGAGTTGCGCCGGAACGAGCAAGTAGGGGTCGCTCGTTATCGCGAATATTGCACCGCGCAGCGAAAGCGCGACAAAGGTAAGCAGCAAAAGCGGGCGACGGCCCCAACTTTGCGCCTTCGTTCCGATCCACGGTGCGATGGCTACAACCACGAATTGGGGCACGAGAATGCATATTGATAGCACCAAGGCGGCCGTTTCCGGGGTCCGCTTTGCCAATATCCCGGCCAGGATTGGCAGCATCGCCGCGTTGGCAAGCTGAAACAGTATGATCACGGCGGCAAAACCAAGGAGCACGCGATTGCGCATCAGACCCGAGATTGTATCGAACCAAGTGCCAATTTCACTCTTTGAAAGTCCTCCACGGGCAAGTTCTGAATCAATTTCAGATGAGCTGATCTGGGCCAGTGCTATCAATGTTGGGACGCCGAGCGCGGCGGTGAGAAAGAAGATTGCCTGATTTGAATAATAGTAGGCGATACCCCCTGCCACCCCTGCCGCGATCGCATTTCCCAATGACAGGAAGCGCACGTTGCGGCCTAGCCTATTGCTAAACAGGGCATGGCCAACAAGACCAAGGCTCATTGCGACTAGCGTGGGCCCGAGCAATGAACTTGCGATCGCGTGCAGGATTTTGGCAGCGACCACCGAGTTGAAAGTCGGCCACAATGCAAGCAAGAGGGCGCTGGCGCTAATCGACGCCACCGCAAGAGCGGCGAGCAGCCGTTTGCTAGGCACGCCATCCACTAGCGCGCCGGCGGGGATTTGTAATGCGAGACCTGTGATCGTCCCTATCGTCAGAATGAGACCAATGTCGAACTGCGTCCACGCCACCGATGTCAGATAGGTGGCAACGAACGGGCCCCACCCCGTCTGAATATCGGCGACGAAAAACGCAAACCAATCGAGACCCCGAAGGCTACGCTGCGACGCCATGGTTCTGTGAAGCTTCGTCTATTTCTCACGTTCCTACCAGCGCATGTTCCGCTCCGAAGCGGACATGTGCCAACGCGAGTGGTTGTCGCTATGGGGCAAAGCAAAACGAGCGGCTTGCTTAAAGCCGTTCGTCATCGGTCTCGAGCCTGTTGCAGCCATCAAATTTGCCGACCCGTCATGACGGCATCGACATCGCTTTGCGCCTGCGCCTTTTCTGTCAGATATAGACAGGGCCGCGTCGGGCACCTTGCAACCGCAATGTCCGTTTTTCGAGGAACGCAGACATGCTGTTGGATAGACTTGGTGCTACGAATAAACCGCGGCTACCATGATTTGCCCCTCGTTGCGCAGCACCTGCAGCGACACGTCAGTTCCATGCCGGCGCACCATCAAATCGAGGACAGAGCGACCAAGACGCAGATTGCGGAGGGTCACTTCTTCGAGGAATGGCGGGAGCCGCGGTTTGCGCAACAAGATTTCGTTTCGGGCGGGGTTGAATTCGAGGCCGAGAGAAGATTGCAGAAGCAGGAGCGGCGTACCTGCGGCCCAGGCCTGCGGCGAACACGCGACCGGATAGAGCGTAGGGCCCCGCTCGCGACCGCGTTGAAATCCGCAATAAAGTTCGGGCAGTCGGCGCAGGTCCATGTAGGTCGCTGCATCGAACAGGCCTTTGAACACGCGATCAATTGCGTCCTTGTGCCCATAGCGCGCAAAGCCGGCCGCGATTAGTGAATTGTCGTGCGGCCAGACTGAGCCGTTGTGATACGACATTGGATTGTAACGCGGCTCGTCACGCGCCAACGTACGGATTCCCCAACCGGAAAAAAACGACGGACGCATCAGATCGCGCATCACCGCGTCCGCACGCTCGGGTGCTGCTATTCCACTGAACAGCACCTGTCCAGCGTTCGACGTCCGCACGCGGCATGGACGCTTCTGTCCGTCGAGCGCGAGCGCATAAGTGCCAATATCGGCGCACCAGAACGCCGCCTCGAATTGTTCGGCGAGTTTGGTGGCCTGAGCGTCGAGCGCGTCGCCACGCACCTGCATGCCGAGCTGGCGTGCCGCACGCGCCGCCAGGCGTTTCGCCAAATAAACGTAGCCCTGCACCTCGCAGAGAGCGATCGGTCCCTGCGCGAGCGAGCCATCGGCATGGAAGATCGCGTCGTGCGAGTCCTTCCAGCCCTGGTTAACGAGGCCGTTCTCGTCGGCACGCCGATATTCGACGAAGCCATCGCGGTCGGGATCGCCCGGTCCATCGATCCAACCCAGTGCCGCATCGACGTTTGGCCAAAGCTCGCGAAGCGTCTCGATGTCGCCGGTATGTGCGGCGTAGAGTCCGGCCAGCATCACGAACAGCGGCGTTGCATCTGCGCTGCCATAATAAAGGCCGAACGGCACTTCGTGCAGCGCTGCCATTTCACCACCACGCATTTCGTGCGGAACTTTTCCGGGTTCGGCGTCGGCGCGCGGATCAAATGCAGTGGCTTGAAAAGCCGCAAGCCGTCGCAGCACTCCCTTGGCTATACGGGAATCGCACCACAACATTTGCAGCGCAGTGATAATCCCGTCACGGCCGAATGTGGTCGAATACCAAGGGATGCCCGCGTAAGGGTAGGGACCCTGGGCCGTGTCGGTGGTCAGCATCGCGAGGTCCGCCATCGAGCGGCACATCACTTCATTGAAAATCTGGTTCGAGCTGGTGATCGTGGCCATGCCACGGCTGGCGGTCTGGTGTGCATGAAATGCTGCCCGCAGACCCCTGCGAAACGGAAGGGCGATGTTTTCCGCGACACCGGGGTCGCATTTAACCGTCACATAGACCGAGCGGGATTCGTTTGGCTGCAACTCGAACGCGTAAGATGCGGCGCCGCCGGATAGTTGTTCTGGCACTGGGTCAAACAGGACGGTCGTACGCAGTCGTTTTCCATCGAGGCCTTGGTATTTCAGCGAAACCTTGCTTTCACCGACCTCGACGGTAGCGATGCCTCGGCGTGCGCGGCGCAGTCCCCGCACTTCGAATAGGTCGGCAAAGTCGCTGCCGAACGCGACCGAAAGCCGAACGTCGAAGGGGCTATTGCCGTGGTTGTGCATACGCAGACGCTGGTAAGCAACACCGCGTAAAAGAAAAAAGGTACGCACGACATGCAGCACATCCTTCGGCTGGCTGAGTTTCTGATCGAGAAGGATGTCGGGATTTGTCAGATCGACGATGAGGATCGAGTTGTCGTCGCGGACGTTCGACCCCAGCAGCAACGGCTGCGAGCCGTTGAGCAGTATTTCCAGGTGCGACAGATAGCGGGTGTCGCAAAAAAAGATCCCGTCGGGCCCACCAGGCGTTGCGCCGATATCGGCGTGACTGTCGAGTACGGCAAAGCAGTCACCCTGCTTGAGGGTGCGCCGAGGCCGCGTCGAAGACCCTGTTCCGGGGATGTAGAACGGGGTCTCCAGAGTCTCCTCGATCAGCGTTTCGGTCGTGCTCAGGCTAAACAATCTGAAGCCTTAGGTCGGTGGCATGCTCGCCGTCCGGCAGTGCACGCTGGCGATCCTGTTCCAGGCGGTCGCCGGCTTTTGTCGATGCCAGCAGCTTATGATAGACGCGCACATAATCCTTCGCCATCCGTGTGGCGGAAAAGCGTTGCTCGAACCGCTGACGCACCTTTTTCCTGTCGAGCGCGATGACCTGCGGCAGGACCGCAATCGCCTCTTCGACACTGTCAACAATTCCTCCGGTGAGGCCGTGCTCGATGATTTCCGGCACCGAGCCGCATCGGAAGGCCAGGACCGGCGTGCCGCAGGCCATTGCCTCGATCATGCAGAGCCCGAACGGCTCCGGCCAGTCGATGGGGAATAGCAGCGCCTGCGCACCACCAAGAAACTGTGACTTCTGCTGGTCGTTGATCTCGCCGATGAATTCGACGCCCCCGCCCGCGAGGAGTGGCTCGATCTGCGTGCGGAAATAGGCCTCGTCGACGCGATCGACCTTGGCTGCGATCTTGAGAGGAATTCCCAACGCCCGCGCGATCGCGATGGCGCGGTCAGGGCGTTTCTCCGGAGAGATGCGGCCGAGAAAGGCAAGATAGCCTCGGTGCGCCTCGGCCGCGCGATGCAAGCCCACTGGGATGCCGTGAAGGACGGTGCCCACAAAATGAATGTTCGGTACGGGGCGGCGCTGGGCGTTGGAGATCGAGACCAGCGGCATATCGTTGAACCCCGCATAAAGCGAGTGCAGATCAGGGAGGTCCTGGCGCCCGTGCAGCGTGGTCACAGTGCGGCCCGCGATGTTCCGAAACAGGGGGAAATGGAATTGATCGATGTGAAAATGCAGGATGTCAAACTCGTCGGCTCGTTGGCGGACGCGATCGAGCATCAGCATATAATACGGGATCGTATCGCGCACGCTGGCGTCGAGACGAAGCGCCTTAGGGACGCACGGAACGAGATTGGCCGCGGTGATTGAGTCGCCGCTCGCAAACAGAGTGACGTCATGGCCGAGTGCGACAAGTTCCTCTGTAACGTAGGAGGCGATTCGCTCGGTGCCGCCATAAAGGCGAGGGGGAACGCTTTCGATGAGGGGCGCGATCTGCGCGATTTTCATTGTTACTCTTTCTGAAAACTACAAATGGCAATGCTCTTTCGTACGGTTGGTTCCCCGGTGCGAGACCCTATTCCGTCTTTGCGTTGGCTCTATTTTGCGCGTAATACCGTATATGGAGGCGCCCAGGTCAGATTGCTGTAGCCGTAGACCAGGAGAGCGATCTTTATTTTGGAATTGCTGAACGCTGGCATTGGGCAGATATCTCGTTCGGCGCACCGAGTATCCGCTTTGGGCGGCGACGCGCACCTGGCATTTTTGCCTTGCGAATGTCCGCTTATGACCTAAAGCGGACATTCCTCACTCGCCGCGTGGCCGCAAAGTGCTACGCTTTAGTCAGCAGACGAAGCGTGGTCCTGACCGAGGGCACATGAAGCGACGCGAGTTTATCACGCTACTCGGTGGTTCGGTGGCTTTGTGGCCGCTAACCGCGCACGCGCAGAAGGTTTTCAAAATTGGACTGCTCGATACCGGCCTCGGCGCGAATTTTGCCGTGCCCTTTGTGGGCAAGCTCGTGGAGCTAGGTTATGTAGAGGGAAAGAATGTCGTCATCGAGCGTAGGTCTGCGGAAGGAAATGCCGAACTTCTGGCCGGCCTTGCGGCAGACTTGGTACGCCAACAGGTCGATGTCATTGTGACCGCCGGAACGCCGGCGGGGTTTGCCGCTAAGAAAGCTACCAGCACAATCCCGATCGTTCTTGGCGCCAACAGCGATCCTGTCGGTGTGGGTCTAGTCGCGAGCCTTGCTCGACCGGGGGGAAACACCACCGGCAACTCGCTGATGGCGCCTGACTTAAGCGCTAAACGTCTCGAAATCCTTCACACACTGGCGCCGGAAATTTCCCGGATTGCAATCTTGTGGGATTCGTCGAACCCCGGCATGGCGGAGCGCGTGCGCGAAACAAAAATCGCTGCCGATCAATCGCACGTCCTGCTGCACACCGTCGGACCACGCAATCTCAATGAGTTGGATACGGCATTTGCCGACCTTCTGAATGCGCGTCCTGATGCGCTTTTGGTGACAGCGGAGGCATTTACGCGGCAGCATCTCGTTCGCATCCTCGATTTTGCCAACAACAACAAGATTCCGGCCATGTTCGAGGACAGCTCATATGTGGCGGCCGGCGGGCTCATGTCCTATGGGCCCGACTACCAAGACGTATTTCGGAAAGCGGCGGTCTTTGTGGATAAGATATTAAAAGGCGCCAAGCCGGCCGATTTGCCGATCGAGCAGCCAACGAAATTCGAGTTAGCGATCAACCTCAAGACCGCAAAGGCGATTGGCCTTTCGATCCCGCCGACACTGCTCACCACCGCCGATAAGGTGATCGAATAGGATTGGAATGTCCGCTTTTGGCCCTTAGCGGACATGGCCCTTTCAGAATGCTTGGTCGAACCGCTACGATGCCGTGGTCCCGAGCCCTTGAGGTGAGCATGAGGCGACGCGAATTCATCACCCTAGTTGGCGGTGCAGCGGCATGGCCAATGGCCGCCCGCGCGCAGCAGAACGAGCGAGTGCGGCGGATCGGCGTGCTCGTGGCCTCGCCTGCGGACGACGCGGAATGGAAGGCGCGTCTGGCGGCGTTCAATGATGGCCTCGCACAATTGGGCTGGATCGAGGGACGCAACATGCGGGTCGACACCCGCTGGGCTACGACCAATGCCGACGACCTTCGCAAACAGGCGGCCGAATTGGTCGCGACGACGCCGGACGTCCTTGTCGCTGCCAGTGGCACCACAAGCATAGCCCCATTGCTGCAGGCGACCCGCACTGTGCCGATCGTGTTCGCGATTGTCGTCGATCCGGTCGGCGCCGGTTTTGTCGCGAGCTTGGCGCGGCCGGGCGGCAACGCGACCGGGTTTACAATGTTTGAGTACGGCATGAGCGGAAAGTGGCTGGAGCTGCTTAAACAGATCGCGCCCGGTGTGACGCGGGCGGCAGTCCTGCGGGATCCGGCCATCGCCTCAGGGATCGGGCAGTTCGGTGCCATCCAGGCGGTGGCACCGTCGCTGGGAGTAGAATTGAGCCCAGTTGACGTGCGCGATGCGCCCGAAATCGAGCGCGCCGTCGCTGCCTTCGCTGGGATTCCGAACGGTGGTTTGGTGGTGACGGCCAGCCCGTCAAGCACCAATCATCGCGATCTGATTATCGCTCTTGCGGCGCGGCACAAGCTGCCCGCAGTCTACTGGGAACGCTTTTACGTCGCCGCAGGCGGCCTAATCTCCTATGGGCCTGATCGGCTCGACCAGTACCGCCAAGCAGCCGGCTATGTCGATCGCATCCTCAAAGGCGAGAAGGCTGCCGATCTTCCAGTGCAGGTGCCAACCAAATTCCAGATCGTCATCAACCAAAGAACCGCGAAGGCGCTTGGCATCGCCGTCCCGCAGTCAGTCCTCACGCGCGCCGACGAGGTGATTGAATAAAGCCACACTTATACCCCCGATCGAACCACTACGATCGAGCGTGATTCACGGGAGGAGCGGCCTTGCGGCGGTGGGCGGGCGCGGCAGGCGCAGGAGTCGCCATCGTCGGCTCGGATTTGCTCTCCGATGCCGGATTGGCAATCTCGCGCGCGCCCTTGATCGCTGCCAGCGTACGGCTGTCGAGGTTGTAGAGATCGCGGCGTATTTGCAACTTGCCCGCGTCGTCGACAAAGGCAGTCTGATAGGTCAAGTAGATCCAGATCGGCCCCGACCCCAGCGAAATCTCCTGCTCGATGCCGCCGGCGTAAAGACTCTTGATCTTCTCCGCCGTCCACTGCTCCTCAGGGTGCACCATGCCGGCAAGGACTTCGGCGTATTTGGGAGCATCCTGCACGCGCATGCAGCCGTGACTCTCGGCCCGCACAACGTGGGCGAACAGGTATTGGTCCGGGGTGTCGTGCTGAAACACCGTCAGACGATTGAAGAAATTGAACCGGATGTGCCCGAGCGGATTCTGGCCGCCCGGCGGCATCGTGATCTCCACCTCGCCGTTGACGCGTTTCACGCGCAGCCCCATGCGCGCCAGCGCGCCGGGCTCTCTCGCCTCCGCCGGCAGGTACTCGTTCCGAACGATCGACGCCGGCACCTTCCAGGTCGGGTTGATGGTGATGGAATCCATCTGTTGCGCCAGCAGCGGGCTCGGCATGCTCGGCTTGCCGATCACAACGCGCGAGGTCCACACCTGCCGTCCGTCGTGGATCACCTTGAGGGTGAAGTCGGGCTCGTTGACCTCCACACGCGATTTGCGGATGTCGCGGTGGTACCAGCGCCAGCGTTCCATGTTGGCGATGATAGTATCGATGCGGCTGTCGTTCGTGGGATTGAGCTTTTTGACCGTGCGAGCATCCAGATTGCCGGTCGGAGGCAAATCGTTGCCCCGCTGATATTCTTTGACGGCTTCAGCGAGTTTCTCATCATAGCGCAGATCGGTAGCCTCGCCGGGAACACCAAGACGCTCGCGCAATTGCGGCACGCGGGCATCTTCCATCGGACGCTTGCGGTTGAAAGTGAGCATCCGACCCGCTGCGATCACGTCGCGAGCACCGCCGGCCGTTCTGCCGCGCAGCTGCGACAGCGCGGCTTTGAGCTTCTGATAGTTCTCGTATGGCGGGCTGAACTGATCGAGCGCCTGGCCGGCGTCGTTCCCCTCGACGACGGCCGCCAGCACCACGGCCGGATCGGGCGCGCGTTGCGGCAGCGCGATGTTGTCCTCTCTCACTTGGCGATGGGGAACACGT
Source organism: uncultured Alphaproteobacteria bacterium (assembly GCA_963707615.1). Taxonomy (GTDB): domain Bacteria; phylum Pseudomonadota; class Alphaproteobacteria; order Rhizobiales; family Xanthobacteraceae; genus Pseudolabrys. The sequence goes on from CAVPQT010000004.1 coordinate 642,889, forward strand.
CCGGCCTGCAAGTGCCGCGCATAGGTCAGCACAGTCTGCGTGAGGCTCAGTTCGGCCTCCGCCAGCGCATCCGGCGAAAGCCCACCAAAGGTCGGTGTCTTGTAGTCGGCATGGTCGAGACCGTCGGCGTCGGCATTCTTGAGGCGGGCAATCACCGCCTTGCTCCGCGCATTCTCCAGGCCCTTGTCGAGCCAAAGCGGCGCCAGATTGCGCTTTTGATAGAAGGCTTCGACAGCCGCATGCGCCTTTTCGTCGGCGAAGATGCGGTTCGGTTTTGTGTCCAGGAGATCGCGAATCCGTTCCGCGATCGCGCGGTCAGCAGGATCGAGCGCGGTCAATCGGTCGGGCGCCCGGCTCTCTCGGGCGCAATCGCTGGAGCGGCGCCGCGTAGCGCTGGCCGGCGGTGAGGTGAGCGCATCGCCGGCTGAGGCATCGCCTGCTTTCGACGGGTCGGGTAGACCTGCCTGAGACGGCTCCGTCTGTTGCCCGAGCGCAGATACCGGCGCAGCTAGAATAAACACAAGTGCTGCGCTTGCGAGGAACTGGTCAAGACGGAGCGCACTCATCGGGTTCCTCCCAAAAGCTCGGTGAAGTTGCCGGGAGAACGCAAGCGATATAGTTGCCGGTTCTCGCGTGGCCACGAACTGCGGAGTGAACACGCTATCGGTGCGCCCAGCAACGGTGGCGCTGCGTTTTCCCGCTACTTTCGGGCGATTTCGATGCGCTGATACTTCGTTGCCACCAAGCGTTGTGATTGGTGGCGTTGGGCGGAGGGACACAGCGAGCAATTTGCCGAGATCGCGGCCAAACTTCGCTGCCCGGCAGGGCTGATGAAGTGATCGAATAGCCGACCAATGTCGGCTTTTGGCCCTTAGCGGACATCGGCTTTTGCGTAGCAATTCCGCCGCGCGCGTCGCGGCGACAACTAGTTATTGCGTGGCTTTTTGCGACGCTCAGGCAAAGCGTCAATCTTCAACGAATGTTTATGAAACAGCCCTCGATTTCCGCACTTATTGCATCGTGCGGAAAACTCATTAGCAATCCCGCTCGGTCTAAAAACGTGGATAGGCGCTAGGCATTTCTGACAAGAAACTATCCCGCGTTGATAAGTAGACTGCGGTCTGCCCTTGGTGGGACGTCTGAGCATGATGCTTTCACTTTCTCTTGGTCCCAATATCAACTATTCCCTTCTCAAATATTAAGAATCGCTGGCAGGTTCGCTTGAGTCAGAAGCTGCTACGTGATTGCAAGAAAGAGGTTTGAGCTGAACGGGCCCAGCAGCAGACCCGTATAGCCGACCTGGTGGGCAGAGCCCGGTGGCACAAGCGACGAGAGGTGGCGCGCGGACATCAGGATTAGCTCCTTGTCCTGGGACCACTTCTGCTTTCCGGTCACAGCGCAGGCGAGGAACCATGTTGTGTCGGTCCAATGTGCCAGCGGGATTGCGGTATGGTGTTCAACGGGAAAGAAGCGGTGCGGCACGCTGATGAAAACGCGTCGGGCGACCCGCACCATCTCAGCGATAAATCGGGCCTGGTTCTCCCGGCTCCCGACGTGTTCCAACACGGCATTTGAGGTTGCGACGTCGAAACTCTTGTTTGCGAACGGGAGTGGTTCGCCAGTGGCTACTCGGCGGTAGCGGACGCGCGGAAATGCTGCCTGGAATTCGGTTGCCTCACCGAGCCCACATGCGGTGATCTGCTCCTGATTTGGATAAAGCCGCTCAAGCACATTCGCACCATCGTTCAGGACGTCCGACACGCCGACGTCCAGGATGGTCTCTGCCGGGTTTGGAGAGCATGTCGCGATGAAGTCGGCGTAGATACGATCCCGCGCGCGGATCATCAGACGCTCGCTCAAGCTCCCGGGCTTGGCGACTTCATAGTACCGCTGATCAACCGTCATCGCTGCGCCCGGGTTTTAGCCTCAGTCGATTATGTTAGCCGGAATGCAGGAGCGCGACGATTCGAATAGATGGTGCGATGTCCGCTATTGGCCCAAAGCGGACATGAGCTTCTACGCCGCACAAGTCCGCTTATGGGGGCAAAACGGACAGTGTCAGGGACCCGAACTCGCGCGTGCAATTGTACTGATTGGTTTGTCTGTGGTGCGGGGCAGTTATCGATGTCTCAATTCTTCGTCGTCGCTTCCGCATAGCGCGAATAAAGGGTGTCAACGCGTTGTTGCCACATGCCCACGAACGCGCTGGAAGTTAGCTTGGCAACCGATTTCCAAGCCTGTTTGATAGCGGGAAGGGTATTGCCCCAGATCGCGCGCTTGCACCAGCGTTCCCCTTTTTCCTTGCCTTCTTCGGTGGCGCACATGGATTTCCAGGCGATGCGCTTCGGATGGCTGACGTGTTCTGCCGCGCCCTGCCATCCCTGCTGATGGATCAGATACAGATCACTGAAAGTCGCTTTTCTACCGGTCTGGTACTCAAAAAGGAGCGCCTCCGTGGCAAACTTGTAAGCACCGGCAACAGAATTGTCGCGCGGATCGGTGATGCTTCCTGAACCGTATCGTTTGAACTCATATTTACTGAGCTGGAAGAGCCCAATATACGATCCAGTGCGCTGTTTCGGATTGAAGTTGGACTCGATTTTGGCCACGGCTTTCATGAAGCTGAAATCCAGACCGAAAGCATCAGAGGCGCGTTTGATCTCCTCAACAGGCGTTCCAACTGGAACGGCCTTTATCGTCTTTAGAAAAGCATCTGCCGGCTTCTCGGCAGGTGGAATTTCAGAAAAAACGTAATAAGCGAGAAGAGAGAAGTTCTGCTTGGGAGCCATCAGGTCAGAGGAGTGATCCTGATCTGAGGTTTTCGTTCTTTCTTGTCGTTCGACAAGAGCACGTTGTTCAACCAGGGCATCGAAGGTTGCTACCCATCGAGCTTGCTCTTCTTCAAAGGTGTCGGAACTGATTCCCACTTTGGGTGAGAGCAATGGCTCATGCGCGCGCGGCAATGCGGAGGTCTCGAAGTTGCTCGGCAGTGCCGAAGTAACTTCGATATCAACTGCCTCGGGTGAGGCGGCACTCATCGTCATTTCTGTAACAACCAGATAAGCCGCGGCAACTGTGAATGCGGCTCCGAGAAAGGCGAACTGCAAGCGTCTTATTTTTCGCAAATCGGTTCCCCGACGGCGTCCTTGCTTGGTCTTCCGTCGTGCGATCGAGCTACGGGAGCTCATCGATTGTCCGCGTCGTGTACTTTGATTTGGCGCTCCGGGAATCTTTGCTTCAGCGCCATGCCCGCTTTCAACGCCTCGATATAAATTCGATATACCGAGCCAATTTGCCCGTCGATTTCGACGACATAGGATTCAGAAACGGCGGCGGTTTGAGTATCGGCTTCCATGAGCGACCTCCGAACGCGAGGTTACAAACAGTTTGATTGGCCCGCTTAATGATTGATTAAATCAGGTTAATTTTTTCTTAATCGTTCGGCGTCCGCCGTCATTAATTCCGCTATTGGGGGTAACGCGGATATAGCTTTTTGCGGCGCGAATGTCCGTTACTGACCCAAAGCATTTGCAGCGCCCATATCTGTTTTCGAGGGGATAGCTGACATATGGAACTTGGCGGCGTTCTCCGTCCAGTTCCCTGCCGGCTATTAACGTTGATTTCGCTGAACCTCGCTGAGACACTATCGAACGCGACGAGAGAATTTTGTTTGCAGTTGCGCTCCCTCCGCCAATCTTGCGCCCCAGCGAGTTGATTAGGGCTTCCGCAAGAACAAACAAACTCGCTTACTGTCGCGCGAGGCGCTCTCCGCGCGACGTCGCTCGCATTCTTCTCACCAGGTCGACGATGACTTTTGCGGCTGCCGCGAGAACCAGCGCGCAAAGCGCCGCCTTCGACACTGTCTCCATCGGCCCCTCAACCAGCATCGCGTGGACCACGCTGCCTGCGACGATGACCATCGCGAGGGACATGTGCACGATGCGCCACGTTCGCAATCCCAGTCGTCGGCGGAACGCAGCCAAAAGCGCGACGGCGAAGATGGCCCACATGGCGATCACACCGAAGGGCGAGAATGGCGTAGGCGATGCGAAGAGAAGCGCGTCAATCATGTCGGGCGGACTGGTGATCCAAAGGCCCCCGACGTGGACCACCACCGCCACGACCAGCGCGCCTCCGATCCAGTGATGGACACGCCGTCCACGATAAGCCGACAGTCCCGGCAGATAACCGGCGATCAGCAAAGGCTGAACGAGCGCAAGACCCAGTGCGACAATCCCGGCGAATCCGGCCAGAATGTAGATCGGACCGCGCCATGCGAGCAGTGGGCTCGCCGCCGCGAAGGCGATCGGCACGCAAATGGCAGTTACAAGGGCGGCCCAGATCAGGGTCGCCTTAGCCAGTCTCATCCTTTTGTTTCCAACTCGGTCAGGCGGGCTGAAGGACGAAGTGCGCCTCGAGGCTGGTGTCTTTTGCGCTTCGCATCACGGGACGCAGAAAGACGGTTTGGAATTCACCGCTGTCATAGGCGAGGTGACCGTGCGGTTGGCCGAAGATGGGAATGATCTGCGGCATCTCGAGACGGAACTTACCGTCCTTGTCAGTGAGCGTGGCTCCATGGCTCTGCGGCTCGTGTTCCTGCCCTTCGGTCGTGTGCGCCCAAATCTGGATGCGCTGCCCGGCGAGTGGAGCCCCGTCGCCTGCGCGGCGTACGGTGCCACTCATCCAGAAGCCACCTTTGCCGATCCGATCCACGATCGCCGCGCCCTTGCGGTAGTTGTTGGAGCCGCCCGACATTGAAGGGGTCGGCGCGAGGCCTTCCGCGCGGGCGGGCACGACAAGGCCGGAAATGCCGGTTGCCAGAACGGAGCCACCGGCGGCGAGGAGGTTGCGGCGACTGAGTACGAGGGTGGTCATCTAAATTTCTCCTGGCGATCTTGCAGTTGCTCCGAAGATGGAGCTGCAACAGGCGCGAGACACCCTGAATTTAGCGCGGTTGCGGCCAATTTTCCAGTTGCGGAATATGGGCCGTAAGCGCACGTGTGCGGACCGCGTCAATAAGCCTGCAACGCCAGCACGCCTCCGGGACCGATCATCAGCCCCCAGACTTCGTCGACGCCGAGTTCAATCTCATTGCTCTGCAACGGCTTGCCCTGCAGCTTGACGGAATATTTGTATTTGCCGGGTGGTAAATCTAGCGCTGGGCCGTCCGGATTTTTGACACCAGTGCCGGCGGCGACGTTGATCGCTTTGCTGTTGAACGTAATCGTAGCGGCAGCGTCGTTGATGTTGCCAAATAGTACCTTCGCCTGGCCTCGCTTCGGTGTAATGCCAGCTTTGGCAACTGCGCCCGGATCTTTCACCACAAGACTTATGCTGGTGGCATCGTCCTTGCGGCCAAGGTTGAGTATCGCCGGGCCATCCGGTGAGGCGTATGCGATGGTTGCTTTGTCGGCCGTAACTGCGGCGCCATTTGGTTCCTCTTTCCAGTTCAGTTTGCCGAGCTCGCGGCGATAGAAGCCCAGCACATCGGCGAGTTCGAGCGGCACGCTGGCCTTGAGCTCGCGACGGAACGGTGTCTTTGTGCCCTCACTCATGGTGTGGCGCTTGGGCACCGGCAGACCACCGCTCTCCTCGGCCTCGAGATCCTCTGCGCTGGCTTTCGCGGGAACGGCATTGGACTGCGGAGCGGCGGGTCTCCCAGCTGCAACTTTCAGCGCGGAGCCGTCAGCAGATACATTGGTCTTGTTGCCCATCCGCATGATCGTGAACGAGACGGATTTTCCGCCTTTTGCGAAATTGAGCACGACCATGTTGGCGTTGTTGATCACTGATGAACGTGAATCCCATCCCTGTCCCTTCATGGTCGAGCGGTAGAAATCCGCCACAGCACTGAGGCTGGACGGGCTGCTGAACTCGAGCTTGCCGTCGGCGCCATCGAATTCGACATCTTCCGCCGTATCTGGCACCGGGACGGGCGCCTTGTTTTCCGCCAGCACGCGCAATGCCGCCGTGGGGCCGCTCGACGGCTGCGCCGCAGGCGCCGATTTCTGCATCGCCGTCGCGTCGGCGGTCGCCTCGCGCATCATCTGCTGCGCCTGGTTCAGGAGCGCGTCGACCGAGCTGGCCTGATTGGCAGGAGTCTCAGCCTTGGCAGCCGGTTTTGGAAGCTGCTGCACAAGGCTGACCGTTGTCAGATCGTATTTGTGACCGAGCTTGAGCACCGCCGGACCTTCCGGTGACGTGAAATTAAGCACCACGGTGTCCGGGTTGACGGCGGCACCCTGGGCTTCTTCTTTCCAGTTACGCGCCGTGAGCTCGCGGCGGTAGAACGCCAGCACAGTGTCGACTTCGGCAGGCACCGTAGCGTGCACTTCGTGCGCGTTTTGGCCGCCGGTACCGCCTGCCGTTTTAGTCAGCTTCGGCCTGGGCAGACCAAAGATGTCCTCACCTTTCTCAAGCGTCTGCGCTTGCGCGAACGGTGGCACCTTGATTTCAGCATTGGTCTTGCCGTCATCGCGGCGTTGAATCGTCAGCACAACAGGCCGCTGCGTCCCGCGAATGAAATAGGCGGCAGTGCCGTTCGTTATTTTCTCTTCAAGTTTCGCGTTCGGCCATTGCTTTGTGGCATCGGCCGCGGACAACGCAATCCAGCCTCTCGCACTCAGCTCCTTGCGGAAGAAATCGAGTGTGCCATCAACGGTCCCGGCGGTCGTGGCATTGAGATAAGGCCGATTTTCGTCGAACACGACGTCAGTCGCGTCGTTGGGAATCGCCAATGCAAAATTCAGCCTGGCCGGCGAATAGTAGACAGTTGTTTCCTCACTGGTCCGCTCGTTCTTTCCAACCTGAATTGTAAAGGACACTGACAATGCTTGCGGTCCCTTTTTGAAGCTCAGCAACGTCGTGTGTACCTCTTCGAGCGGAGCTACATATTGTTTCCAACCGTCTGCGGCCAGCATTTGCTTGAGTGCGGCAGTGGTCTCCGCGAGCGGGCGTGCAACAGAGTAGACCACACGGTCCGAGGACGAGCGGGCGGGGTCTTCCTTGGCGCCTTCAAGGCGCGGCACTTTGTGGACGTCGACCAGTTCGGCGCCGGTATTGTCGCTGTTGAAGAACCCTCGCTCGAGCGAAGCCAGATATCCGGCCGGCAACTCCTCAAACTTGACCTTGGTCCCGCCGCCCTCGGCGCGCTCGAGAACGAGCGTCGCGAGTCGCCTGTCGCCCTGGAGGTAGTAGGCGTAAGCGCCGCTCTTGGTCAGCTCACCAGACGTGCCACCCGGCGGCTGAACTCCGTTTAGTTTTTGCGACCATAGCGACCATCCGTGTGGGCTCAGTTCCTTGCGGTAGAAATCAAGCGTCTTATCGATTGGTTCGGCGGAAACCAGCATCAGCAGCGGCTTGTTCGGGTCGAACTCGATGTTGGTGGCATCTTTCGGAAACGGCAGGTCGTTTTTGAGCACAGCCGCGTTGTATTGCACGCTGGTCGCGTTGCCCTGCGCGGGCGCAATCGTGATGAAAACGCCGAGAGCCAACGGACCCTTCTTGAGCGAGATGAGACGCTGGTTTGCATCCGAGGATACGGAGGTGTGCGGTGCGACGTATTTCTGCCATCCATCGGCCGCGAGTGCCTTGTCGACAGTATCGGCGGTCTGTGCGACGGGCTTGGGCGTCGTAAAGATTGTGCTCGCCGGGCTCGCGAATATCTCCTTGGCGCCGGCGACCCGCGGAAGCTTGCTGGTGTTGAGCGTTCCGTCGGATTGCGGTTCGGATTTCGAACAACCGGCGAGCGTCAAAGCGCAGATAAATGCGGCCAGCAATATGCCTGTCCGCGATCCCGTATCGCCTCGCGTGATTGTTCGCGCATTCATTCTCGCTCTCCCCCCATGGACACAAGCGCCGCGAGCCTAGCACGCAGCACCCCGATTACGTTCATACAGGGAATTCCCTGAACGACGCTTTCCCATTGGTCGTTTCATACGGCCAATAGGTTCAGATCGCCGCAGGTTTTCCCGGACACCATGCCACCATCATAAAAATTATCCGTTCTGTGAACTACAGCACAGAGAACAAGACCCGGTGAAATTAGTGTGAAAGTCAGAACCAAGGGCTCTTTTGGCCATACCGAAAGGAGACCTTTATGCGCGCACTAATAGGCATTGGTCTTGTGACCGTTGTTGCAATCGTCGCCTGGTCAGTTGGTCCAACCGTCGGCAAAACGCATCGCGCTGACACCATCAACCCGCTCGGCCTGATGACAACGCCGGCGAATCTTCCCACGGAACGATACGACGCATTCTAGGTCGTACCGGAGTCATAAGGCCGAGAACTTCTCGGCCTTATGACCGTGTGATTGGTGCATACGTTCAGCCAGATCGGCTTGGAACCCACCGGACGTCAGTCTATTGATCCAATAAGGGAGACTGGTCCTCGTAGAGGTGCCTTACCAAGGCGGGCACCATGCTTAGGTCGATTCCCTGGGATGTGTGGGTTGCCGCTGCAATTGCTGCTGCGGTCGCGCTTGTCGCATTTTTTGATGTAGGTCCGGCAATTTATTTTTCTCTTCCTTGGCCTGTGTGCCTACATCGCCGTCCAAACTTTTGGCAACGAGCGCGACAGATAGAGACAGCATAAGTTTGCCGTCTCACTTTTTGCATTCAGGAAGGCAAAGATCAGCGAAGTTCCCGCGTCACGCAACGCTGTCGCGCAGCACAATAAAATCAGCTCGTGGGGTTCGCGACATAATGAGCAATCAGCAGCGCTCCCGCTGCAGCAAATGGAATACCGACAACAATAAAGAAAACACAAACGCCCAAGCGGTCGTAATGATCAAGTGCGCGGTGGGATATCGAGTATCGCGCCGCGGTGGCTGCGAGCAAAATCAACAGAATAGTTCCAATGACTGCAGTCAGCACTTCGGCACCTCGCGTAACAAATACCCAAGAAAGCTAATTAGCACGACGGGCGGTTTCCACATGCGCAGCCAGATACCACCGATTTAATGCAACCCCTCCGGCCTCTCGGTCGTTGTTCCGCCACAGCCCGTTGGAGGCTCCCATGAAAGATCGATGCAATCTCAAGCTGACACTCACGTTAGCCGCAGCCGTCGTTTGGTTCGGCACTAGTGGATTAATCCGCGCCGAGGAAAGCGCCACGGTCCCGACAGACCCTGGATTTAATGCCAATACAGGCCAGATCAATCCGGGCGTGGAACAGCAAGCGTCCTCGCAATCGAAAGAGCGCATAGATATTCCGACACCTGAGGAATCACGCCGGGCCCTCCTGGAGCCGTACTCGACGCAGCCGTCTCTCGGCAACACGCCCAATGTGCCGCGTCCGGAAGGCCAAACGGTCGGCGGGCCAAATGCCAGGCAGGAATCGCAAAACGCTACCGGGGGGCCGGAAGGGCTCACGACAGCCGGCAGCACTCCGGATCGGGCCGCCGTAAAGTCCGGCGGACAAGCGGCGTCAACCGCAACGAGCTCTACATCTTCTACGGCAGGCGAGCCGCCTCCGTCCGGGCCGATCGGTTCGTTCGGCCAGACGATTCCTGCCAAATTCTCCAATCGAAACGACGTCCTCGATCGTACACCGATTATGGCTTGGCCATTGCCGCTCAGTGATCAGCAACGCATGCAAATATACGATGCGGTGATGTCAGACACTTCGCAACCGGTCGCGGACGCCGATGCGCTCAAGCCCACAAGCGAGCTATCGCCCGATCAAGCGCTCAACGGCATGCGTCCCTTGCCGGAAAGCGTGCGCAGCATCGATGGGGTCGAGCGGCTTTATTACTTGAAGACCAAGCGTAAAGTCTTGCTTGTCGAGCCCGCAACCCGAACGGTGGTTGGCGAGATCGGGGGCTGAAAAGGAGCCATCGGCGGGCCGAGGACTTCGCTGGCTCATTCTTGAGCGCTCTGTGCTATTCGCGCGGCAACCAAACCGTCGCCGTTTCGCACTGCAAGCCGTCGAAGGAGTTCTTGCGCAAACTGCGAAAGCGAATCATCGCGCGCGCCCATGACTACGATGCGGTCGCCTCGACGGGCCAACCTGACCAGCATGTCACCACAGCCGCCACGGTCCGCAAAAGCAAAGGCCTTCCGACCGCGCCGTTGAACTTCGCTAACGATATCGTTGCTGCCGACGCTGCGGTCGACAGTGCCGCCGAAATAAACCGGCTCTGGCATGACAAGAACATCCTCATCGTGCAACCCGTTTGCAAAGCACTGCACCAAAGCATCCCTCATGAAACGAATTGGGCCGTAGCCATGGGGCTGAAACATCAGCAGCAAGCGTCCAGGAAACGCATGCAACGTTTCGAGCGTGGCTGATATCTTCTCGGGGTTGTGAGCAAAGTCGTCGAACACGGTTATTTCATTCGCCGTGCCCACGATCTCCAGTCGCCGACGGATGCCGCTGAACTCACCGAGATAGGCCGCAGCTGCCGGGAGGGCCACGCCGCAGGCCTCCGCGCCACTCAGGGCGGCGAGTGCGTTCGCTACATTATGCAGACCTGGGACTTTTAGATTCACCTCAACAGTTTCACCCGTCTCGCGCGCCTTCACCTGGAACACGGTTCCAACCGGCGACTGAACTGGCGGAGACGCAACAAGGTGTGCCTGCGGGGAATTCAGGCTGTAGGTGATCGCTTGCCCCGGCTGCAAACCGCTCAAGAGAGCCGCGGTTTCAGCGTTATCGAGATTCAACACAACCCTCTGCGCCTTGGAAACAAAACCGCGGAAAAGAGTGCGCAACTCGTCCATCGATTTATGGTCCAGGGAGATATTGTTAACGATAGCCACGCGGGGCGTAAAAAGCGCAATCGAGCCATCGCTCTCGTCCACTTCACTGACGAAAATTTCGCCGTCGCCGATTCTTGCGCTGGCGAAAGGTGAGTCCGGATCAACAAAGTTCTTCATATCCGCGCCATTCATGATTGTCGGATTTTTTCCAGCGCGGTGCAGAATCCAGCCGAGCATGCCGACCGTGGTCGACTTGCCACTCGTGCCGGCAACTCCGACGCTCACCGTGGCGGAGTTGAAAAGTTCGGCGAGAAGCTTCGCGCGAGTGGTGATGGCGGCACCGACACGACGCGCGGCTTGCACGTCTGGCACCGTGTCCTCAACAGCAGTAGACGTCACCAGGATCTGGCTGGGCCTGATGACGCCACTGCCATCCTGTGGATGGAGCAGCACACCGCGTGCACGCAGAAAATTAAATCTTTCGGCATTGCGCCCCTGGTCGAGCGCTCGGTCAGAACCCTCAACCAGTCCACCCCTGGCTTGAATGATCAAAGCGAGCGGGGTCATGCCACTACCGCCGACACCGCAAAAAAAGTAATCTCCGAGTCGCGACATTGGCAAAATTTAGAAGGGTTGCCGATGAGGTGCAATGCAGGCTGGGCGTTTGGATGAGCAAAGAGAAGTGCAGGATCGGTATCGTCGCGCCGGCTTCTCGCATGTCTCCCGAGGTTGCCGAGCGTGTGCCGACGTTGGCGAGATCGTTGTACCCGGACAGGACGCCGGAGATCATCTTCCACCCGCAGTGCTTTGCTTTGCACGGCCATTTCGCCGGCGATGACGAAACGCGCACACAGGCCTTCCTCGAGTTTGCCAACGACGAGAGCTACGACGCGGTCTGGTTCGCGCGAGGCGGCTACGGTTCCTGCCGCGTGGTGGAAGGGGTCATGTGTGGCTTGAAGGAGCCGTCCAGGCGAAAAGCCTACTTGGGCTACAGTGATGCCGGCGTGCTACTCGCTGCCTTGTACCGAGCTGGGTTCGAGCACGTCGCGCATGGTCCCGTCGCCCAGGACATCCTCCGCGATGGGGGAGATGCAGCCATTGGACGAGCGCTCGCCTGGTTGATCGATCGGTCGCCAGAGGCGTTGGAACCCTCGGTCAGCCGTGTGAAAATGACTGCGGCATTTAACATGACTGTCCTTAGCCAGTTGCTCGGCACCCCGCTGCAGCCTGACCTCGATGGACATGTGCTTATGTTGGAAGAGGTGGGCGAGGCAATGTACAGGATTGATAGGTCGCTATTTCACATCACAAGTAACGCTGATATCAGGCGCGTGTCGGGTGTTATGCTAGGTCGCTGCAGCAGCATCACCCCGAACGAACCCGATTTCGGAATGAACGAAGAAGAGATTGCCCGTTACTGGTGCGAGAGGTCCGGCATTCCATGGTTGGGACGCGCTGACATTGGGCATGACACCGACAACAAGATTGTTCCCTTTGGGACAAGACCCGAGCTGTGTCGATCGTAAGTGATGCGTTGAACGTTAGGAACAAACATGTCTGACGAAGATCTGAAGGCGCAGATCGAGCGCCTCCAAGCCGAAAATGCGGCCCTCAAGAAAGGCGCAACTTCCGGCGTTCGCATGAAAGTGAGCGAGAAAGGCGCCCTGTCGGTTTACGGGATGGGACGCTTTCCAGTGACCTTATATAAAGAGCAGTGGCTCAAGCTGCTGAACATGTCCGACGACATTCGGGCGTTCATTGCCGCCAATGAAGCAGCGTTGAAGACCAAAGAGCCAAAATAGGTTGCCGGGAACGGACGGGCGGATTTCACTGCGGGGGGAGCATGGCAACACTGACGCGAAAGTCGCCGGCAGGCGCACACAAGCCGTTTGCACACTATTCCCACGTCGTCACCGCGCAGGGCGCCAGTAAACTCGTATTCTGCGCCGGACAGGTGGCGGCGGATCCGACAGGCAAGGTTTTGCCGCCGGACGATTTCGCCGCGCAGACCAAAATGGTCATGGAAAACCTGAGGCTCGCGCTCGCTGAAGGTGGCGCCGCCCTAAAAGACGTTGTGAAGGTGACGATCTTTATCTGCAATCCGAACGACGTGCCCAAGGCGCGCGCGATCCTTCAGGAGTACTTTGGCGACAACCCACCGGCAAGCACGCTTTGCGTGTTGCGCGGGTTGGCCAATCCGAATTTCCTGCTGGAAATCGAGGCAATCGCGGCCGTTTGAAGTTTCGCGTGCGCGCTCGTGAGCGCCATAATTGGCCGTCACAGGCGACAGGCTCCACCGACCACGCGCATTCGAGCCGGTGCGTCTTCGGACAAACGTGCCAGCGAGCAACGAGGCGGGTAAACGGGCGCCGAACTTTCAGGGTTTGGGTCGCATTCAGACGGGTCGGCCGAATGCAATTGCGATTGTCTCGGCCCAATTCATTCTTCAAAGCGACGAAACGATTTGTGTGTGCAAGCTTCATGGCTCACCTCCGTGCCGGTCCGATTTCGGCCCTGGAGGTGAGAGGCGACAGACCCTTTAGGCTCTGTCCTCTTTCACCAAGCGGGATTTGTCGAGACCGCGCCTTTTGGATCGGTTGATTGCCCGGTGGACCGAAGCGTTGGCCACCGCGGCGCGACTAGGGTAGCTGTCCATCTTGTCCTGACTTGATCAGTGCAAAGTTCTTTCGAACATTTTGGCGATACGCCCGTTCGTCGCAGCCTGTCAATCGAAAGTTTTCGTGCGCTTGTCGGAGTCAGCATCCGACTTTCAACGTCAGACCTCGCGCAGTGAAACTTTGCAGCAGGCACTGCATGACATGATCTGCACGCGATCACGGCGTAAAGATCCCGTATCTCTCTTGCGAATTTTTATAAAGATTTTTTACAGGGCTGCTCTCGATGGTCTCTTTTTATATGCCCGTTTTACTGGTCCAGATTCAAAGCGGGCTTTAGTCAGAATGGATGATCGAGAACCGCGCCAACGCGCGCGTGCGCACACTTAAAGGCGGATCAATTATATTTGGTGCCGCGTCCACAGTTGACTGCGTTGTGCGCAATTTATCTGAGACGGGTGCTTGCCTTGAGGTCGCAAGTCCGGTCGGAATTCCCGACGATTTCACACTCCAAATCAAGCCGGAACCGACAAAGCGTGATTGCCATGTCGCCTGGCGCTCCGCCAATCGAATCGGCGTTTCTTTCAAATAAGTTGCATTCGTCCTGTCGCGACCGCATCCGCATTGGATTGAGACAATCGAGAAAGTGCGCGATGCCCGTGAACGATCGGATGATATTGCTCCGATGGCGCCGGCATACTCGAGTAGTGACCGTTCGCTTATGAATTGGTGCGGGATTTGAGGTCACAATTTACGATCAATTGATTTGAGCACCGAGAGGTAAAGTCCGAAAAATTGCCCTGGGGCCCGGCGCGTGAACGATGAGGCAGGGCCAATGTCCGATCGTTGTTGCGTTACGTCGAACGGCGGTACGGCCGGTTTCTACTCAGAGCCGACTAGAAAACCTCCTGTTGTTACACCGGATGCCAATTTCTGCATTCAAGGCAGTCTGGACAGTCGCAGCTCTTTCAGGATCATTCGAGGCAATGTGAGCATCGGCGGCGTCTGGACGCTGTCGCTTGCGTCGTTGATCTTTGCGGCAGCTGACCGATCCGAAGCGGGCCCCTCTGGCGCCTCGTTCCCTGACGACGGCAATATACAATTCAAGGACCTCACAAACGACTTCGGCGTCATCGAACTGACAACGGCGGACGGGCGGACCATCGTCCTGGACGACCCCGGCGAAACGCTTCTTCTGCGCAGAGTGGGGAGTTCGATCAGCGAAAGCCACGTAACGAACAGCGTGGCCACGATGCTGAGCTATGCAAAGGATCAGCAAGACGCTTTGAAGGTTTTTATGTTGGGCCAAACCGGACCCGCAGGTGTTGGAAATGGCGGGTCGAGCACTTTGTTTCAAGAGACGCCATCTTTGACTCCAATCAACTTTGTTCCGCCTCCCGATAACATCGTGCCGCTGAATTTGCTGTCCACCCCAAATGGCGCAGCTGGTCAGAATGATACTTTTGTTCCCTTCAAAATCCCCCTGGCTACGCCACCGCCCGTATTGACGGTGCCCCCGACGGTCACGAGCAACGAGGTCGCCGTCACCGAGAGCGGCTCGGTTCCCATCGCCGGCGTAAGCGTTGCCAACGTGGCGGGGGCGGAGCTGACCGTATCGAACGGTACTTTGCATGTTGATGAGAACAACCTGCCTTCGGGCGTGACAGTGACAGGCAACAACACCGATCAGTTGTTTGTGTCGGGCAATTCAGCAGCTGTGAATGCGGTCATTGCGGGGCTTACTTACACGCGGACCGGGCCGGGGGATGAAGGCACCGATACCCTGACCGTGTCCGTCACCGGGACTGACGGCTCCCAGGTTACTGCCACGTCGACCATCACCATCAATCCGATCGCGGAGCAGCCGACCGCGTCTATAGCGGAACCGGTGGTCCTCGAAGAGAATGCCTCCAGCGTTGCAGTCACCGGCGTGATAGTCGGGCCATTGGCTGAGGACAGTGATGACACCGTGAGCGCAACGCTGACCGTTGCGCATGGCACGCTGCACATCAACGCTCACAATCTGCCGCCCGGCCTGACGGTTGTAGGCAACAACAGCGGCAGCCTCGAGATATCCGGTGATGCGGCCGCGGTGAACACTTTGCTTGCCGGACTTACCTATACGCCAGCCAGCGAATACGAGGGAACCGACACGTTGAGTCTGTCAGTAACCTCGACCGACGGTACAAATACATTTCCGACCCCAGCTACGGCGTTAACTACGATTACGATCGAGGGTGTGGCTGATACGCCGATTGTTTGTGCTCCCCATGAGCTGAGCACGACGATGAACCACGCTGCTGTCGGGCTCACAGGTCTAAGCGTGCAGCCCGGGGACACCAGCGCTAACGACGCGCTCGACACCTTCAATGTGACCCTGAGTGTCGAGCACGGCTCGCTCGCGGTCACGGAGCACGCCGGACTGACAGGATCGTTTGTCGGGTCGACCGTGACCTTCTCCGGCTCGCTTTCTGCCGTGCAGGCAGCGCTAGCCGACAACAACATCACCTATACGCCGAAGCATGGATTTGAAGGCACTGATACACTGCATTTCACGGCCTCGACCACGGAAGAAGCCGGCGTCGGCGGCGAGACCAGCGCACCGGACAGCACCTCGACCAGCATAAACGTCAATGAAATTCCCGATCTCCACGGCTACCTGGTTGGTCTGGACGACGGCAATGCCGTGGAGCACGAATCCATCACTGTAGCCTCGCCACTCAACGACGGCGGTCATCCGGTTTTTCTACCGAACGATCTTGTGGCCTATTCCTGGGAAGTCTCTACAGACGGCGGCGTCACCTGGGAAGAAGTGGGAACACAAAGATCCTTTACCCCGAGTGCAGCCGAACTCGGCGATGAGCTCCGCGTGGTCATCACCTATGACGAAAGAGCTCCGCAAAATCCCGAAAACGAGGGGCTCGATACACTGACGTTGTCAGCCGGTACGGTGGAGAATGAAACGTCAAGCGACCCGACCCCTGACAGTCATCTTGCCAATTCCACCATGATCGCCAATGGAACTACCCCTCCAGCCGGCGGTGCATCGAACTTTTCGGCTGGTAGCGACAAGGCGCTCGCTGACAATAATAGTTTCGTGTTCAAACCAATGGCCAGCGCCCAACAGGCTGCTGTTCAATTTGAAGCGATCATCGATTTCAATCGTGGCACGGACTTCAGCGATGCTTTTTCCGGTCTTGGCGCCGCGACTGTGCAAGTCGCCAACGCTATTGCCGAAGCAATCTCGGACAATGCGCATAGAGAGAGTGATCTGCACCGGAATACTGTCAGCAGCACGGAAATTTATCTCGCCGGTACAAACATAAATTTCACCGGTTCGGACATCCTCCATCACACTTAGCCGAAGCTTGCGTTTGCCAAGGTGTCGTTACGACGAGTGCGTTGGCATTGCAGTTTCGGCTGCCTGGCCGATGGGCCCCTCCCGTTAACGACTTGTTAAGCGGTTGGGCCGAAGTTCGGCCGACCGTTGAAGCACGCGTTTTGTCTCCTTCGGCACCCCTCGTCCGTAACCTAACGACGCGTTCATCCTGCTTCACAGGAAGCGCTCGGCCATGAAATCCGTCGAACCCGTCTTTGACTTCCCGGAAGACTTTTACCCTGCAGGATCTGGTGCTTCCGAAACGGACATCAGGGCCCTTGAGGATACAATTGCCCGACAATCATCAGAATTAAATTTGCGCCTGACGGAGATCCTCGATCTCTACAATATCCAGGCACGGCAGACCGACGCGTTACAGGTGGCGCGCGAAGAGATAGAACGCCTCAAGCGGACCGTTTCCGAACTACGAAACGCAATGGCGGAGCAGGGGACCGCGGCCGTCGCCAATCAGGAAGAGATAAAGCGCTTGAAAAAGGACAGGGCATCCTTGTCCACGCAGCGCGCACTTGCTCTTCTCGAAACGGAAACCATGGCGGACCGGATGCATGCAATGCAGGCGACCCTCAAAGCGGGGGAAGCGAATGCCGCATCGGCACTTGCGCAGATCGGCAACCTGAACTCCGAGCTCGCTGCCGCGATGGCGGAGCGGTTCAGGCTTGTCGCAACCGTTCACGGTGAAAAGAGACGCTACAGTCAGAAAACGTCCTTCTGGGAAGACAAGGTCAAGAGCGCGGAGGCAAAGACCGAGAACCAGGAGATGCGCGTAAAGCACCTCGAAGAGGTTCGGCGGAAGCTCGACACGCGCATCCAGGTTCTGGAGACATTGCGCGAAAGCGAACGCGAGGCTGCGGAACGAAAAATAGCTCAGCTAAGCGACGAGCTGAAGCGTTGCCAGTCTTCGCAAACGTGATTTCGGCCAGCCATCACCAGAGACCCTTCAAGCGTCCACCATCAAGGTTAAGCGAAACGCCGGTGATGTAGCTCGCCCGTTCCGAGCACAGAAAAACGGTGGCGTTTGCCAGCTCTTCCGGCTTGCCCATGCGGCCCAGCGAGTTCTTCCTGGCGGCAAGCTTTCTTGCTTCGTCTTCGCTCTTCACATTCAGCTCTTTCTTGAGGCCCTCGGCATTGCGCACCCAGAGGTCGGTCGCTACCCAGCCTGGACATATGGCGTTCACCAGCACGTTGTCTTCGCCAAATTCCTCCGACAGCGACTTGGTCAAATTGAGCAGCGCACTGTTGGTCATCGCGCTGCCGAACATGTAGGGATCTGGTTCTTTGCCGGCACCGCCGATCGTATTGACGATGCGTCCCCACTTTTGCGCTTTCATCATCGGGTGAACGAGACGGATCGCCCGCATGAAACCGAACAGCTTGGTCTCGAACTGATTCTTCAGCTCGTCATCTTTCAGCGATGCAAACCGGCCAGAATACATCGTGCCCGCATTGTTGACGAGAATGTCGACGCCGCCGAGCTTTTCCTTCGCGGTATCAATCATCCGCTTGATGTCCGCCTCTTTGCTCATGTCGGCTTGCACGGCGTGAACTTCGCCACCGGTTCGCTTTGCCAGTTCGTCGCGCGCTTTGTTGATCTTGTCGGCGGTTCGGCCTGCAATGAGAACGCGCACACCCTCTTCGAGAAATTGTCGCGCCGTTTCGAATCCGATTCCGCTGCCGCCGCCTGTTACGATTGCGCGCCGCCCCTTGATGCCCAGATCCATCGCCTGCTTTCCTCCGGTTGCTTGACGCAGTTCACCTGCCGATAGATGATCCGAACAACCCATACATCATTAGAAATGCGAGGGGGAGGATGGATCTCGGCCTGCATGGCAAGGTTGCTGTGGTGACTGGGGCGTCGCGCGGCATCGGCAAGGCTGTCGCAAAAGGTCTGATTCAAGAAGGCTGTAGGGTAGCAATCTGCGCGCGCAACGCGGAACGTTTGCATTCAACTGTTGCCGATCTTTCACAGGGCAAAAACGATCCGGGAGAACGTTGCGTTCTTGGGGTCGCGGCTGACGTTACCGACGCAGTGGAAGTGCAAAAGTTTGTTGCCGCTACCCACCAGGCGTTTGGGCGGATAGACATTCTCGTCAACAATGCCGGAACTCACCTGCGCGGTACCGTGGACACAACCACAGCAGAGATTCTGGAACGGCAGCTGCGCGACAAGGTGTTCGGCTTTTTCTTCATGATTCAGGCGGTGCTCCCCATCATGCGGAAGCAGAAGGATGGGCGGATCATCAATATTATAGGTCAGGCCGCGCGGCACCCGCATCCAGACCGTTTTCCGTCGGGCGTGACGAACGCCGCCTGCATGGGCCTGACCAAGTCCGTTGCCGATGCCGTCGCTCGCGACAACATCCGCGTCAATGCGGTGTGTCCGCAGTACATTGAGTCCGAACTTCTGGCCTCGTTGATTGAGAAAGAGATGCGCGAACGGAAGGTCGATCGTGCGACTGCGGCGGCCGGATTTTCACGGGCAAACCCGCTTGGACGAACCGGGACGCCTGAAGAAGTCGCGGATCTGGTGTCATACCTTGTCTCGGAGCCGGCGAATTTCGTGACCGGGAGCGCCGTGAGCATTGATGGCGGCTACCATCGTTACGTCTTTGGTTGAAAGCGAAAATCATGGACCTTGGTTTGAAAGATAAAGTTGCGTTGGTGTCCGGCGGCACAAGTGGCATAGGCCTCGCGGTTTCCCGACGCCTTTCCGAGGAAGGCTGCAGACTTGCCCTTGCTGGACGGCGGCAAGCCAAACTTGACCGCGCGCTGGCGCAAATCGATCGAGCGCAAGGATTCATTGCCGACGTTTGCGATCCCGTTCAGGTGAGCGCGCTGGTCGACGGTGTGGTCGCCGCATATGGGCGGATCGACATTGTTGTCAGCAACGCTGGTACGCATCTCGCCGGCCGCCTTGAAGATGTCGAGACCAGCGCTTTGCTGCATCACCTGGAGACGAAAGTGATGGGCGCATGGGGATTGGCCAAATGCGTCGTGCCGCATATGCGTCGCCAAGGGGGCGGACGGTTTATTGTCATCATCGGTCAGGCGGGCAAAGTGCCGCAGGCCAACGGGATCGCGTCGACCATCAGCAATGCCGCTCAGCACGCTTTGGTGAAGTCGCTTTCGGACGACCTCGCGCGCGACAACATCCTGGTCAATGCCGTGTGTCCGAGCCGCATCAAGACCCCGCTAACTGACGGCTTGAAACTTCACAACGAAGTTTTTCTCGGACGCAGCCTGGAGCAGCAAGAATCGCGTTGGGGTGCCGAGGTTCCACTCGGACGATGGGGAGAACCCGAGGACGTCGCCAGTGCGGTCGCATTTCTCGCCTCGGAACGCGCAGGCTTTATCGTGGGCGCCAATATCGATGTCGATGGTGGGCATCAACGCTCGATATTCTGATGGTAGCAGGCCGTGATTGAGATCTCTCAAGTCTGCAAGACATTCAGACGCCGCGAGGCGGTCGTTGAGGCACTGCGCGATTTCAATCTGACAATTCACCAGCGTGAGATTGTTGCGGTCATCGGTCCCAGCGGATGTGGCAAATCGACCCTGTTGAACATGATTGCGGGGATCTATCCGCCAAGTAAGGGCCAGATCCTCTACAAAGGTACGCGCGTCAGCGACCTGAACACCGATGTCGGATACATGACGCAGAAGGACAACCTGCTTCCCTGGCGAAGCGTTCGAGACAATATCGCCTTTCCGTTGGAACTCGCCGGCATGGCACGATCGGAACGCGATGACCAGGCGGAGAAAATCATAAAAGCGGTCGGGCTCGACGGGTTTCAAACACGCTTTCCAAATGAGTTGTCCGGCGGGATGCGAAAGCGTGTGAGTTTTGCGCGCATGATCGTTTATGGCGCCGAAACCGCGTTGCTGGACGAACCGTTCGCGGCGCTCGATGCTCAGCTCAAGCTGGCGATGCATGGTCTGCTTCTGCAGCTTGCCGCGGAGAACAAGCAGACCGTTATTTTCGTCACGCATGACCTTATGGAAGCAGTGACACTTGCCGATCGGGTCATTGTTTGTACCCGCCGACCAGCCATGATTGCGCTTGAGCAGAAAATTTCGTTGGCACGTCCGCGTGATGTGCTCAACGTCCGTTTCACCAACCAGTTTAAAGAGCACTACGACGCGCTGTGGGATCGGCTGCGCATCGAATACCAGGAGGAAAAAGTGTGACCTCGCTGGAACGGCAGATCGATCAGCCCGACACGTCGAGCCCTAGCGAGGCTGGCGGCGTTGCCATGGTGTTGTGGCAAACCTTGCTGGGCATTGCCGTCTTGTTTGCCTGGCAGGGCGCGTCGGGCCGACTAGTCGACAATTTCTTCATCTCAAATCCGATCGATGTCGGACGACGGCTCTTTGAATGGACGCGTGACGGGTCCATTTTCATTCATTTGTGGGCAACGATCTATGCGACGATGGCCGGATTTATCATCGGCTCGGTTCTCGGCGGTGCATTGGGAATTTGGCTTGGCGTATCGCCTTTTGTCAGCAGGTTGCTCAATCCCTACCTCAATGCGCTGAACGCGCTTCCGAAGGTCGCGCTGGCTCCGCTCTTTGTCCTTTGGTTCGGCCTCGGCATCGAATCCAAGATCGCGCTGGCGGCAGCCTTGGTGCTGTTTTTGGTGTTTTTGAACACATTCGCTGGTGTTCGGCAGGTTGATCAGGATCTGATCGACATCGCTCGCCTCATGAAGGCAACCCGCATGCAAGTCATCACCAAAGTGATCGTCCCGTCAGCCATGTCATGGATGTTCGCCGGGCTGCGGGTTTCCGTTCCTTACGCCTTGATCGGCGCCGTGATCGGCGAGATGGTCGCATCAAACAAGGGACTCGGCTATCTCGTTCAGTTTTCCGGCGCCCAGTTCGACACCGCTGGCGTTTTCGCGGTGCTCATTGTTATCGCGCTGCTCGCAGTGGCTTTGAATTTTCTGGTGGATGCCGTGCAAAATCATCTGGAACAATGGCGCTTCACCAGCCGCTAAAAAATCGCACAGGGAGGATTGTCATGAGAGCCTGGAAACTGTCCGCGATCGCAGCATCGATGCTGGTGGCGTATTCCGCGGCCGCTGAGCCGGTCAAAATCACCAATATTGGGCATGGCTATTACAGCGGAGCTCTCTATGTCGCTCAGCGCGAAAAATTGTTTGAGAAGTATGGGCTCGAGCCGGATGTTTCATTCGTTCAGGGAGGTCCGCTCGCGCTGCAGGCGGCGCTTACCAAACAAGCCGATGTCGCGATCGTGAGCTATGAACACATTCTGACGTCCGCGGTGCAAGGTAAACGTGTCGTTGCTTTCTTCAATATCGCCAATCGGCCGGTCAACAACATCATCGGCAATGACGCGCTGGTGGCTGGCGCGGACAAGCTTTCTGTTGAGGACAAGATCAAGCGTCTGAAAGGCATGCGTGTGGCCATGCCGTCAGCGGGCGGCTCCGGCGAGAAAATGCTTGGCGTCCTTGCAAAAAAATATGGATTGACGCTGCCCGAAGACATCCAAAGCGTCTATCTCGGTGCCGAAGCGCCCTCGTATGTGGCCGCTTTTGACCGCAAATTGATTGATGCGGCGCTACCGTTTGAACCGGCCGGCGTCCTGGTTCAGCAGGCGGGCAAAGGCCGTATTTTCCTCAATCTGATGAACGGCGAGGTACCTGAGTTTCGCGACATTCTGTTCATGACGCTTGCCACCCACCCCGACAACATCAAGGACAAACCCGAACTTCTTCGCAAGGTCGCCGCTGCGTTCTCTGATGCCGTGAAAATTCTCAAAGATGATCCGAAGCGAGGCAAGGCGTCCATGGCGCTGGAATATCCGACAATGGCGCCTGCGACGAACGATGAAGCTTATGACGTCGTGAGCCAGATCTGGACCAAGGATGGCCGTATGACGGAATCACAGGCGCGCGGGACATTTGCTTATCTGCAACCGAAGGGCACGCAGGAGGTTGATTTCCCCTCGACATTCACAAACGATTTTCTGCCAAAATAATGAAACGGCGCGATTTCATCCCACTGCTTAGCGGCGCGTGCCTGCTTCTTGCCAATGCGTTGCCCGGCAATATCGGGATCGCACGCTCCGAGAGCGTGGTCGAACGACTATCGGTTCCTCAGGCGTTCGAGTTCAACGGCGAAAGCTACCGGCTGGCATGGAGTTCGCACCCGAGGCCCCACTACTACAAGCAGGAATATCTCCCCTCGGGTCAAACGAGCGAGCGCTTCCAGCGGATGATCTTGATTGAAGCCACTGTGCGCGACGTCAGCGTCAAGGACGTGGTCGCCGCACAGGTCAACATGCTCAACAAGCGCAAGTCGACCGATCCAACCGTTAATTTCGCAATCCTCACGAATTCAAAGAATGGAGAGATAATCCTCGATTTCATTCTCAGCGCGCAGGATTCCAAAGGAGAAGACATTGTCGAATGGAATGCCTATCGCTATGCGCCGTTGAAGGGCAAAGGTGGTGCATCCGGAGTAGTGTTGTTTGGAATAAGTCGGCGCGGTTACGGCGACGATGCAACTGACTTTCTCCGCAGGCTGAAGGCGGCGCGCCCGGGAGAGATCAACGCGCTCGCCGCCTATCCGCTGCCATCCGTCCGCCCGATCGATTAGGGCCTGAGTTCGCGGCAATCCTAGACCGCGCCCCAGATCGGATTGTCGAAACGTCGCAACGTTTCCGCATGGACATGAGCATGAGGGCAAATCGGCGGACTTTGCGCCTTCGTCTCATAGTCGAAACCGTGTCCGCGGCAGTAGCACTGGTGCCGGACAACTTGCCTGGCTCCCGCGGTTTTTTTGACGGTCACGACCTCGATGCCCATCGGCACTGTTTGCTCGCACTCAAGGCAACGGACGACCTCACTGAGGTAGACCACCTCGGTGATATTGGGATCTTTAGTCGGTATCTTTCCAATCAGTTCGCGCATGATTCACCTCCTCATACGCTGGCGTGAATTCTTCACCAGGACCCGCGCGTCGTACTTAATGGTCGTTGCCGGTCTGACCGACGCCGCCCCCTTTGAATGCCGAGATCTACGGCAGTCTCGAAGCCGTGGTCACAGCGCCCGCATTTCCAGCGATGACGCACGCTGTGGGCATCGGCGTACTCCGACGTTTCCGGCAGGAAAAGCCGTTCGCCACATTTGACGCAGCTCACGAAGGGGATGGCGGTAGCGAATTGCATAGGCTGTCCGTAGAGCTTGAAGCGTGAACTCAGAGCCAGAACGACGTGCCTGACCCTAGGTATTGGCGAATTAAAATGCGCTTGCTCAAAATGGTAGAATCTAATTCGAAATCGTCCGATCTGATGCGAAAGATCAATATTGGTGGGCTTCTAAGCCCCATCGCGACGCAAATTCACGACCTGGTGATTGGTGCCTTCGGTTCCTCTCTTTGCCTTGCACTGCCGCATATTTCAGCCACCAAAGGAATTTCATGTTGCCTTAATTGAACTCTAGAGCCTCCCCGGTCTTCATCTTGAAGTGCGCCAAGGGATTTGGGTCGTGGGCGTGCGAGTTCAGATACGTCTTGCCGGATTTTTCGTTCTCGTCGCTCTGGCCGCCACCAGTGGGTTGGCCCGGGCGTCTACGGATGCTTGCCCCGGGAATCCGAATGCGTTGGGGACCAGTCGCGTACTCACCATCAGCCCTGACGAATTCAAGGGCATCGGCAGTATGCAATACAAGCAGACATTGCCGCTCAACGATCATGAGGTTGTCATCACATTCGATGACGGACCGTTGCCGCCCTACAGCAACATCATTCTGGATACGTTAGCGTCGCAATGCGTCAAGGCGACTTATTTTTTGATCGGGCGAATGGCGCACGAATACCCGTCCATTGTCCGGCGCATCTACAATGCCGGTCACAGCATCGGCACCCATACCGAAAATCATCCACTCGCCCTGCAGCGGTTGCCGATGCAGCGGGTCGCATCCGAGGTTGAGACCGGTGTTGCATCCGTCGATGTCGCATTGGGAAATCCGAAAGCGCTTTCGCCTTTTTTCCGAATTCCCGGTCTCGCCAGAAACGATGCGATCGACAATTATCTGGCCTCAAAGTCGCTGGTGACCTGGAGTGCGGATGTCGTCGCCGATGACTGGTTCAGGCACATTTCGGCAAAGGCTATTGTGCAAAGGGCCATGCGACGGCTGGAAGCAAAAGGCCGGGGTATTCTGCTTCTCCATGACATTCATCCGGCCACGGCTACGGCACTGCCAATGTTGCTCCACGAACTCAAAACGCGCGGCTTCCATGTCGTGCAGGTGGTGGCAACCGGCGACCGGCCGAAGTTCCTGCCCGACCAGGTAGCGTCGCCCGCTGCCGAAAAGACCGGGTGGCCAACCGTGTTGCGAACGAAGCGGTTCTAGACAGGCCGAGAGTGGCGCCGGCGGTCCGAGCGCAGACGCTATCTTTTTCTGCCTGGTTTTAGTTGAGAGCGGCGCTGGTCCCGGTTGCTCCAGTGCCGGCGCCGGCTCGATCCACGCGCTCGATCGCAGCTGGGTCTGGTGGCCAGGAGGCCAACCAGGCCGCCAGTGGCATTATGGGAGGCGGTACTCCCATGTCGACCAAACTTGCGTCGATGGCGTAGTAGCCGCCGTTGATTTCCTGCACAACCGCGGTGTTGCGCAGTGGTGCGTAGGAAAGCGGCGCCACCTTGTGGAAGGCAAAGAGTCCACTGCGCTCCATCAGCGTCATGTAAGTCCATGTGTTGACGGAGGAATCGATACAGTCGAGTTGCGTCAGGTCACCGGCATTGGGAAGCACGTACATGTTCTTGTGCGTCCACTGGTGAGCATTTGTTCCAGTTTGCGGCGCCACAATGGTCTGAATCATTGCCACGCCGCGAACGATTTGATGGCGCTCAGCCTGTGCATTCTTTGGGCGCGGTTTGAACAGTGCTGTGACGCGACGCCACTGATCCTCGCTAATGGTCGCCGGTGACCGCTCGGCGCAATAGAAGCCGTGGCACACCATCAAATCCGTCAGCGTCGGATTCGGGTTTGCATACTGCTCAAGATAGAAATTCTGCAGATTATTGGCGTTTTCCGCGCAGCCGGAAACAGCCAGCGCCACCGACAGCCAACTCAGGATACGCCAAAACCGCATCGCCCGACCTCTTTCCCATACTAGCCACCGCCAGACAGGAATGCACCCGTGCTGACTACCGCCGATCCACAGCGCAATCAACGTGGCTTATCGCCTCGATTTGCGGCGTTTGCGTTTGGTGGGACGTCCGGCTTTTTTGGTTCGGGTTGGACGACCGGAAAGCTGGCTCGGACTTTTCAACGCGTCCAGATAGCCGCGAGCCAACAGTTCCTGCAGCTCTTCGGGGCTGTATCTCTGCAGCCGGCCGCGTATCACGGCCCGGCGCTCCTCGGGGGAAATGTCTTCCCCTGAGGTTGCACGGTCCAATTGGCGGATCAGTCTGTTCAATTCAGTCCGGCTTGCTGTCTTGATTTTCACTGGATGTCTCTTCGCCATGCGGCTCATGTGCGCGAACAAGCTTGGTGTTGGTTGCAGCAGCTTAGCGATCTGTATCTGGACCGATGTGTTGTTCATCATATCCATATGATCGATATTGCCCGGAATGCTGATGACGTGCCCGTTGCTCAGGCCAAGCAGCCGCGTCGACCAGGCGGGCAGGGTGCCATCGCCCGGCCCGAGAGTGTCGGTGATTGGGTCAGGGTCCGTGTTGGGATTGAAACCCTGCGGCACAAGCTTCCACGTCTGGCTGTTGACAGTATTGCCGTTTCCGACACCACGAATGTTGTAGAATTTGTTCCGAACACTCGAATTGAGCGCAAGGGTGATTTTATCCGAAGCGGCTTTTCCGGCGGCGAGCAGGTTCATATCGAAACCACAACTCGAAATATATCGAACCTTTCCGTTGGGGTCGGTCGCGGGGGGAATTGGAATGGGGTTGTAGGGATCGGCGCGTTGCCCGGGATTAGTCGCGTCCACACTCGGGTAAGCCAAAAGATTGTATCCATCCGGGTCGTTGGCGAAGGCGCCCTGGTTGTTGTTATAGGTCGCTTCCGGGAGAAACAGTAATTCGTACCCGCCCGGAAGTGTCGACACGATCTCTGCAGCTCGCTGCGCGCCGTTCGGATTTAGCGTCCAGTTGATCTGGCTGTCACCCTTGAAAAATCGGTGCACCTGTCCGCCATAGCCGTAGAATGGCGAGCCGACGGTAATCGCGCGCTTCATTCTTTGGACGTACTGATTGGCCGACTGATTTCAGGATCTGCTTGACGACCATTCCACCGAAGCTGTGTCCGATCAGCCAGAAATTGTCGAGAGGATGCGGCGAGCACCCAGCTTGTGTCGCCAAAGTGTCGAACGCAGGCAAAAATCCGTTCAGAAAAAAATTTGCTGTCGCTTCACTTGAGAGACGCCAGTCCCAGCCGAATACAAACAGGTCAATATTGCTGTTCTGGCACCAGTTGATAAAGCCCACATAGGGCTCGAGGCCCGGGCAGTCGATGCAGCCGTTGGGTACTATGAAGTGTTGCTGGTAGTCGTCGTAGTCAGGCGGTGTTTGCGTCTGCAGGTTGACGACCGTTCCCGCCCAGATGAATGGATCGATCCACGCCGTAAGGTAAAAAAACGGCGGACCTTGATAGAAATCCGCGGTTGCGCGCAAGAGTTGGGAGCCCATTCCACCCGGAAACAGGAAGATCGTCCGATGTGGCGTACTCAGATTGGCGTTGTAGTTTGTGATGAAGTCGCTGATCGGCCCGGAAGATTTGAGCCTGTTCAGATACTCGTCGTCCCGCTTCTGGCCATAGGCACTCATGGCTGGACTCCCTGAAGATACCCGGACTGTCACCTTCCATCATCAAGTGTACGCTCTATCACCGAAGCTGTTGTCGGGACAAAGCAATGATCACGGAAGAGGTATTGCCTCGAGAGGAAAATCTTTCATATCGGGGGGCATTAAGACGTGAAGGCTGGGGACGTCGGGCACATTTGAACTGTTGTTCGGCGAAGTGGTGGTGCGCGGTGAGGCCATCACACTCGCGGAAATGCCGAATATGACGAGGGCAATATTTAGTGCTCTTCGCATGTACGCCTCCCGGGCTTGTTCCCCTCCCACAGCGATAGTGGCCCGGCGCGCGCAAGCGCTCTGTGAGATGGCTCACACAGGTCCGCGTTTTTGCGGCCATCGCTTGATCAAAAAGAAAGCGGACGACAAGAAACTCTGTCGCCCGCTTATGGGGGAGTGGGAAGTCTCAAAGCGATAGCTGATCCGGCAGCCGCAAGCTTGAAGGCGACCTGCATTTTTCCTTGAGGGGGAACGGATTTTACGTGGAGTGACCGCTTACTCGCGGTTACGCAGACCTGCGGTGACGAAATCGATCATCTGATCGAGCGTAGGACCGGGTTTATCGGCGCCTTCTGCGATAAACAGGGGGTGGAAAAAGCGGATCATCGCGGCGCAGGTGCACAATGCAGCAGTACCGGCGTCACGGGTATGGAATTCGCCTGATGCAATGCCCGAGGCGATCACAGACCCGATGACCCCTGTAATGAATTCGATATGGGCCTTGCAGACATCCCAATTCTCTTCCATCGCGCAGGCGACCATCTCATGCATCTTTGAATCGGCGACATAACGTGCCGAATTCATCTGATGGACGGTTGTCAGCAGCTTGCGCAGGCGGGCCGCGGCGCTTCCCTTGCCGGCGGCGATCGTCTGGGCGGCCTGTTCGACCTCGCTCATCAACCGTCGGGCCACACCGGTATTGATTGACCTCTTTGAATCGAAAAAACGGTAAACGTTCGCCGGGCTCATGCGCAGGGCCTTGGCGATGTCGGCTACCGTTGTCTTTTGGTAGCCGATCTCGCGAAACAGCCGCTCCGCGGTAACCAGAATTTGTTCCCGCACATCCGGTTCGATGTGGTCGGCCACGTAGCTCATTTAACTGCCCAGCCTTTCCGTCATTTGCCAGCGGGTGCAAGCGAACCCGCCCCGGACCACTGCATGCGGTCCGATGTCTCCGTCACTTCATCCTCGGCCCCGCCACGCTCATCGAGATGCTTACGATACCACAATGCATAGAGGCTTGGCAGGAACAACAGGGTCAGAAACGTTGCCACAAACAGGCCACCCATGATGGTGATGGCCATCGGACCCCAGAAGGCCGAGCGCGACAGCGGAATCATCGCGAGAATGGCGGCCAATGCAGTGAGGATAACCGGCCGTGCCCGCCTGACCGTTGCTTCGACGATGGCTTCACCTCGCGGGAGTCCCTGGCCAACATCCGATTCGATCTGGTCAACCAGAATGACCGCGTTGCGCATGATCATGCCAGCAAGAGCGATCAACCCGAGCAATGCGACGAAGCCGAACGGCTTGCCCGTCAGGTTCAGGCCCAGCGAAGCTCCAATGATACCGAGTGGGGCGGTGAGGAAAACCAGAACGAGCCGCGAGATGCTCTGGAGCTGGATCATCAACAGCGTAAGCATGACGCCGATCATGACGGGGAAGAGCACGAAGATCGATGCATTGCCCTTCTGCGATTCTTCGATGGCCCCACCTATCTCAATTCGGTACGCCGGGTCGAGACGGTCGCGGATCGGTTTCAACTTCGGCCAGATGGCATTGGTGACATCAGGGGGCTGAACGCCATCGACGACGTCGGCGCGCACGGTCATCGCCATGTCGCGGTTGATGCGCCACAGGATAGGTTCCTCATGCGTGTATTCGACCTTGGCAATCTGCGTCAGGGGAACGGCGATGCCGTTGCGCGAATAGAGCGACAGATCTCCGATATGGGCGAGATCAAGCCGTTCGGCGGGCACAGCGCGCGCGACAACCTCGACCTTTTCGATGCCATCGCGCACCGTGGTGATGGGGACGCCCGAAAGCAACATGCTCAGCGACTTGGAGATGTCCTGTGGCGTCATTCCCAGCGCCCGAACGCGATCCTGATCGACCACGAGCTTCAGCGATGGTGTTTGTTCGTTCCAGTCGAGATGCGGATCGATCACCTGGTCATCGGTCCGCATGATCTCACGGACCTGATAGGCGATGTCCCGCACCTTCGTCGCATCCGGTCCGACGACACGGAACTGCACAGGGAAGCCAACAGGGGGACCGAAGTTGAACCGGTCGACACGCACGCGCGCTTCCGAAAGCGCGCCTTCCGCGACCGCTTTTTCGATTCGTGCCTTGATGCGCTCGCGCGCCTCGACATCCTTCGACACGATGACGATCTCGGCGAATGATTTATTCGGCAGCTGCGGGTTCAGTCCGAGCCAGAAGCGCGGTGAGCCCTGACCGATATAGGCGGTATAGGTTGAAATATCCTCGTCGCCTTTGAGGAGCCATTCGGCGCGTTTGACCGAATCAAGCGTTGTGCCGAACGCAGTGCCCGCGGGCAGGCGCAGTTGAAAGAACAGCTCTGGTCGTTCCGACAGAGGGAAGAATTGCTGCTGGACGTGACCAAACCCGACGATCGACAAGGCGAATACGCCGACCGTTGCCAACACTACGGTGATACGACGCTGCACGCACCATTCGATGACTCTACGCAATGTGCGGTAGATGCGAGTTTCGTAGATCGCATGCGGGTCATGTCGGTGGCCGAGCCGCTTGAGCGCTGGCAGGAGCTTGACCCCGAGGTACGGAGTGAAGGTGACCGCGACCAGCCATGACGCAACCAGTGAAATGGCGACCACCCAGAAAATGCCACCAGCGTATTCACCGACGGACGAGTTAGCAAAGCCGATCGGCAGGAAGCCGGCCGCTGTCACCAACGTTCCCGTCAGCATCGGGAAAGCGGTTGATTCCCAGGCAAAAGACGCGGCCCGAATGCGATCCCAGCCCTGTTCGATTTTCACCACCATCATCTCGACGGCAATGATGGCATCATCGACCAGAAGACCGAGCGCGATAATCAATGCCCCGAGCGTAATCCGGTGCAGGTCGAGGCCCATCGCGTTCATGACTACGAACACGATAGCGAGAACGAGCGGCACCGAGAGCGCGACGACGATGCCCGTGCGCCAGCCAAGCGCGAGGAAACTCACGAACAGAACAATCGCCAGCGCTTCGATGAAGGAGTGCACAAACTCACCGACCGCGTGCTCGACAACAGCCGGCTGATCGGCGATCTGCTCAAGATCGAAACCCCGCGGTACCGCGGCCATGAAATCGGCGGTGGCGTTGCTGACAGCCGGCCCGAGCTCGAGAATATTGGCACCCTTCGCCATCACGACGCCGATGCCAATTGCGGGCTTTTCTTTCTGTCGGACCATGAAATCGGGAGGATCCGCGAAGCCGTGCGTCACGGTTGCAATGTCGCCCAGCCGGAAAACGCGACCGTTGGCTTCAACGGGTGTCTCGGCGACGGCCTTGGCGCCATCGAGAGCTCCGGTTACGCGCAACGGCACGCGCTGTGCCGAGGCTTCAACAATACCGGCCGGTACCACGGCGTTCTGCCTGGCAAGCGACTGGAAGATCTGATCCGTCGTTACGCCAAGCGTGGCAAGCTTGGCGTGCGAAAACTCGACATAGATCTTTTCAGCCTGCGTGCCGTAGAGATTGACCTTCGTGACATCCTTCACCTTGAGCAGGCGCTGGCGCAGCGCTTCGGCAACCTTTTTCATCTGCGCATAGTCTGCGCCATCAGCGGTGAGCATATAAAGAATCGAATCGACGTCGCCGTATTCGTCATTGACGGAAGGACCGATGAGGCCGGCGGGGAGGTCGTCCTTGATGTCGACGATCTTCTTGCGCAGTTGATAGAACAACTGAGGTACATCGCGCGCGGGCGTGTTGTCCTTGAACGCGACCTGCATCGCGGTAAAGGCCGGCTTGGTGTAGGTCGTCACTTTGTCGAAGTAAGGCAGTTCCTGCAGCTTCTTTTCGATCGGGTCGGCGACCTGCGCCTGCATTTCGGCAGCAGTCGCACCGGGCCACATGGCGGTTACCACCACGACCTTGATGGTGAACGAGGGATCTTCCGCACGACCCAGGCTGCGATAGGAAATCAGCCCAGCCACACCGAACATGACGATCAGGAACAGGATCAAGGCGGGATGCTTGACCGCCCATGCTGAAAGATTGAAACGACGCATGGTTTTTTCCTTAGTGATCCGACAATATTTCTTGGTCCACGCTCAGAACGACAGCGACGAGACGATCTTCACCCTCTGCGCGGGGTCGAGTTTTTGTACGCCTAGCGCGACGACGCTCGCGCCTTCATCCACACCGCCACTGATGAGGACGTCATTCCGTTCGTATGACTTGACGGAGACGGACTTCAAGGTAATCGCGCCAGTGTTTCCATCGACGACGAAAACCGAAGGGCCGTTGCCTTGATTGAACAATGCTGACAGGGGAAGGCGAGCGACTTGCTCGCTGGTTGGGTCGGACAACGTCAACGTCGCCGTCATCCCGAGTTGTACTGTATCGCCGGCATCCGGTATTGAAAATTTGGCAAGATAAGTCCGCGTGACCGGATCGGCTGACGGCGCAAGCTCACGAAGCTTGGCGACGTAGGACTTTCCCGGTTCGGACCAGATAGTCACTTGTGCGCCACCTGATTTTGCACGCGCCAACAGCGTTTCAGGGATTGCAACGACGACTTCCTTTTCCGCGAGGCGCGCCACGCGAACGGCGGTTTGTCCCGCACTGACGACTTGACCGGGCTCGATCAGGGTGGCGGTGACTACGCCGGGAGCATCGGCGAGAAGCCGCGCGTATGAGAGACTGTTTTTTGTAAGCTCAACCGATCGCTCGGCTCGATTCAGCCGAGCACGCGCTTCGTCGGCGGCGGCCTTGGCCTGGTCCAGCTGCGCGTCGGTCGACCATCCTTTCTGTCGCAGCTCTTTCGCGCGCGCTTCCGCGGCGGTCGCCTGCGACACGACCCCATTCGCCGCGGAGAGTTCTGCGGCAGCCTGCTCGGCTTGCAATGTGAGGTCCGCCTCATCGAGCAATGCGAGCGGCTGGCCCGCTTCAACGAGAGTGCCGACCTCTATCA
Source organism: uncultured Alphaproteobacteria bacterium (assembly GCA_963707615.1). GTDB lineage: Bacteria > Pseudomonadota > Alphaproteobacteria > Rhizobiales > Xanthobacteraceae > Pseudolabrys. The sequence goes on from CAVPQT010000004.1 coordinate 675,602, forward strand.
GGCGCTTCGCAACTTTTCCGGCGACGCGAAAGCCAAGGTCACTCTCGATGCGCGGCCGGACCGTTCCAACGAAGCTGCGTTCACTGACCTGCGATTCGTAGTGGGCATTTGTCACGAGGACCGGTCTCGCGGGTACAGTCGGCTGAGCCGTCATCGGATCACAGGCCGCTAAAGCGAGGACCGGCAAGACAGCCAAAGCATTGAAAAGTCGGGGAAAAACAGCCTGGTACGACATAGGAAAGCCTCCAGTGAAGGCATGTTAAGTGATTAGTGATAAAAGTCAACATTCATCAGTTATCATTTAGTATAAGAGAGGGTCGCGCTGGTGCCACGCTCGTGCGACCAGCCTCAATCCGCAGATTTGGAGAGACGTGAGCGTCGGGCGGGTTCGCGAATTCAATTCGGCCCAGCCTGCAGCCTATGCTTTGTGGATCGCCCGGCTATCCGCGGGGACGTGTTCACGTTCGTTCATCCCGTAGTCTCGAACGACACATGCAACCCGCAAACGATAATTTGCGAAGATTTCGTGACGACCTTTTGACTGTGCCTTACGGTGTTCAACGGTGTTGCGCCAGGAGTTCACCGCGGCTTCGTCCCGGAAGAATGACAGTGAAAGAATTTTCCCCGGCTCATAGAGGCTTTCGAACCGTTCGATTGAAATAAAACCGTCTACTTTTTCGAGCAGAGGCTTCAGTTCGGCCGCGATGTCCAAATAGTCCTGCTTGCGGGACGTTTTCGGCCAGACCTCAAAAATGACAGCGATCATCATGGCATCCTTTTGCTCGAACGATCGAACCCTTGGCGATCCATTTGTTACCGCTATCTGTCGCGATAGTGAAAACCTAAAGACGGTATTCCGTGGCAGCAGCAACCCGATTCAGCAGAACACAGTCATTTGACTGGACATGGGTGTGTGTTCGTCCGCTGGTTAGTCACGGTTTGATAGCCGGATGACGCTGCAGCACATATATCCGGTATGTTTACGTTCCGATTGCCAGAGAATGACCTCGAATATGGACACGCAGTGTTCCTTGGTGAGGCGAATCCTGCGAGCTGGGGCGGGGCTTCTCCTCCTCGGCCTCACCGCTCAAACGGAACTTCAGGAACCATTCGGACTCCCGACGTTTGTTGTCGCTGAAGGATTGTTACACGCGACGTGGGAAGACCTCCGAGAGGACATTGAGGCGGATAGGACAGTTATTGCTCGCTGCCGCGCGCGGCCTGAGGATTGTTCGTCGCCTGCCGCGCTTCTATTCATTGCGATTGTCGACGAAGGTCAACTTCACCAAGGTCTCGCCCGGATCGGGCACATCAATCGGGCCGTCAATCTCTCGATCCGAGGGATCAAGAACTCGGCACCGTCCGATTGGTCATCTCCGCTCGCTGCCTTGACCGACGGTGCGGGGGACTGCAAGCAGCACGCGATCCTGAAGTACGCGGCCCTGCGTGATGTGGGGTTATCGTCGGATTCTGTGCGGATTGTGATTGTCGAAGACAGAGTGCTGCGTCAAAAGCATGCGCTCGTTGCGGTCCGCGAAGAGGGTCGTTGGATATTCCTCAACAATCATTCCTCGGTCCTTGCCGAGGGCGATCAGCTGGCCAAACGCTATACGCCTTTGAACGTTCTTGATCATGTGGGCGTGAGAGCATTTATGCTGCCATCATTTCAGGTGCAGACAGGCTCTGGTTCCGATGGCGGATGAGCGTGGGTTGCGCTGATACCGACCAAGAACACCAAAACGAACGAAATCATTTGTGGAACCGACGAGCGCGCGCCACTGGGTCCGCGTGTTCGCTCGCTTCGCGGATTTGCAATTTGAAATTAACCGACCGACGCAAACGACGCTATAGACCAAGAATTTTTCGCTCTCGTCCAAGATTGCATCGTCTCCTTGGCGTATCACGACACTCACAGGTCTCGTGATCCGGTGAACACCCAAGAAGAACGGCGCGCTCAACTCGAGCTGGATGAGAGATGGAAGCAGACCGAGACCTTACGCAGCTCATCGGAGATATTTACGACGCGGCGCTCGACTCGTCTCGCTGGGCGGACGTTCTCGCGAAGATTGCCAAATACACCGGTGGTCAAGCCGCGGGATTGCTGTCGAAGGACACCGTGAGCAAGTCGGGCAACATCTACTATCAGTCCGGCGTCGATCCTTATTTCGTGAAACTCTATTCGGAAACCTACTGGAAATTCGATCCAGCGGCGAATTTGACGGACTGCGAGGTCGAACAGGTCGTAAGTGTGCCTGACCTCGTGCCGTACGAAGAGTTCCGCGCCGGTCGCTTTTATCGCGAATGGGCGGAGCCGCAAGGCTGGATCGATGCCGCAAATGGCGTGTTGGAGAAAACGGCAACGAGTTGCGCGTATCTCTCTGTCGTTCGCAGCAAGGCAGCCGGCATGGTCGACGAAGAGATGCGGCGCCGTATGGCGCTCATCGTGCCGCACGTGCGCCGCGCTGTGCGTACCGGCAAGGTCATCGATCTCCGACAAGCCGAAGCCGCCACCTTTGCCGATATTCTTGACGGGCTCAGCCCGGCCATTTTCCTCGTCGATACCGACGGCCAGATCGTCCACGGAAACGCTGCCAGCCGATCAATGCTCGAGCATGGCGATTTGCTGCGTACCGTACATGGGCGTCTGAACGCCAGTGACGCGCAGGTCGATCAGACCTTGCACGATGCATTCGCTACAGCCGGTAAAAGTGACTCGGAGATGGGCGGCAAAGGGAAGGCTTGGTCACTCAAAGGGCGAGCCGGCGAACGTTATATCGCGCATGTTTTGCCGCTGAGCGTTGGTGAAAGGCGCAAGGCCGGCGCCGCGTCGGCCGCGGTCGCAGCGCTTTTTGTACGCAAGGCAGAGCTCGAGACCGTGCCGCCCTCCGAAGTGATCGGAAAGACCTATAAACTGACGCCGACCGAGCTGCGCGTTCTGCGCGCCATCGTCAATGTCGGTGGTGTTCGACAGGTTGCAGGAAATCTCGGTGTTGCCGACACCACAGTAAAAACCCACCTTGGGCGCCTGTTCGAAAAAACCGGCGTCAGCCGCCAGGCCGATCTCGTCAAGCTTGTCGCTGGATATTCCAGCGTATTGGTGGACTGACCGTCCAGAACCTCACGCTGTCGTCGTGCCAGCCTGGCCGCACACTTTTCGTTGAAGAGTATCCTCCGTTCGGAGGATAGATGCGCACACGCCGCATCTCATATCACCAAAAATTTTCTGCAGAATTGGTTTTCTCCTCCGATCGGGGGAGGACATCTCCAACCGAAAACTGTCATTTCAATCTCCACGACGTTCAGTGGCAGTTCACCGCTGCGCGCGTAAACCAAGATCGCGATCCGCTCGTGAAACTCTTCGCCGGATACGTGGATCGACGGCGATCACCGCAGGGAAATTTTCTCAAATGCCGGTCACAAATCTCATGTCGGTTAATCTGTCTCTTCGTGCCACCGCACTGGCGGTGGCCGCGATTGTCTTCCTCGTTCCAATGGTCGCTCAAGCTGGCAGTCGGCCGTGTACGGGCGCTCACTGCAAGCCGGTAAAACCAGTCGTGACCAAAATTGAAAAGCCCACAGTCAGCGGGCTGAATCCGCGCCGTCCAATCTCGGCGAAATAGCTCTGACGTTGAACGTCGCGCCGCATTTTGCAGTCGGGCGCGTCGAGCCGAACTGACAATCCGGAAACGCGCGATCTGAGCGGGAGCCTGAAAATGCGTGAGCCGTTCTACCTGGACCGTCTCAATGGCGACGATCGAAGAAAGGTCAGGCGGCTGTTGGGACAGGTCATTGTTTTCTACCTGTGCCTGGTCGTGCTTCTGGTTGGTGGTTCCGTGATGAAGGAAAGTCTGTCCAAAGGGACCGATGTCGCGCGAAAGCAAACGGACACCACGTCACCGTGGTGAAAAGGATCCGCAGACGCCCGTTGCCGGCGTTATGGGTGAAACTGTCGATCTGGACTTGATCGCGGGCTGTTGCCTCGGACTTGATTTCAATCTGACGATCAGGACTCGATGAATGTGGCGTCACACCGCAACGCGGTTGTGGCGCTTTCGCTAGAGCTCGCGCGCGAGCTCAACCGCCGCCGCCGCCACTGCTGCCGCTGCCACCAACACCACCGCCGCCACCTCCACCGACGGTGACGCTGCCGCTGCCGCCAACACCGCCGCCACCTCCACCGACGACGACACCGCCGCTGCCGCCACTACCACCGCCACTACCGCCTCCTGAGCCAATCGCCGGCATCGGTCCGGGGCCGACCGGGGGCGGGATGAATGGAGTTGTCGTCAATTGACTGGGGTAGCGATAAAGGCGGTCAGAGGACGGAAGCACGGGATAGGCGGTCGTGGAGATCTTAGGCTGCGAAAAAATCACCGCCGTCCTGACCGCCGCTCTGGCCGCGGCTTCGTTCGCACAATTGCCATTTGCCGCCAGGCCCGCCGCGCATTTCCTTTGTGCGGAGGCGCCGATTGGCGAAAATAGAAGAGATGTCGTCGCCAGAACCAGAGACAGATGGACTAGGCGTGTCATGTCCCACCTCACAGTTTGATGTTGATGCCAATGGATGTCTGCCATCCGGTCCCCGAGATCACGGGCACGGTGGCCGCGGGCAAAACGCCCCCTGCCAGATCATCGAGTTTCCCACCATCGACGGCCGGATTTTCGTTTTCACGTGTCCAGATGCCCTCGAAACGAGCGTTGATTGTTATTGCTTCTTTTGGCGTGTACTGAGCGAGCATGCCGGCCGACCATCGTGTTTTCGGCGGCACAAACTGCAGGGTAGCCGAATTGTAGCCGTTCTGATCGCGGTACAGGACGCTGCCAACCGGCCCAATCTGGAAATTCCCGACCGGCACCATGTGCTGGAGCCCCACGCGGTAGACGTTGGAGTTCGAATTCAACGCCTCTATTGCGAGAAAGGAAAAGCCGGGGAGCAGGATCTTGTTGCGGTTGGAATGAGCAAGCGAGGCGTTGAGGGTCGTCGTCCCGAAATTTTCCGACCAGACATATGACGACTGAAGTGCGAGAAGAAGCCGATTGCCCGGCTTCAAGGTGTTCGTACCGTCGACGCTAGTGGCCGTCTCCCAGGTGACTGCGCCGGTGAAGCCGATTGCCAATTGGCCGATCTGATAGTTGATCGCGCCTGTCGCAGTGAGGTTATCGCCAGGGTCCACTCTGCTGGTCAGAAAAGGGTTAGTCGGATCGATGAAGGAATCCTGAGTGAAGCGACCACGCCACGTATAGCCAAAGCTCGTTGTAACAAGCAGCGAATCTGTTATCGGAAAATTGAATCCCGCAGTCGGCCCAAGATTGAAACCTTCGCCGAATGTCGAGATGTCGACGAAGTCTGGATCCATGCGGGCATTGGCTTGATTGCCGGGCAGAACGGTTTTCCCTGTCGGCAGATTTGCGTTGAGCGACACGAAAGGTTGAATCCCTTGCAAGCCAAGATACGTCACCGTACCCGATGCAACGGTATCTGTTGTGGTCTGAACTTCGCCTGAATGACCAGGAGTGGATTGAACGGCTTTGACCCATCCACCGCGCACCGTGAAATCTGCACTCCATGACTCGAGAGGCTTGCCCGTCAACTGCATCGCGAATGGCAAATAGAACTCGGACCCCCGGCCCGGGCCTATGCCATTTGGAGCCGTGAAATTGTTACGCCAGGAAAAGTAACGCGCCTCAGTCGAAAAGACAGTCATCCATAACGGATCAGTCGGCGCCTGTAGCTCGTTCGGCAAATCCACTGCACAAGCGACGGAAGAAATAAAGATTTGTCCGCAGACGGCGGCAATCAATGTTTTCATTTGTTCCGAGCCACACTGAAGAAAACTCAGGTGACCCGTTACAAAAATCGCGTGTTACAATCGTCAACCGATTGAAGTAAATCGCAAGCGCCCCATAACTTTTGGGAAAAAATTTTGGCGGGATCGAGCGCGCGCAACTCGTCTCTCCCGACATCGCCCGCGCGTTCCAACGGCGTCGCAGACCGCATCCTCCGAACACATCCTCCAAATGGAGGACGCAACTGTTCAGATAGAGTTCATTGGAGCACGCATAAAAACAGCATTACCAAAATCGATCGCGATCTATCGCATGCAAATGGCAAATGAAAGACTCTCGCGAAGATCCATTCCTGTGCCGATCCTGCGTGGCGCGTTCAAGACATTGGAAATGAAAATTGGACGGGCCGCGTCGTCATCCGATCGGATGATGACGCATCGTCATTTGTTTGTTGGCGCCTTCGCGGTTCTGCAATTTGCCTTCCGGGCGTCCCTCCAGGTCGTGCAGGGACACCCTACAAGCGTGGCAACAAGTTGAAATATCACGCTTTTTCAAATTCTTCCGCAACGCCCCCTGTTCAGGGGACGCAACGAGGTACCGATTTTCCTATATCGGCGCCATTCTCGATAGGACGAATCTGATGAATTCCGATGGCTTCTCTACCGTCCGTTTTTCTACGTCCGACCTGCCGGAAAAAGATCGGGTTGCGATGTGGCGCGACCACTATTGTCGCATCGTAATGAAGCTCGACATCGAGCCCATGAACGATGCGCCCTTGGAATGCGCCATACTGGCCCGCGCCTTGCCTGGTGTGCAGGTGATGTCCACCTCGCTATCACCTGCGCGCGTCAGGCGGACACGCGAATTCCTCGCTGACGGTAACGGCGATCTCGTCTTCATCATCAATCAATCGGGCTCGGCTACCGCACAGGCGCGAGGCCGCGAAGTTACCTTGCACGAAGGCGACGCCCTGTTGATGAGTACCGGAGAGGTGAAGCTGTTCGATCGCCACTCGCACGGCGGCTCACTTTCCTTCAGGATACCCCGTGCAATTCTTTCGTCGATTGTCGCTGACGTCGATGATGTCGTGATGCAACTGATCCCGCATAAGACCGAAGCGCTCAGGCTTTTGGCCGGTTACGCTGCTCCGTTGTTCAACGACATTGCACTGGCAACACCGGAGTTTCGCCGCACCGCCGTCAATCATCTACACGACCTGGTCGCTCTGGCACTTGGCGCCGCCCACGATGGGACTGGCCTCATCGGCGGACGTGGCGCACCCGCTGCACGACTGAGGATGGCGAAGACCTACATCATCGAGAACAGCAATCGCCGTGATCTCTCGGTCGGTGGCGTCGCCGCACATCTTGGGCTGACGGCCCGAAATCTGCAGCGTTTGTTTGAGAGCGAGGGAACGACTTTTTCGGAATTCCTGCTGGCCCAGCGTCTCAGTCGTGCGCATCGCATGTTGACGGAACCGCGTCTCGCTCAAAGTGCGGTCGGAGCGATTGCCTACGATGCCGGGTTTGGCGACCTTTCATACTTCAATCGGTCGTTCAAGCGACGCTATGGGGCAACGCCGCGCGATGTCCGGAATGAAGGCGTGCGATCGGCGTAGGCTTGAAAAATTAGCAGACTGATCTCGCAGAGTTGATCGATGGCTTCGTTTTGGCCCGCGTAAGTGTCGCGCTTGGCTAAGCTCCGTCCCCGTGAAGCAATCTGCACTTCACAATGCGCGCATGCCGAGTTTTCGGCACGCGCTTCATTTCGAGAATGCTTGTGTCACCCGCTATCTCATCCATTGGGATGAAATTATTTATCAGTCAATCAAACGATACTCGCCAAGAGTGCAGCAAAATAAATTATCGCTGAAAAATTGTTCAAGTGCGGTTCATCCTTGCGCACGTAATACGTTCTGGAATTTTTCGATGGACGCGCATGCAGGAGTGAAGAGTTTGTAAGGAATCCCGGAATGCAAAAAGGTGTTGTTGCCATTTGTATTATGGCCATCGTTTTGTACGCGAACGTTAGTCCTGTGCTTGCTGATTGCCGTACTGAAAATGCTGCCTGTGTGAAAGGTGCAAGTTCGCCATTTGATTCCATGGCGTGTGGTTCGCTCTATCGTTCGTGTTCGGCGAATCACGCCCGTGCGGCTCAACAACAAGCCAAGCAGCCCCAGGGCGCCAATAGACCAGCGATCCAGAACACGCCTCCGAGTTCCGGCGGCCATCATTCCGGTCGCCGATAGGCGTCGACCTACTAGTCAGCCACTTGAATGGCCATGAGTAAGAACAGGTAAGTCGGAGCTCTTCATTCCATCGAACTCCAGACCAACTTGGCTCCCGGCGAAGTCTTCCGCCGGGAGTTCTTTTATGAAGGCGCGTTTGTCATTGGCCACTACAGAGTCGATGACGCGCCGAAAAAAAGCGGAAACGGACAGGGAGATGTGAATGCAGAAAGTTCTTGTGGCCGTCCTTGGCTTTCTCGTTGTTGGAGCATTCGCACAAGGCGCATTGGCTAAAAGTACGTGCGAACAGCGACGCGAGGTCTGCTACTCGGAAAGACGGCATTCCCAAAGTCGTGCTGCCAAATGTGAAGCCAGATACGACCGCTGCATCCGCGCCGCTTCAATTGACTTCGGATATGCACCTGTCTCGCCTGTCATTGGGCTGGGGACGCCAATGCTGCAGCCATATCCGACAGGCAAGGCTCAGGTAAATCCCGGTATTACGGCAGCCAACGCAGTGAAAGCCGCGAATGCGAGAGCCGCAAAGAGTTGCTCCAATTCGCCGCCATCGAAGAATGCGCAGTGAAGCGTTCGCGAGGCGAACCGGTGCGAAACAAATCTGAAATTTTCGCGTGTGTCCAAACTGTTGTCGTATCCGCCCAAGCTTTTGCTTGCAGCGATACGTAAAGAGATATCGCGCTCCAGCTTTCCGATCGCGAATCGAAAGCAACACACGTCAGAAGTGGTCGGGTTGGTAAGCGTAGCGAGTCCGGGAAACAGTTACGTTAACCGTCTTGACCGGAGTGGGGAATGAACAGCTTGGGTCGAGAAATCTTTCTGTTCCAGCTTTTGCTGGCGCTCGCCCTTGGACTTCTCATCATCGTGTTCGCGAAAAAAGCGCGTGCCGATGTGAATCTTGTTTTCACAACTTTCGCACAGACCAATCGCGTTTCGATGGGCTTCACCAGCGCTCCTTTCTCGCTGGTGCGGGGCCGCTTCTGCGGCACGGCGGCGAACGTTTCGGTAAGGCAGGTCGTGAGCTTCGCCCCCACTAGCGCGAGCGGCCGCCCCAACGAGGCGTTCGCCGCCATTTCCATGTGCGCGTAGTCGCCGCCGGTTGCGGCGCGGTCTTCTGCAAGCCTGCACGAAGATGGATGTGAAATCAGCCTTGAAGAGATCTCTTTTGGCGATCTCGCTTACCGGAGGTGCGCTCGTCGTTACACCCGCGATCGCGCAAATTCCACCCGCGATCGCCGCACACGGTCAACCTGTCGTCGCGACATTTCATGCTGAAGGTGCGCAGATCTATGAGTGCAAAGTTGATCCCGCGAACAAACTCGTATGGCAGGTCCGCGAGCCGGCTGCCGCGTTGATCTTCAACGGCAAAACGGTCGGGGTTCTTTACGCGGGGCCGAACTGGCAGCACGTCGATGGGAGCGGGGTAAAAGCCAAAATGGTGGCTGCCGCTCCGGGCGCAACCTTCAGTGATGTTCCATGGCTGAAGTTTGAAGTGACCGAGCATCGCGGCATCGGAATCTTGTCAAACGTCAAAATCATCCAGCGGGTCAATACAAAGGGTGGCGCAACGCAGGGAGCGTGCGAAACAGCGGGCGCCTATCGCAGCCTGCCATACTCCGCGGATTACGTGTTCCTGCACTAGTCGTTCAAGGAAAACCCTAGCCCGGTACGTCGCGACAATTATTCAAAAAGAGATCTCAGAAGATAGAAGCTCATATGCCGATAGCCTTACTTGGGATAGCAGCCTTCCTGGTCGGAATGGCACTTGGGCTTTTCTTCAGGGTTTTCATTTTAATCCCTGCGATAGTCGTCAGTGTCACCGCAATTATTGCCTTCAGTCTCCAATTCAGCATGACCTATGGCGCCATCATTCTAGTCGCTGCCATGGCGGTCGCGGCGTTGCAAATGGGCTATCTTGCTGGAGCGTCCATCGCCGTTCTGACCACCAAGTCAAAAGCGCGAAAAAACCGCTCCGATGTTGAGACGGCGATGCGGCGGCCATCAAGACCGGTTTGATCTGGCGCAATCCGATTTTAGGCTACGTTCCGTGCAGCGATCGCAACGCGATAGCGGCGAACGACATCTTCGTCGACATCGACACCAAGGCCAGGTCGGTCAAGGCTGTCGACGTGGCCCCGGGCAGTTGGGATCGGCTGGGTCACAACGTCGTCGGCGATGCCCGTATGGGTGAGCGTCAATCCCCAGGCGATGTTGGGTATGACCGAAGCAACGTGCAACGCGGCCGCGCAGGCGACGCTCGACTCGCCTGTCTTGCATGAGATGTTCACGCTCATGCCAAGACTGTCGCAAAGTCTCCCGGCTTCGGTCACCGCCTTCAGGCCCCCCAATTTGATGGCTTTCAGACTCACACCGCGTGCAGCCTTGCGCTCGTGGTGACGTCTTATGTCCTCGGCTGAGTGAATGCCTTCATCCGAGCCGATCGCTATGTCGGTTGCTGCGGCCACTGCCGCCATTCCATCCAGATCGTCAGCCGCCACAGGCTGTTCAAAGAAATCAAGTCCAGAGCCTTCTACCGCGCGCACATAGGCAATGGCCTGAGCAGTGCTGAAGCCTTGATTGGCGTCAGCTGAGATGAGCACGCCTTCGCCGAGAGTCTCTGCAGATATCGCGCGTGCGCGCCGCATCGTTCTCAACGGTGTCGACGCCGACCTTTATCTTGTAAGCGGTGACGCCTGCCGCTTTCTTCTTTTCAGCGTCGCGCAGGTCGCCATCGCGGTCGCCGCCGCCGATCACGCCCAGCAGGGGCATGCGGCTTCGCTTCTTCCGGCCAAGCAACGCATGCACCGGCTTCGCAGTTGACCGGCCCGCAATATCGTGGAGCGCAATTTCAATTGCGGCCTTGGCGCCGTGATTGCCATACATACGGCCGTTCATGGCGTTGAGTGCGCCGGCGATATCTTCAGGATTGCGCCCGCGCAGCACAGAACTCAGATAGTGGATTGCAGACACAATGCTTTCCAGTGTCTCACCCGTCATCACCGGAGCAGAAGCGGCTTCTCCCCAGCCGATGATGCCACTGTCGGTCTCTATCCGTACCAGCACGTTGTCGGCACGGCGCACTTCCTCTCCCGCCATGATGACGGGTTTGAGCATGGGCAGGCTGACTGCGATCGGCTCAATTGTCTTGATTTGCATGCGGGGTCCCAGCCGATGATGACTTTCTACAGCTTTTGAATCCCGGCCTGGTCGATGATGCTTCTGAACAAATCGATCTCCTTGGTCACACGGGTCCACGCTGCATCGGCGCCCTTTGGCCGGACCTGGAAACCAGCCTGATAAAGCTTTTCCTTCATTTCCGGAGTACCGAGCACCTTGAGCGTTTCCGCTTCCAGCCATTTCACGATTTCAGGAGGAGTCTTCGCGGGGGCCAGCAGGTTGGTGTCGGTCGCAAAAACGAAATCCTTGTATCCTGCTTCCACCATGGTCGGCACGTCTGGCAGATCCGGCCAGCGCTCTTCACCTGTAACCGCAAGGCAGCGCATCGTGCCGGCCTTGATGTGCGGCGCGGCCGGCGGGAGCGAACCGGAGCTCAGTTGAGCGGTTCCGCTCAGCAGGGCCTGAATGGCGTCGCCGCCACCTTTGTAGACAACGTTTTCGAGCTTGGGCAGTTTCTCCCGGATCTTGAGCACCTCAAGCTGAATTTGCGGGGTCGTGCCGATCGGCGGCGTCGCGCAGTTGAATTTGTCGGGATTGGCCCGTGCAAGCGCGACAAATTCCTGCATGGTCTTTGCCGGTAAATCCGACTTGACGACAAACGTGTTGGGTGAGGTTGCAAGCTCGCTCACGCCGACGAAATCTTTCAGCGGATCGTAGGGGATTTTGTTGTACAGACTGACGTTCACCGACCACGCATTGGTCGCGAGAAGAATGGTGTAGCCATCGGGAGCAGCGTGCGCTGCATTGCCGAACCCGATATTTCCGCCCGCGCCACCGATATTCTCGATGATGAAAGTCTTGCCTGTTGATTGCTGAAGCGCTGCCGCCGTGATGCGTCCGACGATATCGGACGGCCCGCCCGGCGTATTGGCGACGATTATTTTAACGGGCCTTTCGGGGTATGCGGCATAAGCCGAGCGCAGGCTCAGGATTGACGGAGCGGCAACACCGGCGACCAGTGCACCGGCGCTTTTGATGATGCTGCGCCGCGACGGCGCGCAGTGTCCATCTGATTTTGTCATCGTCCTCCCCTTGAGTTTCGCCAATTTTTTCTGATTAGTTGAACTGTTGCTGTTAGGCTAAGCTTTTGCGATTGCGCGAGCAATGGCCTCAAGCGAACGATGGCCTCAAGCGAGCGCCGCGGCGGGGACAACACGAATTTCAGTTCAGGTGTAAGCGGTTTGCCGGCCATGACAGATAATCAGATACGGGCAACCACCTGGCACGAGATCATTCTCGCGACTCTCAAGGTAAATAACGTCAAGCTCGTCGTTTACGTGCCCGACCGGGTGTTCACGCCGCTGATCACGACGCTTCATGCCGACAAGTTTTTCACGACGTTTGCTGCCACACGTGAGGAAGAAGCCATCGGCATCATAACCGGCGCCTGGATGGGTGGACTGCGCGGCGCCGTCCTCATGCAGACCAGTGGCTTCGGTACGATTCCAAATGCACTGGCTTCGCTGGTCGTCCCCTGCCAAATTCCCGCGCTGATATTTGTTTCGGAACGTGGCACGCTTGGCGAATTCAATCTCGGACAGGCACTGGTGTGCAAGACGATGCGGCCGGTTCTCAATTCACTTGCGGTCGAAAACGTTACGATCACACGTCTGGACGAGCTGGCTTTCACCGTCGATCGGTCGATCAAGCAGGCCGTGGCTACGCAAGCGCCCGTCACCTTTATCCTGTCGCCGTTGCTCACGGGCGGGAAAGTGTTCGGAGGGTAACGCCGTGACGAACACGAAGTCCTCGGGAGCCACACGCGCGCACAACGCCAAGGTCATGAACCGCTTCGAATTGACCAAGCGCCTCGTCGGCCAGCTCAAGCACGAGGAAGCAGTCATCGGTGGCATCGGCAATGCCAATTTCGACCTTTGGGCCAGCGGTCAACGCCCACAGAATTTCTACATGCTCGGCAGCATGGGGCTCGCAATACCAATCGCGTTTGGCGTTGCCATTGCGCAACCGGATCGGCACGTGTTTGCACTCGAAGGCGACGGTTCCCTGCTTATGCAGCTTGGCTGTCTCGCAACGGTCGGCGAACGAGCGCCGAAAAACCTTACGATCGTTGTATGGGACAATGGCATTTACCAGATCACCGGCTCGCAGCCGACCGCAAATCCGGCGGCTGACCTTGTCGCAATCGCGCGTGGTGCCGGCATTGCAAACAGCACCTGGGCGGCGGATGAGGCGGAATTCGATCGGCTGGTAACAACAGCGCTCAAGGGTGAGGGGCCGAACCTGATCGCCGTTCGCATCGACGAGAAGCCGGCGGTGGCGACGACGGATCGTGACCCGGTCCAAATTCGCGAGCGGTTCATGCGCGGTCTTGGGGTCAAGAGCGGGGCAGCATGACGGACTTCGACGGGGTCGTAATCGGGGCGGGCCATAATGGGCTCGCTCTTGCCGCTTATTTGTCGCGCGCCGGCCTGCGGGTGGCCGTGCTTGAGCGCAATAGCCGCATTGGTGGGGGCTCAAGTACCGAGGAACGGATACTTCCAGGTTACAGGCTCAATCTGCACGCAAATTTCTATATGGGTATCGGTTTTTGTCCGTTGCTGCGTGACCTTGAACTCCATCGCTACGGCTTTTCCTATATCGAGCCGCCCGTGCAGCAAGCGGCCGTCTTCCGTGATGGCACCGGCATTGTCATCTACAAGGATCTCGAAAGGAGTTGCGCGTCGCTTGCTCGCTTTTCGCGGCAGGACGCCGAGACATTCCGCGCGTTGTGGCACACCTATTGCGAGGAAATGCGTCCGTTGTTGGTGTCGCTGCTCTACAACGCGCCGATGCCGCGCGAGCAATTGGTCGACCGGTTAAGCGGACCGAAGGCAAAAGAGCTGCTTTCGCACGCCCAACACGATCTCTTCAGTGTCGTACGTAAACATTTTGTCGATGAGCGCATTCGAACCCTGTTCACGTCCTACATGCACGTGATCACGACTGAGAACGTGCCAGGCTCGGGAATCGTCTTTCCGGCGATCTTTGCCAATATCGCCAGTTTTACTTTGCCGGTCGGGGGCGCGGTCTCCCTTGCGCTCGCCCTGGCACGGGTAGTGGAGGCTGGCGGCGGCGAAATCATTACAAACGCGGACGTAAGAGAGATCAAAGTCGCTAACGGGCGTGCGACCGGAGTTAAGTTGTCGGACGGTCGAACAATCGAGGGCCGCAAATTCGTGGCAAGTGCGATCGATTTTCCGACGACCATGCAAATGACTGGAGAACAGTTGTTTCCCGAACAGGTGCGGGAAAAAGCAAAGTCGTGGCATTGGGGCAACCACAGCCTGGTGACATTGCATCTCGCGCTCAAAGACCCTCCGGCCTATCGCGCGGCAGCTTTCGATCCCGACGTTTCGCGTGCCTACAATATCTTCTTCGGTATGGATCACATTGACGACGTCGCGAGCTGTTTCGATGACTGTGCGGCGAAGAAATTTCCCAGGGTGCTGATGGGTAACGGCGCGTGCAACAGCATGTTCGATCCGAGTTACGCGCCTGGTGGCAAGCACGTTGCGTTCTGGTGGCCGTTTGCTCCCTATTCAGTGGATGGTTCGCCGCAGGAGTGGGAGCGTAATCGCGCCGAATACGCCCGTCGTATTCTCGATTACTGGCGTATCTATGCGTCCAATATCGAAGGCGACAATCTGATCGGGACCTACCTGTTCACGCCGCTCGACGTCGAAAAGCTCAACGCGAACATGCGACAGGGCGCCGTGCGCGTTGGTGCCTACGTGCCGAACCAGCTCGGCATCAACAGGCCGCATCCCCTGATGCCGGGATCGCGAACGCCCGTCGAAGGGCTCTATCTCTGTGGTTCGTCGTCGGGCAATGGCGGCGGTATCAATGGAGCTCCGGGCTACATCGCCGCCAACGCGATCGTCGACGACCTCAAACTCACGCGTTCGTGGAAACCGGTTCCAGCGCCGGAGTGGAAGCATTGATGGGCGTAGCCCGAGCGGCGCTCGTCATCCCGCTGCCACCACCGCACACGTCGTAACAATGTCATCGACTGTGGCGCCGCGCGACAGATCGCTGATCGGTTTGGCAAAACCTTGCAGGAACGGGCCGATCGCCTGCGCGCCGCCGAGCCATTGCGTGAGCTTGTATGCGATATTTCCTGAATCGAGATCGGGAAAAATCAGGACGTTAGCCTGTCCGGCGACCGCGCTGCTGTCCTTTACTTTTTTCTGCGCGACGGTCGGCACCAACGCCGCGTCTGCCTGAAACTCGCCGTCGATGGCAAGTTCAGGTTCGCGTTGGCGCACCAGACTTAAAGCCTCGCGCACCTTGTCGACGCGCGCATGCTGCGCGCTGCCCTTGGTCGAAAATGACAGCATGGCCACGCGCGAAGTTTCGCCGAGCAGCGTCTGCGCGCTGCGTGCCGAGGTCACCGCAATATCGGCAAGCTCGGCGGGTGTCGGATCGGCGTTCACGGCACAGTCGGCAAAGATGAATGATTTTCGCCCTTGCCCGAGAAAATCCGGGACGATCATCAGGAAATAGCTCGATGGCAGTGCAATGCCGTCTGACAACCCGACAGTCATCAAACCCGCTTCAATCACGCGCCGTGTCGGGTTGGCGCAGCCGGCGACCATTGCGTCCGCATGGCCTTCGCGCACCATCATGCCTGCAAAATAGATCGGTTTCGAAACCAGTCGCGTTGCCATCGATGGCGTCATCGACTCGCGAAAGCGCGAAAGCGCCGAGCCGTAGCTTTGCAGGCGTGTATCGCTGCGCGGGTCGGCAATCGCTATCCCTGCAAGCGAAAGGTCATGCTGGCCCGCAAGCCGGGTGATTTCCTCAGCTGAGCCGAGCAGGATAGGGGAGGCGATCTTCTCGCGCGCGAGGCGTGCGGCCGCGGCAATGATCCGCTCGTCGTCGCCTTCCGGCAAAACGATTTTGCGATTGCGCTGCCGTGCGATATCAAAAAGCTTGTTGAGCAAATCCATGCTTCTCACCGCGTGAGAAAGACGCGAAGTTGCGAGCGAGGGCATCAATGACCGAAACCGCCGAAGCGATCAAGATTCAACGCGGCCTGAAGGGCGTTTACTTTGATCGTTCGCCCTGTACCTTCATTGACGGCAAGGCGGGCGAGCTACGCTATCGTGGTTATTCGATTCACGACCTCGCCGAACATTCAAGTTTCGAGGAAACCGCTTGGCTTTTGCTCAACGGCGAATTGCCCAATAAGCAGCAACTTACTGCTTTTGATGCCGATCTGAAGGCGGCCCGCAAGCTGCCGGCTCCGGTCCTCGACATCATTCATGCAATCAAATCGGCGCATCCCATGGATGTGCTGCGCACGGGCGCATCGGCTCTCTCTGCGTTTGATCCGGAAACGGCTGACAACTCGCGGGAGGCGACGTTGCGCAAGGCTGTCCGGCTGACATCGCAGATACCGATGATCGTCGCCGCGCATTCGCGTATCCGTGCCGATCAGGATCCTGTGCCGGCCGACCAGGCGCTCAGCCATTCCGCCAATCTGCTCTGGATGCTGACCGGAAAGAAGCCGAGCGCCGATGCCGCACAGCTGATCGATCGTGATCTGATCCTGCATGCGGAACATGGCTCAAACGCTTCATCGTTCGCCGCGCGGGTCGTGATCGGTACCGAGGCTAATCTCCACGCTGCGATCGTTGCGGCAATTGCCGCATTGTCGGGCCCTGCGCATGGCGGGGCCGCGGAGGACGTGATGAAGATGGCCGAGGAGATCGGCGATCCCTCACGTGCCGCGGACTATGTGAAGGAAAAGCGCAAGGCAGGAATAGCGGTCACTGGCTTCGGTCACCGCGTCTACCGCGCGGAAGATCCGCGCGCCCGTCATATGCGTGCAGGCGTGGAGCGACTTTCAAAGGAGATGGGCCAGCCGAAGTGGTTCGAGATCTTGCAGGCAGTCGTCGCGGCGATGGCGCCCTATGCGCGTCACGGCGTGAACGTGAATGTCGATTTCTATTCGGGCGTCGTCTATCACCTGCTCGGCATAAAGCGCGATCTGTTCGTACCGATCTTTGCCATCGGCCGGGTGCCAGGATGGGTCGTGCAGGTTCTCGAGCAGCTCGAGAACAACATCCTTTTGCGTCCGCTCACGCTTTATAACGGGCCCGATGCCCGCACCTATGTGCCGCTCGAGCGGCGATAAGCGTATTGCGTCGGCCGAAGATCCTCCGAAGCACGCGCGGGCAGGAAGTAAATTCTCACTTGGCGGGACGTAGCGCCTCGGATTCACCCTTGCGGGGCCGAGACCTTCTGTTAGCGTATTGAGAACACCAGTCTCAAACAACGAGACTTCGTCAATGCGGAAACCCCGCGTTTGGGCGATCAGCCGGCAAACATAAGCCGGACCAGCATCCCTGCCGGGCTCGGCCGCAGGCAGGGCATGCAAGCAAGCGGCCGATTGGCAGGGAGGAGTCCATGCGTTCGACCATGCGAAGCGTCACGATTCTGCTGTTGGCCATCAGTGCCGCACTGTTCGGTGGCAAGGCGGTCGCGGCCGGGTATCCCGAGCGGCCTATCGAACTGATCGTTCCCTGGGGTCCGGGCGGTGGCGCCGATCAACTGGCGCGCCTCGTCAGCAAACTCATGGAGCCGATGCTCGGACAGGGCATCCCGGTTGTGAACGTTCCTGGTGGCACCGGCGCGACCGGGATGGCGAAGCTCCTTGCTGCTCCCGCCGATGGTTATTCGATGGCGATCTATATCGCCGATAGTCACGCGCTGCTTGCCGGAAAAAGCCCGCGCTGGACAATGAACGACATCACACCTGTCGCGGTGATGATCAAGGGTCCATCGTTCCTCTTCGTGAAAGAGGACAGCCCGTTCAAAACCTGGGATGACTTTGCCAAAGAGGCCAAGGCCAATCCTAACAAATTGAAAGTCGCGACGCTTGGGTTCGGCAGCGTCGACGATTTCTCGCTCACAGTGCTTGACCGTGGCGGCATCAAGGTTGTCCAGGTGCCTTTCTCCAAACCGAGCGAGCGCTACGTTTCCATCCTTGGCGGTCACGCCGATGCGCTCTACGAGCAGGCAGGCGACGTTGCGCAGTTTCTCAATGGCAAGCAGATGCGCCCGATTTTGCTGTTCGGGGAGAAGCGGCTTGCCGCGTTCAAGGATGTGCCAACATCATTTGAGCTCGGATACAAGGTAGCGCTGCCGCAATTTCGTGCGATCGTCGTACGCGCTGGCACGCCACCCGACATCATAAAGAAACTTTCCGATGCGCTGGCGAAAGTCTACGCATCGCCTGAATACAAGAAGTTCCTCGAGGAGCAATACGCCGATCCGAACAGTTTTGAGGACGCGTCGAAGGCTCCGGCTTTCGTGAATGAACAACTTGAGGACATGAAAAAGACGGTAGCGACCAACTGACGTCGCCGGACTACGTCTCATGGACAAGGCGCTCTTCCGTTCGATCGTGCCTTATGCGGTGGGTCTCGTCATCGCGGCCGCTCTCTATCTTTACGCAGGCACATTCGACTACGCACCGCGGCCCGGGCAGCTCGGGCCCGACGTCTGGCCGCGCCTTGCGATCCTGCTGATGGGTGGCTCCTGTCTGTTTGAAATCTCTCGTCGGCTGATCATCGGCAATCAGGATGCCACCGGATTTATGGAGGCATTCGACCGGGAGCCCGAAATCGAGGAAACGCAGCCCGTTTATCCGCGACTGCTGATTGGCGGCATTGTTCTGATGGGAATCTATGCGGTGCTCGTCCCTGTGCTCGGATTCATCCTCGGCACGTTCCTCTTCCTTGCGGCCTTCATGTATGTCGGCGGATATCGCGAGCACCGTGCCATCTGGGGCACCAGCGCGGTGGTGACGATCCTCTGCGGAATTCTGTTCCTGCGTATTGCCTATGTTTCGCTGCCGCGTGGCATTCCACCGTTCGACCGCGTGACCGATATCTTCTTTGCCATTCCGAGCCTTTGGTGAGCGCATGACGGACATTCTCGCTCAGCTGGCCACGGGTTTTGTACACTGCATGACACCTCTCAATCTGGCGATGCTCGTAGTCGGCATCGTCATCGGCCTGCTGATCGGGGTGTTGCCGGGGCTGACGCTGGTCATGGGTGTCGCACTGGCGTTGCCCTTCACCTACAAGATGGACGTCACCGCCTCGATCGTTTTGCTCACCGCGATGTACGTTTCGGGCACTTACGGCGGTGCCTTTACCGCAATCCTCTTCCGGATACCTGGCGAGCCGATTGACGTGCCCATGCTGTGGGACGGCTACACCATGGGGCGCAAGGGCAAGCCGGCCAAGGCGCTTGGTTGGACGCTTGTCGCGGCTCTAGGCGGCGGACTTCTTTCGGCGGTCGTCATGGTGGCGCTTACGGAGCCGCTCGCGAGATTCGCCCTGCGTTTTTCTTCACCCGAATATTTTGTGATCATCATGTTCGGCCTGCTTAGCGTGGTGGCGATCGGAAAGGGGTCGCTCGCCAATGCGTTCATCAGCATGAGCGTCGGCATCCTGATCTCGACCGTCGGTACGGATCCGATCTACGGTGCCTACCGATTCACCTTCGGCTCGCCCATTCTCGCCGACGGCATCGAGTTTCTCGTGGTGATGGTTGGGGCCTATGGCGTGGGCGAGGTTCTGACGCGCCTGGAATCGGGCTTTGCCACCAAACCGCTCGACAAGATTTCAAATGCGCGGACCGAACTGCCGACGCTCAAGGAGCTCAATGAGGTCAAGGGCATGTTTTTTCGCTCTTCGGTGGTCGGCGATCTCATCGGGCTTCTGCCCGGTGCGGGTGCCACCATCGCATCGTTTGTGAGCTACGGAATCGAAGCGCGGTTCGGCAAGCGCAAAGAGCAGATGGGGACTGGGATTGCCGAGGGGATCATCGCGCCGCAGGCGGCGGCGACGGCTTCTGTCGGCGGAGCCATGGTTCATCTGCTTGCGCTTGGCATTCCGGGCAGCGGTGCAACCGCAGTCATTCTCGGCGCTTTCATGCTGCACGGAATTCAGCCGGGTCCGCAGGTTCTCGCTAACTCGGCGCCACTTGTCTACACGGTGTTTGCTTCACTGTTCCTCGGCCTCGCCCTGATGTGTGCGCTCGGCTATTTCGCGATCCGCCCTCTTGTGAAGATCCTCGATTTTCCCGAGGCGGTCGTCTCGGCCTACGTGTTGATCCTCTGCTTTATCGGAGCGTTGTCGATACGGAACAACATCACCGATCTTTGGCTGATTATCGGCTTCGGCGTACTCGGCTATGGCTTCGAACGCCTGAAATTTCCAGTCGCGCCGCTCGTGCTTGGCGTCATCCTCGGTCCGATAGCCGAAGAGGCGTTCATGAACACGATGATCAGTTTCTCGAATGACTGGACCGTGTTCTTCACGCGACCGATCTCTGGAACAATCGTCGCGTTGACCATTATCGTCGTGCTGCTGCCGTTCGTGCAGCGCCTGTTCAGAAGCCGCGTGATGACGGCCCAAACCAGGGCTAGGTAGGTGATCTATGCGTAGCAATCTTGGAATCCACGAAGGGGCTACCGGCACTGGCCCTGCGCGGAATGTGGACGAGCTCAAGCCGCGCCTTCATACCCCAAAAAAGGGCGGCGGCCGCGAACACAAGCTCGGAGCCACGGCGCGCTCCTTCGCCATCCTCGAGCATGTCGCAAGTTCACGTGCGCCGGTCGATGTGCTCGATATCATCGCTTCGGTGAAACTGCCGAAAGCAACGGCCTACCGATTGGTGGACTGGTTTGTGACGCAAGGCTATCTCGCGCGCGAGCCGGGACGGCGCCGGCTGATTGTCGGTCCGAAACTGGCAAATCTTGCCTTCAGTGCGCTGTCGTCCTCGATGCGTCATGATACCCCGCATGTTGTGCTTCAGCGGCTCGTCCATACCCTCAACGAGACCTGCAATATCGGTACGCTTTTGAACGGTGAGGTCGTCTATCTCGATCGCGTCGAAGCGGAGCATTGGCCGCTGCGACTGCACTACACCAGTGGCTCGCGCGTGCCGCTGCACTGCAGCGCCATCGGCAAACTGTTCCTTGCGTTGGCTGCTTCGCCGCGCCGCAAGCGGCTCCTGCAGAGTTTGGATCTGCGGCGATACACCGACAGCACCATCACCGACTGCGACCGGCTCGATGTCGAGCTTCGTCAGATTCGAAAGGAACAGGTCTCTTTCGATCGGCAAGAGTATCTTGTCGGCGTTGTCTGCATGGCCGTCCCGGTAACGGGCGCCAACGGCGAGATGCTCGCGGCTCTCGCTATCCAGGCACCCGAAGCACGCATGAACGTTCAAACGGCGCGCCGACATCTGCCGGCACTGAGAAGCGCCGCCACCGAGCTAGCCGAGATTTTCCAGAACAAGGCCTGAGCCATCAAGGACAGGGCTGAGAGGACATAAATATGAAGATGACCACCGAAGAGGCATTCGTGAAGGTCTTGCAGATGCACGGCATCGAGCACGCCTTCGGCATTATTGGTTCGGCATTCATGCCGATATCCGATCTCTTTCCCAAAGCCGGCATTACCTTCTGGGACGTTGCGCACGAGACCAACGGCGGGTTGATCTGCGACGGCTACACGCGCTCGACCGGGAAAATCGCGATGGCGATTGCGCAAAACGGGCCGGGTATCACGAATTTCGTCACCGCCATGAAGACTGCGTACTGGAATCACACGCCGATGCTCCTGGTGACGCCACAGGCGGCGAACAAGACGATTGGGCAGGGCGGTTTCCAGGAAGTGGAGCAGATGGCGCTGTTCCGCGACATGGTCTGCTATCAGGAAGAAGTACGCGATCCGTCACGTACGGCAGAGGTCCTCAATCGCGTCATTACCAAAGCCAAGCGCCTTTCGGCGCCTGCGCAGATCAACATCCCGCGTGACTACTGGACGCAAGTGATCGATGTCAGTTTGCCGGCCATCGTCGAGTTCGAGCGGCCGTCAGGTGGTTCTCAGGCCGTGGCGGAGGCCGCGAAGCTTCTTTCGGGCGCCAAATTCCCGGTCATTCTGTCGGGTGCGGGCGTCGTGCTTGGGAACGCAATCCCCGAATGTGTTGCACTCGCCGAAAAGCTCGATGCGCCGGTTTGCAACAACTACCAGCACAATGACAGTTTCCCCGGCAGCCACAGGCTTGCGGTCGGCCCACTCGGCTACAACGGGTCGAAGGCAGCCATGGAACTGGTCGCCAAGGCCGACGTCGTTCTTGCGCTGGGAACAAGACTCAATCCGTTCTCGACCCTGCCGGGTTACGGCATCGACTACTGGCCGAAGACCGCCAAGATCATTCAGGTCGACATCAACGCGGACCGTATCGGTCTGACCAAGCCGGTGACCGTCGGTATTTGCGGCGATGCCAAACTGGTTGCCCAAGGCATTCTGGCGCAGCTGTCTCCCTCGGCCGGAAATGCCGGACGCGAGGATCGCAAGGCGTTGATCCACACGACCAGGTCCAAATGGCTGCAGACCTTGTCCAGCATGGATCATGAAGACGATGATCCAGGCACGACCTGGAATGCGGATGCGCGCAAGCGCGATGCAGACCGGATGTCGCCGCGTCAGGCCTGGCGGGCCATCCAGGCTGGATTGCCCAAGGATGCGATCATCTCGAGTGACATCGGCAACAACTGCGCCATCGGCAACGCTTATCCGACATTCGATAAAGGCCGGAAATACCTGGCGCCCGGGCTTTTTGGGCCGTGTGGTTACGGCTTTCCATCCATTATCGGCGCCAAGATCGGCAATCCGGATACGCCCTGTATCGGCTTCGCCGGCGACGGCGCCTTCGGAATCTCGATGAACGAAATGAGTTCGATCGGCCGGGAGGAGTGGCCAGGCGTGACCATGGTGGTCTTCCGTAATTACCAATGGGGCGCCGAAAAACGTAACTCGATTCTTTGGTTCGACGACAATTTCGTCGGCACCGAACTCGACCCGCATCTCAGCTATGCAAAGGTGGCCGAAGCCTGTGGTCTCAAGGGCGTAGTAGTAAAGACGCCGACGGAACTGACGGAGGCACTTCGGCAGTCGTGCGAAGCGCAGAAGAAGCGCGTCACGACCTTCATCGAGGTGGTTCTCAATCAGGAGCTCGGCGAACCGTTCCGTCGCGACGCCATGAAGAAACCGGTGGTCGTAGCCGGCATCAGACGCGAGGACATGCGTCCACAACAAGCGGCCAACCTGTGAATGCGGAGCTGATGAGATGACTGTCGCAGTAAAACCGACGGCCGATCCGAACGTAACGAGGGTGGTCGACGAACTCGTGCGGCGTGGCCGTGCGGCGATGGCTTCATTTGCCGAGGCCGACCAGGCGCGGGTCGATGATGCAGTCACAGCGCTTGCGTGGTCTCTTTACAATCCTGCGCATGCAAAAGAACTGGCCGAACTGGCGGTCAAGGATACCCAACTCGGCAACGTGCCCGACAAGATCATCAAGAAGCAACGCAAGACCTTCGGTACGCTTCGTGACCTCCTGCGCGTGAAGTCTGTCGGCATCATCGAAGAAGACAGGAAACTCGGCATCGTCAAATACGCAAAGCCGGTCGGTCTCGTTTGTGCCATCACTCCGTCGACCAATCCCGGTGCGACGCCGGTGAACAAGGCGATGATGGCGATCAAGGGCCGTAACGCCATCATTATCGCGGCGTCGCCTGCCGGGTTGAAGACCACGGAACGCACGGTCGAATACATGCGGGCAGAGCTCAAGAAAATCGGCTTGCCCGAAGATCTCGTGCAAATTCTGCCGCCGCCCGCCTCAAAAGACATGACGCAGGCATTGATGCAGGCGGCCGACCTGATCGTGGCCACCGGCTCGCAGGACAACGTGCGCCGCGCTTACTCGAGCGGCACGCCGGCAATGGGCGTGGGCACCGGCAACGTTCCGGTCATTGTCGACGAGACCGCTGATCTCGACGATGCCGCGAAGAAGATCTGCGCGTCCAAGATTTTCGACAATTCAACATCCTGCTCCTCGGAAAACTCCGTGATCCTTGTTGACGCGATCTATGACAAAGCCATCGCGGCTCTCGAGCGTGCGGGCGGCTACATGGCGTCCGCGGCAGAGAAGGCAAAGATCCAGGCTGCGCTGTGGCCTGACGGCAAATTGAGCCGCACGCTGATTGCGCGTGATGCCGACGTGCTCGCTCGCGGTTGCGGTCTGCCCGATGCCGCGCAATCAAAGAAGTTTTTCATGGTCGAGGAAACCGGCGTGGGTCGTGGCTTTCCGTTTTCCAGCGAAAAACTGTCACTGGTTCTTGCCGTTTACCGCGCCAAAGACTTCGACGCCGCGGTCGCGCGCGCGAACGAGGTTCTCGCGCATCAGGGGCGAGGACATTCGGTAGGCCTGCACACGAAGGACGTGAGCCGCGGCCGCATGTTGGCCGAACGTTCTGATGTGGTGCGCGTCCTGATCAACCAGGCGCATACATTCGGGAATGGCGGCGGCTTCGACAACGGGCTCAATTTCACGCTGAGCATGGGGTGCGGCACCTGGGGAGGTAACAGCATCACGGAGAACCTCAACTACAGGCATTTCCTCAACATTACGCACCTCGTGACGACAATTCCGGAAGATAAACCGAGTGAGGAAGAGTTATTCGGTGCGTACTGGAAAAAATACGGCCGCTGACTGGGACACTGAGTAATGAACTTTGAGGAACACGCGGCAAAGTCACTCATCCTGAATGCTGTCGGCATTCCCACGCTTCGTGGAGCGCTTTGCACTACAGCCGCCGAGGCTGCGGTGGCCGCGACGAATATCGGACCATGCGTCGTCAAGGCGCAGGTTCCGGCCGGCAAACGTGGAAAAGCAGGCGGTATAAAGCTTGCCCGCACACCCGACGAAGCGCGCACGGCTGCCGAGCAGCTCCTCGGCATGAGCATCGGCGGATACACCGTCGAACGTTTGCTTGTCGAGGAGCAGGCCCAAATCGTACGTGAATTCTATGCTGCCGCCCTGCATGACGTCGTGGCGCGACGGCCGCTGATTCTTTTCTCCACTGAAGGCGGAATGGATATCGAGGAAATCGCCGCGGCAAAACCTGCCGCCATCCGGCGCCTGCTGCTCGATATTGATGGCAAACTGAATGCGGCCGACATCGCCGGTATGCTCAAAGAGCTCGATCTTGGTCCTTCCGAAACGCAGATCGCGCAAATTCTCGAGCGGCTCTCCACGGCGTATCGCAAGTACGACGCCGAACTTCTCGAAATAAATCCGCTGGCGCTGCTCGGCGATGGACGGGTGGTCGCGCTCGATTGCAAGTTTGTGCTCGATGACGCGGCAGTCTACCGCCAGCCCGACCTTGCCAAAGGTGGAGCCGCCGGCTCGATGACGGCACTCGAGAAGCGTGGCGCTGAGAACGGCCTCAAACTCATGCAGCTTGACGGAAATGTTGGCGTGCTGGCAAACGGCGCCGGCCTCACCATGACCACCATGGATGTGATCCGGCATTACGGCGGCAAGCCGGCAAATTTTCTTGAAATCGGTGGTGAGGCCTACACCAAGTCCGAGATCGCGCTCGACCTGGTGCTCTCCAATCCGGGCGTGAAAAGTCTGGTGATCAATTTCTGCGGTGCCTTCGCGCGCACAGACGTAATGGCCGAAGGGGTCGTGCGCGCCTGGCACAAGCTTGCGCCGCGTGTGCCGGTATTTTTTTCCATCCACGGCACTGGTGAAAAAGAAGCGGTGGCGCTGGTGCGCAGCGAGCTCGGCATCGAGCCTTATGATTTCATGGAAGACGCCATCCAGGCGGCGGTGAAGGCAGCCCAATGATCGTTCGCGGGAAAGATCGTGTTGTCGTGCTCGGTATTACCGGCAAGCAGGGCACTTTCTGGAGCGAGAAGATGATTGCGTACGGGACCAACGTGGTCGCGGGCGTCAATCCGAAGCGGGCCGGCGAAACTCATGTCGGCGTGCCGATATTCGCGAGTACAGCAGAAGCGGTTGCGAAGGTCGGCGGCGATGTCGCGGTCATGTTCATTCCCCCGGCGATGGCCAGGGATGCCGCGCTGTCTGCGGCCGAAGCGGGTATCAAGTTGCTGGTCGTCCTGACCGAACACATTCCGACTCAGGATGTCATGGCAATGCATGCAGCGGCTGCGAGGCATGGCACCCGCATCGTTGGCCCCAATACCGCTGGCCTTGTGACGCCCGGCGAGTGCTTCGTCGGCATCATGCCTGCATTTGTGCCGAGCGTATTCAAAGCCGGCCGCGTCGGGGTGATCTCGCGCAGCGGCAGCCTCGGCACACTGATCTGTCTTAACCTGACGCGCGCCGGGCTTGGCCAGTCAGCCTTCATCGGAATTGGCGGCGACCCCATGCTCGGCACGACGACTCGTGATGCGCTCGAGGCGCTAGACAAGGACAGCGGGACCAACGCGGTTGTCCTCGTTGGCGAGATCGGTGGCGGGATGGAGGAAGAAGCTGCCGTTTATGCGAGGAAGATGAGTAAGCCGATCGTCGCGTTCATTGCCGGCGCCGCCGCGCCTGCCGGCAAGAAAATGGGCCATGCCGGTGCAATCGTCACCGGGAATGCCGGCAGTTACGCCTCCAAACGCCAAGCGCTTGAAGCAGCCGGAGTCACTGTCGTCGATACGCCATCGCAAATTTCCGACGCGGTTTCTGCGGGCCTGAACTCCGATGGCGCCGGCAACAAGCTCGTCGCGACTCGATAGAGGTCGCCGCCGATAGTGCGAGTCTACTTCAGGGTCACCGTCTCGAAATCCGCCGGCAAGACAATTTCCAGCAATTCGCAATCGTCAGAATAACCGCGAACGGTGTGCTTGATCTTCGGCGGCTGGATCCAGCAGGCGCCGGCGTGGAACGTATGGACGCCCTGTCCCTCGAACTCGCTGCTGAACCAGCCCTTGAGCACGTAGACCATCTGGAAGTCGACATCGTGGTAGTGCGGGATCGCGACTTCGTCCGCACTGAAGGGCTTGGTCATTCGAATGACGTGCGCCTGAACCATTCCGTCGGTCGCCTTGGCGATGCCAAGGTCACGGTAGGCCGAATATGCTCTCAGGCCGTAGTCGAAATCCTCATCGCGGTGATGGCTTGCGGTGAACCGCTGTGGCTTGCGCGCCTTGGCGCGCGCAGTGGACTTGGCGACGACCTTCTTTTTTGTCTTCCCTGCTTTTGCCCTGCCTGTCTTTGCCTTGCGCTTCGCTTTTGCCATGAGGGCCTCCATGCAAGTAAAAACTCACTCCGCCGCTTCTGCTGCTCCGCCGTGCGCCTTCGACCAGCCAGCAGGGTCGCCGATGAACTTCTCAACCTCGGCCAGCATCTTCGGCTCGAATTTGCCGCTTGCTTTGGCGACTGTTAGCACATCTCTCCAGGTCGTGAGTGCGTGCAACGTAACGCCGAGATCGCCAAGGATTTTTTTGCCCTGTGGATAGATGTCGTAGAAGAAAATAACGAAACAATGGTCGCAGTTGCCGCCGGCCTCGCGCAGCGCATTGATGAAGTTGACCTTGCTTTTGCCGTCGGTGGCGAGATCCTCGACCAGAAGTATACGCTGGCCAGGAAGCAGCTGGCCTTCGATCTGGGCGCCGCGGCCAAATCCTTTCGCTTTCTTTCGCACATATTGCATCGGCAGGTGCAGGCGATCGGCCACCCAGGCTGCAAACGGAATTCCCGCAGTCTCGCCGCCTGCGACCGCGTCGATTTTTTCGCGCCCGATATCACGTTCGATCGAGTGAACCGCGAAGCCCATCAAGGTCGAGCGCACATCGGGAAACGACATCAGCCAGCGAGAATCGTTGTAGACCGGGCTAGCCCAGCCGCTTGTAAAGATGAACGGCTTGTCGCTCATGAAGCGGACCGCACCCGTATCGAGGTACATCCGCGCCGTAAGTTCAGCGATGGTTTTTTTGTCGAGAAGCTGATTGGACGTCATGTCGATCGCGGCCCACTGACGCTAGGTCGCTATGTCAAAGCACAAAATCTCTCACGCCGCCATGCCGCAGTGACGCGCCAATTCACAGGCAAGATCGAGAAGCGCCTCATCGCCTCCCGCCCAGCCGATGAAGGAGAGGCCGATGGGGCATCCGTTGATCGTGCCGGCGGGGATGTTCATTTGCGGCAAGCCGGAAACGCCGGACGTACAGGTCAGGCGCATGACCCTGACGCGGAATTCTTCCAGCTCTGCACCCGAAATCTCGACCTTCGGGGCGATGCTGGGCGCGGTCGGTAGCGCCAGAATTGTGCCCGGAACCGCTATCTGTCGAATGTGCTCTCGCGCCTTGAGTTGCTCGTTGCGGGCGGCGTCAGCCTGGGACTTTGTCACAGTGGCTGCGAACTCGATGCGTTCGCGCACTCCTGGGCCAATTTTCGGTTTCTCGGCGAGTACAAATTTGCCGAATGACTGCCAGGTTTCATAGGCCTGCACGATCCGGAACGCTTCGCGCCAGGGATCGAACCCCTCGGGTGCGATCCGCCCGTGCACCATCTCCGGCAGGTCGTCGCTCATGAATTCGAGCACCGTTCGCAGCAAGTCGGCAACAGGTTCTTCCGCCTGCGCGAAAGCATCTTCCAGCACGACCACGCGTTCGATTTTTGCGGCGACGGCATGACTGTCGAGCAGTACTGGACCGACTTTGCGGAATACGCCCGGGGTCGCGGCGAACCACCCCGGCACGTCGAAAGTCGGAGCCATGTCGGCGACGCCGGCATGTTCGATGCGCTCGTGTGTCGGCCGCAGGCCGTAGATTCCGTTGAAGGAGGCTGGCACGCGTACTGAGCCGCCGGTATCGCTGCCAAGCGCAAAGTCGCATAAACCGGCGCCGCAGGCAGCGGCGGAACCAGCGGACGAGCCTCCGGGCAGACGGCCCGGCGCACGCGCGTTCACCGGCGTGCCGTAGTGCGCGTTCGCACCGCTCACGCTGTAGAAAAATTCGTCGCAGACCGTCTTGCCGGTAATGGTTGCTCCGGCGTCGAGGATCTTCTGCACCGGCGGACAATTGTGAGTGGCGGGCGCGTGAGTCGCGAGCCATTCCGGACTGCCGCAGCCGGTGCGCTCGCCCGCGATGTCGTACATGTCCTTGACCACGGCGTTCAATCCGGCAAGCGGGCCACTCCTGGCTCCTTTGATCGGCGCCGCGATGTCGTGCGGAACGAAGCAACTGCGATAGGCCTTCGGGGTCATTTGCACTGCGTCTCTTAGTTGCGGGCGGCGAGATACCAATCGAGGATCTTCGCGCCATCCCAGGCCACCACGCCGTCATGCGCGAGCAGCTCAGCGAAGGTCCGTTCGACGTGGCCGATACGGTGCGGCACACCGGAGAGATAGGGGTGACACGCCATCGCCATGACTTTTGGTCGTTCGGCTGACTCTTCGTAAAGAGTCCTGAAGTGGTCGAGGGCGCGACTGTGCCATTGATCCGACGGCAGATGCTGCAAAGCCATCATTACGATGTCGTGGATCTCGAAATTGTAAGGCAGTGCCACCACGGGCTTGTGAGTCGTTTTGAGTGTCACCGGCTCATCATCAAGCACCCAGTCGCCGATATATTCGACGCCGGCCTCCGACAGATAGTCGAGCGTGTCGAACGTTTGCGTCAGCCCCGGGCCGAACCAGCCGCGCGGGCGCTTGCCGGAAAACTTCTCAATCACGTCCATCGATCTCATGATGACGGCACGTTGATCGTCGAGCTTGTGCATCGGCACCTGGTCGTAGCCGTGTGCGTTGAGCTCCCAGCCGTTGTCAGTGCAGGCCTTCACCACTGTCGGATAGGTCTCGCAGACTCTGGCATTGAGTGTGACCGTCGGCGAAATTCCAAGCTTCAGCATCATCTTTTGCAGCCGCCAGAAGCCGACGCGCATGCCGTATTCATGCCAGCTCCAGTTCGGATGGTCGGGCAGCATTGGTTGGCCTTGGGGCGGCGAAATCACCATGCGCGCCATTGGGCGCGACATGTCCCATTCTTCGAGCGCCAGCACCGGCCAGATGACCAGCCGCACGCCCTTCGGAAACTTGAGCAGCGGCCGGCCTTCGATCGGCGAATAGGCCAGTCGTTCGCGTGGATGCATGGGCATGGAATTTACGCCGGTGTCGGGCCGACCTTCTTGTACCAATCCGCGATCTGCGAGCCGGTCCAGAACAGCACGTCGCCCTTCTTGCGGATTTTCTCGTAGATCTTGCGGAAATACTTTGCCCGATGCGGCGCGCCCATGATGTAGGGGTGCACAGAGATCGCCATCACCCGCGCGGAGTGTTTGGCATCCTTGTGGATTTGCTCGAATTGATCCATCGCCCGCTCGTAGAACTCGGAAGCCTTGTGATGCTGGATCAGCATCATGGCGACGTCGTTGCATTCCTGGGTGTAGGGGATGTTCAGAATCGGCTTGCCGCGGGTTTTCATCCACACCGGTTGGTCGTCGAGCACCCAATCCGCGACGTAGTCGTAGCCCTCTTCGGCAAGAATATCGGGCGTCTCCCAGGTTTCGGTCAGCCCGGGCCCCAGCCAGCCGCGCGGACGCTTGCCTGTCGCTTCTTCCAGCACTTCGGCGCTCTTGCGGATGTCGGCGCGCTCGTTCTCGACCTTTTGCATATTGCGTTGAGTGTACCCGTGGCCGATGAATTCCCATTTGCGATCGACGCAGGCCTTCACGATGTCCGGATACGCCTTCACGGCGACGCCGTTGATGTTCATCACACCAGGAATTTTGAAATCGTCGTACACTTGCAACAATCGCCAGAAACCAACGCGATTTCCGTACTCATGCCAGCACCAGTTCGGAATATCGGGCATCGGTGAACCACCAGCGGGAGGCGTGAGCACGGTGCGGGGCATCGTCTGCGTCGGGTCCCATTCCTCGACATTTGTGACGGTCCAAACCACCATGCGCGCCCCTTTGGGCAGCTTCAGCCGCTTGCGTTCGGTAATCGCGGAGTAATCGAGACGATCATTGGGCAACATACCAACGGCGGGCTTGGGAAAATTCATACGCGGGTTTCCTTGAGGGCTATCGATCGGCTGGCAGTTTTGCAGCTACCCTGGATATTGTACAGGCCATGAAGCTTGTCCGTTATCGCTCTGCAACCGGCGAGGAGCCTGGTCTGATTCTGGACGGAGAGATCTTCGACCTGTCGGGCAGTTTTTCCTCGCTCAATCCTCGCGCGCCGACGCTCGACGATATTAAGGCCGTCGCCGCAATACCGGCGAAAGCGCTGTCAAAAGCGCCGAGGGATGCTGTTCTCGGTCCACCTCTGCGAGGCATCGGCAAGATCATCGGCGTCGGCCTGAACTATCGCGATCACGCCGAGGAAACGGGCTTGCCTCTGCCGAAAGAGCCGACGCTTTTCCTGAAAGCAACAAGTGCGCTATGCGGACCAACCGACGATCTTGTCATGCCGCGCGAGGCGAGAAGTGTCGACTGGGAGGTCGAGCTTGCCGTCGTGATCGGCAAGTCCGGCGTCTACATCAATGAGCGTGATGCGCTTGACCATGTGCTTGGCTATTGCATCGGCATCGATTTCTCCGAACGCGATTTCCAGTTCAATCGTGGTGGACAGGGTTTCAAAGGCAAGAGCGCGGATACCTTTGCACCGCTCGGGCCGTTTCTCGCGACGCGCGACGAGATCGCCGACCCGCAGGAACTTTCGCTGCGTTTGAGCGTCAACGGCGCGGCCAAGCAAAGCGGCTCAACTTGCGACATGATTTTCTCTGTCGGCGAGCTGATCTCTTACATCAGCCGATTCATGAGCTTGCAGGTTGGTGATGTGATTTTGACTGGGACACCTGCAGGCGTCGGTCTGGGTCAGAAGCCGCCGACTTATTTGCGGCCTGGGGATGTTGTTACCGCCTCAATCGAAGGTCTCGGCCAGCAGACTCACAAGGTGGTGAACGCTGGTCAAGTTTGACAGTCATCCGTTTGGATGATGCGCGTGCTGCTATCAGCTTTATCACGCTCGCTCCATTCAACAAAACTAGCGCAATAGAACATGCGACGGGCGCGTCCCCCGATCGGGTGATGCGCATTGTTGTCAGTGCGTGCGAAATTATTTCTGAACCGTTCGCGTACATGAATCTTGCACGCACTATTTAGTCGCAGTTCATGTGCGCAAGTTTAGTCTGCGCAACGATCGATGCAACGCGGCAAAAATAAACGAAAGAGGAAATGAAAATGCGCAAAACCTTTATCATCACCATCGCTCTCCTGAGCTTCGGCGCTATCGCAAGCATGCAGTCGGCTTCTGCCGCCCAAACCTGCAAAACCGTGTGTGACCAATCGGAAATGCACAATGGAAAACCGCGATGTTTCTCCGCACATCAGGAGTGCACCAAGAAAGAAAGTGCTGGCTCATCAAGAACTGTCCAGAAGAACAAGAAGACGAACTGACCGCAGCAGATCAGGCCGCCAAAGTGCAGTCGTCGCCGCGCCAAAGGCCGTCGTTACCCGTGCCGCAACGGCGAACATTGTCGACCCGGGCGTGAGCAGTCGAGCAAGTAGTCCAATGAGAAACCGGGAGGATTGAAAATGCGCGGTCTTTTTTTCACTGTGCTCGGGTTGGCGAGCGTTATGGCTTTTGACCTGCGGCCGGCTTCTGCCGCTGCGCCTAAATGCGTGCCGGTCAATTGCCACGTGTACTACGGGACGCACGGTCCGGTTACCACATGTGACCAGCGGTGCACGCAAACGCCAACGGCCCAAGGCGTCAGGGCACCACAGACCATCCAGCAACAGAAGAATAAAAGAATGAACTGAGTGCGTCCGAGGGGCTCAACTGCCCTTCTCGTCGTGAATCTCCGGAAAGAAATAGTCTTTCCAGGAATCCGCTCTGGTCTTCAGCGTGCCGACCTCGGCCATGAAATCAGCATATTTCATGGTGTTTTCTGGCGTCATGGTCCAGCGCACCTGTGGTCCGGCAACGATCTTGCCAACCATGTCGATCGGCAATTTTGATTTGGAATCCTCGATCCACAAGGCCGCCGCCGCCGTCTTGTCCTTGTTGACGATTTCCGTCGCCTCCCTGAGCGCAGCCACGAGCGCCTTGTAGAGCACCGGGTTGCCCTCGCGGAATTTTGCCGGCGCCCACACCGCCGTGAAAGTATGTGAACCACCCATCACATCGAATGAATTGAGCACGGTGTGAACCGCCGGATCATCGAGTTGCTGGTTCTGGAACGGTGGTACGCTGAACGCAGCCGAGATCTGTGCGCCGCCTTTGAGAAGCGCGACCGTCGCGTCTGGCGGGGTCATCGACACGGTGAGTGGGTCAAGCTTCGCGAATTCCTTGGTGCCATACTCTTTGGCCGCCGCCATCTGCAGCGTGATCGCTTGCACAGATGAGCGCACCGCGGGTACTGCAATCCGATCGGTGTCCTTGAAGTCCTTGATGGTCTTGATGGCAGGATCGCGGCTATTGAGCAGGAAGGGCTGCGAGCTCAATGCGGAGATCCCACGCACTTCCTGCGGCGTACCCTTGCTGCGCGACCACAGCACCAGCAGGCCAGGCACGCCACCCGATCCGACATCGATATTTCCGGAAATCAACGCCTCATTTACCGCGGTCGGCCCGTTGAAGGTGAACCAGGAAACCTTCACATCATTGAGCCCGAGCGCTTTGGCATGTTTCTCGATGAGCTGCTGGTGTTCCATGACGTTGAGCTGGAGGTAGCCCATGGAGAATTGCCGGGCGAGACGGATTTCAGCAGCTGTGGCATTTGACGCGCCTTGAAGCGCAAATGCGCCGGCGAGCACGGCCAGAATGGATTTCAGACGCATGTGAATCCTCCCCGCCGTGCCGATCTTTGTCGTGCGGCGGCAACTGCCGCTTACGCGGCAGCCTCGATCTTGGCGATGCTGCGGTACCAGTCGAGAATCTGCTCGCCGTTCCAGTGCAGAACGCCTTCGTGTTTGTTCACATAGTCGTAGATCTGTTCGAGATATTTGATCCGGTGCGGTTGCCCGCTGATGTAGGGATGGATCGCAAGCGTGCAGATTTTTGCGCGCTTCGCGCTTTCGGCGTAGAGCCGATCGAACTGGTCGATCGTGCGCTTGAGCAGATAGTCGCTTTCGTGATGCTGAATCAGCATCATCGGGATGTCGTTGAGTTCGACGGTGTAGGGAAGAGTGACCAGAGGCCCGTTGGTGGTGCGGATGACAGTCGGCTCATCGTCGTAGACCCAGTCACCGATATATTTGACACCCGCGGCGGTGAGGAGGTCCGGCGTATCCAGCGTTTGAGTCAAGCCCGGCCCGAGCCAGCCGACTGGCTTCTTGCCCGTGAACTTCGTCATGATGTCCATGGTTCGCTTGATCATGCCGGCCTGGTCGGCTTCCTTGTGGATCGGGCCCTGCTCGTAGGCGTGGCCCATGAATTCCCAGCCGTCTTTTCGGGCCTCTTCGGCAACACGCGGATAGTCCTCGCAAATACGCGCATTCGCGGCGAGCGTCGGTTTAATACCCAGCTTTTTGAAGAGTTCATGAAAGCGCCAGCACCCGACCCGCATGCCGTATTCATGGAAGGCCCAGTGCACCACGTCCGGCATCAGCGGGACGCCGGTCGGGGCGGGCAGCAGCTGTCGCGCCATTGGTTTGGCTATGTCCCACACTTCGTAGTTGACGATGGTCCAGAACACGATGCGGGCCTTGCCCGGTAACTTGAGCGGCGGGCGATCCACGATCGCCGAGTAGTCGGAACGTTCGCGCGGAATCATCGGATTGGACATGGCCTCTTCCTGTGTCGACTTTGCCGGCGGCTAGAAT
The DNA here is from genome assembly GCA_963707615.1 of uncultured Alphaproteobacteria bacterium. Taxonomy (GTDB): domain Bacteria; phylum Pseudomonadota; class Alphaproteobacteria; order Rhizobiales; family Xanthobacteraceae; genus Pseudolabrys. Next base: position 710,475 of record CAVPQT010000004.1, read on the forward strand.
GTCATGCCGTTGCGGCCACGCGCAACCCAACCAGGCGTTCGAGTGTGGCCGTGTCTTTCTGCAACTGAGCGGAAGGTGCGCGGTGCGCCACCGCGCCGCGTTCCAGAACGATCGCTTCGGCCGTCAGCTCCAACGCAATGTCTGTGTGTTGTTCCACGAGGATGATCGCGATGCGGCGGTCAGAAAGCATCATCTTCATCGCGGCGGTGAGTTCATCGACGATGACCGGGGCGAGCCCCTCGAACGGCTCGTCCAGCAGCATGAGCGCCGGATTGGTCATCAACGCACGCGCAATGGCGAGCATCTGCTGCTCTCCACCCGAGAGCTGATTGCCCATATTGCGGCGACGTTCCGAAAGGCGCGGGAAAAGCTTGAAGACCGCGTCGAGATCCCATGGGCCAGCGCGCGAGGCAACTGTGAGGTTCTCCTCGACCGACAGTGAGGGGAAAATCTCGCGCTCCTGCGCGACCCAGCCGATGCCGTTCACTGCGCGTCGATTGGGTGAGAGACGCGATATATCCTGTCCTTTCCAGACGACGCGACCGCTGCGCAGCTGCGTGTAACCCATGATGGTCATCAACAGGGTCGACTTGCCGACGCCGTTTCGGCCCAACAGCGCGAGGCTGCCATGCTCCGGCAGGTCCAACGAGATGCCGTGCAGCACGACGGCATCGCCGTAACCGGCGGTCACGTTCTCAAGTTTGAGCAGGGAGTCAGCCATGCTTGCGTTTGCCCAGATAGACTTCGCGGACGCCGGGATCAGCCGCAATCTCGGCCGGTGAGCCTTCAGTGAAGATTGCCCCGCCGACCAGCACGATGATGTGGCTTGCGAAGCGGAATACCACATGCATGTCGTGCTCAATGAAAAGCAGCGTGAGATCGTCGGAAAGGCTCGCCACCGCTTCGAAGACTTCGCCGCTTTCCTCTTGCGGAACTCCGGCGGCCGGTTCGTCGAGCAGCAGAACCTTAGGCCGCGTTGCCAGTGCCAGCGCGATCTCGAGGAGCCGCTGACGGCCGTAGGGGAGTTCGCGAGTGACCTGATAGCAGGAGTCGCCAAGACGCAGCTTGCGCAGAATTTCGTAGGCTTCGTCGATTGCCTCGCCGTGCGAGCCTAAGCCGCGCCAGAATTGCCCGGACAAGCCGCGCCGCTCGAGGACCGCGAGCGTCACCGCTTCAAGCGCGTTGAGCCCGGCAAACAATGTATTGATCTGAAATGTGCGCGCGAGTCCGCGCCTCACACGGTCCTGCGGACCCAACTCCGTGATGTCCTCCCCGCCGAGGAGAATTTGCCCGGCATTGGGCGTCAACATTCCGGTCATCAGATTGATCAAGGTTGTCTTGCCGGCGCCGTTCGGCCCGATCAACGCATAGCGCGCGCCAACCGGCAGATCGATTTCGATGTTGCGCGCGACCGGAAGCGAGCCGAATGATTTGCTGAGGCCGCGGGTAGCCAGGGCGATGGTCCGATCACTCGTCGCGCCTTTTGTTGCAAGCGACGGTGTGCTCATTTCCGTCTCCACCGTGCGTACATTTGCGACAATCCGCCGACAATTCCGTTCGGCAGCACCATGACGACGGTGATCAACAGCACCCCGATCCAGAAGTACCAATATTGCGGTGCGATGCCCGAAAACTGGTCGCGCGCGACCATGAAAATCACGGCGCCCACCAGCCCGCCGTAAAGCCGTCCGGCGCCGCCAAGGACCAGCATCACCAGCACGTCGGCCGAACGCTGAAAGCTGATCAACTCGAGCGAGACGTTTTCGGTGGTTTGGGCGAGGACAGCACCAGCAAGTCCGGCGATTGCCGCCGCGATCATATAGGCCTTGCGGATGTGCGCGCGGCTGTCCGCGCCGATCGCCGGCATCCGGACCCAATTCTCGCGAATGCCCCGTAGCGCGAGCCCGAACGGGGAGTTGATCAGCCTGCGGGCGCCAAGAAACACCACGAACAATACGGCCAGCGAATAGGTGTAGGCGGTGTAGCCGTAGAGATCGAACTTGAAGAGGCCGAGCACCGGCCAGATCGAAATGCCCTGCAGGCCGTCGCTGCCGCCAGTGAGCCAGTGCGCGCGATTTGCCGTTTCGAAGGCGAGCAGGCCCAGACCGAGCGTAATCATGATCAACGTGAAATGGCGAAACCGCGCGATGACGAAGCTCACCGCAAAACCGACCAACCCTGCGACGACGGCGGCAACGATCAGACCACTGATCGGTTCGCCCCAGCCGAATTTGGAGAGCAACCCTGCCGTATAGGCCCCGATGCCGAAGAAAGCCGCGTGACCGAGCGAGACGATGCCCGCATAACCGAGGATGATGTCGAGGGAGAGGGCGAACAACGCGGTGATTGCGATCTGGCTCGCCAACGACAGATAGTTTGGAAAAAGTACGAAAGGCAAAAGCGTCGCGAGCCAGAACGCAATCTCAAGCGGATGCCATCGGCTCTGCGCCTGCAGATAGGCTTGCGGTGTGACGGTCGTGGCGGCGGGCACCATGGCCTAGCGCCTCCCGAACAGGCCGGCCGGCCGCCACATCAACACCACCACCATGACGAGATAGATCAGGAACGCGCCGAGTTCGGGCGCGTAATATTTGCCGGCGACGTCGCTGACACCGATCAGGACTGCGGCGGCGAAAGAGCCGGCAATCGAACCAAGGCCACCGACGGAAACGATGATCAGAACGTAGACGAGGTAAGTGAAGGCAAAATTCGGGTCGAGCCCCACGATCTCGATCGCGAGTGCCCCGCCCAATCCCGCAAGACCTGAGCCGAGGGCGAAGGTAGAGGCAAACGTGCGATCAACGTCGATGCCAAGACCGCGTGCCATACGCTGGTTGTCGACCGCCGCCCGCACCTGAGCACCAAAGCGCGTGTATTCCAGGCCGGCAACCAGGAGCACCGTCACCACCAGGGCGACACCGACCAGGAACAGGCGATACTTGCCCAGGCCAAGGCCAAGCACGTTGATCGAGCCGCGCAGGAGGCCGGGTGTTTCAACGGGCTGCTGCGTCGTACCGAAAATGTAAGCAGCGATGGCAACCGAAATGAAGGCGAGACCGATGGTGAGCAGCACCTGATCGAGATCGCTCGAACGATAAAGCCTGCGGTAGAGCGTGCGTTCAAGCGCGACACTGACGATCGCGGCGGCGATGAAGGCCGCAGGCAATGTCGCCAGGAATGGCCAACCGAATTCGTTGACGAGCGTAACGGTGACGTAGCCTCCGAGCATGGCAAAAGCACAGTGCGCAAGGTTGACGAAATTCATCAACCCAAGCGTCACCGACAACCCGACCGACAACACGAACAACAGCATGCCGTAGGCGAGGCCATCGAACAGAACACCGAAGACCGGGGGAAGCATGGTGGCTATCGCTGTCTAGTGTGCGCGTTGCGGATCGATCCAACGAGACCGGCTGTGACTCGTCCTTAAAGGCCCAATTCACTCACCCTTTGCGGTCAGACACAACCTAAAGTCCGCACTTGATAACAAGGATGGGACGACCTTTCGATCGCCCCATCCGGGAATCGCTGACCTTAGGGCGCTTACTTGTGTGTCGGGTCTTTGACGTTCTCGACCTTGTCGAACTCGACATTGACGATGTTGTTGCCGACCTTTTCCACTTTGCGGATGTATACGTTCTGCACGATGTCGCGGGTCTCAGGATCGATCGAAATCGGTCCGCGTGGGCTTTCCCACTTCATGCCTTTCGCTGCGGCGATCAACGCGTCACCGTCGGCATTGCCTTTGGTCTTCTTCAGCGCCTCGTAGATGAGGTGCATTCCGTCATAGCCGCCGACTGCGAAGAAGTCGGGATTGCGCTTGAACTCGGCGTTGAAGGCCTTTACGAAATCGGCATTCATTTTGGACTTGTGATTGTAGTCGTAGTGCCAGGCGCTGATGCGGTCGAGCGCGAGGTCACCCAGGCTCTTGATGGCAGTCTCGTCCACCGGCTCGCCGGTCGACATGATCTTGATCTTCTTGGGGTCGATCTGGCGCTCGGCGAAAGCCTTACCGATCGCGGCAGGCTGCGCGCCGCCCGGCACGAATACGAAGATCGATTCGGGGTTCAGGTCCTTCGCGCGCTGTACGAAAGCCGAGAAATCGGGATTGGCGATCGGCATGCGCACTGAACCGACGATCTCGCCGCCGGCGGCCTTGAACGCCTTCTGGAATGCGGTTTCGGCATCGATGCCGGGACCGAAGTCGGTCACCATGGTGTAGGCCTTCTTGATCTTGCCCTTGGTGGCCGCCCAGGTGCCGAGCGTTTCGCCGATCTGCGGCAGCGTCAAAGACACGCGCACGATGTACGGTGACTTTTCGGTCACGATCGACGTTGCGGCATTCATGTCGACCATGAGCTTCTTGGCTTCGGCTGAGATGCCGGCAGCGCCGAGGGCCTCGGGCGTCAGCGTGAAACCAGCGAGGATGTCCGCCTTGTCACGGACGATCAGCTCCTGAGCGAGCCGCTTCGCAACGTCGGGGTTCGGACCGCCGGTGTCCTTGCGGATGATTTCGATCTTCTTCCCGGCTACGGTGTCGCCGTGCTGCTTCATATACAGCTTGATACCGTTGTCGATCTGCGCCGCCGTGTCGGCGAACTGGCCTGAATAGGCGGAAATGACACCGATTTTGATGGTGTCCTGGGCATTGGCGCCCGCCGGCAGCATGGCGGCCGCAAACAAGGCCGCGCCGGCGAATAGCGAGCGTTTCATTATGGTCCTCCCCTGAAATCGACGCTTCTATTGTTGTCGTTAGAATGCCTGAGGTCAGAGGTAAAGAAAAGCGCCGCGACCAAAAGGTCGCGGCGCATTGGTTGGACATCTAACTATTAGTGCGCAAACAGTAATTGTCAGGTCAGTGAGACGGTTGCCCGCTCGTATCTTGCGCTGCCCATCTTGCCCTCGGGGAAGATCCCGTGGGCGGCAATCCACTCGAAGGATTCCTCATAGACCTCCTTGGTGTAGGGCTCGAACACGAGGCGTTCGCCCGGACCCCAGCGCCGCGTATCCATCTTGGCGTGGAAGCGGTCAGGAAATTCCTTCTTGTAGTAGTGCGTGTAGAGCTCCGGCCGCAGATCGATGTCGCGCTGGGCCTTGCGCAGCGCACGGAAAAACTTCCGCAGATCTTCCGGATCGGGATCGCCGTGGATCATCGTGCCAATCATGAACGTGGCGTCGATGACCTTACGGAAGCCGAGCTGCTCGGCGAAATAGTAAGGCCCGCCGAACAGATGCACTGCCGGTGCGTTGCCCTCGAACAGTTTTTCCATGCGGGCGAACAGCATGCCGTCCGAATAGACAAGATTCATCTGTTCCGGCTTGAGGTACTGCTCGAGCGCCTGAACGGTCGAATAGTGACTGCCGGACTGGTATCCGACCGACACCGGAACTCCGGCGAGATCGGACGGATCCTTGATTTTTGAATCGGCGGCGACGAAAACTCCGGCGGGCGCGACCGAGTAGACGTCGGTGTACATTTTTCCGTGGCCGTTCGAGGCGGCGACGTTGACGGTCCAATGGCACGCACAGCTGACGTTCGACTTGCGGCCTTCCTCAAACGACTGATAGGCGCCGACTTTGTCGCCCTTGTCGTGAATCTTGCCGTCGGTCGCGCGCATCAGCTCGCGGAATTCGTATTCGAGTCCTTCCTTGCGGAAGTAGTCTTTCTCTTCGGCCACCCATTCCTGCAGGCGGAAATGCGGTTCGATGAGGAATTTCGCCATGTTTGTCCTCCCTAAATCAGCAACAAGACTGCCCTTTATCGCGTTCGGCAACGCGCCTCGCGCGGATCATCTTCACGTGGTCGTCCATAAGCGCACGCGCGCCGGCGGCGTCGTGCATTTCGATCAGATCGGTGAGTTTGGTGTGAATTTCCAGAATGTGCCGGGCCAGTTTGGCTGTGGCGGTAACGTTCCGGCGCGGCCAGGAGACATGTTCGAGCGAGATCAACTGCACGACCAGCACGCGGTTGTGCGAGGCCTCGGCGACGGCCAGATGGAAATCGCGCGACAGCCGCGTGAACAGGTCGAGGTCGCGGATTGCCTCGTCGGCATCGCGCAGAAGGCTGCGCAATTTGGCGATGTCGTCTGGCGTTGCGTTTTCCGCCGCAAGTTCGGCACCGAGCGTTTCGATCGCGCGCTGCGCGTCCATGATTTCGGCGGCACTGACTCCCGTAAGGTCAAGTTGAACGGCAAGAGCTTCGGCGAACAGGCGCGGGTTGCCTTGGGCGATGCGCGCACCGCCGCCTTTTCCCATGCGAATCTCGACGATGCCGAGCGCTTCCAGCGTGCGCAACGCATCGCGTGCCACGATACGGCTCGCGCCAAAACGCGCGGCAAGATCTTTTTCCGTGCCGAGGAAATCACCGGGCTTCAGCTTTTTTGCAAAGAGCGCGTCGCGGACCCAAGCCACGATTTGCGCCGACAGCGACGAGGAGCGGCCAGCGAACATGATACGGGCGGTGAGATCACCGCTCATTCTCACCGGCTGTCGTATCGCCGTCCGCGCCATGCGCCCGTTCTCCGCTTGGAGAATGGAAGTATGAGCTTTCCGCTTAAAATAGTAAAGATACTATCTTATGCCGTCCGTCTCAGGACAAAGGCACAGTGGGTCTTGGTCCTGTAAGGTCCCACTATCGTGGGGTTTCTGCATGCGCGGGCGCTGGATGCAACGTCACCGCCTTATCGGTGTTGTTCTCGGCGTGACACTCTTCGTCCTGCTTCCCACATTTTTCGTCATGGGCGCGGTCGACTGTAACCGCACCAATCCGGGTTTCTTTTGTTCGATCGTTCGTTTTGTTTTCGACGATTTCGCAAAATCTCACTGACATTCAAGGCCGCCCTCGGGCGCCCCAATTCAGGCGACCTTCTTGCCCCAAAGTCTCGCCGAAGCGATGTCGGCGCCTTGCCGGATCGCGGCGAGCTTGAGCCAGACCGCGGGTTCGATCACCCACTCGCGATTGGTGAAGGTGCCGAAGCCGCAATCCGTTGAAGCGATGACGCGCTCGCGATCGCCGACAACGCGCACGGCTTCTTCGATGCGGCGCGCGACGACTTCCGGATGCTCCACGAAGTTGCTGGTTGTCTCGACCACGCCCGGAATGAGCAGCATGTCTTTCGGCAACGGATGTTTTTTGAGCGCGTCGTATTCGTGCGCGTGGCGGGGATTGGAGAACTCGATCGACAGGGCGCCGACTTTCGCCTGATACAAGGCTGGCAGAATTGTTGCGAGTGGAACGTCGTGGATGTGCGGGCCTTCCCAGTTGCCGTAGCAGATGTGCAGACGAACGCGGTCGCGGGGGATTCCGTCAATGCCGTCATTGATCGCCTGGACATGACGCTCCACCGCCTTGACGAACTGGGCATCGGACAGATCGCGGTACATCATCGTGCGATCCATCGCCAGATCGGGTGCGTCGATCTGCAGCAACAGACCGGCTTTGTGGATCGCCTGGTATTCGTTCTTCATCTCACGCGAGATCGCCGTGAGATACTTGTCTTGCGAACCGTAAAAAGCGTCGAGCATCGTCGAGGATATGATGCCCGGCGAAGGGGCGGTCATGAAGCGCTCAGCAAACTTGCCGTCCGCGATTTTCTTGAAGCGCGCGATTTCGTTCTCGATCGGCTTCATGTCGAGATACTTCAGTTCGGCCTGACATTCCGGAGCGTTCTGTTGCTTGCTGACATGCGGGAAGCGCCGCATCAGGCTCGCCACCAGTTCGGGAAATTCTTCAAACTCACGCCCGCGCCGCCTCTTGGAGATGCCTCCAAAGCCGCTCATGCGCTGCGGAACATAGGTCTGGAAGCCGACGCGTTGCTGTTCTCCGTCATTACCGATGTCGATACCGGCTGCGAGCTGCTTCTCCACCACATGGCGAACGGCCTTGTCCATTTCGGAGGCCATTTCCTTTACGTCGAATGCTTCGCCTGCCTCCTGGCGGACCAGCAGATCCGACAGTTTTTCGTTGCGCGGCAGGCTGCCGACGTGGGTGGTGAGAATGCGATCCCGGCTGAAAATCATGAAAATCTCCGAAGGTGGGTAGTCGTGGCCGCGCTCGTTCCGGCCATCCGCGGCTTCTTATAGCAAGATGCGGATGCCCGGCATCAAGTCGGCGCGACCAAGCATGGGGCCGCATTGCGGCGTATTGGCAGCGTCTGCATAATAAGAAAGTCTTGGGAGGATCAACAATGACAGTCGCGGAAGCGCACGCGGCAGGCTCGGCCACGTCGGCACCCGTGGGCGCAGTCCCACGCGAATACAATTTTGCCGCCGATGTACTGCAAAGCAATCTCGCCGCCGGCCGCGCCAACAAGGCCGCATACATTGATGCACGCGGCACTCTGACCTACGGCCAGCTAGCCGATCGCGCTGCTCGATTCGCTGCAGCCTTGCGCGGATTGGGCATCAAGCGCGAAGAGCGCGTGCTGCTCGCGCTGCTCGACACCGTCGATTGGCCGACGGCGTTTCTCGGCTGCCTGAAGGCGGGAATTATTGCGGTCCCGGTGAACACGCTTCTCACCGAAGACGATTACAGTTTCATGCTCGCGGACAGTCGCGCGAAATGCCTCGTTGTATCGGAGGCGTTGTTTCCGAAATTCGAGAAACTGATCAAGCAAAGTCCCGACCTCGAACACGTCATCCTCTCGGGGACGAATTCACACGGCCATCGGCTGTTTGAGGGCCTGGTCGGCGCCACTAAGCCGGAGGCCTACACGGCGCCGACAACCGCTGATGACATGGCGTTCTGGCTGTACACCTCGGGATCGACAGGAAAACCGAAAGGCGCGGTGCATGTCCACGCAAGCCTCAAGCTCACAGCCGATCTCTACGGCACGCCTGTCGTGGGCTTGAAGGAAAGTGACGTCTGCTATTCGGTGGCGAAGTTGTTTTTTGCTTACGGTCTTGGCAACGCCATGACCTTTCCGATGACGGTCGGCGCGACGACCGTGCTGAACCCGGAACGGCCGACGCCCGATGGGGTCGCAGCCTTGCTGCGCAAGCACCCAGTGACGGTGTTCTACGCCGTGCCGACATTTTACGCGGCATTTCTCGCCAGCCCCAACGCTCCGCAGAAATCCGAAGTGAAAATGCGCCGCTGCATTTCCGCCGGCGAAGCATTGCCGGAGGAAATCGCGCGGCGATGGAAGGAACGCTACGGTGTCGAGATCTCCGATGGCCTCGGCACAACCGAAATGCTGCACATCTATCTCACCAATGCGCCCGGTGCGACCAAATACGGTACGACCGGCAGGGCGGTGCCGGGCTACGAGATCAAGCTCATCGGCGACGACGGCAAGCCGGTGAAAAAGGGCGATATGGGCGAACTCTACGTGCGTGGCCCGACAAGTGCGGTCATGTACTGGAACAACCGCGAAAAATCGCGTTCGACATTTCAGGGCGAGTGGACCCGTTCCGGCGACAAATACATCGAGGATGAAGACGGATACTTCGTGTGCTGCGGACGGCAGGACGACATGCTGAAGGTTTCCGGCATGTATGTCTCGCCGTTCGAGGTCGAGGCCGCGCTATCCTCGCATCCGGATGTGCTCGAGGCCGCGGTGGTCGGCTGGAATGACGAACAAAAGCTCATCAAGCCGAAGGCGTTTGTCGTGCTCAAGTCGCCGGACAAAGCCAGCGATGCGCTGGTTCACGTTCTGCAGGAGCACGTCAAAACGAAGCTCGCGCCGTACAAGTATCCGCGCTGGATCGAGTTCCGCAAGGATTTGCCGAAAACGGCAACCGGCAAGATCCAGAGGTTCGTTCTGCGAGCCGAAGGGAAGCAATAAGTACAGGCCGCGATGACAGAACTTTCCGGCTTTCTCGACATCGGCAAGCAACGGCTGGAATACCGATTTATCGGTCCGGGCCCGGACTCAGCACCGACGCTGGTTTTGCTGCACGAGGGTCTCGGCTGCGTCGGACTGTGGGGCGACTTTCCGGAAAGACTCCAGGCGGCCACGGGCGCGGGCGTTTTCGTCTATTCGCGCGCGGGCTATGGCAAATCATCGCCCGTCGCTTTGCCGAGGCCGCTTTCATACATGCACGATGAGGCACGGGAGACGCTGCCGTCGCTGCTCGATGCGATCGGCTTCAAGCGCGGCCTTTTCGTAGGCCACAGCGACGGTGCCTCGATTGCAGCCATCTATGCGGGCAGTCATCAGGATCACCGCGTCGGCGGACTTGTACTGATCGCTCCGCATTTCTTCACCGAAGATCCGGGCATAGCCTCGATCGTCGAGGCGAAGAAAGCATACGACACTAGTGACCTGCGCGCGCGCCTGTCACGCTGGCATGCTGATGTCGACAACGCGTTCAGGGGCTGGAACGGCGCCTGGCTCGATCCCGACTTCCGCAAGTGGGATATCACGGAGTTCCTCGCCTATATCCGTGTGCCTGTGCTGATCGTGCAGGGCGCCGATGATCAGTACGGCACGGTCAAACAAATCGAGGTGGCACAGGAAGAATGCTATTGTCCGGTCGAGGTTGCGCTGTTGCCGAACGCGCGCCATTCGCCACAGCGTGAAGCGGCCGAACCGACGCTCAAGGCGATTTCGGAATTCGTGCGCAGGCTTTCGCACGCGAATGACTGGGTGAAGGCGGCGTAGCCCCTGCAAACAAAATGGCCGGCGCGAGGCCGGCCATTCCAGCAGCAGATAACGGTGGTCTTACTCGGCGGCTTGCTTGGCGGCCCTGCCGTGTTGCGACACGAGGTAGTCCATGGCCGCCTGTACGCCGCCTTTCTTGTGCGGGACATTGGCCAGAGCCAGTGCCATTTCGGTTGCGGCCAGTCCACCCAGCAGCATCGCGTCGTTGATGTCGCCGAGATGACCGATGCGGAACATCTTGCCGGCGAAGCGGCCAAAGCTTGCGCCGTATGAGATATTGAATTGATCGAGCGCCAGCGCACGGAATGCATCGGCATCGTGGCCCTCGGGCATGAGCACGGCAGTGATCGTCGGCGAATAATATTTCGACTCGCGACAGATGATATCGAGGCCCCATGCCTTGATCGCGCGACGGGTTGCCTCCGCAAGCCGATCGTGGCGCGCAAATACGTTATCGAGTCCCTCTTCGTGGAGCATCTCGATGCCTTCCGCGAGGCCGTGCAACATCTGCGTCGCGGGCGTGTAGGGGAAGAAGCCCTGCTTGTTCATCGTCAGCATCTCGTCCCAGGCCCAGAACGATTTGGTGAGTTTGGATGTCTTGTTCGCCGCCAGCGCCTTGTCGCTGATCGCGTTGAACGACATTCCGGGCGGTAGCATCAGACCTTTCTGTGCGCCGCCGACCGATACGTCGACGCCCCATTCGTCGTGCCGGTAGTCGGCCGAGGCCAATGATGAAATGGTGTCGACCATCAGCAATGCGGGATGACCAGCCTTATCGATTGCCTTGCGGATTTCCGCCACCGGCGAAAGACAACCGGTTGAGGTTTCGTTGTGCAGGAAACAGACGGCCTTGATTTCCTTGCCTTTGTCTTCGCGCAACCGGGCTTCGATCGCGGCGGGATCGGCGCCAATGCGCCAGTCCGTGGTGATGAACTCCGGAACGAGGCCGAGTTTTTCCGCCATCTTTTTCCAGAGCGTGGCGAACTGGCCGGTTTCCACCATCAGCACCTTGTCGCCGGGCGAGAGCGTATTGACGAGCGCGGCTTCCCAGGCACCGGTGCCGGTGGCGGTGTAAATGATGACCGGATTGGTGGTCTTGAAGATGGTCTTGATGCCTTCGAGACACTTCTTTGCCAGCCGTGCGAACTCAGGACCGCGATGGTCGATAATCGGCGTGTCCATCGCACGCAGAACGCGGTCCGGGAGCGGCGAGGGGCCCGGAATGTGCAGAAAATGGCGCCCGACCGTACGCGAGGAATTCTTGGCCATAAAAAGTCCGCTCCTGAACGGCAGCTTTTGAGGGTTTTTCGTGGTTCAGCCACGGCGCGGCCCGATTCCAGGGCGGCGCTTGTGGCGTTGAACTATGAATGCAACATTGTGGTCAAGCGGTTTTCCGCAAGGCAATCCAGTCATAATGCATAGGCTAGGTTCAGCCCAAAAAGGATAAAAAACGTGGCCGTAGTCATGCCCGGTCTGGAACGTCGGCTCAGGGCCGAATTGACTGGTGAGGTTCAATTCGATCGCTTCTCCCGCGGCCGATACGCCACCGACGCCTCCCACTACCAGGTCATGCCGATTGGCGTAGTCGCCCCGCGCACGATTGAGGAGGCCGATCGGGCGATAGCGATTGCCCGCAGCGAAGGCGCGACGGTTCTCGCGCGCGGCGGGGGTACATCACAAGCCGGACAGACGGTCGGCAAGTCGCTGGTGGTGGATTGCTCGAAATATCTCACCAGAATTCTCGACCTCGACGTGAAGCGCGCCAGGTGCACCGTCGAACCCGGCATTGTGCTCGACGATCTCAATCGTCAGCTCAAGCCGCACGGCCTGTGGTTTCCGGTCGACATCTCGACGTCATCACGCGCGACGATCGGCGGCATGGCCGGCAACAATTCCTGCGGCGGTCGCTCGATGCGTTACGGCACGATGCGCGACAACGTGATCTCGATCGAGGCCTTGCTCGCCGACGGCACGCTCGCGCATTTCGGCAGCATCGGCGGAAACCTGAAAGACGTGCCGACGCCGTTGCGCCCGCTTGCCAAGGACCTGCTCGCCATTGGCGCGCGCGAAGCCGACGAAATCGCCGCGAGATTTCCGAAGGTTCAGCGCCGTGTCGGCGGCTACAATCTTGACGCACTTGTACCCGGCAAAAACGACATCAATCTTGCGCACGTTCTGATCGGCGGCGAAGGCACGCTCGCATTTTCCACGCGCATCGAGTTGAAGCTGTCGCCGTTGCTCGGGCGCCGCGCCGTCGGCGCCTGCCATTTCGGCAGCTTCTCCGAGGCAATGAATTCGGCCCAGCACATTGTGCGTCTCAAGCCGATCGCGGTCGAGTTGATTGACCGTACGATGGTCGAACTCGCTCGCCAGATTCCGATTTTTCAGCCGACGCTGGAAAAGTTCGTGCGCGAGACGCCCGAGGCCATTCTCCTGGTGGAGTTCGGTGAGGATGATCACGAAATCAACCTGCGAATGCTGCAGCAGCTCAAGGATCTGATGGGCGATCTCGGTTTCGGCTGGGACAAGAGCGGCGCGAAATGGGGTGGCGTGGTCGAAGTGCTCAACCCCGATCTGCAGGCCGCGATCACCGAGGTCCGCACGAGCGGCCTCAACATCATGATGTCGATGAAAGATGAGGGCAAACCGGTTTCTTTCGTCGAGGATTGCGCCGTGCCGCTCGAACATCTCGCCGACTACACCACGCGGCTCACCGCGATTTTCGAAAAGCACGGCACGCGCGGCACCTGGTACGCACACGCCGGATCGGGCTGCCTGCATGTGCGTCCGATCTTGAATCTACGCCAGGAGAAAGATGTCCATACCATGCGCGAAATCGCCGAAGAGGCGTTCGCGATGGTGCGGGAATACAGGGGCTCGCATTCCGGCGAACATGGCGATGGCCTCGTGCGCTCCGAGTTCAACGAGCCGATGTTCGGCTCGCGGCTCGCCCGTGCATTCGAGGAAGTGAAGGATCGCTTCGACCCGAACGGGCTTTACAATCCTGGCAAGGTCGTACGTCCGCCCAAATTCGACGACCGCAACCTGTTCCGTTACGGGCCCGGCTATCAAGGCGAGCCGTTGAAAACGCGGTTCGACTGGTCGCCCTATCCCGGCGTGGGTGGCGGCATCCAGGGTGCCGTCGAGATGTGCAACAACAACGGCGCCTGCCGCAAACTAACCGGCGGTGTCATGTGTCCGAGTTATCGCGTGACGCGCGATGAGCGCGACGTCACGCGCGGTCGCGCCAACTCATTGCGCCTCGCCATCACCGGACAACTTGGGTCAGCTGCGCTCATAGCCGATGAGATGGCGGAGACCATGAAGCTCTGCGTTTCGTGCAAGGCGTGCCGTCGTGAGTGTCCGACCGGCGTCGACATGGCCCGCATGAAGATCGAGGTGCAGGCTGCGCGCGCGGCAAAGTTCGAGCTCTCGTTGCACGACAAACTCGTCGGATTTCTCCCCCACTACGCCCCGCATGCCTCGCGCTGGCACCACGTTTTCAATATGCGAGACCGAAGCCCGTTCCTGCGGAAGGCGTCGCAGACGGTTGCGCGTTTCGCGTCCCGCCGCAGTTTGCCGAAATGGCGAAAGGACACGTATCGAGACCGTTCGGATTGGCGTTACCCCACGGCAGAGGAGAACACGGCGGCGCGGGAAATCGTTCTGTTTGCCGATACGTTCAATCGCTATTTCGAACGCGAAAATCTGGACGATGCGCTGAGTGTGCTCGTTGCCGGTGGCTACCGCGTGTACGCACCGCAGCCGCCCGAACCGGACGACCGACCTCTGTGTTGCGGCCGTACTTTTCTTTCGGTCGGCCTGGTCGAAGAGGCGCGTCGCGAAATGCAGCGTACGATGGATGCGCTCGCGCCTTATGTCGCGCGCGGTATCCCGATCGTCGGTCTTGAGCCGAGTTGTCTCTTGACGTTCCGCGATGAATTGCCGGCCTTGTTCAAGGGTGAGCCTGCCGAGTCGCTGGCGGCGAACGCCTTTTTGTTCGAGGAGTTTCTTGCGCGCGAGCACCAGGTAGGGAATCTGAACCTTTCGTTAGGGTCGCTTGCGAAGAAGGCCCTCCTGCACGGCCACTGCCATCAAAAGGCATTCAACGCGATGGGAGCCGTTGAGACGACGCTTCGGCTTATCCCCAAGCTCTCCGTCGAACCGATCGATTCCAGTTGCTGCGGTATGGCCGGCTCGTTCGGTTATGATGAGGAAACGATCGACGTCTCGCTCAAGATGGGTGAGCTGTCATTGCTGCCTGCCGTACGCCGGGCTGACGCCGACGCCATCATTGTTGCCGACGGAACATCGTGCCGCCATCAAATCCATGACGGGAGCCAGCGCGAAGCTTTGCACGTCGCCCGCGTTCTCAAAATGAGTCTTGAAGCGGCGCAATGAAACGCGAGAGGTCGATTGGTGCCCGCTAAACTTTTTCCTACGTCTCTCGTCGGTTCCTATCCGCAACCGGAGTGGCTGATCGATCGCGCACGATTGTCGAAGATGGTGCCACGCGTACGGATGGATGATCTCTGGCTGGTCGATCCGAAGGAACTTGAAGCGAAGCAGGATGAGGCGACACTCCTTGCAATCAACGATCAGGAACGCGTAGGCCTCGATATCATCACCGACGGCGAGCAGCGGCGCGAAAGCTATTCGAACCGCTTTGCCACGGCGCTCGAGGGTGTCGATACCAATAACCCCGGCTCGACACTCAATCGCAGCGGCAGGCCGATCCCGGTCCCACGCGTCACCGGCAAGATCAGGCGAAAGCATCCGGTCGAACTGCGCGATCTCCAGTTCCTGCGCGCGAACACAAAAAGATCCGTGAAGATCACCGTGCCAGGTCCGTTCACCATGTCAAAGCAGGCGCAGAACGAGTTCTACGAATCGGACGAGGCGATGGCACTTGATTATGCCGCCGCCGTGAATGACGAAATCAAGGATCTGTTCGCTGCCGGCGCCGACATCGTGCAGATCGATGAACCGTGGATGCAGCAGCACCCCGACAAGGCGCGGGCCTACGGGCTCAAGGCGCTCGATCGCGCACTCGAGGGCGTCAGCGGCACGGTCGCCGTGCATTTGTGCTTCGGCTACGCGGCGGTCGTGCATGAAAAGCCGGCCGGATACTCGTTTCTGTCGGAACTGGAAGGATCGCGGGCCACACAGATCTCGATTGAAGCCGCACAACCGAAGCTCGATCTTGGCGTTCTGGAAAAACTGCCGTCGAAAACGATCATCCTCGGCGTGATCGACCTGTCCGATATGACCATCGAGACGCCGGAGATCGTTGCCGAGCGCATTCGTCGGGCGCTGCCGCATGCTCAGGCCGGACGAATCGTCATTGCGCCCGATTGCGGGATGAAGTACCTGCCGCGCGACGTGGCGTTCGGAAAAATGCAAGCCATGGTGCGGGGTGCGGCGATCGTGCGGCTGGAGCAGTCCGAGGATTAGACCGCCGGCGGCTTGAACTTGGGCCCAATACCCGCAAAATGGGCCCAATAACAAAGACAGCGGTTCCCACTGCCGAGGAGCCGGAAAATCACCTTATGGGAGGATGCGATGAAGAGTTTTGTTGTTGCCAGCACGGCCGTTGCGGCCATGACGCTGGCAAGTGCGCCGGCATTGGCATGGGAGCCGACCAAGCCGGTTGAAATCGTGGTGGCCGCAGGCGCAGGCGGCGCTTCCGATCAGATGGCGCGCATGATTCAGGCCGCCATTCAGAAGCACAATCTGATGAAGCAGCCGATGGTGGTGTCGCTCAAGGGCGGAGCATCCGGCGCCGAAGCGCTGATGTACATGAAATCGAGCGACGGCGACCCGAACAAAGTTCTGATCGCCTATTCGCTGATCTACATGCTGCCGCTCTCCGCAAAGATTCCATTCAATTGGCGCGAGCTGACACCAGTATCTGTGATTGCGATGGATCAGTTCGTGTTGTGGGACAACACGACGCTGCCGTACAAGAACGTGAAAGAATTTGTCGACGCGGCGAAGGCCGCTCCACAGCCTTTCAAAATGGGCGGCACCGGCTCCAAACGCGAAGATCACATCCTGACTGTCTTCATGGAAAAGAAGACCGGCGCGAAGTTTGCGTACCTGCCGTACAAGTCGGGCGGCGAGGCGGCCACCCAGCTGGTCGGCAATCACACCGCGTCAAACGTCAACAATCCGTCGGAAAATCTTGAAGTGTGGCGTGCCGGCCAGGTACGCGCGCTGTGCGTGTTCGACAAGGAACGCATCTCTTACAAGTCCAAAGTGACGGATACGCAGTCATGGAACGACATCCCGACCTGCAAGGAAGAAGGACTCGACGTGCAGTATCTGATGCTGCGCGCCATGTTCCTGCCGGGCAAGGTCACCCCCGACCAGACAGCCTTCTACATCGATCTTTTCAAGAAAGTGTCGGAGACGCCTGAGTACAAGGACTACATGGAAAAGCAGGCGCTCAAGCCGATCTTCCTGACCGGCAACGACATGGTCAAATTCCTTGAAGAAGACGACAAGCTGAATTCGAATCTTATGGAAGAAGCGGGCTTCGTCGCAAAGTAAAGCGTGGCCTAGGCCCCGGGCAGCGTGACTGTTCGGGGCCCGGACTCCAGCAACATCGCGCATGGCTCTGGATTCCGGGTTCGTGCCATGCACGCTCGCAATGACTGAAGACAGGTAGCAATGTCATCCGAAACTGAAATCGCCGTCGAGGATCCAACCGCGCCGGCCGAAGATTCGCCGCCTGTCACCAGCACCCGCGTCGTTGAAATCGCCGTCTATCTAGTCCTTGCGGCGCTGGCATTGTTGCTTGCCTTCGACAACTGGCGCACCGGCATGGGGTGGGCGTCGGATGGTCCGCAGGCGGGATATTTTCCGTTCTACCTTTCGGTCATTCTCGCTGGCGCCAGCCTCTATGGTCTCGGCAGCATGATTCTCAATCCGGCGGAGGGACGCGAAGCTTTCGTCACGCGCGATCAGTTGCGCCGGGTCATGCAGGTTTTCGTCCCGACATTCCTTTTCTGCCTGTTCACGCAATGGCTCGGGCTCTACGTGGCGAGCTTCCTGCTGATCGCGGGCTTCATGTGGATGGTGGGCCGCATAGCTCTCTGGAAGTCGCTGCTCACCAGCTTCGTATTTTCGATGATCATGTTCGTTACCTTCGACATAGCGTTCGACGTGATCATGCCGAAGGGGCCGCTTGAAGCCCTGTTTGGATACTAGAAGCCATGGAAGCCTTTTCGCTCCTCGTCCACGGCTTCGCGGTCCTTCTGACCTGGAAAACACTGTCCTTGATGATGGTCGGCCTCGTGCTCGGCATTTTCGTCGGCGTACTGCCGGGGCTGGGTGGACCAAACGGCGTTGCCATCCTGTTGCCGCTGACATTCACGATGGATCCAACCTCCGCCATCGTGATGCTATCGTGCATCTACTGGGGCGCGCTCTTCGGCGGCGCAATCACATCGATCCTTTTCAACATTCCTGGCGAAGCATGGTCGGTGGCGACGACGTTTGACGGCTATCCGATGGCTCAGCAAGGGCGAGCCGCGGAGGCTCTTACCGCGGCCTTTACATCGTCCTTTATCGGCTCCCTGTTCGCGGTGCTGCTCATTACGTTTCTGGCACCCGGCATCGCTTCATTCGCGCTGCAGTTCGGGCCGCCGGAATTCTTCGCCGTCTATCTTCTGACCTTCTGCTCGTTCGTCGGGCTGGGGCGGGAGGCCAAGCACAAGACAATCATTTCCATGGCGCTCGGTCTGCTGCTCGCCGGCGTCGGCATGGATACGGTCTCCGGTCAGCTGCGCATGACCTTCGGCTTCAGCGACCTGCTGCGTGGCATCAATTTCCTTGTCGCGGTCATCGGCCTTTTCGGAATCAGCGAGATCCTGCTCACGATGGAGGAACGGCTGGCGCTGCGCGGCCACTCGGCGCGCATCAGCCTGCATGTGCTCTGGACTGTGTGGAAAGACCTGCCGCGATACTGGGTCACATTGTTGCGATCGTCGGCCATCGGCGCATGGCTCGGCATAACCCCGGGCGGGGCGATCGCCGCCTCGTTCATGGGTTACAACCTTGCCAAGCGTTTCTCGAAGGATCCCGAAAGCTTTGGCAAAGGCCGCATCGAAGGCGTGTTCGCGCCGGAAACGGCCGCGCACGCCTCGGGTACGGCCGCGCTGCTGCCCATGCTGGCCCTCGGAATTCCCGGCTCAGGGACCGCTGCCATCCTGCTTGGCGGATTGATGGTGTGGGGACTCAATCCCGGGCCGCTTCTGTTCGTGGAGCACAAGGATTTTGTCTGGGGCCTCATCGCGTCGATGTATCTCGGCAATATTGTCGGCCTGGTGATGGTACTCACCACCGTACCCGTTTTTGCCGCGGTGCTGCGCGTGCCGTTCGCTGCGATCGCTCCGATGATTGTCGTGTCATGCGCGATCGGCGCCTACGCAATCCAGAATGCCATGTTCGACATCTGGCTGATGTTGTTGTTCGGTGTCGTCGGCTACGTCTTCAAAAAGGTCGGGATTCCACTGGCGCCGTTCACGCTTGCGCTGGTGCTCGGCAGTCGCGCCGAGGATGCATTCCGCCTGGCAATGATCGGCTCGGGCGGCGACCTGCGCGTCTTCTGGTCGAACGGCCTCGTCGGCTCGATCACGACGCTGGCGTTCATCCTTCTGTTCTGGCCGGTGATCAGCAAAGCGTTCGGTCGGGTTTCCGAACTCCTACAACCCGCCAAGCCGACAGGCTGATCTATTCGGCCGGTCCTGGTTCGGCAGCGTGCTCGCGGCCCGCAGGCACGGTCCGTCGCACCGTCGGCATGACAAGCCGGGCCAGGGTGGGGATGACCAGAAGGCTGCAAATCGGGGACAGGAGCATGCCGCCGACAATAACGCAGGCCAGTGGCTGCTGAACCTGTGAGCCGATGCCGGTCGAAAACGCTGCGGGCACCAGACCGATGCAGGCGGAGAACCCGGTCATGAAAATCTGGCGCATGCGCGCCTGGGCGGACCCGATGATGGCCTCGTCCTTGCCGAATCCCTCGTCCAGACGGCGGCGTATGTAGGAAACGAGCAAAATGCCATCCATCGCCGATACACCGAACAATGAAATGAATCCGACGGCCGCCGAGACACTGAAGTTCAGGCCAAATACATACAGTCCGAGAATCCCGCCGCATGCTGCAAACGGAATTCCCGCCAGCGCCAGCAGACTGTCGCGTATTGAATTGAACAGGCTGTAGAGCAACATCATGATCAGCAAGAGGCTGAGAGGGACAATGATGGCGAGCCTCTTTTTTGCTTCGACGAGAGCGCCGAATTCACCCGACCATTCGAGCCGGTAGCCTTCCTTCAGTTGCACGTTCTTGGCGATCCGCGCTTGCGCGTCGGCAACGGTCGATCCGAGGTCTCGACCGCGAACACTGTATTTGATCGGTACGAAACGCTCGGTGTTCTGCCGATAGATGTAGGCCGCGCCCGTTTCCAGCCGAACTTCTGCGACGTCACCCAGCGCAATGTAGGCGGTCGGCGATTTTGGGTCGGAGTTCGGCAAAGCCACGGGGACCGAGCGAATGGCATCGACATTGTCGCGGTATTTCGGAGCAAGGCGAACGGTCAACGCGAAATTCATTTCACCATCGTAGATGCGGGTGACTTCCTGCCCGCCGATCGCCGCCTGAACCACGGTGTTCATATCGGCGACGGTGATGCCGTAGCGGGCAGCTTTGGCGCGGTCCACCTGGATCACCAGGTTCGGCTGGCCAAGCAGATTGAACGCGCCTGCGTCGGTGACGCCGGGGACCTTCGAAAGCTCTTCTTTCACAGCTTTCGACAGGCGTTCGAGTTCACCAAGGTCGCGTCCGAAGATTTTGACCGAATTTTCGCCTTTCACGCCTGAGACGGCTTCTTCGATATTGTCCTGGATGTATTGCGAGAAATTGAAGTCGATCCCGATGAATTCGCTTTCGAGGCGTGTCGACAATTCCTTCACCAGCTTCGGCTTGGTCAGGCCCGCGGGCCATTCGTCGAACGGTTTGAGCGGCACGAAAAATTCAGCAACGAACGATCCGTCTGGATCGGTGGCGTCTTCGCCACGGCCCTGCTCGGAGACGACCGTGCGCACCGGCGGGTAGCTTGCGATCACGGCGCGGATCTTGTTGACGGTGTCCCGGCCCGCATCGAGCGTAATCGTGGGCGGAAGCAGCGCGCGGATCCAGAGATTCCCTTCCTCCAGCTTGGGCAGGAATTCCGTGCCCAGCCGCATGCCGAGCGCGCCGCAAAGAATGAGAAAAGCAAGTGCGATCGTGGCCGCGACGCGCGCGTTCTTCACCGCCAGAACGAGAACGCGTTCATACACGCTACGAATGTGGCGCACCAGAAAGGTCTCAACCTCGGTTACCTTGTCAGGCAACAGAAGAGAGGCCATCACCGGTGTCACCGTGAACGTCGCGATCACCGCGCCGAGCAGGGCGTACGCATAAGTGCGTGCCATGGGTCCGAAGATCTGCCCTTCGACGCCCTGCATTGTGAAAAGTGGCAAGAACGCTGCGATGGTGATGACCACAGAGAAGAATATCGGCTTGTCCACCTCGACGGCGGCCGCGAGGATTCGATGCAGCCGGTCTCCGCGGCTGGCATCATTCGGGTGACGCGCCGCATGATGAGCGAGATGGCGGAAGATATTTTCCACCATGATGACGGTGCCGTCGACGATGATACCGAGGTCGATTGCGCCGACTGACAGCAGGTTGGCGGAGTCGCCGCGCAGCACGGTGATGATGACGGCAAGGAACAGGGCGACGGGAATTGTCGCGGATACGATCAGCGCGCAGCGCAGGTTTCCCAGGAAGATCCATTGAATGAGGAAGATCAGCGCAATGCCGAACAACATATTGTGCATCACCGTGCGCACGGTGATGGCTACAAGATCGCCACGATCGTAGTAGGGCTCGATCCTGACACCCGGCGGCAGGCTGCCGTCATTGTTGATGCGTTCGATGGCCGCGCGGACGCGCGTTACAACGTCCATCGTCCGTTCCAGCTTCTGCATCAGGACGATGCCGAAGAGAATGTCGTCCTGATTGTCGCGGGCGGCGATCCCCAGCCGCGGCGTGTAGCCAATCTGGTTACGCGCGATGTCGGACAGCACGACGGGCAGTCCGCCCTGCTGGCTCACCACGATATTATTGATATCGCTGATCGAGCCCAGCACGCCCACGCCGCGCACGTTCACCGACTGCTCGCCGATGGCGATCGTCCGGCCGCCAACGTTTGCGTTGCTGGTGGAGATCGCGTTGATGACTTGGGGCAAGGTGAGGCCGTAGGCCCGCATCCGGTCGAGATCGATTTCGACCTGATATTCCTTCGTCTTTCCGCCAAGCGGGGAGATATCGGCGACGCCGGGAACGATCCGCAGTTTACGCTCGACCACCCAATCCTGAATTGTCTTGAGCTGGATCAAGTCCATTCCGGGTGGACCTTTGAGCTGATAGCGCAAGATTTCGCTGATGCCGCCCGCCGGGGATATGACTGGCGTCACGGTTGCGGGCAGCGTCGCGTCTTTCAGTCGATTGGTGACCTGCTGGCGCACGAAATTGTAGTCGCGGCCATATTCGAATTGCAGCCGGATGAAACCGAGAGCGAACACCGTGTTCGACCGGATATACGTGAGCCCCGGCGTGCTCGCGACCGCGATCTCGAGTGGGATCGTGACATATCGCTCCACTTCCTCGGGCGACTGGCCGGGATATTGCGCGATGATTTCGATGATTGGTGGTGCGGGGTCGGGATAGGCTTCAACGTTAAGCGTCGTGAAAGCCGCATAGCCGACGGCCACGAAGCAGATGAATCCAACTATCGCCAGCGGCCGCCGCGACAGGCAGAACGACATCAGACTGCGCAGCATGGATGCTTCAGCTTCCTGCAGCAGCGCGGTCGACGAACAAGCTGCCTTTGCTTACAACATTCTCGCCTTCGCGGAGGCCTTCCAGGACCTGGATCATCTGTCCATTGGACAGGCCGGTCTTGATTTCGCGGCGCTCGACCGACTTGTCGTCACGTGCGACCCAGACATGGGCCGTTTTCCCATCGTAGATGATCGCGTCACGCGGGACAGCCAGCGAACTGTCTCCTTCTCCCGTTAGAATGTTTACGCTTGCGAACATTTCCGGGCGAAGCAGTCGCTGGGAGTTGTCGATTGTTGCGCGAACCAACAAACGACGCGTTCCGGTATCGAGCGAGGTGGCAACATATGCAATATTTGCCGGGAATATGCGGTTTGGGTATGCGAGAACACTAAAGTGAACGGCTTGTCCGACGTGGACGCTGGGTGCGTCTGACTTCGCGGACATAGGCGACCAGCCACACTGTCGACAGGTCGCCGATGATGAATGTCGGGTCGCTGGCGCTCGTATTCTGCGATGACGTGTTCACGTACTGGCCCGGTCCGACCTTGCGCTGAATGACGGTGCCACTGATCGGCGAATAGATCGTCATCTGCGGACTGACGGAGCCGGTATCGCTGAACTTGGTGATTTCGTCGTCCATCATGCCGAGAATGCGCAAGCGGTTGCGCGTCATCTCCAGCAAAGTCTGTGCTGAACGCACATCATTCTCGGCGGCGCGGCTGGTTGCCTGCGCGGTCTGCAGGTCGCGCAATGGACCGGCGCGCGAGTCAAAGAGCGTCTTGTTCTGCTGCTCAACAATTTTTGCGAGCTCGAGCGACGATTTGGTCTTGTTCAAATTGGAGATGGCAGCGATGAAATCGTTCTGAGCCTGAACCATGTCCGGCGCTTCGACGGTGAAAAGCGGTTGGCCGGCTTTCACCATGTCACCGGGCTTCGCAAGCAGTTTGATTACGCGTCCTGAATAGGGAGAGAACACGAGCGTCGAGCGGTCTTCATCAATGGCAATCTTGCCCTCGGTCATATGTTCGCTGCGAAACACGACCGGCCCGACTGGCACCGTTGTCAGAGATGCCCACTGCTTCGGGGGCGGGTAAAAAAGGCCATTTTCCCGGCGACCTTGAGTCGACGCCTGTTCCTCGCCATTCGCATGTGGCGCACGCGTCGTCGCGGCGACAACCAGCCACGTACAGACGATGAGCACGGCAACAGCTATGGCGCCATTGCGCGTAGCCTGCGGCTGCTTGAGCCGCGTCAAAAATGTCCCGAATCGCTCCAAGGCCTTGTTTCCCGGATTTTCTCTTTTTTCTCTTTGCGAGCCTTATAGTGAATTGTCGGCCTGTTTCAGCATAACCGCGATATAAACATTTCACCTCGGTAAATCGGACGCCGGATCTGCCCGCGGACGCCGCAACCTGGCGTCATTTCTTTGCACCGGCGTTGGCCATAAATGCGCGGATTCAACGCATTTGGCCGCTGTTTTTCCTGTGGGAACGTGCTTTTCCGCGGCTATTCTGCGCACTCGCAGTTTAAATGGGGTGTGGTCATCCGCCTGTCAGCTTTCGTCGTCAGTTTTGGGATTTGTGCCGCAGGGGGGCCGCTGCAATGCAAAAGGAGACGGCGTGGGCCGGATAAGATTGCATCGCGGGGGACTTCCTTGTGCCCTGATTGCGCTGTGCTTTTTCGGCGCAGGTTCGGCGTGGGCGCAAAGCGAGGCTGAGCGGATCGGAATCACTGTCCCGTCAATCGCGACAAGTCTGCCGCAATACGGCGATCCCTACGGGACGCGCAAATGGCTCAATGATCGTGGCGTCACCTACAACCTGATCTACACCAACGACGTGCTGGGCAATATGTCCGGCGGCATCCGCACCGGCACGATCGATCAGGGCAAGCTTGAGGCCCAACTTCTGGTCGATCTGGAAAAACTTGCTGGATGGCAGAACTGGAGCTTCTACGCCAACGCGTTCGGAATCTACAACGATGGCCGCATCCGTCGTGACTATGTCGGAGGCATGAACACAATTGCGGCAATCGAAGCTACACCGACGGTGCGGCTGTCCGAATTGTGGCTGGAGCGATGGGTTGGGCCTGTCAGCATCAGATTTGGCCAACTCGCCGCGGACGCCGAGTTCTTCTACAGCGATCTCAGTCAGATTTTTCTGCAGAGCGACTGGGCGACAATCACGGCGGTCAATTTGCCAGGCGGGGGACCGGCTTATCCGCTCTCAGCTGTTGGCGCGCGGATAAAATATGAATTTCCCAAAGACGCATCGTTTCTGTTTGCAATTTTTAACGGCGACCCGGCAGGACCTTGTACCGGCGATCCCGACACCTGCAATCGCTATGGTCTCAATTTTCGTATGAGTGACCCGGCGTTCATGATCAGCGAGCTACAATTTCGAAGCAACCGCGGCAAGCACGATACCGACCTTGCGACGACGCTGAAAATCGGCGGCTGGTACCATCTCGGACAATTCGCTGACAAGCGATACGACAACGTCGGGGTGCCGCTTGCCAGTCCTGCAAGCAATGGCATGCCGCTCATGCTTCGAGGTGACTACGGAATTTATGGAGTGATCGATCAGCAGATCTATCGACCCGCGGGGGGCGATGGTGATAGCGGCATATCGGTCTTCAGCCGTGCATCGTTCAGTCCATCGGCCCAGAACACTGTCAATTTCTTTGTTGACGGCGGAATTGTGTTTGCCGGCATGGTGCCAAGCCGACCAAAGGATGTTTTTGGCGCCAGCGTCATCTACGCTCGCTTCTCCGACAGCATCCGCGGGTTCGACCAGGACCAGATCAACTTCGGTACTCTTTTTACGCCGCCGCGTGACTATGAGACCAATCTTGAACTGACCTATGTCGCTCAGGTCGTGCCCGGCTGGACGGTTCAACCGGTCTACACGTCAATCTGGCATCCCAGCGGAACGGGCATCCGTTATCCGGACGCACAGGTCGCGGGCATTCGCTCAGTCGTCAAATTCTGAACGAAGTGACCCGCCCGGACGGGGACATGCCGGGCGGGTCTTCCAGATCGGCGCGAGGATGGACGGGCAGGCGCCGACCCAGCGGATCAGTAGTAATTGCAGACCTGAATCATGCGCGCATTTCCGAAGCGGTCGTAGCGCGTGACCAGACGGCAAGACGGGCCCGTTACGTAAACTGGCGTGGCGTAGGCGTTGGAAACAGCTGCGGCTCCGAGTAGCGCGCCGGCCGCAATACCAATGCCGACGCCAGTGCCCCAGTGAGAGTGCGCCTGGGCGCTGCCGCTGGTGACGGCGAGGCTGCCTGCGAGCGTCAGTGCGATCAAAGCGACGGCGGTGATTTTGGACTTCGTCATGGTGGTCTCCATCCGGTTGAATTGGGGCGGCGTCACAGCCGCGATACCCATTGGTCGCCGGCGCCGGAAAAAGGTTCAAAGAGCACGTGGCGGATGGTTGCGTGGCCACCCAAATCAGTGACAAACTTCGAAAATGCCAAGAATTGCAGTGGTTTTTCTGCTCGTTGCGATGGCCTGGACGGCGCAGGCACAACCACTCCAGCGGGTCACTTTCGGGACCAATTGGGTGGCAGAGGCCGAGCACGGCGGCTTCTACCAGGCGCTCGCGGACGGCACTTACAAGAAGTACGGGCTTGAGGTGATCATCGTGCCGGGCGGGCCGAACGTGAACAATCGGACCCAGCTCCTGGCGGGCAAGCTCGACTTCTTCATGAGCGCCAATTCGCTGCAGTCATTCGACGCGGTAGCAAACAACATTCCGACAGTGGTCGTGGCGGCAAGTTTTCAAAAGGACCCGCAGGTTTTCGTTGCCCACCCGGACGTGACGAAATTCGAAGACTTGAAAACGCGTACGCTGTTCGTGTCGAAGGAGGGCATGACCACGTATTTCCAGTGGCTCAAATCGGAATTCGGTTTCAGTGAATCGAAGGTGAAGCCCTATACATTCAACGCGCAGCCCTTCCTTGCCGACAAAAATTCAGCGATGCAGGGCTATGTCACGTCGGAACCCTTTGCGATCGAGCGTCAGGCGGGGTTCAAGCCGGTCGTGTTCCTGCTCGCTGACCAGGGATTCGACGCATACTCAACTCTGATCGAAACGCGACGCGAGCTGGTGGAAAAGAAAGCGGACATGGTCCAGCGGTTCGTCGACGCATCGGCGATCGGTTGGTATCACTACATCTACGGCGATGGGCGTGCGGGCAACGACCTCATCAAGATTCAAAATCCGGAAATGACCGACGCTCTGCTGGCTTATTCGGTGGACAAGATGAAAGAGCACGGCATCGTTGATTCCGGCGACTCGGTTAAGCTCGGAATCGGGGCCATGACCGATGCCCACTGGAAAAGCTTTTTCGACAAGATGGTGCGTGCCGGGGTGGTGAAGGCGGGTATCGACTACAAGCGTGGCTACACGCTACAGTTCGTCAACAAAGGTGTCGGCACGGATCTGCGTCCGAAGAACTGACGATGTCCACTACTCCGCGGGGACCGCGGAGGCGCGAAAAGACCGCGCTGCACGTTCGCGCCGCACGACCAGCCAACCGAACAGAAGCATCGCCGCGAACACCGTGAGCGATCCGCCGATGGCGAACGGCTCGCCGACATCGTGACCGGTGTGAATAAGTCCTATGCCAATTGTCATGACCACTGTGCCGATGATCCAGGCTGTCACCTGGATGATTGCGGGACGGCTTCGGTCGACCGCTGGATGCAAATGATAGAAAACACCAAACAGAAAGAGTGAGACCCAGCCGAGCAGATTGAGATGGGCATGTGCAGGCATTGCCGAGTGATCGCGGGTTATCGCCATGACAAGGCCCCAGATCATTCCGGCGATCACCATCAAAACGGCGGCCGGGAAACTCACTGACGAAGCTTTCATTGCTACCTCCGGTCAAGGGGCCGAGCCCTCGCGGGCCCCAATTTCACTGCACAATGGCGTGTAATTAAACTCTTGCCAGCTGTCAATATGGGAGTACACTAGTGTGTAATGAACCGGAAACGTTCGTATAGGTTAAAGCGCCGCGCGGAGAATCAGGCGGAAACGCGTCGCCGTATCGTCGAGGCGACAGTTGACCTGCATGCCGAACTGGGGCCGACACGCACGAGCATCAGCGCCATTGCCGAGCGATCGGGCGTGCAGCGGCATACGGTCTATGCACATTTCCCGACCGATCGTGAGTTGTTCCTTGCGTGCTCAGGACTGGCGATGGAGCGCGATCCTTTCCCGGATGCGAGCGCTCTGCGTGCCGTCATCAACCCCGAACAAAGGTTGCGCCGCGGCCTCACCGAGCTCTACGCCTGGTACGATCGCAACGCCCAGCTTGCCAACAGCGTCATGCGCGACGCCGAGGTCGACCCGCTCACGCGCGACATTGTCCATTTGCGAATAGGCGCGCGCATTGATGCTTTGCAGGCCGTACTGGGGCAAGGTTTCCGGCCCGGGCGAACACGCGATGCTGCGCTCGGACTTGCGCTCAGCTTCCACACCTGGCGATCGCTTACGCAGGACGGTGGACTGGGTGCAGACGCGGCTGTGGAATTTGTGGTGCGCACGATACGTTGTACTGTCGAACGACGGAATTGATCCGCCCGACATTTGACAGGCGCGCCATTGTCTATCCCACCGCCGACTGGTGTCTCGCGAGATATCTCGACAATTGTCGCACTGCGCGGCGTCGAAAAAGGTTTCGCGAACGGCGTGCGCGCGCTCGATCACCTGGACCTCGACGTCAAGGCCGGCGAATTCGTGTCCGTGCTGGGTCCATCCGGCTGCGGAAAGTCGACCGCGCTACGCATTATCGCGGGCCTGAGTCCGCCCACCGTGGGTGCTGTCGAATGGCCCACTGGTCCGGTCCCGATCGGCTTCGTGTTCCAGGAACCGACCTTGATGCCCTGGGCCGATGTTTTGGCCAACGTCCGGCTTCCTCTCAAGCTCGCGGGCGACGACGATTCCACGGCGGTGGCACAGGCGCTGGACCGCGTCGGACTCAAGAACTTTGCGCAGAGCTACCCGCGTGAACTGTCGGGCGGCATGAAGATGCGCACCTCAATTGCGCGCGCGCTGGTCACCGAGCCGCAATTGATCCTGATGGATGAGCCGTTTGCGGCACTCGACGAGATTACGCGGTTCAAACTCAACAACGATCTCCTGACGCTCTGGCAGGATCTGGGCCGCACGGTGATCTTCGTCACCCATTCGGTGTTCGAGTCGGTTTACCTGTCGCAGCGAATAGTCGTGATGACGCCGCGCCCCGGACGTGTCTTCACACAAATTACCATCGACGCACCCTATCCGCGCGATGAGCATTTCCGGACGTCACCGGAATATGGCGCGTTCTGCCGCCGTGTCGCCGAGGCGCTAGGCAACGCGATGGCCGGAGGCGTGGCATGAGCGCGCGCGCTCTCCGTCTCGGCTTGCCGATCGTCGTGTTGGCTCTCGTGGTTCTTTGCTGGGATCTGCTGGTGCGCGCGTTTGCGATTCCACCCTATGTGTTGCCGGGTCCCGGACTCGTACTGGCAACATTAATCGCTGATGCGGGTCTCCTTTGGCGCTCGCTGCTGGTGACCCTCACTCTGACTTTCGAAGGGTTCCTGCTCGCCGCCGTCGGCGGCATCTTGCTGGCAATCGCTTTCAACCAATGGCGACTGGTCGATTATTCGCTCTATCCATATGCCGTCATTCTTCAGGTCACCCCGATTGTCGCCATCGCGCCGCTTTTGCTGATCTATCTGCCACAGCCGCTTGCGGTCCTCGTCTGCGCCTGGATCGTCGCCTTCTTTCCGGTTCTGGCCAATACAACGCTCGGGCTGAATTCGGTTGATCACAATCTTCTCGCGCTGTTCGAGCTCTACAAGGCGTCGCGCTGGCAGGTGCTGTGGAATCTGAAACTGCCATCCGCTTTGCCGCAAATGCTGACCGGTCTGCGCATCGCCGGCGGGCTTTCACTCATCGGCGCGGTGGTGGCCGAGATTGCGGCGGGTTCAGCAGGTGCGGGTTCGGGGCTCGCTTACCGCATCGCCGAATCCGGATACCGACTCAACATTCCACGCATGTTCGCTGCATTACTTTTGCTGTCGCTCGCAGGCGTCGCGATTTTCTTCACGCTGTCGGCAATTTCGTATCTTGCATTGCGGCGCTGGCATGAGAGTGCGATCGATCGCGAACGCTAGGCTCCGAGAACAAGCCGCACGAGCACGCCCAGCGCGGCCATCGCGACCACCACCTCGATCAGGCTGCGGTGCAGCCCGAATGCCAGCACGGCCGCTATAGCGGCCAATGCTGTCGCTCTGAGGTCGAGGGCGAACGGGTCGAAGGCATACCAGCGCAAAGGACCTGCATGCATCTCGGTGACCTTGCCGAACAGGACGTGCAGCGCGAACCACACCGACAAGTTCAAAATAACCCCGACCACCGCTGCGGTGATCGCCGCAAGTGCGCCGGAGAGCCGGCGATTGGCGCGTAATGGTTCGACGAAGGGTGCGCCGGCAAAGATCCAGAGCATCGACGGCACAAAAGTGACCCACGTTGTCATTGCGGCGCCCAGGACACCGGCGGTGACCGGGGAAAAGGGAGCCGCGTCGCGAAATGCAGCGAGGAAGCCGACAAATTGCGTGACGAGGATGAGGGGCCCGGGGGTCGTTTCCGCGAGGCCGAGACCGTCGACCATTTCCGGCGCGCTCATCCAGCCGTAAGTCTGCACGGCTTCCTGCGCCATATACGCCAGCAAGGCATAGGCGCCGCCGAAACTGACGACGGCGAGTTTCGAGAAGAAAATTCCGATACTGACGAGCACGTGCTTCGAGCCAAGGAGGAGGGCAGCGAGCTGCGATCGGCACGCACCACACGATGAGCCCGACAATCGCGGCGATGAAAAACTGTCGCCATCGGTCTTCCGCGGGCGGTGCGACCGAGTCGGCGTTGGTCGCAAGTCCAAGCTGGTTCGGAGCCTTACGCGCGACGAAGTAGCCGATGACGGCAGCAGCTGCGACAATCAACGGGAAAGGCAGCGCCAGAAAGAAGATGCCGACGAAGGCAGCCGCCGCCAGCGAGAGCAAAAGCGGTGTCTTGAGCGCGCGCTTGCCGATGCGGATCAGCGCCTCGATCACAATCACCAGAACCGCCGCCTTGATGCCGAACAGCGCGCCGTCGACCGCCGAAATTCCGCGCCCGAGTGCATACATCAGGCTCAGGCCCAACATCACGAATGCGCCGGGCAGCACGAACAGAATTCCGGCGGCAAGTCCGCCGCGCACGCCGTGCATCAGCCAGCCCAGGTAGGTGGCCAACTTCTGCGCCTCCGGCCCGGGTAACAACATGCAGAAGTTCAACGCGTGCAGGAACCGCGGTTCGTCGACCCACTTTTTCTCGTCGACGACAACGCGATGCATCAACGCGATCTGCCCGGCCGGTCCGCCGAAATTGATGCAACCGATCTTCAGCCAGACCAGAAAAGCTTCGCCAAAGCTGGACCGGGCAGGCTTCTCGGTGCTCGACATATGCGTCATGCGGCTTTGGCCGGCCAGTTGTGTCGCTCTTCGGCCGCGAAGCGCAGCCATGCGAAGAGCGCATCGTAGACGATGAACCCGCGCTGCAGCAGTCCATGGTCGTCATCGCCAGCCAGGGCCGACAGGCCGAGCGAAACGGCATGCAAGCCAGCGGCTTCCGCCGCGATATCGGGTCGCGCCGTGTCGGCGCCGCGCACGATCAAAGCAAGTCGCGCGAGAGAGGGCTCGCCCTCCAACCCGAACAACTTGAGCATTGTATCGAACGAGCAGCGCTCGCCGACATGGCTGAGTTCGACGTCCTTGATATCGAAGGGCACACCGCCGCTTTCGCGAGCGACATTGTTCACCTGATCCGGATCGACGAACAAAATGCGTGCGCGTGGATCAAGGAAGCGGCGGATCAACCAAGGACAGGCGATGCGGTCGATTTTCGGTCGGCGTCGCGTCACCCAGATGCTCGGCCGCCGTGGCGCGATCCTCTCAAGTTCGGCTTTTGCGACAAAGGGCAGCCCTGCCTTTGTCCACCCTTCGTAACCGCCTTCCAGCACCTGTGCGTCGATGCCGTCGACACGAAGCTGCGCGACGGTCGTCTGGCTCATTTCGTGGCCGGCCTTGCAGGCAACAATGATGGGGCGGGTCGGATCGAGATCGTTCTTCCATTGCTGGACACTGCCGGCATCCTGCCAGATCGCGCCTGGGAGCAGATGGGGCGATTGGTCGAAGGCGTCACGCCTTCGAACGTCGATGATCTGCGGCGCAGTTTGCGTCGCGATCGCGTTCCAGAGATCTTTCGGAGAGATTGAATAGCTTGGAGACAGCATGAGTCCCCTCCGTGAACGAAGGAGACGGTGCTTGGGCTCACTAAGCCTTGGAAGGCGGGGCGACCGTCGCAAGCCCCACAAGTCAAACTCTAGTTCAACGCATCGGTGCGATCAACGCCAGTCCGGAAAAGAGCAACAGCAGCAGGATCATCTTGCGGAATGCCGCATCGTTGAGCTTTCCGTATAGTTTCAAGCCGCACCATATGCCGACAACGAGCGCAGGCAGCGCGAGCGCATAGAGCTTGAACGTTTCAATGCTGAACGCGTGGGCTACCGCGAGAGCGATCGCACTCATGACAAAGGTCGCGAACATGACTGGCTGAAAGATCGCACGCTGCGCGTCCTTCGGCCCGCCACGCAGCTGACACCAGATGGTGACCGCAATTCCACCAAGACCGGTCAATCCGCCGATCAAGCCATTCGCAACGCCAACCCCGAGATCGGCCGTGACGCCACCCTGCACAGGTTTAACGGCAGGCTTGATGAGGTTGTACAGACTATAGAGTACCAACAGCAGACCGATGGTGAGGCGAAGCGTGCCCTGATCGACAGACGTCAGGAGCGCGGTGCCTATAGGGACACCGATCGCTCCGCCAATGATGAAAGGTGCCACTGTTCGCCAGTTCACGGCATGGCGCACGCGCCAGATTCCGGAACCTTGCGTGACGAGACCGCACAGCACGATAAGAAGTGCGTTCTGGCCGGGGGAAATGATGTGCAGCCAGACGCCCGACACTACCAAGCCCATGGCAAAGCCGGAAACACCGGACGTGAGCCCGCCGAAGAAAGCCGCAGCGAGAAAAAGTGCCAGGTTCAATCCATCCATAGTCGTCGCTCCCGAAGGGACGCAGCGCTTGGATGAACGTCATCTGACGGGGAGGCGGCTTGATCCCCGGCCTTTGCCGAATGGTCATTTCGCAGTCGCATGCCCAAAAGCAACAAAGGTCCCCTCCGCGATCGGAGGAGACGGTGCTTGGGCTCGCGCCTTGGAAATGCGGGGCGACCGCCGTGGGCCCCACGCGGTCGTGTTTATTACATGTGGGTTTGAGGCACAAGGCTTTGCGCATTACACACCCGCATTTTCACCACTCGCCATGAGCCGCGGCCTTCGCTAATCCTTGGGCGGGAGGCGACCATGACCAACAAAATCGATCTCGGTGGGCGCAACGCGGTCGTCACCGGCGGCGCGCAAGGCATTGGCCGCGCGATTGTCGAGCGCTTTATCGACTCGGGAGCGGCTGTTGCAATCTGGGACCGCGACATCACGCTTGCGAAAAAGACGGCGACCGAATTGCAAAAGCGAGGTCGCGTCACTCCATTTGCGGTCGATGTCACGAACTACGCCGACGTGGAGCGCGCGCGCGACGAAACCATCAAGGCGTTGAGCCGCATCGATATCCTTGTGAACAATGCCGGCATCGCCGGTCCGAACACCAAGACCTGGGAATATCCGCTGGATGCCTGGCGCAGTGTTCTTTCCATCAACCTCGACGGACCGTTTCATTGTTGTCGCGCCCTGGCGCCGGCAATGATCGCCCAGAACTACGGCCGCATCGTCAACATCGCGTCCATCGCCGGCAAGGAGGGCAACCCCAATGCGCCAGCCTATTCCGCGTCGAAGGCCGGACTGATTGCGCTCACAAAATCGCTCGGCAAGGAACTCGCGTCACACGACATTTCCGTCAACTGCATTACGCCGGCCGCAGCGAAGACCGCGATCTTCGATCAGATGACGCAAGAACATATCGACTTCATGCTGTCGAAAATCCCCCGCGGACGTTTCGTGACCGTGGATGAAATCGCCAGCCTAGCTGCGTTCTGCGCATCGAGCGATTGCTCTTTCACCACCGGCGCGGTGTTCGATATTTCCGGTGGGCGGGCGACCTATTGAGCGATCCACTACAGCAGCGACATCAACGCCTGACCGGCATCGCACTGATGTGCGGGGCGGTTGCGACTTTCTCCTGTCTCGATGCCACCGGAAAATATCTGCTGCGGTACATGGATCCCTTGCAGGTTGTCTGGGCCCGTTACTTCGGCGCCTTTTTGCTGGCGCTTATTTTTCTCAATCCGATCACCCGGCCGAAAATGATGACGACAACGCGGCCGTTTCTGCAGGTCGGCCGGTCTGCGCTGCTGCTTGGATCGACCGCGCTGAGCTTTTTCGCCTTGCGCTATCTTCAGCTTGATGAAGCGTTGGCGATCCTCTTCTCGACGCCGTTTCTGGTCGCCTTGCTGAGTGGCCCGTTGCTTGGCGAGTGGGTCGGCTGGCGGCGATGGACGGCGATCGCGGTCGGCTTTTTTGGAGTACTGGTGGTCGTGCGGCCGGGTTTCGGCGGGATTCATCCCGCTGCGTTGCTGACCTTCTGCGGCGCGATCTGTTACGCACTGTATGTGATCACGACGCGCGTGCTGGCGCGGAGTGATTCCAGCGAAACGACGCTGTTTTATTCGAATCTGGTCGGCGCCGTCGCGATGTTACCTGTGATCCCGTTCGTGTGGACGCCGCCGAACAGCGCCCTGGTCGTGGCGCTCATGGTTCTTATTGGGGCGCTCGGCAGCGGCGGGCACTATCTGCTGATTCTCGGCCATCGGCTCGCACCAGCGTCGACGCTGGCGCCTTTCATCTATACGCAGATCGTCTGGACGACGACGCTGGGCTTTTTGGTGTTCCACGACCTGCCCAACCGCTGGACGATCGTCGGGGGGCTCATCGTTGTCGCGTCCGGCCTTTACCTGCTCAATCGTGAGCGCAAGTTGGGCAAAGCGGAGCCTTCGGCACCGGTTGCCTAAGCGTCATGCGGGGCGCTAAGTTGCCCCCGCTTATCAAGGATTTTCGAGGATTTTCATGGCCACAGCAAAGGACCGTGCGCAGGCGAAAGCCGGCTCCGGACTGAATGACGATATCGGCGAGCAGAAACGGCTCGAATTGTACCGCACACAGGTTGTGCTTCGAGAGGCGGAACAGCGCGCCTACGACCTGTTCCTTCAGAACCTGGTCAAGGGAACCAGCCATCTTTCTCTCGGCCAGGAAGCGGTGGCAGCCGGTTTTGCCGAGGCAATGAAGCCGGGTGATCTCTCGTTCTGCACCTATCGCGGCCATGCCCATACGCTGGCTCGCGGCGTGCCCGTGGAAAAAGTGCTGGGTGAACTGATGCAGCGCGACAACGGGCTGATGCGTGGCAAGGGCGGCTCAATGCACCTGACCTCAGTCGATCATGGAGTGATGGGGTCATATGCCATCATCGGTGCGCATCTTCCCATCGCGTGCGGTGCTGCGTGGCGCGCGCAGTACAAAGGCGACAAGGACGTCTCGGTCTGCTTCTTCGGCGACGGCACGACGAATATCGGTGCGTTCCATGAAGCGCTCAATTTCGCCGCGGTGTGGAAACTTCCGGTGATATTCGTCTGCGAAAACAATCTCTATATGGAATACACGCCCATCGGCGACGTGACTGCGGTTCCGCAGCCGGCAGCCGATCGTGCTTCCGCATACGGGCTCGAGCGCATCCTGATCGACGGTAACGACGCCGATGTCGTTTACCGGGCCGCGCAAACCGCGTTTGAAAAAGCCCGCGCAGGCGAGGGGCCGTCGCTGATCGAATGTCTCACGTATCGGCACAGCGGGCACTCGCGCGCCGACCCGGCAAAATACCGCCCCGAGGGCGAACTCGATCGCTGGAAGTTGCGCGATCCCATCAAGATCTATCGTGAGCGCTTGCTGCAGTTCGGTGTCGCGGAAAAAGTCATCGCCGATATCGATGCGCAGGTGCGCAAGATGGTCGACGACGCGACGGAAGCCTGCAAGGCCGCGCCGCCGCCGCCGCTCGATATCATCGCCACCGACGTCTACGCCGATGGAGGTTGGGCATGGCGGAACTGACCTATCGCGACGCGGTCATCCGCGGCATCGCGCAGGAAATGAGCCGGGATCCCGATGTTGTGTTCCTCGGCGAGGATGTGGCCAAAGCCGGCGGCGTGTTCAAGGCAACCGTCGGGCTTTACGAACAGTTCGGTCCGTTGCGCGTGCGCGACACGCCGATTTCCGAACAGGCCATCCTTGGTGCGGCGATGGGCGCGGCGATGACCGGCTTAAAGCCGATTGCTGAGATCATGTTCTCGGACTTCTTTGCCGTCTGCTTCGACTACATCGCCAACGAGTTTCCCAAGAGCCGCTATATGTCGAACGGGCAGGTCAAATGCCCGCTCGTGGTGCGTACAGGTAATGGCGCGGGTTCGCGTTTCGGTGCGCAGCACAGCCAGAGCGTCGAGAACTGGTGCATGATGATCCCGGGGCTCAAGGTGGTGGCACCCTCGAGCCCGCGCGATGTCATCGGGCTCCTCGCCGCATCCGTTCGCGATCCCGACCCGGTGATTTTTCTTGAGCATAAGTCGCTCTACCCGACGAAGGGCGAGGTTCCGGACGGTGAGATCGTCGATACGCTCGGGACGGCAAAGATTCTCCGCTCAGGCAAGGACGCAACGATCTGCGCGCTGGCCTTGATGGTCCCGCGCGCGCTTGAAGCCGCCGAGAAGCTCAAGGCGGAACACGGCATTGATTGCGAGGTTGTCGATGTGCGGTCTTTGGTCCCGCTCGACACGCAAACCATACTTGGTTCGGTCGCCAGGACGCACAGGGTGTTCACGGTCGAGGAAAATCCACGACTGTGCGGCTGGGGTGCGGAAATCGTTTCGATCGTGGCGGATGAAGCGTTCTACGATCTTGATGGCCCGCCCGTCCGAATTACGACACCACATATTCCACTGCCGGCGGCCGATATCCTTGAAGACATCGTCTTGCCGACGCCGGACCGGATTGCTGAAACCGTCAGGCGGAGCCTGCAGAGTTAGCCGCCGTCGCCGCCGGACTTCTGCCGGCGGCCTCGCCTGGAATGGCATCACGCCCCAGATGAGGTAGCCGGGAGAGCCCGGCCATGACATCGAGAGTAAAGGGAAGTTCCATGTACGAAAATCTTCTCGCCAATGTCCCGACGGATCTCTGGATTGGCGGCAAATGGCGCAAGGCTTCGGATGGCGGCCGATTTGATGTGATCGATCCCGCGACCGAACGGAAGATTGCCTCGGTCGCCAGCGCCACCGTCGATGACGCAAAGGCCGCGCTGGACGCTGCCGAAGGCGCGTTCGAAGGCTGGGCCGGACGCAAGCCCCGTGAGCGTGCCGAAATCCTGCGCAAGGCTTACGACCTGATCATGCGGGATGCCGAGCGTTTCGCGAAATTGATCACGCTGGAGAATGGCAAGGCACTGCCGGATTCGCGCGGCGAGGTTGCCTATGCGGCCGAGTTCTTCCGCTGGTATGCGGAAGAAGCCGTGCGCAATATCGGCGAGGTGTCGCGCGCACCGTCGTCAGGCGCGCGAATTTTCGTGCACCACAAGCCGGCCGGTATCGCCGTGCTGGTGACGCCATGGAATTTTCCGGCGGCAATGGCGACCCGCAAGATCGGGCCGGCACTTGCGGCGGGCTGCCCGGTTGTCCTCAAGCCGGCCTCAGATACGCCGCTCACCATGCTGGCGCTGATGCCGGCCCTGGAAGAAGCGGGCGTACCCGCCGGTGTCGTGAACGTCATTCCCTCGCGTTCGTCCGGGAAGGTTGTCGGCGCCATGCTGCATGACTCGCGCGTGCGCGTTGTCTCATTCACAGGCTCGACCGAAGTCGGGCGCAAGCTACTGCACGAAGCGGCCGACAACATCGTCAAACCGGCGATGGAGCTCGGCGGCAACGCGCCGTTCATCGTGTTTGAAGACGCCGATATCGATGCCGCGATCGATGGCGCCATGATTGCGAAAATGCGCAACATGGGTGAAGCCTGCACGGCGGCAAACCGCTTCTACGTGCATGAGAAAGTGCACGACGAATTTGCCAAGAAGCTCACGGCCAAGATGAGCTCGCTGAAGATGGGCAACGGCCTCGACGAGGGGGTCAATCTCGGCCCGCTCGTGAACAAGGATGGCCGCGACAAGGTCATCGAGCTGGTCGACGACGCGGTCAAGAAAGGCGCCAAGATT
This sequence comes from uncultured Alphaproteobacteria bacterium, assembly GCA_963707615.1. Classification (GTDB taxonomy): domain Bacteria; phylum Pseudomonadota; class Alphaproteobacteria; order Rhizobiales; family Xanthobacteraceae; genus Pseudolabrys. Next base: position 748,328 of record CAVPQT010000004.1, read on the forward strand.
CTGGTTGGCGGAAAATTGCCGGATGGGCCGGGATTCTTCTATCCCGCGACCGTGCTCACCAATGTTCCGGATTCGGCAAAGATGCTGAACGAGGAAATTTTCGGACCGGTTGCCTCCATCCAGACATTCAAGAGCGAAGACGAAGCGATCAAACGCGCGAACGATACCGAATTTGGTCTCGTCGCCTACCTCTACACAAAGGATCTTGGCCGCGGCATGCGCGTCTCCGAGAAGCTCGATTTCGGCATGATCGGCCTCAATCGCGGGCTCGTTTCCGATCCCGCAGCTCCTTTCGGCGGCACGAAACAGTCAGGTCTCGGCCGCGAAGGTGCGCATGAGGGCATGATGGAATTTCTCGAGACGCAATACGTGTCTGTGAGCTGGTGAGGGGAAGGATTAAGCGCGTGGACGTTCTGATGCCGCAGCTCGGCGAAACGGTTGCCGAGGGCAAGATCACGAAATGGTTCAAGGCGGCCGGCGATGCGGTAAAGCCGGGCGACAACCTTTTCGAAATCGAGACCGACAAGACCTCGATGGAGGTGCCGTCGACCACGACCGGTACGCTCACCGAGATCCATTTCAAAGTGGGCGAGGTGGCAAAAGTCGGCGCCGTGATCGCCGTGATTTCAGGCCCCGGCGCCGCGCAAAGTCCGCCCGCTACGCCTGCGCCGGCCAAGGTCCCATCGGCGCCCGCAGCTACGGCGCGTCCCGCGTCTGTACCCGCGCAGGCCGTTGCGCAAGCCGCGCCGGCCCCGCGCACCGCACCGATGGATCCTTTCCGCGAGGTGCGGACGCCGGAGCGCAACTTCGGGCCCGGCAGACTTGCCGGGGGCACATCAGTAACACCGCTCGCGCGGCGGCTTGCCGGCGAACGCGGCATCGATCTGTCACGCGTCTCCGGGTCAGGCCCGCACGGGCGCATCGTCGCGCGGGATGTGGAGCAGGCCATGCCTGGCCCGACCGGTCAGGCAATTGGAGGCGGTGTCAGCGCTGCGCAAGTGAAAGCGTTGTACGAGGGGATCGCCTACGAAGAAGTTCCTCTCGATTCCATGCGGCGCACCATCGCCACGCGCCTGGTCGAGGCCAAGCAGAGCATTCCGCATTTCTATTTGACGTCCGATATTGCCGTTGGCCGCTTGATCGCGATGCGCGAGGAAGCGAATGCCGCCGCCCCGAAGGGGAAAGATGGCGAACCTGCGTTCAAGCTCTCGCTCAATGATTTCGTCATCAAGGCCTGGGCCGCGGCGCTGCAACGAATTCCGGCGGCGAATGCCGTGTGGGCCGGCGATCGCATTCTGCGCTTCCGCAACTCCGATATCGGTGTTGCGGTGGCGCTCGATGGCGGCCTGATAACGCCCGTGATCCGCAACGCCGAGACAAAGTCACTGACGGCTATTTCGGCCGAGATGCGTGAACTCGCCGGTCGCGCGCGCCAGAAGAAACTCAGGCCGAACGAATATCAGGGCGGCGCCAGCGCGATTTCCAATCTCGGCATGTATGGCGTGCGCGAATTTTCCGCGATCATCAATCCGCCCCACTCGACAATACTGGCGGTCGGCAGCACGCGACGAGCTCCCGTCGAGGGCGAGGATGGCAGCGTGAAATTCATCGACCAGATGACTGTTACATTGTCGTGCGACCATCGCGTCGTGGATGGCGCGCTGGGCGCGGAATTGCTTGCAGCATTCAAGAAATTCGTCGAGGCGCCGGTTACGGCGCTGGTTTAGGCAAGGAGAACAAGAAATGGCTGGCGATAAGCCGGATGTATTGATGGTCGGCGCCAAGAAGCCCGTGATGATGAAGGGCTTCGATGGCAAGGTGACGCTTCACCATTGGCTTGACCTCAAGGACAAGGACGCCTTCGTCAAGGACGCGGGCAAGAAGATCAAGGCGATCGCGATTGCCTATACCGCCAACAAAGTCGATGGCAATTTCCTGCAGCAATTCCCCAACCTCGAACAGGTTTCAAGCTTTGGCGTCGGCTACGATCACATCGACGCCAAATGGGCGGGCGAGCACGGCATTATCGTCACCAACACGCCCGAAGTTCTCAACGAGGAAGTGGCCGACACGGCTTTGGGTCTGTTGCTTTGCACTGTGCGCGAACTGCCGCAATCGGAGCGTTATCTGCGAGCGGGCAAGTGGAAAGACGCGCACTATCCGCTGACCAAAGCCACGCTGCGCGACCGGACCGTCGGAATGGTCGGCATGGGCCGCATTGGCAAGGCGATTGCGCGCCGGCTCGAGGCATTCGGTGTGCCGGTCGTCTATCACAGCCGCAACCAGCAACCGGACGTCAAATACAAGTACTATCCGAAGCTCATCGACATGGCGCGCGACGTCGATACGCTGATGGTGATCGTCCCGGGCGGCGCGAGCACCAAGAACATGGTCAATGCCGAGGTACTCAAGGCGCTCGGCCCGCGCGGCGTGCTGATCAACATGGCGCGCGGATCCGTTGTCGATGAGCCGGCCTTGATTGAAGCCCTGCGCAATCGCACGATCTATTCCGCCGGGCTCGACGTGTTCGCCAACGAGCCACACGTGCCGAAAGAATTGATCGACATGGACCACATCGTGCTGTTCCCGCATCTCGGCTCATCGACCGAGGCGACCCGGGCTGCGATGGATCAGCTGGTGGTGGACAATATCCTGGCCTGGGCGGCTGGTAAGCAGCCACTCACTCCGGTTCCCGAAACGCCTTGGCCACGCAAACGTTAGTGGGCGGCCAGGTTCAGCAGGTGTTATAGTTTGGGTATGACCCGTCTTGCGATTGGTCTTTGTCTTGTCAGCCTTGCCGGTGGTGCGTTCGCACAAACACCGGCAACGCTTGGCGACTCGGCCAAGCGCGTGATCGGCAGCTGGGAATTCTCCAATGCCGACCGGGACAGGACCTGCACCGCAACGCTCAAGAGCGATTCCGCCCCGGGCGGATTGAAAATCGAGTTCGACGCCAACTGCGCTAATCTTTTCCCGCTCGTGCGCGACATCACGGCCTGGAAGTTTCCGGACAACGACCTGCTCTACTTCGTCGATGCGCGCGGCAAGACGATCGTGGAGTTCAGCGAAGTCGAGGACGGAATTTTCGAGGCGCCGACGCCGGGAGTCGGCGTGCTGTTCCTGCAAAATGCGGCCGCGGCCGGCGCACCACCGAAGCCGCCAGAGCAGATGGCGGGTGATTGGGCGATCGTGCGCAAGTCCGGTCCGCCGCTCTGCACGCTGACGCTGGCCATGACCAAGGCGAGCGACGGTTTTGCCGTCGCGGTGAAGCCGGGTTGCGATTCGGGCATCGCGAGGCTCAATTTCACGCAATGGCGCATCGACCGCGATCAACTGATGCTAGTGCCGACGCGCGGCAATCCGTGGCGCTTCGAGGAGATCGACGGCACGCTCTGGCGGCGGGTGCCTGAGAGCGCCGACCAGACCACGCTGGTGCGCCAGTAGCTTTCAGATCAGCCGCAGGCTCTTGAAACTCGCGTGGCCTTCCTTGCCGACGACGATGTGATCGTGCACCGCGATTCCGAGTGGCCGCGCAATATCGATGATCGTTTGCGTCATCTGGATATCGGCATGCGATGGCGTGGGGTCTCCGGACGGATGATTGTGCACGAGGATCAAGGCCGTGGCGGACAGCTCCAGCGCGCGTTTGACCACCTCGCGCGGATAAACCGGCGTGTGATCGATGGTGCCGACCTGCTGGACTTCATCGAGGATCAGTTGATTCCGCTTGTCGAGAAAGAGCACGCGAAACTGCTCCTTGTCGGCAAAGGCCATTGTCGTGCGACAGTAGTCGATGACGCTTGCCCAGGATGACAGCACGGTCCGCTTCTTCACCTGGCCGCGCGCAAGCCGGCTTGCCGCGGCGTGCACGACCTTGAGTTCGGTGATGGCGGCTTCCCCAATCCCTTTGGTTTCCGCAAGCCGGGCGGCTGGCGCCGAGATGACTTCGGGGAACGATCCGAACCTGGCGATGAGGTCCTTGGCGAGCGGCTTCACGTCGCGCTGAGGGATGGCGCGAAACAACACCAGCTCGAGCAATTCGTAGTCGTTCACCGCGTCGGCGCCCGCCACGCGGAAGCGGTCGCGAAGCCGCTCGCGGTGGCCAAAATAGTGCGGCCGAGTTTCGGAAAGCCCCGCGGTCTGGTCCGTTTTGGGCCTTTTCGTCATGCACGTGTACCCACGCCCATATACACGTAATAATTGTATCTGGGGAAAATACAACCCGTTGAGGGAATTGCGGTTCTGGCTGGGAGAGCGATTACGTCAGCGCTTGTACGGCGGCTTGTGCAGCCCGGCCGGGGAGAACGTGAACACCTCGACGCCATTGCTGGTGACGCCAACGGTATGTTCGAACTGCGCCGACAAGGATCGATCACGCGTGACCGCGGTCCACCCGTCGGACAGCACTTTCACGTGCGGGCGGCCGAGATTGATCATCGGCTCGACGGTGAAGAACATTCCCGGCTTGAGCACGATGCCCTCGCCTGGGCGACCGACGTGCACGACGTTCGGCTCGTCATGGAACAGGCGGCCAAGGCCGTGCCCGCAGAAATCACGCACAACGCTCATGTGCTGCGCCTCGACGTAGGTCTGGATGGCGTGCCCGATGTCACCGCTCGTCGCGCCGGGCCGGATTGCGGCGATACCGCGCATCATTGCTTCGTGCGTTACGTCGATCAGGCGCTCGGCGCGCCGCGGAATCTCGCCGATCGCAAACATGCGGCTGGAATCGCCGTGCCAGCCGTTCAGGATCAGCGTCACATCGATGTTGACGATGTCGCCTTCCTTCAGCGGCTTGTCGCCGGGAATTCCATGGCAGACCACGTGATTGAGCGACGTGCAGGTCGACTTCCTGTAGCCGCGGTACATCAGCGTCGCCGGGAGGGCACCGTGGTCCATGGCGTACTCGTAGACGAGCCGATCGATCTTTTCGGTCGGAGCGCCGGGAGTGACATGTTCGGTCAGCATATCGAGGCAGCGCGCGACCAGCTGGCCGGCCTTGCGCATGGATTCAAATGCGGCAGGGCCGTGAATCTTGATTTGGCCGGTTTTTCGTAATGGGGCGACGGCGGCGTCGACGTAGGTCATAGCGTCCAATGTAAGGTTTGCGGTGGATGATGCAAGCACGGTTGCGCCCCGGCCAAAGGCAACGTCGCGGCTTGATTAATTGGCGATCTTTCCGCCCAGTTCGTCCTCGATATGCGCACGGACAATGTCATCAAACGACGTCTCGGCCTTGAATCCGAGATCGCGCGCGCGCTTCGCGTCGAGCCTTTCGGCCCAACCGGAAACGATGCGCTGGACAAGTTCGTCCGGAGCGCGGCGAATGCGGGCCGCCACTTTGTCGCCTGCGACACGGCGTAGCGCGTCGATTTGTTCGCCCACCGTGCACGACACGCCTGGCATCGCGAGGTTGATGCGTGGGCCGAGCTGTTCTCTCGTCAGCCCGGCGGCGTGAATAAGAAATCCCACCGCGGCGCGCGGGCTTGCGTGGGTGTGGCGGACGCTTTCAGCAACCGGCAGCAAGGCCTCCTGTCCCGCCAAGGGTTCGCGGATGATTCCGGAGAAGAAGCCGGATGCAGCCTTGTTCGGCTTGCCCGGCCGGACGCAGATCGTCGGCAACCTGATACCGACGCCGTCGAGAATGCCGCGCCGGTTGTAGTCGGCAAGTAACAGTTCACTGATGGCCTTTTGCGTGCCGTACGACGTAAGCGGGGTGAGCTGAAACTCGTCGCCGATCGATGCCGGAAATGGCGCGCCGTAAACGGCAATCGACGACGTGAACACGACCTTCGGCTTGTAACCGGCGGCGCGGATTTCCTCGAGCAACGCGCGCGTTCCATCGAGATTGACGCGGTACCCTTTGTCGAAATCGGTTTCCGCTTCGCCCGAAACCACGCCCGCGAGGTGGAAGATCACGTCGGGCCTGCCGGCAATGGCCTTGGCGGCTGCGCCGGGGCTCGAAAGATCACTTGCCGAGAGGTCGGTGGTTCCTATAAAGCCGGCAGGCTTCTCCGGCGCCACGACGTCGATCAAGGTCAGACGATCGATCTTCTTTCCGTTGAGTTGGCCGTCCTTGACCAGCCGCGCGCTCAGCTTGCGACCGATCATGCCCGCGGCCCCGGTGATCAGGATGTGCATCATGTCCTCACTTGTTCACGATCGGCCGGCTCGAAGCGATCGATCCGGCGCAGGTCAGGAAATAGCATCATCCAGATCCCCGCGACCAGAAGCGAGCCCAACCCCCCGATGACCACGGACGGTATCGCTCCAAGCCATGCAGCGATCAATCCGGACTCGAATTCACCCAGCGTGTTCGAAGAGCCGACAAACAAGTAGTTGATGGCGCTGACGCGCCCGCGTTTGTCGTCCGGAGTTTCGATCTGGACCAGGGAAAAGCGGATGACGATGCTCACGGCGTCAGAAGCGCCAAGGATCGCGAGGGCCAGCAGCGAAAGGGGAAAATAACTCGACAATCCGAACACGATCGTCGCGACACCGAAAATTCCAACGACGGCGAACATCTTGCGGCCGATATGCCGCTCGATCGGATGATTGGCCAGCACGATTGCCGTAATCAACGCGCCGACAGCGGGAGCCGAACGCAACAGGCCGAGACCGATCGGTCCGACCGCCAGAATGTCGCGGGCAAATATAGGCAACAGCGCGGTGGCGCCGCCAAGAATGACGACGAACAGATCAAGCGTAATGACTCCCAGAAGGCGACGCCGGCTGCGGATGTAATGGAAGCCTGCAAGGACCGATGCAAATGTCGGCGGATCGCGCACAGGCGCCGGTCCGGGTGCCTTGACCAAAGTGATGAGCGTGATCGAGCAGGCAAAGAAAAAGAGACAAATGACGCCAATCAGCACGGGGCTGACCGCATAGATGAATCCACCGAGCGCGGGCCCGCAGATCACGGCCGTCTGGTTGGCGGACGTCCAGGCGGCGACCGCCCGCGAGATCAGCGGCGAGGGAACCAAAGTCGGCGCGAGTGCGTGCGCGGTCGGCATCTCGAACGCGCGGGCGCAGCCAATGATGAACACCGCTGCAAACAAAAGGTCGCGACCAAGCGTCTTCGTAAACAGCGCGGTCATGATCATGGTTGCGGCAAGCGCGTAGATGCAGTGCGCCGCACGCACAATCAGCCGGCGGTCGTAGCGATCCGCCGCGTGACCGATCAACAACGTGAGCACGACTGCCGGTACGAACTGGATCAGTCCCACCAGGCCGAGGGCGAGCGCGCTGTTGGTGATCTCGTAGATCTGCCAACCGATCGTCAAGGCCAGCATCTGGTAGCCCATGGTCGAGGCGAGCCTCGCCAGCCAGAAGAGGACAAAGGGCCGCTGCTGGAGGAGACCAGGCGATGACGCGGTGGCGGAATTCATTCGGTCAGGATTTCGGGCGATGCCGCAGGTCTTCGTGAAAGAATTTGTTCAAATCAGCATTTGAAACGACACCACCGAAACTGTCGAACTTGCCTTCTTTTGCGATCTGCTGCGCCGACTGGATGAAAGCGTGCATGGCGACCCGTGACAGCGTGCCGCCGACGCTGATACGGCGCACGCCGAGATCGGCGAGATCGTTCACCGTGAAGCCGAACGGACCGGCATTGAGAAAATTGATCGGCTTCGGTGCGACGGCCTTCACCGTCGCGGCAATGTGCTCGCGGGTTTTGATGCCGGGTGAATACAGGCAATCGGCGCCGGCGTCGGCGAATGCCTTCAGCCGGCGGATGGTTTCGTCGATGTCCGGCCGGTTGCGGATGAATCCTTCCGTGCGTCCGGTGAGGATGACGTCGCCGCCCGCCTTGTCGATCGCGTCCCGGGCCGCACGCACGCGCTTCACGGCGAGGTCGAAGTCATAGAGCGGGTCTGAGTCGCGACCGGTGTAATCCTCGATCGAAAGCCCGGCTACACCGGTCTCGATGCAGAGCCGGACGTTGGCAGCCATCTCATCGGGATCGTCGGCATAGCCGTTCTCGAAATCCGCATTCACTGGCACGTCCGCCGCCTGCGCGATTTCGCGGCAATGCGCGAGCACCATGTCCTTGGTCACATCGCCGTCGGAATAGCCGTACGAATGGGCGTAACCCGCGCTGGTTGTCGCGAGCGCCTTGAAGCCCAATCCTTGCAGATAGCGGGCGGTCCCGATGTTCCACGGGTTGGGGATGACCCAGCAGCCAGTCTGGTGCAGTGCGCGGAACGTGCGGCGTTTTTCGGCGATACTCATGAGGCGGTCCCGGGAGGCAATGTGACGGCGACAATGCCTCCAACCCGCAGGCAATTGCAATCTGGTCCCTCGGGGCTCAGCTACGCGCCGGGCGCAATAAACACCCGAACCGCCTTGATATTCCGACACTGAGTTGTGATCGGGATGACGCTGCATTTACTTTCCGCGTCTGCGTCGATTCGTTATGCGATTGGCTGACACGCAATGCGAACGAGGCCCGCCATGTCAGCACTCAAATTGTCATCGCTTCCGTTCAAGCTGCTCGCTCTTGTGCTGGTTTCCGCTTTCGCACTGGCATCGCCCGCCGACGCCAAGACGCGCAAGCACAAGAAGACCACCGTGACTTCGCAAACGACCTACGGAACCCGGGATCGGGGTACGAACCTGGTGCGTCCGGGTCCCCTGTATTTCAGCGGCGTTTATCTCGGCGACGATCCCGATCCGAATATCCGCTTCCAGATCATGCGCGATATCAGCGGCCGGTTCGGCGGAGATTCCAACTGAAGGGCCGCCCCGTTTTCTGCGAAGGTTCTGTTCCCGTTTGATTTTTGCTGTCTGATCGGGTGAAGTGCCGCCTCATCAAGGCGCCCCGCGGCCATGCCGCAGGAGGGTGGCCGCGCCCGGAGGACAGCCATCATGCTTCGTACAATCGCGGCCTTTGACCGCATCGGTGAGGAGAACGCCTTTGCGGTCCTTGCCCGTGCCAACGCGCTCGTGGCCCAGGGCCGGGACATCATCAATCTCGGTATCGGCCAGCCTGATTTCAGGACACCGGATTTCATCGTCGAGGCGGCGGTCAAGGCGTTGCGCGATGGCCACCATGGCTACACGCCCGCCAACGGCATCCCGCCCTTGCGCGAGGCGGTCGCCGCAGATCTTGCCAAGCGGTTCAAAGTCGAGGTCTCCCCGGACAGCGTCATGATCATGCCCGGCGGAAAGCCGACCATGTTCATGTCGATCCTGATGTTCGGCGAGCCGGGCGCGGAGATCATGTATCCCGATCCCGGATTTCCGATCTACCGCTCGATGATCGAGTACACCGGCGCCAAGCCGGTGCCCGTGCCGATCCGCGAGGAAAACAGCTTTGCGTTTTCCGCGGAGGAGACACTGAAACTGATCACGCCGCGCACGCGGCTGCTGATCCTCAACTCGCCTGCCAACCCGACCGGCGGCGTGACCCCGAAAGTGGAAGTCGACAAACTCGTCGCCGGACTCGAGAAATGGCCTGACGTCGCCCTGATGTCCGACGAGATTTACGATCACATGGTCTATGACGGCGAGACGCATGTCTGCCTTCTGTCTTACCCGTCGATCCGCGACAGGCTGATCCTGCTCAACGGCTGGTCGAAGACTTACGCAATGACGGGCTGGCGGCTCGGCTATGCCGTGTGGCCGGGCAAGCTCTACGACTATGCGCGCAAGCTCGCGGTCAATCTGCATTCATGCGTCAACGCCTCGGCGCAATACGCCGGTCTTGCCGCGTTGAAGGGTCCGCAGGACGAAGTTCTCAAGATGGTTGCCGAATTCGACAAACGGCGGAAAGTCGTGGTCGAGGGCCTCAACAAATTGCCGGGCGTCTCCTGCGCGACGCCGAAAGGCGCGTTCTATGCCTTTCCAAACGTCAAACGCACCGGATGGAAGGCGAAGCCGCTCGCATCAGCGCTCCTGGAAGACGCCGGCGTCGCCATCATCGGCGGGCCGGATTTCGGAATTCTCGGTGAGGGCTACGTGCGCCTGTCCTATGCCAACTCGACGGAAAACATCCTGAAGGCGCTCGATCGCATGGGCGACTTTCTGTCGAAAAGGAAAGCGGCCTAGTTTCAGTGTCAAGGAAGGAAGTTTGTAATGCTCGACCGTACGTCCGCAGACCGGGGTCTGTCCGAAGAGCAGAGAATGATGCGGCAAAGTTGCCGCGACTTCGTCGATGAAGTCGTCCTTCCGTTCATCAAGCAGAACTGGAAGCTCGAGTGGTCGATGGTCCCGGAAGAGCGCCTGCCGCCGCGCATCCTGGAAGAGGCCGAGAAGATCGGCATCCGCACGCTGGGCGTGCCGGAAGAATACGGCGGCGTCGAGCTCGAAAAGGGCACGGAGGTGCGCACCTTCGCCATGATCGCCGGGGAGATCGCGCGCGGCGATTCCGGGCTTGCCGACAAGCTGGTGCAGAACTGGAAAGTCTCGGTTCTGTTGCGGCAATTTGCGCCGAAACATCTGCAGGAGAAGTGGTTCAAGCGTCTCGTCGCCGACCCGCAGTTCCTGATGGCGCATTGTCTCACGGAACCGCGCGGCGCGTCGGACCGCTGGCTGCCTTACAACGTGCCGGAAGCGGCGATGCAGACGAAGGCGGTCAAGACGAACGGCGGCTGGGTCATCAATGGCCGCAAGCAGTTCATCTCCAACGGTTATGACGCCGGCCTCTACGTCGTCTACGCCAACACCAACACGAAAGTCGGCATGCTCCAGGGCACTTCGTCGTTTCTGGTGCCGCGCGATACCAAGGGATTTTCCGTCGCGCGCTGCAATGAAACCCTTGGCTGCCGCTTCATGAACAACGGCGAGATGGCCTTCGAGGACATGTTCATCCCCGACGATCAGCTGCTCGTTGAAAATACAGCCCTGGGTTCAGCCGGCGTCTATTTCCGTCCGGGCAAGATCATCCAAGCCGCCAAAAATCTCGGTGTCGGCATTCGTGCGTTCGAGGCCACCGCCGACTACGTGCAAAACTATGTGCAGGGCGGCCGCATCCTGATCAAGCATCAGGCGGTCGCGCTGCGGCTCGCCGATATGGCCACGCGGATCGAGGCGGTGCGAGCCCTGCTCGATCGCGCATCGCAGGCGGTGGATGACAATGCGCCGGATGCCGAGGTTCTCGTCAACATGGCCAAGATGTTTGCTTCCGAAGAGATCATGAAGGTCGCCCAGCATGCGGTCGAATTGCACGGCGGCAACGGCATCATGCTCGATTTCGGCATCGAAAAGGTTCTGCGCGACGCCGTGATCTTCCTGCACATGGACGCGACCGTCGATATCTCCAAGTTCAAGATCATCAAGAACCTGTTCCCGGAGACAGCTGGCAAATACGCAGGGCCCGAGGACTAATTCCTCGTCTCGGGGCGCTTCACCGTCGCAATATGACGTGGAAGCCCACCAGCACTACCAGCATGCCGGCGAATTGCGCGAGGCTCGGCACAACGCCGAGCGCGAGGAAGCCGATGATCACCCCGAACACCGGCACCAGCGCCGGGAAGGTGGCGGCGCGGCCGCCGCCAAGCGCGATGACGGCGTGTGCGAACAGATAGATCGGCAACGATCCGGCAATGCCGCCTTGCACGACGGCCTGCAGAAGATTTTCGAACCAGCCATGCTGGGTCAGCGCGCTGATGCCATACATAAAGAAATAAATCGGGGCGAATAGGATCAGCGAAACGGCGCCGACCGCCTTCACTGCGCGCGTGCCCGCCACGTTCCAAAGCCGAAGCAAAGTACCGAACGTCGCCCAGAACAGCCCGGCGGTGGCAAACAGGAGATCGCCGCCGACGCCGGCCCTGCCGATGGTCGCAAGCGACTCGGCGCCGAACACCAGAAGACCGACGACAAGAATTGCGCCACCGATGATGCGTTGGATGGTCGCCTTCTCGTGCAGGATCAACGACGCGAGGACCAGTCCCGACAGCGCCGCGCAGGCCGGCTGGATCGTGGTGCCGTGACCGAGCGGGACAAGGATGAAGCCGCTGTATGCGAGCAGCGATTGCGGCGGCCCCGACAGGACACTCATCGCAAATCCGCGGCCCCAGCCGACGCCGTCGAGGTCGCGCAGGCCGTCACGTACAACATACGGTAGCATCAGAAGTCCGGACCAGAAGAAGCGGTGAAATGCGAGATCGGCCGGTGAAAAACCCACCTGGATCCCGTGTTTTGCGACGACGAAGCCGCCGGCCCACGCCAGCGCCGCTAGCGTGCCGCATACGATGCCGATGATCATCGTCGGCCTGTGCGTCGTCTCGGGCGTGGTCATGAGATCATCAGGGGCAACGCGGGGTGACTTCCGTACGGCTGATACTCTAGGATCGCCCGCGAAGTCCATTTGCCAATCGAAAACACTCACTTCATCGGGATGGAAAGCTCATGGCGAAGTCGCGTAAAGTCATCATTACCTGTGCTGTCACCGGGTCGATCCACACGCCGTCGATGTCGCCGCATCTGCCGGTGACCGCTCAGGAGATCGCCGATAACGCCATTGGAGCAGCGGAGGCGGGGGCCGCGATTGTGCACCTGCACGCGCGCAATCCGCAGGACGGACGTCCCGATCAGTCGCCTGAGGCGTTCGCTCCCTTCCTGAAGGTGATCAAGCAACGCTCCAACGTTGTGGTGAACATCACGACCGGCGGGGCGCCGACGATGACGGCCGAAGAGCGTGTGCGCCCGGCCGCTACGTTCAAGCCGGAAGTTGCGTCGCTCAACATGGGGACGATGAATTTCGGTCTCTACCCGATGATCCCGCGCTACAAGGGCAAGTTCAAACACGACTGGGAAGAGCCCTATCTCGAAAATTCGAAGAAGGGCATGTTCAAGAATACCTTCGCCGACATCGAGTACATTCTGACGACCTGCGCCGGTAACGGCACGCGTTTCGAGATCGAATGCTACGACATCGGCCATCTCTACACGTTGCGGCATTTCCTCGATCGCGGCCTGGTGAAGCCGCCGCTGTTCGTGCAGTCCGTGTTCGGCATCCTCGGCGGGATCGGGGCGCATCCGGAGGATGTCATGATGATGAAGCGCACAGCCGATCGTCTTCTTGGCGACAACTATCATTGGTCGGTGCTCGGTGCGGGCGCCAACCAGATGCGCGTTGCGTCGATGGCCGCTGCCATGGGTGGCAACGTGCGCGTCGGCATGGAGGATTCCCTCTGGATCGGCGCGGGCAAGCTTGCGGAGTCCAACGCCCAGCAGGTCACTCAGGTGCGCAAGATCCTCGAAGGCCTTGGGCTTGAGATCGCGACCTCGGACGAGGCACGCGAGATTCTCTCGCTCAAGGGCGGCGACAAGGTGGCATTTTGACCGTCTCCTGAGCAGCGGCAACGTTTCCGGTTGCTCTTACGGACGCGAGACCTTCCTATAGCGGAAGGAGAATCGCGTAATGGGCTCCCTCGACGCCGTCAGCCTCGCCATATTGCTCGGCAGTTTGCTGGTTCTGATCGGCATCCTGTCGAGCCTTATCGCGTTGCGGTTCGGCGCGCCTTTGCTGCTGGTCTTTCTTCTGGTCGGCATGCTGGCGGGCGAGGGCGGGCCGGGCGGCATCAAATTTGACGACGTCGGCATTGCCTACACAGTCGGTTCCATCGCGCTGGCGCTGATTTTGTTCGACGGCGGCCTGCGCACGCGGTTCGCGAGCCTGCGCAACGTGCTGGGCCCGGCGGTGACGCTGGCCACAGTGGGCGTCCTGGTTACGACATTGCTCACCGCCCCGGTGGCGAAGCTTGCTCTCGGCATTGGCTGGGTTCAGGCGCTGTTGATCGGCGCGGTGGTGGGGTCGACCGACGCGGCGGCCGTCTTCTTTCTGATCAACGCCCGCGGCCTGCGCCTGCGGCCGCGGGTGCGTGCCGTCCTCGAGGTCGAGTTCGGGGACAAACGATCCCTTTGCGATATTTCTTGCCCTCCTGCTGGTCGAGATTTTGCTGATCGGCGAAAAAAGCTGGTCGTATGCGCTGATGACTTTGCTGCGCGATGCGGTCTTCGGCTGCGTCATCGGCTTCGCCGGCGGTCAGATCATAACGCTCGTGCTCAATCGGCTCGCTTTGGCGCAGGGACTGCATGCGCCATTCGTGGCGGTGAGCGCGCTGGTCGTCTTTGCTTTTGCCAACGCCGTACACACCTCGGGTTTTCTTGCCGTCTATCTTGCCGGCCTGGTGGTTGGCAACAACCAGACACGCGCTCATAACTCGGTCGTCGTGTTTCTTGATGCCATCACCTGGCTTGCACAGATCGTGATGTTCGTGCTGCTCGGCTTGCTGGCGTGGCCGCATCGGCTGCTGGAAACTCTGCTTGGCGCGATCGCCATCGCATTGGTGTTGATGCTGATCGCGCGTCCCGCTGCGGTTTTCCTGTGCCTCGCGCCGTTCAAGTTCCATTTCAACGAAAGAGTTTTCATATCCTGGGTCGGCCTGCGCGGCGCTGTAGGTATCTTCCTTGCTTCGATTCCGATGCTGGTCGGTCTGCCGGGCGCTCATCTCTATTTTGATGTTGCCTTTGTCGTGGTGCTTTTGTCGCTGCTGGTGCAGGGCTGGAGCGTGGCATTGGCCGCGCGCAAACTTGATATTGCCTTCACGCGGTCCGATCCGATCCCGCGCAGGATCGAGCTGGATCTGCCCGGCCAATTGGCGCGCGAGATTGTCGGCTACCCCGTGCCGCCGAACAGTCCGTTTCTGCGACGCGGCTTGATACCCAACTGGGCGCGCCCGACGCTCGTCATCCGCAACGAGGAAATTCTGACGCCGGCCGAAGCCGAACCCGTGCGCGAGGGTGATTACATCTATCTCCTTGCGCCACCGGAAAAGGCGCAGGCCCTCGATCGCTTTTTTGTCAGGATGCCGTCGGCGCTGCCCGACCCGCGTCAACTGGGCGACTTCTTTGTCCCGGGAACGGCGACACTGGGAGCGCTGGCCGACATCTACGGGCTGCAAGTTGCAGCCGATCATACGGACGTGACGCTGGCCGACTACTTCAACGAGTTGCTCAGGCGTAAACCAAGGAAGGGCGACATCGTCGCGCTGGGTCCGATCGCCTTGCTGGCGCACAAGGTCGACAACGGCGTGGTGACAACAGTTGGCCTGAGGCTATCAGAGCCCGAAGGACCGGGCGTCGACCTTGTTGGTCGCGCCAGGTCGCTCTGGAATCGGGTTCAGAAATATCTTGGCTAGAGTGCCCGCCGCGACAGCGACGGCATGTGCTGCACGAGCCAGGCACCCCCGAACAGGATCGCGGTCCAGAACAGGTCGCCCAGCACCGTCTTGTCGAGGAACGGCAGTGCCGCGATGAAGCACTGCGTGAGGCCCTGCCACGTGAGCGGATACATGCCGCTGAAGGCCCAGACCGCGCCATTCGACAGCAGGAAGAAAACAAGCGAGCAGGCCACCATCGTGCCGGCAACCGGCAGAACACCGTGCCAGCGACGCGTAGCGATGCCGGCCAGGGCCGGGATGGAAATCGCGACAAAGCCGATGAACGTGATGCGCCAGTCTTCGTTCGGCAGCGCCATGTCGCTCAGTGCCATGCCAAGCAGCGGGACGATGACCGCCAGTGCCGGAATACGCAGGTAGCGCGCTGCGAAGAGGCCGCTGGCGGCGACCGGCAGAAACCCGGGTGCATGCGGCAGAAGGCGCGCAACGACATTGAAGGCGATCAGAAATGCCACCAGGAGCAAATCCATCCACAGATCGGCGCGGGTCTTGTTCGGCTGCATTTCGTCAGGTTCCTGTGCTTCGCTTCGAGGGTTCATAGCACAATCGGCTTCGCATTTCCTACCCTTGGTGAAGGCTCACCTTTTGCCCAGTCGGAGATGATTCCGGCCAATTGATCGAGGCCGTCGGTGAGTGCGGCGGGCCCGGGCTGGAGAATCAGCGTGGACTTGATTTCGCGCAGCCAGCCGCCGCTCACGGCGGGGACATCGGAAAAACCGGGGCGCGCCGCTACCTTGGACGGAACAAATTTCTTTCCACACCAGGAGCCGATGATGATGTCTGGCTGCGCGGCAATGACGTCGTCGGCCGATACGATCCGATCCTTGGCGTTCTTGCAGACGGCAAGTTGCGGAAATACCTCGATGCCGCCTGCGGCTTCGATCAGTTCCGATACCCAGGCGATACCCGAGATCATCGGCTCGTCCCACTCCTCGAAATAAACGCGTGGCCGCTGTGTCAACCGAAGCGCGCGCTCGTGCACGGCATCGACGTGCGCGGCCAGTGAACGCGCCAGTGCGCTAGCCTTTTCCGTCGCGCCGACCAGCGCGCCGAGCGTGCGGATCATGTCGAAAATTCCCGCGACGTCGCGTTGGTTGAAAGCGTGAACAGAGACGTTCTTGCGGATCAGCTCGGCGACGATATCGGCCTGCAGATCGGAGAAGGTGAGGACCAGATCGGGCTTCAGCGCGAGAATCTTCGGAACGTCTGCGGAGATGAAAGCCGAGACGCGGGGCTTTTCGCGCCGGACCTGTGGGGGCCGCACGGCATAGCCCGATACTCCGACAATGCGGTCCTGCTCGCCGAGGAGATAAAGCGTCTCGACGGTTTCCTCGGTCAGGCAAATGATTCTCTCGGGCGGAAACATGCCCTAGGCAAGCATATCGACCTGCGTTGCGTCGAGCCGCTCGACGCCGCCCGTTGTCGCGACGCGCCCACCGTCCAGCCACACGACGCGGCTGGCGATGAGTTTCACCTCGTTGGCGTTGTGGCTGACATAAATCATGGGCACCTGCGCTTCATCCCGAAGGCGTTCGAGATAGGGCAGGATGTCGCGCTTGCGTGCGGTGTCGAGTGAGGCAAGTGGCTCGTCGAGCAGGAGGAGACGCGGCTGCATGAGCAACGCGCGGCCGACGGCGATGCGCTGGCGTTCGCCGCCGGAAAGCTTGCCCGGGCGTCGGTCCAGCAAATGACCGATGTCGAGCAACTCGACCACGTGCTCAAATGCGGCCGGATCGAACTTGTGACCGCTCATCCAGCGTCCGTACTCGAGATTGTGACGGACGGAGATGTGCGGAAACAGACGGCCTTCCTGAAAAACGTAACCGATCCGGCGACGCCAGGCGGGAACGTCGATGCGGGCGGCGCTGTCGAACAGCACTTCGCCGTCAACTTCCACACGGCCGCGGTCCGGCCGCAGGAGGCCGGCAATCATGTTGATCAAGCTCGTCTTGCCCGCGCCCGAAGGTCCGAACAAGGCCGTGGCGCGGCTTTCGCTCGTGAAAGCGACATTCATTGAGAACTCACCGAGATTTTTTTCCACGTGTACGGCCAGCATGTCACGCCCCATGCAGCCGCGCCGTAGCGCGTTTGGCGAGCCACTCCGAGGCGAGCAGCGCCACAACGCAGATCACGACGGATATGACGACAAGCTTGAGAGCGTCCGCGTCGCCACCCGGAACCTGGATCAGGCTGTAGATCGCGGCCGAAATCGTCTGCGTCTCGCCCGGAATATTCGAGACGAAAGTGATGGTAGCGCCGAACTCGCCGAGGGCCCGTGCGAAAGCAAGCATCATCCCGGCGATGATTCCTGGCAGTGCCAGCGGCAAGGTGACCGTCATGAAAGTCCAGCCGCGGTTTGCGCCGAGCGTGGCCGCCGCATCTTCAAACCTGCGGTCAATCGCTTCGATCGACAGCCTGATTGCACGCACCAACAGCGGAAACGCCATGACGCCGCAGGCGACCGCCGCTCCGGTCCAGCGAAACGAGAATACAATGCCAAAGTGATCCGCGAGGAAGGCGCCAAGCGGCGCCCTGCGTCCGAGACTGATCAGCAGCAGGTAGCCAGTGACGACGGGCGGCAAAACAAGTGGCAAGTGCACCACCGCGTCGAGCAGGGATTTCCCCCAGAACGATCCCCGCGCCAGCAGCATGGCAATAGCAATGCCGAACGGGAGCGCAATCACGGTCGATACCGCGGCGACCCGCAACGACAGCGCGACCGCGGTCCAGTCCTGGGGCGAAAGGTCGAACACGCGCCGTTGATACCGCCTATGACACCGGTTTGATCAGGTAGCTGAACCCGTAGCGCTCGAACACTGCTTTGGCAGCCGCGCTGCGCAGGAAATTGAGATACTGGCCGACAACCGACTTCTTGGTGCTGGAGGTTGCAGCCACGGGATAAGTGACTGGCGGATATGAGCTGTCGGGAAAGGTGGCGATAATTTTCACCTTCGGTTCGATCTTGGCGTCTGTTTCGTAGACGATGCCCACCGGTGTTTCACCGCGTGCGACGAAGGCCAGGGTCGCCCGCACGTTTTCGGCCTGCGCGAGCTTTGGCTCAGCCGCTGCCCATGCCCCCAGTTTTTCGAGTGCTGCCTTTGCGTAGAGGCCGGCTGGGACGGCTTTCACGTCGGCGACAGCGATGCGTCCGTCGCCGGCAAGTTTCGCCAGGTCAAATCCATCCGCGATAGTCACGTTGGCGAGCTTTGAATCGGTTGGCGCGATCAGCACCAGTTTGTTGCCGAGCAGATTTGCACGTGTGTTCGGATCGATCAGCTTGTGCTCGGCTACATAGTCCATCCACCGCAGGTCCGCCGAAATAAACACATCGGCCGGAGCGCCCGCCTCGATCTGCTTGGCCAGCGCGGAGCTCGCCTCGTAGCTCGTGACCACTTTGATTCCGGTTGCCTTGGTGAAGGCAGCGTTCACGTCGTCGAGCGCGTTCTTGAGAGACGCTGCGGCAAAAACCGTGATCTGCTCCTGCGCGACCAACGGTTGCGGAGCCCCGGCAAGGGCGCAGACAAGGGCAAGATAGACAAAAACACGTGCAAGCATGGCGGTTCTCCTGCGGCACCAAGGGCGCCGGGGTCAATTGACTTGGATTCAAGACCGGAACCGCCGTTCCGAATGCATGCAGCACACGCACAGCGCGCTGCATTGGTGTGACCCTAGCAAGTCCCGCCGACCGCGGTAAAGTCTGGCTCCGGGGGAACGAAATGTCGCAGGCGACGATCGAAGGCGAGTTTGACTACATCATTGTGGGCGCCGGCTCGGCGGGTTGTGTTCTGGCCAACCGCCTTTCGGCCGATCCCACAAAACGCGTGCTGCTTTTGGAAGCAGGCGGAAAAGACAACTGGATCTGGTTTCACATTCCGGTCGGGTATCTCTTCGCCATCGGCAATCCGCGCGCTGATTGGCTGCTGAAGACTGAGCCGGAGCCGGGCCTGAATGGCCGCAGCCTCAACTATCCGCGAGGAAAGGTGATCGGCGGGTCTTCGGCGATCAATGGCATGATCTACATGCTGGGCCAGTCCGGCGACTACGATCATTGGCGGCAGCTGGGTCTGCCCGGCTGGTCGTGGGACGACGTGCGGCCTTACTTTCGCAAACACGTCGATCATTTCCTGAAAAGCGATCATCACGCCGCGGGCGGCGAGTGGCGCGTCGAGTACCCGCGCCTGACCTGGGAAATTCTTGACGCGTTTCGTGAAGCGGCAAACCAATACGGAATTCCGACCGTCGAGGACCCGAACACAGGCGACAACAACGGCATCTGTTATTTCCACGTCAACCAGAAGCGTGGCCGGCGCTGGTCGGCGGCGCGCGGCTTTCTCAAGCCGGTGTTGCATCGGACCAACCTCCGCCTCGAAACGGGCTGCCTGGTCGAAGGGCTTGAGCTGGATGGCAAGCGCGCGGTGGGCGTGCGCTGGCGGCAAGGTGGCGAACTTCGCAGTGCCCGCTGTCGCGGCGAGGTCATTCTCTCTGCCGGAGCGATCGGCTCGCCGCACATCATGATGCTTTCTGGCATCGGTCCAGCGGCCCAGCTGTCGCATTTCGGAGTCCCGGTCACGCTCGACAAGCCGGGTGTCGGCGCCAACCTGCACGATCACCTGCAGCTGCGTATGATCTTCAAGGTGTCCGGCGTGAAGACGCTGAACGAAACCTATGCGTCAGTGTTCAATCGGCTGGGCATGGGCCTCGACTATGCGCTGCGTCGGCGAGGGCCTATGACCATGGCGCCGTCGCAGCTTGGCGCTTTTACCAAATCGGACGCCTCGCAAAGCACCGCCAATATCCAGTATCACGTGCAGCCGCTGTCGCTTGAGAAGTTCGGCGAACCGCTGCATCCGTTTCCGGCCTTCACCGCGAGCGTGACAAATGTGCGTCCGACGAGCCGCGGCGCGCTCACGCTCAAATCGAAAGATCCCTCGCAGGCGCCGGCAATCAGCCCGAACTACCTGGCGACGCCCGAAGACCAGCGCGTTGCCGCCGATTCAATCCGCGTCACGCGCGAGATCGTTGCGCAGCCGGCTTTGCGGAAATATTCGCCGGTCGAATTTCTTCCCGGCACACAGGTACGCAACGATGATGAGGCGGGCCTGGTCAAAGCCGCTGGTGATATCGGCACAACAATATTTCATCCGGTCGGTACCGCGCGCATGGGCCGCAATGACGATGAGCGGGCGGTCGTGGATGCGCGGCTGCGTGTCATCGGCATCGATCGCTTGCGCATCGTGGATGCGTCCGTGATGCCCTCAATCACATCCGGGAATACCAATTCGCCGACAATGATGATTGCGGAAAAGGGTGCGGCGATGATTTTGGAGGACCAAAAAGGTTTATAGTTGGAGCCGGGATCAATGGAGGGGTGTCATGAATCTCGTGGAACGGGTCAAAGGGATCCTGCTTCAACCGAAGTCGGAATGGGGTGCCATCGAGGGTGAGCCCGGGAATGCCGGGTATCTGATTCCAAATTATGTCGCGATCGTCGCCGCGATCCCCGCGGTCTGCTCATTTATCGGTACGACGCTGATCGGAGTGGACGGGTATCGGATTGGCATCGGTCTCGGCCTGGCAAGCGCCATAGTTCTTTATGTGCTGTCGCTGATTGGCGTGTTTATTCTTGCCTACGTCATCGATTTTCTGGCCGGCACGTTCGGTGCACGAAAGAGTCCCGATAATGCGATGAGGGTTTCGGCCTACGCACCGACCGCCGCCTGGGTGGCCGGCGTATTCAACATCATTCCGCTTCTGTCCTTCCTCAGCATCCTCGGTTTGTACAGTTTCTACCTGCTGTACACCGGCATTACCGGGCTGATGCGGCCGCCGACGGACAAGGCAATCATCTACACAATCGCAGTCATTGTCTGCGCGATCATCGTGTGGATGGTTATTTTCTTTTTTGTCCGTCTGTTGTTCGGCGCGTAGCGCCGGTCAGGGCAAAGCCTTCAGATGACGGATCGGGCGGCCAGGTGCGATGGCCTGCGCCGCCGCGACGATCGCGTTGGCATCGATGCCGTAGTGCCGGTAGAGCTCGGCGAGCGATCCGGTCTGTCCGAAATGCTCGACGCCCAAGGGTCGTGTCCTGTGGCCGGCGACTGCGCCAAGCCACGCCAAGGTTGCGGGATGTCCGTCGAGCACCGTGACAATGCCGCAATGAGGCGGCACATCGGCGAGCAGCCGCTCGATATGTGACCGCGCGTGCACCAAACCGCGCTCACGCGCGCGTTGCGCCGCGGTCCAACCCGCGTTGAGCCGATCGGCCGAGGTGATCGCGAGTAACCCGACATCGCGACGGTCTTCGGCCATCAGGCCCACGGCCTCGATCGCTTCCGGCGCAACCGCGCCGGTATAAGCGACGACCACCTGGCAGTTGGGACCCGGCTTGCGCTGCCAATAGGCGCCGTCAACGATCTGCTGCCGCAGCTCCGGCGTCATCTCCCGTTTGATCTGGTCGATCGGTCGCGTCGACAGTCGCAGATAGATCGAGCCTCCGGTTTCGTCGCGAAGCCAGGTGCGGTCGGAAGGAGCCGTGTCTCCGTCCTTCTGCATATACGAGAAAGCCCAGTCCATGATGGCGGCAAGTTCGTCGACGTAAGCGGGCTCGAAGCTGGCGAGCCCGTCCTGCGCCAAGCCAATCAACGGCTCGGCGATCGACTGATGCGCGCCACCTTCGCCGGCGAGGGTGATCCCGGACGGCGTTGCCACAATCATAAAGCGTGCATCCTGGTAGCAGGCATAGTTGAGAGCATCGAGGCCGCGCGCGATGAAAGGATCGTACAGCGTGCCGATCGGCAGAAGGCGTTCGCCGTTGATGGTATGCGACAGACCGAGCGCCGACAGCAGGATAAACAGGTTCATCTCGGCGATGCCGAGTTCGATGTGCTGTCCCTTGGGTGAGAATTCCCAATTGAAAGTCGACGGGATGCGTTCGCTCTTGAAGGTGTCGGCCATGGCCTGACGCGCGAACAGCCCGCGTCGGTTCACCCAGGGCCCAAGATTGGTCGACACGGTCACGTCAGGCGATGTGGTGACGATGTGGCGCGCGAAATCGCTTTCACCGCGACCGATCTCGTTGAGGATCGAGCCGAAGCCGGTTTGTGTCGACATGACCGGCTGGATCGTTACGGAAAGGCTTTCCGGCACGGCCAGCGTCGGAGCATTGAGTCGGCGCAGCTCCGACGTCGCAAAGGGAACATGATCGAGGAATGACTGCAGTTGCTGCGCCGTCGGCGCGAGCCCTTCGTACTTGTCCCACTCGTGGCCGGGCCGCACGTCCATCGCCTGACGGAAAGTCTCCATCTGCTGCGGGGTCATGAGGCCGGCGTGGTTGTCCTTGTGCCCGGCAAACGGCAGCCCGAAGCCCTTCACTGTGTAGCAGATGAAGCAGGTCGGCCTTTCGGGATCGGCATTGTGAAATGCATTCAGCACTGATGGCAGGTCGTGCCCGCCGAGATTGTTCATCAGGGCCGCAAGCTCGTCATCGCTGCGCTTTTCGATCAGTTTGCTGACATTGCCCTGGTCGCCGATTTCATCGTTCAGCCGCTTGCGCCATGCCGCGCCACCGGCAAATACCAGCGCCGAGTAGAGCTGGTTCGGACAGTTATCGATCCATTTCCGTAGCGTCTCGCCGCCCGGCTCCTTGAATGCTGCTTCCTGCAGTGAGCCGTATTTCAAAATGACGACGTTCCATCCGAAATTAGTGAAGAGCTGCTCGTAGCGCGCCCACAGGCCTTCGCGCACGACAGCATCGAGACTTTGCCGGTTGTAATCGATGATCCACCAGCAATTGCGCAGGCCCTGCTTCCAGCCTTCGAGCAACGCTTCGAAGATGTTGCCCTCGTCGAGTTCGGCATCGCCTACCAGCGCGACCATGCGCCCCTCGGGCCGATCGAGACCCCAGCCATGCGCGCGCACATAATCCTGCGTCAGCGAGGCGAACAGCGTCTGCGCAACGCCAAGGCCGACCGAGCCGGTGGAAAAATCCACGTCGTCAGAGTCCTTGGTGCGGGATGGATAACTCTGCGCGCCCTTGTAGCCGCGGAAGGCTTCAAGCCGCTCGCGCGTCTGTTTGCCGAGCAGATACTGGATCGCGTGAAAGATCGGGCTTGCGTGCGGCTTGACCGCGACGCGATCCTGCGGGCGCAGCACGTCGAAATAGAGAGCCGTCATGATGGTCGCGAGCGAAGCGCTTGAGGCCTGATGTCCGCCGACTTTCAAACCGTCCGTGTTCTCGCGCAGATGATTGGCGTTGTGGATCATCCAGCTCGCGAGCCACAAGACCTTGCGCTCAAGCGCCGCAAGCATCTTGAGCGCATCAGGACCTGTCGAGCTGGATTTTTCCGGAGACATTGGGCGCCTTGCCCCGATCAGTGCTTGTCGTTGGCGAGGCTTGTCTTGCTGGCGGGCGCCTCGAGTACCGTTTTGCAGGCCGGCGGAAGAGCCGAAAGCATCATCGGCTTCGCCGGTTTGCCTGGCGCAGCAATCGTCGGATGCAGCACCTTGTCTGTCAGCCAGCGATCGAGCTCCTTGGAGTTGCAGCCATCATCGCCGGCTACCGGGCTCTGCGCCTTGCAATTCGGCGAGTCGCCCGGGCATTTCAGGCGCACGTGAATGTGGTCGTGATGTTTATACCAAGGGCGCACTTTGGCGAGCCATGCGTGCGGCTTGTTTGCTTCCACGCGGCACAGCTCTTTCTTGATGACCGCGTTCACCAGCACGCGTTGCACTTCGGGTTGCTGCGCGGCCGTCTTGATGAACTCAACGTGCTGCGGGGTCCATGTGCTCGTATTGAGATGCTTCCAGTCGTCAGACACGAGACTGATGGCCTGGATGGTATCGCGTTCTTCCTTGGTCAAAACGCGATCAGGCATCGGCATGAACCAGATGTCGACATCGAGTCCGGTCTGGTGACTGGCGTGATCGGAGGGTGATGGTCCGCCGCGCGGCTGGGCCAGGTCGCCGACCAGGATACCGTTCCAGCCAGTGGCCTTGGCCGCGAGAGGCGCGAATTTTTCAAGGAAGTGGATCAAATTGGGGTGGCCCCAATTGCGGTTACGCGACAGCCGCATCACCTGCCACGTCGATCCGCTGACCGGGAATTCAACGCCGCCGGATAGACACCCGCGCGGGTAGTAACCGATCGATACGGCTTTGCCGATCGAGGGAAGCTGTACCGAGCCGAAAAGCTGCTTGGCCGACAGAGATTTCTCTTTCTGAGCGAGCTCTTTTTGATCGACCGGCGAGGGGTCTTTCGGTTGCTCGGCATTAACGGGCTTTGGCGGCGTTGCGGCAACGGCCGATGTCTGCGCCAGGGCCGTGCAGCCGCCGGCAGCAAGCACGCCTGCGACAATTGCAACCG
Source organism: uncultured Alphaproteobacteria bacterium (assembly GCA_963707615.1). Lineage (GTDB taxonomy): Bacteria > Pseudomonadota > Alphaproteobacteria > Rhizobiales > Xanthobacteraceae > Pseudolabrys. The sequence continues at coordinate 772,877 of CAVPQT010000004.1, forward strand.
ACAGAACGGATGGGGTCACGATTCGTTCGAACATGACGTCTCCCGTCTACCGATTCCGCTACTGTCTGTCAGGTTAATTATACGAGCGTACATTTGTAGCGGCACAGGTTCCATTGTACGAATTATTGCTACAATTGAGACGCGTGGACCTAAGTCAGTACGTTTTTATCTAAATGAGTGAACTTGTGCCATCCGCGGGTGCAGTTTGCGTAATGGAGGGTAGCCCTTGTATCGCGTCGTTGTCCCTCTCTTCCTCTTCGTCCTTATTCTCGCGTTTTCCAGTGATCCGGCTCAGTCCGGAATTGTCGTCACGGTCGACAAGTCAGCGCAGCGTTTGACGGTCGTGGTGGACGGCGCCGACCGCTACCAGTGGCCCGTGTCGACGGGACGCTGGGGTTACAGCACGCCGAACGGCAGCTACAGGCCGCAGCGGCTCGAACGCAAATGGTTCTCGCGCAAATACGACATGTCGCCGATGCCCTATTCGATCTTTTTCGATGGGGGCTACGCAATTCATGGCAGCTATGAGGTCTCGCGTCTGGGCAGACCCGCTTCGCACGGCTGCATCCGCCTGTCTCCGTCAAATGCCTCGGTGCTGTTTGCGCTCGTCAAGGATCGCACCGACGACACGCGCATCGTGGTCACCGGTGAAGCGCCGGCGCAACGCGCGCGCGAGAACGATTGGCAAACCACTCCAAACCAATCCTATGAAAATAATTTCAGCAACTCATGGGACGGCAGCCGCTCCTGGGGCGACAACCGTTCGCGTTCGTACTGGCAGTGGCGGTAGCGACCGAAGCGCCTAGACGTCCACTTTCAGCGCGGCGATGAACGCTTCCTGCGGAATGTCGACCTTGCCGAATTGCCGCATGCGTTTTTTGCCTTCCTTCTGCTTGTCCAGAAGCTTGCGTTTGCGCGTGGCGTCGCCGCCATAACATTTGGCGGTGACGTCCTTGCGGAAGGCGCGCACGGTTTCCCGTGCGATGATTTTGCCGCCGATTGCGGCCTGGATCGGTACCTGGAACATGTGCGGCGGGATCAGTTCTTTCAGCTTCTCTGCCATTGCGCGCCCACGGGATTCAGCCCGCGTCCGGTGCACAAGCATGGCAAGCGCATCGACGGGGTCGCCATTGACCAGCATCTGCAATTTCACCAGGTCGGCCACCCGGTAGTCGGTGAGGTGATAATCAAAGGAGGCGTAGCCGCGCGAGACCGATTTCAGTCGATCGTAGAAATCGAACACCACCTCGTTAAGCGGAAGGTCGTATTTCACCATCGCGCGGTTGCCCACATAAGTGAGCTCTTTTTGCACCCCGCGGCGATCCTGGCAGAGTTTGAGTACCGCGCCGAGATATTCGTCCGGCGTCAAAATCGTTGCCTCGATCCAAGGCTCCTGCATTTCCAGAATTTGCGTCGGGTCCGGCATGTCCACAGGATTGTGAATTTCGAGCGAGCTGCCGTTGCGCAGCGCCATTTTGTAAATGACCGACGGTGCGGTCGCGATCAGGTCGAGATTGAACTCGCGCGCCAACCGTTCCTGAATGATCTCGAGATGCAACAGACCAAGGAAGCCGCAGCGGAAGCCGAAACCGAGTGCAGCGGAAGTCTCCATCTCGTAGGTGAAGCTGGCATCGTTGAGCCGAAGCCGGCCCATCGCTGCGCGTAAATCCTCGAACTGCGCCGCATCGACCGGGAACAGGCCGCAAAACACGACCGGGATCGCCGGCCTGAAGCCGGGTAGCGGCTCGTCTACCGGATTGCGCTCGTCGGTGATGGTGTCGCCGACACGGGTGTCGGCCACTTCCTTGATCGACGCGGTGAGCATCCCGATCTCGCCGGGGCCAAGCTCGTCGACTTGCGCGAGCTTGGGCGTGAACACGCCGACACGATCAACTTCATAGGCGGCGTCGATGCCGATCATGCGGATGCGTTGGCCCTTTTTGAGCACGCCATCGACAACGCGCACGAGCACGACCACGCCGAGATAGAGGTCATACCAACTATCGACCAGCAAGGCCTTTAGTGGGGCGTCGCGGTCGCCCTTCGGCGGCGGCAGTCGGGTAACGATGGCTTCCAAAACTTCCGGGACGTTCAGGCCGGTTTTGGCGGAAATCTCGATGGCATTGCTTGCATCGAGACCGATGACATCTTCGATCTGTTGCTTGACTTTTGCCGGCTCGGCAGCGGGTAAATCGACCTTGTTGAGTACCGGCACGATCTCGTGGCCGTTATCGATGGCCTGGTAGACGTTGGCGAGCGTCTGCGCTTCGACCCCTTGGCTCGCATCCACCACCAGCAGGGAACCTTCGCAGGCCGCGAGCGAACGGTTGACCTCGTAGGCGAAGTCGACGTGGCCTGGCGTGTCGATCAGGTTGAGCACGTAGGATTTGCCGTCCCGCGCCTTGTAGTTGAGGCGCACCGTTTGCGCCTTGATGGTTATTCCGCGCTCGCGCTCGATATCCATGGAATCGAGCACCTGTTCCTTCATCTCGCGCTCCTCCAGTCCGCCGGTCAGCTGGATCAGCCGGTCGGCGAGCGTCGACTTGCCATGGTCGATATGCGCGACAATGGAGAAATTGCGGATGTTCTGAATCGGTGACGTCGTCATTGCGGGCGAGATAACACTAGGGCTGCGGTCCTACAAGCATGCCAGAGTCGGTCTTTCTACGAGAACATTGGGTCTAAAAACGCGCATACCCGGCGTAAGCCGGGCATGCGGAAACGAGCGCCGTATCAAAGCTCAGTAACGGTAGTGATCGCTCTTGAACGGACCGGCCTGCGGCACACCAATGTAGGAGGCCTGATCGGCACGTAGTTCGGTCAGCTTCACGCCGATCTTGGCGAGATGCAGCCGCGCCACCTTTTCGTCCAGCGTCTTCGGCAGCACGTAAACCTTCTTCTCGTACTTGCCCTGGTTGGCGAACAGTTCGATCTGCGCCAGCGTCTGGTTGGTAAACGATGCCGACATCACGAAGCTTGGATGACCCATGGCGTTGCCGAGGTTCACCAACCGACCTTCCGACAACAAGATGATGCGGTGGCGATCGGGGAATTCGATCTCATCGACCTGCGGCTTGATGTTGGTCCATTTCAGGTTCTTCAGGTGCGCGATCTGGATCTCGTTGTCGAAGTGGCCAATGTTGCAGACGATGGCCCGATCTTTCATCTTCCGCATGTGATCGATGGTGATGATGTCCTTGTTGCCGGTCGCGGTGACGAAGATGTCGGCGATCGGCGCGGCATCCTCCATCGTCACAACTTGATAGCCTTCCATCGCCGCCTGAAGCGCGCAGATCGGATCGATTTCGGACACCATCACGCGGCAACCGGCCTGACGCAGCGATGCTGCGGACCCTTTGCCGACGTCCCCGAAGCCCGCGACCATCGCCACCTTGCCCGACATCATGACGTCGGTACCGCGGCGGATGCCGTCGACAAGCGACTCGCGGCAGCCATAGAGATTATCGAACTTCGACTTGGTGACACTGTCGTTCACGTTTATCGCTGGAAAAAGAAGTTTTCCCGCCTTCTCCATCAGATAGAGGCGATGCACACCAGTCGTGGTCTCCTCTGAGACGCCCTTAATGTTTTTGGCAATCTCGGCGAACCAGCCCTTCGGCTTTTCCTTCAGAAGCCTTTTGATCAGCGCATAGAAAACTTCCTCTTCCTCGGACGTGGGCTTGTCGAGGAAGGCGATGTCTCCTTGTTCGGCGCGCAACCCGTTGTGCACCAGCATGGTAGCGTCGCCGCCGTCGTCGAGGATCATGTTGGGTGTACCGCCGCCGTGCCACTCGAACAGCTTGGCGGTGTAGTCCCAGTAGTCCTTGAGGCTCTCGCCCTTGATCGCGAACACGGGAACGCCCGCGGCGGCGATCGCCGCGGCGGCATGGTCCTGGGTCGAATAGATGTTGCAGGAGACCCAGCGCACGTCGGCGCCAAGCGCCACCAAAGTCTCGATCAGCACCGCGGTCTGGATGGTCATGTGAAGAGAGCCGGCGATGCGCGCTCCCTTGAGCGGCTTCTTGGGGCCGTATTCCTCACGGGTCGCCATCAGGCCGGGCATTTCCGTTTCGGCGAGCGAGATTTCCTTGCGGCCGAATTCGGCGAGCGAGATGTCCTTGACGATGTAGTCGCCGGCTTGGGCTTTCGGCTTTACAGCAGCAGTCATGACGGTTCCTGACTCATACGGGTGACTTGCGGGTGGCTTGGCTGGGCGTGCCTATAACAGCCCGGCGACTGCCTCGCAACGCATATATAAAGATTTCTTTATGTAGGGAAAGGAAGCTCAGTCTTCCTCGCCGAACCCGTCGCACACCAGTTTGGCCAATGTATCGACGGCGATGGCGGCATCCTTGCCGATGGCCTTGATGATGATGCTCGCGCCGGGACCGGCGGCCAGCATCATGAGCCCCATAATCGAAGTCCCGCCAACGGTTTCATGGCCGCGCGTTACGGTAATGGCAGCGTCGAACTTCTCGGCGGTTTGCACGAATTTGGCGGAGGCCCGGGCGTGCAGTCCCTTTTTGTTGACGATCTCCACCTCGCGAACGACGGGCGGGTCGTCCGCTGACGCGCGTGGGCTCATTTACCGTTGAGGACCCGGCTGGCGATAGTGCAGTACTTGCGGCCCGCTTCCTGGGCTGCAGCAACAGCATCCTGGAGCGGGCAAATCTCGCGGATCTTCGCGAGCTTGATAAGCATCGGTAAATTGATACCAGCCAGCACCTCGACCTTGGGCTGGCTCATCACGGAGATGGCGAGGTTGGATGGCGTGCCACCGAACATGTCGGTGAGAATTGCAACGCCTTCGCCGCTGTCGACGCGCTTGACCGCCTCGAGAATGTTCTTGCGACATTGCTCGACGTCATCGTCGGGGCCAATGGTTATTGCCTCGATCTGACGCTGGGGTCCGACCACATGCTCCAGCGCTGAGCGAAACTCGATGGCGAGCCGCCCATGAGTCACAAGTACGAGGCCGATCATCCCTAACTCCTCGCGGGCGCTACGCTGCGCCGCACGAAAGGGCGCACATTCACGCCCATCTGAAACCCCATTGCAAGGGGTTCTTTCGCTATATAGGCGCTCTGTTGCACTGCGGAAAGACGGTGCCAAGGTGGGCTCGGTGCGTGCTCTTTTGGGCGGCGCGATCCTAGGCCCGTTGTGGTTAATTTTCTCGATTGGTCGATAGGCGGCGGGGGTACCCCAAGCGGCAGCGACCGGTCAATCACCCGCAGAGGGGGTGCGCATGGCAGCCAATACCAAATGGAGGCCAGCCGTCCCGGCTGCGACCCCTAGCCGCGGCAGCGAAACCCCTTCGATGACTGTCGTTCTGGCCGATTTCTCGGGGTGCCGTCCGGCATCCGCGGCATCAAGATCGACGACCAGGCCGACGACCGAGAACGGCTCCACCTCGACTTTCCGGATGCCGAGGCCCCGGATCTCGATCATGCCCGCCAACGGCTGCGCCCCACGTACGACCAGGCGCCCCGCGTGGTTTTCCAGATAGGCCCGATCGTCCGCGACAAGTCGCGCAAAAGGCAGAAGACCCTGTGTGGCCGCGATCAGAAGGTCCCATGCAAGCCGTGACTTGCCGGAGCCGGAGGGGCCACGGATCAGGACGGCTTTCGGACCGACAAGCACAGCGCTGGCGTGGATCGTTGCGTCCGGCCGGGCCATCAGGTTGCCGGCAGCCGCACCACGAAGCGGGCACCCAGCACGCGTGGCTCATCGTAGCCGCCTGCGACGCTGGTGCGATTCTCGACGCGGATCTTGCCGCCATGGGCTTCGATGATCTGCTTGGAAATCGACAGACCGAGGCCGGAATTCTGGCCGAACCCGTGTTCCGGCCGGTCCGTGTAAAAGCGCTCGAAAATTTTCTCGAGTGCTTCTGGACGAATCCCTGGCCCGTCATCATCGACCATGATTTCCACTTCGTCTTTCAAGCGTCGGCACGTGATGCGCACGGTGCCGCCGGGCGGTGAAAACGAACGCGCGTTGTCGACCAGGTTGCTGACGACCTGACCGAGCCTCGAGTCGTGTCCGGCAACCTTGAAGTTTGAAAGAGCACTGCCTTCGAAGGTCAGCGTCACGTTGACATCGTCGCTGCGGATTTCATTTGCCGCCTTGACGAGGGCGTCGAGTAATTTCGCGAGATCGACGGGGGCAGCTTCCTGCCGTTGCAATTCGGCATCGAGCCGGCTGGCGTCGGATATGTCCGAAATCAATCGGTCGAGTCTCTTGACGTCGTGCTCGATCACAGCGAGGAGGCGTTGCCGGCTTTGATCGGTCTTGGCCAAGGGCAGCGTTTCCACAGCCGAGCGCAGCGAGGTGAGGGGATTGCGCAGCTCGTGTGCGACATCTGCGGCGAAACTCTCGATCCCTTCAATGCGGCTATAGAGCGCGTTGGTCATGTCACGCAGCGCGCCCGAGAGTTCTCCGATTTCGTCGCGTCGGCCCGTGAAGTCGGGAATTTCAACGCGACTGCGAATGCGGCGGCGAACACGTTCGGCACCGTCGGCGAGACGACGCACCGGACCCGCGATGGTGCCGGCGAGCAGCATCGACAGCACGACCATGACGCCGGCGGCGACGAAGAACACCTTTACGATCGCGAGCCGCTCGGCTTCCACCATGTCGTCGATGTCGGCGCCCTGTGTCGACAACATCAGCGCGCCACGAACGGCACGAAACCGCTGCACGGGCACCGCGACGGAAACGATGACCTCACCGCGGTCGTTGACACGCACCATGCTGGCATGTGCGCCGTTGAGCGCCTGGGTGACTTCCTCGTAGCCCTTTCCGTTTTCCGGACCGAGTTCGTTGTACAGAGGCAGATCGCCGCGACCGAACCAGCGGCGCATCGCAATGAACGTGCGCTCCATCAGGCCCGGCTTTTCTGCGCTCGGCGGCGGCAAGTCGAAACGCAGCACGTCGCCACGCCCGTAAAGATTTCGGCTGTCGAGAATGAGGACGCCATCGCGATCATAGATGCGCGCACGTGTCTTGGTCGGTGAGACGAGGCGCCGCAACAGCGGCGCAACGCGTTCCGGATTGATGGGGAATTCGATGCCTGAGAGAGAATCGTCCGCCGGGCCATAGCTCTCGCCGGCCTGCAGCTCAAGCAGACGTTCTGGATCGATCGTGATGGAATCGGTTTCGACCGTGGCCGATGCCGCAATGGCGCCGGCGATGATTTCGCTCTGCGTCAGCAAGCTCTGTACGCGCGCGTCGATCAGTCCGGCGCGGAATTGCGACAGGTAGAGGACGCCTGTGACGAGTGCGACGAGGCCGGCAAGATTGAGGAAGACGATGCGCCGGGTGAGACTGGAAAAACTTTGCGATACGAAGAAATGCCAGATCGAGCCCAGCACGCGCCGCACGGCGCCGCTTTGCTGCCTGGAACTCCGGGCGCACAGCTGCTTTGCCGATCGGTTCGGCTTCGGCGTTCTGCGCAACAATTTCCGCGGTTCGATCGAGCACTTCGTTCAATCCAGCCGGGTTGACCGTGGGCCCGTTTGCCGGCGCATAATCTCGTCCGAAAAAGCCAGCGCCTCTTCGGGATCATGCGCGATCCGAGCTCCGGGGGTATTTTACCGCAAGCCGGGACGCTTCGTCAGGCCGCCCAGGCGGGCCGCGTCATCAAGATTATTTCATTCCTTGAAACGATAGCCGACGCCATAAAGGGTCTCGATCATCTCGAAATCGTCGTCAACCACCTTGAATTTCTTGCGCAAGCGCTTGATGTGGCTGTCGATGGTGCGGTCATCCACGTAAACTTGGTCGTCATAGGCCGCGTCCATCAGCGCATTGCGGCTCTTAACCACGCCGGGCCGGGTGGCGAGTGCCTGAAGGATAAGGAACTCGGTGACGGTCAGCGTCACGGCCTCGCCCTTCCAGGTGCAGGTGTGGCGCTCGGGGTCCATGCGGAGCAGGCCGCGTTCCAGGACCTTGGCGGAATCGATCTCTTTTGGCGGAGTGCCGTCTTTCGGACTTGAGCGGCGCAGCACAGCCTTCACGCGCTCGACCAGAAGCCGCTGTGAGAAAGGCTTACGGATAAAATCGTCGGCCCCCATTTTGAGACCGAACAATTCGTCGATCTCCTCGTCCTTCGACGTGAGGAAGATCACCGGGATGTCGGTCTTCTGCCGAAGGCGCCGCAGCGTCTCCATTCCGTCCATGCGCGGCATCTTGATGTCGAGGATCGCAAGATCCGGCGGCGACGACTTGAAGCCGTCGAGTGCCGAGGCGCCGTCGGTGTACGCCATGATCCGATAGCCCTCTGCCTCGAGAGCCATGGATACTGACGTCAGGATATTGCGGTCATCGTCGACGAGAGCGATTGTCGGCATGTGCCCCTCTTCCGTGATGTCCCGCGCTTTTTGAACCCCACAAACGGGGTCCTAAATGTGGCCTCTTTGCATCAACTATGTGATTCGGTAGCGATTTCAACCCCAAGGACGTACAAACTGGTGCGGGGGCCGAAATCGTGATCGTGCGAGCGACCATTCAATGAAGCCCGATAAAGCCTTTGATGCCCGCCTGGCTGCGAGGAAGCTGCTGCGCGAGAGCCGTTCCGCCGCCCTCGCAACATTGATGCCCAGCTCCGGTGACCCCTATTGTTCCCTGGTCAACGTGGCCACCGCAATCGATGGCACGCCGCTGCTCTTGCTGTCGAACCTGGCCCTGCACACCAAGAACATCCTGGCCGATGCGCGCGTGTCGTTGATGCTGGACGAGCGCAAGGAGGGAGATCCGCTGGAGGGCGCACGCATCATGCTGATGGGAAGGTGCGCGAAATCCGACCCCTCGGTGGCCGACGCCTATTTGAGGCGTCACCCGGAGGCCGAGATGTTTGCGAACTTCGGTGACTTCGCATTTTACCGAATGCAGATCGGGCGTGCGCATCTGGTTGCCGGCTTCGGACGCATCGTGGACATCGACGCGAAAGATCTGCTCGCCGACGTATCGGACGCGCAGGCGCTGATCGAAGCCGAGCCCGGCGCGATCGCGCACATGAATGAAGATCACGCCGATGCCTGCCGCTTATACGCGACGAAATTGCTTGGAGCGCCGGACGGCGACTGGCGTTGCGTCGGCATCGATCCCGACGGTCTCGAACTGCAGCAAGGACGATCAGCGCTGCGCTTGCCGTTTCCGCAGCGCATCACGGCGCCGGGTCCGCTGCGTGCGATTTTGCGACAGCTCGCCGAGCAGGCACGGGCAAGCTGACGCGGGCGGCGGCCCAACATCTGTCCGGCGTTTACGAATGCTTTATCGCCAAGCCGTTCCGAATGAGTCAGACTGCCGGCAACGATAAAATGTCCGGGAGCGAAACAATGCGTAAGACACTGTTCTCGATTCTGCTCAGTGCCGCGGCGATCAATCCATCATTTGCCGGCGAACCGATCACGCTGCGAGACATGGGCTCTTTCCATGTCGGCGGACGTGTCGTGGAAATTTCCGGCAAGCCAGTGAAGGAAATTGTTTTCGGCGCCGGCGGTGTTCCAGCGAAAGTCGATCCAAACGGCCTCTATCAGGTCGAACAGATGTACGTGCAGTACTTCCTGCCGCAAAATCGCAAGGGAAAATATCCGCTGCTGATGTGGCACGGGGGCGGGCTGACCGGAGCGACCTACGAGACCACGCCCGACGGCCGCGAAGGCTGGCTCAATCTGTTCATCCGCAAAGGCTGGGACGTCTACAATTCCGACGCGGTCGAACGCGGTCGATCCGGTTTCGCACCGCCCGATGTGTGGAACAGCGAACCGAATTTCCTGACGAAGGCCAATCCATTCGAGCGCTTCCGCATCGGCCAGGGTCTTGGCTCATGGAACGCCGATCCGGCCAAGATGAAAGTGAATGTCGGCAGCCAATTCCCGGTCGAAGCCTACGACAACTTCACCAAGCAGATCGTGCCACGCTGGACCAATACCGATGATGCGATCATCGCCGCCTATACCGCGCTGGTCGACAAGGTCTGTCCGTGCGTTCTTTTGTTTCACAGCCAGGCGGGCGGGTTCGGCTTCACGGTCGCGCAGGCGCGCCCCGACAAGATAAAGGCGATCGTTGCAGTCGAACCGGCCGTGGCCGGCGACAAGGCGCAGGCCGGCAGGCTGAAGAACATCCCGACCCTCGTCGTCTATGGCGATTACATTCCGCTCGACAGTCGCTGGCCAAAAATGCGGCAGATCGGCGTCGACTATGCGGAAGCGATCCGTGCCGCGGGTGGAAGTGCCGATGTGGTTAACCTGCCGGACGTTGGCATCAAGGGAAATTCCCACATGTTGATGATGGACAAGAACAACGCCCAGGTTTCCGACCTGATTCAGAAGTGGCTTACGGACAAGGGGTTGGTTGAGTAGGCCGGCGTTATTCGAAAATATTGATGCAGCGCAACGCGGCCTGCAGACCTCGCATGCCATTTTTTCTTGGCTTTCGGGAGGGCTCTGACTATGGTCGCGCGCCTTCGGGCAAGGGGCTATAATCGTCTTAATAGCCGCAGCGGGGACAAAGAGCCCCGCAAGAGGTTCTGGCAATAAAGCGGCCTGTTTGGGAGAAAATCGCGTGCAAGAGCAGGGTGTACGGAACGGTGCCTATGGTGCCGAGAAGTTCGGTTTCAAAAATCTGGTGGAGCTGCGCTGGAACCTGACCGAGCCGACTCTGTATGAGTATGCGACCGCGGCGGGTGAAGCTGCGATCGTCGCCGGCGGCGCGCTCTGCGCGGAAACGGGTCACCACACCGGCCGCAGTCCCAAGGACAAGCATACCGTCGTTGACGACCTCACCCGCGATTCGCTCTGGTGGGACGGCAATCGCAAGATGTCGAAGGAGAACTTCGACAATCTGCTTGCCGATTTCCTGAAACATGCCGAGGGCAAGAAGCTTTTCGCGCAAGATCTTTATGGTGGCGCCGATCCGAAATACCGGATCAAGACCCGTATCTTCACCGAACTCGCCTGGCACTCTCTGTTCATCCGCCAGCTGTTGATCCGCCCCGAGCGCAAAGATCTCGCTGACTTCGTTCCCGAACTCACCATCGTCGATTTCCCGTCGTTCAAGCCCGACGCCAAACGTCACGGCGGTCGCGAGGGCTCGGATACAATGGTCGCGATCGACTTCACGCGAAAGATCGTTCTGATCTGCGGCTCGTCCTACGCGGGCGAGATGAAGAAGTCGGTGTTCACCACGCTCAATTTCTATCTGCCTGCGCAGAATGTCGTGCCGATGCACTGCTCGGCCAATGTCAGCCACGAGGGCGAGAGCGCGCTGTTCTTCGGCCTGTCCGGAACGGGCAAGACGACGCTGTCGGCCGATCCGAACCGCATCCTGATCGGCGACGACGAGACAGGCTGGGGCCCGGATGGCATCTTCAATTTCGAAGGCGGCTGCTACGCCAAGACCATCAAGCTCTCGCAGGAAGCAGAGCCGATGATCTGGGACGCCACCAATCGTTTCGGCGCGGTGCTGGAAAACGTCGCGTTCGATTCGGTCACGCGCGTGCCCGACTACGATGACGGCTCGAAGACCGAGAACACGCGTTCGGCCTATCCGCTCGATTTTATCCCGAATGCCTCGCGCAGCGGACGCGCGGGCCATCCGAAGAACATCATCTTCCTGACCGCCGATGCCTATGGCGTGATGCCGCCGATCGCCAAGCTGACGCCGACGCAGGCTATGTATCACTTCCTGTCGGGCTACACGGCCAAGGTCGCCGGCACCGAAAAGGGGCTGGTCGGCGTGCAGCCGGAATTCTCGACCTGCTTCGGCGCGCCGTTCCTGCCGCGGCATCCCTCGGTCTATGCGAACCTGCTGCGCGACTACATCAACAAGCACAAAGTCGATGTCTGGCTGGTCAATTCCGGCTGGACCGGCGGCAAATATGGCGTCGGCCGGCGCATGCCGATCAACGCGACACGCACGCTCCTGACGGCGGCGCTCAACGGCTCGCTCAAGAATGCGGACTTCCGCACCGATCCGTATTTCGGTTTCTCCGTGCCGACCTCGGTGCCGGGCGTCGAGCCGCATCTGCTCAATCCGTTCAAGACATGGAAGGACAAGGCCGAATTCGACAGGACCGCGCGCGATCTCGTCGCGATGTTCCAGAAGAATTTCGGCAAGTTCGAGCAGCACGTGACGCCGGATATCAAGGCGGCGGCACCGGAAGTGCGTATCGCGGCCGAGTAATCGGCCGCGCCGCTAGACGCCGCACCAGCTCCGTATCATCCGCGAATAGATTTCGGTTGCCTGCTCGATTCGCGAGACCAGGCAATACTCGTCCGTCTGATGCGCCAATGCGAGTTCTCCGGGCCCGATGATGGCTGTCGGCGGCGATCCGATGGCCGGGGTCAGAACCGATGCATCGGTGAAATAGGGCGCAGCGGCGGGCTTATCGCCGAAACCGGCAACGTCGTGTGTGATGCGGAAGACATCACCGATCCATGCATCGTCGGGACTGGTCCAGACGCTTTCCGCATCGAGCAGCGTACTGAGCGCAACATCGTCTCCGAGATAGCTTGCCAGTTGGTCACGGATCTTGCCGTGGCTCTGTCCCGGAATCGTGCGGATGTCGATGCCGATCGCAGCATGGTCCGGCACGGAATTGATGTTCAGTCCACCTTTGATCGTGCCGACATTGAGCGTCGGGCCGCCGAGAACGGCGTGTCGAGCGAAATTGAAATCGAAATCCTGTAGCGCGGTGATAGCGCGTGCGGCCTTGTGAACGGCGTTGTCGCCTTTCTCCGGCATCGAGCCGTGCGCCGTCACGCCGGTGGTGACGGCTTCGAGCCATAGCGCGCCCTTGTGCCCGACAAGTGGCTGGTTGCCCGTCGGCTCGGCAACGACCAGCGCGCCGACCCGGGGAAGGGATATTTCGCGCGCCATTGCCGCCGCACCGGTGCAACCGGTCTCTTCGCCGGCCGTGATGTACATCACCACGCCCGGCGTATTCGCCAGTTTGCCCGCCAATGCGACGCCAGCCGTGACGAATGCGGCGACGCCGCTTTTCATGTCGGAGGAGCCACGGCCGTAAAGCTTGCCGTCCTTGATCTCGGCGGCCAGCGGGTCGACCGACCACGGCCGCGCACCGAGCGGCACGGTATCGAGATGGCCGGTGAATCCGATCGCAGGCTTCCGGCTCGCGCCGCCGATGCGCGCGACCAGTTGCGCGCGTCCTTCGCCGAACGGGGTGAGGTCGACGGCAAAGCCCGCACCTTCGAGCAAGGACGCCAGCCGCTCGGCGCAGGCGCGTTCGTCGCCCGGCGGATTGATCGTTCGGAAGCGGACAAGGTCCTGCGTGAGTTCTACGGACGACGTCATGGGTCACCCAAAATAGGCATCCCGCACATCCTGGCGGGCTGCAAGTTCTGTCGGCGTCCCGCTGGCGACGACGCGGCCCTTCGACAGCACATAGCCGTAATGCGAGATCGCAAGCGTCTGGTGCACGTTCTGCTCGACCAGAAACACGGTGATGCCGCGCTCGTTGATCTGGCGGATGATGTTGAAATTCTCCTTCACCAGCCGCGGCGACAGGCCGAGCGACGGCTCGTCGATCAGCAGCAGCTTCGGCGCGCACATCAGACCGCGGCCGATCGACACCATCGCCTGCTCGCCGCCCGACATGGTGCCGGCGAGCTGCGTGCGCCGCTCGGCGAGCCGCGGAAAAATGCTGAAAGATTTCGGCCATGCGCGCGCTGCGTGACCTCGTCCGAACGTCTCCTGATAGGCGCCGACCCGCAGATTCTCCTCGACCGTGAGCTTGGGAAACACCTTGCGCCCTTCCGGGATGCAGGCGATGCCGGCGGCGATGATCTTGTGCGTCGGCAAGCCGCGTGATGTCGGCGCCGTCGAACACGATGCGGCCGGCGCGCGGCGGCGTCAGCCCGAGGATCGAGCGGATCAGCGTGGTCTTGCCGGAGCCGTTGGAGCCGAGCAGGCAGGTGATGCGGCCGGGCTCGACCGCGAGCGAGACGCCTTGCAGCACGTCGGCCTTGTCGTAGGCGGTGTAGACGCCCTCGATTTCGAGCATGCCGCTCATCATGCCACCCCGAGATAGGCTTCCTGCACCTGCGCGTCGGCGGCGACCTGCGCGGTACGGGCCTTCGGCGATCTTGCGGCCGAAATTGAGCACGACGCAGCGATCGGTGATGCGCTCGATCACGCCCATCTCGTGCTCGACGATGATGATGGTCAGGTCCTTGTTGCGCTCGCGCACCAGCAGGATGTCGTCCATCAGTTCCGCTGTCTCGTCGTGCGTCATGCCGGCCGACGGCTCGTCGAGCAGCAGCAGTTTCGGCTGCGCTGATCAGCGCGCGGCAGATCTCGATGCGGCGGCGATCGATCATCGGCAGGCCGGCGACCGGCTCGAACATGCGGTCGGCAAGCGCCGGCTCGAACACTTCGACCAGCGCGCGCGCGGCCGCGATAGCTTGCCTCGAACTCGCGCTTGAAGTCGCCGCGCCTGACCAGATTGAACCACAGTCCCTGATTGAGCCGCTTGTGGTTGCCGATCATGATGTTGTCGAAGATCGACAGCGGCAGCGACAGCCGCGAGCGCTGGAAGGTGCGCGAGATGCCGGCCTGATAGACCGCGCGCGGCGCTGGCGTTGGTGATGTCGGCGCCGTCGAAGGTGACGCGTGCCGGCGTCGGCGCCGTAGATGCCGGTGATGACGTTGAAGAACGTCGTCTTGCCCGAGCCGTTCGGGCCGATCAGGCCGAGATTTCGTTGGGCGCGACGGCGAGATCGAGCTCGTCGAGCGCGACCACGCCGCCGAACTGCTTGGACAGGCCGCGCGCTTCGAGCAGCGCGCGTCATGGCCGCCACCCCGGGAAATAGCGGCGCACCGGGCGCGGCAGCAGTCCTTCCGGGCGGAACAGCAGCACCGCGATCACCATCAGCGCATAGAGCAGGAAGCGGTATTCCTGGATGGTCTGCAGTTTCTCCGGCACGACCACGACGATGATGGTCGCGACGATCAGGCCCCACGGATTGCCGATGCCGCCGAGCAGCAGGATCGAGACCAGGATGAGCGAGTCGGCGAAGGTGTAGTTGTTCGGCGCAACGAAGCCGCCGACCATGCCGAACAGCGCGCCGGCAATGCCGATCAGGAAATTGCCGATCAGGAAGGCCGTGATCTTCCAGCGCGCGATATCGAGGCCGAAGCAGCTCGCCGCCGTCTCGTCGAGCCGCAGCGCATCGAGGTTGAGCCCGATCCAGGATCGCTCCAGCCGCCGCACCAGGATGAAGGCGCCGATCAGCAGCAGCAGGCTGACGACGAAATAGTTCAGGTAGAACGACAGCGAGATGCCGCCGATCTCGATATTGTCGTTGAACGACCAGCCGAGAATCTTCATGCCCGGCACCTGCATGCCCTGCGGCCCGCCGAGCACGTCGTTGACCTCGAGAAAGGTCTTGAACAGCAGCGCAAAGGCGATGGTGACGACCGCGGCGTAGTGTCCGCGCGTGCGCAGCACCGGCAGCAGCAGCAGCGAGCCGATCAGCGCCGCGAGCAGGCCGCCGATCAGCAGCACGAGCAGATGCGGCACTGCGGTATAGGCGTTGAGCACGGCCGAGGTATAGGCGCCGATGCCGAAGAACGACGCGCCGGCGAAATTGAGCACGCCGGCATAGCCGAACTGAATGTTCAGCCCGAGCGTCGCCACCGTATAGAGCAGCACGGTGATGACCAGCAGCAGCACGAAATGATTCTCGTGAAAGAACGCCGCGACCGCGAGCGCGGCGAGGATCGCGCAAGCCGCCGAGCGCATCCTCGTGATCGGCGAAGGAGCGGCTCACCGGTCGAGCAGCCGCAACCATGCGCGCGGCAACCACCACGGCGATGCCGGCCGCGAGCAGCGCGATGATGAGCGCCTGCTTTTCCGCCGCCAGCAGCGCGATCAGATAGGCGGTCGCGAGCGCCAGCGCGACCAGGCCCGGCCACAACGAGCTGCGCGCGTTTTTCGCCTCGCGCCATCGGCTCAGACCCGCTCACTGATCTTTTCCCGGATCAGGCCGGTCGGGCGCCAGGCCATGATGGCGATGACGACGGCGAAGGCGAACACGTCCTTGTAGGCGCTGGCGAACGGCAGCAGCACCGTGCCGATGGTCTGCAAGCCGGCGAACAGAAAGCCGCCGAGGATCGCGCCATAGATGCTGCCGAGCCCGCCGATGATCGCGGCGGAAAAGCCGATCACGCCGAGATAGAGCCCGATGCCGAAATTGATCTCGTTGTAATAGAGGCCGTTCATCACGCCGGCGAAGGCCGCAAGCCCCGAGCCGATCGCGAAGGTGATGAGCACGATGGCGGTGAAATTGATGCCCATCGTGCGCGCGGTTTCCTCGTCCTGCGCAACCGCGCGGATGGCGAGGCCGAGCTTGGTGCGGTTGAGCAGAAACTGCAGGCCGACGATCACCAGCACGCCGGCCGCGAGCATCAGCACATTGTCGAGCCGCAGGTTGAACTCGCCGAGATCGATCGAGCTGCGCGGCAGCAGCGCCGGAAACGGCTTCGGATTGGCGCCCTGCGGATAGAACAGCCGCACGCATTCGCGCAGCACCGTGCCGAGCATCAGCGTGATCAGCAGCGTGTTGAGCGCCGGCGCCGAGCGCAGCGGCATCACCAGATAGCGCGCGATCAGCATGCCGAGCAGCGCCATCGCGAGCGTCGCGACGACGAGCATGACGAGCGAGATCGAGCCAGCTGCGAATTGACGCCGAGCGCGTGCAGGCCGGCATAAGGTCGCGAGCGCGGTGAAGGCGCCGACGGTCAGCACGTCGCCATGCGAGAACTTGATGACGTCGAGCACGCCGAAGAACAGCGTGAAGCCGACCGCGACCAGCGCATACATCATGCCGAGCATCAGCCCGTTCATGATGTATTGGGCGAGCAGGCCCAGCATCCATGTCCGGATCTCCGCCGCCATGCCCGTTTTGCCGGGCATCCGCGCATCGGAGACGGAAGACGCGGATGGCCGACGCGCCTGACGGGTCACTGCCCATGCGTTCGCGCCGCGCGTCTATTTCTGTCCCGGCAGCTTGCGCTTGCCGGTGGCGTATTCGCTGTCGTCCCACTCCACGAACTTGCCGTCCTGGACCACGTATTTGGTGATGACCGGCACGGTGTTC
Source organism: uncultured Alphaproteobacteria bacterium (assembly GCA_963707615.1). Lineage (GTDB taxonomy): Bacteria > Pseudomonadota > Alphaproteobacteria > Rhizobiales > Xanthobacteraceae > Pseudolabrys. The sequence continues at coordinate 789,997 of CAVPQT010000004.1, forward strand.
TGGCCGTGGTCGTCGAACGTGATCTTGCCGACGATCGAATCGCGGTCCTTCACGTTGGCCGAGTTCGGCGATGACCTTCTTGCGGTCCGGACCGACCTTCTCGATCGAGTCGAGGATCATGTCCATCGCGGCATAGGCGAAGGCGCCATAGGCCTCGGGCGGGTTGTCGTATTTCTGCGCGTTGTACTTCTCCATGAAGAACTTGCCGCCCGGCAGCTTCTCGGTCGGCGCGCCTTCGCGGAACGCGAGCGTGCCTTCGGCCAGCGGTCCGAGGCCCTGGATGAAGGCGTCGGACACGATGCCCGAGGTGCCGTCGAACACCGCCTTGATGCCGAGCTTGTCCATCTGCGAGCGGATGCGCACGCCGATCGGCGTCAGCCCGCCGAAATAGATCACCTCGGGATTGAGCGCCTTGATCTTGGTGAGCTCGGCGGTGAAGTCCTGCTGGTCGGCGGTGACGCCGAAGGTGCCGACGATCTTGGCCTTGCCGATCTTGGCCAGCGACTTGCTGAAATATTCGTTGTGACCCTTGCCGTAGTCGGTGGTGTCGTGGATCACCGCGACGGTCTTGTAGCCGAGCTTGGAGATCAGCTCGGCGTTGGCGTCGTTCTGGTTGATCATCGTGCCGTTGACGCGATGCACCTCCGCGTACTTGTTGCGATAGGTGATGTCGGGCAGCACCGCGCCCCACACGATCACCGGAAAGCCGAACTTGTGATAGGTGTCGACGGTCGCGATCGCGGTCGCCGAGCAATAGTGCGTGGCGCCGGCGATGATGTCCTTGTCGGCCGCCATCTTGGTCGCGACCTGCACCGCCACGTTCGGCTTGCACTCGTCGTCGAGCACGACGAGCTCGTATTCGTATTTCGCCTTCGGCATCGGCGTTGCGCAGCTTGCACCGCGAGGTCGGCCGAGTTGCGGCCGCCGAGGCCGTTGACCGAAACGCCGCCGGTCAGCGGACCGATGAAGCCGACCTTGACCTTGTCCTTGGCTTCGGCAGCGACTGTTGCAGCGGCAAACGCCAGCGCCGCGATGCCACAGTCATTCGTCGACAAGCTTTACTCATGCACTCTCCCTCCAGCACTCGTTGCAGCGGATAGTTGCGCGATGGGAGAGGTTACGGCAAGCCCGTATTTACGTCGCAACAGACGGCGCGGTGTCGCTTGCGCCTGATTGATGCGAACGTTCGCAAAATAAAAAGGGCGGCTGCGATGCCGCCCTTTTTCATTGCGTGGTTCCGGCGTATTAGCCGTTGTTTCGCGACAACTGCTGGCCGATCCGGTTGAAGCGGGCCTTCTGCTCGCTCGAGAGCGAAGCGTAGAAGTTCTCGAGGGCCGGCTTCACCGTCTTCGCCGCGTCGACCATCGACTGCAGACGCTTCTCCATCACATTGAGACGGCCCGGAGGCGTCATCGGCGTCTCATCCGGGCAGGCTGTCTGCATGATGGAGACAGCCTTGTTGGTCGCGTCCTGCAGCTTCGCCAGCTCGGCCTCCTGCGCATCGGTCGGATTGAGCGCGTCCTCAATCTTCTCGATCGGCAGGTTGGTCAGACCCTGCTTCGGCTGCTTGCAGGTATCGGCGGCCTGCGAGGCGACGCTCGCCTGCGCTTCGGTGCCCGCGTTCTGCGGTCCGAGCAGGTTGAAGCGCTCCTTCTGCTCGTCGCTCAGCGAAGCGTAGAACCTCTCGAGCGGCGGGCGGACCGTCTGCACGGTCTGCAACGTCGCTTCCAGTCGCACCGTCATCGCCGCGAGACGGCCCGGAGGCGTCAGCGGGAAAGCATTCTCCGCCGGACAAGACGCCTTGAAGCCCGCGGCTGCATCCTCGCTCGCCCGGCGCACATCGTCGAGCAATTGCTTCTGCTCGCCGTTGAGGCCGACCTTGCGTTCGATGTCGCCGAATCGGCCAGGCGGTCACGCCGTTGCCAGGCTGCCTGCAGAGTTCCTGCACGCTGGCGTAGCTCGGACGTGGCGCCGATGCGACACGGCTTGTCCGTACACCATCGGACGACGCATAGCCGGATGACGGCGCATAGGCGTAGGCGTCCGGCGCGCCGGCATCGCCCCAGAACACGCCGTCGAAGAAGTCGTCGTAGGCGTACGCCCAATAGCCGTCGTCGTAGCCGGACGGCCAGAACGTGTAGTCGAAGACGTCGGAATAGGCGTAGGGCCAGAACACCGGTCCGAACCAGGCGACGAAGCGAGCGCGGTGATGGTTTCGCCATGCGTTACGCGCGGCAAGCGTAGCGCCCAGCGATCGCTGGCATTGATGCCGCCGGCCTGCCGGGCGAAACGCGCCGCGAAACGGCCCTGACGTGCCGCATCCGGCGTCACGCGCGCCATGCCGTTGCGGCGATTTTCACGCGCAGTTGCGCACATTCGGTTGCGCCTGCGCGGCGTTCGGCTGCGTCAGCTGCTGCCGGGCAAGCGCACGCTGTTGACGCGCCTGCTCGATCTGCTCGCGCTTCGCCGCGCGCTGCGAAGGTGGAAGCCGGCGCAGTTCGCGGGCCTCGTTTCGACGCAAGGTACGCTCGGCGCGCTGCTGGTCACGTGTCGCGTGCAGCGCGTCACGTGAGTTGGTCTGCGCTATGCCTGAGTTGCTGTTTCGTCTGCGTCTGCACATTGGAACGTGCTTGCGACCGTGCCTGCTGCCGACGGTAATGCGCGTTGCTGGCAATGCGCGCTCCTGACGGAATTGCTGTTGCTGGACAGTCCGGTTGACCGACGGCTGCTGAATGCGTGGCGTTGCCATGCGCGTTGCGCGTATTCACGTGTGGCGTCGCCACGCGCGGCTGCATGCGCGGCTGCGCCATACGTGGTGCCATTCTGCGGCGCGGCCATGCGTGGTGCAGACATGCGTGGTGCCGACATTCGCGGCGCCGACATCTGCGGCGCGGCCATGCGCGGCGCGGGTGCGAAGTGTGGAGCGGCCGGCCGCGCGGCAGGTGCTGCCGCTGGTCGTCCGCCACCGCCATGCGGCGGTTGCTGGGCATCAGCCGTCGCCGACATACCGGCGACAAGCATCGCTGCCAGCAGCAGCGTGCCTTTTTGTCGTGTCATTTTGTAATCCTCCACCAACTCCAGGACGCAAGTCTCGGTCCTTTAACTGGATTAAACGGCGGAGAGTTCACGAATCCGGCGGTTCCATCGTGCGGATGTGACTGGAAGATGAACGTTTTGTAATTTTTCGCTGCGCGACAGCGTCTGCGCGGCGGCAGGAAATTACCTGCTGGCGCTGACGTTGCGCAGACGCTCGATCAGCTCGGCCGTCGGATAGGAATCGGCCGGCAAGCCGACCTTCAGCTGCGCCTTCTTCGTTGCGATGCGCGTGCCGTTGCCGACCTTTCCGTCGGGTTCGCCGACGCCTTCGTAGCCCTGCTTGTTGAGCAGGCGCTGCAATTCCATCACCTGTTGCGGCGAGAGCGGCGCGATCGCTGGCCGCACCCGAATGGTCAACCGTCGGTGCGCCGGCGAGTCGCGTCGCGAAATAGGCGACCGTCGTCGAATAGACCATGGCCGAATTCCAGCCGAGGAATGCCTTGAAATTCGGATAGGCGAGGAACGCCGGCCCTTGCCGGCCCATGGGAAGAATGAGCGAGGCGGGCAAGATTGCCGGCCGGCAACTCGCCCTGCTCGGCCTTCACGCCCCACGCGACCCATTGCGATTGCGGATGCTGGATGCCGACGTCGGCCTCCTGCCAGGGCAGGTTCGGCGGGCACGCGCACTTCTTTCAGCCAAGGCTGGCCGCGCTGCCAGCCGAGGCTGACCAGGAAGTTGGCGGCCGAGGCGAGCGTATCCGGAACGCTCTTGATCAGGTCGCGGCGGCCGTCGCCGTCGAAGTCGACCGCGTTCTTGAGGTAGTCGGTTGCGGTGAATTGCATGCCGCCGAATTCGCCGGCCCAGTCGCCGATCATGTCTTCGACGTTCTGGTCGCCGCGCTCGATGATGCGCAGCGCATCGAACAGTTGCTGGCGGAAGAACTCCGGCCGCCGGCAATCATAGGCAAGCGAGGCGATCGCGCTCAGAATATTGTACTTGCCGAAGTTCGCGCCGAAGTCGCTTTCGAGTCCCCAGAAAGCCGTCAGCACTGGCGCCGGCACGCCGTATTTCTCCTCGATGCGCCCGAACAGCGAGCCGTACTGCTTCATCTTGTTCGAGCCCGCTGGGAATGCGGCCGCCACCGACCATGCGATCGGAGAACTGCAGGAATGTCTGGTTGAAAACCGCCTGGCCGTGATCGCGCCGGATGATGGCCGGGTCGAAGACCATGCTCGGCGCCGCCGCCGCGATGACCCGCGGCGAGATACCCTGCGCGGCCGCCTCTTTCTTGAAATCCTCGAGCCAGCGCTCGTAGCTGCCGCTGGTACGGCAGGGGGTGGCGGCAAGAGCCGCTGCGCTATCACGGGTCAAGGGCCGACGACGCAGACGCAGATTGCTGCTGCAATACCGCTTTTCGCATCGTCCACCGACTCACGTGTTTGAAGGGCTTTCGACTAAATCCGCCAATGCGGGTCGCGGGTCAAGCGGCTTTGCGGATAACCGCCCGTTGTCATTTCAGAAAGCGTCGGGCAGCATCCCGGCCACAAAATGGCTGGCTGAAATTTTGAGGCTTCTGGAATCGAGGATGACCGGGTCAATCGATTAAATAACAGGAGGAATTTCGATGGCTGCCAATCTGCGCTTTTCCAATCCGAAGACGCTCGCAAAACCGCCGGGCTACAGCTACGTCGTCGAGGCCACCGGCCCGAACCGGCTGATATTCATCGCCGGCCAGCTCGGGCTCGACCTGGAGAACAAGCTCGTGGGAGCGCCGGGCGATTTCGGTGCGCAGGCGGAAAAGGCAATTGACAACCTGAAGCTCGCGCTTGCCGACGCCGGCGCGACGCTCAAGGACGTGGTCAAGATCAACAATTATCTCGTCGACATGTCGCACATCTCGATCTTCCGTGAAGTGCGCGACCGCCACTTCAACATGGCAGCGCCGCCGGCGAGCACGACGGTCGCCATCTCCCAGCTGGCGCGGCCAGGCGCGCTGTTCGAGATCGAAGCGATTGCGGTGTTGCCGGCAAAAGCCGCAAAGGCGGCGAGAGCGAAACCCGCCGCACGCCGTTCCGCCAAGAAGGTCAAGGCGCGCCGCAAACGCAGGTAGGCTGCGAGCTTAGTGTGCTTCGTCCCAGTTGTCGGCGGCGCGAGCGTCGACCTGAAGCGGGACGTGCAGCGCGACGGCAGGATCGGGCGCACTCTGCATCACGCTCTTGATGATCGGCAGGGTGCGTTCGACTTCTTTTTCCGGCACCTCGAAGATCAACTCGTCGTGCACCTGCAGGAGCATGCGTGCATTGAGCTTGTCTTTTTTCAGCTCCGGTTCGATGTGGATCATGGCGCGACGGATGATGTCGGCGGCCGAGCCCTGCAGGCGCGCGTTGATCGCGGCGCGTTCGTTGAACGAACGGATCGACGGATTGCTCGCCTTGATGTCGGGGTAGTGACACTTGCGGCCGAATAGCGTGAGCACGTAACCGTGCTCCCGGCAGAATTCGCGCGTCTCATCCATGTAGTCGCGAATGCCCGGGAAACGCTCGAAGTATTTCTTGATGTAGGCGCCCGCTTCCTTGCTCTCGATGCCGAGTTGCGCGGCAAGGCCGAAGGCCGAAATGCCGTAGATGATGCCGAAGTTGATCGCCTTGGCGCGGCGGCGTACTTCAGCCGGCATGTCCTTGACCGGCACGCCGAACATTTCGGACGCAGTCATCGCGTGAATGTCGACACCGTCCTGAAATGCCTTTCGCAACGTCGGGACATTGGCGACTTCGGAGAGCAGCCGCAGTTCGATCTGCGAATAGTCGGCCGAGACGAGTTTCATTCCCGGCGCCGCGACGAAGGCGCGGCGGATCTTGCGTCCGTCTTCGGTGCGGATCGGAATGTTCTGCAGATTGGGTTCGGACGAGGAAAGACGGCCGGTCGATGTTGCCGCAAGCGCGTAGCTCGTGTGCACGCGGTGCGTCTTCGGATTGACGTAGTTCGGCAAAGCCTCGGTGTAGGTCGAGCGCAGCTTCGACACCTGCCGCCAGTCGAGGATGACCTGCGGTAGCTTGTGGCCTTGCTCGGCCAGTTCTTCCAGTGCGCGGGCGCCCGTCGACCACTGTCCGGTCTTCGTCTTGGTGCCGCCAGGTAAACCCATCTGACCGAACAGAATGTCGCCCAGCTGTTTTGGGCTGCCCGGATTGACCTGCGTGCCGGCGATCTTGTTGATGTCGCGCTCGAGCGTTGCCTGCTTCTTGCCGAAGTCATTGGAGAGCTGCGAGAGGACGCCGGGATCGACCGAAATGCCGCGTTCTTCCATGCAGGCCAGCACGCGCGGCATCGGCCGCTCCAGCGTTTCGTAAACGCGGGTCACTTTCTCGGCGACCATGCGCGTTTTCAAAGCCTGCCAGAGGCGAAGAATGAGATCCGCATCTTCGGCCGCATAGCCTGCAGTGCGGGGAATCGGCGTCGCTTCCTGAGTGAACAGCGCCTTTTCCCGGTTTTTGGCGTCGTTGAAGCGGGAAGGGCTGCGGCCGAAATAGCGCGTCGCGACGCTGTCGAGATCGTGCGAACCCTTGCCGGCATCGAGGACATACGACATCAGCATCGTATCGTCGGTCGTTCCGAGACGGACACCGCGGCAGGCAAGAACGAGCCAGTCGCGTTTTACGTCGTGGCCGACTTTGATGATGCTTTGGTCTTCGAAAACCGGCTTGAGCGCTTCAAGCGCGTCACGTTCGGAAATCTGCCCGCTGCAAAGTTTGGCCGCGAACAGACCCGAGGTTTCTCCTTCGCTCGCCTCGCGGTGGCCGAGTGGCAAATAGGCCGCTTCATTCGGCGCGACCGCGAGCGCGATGCCGCACAGCGCTGTCTGCATCGGATCAAGACTGGTGGTTTCCGTCTTAATTGCAAAAACGCCCGTGTCGTGAGCGCGTACAATCCAGTGCTTCAGGCGGTCGAGCGTTTCGATCGTTTCGTACTTCGCAGGTTCGATCTTGCTGGTGCGCAGGGCTTCAATTCGTCGTTCGGACAGCGAGATTGGCGTCTGCGCCGAATCCGAAGCCGCGCCGGCCTTGCTCCTGGTGGCGGGGGCAACAAGCGGAAGCTGCCCCTGTCCGCTGGTGCGCCCAGCCTGAACACCGGATGACTTCGGTGCAGGCGAGGTTGCTTGCGCCGCTTCGACCTGGCTCGCGTCGACGCCAGCCTTGTCGGCGACGCGCTGCGTCAGCGTCTTGAAGCCCATCGCCTTGAGGAAAGTGATCAGCTCCTTGTAGTCAGGCTCTCTCACCCCGAGGTTTTCGATCGGCACGTCGAGGGGCACGCGATCATCGAGGGTGACAAGTTTTTTCGACATGCGCGCCGCCTCGGCATTGTCGATAAGAGCCTGGCGGCGCTTGTCCTGCTTGATCTCGGTTGCCCGCTTGAGCAGCGTTTCAAGGTCGCCGTACTCGCCGATCAGCTGGGCGGCGGTTTTTACGCCGATGCCCGGCACGCCAGGCACGTTGTCGGTTGAATCGCCGATCAGCGCCTGAACCTCGATCACCTTCGCCGGCGGTACACCGAATTTTTCGATGACTTCCGGAACGCCGATGCGCACGTCCTTCATCGTGTCGTACATGACCACGCACTCGTTCACGAGCTGCATGAGGTCCTTGTCGGACGAAACGATGGTGGCGGTTGCGCCGGCTTCGCATGCGATACGCGCATACGTTGCGATCAGATCGTCAGCCTCGTACCCGGCCTGCTCGAGGCAGGGGATCTCGAAGGCATTCACCGCATAGCGGATCAGCGGAAACTGGGGAATGAGGTCGTCAGGAGGAGGCGGTCGGTGCGCCTTGTACTCCTTGTACATCTCCGTGCGGAAGGTCTTTTCCGATTTGTCGAAGATCACCGCGAGATGGGTCGGCCGCTCATCCGGCTTCATCTCCATGAGCAGCTTCCACAGCATGCTGCAGAAACCGTAGACCGCGTTGACATGTGTACCATCGGCGGTGCGCGGCTCGAACCTGATCGCATGGTAAGCGCGGAAGATGTAACCGGAACCGTCCACAAGGAATACGTGATCGCCCTTTTTTACGGCACGGGACGCCGTTGGCGGGGCTGAGGCTGGTGCGGCCGTTTTTGTTTTGGGGCTCGATTTTGCGGGGGCTGGCATGTGCGGAATGTGGGCCCGCAGGCCGCGTTAATCAATCGGCCAGAATCTCCGGTCACAGAAAATGCACAGAAGCTGTCGCCTCTCGCCACTCGCGATCGCGTCTGCTATGCAGGCCGCGGTCCGGCTTTGACCGATGCGGTTTGCCACCTCCATGATGGATCTTAAATGCGCGTTGCCATGATCGGCACCGGCTATGTCGGCCTCGTTTCCGGTGCGTGCTTTGCAGACTTCGGCCATGAGGTCGTCTGCGTTGACAAGGACAAGGCAAAGATCGCGGCGCTGACCCGCGGCGAAGTGCCGATCTATGAGCCCGGCCTCAATGACCTGGTCGCCAGCAATGCGCGCGCCGGCAGGCTGAAATTCACGACGGAACTGCCTGGCGCGGTTGCCGCAGCCGATGCGGTCTTCATTGCGGTTGGTACGCCCTCACGCCGCGGCGACGGTTTCGCCGACCTGAGCTTCGTTCACGAGGCCGCACGGGAGATCGCGCGCGCGCTCGACGGCTTCACGGTCGTGATCACCAAATCGACCGTGCCGGTCGGTACCGGCGACGAGGTGGAACGCATTATCCGCGAGACACGGTCCGATGCCGACTGCGCGGTCGTCTCGAATCCGGAATTCCTCCGCGAAGGCGCGGCCATTCAGGATTTCAAGCATCCCGACCGTATCGTCATCGGCACGCCCGACACGCGCGCGCGTGAGGTCATGAGCGAGTTGTACAGGCCGCTCTATCTCAACCGTTCGCCGATACTCTTCACCGACCGGCGCACGGCCGAGCTCATCAAGTACGCGGCCAACGCTTTCCTCGCCACCAAGATCACCTTCATCAACGAGATTGCCGATCTCGCCGAGAAAGTGGGTGCCGACGTTCAGGAAATCGCGCGCGGGATCGGGTTAGACAACCGGATCGGGTCGAAGTTTCTGCACGCCGGCCCCGGCTATGGCGGCTCGTGCTTTCCCAAAGACACGGTCGCGCTGATCAAGACGGCGCAGGACCATGCCGCTCCGCTGCGCATCGTCGAGGCCGTGGCAGCCGTCAACGACGCGCGCAAGCGCGCGATGGCGCGCAAGGTTTCGGCTGCGCTCGGTGGCGAACTGCGCGGAAAAACGATCGCCATCCTCGGCCTCACATTCAAACCGAACACCGACGACATGCGCGAGGCGCCATCGATCCCGCTGATCACGGCGTTGCAGGACCTGGGCGCGAAGGTGCGCGTCTACGATCCGATCGGCATGGAGCAGGCCAAAGGCCTCATCGGCAACATCACGTTCTGCAATGACTCCTATTCCTGCGCCGAGGGTGCTTCGGCGCTGGTGATCGTCACCGAGTGGGAACAATTCCGCGCGCTGGATTTCGGCCGGCTGAAGGGGCTGATGGCGCAGCCCGTGCTGGTTGATCTGCGCAACGTCTACCGGCCGGATGAAATTGCCCGCCACGGCTTTGTCTATGAGAGCATCGGACGGCCGCGCAAATGATGTCTGCCAGCGTCGTCTTTGCTAGAAGTTGTCGTCCCCCGCGCGAGCGGGGGACCCGGTAATCATCCACAACGCGTTTCTTGCTTCCGCGGTTACCGATTCATCCGGCTCTCCGGATGTTGACGACGAAGATCATGCGAACTTTCGATACATCTCTGCCAATCGACGTCGCGCTGCCGCAGCTCACCGCGGCGCTCGCGCGCAACGATGCCGCCGTGCTGGTCGCTCCACCAGGCGCCGGCAAGACGACGCGCGTGCCGCTGGTGCTGCTCGACGAGCCGTGGGCGAAAGACAGGAAAATTCTGGTGCTGGAGCCGCGCCGGCTTGCGGCCCGCGCTGCCGCCGCGCGTATGGCGTCGACCTTGCGCGAACAGGTCGGCGACACCGTCGGTCTTCGCGTGCGGTTCGATTCGAAGGTGACAAAACGCACGCGCATCGAGATCGTCACTGAAGGCGTGTTCACGCGGCTTGTTCTCGACGATCCTTCCCTCGATGGCATTGCCGCCGTGCTGTTCGACGAATTCCACGAGCGGTCGCTCGATGCCGATCTTGGATTGGCGCTGGCGCGCGACGCGCAGCTCGGCCTGCGCCCAAGATCTCAAGCTGCTGGTGATGTCGGCAACGCTCGATGGCGCGCGGGTTGCGGCGCTGCTCGGCAATGCGCCGGTGGTCGAAAGCGAAGGACGCGCCTTTGCGGTGGAGACACGTTATCTGGGGCGCGATCAACGCGCGCCGATTGAACGTCAGGTGGCCGATGCGGTCGAGCGCGCGCTGCGGGCCGAAAGCGGTTCGGCCCTGGTGTTTCTGCCGGGTGCCGGCGAGATCCGCCGCACCGAGGAGCTTTTGAAAGAGCGCGTGCGCGACGCGGCCATCGACATCGTCGGTCTTTTCGGTGCGCTTGATGCGCGCGAGCAGGATCGCGCGATTTCGCCGTCGCCGGCGGGGCGACGCAAGGTCGTGCTGGCAACCTCGATTGCCGAAACCTCGATCACCATCGAAGGCGTGCGCGTTGTCATCGATAGCGGGCTCGCGCGCGTGCCGCGCTACGAGCCTGACGTCGGCCTGACGCGACTGGAAACCGTGCGCGTCTCGCGGGCGGCCGCAGATCAGCGGCGCGGCCGCGCCGGCCGTACCGAGCCGGGCATCTGTTACCGGCTCTGGGACGAACCGCAGACCGGATCGCTTGAGGCCTATACGCGGCCGGAAATATTGTCCGCCGACCTGTCGTCGTTCGCGCTCGATCTCGCCCAATGGGGGACGACCGATACAAGCCAGCTCGCATTCCTCGATGCGCCGCCGCAGGCCGCGATGAATGAGGCCAGGACCCTGCTCGGCGAGATCGGCGCCATCGACGATAACGGCCGCATCACCGAGGAGGGCCGCAAACTCCGCGCTTTGCCGCTGCCGCCGCGGCTCGCGCGCATGGTCGTCGATGCGGCGGCGCAAGGCGCGGGCGAGATGGCCGCTGCGATCGCCGCAGTCCTTACCGAGCGCGGTCTTGGCGGCAATGATGTCGATCTCGGCCATCGTCTCGAAAACTTCCGGCGCGATCGCTCGCGACGCGCCGAAGATGCGCGGGCGATGGTGCGCCGCTGGGCCGCGACGGCCGGCAACAGGAACAAAGACAACCCACAGTCTCCCGGGGCGCTGCTCGCGCTCGCCTATCCCGATCGCGTCGCCAGAAATCGCGGCGGCAGTGGTGGTGCGTTTCTGCTCGCCAATGGCCGCGGCGGCATGATCGACCCCGCGTCGTCGCTTGCGCGCGAAACGTATCTCGTCGTCGCCGAGCTTGCGGGCGCGGCGGCATCCGGCCGCATCGTCCTGGCGGCGCCCATCACGCTCGAGGAGATCGAACACGATTTTGCCAGCGATATCGAAGACAGCGAGACCGTGACCTTTGACGCGAGTTCCGCCTCACTGCGCGCGCGCCGCACGCGCCGGCTCGGTGCTCTGGTTCTTGCCGAGCAGACGCGGCCGGTCGCGTCTGATTCCGAAAGTGCGCGATTGCTGGCCGAGGGAATTGCGGGGATCGGCGTGCGCAAGCTGCCGTGGAGCAAGGCACAGCTGCAGTTGCGCAATCGCGTGATGTTCCTGCGGCGCGCCGAAGGCGATGAATGGCCTGATCTGTCGGATGACGCATTGTCGCGCACGGTCTCCGAATGGCTGGCGCCATTCCTCACGGGAAAAACATCGCTGCAGCAAATCGGCGTCGACGATCTCGCCGCCGCGCTCGATGCCGTGTTGCCCTGGACTTTGCGAAAGCGGCTCGATGCCGAGGCGCCGACACATTTTGCCGCTCCATCCGGCTCGCAGGTGCCAATCGATTACGAGGCTGAAGAAGGGCCGAAGCTTTCCATCCGCGTGCAGGAGCTGTTCGGCCTCGCCGCGCATCCTACAATCGCAGGAGGGCGGGTGCCTCTGCTGATCGAACTGCTGTCGCCGGCGCATCGCCCGGTACAGATGACCCGCGATCTGCCCGGGTTCTGGCGCGGCAGCTACAAAGATGTGCGAACCGACCTGCGTGGCCGTTATCCGAAGCATCCCTGGCCCGACGATCCGCTGACTGCGCCGGCAACGCGACGCGCCAAGCCGCGCGGCCAATAGTTTCAATTGTCGCCAATCGGGTTACCGGTCGGTCACCATTTACAAAAGCGCGCGTGTGGTCAGGTATTCATTAAGCTCACTTTGATCCCCGCATGTCAGTGTGGCCGGCGATCATTGGGCTTTGCCATGCGTCAGCTCATTTTCTTTGCCGTCGCCTTGGTTGTCGTCGGCAGCTATATGGCCCGGTTTGCCGACCGCGCGGTCGAGGCGCGTCCCGAACCTCAGGCCGCGGTTCTCGAACCGGCCAACGATCTGCGTGAACCGACCACGTCCGGTCGCAGCCTGATGCTTGAAAGCGATCGTCAGGGTCATTTCCAGGTCGAGGCGCGGGTCGAAGGCCGCTTTGTCGACTTCGTTGTCGATACCGGTGCGTCACTTGTCGTGCTGCGTGAGTCATCCGCCGCGCTCGCAGGTATTCGTCCGCAGCCGCGCGATTACACGGCTACGGCCGTCACCGCCAACGGCAGGATAAAAGCAGCACCCGCCAGGATCGACCGCATCGAAGTTGGCGGTATCACGGTCTATGACGTGCCGGCGATGGTTTTGCCGGACGAGGTCTTGTCGAAAAACCTGCTCGGCGTCTCGTTTCTGTCGCGGCTGCGGCGTTACGAATACGCCAACGGTCGCCTGCTGCTCGAACAATAATCCGTACCCTCAAAATCGATGGCGGAGCGCTTTCCGCGCCTCCGGCGTTAGGGTATGGATTTGCGCCCTTTAGCCTGAGGATCTGATGTTTCCGACACCAAAAACCGCGCTCACGCCAAATACATATGCCTATGAATCCTCGCCGTTGGTGAAGCCGACCGGCTTCCGTGAATACGACGCGCGCTGGTTGCTGGAAAAAGAAATCAACCTGATGGGCGTTCAGGCCCTCGGTCTCGGCCTCGGCACCCTTATTCACGAACTCAACGTCAAACCCGAAATCGTCACCGGGCACGATTTTCGCAGCTATTCGTCGGCGGTGAAAATGGCGCTCATCTCCGGCCTCATGGCGTCAGGCTGCAAGGTTCACGACATCGGCCTTGTCATCACGCCGATGGCCTATTTCGCCCAGTTCGAACTCAACGTGCCCTGCGTTGCGATGGTCACGGCATCGCACAACGACAACGGCTGGACCGGCGTGAAGATGGGGGCCAACCGGCCGCTGACCTTCGGGCCGGTCGAAATGAAGCGGCTGAAGGAAATCGTCATGGCGGCGAAGTTCGATTTCCGCCCCGGCGGCAGCTACGAGTTCGTAGAGAACTTTCCCGAACGGTATATCGCCGACCTGACCAAGCGGCCGAAGCTCAAGCGCAAGCTCAAGGTCGTTGCCGCGTGCGGCAACGGCACGGCCGGCGCCTTCGCACCGAGAATTCTCCAGGCGATAGGTTGCGAGGTCGTGCCGCTCGACTGCAATCTCGATCACACGTTTCCACGCTACAATCCGAACACCGAAGACATGAAGATGCTGCACGCGATGCGCGATGCGGTCCTCGTCAACCGGGCCGACGTCGCGCTCGGCTTCGATGGCGATGGTGACCGCTGCGGCGTGGTGGACAACGAGGGTGAGGAAATCTTCGCCGACAAGGTCGGCGTCATGCTGGCGCGGGACATGTCGACGATGCACCGGAACACGACGTTCGTTGTGGACGTGAAGTCGACCGGCCTGTTTCTCACTGATCCGGTGCTGAAGGCCAACGGCGTGAAGGTCGATTACTGGAAGACCGGTCATTCCTACATCAAGCGCCGCGTCAACGAGCTTGGCGCCATTGCAGGCTTCGAGAAATCCGGCCACTTCTTTTTCAACAAACCGTTCGGACGCGGTTACGACGACGGCATGATTTTCGCTCTCGCGGTGTGCGACATGCTCGACCGCAATCCGGACAAGAGCATGGCCGACTTGCGCAAGGCGCTGCCGAAAACCTGGGGCTCACCGACGATGTCACCGCATTGCGACGACGAGAAGAAATATGCGGTGGTGGACGCGGTGGTGAAACACTTCGAAAGCGCCAGGACGGACGGAAAGAAAGTCGCCGGCCAGCCGATCCGCGAACTGGTCACCGTGAACGGTGTGCGTGTCACTGTCGAGGATGGCACCTGGGGCCTGGTCCGGGCGTCGTCCAACAAGCCGGAGCTCGTGGTCGTGGTCGAGAGCCCGGTATCAGAGCAGCGGATGCGGGACATGTTTCAGGCCGTCGATGGTGTGCTGCGTACGCATCCGGAAGTGGGCGCCTATAATCAGACGATTTGATTGTCCGAGACGCCATGCACATCGCCATCCTCGGTGCCGGCCCTGCAGGACTTTACCTTGCCTATCTGATCAAGCGGCGCAGCCCGGAAACGGCGGTCACCCTCATCGAGCAGAATCCGGCCGATGCCACCTTCGGCTTCGGCGTGGTGTTCTCGGATCGCGCGCTGGAATTCCTGCGCGAAGACGATGAAGCGACCTATTCGGCGATAACGCCGCATATGGAATCGTGGAGCGACATCACGATTGTCCATCGCGGCGAACGGGTGACGATCGACGGGGTCGGCTTTTCCGCCATCGGACGCCTCAAGCTGTTGCAGTTGCTGCAGGCTCGAGCCCGATCCGTCGGTGTCGAGCCTTCCTACCAACGCGCGGTGAAAAGCCTCGGCGAACTGGGCAACGTGGACCTTGTTGTCGGCGCCGATGGTGTGAATTCGCTGGTGCGCCGTAGCAACGAAAATCGCTTCGGCGCCAGCGTGCGCCTTCTTACCAACCGCTTTGCCTGGTTCGGCACGGACAAGCGCTTTGAGACGCTGACCCAGACATTCAGCGAAACCAAAGCCGGCTCGTTCAACGCGCATCACTATCGGTATTCGCCGGACCTCAGCACGTTCATCGTGGAAGTCGATCAGTCGACTTTCGCGCGTGCGGGCTTCGCGCAGATGGGCGAGGCCGAAACGCGGGCATTCTGTGAGCATGTATTTGCGCAAACGCTGGACGGCCACCGGCTGATCTCGAACAATTCGATCTGGCGGCAATTCCCGATCGTGCACAACGAACATTGGTCAGTCGACAACTGCGTCCTTGTCGGTGACGCGCTGCACACGGCACATTTCTCGATCGGCTCGGGCACGCGCCTCGCAATGGAAGATGCGATTGCCCTCGACAGGGCGCTCGCGCATTCGGGCAACGTCGGTGCCGCGCTCGTTGCGTATGAGGCCGCGCGGCGGCCCACGCTCGAGAAGCTGGTGTCGGGAGCCAATGGCAGCGCCACCTGGTACGAGCACTTCGCCGAGCACATGCGGTTTGCGCCGGTCGATTTCGCAATGAGTTACATCACGCGCTCCGGTCGCGTGGACATCGAGCGGTTGCGAAAACTGTCCCCACGCTTCGTCGCGCAATTCGAGCGCGATCGCGCCACAGGTTAAGAATTAATAAAAGCTTGCAACGGTATAACGTCCCTTCGGTCGGGCGGGGGGTGTGCTTGAACATCGGCTTGCAGCACAGCTGGCAGATGTACGCCATGGCGGTCATCGTGGGCTTTGTCACGGTGATGGTCATGCGCAGGTGGCGTTACCGGCGCGCCGGCACCGGCGGCGACAGTTCCCTGCTGTCATTGGTTATCAACAATATGACGCAGGGCGTCATTTTGTTCGATGCGCACGAGCGCATTCTGGTCTGCAACGATCGCTACATCGAGATGTATGGCCTGTCGCCTGATGTCATCAAACCCGGATGCACATTGCTGGGGCTGATCGAGCACCGGATAACGACCGGCAGTTTGAACATTGATCCGGAAAAATATCGTTCCGAAATTCTCAGCGCGGTGCAGCAAGACCGGTCGATGAACCGCATCGTCGAGACGCCGAACGGCCGGGCCATTCTGGTTGTCAACCGCTCGATCAAAGGCGGCGAGTTCTGGATCGGGACGCATGATGACATTACCGATCGTATCCATGCCGAGCGAAAGAGTGCGGCGCTGTCCGAGCAGGAGCGCCGTCGCGTCGAGATTGAAACGGAGATTCGTGCATTTCGCGCTGATGCCGCGGCCGTGCTGGAGACGGTGACACAGAGCACCGCGGCACTGAAGTCGATCGCGGTCGCACTGTCGAACTCCTCCGGTCGCACATCCGAGCGAACCGCCGGTGCGGTCGATACATCGAACGAGGCTTCCGGCAACATGACCGCTGCCGCTGGTGCGGCCGAAGAGCTGATCGCCTCTATCGGAGAAATAAGCCGCCAGATCGGTCAGGCAGCCGAGGTCGCTTCGCACTCGGTTGCCGAAGCGCAAACGACCAACGAACACATGACGCGGCTTGCCGACACCGTCCAGCACATCGGCGAAGTCGTCAGCTTGATCCGCAGCATCGCCGGGCAGACGAACCTGCTTGCACTCAATGCGACGATCGAAGCGGCGCGGGCAGGCGAAGCGGGGCGCGGCTTTGCCGTGGTCGCTTCAGAAGTGAAATCGCTTGCGGTGCAGACGGCGAAGGCGACCGAGCAGATCGCCACCCAGATCGAGGCGGTGCAAAGCTCGACCCGCGTCACCGCCGATGCCATCCGCCGCAACACCGAGCGTATGCGCGAGATCGACGGCTACACGTCGGCTGTTGCCCTGTCATTGCAGCAGCAGGACAATGCAACCGATGAAATCTCGCATAACGTGGCGAGCGCAGCGCACGGCGCGAAGGGATTGGTCGGTGTGCTCGACGAGGTGACCAAGGCGGTCGGCGAAACGCGCAGTGCGGCCGGCCAGGTGCTCGAAGCTTCGGAAACTGTCGAAGCCGCAGCGTCCAGGCTGCAACGGGGCATCGAAGGATTTCTCGGCCGCGTCGCGGTCTGACCGAACGCGCTAGTCCTTCTCTTTCTCTTCCTTGAACGTTTCGCGGTACGGGTGGGCGGGATAGACCCCGAGCACCGTCAATTCCTTGGAAAAGAAGGCAAGCTCCTCAAGCGCGAACACGAGCGCGCGGTCGTCGGGATGGCCCTCGACGTCCGCGTAGAATTGCGTGGCGAAGAAATTGCCGCCAACCATGTAGCTCTCGAGCTTTGTCATGTTCACGCTATTGGTCGCGAAGCCGCCGAGCGCCTTGTAGAGTGCGGCCGGTACGTTGCGCACCCTGAAGACGAATGTCGTGACGACCTTGCCCTTACCGGGCTGTGCCCATTTTTTCTCCCGCGACAGGACGATAAAGCGTGTCGTCGAATGCAATTCGTCTTCGACATTCTCTTTCAGGATGTCGAGGCCGTAGATTTCTGATGCGAGCCTTGATGCGATCGCGGACCGAGTGAGGTCCTTGGCTTCGGCAACCTCGCGGGCCGATCCGGCGGTGTCGGCGGCAACGACCGGTTTGAGCTTCAGCTCGCGGATGACGTTGCGGCACTGGCCCAGCGCCATCACATGGCTCTGGACGGTCTTGATGGTTTTCAGGCTCGCGCCTTTTGGCGCCATCAGCTGGTTTCGGATCGGGAGAAACCATTCGGCAATGATGTGCAGGCCGGAGGTCGGCATCAGATGATGGATGTCGGCGACACGTCCGGCGACCGAGTTCTCGATCGGGATCATGCCGAGGTCGACGTCGCCGGCAAGCAACGCAGAAAAGCAATCCTCGAAGGTCGGGCAGGGGATCGGTTCGTGATCCGGATAGGCCTCGCGGCAGGCAATGTGTGAATTTGCCCCCGGCTCGCCCTGGAAAATGATCTTCTTTTTCGCCATTTACTTTTTTGCCAGTTACTTCTTTGCCATGCCCATTGCCTCGACGGCGTTTCCGTACGCAGACCTTCGGCCGTAAGTCAACCGCCGAGCAGCTTGCGCGCCTTTTCCAGATCTTCCGGTGTGTCGACCCCCAGCGGCACGCTGTTAACGATCATGACATCGATGCGCATGCCGGCATCGAGCGCCCGCAGCTGTTCGAGTTTTTCGCGCTGCTCGTTGGCCGATGGCGGCAGTCCGACAAAGCGCTCGAGCGACGGACGGCGGTACGCATAAAGCCCGATGTGATGATAGTGCGGTCCATTGCCGGTCGCGTCCGCGCGCGTGAATTTTTTCGCCTGCAGATGGCCGGGCCCGACCTGCGGCCCTGTAACCTTGACGACATTCGGGTTGGTTCGTTCGGCAGGATTGGTGATGACAGCGGCGAGCGTCGAGATGTCGACGTCTTCGCCGGCGAGCGGCCTGAGCGCGGCGCGGATGTCGGCGGGTTCGATGGTGGGCAGGTCGCCCTGCACGTTGACGATGACATCGATGTTGTGTTCGGGATCGACCGCCTCGAGCGCTTCGTAGATGCGATCCGAACCGGAGACGTGATCGCTGCGCGTCATCACCGCGCGGCCGCCGGCTTTTTCCACCGCCGCAGCGACGGCTTCCGAATCGGTGGCCACGACCACCTCGCCGATGGCGGCGGCGTGAGCACGTCGAAGCACATGCACGATCATCGGCACGCCATTGATCTCGGCCAGCGGTTTGCCGGGCAGGCGCGTGGAGGCAAGGCGTGCGGGAATGAGGACGAGGGCGTCTGGCATCGGAATTGCCGGGAAAACCGGCCGCATGACGGGTGTCGAGAATGCCGCAGGCGCTTATACGGGTTGCCATGGGTCAGGCAAACCGGTATCTCATCGCCGCCGCCTGAAACGGCGGTAGTCGCCCCACCGTCACGCCCCGCCTCGGGAGCCGTCTTTCGATGAATTCCTTCGAACTCAACAAAGTCCTCGGTGCCATCCTCGGCACCTGCCTCGTTTTGCTCGCGCTGAATATCGCCGCTGGGGCTGTTTTTGCCCCGCAGAAGCCGGCAAAGCCGGGCTTTGATATCGCGGTCAAGGAAGGCGGTGGAGAGCAGGGTGCCGCTGCCGCCAAGGAGCCCGATCAGCCGATCGAGACGCTGCTTGCGAAGGCCTCGGTGGAAAAAGGTCAGTCGGCGGCCAAGCAATGCCAGGCCTGCCATACCTTCGAGAAGGGCGGGCCTAACCGTGTTGGGCCAAATCTTTGGAATATCGTCGGCAGCCCGCGCGGCGAAGCCCGCGGCGGATTCAATTTCTCGGCAGCGATGAAGAGCAAGGGCGGCAACTGGACATTCGACGAGCTCAACAAGTTCCTGGCCAATCCACGCGGCTACATCCCCGGGACGAACATGACATTCGCCGGATTTTCGAAGGCGGATCAGCGTGCCGACGTCATCGATTATCTGCACACTTTGTCCGACAACCCGTTGCCGCTGCCCAAGGCGGCAGAGGGCGGTGCGCCGCCCGCTGGTGGCGAGCCAGCCAAGAAATAGGCATTACGAATGTTTAACCGGCCGGGCCTTTGCCCGGCCGCTTTGTTCTTGCGCGACCTTTTGGCACGGAAACGTGGGCAGTCGGTCCACCGCTGGCGGGGGACCGGAAAAGCGACATAATTACCGGCGACCGCATAGCGAAAGCGGTAGCGGAGTGTTTGCATGAAATTCAGTCGTCGGTCCGTCTTGCGCGCCACAGCGTCGACATTCGTTGCGCCGGTTTTCGGCGCGCTTGGCGCAGCTTTGCCGCAAGCCTCGGCGCTCGCGCAAACCCAGCCGCAGATCTGGCGTCACGCGTTGTCTCTGTTCGGCGACATCAAATATCCGGAAGGGTTCAAAAATTTCGATTACGTCAACCCGAAAGCGCCGCAGGGCGGCCTCGTGCGCCAGAGCGCATTCGGCACGTTCGACAACTTCAACATGGTGGTGTCCGGCGTGAAGGGCAGCATCGCCGCCGGCACCGAGCTTTTCACCGAGACGCTGACCACGCCGTCGCTGGACGAGGTGTCGACCGAATATGGACTGCTGGCCGAGGCCGTCAGCTATCCCGAGGACCATTCGAACGTCACGTACCGTCTGCGCGCCAATGCACGCTGGCATGACGGAAAGCCGATCACGGCCGATGACGTTCTTTTTTCATTCGACGCGTTGAAAAAGAACAGTCCGTTCTACGGCGCCTACTACCGGCACGTCGTGAACGTCGAGAAGGTCGGCGAGCGCGAAATCAAGTTCACCTTCGACGGGCCAGGCAACCGCGAGCTGCCGCAGATCGTCGGCCAGTTGCCGGTGATGCCGAAGCACTGGTGGGAAGGCACCGACAAATCCGGCCGCAAGCGTGACATCACGGCGACGACGCTCGAACCGCCGCTCGGCTCCGGACCGTATCGTCTGAAGGAGTTCGCGCCCGGTCGCACGCTGGTCTACGAAAAATTCGACGACTATTGGGGCAAGGACCTCAACGTCATCATCGGCACGCGCAACTTCCAGACCCTGCGCTACGAGTACTTCCGCAACTCGACCGTCGCACTCGAGGCATTCAAGGGCGACCAGATCGACTGGCGCGTCGAGAACAGCGCCAAGGACTGGGCGACTGCGTATGATTTTCCGGCCGTGCGGGAAAAGCGGGTCATTCGCGAGGAATTTCCCATCCGCAACATCGGCATCATGCAGTCTTTCGCCTTCAATATTCGTCGCGACAAGTTCAAGGATCCGCGCGTTCGCCGCGCCTTCAACTTCGCGTTCGATTTCGAGGAGATGAACCGCCAGCTCTTTTCCGATCAGTACAAGCGAATTGGCAGCTATTTCGAAGGTTCGGAGCTTGCCGCGACCGGCGTGCCCTCGGGCAAGGAACTGGAGATTCTCGAAAGCGTGCGCGACAAGGTGCCGGCTGAACTTTTCACCAAGCCGTACACGAACCCGGTCGGCGGCAATCCCCAGGCGGTGCGCAACAATTTGCGGGAAGCGCTGGCGCTATTCCACCAGGCTGGATACGAAATTCGCGACACCAAACTGGTTGATGCAAAGACGGGCGAACAGTTTGGCGTCGAGTTTCTTGTCGACGATGGTGCGGCACAGCGTTTCGTCCTGTTCTACAAACCGTCGCTTGAGCGCACAGGCATGAAAGTGGATGTGCGCGTAGTCGACGCGGCGCAGTACGAAAACCGCCTGCGACAATGGGACTTCGATATCGTCGTCGCGTCGTGGGCGCAGTCTCTCTCGCCCGGCAATGAGCAGCGCGGTTTCTGGAGTTCGCAGGCTGCCGACCAACCGGGCTCACGCAATCTGGTGGGCATCAAGAATCCGGCGATCGACGAACTGATCGAGCGCGTGATTTTCAGCAAAGATCGTGCCGAACTCGTCGCCGCCACCCAGGCGCTGGACCGGGTTCTGTTGTGGAATTTCTACGTGGTGCCGCAATGGACGTACCCCTATGCGCGCACTGCGCGCTGGGATCGTTTCGCTCGCCCTGAGACAATGCCGAAATACGGTCGCTCGGCTTTCCCCACCGTGTGGTGGTGGGACGCGGAACGGGCCGCCAAAGTGCCACAACGGTCGTAGTCAATGGCTCTCAGTCGCCGCCGCGCTTTGGGACTTTTGGCCGGTGTGGCCGCGGCCGGCGTCGGCAACCGCGTCATTCCCGTCTTGGCCGAGACTGCCGACCGCCACGGCATGTCGGCGTTCGGCGACCTCAACTACCCGGCGGATTTTCCGTACTTCGATTACGTCAATCCGAAAGCGCCGAAAGGCGGCGTGTTCTCGCAGATCGGGCCGAACCGCCAGTTCAATCAATCGTTCCAGACCTTCAATTCGCTCAACAGCTACATTCTCAAAGGCGACGCCGCGCAGGGCATGGAGCTTACCTTCGCGACGCTGATGGTTCGCTCGGGTGACGAGCCCGACGCCATGTATGGCCTCGCGGCACGCAGCGTCCGCGTTTCCGATGACGGCCTCACGTATACTTTCACCTTGCGTCCGGAAGTGAAATTCCACGACGGCACGCCGCTGACGGCACACGATGTCGTCTGGTCGCTGGTCACGCTGAAAGACAAGGGTCACCCGATCATTACCCAGCAGTTGCGCGACTTCACGGGCGCGGAGGCCACCGACGATCGCACCATCGTCGCGCGGTTTGCGGAAAACCGCGCCCGTGACGTGCCGCTGTTCGTTGCCGGGTTGCCGATCTTTTCACGCGCCTACTACTCGAAGAAGTCTTTCGATGAATCGACTCTCGACATTCCACTTGGCGGTGGCGCCTACAAGGTCGGCCGCTTTCAGGTCGGACATTTCATCGAGTTCGAGCGCGTGAAAGACTGGTGGGGCGCGGATCTTCCGGTTTCGCGCGGACAGAACAATTTCGACGTGCTGCGGTTTGAATATTATCGGGATCGTGAGGTTGGTTTCGAGGGTTTCACGGCGAAGAATTATCTGTTCCGCGAGGAGTTCACGTCGCGCTTCTGGGCAACGCGTTATGATTTTCCCGCCTTCAAGGACGGTCGCGTCAAGCGCAACGTTCTCCCAGACGATACGCCTTCCGGCGCGCAAGGCTGGTTCATCAATACGCGACGGGAAAAGTTCAAGGACCGGCGCGTTCGCGAAGCGCTGATCGATGCGTTCGATTTCGAATGGACCAACAAGAACATCATGTACGGTTCCTACGATCGCACGCATTCGGTCTTCCAGAATTCTCCGATGATGGCTCAGGGAAAGCCGGACGCAGCCGAGCTGGCATTGCTCGAGCCGTTCCGCGGAAAGGTGCCCGACGAGGTTTTCGGCGAGCCTTACCTCCCGCCCGTCACCGATGCATCGGGACAGGACCGGCAATGGCTGAGGCGTGGCGCGCAGCTCCTGAGCGATGCCGGATGCGCGCTCAAGAACGGAAAAAGAATTCTTCCGGACGGCAAGCCGATCACGATCGAATTTCTGATCGACGAGCCGACCTTTCAGCCGCACCATCTGCCCTACATCAAGAATCTCGGCGTGTTGGGCATCGATGCGACCTTGCGCATCGTCGATCCGGTCCAATACCGCTCGCGCGTCGACGGGTTCGACTTCGACATAACGGTCGAGCGCTTCGGCTTTTCCTCGACACCAGGCGATTCGCTTCGCACCTTTTTTTCATCCCAGGCGGCGGCAACAAAAGGCTCACAAAACCGGGCTGGCATCGCCGATCCAGCGGTGGACGCACTTATTGACACTATTATTGCTGCCAAGACCCGCGCGGACCTCACGGCCGCCTGCAAGGCGCTTGATCGCGTCATCCGCGCCGGACGATACTGGATCCCGCATTGGTACAAAGCGTCGCACTGGATCGCCTATTGGGATGTATTCGATCGTCCGCCCGCCAAACCCCGCTATTTCCGCGGAATCCCGGAGACATGGTGGTACGATGGCGATAAGTCGGCCAAACTGGAAAAAAAAGGATAAGCGGAACGCTGCGTTTCCGCATCGATCGGGAGCGAGATACTAAGGGGAGCCCATGGCCGCCTATATCATCCGTCGTCTGCTGTTCATGGTGCCGACAATGTTCGGCATCATGCTCGTGGCATTCGTCGTGGTGCAGTTCGCTCCCGGGGGTCCGGTCGAGCAGGTCATAGCCAAGCTCACTGGCTCGGATACCGGCGCAACGTCGCGCATTTCCGGCTCGGCAGGCGGCGACTTCGGTAACCGTGGTCTCGCGCAAGGCGCCTCGCAGGTCGATGCCGCGACTTCGAAATATCGCGGGGCACAAGGCCTCGACCCCGAATTCATCAAGAAACTCGAGACGCAGTTCGGCTTCGACAAACCCGCGCCCGAGCGTTTTGCGCTGATGCTGTGGAACTACCTGCGTTTCGACTTCGGGAAGAGTTATTTCCGCGACGTCAGCGTGCTGCAACTGGTCAAGGAAAAGCTGCCGGTCTCGATGTCGCTCGGCATCTGGATGACCTTGCTGACCTATCTGATTTCAATCCCGCTCGGCATCCGCAAGGCAATGGATGACGGTTCACGCTTCGACATGTGGACCTCGACGGTGATCATTATCGGCTACGCCATTCCCGGGTTTCTGTTCGCCATCCTGCTGATCATCCTGTTCGCCGGCGGCTCGTTCTTCGACTGGTTCCCATTGCGCGGCCTTGTCTCCGAGAACTGGTCGCAATTGCCGTGGTGGCACAAGATTCTCGATTATTTCTGGCATCTGACACTGCCGATCATCGCGATGGCGTTGTCCGCCTTCGCCACGATGACGCTGCTGACCAAGAACTCGTTCCTGGAAGAGATTCGCAAGCAATATGTCCTGACGGCGCGCGCCAAGGGCTGCACGAGAAACCAGGTGCTCTACGGCCACGTCTTCCGCAATGCCATGCTGATCGTCATTGCCGGATTTCCGTCCGCGTTCGTGCACGCCTTCTTCACCGGCTCTCTGCTGATCGAAACCATTTTCTCTCTCGACGGACTGGGACTGCTTGGTTTCGAGAGCGTGCTCAATCGCGATTACCCGGTGGTCTTCGCGACGCTCTACATCTTCTCGCTCATCGGCGTTGTCGTGAATTTGATTTCCGACCTCACCTACACGTGGATCGATCCGCGTATCGACTTCGAGACGCGGGAGGTCTGAGGTGGACGCACGCACCGGCATCAAGCCACCGGAAATTTCAGTCTCCACGATGGGGGTGGAAGCGCCGCCGACCATAAAAGCGATAGCGATTTCGCCGCTCAACAAACGGCGCTGGGAAAATTTCAAAGCCAATCGGCGCGGGTTCTGGGCACTGTGGGTCTTTCTGACGCTTTTCATTGTTTCGCTGTTCGCCGAATTCATCGCCAACGACAAACCCATTTTCATCTGGGTAAACGGGCGCGCGTTCTTCCCGGCAGTCGTCACCTATCCAGACACGGCCTTTGCCAAAGAGCAGGATCCCAACCTGTTCGGTACCGCAGCCGACTTTCGTGACGACTACCTGATGGGACTCATCAAGAACGAAGGCGGCATCATCATCTGGCCGCCAGTACGGTTTTACTACAACACCCAGGTGAGCAAGCCGCCGTCGCCGTTCCCGTCGAAACCGACATGGCTTCTAACGCAAAAGGATTGCGAATTTGCCGCGACCCACGGGTTTGCCAAATGCGATGAGGTCGAGACGAACTGGCTGGGCACCGACGATGGCGGCCGCGATGTGGTGGCGCGGTTGATCTACGGATTCCGCATCTCGGTCTTGTTCGGGCTGGCGCTCACCATCGTTTCCTCGATCATCGGCGTCGCCGCCGGCGCCGTTCAGGGTTATTTCGGCGGGTGGACCGATCTTTTGTTCCAGCGCTTCATCGAAATCTGGACCTCCATCCCATCGCTTTATTTATTGCTGATCATTTCGTCGGTGCTGGTGCCGGGATTCTTCGTCTTGCTCGGGATACTGCTTTTGTTTTCCTGGGTCTCGCTCGTGGGCCTGGTGCGCGCGGAATTCCTGCGCGGACGAAACTTCGAATACATCCAGGCGGCGCGCGCGCTCGGCGTATCCAACATGGTGATCATCTTCCGTCATCTGCTGCCGAACGCGATGGTGGCGACGATGACGTTCCTGCCATTCATCCTCTCGTCGTCCGTGATGACGCTGACCGCGCTCGACTTCCTCGGTTTCGGCCTGCCGCCCGGTTCGCCCTCGCTCGGTGAACTTCTCTCGCAGGGCAAGGCGAACGTGCAGGCCCCGTGGCTTGGCTTCACAGGTTTCTTCAGCATTGCATTCATGCTGTCGCTGCTGATCTTCATCGGCGAAGCGGTGCGCGATGCGTTCGATCCGAGAAAGACGTTCCGATGAACGCGACAGACCCAATTCTCTCCGTTCGCGATCTGTCGATCGCCTTTGGGCACGGCAGCCGGGAAGTGCTGGCGGTCGATCGCGTCTCATTCGACATCCGCAAGGGCGAGACACTGGCGCTCGTCGGCAAATCCGGCTCGGGAAAGTCGATCACCGCGCTGTCGGTGATGAAACTGTTGCCGTATCCGGCCGCGCATCATCCCTCGGGCTCGATCAAGTTTCAGGGGCGCGAACTGCTCACCATGAAGGAAGAGCAGATCCGCGACGTGCGTGGCAACGACATCGCGATCATCTTCCAGGAGCCGATGACGTCGCTGAACCCGCTGCACACGATCGAAAAGCAGATACGGGAAATATTGGTGTTACACCAAGGGCTTACGGGCACAGTGGCGCGGGCTAAGATCATCGAACTGCTCGGCCAGGTCGGCATTCCCGATCCGGCGGGACGCCTCGGCAGCTATCCGCACCAGCTTTCGGGCGGGCAGCGCCAGCGCGTGATGATCGCGATGGCGCTCGCCAACGAGCCCGACCTGCTGATCGCCGACGAACCCACCACCGCGCTCGACGTGACCGTGCAGGCGCAAATTCTCAAGCTGCTGAAGGACACGCAGACTTCGCTCGGCATGTCGATGCTGTTCATCACGCATGACCTCGGCATCGTCCGCAAGCTCGCCGATCGTGTCTGCGTCATGCAGCGCGGCAAGATCGTCGAGCACGGCGAGGTGGAGCGCGTATTCACCGCGCCGGAACATCCCTACACGCAGGCATTGCTGGCCGCCGAGCCGAAGCCGGATCCGGCGCCGCCATGCCCCGACGCTCCTGTCGTGATCGAGACCAAGGACCTCAAGGTCTGGTTCCCGATCAAGCGCGGCGTGTTGCGCAAGGTTGTCGGTCACATCAAGGCGGTCGACGGCGTCAGCATCGAATTGCGCAAGGGCGAGACGCTCGGCGTCGTCGGTGAATCAGGTTCGGGCAAGACGACGCTCGGCCTTGCCATCCTGCGGCTGATCTCTTCGACCGGTCCGATCGTGTTCATGGGCAATGAAATCGACGGCCTGAAGTTCAAGCAGATGCGTCCGTTCCGCCACAACATGCAGATCGTGTTCCAGGATCCGTATGGCTCGCTGTCGCCGCGCATGTCCGTCTCCGACATCATTGAGGAAGGCCTGTGGGTGCATCATCCCGGGCTGTCACGCGCGGAACGCGAGAAGCGCGTTGTCGACGCGTTGACCGATGTGGGGCTCGATCCGACGACCCGGTTTCGCTATCCGCACGAATTCTCCGGTGGGCAGCGCCAACGCATCGCGGTTGCGCGCGCGCTCGTGCTCGAGCCGACATTCATCGTGCTGGATGAGCCGACCAGCGCGCTCGACATGTTGATCCAGTCGCAGATGGTCGATCTGCTGCGCGATCTGCAGAAACGCCACGACCTCACCTATATGTTCATCTCGCACGATCTTCGGGTCGTGGCCGCGATGGCGAGCCGGCTTCTCGTTATGCGTCACGGCAAAATGGTGGAAGAGGGCGCCGCGGCCGAACTCTTCAAGGCGCCGAAGACCGAGTACACGCGCGCGCTGTTTGCCGCCGCGTTCAAGCTCGAAACCGCACCCGAAGGCGCGGTCGCCCAATAACTTCAGGACACCCACTTGATTGCGGTGACTTCGCTTCCCGCAGCCTTGATGCGCGCGATTCCTTCCGCGGCCGGCTCGATCGCCACCGCCATGTGATGCGCGTTCGCATGGATGAGGCTCTCGGGGTCGCGCGCGATGGCCACGTGGTCTTTCCAGAAAACGAGATCGCCGCGGCGGAGGCTTGCGAGCGACGACAATTTTCCGAGTGACAATTCCTGCATGTCGCTGTCGCGCGGGCAGGGGACACCAGCCGCCTGCAGCGACACCTGCACGAGACCCGAGCAGTCCACTCCGAGGGACGTCTTGCCGCCCCACAGATAGGGGCTTCCGAGAAACTGTTCGGCCACCGATACAAAATCGGATCGCTTCGCCTTGATCGGTGCGAGACAGACGTTGGGGATGTGCCAGCCCGACACCGTTACAGCGAACTTTTCGTCTTGCCGGGCGATGGTCAGCTGCGCGCCCATGGGAAGCGCCGCGAGCGGAGGCAGTTTGATGTCCGGACCAGGAAACGCGAATGCGCGCAACACGGCAACTTTGTGGGTTGCCGCGGGGCCGCTCGGTCCAAGCGCGTTGGCCGACAGCCAGCCGACGTAGCCGTCGGTTTCCAGCTGTCCCCAGGCCCAGCCTTCGTCGGTCGTTTCGTAGATCATGACGCGCTCACCGAGCAGCGCTTCGGTGTCGAGGCGTGCATCGTGCGAAGGTGTGCGGCGCAGCGCCGTGTTTGGCTCGATCACCTGGTGACGTTTGCCCTCGACAAAGCGCTTCGCCTCGACCTGGCCCTGCAGATGTTTCGCGGCGATTTCAGGCCGAAACGGATTGCTGCGAGGATCGAGCGCGACCATGGCTCAGGCGTAGCGCTTGCAGAGCATCGCATATAGCGCACGCGCCGTCTGGCACTCGGCTCCTTCCGGCCGTCCAGGTTTCGCCGCCGGCGTCCAGGCGAAAATATCGAGGTGCACCCAGGATTTGGCGGTGACGAACCGGCGCAGAAACAATGCGGCCGTGATGGCGCCGCCATGGCCACCCGCCCCGACATTGTTGAGGTCAGCGACCTTCGAATCGAGCATGGCCTGATAAGGCCGCCACAGCGGCATGCGCCAGACCGGATCGTTTTCCGTAGTGCCCGCGCGCGCAAGCGTGTCGGCGAGCGCGTCATCGTCGGTGAAGAAGGGAGGAACGTCGGGCCCGAGCGCAACGCGAGCGGCTCCCGTCAGCGTGGCGAAGTCGACGATCATCGCCGGCTTTTCTTCGTCGGCGAGTGTCAGAGCGTCGGCCAGAATGAGCCGTCCTTCGGCATCGGTATTGCCGATCTCGACCGAAATGCCCTTGCGCGAGGTGTAGACATCGCGCGGCCGGAAGCTCGTACCGGAAATCGCGTTTTCCACCGCCGGAATGAGGACACGAAGCCTGACCTTCAGGCGCCGGCCGATGATCATATGAGCGAGCGCGAGCGCCGTTGCCGCGCCGGCCATATCCTTTTTCATGTTGAGCATGCCGCTGTCGGGCTTGATGTCGAGCCCGCCGGTGTCGAAGCAGACACCTTTGCCGACCAACGTGATTTTCGGATCGCCGGGCTTGCCCCAGGTGATATCGATCAATCGTGGCTTTCGCGCCGATCCGGCTCCGACCGCGTTCACCAGCGGAAAGTTCTTCGCGAGGGCATCACCGCTGGTGACCTTTACCTTGGCGCCGTGCCGCCGCGCGAAGGCGCGGCCAGCCGCCTCCAGTTCAGCGGGCCCCATGTCGTTTGACGGCGTGTTGGTGAGATCGCGGCAGAGCGTGACGCCCTCGACGATGCGGCTCAAATCGTCGCCATCGACACCGTCGGGGACCACGAGGTGGATCTTGCGCGTGTCGGTCTTGCGGTAGCGCGTGAACTGGTAAGTGCCGAGCGCAAACGCGAGTGCAGCGAGCCTCGCATCGTGTGGCGCGTTGGCGAAGCGATAGGTGCCGGGCGGCAACAGCACGGACAATTGTCCTGGCCGGAAGCGGTCAATTTCGCCGTCGCCGGGTTTTTCGATCCCGAACAGCACGCCGGCGAGTTTTCCGTCGCCAGCCGGCAGCAGCAGCAGCCGGCCGGCTTTCGCCTCGAAACCGGCGGTCGCGACGAAGGCACGAGCGCGCTCGCCGATCTCCTTCTGGATTGAATCGAGGATTCCTGAGTGAACAAACCAGATCGGGGTCGCCTGCGTCTTCTTGCCGGCGCTTACGAAAACGGGATGCATGAAAACTCCGCAGCGTCGCGTATCGAGGGCGTGATCAAACCGGAGGAAGATCAAGCGCAACCAAGCCCAGTTTACAAGTTAACCAGTCATTAGGGTTAACGCTTTATTTCTGGGGGTATGTCGCTAAGGACCCGCGCCGCGCATTTAGCCGCTTCCGCCGCCGTGGCAGCCATCCTGGCGGTCACGGTCGGGGGCTGTTCGCTGACCTCACGCGACACAACCGCTTCGGTCGCCGCCCAGACGCCGACCAGCGAAGCCGAATGGCGACGCTCGCTCGATGTCTTGGGCGCCAAATATCGCGAGAATCCAAACGACGCCGATACAGCCATCGCCTACGCCCGCGCGCTGCGCGCGACCGACCAGCGCGCGCAGGCGGTCGCCGTCCTCGAGCAGGCTTCAATACGTAATCCACGTTATATGCCGTTGATCGGCGCCTATGGCCGCGCGCTGGCCGACGTCAATCAGTACAAGCAGGCGCTCGAGACGCTGGATCGCGCGCACTCGCCCGATAATCCCGACTGGCGCATTCTCAACGTGCAAGGCGCCGTGCTCGATCAGATGGGCCGCCACAACGAAGCGCAGGCCCATTACGCGGCCGCGCTCAAGATCATACCGGACGAGCCATCGGTGCTGTCGAATCTCGGGTTGTCCTATCTGCTGACCAAGGACCTGGCAAAGGCTGAAGACACCTTACGCCGGGCAGTAGCGCAACCCAACGCGGGCCCCAAGGTGCGCCAGAACCTGGCGCTGGCAGTTGCCTTGCGCGGCCGGTTCGAAGAGGCCGAGAAGATTGCCAGCGCGGACTTGCCTGAGGCTGAAGCTGCCGCCAACGTTAATTATCTGCGGCAGATGATGGCGCAGGCGCAACAGCAACAGCAGCCGCAACAACCGCCGCGCAACCTGAAAAAGGTTGGCCGCGCTACCCCGCCGATGCCCACGCCCGACGCGGGCTCCTGATCGACAATTATTGATGGGATGCGGCCGGTTCGGGCCGTCGCGCCGCTATTGCGGCGGCAATTACTGTAGCGCCAATTACTGCAGTGCCGATTACTGCAGCGCCGATTACTGCAGTGCCATGACCTTGATCGCTGCCGGCCCGAGAATGACGATGAAGAGCACCGGCAGGAAGAATAGGATCATCGGCACGGTGAGCTTCGGCGGCAGGCCGGCGGCTTTCTTTTCCGCTTCCGACATGCGCATGTCGCGGTTTTCCTGCGCCATGACCCGCAGCATGGTTGCGAGCGGCGTGCCGTAGCGCTCCGACTGCTGCAAGGCCATGCAGACGGACTTCACACCATCAAGGTCGGTGCGCTTGGCGAGGTTTTCATACGCCGCGCGTCGATCCGGAAGATAAGACAGTTCGGCGGTCGTGAGCGTCAGTTCCTCGGCGAGCGCGACGGATTGCGTTCCGACTTCGTCGCTGACCTTGCGGAAGGCGGCCTCGATCGACATGCCGGATTCGACGCAGATCAGGAGCAGGTCCAGCGTATCCGGGAACGCCCGTTTGATAGACAGCTGGCGTCGCGCGATCTTGTTCTTCAGGATGAGAAGCGGCAATTGCATGCCCACATAGGCCGCGAAGATGCAGATGCCGAGCTTGATCGTGGCCGGCTGGTCGAATTTGAGAATGACGAAGAGATAGACCAGGGCGAACAGGAAGCACGCAACCGGCGTGACCATTCGCGAGAAAAGATAAGTCACATAGGGCGCCTGGCCGCGATAACCGGCCTGCACCAGCTTGAGCCGCGCTTCTTCCTGGCCGACCCATTTCGTGAGGTTGAACTGGTCGACGATTCTCTGAACGTATTGCTTCGGCGATTGTCGCAGTTTGACCTTCTGGCTTTCCTGCGCCATCCGTTCGCGTTCGCGCTGGCGGATCTTCTCGCGCTCGAGAGCCACTGCGCGCATGCGTTTGTCGAGCGGATTCACCACGACGAGCGGCAACGCGAGGGTCAGGACGGTGGCGGTGGCCGCGATCGCCGCGAACAGCATCGTCAGCGTCTTGACGTTCAGCGCATTGATGAGAAATTCGAGCATCGGTACTGCCTAGAAATCGAAATTGATCATTTTCTTCATCACCATCACGCCCATGAACATCCAGACCGCGGAGCCCGCCAGCATGATGTGGCCCATCGAGTTGGTGAACAGAAGCGTGATGTATTGCGGGCTGGTGATGTAGACGAGGACCATCACGGCGATCGGCAATGCGCCGATGATGGCCGCCGAGGCCTTCGCTTCCTGCGACATCGCCTGGATCTTGGCCCGCATTTTCTTGCGATCGCGCAGCACTTTCGAAAGGTTGCCGAGCGCTTCGGAGAGGTTGCCGCCCGCTTTCTGCTGGATCGCCACGACAATGCCGAAGAAGTTGGCTTCCGGCAGCGGCGTGCGTTCGTAGAGCTTGCCGCAGGCTTCGCCCAGCGGCATGCCGATCGCCTGCGTCTCGAGGATCAGGCGGAATTCCGTCTTGATCGGTTCGGGCGATTCCGTCGTGATCATCTTGATGCAGTCGAGCAGCGGCAGGCCGGCTTTGACGCCGCGCACGATGATGTCGACGGCGTCAGGCAGGCCTTCTATGAAGCGTCTTTCGCGTCGCTTTCTGAGGAACGAAAGCAGCCAGCGCGGAACGCCAAAGGCCCCGACAAATCCCAGCACGGCCGAAATCAGAAGGCCCACGCCGGAGAAAAAGCCGAAGACAAACATCGCGAGACCGATCATCGCGGAGATGATCGCGAATTGCCGCTTTGACCAGGACAGCCCCGCGCGCGTGATGCGCACCGAGATGGGCGTACCTTTGTTGTTTTTCTTGCGACGCTCCTCGAAGTCCTTCAGTTGGGATTCGACGGCGTCGCGGCGCGATTTCTGCGGGCCGCGGGCTACGCGCGCGAGCGGCTCGGGCTTTGCGACGTTCTGGATGCGCTGGGCGGTTTTGCGCTCGCCCGACAGATACGGATACAGAAAGACGTAGGCCGTTCCGCCAAAAGCGACCGTGACGAGAAAGAAGACGGCGATAATCTGCACTGCACGCTCCGCTAGGCCCGTATGGCGTCGTTGGAAGCTTCCGCGGCGTCGAGAGCGGCAGCCAGGTTCTTTTCTTCGCCGTAGTAACGCGCGCGATCCCAGAAGCGCGGATGACCGATACCGGTCGCGCGGTGGCGACCGATGATGTTGCCTTTGGCGTCTTCGCCTTCCATGTCGTAGAGGAAGATGTCCTGGGTGACGATGACGTCGCCTTCCATTCCCATCACTTCAGTCACATGCGTGATCTTGCGCGAGCCGTCGCGAAGACGTGCCGACTGAATCACGACGTCGACCGATGCGCAGATCATTTCGCGGATGGTGCGCGAGGGCAGCGAGAAGCCGCCCATGGTGATCATGGATTCGAGACGGGACAGGGCTTCGCGCGGGTTGTTGGCGTGCAGCGTGCCCATCGAGCCGTCGTGGCCGGTGTTCATGGCCTGAAGCAGGTCGAAGGCCTCGGGTCCGCGGACTTCGCCGACGATGATGCGTTCCGGTCGCATACGCAGGCAGTTGCGCACCAGGTCGCGCATGGTCACCTGGCCTTCGCCTTCGAGATTGGGTGGCCGCGTTTCCAGGCGCACGACGTGCGGCTGCTGCAGCTGCAGTTCGGCGGCGTCTTCGCAGGTGATGATGCGTTCGTCGTGATCGATAAATTGCGTCAGGCAGTTCAGCAGCGTGGTTTTGCCGGAACCCGTGCCGCCCGAGACCAGCGTGTTGACGCGGCTGCGGCCGATGATGCGCAGGATTTCCGCGCCCTGCGGCGTAATGGTGTTGAAGCGGACCAGCTGGTCGAGCGTCAGCTTGTCCTTTTTGAATTTGCGGATGGTGAGCGCGGGGCCGTCGATGGCGAGCGGCGGCACGATCGTGTTGACGCGCGAGCCGTCCGGGAGGCGCGCGTCGCAGATCGGCGAGGATTCATCGACGCGGCGGCCGATCTGGCTGACGATGCGCTGGCAGATGTTCAGAAGCTGCTGGTTGTCGCGGAAGCGGATGCCGGTCTTTTGGATCTTGCCTTTGACTTCGATGTAGACCGTGCCGGCGCCGTTGACCATGATGTCGGCGATGTCGTCGCGCGCGAGCAGCGGCTCCAGCGGTCCGAAGCCGAGAACGTCGTTGCAGATGTCGTCGAGCAGGTCTTCCTGCTCGGCGATCGACATCACGATGCTCTTGATCGCGATGATCTCGTTGACGATGTCGCGGATTTCCTCGCGCGCCGAGTCAGCATCGAGACGCGCCAGCTGCGCGAGATCGATGGCTTCGATCAGCGCGCCGAAAATGACGCCCTTGGTTTCGTAGTAGGTCTCTGATCGCCGGGCTTCCATCGGCGCCGGCGCGGGTACGGCGCCCGCCGCGCTCTGCGATCCGAATGATCCTGAATTCCCCGATCCTTGTGATCCGAAATTTCCTGATCCAGAATTTCCCGATCCCTGTGATCCAAAGTTTCCAGATCCTTGAGATCCAGAATTTGCTGATCCTTGCGACCCGAAATTTCCAGACCCTTGTGACCCAAAATTTCCTGAGCCCTGTGATCCAAAATTCCCTGAGCCCTGTGATCCAAAATTTCCTTGTGAGGATGTCGACGTCGTCGACGGTGCCGACACGATCGGCGCCCCCAGCCCATCCGACGGAAATGGGGTGCGGCCGGTCTCCATGGCCGGCGGTTGAGTCGATCCGGTCGGCGAGGTCGTCGAGGTCGTCGATCCGGCCGGCGCGGTCGATCCCATCGGCGCAGCCGGCGCATGCGCGGGAGCGCGGACATCCGAATTTGCGCTACGCTTGCCGAACAAAAGTCCACTCCCCCACAGTTCAGATCGCTCAGTTCAGTCCTAGTCAGCAGATTTCAAACCGTTCAGTCCAAGTTCTAGTCAGCAGATTTCAGACCGTTCAGTTCAAATCCTACCCAGCAGATCTAAAACCACTCAGTTTAAGTTCTAGTCAGCAGATCTCAGACCACTCAGTTCCAGTTACCAGGGCCTCAACTCAGTTCGAATTCCAGCCACCAGATTTCAGACCGGTCGTTTCATCCACGTCCGGATCGTCGATATTCTCAGCCCGCCTTCTTCTTCTTGAATTTCGACAGCAGCGGCGACAGCAGGCTGGCGCGCGCGCGTTTCGTCTCGGTGCGGCCGGTCAGCGATTGCGCCAACTGGCGGAACATCTCAGAGGTTTTGTGATTGGCCGCCATCTCGGCGATCATCTGCCCGTTGTTCGCCGCCGGGCCGAAAAGCTGCGGCTCGAACGGAATGACCGCGAGCGGCTCGCTTTCCAGCGCCTTGGCGAAGTCAGCCGGGGTGATTTCCGGCCGCTTCGGCACGCCGACCTGGTTGAGGCAGTAATGCGGACGGTGATCGTTCGGCCGCGAGGCCTTCAGCAGATCGACCATGTTCTTGGCATTGCGCAGATTGGCGAGATCGGGCCCGGCGACAACGAGAATGTCGTCGGCGCTCACCAGAATCCGCTTCGTCCAGGCCGTCCATTGGTGGGGAACGTCGAGAACGATGCACGGGATGGAGCTGCGCAGCGAATCGAGCGTCGTATCGAAGGACTCGGCGCCGAAATCATAGACGCGATCAAGCGTTGCCGGCGCGGCCAGCAGACTGAGACGATCGGTGCATTTCGACAGCAAACGGTCGACGAAGGCGATATCGACGCGATCCGGCGAGAAAACCGCATCGGCTATGCCCTGCGGCGGATCCTGATTGTAGTCGAGGCCGGCCGTACCGAAGGCCAGATCGAGATCGACCACGACCAATTCAAGCGAAAGATCGCGGCCGATCGCCCACGCCACATTGTGCGCCACGGTCGAAGCGCCGACCCCGCCTTTGGCGCCGACGATCGCGATGATGCGACCGACCGCCTTGGCATCCGGCGCGGTAAACAGCCCGCAGATCGCCCGCACAACGTCGATCGTGCCGATCGGCGTCATCAGATATTCGCTCACACCGCGCCGCGTCAGCTCCCGGTAGAACCGGACGTCGTTGACGCGGCCCAAAACCAGCACGCGCGTGCCGCCGTCGCAGACTTCAGCGAGCTGATCGAGCCCACGCAGGACGTCATCGGTGCGTGTATCGGTCTCGATCAGGATCACGTTGGGCGTCGGCGAGCTGCGATAGGCTTCGGTTGCGGCGACGATGCCGCCCATCTGGATCTTCACGTGCGCTTTTCCGAGGCGCCGGTCTTCACCGGCGGCCTGCACGGCCGCTGCGGTCTCAACCGTCTCGCAGAAGGCCTGGATCGACACGCGTGGCGCGGGCGCGATGTGTGCATCGGCTGCGCTTTCGGTTGCCGGGCCCGGCATCCGCGTGTTTTCGGCGGCGGCGACTTGCTGAGCTTGCTTCATCATTTTCCGAGATCGCTGATTTTGCCGGTGTCGTAACCGATGTAAGTGCCCGAGGGATTCTCACCCTTGGTCCAGCGGTTCATCACGACGGTACGGCGCGGTGCATAAGGCGGAACTTCGCCACGCGGCTGGATGAGATCGGTCGGATTGTCGACCATCGCCGCAAGATTGCGCTGGGTCGCGCAGCCGAGATTCCAGTACGGCTGGTTCTCGAAGCTGCGCGAATTGATGGAGGGGCCAAGATCGCGCGGCCACTGCCCGCAAGGCCCGGCATCCGCGACCAGCTTAGAATAATTGAGCTTGATGCTGGCGAGCGCGAAACGCCCGGGCCGATAGTGACGCAGGTAGATCGCGTTCGAAGGCACGCCGGCGGCAGCCAGGGTAGAGCGGATTTCACGCATCGCATCGGCGGCGGCGCGGTCTGATGGCCCGCCGCGCGGCAGTTCGATGATGACACCGCTGCCCGATTCCCTGCCCCACGCCTGCGCGAAAGAAAGTACGTCAGCGCGCTGGCTCGGAGTGAGTCCCCCGCGGTTGCGACCGACCATGACCTCGACGCTCTGCACGCCCTCGCGCAAGACGATCGGGTGGCGCTGCCGGTAATCGACCGGATATTCGGCCGTGACCGGCGTCTGGTAGCAGCCCGCCAGCGTCGCGGCGACACTGCTGACAGCCAGCAGCTGCAACACCGTTCGGCTGTGACGCCCGGGCGCCTTTTTACTTGTGGTCATAGTTTCTGCCCCACTCAATCGAGGATGAATCCGTACTTGCCGTGATAGTCAGGACGTGCGTCGCCTTTGACGGCTCCGCCGTAGACGCGGTTCAGCTGGCCAAGGAGGATGCCTTGCGGATCGTTCGGATCGGCAAAGCCGTCATCCGGCCGTGACAATTGTTTCTGGGCGACCGCGCGCACGACGTACGGCGTGACAAGCACCATCAATTCGGACTGGTGATTGACGTAGTCGCGGCTCTTGAACAGTGCGCCCAGCACCGGAACCTGCATCAGCGCGGGAATTCCGTTGATCGCCTGGCGCGTCTGCTCCTGGATCATGCCGGCCAGCGCGAGCGAGCCGCCCGAGGGAATTTCGACGGTCGTATCGGCGCGGCGCGTCTGGATCGAGGGCACCGTCAGCGAGGTGCTCGAGCCGGTGACCTGCAGGGTCATGGCGTTTTCCGTCGACAGGTCGGAAACCTCGGTCATGACCTTCAGGCTGATGCGGCCTTCCGCCAGCACGACGGGCGTGAACACGAGGCTGACGCCGAATTTCTTGAAGGTGATCTGCGGTTGGCAAAGCGGAGGCGAACGCGTCGTGTCGCACGACAGGCCGTTCGGGATCGGAAATTCACCGCCGGCCACGAAGGTCGCCGTTTCACCGGAGATCGCGGTCAAATTCGGCTCGGCCAGCGTGCGAATGACACCGGCGCGTTCCATCGCGCGGATCGTGGCGGAAACGCTCGGGATCGAGCCGGTCAGGAAGCTTCCGCTGATCGGGCCACCGTTGGCCGAGAACGGGTTGGTGGTGTTGAAGTTCACAACGGCGGTGCCGTAATTGAGCGTGCCGGACAGATCGATGCCGAGTTGCTTGATGATGTCGCGGCGAACTTCGGCGACCGTGACTTTCAGCATGACCTGGTCGCGGCCGCGCAAGACGATGCTGTTCACAACTCTGGCGCCATCGCCCACCAGGCGTGAAGCGACGTCAAAGGCTTGCTGAGATTCGGCGGCATTCGCCGCGCTGCCGGAGAGCACGACACCATCGCCAATGCCTTCGACGCGAATGTCGGCATCCGGCAAAGCCTGCTTGATCGCGGCGCGGACGCCGTTGAGATCGCGCTTGACCGCGATATCGAAGCCGGCGATCTGCCGGCCATCGGAATCGAAGAAGAAGATGTTGGTTTGCCCGACGGTGACGCCGATCATGTAAACGCGACGCGAGGAGCGGATCACGGCGTTGGCGATTTTTGGATCGGCGACCAGCACGTCTTTGATGTCGGCCGGCAGGTCGATCGCAACCGACTTGCCGATTCCCAGCGCAATGAATCGCGACGTTGCTTCACTTGCCGCAACCTGAACGACGGGCGTGTTTCCCCGGGCTTCGGCCGACATTGCCGGGTCGATCGGTGTCGCCCCGGCAGACATCAGCAGTGCGCTTAGCGTGGCGGTGCGAATTAGTGTCCTGTTCGCCATAGCCCCCTTATCCCCCAATCAGTCATCGTGGCGTGGTCGTGTGACCCACACCGAACCGGACGACGTTGACATTGCGACGCGCCTCAGATTCTTCTGTTGTCTTTGAAATCGTCGGCAGAATTGTCGGCGATGCTGCGCAGTGACAGCGCCAGCGTGCCGAGTTGCTGCGACAGCGCGAGCGTTTCCGCCTGACCAGGCAGAAGCTCGAGTGTTGCAGTCTTGCCGACTACGACCTTCTGGCCGTTTTTCTCTTCGATGGTTTGATCGATCGCGAGAACGCGGATGTTGCGCAGGATCGTCTCGCTGCTGCTTCCGCCGACCCCGGCATCGCGGTTGCCGCGCGGAGTCAGGATCACATCGACCCTGTCATTCGGCAGAATGAAGCCGCCAGCGCCGGTTTCCGGCGAGATCTGCGTGGAAATGGCGCGCATGCCCGATGGGAGAATGGCGGCCATGAAGCCGGAGCCTTTGGAATTCACCAGCTTTGCTTCACGGATCGGCTCGCCCGCAACGAAAGGCGTGCGCACGATCATGCCGTTGAGATTCTCGACCGCTTTCGGCCGGTCCGTCTTGCGAATGAAATTGCCGCTGGCGGTGGTCGACGGCCATGCCTGCCAGTAGACGTCGGCGGGCGAGACCACCTGGCCTCTGGGAATATCGGCCTTCGCCACAAGGATATCGACGGTATCGAACCTCGGCACTTCGACCTTGGGTGCGGGAGGAGGATCTGACCTGCCAGCCAGCATGGCGGCCACGCCACCTGCTGCGATGGCGACAGTCAGCACAACGATACGTGCAGCTTTCATACGCCCACTCTCACCATGACATGGCGGCAACTGAGCCGCGAAAAATTGCAGCGACGCCGATGCGGCGCTCGCAGCGGATTTCACCAGCTAAAGGTCAAGGTATGGTTAAGGAGCGGTATCTAAATCGAGTTAATACAATCTTGCTTTGCTAACGCTTCGCGCTTCGCGCGTTTACACCGGCATCCATCCGGTCTTCGGATAAACAAGAAGAGCCGCGGCCGCGAGTGCAATTCCATACGGCACGCCGCCGTCGGTTTCATGCAGACGTGTAATCCACTGCTGACGAGCAAAAAAGGCCGGCAGCGGCAGTTTGCGAAACTGAAGTATCGCCAGCGTCAGCGCGCCACCGAATAAAGACGCATAGATCATGTAGTCGAGAAGATGATCAAAGCCGAACCAGAGCGCGGTTGCCGCCGCGAGTTTCGCATCGCCGCCACCGATCCAACCCCGCGAAAAGAAAATGAAAGCCACCACCAGAACCACGCTGGCCGCCGCAAGGTGCATGCCGAAGGCGTAGAGACTCATGCCTGTGATGAGCGTCAGCAGGAAGAACCCACCCGCGAGCGCAAGCGACAGCCGGTTGGAAATCGTCATGGTCAGAAGGTCGCTTGATGCTGCGAAGGCCATAAGGGCAGGGAACAGCAGAAGCTTGATTACGTCCGTCAACATGTACGCACTTCCTCTACGCAACTCACAAACACGCCGCACGTTACGCTGGGCAAGCTTGCCTTTCGGTTAGCGCCGCACGCTGATTTCGACGAAGACTGCGGTCGGACAAGTCTTGTTTTGTTAACGAATCGTTAGCGCAGGAATAAATCGGTTAAGAATTCGTTAATTCGCCGGTAAAGGCGGGTTTGCCGGGGCGAAAAGGGCCAATCGCGCCATGCCTTCATGGCATTTTAACTCCGGGCTCCGATACCTGGGGGGGTCAATCACCGATCCAGGTTTGCCGACATGTTCGTCGAGATGCTGTCCGTCGTTAAAGTAGCCGGCGAGACCATGCTCAAGCTCGTGCCGATCTCGATCGCCTTCGGCGTCGTGTTCGCCGTGCTGTCGCACTGGTCGGCCTGCAATCCCGGCCGTCCCTGGTGGCGCAAGCGCGAGATCGTGACCGACATCTGCTACTGGTTCCTGATCCCGCTGGCCGCACGTTTCGTTCGCATCGGCTTCATGGTGATGGGCGCCGCGTATATTTATGGCATTCACGGCGCCGACGCCCTGATCGCCTTCTACGATGACGGGTTCGGGCCGCTCGCCAGTCTTCCGCTATGGGGACAGGCACTGACGTTCCTGGTTGTCTCGGACTTCCTGACATACTGGATTCATCGCGGTTTTCATCGTGCCGGGCTGTGGCGATACCACGCCGTCCATCATTCATCGGAAGAGCTCGACTGGATCTCCGCGGCCCGCTTCCATCCGGTGAACATCTTCTTCGGTACGGTCCTCGTCGATGCGGGACTGTTGCTCGCCGGTATCTCGCCGAATGTGATGTTGTGGGTCGGACCATTCACGACCGCGTCTTCGGCTTTCGTGCATGCCAATCTGAACTGGACACTTGGCCCGTTCAAATACGTGATCGCCGGGCCGGTGTTTCATCGCTGGCACCACACCGCGGCGGATCGCGGAGGCGGAAAGAATTTTTCCGGCACGTTCCCGATCTGGGATCTCCTGTTCGGTACGTTCTACATGCCGGAGAAGGCGCTGCCGGACTCCTATGGCATCGACGACAGAAGCTTCCCCGAGGGCTTCGGCGCCCAGATGATGTATCCATTTAGACGCTGATCGCCGGTTTTGCGGAGATGCGACCCGCGTCTTTGCACTTCGTTCACCATTTCCAGTCAACTTGAGTGACGTACCGTGCCGGAGAGCGCGATGTCGAATTTGTTGAAGCACTGCAGGCCATATTCCGTTCTCTTGCTTTCGGCCTTGCTGGCCGCGGCCATTGTCACGGCGCGACCGGCGCAAGCCGCTGAAGTTCTGACGGTCAATCTCGACCAGGCCGAGGTCTTGCAGTTGCCGGACCGGGTGGCGACGATCGTCATCGGCAACCCGTTGATCGCCGACGCCTCGCTGCAAAGCGGCGGAATGCTCGTCGTAACGGGCAAGGGATATGGCGCGACCAATCTGCTGGCACTCGACCGCGGCGGACGCGTCATTCTGAGCAGAACGGTGCAGGTGCTCAGCCCGGGCACGGAAGATATCGTCGTCGTCTACAAGGGCGTCGAGCGCGAATCCTACAGCTGCGCTCCGGATTGCTCGCGCCGCATTACGCTCGGCAACTCGACCGGCTTCTTCAACGCCACGATGGCGCAGAGCACGGCGCGCAACGGGCAGGCGCAGGCGGCTCCGCCCGCACGCTAGAGGCCAGCGGGAATTACGGTTAGCGATTGCTTAACGCGACCGGCGCGTATCCTTAGGATTCTGGCAACAATTAAAAAAGGTGCGCTTGCTATGAATCCCGGTGCTTCGACACCGTTCAGCAACGGGATTTGTCATGCCGAACCCGCGTAACAAGAAATCAGGCTTCATGCGCCGACTTCTGCCGTCCCGACTCGTGCGACGCTTCGTGCGTCAGCAGGATGGCTCGGCCGCCGTTGAATTCAGCATGGTCGCCATTCCGTTTCTCGGACTGACCTTCGCGATCCTTGAAACGGCACTGGTGTTTTTCGCTGGTCAGACGCTGGAAACCGCGGTGACCGATTCGGCGCGGCTGATCATGACCGGTCAGGCGCAGACCGGCGGATGGAGCAAGGAAGATTTCAAGAACGCGGTCTGCGCGCACGTGTACGGACTGTTTGATTGCTCCGGCCAGATGTACGTCGACGTGAAGACCTACACGAGCTTCGCGGCGATCACCCAGAC
This sequence comes from uncultured Alphaproteobacteria bacterium, assembly GCA_963707615.1. Lineage (GTDB taxonomy): Bacteria > Pseudomonadota > Alphaproteobacteria > Rhizobiales > Xanthobacteraceae > Pseudolabrys. Next base: position 831,829 of record CAVPQT010000004.1, read on the forward strand.
GCCGCCGGTGACCAACGGCGCGCTCGATCCCACGAAGGTCAGCTACAGCCCGGGTGGTGTCGGCGACATCGAAGTCGTGACGCTTTACTACGCGTGGCCGATCTACGTTTCGCTGCTCGGCAACAATCTGTCAAACATGGGCAGCAATCGCCTTCTCATCGCGACGGCGGTGTTCCGCAACGAGCCCTATCAATGAGCCGCGTCATGAAAGCATTGTCATTGCGTTCACTGCGTCACTTTCGCCGCGACCGGCGCGGCGCTTCCGCAGTCGAATTCGCGCTGCTCGCGCCATTGATGCTCGGCCTCTACATCGGCTGTGTCGAAATTTCCGAAGGTGTGGCTGCCGACCGCAAGGTCACGTTGACCGCAGGCGCGCTTGCCAACCTGACGTCGCAGGTCACGACCCTGACGACGGCGGACATGAGCAACATTCTCAACGCCTCGACCGCGATCATGAACCCATACACGGGAGCGGTCGCTGCCAAGATCTCCTGCCTGAAGATCGACGCCACCGGCATCGCGCGCGTAACCTGGGGTGCCTCAACGACAGGAGTGACGCCGCGGGCTGCCAATGAAGTCGTGACCATCCCGGCGAACCTCGCGGTACCGAACTCGTATCTCGTGTTCAGTGAGATCAGCTATCAGTACATCCCGGTCACGGGCTTCAGCCCCGGCTTCAGCCACATCTCCGCTTCCGGCATTACGCTGTCGGACGTGATGTACATGGCTCCGCGAATCACGCCGCCGCAATACGGCGCCACCAAGTGCGTCTGACCGGCTGACGTTATCGCGTTTCGGCGATGGGCAACGCCGTCGTCGATTTTATCCGCTCCATCGCGAATCGCGACGTGACGTTTTTAAGCGGCACCGTCGCGATCAGCTTTTTATAGAACGCGTCGTAACCCGCAATGTCGGTCACGACCACGCGCAGCATGTAATCGACGTCGCCGGCCATCCGGTAGAACTCCATCACTTCCGGCATGGCGCCGACCACGTCGGCGAATTTCCTCAGCCAGTCCTGCGAGTGGTCGCCGGTCTCGATCGAGACGAAGACCGTGATGCCCAGGCCGACCTTGTCAGGATCGATGATGGCGACGCGGCGCGTAATGACGCCTTCGGCCTCGAGCTTCTGCAGCCGCTTCCAGCAGGGGGTCGACGACAGGCCGACGCGCTGGCCGATCTCGGCCACCGAGAGGGAGGCGTCCTCCTGGACAACCGCCAGGATCTTCCGGTCGACAGCGTCCATTCTCTTTTGGTCTCCGAAACTAGAACGATCCGCCTATATCCGTCTTGAAATTTAGAACAATATTCTTATTTGTCCCTCGGACCTGTCTTTATAGAGAAAAATATTCTATTTCAAGGACAATCTACTGCCGCGTTCCGCGGTTTTTCAACCCACGAACCCGTGTCATGAAAACATTTATTCGCTTCAGTCCGGGCCTGCGCCGTCTCGGCGCTGCGATCCTGTTCAGCGCCGCAATGGCCGCGTCGGTCGCGGGAGCCCATGCCGATCCGCTCGTCAGCGCGGAGTGGCTCAACGCCCATCGGGCCGACCAGAACCTGGTCGTCCTCGATATCCGTTCCGCCATCGACGGTGGTGGTGCGCAAGCTTACGCGGCCGCGCACATCCCAGGCAGCGTCCATAGCGACTACGACAAGGCGGGTTGGCGCGTCACGCGCAACAATGTTCCTTTCATGGTGCCGACCGTCCCCGAGCTTGAGAAGTTGATCGGCGATCTTGGTATCGATGAAACAAGCCACGTCGTGGTCGTGCCTGCGGGCGTCAACGTTCTCGATTTCGGTTCCGCGGCGCGGACCTACTGGACGCTCAAATATGTCGGCGTGAAGGACGTTTCGATTCTCGACGGCGGTCTCGCAGCCTGGCGGCAGGCGGGCCTCCCGGTCGAGAGCGGGGTCAAGGCGCCATCGCCGAAAATCTTCACGGCGACGGTCGACAACAGCATTCTGGCATTGGCCAATGACGTCGAGGCGATCGAAGGCAAAGGCGGTGCGTCGCTGGTCGATGCGCGCCCAGCTTCGTTCTTCCACGGCAAGGAAAAGGCACCGGCGTCGCAGGCCTATGGCCACATTCCCGGAGCGGTGAGCCTCGACAGCGCCAAATTCTACGATCCGCAAACGAACCGTCTGAAGCCGAAGTCTGAGCTTGCGGCGGTTGCGAGCGTGGTTCCGGCCGGTCCGGCGGTCAGCTACTGCAACACGGGCCACTGGGCCGCGACCGATTGGTTCGTCCTGCACGAACTGCTCGGCCGGACAGAGACCAGGCTCTTTGCCGGCTCGATGGTCGAGTGGACCAGCAATGCAAGCCGGCCGATTGAATCCTCGCGCACGAAATGGGACGATCTGAAGAAGGCCATAGGCCTCGGTTCCTGATCCGCGCTTTGGAGTTTTCATGACTACGGCAAGTCTGGCCGCGTCCGATCGGGACGCGGCCGTTCGCATCGACCGGCTTTTCCTCGGTCTTGCGCTGGGCGCCACGGCAATCCTGGTCGCCCTTGTGCTGCTCGATCATCAGCCGGCGTCCGCGGCCCTCATTCTCGGTGGCTTCGGACTTGGCATCGCCTTCCTCAAGGCCGAATTCAGCTACACGGCCTCGTGGCGGCGTTTCCTGACGCGCGGTGATGCGAGTGGTCTGGTCGGTGGTCTCATTGTCATTGTCATCTGCGCGCTCGTCGTGGTGCCTGTCGCCGCACTCAGCCCAAAATATGGTGGAGCGATTGCACCGCTTGGCCCTTCGCTGGTCATAGGCGCGTTCGTTTTCGGCGTGGGCATGCAGCTCGCCAATGGCTGCGGCTCGGGCACGCTCTACACGGTCGGCGGCGGTTCGGGCCGCATGCTGATCGCATTGCTGTTCTTCGTGATCGGCAGCGTCTTCGGCAGCCTGTCATTGCCGGCGTTCCTTGCGCTGGGTGGGATAGATCCGATTCTGGCCTCCGATTATTTCGGCGCCTGGGGTGGGCTCGCGGTCACGCTTGCCAGCATAGCGTTCTTCGCGAGCGTGTTCATCGCCATCGCGCGCAAGCGCGGCGGAGCGTACAAACCTTCGCGCAACTACGTGATCGGCGGATTCGCGATCGGCATCCTGTGCGTCGCGGTTTTCTTCGCCGGGGGCCATCCCTGGAGCGTTACCTTCGGCTACACGGTTTGGGGTGCGAAGGCCGCGACCGCGCTCGGCTTCGATCTTTCGCAGGCGCCATTCTGGCAATGGCCGGGACCCAAGCACGCGCTCACGGATTCCGTGCTCTCCGACACATCAAGCCTCACTGATTTCGGAATGCTGTTTGGCGCCATGGCAGCCGCCGCTGCGACCAAGCCCTTTGCCGCGTCCGCTTGGCCGCCGGCGAAATCACTGCTCGCGGCCGGCATCGGCGGATTGCTGATGGGTTGGGGCGCGCGCCTGGGCTTCGGCTGCAATATCGGCGCCTTCGTCGGCGGCGTTGCGTCCGGCTCGCTGCACGGATGGATCTGGCTTTTGGCGGCGATGCCGGGCTGCCTGCTAGGCATCCGCCTGCGCCCGCTTTTCGGCCTGTCGAGGGACTAGCGATGCGCAACGTTTACATTGTTGTGGTCGTCCTCGGCGTTGCGGCCATTCTGGTCGATCACCTCTCAAGTCCCTCCAGCGGACGGGCGGTGTCGCCGGAAGACTTCGCGGGCGCCTGCGCACCTTGCGGCGCGCCATGCCCATCGAAGAAATAATCGCTCAGCTGTTCTTGCTCAGGAAGGTTTCGACCTCGGCGCGTGTCGGCGCGCCGGCAGCCCCGCCGAATTTCGTGCACTTGAGCGCGGCCGTGGCGCTGGCAAAGCGCATGATATCCGGGAGCGCACGGCCTTCCGCGAGCGCAAGCGTGAACCCGCCGTGGAATGCATCACCGGCCCCGAGCGAATCGATAACCTTGACCTTGAAGGCCGGGAGATGCCTGACCTCGCCACCCTCGAGCCAGTACACACCATGCGGTCCGTCAGTGATGGCAAGGAAACCGGAAAGATGCCCGGCGAGTTTTTTCAGCGCTGCTCCGTATTCTGTGACGCCCGTCGTCCCGAACAAGGCTTCTGACGACGACACGACGTGCGTTCCGAGCGCGAGCAGGGGATCGCTCACATCGGTTGCCTGATCGAGGTCGATGACGACCGGAATTTTCCGCTGGCGGGCGGCACGGCACACTGCGGTCACGAATTCCGGAAAACGGTTGTCCACAAGAACGGCGTCGACATCGGCGACCAGTGCGGCGGCATCTTTCGGCAATGCGCGGCCGAGGTTGACGCCGCGGCGCGTGGCAATGGTTTTTTCGCCAGAAGCGTCGAGCAAAATGAGCGAGACCGACGCAGTGCCACCGTCGACGCGCACCGCGCCCGTGCAATCGACATTCTCGTTGCCGAGATCGGCCAGAATTCGATTGCTCACCGCATCATCGGTGCCGCCGAGCGGCCCGGCGAAGGCGACGCGCCCCTTCAACCGGGCGACCGCAACCGCTGCGTTTGCCGCGCATCCTCCGCCGGTGATGATGAATTCGCTCGCAGCCACCTTGGTGCCGGGAGCGGGAAAATTCTCGACTCGCATGACAATGTCCTGCACGGCAATGCCCGCGCAGAGGATCTTGGGCACGTTCGGCGCGCGTTCAGTCAAAGCTTATCTCGTCCTCCAGCCAGGCGCGGATGATGTGGTGCGCGATCGCCACCGGCGGCGGTGTGGTCAGCCCCTGCGGATGTTTGCGCATCAACATGCTTTCGACCTCGTCCTTGCTAAACCACCGGGCGCCCTCGAGTTCCTCGCGATCGACCACAATCTCGTGCGTCAGGGCTTCGGCGTGACAACCGATCATCAGCGAGGTCGGAAACGGCCATGGCTGCGTCGCGAAATATGCGACGCGGCCACATGTGATCCCGGCTTCCTCGCGCGTTTCACGACGGACCGCATCCTCCATCGATTCACCCGGCTCGATGAACCCGGCGAGACACGACCACATCGTCGGGACGAAACGTGGACTACGCCCGAGCAGACAGTGCTCGCCGCTGCTCGCCAGCATGATCACGACCGGATCGGTGCGCGGAAAATGCTCGGCCTTGCATTGCGGACAATCGCGCCGCCAGCCGCCATTGACGATCCGGGTCGTGCTGCCGCAGTTCGAGCAGAACCGGTGGCGTGCGTGCCAGTGCAGCACCGCTTTTGCTTCAGCGATGGGTGGCAGATGATCCTGCTCGACGAGGCCCTGAACCGCGATTGAACGCAGATCAGTGACGAGCAGATCGCCGCGCGACTTCAAGGCCTCCGCCGCCTGCGGCGTCAGCCCATGGCCGAACCGCGGCGCTCCATCGAGGACGCCAAGGAATATTGTTTCCGTTGCAGGTGATAGTGCGTTCGCTTCATCGATCGTGAACAAGGGCTCGTTGAGCGGTGAGCCCTTCTTCATCACGATCCCTTCGCCCCCGATCACGTAGGCACCCGCGCCCGGTTTGCGGGCGAGGCCTTCGATGGCGGCGGCATCGGTGCGCAGCTCGGCCGCACGTTCTATGCGGCTGTCACAATATCCAAGGCGTGGTTTGGGGCCGAGATCTGGGCGAGGGGACATGCGTCGCGCAAATTCGCACGGTCGTTCCCCCCGCGCAATGCTTACTCCGGCTTACTCCGCGGCTTCCCCGCGCGGGCGTGGATACATGGCCTCACGCAGCTCGGGCCGCTGCCATTGCGGGCCAAGCACGCCCTGCTTTGCGCCATAAGCGAGCGCGGAGGTGACGGAATCGGTGGTCGTGCGCATTTCGCGCGCGCGGTCCAGAGAGACGTCCACGACAAAGAGACCGGCCGCGGTGCTCTCGAACAGGATTTCTTCCGGCGTCGCGACCATCGCGAGGCCACGTTCCGAATGGCTGAAGAGGTTCTGCGTGGTGACGACGATGGCGAGGTTCTCGATCGCACGCGACCAGATCAAATTGCGCCAGGTCGCCCACAGTCGCCTTTTGTCCGTGCCGGCCGGCATGAAGATGAGTTCGGCGCCACGCAGTGCGAGCGCGCGCGTCACCTCCGGCATGTAGGCCTCGCTGCACATGGCAAGTCCGACTTTGCCTTGTTGCGTGTCGAACACCGGAAACTCGTTTCCGGCAACGTACTGAAATTCCCACCACTGGCCGCCGGTGTAGATCCACGGTCCGTTCGGATGCGTGCGCCGGTAGCTGACCGGCGCACGGCCATCGCCATAGGCCATGCAGATGAGATTGTGCGCGGTTCCTTCGTTGTGGCTGAGCGGCTCGATGGTGCCGTAGACCACATTGATGTCATGCTTTGCCGCAGCTTCGGCGATGCTCGGCGTCGGATCGAAGGTTGCCGGCATGCGCCAGGGACCGGGATAAGTCTCCGGGAAACACACGAAGTCGGCGCCTTCTGCCTTGGCGCGGGCAATGAAGTTCACCGCGTCGCCGATATTCTTCTCAGCCTCCTCGATCGGATTGGCGATCGGCTGCACAACGGCAATGCGGAATGTCATGTCTTGCTCCAGACGGCGTGCGGGGTTTGGCCACAAGCTTGAAATGGACAGGCGAAGCGGTCAAGCGAGCGCCTGGGTAACGGCTGTGAGCACCCGATCCGGCGTGAGTTCGTCGAGGCACGCGCTGCGGCTGCGGATATTGCGCTCGCAACCTTCCAAGGTGCAGGGCATGCACGGCAGCGGATTTTGCACGATCCAGACATTGCCGCGGTTCTGCACAGTGCCGCTCGCATCCCACGGCGTTGCAAGTCCGCCGGTGGGCCAAGGCCCCCAGACGCGCGGGTCGGTGGGGCCGAAGAGGGCGATCGTGCGGCAACCGGCGGCCGCGGCAAGATGCGTGACCGACGTGTCGGGTCCGATATAGACGCGCGCTCGCTTGAGCAGATGCATCATCTCGGGCCATTCCACCTGATGGGCGGTGGTAACGCCGTCCCAGACGGCGTCGAGATAGCGCCGCTCGGCATCCCCTGGTCCGCCGATCGCGACAATCGGCAGGCCGCGCTGGGCGAGCCCGGCGGCGAGCGCTCTCCATCCGTCCCGCGTCCATTCCTTGTAGGCGAACATCGGCGTTGCGTGGACCAGGGCGAAGTTGCTGCCATCGACGATGCGCGAATGCGGCGCAGCCGCGGGGCCGACGAGTTCAGGGATACGTGAGACATCGAGGACATCGGCGAGGCGCAGCATCTGCTCGACACGGTGAAGTTTGTCCGCGGCGCGAACGCTTTTCTGCAGGACGAAGCCTTTCAGCACGCGCGCGAGCCAGGGATCGTCGTCGGTCGTCACGCCGGCGCGGAACGGAGCCGCGGCAAACGCGAATGCCGTGGGGCGGTCACCGCTCTGCGTGGACACTGCGATGTCGTACTGCCGCCAGAGACGCGCGCAGAGCTGGGCGCTCTCCGCAAACGTTGGCCGTGGCGGCATGGTGATGACGCGGTTGATATCCGGGTTGCCCTCAACGATCCCCGCCGTGTTGGCAAAGACCAGCACATCGATCCCGGCATTGGGCCACGCGCGTCGCAGGCTGCGGATCAGCGGCGTCGTCAAAAGCAGATCGCCGATGCGACGCAGCGAGATGACAAGGATGCGTGATGGATCGCCGGCCATGATCGTTCGCGGAACCTAGTGATCCATGTCGCTAAGGCCGCTGGCTTTGAGCGACTGGCGCAACGCGCCGAGCAGGCTGGCCTGCTGACTGTCGTTATAGGCCAACGGCGGTTTCACGCCCCACACCGGCTTCGGCCAGGCGGCATCCGAGTGCCGGCGCGCGATCACATGCACATGCAACTGCGGCACCTGATTGCCGAGCGCCGCGATGTTGAGCTTGTCGCATCGGGTGACGCTTTTCAGCGTGCGCGCGGCCGCGGCGATTTCGCCGAGCAACCGCACCTGGGCGTTCTCCTCGAGATCGATGAGTTCGACCAGGCCGGGCAGCCGCGGTACGAGGATCAGCCATGGGTAGTTGGCATCCTTCGCCAGCAGCACGCGGGCGAGCGGCAGGTCGCCGAGCGGAACCGTGTCCTGCGCGAGCTGAGGGTGCAACGACCAGCCCTTGGTAACCGCTGAATCCATTGGAAAATCCGCACGATTCTTTCGGAGGAAAGCTAGCAGAGACGCCGCCCGGCTGCTTGCTTTCATGGCCTATTGGCCCGATATAGATCACGGGAGGTTGGCGGTGGACGGGCCACTCGCCAACCGGGTCAGATCCGGAAGGAAGCAGCCCTAACGAGCGCGGTTCGGGTCGCTCGTCAGCCTCCCACCTAATTCCTCGATCGTTCGCAGTCAGTCCGCGTTCGTCGCGGCAGCGAAGCGGATGGCACAATGAGTGAGCCCAAAAAATCCGCCGCCTCCGGTTCCGTGCCGGCCGAGCCGCCGGCCTACCGGGTGCTCGCGCGCAAATACCGTCCCTCAAGCTTCGAGGATCTCATCGGCCAGGACGCCATGGTGCGGACGATCTCGAACGCATTCGAGAGCGGACGCATACCGCAAGCCTGGATCCTCACCGGCGTACGCGGGGTCGGCAAGACGACCACGGCCCGCATTCTTGCGCGCGCGCTCAACTACGAGCTGCCCAACGGCTCGGTGAAGGAGCCGACGATCCACATGCCCGTGATGGGCGTGCATGACCAGGCTATCATCGATAGCCGGCACCCGGACGTGCTGGAAATGGACGCCGCCTCCCACAACAGCGTCGACGACGTGCGGCAGATCAATGACGCGATCCGCTACGCGCCGATGAGCGCGCGCTACAAGGTCTACATCCTCGACGAAGTGCACATGCTGTCCGGTGCCGCGTTCAACGCGCTGCTCAAGACGCTCGAAGAGCCACCGCCGCACGCGAAGTTCATTTTCGCCACGACGGAAATCCGCAAGGTACCGGTGACGGTCCTGTCGCGTTGCCAGCGCTTCGACCTGCGGCGCGTCGATGCCGCGGTTCTCGTGAAGCACCTTGAGGGCATCGCGACAAAAGAAAAGGTCGAGATCGAGCCGGCCGCGCTGGCCTTGATCGCGCGCGCGGCGGAAGGCTCGGTGCGCGACTCTCTTTCCCTCCTTGATCAGGCTATCGCCCATGCGGCGGGGCCGGTGCGTGCCGAAGATGTGCGGCAGATGCTCGGTCTCGCCGATCGCGTGCGCGTGGTCGATCTGTTCGAGGCCTTGATGAAGGGCGACGTGACCGCCGCCTTGCGGGAACTGCGTGAGCAATACGACATCGGCGCCGATCCGGCCGTGATCCTGAGCGATCTTGCCGAATTCACGCATTTCGTGACCCGCGTCAAAGTCGTCCCGTCCGTCTCCGAAGATGTCTCGCTTTCGGAGGCCGAGCGCACGCGCGGTCGCGCCTTCGCTTCACAGCTGTCGATGCGCGTTCTGTCGCGCGCCTGGCAGATGCTGCTCAAAGGCATTTCCGAAGTGCAAGCCTCGGGCCGCCCCGTCGCTGCCGCCGAAATGGTGCTGGTGCGCATTGCTTATGCCGCCGATCTGCCGACGCCGGACGAGGTGGTGCGTTCGCTCAGCGAGAGTGGCGGCGCGGCTCCGGCGCGTCCGCAGGGTAATGGCGGCACCGTGCAGGCGCAGAGCTACGCGCCGCGCTACGAGGCGCCGCGAGGTTCGCCGCGTTCTTCCGCTGCCGTTTCGCCGCGCCCGGCGGACGATCCGGTTGCCCGGCACGAGGAACCAACGGCGGCGCCGACTTTGTCCATCGCCACGTTCGAGGAGCTGGTCGCGCTTGCCGTCGATAAGCGAGATATCACCGTCAAGATGGCGCTCGAACGCGATGTGCGCCTCGTGCGCTGTGAGGATGGCCAGCTCGAAATCGCGCTCGAACCCACCGCGCCAAAGACATTTGTCCACGATCTGCAGCGCAAGCTGACCGGCTGGACCGGCAAGCGCTGGATCGTGGTCGTGTCGAAGGAGCAGGGCGCTCCGACGATCCGCGCACAAGCCGAGGCGCAGCAGGCGGAGATCGAACGCGGCGTGCAGAGCGATCCGCTGGTGCAGGCCGTGCTCAACCGGTTTCCGGGTGCCAAGATCGTCGGCGTGACGCAGACCCCGGAGAGTAGCGAAGCCGCTCCCGATGTCTTGCCCGACAGCGAGGATCAGTGACATGGCGGATTTTCTGGGCCTGATGAAGCAGGCTGCGCAGCTGCAATCCAAGATGCAGGCGATGCAGGCCGAGCTCGAGCAGATCGATGTCGAAGGTACCGCCGGCGGCGGCATGGTCACCGTGACGATCTCCGGCAAAGGTGACCTCAAGGGCGTGAAGATCGACGACTCGCTGCTGAAGCCTTCGGAAAAGGAAATTCTCGAAGATCTCATGGTGGCCGCGCATGCCGACGCGCGCCGCAAGGCAGAAGCCGTCCTGCAGGAAAAGATGAAAGCAGTCACGGGTGGCCTGCCGCTGCCGCCTGGACTGAGCCTGGGCTGATATGCCTGCTGCCGTTGCCGGACCGGAAATCGAGCGCCTGATTCAACTCCTGGCACGGTTGCCGGGCCTGGGGCCGCGCTCGGCGCGCCGTGCGGCGCTGCATCTCATCAAGAAACGCGAACTGCTGATGGCTCCGCTCGCCGCCGCGCTTGAGACGGCGATGGAAAAAATCGAGATCTGCAAGATCTGCGGAAATATCGACACGCAGAACCCCTGCACGGTGTGCACCGACACCCGACGCGATCCCTCAATAATCGTGGTTGTCGCCGATGTTGCCGATCTCTGGGCGCTCGAGCGCGCTCACGCCGTCAACGGCCGCTATCATGTGCTCGGCGGCACCCTCTCGCCGCTCGACGGTGTCGGACCGCAGGATCTCACGATCGACTCGCTGATCTCCCGCGCGCATGAGACGCCGGTAAAAGAGGTGATCCTTGCCCTCAACGCTACGGTCGATGGTCAGACGACCGCGCATTACATCACAGAGCTTTTGCAGGACGCGAATGTGAAGGTCACGCGCCTGGCGCATGGCGTGCCGGTCGGCGGCGAGCTCGATTATCTCGACGAAGGCACGCTGGCCGCGGCCATCAAGCAGCGTACGCTGTTCTAGGACCTTTTCGGTTCGAGCCGCTTGAAATGTCCGTGCCGCTGCAGCCAGGCCAGTAGAATCAGGCTTGGAATGCCGGCGAGCATGCAGATCACGAAAAACCATGCCCAACCCGTCGACTGGGCGATGAAGCCTGCGCCTGACGAGAGATAAGTCCGCCCCACCGCGGCCAGCGCCGTCAGCAGCGCGTATTGTGTCGCGGTATGCAACGGATTGCGGCAAAGCGCCGAGAGATAGGCGACGAACATCACGGTGCCGATGGCGCTGGTGAAGTTCTCCGCGATGATCGCCGCGGCCAGCATCGTCGTATTGGTCCCGACGAGCGCAAGCGCGCTGAACGAGAGATTGGCGACCGCCTGCAGGATGCCGCCGATCCAGAGACTGGCAGCCAGCGGCAAGGCGCGGGCGATGAAGCCGCCGGCAAACCCGCCCAGCAGCAGCGCGGCAAGGCCGACGCCTTTCACGATGGCTGCATACTCGTTGCGCGTGAACCCGAGATCGATGACGAAGGGCGCGGTCATCGCGCCTGAAAGCGCATCGGTGAATTTGAACAGCACGACGAAGGCGAGCATCACGAAAGCGAGCTCGTAGCCGAGGAAATCCTTGAAGGCGCCGACTGCAGCCTCGACCACACGTGCAAAGGGCTTTTCACCCGCACGGGCCGCTTCGGCCTCGACCGATCGTTCCGGCTCGGTGGCAACCAGCGCAGTAATGATGCCGATCACGACCAGCCCGGCCATCGCGACATAGCCCCAGCGCCATGCCGACTGCTTGTCGAAACCGGAGGCCTCGATCGCGCTCACAAGGAATAGCGCTCCGGCTGTCGAGATCAACATGCCGATGCGATAGGCGGCGACGTAAGACGCCATGCCGGCGGCCTGTTCGTTTTCCGGAAGGCTTTCCACGCGGAAAGCATCGACCACGATGTCCTGCGTTGCCGAGGCTGTTGCGACAAGCAGCGCGCCGAATGCAACAAGTGCAGGCGAGGTTGCAGGATTGCAAAACCCGAGAAATACGATCGCCGCCATCAGCAGAATCTGCGTGAACACCAGCCAGCCGCGGCGGCGACCGAGCAGGCGCGACAAAACGGGCACGTCGAGTGCGTCGGTCAGCGGTGCCCAGAGAAATTTCACCGTGTAGGGCGTGCCAACCAATGCGAACAGCCCGATGGTGGCGAGATTGACGCCTGACTCGCGCATCCATACGAGCAGCGTTGCGCCGGACAGGGCCAGCGGCAGGCCCGACGAAAACCCGAGAAACATGACGATCAGCACGCGCGGCTTCAGATAGACCGCGATTGCTTCCAACCACGACGGCTGTGAACGCGCGTCGGGTGATGCTGTCATGTCTATTCGCCAGCCTCGAGCCGCACGCCAGGACCGGGGAGAATGTCGGCGCTCGGCGGCGTATCGCCAAACTCGACGTCCCGGATCCTCTCGCTGCGGTTCACGATCTTGTCGGCTGACGTCACGATCTGCTTGATATCGGCACTGGCCTGGCCGAAGTGCTTGTCCAGATTCTCGACCCGGTCGCGCAGACGATTGACGTCCGCCACCAGCAGTCCGACTTCGACGAGAATTTTGCCGGCCGCTTCGCGCATGCGCGCATCCCTGCGGATCTGCTGGATGACCTGAATGGCCAGCATCAGCAGGGACGGCGAAACGATGATCACCTTGGCACGATAGGCCTTCTGGAAAATATCGTCGAAGCTGTCGTAGAGCTCGGCGTAGATCGATTCCGACGGTACGAACATCAGCGCCATGTCCTGGGTCTCGCCCGGGATCAGGTATTTCTCGGCGATGTCGCCGACGTGCTTCGCGACGTCCGTACGCACGCGAGCGATGGCGAATTTTCGATCGTCGTCGCTCTTTGCTTCGCGAAACGCGGTCACCGCTTCAAGCGGAAACTTTGCGTCGATGACCAACGGCGGTCCGTCGGGCAGATGTACGACGCAATCGGGCCGGGACTTGTTGGTGAGTGTCCACTGGAATTCGTAACAGTCTTTCGGCAGGCCATCCTGAATGATCATTTCCATCCGTGCCTGACCGAAGGCGCCGCGCGACTGTTTGTTGGCGAGCACGCTCTGCAGGCTCGTCACCTGCGAGGCGAGGTCGGTGATGTTCTTTTGCGCGTTGTCGATGAGCGCAAGGCGCGCGTGCAGCTGCTGCAGATGATCGGTGGTGTCCTTGCTCGACGTGCGCATTGATTCACCCAGCCGATGGGTGACCGCGTCGAGCCGCTCGTGCACCGTGTGTTGCAGTTGCGATTGTGCCCGGGCGAGCAGCTCGCCCATGGTCTGGACGCGCGCGTTGAGTTCGGCCATCCGCTGCTCGGCGACGGGGTCGTGTATTGGTTTGCGCGGCCAGGCCAGCATCACGATGACGACAATGATGCCCAGGGCCACGACCGCCCCGATGGCCAGGGTCAGGGCCGGGGCGTGGGCCAGCATGGAATTGGCGAAGATCTGCAGATCGGACATCCGGCGCTTTTACCGTGATTCGCCCCTGGCGCGAACGAAGAGCGAACGGTAGGGCGATAATGTCGTTGTCTCAAGGGGAAAGGCCGCATTGACCCCGGTTTCCCAACCCCTTACATCGGCCGCCATGGCTGTTCGCGAGATCCTGATCCTGCCCGACAAGCGGTTGCGGCTTAAATCCGACGCGATCAAGACCGTCGACAAGCCCCTGCGCACGCTCATCGAGGACATGTTCGAAACGATGTATGCCGCGCCCGGCATCGGGCTCGCGGCGATCCAGGTCGGGGTGCCGAAGCGCGTCGTCACCATGGACCTCGCCAAAAAGGACGACCCGAAACAGCCGCAGGTTTTCATCAATCCCGAGATCGTGTGGTCTTCGGAGGAGACGGCGATCTACGAGGAGGGCTGCCTGTCGATCCCCGAGTACTACGAGGAAGTCGAGCGGCCGAAGGCGGTGAAGGTAAAATATCTCGATCTCGACCTGAAGCCGCAGGAGATCGAGGCAACCGGCTTGCTGGCGACCTGCCTGCAGCACGAGATCGACCATATCAACGGCGTGCTTTTCATCGACCATATTTCCAAGCTCAAGCGCGACATGGTGATAAAGAAATTCAAAAAGGCGGCCAAGAAAACCGAAGGCGCCAAGCCGCTGTCCGAGGATCCCGAGCCTTCGCATCATATCGGCTGACGTCGCCGCGCCGGCGCGCTAGAGGTTTGCCTGAATGCGCCTGATTTTCATGGGCACGCCCGATTTCGCGGTGCCGACGCTGGTCGAACTCGCCGCGCGCGGACACGACATCGTCGCTGTCTATACGCGTGCGCCAAAGCCGGGCGGGCGCGGTCTCGATTTGCAGCCGACACCTGTCGAGCGTGAAGCGCGACGGCTCTCGCTGCCGGTTCACACGCCGAAGACGCTGAAAGACGAAAAAGCGCAGCAAGAGCTGCGCGCGCTCGACGCCGATGCGGCGGTCGTGGTCGCCTATGGCCTGATCCTGCCGAAGGCGGTTCTCGAGGCGCCGCGCCTCGGCTGCTTCAACGTGCATGCGTCGCTGCTTGCCGCGCTGGCGCGGCGCGGCTCCCATCAATCGCGCGATCATGGCCGGCGACGCCGACAGCGGCGTCACCATCATGAAGATGGACGAAGGGCTCGATACCGGCGCCATGGCGATGGCGCGAGCGTATGCCGATCGGCGCCGACATGACCGCGGGCGAGCTTCACGACGCGTTGTCACGTCTCGGCGCCGACCTGATGCCGCGCGTTCTGGCCGCGGCGGAGCGCGGGTCGCTTCAGCTGACGCCGCAACCACTGACAGGCGTCACCTACGCTGAAAAAATTGCCAACACCGAGACGCGGATCGACTGGTCGAAGCCGTGGAAAAAAGTGCACGACCACATTCGCGGCCTGTCGCCTTTTCCTGGCGCGTGGTTCGAGCTTGGCGGTGTGCGCATCAAGGCTCTGCGCTCGACCAAAGGCGCCGGCTCCGGCGCACCGGGCACCGTCACTCGATGACCGGCTGACGATCGCCTGCGCCGACGGCGCCGTTCGGCTCACGCAGGTGCAGCGTTCAGGCAAGCAGCCGATGGCCGCGGAAGAATTCTTGCGTGGCACCCCGGTCAAGGCCGGCACGCGGGTCAGCTGAAATGCCGCGCTATAAGCTCATCGTTGAGTATGACGGCAGGCCCTTCGCCGGCTGGCAGATCCAGGCCGACCAGCTGACCGTGCAAGGCGTGCTGACCGCGGCTGTTGAATCCCTGACGGGTGAAAAAATCCTGGTGCAGGGCGCCGGCCGCACGGACACCGGCGTGCATGCGCAGGCGCAGGTCGCCCATGTCGATCTTGCGAAGGCGTGGGACACCGACACAGTGCGCGATGCACTCAATGCGCATTTGCGTCCGCATCCGATCGCCATTCTCTCCGCCGAGCGTGTTGCCGATGATTTCAACGCGCGCACATCGGCGATCAGGCGCCGTTATCTCTACCGCATCGTCAATCGTCGCGCCGACCTGACGCTTGACGCCGGTCGAGCCTGGCGCGTGCCACGTCCTCTCGACACGGATGCGATGCACAAAGCCGCGCAGTTGCTCATCGGCAAGCACGATTTCACGACGTTTCGCTCGACCGAATGTCAGGCCAAGTCGCCGGTGAAAACGCTCGATATCCTTGCCGTGCAACGCGACGGCGACGAGGTGCAAGTGACTGCGGTCGCCCGCTCATTTCTGCACAATCAGGTGCGATCCATGGTTGGCTCGCTGGTCTGTGTGGGCGAGGGAAAATGGGCCCCGAAGGATCTGCGCGAGGCGCTTGATGCGCGTGACCGCACGGCCTGCGGGCCCGTGGCGCCGCCGGATGGCCTCTACCTGATGCAGGTCGACTATTGAAGAAACGCGCGCCGATCAGGTGAAATAGCGGTCGATGATCTTGCGGTAGATCGTGGTCAGCGCCTGCAGATCGGCGATCGGCACACGTTCGTCGACCTGATGCATGGTCTGCCCGACGAGCCCGAATTCGACCACCGGACAATAATGCGTGATGAACCGCGCGTCCGAAGTGCCGCCGGTTGTCGACAGCGCCGGCTTGCGGCCGGTCACTTCGGCAACGGCATTCGATACGAGTTCGGTGAACGGGCCGGGCTTTGTGAGGAACACGCCGGCGTTCGAGGGCTCCCATTTGAATTCGAACTTTATTTTTCCGCCCGCGGCCTTGGCGGCGCGCGTTTCGATCAACTTTTTCAGTGAATCGAGCGTGTGCTTATCGTTGAAGCGGATGTTGAAGCGCGCCCGCGCTTCGCCGGGGATCAAATTGACGGTCTTGTTGCCGACATCGACCGACGTGAATTCCAGGTGCGACGGGGCAAACTGCGCGCTGCCCTGATCGAGCGGTTCGCTCTGCAGCGCCGCGACGAGCGCAACGAGACCACGGATCGGGTTTTCGGCGCGCTGCGGATAGGCGACGTGTCCCTGCCTGCCGCTGACAATCAGATGCCCGTTCAGCGAGCCGCGGCGGCCTACCTTGATGGTGTCGCCCAGCGCTTCCTGATTGCTCGGCTCACCGAGGATGCAGTGATCGAATTTTTCGCCGTGCTCGGCGGTCCATTTCAAAAGCTTTGGCGTGCCGTTGACCGCAATGCCTTCTTCGTCGCCGGTGATCAGGAACGAGATCGAGCCTTTTGGCTTGCCGCCATTGGCCGCGAGATGATCGAGCACGGCCGCGAGAGCGCAGGCAATGCCGCCTTTCATGTCGACGGCGCCGCGCCCGTACATCTCGCCGCCGGCAATCTCGCCGGAAAATGGTGGATGCTTCCAAGCCTTTTCGTCGCCCGGCGGCACGACATCCGTGTGGCCCGCGAAAACCAGATTCGGCGCGGCCGTGCCGATGCGCGCATAGAAGTTTTCGACATCGTCGGCACCGGGCTCGCTGAATGTCATGCGATGCACGGTGAAGCCCGACGCCTTCAGAATCTTTTCGAGAAACGCCAGCGCGCCGCCTTCCGCCGGCGTCACCGACGGACAGCGCAGCAGATCGCGGGTGATATGGGCGGGATTTGCGGACACTTAGTCTCTCAATAGCTCGTTGATGCTTGTCTTCGAGCGCGTGCGTTCGTCGACGCGCTTGACGATCACGGCGCAATAGAGCGCGGGACCGCCGCTCTTGCCCGGCAGCGAGCCCGGAACGACAACGGAATAGGGCGGTACTTCGCCTTGCGTCACCGCGCCAGTCTCACGATCGACGATGCGCGTCGAGGCACCGAGATAGACACCCATCGACAGAACCGCGCCGGTGCGCACGATAACGCCTTCGGCGACTTCGGATCGCGCGCCGACAAAGCAATTGTCCTCGATGATGACAGGACCTGCCTGCAATGGCTCGAGAACGCCGCCAATGCCGGCGCCGCCGGAGATGTGGCAGTTCTTGCCAATCTGCGCGCAGCTGCCGACGGTTGCCCAGGTATCGACCATGGTGCCGGAGTCGACATAGGCGCCGAGATTCACAAAGGACGGCATCAACACGACGCCCGGAGCGATGAATGCCGAGCGGCGGACCACGCTGCCGGGCACCGCGCGGAAACCGGCCTTGCGGAATCGCGCCGGGCTCCAGCCCTTGAATTTGGAATCGACCTTGTCCCACCAAACGGCCTTGCCCGGGCCGCCGGGGATGACGCTCATGTCATTGAGGCGGAATGACAAGAGCACCGCTTTCTTCAGCCATTGATTGACGTGCCACTGCCCGTTCGCGTCACGTTCGGCGACGCGCGCTTGCCCGGCATCCAGGAGATCAAGCGCGGAATTCACCGCCTTGCGCACGGCGCCTTTGGTCTTCGGCCCGATCTTGTCGCGGCCCTCAAAGGCCTCGTCGATCACGCCTGCGAGCTTGTCGGTAGACATGGCGGCTCCGGTTCGTTGGCTGCGGTTTGTCGATGGCGGGGCAGGGGATGTCAAGCCGCGCTCACCGGGCTAAGCTTGCCGTGACGGAGAAATGCTCATGAATCTGCAATTCGCGCGCCAGTTCACGCATCTTGGTTCAATCCTGACGGCCCTGGTGCTCAGCGCCAATAACGCTTTTGCCCATCACATCATGGGCGGCCGGACCCCGGCGACTTTCGGCGAAGGCATGTTGTCCGGGCTCGGTCATCCGATTATCGGCCTCGACCATTTTGCCGCCGTGGTGGCGGTGGGTTGCATCGCGGCCATGCACAGCGCTGGAGCCGCGCTTGTTGTCGCCTTCATTGTCTCGATGATGGCCGGCGTGGCGCTGCATTTGAACGGCGCGACCGTGCCGGCGGCGGAAATTCTCGTTGCTCTTTCAGTCATTGCGCTCGGAGCGCTGATGTTGAGCCGGCGGCAGACCTCCACCGCCGCTGCGCTCATGCTCTTTGCCCTTGTCGGCCTGGCGCACGGTTACGCGCTGGGAGAGTCGATCTTCGGTGCCGAGAAATCTCCCCTTTATGCCTATCTGCTCGGTCTTGCGGTCGTCCAGACTGCGATCGCGCTCGTCGCCATGGCGATCGCGCGCCATTTCATCGGACCATCGAAAGATCTCTCGCCGCTGCGGCTTGTCGGTGCAGGCATCGCCGGTATCGGGCTTGCAGTCTTGATGCAGCAGGTCGTGCCGGCTGTCTGATCAGGATCGGCGCATAATCTCTTCGAGAAAGCGCGTGAGATCGTCGGTCAGGTGATCGACGTAAGGTGCATCACGCCCCTCAAGCTCCCACGCTTCGCGAAACACTTCGCGCTGGCCTTCCGGCACCACCAGCACGGTGGTCATGCCCAGCGCGTGCGGCGTTTCCAGATTGCGTGCCAGATCCTCGAACATCGCTGCTTTCGCCGGGTCGACACCATGGCGCGCGAGGAAGCGTTGATAGACCTGCGGCAGCGGTTTCGGATCGAGGTTCGCGGCGGCGATGTCGAACACGTCCTCGAAGTGATGATGGATGTCGAGCTTCTGCATCACAGCGTCCGCATGCTTGCGTGTGCCATTGGTGAGGATCAGCTTCCGCGCCGGGAAGTTTTTCCAGCGCGGCACCGAGAGCCGGATTCGGCGTGAGCGGCGAATGGTCGATTTTGTGCACGAAGTCGAGATAGTCGTCGGGACTCATGCCGTGTTCGGTCATCATCCCGCGCATGGTCGTGCCGTAGCGTTTGTAATAGTCCTTCTGCAGACGGAACGCCTCGTCCTTCGAAACCTTCAGGAAATTCGAGACGTAGGCGCGGATGCGATCATCCACCTGCTGCCAGAGATTGAGGTGATGCGGATAAAGCGTGTTGTCGAGATCGAAGACCCAGGTCTCGACATTGCCGAAACCGCGCGGCGCCTGAGCGGACAGTGTTGGCACGGAATTACGGTTCCTTGAAACGCACGGTCGTTGACGGCTTGCCGGCCAGATCGATGACCGCAAAACCGGCGGAATTCAGACCGCGCGTTGCGCAGTCTTTATGTTCGGCCAGTTCGAAACGTCCATCGCGCGTGCACAGCGCGACCGTGCCGCCCCAGGCGAGCGGAACATCGCCGCGTTTGACCGGGCGGCCATTGGCGTCGATTGCTTCCGCATAGCTGTAGAGCCGATATGGATCGCCGCGTACATCCGGCCTGACGCATTGGCCGGCCTCCACGCGATACCAGCCGCGGGTGACGATTGCTCCCATCTCGACGATGCCGAGCGAAGCCATCACCGCATAGCTGGTGTCGTTGCACCAGGAGAAACCGACACCTTCGGGGTTGCGAGCGGCTTCGACCAGCACATCGAAAAATTTCTCACCGGACGCGGCATCGCCCGCGAGCTTGCGGTCGTTGATGAATTTCGTGACGGCGGTCTGGGTCTTTGCGCCCTGCACACCGTCGATCGGGTAGGCGTCGTAGCCTGAAATGACGAGCAGGCGCTGGATGCCGGCAAGCCGCGCCTGCGCGTCATCGTAATCGGCTTCTTCCGCGAGGTTGACGACAGGTCCTTTCGGCGAATCGGATGGCTTGGCTGCGCTGAAATGCGCTTGCTGGCTCGACGCACAATCCCGTGCATTGGCGATTTCGAAATCGCCGGTGCGGATGCAGAAGTCGGCATCGCCATTTTGCGGCAGCGGTGCCGCGCCATAAACGGATGGCGTGCGCGCGTGCAGATAGACCATATCGGCGTCGAGCGGTCCGTCCATCACTTGCCGGCACTGGCCGGGATCGAGGCGATACCAGCCACGCGTCATGACATTCGCGCGCTTCTCGATGCCGACCGCGGCTTCCATCCGGAAGCTGGTGCGATTGCACAATGTGAGTTCGGCCTGCGCCTGTGTTGTGGCAAGCAGGGCAGCCGGCGCGACGATCATGGCGATGAAACCGCGAATCATGCCGCTATGGTAGCGGACGTTTCGTCGTTCCGGTCAGTCATTCCGGGGCGCGCCGAAGGCGCGAACCCGGAATCCAGAACCGATTGGAGTCATTTTCTGTTGCTGTGGATTCCGGGTTCGCCGCTGCGCGGCGCCCCGGAATGACTGTTTGCGCGATATCAGCGGTGCATCAGCGTGCCGACGCCGTGGTCGGTCAGAAGCTCCAGCAGGACGGCATGCGGGACCTTGCCGTCCATGATGACGACGCCTTCCACGCCCTGGTCGAGCGCGTACATGCAGGTCTCGACCTTCGGGATCATGCCGCCGGAAATCGTGCCGTCGGCAATGAGCTTGCGCGCATCCTTCATCGATAGTTCTGCGATCAGGCTCTTTGACTTGTCGAGCACGCCGGGAACGTCGGTCAGCAACAGCAGGCGCTTGGCCTTCAGCGCGCCGGCGATGGCGCCGGCGAAGGTGTCAGCGTTGACATTGAACGTGCCGCCATTGGCCGAGGTCGCCACCGGCGCGAGCACCGGGATCATTTCGCGGCCGATGACCTGATTGAGCATGCTCAGGTCGACCTTTTCCGGTTCTCCGACGAAGCCGAGATCGATAACCTTCTCGATATTGGAATCGGGATCGACGACGGTGCGGCTGACCTTGCGCGCCTGCACCATGTTGCCGTCCTTGCCGCACAGTCCGATCGCCTTGCCACCGGCCGCATTGATGTAGCCGACGATCTGCTTGTTGATCGACCCGGCTAGGACCATCTCGACGATCTCGACGGTTTTCGCGTCGGTCACGCGCAGGCCCGCGGCGAATTCCGATTTAATGCCGAGCTTCTTGAGCATGGCCTCGATCTGCGGGCCGCCGCCATGGACAACCACCGGGTTGATGGCGGTCTGCTCAAGCAGAACGATGTCGCGGGCAAAGTCGCGCGCCATCTGTTCCTGGCCCATGGCATGGCCGCCGTATTTCACGACGACGATCTCCTCGTCGTAGCGCTGCATATGCGGCAGCGCTTCGGACAGGATGCGGGCCTGCTCTTGCGGATCGGTCTTGGGGGCTTTGCTCATTGCTTCGGCCTCATTGGCGGGGCGTGTTCTAGCCGATCGGGCAGGGTCACGACAATGCGTCAGGCCTTTCTTTCCTCGAGCAGGCGGGCGATGGCCGCACGCAGTTCAGGGATGCCGATCCCCTCGCGCGAGGATGTCGGAAGCACGCTCGGAAACGCGGCCGGGCGCTTGGCGAGAGCCGCTTCGACCTCGGTTATGCGATCGCGCCAGCTCCGACGGGCTTCACGGCATCGCATTTGGTCAAAACAATCTGATGACTGACGGCGGACTGGCCCAGGGCATCGAGCGCCGTATCGTCGGCGGTCTTGAGGCCGTGGCGGGCATCCACCAGCACGTAGACCCGGGCGAGATTGCTGCGGCCGCGCAGGAACGCGTCGATCAGCTCGGTCCACGCCGCGATCTTGGATTTCGCCGCGGCGGCGTAGCCATAGCCCGGCATGTCCACGACGTTGAGGCTGTCACCGCCGTTGAAGAAAATGAGCTCCTGCGTGCGGCCCGGCGTGTTCGAGATGCGCGCGAGGCTCTTGCGGCCGGTGAGCGCGTTGATGAGGCTCGACTTGCCGACATTGGAGCGCCCGGCGAAGGCGATCTCGACCCCACGCATCGGCGGCAGTGACGCGGGCGTACCGGCCGCGGCAACGAAGTGCCACTCGCCGGCGAACAGGCGCCGGCCGGTGTCGATTTCCTGGCGGGTGAATTCGGTTGCCATCGCAAATTTCTTTTAGTCATTCCGGGGCGCGCCGACGGCGCGAACCCGAATCCAGAAAAGCAGCATAGCGTATCGATCTGGATTCCGGGTCTGGCCTTCGGCCAGCCCGGAATGACGCAATGAAAGTGTGGGAGTCTGGCGAAGTCTCGCTGCTACGACGCCTTCTTCTTTTCGAACATCGACTTGATGTTGTCGAACAATTCGATCTTGGCGCCGTGCTTGCGCATGATGACGCTCTGCTGCAGCACCGAAAGCGTGTTGTTCCAGGCCCAGTAGATAACGAGTCCGGCCGGGAAGCTCGCCAGCATGAAGGTGAAGATCAGCGGCATCCAGTTGAAGATCATCGCCTGCGCCGGATCGGGCGGCGCCGGGTTGAGCTTCATCTGCACCCACATGGTCACGCCCATGATCAGCGGCCACAGGCCGAGATGCAGGAAGTGGCCGACCACCGGCAGAACGGTGGGATCGATCGGGATCAGACCGAACAGCGTGAAGATATTGGTCGGATCCGGCGCCGACAGGTCGTGAATCCAGCCGAAGAACGGCGCGTGGCGCATTTCGATGGTGACGAACAGCACTTTGTACAGCGAGAAGAACACCGGGATCTGGATCGCGATCGGCAGGCAGCCGGCGAGCGGATTGATCTTTTCCTTGCGGTAGAGCTCCATCAGCTCCTGCTGCTGCTTCGCCTTGTCGTCGGCATAGCGCTCGCGCAGCGCCGTCATCTGCGGCTGCACGGCCTTCATCTTCGCCATCGAGGCGTAGGATTTGTTGGCGAGCGGGAAGAAGGCGATCTTGATCAGCACCGTCACGATGAGGATGGCGAGACCGAAATTGCCGACCAGCCGGTAGAAGTAGTCCATGACGATGAACAGCGGCTTGGTGATGAAGTAGAACCAGCCCCAGTCGATCAGCAGGTCGAAGCGGTTGAGCTTGAGCTGCCGGTCGTAGTCATTGACGACCTGCACTTCCTTGGCGCCGGCGAAAAGCCGCGCATTGGCGACCGTGGTCGCGCCCGGCGCGATCGTCTGTGCGTCGAGCAGATAGTCGGTCTGGAATGTCCTGATGTTGCCGAGCATGCCGGTCGAGAAACGCGCCTTCAGGCGCGCGGTCGGTATCCGGCAGCAGCGTCGCGGCCCAGTATTTGTCGGTGATGCCGAGCCAGCCGTTGGTGACGTCGAAATTGACGAGCTTCTTTTCCTCGATGTTCTTGTAGGTGAATTCCTGCAGCCCGGAATCACCCAGCACGCCGATCAGGCCTTCGTGGAGAATGTAGTAGCCGAGCGTCTGCGGCGTCCCGTGACGCGAAATCAGCGCATAAGGATAAAGAGTGACCGGGTTGGCGCCCTTGTTGGTCACCTCGTCCTTGATGGTGAACAGGAATTTGTCGTCGACCGCGATCGTGCGGCGAAACTCGAGCCCTTCGCCGTTGTCGTAGGTCAGCGTGATCGGATTGCCGACCCCGAGCGTGCCCGAACCCGTCCGCGTCCACATCGTTTCCGATGTCGGCAGCTTCAGGTCGGGGCCGCCGCCGCCGGTCCAGCCGAATTCGGCATAGAAGGGATCGGCGGTGCCAGACGGCGAGAGCAGCACGACCGGCGGCGATTTCGGATCGACGGTCTCGCGGAAGCGGACGAGCGCGATGTCGTCGATGCGGCCGCCCTTGAGCGAGATCGAACCCTGAACATTATCGGTCGCGATCGGAACGCGCGGTGAAGCCGCGAGCGCCGCCGTGCGATTGACCGGCGCTGCGGCCGATGGCGCGGCCGCCTGGCCAGGAACCTGCGGCGTTCCGGGTGTTCCGGATTGTGCGGGTGCCTGCGGTGTCTGGTTCGGCTGCGCCGGTGTCGGCGCGCCCTGCTGCTTCTGGGCCTGCAGCTGCTCCTGCCGTGCTTTCTCCTGCGGCATGCCGACAAAAAATTGCCAGCCGATGAGCACGAGTGCCGAGAGCACGATGGCGAGGATGGTATTCTTATTGTCCGTCATCACTATTCCGTTTTGCCACTGCGTCTCGCGTGTGCACGCCGCAACGCTCCTTCGAAGTCCTGTGTCATTGCGGCAAAGGGCTGATTGAGCGCCGCGCGCCGTCCGACCAGTACATAGTCATGCCCGGCCTGAAGCCGGCTTGCGGCCGAGAGCCGCACGATCTCCCGCAAACGCCGGCGAACACGATTTCGCTCGACCGCATTCCCGACCTTCTTTGACACGGTAAAGCCAAACCGTGCCGGCCCCGTGTCACGGCGATTACGTGCCTGCAGCACGAATGCCGTTGCCGGCACCTTGATTCCCGATGCCGCTGCCAGGAAATCCGCCCGTTGCCTCAATCGCTCCATGAAAGCCGCGCGGCGGTTTTCGTCGCCGTCAGGCGGACAGCCGCTTGCGGCTGCGTCCCCTGCGCGCCGACAGGACTTTGCGCCCACCCTTGGTGGCCATGCGCTTGCGGAAACCGTGACGGCGCTTGCGTACAAGCTTGCTCGGTTGATAAGTCCGCTTCACGTTCAGTTCTCCGCTACGCTTGTGGGGAAGAGAGGACGTCGTCCTCGAAAACGCCTCAAAGCCCGAATTTTCGGGCCAGCACACGATTTGCGCGGCTTATAAGGGAGGGCCCTTGACCCGTCAATGAGACGCTGTCGTGCGGGTGTCACGGTCAAAACGTCTCACAAGCCAGTGACGGAGCCCGGTCCGCTCGGGGGCTCGTGTATAAAGCGGCCATGCCAGAATCGGTCCCCGCCCTCGATTCGCGCGGTATCGCCCGCCGGATCCTGCCTTTGGCAGCGATCATCGTGGTTGTCGGGGCGGCCTGTCTCGCCAGTGGCGGTGTTTCGCTCGAAGCGCTGGTGCACCATCGCGCGGCGATCGATGATTTCGTCGCCACGCACCGGCTGCTGGCCGTTCTCTCCTACATGGGACTTTATATTGTCATCGTTGCCCTCTCGGTGCCGGGGGCCGTATTTCTGACCGTCACCGGCGGCTTTCTCTTCGGGCTTGCGCTCGGCGCCTCGGCCGCGGTGATCAGCGCCACGATCGGCGCCACACTCATCTTCCTCGCAGCCCGGACGGCGCTTGGCGATCCGCTGCTGCGGCGCGCCGGGCCGCGCGCGAACCAGCTGGCCCGGGGATTTCGCGACGATGCATTCAGCTATCTGCTTTTCCTGCGCCTGGTGCCGGCGTTTCCGTTCTTCCTGGTCAATCTGGTGCCTGCCTTCGCCGGTGTGCGGCTGGGGCCGTTCATTGCCGCGACCGCGATCGGTATTATCCCGGGCGCCATCGTCTTCGCTCTGGCGGGGGTCGGACTGGACAGCATGATCGCGGCACAGAAGAATTCATACGATCAATGCATCGCGGCGAGCGGGACCGATTGCCGGCTGGCATTTGATCCGGCGGACGTGCTGACGCCGCAGCTGATCGCGGCGCTCGTCGCGCTCGGTCTGCTCGCGCTGATGCCGGTCGTGGTGAAATACTGGCGGGCGCGCTCGCGCACCGCCGCATGATGGGCGGGCGAGGCCGGGGGCATGGCAGACACACTGACACCGGATATTTGCGTGATCGGCGCGGGCCCCGGCGGCTTGTCGGCCGCCGCGGCCGTAGCCGCGCTCGGCGTGCCGACGGTGCTGATCGAACGCGAGGCGATGGGCGGCGACAGTCTCAACACCGGATCCGTCCCGTCGAAGGCGCTGCTCGCGGCGGCGAAGCGCGCCGAGGCCATCCGCGGTGCTGCGGTGTTCGGGCTCGACGTTCAGAACATCAGGGTCAATTTCGCCAAGGTAGGCGAGCACGTGCAGTCGGTCGTCGCGGCGGTCGAGCCTGCGTATTCGATGGAGCGGTTCACCGGGCTCGGCGTTCGCGTCATCCGCGCAAACGCGCAGTTCAAGGATGCGCGGACGGTGACGGCGGGCGACTTCGAGATCCGCGCGCGCCGTTTCGTTGTCGCGACGGGATCAAGGCCAACAATTCCCGCGATTGCCGGATTGGATAGTGGACCTTTTCTCACCAGCGAGACCATTTTCGAACTGAAAGAACGACCGGAGCACCTCATCATTGTCGGTGCGGGAAGTATCGGCCTCGAACTGGCACAGGCGTTCCGCCGGCTGGGAAGTTCGGTGACGGTGCTTGAAGCGGCGCGGCCGCTCGCCGGCGATGATCCGGAATGTGTCGATATCGTTCTCGACCGGCTCGAGCGCGAAGGTGTCGTCATACGGAGTGGCGTGAATGTCGTCGGCGTTACTTATGTCGGCGGCACGGTCACGGCGGCGATCGAGTTGGCCGGCGCCGAACAGACCATCACCGGCAGTCATCTGCTGATTGCCGTCGGACGCACGCCCGCGCTCGATGGTCTCAATCTCGACGCCGCGGGAATTCGCCACGACCACTCCGGCATTGTCGTTGATCGCAAACTGAAAACGACGAACGCCCGCGTCTATGCGGTCGGCGATTGCGTTGCGGGTCAGACGCCGCTCGCGAACGCGGCCGAATATCAAGCCGGTCTTGTCGTCCGCAATGCGCTGTTCCGCATGCCAATACGCTTCGACGGCAGCACCGTCCCCCGCGCAACTTATACGGAACCGGAACTCGCCCAGGCCGGCCTCACCGAAGCGCAGGCAGCTGGTATGAAAATCCGCATAGCGCGCTGGCCCTACAACGATAATGACCGCGCGCATACCGAACGCGACACGCGAGGTCATATTAAAATCATCACGACAGCCAAAGGTAAGATAGTAGGAGTGACCATTGTCGGCGCGCAGGCGAGTGAATTAATAGGCGTCTGGGCGCTGGCGATCCGGCAGGGGCTCAATATTCGTGCTTTCGCCGATATTGTGTTGCCATATCCGACACTGTCAGAAATCGGTAAGCGTGCCGCGATAGACTATTTCGGCCCGAGTTTGACCGGCATTTGGGTGCGACGCATCATCGGGTGGATGCGAATCTTCGGCTGAGGTGAATTTGGACGCGACCAGCGAACCAGTTGCAGTCGAGAGTGTTTTGCGGCCGCCGCGGAAGCCGCGCGTCGGCCTTTCCGGAAAGCTACTGTTGCTCACCGTCCTCTTCGTGATGGTGGCGGAAATTCTGATTTACGTTCCCTCGGTCGCGAATTTTCGTCTCAATTGGCTGAGCGATCGCCTTGCCGCCGCGCACACCGCCGCGCTCGTGCTCGATGCCGCACCGAGCGGCATGGTGCCGGAAAGCCTCGCCAAACAAATTCTCAACAGCATCGGTGCGCGCGCGGTCGCCATGAAGATGGGCAACCAGCGTCGCCTGCTCGCGGCTGCCGACATGCCGTCGGAAATCGCGCAGGACATCGACATGCGGCAGCGGTCCTGGCTGCACTCGATCTACGACGCATTCGAGACCTTGCTGACATGCAAGCAGGGTGACGTGATGCGCGTGGTCGGTCCCGCGCCGATGGGCGGCGACTTCCTCGAGATCATCCTCAACGAGGGACCGCTGTGCAAGGCGATGTGGACGTTCTCCGTCAACATCCTGATGCTGTCGCTGGCGATCTCCTGCATCACGGCGATGCTGCTGTTCTTTGCGATCCACTATCTCCTGGTGCGGCCGATGTGGCGCATCACCGAAAATATGATCGCCTTCCGCGCCGATCCCGAGAATCCCTCGCGCATCATCGCCGAAAGCGGACGGCAGGACGAGATCGGCACCGCCGAAGAAGAACTGGCCTCGATGCAGCGCGAGCTCGCCTCGATGTTGCATCAACAGAGCAGGCTCGCCGCGCTCGGTCTTGCCGTGTCGAAAATCAACCACGACCTGCGAAACCTGCTGGCCTCGGCGCAGCTTTTCTCCGATCAGCTCTCCACCTCGCCCGATCCGAAAGTGCAGCGCTTCGCGCCGAAGCTGATGCGCGCACTCGAACGCGCGATCGCGTTCTGTCAGTCGACGCTGTCGTACGGTGGTGCACAGGAAGCACCGCCCGAGCGCAAGACCATCGAAGTCGAACCGCTGATCGAGGAAGTGCACGAGGCGCTCGGCCTCGGCCTCGATGTTCCGATCCGCTGGATCGTCGCCGTGGAGCGCGGGCTGACGGTCGAAGCCGATCACGATCAGTTGTTCCGCGTGCTCGTCAACCTCGCGCGCAATGCCATGCAGGCACTGGAAACGCGCGGCGCGCGCGATCCCGCCCGCGATCAAATTCGTATCACCGGACGACGCGAAGGCAGCGTCGCGGTCATAGAAATATCCGACACCGGCCCGGGCGTGCCGGAAAAAGCCCAGGCCCATCTGTTCCAGGCGTTCCAGGGGTCGGTGCGATCGGGAGGCACAGGTCTCGGCCTGGCCATCGCGGCGGAACTCGTTCGCGCGCATGGCGGCGAAATCCGCCTTGTGCCGGGGACGATCGGCGCCACATTCAGCATCTCGATCCCCGACCGCGCCGTCGACCTCAATTCACGACGCGGTGAACGCGCCAGCGCCTGACGACCGGAAGAGGTAGCCGCCGGCGGTGTTCTTCGCCTAGGGGCGGGCATAACATTTCGCATAAAGGAAAATTTATATGGTGCAGCCGGTGAATCTGCTTGCGGTTGCGACTGCGGTGCCGCCGCACAAGCTTGAGCAGACGGCCGTCACCGCGGCGGCGCGGCACGCCTATGCGCGCACATTTGCGCGCTATCCGAAACTCGCCGACGTTTTCGTCAATGTCGGAATCGACAGCCGCTATTCGGTGCGGCCGCTCGAATGGCTCAGCGAGCCGCACAATCTCGCCGAACGCACCAACGTCTATCTCGAGAGCGCGAGCGAACTGTTCGTGCGGACGGCTCGTGCCGCGCTCGATCAAGCTGGCATCTCCGCGCGTGACGTCGATGTCGTCGTCACGGTGTCCTCCACCGGCATCGCGACGCCCAGCATTGAAGCACGCGTTGCGCCGGAGATGGGATTTAGGCCGACGGCGATGCGCGTACCGGTGTTCGGCCGCGGATGCGCTGGAGGGGTGTCCGGATTGACGCTCGGTGCACGGCTCGCGCGCGCGGAGCCGGGCGAAGTCATTCTCGTGGTTGTGGTGGAGCTGTGCACGCTGGCGTGCCGCATCGACCGCGGATCGAAGGCCGATGTGATCTCCTCGGCGCTTTTCGGCGACGGCGCGGCGGCTGCCGTGCTGCGCGCCGGCCCGCCGACGGGAGAACTGCGCATCGGCGCCGCGGCCGAACATACCTGGCCGCGCACGCTCGACATCATGGGCTGGATGATCGATCCGGTCGGCTTCCGCGTGATGCTGTCGCGCTCACTGCCGCGCTTCGTCGAACAGAAACTGGCCGCGCCGGTGCGTCGCTTCGTCAAGTCTGCAAAGCTGCAGGCGCCGCATCTGATCTGCCATCCGGGCGGCGCGAAAGTTCTCGACGCGATCGAAGTGGCCCTTGAGCTGCAGAAGGGCACCTTGCGTGACGAGCGTGACGTGTTGCGCAACTACGGCAACATGTCGGCGCCGACGGTGCTGTTCGTTCTCGAGCGCGTGTTGCGGCGCGGGTTGCGCGGCCCGGCCATGCTCTCGGCGCTCGGACCGGGCTTCACCGCAAATCTGCTCGCGCTTGAGGCGGCGCATGGGTGAGGGGGCGTGGCTGGTCGCGTTCCTCGTCGTACAACGGCTCGCTGAACTTGTTTTCGCGCAGTCCAACACCGCCCGCCTGCGCGCGAAGGGCGCCGTCGAGTTCGGCGCGTCGCACTATCCGCTCCTGATCCTGTTGCACGCGTCGTGGCTCATCGGTCTTTGGGTGTTCGGCCACGACAGGCCGATCGTCTGGCCATGGCTTGCGGTGTTCGTGCTGTTGCAGATCGGTCGCCTCTGGGTGATCGCGAGCCTTGGCCGGCGATGGACCACGCGCGTCCTCGTGCTGCGCGGTGCCGAGCCGGTCGCGCGCGGTCCTTACCGGTGGATCAGGCATCCGAATTATCTGATCGTCGCGCTGGAAATCGCCGTGGTTCCGCTGGCGCTGGGGATGCCGGTGTTTGCGCTGATCTTTTCCCTGGCGAATGCGGCGCTGCTTGCCTATCGCATTCGCATCGAGAACGAAGCGCTGGCCTGGGCCGCGCAAACCGCGTGATCCTGCGGCCTGAGCCGAAGGCATCAACCTTTGCCAAACCCTTGCCAATGGCGGGTCAAACCGATAGCTATGCCCGGTTTCCGCGGGTCCGGTTCCCGGCAGCGGAATCAGCGCCCGTAGCTCAGCTGGATAGAGCACCAGACTACGAATCTGGGGGTCAGGAGTTCGAATCTCTTCGGGCGCGCCAGCAACCTTTTGATTTTGATTCAGAATCTTTGCCCGATTTTATGCCTCTTGACATCGCGGCCCTTCGGGGCTGCACCGGGGCAGCACCAACCGAAAATAGGCTTCGCGAATGCCAGCGCGTGGCACAGCTCGAAAAAAGAAGACCGGAAAACCTAAAGCCGCCTCTCAACGTAGGCCGGACATTGAAAAGGCTATTGCCCCGTATATCGCCAGCTTGGTCCGACTCTACAAGTCAACTGATCCTGCCGCTGGAAGACGCTCCGAACGAGACAAGATTGAGCGTGCAAGACAGGCGGTGTCGATTTGGTGGTATCTATACGCCGAGCTGATGCTCTGGGCGCAAAGCCACTTGGCCGGCTATGAATTTGGCCGATCCAACCCAGATCTGATCGATCGCATCTCTGAAGAGTTCGATGAGGAGATCACGCGAGATTCTCACGTACTCGAATATATCGGACTTCAGTGGTCGTGGAATCACGTCAACTACGACGATCCTATGAGTGAGCGCGTTCAGCAAGTCTTGGAGTCCAACGAAGGAACTGGGCTTGATGAAGTGGCGGTGCGCCGACTTATCAGAGAGTTGCTCATGTCGCGGTCGGCGAATAGCTCTTTTTGGAGATTTGAACTCCAATCCGCCCTGTTCAACTTAAACATCGGCCACGTTGATGACTTGGTAGCGCCGGCTCAGATTCGGCGCCAAGGGCATGCTGCTGAGCTCTATCATTGGAAAACTTGCGCTCTCCGGCACGTCTACTTTCATGTGGGAAAGGGTCTAAAAAAATATCGCGCCTTGGAATTGGTCTCAGATGCTATCGGACAAAGCGTAGAGACGCTGCGGAGTTGGGAAAAGGCGATAGCAAAAGAAGATGACGACGATTTTACGATGGAAGCAAACTCCGCGATTCTTGCAGGGCAATTTGAGGTCGAACTTGACGGCCGAAACTCTGTAGCCGCCATCGCAAAAGAATATGGCGCCGCTTATCACCGACATAGCTCTGACTTCGAGTACGCACAGGTGATGCTGAAAAATATCCGTTCGACATCCCTGGAAGACATTAGAATCGGCCTTAGAACCGCGCGAACGAAAAAATCTGGTGTGTGAGCGAATTGTTCGGATACCAGATTTTTTGGTATTCGATCACGCTCAAGCCTCACCGCGTATTGCGAAACCTTCCGGGTGTATTTCCAAGGTGTTCGGACTTTCCGGCGGTTGGAGGGATAGCCCATGGGCATCTCAAAAGTTCTTAGCGCGAGTGAAGCGGCGCAGTACGTAGGGCTTTCCGAAAGTACTCTTGCCAAGCTCCGTTTGAACGGCAAGGGGCCGCTGTACTGCAAACTAGGCCGCCGGGTTTTGTATCGGCCGCCAGATCTCGACCAATGGCTCCAGTCGCGAACGACCCATGATACTTCCGACGCGGACGCCCGATTTTTAAAGGCTTTGACGGCCGCGCACCGGCCCTGAGAAACATGGGGTATCGGCATCCCAATCCGCGCCTGTTGAAAATCCACCATACGTACTCGGCGGACGAACTCGCGCGTCTTCTCAAAGTGCATAAAAACACGGTGCGCAACTGGTTCAGACAGGGCCTGCCACCTATCGACGGGCATCGCCCGATCTTGGTTCGCGGTCAGGCCGCGCGCCAATTTCTGATTGAGCGCAGGGCGCGATCAAAACAAACCTGTGGTCCTGGCCGGATTTACTGCCTGCCTTGCCGGGCGCCTAAGGTCCCTGCCGGCACGATAGCCGAATGCATTCAGACGGGAGAGACCACAGGGTCGCTCCAAGGCATCTGTCCGGACTGCGATCGGATGATCTATCGCCGGGTCAATCCCGAGAAATTGGAAGCCGTGCGCGGCAATCTCGATGTCACGATCAGACAAGCGATGCTGCGCATAGCAGAGATAGGTATGCCCAACGTGGATTGTGACTCTGCGCACGAGGATTGATGATGATTAGCTACAATCCAGCCAACGAGCGAATCAAGCGCCGATATTTCACGTATTTGGCCGAGGCGCTTGGACATAGCCAGCAGACCGTCGATGCGGCTGCGAAGGCGATTGCCCGCTTTGAGGAGTACGCCGGCCGGCGCGACTTCAAGAAATTTCATATCGAGCAGGCCAAGGGTTTCAAGCAACACCTTTCGGATCAACGCGCCGCCCGTAGTGGCAACCCGCTCAGCAAGGCGACGCTTTACGCGACCCTGGCTGCTCTGAAGCGGTACTTCATCTGGCTCGCTGGACAGCCAGGCTACAAATCTCGAATCCGATATTGCGACGCTGATTACTTTAGCCTTTCGATCAGAGAGACTCGGATCGCCAAGGCTGTCCGACCTGCGCGCGTCCCGACGGTTGAACAGATTTGGCATGTTATCCAATCGATGCCTGCGCGGACCGATATTGAGCGGCGAAATCGCGCTCTCATAGCCTTCACGCTTCTGACGGGCGCGCGCGACGGAGCGATTGCGTCATTCAAACTGAGGCACATCGATCTTGCCGAAAGCAGGATCGACCAAGACGCGCGCGAAGTCCGAACAAAATTCTCCAAATCTTTCGTCACGACCTTTTTCCCGGTGGGTGAAGAAATCCAGGCGGTGGTGATTGATTGGGTGAACTATCTGCGACGAGACAAGCTATGGGGTCTCGACGATCCGCTGTTCCCGGCGACCAAGGTTGCGGTAGGCGCGGATCTTCGTTTCGTGGCCATCGGTTTGGAGCGCAAGCACTGGAGCGGCGCCAGTCCGATCAGAAAGATATTCAAGGAGGTATTTGCGAGAGCCGGGCTTTCCTATTTCAATCCGCACAGCTTCAGGAAAACTTTGGCGCTCTTAGGTGGCCAAATCTGCAAAACACCGGAACAGTACAAGGCATGGTCGCAAAATCTTGGCCACGATCAGGTCCTTACGACGTTCTCCAGCTACGGCGAAGTTGGCAGCCGTCGCCAGGCGGAAATCATTCTCTCTTTTGCCAAGCAAGGCGAAGAACCTCAGTAGGCAACTTGATGGTTTTGTTTTGACTCACGTATCAAACAATGAGGTAGCGGAACTTCACGCTTTCGCTGAGCAGAAAAAGAGGAGGGCTTAGAATGAGATCTAAAAAAATATGCGTCGGTGAGATCCGAAAAGCATGTGAGGAGCTCGCCGAGATGGGTTTAATTGAAGACAGCGGGCGACGGCGCAACGGCCGAATTGTATGGGTGATAACGCCGATGGGTAAATTGTTAGCGGAAGAGCAGCCCGATGACAGCATAACACAGGGGCATTAGGTTCTTGAAGCTAAGTCGTTGATCTTCCTACAGTTACGACGTTTATTGTCCTACACCCGAGGAAACGTTAAAAATTGGCGCACAAGTTCCGCGCTCGCCGAAATATATAGCTATTGACCCACTCAGGGCGATGAATCATATAAGCAGCAACATGCCCGGCCCCTCTGCGCGAAAGCGTACGGGTCGGTCTTCTTTTGTGGGCATGTGTGCTCGTGGCTTACTCTAAGCTATACCTTTCGATCCCAGCTCAACTCTCCCTGATCAAAAGTCGGGGCATGATCATTTCAGATGATGCGCTAGCGCAGGCGTATCTAAACCGGATTGGATACTATCGTCTGAGCGGCTACTGGTACCCTTATCGAAGCTCTCAGATGGTGGGGGCAAAAATAATCGTCTCGGACAAATTTAGAGCAAACACAAAGTTTTCGGAGGTCGTTGAGCTTTACGTCTTCGACAAAAAACTCCGCCTCTTAATGATGGACGCGATTGAGCGCGTCGAAATCGCTCTACGAGTTCCAAATTACATTGGCACTCGGCCGACACGGTCCGCACGCCCATCGAGACCAAGCAGCTCTACACGGCAATTTTTCGGTGCGGGCTGATCCAGCAACGGGATTTCCGAAACATCATAAGTGGCTCTCCCGGCATGACGAAGCCTTCCTGAATTCAAAAGAGGAATTCGCAAAGCACTTTAAAAACAAGTATGCAGGCGAAAATCCCCCGGTTTGGATTGCAGCCGAACTCTGGGACTTTGGCGCAATGTCGATGCTGTTTTCCGGAATGAAGCGTCCGGATCAGACGGTTATTGCAAATACGCTAGGCGTTGGAGACCCGGACGTGATGCGAAGCTGGCTGCACTTCATAAACGTTGCGCGTAATATTTGCGCGCATCACAGCAGGTTCTGGAATAAACCTAATCCCGCAAGACCGGCTTGGCCTACCGCGGCGGACTGCCCCGACTTAGGCCACGTTGAAAATGACACCAATGCCAAGACGCGGACGTATGGTTTGGCATGTATCTGCGCTTATTTGCTCCGCAC
Organism: uncultured Alphaproteobacteria bacterium; assembly: GCA_963707615.1. GTDB lineage: Bacteria > Pseudomonadota > Alphaproteobacteria > Rhizobiales > Xanthobacteraceae > Pseudolabrys. Next base: position 866,453 of record CAVPQT010000004.1, read on the forward strand.
GATAAATCCAAACTCTAAATGGCGTGACCGGTTCAAGGCGGTTATCAATGAATTTCCATCATCAACAATCGTCAATTTGAAATCCGCTGGTTTTCCTCACGATTGGCAAAAGGCCAACATTTGGCTCTAGGTAAGTTTGCCGACCTATGCCGACAGTGAGATCGTGCTACTGACCATTAGATCAATAATCTGATGGTCAGGACCCAGAGTTTTTGAGCTACGCAGCCAAGCGTCTGACCTCGAAAGGATTTTTTGGTTGTGGTGAAAGCGTCGCGTTCGAATCGCCAAGGGGCAACACCGGGGTAGCACCGGGAGCGCCTTTGAGCGTGGACTACTTTGTACCAGAACAAATTTGCTTCAGCTGGGCAAGCGGACCTTGGTTCGCTAATGTCCGCTTTAGCCTCGAGAGCGGACATTTGCAGCGCACCAACCCATGTCCGCTTTGTGCCAATAGCGGACATGAGCAGTGCACTAGGCGACGTCCGCTTTGTGCCAATAGCGGACAATCTATGGGGCATAGGTCGTTGACAGTGGCACGGGCGTCAGCTTCTTAGTTGCAGCCAATTGCTCATCGTGGAACTTGAAAGTGCCACCGGTTAATTCCCGACCCCTTACCCGCCTTTACTGGACGCTTGTCGTAAGCGCTGTGTTAGCTGGTCTTATCGCCGCCGCGACAATAGCAACGGGGATTGCTCGCCAGTCTGAGGACGAGTGGGTCAGACACACTCTCGCAGTTCGAAATCAGATTAGCCGCGTGCTCTCTCTCGTACAGCGAGCCGAGACCGGCCAGCGTGGGTACCTGCTGACGGACGTGACGTTTACCTAGCGCCCTATGAACAGGCCAGCAAAGAACTGCCTTCGGCTCTGAACGAACTTGGAAACCTCGTTATCGATAATCCGGATCAGCAGCAATCAGTGGGGCGTTTGCGACAGCTGACAACCGACAAACTCCGCGAGTTGCAGCAATCAATAGAAACGAGGAAAACTGGCGATGTGAACGCGGCTTTGGCAGGAGTAAACACTCATGTCGGCAGACGCCTCATGGACGATACCTACAGCCTCGTGGGTGTAATGGATACTAAGAAAACGAGCTCTTGGAGCAGCGCCGAGCGCGTTCCTCCATGATCGGCGGTTTAGTTCAGGCAGGCGCAGTTGCTGCATTCGTCTTGATTTGCATATCTGGGGCAATCGGCAGTCTTCTTACACGGCGTACGTTTACGGAGGTCGCTCAGGCGCACGATCAACTCCTGAAGTCCAATGAACTTTTGACGCAGCAAATCAGTCGTCGCGAGACAGCGGAAGCGCAACTACGTCAGGCGCAAAAGATGGAGGCTATTGGAAATCTCAGTGGGGGCATCGCGCATGACTTCAACAACATGCTTGGGGTTATGGCCGGCAGCCTAGACTTAATAAGACGCAGAATTGCAGCAAATGATTTCCGAATTGAACGATACATCAATGCAGCGCAGGAAGCGGCAAAACGTGCGGGCGCACTAACACAACGGCTTCTTGCTTTTGCTCGTCAGCAGCCTCTTGAGCCGAAGGTGGTCGACGCCAACCGCACAATTTCTACGATGTCCGAGCTGTTGCGCTCAACTCTTGGCGAATAGTTTGCATTGAGACGATTAGCGCGGGTGGGCTGTGGACACTTGAGGCCGATGCAAATCAATTGGAGAACGCTATCCTTAACGTCGCAATCAATGCCCGCGACGCAATGCTAGAGGGTGGCAAACTCACGATTGAAACCGCCAACACCTTTTAGATGACAACTCTGACCGCTACCAGCACCCTGAAATTACGTCGGGCCAATACGTGATGATCGCAATATCTGACTTCGGCGTCGGCATGGATGCTCGCCAATGGCTCGCGCCTTCGATCCCTTCTTCACCACCAAGCCTGCGGGAACCGGCACAGGGCTGGGGCTAAGCCAGGTTTTTGGTTTCGTGAAGCAGTCGGGAGGGCAAGTACATCGAAAATCTACTCTGAAATTGGAGCGGGAACGACGGTTAAAATTTATTTTCCGCGCTCGGTCTCCCGGGCAGAAGCCGAAAACAAGCCAGCCGTACCAACCTTTAGAGGTGGCTCACCCACAGAAGTTATCCTCGTTGTCGAGGACGACCCTTTGATGCGCAAAATGTCTACCGAAGCATTGCGAGAACTTGGTTACACCGCCGTTCACAGCAGCAGCGCCATACAGGCCCTCAAAATCCTAGGTGATCGTGAAGACATTATCCTTTTGTTTACCGATATCGTTATGCCAGAGGTCAATGGGAAGAAGCTCGCGGATGAGGCGGTTCGCCGGCGTCCAGAGCTCAAGGTACTTTATACGACCGGATACACACACAACGCCATTGTGCATGGCGGCGTACTGATCGGGGGTCCAATTAATATCGAAACCTTTCACCCTCGAGCAGCTCGCGAATAAGGTCCGTTTGGTTCTTGATAATTAGCACCCTGTGCCATGTCCGCTTTGGGTCAAAATCAGACATCGTCATGCGCCTGCGTGATGTCCGCTTTACCCCCGAGAGCGGACATGTGCAGTGCAACTTAGCATGTCCGCTAAGTGCCAAAAGCAGACACGTGCGGTACACAGGGGCGTGTCGCTTTAGCAACGAAGCGGACGTCGCTCGGCGACGGTTTCTAAAGGGGGGATGGCCTTCGTTTCGCCCACCTGCCAGCGCGCCCAGCGGGTCAGGATGACAGCGCCAGATCAGCGCTCTTAATCGTATAAACGTGACCGCAGTCTTCGCACTGAAAAAAGTGTATGGGTGCACCGGCCCTGCGGTTTCCAATTGTGTGCCTAAACTCAATTTTGCCGCCACAGTGCGAACAAGGCTTGTCACTGATGTCTTCAGGTTTCACTGCCACCCTCAAGGTTGGGCGGAGGGTGTTCGGTGTTCATCTGACTGAACGTGGCCGCAGTCCTTGCACTTAAAAAAATGCACGGGTGATCCGGTTGTCGGACTTTCGCACGTGGCCTTAAATTCCAGTTCGCCGCTACAACGCGGACAACGCTTGTTTTGGGTATCGGTAGATTGCAAAGCCGTGCCCCTGGTGTAGTCGCGTCAGAACTGGATCGCCAAAGGGTCTATGGCATCCACTCAACATAGCAGGCCAAAAAGCTGGCCATCCGTGCCCGAAAACCGGACTGCCTAGCAATTGGGCTGAGGGACAACACTCAAAGGCACATATCCTGCGGTTCACCTTTGCAAAAAAAGCAATACGGCGGTGTCACAGTAGACCGATAGGATGGTTTATCGCCCGCTGGGTGGGGACACCCATGACAATACAAAATGACCACGATCACCATTCCGACTATGGACCGGCGCAACTAGCGCTGTTTGGCGCAGCGGTGTTTGTGCTTGTCGTCTTCGCTTGGACCCTCGTCCGCTAACGCAGAAAGCGGCTAGGCCTGCTTCTTGTTGTTTAGTGGTGTCTTGTCCACCAGATCATTTTCGCGCCCGTCAGCAATGGCGGCAAGCTTTCGCCACTGCCGCGCCGCCACCAAAAGATCGCGGCGAAGTCCTGGTGGCATTTGCTCGGCGCGATCTTCACACTGTTTCGCATTGGAGCGATAAGTTTCAACGTCTATCGGCATGAGGTTTCAACATTTCCTCAGCCTAGATGTTCCTTGCTCGCCAACAGCTTCGCCTTTACTTCGCGGTCAGCCGCAGCGCCCCTATAACGATGATCGTCACCAACGCTACAAGGACCAGAATTTCCACTGAACCGTCACCACCGTCTGGCGAAAACCCTAAATGACTTTCGATAAAGTTCTTGGGTCCGGTGTGGACGTGCTCCACCGCAAACAGGACTGCGGCACCCACCACACCGATGGTTGCTAAACCAACCGCTACGCCGGTTTTGTCCATTGTCCACCCCACAACGCACAAAGGCGCGCAACGCTACATTGTCGATTGGGACGATTGATGCTTGGACCTTGGTCCAACCGGTTCGTTCAAAAGCGTCAAAAAAAGTAGGGCCGCTAGTCCTTGGCTATAGCAGCAGCTCTCTGCAATTGTAGTTGTTCGTCCTGAGTCAGCTGCATCGGCCCGAGGTTGACGGTCAGCTTGTCGATCTTGCCGTTGAAGGCGAACGGCACCTGGTAGTCCTTGTCGTTGACGCCCGTGCGGGTGTCGACCCCGACGTCGAAGGTCTCGTCAGCCACCTGCAGGAACGCGATCGAGTTCGGCTTGCTTCCCTGTGGCGACGACCTTGCCGTCCACCTTCAGCACACCGCTGCCGCCCTTGGCGATGCCGGGACCGTCATAGGTGTAGTCGAACACGATCGTGTGCTTGCCCGGCGTGAGCGCATCCGCGCCTTCCCAGCGGTACTGGGCGAGGATGAGCATGTTGTAGTTGAACACCGGCTTGCCGTTGAGCAGGTACAGTCCCCATCCGCCCCAGCGCCCGCCCAGTGGTGGCGAGCATTCCGTCGCCGCCGCCCTGCGGAACATCGACCTCGGCAGTGATCGTGTACGACCTGCCGAGGATGTTCGGTGCATTGGCGGTGGGAATGCCGGGGTTCACGCCCGTGTAGGTGAACACCGTCTGGCCGGCCGTCGCACTCGGCCGCGGCTCGACCGCCCGCGCGAACGATCTGTTGTCCAGCGGAAGCACGTTGTACTTGGCCGCCTCCTTGTACAAACAGCGCCTGCATTTCCTTCAGCTTGTCGGGCATCTTCGCCGCGAGATCGTTGGCCTGCGAGTAGTCCTCGCTCAGGTTGTACAGCTCCCACTTGTAATCGCTCGATGGGCGGCAACGGCGCGTTCAAGATCCACGGCCCATGCGGCGGCGTCGTGTTGGCGTACCAGCCGTCGTGATAGATTCCGCGGTTGGCGATCATCTCGAAGTACTGGGTCTTGCGCGTCGAGGGCGCGTTGGCGTTGGCCTTGTCGAAGGTGTAGGCCATGCTCACGCCTTCGATCGGCTTTTGCTTGATGCCGTTGACCATCTCCGGCGCCTTGACACCGGTGGCTTCGAGGATCGTCGGCACGATGTCGATGATGTGGTGGAACTGGTGGCGAATGCCGCCGGCGTCCTTGATGTGGCCGGGCCACGAGATCGCCAGGCCCTGCCGCGTGCCGCCGAAGTGCGACGCGATCTGCTTGGTCCACTTGAACGGCGTGTCGAACGCCCACGACCACGCGACCGCCATGTGCGGATAGGTCGCCGCCGAGCCCCAGGCGTCGTAGAACTTGAGTTGCTCGGCGATCGGGAAGTCGAGGATGCCGTTGTAGGACGGTCCACTGGTTCGGCGTGCCGGACAGCGTGCCTTCGGGGCTGGTGCCGTTGTCGCCGACGATGTAGATGATCAGCGTGTTGTCGAGCTTGCCCATGTCCTCGACCTGCTGGATGACGCGGCCGATCTCGTGGTCGGTATAGGCCGTGTAGCCGGCGAACACTTCGGCCTGGCGGGCGAACAGCTTCTTCTGGTCGGCCGACAGCGTGTCCCACTTCGGCAGGCTATCCGGCCAGTCGGTGAGCTTCGCATTCGCGGGAATGACGCCCAAGCGCTTCTGGTTGGCGAAGATCTGTTCGCGCATGGCGTTCCAGCCCATGTCGAACTTGCCCTTGAACTTGTCGATCCACTCCTGCTTCGGCTGGTGCGGCGAGTGGCTTCCGCCGGGAACGTAGTAGACGAAGAACGGCGTGTCGGGCGCCGCCGCATTGAGCTCCTTCATGTAGCCGATCGCCTCGTCCGCCATGTCGGTGGTGAGGTTGTAGTCCGGGCTTGCCGACCCACGGGAAAATCTGCGTGTGTTCGCGGAACAGATACGGCGTCCACTGGTCGGTCTCGCCGCCCATGGAAGCCGTAGAAATAGTCGAAGCCCATTCCCGACGGCCATTGGTCGAACGGACCGGCCACGCTGTACTGGAAGTCGGGCGTGTTGTGGTTCTTGCCGAACCACGACGGTGGCATAGCCGTTGTCCTTGAGAATCGCGCCGATGGTCGCGTTGTCCGGACCGATGATCGAGTCATAGCCCGGGAAACCCGTCGACAGTTCGGTGATCACGCCGAAGCCCGCCGAGTGGTGGTTGCGGCCGGTGATCAGCGCCGCCCGCGTCGGCGAGCACAGCGCGGTGGAGTTGAATTGGGTGTAGCGCAGCCCGGTCTTCGCGATCCGGTCCAGCGCCGGCGTCGGGATGACACCGCCGAACGTGCCGCTGACGCCATAGCCCTGGTCGTCGGTCATGATCAGCAGCACGTTGGGCGCGCCCTTGGGCGGCACGATGCGCGGCGGCCACCAGGTCTTCGATCCCTCGAGAGTCTCCTTGATCACGCCGCCGAATTTTGGCGGTGGCACCGGAATTTGATTCCCCTTGATCGTGGTCGTGGCGCTCGGCGAACCCGGCGTGCCGGTGACCTGCTGGGCCAACGCAGACCCCAAGCATGCCATGATCGCGACAGTAGAGAGCAACGACCTGCAAAGATGATGCGATTTCATGATTTTGTTTTTCCGACTTATTTGGCGACAGCAACAAATGACGTGTGCAGCTTTAGAGCGGTCGCAGCTGGAGTGAAGAGACACCGAGGGACACATCGAGGCCAACCGATCCCTCGAGCGAGACCGGCTGAAGCGCTATGGTGCGCCCAGAGCCGCCGACCAGAACGTTGGCACCGACGCCGAGACCGACAGCAACATCGCCGCTCGCGCCCACATACTCGCCAGCAAGCGCGCCGAACGGAATGCCGATCGTGGGAGCAAGTACAGCCCAGCCAAATACACCACCTGCGCTGATACCAATGTTGAGCCCGATCATATTGAGTGCGCCCGCATAGGCCTGCGGCGGAAGATTTGGCGCACTCGGAGTGAACCGGCACTCCATCGACTGGTGGCCGGCAACAATGAAGCCGATGCTTGGGTTGACCACGCATCTCAGCATACCAGCCTGCGTCCATGACGGCGGGGCCTGGGCGCCGACAGGCGCGGCAAGCAGTGCACCCAGCGCAAGTGCCGCCACGGTCCAACAGATTTTCAACATCGAATGACTCCATCAAATTGGTATTGGTCGCGCTATGCCGCCCACATCAGTAGCAAGGCGGATAAGGGTAGTAACCGCACAGGGGGCGAGCGTAGGCGCCGTAGGCAGCCGCCGCACCGTAGGCTGCAGCGGCACCAACGGCGGCTGCTCCAGCGTAATAGGCGCCGCGATAAGCGGTGCGCCGGGCGACGCCCGCATAGGAGAACGGCGTTAGTGGTCTGCCGATGATGTCAATGAAAACAGATGCGGGGCCATCAGCTCCGGTCAAATTTCCCTCAAGGACATCGACATCGAACGTGAGACGGTCGCCCTCGAGTTTCGGCGTCTTGAGCACCACTACGGCATCGCGAATGGTAGCGCCCTCCTTGCTAAACGCAGATACCGTTGCATTCGGGGGATCTTTCGCAAAGTTGTCGCTGCCGGTCGCCCAATCATCAATGATATTGCTCGTGAGGTCGTGACCTGCAGCACGAACAGGCCGGTCAGCGAATACGATTGAGTTCGGGGATATACCGGTCAGTACCAACTTATTGCCCTGCAAGCTGACGCCACGTGAGTTGAAAACGATCAGTGACGGAACGACCTCTGGCTTGCTTACACCACCAATGGTTTTTTGAAGTGGCACGTGTGGCGGAGCGCCTGTGGCAGTTTGTGCAAGCGCAAATCCCGGCGCACAAAATAATCCGGCGACAGCAATGATCATGGACGCAACGCGGCATTTTCTCATGACATTCTTCCCTTTCCTCTGAATCGAGGATCAGCTTGCGTGTGAATTGGGGGGGTGATTCAGGCAGCCGCGTTTGGCGGGCGCCGGATAAATCGCTTGTGGTCAGTTCGCACTGCGAGACCTTGGACGGAAGTGTCGGAGGAACGATATTGGACTAAAGGGAAATAACCGCCGTGTAACTTTCGCGAGCAGTCGAATATGGGCATCTCAAAGCAAAAGGCGCTGCGGATGTTTGACGCGTGCTGTGCCCTTTAAGTGACAGCCAATAGGGGGCGATTGTAATTAAATGGCGCAACCGAAAAATTTTTTGGTATTCCGTTCGGGGCGCGATGAAAAACTTATTTGTCGAAAGCTTAACCTCCTTTGCCATGGCACTGGGGATTTGCGGCAGCGCGATCGCTGCCGACATTCCGATGCCCACAAAAGCGCCTGTCTCTCCGGCTCCGGTTCTCAGTCCGTGGAGTTACAGTGCCACATTCTATGGCTGGGTGCCGTTGCTGAACGGGTCGTCGACGATCAAAGGCCGCACGACCGATGTCGATGTCGGCTACAGTGATCTGGGGGATCTTATTCGCCGTTCAGAAATCCCAAAGGATCTCTTTGCATTCATGGGGTATTTCGAGGCGCGCAATGGCCGCTTCTCGGTTTTCTCTGACCTCGTCTACCTGAAGATCGGATTAAACGGCAGCATGACGCATTCGCGCGGCGTCGACGCACTCAACGCCTCAGTCGGGGCCTCTGCAGGTCTAAAGTTCGAGATGTTCATTGCCGAACTGGCGGCCGCCTATGAAGTTGCGCGCTGGGGAGTGACCGGCGCGCCGGGCTCCGGCACCGCAATCGATGTTTTCGCTGGCGCGCGCGCATGGTGGCAAAGAGCCGATGCTAGCTTGGCGCTCTCGGGCACCGTCAATATCGGCGATCTCACGCGCAACGCCGACGGAACACTCTCGGCATCCAACAGTGTCAGCTGGGTCGATCCGCTGATCGGCTTGCGGCTGCGCCACCAGTTTGCACCCGGACTGAACTTTGTTGCGAGTGGCGACGTTGGCGGCTTCGGCGCTGGCAGCAAGTTTTCGTGGCAGGCGCTTGCCGCCATCAACTACGATTTCTGCGTCCGCAACAACGTCACCTGGAGCGGCATGCTCGGTTACAAGGCGCTGTTCGTGGACTATTCGAAAGGTTCTGGTCTCACTCAATACGAATACGATATGACCATGCACGGCCCGATTATCGGTGTGACCGCGCGATTCTAGGACAAAGATAAGCGGGGCGTTGAATGTCCGCTTTGGGTCAAAAGCGGACATTCCGGCAAGTCCGCGTGATGTCTGCTTTACCCCCAATAGCGGACATTGACTATCGCCACTCGAATGTCCGCTA
>CAVPQT010000005.1:0-150084 GCA_963707615.1 uncultured Alphaproteobacteria bacterium
TCGGATACCAATTCACTGTTCCAGTGAGGAGCTTCAGAGGCGCGCAATCGCGCCGTTAGCGGACGGCGCGCCGATGGGGTGTATATATGCCTCGCCCCTTCGCCTTGTCAACCAGAAATGCCCAATTTCCTTGGGCCACAAGACGGTACTTCAGTGCCCGCTTACAAAATTCGTCGCCCAACAAATAAACAATGCCTTAATGCATGAGACGCCGCACTCAGGCCATATTCCTGCGTCGTCCTTAAGATCCTTTCGAGGGACGGAATCGCGACACGGGGGCCTTCAGCCACCGTCAATCAGGCCAGGAAATTCGGGTTCGTGTCCGTCGTTGACGGACCGTAGACCAGCCGGCATCGTGCCGGCACTTGATTCAAGCGGCCTGTCGACGGCGTTGGGGTTCGTTGCGACAAGCCACCTTCGATCCGAGGCGCATGGGGACGGCGAGCTTGGACCAAACACGGTCGCGCGGCGTAATTCGATCACGACAGGCCGACGCCATAGAGCTCGGCAACGAACCACCGCTGTCCGTCGACGGCGGATCGAGCGGCTTCGTCGACCGCCGCCGCGTTTCAGTGCAATGGTTTGCCGGCACGATTTTGACCGCGCTTTGCGGCGCTGCTCTCATGGGCGGCGCCGTTTTCACGTCTCTTGACGGTGAAGCCAACTTCGCGGCCCTCCCCGAACGCGTCGAGGTTGCATTGCGTGGCGCACTTGGTGGCGCCGCCGAAAAGGGCACGCACAAGAGCGATCGCCTGCCGACTGCTGAAGAACCGACTTTTGCCCGCCAGGTCATTCGCGTGTCGACCATCAACCGGGTCGGCAACCACGAAGTCGTGCGCGTGCGTCCCTTTGTGCGTATCGCCGGCAACCTGTCGCTGACGGTTTCCGACCTCTCGGCCAACATCCCGGCATTCAATCCGCAGCGGTTGCTCGCTGATGCCGGACCAGGAAATGCGGCACCAAACGACGCGCCCGCGGCCGAACCAGAAGCGGAAGTGGCTTTCGTGATGCGCGAAATGGCGCCCATCATGCCGAAACTCAAGATCGCACTTCTGACTCCCGCGGATGAAGTTATCGCGCGCGTACGCGAAGCCGCCGAGTGGAGCGAAAAGGCTGCCAACCACTTGCCGGTCGCAGCCAACATCACTGGTATCAAGCTTGCCTATGCCGGCGACGGGAACGTGGATCCCTATGCAGGTTTTGAAGCCCGCATCATCCCCGAGAACATCACGTTGCTGCCGAAGACCACCGCGCAGACGACGGGCGGCAACGGCGTGAACGAGAAACTGGTCCTTGTGAAGAAGGGCGACAGCGTTGTCAGCATTCTTCGCGACCTCGGAACGACGGGCGCCGACCTCAACGCAATTTCGCGGGTGCTCGGGCCCCGCAGTTTCGACGGCGGGATAAAGGAAGGTCAGAAACTGCGCGTGCTGTTGGCGCAGTCGGCTGACGGTCAGCGGCTGCAGCCGATCCGCGTGATCATCGCGGGTGATTCCGGAATTGACGCGGTCATAGCTCTCGCGGACACCGGCAAATATGTCGCCGTCGACGTGAAGAATGTCGATACCGAGGTTGCTGATAATTCGGCTGACGATGACGAGAACGATACGTCCGGCGTGCGCCTCTACCAGAGCATATACGAGACTGCGCTGCGCAACCGGATTCCCCGCCCGATCATCGAAGACCTGATCCGCATCTATTCCTACGATGTCGATTTCCAGCGCAAGGTGCAGCCGGGCGATTCCTTCGAAGTGCTTTACGCCGGCGAAGAAGAGGCGCCCGCAGCCGACAGCCGTAACGACGTCCTGTTCGCCACACTCACGGTCGGCGGCGAAACAAAGAAATTCTACCGCTTCCAGTCGCCGGATGATGGGCTCGTTGACTACTACGACGAGACCGGAAAGAGCGCGAAGAAGTTTCTGGTCCGCAAGCCCGTCCTTGCGGGCATCATGCGCTCGGGCTTCGGCCTGCGACGGCATCCGATCCTTGGATACACCAAGATGCACACGGGTGTTGACTGGGCCGCTCCGAGCGGCACACCGATCTATGCGTCCGGCAACGGCGTCATCGAAAAAGCCGGCTGGGAATCAGGCTACGGCAAGTATATCCGCGTCCGTCACAACAATGGTTACGAGACCGCGTACGGGCACATGACCGCATTCGCTCGCGGGATGGATGAAGGGACACGCGTGCGCCAGGGCCAGGTGATTGGATTTGTCGGATCGACCGGTCTGTCCACCGGATCACACCTGCACTACGAAATCCTGGTCAATGGCCGCTTCGTCGATCCGATGCGCATCAAGCTGCCGCGCGGTCGCGTGCTCGAAGGCGCCTTGCTCGCGAACTTCGACAAGGAACGCGAGCGTCTTGACGGCATCATGGCACGCAAGCCGGCGCGCGTTGCGTCAAGTGCACCGGTGACACGCTAAACCGCTTTTCTGCTTTGCCGGAAAACCATCATGGCCGGGCTTGTCCCGGCCATGATGCAATTTGATTGCAAGTCATCAGGCTGCCTGCGCAACCTTGCCGTTGAACGTCAGACCGAGCTTGTCGCCGGAAATCCTGACCTTCTCGCCGTCCTTTATCTTGCCGGCGAGAATCATTTCGGCGAGCGGAGTCCTGCACCGATTTCTGGATCACGCGCTTCAAGGGCCTCGCCCCGTAGGCCGGGTCCCAGCCTTTCTCGGCAAGCCACTCTCGTGCACTCGGATCGAGCGTGATGACGATCTTGCGATCATCAAGAAGCTTCTGCAGCCGCGCGATCTGGATGTCGACGATACGACCCATCTCCGACTTCTTGAGGCGATGAAACAGGATGATTTCGTCGACCCGGTTGAGGAACTCAGGCCGGAACGCCGCGCGCACGACCGCCATAACCTGGTCCTTCACCGCGTCGCTGTCCTGACCTTCCGGTTGGTTGACCAGGAATTCGGATCCAAGGTTTGACGTCATCACGATCAGCGTGTTGCGGAAGTCGACCGTGTGGCCCTGACCGTCGGTCAGACGGCCATCATCGAGCACCTGCAAAAGCACGTTGAACACGTCCGGATGCGCCTTCTCGATCTCGTCAAAGAGTATGACTTGATAGGGCCTGCGTCGCACCGCTTCGGTGAGTGCGCCGCCCTCCTCGTAACCGACGTATCCCGGGGGCGCACCGATCAGGCGGGCGACCGCGTGTTTCTCCATGTACTCCGACATGTCGATGCGGATCAGCGCATTTTCATCGTCGAACAAGTATTCCGCGAGAGCTTTTGTCAGCTCGGTCTTGCCGACGCCGGTGGGGCCAAGAAACATGAACGAACCAATCGGCCGGTGCGGGTCCTGCAATCCGGCGCGTGCGCGCCGCACGGCGGTCGAAACCGCGCGCACTGCGTCCTGCTGACCGATGACGCGCTTGGCAAGCTCGTCTTCCATACGGAGGAGCTTTTCCTTCTCGCCTTCGAGCATCCGGTCGACGGGCACGCCGGTCCAGCGTGAGACCACCTGGGCTACGTGATCGGCTGTCACCGTCTCCTCGACCATCGCGCCTTTGGCTTCCGCCGCTTCAATCGCGGTGAGCTTTTTCTCCAGTTCCGGAATCTTGCCATAGGCCAGTTCACCAGCCCGCTGGAATTCTCCGCGACGTTGTGCATTCGCAAGTTCGCCGCGCAACTGGTCCAGTTCGGTCTTGATCTTCTGCGCGTCGGAAAGTTTTTCCTTTTCCGCCTTCCACCGGCTGGTGAGATCGGCCGAACGTTTCTCCAGATCCTTCAGTTCGCCTTCCAGCCGCTTGAGGCGATCTTTCGAACCACGATCGGACTCCTTCTTCAGCGCCTCCTGCTCGATCTTCAGGCGAACAATTTCGCGGTCGAGCGAAGTCAAGTTCCTCGGGCTTGGAATCGACCTGCATCTTGAGGCGCGCCGCGGCCTCATCGATCAGATCGATCGCCTTGTCCGGCAGGAACCGGTCGGTGATGTAGCGATTTGACAATGTCGCCGCGGCAACGATCGCGGAGTCGGCAATGCGCACGCCATGGTGCTGCTCGTATTTGTCCTTCAGTCCGCGCAGGATCGAAATGGTGTCTTCGACGGTCGGTTCGGACACGTAGACCGGCTGGAACCGTCGGGCGAGCGCTGCATCTTTTTCGACGTGCTTCTTGTACTCGTCGAGGGTGGTGGCGCCGATGCAGTGCAGTTCGCCGCGCGCCAGCGCCGGCTTGAGGAGGTTGGAAGCATCCATCGCGCCGTCAGCCTTGCCGGCGCCGACAAGCGTGTGCATTTCGTCGATGAAGAGGATGATACCCCCGTCAGAAGACGTGACCTCCTGCAATACCGCTTTCAGCCTCTCTTCGAATTCGCCGCGATACTTGGCTCCGGCAATCATCGCGCCGAGATCGAGGGCGAGCAGCCGCTTGTCCTGCAGGCTTTCCGGCACGTCGCCGTTGACGATACGTAGCGCGAGGCCCTCAACGATCGCCGTCTTGCCGACGCCCGGTTCACCTATCAGCACCGGATTGTTCTTGGTTCGACGCGACAGGACCTGAATCGTGCGGCGGATCTCTTCGTCGCGACCGATAACCGGGTCGAGCTTTCCTTCGCGCGCAACCTGCGTGAGATCGCGCGCGTATTTTTTCAGCGCGTCATAGGCATTTTCCGCGGACGCAGAATCGGCCGTGCGGCCCTTGCGCAGGGCATTGATGGCCGCGTTGAGGTTCTGAGCGGTCACGCCTGCTTTTGCGAGAATCTTTCCGGCCTCACTGTCCTTTTCCACTGCCAGCGCCAGCAACAGTCGCTCGACGGTCACGAAGCTGTCGCCCGCCTTCTCGCCGGCTTTCTCGGCCGCGTCGAATACGCGAGCAAGTGCTGGATCGAGATAGATCTGCCCTGCCCCCGCGCCGCTTACCTTTGGACGCTTGGCGAGCGCTGCTTCAACATCCCGCAACGCCTGGCGCGAGTTGCCGCCCGAGCGATCAATAAGACCGGCCGCGAGACCTTCCGGGTCATCGAGCAGAACTTTCAGCAGATGTTCGGTTGAGAATTGTTGATGGCCTTCCCGTAAGGCCAACGATTGTGCGGACTGCACGAAACCGCGTGCGCGGTCGGTAAATTTTTCGAAATCCATTTCCTAACTCCCTCGGCCCACTTGGCGCCGGCAAATTCCGGACCCCAATCAGGCGGCCCGGTTCCAGCATTATGTGGGTGCATTTTATTGCAGTTTGAAGGGTCTTTTGGCCTGTTATACGTCATCATTAATGCCATTCCGGGCATCGCCAAAATGGCCAGAAATCGATGAACGTCGAACCCGTTTCAATCCGGGCTATCTATCGGTATCCGATTAAAGGTCTTTCGCCCCAGGCGCTTGACCAGGCCCCTCTGTCCGTCGGGCAAACCATCCCTGCCGACCGGCTCTATGCCATCGAGAATGGTCCCAGCGGCTTTGACCCCGACACCCCGGCCTACTTCCCCAAGAACCGATTCCTCATGTTGATGCGAAACGAACGGTTGGCGTCGTTGCGCACCCATTTCGATGAAACTAGCCACACGCTGACAATCGAATCGGAGGGAAGAGAGGCCGTGCGCGCCGATTTGCGCACGAAGGAAGGCCGGTTGGCCACCGAGGCATTTTTCCGACGCTTCATGCCGAGGGAATTGCTTGGGCCGCCCAAGGTCATTTTTGGAAAGAACGGCCACAGTTTTTCGGATGTGGCCAAAAAAGTCGTTTCGATTATCAACCTGGCCTCCGTTGCCGCCGTGGAGAATGCTGCTGGAGCGCCGGTAAATCCTCTGCGCTTTCGCGGTAACCTCTACGTTGCGGGGTGGTCCGCGTGGCATGAGTTCGATCTTGTCGGTCAGACGCTGTCGGTCGGCAAGAATGCGCGGCTCAAGATCGTCAAGCGTATCCAGCGCTGTGCCGCGACCGATGTCGATCCGGACACCGGCATCCGCGACTTGACCATCCCGCGCACGCTTCTCGAAAACTTCGACCACACCGACTGTGGCGTGTACGCCGAAGTAGTGACGGCGGGTGATGTTGCAGTCGGCGATTTCATACTCCCCGGTCCGCAATAAAAAACGCCCCGCGAGAGGCGGGGCGTTGAATGTTTTGCCGACTGCGGTCCGATCAACCGCCGGGCAGCACGTAAGCCTGGATGCGGCTGGCCGGATAGACCGACTCCGCAACCGTATGATTGTGGTTGCCGGATACGATGATCGGGTTGCCGTTCGCATCGACACCGCTGACGACACCGACATGGCCGCCACCGCGGCGCCCCATCACGGCGATAGCGCCGACCTGTGGGCCGCCGACGCGGGTTCCGTAGCGGGCATAAGCGCTTGCGAGATTGCCACCGCCAGCGTGCCCGGTACGCTTGAGCACTAGGTCCATGAAAGCGCCGCACCAAAGACTGCCGCGTCCCGTCGGGTTGGTCCCGATGTATTTGCGCGCCTCGGCAACCAATGAGTTGCTGGTGGCCCCGCCATAGGCCGAATTCGCGTGCGACTGCGCGCGCGCCCTGGCACCGGCCCGTGACCCGCGAGCATAGCGGCGGCCAAGGCCTTCACTTTCGCCAGCGACCTGTACGGCCGACTGGCTCATATTGGCGGAATAGCGCACGTCCCGGTCGGCACCGGTAAACGATTGACCGGCCACCTGCGAGGCTTGCACCACACGATGACGGTGATGGACGGGCCTTGCGATGGCCGACGTTGCGAGCACCGCAACCGCTACCGAACACAACAAAATAGTCGCCCGTCTCGTCTTATAGATACTCATCAAGTCAGTCCCCTTAGCTATTAAAGCAATGCATCTCCGTCGGATAGAAACGACGTGAGATGCATGGTTCAAACGCCGTCCGCTTATGGCAATTTCATGATCATTGGAAGGTCGTTTCACAAAACGCATAGCGGGTATTCCATCGGAATACGCTCATGAAACAAAATATACGCTCGGCAAAACCACGCATACTTAACGCATAACCTGAGTACTGTTATCGTCAAAATTAATACTTAAAGACAAAGAAGTAAGCGGCTACGGCCCAGTTAAAGCCGTAGCAGTCGGGCAGAATTCGCGGTTGTGAGGACTTCAGCCCTTGCGGCTGAGCAAAAAGACAGCCTGCTCGCCAAACAGGTTCCAGAACCACCACGGCGCGTTGAGCCGAAGGGGCGATCCCCAGGCATTCAGAGCAACGGCCTTTTCCATCTTTACGCCGATGGTCCCGCAGAGCTGGCGGAAATCCTTGATGGTGCAATGGTGGATATTCGGCGTGTCATACCAGCTGAACGGCAGGATGTCGGTACGCGGCATGTGGCCGGCAAACAAAAGCTGCATACGGACCTGCCAGTGACCGAAATTCGGAAAAGACACGACCGCCCGGCGGCCGATGCGCAGCATGTGCTCGAGCACAATGCGGGGATGGCGTGTCGCCTGCAGCGTCTGCGATAAAATAACGTAGTCGAAAGCGTCGTCCGGATAATCACCAAGATCGGTGTCGGCGTCACCCTGAATAACGGCAAGGCCCTTGGCCACGCATTCGTTGACGCCCTCGCGCGACAACTCGATGCCGCGACCATCGACACCGCGGCTCTCGCTGAGAAGGCGCAGCAATTCGCCATCTCCGCAACCGACGTCGAGCACCTTGGCCCCGTACTCGACCATCTGGGCAACGAGCACAAGGTCGACACGGGCGGTGCCAGGCGTGCTGGTGACGCTTGCTGCGTTTAAGTTGGAACCGGCGTGGGTGAGCGTGCTCATTGATCAGCTCTTCGCAGCAAGGCCGCGGGATTTGCCGGCGCCGTCGAGGAAGCCGCGAACGATCGCGAACAACTCGGGCTCCTCGAGCAGGAACGCATCGTGCCCCTTGTCGGTGACAATTTCGGCAAACGAGACACGCGCGCTTGCCGCGTTAAGTGCGTGCACGATCGCGCGCGACTCGGACGTCGGGAACAGCCAATCGCTCGTGAATGATACAACGCAGAAGCGCGTGGGAGTTCCGGCGAAGGCCTTGGCCAGGGTGCCGTCATAATCGCCGGCGAGGTCGAAATAATCCATCGCGCGCGTCAGATAGAGATAGGAATTGGCATCAAACCGCTCGACGAACGCAATTCCCTGGTGGCGCAGATAGGATTCAACTTCGAAATCCGCATCGAATGAGAAGGTCGGATTTTCGCGGTCCTGGAATTTACGGCCGAACTTCCGGTGGAGAGCCGCATCGGACAGATATGTAATGTGCGCGCCCATGCGCGCGACGGCGAGCCCGCGACGCGGATTCGCATTCTCCAGAAGATAGCGGCCACCCCGCCATTCCGGATCCGCCATGATCGCCTGCCGGCCGACCTCATGAAATGCAATGTTCTGCGCCGAATGTCGCGTGGCACACGCGATCGGCAACGCACAAAACACGCGTTGCGGATAGCTCGCCGCCCACTGCAGCACCTGCATGCCGCCCATCGAGCCGCCTGCGACTGCAAAGAGTGACTCGATCCCGAGATGATCGAGCAGCATGGCCTGCGCGCGAACCATGTCGCGGATCGTGATGACCGGAAAGTCGAGCCCCCACGGCTTGCCGGTCTTGGGATCCGTTGACGAAGGGCCCGTCGTACCCATGCATGCACCCACCACGTTGGGGCAGATCACGAAGTAGCGCTCGGTATCGATCGGCCTGCCGGGGCCGACCATCGTTTCCCACCACCCGGCCTTCCGTGTCACGGGATGTATGCTCGCCACGTGCTGATCGCCGGTGAGCGCATGGCAAATCAGCACAGCGTTTGAACGGTCTGCGTTGAGCGCCCCGTAGGTCTTGTAGGCAATCTGAAATGGAGACAGCTCCACGCCGGCGTCGAGCTTCAGCGGCCGGTCAGCTCCAAAATGAGCGATCAGCGACTCGTGCGGCTGGTCCGCTTCACGCGGGGAATCCGCAACCTCCGGCATGCTGGTCCGATCGATTTGGCCCATTGTTGCTCGTACGCTCCCGGCGCACCACCTTTACCGCGGCTCGATTAGCACAGGTTTACTGTCAACCTGCCAGCCCGCAGTCAACGTTTTCTTTGATTTCAAGGCCCAGCCCACCTATCAATGCCGCCATGACAAAGCCAACCGAAGCTCCCTCATTGGCCGATCTGCGAAAGGAGATCGACCGTATCGACGAGGCGATGCACCAGCTTCTGATCGAGCGCGGCGACATCATTGATCGCCTGATTTCAGTCAAGCGCAGCCAGGATACTGGTACGTCCGCATTTCGGCCCGCTCGCGAAGCGGAGATGATGCGTCGGCTGGTCAAGCGCCATAAGGGCATCTTACCGCTCGATACCGTCGAGAGCATCTGGCGCGTCATTATCTCAACTTTTACGTATGTGCAGGCGCCGTTCGCCATTCACGCTGATCTGTCGGCCGGCGATGCCCTCATACGCGATTCCGCGCGCTTTCATTTCGGCTTTACGGTTCCTTTCGTTCCACACATGGGCGCCGCCGGGGTGGTTGCCGCAGTGTCGGAGTCGAAAGGCGATCTTGGTCTCGTGCCAGCTTTCGATATTGCATCGGCGGGTGCCTGGTGGAGTGCGCTTGAATTTGATGCCGCCCCGAAGATCATCGCGCGTCTTCCCTTCGTCGAACGGCCCGACCATCCGGCTGCCCTGCCGGTTTACGTCATCTGCCGGGTCGCAGCTGATGCCATGGCAACGGAAGCCGCCGTCTGGAGCGTGCGCGTTTCGGGCTGGGGTGCCGGTCCAGCCCAGGCGCTGACGAAGCTCACCGATTTTATTGCCGTGCCTGACCGCGCTTTCGACGGCGCTGCACTCCTGATTTCATTGCCGAAAGAAACCAGCCTGGAATCCATCAGCGCGGCTTTGGTTAAGGCCGGGGTCACAGTACGCTCGGCGGCACTCGTCGGAAGCCACGCAACCCGCTATACGGTTGCCGCCGAAAAGGCCTGATCGTTCGGAAAGCCGTTAATGACTGCGAACCGCCCGCAACCGCGCCCCGGCGTGCTCGACATCGCCCCCTATGTTCCGGGCAAGAGCACCGCGCCTGGAGTCGCCAAAGTGTTCAAGCTCTCCTCCAACGAAACCCCGTTGGGGCCGAGCCCGAACGCGATCGCCGCCTACCGCGCGGTCGGCGAACATCTCGAAGATTATCCAGACGGTTCGGCGTCGACACTGCGCGAAGCGATCGGTGACGCTTTTGGGCTTGATCCCGACCGCATTGTCTGCGGCGCGGGCTCGGATGATTTGCTCAATCTGCTCGCACGCGCCTACCTCGGGGATGGCGACGAGGCGATCTACACGACCCATGGTTTTCTGGTTTACCCGATCGCGACGACGGGCACCGGCGCAAAGGCGGTTGCCGTCCCGGAAACTAAATTCACGGCCAACGTGGACGCGATTCTCAAAGCGGTAACGCCGAAGACGAGAATTATCTTCCTCGCCAATCCGAATAATCCCACCGGGACCTATCTGCCGTTTGACGAAGTGAAGCGCCTCCACAGCGCATTGCCCGCGCATGTGCTGCTCGTGCTCGATGCCGCTTATGCCGAGTACGTCCAACGCAATGATTATGAATCCGGCATCGAACTCGTTGCCACGACGGACAACGTCGTCATGACCCGTACTTTTTCAAAAATCTACGGGCTCGCGGCGCTGCGACTCGGCTGGATGTATGGGCCTGCACACGTCGTAGATGCGGTCAATCGCATCCGCGGACCGTTCAACGTCAACGCCCCCGCGATCGCCGCCGGCATAGCCGCGATCCGCGACACGGCGCATGTCGACCGCGCCCGCGCACACAACAGTCGCTGGCTTGTCTGGCTGACCGAGGAGATCGGAAAGCTTGGTCTCGCCGTGACACCAAGCGCGGCGAATTTCGTCCTGATCCACTTCCCGGACATCAAAGGCAAGACGGCGAAAGAGGCCGACGCCTTCCTCACCAAGCGTGGACTTATTCTGCGTCAGGTCGGCGCCTACAAGTTGCCGAACGCCTTGCGAATGAGCGTCGGAACCGAAGAGGCCAATCATCTCGTCGTGCAGGCGCTCAAGGAATTCCTGGGAAGTCGGACATGAGCAAGCCGGAGCCTTTGTTTAACCGCCTGGCTCTGATCGGTATCGGCCTTATCGGCTCATCGATCGCGCGTGCGGCCCGCGCTCAGGGCGCGGCACGTACAATCGTGGCAACCGCGCGTTCGCCGAAGACGCGCCGGCGGGTTGCCGAACTTGGCATTGCGGATCAAGTGGTCGAGACGAATGCCGCCGCAGTCGCAGGCGCGGACCTGGTTATCGTCTGCGTTCCGGTTGGCGCTTGCGGCGCAGTGGCCAAGGAGATCGGCCCGCATCTTTCCGCCGGCGCCATCGTTTCTGATGTCGGATCGGTCAAAGGCTCGGTCGTGCGCGATATGGCGCCGCATCTGTCGAAGACCGTGCACTTCATACCCGCACACCCGGTCGCCGGCACCGAGTATTCCGGCCCCGACGCCGGCTTTGCCGAACTTTTTGTCAATCGGTGGTGCATCCTCACACCCCCGGACGGGACGAACCCAAATGCGGTTGAAAAGCTCGCTGCATTCTGGCGCCTCCTCGGCGCGAACGTGGAGATTATGGCACCGGATCACCACGATCTGGTGCTCGCCATCACCAGCCATCTTCCGCACCTGATTGCCTACACGATCGTCGGCACCGCCGACGAACTGCAAGCGGTGACGCGCTCGGAAGTACTGAAATTCTCGGCCGGCGGTTTTCGCGACTTCACCCGCATCGCTGCATCCGACCCAACGATGTGGCGCGACGTGTTCCTTGCCAACAAGGACGCCGTTCTCGAAATGCTTGGCCGCTTCAATGAAGACGTTTCGGCACTGACAAAAGCGATCAGGAAAGGCGACGGGGAGGCACTGTTCGAGCACTTCGAGCGCACGCGCGCCATTCGCAAGGGAATTGTCGAGATCGGTCAGGACTTACCGTCTCCCGATTTCGGTCGCCCGCACCCGGACTTGCCGCACGAGCCGCTGCCGAAGCCTTACGCCTCGGAGAAGGGCTAGAACAAGGCCGGCGTATTGCCGATCGGGATCGGCCCGAGATAGACCGCACCGTCGTTGAAACGAAGCGGCAACGTCACCGCGCGCTTGCCTTCAAGAGTCGTCTGCTCGCCCAGCATATTGATGCCGAGCGAAATATTCGCGCCCGCCTGCTGACGTGCGACATCGCCCAAACCAGGCGCCAAACGATCAAGCGCACCCGCGAGCCGATCCACGCTTGGCGAAGCCTGCACCCGCTGCTGCGCGCCAATGGCCGTCAGAAACTGTTCAAGGCCCGCCATCGTGATGCGCAACTCACCTTCTAGCCGCCCGTCACTATTGAGCGACAGCGCGCCACCGCCGATTGCCAGGATATCGCCCTGATGCAGCCGTACCTTGGTGATGTCGATGCGGCCGCCTGCAGCCTGCATCTCACGAAATCGTACCGGCCAGGGCTTGGGCGAGAAATCGTTCAGTCCCCGGAGAACCGCAGTAACGTCGGCATCGATTGGCGTTGCGGCGGCCGGGTGCAGATTTGGCGCCGTGCCCTGATCAATCTGCACTGCAACTTCGATCACCGGTCGATTGGCGGCTGAGCCTTCCGTCATCCGGCCATGAAACTCGGCATGCCTTGCGCGCGCCATGCTTTCACGCGCGGCACCATTCGCACGCTCGACCGAAAGCAGATCGAATACCAGCGAGCCGCGTTCAGGAGCACTCGGCGTTCCGCGTACGCTTGATTGGGCGAGCTTCCAGTCGGCGACGAATTCCGGAGCCTTTCCCGGTTCGCCGACGGTCAACGGCCCATGAAACTCGCTGATGAGCAAGCCAGGCTGATAGACTTGCGCGACCATCAAGAGGCTCGAGGTCCTGAGCTCAATCGGTGGCTGGTTGGTGCGCAACAGCGCGGCGGCCTGGTCGCAATTCACCTCTATGCGAAACGGAAAACCACCGACATCCTGCGACCCGCAGGTGTAAATACGGCCCGCTTTGGCCTCGCGCGCGCGCCAGCCTTCGATCGCCGTTTCGGCCTTGCCGGCGGCAAGCTTCCAGAAGGCAGTCCATCCGGCGATCAGGGCGAACACGATAAAGAGAAGGATCGTGTAGCGAAGTCCGGTCCGGCGCCGCGATTGAATGCTCGTTGGGTCACGCATCATCTAATTCAAAACCTGCGGAATGCGGCGTTTCTGCGCCCACATTGATAGCCCGATTGCATGGGAACCCCGGCTTTGTTAGGTCGACGCAAAGTGCCAACCCCCAACCCCGTGGTCCGTCCTCCTCCCCACCACGATGAATGCTCGGTCTCATCAAAGCAACGAGGACTTCTGGGTCTTTGCCTACGGATCGCTGATGTGGCGGCCCGGCTTCGATTTTCTCGAGCGGCGAAATGCCCGCCTGGTCGGAGCCCACCGCGCGCTTTGCGTCTACTCGTTCGTCCATCGCGGAACGCCTGAGAAACCAGGCCTGGTCCTCGGTCTCGATCGCGGGGGCAATTGCCGCGGTATCGCCTACCGTGTGGCGTCACCTCTGCGCGCGAAGACCATCGAATACCTGCGAGGCCGCGAGCAGGTCACCCGCGTCTATCGCGAGGCCTGGCGCAGGGTCTGGATTGACGATGACCCGCAGCAGAGCGTGCATGCGCTCTGCTACGTAGTTGATCGCGGTCATCGCCAATATGCCGGTCAGCTAAGCCTTGCCGACCAGTTGCATTATGCCAGGCAGGGACACGGTCGCTCGGGGCCGTGCCGCGACTACGTGCTCGCGGCGGTGAAAGAGCTGCAAACTCTCGGAATCAAGGACACCGAGTTGCAAGTTCTGGCGGAGCGGCTGAGGGGCGCGCACGAATCATCCTCCGGATGAAACGTTCACTGCTTCATTTGCGCGCGGCCCTCGGCAATCAGACGCGCCGTTGCACCTTCAAGGTCATTCTGCAGGCGCTCAAAAAATTCATCCTTGCCGAGACCGGGGGGGATCGGGTCGAGAATCTCAGCAACCACGGTCCCTGGAAAGCGCCGTAACGATCGGCGTGGCCAGAACAGACCGGAGTTAAGCGCAATCGGAAGGCACGGTACGCCTTCGGCTGCATAAAGATGGGCTACACCAATCTTGTAGCGCGGCTCGGCGCCCGCAGGCCGCCGCGTGCCTTCGGGAAAGATGATCAGTTGCCGATTGTCCGCCAATTCGATGCGGGCACGTTCGATCATATCGGTCAGCGCCTGCGAACCGCCGCCGCGCCGAACCGGCACCATGCGGCCCTTGATGGTCAGCCAGCCGAAGATCGGAATTAACTGCAGCTCGCGCTTTAGAATAAAGACCGGGTTTTCCAGCAACGGCAGCAACGCGAACGTTTCCCAAGCCGACTGATGTTTGGAAGCGACGATGAGTGGTCCCTTCGGGATTTTCTCGCGGCCACGGATTTCGCAATCGATCCCGGCGACCACGCGGAGCAATACGAGATTCGTACGGCCCCACGATTTGGCCACGCCGACAATGGCGCGATATGGCATGAAGAAAGTCGGCAACCCGATGATCAGGTAGATAACCGTGTTGAGGTAGAACAACGCGTTGAATGCGATTGACCGTAGGATAAGCACGGACGCCGTCCCCTCACACTGCGCTGTCGGTATCAAGGTGCATGCGCGCAAGCGCCAGCACGTATTTCAGGTATTCAGCGAAAAGAAAACGTGCCGTATCCAGACTAGACCACCATGGTTCCGTTTTCACCTTCTCCGAAATCACCGGATAGGCAATCAGCGTGACATCCGGAAGCTGATGCGCCAGCTCGGCCATGGCGCGCGGCATGTGCCAATTTGACGTCACCACAATCAGCGAATTGAAGTTGTGCGCGCGAGCCCAACGTTTGGTTTCGAGTGCATTTCCGAAGGTATTGAGAGCGGACCGATCGAGATCGATGCAACACGTGAAGTATCTTGAATAAAGCGGCGTCAACCGCGCGATTTCCTTCGAACTGGTCGCGCGGTGAACTCCGGTGATGAGGAGCCGCTTGCCACGATCGGTTGCCAGCAACTCGATCGCATCGGGAATACGAGCCGCAGCGCCGGTCAGGGCCACGATGCCATCTGCCCTGGTATCGAGTGTTACTTCATCGCCCGCGATGTTGAAGATGAACCAGCCGAACCCCACCGCAAGCAAGATAATCGCGGTTGCACCGGCAGCCATGGTCAGGAAACCGATCCAGCGGGCAAGACCGGCAAACATGTCAGTCGATCATTTCAAGCGTGTTGTTGACAGTTTGACGCGAGGTCAAGGCGGTGACGGCAGCGATCAGAGCGATCTGAACCAGCATAAAAACATAGCCCATTAGACCAATCGAGAATGACCCGAAAAATACCGATGCCTGATCTCCGGCAGCCGTTCCGGCAGACCAACGGCTGATGACCCCGGCAAGGGCAAACAGGATGATCGCCGCACCGCCGCCGATGACGCCTCCTTGCAAGCCCAGCATCAAAAAATGGTGCTGGAAGTGCCGTGCGATGAAACCGTTCTTCGCACCGACGAAATGCAGCACCTCGATAACGGATTTGTTGGTCGCCATCGCCCCTCGGGTCGCGAAGGTGACCGACAACATAGTGGCGATGAACATCAAGATCAGAATTCCGATGCTCGCACCAACGGCGGTCCCCGCCATTGTGCGCATGCGGTCCATCCAGCCGCGGTGGTCGTCGAGAACGGCACCAGGGGCCTGGTCGCTCAGGACGCGCCTTAACTGCGCAAAGTCGGGCGCGGCACCCGGCGCGATCTTGAGCACGATCAGGCGCGGTACGGGCAATTCGTCCAGAGAAAGTCCGCTGCCCAGCCAGGGCTCGAGCAATTTGTTGGACTCCTCCTTTGAGAACGCCGTGACCTCGGCAATTCCAGGAAATGCGCGTGCTGCCGCGACGGCTTTTTCAACGGTGGCATCGACATCGCGGCCGGACGCCGGAGACACCTGAACCGTCACTTCGCGCGAGATGTCCGATTGCCACTCGCCCGCGGCTCTGCTCACGAGCACCGTGGCACCCGTGGTCAGCGACGCAAGAAAGGTCATGATGGCAACGACCGCGACGAGCGCGCGGCCGGAAATTGAGTTGCGCGGCACGAGCGGCGTTTCGAAACGCGGAAGTGCGTCTGCCGGCATTCGCAACGGCGTGGAAAATTTTCCCTGACCGGTGTCCGTCATTCCGTTCCTCAATCGTAGATGTGCAGCCGGCCGTCATGCAGCACCAACCGCCGCGCATCGTACTGATCCATAAGGGCGATGTCGTGGGTCGCAATAACAACCGAGGTCCCTGACTTGTTAAGCTCGATGAACAACCGCAGGAGGCGTTGCGCCAAAGTCGGGTCGACGTTTCCGGTGGGTTCATCCGCCAGCAGGAGCTGAGGCCGCGCGATCACCGCGCGTGCGATCGCGGCGCGCTGCTTTTCACCGCCGGAGAGAACCGGCGGCAGCGCCCACATCCGCTCGCCAAGACCAACCCAGTTGAGCAGCTCGACGACCTCATCGCGATAGCTTTCCTCGGGCCGGCCCATGACCCGCAACGGCAGGGCGACGTTCTCGTAGGTGGTCATGTGGTCGAGCAGGCGGAAGTCCTGAAACACGATCCCGATGCGACGACGCAAGGTCGCCACCGCATCGCGCGAGAGCGTAGCCACATCGTGGCCGAACTGGGTAATCAGGCCTCGCGTCGGCTTCATCGACAGAAACAAAAGGCGCAATAGGGAGGTCTTGCCGGCGCCCGAAGGGCCCGTGAGGAACTGGAAGGAATGCGGATCAATGCGGAACGAGAGGTCCCGTAGAACCTCCGGTCCCAGACCGTAGCGCAAGCCAACGTTCTCGAATCGGACCACCCACCCCTCTCCGACAAATTCGCAATAAGGCGGCCGAATCACTCGTCGGCCGTGGTCCTCGACATGTACAGAAACCCGTCCCCGCTCGCATACCCGTCCAGAACTGTGCTGTTTTTTTACAGGATTATGGCAAGCCTGCCATAGCGGTTTGGGCGAGAACCAGTAATTCCTCCCATGTTTCCGGGGCTTGCCATGGTTTCCGATCCATTAACGGACGGCTGGTAGCTTGGCACCTGAACGCCTATTGCGCCATGCACATCGTCTGCCCGAATTGCTCAACGTCTTATGCGATCGAACCGGCCTCGCTGGGTGCTGCCGGCCGCGCCGTTCGTTGCGCCCGTTGCAAAACCACGTGGTTCGCGAATGGTCCGCAAGCCGTCCCCGAAATGGCCACCGCGGACACCACGGGCGAAGCCCAGGAGGCCTTCAAAGGGGTGATTCGCCCCGACCAGCCACTTGGCACCGCGGGAGAAGCTGAGGCTCCGCCGCCTGAAGAGACCGATCATGCCGCCGAGACAATGGGACACGGCGAATCGGTACCTGTCACCGACATTCCAGTCGCCATGGATGCACCGTCGCTCGTGCCATCCATCGAGTCACCTGCGACTCCGGATGCCGCCTCGGATCAGGACGAGATTGAAAGCTTTGCCGCCCGCCGCAAGCGGCTTCAAATCCGACGCAAGCAGGCGCGACGCTCATCGCGCTGGACGGCACTCATCCTGGTGCTGTTCGCGTTCAACGTTGCGCTGGTCGGGGCTCGCAGCGAGGTCGTGCGATTTTTTCCGCAGACAGCTTCGCTCTTTGCTGGCGTCGGTCTGCCGGTCAATCTGCGTAACCTGAAATTCGAAAACATGCGGATCTCAAAGGAAACCCAGGAAGGCCTGTCTTCCCTCGTCGTTGAAGGCAACATCGTCAGCGTCAGCAACCGACCGTCCGAGGTACCGCGCCTGCGCTTTGCGGCACGCGACGCCGCGGGACAGGAAGTCTACACCTGGACTGCACCGCCCGGTCGCAGCATCCTTGCCCCGGGAGAAAAACTTGAATTCCGCAGCCGCTTTGTCTCGCCACCCGATAATGCGGTCGATGTGATGGTGCGCTTCATCAACGCCCAAGATGCGGCACCCGCGGCCAAGTAAGTCCCGCGCGAGTTCGCAAACAGCCAGAAAAGTTTGACTCAGAAGTCCTTGAGCAGCCGCTCGATGTAGTCGAGCTCAAGCTGCGGCCGGAAGCTTTCGCCGAAGCGCTTGCGCAGTTCCTCGAGAATGCGCCGCGCTCGTTGCGCGTCGATCTCGCCCGGCACCTTCACCGTCAGGTCGTCGCCGTAGTCGCGGCCGCGCATGGGTCGACCAAGCGGATCGGTGTCCTGTTGAGCGCGCGCCTGCCCCCGGCCTGGCCGTCCGTTCGGCCCAGGCCCCATGCCTTGTTGCTGCATCGATTGCGCCAACCCTTGCGCGCCCTTGCGCATGGCATCGAGCGCGCGACCCTGACTGTCCACCGCACTGTCAGCATCACCCTCCCCGAGCTGGCCTTCGGCCTGACCCATGGCATCCCCGGCTTCGCCGAGTTGACCCATTTCGTTGCCTTCGCCCTGCTGTCCCGGCTGACCCATGCCGCGCTGGCGCAGCTGCTCCAGGAGTTTGTTCAGGCGGTCCTTCAAACCTTGCTGGTCCTGACGCAGATCGCCCATCTGGTTGCCCTGGCCGGGCTGCTGTCCGCGCTGACGATCGCGTCGACTGTCCTGACCCTGGCGAAACGTCTTGTCGCGCAGCTGCTGCTGCTTGCGAATGACATCGCCCAATTCATCCAGCGCGGACATCATGTCGTCATCGCCGTCGTCGCCACCTGAGGCACCGGGGCGCGCCATCTGCAGATTTTCAAGCATCGATTGCAGTTCTTCGAGGAGCCGTCGCGCGGCATCCTTGTTGCCGGACCGAGCCAGGTTTTCCAGCCGGTCCAGCATGCTCTTGAGATCCTGCTGGCTGAGCATGCGCGTGTTGCGGTCGAGCGGCCTTGAAAGCTGCTGCGGATTCTTGCGCATCTCTTCGGCGAGCGCCTGCATGAACTTGTCCATGGCGGCGCGCAGCTGTTCCATCAGCTTTTTGATTTCTTCGTCGCTCGCGCCGCGCTCAAGCGCCTGGCGCAACGCCTCCTGCGCCTGCCGCAACGCCTGCTCGGCCTGCGAGACGTTTCCGTCTTCGAGCTGTACCGCCATGTCCCACAGCCGCGCGACGACCTCGCGGAGCGCATCGTCGTTCTTTGCGTGCTCGAGATCGTGATAGATCGAACGCAATCCGAGATAGACGCCGGATTCCGGCGTGAACCGCTCCGGTGCAATGGACAGCGCATCGAGCGCAGTCAGCACCAGCGGTTTGGATTCCGCGTCGAGCGCGAGAATACGTCGCTGCTCGATCAGGGCGCGGGCGAGCGGCTTCACGAAGATGCGCTGCGGCAGTTGCAACTCGTGCGGCTGGCTGCGGCCGAGGTTGCCCGCTTCGTCTTTTGCCGTGAGCGTCAGAGTAACGTCAGCGCCGGCCCATGGATGCTCGGTGAGGTCGTGGGTCGTTTGCGCCGTTCCAGCTTTGGTGCGGGCCTGCGGAAGCGTTAGTCCGAATTCAGGCGCACCGAAAAGCGGGCGTGGCGGCTTCTCGGATGATTGTTCTTCCTTCAGCGCAAACGTGGCCTTGGCTTCGACGACGCCATAGTCGTCGTCCATTTTGTAATCGAGACGGAGCGCACCTCGCGCCTGGCGTTCAGGATCCCTGATCAGCTCGATGTTTGGCGCGCGATCGGGAATGGCGGTGAAATTCCACACCAGATCGGAGCCGAGAACGCCGTGAACCGCCGCGGATCCGTCGCCTTTGATCAAGAGCCGCCGCTCCTCGGTCCCGGCGGGTAAGGGCGCGCGCGCTTCAGCAGGCGCCGGCTCGATGCCGCCCGTATTGAGGATATCGAAACGCACCTGACCGGTGGCCCGGATGACCAATTGACTGCCGACCGGCACCGCCACGGGTGAGCTCGCTTGCGCGGTTTCACCCGGGCGCAGACCCGGGAGCATCACGGGTGCGCGTCCGGTATAGACCGGCGGTGTCACCCAGGCATCGATGCGGAAATTCGCCGGCGCGACGACGCCGTGCCAATCGAATGCCGCGGCAATGCGTTTTGTCCGCTCGCCACCGGCGGCAAAGAAACTCGCCGCCACAAGAATGAGGACGAGCGCGCGGAAAGCCATGGGGTCGCGCAGGGACAGTCGCGGTGACGGCCATCCGGCCTTGAATTTGCGCGCCGAAAGCAGTGCGCGCTCGACGTGCGCCTGCCAAAGCGCCTGCGCAACCGGATCCTGACGGTTGGCAGCGATACGATCGGCCACCGTGGTCGCCGGGCGATGTGTTTCACCCGTGCTGCGATCGAGCCGCCGCAGGCCATCCTGGATGCTGGGAAGACGAACGATGAGCAATGGCAACGCCGATGCAACGAGCGCGACCGCGAAAACGAACAGCCCGATGGCGCGAGCGAGCGGCGGCAAGACCAGCCACAGGCCCGCCCACGAAAAAGCGAGGAAAAGTCCGAGTACGGTTGCCAGCGCCGCAAGCGCCGGCCACAGCCGTTCCCACAGCAGACTGCCGCGTGCACGCCGGAGCGCCTGCGCGAGCAAAAACCTCGCGGACCGTTCGCTTGCGTGAGACCGGTTTTCTGCTTCGTCCAAAAGTCGCTCCGACTCCCAGGGTCAGGAGAATCTGCCCGTCAAGGTACCACGCACCGACCCGACCGGCCATGCGCGTATGGATGGCTCACAGCCAATCCGGCATCCGATCGAGAGCAATCAATTGGTCAACTTCAAGGCGCGGGCGTATCAGCGCCCATTCGTCGCCCTTGACC
Organism: uncultured Alphaproteobacteria bacterium; assembly: GCA_963707615.1. Taxonomy (GTDB): domain Bacteria; phylum Pseudomonadota; class Alphaproteobacteria; order Rhizobiales; family Xanthobacteraceae; genus Pseudolabrys. Next base: position 20,697 of record CAVPQT010000005.1, read on the forward strand.
AGCACTTCGGGTACCAGGGCCCGCGTGTTGTAGGTACCCGCCTGGACGGCGCCATAGGCGCCTGCCGACATCACGGCAAGCAATGCACCTTCCGCCGGTTCCAGCATCTCCCGGTTGACGGCGAGGAAATCGCCGCTCTCACACACTGGCCCCACCACGTCGGCGCGAATGCGGCGCCCGGACGGCTTTTTCGCTACGGGCCAAATCTCGTGGTGCGCGTCATATAGCGTCGGGCGAATAAGATCGTTCATGGCGGCGTCGACCACGACGAAGTTCTTCGCTTCGCCGTGTTTCACAAACAGCACGCGCGTCACCAGGATCCCTGCATTGCCCACGAGCAGGCGACCGGGCTCAAAGATCAACCGGCAATCGAGATCGCGTGTCGCCCGTTTGACAACTTCGGCGTAGGCCTCGGGGTGCGGTGGTGGTTCGTTGTCGTCGCGATACGGAATTCCCAAGCCGCCGCCAAGATCGACATGCGAGATCTTGTGGCCGTCGCCGCGCAGGACCCGAACAAATTCGGCGAGCAACGCGAAAGCATTTCCGAACGGGTCGAGTTCGGTGATCTGACTGCCGATGTGCATATCGACGCCGGCGACTTCGAGAGCCTTGAGCTTGGCGGCCCGCGCGTAAATCTCGCGCGCGCGGCTGATCGGAATGCCGAACTTGTTCTCCGCCTTTCCCGTCGCAATCTTGTGGTGTGTCTTGGCGTCAATGTCGGGATTGACGCGGATCGAAATCCGCGCAATGCGTCCCTTCGCCGAAGCAATCGACGACAGCAGTTCGAGCTCCGCTTCCGATTCGACATTGACGCAGAGAATTCCTTCATCGACGGCCGATACAAGTTCGGAAGCGGTCTTGCCGATGCCGGAAAACATGATCTTCTCCGGCGGAATTCCGGCAAGGCGCGCGCGCTTGAGTTCGCCGCCCGATACGACGTCAGCGCCGGCACCAAGCTTCGCGAGCGTTGCGACGATCGCCTGATTGGAGTTGGCCTTCATGGCGTAGCAGACAAGCGCGCGCACGTCGGCAAACGCATCCGCAAAAACCTGATAGTGACGCGTGAGGGTCGCGGTCGAGTAACAATAAAATGGTGTGCCGACCTCGGCGGCGAGCGTATCGAGGTTCACCGCCTCGGCGTGCAACACGCCGTCGCGATAGGCAAAGTGGTGCATGGCACGCTCAGTTGAGCAGGACGTCGAGAGGAATTTGTTTTTTGGGGGTGCCCGCCGGCAAGAGCACTCTTCCGTCCGGTCCAAGCAACGGCCTCTGCGTGACGTTTGGATTCGTCGTTGCCGACTGTTGCGCCGAGGGTGCCGGCTGTTGCGCCGTATAGGATGCGGCCGGCGGCGGATCGAGCGGCCCTTTCCGCCCGCACGCCGACAGCCCGAGCGACGCGATGAGCGCGCCGATCAAGGCGATCCAGAGAAATGGGCGGTCAGGCTGACTTACGGGCGCGGCTCCTTGCATGGAGGAACGATAGCAAAACAGCTAAACAAGGCGAAGTCAGGATTTCTCTTTTTCCAGCTTGCGCAGCCATTTTTTGGCCTGCGCCCGTACATTTTTGGGCGCCGTTCCGCCAAAACTCGTCCGGCTCTTCACGGACCGATCGACCGAAAGGACATTGAATACGTCGTCGACGATCCGCGGTTCGATGCCCCGCATCGTCGAAAGCGGCAGCCGATGCAACGCCGTGCCGGTCTCCGCCGCCTTGGCGACGATCCGACCGGTAATGTGGTGCGCCTCGCGGAACGGAATTTTCAGCGTCCGCACCAGCCAGTCGGCGAGATCGGTTGCGGTGGCGTAGCCTTCGCCGGCCGCCTTTTTCATCTTCGCCGGATCAGGCTCGAGATCGGCAATCATCCCGGTCATTGCGGCCAGCGACAGGGAGAGCGCGGCGAGCGCATCCATCGCGCCCTCCTTGTCCTCCTGCATGTCCTTGGCATAGGCCAACGGCAATCCCTTCATCACGACCAGAAGCGCATTGAGCGATCCGACGATGCGGCCGGTCTTTCCGCGTACGAGCTCCGCAGCGTCCGGATTGCGCTTTTGCGGCATGATCGAAGAGCCGGTGGTGAATTTGTCCGACAGCTTGACGAGGCCGGTCAGCGGCGACGTCCAGATGACGATCTCCTCGGCAAGACGCGACAGATGCACGGACGTGATCGCCGCGGCCGCGAGGACTTCCATGACGAAATCGCGATCGGAAACCGCATCTACTGAATTGGCCATCGGCCGATCGAAGCCCAATGCATCAGCGGTCATGTCGCGATCGACCGCGAACGACGTCCCGGCAAGCGCGGCCGCGCCAAGCGGAGATTCGTTTAAACGCTTGCGGGCGTCGGCAAACCTGCCGCGGTCGCGTCCAGCCATCTCGACATAAGCCAACAGGTGATGTCCGAATGTGATCGGCTGCGCAGTCTGCAAATGCGTGAGTCCGGGCATCAGCGTGCCGGCATGCGCCAATGCCTTTTCGGTCAGGGCACGCTGATAAGCGGCAAGTGAGGCGTCGAGCGCGTCGACGGTGTCGCGCACCCACAGTCTGAAGTCGGTCGCAACCTGGTCGTTGCGCGAGCGTGCCGTGTGCAGCCTGCCGGCCGCCTCGCCGATCAGCTCCGAAAGACGGCTTTCCACATTCATGTGGATGTCTTCCAAAGCCCGCTTGAATGAGAACTTGCCGGCGTCGATTTCTGACAGGATCGTGTCTAGACCGTGAGCGATCTTTTTCGCATCGTCGGCCGTAATGATACCTTGCTTGGCCAGCATGTCCGCATGGGCCTTTGATGCCGCGATGTCCTGACGGTAAAGATGCCGGTCGAAATCGATGGAGGCGTTAATCTCCTCCATGATTGCGCCGGGGCCAGACGCGAACCGCCCACCCCACATTTTGTTGCTCATGGCATATTCACCAAACCGCTCATGACCGCGACCCAATCCAGTTTCACCAAAAAACGCCTCGCTATTGTTCTGGCGGGCGGAATCGCCGGAGTCGTGGTTGGGCTTGCGGGGGTATACGGGATTGCGACCCTTACGCGCAACGTGGGCGGCGACGCCACCTGCCGGCCGGCTGTCGAATTAGCCAAGAAAATAGCGCCTTTGGCGCGTGGCGAGGTAGCCGCCGTTAACGTTGCCAAAAGTCCGTTGCGTATTCCCGACCTTGCCTTCCAGGATTCGGCCGGCAAGCCCCTGACACTGGCGAACTGGCACGGGCGCACGGTCCTGCTCAACCTGTGGGCCACGTGGTGCGTGCCCTGTCGTAAGGAGATGCCCGCACTCGATACGCTGGAGCAACGGCTGGGCGGGCCCCGGTTCGAAGTCGTGACGGTCAATATCGATACGCGCGACGCTGACAAGCCGAAGGCCTGGCTTAACGAGATTGGCGTGCAGAAGCTGACTTACTTTGCCGATCCGACGGCACGCGTGTTTCAGGATCTCAAGGCCATCGGCCGTGCGTTCGGCATGCCGACGACACTTTTGATCGATCCGCAGGGTTGCGAGATCGCCACCATCGCCGGACCGGCTGAATGGGCAAGCGATGATGCGATCAAGCTCATCCAGGCCGCGCTCGGGCAATAAGCGGCCGCTCAGCTCTACGCAGTGATGTTGAGATTCTGTCCGACGCCAGCGGCAACGTTGGCGAGGCTCGCAATGTTGCGTTGCGCGGCGTTGATCACTTCGACGATGCATGCGGCGTTGTCGGCGTTCATCCGCACCATCTTCGCGGCAACGGCCATCTGCGCGCTGCTCATTTGCGCGCCGGCTAAAGCGGAAGCGAGAGATACCGGATCCATCTCCAGTTACCTCTAATCCTTTTTGGTCAACGAAAGATAAACGCCCGATCGCCTTGACAACGAGACGTGCACCTCTATACTTAACCAAATGGTTTACTATTCAAAACCAAACCTCGATCGCACTTTTGCCGCGCTGGCAGACCCCACGCGACGCGCGTTGCTCGCCCGGCTGAGCGAAGAGGACAGTCTTTCGGTCAGCGAACTTGCCAAGCCGTTTTCGATGTCGTTGCCGGCAGTCATGAAACATCTCGACGTTCTGTCGGATGCGGGACTTGTCGGACGCGAGAAGAGCGGACGCATCGTGAGCTGCCGTTTGCGAGCGGAACCAATGCGCGACGCTAACGATTGGCTCAATCGATACCAGAAATTCTGGACGGATCGGTTGGACCAGCTTGCCGCCTTTTTGGAGGAAGAAACATGGCCACCACCCTCACAGTCAAACCCAGTCTCACCATCAAGCGACGCTTCAACGCGCCGCCGGAAAAAGTCTTCGCGGCGTGGACCGACCCGCAAAAAGTAATGCGCTGGATGGGTCCGGGCGAAATCAAGGCTCTGCACGCGGAAAGCGATCTACGCACCGGCGGTCGCTACCGTTGGGTCATGAGATCGCCGGACGGCGAAGATCACGACGTCAGCGGCGTGTATCGGGAAATCATCCCGAACGAGAAACTTGTTTTCACCTGGGCGTGGAAGTCCACGCCAGAACGTGAGTCGCTCGTGACGCTGACCTTCAAGCGCGATGGCGACGGCACGCTCATGACATTGATGCACGAGAAGTTCTTCGACGAAGACGCGCGCGACAGGCACCAGACCGGCTGGACCAGCGCGATGGAGAAACTCGACAAATACCTCACAGCGTAATCACTGGAGTTGCCTATGCCACACGAATGGTCCCACGGACATTTCTATTGGAACGAGCTGATGACACGCGACGCCGAGAAGGCGAAAAAGTTCTACAGCACGACTGTGGGATGGACATTTGATCCCATGCCGATGCCGGACGACACCTATTGGGTCGCCAAGATGGGCGGCGAATATGTCGGCGGTCTGTTCCCTTTGAGCAGCCCGCAATTCGATGGTGTCCCGGAGAGCTGGATGTCCTATCTCGCCGTCGACGACGTCGACGCGCGGGTAAAAAAAGCCCAATCAGCCGGCGCAACATTGATGCGACCGATCTTCGATGTCCCCGGGGTCGGTCGCATCGCAATTCTCAAAGAACCAGGCGGAGCCGGGGTCGGCTGGATGACCCCGGCGAAAGCCTGACAATCATGCGGAGATAAGCCATGCAACACGCAGTCGTTTCGCAAAATGAGTGGCTGGCCGCGCGCAAGGCGCTGCTCGCCAAGGAAAAGGAATTCACCAGGGCGCGTGACCAGCTGAGCGAAGCACGACGCGCGTTGCCTTGGGTCAAGGTCGAGAAAAACTACGCCTTCGAAGGCCCGAACGGCCGGGAAACTCTGTCCGATCTGTTCGGCGGCAAAAGCCAGCTGATCATCTACCACTTCATGCTTGGCCCGGGCTGGGTGCAAGGCTGTCCCAGTTGCTCATTCCTTGCCGATCATTTCGACGGCGCTGCCATCCATCTCGCCCAGCGCGATGTGTCGCTTGTGGTCGTCTCGCGCGCTCCGTTCGCCGAAATCGAAACCTACAGGAAACGCATGGGCTGGAAATTCAAATGGGTGTCTTCAAACGGCAACGACTTCAATCACGACTTTCATGTGTCGTTCACGCCCGAGGAGAAGGCCCGCGGCAAGGTCGAATACAACTACGCAATGACCGAGTTTCCCAGCGAAGAAGCGCCGGGTCTGAGTGCGTTCATCAAAACCGACACCGGCCAGGTGCTGCACACCTACTCTTCGTACGCGCGCGGCCTCGACATTCTTGTCGGCGCTTACAACTTCCTCGATTTTGCACCCAAGGGCCGCGACGAAGGCGCGTTGCCGTGGAGCATGGCGTGGGTGCGCCGCCACGATGAATACGAAACAGCTACGCCACCGAAAGCAAGTTGCTGCGGCTAGGCGGAACCCGACGCGCCATCACAAAAACCACGGAGTGTCTCGATGATCAAAGTAAGTGCCTTCCGCTGGGTCCCACCTTTCGCGCGCGGCCTGGTCCGCGACCTGCGCGTGCGATGGGCCCTCGAAGAGGCCGGTATGCCCTACCAGGCACGATTGATCGGCCCGGACGATCAGAAATCCAAAAGCTACCGCGCGATGCAGCCGTTCGGACAAGTGCCGGCTTTCGAGGACGACAATCTCGTTCTGTTCGAATCCGGAGCCATTCTTTTGCACATCGCCGAGCAATCGGATGTGCTGATGCCGTCCGATCCGAAGGCCCGTGCCCGCACGACCGCCTGGATGTTCGCCGCGGTGAATTCGGTCGAACCGCACATTCAGAACTTGACGGCGATCGACCTTTTTCACGCGGACCAGGAATGGGCCAAACAACGCCGCCCTGCCGCGCTCACCCTCGCGCAAACCCGCCTGACGGCCTTGTCGGATTGGCTCAATGGCCGCGACTACCTGGAGGATCGCTTCACGGTCGCCGATCTTCTGATGACGACCGTGCTGAGGATCCCGCGCCAAACCGATTTGATTGCGCAAATGCCGACGCTCGAAGCCTATCGCCTGCGATGCGAAGCGCGGCCCGCGTTCAAGAAGGCATTGAAAGCGCAATTGGCGGATTTCGCCGATGAGGCTTCGGCGGCCTAGCCGTCTAGCGCGTCGGGACCGGCTTCTCGCCGCGATAGTCGTAGAACCCGCGCTGGGTTTTGCGACCGAGCCAGCCGGCTTCGACGTACTTCACCAAAAGCGGGCATGGCCGATATTTTGAATCGGCCAGGCCCTCGTGAAGCACCTGCATCACCGACAGACAGGTGTCGAGACCGATGAAATCGGCAAGCTCGAGCGGCCCCATGGGATGATGCGCGCCCAGGCGCATCGCCGTGTCGATTGCCTCGACGTTCCCCACGCCCTCATAGAGCGTATAGATCGCCTCGTTGATCATCGGCAGCAGAATGCGATTGACGATGAAGGCCGGGAAATCCTCCGACACGGCAATCGTCTTGCCGAGCTTTATGACGAACGCCTTGCTGGATTCGAAGGTCCCATCATCGGTCGCGATACCGCGGATCAGTTCGACCAGTTCCATCAGCGGCACCGGATTCATGAAGTGAATGCCGATGAAGCGCTCGGGGCGATCGGTCGACGACGCCAGCCGCGTAATTGAAATCGAGGAGGTGTTCGTTGCGAGAATGGCTTCAGGCTTCAGCGATCCGCATACGTCGGAAAAGATCTTGCGCTTGACCTCTTCCTTTTCGGTCGCAGTCTCGATCACCAGATCGCAACCCGACAGCGCGTCATACGTTTCCGCCGGCTTGATGCGCGCCAGAGCATTCTTGCGATCATCTTCGCTGATCGATTTTTTTCCGACCTGGCGGGCCATGTTACCGTTGATCGTCGCCATGCCGGCCTTGATGCGATCAGCCGATAGGTCGTTAAGATGAACCGAATATCCGGCTAGCGCGCACACATGGGCGATACCGTTGCCCATCTGGCCGGCGCCGATCACTCCGACATTTTGAATTTTGACCGCCATTGTTCTCGTCCGATCGATGCGAAGTCCCGGTTCTTTGCTTCGTTTTCGGTTAGATTTTACTGCTTCCCGGTAGTTTTACGACGTAGCGCCACACGATGCCATTGGCGAAACAGAAATTTGCAATCGTAGTCAACGCTTGACCTTATCCAGTTCCGCGGACAGTTCCGGCAGCGCCTGATAGAGATCGGCCACCAGGCCGTAGTCCGCAACCTGGAAGATCGGCGCCTCCTCGTCCTTATTGATAGCAACAATCACCTTGGAGTCTTTCATCCCGGCCAAATGCTGAATCGCGCCGGAAATACCGACGGCGATATAAAGTTCAGGCGCCACAACCTTGCCGGTCTGGCCAACCTGCCAATCGTTCGGGGCATAGCCGGCATCGACCGCGGCGCGCGAAGCGCCGACGGCGGCGCCAAGCTTGTCGGCCACCGGCTCGATGTACTTGGTGAAGTTCTCGCGGCTTTGCATCGCGCGCCCGCCGGAGATGATGATTTTTGCCGAGGTCAGTTCAGGCCGATCCGATTTCGACAATTGTTCGCCGACGAACGAGGAAAGATTGGGATCGGCAGCAGTCGCGGCATTCTCAACGCTGGCCGAGCCGCCAGCACCCGCCGCCTGGAAGGTCGAGGTCCGAACGGTGATCACTTTCTTGGCGTCGGATGACTTCACCGTCTGGATCGCGTTGCCGGCGTAGATCGGGCGCTCGAACGTATCGGGGGCGACAACCTTTGTGATATCCGAAATCTGCATGACGTCGAGCAGCGCCGCGACGCGAGGCATGACATTTTTTCCGGTTGTCGTCGCTGGCGAGATAATCGCGTCGTACTTCGGGGCCAGCGAGACGATCAGCGCGGCAAGCGGCTCCGCGAGCTGATGCTCATAAGCCGGTGCATCGGCCATCAGAACTTTCTTCACACCATCGAGTTTGGCGGCGGCGTCGGCTGCGCCCTTGCAGTCCTTGCCGGCGACCAGCACGTCGACATCGGCGCCCATCGCTTTCGCCGCGGTGAGTGCCTTGTTGGTGGAATCCTTGAGCGTTTTGTTGTCGTGCTCTGCGACAAGAAGCGTGGCCATGTCAGAGGACCCCCGCTTCGTCTTTGAGCTTGCTGACCAGTTCGGCCGCTGACGCGACCTTAACTCCGGATTTGCGTCCCGGCGGTTCAGCCGTCTTCAGCACCTGCAGCCGCGGTTTTACATCGACGCCGTAAGCGTCCGGGGTCTTTTCCTCGATCGGCTTTTTCTTCGCCTTCATGATATTCGGCAGCGACGCATAACGCGGCTCGTTGAGCCGGAGATCGGTCGTGACGATGGCCGGCATTTTCAATTTGACAGTCTGCAGGCCGCCATCAACTTCGCGCGTCACGTCGAGCGCGTCACCTTCAATCGCGAGCTTGGATGCGAAGGTGCCCTGCGCCCAGTTCAACAGCGCAGCCAGCATCTGGCCGGTCTGATTGCAGTCATCGTCGATCGCCTGTTTGCCCATGATCACCAGGCCGGGCTTTTCCGCGTCGACAATCGCTTTGAGGATCTTCGCAACCGCGAGCGGCTCGACCGGACCGTCAGTCTTCACCAGAATGCCGCGATCGGCACCCATGGCGAGCGCGGTACGGATCGTCTCGGAAGACTGAGCAGGTCCGACGGACACAGCCACGATCTCCGTCGCCTTGCCGCCCTCTTTCAGACGGATCGCTTCCTCGACCGCGATCTCGTCGAAGGGATTCATCGACATCTTGATGTTGGCAAGCTCAACGCCGGAGCCGTCCGGCTTGACGCGAATTTTGACGTTGAAATCGACCACCCGTTTTACGGGCACCAAAATCTTCATGTTCTCCCATCCGGGTGGGCGCTTGAGCGGCGCGGGCGGAAGCTAAAGGCCGCCGCGTTGGCCTGTCAACGCTTATGCTGCGGCGCACGCGGCCAACAGCTTCCCACCCGAAAGCCCCCTGTTTCCGGGCCAATGCCACCTAGCGATTTTGCCCTGGCGCCCACAAAATGTCCGCCGTCCCCTTGTCGTTGGCATAGCGGCCGGCAACAAAGAGATAATCCGACAAACGGTTTACGTATTTGAGCGAGGGGGCTGATACCTCCTCGCCCGGCTGGTCCTTGAGCGCGACCATGATCCGTTCCGCACGACGGCAGACCGTCCGCGCCAGATGCAAATAAGACGACGCAGGACTGCCCCCCGGCAAGATGAAAGACTTCAAGGGAGCGAGGTCGGCGTTGAGCCGGTCGATCTCGCCTTCGAGCCAGGTGACCTGCGCGTCCGTCACCGTCAGCCTCGCGCCTCCAGGCCCCTTCTCCGCCAAACAGAGGTCGGCCTCGACGTCGAAAAGATCGTTTTGAATGCGGGCAAGCGCGACATCGAGCGCCTTGTCACTGGCCGTATGCAGCCTCACCAGGCCGATGACTGCGTTGACTTCATCCAACGTGCCATAGGCCTCAACGCGAAGGTCGTACTTCTTGCGCCTCGCCCCCGTTCCAAGGGACGTCGTGCCGTCGTCACCTGTCCGGGTATAGATCCGGTTGAGCACGACCATATCGACCTCGCTTAGCCTTTCTCTCTACCAAGGATTCAGGGTAGCCTTATCCTATCCGTTTTCGGTCTCAAAAAATGGGGTATCACTCATGCGTATTCTAACAATTGCCCTGTCCGCCGCATTCCTCGCCCTGCCATTTGCCGCGCCCGTGCAAGCCTGCGAAGGCGGGCTGCACTCCGCAAAGGCCGCCGTTACCGACTACTCCGCTGCAAAAAAGAAAAAGGCAAAAAAACCGAAAGAGAAAGTGGAGTATATGCGCGCGGCACCGATGAAGTGAGACCGCGGCGCCAATTCTGACTAGCGCCCCATCGCCCAGATCGTCGCCATGATCACGATGATGGCGATGAACTGAAAAAGCACGCGCAGACGCATGAGTTTCTGCGAGCGGTTGGGCGAGCCGCCACGCATCATGTTGATCAAGCCGAGCACCAACACGGCCGCCACCGCTATGATGGCGGCCGGCACGAGGTAATGTGACATGAATTCAGACATGGGCCCGCGTTCTAACACCAGCACCTGACCCAAGCCATCGCTAGCCGTCGCGCGGCAGCCATACCCAACACCATTTAAAAATCTGACTCGCCTTTAGGTTGCATCACGGATATTATCTACATAAACGTGTGTAGCCTGGGTGGCGTATGGGGAACAGTGTTGCGGGCGCGACAGGTGTCCGCTCCTTGCCAATTGTTGGTGCGGTCTCCGGTTCCTCGCCATTTGTCGGAAAGCGAAGAGGCGGTCTAGCAGACGAACGCCGCGCGGCTGCACTCGACGTCAACGTCGATCGCATGCTGATTGGCGCGAGCCTGCGCGCTTCGAAGCGACTAAGGGCAACGGCGCCACGGCTTTCCGCTGCAACACTTGGTTGGCGCGGCCGCACGACACCAACTCTCCTTCTGATGCTCGCTCTTCTTGCCATGTTCAACGCGTCAAGCGCCGTGGCACTGTGCATTCTTGTCGTGCTGCCGGCGGCATTTCGCATCTGGATCGTTGCGCTTCCAACGAGGCCGTCGCCGGATGAAGCCTCCGACACGCTCGATGAGCAGGAGCCCGTTTACAGCATCATCATTCCGCTTCGTGGTGAAGCGCGCGTTGTCGATCAGTTGCTCTCAGCGATCGAGCGGCTGAACTATCCGCGGGAAAAAATAGACGTCATCATCGCAGTCGAGGCAAAAGACCACGCCACCCGCGCGGCAATCACTGCGCGCAAACACCGCATCCCCATAATGGTCGTTCCCGTCCCCGCGGTTGGCCCGGCGACGAAGCCGAAGGCCCTCAATGTCGCTCTTTCCTTCGCTCGGGGAGATTTCACCGTCATCTACGACGCCGAGGACCGCCCGGAGCGCAACCAGCTGCGCGCCGCGTTGAAAGCATTTCGGTCAGGCGGCGGAGACCTCGGTTGCGTGCAGGCACGCCTCTGCATCGACACCAGGACCAGTTGGCTCGCGCGCTATTTCACCGCTGAATATGCGGGGCACTTCGATGTCGTCCTTCCGAAGCTCGCCGCACTCGGCCTGCCGCTTCCGCTTGGCGGTTCTTCAAATCATTTTCGCACTGCGACGCTGCGCGAAGTCGGCGGATGGGACCCGCACAATGTCACGGAGGACGCCGACCTTGGCACGCGGCTCGCCCGCTTCGGCTACCGGTCAGGCGTTGTCGCATCCAGCACTTACGAAGAGGCTCCCGCAGATATCGGCCGCTGGCTGGGCCAGCGGACACGATGGTTCAAAGGCTGGATGCAAACATGGCTGGTTCATATGCGCCAACCACACCAGCTTTTCCGCGAGCTTGGACCGGCTGGCTTTCTTGCCTTCCAACTCATCGTTGGGGGCAATGCACTGGTCGCCCTGCTCCATCCCGTTCTCATGCTGCGGATGATCTCGGCGTCTCTGCAGCCAGGTCTTCGCGAGAGCGGCTCGGGTCTTGAACTCGCGTTCTGCCTGCTTGTCGTCGTAACAGGCTATCTGCTGTCGGCGTCCATCGGTTTTCTTGGCCTGAGACGACGCGGCCTGTTGAAACAGGCCGGCGTTCTGGTTTTGACGCCGCTGCATTGGCTGCTGCTTTCGATCGCGGCGTGGTGGGCGGCGATTGAACTGATCCACGCACCATTTCGCTGGAGGAAAACCGAGCACGGGCTCGACAAAGCTTCACGGCTGAGAAGCAACACGCGCTCTTTGCTCGAACTCGAGCGCCTTCTTGGCGACTTGAAACGGCGCGGCGAACTCGCGCAGATCCAGGACTAGAGGTAGCGTCTCAGATCGGCGGCGGCTTCCTCCGGCCGCCGCTTGAGACTGAACGGCGCAACGAAGCGGCCTTGCTTGTCCATCAGATAAACCAGCGCGGTGTGATCCATACTGTACTCGCCGTTATCGGCCGGAACCTTCTTGGCGTAGACGCGATAGGCTTTCTCCACCGCGTCGATTGAAGCGCGATCACCGGTGGCGCCGCGCAAGCGCGGATCGAAACTGGACAAATAGTCCTTCATCACCGCCGGCGTGTCGCGTTCGGGATCAACTGTCACGAAGAGTGCACCCGTGCGGTCCGCATCCTTGCCAAGCGCCCGCAACACCTCCGACACATCAAACAATGTGGTTGGACAGACGTCCGGACAGTGCGTGTAACCGAAGAACACGAGAAACGGACGGCCCTTGATATCCGCGTCGGTGATTGTGTTGCCGTTCTGATCGGTCAGCTTGAAAGGCCCGCCTATCGCTGACGACCCGGTACCCGCAGAGCCAAAGTTCCCCGTCGCATACAGAAATACGACCGAAAACACGACCAGCCCGGTCACGAATGCGGAAATGATCAACAGAATCTGCGACGTTCGCGATGTCATGAGCTTTGTCGTTCTTTCAGAAGCATGCGGCCCAGCCGGCGCGCACCATTTCGAGAAACACGGCAGTTCCGTAGTAAGCCCAAAGCCCCACAGTTGCGGCGAAAATTAGCCCGCACACGAGCGCAACCAACACAACCGGCCGGAACAGCGTAGTATTCGAAACAACCGCCGACATGAGCACCTCGAAAGTCGCGATTATCAGTCAGATAAGCCCGTTCCAGGCCTGAAGCAACGCACAGCGGTGTTTCGTCGCCTTAGATAAAACATGCTACATCCAATATAATCCCGGGGATTCGCCGGTATCGGCGCTCGGCGTTGACTGGTTGCGTCAAAGCCTTGATGTATAGTGCTTTACGAAAATCAACACCTACTTCGCATGGAGAACATGATGCGCAGTGCTTTGGTGATCGCCTTCGCGATCTCTATGTCGGCGGCCACCACCGCCTGGGCCCAGAATGCGCCGGCGCCCGCTGCGGCTGCCAAGTGCGACAATCCGAACGCGCTCGGTGTGGCACGCGTCGTCGAAATCGACACCACCGGCGGGCCCGGTTTTGGGTTCGAGCATTTCAAGGCCTACGACTTTCTCAAGGACAAGGAAGTCGTTCTGACGTTCGATGACGGTCCGTGGCCGGGGCACACGCCGGCAGTGCTCAAGGCACTGGCTGACCAATGCACCAAGGCCCTGTTTTTTCCGATCGGCAAGCACGCCGGGTGGCATCCGGAAATCATGAAACAGGTGGCGGCGGCCGGTCATACGGTTGGCTCACACACATGGTCGCACAAGGACCTGTCGAAGGTGAACGAACAGGAAGGCAAGGACGAAATCGAAAAGGGCTTCGCCGCCGTGAGCATCGCGCTCGGTAACAAGCCAGTCGGTCCTTTCTTCCGTTTCCCGGCCTTGCGACATCCGCCCGAACTCGTGAAGTATCTGGGCGATCGCAACGTCGCCATTTTCTCCACCGACATGGACTCCTTTGACTTCAAGATGCGCAAGCCCGAGCAGGTCGTCCAATCGGTGATGAAGAAGCTCGAGAAGCAGGGCAAAGGCATCATTCTGATGCATGACTTCCAGCAGGCGACCGCCAAGGCTGCGCCCGATCTTCTTAAGAAACTCAAGGACGGCGGCTACAAGGTCGTGCAGGTTGTCGGCAAGACCCCCGTCGAGCCGAAGAAGGAATACGTTGACGCGGTCCTCAAGGAGATGGGCGGCGGCCTCGAAGCGTCGCGGCCGATGTCGAGCGTCATCAAGACCATCGACGGCAACTGACTTTTCAGATTGCGAATGGGCCGGCCGCGCTCCACAGCGCGGCCGGTTTTTTTTGCCGCATATCCTCCCGTTCGCGCGTTATGCTAGGCTTGAGCCGGGTTGAACTCGGCTACCAGGGGGTCTCACATGAGCGTATTGCTCGTCGCCTTTGGAGTATTGGCGGCATTATGGATTCTTGTGTTGCTGGGATCGCCGTTTTTCGGGCCACGAGATCACTAGACCTCGATCCGAGTCCTTCCATTAAGACAGTGCTGTAGAGATCGGACCGCGTGCGCGATGCCTGCGCCCACGATTTTCACTACGGAAAGGCATGGCTGTTCCGCGGATTTCTTTGATTGGCGGGGTTGGTTCGCAACCAAATGATACCTAGTTCGTTCGTTAAGTTGGTGTGATAACGACGCCTTTAACGGAACGGATAGCTCACGTGCCGGATATCGTCACGCTCACGATCAACCCCGCAATCGACATCTTCGTAAATGTCGAACGCGTCGAGCCGACGCGCAAATTGCGTGGTTCTGCGCCAAAACGGGATCCCGGAGGGGGCGGTATAAACGTAGCCCGCGTGGCGCACCGGCTCGGCGGCACCGTGGCGGCGATCTATCCCACCGGAGGTGCGATAGGAAAACTCCTGCACCGGCTTGTGGAGCGTGAAGGCATCCCCAGCCTGGTGACCCCTTCGCATGTCGAAACGCGTGAGAATTTTACGGCCTACGAAACATCGACTGGAGAGCAATATCGCTTCGTTCTACCAGGCTCGGCTCTCCACCGTGCCGAATGGGAAGCGGTCCTCGACAAGCTGTCGGGTCTGACAGACAAACCGAAGTTCGTCGTCGCAAGTGGGAGCGTACCACCGGGCGTGCCGGAGGATTTCTTTGCGCGCGTTGCTCGCTGCGCGGACCGGCTCGGTGCACAAAGTGTGATCGACGCCTCGGGCGCGGCGCTCAAGGCAGCGCTTGCGCAGGGAGTATCCATCATCAAGCCGAATTTGGCCGAGCTTTCGGATCTGCTCGGGACCACACTCGATACCGACAAGACCCGCATCGCCGCGTGTCGGAACCTTACGCGCGATGGCCGGGCAAAGATTGTCGCGCTTACGCTCGGCGAACAAGGCGCTTTGCTGGTGACCGGTGACAGGATTTTCCGCTCGCAGCCGCTGGCGATCAACGCGGTGAGCACGGTCGGGGCTGGCGACAGTTTTCTCGGTGGTTTTGTTGCGGCGCTCGCGGCTGGTCAGTCGCTGGACCACGCGTTTCGTGTGGCGGTGGCGGCGAGCTGTGCCGCTGTGATGTCTCCCGGCACTGAGCTTTGCCGCGAAGAAGATGTGCAGCGATTGCTGCCGCAGGTGAAAATCAGCGAAGTGGCGCACGCACCTGCGTGATCGTGTCTAGCGTTGTGATGGCGGTCGCGCCTTGACCTTGATGGGAATGCGCATCTCGTCTTGCGCAACTTCCATCAAACCCATCCACACGATGAACGGAAAATAGAACAACAGTGGCATTTTCTTGTACCTCGCGTCGGTTCGAAAACCCAACGCGAGTCATCCGGCCGAAGTTCCGGCCTTCACGCGGGCGTGTTGGCTGCCCGGCGCATCGGAGCACCGCCGTTTGTCTATTGTTTACCTTGCCGCGCCGGGGCTGATCGAACACCTTCCCACGGGTCAGCCGATTTTTTCTTGTCGGGGAGTTTCTCAATCGCCGATTTGTAGGCGTCGTCAACGGCCTTTTGCCGTTCCTGCTCCTCCTTGCTCGGCGGAGGCTTGTCGTTCATGAAATTAACTCCTGGCCGCATCTGGGCGAGAGCATTCCCTGCCAGCAGCATGACGATTGCAATTGCGGAGCCGAACAGACCTGTAAGCCGACAGCGTTTCCTCATGGCGATACACCAAACTGTGGACCTGAGACCCTAATCTATCAATTCATCGGCGATTGCCAGTACCGTCGTCGGGATTGTGAGTCCCAATGTTTTTGCGGTGCCGAGATTGAGAGCCAACTCGAACTTCGTTGGGCGGCTGACGGGAAGGTCCGTGATGTTGGCGCCCTTGAGGATGCGTCCCGCCAGAACACCCATTTGATTGTACGCATCCACCAGGTTCGTCCCGTAGCTCATGAGGCCGCCGGCGAGTGGAAATTCACGGATGTGATAGATCGCCGGGATCGAGCGCTGCGCTGTCAACTGAATGAGGTGCAAGCGCCTGGAGTCAAAAAAGGGATCGTTTTCGACGACCAGCCCACTAACTTTCTTCTGGGCGAGCATTGAGAAACTGTTCTCTATTTGCGCGTCGTCGCTGGCTTCCAAAATTACCGATTCCCGGCCCATTGCCGCCACCGCAAGTTCAAAGTCGTTTTGGCGCAGGCTGCTTTGAACACCCTTCTTGTTGGTGAGAAATCCAATGGGGGTGCCGGGCGGCAGAAGTTGGACCAGCAACCCGAGCCGTTTTCCCGTGAGCTCGCCGCTCATCAGGTCGACGCCGGTAACGTTCCCACCGGGCTGGTTGAGACTTGCGACAATACCTTCGGTGACGGAATCGCCAGCCACAAAGATGATGGGGATGGATGTCGTGACCGACTTCGCGGCTCGGGCCGACGGTGCGCCACCAGCCGCGGCGATCAGGGCAGGCTGCAACGCCGCCAATTCGGCTGCCAGTTTCCTCAGTTGATCGTATTGTCCGTTGGCCCAGCGATACTCGATCTTCGCCGTCTTGCCCTCGACGTACCCAAAAGCTCCAAGCCCGCGCAGAAAGCCCTCGAGATGCGGCTTCGAATCTTCCGGCGACCGGCTGCTGAGAAAGCCAATCGTCGGCACTGATAGTTGTTGCGCGCGCGCGACCGCGGGCCACGCTATGCCGCTTCCGACAAGCCCGAGAAATTCCCGCCGTCTCATGCTCTACCCTCACCCCAAGCGAGTACCGCTAGATTAGCCGACATCAGGGTCCGGTTTCCAACAAAAGCTGCTGAGGCATTCTGACCCTCTGCTGCGAACCGCGAAAATGTCCGCTTTGCGTGTGCGATGCAGCCAGATATCCGCTTTGGGTCAGAAGCAGATTTTGCGCCGCAGGGAATGACACTGGGGAGCACGGTGTTATTCAAGACGGATCTACGGAGACTTGCGGATGCGCTTTGTAACCAAACTTTTGGCGGCGCTCGTGCTGGTGATGGCATCCGGCGATATGGGCCTCGGAGCCACCAATTGCGGCTTCCTCACTATCGAGCAATGTAGGGCAACCGTGACCGGCGGCAGCTCATTTTGCGTGCCCAATCAATTTTACAATCCGCAAAGGCCTGGCAAGGGTGCCCACAAACGACAAGAAGTACGCGCCTACGCGATGCCTTACGATCCCTATCCGTGGTGCGCCTTTTATTCGGACCCCGGGAATTAAAACTTGCCGAGCGTTTTGGCAGTCGGGTTTTGAAAGCTACACTTCCTGAAGCTCAGGCGGCAGCTCTGCTCCCGCATCGGCGATTAGCTGCTCCGCAACTTTCGCCAACACCACTCTTTCTTTCAACCATCGCAGTGCCGCGCCCTGGCGTTCCAGCGGAAGCTGTTCAATTGCGCTGAAAAAGAAGCTCTTCAACTCTTCATCCATTTGCGACCCCCTTAGCGCCGAGCACTTGCCCGGATTCGCAATGTGCCATTCGATTTCGGTGGAGTTGAAACCAAGTGCGCTCAATTCCGTCGAAAATTCTGCTTCGTCCAAATTGCCGCGCGCGTACTCCCGCACAACAGTGGCGTGCCCGGAAGGTATTATTTTACAATTGATACGCACTCGCCCCGCTCCCTGTCTCATAACAGGACTAAACACAGGCAAAATTTTGTTCCGCCAAACCGGAATGCGACAAAAGAGATCACGGAAGCCTGTGAGCTACTTCATATCGGAAGACAGCATTCCGATTGCACTATCCGCAATATGGATTGTGGGATTGAAGGAGCGACAGATGTGGCGACTTAATCGAAGCGTTGTTGAGGAGGTTGTTATCCTCGGCGCGGTGGCTTTGCTTCTCGTACTGGCCGTCTTGATACCCGCCTGAGGAACGCAAACTTCCGATCATTCGCTTGCCGCGATCGGGCAAAAATATAGGCCACCGAGCGGTGGCCTATCCAAACTCAGAAGATTTGTCAGTGCGCTTGGCTACATGCCGGCGGCTTTTTTGCGCTTATCGCAGTCGCTCCAGTACTGCGGCCAAGTCATCCCCGCTTGCACTTTCCCTGCAGCCTTATCAGCCTTCCACTCCTTGCCGCAGGCCCGCTCACGAGCGTATTCGGCCTGCTTGGGGTCAGCGGGTTTCTTTGCTGCTGGTTTCGGCGCTGCTGCCGGTGCAGCTGTTGTCGTCGTGGCCGCAGGCGTTGCAGCTTCGGTTCTACATTTCGCGACGAAGTCTTTTTCGGTGATCTTCGCTGCTTCGTTTGCAGCCTTGTTAGCCCGCCATTCCTCCTGGCAGGCCTTCACGGTTTTCTTCTGCGCAAAAGAGGGCGTTGCAGAAAATGCAAGGCCGGCAAAAATGAGAAAAAAACACCCGAGGAACAGTGATCGTTTTTCCATATTCGAGCTCCAAGTCGTTCAAGGTCGTATTTGAATTGAGCGCACGTGGAAATCGAGTTGGACTGAAGTCCAACCGTCACAGAATTTACGAAGAAGTTATGTGAGCATGGCCTTGTGTCATTGGACTACGGTCCAATAGCGCATGGCTAGGAACGAACGACACATTCCCGTCGAACCGGCAGCGCGGCCTTTGTTGGCCGCAACCGCAGCATTCTCAAGGAGCGCACGATGGGAAGTCTTGATGACGTTCTCGGCTCGGCAGTACCGCAAGGCAGTTTGGCAAAACCGCTGATGATCGCGCTTGGTGCTCTTCTGGCATCAGGTGCTCTCTTCAAAAATTCAAATGCCAGCACAACGCCGGCAAGCTCAGCAAAGCCGTTGTCTCCCCAACAAGGTGGCGACATGCTCGGCGGGCTGGGCGGGCTGCTCAACCAGTTTCAGCAAAGTGGCCTTGGCGATGTGGTGAAGTCATGGATTGGGCCGGGCCAAAATCAGCCGATTTCTCCGAACCAGCTTGGGGCCGCGCTTGGTCCGCAGATCATAAAAATCCTGGCGCAGCAGACCGGCATGTCAGAGCAGGAAATCTCAACGCATCTGTCCCAGATCCTGCCGAATGTTGTCGACAAGCTCACGCCAAACGGCCGGATGCCAACCCAAGCTGAACTCGCGAATTTGAGGTGACCTATGTCCATCATCAGCTGGATCATACTTGGCCTCATCGCCGGCTTTATCGGCAGCAAGATCGTCAACAGGCAGGGCCAAGGCTTGATGCTTGACATCGCGCTGGGCGTTGTCGGCGCGATCGTCGGCGGCGTGCTATTCTCTTTTTTTGGTGCCACCGGAATAACCGGTCTCAACCTCTACAGCATGCTCGTCGCGATTGTCGGCTCGGTGGTGGTTCTCTGGGCCTATCACGCCATCGCCGGTCGTCAGGCGGGCTGAGCCAGGCAGGGTCTTTTCTGGACGCATGGCTGGAGCGGGCGAAGGGAATCGAACCCTCGTATGCAGCTTGGGAAGCTGCCGTTCTACCATTGAACTACGCCCGCGCACCCGGACCATACCGAATGGCTTGCGCACGCCGCAAGCGCGCTCTGCGAGCGGTCAGGTTTTGAAGTGCTTCGAGAGTTTCAGGCTCTGCGCCTGATAATTCGAGCCGATGCCCTGTCCGTATAATTTTTCCGGTTTTGCCAGCATCTTCTCGTAGACCAAACGACCGACGATCTGACCGTGCTCAAGAATGAACGGCACCTCGCGCGACCGCACTTCGAGCACGGCGCGCGCGCCCTTTCCACCCGCGCCGGCGTAACCGAAGCCCGGATCGAAAAACCCCGCATAGTGCACACGGAATTCGCCGACCAGCGGATCGAACGGCACCATCTCGGCGGCGTAGTCGGGCGGAACCTGCACGGCTTCCTTTGACGCAAGAATGTAAAATTCGTTCGGGTCGAGGATGAGGCTCTTGTCAGGCCGCGCGTACATCGGCTCCCAGTAGTCGGCGACGGTGTATCCCCCGCGCCGCTCCACATCGATGAGCCCCGTGTGCCGCTTTGCGCGATAGCCGACGAGCCCGCCGGGGCCCAATCCCGAAAGATCGACACTGACCGCCACTCCCTCGCTCAGGTCGGCGTTATCTGCGTCGACGAGACGTTCGCGTGCGTGCAAGGCACGCAATGCGGCGGCATCGAGCAGAGCCTGTCCGCGTCGGAAACGAATTTGCGACAGCCGCGAGCCCTCACGAACCAGAACCGGAAACGTGCGCGGGCTGATCTCGGCATAAAGCGGGCCATGATAGCCCCCCGTGATGCGATCGAACCCGCGCGTCTCGTCGGCAATCACGCGCGTGAAGACATCAAGCCGCCCGGTTGAACTTTTCGGGTTTGCAGCGGCGGAAATGTCGTCTGGCAACGCGAGACTTTCCAGCAACGGGACAATGTAGACGCAGCCCGTTTCCAGCACCGCGCCGTCGCTCAGCGAAATCTCATGCAGCTTCAATTCATCGATGCGCTGGGCAACGGTCGTCCGGCCCGGCAGGAAACTCGCGCGCACGCGGAAAGCCACCTCACCCAGACGCAGGTCGAGGCTTGCGGGCTGGATCTGATCGGGGACGAACTGATTTTCCGACAGAATACCGCCATCCGCGGCGAGCAGCGCGATCATGCGGTCGGGCAAAATGCCCTTGTCGTCGAGGGCGAAAGAAAGCGTCACGGTGTCCCTGCTCTGCAACCGCGCCGATCTAACCCGAGGAGTGCCTTGACGGGAAGCCGTGCCCCCCGCTACAAACACCTTATCCCGTGGTCATTTGAGCCGGCCGGCTTGCAGCCACGTTAAACAAGTCGCTAAAAGGCCGGGGACGCGTGAGCCCGGCCGAGACATTTCTCCGGCCGGTTTTTTGTTGGCCACGCGCGTGGTCCCGAAAAGGCGGGGTGCCGGTTTCGGAAAGGTCACGCGCACGGCTCAAGGAGACTCATGATGTCCGCGTCGACCAAGACCTACCGCCCCGAAACCCGGCTGGTGCATGCCGGCACGCTGCGCTCGCAGTTTGGTGAAACTTCCGAGGCTTTGTTCCTCACCCAGGGCTACGTCTACCCCACCGCCGAGGAATGCGAGGCACGCTTCTCCGGCAAGATTCCGGGTTACGTCTATTCGCGTTACTCGAACCCGACCATGAGCATGTTCGAACAGCGCATGGCGGCCCTCGAAGGGGCGGAGGCAGCGCGATCGACGGCCACCGGAATGGCCGCGGTCACGACCGCCCTCATGGGTCTTGTCAAAGCGGGCGATCACGTGGTCGCCGCCAAGGCACTGTTCGGCTCCTGCCGCTGGGTGATCGAAGAATGGCTGCCGCGCTTCGGCGTCACGTCGACGCTTGTCGATGGCACCGACCTGAATGCATGGAAGAAAGCGGTCCAGAAAAACAGCAAAGCCTTCTTTCTGGAAACGCCGACCAATCCGACGCTGGAAGTCATCGATATCGCGGCGGTTGCGGACATCGCGCACAATGCCGGCGGTCGACTCGTTGTCGACAATGTCTTTGCGACGCCGCTCTACCAGAGTCCGCTCACACTTGGCGCCGATTGTGTCGTCTACTCGGCTACGAAACACATTGACGGCCAGGGCCGGGTCCTCGGCGGGGTCATTCTCGGTTCAGAGAAACTGATCCTCGACCACTATCATCAAGTCCTGCGGCAAACCGGTCCGTCGTTGTCGCCATTCAATGCGTGGATCCTGCTCAAAGGCCTCGAGACCCTGCCGGTGCGCGTGCAACGACAAACCGACACCGCCGGCGCGGTCGCGACCGCGCTTGCCGGTCACAAGAAGATAACGCGATTGATCTATCCTGGACGGCCTGACCATCCGCAGGCCGACATCATCAGGAAGCAGATGCGCGCCGGTTCCACGCTCTGCTCATTCGAGGTCAAAGGCGGAAAGGAAGGCGCGTTCCGTTTCCTCAATGCGCTGCAGCTCATCGGGATCACGAACAATCTCGGCGACGCGAAGAGCCTTGTCACCCATCCGACGACGACCACGCATCAGCGGCTAACGCCGGAGCAGCGCGCCGAGCTCGGGATCGGCGACGGACTGGTCAGGTTCTCCGCCGGACTCGAGCATCCGGACGATCTGATCGAAGATCTTCTGACGGCGATGGAGAAAGTGTAAGAGCGAAGATCGCTCAGGGCATTACGTGCGACAAGGCCGTCGCGGACATCACCGGGCGGTGCGCGGCCTCGGCGATGGCGTTTCCGAGACTTTTCGCCATGCACGCATAGCTCCAGTCGTTCATGTGCAGCCCGTCGGGCGACACGAACGTCTCGAAGGCCAGGCGATCAACGTTATGCCAGTGGCGCATCATCTCAAAACGGCGGAACAGATCGACATCTTCCTGCTTTGCGGCGGAGGAGATGAGCGCAACCATGGCCTCGGCGTCGGGCTTGGCAATCACCTTCGGAGCAAATTGCGGGTCGATGAGCACGACGTCGGCGCCGGTCGCGCGGATCTTGGTCAGTCCTTCACGGATCTGCAGCCCGTGATCGCCGAGCTGATGACCACGGATGACCGCGTTGGTGCCGAGCTGCCAGAGCACCAGATCGGGCTTGGCAGCGATCACTGAAGTATCGAACCGAGCCAGCATGTCGCCGATTTCTTCGCCGTTCACGCCGCGGTTTAGCATCGTGACCGTGACTTTCGGGAATTGCTTGCGAAGCTCGAGGGAAAGCTGGTTGGGATAGCTGGCGTCCGGCGAACTTGCACCAGCGCCCGCAGTCGACGACGAACCGATTGCAACGATCGTGATCGGATCACCGGCGGCGATCTTCTGCGCAAGATGCGGAAGGGGATTTGTCAGCCGGACCAGATCGAGCGGCGTCGTGCAGGAAGGACCGGCCGTATCGGCACGCACTGGCGATGCAAATGCTAGCCCCGCGACAAGCGCGGCGGCCAACACTGTCGGAACCCGACGTTCGGGATTGTCGCTCAACAAGTGCGCGTCCTCAGTT
This sequence comes from uncultured Alphaproteobacteria bacterium, assembly GCA_963707615.1. Lineage (GTDB taxonomy): Bacteria > Pseudomonadota > Alphaproteobacteria > Rhizobiales > Xanthobacteraceae > Pseudolabrys. The sequence goes on from CAVPQT010000005.1 coordinate 43,752, forward strand.
ATCGATCAGCGGCTGCCGTTGGTCGGCGGCTCTTCAGGCTTGGCTGCTGTAACCACCATATCGGCTAGCAACCGCCCAATGCAATCGTGGACCCGCTCTGCAATGTCAAGTTTTTTCGTGGCAGAGTATAAATCGAACGTTCCAAGCTCTCCCCACAACTTCATAATGCTGAAACGATCGAATAAAGGCACTTCTTGTTGCAACGCAACCCAGCGCATATCGTCGACATAAGTCCCAAGCGCGATCATCGATTCCGTTCGCGGACTGTATTGCGCGTTGATTAAAACAACATCAGCGCCTGCGGAACGAGCAATTTTTATACCCTTGTCGAGCGACTGACTGAAAAGATCAGGGTCGACGCCAAGCATCGCGTCCACCGTTCCCGTCTGCCAGACCAGAAGCACCGGCTTAGACGCGGCAAGCGCGGCCGGAAGCGCCTTAACCATCTCCGCCGCCGTGCGTCCCGATTTCACATCGGTTGTAACTTTCACGTCTACACCCGGCAGTCGGCTTGCGAGCGCCTGTTGCAGCCGCGCGGGGTAAGCGTTGCCAGTCCCGCTCGTTCCCGGCAATTGCGAGGAGCCGGCGCCGACAACGAGAATGTTCAGATGCTTCGCGCCGACTGCGCGCGTCACGTGCGGCAGGCGGAAATTCGGCTCTGTCAGGTTTTCCGCAACGCGACATTCGGCCGGATGTTCGGCCCACGCGGGCGCGGCAACCAGCATCAGCAACGCGAGTGGCAGCAGGCGTTTCCTCATAACTCGCCCCCCGCATAACCCGGCTTTGCGGCGGGCGGCCGCGGTCCTCCGCCTCGTCGTTCGGCTTGTCTATACCATGAAATAAGTGCCGCAACGGCAACCATAATGGCAATGCCGGCAAAGCTGACGACGATCTGCGTCAGCACCCGGTTGGACACTTCCGTAAATACGAAGTGACCGGCAAAAGACAAGAACACGCCGAGACAAAATGTCTCAAGCGAATGCTGGCCGCACACAATCGCCGGCCAGAAGATCCAGGATTTGAGCGCCGGCCAGTCGCGCGGCACGAACGCGACCGTAATGATCGCGAGCGCCAGGAAATGCATGATGCGAAGCACGTCGAGGTTCGTCTTGTCGATTGGGTAGATCGCGTCGCCGACCCACTTCGGAACGTAGACCGCAAGGCGCGGGAAATACCAGGTCATCGCAATCGCGAATGCGAACAGAAGATATGTGATCGCCAATCCGACCATGGCCGGTGAGTGAACCCAGCGCGAAAGATTTTCCGCGCCACCCAGCGCACACCAGGCCCCGAACACGAACAACAGTTGCCATGCAAACGGATTGAACAACCAGGTTCCGCTCGGATACGCCGGAAGGTTCCATTCAAACAGCCACATGAAGGCGTACACCGAAGCCGACGTGATCAACGCGAGCGACGGTGCGCGAAGCAGCAGCCACAGCATCGGCGGAAACCACAGCAGCAACAAAATGTAGAGCGGCAGCACGTCCATATTCACCGGTTTGAACTTCAGCAGCAGCGCCTGAAGGATGGTGACGTCCGGGTTCTTGAGAAAATTGAGAACTCCCATTTCTTCGGTGTAGAGCGGGTTGTCGAAACTGCTCGACACGTAGGCGATCTCGGCGAGATAGATCGCAAGCAGGAACACGTGCGCCACGTAGATCTGCCAGGCCCGCTTGAGCACGCGCGCCGAGGCCACAATGAATCCGTGCTGCTGCATCGCCCGGCCATAGACGAAGGCCGCGGTGTAGCCGGAAATGAAAACGAAGATTTCCGTCGCGTCGCTGAAGCCGTAGTTGCGGATGGTAATCCAGTTGACCGCGTTCGACGGTATGTGGTCGAGAAAGATGAGCCAGAGCGCGAGGCCACGGAACAAATCAAGCCGGAGATCGCGTTCGGTCGAAACCGGGGCCATGTGCGGCTTTTCTTTCGTGCGCTCTTTCGGCCATAATCCCGGGCATCATGCGAATGGCAAGCCCCGGTAAAGTAAATCTTGCGGCATTTAGATGTACCGCGCAGTAACACGCAAGGTTGAAGTCACAGTGACGCCCCGCTTTGTGTCGGAGCGGTCGTCGCCGAGCAACGGCTATTTTTTCTGGGCTTACACAATCAACATTACCAACCTCGGCGCGGAAACGGTCCAGCTCAAGACGCGGCACTGGCGCATTACCGACGCGCTCGGCCGCCTGCAGGAAGTCAAGGGACCGGGCGTGGTCGGCGAGGAACCGACGCTGAAGGCCGGACAATCGTTCGAGTACACCAGCGGGGTTCCACTGCCGACGCCGTCAGGCTTCATGGTCGGCAGCTACGGAATGGTGACGGAAGAGGGAGAGCAATTCGACATCGAGGTTCCCGCCTTCTCGCTCGACTCATCTTACGCCGAGCGCACCATCAACTAGGATTTGCGCCAACCTCGCCCGGTGCGAACTGATAGTTCGCGCTGCAGAATTCGCACGTGACGGAAATCCTCCCGTCCTCGACCATGTGGTCGCGATCGTCCTGCGAAAAGCTCTTGAGCATCGCCTCGACATTGTCGCGCGAGCACGAGCATTCCGCACGCAAGGGATTGGCACGGAACACGCGCACACCCGGCTCGTGAAAAAGACGATAGACCAGCCGCTCGCTGGACAGCGAGGGATCAATCAGCTCGATATCCTCCACGGTCGAAATCAGCGCCTGGCCTTCGACCCACGCGTCATCTTCCTTGACTACGTGCGGCGCGGTGCCCTCGGGGGCATCGCCGGGATCGAGATCGGCCGTGCGCGCCCGTTCCGGAGATTTTGGCAGGAACTGCAGCATGATGCCGCCGGCGCGCCAGCGATGGGTCGCACCGCCCGACGCCGCGCGCAATTCCTCCGCCACCGCGAGCCTGATGCGTGTGGGAATCTGTTCGGAGCGCAGAAAGTATTCGTGCGCTACGTCCTCGAGCGAACTGCCGTCGAGCGCAACGAGGCCCTGATAGCGGTTCATGTCGGGACCCTGGTCGATGGTCATGGCAAGGTGCCCCTTGCCGAGCAACGCGGTGCCGGCCGTATCGCCTGCCGCGATTGCCGCGGCCACGCGGTCTTTGTCGAAGCGGGCGCAGGCGCGCACCTTGTCGGGGGCGATGAAATCCACCACCAACATGCGCACGGGACCGTCGCTCTGCGTCTGCAGAATGAATCGGCCATCGATCTTCAGCGACGAGCCCAGCATCACGGTCAGCACCAGCGCTTCACCAAGGAGCTTGGCGACGGGCTGCGGATAGGCATGCCGCGAAAGGATTTCGTCGACGGCAGGGCCAAGACGAACCACGCGGCCGCGCAGGTCGAGCTTGGCCACCTCGAACGGCATGACGGTGTCGTCGAGCGCGGTGGGTGACGGCGCGCGGGTCGGAATGGCGATTTGGGGATCGGGCATAGGGTCGGGCATAGGGTCGGTCATAGGTTCGATCATGGCGGGTTCGGTCATCCAGCTTATGTAGAGCTCAGGAGCCGAAAAACGAGAGGCCGGCTTTCTCGCGCCTGTCACGCGCGGTGACGCAGGCCCTCAGGCGTCGGCGTGCAGACACCAGGCCAGCAGACCCTTCTGGGCATGCAGCCGGTTCTCGGCTTCATCGAAAACCACCGACCGCGGTCCATCGATGACCTCGTCAGTGACTTCCTCCCCGCGATGCGCCGGCAGGCAATGCATGAACAGCGCATCGGGTTTGGCCTTGGCCATCAGGCTGGCATTGACCTGGTAGCGCTTGAGGATGTTGTGACGGTGCTTGCCGTCACGATCGCCCATGGACACCCAGGTGTCGGTGACCACGCAGTCGGCATCTTTGACGGCAGCGTCGGGGTCTTCGCCGATCATGATCGCGGCGCCCGACGATTTGACCCAATCCATCAGCCATTTCTTCGGCCGCAATTCGGTGGGCGTCGCCACCCGCAGCTGAAAGTCGAAGCGCTCGGCCGCGTGCATCCAGCTCGCCAGAACATTGTTGGAATCGCCGGTCCAGGCCACCGTGCAGCCGCGGATCGGCCCACGCTTTTCCTCAAATGTCATCACGTCGGCCAGCACCTGGCACGGGTGCGAGCGCCGTGTCAGTCCGTTGATGACCGGAATGGTCGCATGCCGCGCGAGCTCGGCCACCGCCTCATGGTCGAGGATGCGGATCATGATGGCGTCGACGTAGCGCGAGAGAACGCGCGCCGTATCGGCAAGCGTTTCTCCGCGGCCGAGCTGCATTTCCTGCGCCGTCAGCAGAATGGCTTCGCCGCCTAGCTGACGCATTGCGACATCAAATGAAACGCGGGTACGCGTCGACGGCTTGTCGAACACCATGGCCAGCGTTTTCCCAGCGAGCGGCGCCTTGTGAACACCGCTTGAGCGCTCGGCCTTCATGGCACGGCTGCTGTCGATCAACCCGCCAAGCACCGGCTTCGGGATGTCGGTCAGGTCGAGGAAATGCCGGACGCCATTCCCGGTCATGACGCCACCTTCGCCCGCGCATGTGTCTTCGCGAGACGCGCACAGGCTCTGTCGATGCATCCGACCGCTTCGGCGATCTCTTTTTCGCCGATGATGAGTGGCGGCAGCAACCGCACGACGTTGTCGCCCGCCGCGACCGTGATCATTTTCTCGGCGCGCAATTCGTCGACCATTTCCGAGGCCTGCGGCACCATCCGCAGACCGATCAGCAGGCCTTCACCGCGCACTTCGGCAATAACCGAAGAATGCCGGTCCTTCAATTCGGCGAGCCGCTGCTTGAGCAGCAGCGCGTTCTTGCGCATCCGCTCGAGGAAACCGTCAGCCATGACGACGTCGAGCACGGCGTTGCCGACGGCCATGGCCAGCGGATTGCCACCGAAGGTCGAGCCGTGCGTGCCCACGGTCATTCCCTTGGACGCCTCCGCCGTAGCGAGACACGCGCCGATCGGGAACCCGCCACCGAGCGCTTTTGCCAACGCCATGACGTCGGGCTTAACCCCGCTGCGTTCGTAGGCGAACATCTCGCCGGTGCGCGCAATGCCGGTCTGCACTTCGTCGAACACCAACAGAAGTCCGTGCTGATCGCAGAGCTGGCGCAATGCACGCAGAAACGTCGGCGACGCGACCCGCACGCCACCTTCGCCCTGGATCGGCTCGATCAGGATCGCCGCCGTTTGTGGACCGATCGCCTTTTTGACCGCCTCGATGTCACCGAAGGGCACCTGATCGAAGCCCTCGACCGGTGGGCCGAAACCATCGAGATATTTCTTGTTGCCGGTCGCGGCGATGGTCGTCAGCGTGCGGCCGTGAAAGGCACCCTCGAAGGTGATAATGCGGTAGCGTTCGGGCTTGCCGGATGCGGACTGATACTTGCGCGCGAGCTTGATCGCGCATTCCAGCGCCTCCGCGCCCGAATTCTGGAAAAAGACAGTGTCAGCGAAGCTTGCCGCGCACAGCCGATCAGCCAGCCGCTCGCCCTCAGGGATCCGGTAGAGATTTGAGACGTGCCAGACCTTCTGGGCCTGTTCGGTCAGAGCCTTGACCAGGTGGGGGTGCGCATGCCCGAGCACATTGACCGCCACACCGGAAGTGAAGTCGAGGTAGCGCTCACCCTGCGCCGTATACAGCCATGCGCCTTCGCCCCGCTCGAAAGCGAGGTCGACCCGTGCATAGGTTGGCAACAAATGCGAGCTCACGGCCAGCTTCTTCCATCGACTATTTTCGTCTTCGCATGACCATTTCTAGCTGTTGACCACTGCTTTTCGGGGTCATGCGCGCCGAAAAGAAATGTGCCGCCTCGCCGGGCGGCACTTTTTTCATTCTATTGCCGGGCCCAACGGTGTCAATCAACCCGACTCAGACGTGCCGTAAACGCCGATTCTAAAGGAAAACCTGTTGGTAGCTAGCCTTCATGGCGTGCCGGCGCTTGCGGCTGAGTCACTGCCTATTGTAGCCTAAAGGCCAGTTAGTACGACATATCGTGCTACCGAAGGATTTCTAGTCCATCCCTGACGCGTACAGCGTGGGGCGCCCGATGGGGCGTCTGACGACAGGGTTGGATTCCATCCAAGGCCTTGATCCCTGGGGAGAAAAACGAAATGGGCTGGACGGACGAGAGGGTGGAGCTTTTGAAGAAACTCTGGGCGGACGGGCTCTCCGCCAGCCAGATCGCCGCTGAACTCGGCGGCATCACGCGCAATGCCGTCATTGGCAAGGTGCACCGCTTGGGTCTCTCTGGGCGGGCCAAGAGCCCCTCCTCGACGGCGCCAAGGCCACGCAAGGCCCGCTCTTCGGGTCACATGATGCGGGTGCCCCGGCCCTCGATGCGGGGCAATACCGCGCTCGCCTATGACTATGACGTCGAGCCCGAGCCGGAGCTTCTCGAAATACCGGCCGAGCAGCGCAAGACCCTTCTGCAACTGACGGAAAAGACCTGCCGGTGGCCTGTCGGCGACCCCGGCAGCACGGACTTCTTCTTCTGTGGCGGGGACACGGCAAACGACCTGCCCTATTGCTCCTATCACAGCCGGGTTGCCTACCAGCCGATGAATGATCGGCGGCGCGACAAGCGGCAGTTCAGGAACTGAGCACCTACACTCTCTTTGGGATTGGTTCCCGCCCTGACGGCCGCGCACATGTCGCGGCCCTCAGTTTGTCGGCGACGCGCAACTACATCTTGTCGAGCGCCGCGTAGACCTTCTTGCGGCTGTTGCCGACGCGCTTGATGACCTTGCGGACCGTATCCGCGCTGACGCCGTACTTCCGCGCAACGTAATAGACTTCGTACGGTTCACTTCCGGAGACTCTGGAGCGATCCGCTTTTCCGCGCTTCCGCTTACTGTCGGCCATTTGCTTCTCCTTTGCCTCAACTCACTTCAGCAATTGAAAAACGCGAGCACTCTATCATTCGCCAATGCTCGGCGTACATCTCTATTCGACGACGAGGCCGGCATGGCGAACGGGATGAAATCAATCCTGCAATAAATTCTTGCCGCCTCATTCGATCAAACGGTCGGCAAGACCGAGCAGTTGTGACGGTATTGTTACGCCGAGTGTCTTCGCCGTCCCGAGATTGACGATGAAAGTGAATTTGGTTGGCTGCTCGATTGGCAGATTGCCCGGCTTGGCACCCTTCAGAATCTTGTCGACATAGGTGGCGGCGCGCCTGTGCATGTCCTCGTAGCTCGGGCCGTATGACATCAAGCCTCCGGCTTCGACGAGCTCCTCGTAGGCATTGATGCTCGGCAGCCGTTGCTCGACGGCAAAGTCCGCGATGCGCTGGCGATTGTGGAGAAAAACCCTGTCCGCAAGGATGAACAGGCCGTCCGGCCGGTCCTTACGCAGGGCGGCCAAAACCCCGTCAATATCGTCGGATTTATGAACGTCCAGCTGTTGCAGCTTTATGCCCAGGGTTTGCGCGGCGGCGAGCGCCTGACGCACCGAGGCAATATGAAACGGATTGAGGGAATTGATTAGCATCACGACATGAGAAAGCCCGGGCACGACTTCGCGCAGCAACTGAAGCCGTTTCCCTTCGAGGTCGGGCGCAATCGAACTTAGCCCGGTCAGTTTGCCTCCGGGGTGCGCCAGATTCTCCACAAGGCCTGTTCCGACAGGGTCGCCGACGGCAACCATGACAAGTGGAATGTTCGTCGGGTTTTGCTTCACCGCCAGCGCCGCCGGCGTGCCGGCCGTGACAATCACGTCGACTTTGGCCGCAACCAATTCGGAAACCAGCGTCGAAAAACGATCGTACTGCCCGTCGGCCCAGAGATATTTGATCTTGATGTTGCGGCCTTCTTCGTAGCCGGCTTCACGCAGGCCTTCGCGAAACGCGTTGAGCAGATTGGCTTCCAACGCCGCGGTGGAGTTGCCCATGAAGCCGATGAGGTATATTTTCTGCTGCGCGTGCGCGGCGAATGTCCAAGGGGCGGTTAAGGAGGCGGCCGCTCCACCCACCAGGGAAATGAACTCGCGCCGTCGCATTACGCCCCCACAGGCTCAGGTACGCTCCAATCGCGAGCCGTCAGGCGGCTCCGGCGACGCGCGTGTCGATTTCGGTTCGCAGCAGCGCAAAATCTATGGGCTTGGTGAGAAGCGCTTCTGCGCCTCCCTCCATTGCCTTGCGTTTGGTCTCCGCATCGCCATAGGCCGTGATCATGATGACCGGAACGTCTGGCCGCGCTGCCTTGGCCTTGGGCAACAATTCAAGCCCCGTCATCCCGGGCATGTTGATGTCGGACAAAATCAATATGAGCGACGCAGTCCGCGCGTCACTGATGCATTGCAGTGCCGCGGGAGCGGATTGTGCAAATTCCATGAGAAATCGGCCGGAACGCAGATCACGCCGAAACTGCTGGCGAAACAGCATTTCAACATCGGGCTCATCATCGACCACAAGAATAAGAACGGTCACGCTCGTGCTCCTGATTTTGCAATTGATGCCGCGGTGCGGGGAAGAACAATCCTGAACTCGGTGAATTCGCCCGGCCGCGTATCGACTTCGATTGAGCCGGCGTGCTGTTTGACAATGATATCGTGACTGATGGAGAGGCCAAGCCCCGTTCCTTCTCCCGCGGGTTTGGTTGTGAAGAACGGGTTGAACATCTTGTCCTTCACTTCGGGCGGGATGCCGGTCCCGTTGTCACGTATTCTGATCTCGACCCGGTCGCCGAGATTTTTGGTCGCCGCGGCGAGAATAGGTTCATAGCCGTTATCGCCAGTCTGGTCCTTGCGCTTCGTTGCCGCATAGAAGCCGTTCGATATGAGGTTGAGCAGGACGCGCGTGATTTCCTGTGGAAACAGATCGACTTCGCCTGCCGTCGGATCGAATGAACGATCAAGGGTGATGTTGAAGCCCTGCTTTTCGGCGCGAGCGCCGTGATAGGCAAGATTGAGGCTCTCCTCCACCACGGCATTGATGTCGACGGGTCGGTGCTCGCCGGAGCCCGTCCGCGAATGCAGCAGCATGTTCTTGACGATTGAATTGGCGCGTTTGCCGTGCTGCACGACCTTGTCGAGATTGCCCTGCAGCATGTCGGCGATCTCGTTGATTTCCTCGCGCAACTTATCGTTCACAGTGGCTCCAGTAAGCGCCTGGCGCAGTTCATCGATCAACTCGACCGATACCGACGAGAAATTGTTGACGAAATTGAGCGGGTTTTTGATTTCGTGCGCGATACCGGCGGTCAGTTGTCCGAGCGACGCGAGCTTCTCGGTCTGGACCAGGCGATCCTGCGCTGTACGCAATTCCTCCAGCGATTTTCCCAGCTCACGCGTGCGCGTTTCCACGCTTTCGAACAGGCGGACGTTCTCGATGGCGATCGCCGCCTGGTCGGCAAAGGTCGTCACGAGTTCGATCTGCTTGTCGGTAAAGGGCCGCACCTCGTGACGCGTTAGCGCCAGAACGCCGATGGCGGCGCCTTCGCGCAGCATGGGAACGCTCAGAATTGTGCGGAAGTCACCGAATTTCTGCGCCTCGACAAAGGTGTATTCAGGGTCGGCCTTCACGTCGGGAATGTGGACAAGCTTTCCCTCGAGCAGTGCCCGTCCGGTCGCCGTGCCACGTTCCAGCTTCACCGGCAGGTCTCTGACCAGTTCGTTGAATTGCTCAGAGAAGCCGTAGCTCGCCGCGCGCTTGAATACCCCGCCCTGCTCACGGGCGATGGTCCCCTGGTCCGCCTCGCAGAGCCGGGCGGCGGCTTCGACCAGTGCCTGCAGCACGGTCTGCAGGTCGAATGTCGAACGGCTGATCACCTTGAGCACGTCGGCGGTCGCGGTTTGCTGTTGCAGCGTCTCGCGCAGCTCGGTGAGCAGGCGGGTGTTTTCGATGGCGATCACCGCCTGGGCAGCGAAGTTCTGCATCAGTTCGATCTGCTTGGTGCTGAACGGGCGCACCTCCTGGCGATAGACATTGATGGCGCCGATGATCGCGCCTTCTTTCAGCATGGGGACCGCCATCAAGGTCCGGGCGCCGGCGACATCGACGAGTTCGAGGATGCGCGGGTCTTTCGCGAGATAGGACTCATCCGTCCGCAGATCGGGGTAGTGGATGACCTCTCCCGTCTTGGCCAGCCGGGCGAGCGGAATTATCGGATGTTCTCGCAAATCGATATCGGGATTTTGCCGCAAGTCGGCGTACTTTTCCTTGCTGTGCACCGCCACTGCCCGGAATTTGGACCCGTCACGCAGGAAAAGATTGCCGTAAGCAGCGTCGCAAATGCGCGTCGCATTGGCCAGCATGGCGTTGAAGACGGGCTCGAGGTTGCCGTGTGAGCTCGAGATGACTCGCAGCACCTCGGAGGTTGCCGTCTGCTGCTCGAGAGCCTCGCTAAGTTCGTGGGTGCGAACCTCGACTTTCTTCTCGAGGTCGGAATAGGAATCCTGCAAGCGTCCGGCCATGTCGTTGAACTGGTCGGCCAGCGCTTCAAGCTCGTCGCCCGATTTGATCGAGATGCGTTGCGCAAGATCGCCGCCGCCGATGCGCGCGGCACCCGTTCGCAGTGCCTGAATCGGCACCACCATCCTGCGCGCGAGGAATATCCCCGCGAGCGCCGCCAGGCACAGCGCGCCGATCAGAACCAGCGCCGTGCGCTGGATCGATGCGATCAGCGGCTGATAGGCCTCCTCGACGGGAAGCTCGACGAACACGGTCCAGCCAAGCGGCGCGACAGGCGCGAAGGCTGTCAGCACTCTCCGTCCCTGGATGTCGGTTGCGGTCTCGATGTCTTCCACCGGACCGCCTTTTTCCGCTCGCTGCGCGGCCTGGACCTGCGCAAGTTTCGTCATGTCCGTATTGCGCAGAACGAGGCTGATGTCCGGATGCGAGATGAGGCGTCCTTGCGCGTCCACCACGTAGGCCTGGCCGCGCTCGCCAACCTTGATCTTGGAGACGACGTCCCAGATCAGCTTCAGGTTGACTTCAGCGATGCTGACGCCGGCGTCGCGACGCGTGCCGGCAAGCGACAGCGTCATGTACGGTTCGGACTCGCGGCGGAAATAGACCGGGCCGTAATAGATCTTGTTTTTCACCGCCTCGGTGAACTTCGGCTCCTTGGACAGGTCGAGACCGCTGCCGACCACATCCATCGCCAGGCGCGATACGCGAAGCTGTTCCTTGCCGCTTGCATCGACCTGCGAAAGTTCGGTGATGGCCGGAACCTGGCGCAACAGACGTAGCGCATCGAACCGGCGCTGTTCAGTGGTGGCGGCAGACCAGAGCAATTGCGTGGTCCAGCCAACCTGACTTTCGATTTCCTTGATGAACTGACCGATCTTGGCCGCGGCGGCTTCCGCCTGCTCGTGCTGGATGCGGATCAGCGACTCTTTGTTTTCGCGATACGAGCCCCAGATTTCGAAAACGCCGTTGACCAGCAACGCCAGGCACACGACGGCAACGAACAGCCCGGTATATTTGAGAAAAAGCCGGCTACGAATCTTCGACCGCGCCGGTGCGGCAGGTTGAGCGGGCGCAGCGTAGTCCGTCATCCGGTCACCTGGTCAGTGATCGGAATACACCGTGCCATTTGCGCTTGCTGCAACGCGCGTGCAGCAGCCCAAGCCGCAAAGACGCTGATATCCAGCCGGCGCACGCAACGACCCCCTGTTGCCGTCAACCTTGCCAGTCGCGGCTTAAAACATAGCAGAATGGGGGGCGACAGAAAGGGATGACAAGGTGAGCATTTGACGCGCTTTGCAGCCGTCTCGGGGCTGTTTGCCCCGCTTAGTTCATCCGACCGAAGCGATCGTCGAGCGCATAACCGGCCCCGCGCACGGTCCGGATCGGGTCGGCCATATGGCCACGGTTGATCGCCTTGCGCAGGCGGCCGACATGCACATCGACCGTTCTTTCGTCGATGTAGATGTCCGAACCCCAGACGCCATCGAGCAACTGCTCGCGGGAAAACACCCGCCCCGGCCGTTCCATCAGGAATTCGAGCAACCGGTATTCGGTCGGCCCGAGATCGACCGGACGGCCATTGCGCGAGACCCTTTTCTTTTCGCGATCAAGTTCGATGTCGCCGATGCTGAGTATGGTCGCGACACGTTCCGGATTGGCCCGGCGCAGCAATGCGCGTACCCGCGCCAGCAATTCAGGTACCGAGAATGGCTTGACGATGTAGTCGTCGGCGCCGGTCGCGAGCCCGCGAACCTTTTCACTCTCCTCGCCGCGCGCGGTGAGCATGATGATCGGCAGTTGGCGGGTCTCCGGGCGCGCGCGCAGCCGGCGGCACAATTCGATGCCGGAAAGACCCGGCAGCATCCAGTCGAGGACCACCAGGTCGGGCGTGCTTTCCTTCAATCGCGTATCAGCTTCGTCGCCGCGTGCCGAAGTTTCAACCTCGTAGCCCTCGGCTTCGAGGTTATAGCGAAGCAACATTGTCAAAGGCTCTTCGTCTTCGACAATGAGGATGCGCGCGCTCATGCGAAATCCGTTGTCCATCTACTGCTACCCCGTGCGCAGCGCGGCGATGGTCGTCGTATCGCCTTTCGGGCGCTGATCGGCAATCGGGTGTCCCTCGATGATATAGTGGACCGTCTCCGCGATATTGGTCGCATGGTCGCCCATGCGCTCGATGTTCTTGGCGCAGAACATCAGATGGATGCAGAAGGTGATATTGCGCGGATCTTCCATCATGTAGGTGAGCAGCTCGCGGAATACCGACGTGCAGACCGCGTCGATTTCCTCGTCGCCACGCCATACGGCCATGGCCTTGGTGATATCGCGCCCGCCATAGGCGTCGAGCACGAGCTTCATTTGCTGGAGCACGAGATCGGTCATGTGCTCGACGCCGCGGATCAGCTTGGGCGGCGGGAACTCGCCGTTCAGGGCCATCACCCGCTTGGCGATGTTCTTTGCCAGATCACCGATGCGCTCGAGGTCGTTGGCGAGCCGCAGGGCCCCGACGACTTCGCGCAGGTCTACCGCCATGGGCTGGCGCCTGGCGATGATGAGCACCGCTCTTTCCTCAATCTCGCGCTGCAGGGCATCGATATTCGCATCGGCCAGCGATACACGTTGTGCCAGCGCAGTATCGCGCTTTGCCAGTGCATCGACCGAGTCGGCGACCTGTTTCTCGGCGAGGCCGCCCATTTCAGCGACCATGCGGTTGAGATCCTGCAGGTCGGTGTCGAAAGCCTTCATCGTGTGGTCGGACATTGTCATCTTTTGGTTATCCGCGTTTGGCGCATCGGAGTCATGCGCTAGCCAAAGCGTCCTGTAATGTAGTCTTGCGTGCGACGATCGTTAGGGGTGGTGAAGATGCGGGTGGTCTCACCGAACTCGACCAGCTCGCCGAGGTACATGAAGGCCGTGAAATCGGATACGCGTGCGGCCTGCTGCATGTTGTGGGTCACGATGGCGATCGTGTAGTCGTCCTTGAGTTCGTCGATCAGCTCTTCGATCTTCGCCGTCGAGATTGGATCGAGCGCCGAGCATGGCTCGTCGAACAGGATCACCTCCGGCCGCACCGCGACAGTCCGTGCGATGCACAGGCGTTGCTGCTGTCCGCCGGACAGCGAAAGCCCGTTTGCTCCGAGCTTGTCCTTGACCTCGTCCCAAAGCGCGGCGCGTTCGAGCGCGTGGCGGACACGGTCGTCGAGTTCCGATTTCGACAACCGCTCGTAAAGGCGAATCCCGAAGGCGATATTCTCGAAAATCGTCATCGGAAACGGCGTCGGCTTCTGGAACACCATTCCAACTTTGGCGCGTAGGAGGTTGAGATCCTGCGAGGGCGCCAGGATGTTTGCGCTGTCGAGAGTCACGTGACCGGTCGCGCGCTGGTTCGGGTAAAGGTCGTACATGCGGTTCAGGATCCGCAGCAGTGTTGACTTGCCGCAGCCGGATGGCCCGATGAACGCGGTGACCTTGCCTCTATAGAGCGGCACGCTGATGCTCTTCAGCGCCCGATGATCCCCATAGAAGAAATCCAGGTTTCGGACCGAGATCTTTTCCGTCAGTTCTTCGTCCTTGGACAGACTATGGGTTACGGTCGGAACAGTGATGGCTGCTACACTCATGACGTTTTTCTCTGGGCGGTGAGAATCCGGGCGACGATGCTCAGCGCGAGCACCGCCAGGGTGATGATCAGCGCGCCAGTCCACGCGAGCTTCTGCCAGTCCTTGTAGGGACTGAGCGCGAACTGGAAGATAACGACAGGCAGGCTGGAAACCGGAGCATTCAGGTTGAGGCTCCAGAACTGGTTGTTCAGTGCGGTGAACAACAGCGGCGCGGTCTCGCCCGAAATACGCGCGACCGCGAGGAGCACGCCGGTGATCATTCCCGCGCGCGCCGCGCGATACGCAACCTTCTGGATCATCAGCGATCGCGGCAGGCCAATAGAAGCAGCCGCCTCGCGCAATGTGTCAGGCACAAGGGTGAGCATGTCTTCCGTGGTGCGCACGACGACGGGAACGACGATCACCGCCAGCGACACGGCCCCGGCCCAGCCGGAAAAATGGCCCATCTGCGCGACCATGACTTCGTAGACGAACAAGCCGACCACGATCGATGGCGCACTCAGCAGGATGTCGTTGATGAAGCGCACGACCATGGTCAGTTTGTCGTAGCGCCCGTATTCGGCCATGTAGGTGCCGGCCAACATGCCGAGCGGCGTGCCGATCAGCACAGCAATGATGGTCATCACCAGACTGCCGACGATCGGGTTGAGCAGGCCGCCGGCCGAGCCGGGCGGTGGAGTCATTTCGGTGAAGACCGCGAGCGACAGACCACTGAAGCCTTCCCAGAGCAGGACCGCCAGAATGAGCACCAGCCAGCTCAGGCCGAACCCTGTCGCACCGTAGGCAAGCGCCATGGTGATGACGTTGCGGCGTCGGCGTTTTGCGTAGAGCGCTGTGTCCATCGTCAGCCTCCCACGCGCGCGTTAAGGCGCATCAGCAGCAGCCGCGCGATGGCGAGCACGATGAATGTGATGACAAAGAGGATCAGGCCGAGCGCAATCAACGCCGAGGTATAAAGGTCACCGACCGCTTCGGTGAATTCATTGGCGATGGTTGCGGAAATCGTGGTGCCGGGCGCCAGCAGCGAACCGGAAATGCGGTGCGCATTGCCGATCACGAATGTGACGGCCATCGTTTCGCCGAGCGCGCGGCCGAGGCCGAGCATGACGCCACCGATGACTCCGACGCGGGTGTAAGGCAATACGACGTAGCGCGCGACCTCCCAGGTCGTGCAGCCGAGTCCATAAGCCGCTTCCTTGAGAACGGGCGGAACGGCTTCGAACACATCGCGCGAAATGGAGGTGATGAAAGGCAGCACCATGATCGCGAGAATGAGGCCGGCGGTGAATACGCCGATGCCATAGGGCGGACCCGCGAACAGCGTGGAGAGAATTGGAATTTCACCGAACAGGGCGATCAGGAACGGCTGCACGTGCTGCTGAAGGAACGGCGCGAACACGAACAGACCCCAGATGCCGTAGATGATGCTGGGAATGCCGGCGAGCAATTCGATGGCTATTCCGATCGGACGGCGCAGCCACATGGGGCAGAGTTCGGTCAGGAACAGCGCGATGAACAGGCCGACCGGCACCGCGATCAGCATTGCAATAAGGGAGGTGACGATGGTGCCGTATATCGGAGCGATCGCTCCGAATTTCTCGGTCACCGGATTCCAGACTTCCTCGTAAAGGAAGCTGATGCCGAACGCGCGCAGGGCCGGCAGCGAACCCCAGACCAGCGAGATGATGATACCGCCGAGGATGACGAGAACCGTCGCCGCCGCGAACCGGGTGAGGTGTCGAAATGCGACATCACTCAGCCTCAGGCGCTGTAGAACTTTCGCCCGATCGACCTGTTCGGCGGACGAGATGCCCGTACCCTGCAACGCCACATCAACCACGGATCCCCTCCCCGTCGATTGCATCGGGCTCTCCCTGGCCATCTTGCCGCTGTGGAGAGCTACTCAAGCCGCCTCCTGGCCGCAGCACAAGACGCCTTTCCGCGGGCACAGGACGCAGCGAAAGGGCGCCGAGGCGGCGCCCTTTCAATAGCGTTCAGATCAATTGGTCATCGCGAAGATGGGCTTGCCACTCGCGTCCTTGATGTCGCCCGACCAGGTCTTCTCCACGTCCTTCACGACGTTGGCCGGCATCGGAACGTAGTCGAGTTCCTCAGCCATCTTGCCGCCGTTCTTGTAGGCCCAGGCGAAGAACTTGAGCGCCTCGCCGGTCGCGGCCGTATCGCTCGGCTGCTTGTAGAGAAGGATCCAGGTCGCCGCGGTCATCGGCCATGAGCTGTCGCCGGGCTGGTTGGCGAGGATGACGCCGTAGCCAGGCTGCGACTTCCAGTCGGCATTGGCGGCCGCTGCCTGGAAGGCTTCCGAGGTCGGCGCAACCGTCTTGCCGGCCTTGTTGACCATCTTGGTGTAGGTCAGCTTGTTCTGCTTGGCATAAGCATACTCGACATAGCCGATCGAGCCTTTGGTGTTGCCGACGTTGTTGGCAACGCCCTCGTTACCTTTGGCGCCGATACCGCTCGGCCACTGCACCGAGGTGTTGACACCGACTTTCGATTTCCAGTCCGGGCTTACGTCGGCCAGATAGTAGGCGAAGTTAAAGGTGGTGCCCGATCCGTCCGAGCGATGCACGATCGCGATCGCCTGGCTCGGCAGCTTCACATTGGGATTGAGCTTTTTGATCGCGGGGTCGTCCCAGGTCTTGATGTCGCCGAGGAAGATCTTGGCGAGGGTCGGACCGTCGAGGACCAGATCACCGGGGTTTACGCCGTCGAGATTGACGACCGGCACGATGCCGCCCATCACCATCGGAAACTGCGCGAGGCCGGCTTCGTCGAGCTCCTTGCCCGGAAGCGGCGCGTCGCTCGCACCGAAGGTAACGGTCTTCGCCTTGATCTGCTTGATACCGCCGCCCGAGCCGATCGACTGATAGTTCAGCCCGTTGCCGGTGACTTTCTTATAGGCGTCCGCCCATTTGGCATAAATCGGATAGGGAAAAGTGGCGCCGGCACCTGAAATGTCGGCGGCTTTGGCCGGTACAAACGCTGCGGCGGCGATGAGGCCAGCTGCCGCAAATGTGGTCCAATGTTTCAAGGGTTCTCTCCATGTTTACGATCGTAGGCGCGCGCAGACCGCCGTGCGGTCCACGGTGATGGTTCCGTCGCGCCCACTCGCTCGCGCGACCGCTGTTGATTTAAAAAACGCTCTCCACGGGTGGCTTCGGATATTTTGTTGTTGTTCCGCGCTCGAAATTCCGTCGCCGTGGTCAGCGATAAGCGTGCCATGTCACCGTTCTATAAAGCTTCGGTGACAGTCACATGACAGTCTAACACATTGAGATTTATCAGGATTCTGATCCAGGCCGGGAATCCTCGGTGAGCAGGGGCAGGTGGATTGTGAATGTGGCACCGGCCCCCAGGGTGCTCTCAATTGTCAGGCGACCGCCGTGCCGATTGAGCACATGTTTGACCAGCGCGAGCCCCAATCCCGTTCCCCCTTGGGCCCGGCTGTCGGTCACATCGACCCGATAGAAGCGTTCGGTGAGGCGCGGCAAATGTTCCGGTGGAATGCCCGGACCGTAGTCCCGTACCGCAACGCGCGCTTCAGGCGCGCCCGCGCGTGTCTGTCCGCGCGAGACGGTAATGTCGACACGCTTGCCGACCGCCCCGTACTTGAGCGCATTTTCGACCAGGTTTTCCAGAGCGCGGATCAGTTCGTCGCGATCGCCCAGCACCAGGAGCGGGTCCGACGGGATCGTCACCTTGATATCGACGCTGCGATCGCGTGCCAGCGTCTGTAGTCCGTCGACCACCTGCCGGACGATGGGTGAAAAATCGACGGGTGTGTTCGGCTGCAGGTGAGCGTTGAGTTCGATGCGCGACAGCGACAGCAAATCATCGATCAGGCGCGCCATCCGTGTCGCCTGGCCTTGCATGATTTCGAGGAATTTACTTCGCGCGGCAGGATCGTCCTTGGCCGTCCCCTGCAG
Source organism: uncultured Alphaproteobacteria bacterium (assembly GCA_963707615.1). Taxonomy (GTDB): domain Bacteria; phylum Pseudomonadota; class Alphaproteobacteria; order Rhizobiales; family Xanthobacteraceae; genus Pseudolabrys. The sequence goes on from CAVPQT010000005.1 coordinate 61,670, forward strand.
GGTTTCGATAAAGCCAAGCAAAGCGGCGAGCGGGGTGCGCAGTTCGTGGCTGGCATTTGCGATGAAGTCGGCGCGCATCTCCTCGACCCGCCGCAGCGGGGTGAGATCGTTGAACGTCATCAAAAGGAGATCGACGCTGGGTTCTCCGGCGGCACCGATGCGCACGGGCGTGACAAACGCCTCCATCCAGCGGTCGAGCGGCACGCGTTCGAAAAATTCGACACGCTGCGGCTCGCGCCGCCTCGCCGCGCGTCGGACTGCATCGACAAGTTCAGGCATGCGCAAGCCGATCAAGGCGAGTTCGCCGCGGCTCAAGGCAGGCGCGATTCCCGTGGCCGCCTCGTTGAACGCGACCACGCGGCCTTCGCGATCAAGCATGATCGCGGCGCTCGGCAAACCGCCGATGATCTGCTCGATCAGCTGAGCCTGCGGACTGCGGACGACCTGCTGGGCCGAGGGCGCCATGGCGGCGCTATTGATGATCGTGGGCGACCCGAACAAGGCATGCCACGCACCGCGCAATCGGCCCGCCAGGCCGTTGGCGGAGGAAATATCGCGGCGGTCATCTTCAATCGCCATGGTCAATCGGCGTCGGGTTTTCCGCCATCAAGCTCGCTGCGGATCGGCGCAGTCACCGATCTTATCAGCTCCGGTTTGGCCGGACGTCGCGCCCCTTTGAAATTCAGCCAGAACTCGCGCGTGCCAAGGATGATCAATGCCAGCGCGAACGGCACGATATAGTAGAGCAGCCGGAAGAGCAGCAGTCCTGCCAGTACGGACTCCTTGTCGAATTGCCACAACGCGACAAGCATGGCGGCGTCAAAAACGCCGAGGCCGCCGGGTGCGTGACTGGCAAAACCAAGCAGCGTCGCCGAAACGAACACCACCGCGATCGTCACGAAGTCGACTCTGGGTTCGCCCGGCAGCAGCATGTACATGGCCAGCGCGCAAAAGCCGAGATCGAGAATGCCGATACAGATTTGCAGAAGCGTGGATGGCCCGCTCGGCAAGCGCACCTTCCACTCGCCTTGGCCAATCTCGCGCGGCGCGCTCCACACCCACATCACGTAAGACACGAGCACGGCCAGCATGCCGATGCCGATGAAGCGGTTGAGCCACGGCGGCAATTGGTCGATCGGCACTGCGGCTTCCGGATGATAGGCGACGCCGAGACCGAGAACGGTTGCATTGCCCAGCCAGAACGTGAGACCGGCGATGAAGCAGATTTTCGCAACCTCGATCGCATCAAGTCCGTACATCGAATAGATGCGATAACGCACCGCGCCGCCCGTGAACACGGTCGCACCGATATTGTGACCGATCGAATAGCTGGTAAACCCGGTCAACGCCGCGATGCGATAAGGAATTTCGTTGCGACCGATCGTGCGCAGCGCAAACAGGTCATAGAACGTGAGGGTGAAGTAGCCGCAGGCGACAAAAAATGCAGCGGCCGCGATGTGGGTGGGCTGCGTCGCCTTTAGCGCGGAGACGACCTCGTTGGTGTCGATGTCGCGCAGCATGTGGAAAAGCACCACCGCCGCGATGCTGATGATGGCGATGCTCAGCAGGACGCCGATCCGATTCCAGCCGATCGTTTTCTGGAAAAACCGCGCCACCGCGCGCAAAGAATTGAGCATCATTCCTCCGGCTTGACGCCAGTTATATCGGTCTTGAACGTAGCGAACGCCATAATCGCGGGCCACCCGACCCCTAGCAGAACTATTTTCACTGGGCGAGTAGACTGCCCGCAGTTCCAGCAGACTGCTAGAATGTCCTTAATAAGGCGTACGGCCGAGGGCTTGCGGGCCGGCCCGTTCAGGAGGCGTTCATGACCGAATCCGACCGTGTTCTGCCGCGTCGCGCTGTTCTGAAGACTGCCGGATTGGGCGTCGGCGCGGGCCTGTTCTCCGGCGTTTCGGCACCGGCCCAAGCCGCGGCCACGAGCGAAATCTGGAGCGCTGAATACTGGGCCAAAAAGGGCGACGTCCCTCTTTATATATTCCGTAAACGGCTCGGCGCGCCAAGGCCGGGCAAATCGTCGCGGCCGATCCTTTTCCTTGTGCACGGCTCCTCGGTGACGTGGCGGATTTTCGACCTCGATACGCAAGGTCACGGTGAATATTCGATGATGAATGTGTTCGCGCGCTGGGGCTTCGATGTCTGGACCATGGACCACGAGAACTATGGGAAATCAGGTCGCACCAGCGGGAATTCCGATATCGCGAGCGGCGCCCAGGACCTGAAAACCGCGATGCAAGTTGTTGCGCGCGAAACCGGACAGTCGAAAGCGCATTTCATGGGTGAATCGTCCGGCGCCTTGCGCGCGGGCCTCTATGCAATGATCGAACCGGAGCACGTGGACCGGCTGGTGCTGGCGGCCTTCACGTACAAGGGCACCGACTCCCCGACTTTGAAAAAACGCGCCGAACAACTCGAATATTTCCGCACGCACAATACGCGATTGCGTGACCGAGCCATGATCGAGAGCATCTTCACCCGCGACAAAGCAGGGACGACCGATCCGGCCGTGGGGAAAATCCTTGCCGATGTCGAATTGCAGTTCGGCGATCAGATACCGACCGGCACATATCTCGACATGACCGCCAATCTTCCCGTTGTCGATCCCGGGAAAGTTCAGGCTCCGGTCCTGCTCGTACGCGGTGAATATGACGGCATCGCAACGGTGGAGGATCTGGTCGACTTTTACCGGCAGCTTCCGCACGGCGACAAGCAACTGGTGATCTTGCCGAACACTGCGCATTCGGTCGCCGTCGCGATCAATCGCCATTTGTTCTGGCACGCCGTGCGCGGCTTCCTCGACATGCCGGCGCCGACGGCGATCTGATCTATTTGGCGGCAAAGAACTCGCGCAGCGCCGCGGTGGTTTCGGCGGGCGCTTCGTCGGCCAGGTAGTGTCCGGACGGAACGGCCTTGGCGGCAACGATATTGTTCGCATAGCGCTGCCAGATGTCCGCAGGGCCCGGATTGTGATTGCGCCCGACACCACCGGTCGCACCCCATAGAAGAAGTAGGGGGCATTCGATCTTGCGGCCGGCGGCGAAATCCTTTGTGTCCATCTCCAGATCGACACCGGCCGCTGCGCGGTAGTCCTCGCAAATTGCATGAATGGTCGCCGGATTGCGGAAGCAGCGCTTGTATTCGGCGAGCGCCTCGGGATCGAAGAAGCTGAGACCCTGCTTCGTCTTCGCAAGCTTCTTCTCGATGAACCAGTCAGGATCGGCACCCATCATCCGTTCGGGCAAGTCGAATGGCTGGATATTGAAAAACCAGTGCCAGGAGAACGTCGCCCATTGTTTGTTGATGTTGTTGTACAGGTGATGCTGCGGAATGATGTCGAGGATCGCCGCGCGCACGACCTTCTGCGGATGATCGAGACACATGCGATGCAGTACGCGGCCGCCGCGATCATGTCCGGCAGCGTAAAATTTGTCGAACCCAAGTGCCGCCATCACCTCGATCTGATCCTGCGCCATGGCGCGGAATGAGTAACCCGAGTGATCGGCACCGCCGGGCGGCTTTTCGGAATCGCCGTAGCCGCGCAGATCGGTTGCGACGACGGTGAACTCGCGTGCCAGCGTTGGCGCGACCTTATGCCAGTTCAGGTGCGTAAAGGGATTGCCGTGCATCAACAGCAGGGGTGGACCGCTCCCACCCGTCACCGTGACGATACGCGCGCCGCTGGTCTTGATTTCAGATCGCTTGAAGCCGTCGAGCATGGATTCAGGAAGGAGGTCGTCCCTGCATTCGAGGCAAGCATAACAATCCCGCCTGCGGCAAGAGGACAACAGAGGACACCGATCAAAAGAGAAAACCCCGGCTCCGTGCGAAGCCGGGGCTATTCCCCGTCCATGATCCACTCGCTTAGTTGCAGACCGTGATGCGGCGGACGCGCAGTCCGAACGGCGTCTCGACGACTTTCTTAACGACGTAGCAATCGGACGCGTAGATGGCCGCCGGCGCAACGATGCCGATGCCGATGCCGCCATGCCAATGGCCGTGACCGTGCCAATGGGCGGACGCAGTGGTGGGGGTCAACGCCGCAGCACCGATCACAGCGGAGGCGCCGAGGGCGAGAGCGAGCTTGCGAAACATGGTGGTTCTCCTGTCTCTGGGTCGTGCACGGAATGTGCATCCTGGACATGGGTCGCCCCGACCGATCGAAAGGTTCAAACCGGGCCACCGCTGGAAACCGCATCGGCCATAAGCCCTGCAAATGCTCGGATTTACCTGCTTTTGCTTGCCCAATCGCGTGTGAAAAGGGGAAACTGGTGCCAGGCCCGGGGGCGGGCAGGAGCATGCGAATTCTTCAGTTCGGCTTGAACCTCGGCGCCCTCTCAAGCGACCCATGCACGAGCCGAATGTTCTGCGATGCAAACGACTTCGGACGAGGTTCTGATCTCGCGGATCGCAGGCGGCGACCGGCTCGCCATGCAGGTGCTGTACGCGCGGCACCATGTTCGCGTGTACCGGTTTGTACTGAGGCTGGTGCGCAACGAAGCGACGGCGGAAGACCTGATCAGCGAGGTGTTCCTCGACGTCTGGCGACAAGCCGGAAAGTTCGAGGGTCGCTCGGCCGCCTCGACATGGATGTTGAGCATTGCGCGATTCAAGGCCCTGTCGGCGTTGCGACGCCGACCGGAGGAAGAACTCGACGAAGAGACGGCAGAGCAGATCGAGGATCACGCTGACGATCCCGAGGCGACTCTGGCGAAGAAAGAGAAAGGGTCGGTCCTGCGGAAATGCCTGGCCGGACTCTCGGCGGATCACCGGGAAATCATCGACCTCGTCTACTACCACGAGAAGTCGGTGGAGGAAGTAGCCGAGATCGTCGGCATCCCGGAGGCAACCGTGAAGACGCGCATGTTCTACGCGCGCAAGAAACTTTCGGAGCTCCTCAAAGAGCAAGGAATAGATCGAGGTTGGCCATGAATGCGAAGCAAGAAGCGCCCGAGCGCGAGGAAATCGAAGCGCTTTTGCCGTGGCATGCCGCGGGAACGCTGAGCCGCCGCGACGCCCAGCGCGTCGAAGACGCGCTCGCGCGCGATCCCGAGCTTGCGCGGCGCTACGCGCTGGTACGCGAGGAACTGGGCGAGACCATTCATCTCAACGAGACGCTGGGCGCTCCGTCGGCGCGGGCGCTGGAAAATCTGTTCGCCAAGATCGACGCCGAGCCTGAACGCCGGCCGGCGCCATCGCTTAACCTCGGCAGCCGCATCGGCGCGTTTCTCACGAGCCTGTCGCCGCGCACGCTGGCCTGGTCGGCAACCGCCGCCGCGCTGGCGATCGTGCTGCAGGCCGGATTTCTTGCTGACATCATGTTGAAGGAAACGAAGACGACGGGTTACGAAACCGCATCGGCGCCAAGCACCGATCCCGGTGTGGGCGCATTCACCTTGATCCGGTTTGCGCCGCAGGCGACGTCCGACGACATCAACAAATTCCTTGAGGCCAACAAGCTGTCGATCGCCGCCGGCCCCATGGCCGGTGGGCTCTATAAAGTGCGCGTCGCGGTGACCGGAATTCCGAAGGGCGAACTCGCGAATGTTGTGAAGAAGTTGCAGCAGGACAAGGTCGTCGGCTTCATCGCCGCGGCAGAGTGATGTCGCATCATGCGCGCACGACGGACCGCCCTCCCCTGGCTGGTTGCCGCGATCGCCATTGCGTCGGCGGATGGTGCCTTTGCGCAAAAACTTCTTAGCCTGATGCCGAACGAAGTCGTGATCGAGCTCTCCAACACCGCAAGCAAGCAACAAGTCAACGCACTGCAACGCCGGCTCCGGCTGACGCGCATCGGGAGCCAGACGTTCCAGCTGTCCAATTCGACATTCTATCGCTGGCGGATCCCGGACAGTCGCTCGGCTGCCAGCATCGTGCGCGCGTTGGAAGGCAGCCGCCTTGTAGCGTCGGCGCAACCGAACTATCGGTTCGCACTTCAAGAGAAGGAGGCGGCCTCCGTCAGGCCCGGCCGTCAGGCGGACATACTTGCGATCGCAGCGCAGTGCTGCCAATTGTAACGATGATCAACCGGTAAAACCCGAATGACCACCACGGCTCCGCCGCAAACAATGAGGTTGCGCGTCACGCGCAACGATGTGATCGCCGACGGCATCCATCTGCTGGAATTTCGCGACGCGGGTGGCGAGCCGCTGCCACCATTCTCCGCAGGCGCGCATATCGCCATCCGGGTGCCGAACGGCCTGCTCCGCAAATATTCGCTGTGCAACGATCCGGTCGAACACGACCGCTACCAGGTCGCGGTCAAGCGCGAGATCAATGGCCGTGGCGGTTCGTGCAGCCTGATCGACGAGGTGAAAGCCGGCGACGAACTCATGGTGACCGCGCCGGTGAACGATTTCGGCCTGCCACCACGCGCGCAGGATTTCCTCTTCATTGCCGGCGGCATCGGCATCACGCCAATGATGGCCATGATCCGGCAGGTGATGGCGGAGGGAAAACGCTTTCGTTTGTTCTACTGCACGCGTTCACCGGAAACGACGGCGTTCCGCGAAGAGCTCGGCGCGCCGGAATTCAAGGACCTAGTGACGATCCACTACGATCAGGGCGATGTGGCGCGGCTCACTCGACCTGCGGCCGATTTTGGCCGAGCGGAAAAACCGCGAGCATCTTTATTGTTGCGGCCCGCGCCCATTGATGGAAGCGGTGCGCGCCATGACCGACCATTGGTCTCCGACCGCGGTACATTTCGAGGCCTTCAGCGAAGCCGAAACGCACAAGCCGAACGACAAGCCATTCAAGGTTCGTCTCGCCCGCTCCGGCGCGGTCCTCGATGTTTCGACCAGCACGACAATCCTCGAAGCCTTGCGTGAGCACGGACTTGATGTGCCGAGCTCCTGCGAAACCGGCACCTGCGGCACCTGCCGGACAAAACTGCTGGCCGGCGAAGCCGACCATCGTGACCTTGTCCTGGCCGAGCACGAGCGCAAGGACACGATCATGATCTGCGTGTCCCGCGCGCGCGGCGACGAGATCACCATCGACCGCTGACGATTATTGCTGGATCACGCGCAGATAGGCGCGGACCGCGAGCGCATCGTCGTGGCTGAACTTGAACTCAGGCATGTCGGGATGGCCGCCGGATATTCCCCGTTCGAGCGTGCGGGGAAATTCGTCAAGGTCGACACTGCGGCCGAGGTTGCGGAATGGCGGCGCGTCGGAGTGCCGGCTTTTGCCTTTGACCCCGATGGCATGGCAGCGGCCGCAAAATTCAGCGACCAGTGCCTGGCCACGGGCGACCGGATCCTGCGCCTGTGCGGAGCCGGCACCCAGGACAACGAATATTGAGAACAAAGGCGGTGGGATTTTCATGCGAGATCGGTCAGACAAGATAACGATACTGCGCATCCTGCCTTGTCGAAATCAACCCGAAATCAACCCATGAATGAATTGGCGCTCGTGCCGTGCGCCTGCGTCAGTGCGACCTATGCATAAGGGTCAAAGGGGTAGCCGGCGTAAACCAGACTCGCACCGCCGATGCCCGACATGCCTTCCGAATGCTGCCCCGACTGATCGATCGTCTTGCGCGATCGCCTCGCGCGAGTTTTCCTGGTGCGTGAAAGCAGCATGGGGCGCCTCCAATTCCTCGATGTCGCAGGGACTCTAGAACATTGCTGGCAAGCCGATTGTGAAGGGGCTCACTGAACGCGTGATTTAATTGGGCGCAATTTGCCGATTGGATTTGGATTGGACTTGGGTCCAACTCGAAATTTTCAAGGCAGTCTGCAACATTGCACTCGTCGTCAGGCCGCCACCTATTTGCGGCAACGATCCCCGGTGTCCAATTCTGCTGATACAATGTGCAACCATCGAACCACGAGGGTTCCACCAATGACCCGCAAAATCCTGGAACAGACCGACCTGCGTCGCCGTGACGTCGTTGGCGGCGCTGCTGCAACGGCTGCGGCCGTTCAGCTCGGCATCTTCAATTCCGCAATGGCACAGACGGCCAAGACGCTGCCCTCCATCACGCCGGGCGCGACCACGTCATTTGCACCGTTGAAGCAGATCGATGCCGGTGTTTTGAACGTTGCATATGCCGAAGCAGGACCCAGCAATGGTCCGCCGGTCATCCTTCTTCATGGTTGGCCCTACGATATTTACAGCTTTGTCGATGTTACGCCTGCACTGGCGTCGGCGGGTTACCGCGTGATCGTCCCTTATCTGCGCGGGTATGGTGCGACACGTTTCCTTTCAAATGACACGTTCCGCAATGGTCAGCCATCGGCGATTGCCGTCGACACGATCGCCTTCATGGATGCCCTCAAGATCGACAAGGCGGTTCTCGGCGGCTTCGATTGGGGAGCGCGGACCGTGAACATCGTCTCTGCCCTGTGGCCGGAGCGATGCGTGGGAACCGTGTCCGTGAGCGGCTACCTGATCGGCAGCCAGGCTGCCGGCAAGATGCCGCTGCCTCCCGAGGCCGAACTGCAATGGTGGTACCAGTTCTATTTCGCAACGGAGCGCGGGCGCGCGGGTTACGACAAGAACCGGCACGACTTTTCAAAACTCATCTGGCAGCTCGCCTCACCGAAATGGAAATTCGACGATGCCACCTTCGATCGCTCGGCGGCGGCCTTCGAGAACCCGGATCATGTAAACATTGTCATTCACAACTACCGTTGGCGGCTCGGTCTCGCCGAGGGCGAGGCGAAGTTCGACGACATCGAAAAGAAGCTCGCTCAAGCCCCGGTCATCAGTGTTCCCACGATTACGCTTGAGGGAGATGCCAATGGTGCCCCGCACGCGGACCCGAGTGCCTACGCGAAGAAATTCTCCGCCCGATACGAGCACCGGACCATTACGGGCGGCATCGGACACAATCTGCCGCAGGAGGCTCCGCAGGCTTTTGCCCAGGCAATCGTCGATATCGCCAAAGCCGGCCCCTGAGAGTCCATGTGATCAAGACCCATCTGTCCGATCTGCGGGACTACTTGCGTGAATACTGGGGACACGCCTCGCAGTCGTTCGGCCGCAAGGCATTCATGGCGTGTCTCTGGTTCGCCGGGATGTTCATCCCGCTGGGCCTGAAGACGATTGTGGACGTGCCCCAGTGGGCGGCAGTGACATGGATGATCAGTTGGGCCGCCTTGGGGTATGTCTTCGCGCCTTTCGGACTGTGGAAGACGCAACGGAAAAAAATCACTGAGTTGCAAGGCCGCACGCCGCAATCGCGCGACACGAAATAGCTCCGCCGCAATCCGGATTCAGCCGATAATCTTGTTGAGTGTTATCGGCAGGTCGCGCACGCGTTTTCCGGTCGCGTGGTAGATGGCGTTGGCGACGGCGGCCGCGACACCGACAATTCCAATCTCACCCACGCCTTTGATTCCGAGCGGATTGACGGTGCTGTCCGGCTCTTCGACGAAGATGACCTTGATGTCATGCACGTCGGCATGCACCGGCACATGGTACTCGGCAATGTTCGCGTTCATGACGCGGCCGAACTTGTGGTCGATCAGCGTCTCTTCGTGAAGCGCCATGCCTATACCCCAGACCACGCTTCCCATGATCTGACTGGCGGCGGTTTTCGTATTGATGATGCGACCGGCGGCGACCGCATCGACGACGCGCGTCACGCGAACGATACCGAGCTGCTCGTCCACCTTCACTTCGACGAAGATCGCCGAATGCGTATTGCGCGCATGTTTGGTGTCTTCGGCAAATTCAACGAGCTTTTCGCGCTCGACACGATCCACGCCGCCATGCCGCATGACATCCGCGAGAGAGACCGAACGGCTCGCGGCTTTTTTGGCGGCAATCATGCCGTCGGACAGAACGACTTCGTCAGGCTTCAAGCCGGCCAGCGGCGAACCGGGCATTTTTTGCGCCAGCCCAAGAAGTTCGCCGCGGATTTGATCTGCCGTAGCCGCAATCGCGTGCGCCACTGAAGCCGCCGTCCACGACCCACCTTCGACGTGAGACTGTGGAAGTGACGAGTTGCCAAGTTTCACCGTGACGTTGTCAATCGGAAGCCCGAGCATATCGGCGGCGACCTGCGCCATGACGGTATAGGTGCCTGTGCCGATATCGGAGGTGGCGCACGACACTTCGGCGTGCCCATTGGCCGTCAGCACGATGCGTGTGGCCGTCGGGACCTGCAACGCCTCCCAGATGCCGGTCGCCATACCCCAGCCAACCAGCTCGGTGCCGTCGCGCATTGATCGCGGGGCGGGATTTCGTTTCGACCAGCCGAACGCCTCGGCGCCCTGCCGGTAGCACTCCTTCAACTCTTTGCTGGTGTAGGGATTGTCATTGTTCTGATCGCGGTTCGAATAACTGCGCAGGCGCAGCTCGAGAGGATCGAGCTTGAGCGCGACCGCCAGCTCATCCATTGCGCATTCCAGCGCGTAGACGCCCGTTGCCGCGCCCGGCGCGCGCATGTCGGAGGGTGTCGGCACATCGAGCCGCGCCAGCTTGTGCTCGTATTTTGCAGTAGCGCTCTTGTAGAGCAACGCCGACCACGAGGTGTCGTTGCGGGAGAACTCTTCATATTGCGAGGTCATGGCGATCGCCTCCTGGGTGATCGCCTCAAGCGTCCCGTCCTTCTGCGCGCCCAGTGCCACACGGTGGATCGTCGCCGGCCGATATCCCAGGCCGTACATCTGGTCCCTGGTCAGCACGAGCCGTACCGAGCGCTTCAGCTGGAGCGCGCCCTGCATGGCCAGCACCACCTGATATTGCGGGCGCAGACCCGAGCCGAATGCTCCGCCGACATACGGCGACATGACACGAACGTCGTCCGGCTTGAGGCCAAAGACGCCGCAAACATAGCGATGCACGTTCTGCACGCCCTGGGTCTTGTCGAACACCGTGAGCTTGCCGTCGCCGCCACGAACAACCGTGGTCGCAAACAATTCCATCGGATTGTGATGCTCGATCGGAGTGAAATATTCTCCGTCATGCCGCACGGCAGAGGCGGCGAAGGCCTTTGCGGCATTGCCACGCGGTTTGTCGGGTTTTTCGACCACATAGGCTTTGTCTAGACGCGCGTGCAGATCGGTCGCGTGTTTCTCTTCATCGTAGTCGATGTGCACCAGGGTGGCCGCGAAGCGGGCCGTCTCCGAGTCCTTGGCAAGCACCAGGGCGATCGGCTGGCCGTTGAATTTGATCTTGTCGTCATAGAGCGGGCGAAACGGAGAACCGCCCTCGGGAGCAACCTCATCGCTGTAGCCCGCGTCGGTATTCGCCATCTTCGGGCGATTTTCGTGAGTCAGCACGTCGAGCACGCCATCGAGTGCGAGCGCCCTGCTTGCATCGATGTGCGCGATGCGGCCTCTGGAGATGGTCGAGGTGACAACACTGGCGTAGACGAGATCGGGAGCGCCGAATTCGCCAGCGTACTGTGCGGAGCCGGTGACCTTTGCGCGTCCATCAACGCGCGAGGTGGGGGTGCCGATATAAGATGCCATGACGCTCACCGGACTTTCTTGCTGGACTGCACTTGCGGGGTGCTGTTCGCGGCCTGGGTCATGGTGCGAATGATGGCGCGGCGCGCGAGATCGATCTTGAAGGCATTGTGCGAGAAACCCTTGGCTCCACGCAGCGCTATTTCGGCCGCCTGCGCGAAAGCGTCCGGTGTGGCGGCCTTGCCTCGCAATGAGGCTTCGGCCTCCGCATTGCGCCAGGGCTTGTGCGCGACGCCGCCAAGCGCGAGACGCGCTTCCTTGATGTGACCGCCATCGAGTTCAAGTGCAGCCGCAACCGACACGAGCGCGAACGCATAGGACAGTCGGTCGCGGATCTTCAGATAACTATAGTTCTTCGCAAATCCCCGCGCCGGGAGTTCGATCGCCGTGATGATCTCGTTTGCCTTGAGATTGGTATCGACCTCCGGCGTATCGCCGGGCAGCCGGTGGAAATCAGCGAACGCGATTGTGCGATCGCCAGTTGGCCCTGCGACGTGGACTTTCGCTTCAAGTGCCGCGAGCGCGACGCACATATCGGACGGATGCGTGGCAATGCAGGCTTCACTCGTTCCCAATATCGCGTTGATCCGGTTGATGCCGTCGATGGCCGAACAGCCACTGCCCGGCTCGCGTTTGTTGCAGGGTGTCGCCACGTCGTAGAAATAGAAGCAGCGCGTGCGCTGCATCAGATTGCCGCCGGTCGATGCCATGTTGCGAAGCTGCTGCGAGGCCCCGGCGAGGATCGCGCTCGACACCAGCGGGTAACGCTTCTCAATGATCGGGTGGTAAGCGAGATCACTGTTCGGCACGAGCGCGCCGATGCGTACGCCACCGTCGGCTGTTTCTTCAACGCTCTTGAGCGGGAGATGCGAGATGTCGATCAGCCGCATCGGACGCGCGACATCGTATTTCATCAGATCGACAAGATTGGTGCCGCCGGCGATGAACTTCGCTTCGGGATCGGCGGCGATCTGCCGGACGGCATCGGCGACGTCGTTTGCCCGCGCATAATCGAAATTGATCATCACTTGCCTCCCATCGCCCGCATCGCCTGCTCGATGGCGGCGACGATATTGGGATAGGCACCGCAACGGCAGATGTTGCCGCTCATCAACTCGCGGATTTCATCGGTGGTCTTCGCCTTCCCTTCGGCGAGGAGGCCCGCGGCGGAGCAGATCTGGCCTGGCGTGCAGTAGCCGCACTGGAACGCATCGTGATCGATAAACGCCTGCTGCAACGGATGCAGCGCGCCATCGGTGGCAAGACCCTCGATCGTTGTCACGTGAGCGCCGTCCTTCATGACGGCGAGCGTCAGACATGCATTGACCCGTCGTCCTTCAACCAGGACCGTGCATGCACCGCACTGACCGTGATCGCAGCCCTTCTTCGTTCCGGTCAGCTGCAGGCGTTCGCGAAGCGCATCGAGCAGCGTCGTCCATGGCGCGACGGACAGAGTTCGCCGGTCGCCGTTGACGTGCAGTGTGATGGATATTTCGCGCGGCTTTGAAACTGCTTCAGGTCGAAAATGCGATCGCGAGACAGGCTCGTCCATAAGATGCTCCCGGTTGTAGCGATTACCCCCCGGGTCAGGCGTCGTACGCGTAAACGCTAGCATCATTGAAAAGACCGGGCCAGCAGCACAGTGTTGCCTACGGTCATGACGGACATGTCACAACGCAGGGCGATACCTACTTGACGTTGAATGCGACACGAGGTCGCGCGTGCAACCCGTCGAGGAAATCACTGCGGAATTATTCGATCACCTCATCGACGCGGGCGAGCAAGCCACCGTCGAACAATGTCCGCTTGGTTGAAACGACACCGGCGCCCGTCTGGTCCCGTGGTCTAATTCATTTGCGTCCCACCGACTCCGCGTTGGCCATCTTGTCGAGCGCTGCTCGTACACCCCGGGCGAGTTTCAGTGCGTCGTCGTTCGCCCAGAAGTGCATGAAAAACAAGCGCGGTTGTTCATCGAGCATGTGGCTGTGAAGCGCCGTGACTTCGATCCCGTTCGCACGCAAGGCGTGGATCACCGGATTGACTTCCGTTGGCGCCAGAACGAAATCCCCCGTTATTGCTGCTTTGCCAGCGCTGGTTGGTTGGAAATTGATGCCGGTGGCTAGACCAAGCGCAGCGGCCGGATCCAGAGACATCCCATTCTCGGTAATGGAATCTCGTCGGGGAATACCGAATTGATAAACACCGCCCACGGATTTGCCTTTGACGCCGACGATACGGTCGAGTTCTGCCGTGTCGAGGGCAACATCTGCCGCCGCTGCAGCCGACGGGGGAGTCAGTGGAGTCTTGCTTGCCGCGAGCGCCGTATGCAGCGCACTTGCGAGTTTCACAGGATCGCCGTGTCCGCTGACGTGCATGTAGAACGTTGCCGGGTTCGCGCGCAAAACATGATTGTGGATCGCGGTGATTTCGAGTCCATTTTCAATAGCCGCTGTCATTACGGGCGTGATCTCGCTTTCAAGCAAAACCAGATCACCCATCATCATCACGCCACCATGGACCGGTTTGAAAGCCGTCCATCCACCGAGCGCCAATGCAGGCTTTATCGTCACCCCGTCCAGCGTCACGTTCAAATCAGTGCGCGGAAAGCCGTATCGATGAACGTCAGCGGTTACAGCCGCAGAACGTCCAAGTGTGTCATCGATTTTTTTCCAATCAATTTCCTGAGCTGCGGCCCCGCCGCCCACGACAAGCGCGGTCGCCAAAATAACAATACCTCGCATAGCCAGTGCTCCTTCTTTCTGATTCCAGGCGCAATTGATCGACAGGCTTCGCCACCCGCGCTGAAACAGACTGAGATGATGAGAGATTGCTGCTCTAGCTTTGCCCATGCGCAATCACCTCGCGACAACGAGTGCTGCGCAGCGCTTGGACGGTTTGGCCGTCTGACGGGGAGTCTGCGTTTTCCCCGTATTGACGAAACTAAGAACGCCTTTGACCAGGAGCAAGTTGCATCAGAGCAGGCTCCGATTTTTTTACTTCCACTTTATTCCCGCATTCGCAGCGACCGCGCGGACAACTCCGGTCTGCACAAGATCAATGTTCGAGTGGTACGCGGATGCTTCAGCGGATCGGCTTGACAGCCGCCAACTTCAGTATCATTTGTTTTGGGTCGGGCTTGATCGCAGTCGCCCGGCTTAGCCAAGGCATTTCGCCCAAGCACTGCACTTAACCCGCTCGTCGGGCTGAGGGCTTTTGGCGAATGTCTTTATTCCCACAAATCCGAAGCTGACGACGGCAGTGGAGAAATCCGCGCCTCGAAGCCCGAGGACGCCCCTCTAAAGTCGGGTCCGTCGCAGCCACCCGGCCGTTACAAGGCATTTCGCCCAAGCTCTGCTCGCGCTCCGTCAAACGACCTGTCGTGCATCGACAGGCGTGGACAGCCGACGATTGGGAGATAGCAAATGTCAGAACTATTCAAATTTCCCTACGCCTTCGTCAGGCATAATGACTCAGCCAGCACCACTCAAAACCCTGGCTTTTGCAAATCAGCGGACAACGAGCACCACTCGGCACCGCTAAGGAACGACCACATTGTCTTGTGGGCGATAGACGGACTACTGGCTTTGCACGCCGTCCTCGTGAGATGGCGAAGCCGCCGACGAACCTTTCGTGCGCTTGCCGATCTTGATGAAGAACAGCTTCGGGATGTTGGACTTACGCGCAGCTACCACAAGAGTTATCGGGCGCTTGCGGAGCTCGATGATACTCAGCTTTGCCACTTGAGCGAGCTCGGGCTTCACGTACGCCGCAAAGTCAGGCGGTTTTGAATGCGGAGTCATTTCCATGTCTGAGCCCAAAACGCGCCTTAAAACGCCCCTCAAGACGGCCCTTGGCCGCGTCGCTGTCCTGTGGCGCGGTGATGCAGCGACGCGCCGCGACGCGACGCCAGAGACCAGCAGGTTCAAGGCTGTCTTCGCGGCGCTCGGCGACGTTGGCGTCGACGCCGAACCGGTGGTCTACGAGGATGATGTCCTCGACGCCGTGCGCACTCAGCTCGCCGCGCTTGATGGCGTGCTCGTATGGGTCAATCCCATCCACGAAGGGCGCAACCGCGCCAGGCTCGACGCCCTCCTGCGTGAAGTCGCCGCGCACGGTGTCTGGGTGAGCGCACATCCCGATGTGATCCTGAAGATGGGCACCAAGGAAGTGCTCCATCGCACGCGCACGATGAGTTGGGGTTGCGACACGGCGCTCTATCGAACGCCCGAGGCGATGCGTGCCGAATTGCCCGCCCGGCTCGCTGCGGGCCCACGCGTCATCAAGCGTAGCCGCGGCAACGGCGGCCAGGGCGTCTGGAAAGTCGAGGCGCTGGCAAGTCCGCACAGCCGACCAATGGTTCGCGTATTGGACGCGACCAAGGACGTGCCGGAGGAACTTGCGCTGGACGCGTTTCTCGAACGATGCCTTGAATATTTCGCGGATGGCGGCGTGATCGATCAGCCATTTCAGTCACGTCTGAGCGAAGGTGTGGTGCGTTGCTACATGGCAGGCGATCGCTGCGCCGGCTTTGGCCACCACAAGGTCAAGGCGCTGGTCGATGCGCCGGCCTCGCGAGCGGAAGCCGGACAGCGACTTTACACCTCCAATGCCGACCCGCGCTTCCAGCGTCTGCGTCGGTTCATGGAAGACGAGTGGACGCCGCAATTGATCTCGCTGCTGAACATTCCGCCGCAGGACCTGCCGATGATCTGGGACGCGGACTTCATGCTCGGCCCAACGGGTGCCGATGGAGCGGACACTTACGTACTTGGCGAGATCAACGTCAGTTCGATATTCCCGATGCCCGACGAGGCGCCGGCCGAAATCGCGCGCCGGGTTGCCAACCGGCTGCGGTCGAAGCTCTGACTATTGTTGAAGCTCCGCTGGAGCCAGGAGCTGACATTTGTGCCTCGCGTGATTGTGTAACAGCGCGGCCAACGCCTATGTAAACCGCCTCCAAGGAGAGCGGCGATGCCAGACTTAACAACAATCATACAGGCTAGTACGGCTCACGCTTGGGTATATCTGCCAGTCGCGATCCTACTTGGCGCAATGCACGCGCTTGAGCCCGGTCACGCCAAATCGCTGATGGCAGCCTATATCGTTGCAATCCGAGGAACAGCAGCGCAAGCGGTCGTTCTCGCGACATCCGCCGCCGTGGGACACACGATTGTCGTTTGGGGGCTTGCCATCACGGCACTTGCGCTGGGTGAACGTTACATTGTCGATCAGGCAGAGCCTTGGCTGACGGCCTTATCGGGCATTCTCCTAGTATTGCTTGCGTTGCGAATGTTCTGGGCCCTGCGCAGTCACCATCACAGCCACAGTCACCATCACGGGCACGAGCACAATCACGAGAACCGAAGCCACACGCATCAGCCGCCAACCATCCGCGGTCCTGTCACCACCGGGCAGATCATCTGGTTCGGATTTACAGGCGGGCTCATGCCGTGTCCCTCAGCCATCGCAGTCTTGCTCATCTGCATTCAAATAAAAGCGTTTGCTCTTGGGGTCGCGATGGTTGCCGCGTTTAGTCTTGGGATCGGCCTCACCTTGATCGCTATCGGTCTCGCCGTTGTTTGGGGCGCGGGCAAGCTCACAAAGACCTGGCCTGGTTTTGAGCGGGCAGCACAAAAGCTCCCTCATCTGTCCGCCGGATTTGTTTTGATCGTTGGCTCTATCATGGCCGTGGCCGGCTTGAATGCCGCCGGGATGTTCTCATCGCGTAAGCCGCACTGATTTTGCCCGCGTCCGCTTTAGGTCATTAGCGGAAATAAATCCAATTCATGTGGACTGGGCGGAAAGCTAATTACAAATATTGTTCTATAGGAGCATCTCCGACCGTCACGTAGATCAGTGCTCCCTGAAGGCGCGCGATGATCTTGTTGTTTTCCGCCGGATCGACGGTGATGCAGCCGAGGCTCCGCCCCAGCATGCCGTTATTCTTGGCGCGATAACCAGCTGTCGTGTACCAGTTCGGGTGAATGACCCATTTATACGGCGGCGTGTGGTTGATGTAACGATTGTACGGCGCCATACCCTCGAGGACGCCAACGATCATGTTTCGATAAACGGTTTTGTCGTAGCGATCCACGATCGTCCGGTAATGGCTCGTCACCTCGGCAGACGCGGGTATGCTCTTGAGCGGTCCCAGCGGGACCATGTCCAGGTCCCGCTGAAAGCCTTTGAATTTGGTGGCTTTCGCGTGGGGTCCATTGCTTTTTCCATGCGCCGCGAAGTGGGCGGTAACCTGATCTGATTTGAAATCCAAAATGTAGAATCTCTTGTTCGCCGACGGCTGAGAAATGTCGAAGACCGCGAACACGTCTTTTTTGGAGAAAGTCGGCTGGCGTGAGATCGCAGCGGCGCGCTGAATTGCGGCCAGGGGAGCGCCGAGTTGCTCCGCCTGTTGCAAAAGGGAATCGAGTTTGCCGGCAAAGTCGTCCTGCTTTGTGACGCCCGCCGGTGGTGCGTCTTTTGACTGCGCGCGGGCCGCCAGCGGGCATGCCAGCGCACCAGCCAAAACACCGAGAAATTCCCGTCGCCTCATCCCTGCCCCCGACTCAGAGTGAGCATCGTATCGGCTCAATGGGGGGCGTTAATAGAGGTTGAAATCGGTCTCGCTACCGCAGCAGGAAATGCTGGCTGATGCCCGCTTTTGGGCCAAAAGCGGGCATGCGCCCTTATTCGACGACCGCTGCAACATTGGAAAATTCTAATAGCGAATTTGACGAGACCGGGAGCTGCGACGGGCCGAAGATCCGCAGGGGTTGTAAAATTGATTAGGCACGCAAAACCCGCCGATACCGCTCACCGTTGCCCTGCACTGCTCGATAGTGAAAAAGCCGCAGTTAGTGGCACCGCCAGCCATCCCCCCGTACTGGGCGCACCATCGGGTATTGTCGCACGGCAGCGCATTGGCTGGCGTCTGCATCAGCACTACGGGCGTAACAAGAAGCGCAGCCATAACACTCGTCGCGAAGCGCATTGTGAGCCCTCCTACGTTGTTACCCTAACTTACACCTGTAAGCTGATTTTCATCCCCGGCATTGGCCTTTGGTCCAACCCAAGACTTTATTTCAGGTGCTCTGGCCAGCGAGACAAACTGAAAGTGACTCTTCGGCGGCGAGCGAAGGGAACACTTCACCCACCCGATGTCGGCTTTGCCTTTGCTGGCGGAACCTTATCTCCTCTCCGACCGTTACATTCTGGTTTCAGAATGGTGCGGCGATGTTGGTTCGATCGGTTCTGACGATGACTTGCTGGATGGCCGTCGCGTTTTCAGCCGCGTTTGCGCAAACTGAATCGCGGCCGGCTTCCGACCAGACACTCAAAAATCCATCGGAGTTTGAGTCGATCGCCAATCAGGAAGATCGATCACGCGCGATCTTCACCGAGATCGGAAAAGTTCTCACCAATCCACGATGCATGAACTGTCATCCAGCCGGAGACCACCCGCTTCAGGGCGCTGAACATCGCGAGCATGCGCCGCCAGTATGGCGCGGCGAGTCCGGTGCGGGGGTTCCTGGCGCGAGTTGCGCGATGTGCCATACCGAAAGCAATTTCACGCTGCACGAAGCCGCGCGCTATCAAAGCATCCCGGGAAATCCGCGCTGGCAGCTCGCACCGTTGTCGATGAGCTGGGAAGGAAAAACACTCGGCGAAATCTGCCGACAATTGAAAGATAAAGACCGCAATGGCGGCCGCGACCTTGCAGCGTTGCAGGAGCATGTTGCCAAGGATGATCTGGTGGCCTGGGGCTGGAATCCCGGACAAGGTCGCGAACCCGCGCCGGGCAATCAGCAATTGGCCGGGGCACTGGTCCAAGCCTGGATCGATAGCGGAGCGCATTGTCCGTAATCGGAAATCGCGCGCGCAACCTGACGCTACTTGTCAATCAAAAGCAGCCGTTCGCTGGACGCTGGCTCAGCTAACGCCGGGTACTTGCGACGCCTTCGATAACGGCAATGTAAATCTAAATAGTGCGCCCCCACTTGGACGATTTTCCGCCCAAATTCTTCCGCCGAGGGTTTGGACGATGGTGCTTGTGATCGATAGCCCAAGCCCCGTGCCCTGACCCTTGGTCGTGTAGAACGCATCGAAAATTGTGTTGAGCCTTTCCGGAGGGATTCCGGTCCCCGTGTCGGCAACCGACACTTCGACTGAGTTATCGTTCACCAACGAAGTGCTGATCGACAACGCGCGCTTGCCGGGATCGCAGTCATGCATGGCCTGGATCCCGTTCACCGCCAGATTTACAAGCGCTTGCTCCAGCTGAATGCGATCAGCGCGGATCGGCAGAGGCCCATTCGGCCTGTAGGTGTCAAGTTGAACGCCATTCCTTCGAGCTTCGCCCCCAATGATACCGATCGCGTTCATGATCACGTCATTGAGGTCGAGTTCGTCAGTCTCGACTTCGGTCTTTTTCTTTAACAGGTCCCGCAAGTTGGAAATGATATCCGTTGCTCTCCGGTCTTCCTTCTGAATGTCCGTAAGTATCCCTTCAATCTTTTCCAGGTTTGGGGGGCTTCGCTTGAGATACAGCATTGCTGCGTCGGCATAGCTCTGGATTGCCCCTAAAGGCTGCCGGAGCTCATGAGCGAATGAGTTCGACAACGCGCCGGCAATCCCGGTGCGATTTAGATGAAGGACTTCGAGCAAGCGTTGACGCAACTCTCGTTCAGCAATCTGACGGCGACGGCGTTCGACGACCAGCCCCGCAATCACACCCGCCTGAGCAAGCAGGACGCTGCCAAGGATAATCATCTGCCAGCGATATCGCTCCCATACGTTGGGTTCACGGAATTGCACGATACTGCCCGATGGCAGGCGGCCTTCGCTGATATTCCAGTGACGCAATTCTCGCCAATCGTATATCGGCGAGCCGAAAACCACGTCGGGCATTTTAATAGCCGACGGACTTTCGCCTTTTAGAATGCGAAGCGCCACTTCGGCACCCTCCGCGCCCAGCTTCTGCGTCTGCATCAAAGGACCACCAACGATGCCCCGGCCGATTTCATAATCGCCCATTCCGAAAATCGGCACCGATGCAACTTCGCGCATCGTCTCGAGTGCACGGTCTTGCGAATAAGGAATGCCCGCCGCATCCTCGGAAAGCAAAAACCAAAAAATCGAAGCTGTCGGCGGCATTGCCGCCGCGCGTTTCAGCATTTCGTCAAACGTCAGATCGTTGAACCATTCGATCTTCAAGCGATCTGCGAGGGGTTGAAAGTCGCGGCGCAGTTCGGACGTCCAGTAGCGCTCGACCGGTGAGTTGCCGACAACAACAGACACTTCGGTCGTTTCGGGCCGGAGTTTCAGAATGTTCGCAAGATATGCGGGAAGGTCGAGGTCAAGAAGAACGACGGCATCCTTCTCGGTCAACGAATAGGCGGGTATACGCCGCCTGTCTGCTCCCACAATCAATATAGGCGTGGAAGGAAACAGCAGTTGGCGGTTACGTTGCACGAAGAATGCCGACGGCGCGCCAATCGGAACTATCAAGTCAAGCTTGCGGCCGGCGACGAGAGCTCGCATGTACTCGACAAACGGGGCTTCGTCTTTCGTGTCTTGAACACGCGCCGTATCGAGCGAAACCTCGTAGAGGTCGATTGGTTCTTTGGAATTTTTGATCAACTCGTTGCGAAAACTTCCGGCCATATCGCTCCAGGGCGAGTAGGCATGCCCGAACGCATGGACGATCAGAACGCGCCTTGGCTCCGCAGACCAGGAAGTCATGGTCCATAAAAGGACCGCGGCGCACGCCAGTGCTGCGCGTACCAAGCCCGGCCGTGTGCAAGCGCGAACAACCATTCGCCAACTATTCCCCACTCATAACCGGCCAATAGCAATTGGCCCAAGGGGAAACAGGGGAAACAGACGGCACCAAAAGTAATTAAGCCAAGTCCGGTTTACTCCCGAAAGCGGACGTTCGACCACGCTAATGCGATCACGGCGTGGCTGAGGTAAGGTCGCGTGGGCAACCCAGTTATGAGGGGAGGATAAGATGCCTTACGCATCAGTTACGGCACTCATCTTCGCGTTAGTAGCGATCTTGCACGGCTGGAGAATCTTTAAAGGGTGGACTGTGCAGATCGGACCCCATCCCGTGTCTATGAATGTTTCGTGGGCCGGTCTTGTCGTTGCTGGTCTGCTGGCGATTTGGGGCTTTTCACTGGGCGCGTAGCGACGAGCAAAACTCTGCAGGCTCAGTTCAGTATCGCCTTTGCTTCCGAAGTTCGTCGGTCCTCTTTCTTCGGTGCGGCAAGTGCATGCCAACCGCTGTGATGATCAGAATCAGCAGCACAAGGAGCAAAATTTCGAGCGACCCATCGCCACCGTCAGGCGAAATTCCAATAAACTTTTCGATATAATTCATTACGCCCTTCGCTCTACTCAAGCCTGTGGCAGAAGCCGATGCTTGCCCCTACTGAACGACCGGCTGAGCCGCTGGGAAGCTCCATTTTCCCTTGAGAATTTCCTCGTGTGGACGATAGAGCCGCACCATGTAGTTCCAGCCCTTCTCGATCGGCAGACAGTTTGGAATGTTGCCATCGCAGCCGCCAAATTGGATGACAACCGAGCCGTCGGCACTTTTCTTTCCGGTAATGTTGTTGATCGTGTAGGCGTCTTGTGAGTTCTTCTCGAAATAGCCTTTCTCATTGTAACGACTGACGGACCAGAAACCGTCCACCGGCACGTCCTTGACGACGAGTTTGTAAACCGTGGCACCATCATTTTTGGCCGGCACGACGTTCAGATAAGTTGCGTCTTTCGGTGGGTTTGCACCCCAAGCGGAGGCTGCTCCAATGAGGCGTTGCACTGGGTCGACCTGGTCCTCGGTCCCGAATGCACGGCTCGTGTCATTGCCTGTCGTTGCCAGCACCAACAGCGCATCGCGTATCTTCTTCTGGCTTGCCGGATCCCATTTCGGCACCTTGAACGTGCCGGGGCCGCCGGGTTGCTCGACCTTGATGGCGTCTTGCAGCGCACGCGCCTGTTGCAGGTCCTTAGGATCGTTGGGGTCGACCAGAATACGGAACCCGAGCAGCACGTAACGGGTGCCGACTTGCTGCCTCGTGATCGTGTGTGGCTGCGAATTGTAGATCGCAGGCCAGGTATATTGATTCTCATTGATGATCTGCATCGAGATGAAGCGCTTGCCGGCATCCGGAAGCGTGACGGTTACCGGACCCGCCTTGAGGTCGAACACCCCTGCTCCGTAGAGCGTATCGCGGTTTTGGCGGATGATGTCCTGTTGATCGATTGGTGTGACGTCGCGCTTGAAATACAATTTGCCGAAGCCACCGTTCTTGAGAGCCACCGCGCTGAAATAGAGATCCGTTTCAGCTCGAGCAAACGTGCTTGGTGTAACCGGAATGACGTTGTTGGCCGGTACCTGTCCGTGCGCGGTTGTGATCACCGACAGTGCGATCAGCGTGAACGGCAGGGCAAATTTCATTGCAAACCTCCTTGAGGTGGGAAGCAGCGCGAAGGCTACGACGGCAGCCGGCTTTCCCGTCTGGTATCCGTTACTCAGGATAGAAGCCTGAGGCTATCAACCCCGCAACCCCGTCTACGGTCACTTTCTTTACGTAGGCCCATTTCTGCGAGGGTTCAGTCTGACCCGGCTTTGGAAACATGTAGTCGACCCATCCCGATCCTTTTGTTTCAGCGGTCTTTATAATTTCATTGTGAAATAGCTTGCCCTTGGCATCCTTTTCACCGGTCACGTTCGTTCCTTCGCGCTTCGGGAAGGCCGGATTAAGCAATACGTTTCCTTTCAAATCGTAGGCAAACAAATACGTGCTGCCGTGAAACCACTCACTGTCCTTTTTTCTGAACTCGACGAACGCTGACTTGCCCACCTTATCAACGAGCGCCGCAGCCTCAATAACCAGCGCTTCAGTCTGCTTTGCCTGCTCCGACGGCGGCGGGGCTTGCTGCGAAATTGCCGGCGAAGCGGCCGCGCACAATAGTGCAATGGCTGTGAGCAAGACCTTCGTGTTCATGACGGCTCCCTGTATTCAGGAAGTCGCCCCCGTATCGATACGCGTTGATGTTACCGCCGTGTAGGGGATGCGAAAAGGCCGTTACGGGATGTCCTTCTGGGCCAGGCGAGCCCTTTTTTAGCCACCGTTTGTATGCTTCTCTGAGCACGACGGGGATCATCCACAGTTTTGGTCAGCGCGCAATTTTTGAAATGCACCATTTACAGTTTCGCCACCTCCTGACGCACGTTTTGACTCGCTTATTTGTCGTCTGTGCGGTCGCAATGTTTTTTATCGAAAGCTTCATCGTATCGCCCAGCGCGTCGGCGGGGACACTCGATGATGTTCGCGCAAGAGATAAGTTGATCTGCGGCGTCAGCGAAGGACTCCCAGGTTTCTCGAAAAAGGACGAATCGGGCGTCTGGCGAGGCTTCGACGTTGATTTTTGCAAGGCTGTCGCGGCTGCCGTGCTTGGTGACACTGCGAAGGTCGAATACGTTTCACTGACGGCGGACGTTCGCTTCAATGCACTGACGGATCGCCGCATCGACCTTCTGTCTCGCAACAGCACCTGGACCATGTCACGCGACCTCGAACTCGGCCTTGAGTTCGTGGGCATTAGCTATTTCGACGGACAGGGATTTCTTGTTCCAACTTTGCTCGGAGCCACAAGCGCTCTTCAACTCAATGGAGCCAGAATCTGCGTCGGTACCGGCACGACATCTGAACAAAACGCCGCAGATTTTTTCCAGAGCAGAAAACTCAAGGTCTCGTTTCTGCGATTTACGGAGGGGACGGACGCCCGCGCGGCATACGCGTCGGAGAAATGCGACGCATTCACCGCCGATCGTTCCGCATTGGCCGCCGCACGATCGCTGCTGCCAGAGCCCCAAAATCACGTCATTCTGCGTGACGTCATATCCAAGGAACCGCTCGGGCCTGTAGTGCGCAAAGATGATGCCAAGTGGATTGGTTTGGTACGCTGGACGCTCTTTGCCTTGATCAATGCCGAGGAGCTCGGGTTGAACTCAAAATCGATTGCGGCGGGCCAGGGACAGCGGGCGATCGAGCTTGCCGCGCCAGCAACGAAGTCACTCGGGTTGCCAAATGATTGGCTCGTCAAAGTGATTGTCGGTGTCGGCAATTACGGCGAGATATTCGAACGCAATCTGGGAGAGAACACACCCTTGGCCCTCGGCCGCGGAGTGAATGCGCTGTGGACGCAAGGAGGGTTGCTGTACGCACCACCGATGCAGTGACCGGATTCGAAAAGATGATCAGCAAACCGCCACGATATAAAAGCGCAACGTTACCAGGAGCGATCCGACGCATTTTTGCGTCAACTGTTCTGCTTTGTTTCGCGCTGGCATTGCAGTTTTCTGATGCCCAGGCCCAGATCGTCAGTTCTCCTCGCGATCTTGCCGTGATCCGAATTAATCTCCTCGACCTGCTGGCAAAAGAGCCGAATCTGCCGCTTCCGATTCGCCAGCGTCGCGAGGCGCTGGAGGCCTACTATCAGACTTTCGGAGGCGAATTGCTCTGGCTGGCGAGCAGCCGTGCGAACGCGCTTATTTCGCGACTGAAAAATGCCGAGGCTGATGGCCTCGACCCAAACGACTATCCAAGCAAGCAGCTCGCAACCATCAGCGCGACCGGGCCGTCGGCTGACAAACGCGGCCTTGCCATTATCGAACTCTATTTTTCCTCGGCATTTCTTGAATATGCCTCGGACCTCAAGGTCGGTCGCTTCCTGCCGAGCAAAGTCGATCCCAATTTCTTCATCGAAAGTCGCACCATCGACCAACAGGCCGCACTTAAGGATCTCGCGCAGACCGACAGCATCGATCGCTTTTTCGATGCGTGGCAGCCGCCGGGTCAGCGCTATGCCGCACTTCGCACTGTGCTCGCAAAGTACAGGGCACTTGCCGCCAAAGGTGGCTGGAACACGGTCCCGCTGGGAGAATCCATTAAGCCTGGCATGAGCGACCCACGTATACCCGCCATTCGTGCCCGACTTTCGCTAACCGACGTCGCCAGTGGCGAAGTCGGCACAGCCGAGGGGCAGCTCTACGGCAATGCATTGGTCGAAGTGGTCAAGCGCTTTCAAGCCCGTCAGGGCCTCGAAGGCGACGGAGTGATCGGATCCACGACAATCGTGGCCATGAACGTACCGGTGCAGGAACGCATCAAGAGCATCATCCTGGCCATGGAGCGTTTGCGATGGATGCCGGAGAACCTGGGGCAACAATATCTGATCGTGAACATCGCTGGCTTCGAGCTGCGCCGCGTCAACGCAGGTAAAGTCGAAGAACGCATGGCAGTCGTTGTCGGCAAGCCCTATCACCGGACGCCTGTGTTCAGTGATCGCATCCGGTTTCTTGAATTCAATCCGTATTGGAACGTGCCGCCGGACATTGCCGTCAACGAGGAATTGCCGGTGCTCCGAAGGAACCCTGCGGGCCTGTCCGCGCAAGGCTTTGAAGTGGTCCGCGGCAATCAGGTGTCAGACCCCAGTTCAGTTGACTGGTCCAGCGTCGGACCCGGGCATTTTCCGTATCAGTTGCGGCAGCGGCCGGGTCCCAACAACGCGCTCGGTCGTGTAAAGTTCATGTTCCCAAATCCACACAATGTCTATTTGCACGACAGTCCGGCGCGCAATCTGTTTGAGCGCAACGTACGTGCCTTCAGTCACGGCTGTATTCGCTTGTCGAGACCTCTCGACCTTGCCGAACAGGTTCTTCGCGTCGGCGGTGTACAAGGATGGACCAAGGAACGCATCAACGACGTTGTTGCCTCGACGAAAAATACCGTGGTCAACTTGCGTGAGCCTTTGCCCGTCCACATCACCTACCTGACCGCGTGGGCTGATGACGGCGTTGCAAATTTTCGCCAGGATATTTACGGGCACGACGCCAAGTTACTTGCCGCCCTGGAAGGCAAATCCATCGCGTGGTGACAAAGACACGAGCCAGCGGTTTGGATTGAACCGTTATCGCAACGGCTCGGTGTCGCTGACTTTCTGCCACGTTTTGTCCGGATTGAATGCGGTCATGCGTTCCGCGACTTGAGTCGTGTTCGGTCCAAGGTCTTTCTGAAAAACGGTGCCGGCATGATTGACGATAAAGGTCATCACGCCTGAATTCCGGTATTCAGCTGGATAGGCCACGAGTGCGAACCCGCCGATCATCTTGCCGTTCACAATATACTCGAGTTCACCGCCGGCCGCCGCCGCCCCTTGCTTGGTGAGAATCTTGAAGTAGTAGCCGTGGAAAGGGCTCCGTCCGGCGCCGACGCGATATCCTTGCTTCGTCGCCTCCGCAACAAGTTCGCCCAGGGGACTTGGCGGTTCACCTTGTGACGTCGGCCAGTACAGCCCATCTTTCTTGCCGGGCTGACTGATAATTCGCTGAGCGTAAGTGTTGACGCCAGCACCCGTGCGGTCTTTTTCCGCGTACTCGTCCTGCGCATCAACATAGGCGAGAGCGGACTGAATCGCGTCGAGCTCGTTTTCGCCGATCCGACGAAACAGAATCTCCTCGCGGCCCGCGGCAGTGTCGAACCGCCAGAGTCCATCCTTTCGAACGAGCGGAATCGGAAGCGGGAAGTCGTCCGGTCCTACGACCATGATCGCCTTGCTGTCGCCTTCCATTGCGATCGTGTGCTTTGAATCGAAGGCGGCGATAAATTTTGCTCGTGTTGCTGCATCCGCGACCTCGTCTCCCGAAGACACGATGTCTTCTCCATCGGGACCGAGCACGGTCACGATGGATTTCAAGTCACCCGATTTCGCGGCGTTGACCAAAGCGGTGGCGGCCTCTTCCGGAGTCTTGAAAGTCTGCTGGGCCATCGCCACTGATGTCGCAGCGCAAAGAAACGCAGCAATTGTCAGCGAAAAAAGA
Organism: uncultured Alphaproteobacteria bacterium; assembly: GCA_963707615.1. GTDB lineage: Bacteria > Pseudomonadota > Alphaproteobacteria > Rhizobiales > Xanthobacteraceae > Pseudolabrys. The sequence continues at coordinate 89,003 of CAVPQT010000005.1, forward strand.
GGTTTGCTCATTAGTGCATCCTCGCCGTCATCGGCACACGGGCACCCGACGCAATCCAATGCTCGTAGGTCTGGAACCTGACGCCGAGCCTGTCGTAAAGGACGCGCAATGTACCATCGCGATCACGCACCACCGCCTTCGGCATGACAGTTTGCACTTCCTGCGCCATCACGCCGACATAGGGACGGTCGCTGCCGTTGTAGCTGAAGCGATAATAGCCGAGGCCATTGGGAAGATGACCGAGCAGGACGATATCGTGCTTGAGCGTGATGTCGGACCTTCGGCCTCCACCGCCACCACGACCTCCTCCACCACCACCACGACCGCCGCCACCGCCGCCACGGAAGCCGCCACCACCACCGCCGCCACGGAAGCCACCGCCGCCACCGCCGCCACGGAAACCACCGCCTCCGACACTCGCGCGACCGCGCGCGGACGACCGATGAGCGACCCTGCCCGATCCAATATTTCCCAAAGCGTTGCCGCCTCGTCCGCCTGAGGGCCGCTGCGCAGCGCGTTTTCCGCCTGACGGCCGATTTGCACCAGGTTTTCCCTTCGAAGGCCTTTGTCCTGCGCTGGGCCTGCCGCCTGCAGGTCGCTGTCCAGCACTTGGTCTTTGTCCTGCGCCAGGCCTCTGTCCCGCACCCGGTCGATCGCCGCCAGGTCTGAGAACTTGGTTGCCACCGCGACCGCGGAAATCCATCCGATCCTGTACGCGTCCGCGATCGCCGCCGAACTTCTGACGCACGTTACCGTTGTTGTATCTGACACCTTGCCGATGCTCAGGCCGGTGCTGCCAGTTGTTGCCGTTCAGCGGATTAACGCGTGGCCGATTGACGTTGATATTGCCGTTGCCCCAGTTACAGCCGCCGCCCCAGTAATTTCCGCCCGAGCCCCAGTTTCCCAGAGCCCAACCCGCGCCGAACGCGAGCCCGGTCGCAATGAGTCCGGCGCCGATATATCCGGGATACCCCCAATAATATGGCGGGTACTCCGGATAAGGCCACGCGCCATAAACGACGCCGGGATCGTAGTATGGCACGTAGAGCGTTTCGGGGTCCGTTGGCTCAATCGTGATGACTTGCCGACCCTGCTCCTGCCGTTTGGAAACCGTCTGCTGCTTGTTCGAGGCCAGCTTGTTGTTCGCATCGGCTTTCGTCCGCAAGCGCTGAATGGCGTCCATGACATCCGCCTGCTGCGCGAGGACCGCATCGCCCAGCTTCTGCGTCCAACTGAGCTTGTCACTCATCATAGCCAGAACATCCGGCGTGGCCGCTAATGACTTCACGCTCTCGTCCCAGCCCTCTTTATCTACTGCGGCCTTCAGCTCGTCGCCCTTGAGTTTCTTGTGTTCTTTCACCCAGCGGTCAGCCTGTATGACCTCGAGGGGATAGGTCGAGGCCATGAGGACCAGAGAGAGCAGCGTGTCGGGGTACAAAGCGATGGGTGCAACAAGAGCGTCGAGCTCGCCAGGTTTCAGCAATTGATCAGTCTGGGTGCTGGCCGGTGCCGGTGATGCCGGAGTTTGGGCGGTTGCCGCGAGCGGGGCCATCACCATGAAGGCCAACACAAATGCGGCTAGGCGGTGCAGAAGTCATACGTATCCCCGAGAGTATCGACCATTCAGCATTTCATACCGAAATCCTGGTCCGTTTGATCTGAATCAAAACATTCTCCGCGTGCTGGATTTCGAAGCGGACACCAGGGTCAATCGCTAACGTTGTTCTCGTTCGCCACGCACAGCGTCTTTTGCGGCGCGCTGCCACGGCCAGCAGCCCTCAATCTCGGTTTCCAGGGAGAAGCTCAGGAAGGTGCGGATCAGTACGATTCCAGCGAGTAACCCGACGCTCATAACTGTTAGCGGGGCGGTGATCGTGGCGATGATGTCTGCGCCCACGAGCAGTTCGAGCCCAAGCAAGATCCCGCGACCAACATTCGAACGGTAATTGGGATAGGCGGATTGCCAGTCACCTGTGCGCGTCCCATCCCGGATGAACCACCAACTTGACAGGACAATTCCGCCAACAATGATTGCGACGCCTGCGAGCTCCAGCGCCTTGGCAATTTGATCAACGTAGGCGTGGATCTGCTCAGTCAATTTTTATCTCTCGATATCGGCTTCTCCGCCGAAAGCAGACAATAGCGCGCATTGCTTCAATCCATAACGCGCTCAAGGGCAAGTTGATTTCGAATCGTCAATGTCCGGGTGATGGACCCGGCTCGTTCCACGCAACAACCGACCAAAACAAAGCCGTAGACTAAGCTTTTGACGAACAACCAGAAGTTGGACCTTGGCCCAACATGTTGTCTTATGTTGATCTACCTCGTGCTCGTCTTCTTCGTCTTGAGTTTTGCATTTCAGGACCGGACCAGGATCAGCTTGAGCTATGTCAAAAACTCCTGCCACTCCTGGACCTATGATCCATCTGAGCAGGTGCTGGCACCTGCTACGGAGCGGTCCCGGCGTAGGGCAAGGTATCCCACCTCACGCAACATGCTGGGGCCGCTTTGTTTCCTTGGGAAAATATATTTGGGAGGCATAAATGCTTGGCTTTAATCGTTCAGCGAAAATTTGCGCAGCTGTATTGGCGGCCGCGATCACGCTGACCAGCGTATCGTCACAGGTTTACGCAGCGACAGGCAACGTACGCTTCCATATCGTCAAGGCTGGATTCATTGTCGGCATCGGGGGCGGCTCCGGCGTCCTGAATTTCAAAGGCAGAAATTACCGACTCAGCATCGGCGGCATCAATGTAGGCACGATTGGCGCGTCAGCGGTTGACCTGGTTGGCACTGCTTCCAATCTTCGAACCGCAGCTGATATCGTGGGCACGTACACGCAGGGCTCTGCTGCGATTGCCATAGTGGGCGGCGGACGGGTTGCGACGCTGCAGAACGCAAATGGCGTCGTTATAAGGGTCCGCGGACCGGCGATCGGTCTCGAAGCCTCTCTTAGTCTGAGTGGGATGACGATCTCGATGCAGTGAGGACGGATTAACATGGCTGAAACAACCAAACTCTCTGTCGGTCAAGCGATCGACAAGCTGCGCGGCACTGAAACGCCGAAAACCAAGATGACCCGGCTCGACGAGAAAATTGATGATCTCGACAAAGAGGCACAACGCCTCAAAGCAATGAGACGCAGCCTTGGTCCAAAGGGTGATCCCACAAAGCGCGACTGAGAAACGTCCGCGTTAGGCCATTGGCGGACGGGCGCAACGCTGGCAATGTCTGCCAAGATCGAGCGCAGCTGATTTGCGCAGTCGAATAGTCGTGAGCGTCAGTTACCGATCGCTTGCGACTTTGCTCGTTATCCGGATGAGTTCGGGCAGGTTTTTAACGCCGAGCTTTTTCATCCCTCGGGACCGGTTCACTTCAATCGATTCTTCTCGAATTCCAAGACCCGCGGCGATTTTCTTGTTTGACATGCGACGAACGACCAGCGCCAAAACTTTACGTTCGCGCGAGGTAAGGGTGTCGACACGCTTTGCGACAGCACAGCAGTGCAACCTGTCACTGTCCCGCTTTGCTGCACTTCTGATAGCGCTTAGCAATCCGGCTCTTTTGGCGGAGTTGATCAGGTCTACCTCACATACTCCAAAGGCCTGCGCAGGTGATGCTTGGTCGCCCCCTATAAAAATTATCGGGCGATCAATGCCCGCCTGCACAAGATCCCGTTCTACGTTGGTGGCGTCCGGCCCTCGCATGGATAGATCGAGCAAGATGCATCCGTGCACGGCTTGGTCATGGTCTTCAATACAAGCCTGCAGCGCCGTATAGGCCTTGGTCTCGTAGCCGGCTTCCCGCAAAAGGCGGTTCAGAGCCTCGAGTGTAACGTGATTGTCACCGACGAGAAAAACCGTGAAACGCCTGGGGCTAGTCGTCCGCATCAAAAATTCCTTGACCACCAATGGTTTCGAAAACCTTTTCTCAGAGGTGTGCGGCTTCTTACGTTCGTCCAAGTGGGATCGACCGCATTGCGCTAGATCAAAAAGGTCAGTGCGCACGTAGGGCATGATTGGCTTGGGCTGGGTTCATTCCAGCTCAGCGTCAGCAGTCACTCTTGCGCAAAGGAGAACTTTGTATGGGTATCCTTGACGAGTTGCTTGGCGGCACACAACGCCAGAAAGAATACCGGGATTTCGTTGATCGATATGAACAAGGAAGTCCGTCCGAGGGCTACTCGGATCAGGAAGTACTGAAGCGATATGGTGATGTGTCGCACGCTGTGCCGGCTAATCAGTACACTCAGGCGGCGATAGAGGCGCTTGGCAAGCTGTCGCCGGAGGACCGGGCGGCGTTCCTGAAGATGTTGCAGGAGAGAGCCGCGACGCTTGGCGTGGCGTTGCCGCGACAAGTGACACCCGAACCCAAGGAGCTCGGCAAAGTGCTCACCGATCTGCACGGAAAGCCCGGCCAACTTCGGGATATGCTCGGCAGTGGCGACGTTCAGGCTCGGGAGCAAACGCAGCGGTCGAACCCGATTATCGATATGCTGGGCTCACCGCAGGCCAAGGCCGTGCTCGCGGGCATCGCGGCCATGGTGGTCAAGCGCGTCATCCAGGGTTCGCGAACGGTGTAACGCACGCGTGAGCCCGCATTGGATGAATGATGCGGGCGGGTGGTCGTGCGTTTGAGTGGAGGCGCAGATGAACTTGCGTCGGCTTTTGGTACGGATGCTGCTGATATTTTTTGTCGTCGTGCCGACTCCCATGGTGGTTTTGGCGCAAAACCAACCGTCGCCCGCCGCCTCACCAAACGCGCAATCGCTCAAATCCCAAGAGCTCGACGCCCTCGTCGCGCCAATCGCGTTGTATCCCGACGATCTACTGACTTCGGTCTTGACGGCATCGACCTACCCTCTCGAGCTCGTGATGGCCGATCGGTGGGTGAACGAGAACAAGGACCTTAAGGGTGATCAACTGAAGGCGGAGGCGGAAAAGCAGTCGTGGGATGGCAGCGTGAAATCGTTGGTCACCAGACCAGACGTTCTTTCAATGATGAGCAGCAGGATCGACTGGACCCAAAAGCTCGGCGACGCAATGCTTTCTCAGCAGCCGGACGTGATGGACGCGATCCAACGGCAGCGCAAAAAGGCCGAGCCCAGCAACAAGTCGAGTCCGGCCAAGCAACAAAGGGGCAACGCGCTTGTCATTGGCAATGGCGGCTACAAAAGTGCCGCCGCCCTGAGGACACCGAATGCCGACGCGTCCATCGTCGCAAAAACGTTGCTTGCGGCTGGCTACGAGGTGACCGAACTGCACGATATCAGCAAGGCAGATATCCGGCCGGGCATACGTGACTTTCTCGATAAGGTTGCGGCTGGCGGGCCCGACAGCGTCGCCATTTTCTATTATTCGGGTTACGCCGCGCAGTCCAACGGTGAGAACTTCCTGGTTCCGGTCGACGCTGTTGTCAATCAAGCGAGCGACCTGGCGGGCGAGGCTTATCGACTGAAAGATTTTACCGACGAACTGGCGAAGACACCGCTCGCGGCCCGGATCATCATACTCGACGGGTCACGCGACCATCGATTAGGCGCCGCAAGTGGCAAGCCGCTGGCAAGAGGCCTTGCGGCGGAAAATGTGACCTCCGGGACCCTTGTAGCTTTCGCCGCGGCGCCGGGCGCAATTTCCATCGATGGTTCTAAAGATCAAAGCCTCTATACGGGGACTCTCGTGGCAACGATGCGCCAGCGAGGTCTTGATATAGAGCAAATTTTTAAAAAGACCCGGCTTCAAGTGAGCAAAGCGACGTCGCGCGCACAGATACCGTGGTCGGTATCGGCGCTCGACGCCGAACTGCATTTGTTCGGTGCGTCCAGTCAGCAAGTTGCTCAAAATGAATCAAAGCCAAAACCGTCGCGAAGCAGAAGAGCGAGGAACCATCAAATACCGATTGGCGCCTTGCGGGAGTTCATAAGGCGGGCGCCTTTCTGATAATGCGGAATGCGTCATCCCTTTAGCGAGGTCTGCCCGGCTCTCACCGCGTCGACTACCATGCGGATGGCCTGGATGACGACTGGGGCATTGTCGATCATGATGTTGTGTCCCGCGTGAGTGTCGGTGATGTGCACCGCGCCGGGCACGAGCGCAGCGAGTTGTTTCTGGGCAGCCGAGTTTGTCCGGTCGACGACCGCTCCGAAGTCCGGCGGTGTATCCGCCGGCAGCTCACCGGCTTGGATGAGCTTCGGCACGACATCGACAAACTTGTCGCTGGCCGTGAGCACGACGACCGGCATGGGTCTTAGCGCCGCCGCGCGTGCCGTCTGGTCCAGAGTCTCGTCGAAATCCTGCCGTTCCAGATCCGGATAGGCCGCGAGGGCCTTGGCCGGCCGGGCATTGACGTGCTTCCAGATCTTCCACTCCTCAGGAGTCATCTGCGCGCGAAGCTCGGGCGTGAGGACGTCAACGAACACGATGCCTTTGACTTCGTCGGGATGCTGCCCGGCGAAGACCCGTGCGATCGTGCCGCTGAAAGAGTGCGCGACAAGGACGTACGGGCCGGGGACGTCGGCCGCCTTCAGCAGGGCGACGAGGTCATCGACCCCGTTTTGTGGACTGGTCGGCTGCGGCACCGGGTCGCTGCGGCTGAGGGTTTGATCGAGGTGCGGCGCACCGGGTCGGTCGTAGGCACATACCCGTGTCGTCTTCTGGATGTCGTCGTAAACCGTCGGCCCCTTCTGATCGGCGGCGTGCCACAGGTCAGACGCCGTGTCGGTACCGGAGATGAGCAGCACGGTGGGTGATCCGCTGCCATGACACTCGATGTACATCGTCCGTCCCCTGCCGATGTCGACCCGCTTGGCAAAGGACTCAGCGTGCACTGTTGCATCCAGCGAGCAAGCGAGCGCGATAAGAGCCAACACCTTCACCATGACGTATTTCATGGTTGTTCGTCTTTCGCCTTCACTCACCTGCGCGATGTCCGGCACGTCCACCAATCACACTTGGTCATTATTTACTGGCGAGGCGCAGAAATCTTGATGCAAATCAATGATGAGAGCGTTTTCCTTGCGTTGCCATAACCGATACCCCCGCGCCCTAAGTCAGCGGTGGTCCTCGGTGCAAACGGTAGGATTGTAGGTCAACGGGTGCGGCCTGTTCATCTCACCGCGGGGACGGTTCGGGGGCCGACTTCCCCTGCAGGACTCTTTTGAATCCCGTCATAGTTCCTCAACAACTTTATTTGACCGCTGACTCAACTCTCCTGCGGTGCTCGCCCAACATTTGGTCGCCTACCGAAGGATTGCGGCTGTTGGCCAGCTGTGGTCCCCAGGGCGGCACACCCGCCCCGCGTTTGAGCCGAAGGCATCAGACGAAGGGGAGCCAACGGGTACCGCTATTGACGGGTCATGAAACGCTAGTGGCGGGCCGATGCTGTCATAAACGGCGGCTTGAAACCGTTTGATGGTGCGCAGACGTGATCCGCAAGGGTCACGCCGACGTGGTCCGAGAGTTCGAAGAGCTTTCGGGTCTGTGTAAGGTCAAGAGCGATATCGCCGCGCGCCTCCAAGCCCGCGGCAATATCAAGGTCCTGATCTGACAGGGAGGCGAGGATCGTTCACGCGATCCTCGCTTCTTTGTTGTTTTAGGCCAGATTCGCGACGATTACGCAACCCCACGATCACTCGCTCGCATCTTTGCGGCTTTATCCCGGCGGGATAATATTGGGTAGCTTGTGACACGAGCCTGCAGATCCATTCAAAATGAAGGCAGAACAACTATTCCGAAATGTCCCGGCAAGCATTGATGAACTTCAGCTGGCCCTCGCCGGCTTGCCGAATGACATGAAGGTTAAGGCCGATCCCGAAACGGGCGTTCTCGAAAGCACCGTTGATGAGCTTCGCGCGCGTACAACATGGCCGCCAGGTTTGGTGATAACGACGCCACGCAAGCTCCACCAGAAATCAGTGGTCAAGATAAACAAGGCGACCTAAAAATTCGGCACGCCCTAAGCGCTTAATGCGCGGCTTTGCATGAATAAAGCGGATTGGATGCCTGCCATCCGCGTTACCCCGAAAGCGAATCTGCTGTCGCATTGTATGGCACCGCGCGGAGAGCACGATGGACCTGTCCTACACGCAGAATCTCGAGGACTATCACCTGTCGCTCGCTTTCGCAGGCCAAGTGACCGGCCGCTATATCGACCTCGGCGCTGGTCACCCGGTGGCCGACAATGTCTCGTGCTGGTTCTACCAGCGCGGCTGGCAGGGGATCGTCGTTGAGCCGCAACCTGAACTAGCGGCGCTCTACGCCCGGCTGCGCCCGCGCGATACGGTTGTGCAAGCGCTCGTCGGTCGCACGAATGGCGAGCGCGATTTTTTCTTGGTCGAGCGCCTGCACGGCTTCTCCACCACGATTGAGCGGCATGCCCAAAATGCCCAAGCCCTTGGCGTCGGCTATCGCAGCCTGCGACTGCCAGTCGTGACGCTCGCCTCCCTGTGCGAGGCGCAAGGCGTCGGCGAGATCGACTTCCTCAAGATTGACGTGGAGGGCGCCGAGCCTGACGTGCTCGCCGGCGGCGACTTCAAGCGCTTCCGTCCCAAAGTGATCGTGGCCGAGGCGGTAGCGCCGGGATCGGGGGAGCCAGCCTGGCAGGATTGGGAGCCGCAATTGTTGTCGCAAGGCTACCGCTTCGCGCTGTTCGACACTCTCAATCGCTTTTACGTTGCTGAGGAGCATCCCGCGATCATGGCGCGCCTGCCGCGCGAACGTGCCGACTGGCACGCGGTGCGTCATATGTATGAAATTGGCCGCGCGCCCGAGAACGCGGAGCACCCGGATCATGCGCTGGCGCGCGATCTCGTTCGCGGCTTCTGGGCCGATTTGCCCTGGCTCGAGCCCGCGCTCATCGTCGCGCTGCTGGCACGCGCGCGACGCATAGATGATGAAAGCGAGGGCGCGGCGTTGGCCGCAACCGTCAACAGCGAAGCCTTCCGTTTGGCTCTCGGCCGCATCGCCTGCGGCTATGACGGTGGGCAAGTGGAGAACTGACGTGCGGAGGGTTGGTAAAGCGCAAATATTCCATTGCGGATTTATCCGGGGAATCTCGCGGATGCGGGGATCGCGAATGATGAGCGCGTTGCGACTTTTCCTGGTTTCGGCGGTCGCCTTTGTTGGTGCCTTTCTCGTCCCCGATATTGCGGCGGCCGCGCAGGCGGGCGCCGCAAAGCCAAACCGGATCAAGATTGATTACGTCGCGCCGAAGAACCCCGCGCATCAGGTGATTTACCGCAAGCTGAAGGAAATACGCGCGCTCGAGAACCTGCGCGAGTTTCTCAGCCCCTTCCGTCTGCCACGGACGCTGCTCGTGAAGACCGAGGGCTGCGATGGCGAATCCAACGCCTGGTACGAGGATGGGGCGATCACGATTTGCTACGAATACATCGAGGAGATATGGCGGACCGCGCCGAGCGAAACCACCGCGGATGGCATCACGCCGGTTGATGCGTTGTTCGGACCCGTTACCGACACTGCTCTGCATGAATTCGGCCACGCGATCTTCGAGATCTACAAGTTGCCGGTGTTCGGGCGCGAAGAAGACGCGGCCGATCAGGTGGCGGCCTACATCGAGCTACAACTTGGGAAGGACCAGGCACGCCGGCTTATCGGCGGTGTCGCCTACGCCTATTTCACCGAAGCGAAAGCCGAGACGAAAACGCCCAAGCTCGAGAGGTTCGCGAACGAGCACGCCACGCCCGCGCAACGCCTGTATAATGTCATGTGCATCGCCTACGGCGCCGACCCAAAACTATTCGGTGACGTCGTGGCGAAGGGCCATCTCCCGAAGGAGCGGGCGGAGGGTTGTGCCGATGAATACCGCCAGGCCGCCTTCGCCTTCGAGACGCTGATCGGGCCGCACCTCGACCGCAAGCTTGCTCAGAAAGTCCTCAGGAAGAGCTGGCTGCCGGCGCCGAAAGCCAAATTGTCGTCCCGGCCTTCCAGGCAATAGTCGGCGAACCTGCGAGCCGTGTTGCCTTCTTGATGAGCGAAGCCTTGTCTGCAGCAGTCCATGTCCGCAAAGGGTCAATAGCGGACATTTGCGATGCGAAAACCGAAGTCCGCTAAGGGCCAAGCGGACATCCCGGCGAGTACCATTGCCCGCGTCATAAAAGCACGTGTAGCCTGACGTCAGTTGTGGGGGTCTAGCTTTTCGGACGACAATTCGTGTTCACCTGCGGGCCGAACGGAAACGTTCATGCTGGGGTTCACTCGTTGGCACGTGTTCAAAATGCTGGCGGCGATATTGTGTGTCGCCGGTCTCACTTGGCTTGGAATGGCGTATCTCATTCCCGCTCCGCCGTCGCACATCACAATCGCGACCTCACCGCAAGGCGAGCATTATCATATTCTCGGCACCCGCTATCAGGGCATCTTGTCGGGAACTGACATTAAGGTGGACCTGCGCCTAACTGACGGCGCGAAAGAAAATCTTCGCCTTTTGAACGATGCAAATTCCGGCATTCAGATCGGATTTATGCAGGGCGGCATTTCGAACAGCAGGCTGGCACCTGATTTGATTTCATTAGGACGCCTCGACCATCAGATTTTTTGGCTTTTTTATCCGACCGGAGAACCCATTACCGATCTGACGCAGTTCAGGGGCAAGCGCATTGGCCTCGGAGCTGAAGGTAGTGGTGACCGAACCGTGTGCGAAAAGATCCTCGCTGTCGCCGGCATAACTTATGACAACACGACACTCGTGACCGTCCCATCGGAACATGTCATCAATAACCTTGACAGTGGAGGGATCGACGCGGTCTTTCGTACCTTTTCACCCGACTCGCCAATCCTTGATGCATTGCTGAGAGGTCCACAGTACCGTCTTATGAATTTTTCCGAGGCTGAGGCGTTAACTCGAATCTTTCCCTATCTGGTTCGGCTGGTGTTGCCCCGGGGCGCTATCGATCTACAAAGAAAATTGCCGACCGCAGACACGACTCTCGTTGCAACGACCAACGTCCTGATGGTTCGCAAAGGAGTTCACCCGGCAATCGTCGATCTCCTGGCGATTGCAATCTCGCAGGCACATTCGAGCCCCGGACTCTTCCATAAGGTCGGTGAATTTCCCACTGAGACCGATCCGGAATATCCCATGTCACAAGGCGCTCGCGATTTCTACAAAAACGGTCCCTCGTTTTTGAACTGGTATTTGCCTTTCTGGATGACCAATTACGCGCAACGAGTCATTGCTGTGCTCGTGGCTGTGATAGCAATTGTGGTGCCAGTGTTTAATTATGTGCCGAAGCTTTTTCTTTGGTTCATCCACGACCGCGTACGCAGGTTATATCGCCGCCTCAGAATCGTTGATAACGCGTTGTTGGCTGGGGTGGGCGCTTCCGAGATGAAAGCTCTTCAAGCCGAGCTGGAAGGCATTGTAAGGGCCGCAAACATCGTTCCGATGCGAAGTTCTGAGCTATTTTTCGAGCTAAAGTCACATATCGACCGCACACGCGGCAATTTCGCGTCTGCCGAGGCCCGAAGCCGGAGAGCCAAAGTTGCCTGATGTCCGCTTTGGATCAAAAGCGACATTCCACCTACTCGATCACCTCATCGGCGCGGGTGAGCAGCGTCGGTGGCGTTTCGAGGCCAAGCCCCTTGGCCGTTTTCTGATTGATTGCCAGATAGAATTTAGCCGGAACCTCGATCGGTAGCTCAGCGGGCTTCGTGCCGCGCAGAATCCGGTCTGTGTAGCGTGCAAGGGATCGATACAACTCGCGCACGTTCGGCCCGTACGTCATCAGCAATCCTTTTTGGGCGAACGGGGACCAGCCGGAAACGGAAGGGAGCTTGGCTTCCAATGCGAATTGGGCAATGCGGTCGCTGACCTCATACATTGCAGAATCCGGAAAGACTACCAATGCGTCGCACCGATCCTGGACTATGGAGCGAAATGTCGCTCCGAGCTCGCTCAGATCGCGGGCAGGAAGAAACGATTGTGACTGGTAGGGGAAATACGAGGAGTCAATTCCGAGCTTCTTCAAAACTTTTTCCGTGGCTTCCTTCTCCAAATGCACCCCGGGGTGTTGCGGACGCGCGAGAATTGCAATCTTGCGCGTCTGCGGTAACCACTCCTTCAGCAATTCAATGCGCTTGCCGACCAGTTCAATTGCCAGATAGCTCATGCCGGTAAAATTGGTGCCCGGTCGCGCCCAGCTTTCTACCAGTTTGCCGTCCACCGGATCCCCGCTGAAACCGAAGACGACAGGCTTTGGCGACTGCAAATTTCGCATCGCGATTGCCATAAGTTCTTGCGTTACAACGACGTCAGGATCGGACTTGAGGACTTCGCGCGCCACGCCCTCCATGTCTTCGCGCCCGGTCGCCCAAAAGGCGACAATTTTCAGATTGCGCCCTTCGCTCCAGCCCAGTTCGCGCAGACCTGTTCGCAAAGCTTCCAAATAAGGTGACGGCGTGCCTGCGTGGCCGAGCCCAAGCCACGCGACGTACTTGGTCACGTTGGCTCCCTGCCCCCGCGCAACGAATGGCCAGACGGCTGCCGCACCACCGATGAGAGTAATGAACTCGCGCCGTTGCATTGTCGCCCTCGAAACAGCGCTATGAGGAAAGTCTGCCTATTAGAGCAACTTTAGCTCCGAAATGGCAGAGCGGCCAAACGCCCCAGCGGGTTCCATTGTTCGCTTTCGGTCATAAGCGCGCATTTGTTTGCGACGCACAAACCAATGTCCGCCATAAGCGGACACCGGCGAGCTCGCCCAGTAACCTTAAACATTAAATGCCTTTTCCAAATTGGCGCATCCACTACCGCCGTGCGGCTCGGTGGCGGGAGTAAGTGAGCTGATCACAGAGATGCGTTAAGCGCTGCGCACCCTTTTGCCTGCGCTAATGGAAAAGGAGAAAAAGATGGCTCACGTGCTGACGTATTTGCCCAAGGTAGAAACCTTGAGAAAATGGAAAGACGAAAAGCAAGTGGCATACCAGAGTGTGGTGAAGCGGGATTGGGTCCCCACCGGGCGCATCGATTTCGCAACCCGTCTCAACGGCAATTCTCCAGATGCTGATCAACCGAGCGAATTCAAATTGCTCATCGAAGAACGCAGAATTGTGGAAAGCATCGCGGGAAGCGAAAACCTGGAAATTCAATGGAGGCCTGCGACGCTGAAGGAAGCCAAGGCGGTCGTGGCGCAATATCACAAATATCTATCGGAGCACTCACTAATCAAAACAGTTTTCGAGGACACATTATCGCTGCCTCCGCCACGGCGGGCTTAGAAGCGTCAGGCTTCGTCGATAACCCCTTTGGTGCTCCGACGCGGTCACGCCCGCTATGGCGAATTTAAAAATGACCACCTCAGGCCGCAGCCCCATGACCGACACGCGTGAGGCAAAGAAGAACTACGCATACGTCATGGTGCGAATAGATAAGTCTGACGTCCGCGAGTTCTTCGATGGTTTTTTAGTCCACGTGCCCTGGGTGAGAGCGGTCAGCATAGAGGGGCAAGAGGGTGTCAAACTCCAACTAGCGACCCCTTGGAACCAACTGCCTACGGGCTCCAAGGTGACGGTGAAGATGCCCCGCAAAAAGTTTGGGATGTTCTTGGCTGATGTGCTCCGGCTGCGCGCGCCCCGGGGAAAAGATGGCGATGCCGTGACCCTGGTAACACCAAGGGACAAACTGGAGGAGTTTCTAAACCTGCTGCCTGAATCGGTGAAATTGATCAGTTGTCCAGAAGATTCGGCGCGGTCCAAAAGTAGAAAACTGATCTAATGGCCTAGGCAACGCTGTCCATTCTGCCTGTCAGGCTAACTTCCATCAGCGACGCACGAAATAGACCCGGTCTTCGACCGGCATGAAGTTGATGACGGACTGGTGCTGGGTCGCGAACGACTCGATGTTTCTTCTTCCGTCCCGATCCGTTTCTCCGAACGCGTATTGTGCACGCTCGGTCGAGAATAAGATGCGCGCCTCGGCAAACGTGATCCATCCCCGCTCGCCTGGTGGCAATGCCGATAAGGAGCGGGCGAGCGTGGCCTCGGTCGTTCCGTCGAGTTTCCTGGCATCCGGCGGAGCGGCAGCGTCTGTCCCAAATAGCCAACTAAGGAGGTTCATTATTTCCGTCTGAAAGTTTCTTGATGCGGGGGTGCAGTAACCGGCATCGTAACGGCAAAATCGATTGCGCGCGGAAGGGACGTTAATGTCCGCTTTTGGGTCGAAAGCGGACCTGTGCAACGCAAAAGCCGATGTCCGTTAAGGGCCAAAAGCGGACGTCCGCGCTGCAAAAAGGCATATCCGCTTTACCCCCAGTACCGGACAGTGCGGTGCGAAGGCAAATGTCCGCTAGGGGCCATCAGCGAGCAAAACTTAGGTCGAATTAGCGTTGCTTTTCATTCTTTGGGATGGAGCCGAGGTCGTCGGTCCAATGTTGGGCCGAGCGAAACCAGTACTGCAGTTTCGGCGCAAATTCGTTGCGTTGGCGCAAAGTGCCCACGCGAATGCTGTGAACCTTTGGTCCGTGATCGACCGTCGTAGAATAGATTGGCGTTCCGCAATTAGGACAAAACGCTTGTTGCCGCTCGGTGCCGCTTTCAGCTGTTTTGACGTATATTTTCGGTTCACCCGATCGAAGTTTGAAGGAACCTTGCCGTGTGGGCACGACGCTCCGAAACGCCGAGCCTGATAGAGTCTGGCAATCAGTACAATGGCAGATGCCAGTCATTTCCGGATCGGCCTCTGCCTCATAGGCAATAAAGCCACAATGGCAACCTCCGTCGATTTTCATTGCGACGTCTCCCGGGAAAGATTTGGTCAGCTTGCACATTAGCCAGTTCAGAACGGGCGACCAATCGGCTTTGGGTGCGGGCACGGAGGAAATCTCCGCCAAGTGCCAATCGACGACTGCCCACTCGCAATGATAGGTTGCTGGGCCCGGCGGTCTGACCGGGGCAACTATGGAGCATGCTGTGGCTACTGGTACCGTTAAATGGTTCAATCCAACAAAAGGATACGGCTTCATTCAACCGCAAAGCGGTGGCAAAGACGTGTTCGTACATATCTCTGCGCTTGAGCGCGCAGGCTTAAGCACCCTGAATGAAGGTGCGACGGTCGACTATGAGATAATTTCCGACAGAGGCAAAGAGTTGGCCGGCAATCTAAAGGTCCGCAAATAAATTCTCTCTAGGTTGCCCCGCTTCGGCGGGGCTTCTCTTTGACGCGCATGCCCAGCAGGCAGATGTCCGCTTTGGGTCAAAAGCAGACATAGCGGCACCAAATCTTTCAAGCCGCAGATCAAAGGGGCAATGAAATGAAAACGTTGCTGTTGCTTGTCGGCATAATGGTCTGCGCCGCAGGAATTCTCTTCACCGGCCAAGGCCTGGGGTACATAAATTGGCCCGCCAGCAGCTTCATGATCAGCGAGATAAAGTGGGTCTATTATGGGAGCGGCATCGCGCTCGTTGGTGTTCTGCTAATCGTCATTGCTCTGCGGTGAATGTCCGCTAACCGTCATTAGCGGACATTGCGCATATGGAGTTTAGTCTCAACTTCGTTTGTTCGGCTAAAGCGCCTCCATCACAGTCTTGGCAGTTTCGGCCTCAACTCCAGGTTCGAAAGGCCCGCGGAGGCGTTGACGCCAGTCGTTCCCTCGACCGACCACGGCTGCAGAGCCACTGTATTGCCGGAGCCGCCAAGCAGAAAGTTACCGCCAACGCCTACGATAAATCCGGCATTGGCACTGGCGCCCACATAGGACCCGGCCAGACTCCCAGGCACCATGTTATTGGTCGGCGCGAACACTCCCCACGTCAAAGCACCACTGGCCGTAAAGCCTAGAGCGCCACCTATGGTCGACATCCTGCCTTCATAGGCCTCGAAGGGTCCGCCCCTGTCCGGTATGAAGCGGCATTCCATGTTTTGAAATTCCACGACGATAAGGCCAATAGAAGGAGCCAGCCTACAGTCGAGAACGCCTACTTTTGTTCCTGGGCCGCCGTTTATGACAGGTGGAGGCGCATAACGCGTCGGAAGATCGCCCCCCGGCGAACTCGCGGTGGCTAAAACGAGCAGACAGATAGTTGTGAGAATTGTCCGATGCATTGTCGCCCCCCTGAGGGTGATGAACTCCGCCGTTGCAAGAGTTCCCGCAAGGACCACGCCTGCGATGTTAAAGGCTAGCACTTTGCGACCCCGATGTCCGCTTTGGGTCATAAGCGGACTTTGCAAGCCACGCTCCTGTCACTCTTGGAGGCCGAGAATGCGGCGAGCCTCCTGCGGTGTCGCAATGCGGCGCCCATGCTGAGTGACGGCGTGCGCTGCCAGCCGCACAAGTTCAGCGTTGTTCTTCGCGAGGCGGTCCTTCGAAATCCGAATGTTGTCTTCAAGGCCTGTGCGAACTGCATCCGCACCCCGCGCCAGGGCCCAGCCCATCACCTCCGCCTGATGCCGTCCGATCCCTGCCGCCGTCCAGGTGCAGCTTGGAAAAACGCGTTTTGCTTCCGTCAGAAGAACGTCGAGAAGGTGCTCGTGCGCTGGCATCGCGTTCTGGATGCCCATAACGAATTGCACGTGCGGTCGTTCGTCCAATAACCCTCGATCGGCAAGTCGCCGGGCGCCGTGGAGATGCGAGAGGTCGAACACCTCGATTTCCGGCTTGACCCCGTTGTCTTTCATTTTCGACGCAAGATCTTCCACAAGTGGTGTCTGATTCTCATAGACAATGCTGGGGAAGTTGACGGATCCCGTGGCCAGCGAAGCCATGTCGGGCTTCAGAAAAAGCGAACTGCCTCGGGCCTGGGGGTCCCGTCCCCGCCCTCCCGTCGAAAACTGCACGATCATGCCAGGGCAATGGGTTCGGATGCCTTTGCAGACCGCGGCGAAGCGTTCCGGGTCCGAAGATGGCGTTTCGTCGTCGTTACGCACGTGGATATGTGCGAGGGTCGCGCCGGCCTCGAAGGCTTCCCTGGTGCTCTCGATCTGCTCAGTGGGTGTGATCGGGACCGCGGGGTTATCTTTCTTGCGCGGCACCGAGCCGGTAATTGCAACAGTGACCACAACTGGTGTCATGGACTTTCCTCAATGTCATCCGACGCGAGGTGCAACGGCTGCTTCTCATGCGATTCGTTTTCGTCGTTCTTGGGACGAGGCGAAGCAATCATTCGGCATGGCGGCCACTGCATCTATAGCAGCGATGTAACCTTGGGGCCCTAACCCGCAAATGACGCCGGTCGCCGCGGTCGATGTAATGGAATGCCGATGATGTTCGTCGCGGCGATGGATATTCGAGATGTGTACTTCGAAGATCGGTCCCTCAAACGTTTTCAGTGCATCTAAAATGGGTATCGAATGAAACGAATATCCCGCCGGATTGAAGATGATTGCGTCGGCTTTCGTCCTTGCCTCCTGAATCAAATCGACCAGAACCCCTTCATGGTTCGATTGATAGAAGGAAATGGCAATTCCCTTTTTCGCGGCATGTCCTTCACATTGCTTTCGCACCTCTGCCAATGTGGTGGTGCCATAGATATGCGGCTCGCGAGTACCTAGCAGATTTAGGTTCGGACCGTTCAGGACGTAGGCGCTCCGTTTCATGTGTCTCACTCCAGGCAACGCGGCTAATGCTGGGACAGGATTTCGCCAAGGAACTTGCGCGTCCGTGCGTGCTGTGGGTTCTTGAAGAAGTCGGCCGGCGGGCCCTCCTCCACGATCGACCCTTCCGCCATGAAGATCACGCGATCGGCGACCTGGCGGGCAAAACCCATTTCGTGAGTGACCACGATCATCGTCATGCCTTCCATTGCCAGGCTGATCATCGTGTCCAGCACTTCCTTCACCATTTCCGGATCGAGTGCGCTTGTTGGTTCGTCGAACAGCATCGCTTTCGGCTCCATGCATAGCGCACGAGCGATCGCGACCCGTTGTTGCTGACCGCCGGAAAGCTGGGCCGGGTATTTGCCGGCTTGATCTGACACTCTCACGCGTTCCAGCAGGCGACGCGCTGTTGCTTCCGCCTTCGCGCGATCGACCCCCCGCGCGCGTATCGGCGCCAAAGTGCAATTCTCCAGGACCGTGAGGTGGGGAAACAGATTGAATTGCTGGAAGACCATCCCTACTTCGCGGCGCACAGAATCGATTGTCTTCTGCTTGTCATCCAGGTGAACGCCGTCAACGACGATCCGACCCTTTTGATAACTCTCGAGATGGTTGATGCAGCGGATAAGCGTCGACTTGCCCGATCCTGATGGTCCGCACAGAACGATTTTTTCGCCGGCGCGGACCGTCAAGTTGATGTTCGTCAGGGCTTTGAAGTCGCCGTACCATTTTTCTACGCCTTCCATGGCAATCATGGGCTGCGAGGAACCGTCGGACGTTCTTTGCATGTTCATAGCTCTGACGCTTTTGCAGACTTACTCAGCTTGCGACGAACGAGACCCCTTCAACGGTTTCTGGCATGGGCGGAAGCGGCCGCTTCATCCATTTTTCATAGACCTTTCCGAGTTCGCCGTTGGCTTTGATCTGGTCGAGGAACGCGTTTATCGAAGCATTCATTTCCTTTTCGCCAAGCCGGGTACACGCGCCGTTATAGATGCGCTGGAATTCGATTTTGTTTTCCCAGTAACCCGGTTTCGCTTCCTCCAGGCGATCAATATAGAACATGTTGCCGCCAAGCCCCTCGACCTGTCCGGAAACGAGCGCCTGGATCGAAGCAGCGTCGCCATCGAAGCGAAGGATGTTGGTGCCGGCCGGCGCGTTCTTCGTCACTTGCGTATCTTGCGCGGCGGCGCGCGCGACACCGATACTCTTGAGCTTCGCCATATCGGCGGGCGATTTGACCTCGACCGACTTGGGCGCGATGAGGAGAATGATATTCGCGGCGTAAGGCTTGCTGAATTGCACCGCCTTCGCTCGCTCCGGGAACATTGCCATCGTTGCGAAGAGGACGTCGACCCGGCCGGAGGTCAATGCCGGGATACGATTGGCAACCTCGAGCGGCATGAACTCAACGGGCACACCCAGATACTTGCCGTAAAGCAGACCGACATCGGAATCGAGGCCCTGTTGTTTGCCGCTTGAATCGACGTATCCCCACGGGGGGTTATCACCCTGGATGCCGATGATGACTTTGCCGCGTTTTTTGATTTCATCCGGCGTGATCGCAAAGGCTGGTGCGCTCAAAACCGCGGGCGCCACTATCGCGGCCGCACCGGTCAGAAGAAGCCGGCGCCGATCCAACTTTAGTTTTCCGTCCTGCATCTCACTAACTCCCTGGGGTTTTTGGTTATTACAGACATTGCCGACGCACGATCATCTCGTGGCCGCGGCAAACTTGCTTTCCAGCCGACTGCCGAAGAATGACAGCGGCCAGCAAAGGGCGAAGTACATCAGGCCGACGATTCCGAAGACCAACAGTGGTTTGAAAATCTGGTTTGAGACCATCGTGCCGGCTCGCGTCAGTTCGGTGAAACCAACGAAGGCGGCGAGCGAGGTGCCTTTGATGAGCTGGACGAGGAAGCCGATCGTCGCCGGAAGCGAGATGCGAAAGGCTTGCGGCAGCACGACGTCTTTCGTCCGCCAGAAATAATTCAGGCTGAGTGCCTTGGCGGCCTCGACCTGGCCCCGTGGTACAGCCTCGATCGAGCCGCGCCATATTTCGCCCAGGTAGGCGCTGGCATGCAGCGTGAAGCCGATTGCGACCGCAATCCACGCATCAATTTTCAGGCCGTACAATGCAAGTGCGTAGTACACGACGAACAGCTGCATCAGTAACGGCGTGCCTTGGAACAGCGCAATATAACCGGCTGTCGTTCGCTCTACTGCCGGGTATCCCGAAGTACGAAGGAGCGCGATGGCGAGCCCCGTTACGGTACCGCACAAGAAGCTCACGATGGCGAGTACCACCGTCCACTTGAGGCCCTGGAGGAGAAATAGGAACTCGCCTTTGCCCATATGCTACTTCACCGGATAGGTGCTGATGTATCGCGATGAGATGAAGTTCAGAATGTTCATCACGATCCATGACATCACGAGGTACATCAAGGTTACGACGCCGTAGACTTCAAAGCTCCTGAACGAGTTCTGACTCGACGCGTTTTGCGACCGACGTCAGCTCGTAAGCAGAAACTGCAGAGGCGATACTGGTGGTGAGCGTGAGAAGCACGAACTGGCTGGCTAGCGAGGGAAACACCGCCCGCAGCGCAGGCTTCAAAACGATGAAGCGGAAGACCGACAGCTTGTGAAGCCCGAGAGCCAATCCCGCCTCGACCTGTCCTTTGTTGATCGACTGCACGCCACCGCGAATGATCTCAATTGCGTAGGCGCCGCCGTTGACGCCCAACGCGATGATCGCAGTCGGCGTCGGATCGAGCCGCACGCCCGCGAGGGGCAAAGCAAAGAAAATGAAATAGATCTGGACGAGGAACGGTGTGTTTCTGATCAGCTCGACAAAACCAATAACAAGCCAGCGAAATAGCTTTATCCGAGAGTCGCGCAGGACCACGCCGCCAATCCCGATCACGATAGCCAGCGCCATTCCGGCCAGGGCCAGCCAAAGCGTGCCAAGGCACCCCAACAGCAGGGCGGGAAGTGCATCAATGACGGGCGCGAAATCAAGCTTGTAGTTCAAAGTCGCTCCCACTGACCTATCGCGTTGTCGCGTGGTCATTCTTTAGTGGCGTTTCCAACCTAGACCGTAGGTCAATGATAATCGTGGAGTCAATTGAGACTCTTCTTTCCGTATGGTGATATGGTGTTTGTCTGATAACTTCTTTTAGATCGACAAGGATTAAGCTCGTGCTTGAGAGGGTTGGCGAAACTGACACCGTTGGCGACGACGGCTATCGTCGTATTCGAAGCGACATTATTTTTGGTCACTTGCAACCTGATCAAAAACTGCGACTTGAATCTCTTAAAGAGCGCTATGGCGTCAGCATCAGTACGCTTCGTGAGATCCTCAGCCGGCTGTCATCGGAAGGCCTCGTGGTGGCAGAAGCGCGGCGCGGCTTCGAAGTCGCGCCGGTCTCGGCGACCGATCTCAGGGAGCTGGCTGAGCTCCGCATCTTGCTGGAAAGTTACGCCATCGAGAAATCATTCGAACGCGGCGACACCGAATGGGAAGGCCGGGTCGTATCGGCACACCACAAACTCGCGGTGGTGGAGCAGCGTTTGGGCTCATCGAAACGCGACAATGCTCTTTGGAAACGCTACGACGAGGAATTCCATCAGGCACTGATCTCAGATTGCGGCTCGACGGCTCTTATGGAAGCCCATCGGCGGGCATTCGATCGGTATTTTCGATATCCAATGATCTGGGCAGACCGTCGGGGGACCGAACCGATCAAGCAGCATCGGCAACTGATGGAAAGCGCATTGGATCGCGATTCAAAGAAGGCAAAGGCTATTTTGGTCGTACACGTGAACAACTGCGTTGAGCACGCAATCGCCGGGGCGAAACTCCGTTAGGGTTTGGACGGCGGCGCAAATGATTGATGGCAACACGATTCTCATTGCGCATCTAGGGTATCCGACCACAACTTTCAAAGCGCCCATGATCTACAACCCGTACTTTCGAAAGGCGGGCATCAATGCCGCCGTGATGACGATGGGTGTCAAAAGCGAAGACTATGCGGATGTGCTGCGCGCGCTCTTCAAGTTGACGAATATCCGGGGCGCCCTGGTGACAATGCCTCACAAGGTTACAACCGTTGAGCTTCTCGATGACGTGACAACGGCCGTGCGGGTTTCCGGCTCTTGCAATGCCATCCTGAAGAGACCCGACGGTTCGTTGCTTGGCGATATGTTCGATGGCGAAGGATTTGTCCGGGCAGTAAGGCGCAAGGGCTTTGTTCCGGCCGGCAAACGCATTCTTGTGCTGGGGTCTGGAGGCGTGGGTTCAGCCATCGCCGCATCTTTTGCGGCTGCCGACGCGGCGGTGATCGCTCTGCACGATGCCAGCAGCGGAGCCATGTCCGGCCTCGCCGATCGCTTGCGCATGCACTATCCAAAATTGTCAGTCACGACTGGTTCTAATGATCCGGCAGGATATGACCTTGTTGTAAATGCAACGCCTTTAGGCATGAACGTCGGCGATCCGATGCCCATGGATGTCACGCGAATTTCGCCAGCAACATTTGTCGGCGATGTCGTTATGAAACAGGAGATGACGCCATTCCTGCTGGCGGCAAAAAAGCGAGGTTGTGAAATTCAGGTGGGCGTCGACATGTTATTCGAACAGATCCCTGCGTATCTGGAATTTTTTGGATTTCCGACCACAACACCGGAAGAACTCATCCAACTGGCGGAAATCCGGTACTGACCAGGTCTAATGGTTAGACGTCCGAATGTGGCGTCGGGTTCTTGGACCCCTGAGCCGGGTCATTCTAGTGAGCGAGCCCAGAAGTCTGTCTCTTTTTTGAGCAGACGGGCTGACCCACAGCGTGGCTCTCTGGTGCCTAAAAGCTAATCCGCCACGGTTCGAAGATGCATCACAGGCAACGCTACAGACGGCAGTTTGATGATGCTCAAATCGGCGGAATACGAAAGCATAAGAACCACGACAACAATCAGATAAAGAAAAGCCCACTTTCCTTCCATCGACGCCCCCGATGACTGTGCCTCAGCACGCATTCAGGTTGCAAAAAGCAGGCCACAGCGCCGCTTGTAGCTGTTTTTCCCACCATCATGTATCAGGCAGTCGCAAGTTGTTTTGCTGAGTTACTGAGCGCGCGCCGCTACCTTTGTATCCGCGTTGGGTCAAAAGCCGACATCCACAGTGCAACAGCCAATGTCTGCTAAGGGCCAATAGCGGACATGACGCTATTCAATCACCTCGTCGGCGCGAGTTAACATCGTGGGAGGGATTGTTAGGCCAATCGTTTTGGCCGTCTTTAAATTGATCACGAGTTGATAGGTGGTCGGTTGTTCCACCGGTAAATCTTCAGCCTTCGCTCCTTTTAGGATCTGGTCGACGTATCCGGCGGCTCGACGAAAAAAAGCGACAAAATCGGGTCCATAAGAAATCAGGCCGCCGTCGACAGCGTACTCCTTGAGCCTATGAATTGTTGGTAGTTTTTCTTTAGTGGCGAACCCATTGATCGCAATGCGATTGGTAAAAACCAAGGGGTCGGACACAATAAACAGTGCGCCTAATTTGGAGCGTTCGGAGTGCGTGGCTATTCGTTCGAGATCGTCTATTTTACGAAACTCAAACACATCCACCACTATGCCCAGCGCAGGAGCCACTTTGCTCGTCGCCGCAACTTCTTCTGGATTTGCGTCGGGGTTAAAAAGAATGCCAACGCGACTGAGGCCAGGAACAGCCTCTTTCAGCAATTCTAATCTTTTTCCGATCGTATCAATGGCCGAAAAAGTCAGCCCGGTAACGTTGCCACCGGGACGCGCCAGGCTTTTAACAAGACCGCTCGCAAGAATATTTGCGCTCGCGGCCATAACGATTGGGACTGAGCTAGTAGCTTGCCGCGCAGCTTTGGTAGGCGCTTCCCCAGAGGTCACAATAACGTCGGCCCCGGCTGCAACCAGCTCAGTCGCCAATTCGAGAAATTTTGCTGTTTGACCCGCAGCCCAGCGATATTCGATTTTGAGGTTTTGGCCTTCAACCCAGCCAAGTTCTCGAAGTCGGGTCACGAATGCAGTTGTGAGGTGACCGGCCGCTGCCGGAGTATTCGCTCCAAGAAAGCCAACGACCGCCGTCGAACGACGCTGCGCATTGGCGATGAGCGACCACGAGGCTGCCGCCGCACTTCCAGCAAGAGTGATGAACTGGCGTCGTTGCATGGCCCCCAATAGGTGCATCCTACCTACAAACTCCAGCGGACTGGAAGCCATCAATATCCGCTTTGGGTCATTAGCGGACGTGTGCGATGCAATGTCTGCTAAGGGCCAATAGCGAACATCGCTGCACTTATTCGATCACCTCGTCGGCGCGGGTTAGTAGCGATCGCGGCACGGACAGCCCGAAGACCTTCGCCGTCTTCAGATTGACCACCAGTTCATATTTATTCGGCGCCTGCACGGGCAGATCGGCCGGCTTTTCGCCTTTGAGGATGCGATCAACATAACTGGCCGCGCGGCGGTACTGGTCGAGAAAATCTGGCCCATAGGAGGCCAAACCGCCTCCAGTTACGAAGACCCGTTGGAAATAAATCGTCGGCAGTTTGTATCGTGCCGCGAGTGCGATGATCAGATCGCGATGGACAATCGCCAACGCGCTAGCGGCCACTATCATGCCGCCATTTGAGAGCCGGGCGAATGCTTCGACACCGCGTTCAATCTCAACAGGGTCACGAACGTTAATCGCGCGGACCTCGACGCCCAGCGATGGCGCCACGGACTGGATGATGGCGAATTGGCCGATCCCTGCGAGGATGGCAGGATCCCAAAGCATCGCAACGTTTGTGACGTTCGGTGCGATTTCCTTCAAGAGCTCCGGCCATTTCCCACTCAGATTGTATTCGAACTGCACAAAACCAGTGGCGTTGCCGCCCGGGCGCGAAAGAGTCTCGACAAACCCGGACCCAACCGGATCGGGGACATTCGCGAACACAATCGGAATAGATTTGGTCGCCTGCAATAACGGCCCAACGCTCGCGCCGCCAGTAGCCATCAAAACATCCGGCGCGAGGGCCACCAATTCCGCCGCATATTTGCGCATGTCGTCCGCATTGCCTGAGCCCCAGCGGTAGTCGATCCTCGCGTTGCGGCCGTCAGCCCAACCCAACTGCTGCAAGCCTTCCCGAAAGGCAGCGACGGTGGCTTCGCCTTGAGGATCGCTGGCAGCCAGCCCACTCAACACGCCAATGCGACGCGTGCGCGCGACCTGCTGCGCATGTGCTGCGAACGGCGACGCTACCGCACCTCCGAGAAACGTGATGAATTCGCGCCGCTGCATACAACCCGAGCCTCACGACGAGCCATCGTAAGGAGTAAGCAACAGCGCTGGAAGGGGGCGATGTCCGCTTTGGGTCAAAAGCAGACAGGTGCATTGCAACAGCTAATGTCCGCTAAGGGCCATTAGCAGACGTCGCACGGTCTATTCAATCACCTCGTCGGCCAGCAGCAAGAACGACTCACGCATCGAGATACCAAGCGTTTTGGCCGTTTTTAGATTGACGACGAGCTCGAACTTGTCCGGTGATTGCACTGGCAGATTGCCTACGCGCTCACCCTTGAGAATGCGATCGACATACGAGCTTGAACGTCGAAAAACGTCGGCAGTATCGGGTCCATAGGACATTAAGCCGCCGTCATGGATAAATTGTCTATAAGGGCAAATCAGCGGTACTCGATGTTGCTCTGCTGATTTCAAAATTATTGCTCGCGTGGCGACGGTGAAAGGATCGGCCCCAACGATCAAGCCGGAGCGCTGGTCGCGCGCCAATTCAGCAATCGTCTGTTCGACTTCGGCCGCATTTCGCACGTGCGCCGGATTCACTTCGACTCCGGGCTGCTGCGGCGACGCTTTGAATGAACGAAGATACGCATTGTAGTACGGTGCGGTGTCCGGATTAAACAGAAGTGCGAGTCGCGCCAGATCGGGCTTCACGTCGCGCAGTAGGTTTATCCACTTGCCAACTATTTCGGGCTCGATGAACGAGAAACCTGTCACATTGCCGCCAGGGTTCGTCAGATTTGAAATGAAGCCCTGTCCGACCGGATTGTTCACCACGACAAAAACAATCGGAATCGTGGTTGTGGCCGCACGGAGTGCGGCCATGACGGGGGTGGAATTCGCGACGATGACATCGGGTGCCACCCGAATCACTTCGGTTACATTTTTGTTGATGGCGTCGCGATCGGTCCCAGCGTACCAATATTCAATTTGAACGTTGCGTCCTTCTATCCAACCCGCATCGCGCATTCCCAATCGGAAGGCTTTGATGCGCGATTTCGTTTCGGGGTCATTTTCGGGGACCCCGAGCAAGACGCCCACACGCCGCATTCCGGCAGGCTGCGCGTGCGCTGTCAGCGGCCACGCAGCCACTGAGCCGACCAGTCTGATGAAGTCTCGTCGCCTCATAGTCGCCCCCGAGGCTTAGACAAGTAATGGTAGCAATTTGCGCTAGCTCTCGGGAGGGGGTCGGGTTCCGGGCCGGCCACGTCCGCTTTTCAGCTATTCGATCAGATCGTCGGCACGCGACATTAGCGCGGGAGACACAGTCAATCCGAGCGCCTTCGCCGTCTTCATATTGATCACGTATTCGAATCTGGTTGGCTGTTCCACTGGCAAATTCGCTGGCTTTGCCCCTTTCAGAATTTTGTCTACGTGAATCACGGACAATCGAAAACTCTCGACGATATCCGGACCGTAGCTCATCAAGCCGCCACCAGTCAGGTATGCTTTGTTGGCGAAGATGGTTGGAAGGCGACTTTGTAGAGCAGCACTGCCAATTTTCGCGCGATTGCCTATGGTCGAACTGTCGGAAACGATAAGGATCGCGCCTGCACCAACTTGTATCGCCCGCGCCATCACCGCATCCAAGCCATCGGGAATGCTTACGGGAAGCGATTCGATGACAATGCCGAGCGCGCGCCCAGCTGTCTCAGCTTCTCGCAATTGGCCCGCCGCACCGGTGTTGTCTTTATTCCAAAGAACGCCAACCTTGGTCAGCGTTGGGATCATTTCCTTTAGGATTTCCATCCGTTTCGATGTCAGTTCTGGCGCATAGACAGAGCGACCAGTCACATTGCCGCCGGGATGCGCCAGGCTTGCTACTAATCCGTCACCAACGGCGTCTTGGCTGCTAGCCATCACAATCGGAATCGTCGAGGTGGCCATCTTTGCGGCCCGCGTAGAATCCGCGCCGGCGACGACGATGATATCGACGTTGGCAGCAGCAAGTTCACGGGCAAGAGCCGGGAGACGTTCGCTTTTGCCTTCGGTCCAGCGGTAGTCGAGTGCGACGCTTTCTCCGATTACATAACCGTGGTCACGCAGGCCAGTTAGAAATCCTTGATCGAGAACGCCCGGTGGGCCGGAACGGTCCATGAGATAACCAATGTGCGGGATTTTTCGGTTCTGTTGCGCATGCGCCGCAATTGGCGACAATGCCACCGCGCTGGCGAGCAGGGTGATAAATTCGCGCCGCTTCATCGGTAACCCCCGACTGGCTTTGCTCGCCGCATATTAAAACAGTAAGCGAGCGCGGCGAAAGCCCTCCTCAACCAAAGCAATGTCCGCTTTGGGTCAGAAGCGGACATGTGCAGCGCAAGTTGCGATGTCCCCTAAGGGCCAAAAGCGGACATCGCAACCTGCTGGCTAAAGTGCTCCTGAATGTCTCGTGAGGATGGCCATGGTTAGGGCGCAACCATTTGCGCTGGTCACGCAAAGGCGCAGAGTTTCAGCGCCACACGCAGCTTTTTTGTGAACGCCCGACGGCCTGTACCTCAAACTGCGTGCCACCGCAGAAATTGTTATCGCCGGTCTTCCGGCCGCGCACCCTAACCGGGGTGTATAAAGGAACCGACGGAGCCAAAGCCCCTGAGAGCACATAGGTGTTAGAGCCGGAGCCCATAACGATGCCGCACACCGGCACCCAGTACGGGCAACCTTCAAGCGTGGTGGGACCTGCGGCTTTCCGTTTCGCGGCTTCGGCTTGCGTAGTCATGCCCGTTGCCGCGCAGACCACCACTGCAATCGCAACTTTTCGAGCGATTGTCATACTGTCCCCCATGGTTGGGCCCGTTTCGGGCGGGCTCACAAATAAAACAGGCAGCATCGATGTTGCGCAACCAAAAACGACCCGGAAGTGGACAGCTCAAATCGACGGGTGATGTGCCAGGTGCGAGCCGCATGTCCGCTTTGGGCCATTAGCGGACATATGCAACGCAAAAGGCCATGTCGGCGCAAACGTGGCGATAGTTCGGTCCCGACCGAACTATCGTACGCAAGAATTTTGCTAAAGATAACGACCACACGCGAGAGGACCGGCCATGATCGAACGCATGCGGGTTGAGCCGATTTCGACCTATCTAGAGCGCTATCGCAAAGGTGGGGTGGCGTATCCTGTCACCATCGCCAATGGCTTCGTCTATCTGTCCGGCCTACCGCCGTTTGATCCGAAAACCGGCGAGATCAAGCCGCAACCTTTTGAGCGGCAGTGCGAGTTGGTGTTGGAGCAGCTCAAGCATTGCCTGGAGGCCGCCGGCTCGTCACTGCTGCAGGTGATCAAATGCAATGTCTATTGCGTGCCTGGCCCGACGCACTTCGCGACCTTCAACGCCGTTTATGACCGCTATTTCCCGAAAGACGCGCCATCGCGCATCTTCATGTTCATTCACTCGTGGCCGGGGCCGTTCGACCTGGAGATGGATTGCGTGGCGACCGCATCTTGAGCCACACCGCGTCGACCCGATGTCTGCTCTGGGTCAGAAGCAGACATGTGCGCCGCAATTAGCCATGTCCGCTTTAGACCCAAGAGCGGACACCATGGAGCCGATTTTCAAAACCAGGGAAGAGTGGTGGTCAACCGGCGGCAGCCAGCGGGCCAATATATCGCGGCGGCATCGCCCTGAATGCGGCAACGGCGGCCTCGGTCGCGTGGCGTTGTTCGTAGACCTGCAGGTTGGTTGGCGCGACGTTGGCAAAGATGCGGCCCAGCGCGTACAGCCAACGCGCCTTACGGGTTGCAAGGCGACGCATAGGACATCCCTGACGGCCGTCATAAAAACCATCACGGAATGCACGACGACGAATAATTGATTCGATTGTCATGCCTGGTTTTGAAGCACGCCGGGGCTGACTCGATCTTGTGATCCCCCGCCAAAATCTTGGCATTTGATGTCTGCTTTCTGGGGTAGAGCAGACATGCGCGATTACAGCAGTACCGCGCAAATGCGTTTTTTTGTGACGGGCGACACTGCGTGGCCAGACGAACGCAAATACGTTCACATCAAGCGCATCGTTTTAACCAACTAACGAGCCGGAGAACTCCAATGCACAAGACCGGAAACTCACTTGCCTATCTCCTTTCCCAAAATCAAAAACCCACAGCGCGCTACGTTCAAATGGTCTCGAAAAAGACCAACCAAATTGGGAATTCACTGGCTTATCTCCTCTCCCATAAGCAATAACGCGGGCGCAAACAGGCATGTCTGCTTGCCCCCAACAGCGGACATGTGCGGTGCAAATGGGAATGTCTGCTTGAGGCCAACAGCGGACATGCGGGTGCGTTAAAAATTGATCGTTTGAGCATCGGCTGAATGATGCCGCCTGCCGGTCGTTACTGACAATTTGATTTAAAATCGGGCAATTGGGAAATCGAGTCTTAACCGCCGGCGAGTATTAATCCGCCGATGACCGATTATCCGACCACAATAAGAGATGCGTTTGCTCGCGATGCCCTAGAACGCAGCGAGCTTTGAGTCTCGCCGTAACCATGGTTTGGTTCGCACTCGCGGTCCTCGCGATGGTGCTGGTCGTTGGGTTAGCGACTTACTGAGTTGTTCTGCACCTTCACCATTTAATCGTTAATCGCGAAATTTTGCGCCCCGGTGCGTTGGCACCACTACGCTCAACGAAAGCGGATTATTTGTTTCGCGCAGCAGGGAAGTACGTTGCCCCGGAAGGCGGTTTGAAATGGATATGACCCTGGCACAAAGAGCCGTTGCATTCGCGGCCATCGTCTTTTTGTTCTTATTGTTGTGCTTCACCATCTGGACGGCTGATCCGCTCCGTCTAACCACACTCAGCCCTAATCCGGTGGCGAGTATTGGTGGTTCACACCCAATCGCGATTGCTTTGCGTCGGCACGATGGTGTCGATAGCGTCCGGCGCGACAAGAAGTGGTTTCGCTACGACGCCCCAGACAAACAGAAAACGTTGACTGCCTAAAACGTTCCGTCAATCGCGCGGTTGCTGCGGGCTCGGATCCAAAGAGGGCAAGATGAGGTTCCCCGCTTCTAAAGACCAACTCCTCCTTGCTGCTATCGTTGTCGGGGCAATCATCATCGCCATCCCCATATCTATTTTCGGCACGGCCGGATTTCTCTGGCGCGTTTTCACATCCTGGGCGAGCCCAAAAAGGCCCGTTGTTTCGGAAAACATTAGGCGATCGGCGACGGCAGCGGCGGCTCATATTGCTGGGCTAACTCGGCCGAAGAGCTGCCCGTAGAGAGGTAATGTCCGCTTTGGGCCAAAGCGGACATCGGCGGCATTTAGAGCCTAGCTGGAGATGTAAGCCGCCGTTCGCGGCAGAACAATCCTGATTTCCGTGAATTCACCGGGCTGAGTATCGACCTCGATCGAGCCGCCATGTTGTTTGACGATGATGTCGTGACTAATGGAAAGGCCGAGGCCAGTACCCTCTCCGGCTGGCTTGGTCGTGAAGAAGGGATTGAACATTTTCTCTTTGATCTCTGGTGGAATGCCAATCCCATTGTCACGGATCGTGATCTCCACACGGTCGCCAAGGTCCTTCGTTGAAGCCGTGAGGGTCGGTCTGTAAATTTTGCCGTCAGGCGAAGTTTTGTCCCTCGTCGCGTAGACGCTGTTTGAGATCAAATTGAGCAGGACACGCGTGATCTCCTGGGGAAAAACGTCAGCCTCTCCGGCAACGGGATCGAACGATTGCTCCACCATGATATTGAAATTCTGCTTCTCGGCTCGCGCCCCGTGATACGCAAGCTTGAGGCTTTCCTCGACAATTGTATTGATCGCAACGCGCCGATGTTCCGCAGAACCCTGGTGCGAGTGGAGCAGCATGTTCTTGACGATCGCATCGGCACGTTTGCCGTGCTGAACAACCTTATCGAGATTACTTTGTAGCGTGGTCATCAGTTCTGTTAGTTCGCCGCGTCTTATTTCCGTGAAATTTTCGTCGTTGAGGGCTTGCCGCAACTCATCAACCAACTCAGCCGATAGTCCGGAGAAATTGTTCACGAAATTGAGCGGGTTCTTAATTTCGTGCGCGATGCCAGCTGTCAATTGGCCAAGCGAGGCGAGCTTTTGCGTCTGCACTAGACGATCCTGAGTGGTTCGAAGATCATCTAGAGACTTCGCCAATTCGCGAGTACGCGCTTGTACTTCGTCGAACAAACGAACATTTTCAATTGCGATCGCTGCCTGGTCGGCAAACGTCGTTACGAGCTCGATCTGCTTGTCAGTAAACGGCCGGACTGTATTGCGAGTTAGCATGATGATCCCTATTGAAACTCCTTCGCGCATTAGAGGCACGCCAAGCACGGTGCGAAATCCGGCGAGCCTCTGCCCTTCGGTCAAAGTGTATTCCGGATCAACCGTAACGTCGTGTACATGAACCGGTCTGCCTTCTATCACCGCACGCCCAAGCACCGTGCCGCGCCCTGGCACTAGGGCCTGTCTGCGCATGTACTCATCGTACTCATGTGAAAGACCATAGCTCGCTACATAAGGGTATGCGCCTCCTTTCGGACGATGAATTGCTGCGCTGTCCGCCTCGCAGAGGCCCGCTGCAGATTCGACCAGAGTATTGAGGACTGTCTGAAGGTCAAAGGTCGAGCGACTGATCACCTTCAGCACATCTGCAGTAGCCGTCTGTTGCTGAAGAGATTCGCGCAGTTCGCCAAGCAGCCGCGTGTTCTCTATAGCGATGACAGCTTGGTCGGCGAAGGTCTGAATGAGCTCTAATTGCTTCTCTGTAAAAGAGCCGGCTTCCATTCGGAAAATGACGATAGAGCCGATCGCCTGTCCGTTCCGGAGCAGCGGGACGCCAAGAAGACTGCGGAAGCCTGCCTCTTTCGCTTCCGAACTCCGATAATCCTTGTCAGCAAGGATGTCAGGGATTTGGATAGCAGAACCCGTCAGAAGCGCTCGACCCGACATGTGGCCGCGGTTCGGTGGCATAGGGTATTTGGCCAAAAGAAGGTTGCGCTGCCGATCATCAAAATGGTGCTGGGCTGCCACATGCAACAGACCGCCCTCTAGACGAAACAGTGAGCCTTGCCGCGCTTCGCACAGGCGGACAGCAGATTCGAGTAGTGTATCGAGCACGGTCTGCAGGTCGAACGTCGAGCGGCTGATGACCTTGAGCACGTCGGCGGTGGCGGTCTGCTGCTGCAGCGATTCGCGCAGCTCACTCAGCAGCCGTGTATTCTCGATCGCGATGACCGCCTGCGCGGCGAAGTTCGACAGCAGCTCAACTTCCTTGTCGCTGAAAGGCCGCACTTCCTGGCGATAGATGGCAATTACGCCGATGACCTCGTTCTCCTTAAGCATCGGCACATTCAGCAGGGTCCGGAAACCTCCGAGATTGACGGCGGCCACAAAGACAGGCTCACCCTCGACGTAAGCCGGTTCGGTTTTGACGTCGGCGATATGGACAATCTGTCTCTTCTCGATGGTCCGAGCAAACGCGCTGCGCGGTCCCGGCCGTTGCGGCCCGCGACGCCAGAACTCGGCAAATTGCGGCGGCACGCCGAACATTGCCTCAGCCTTCATGAGCCCGCCGTCGTTGCGAAACAACATGCCAAAACTGGCATCGCAAATGCGCACGGCATTCTCCAGCATGGCCTGGAAAACAGGTTCAAGATCGCCGGGCGAACTTGAGATGACCTTCAGCACCTCCGACGTCGCAGTCTGCTGCTCCAACGATTCGCGCAACTCGTTGAGCAGTCGCGTGTTCTCGATGGCGATGACGGCCTGCGCAGCGAAGTTCTTCACCAACTCAATTTGTTTATCGGTGAAAGGACGTACCTCTGTGCGATAGATAAAAAAGGCACCAAGCAGTTCATCGTCCTTGAGCATCGGCACGGCGATGGAAGATCGCGCACCGCCGTATCTGAACGAGGGGCTGGGTTCTGGATCGGTTGCCCGATCGACGACACTTATGACAGTCTTTGCTTCGCAGAGCCGGCCAAATAGCTGGCCGGGCTTGGGCGCAAACCCGCCTTGTTTCACCATGAAATCAGCAAGGGCAGGCGGCAAATCAAGTGTTGCTGCTGGATGAAATAAACCACCCTCGTACCGGACCACAATTCCAAATTTAGCCTCACAAATTTGTGTGGCCTGCTTCAGCATCGCTTCGAACACCGGCTCCAGGTCGCCTGGTGAACTTGAAATGACTTTCAGCACTTCTGAGGTTGCTGTCTGCTGTTCCAACGACTCGCTCAGATCGTTCGTGCGCTGGCGCAGCTCATTAAGCACGCGCGTGTTCTCGATGGCGATGACGGCTTGCGCGGCGAAGGTCTTCAGAACTCCAATCTGTCTTTTCGAGAGCGGTCCGGGCGCTACCCGCACCACGCTGAGGGTGCCAATGGCCTCCCTGCCGCGCATCATCGGCATGATGGTTATTGCCCGGTAGCCGGTCCTCAGAAAGTAGCGCGCTCCGGACGCAAACTCGGACGGCGCCTCTCTCCCGTCGGGAATGTCGACAATCTTTCGGTCTAGGATCGCGATAGCCTGGTTATATTCGCGGGTGAGCGGAATCGGCCAAACACTGAGCATTGCCTTGACGCGAGCAGGATTTGTTTCGGCATATGCAGCAGCGCGCAGCCGGTCGCCATCAGGCAATGCAATAAGGATTGCGGCGTCGGGAAAGAGCTTCAGTCCGCTCTGCACAATGGCTTCGAAGACGGGCTGCGTGTCGGCCGGCGAACTGCTGATGACCGTGAGAATTTCGGCGGTCGCGGCCTGCTGCTGCAGTGCCTCGTCGCGCTCGCGCTTTAACGCCGCGCTCGGCGTTTTCTTATTTTGCAGCCCGGCATGTCCTTTGCCCGACGAGCCTGTTTTACCACGCCGTTTCATATCGCCTCTTAGGCGTGTGCAACGAAAGTGCAATTTTACCAAGTTCCCATCGTTGCGCCATGTCCGCTTTGGGTCAAAAGCAGATATGTGCGGTGCAACTAGCGATGTCCGCTATGGGCAGACATGCTCGCCTACTCAATCACTTCGTCCGCACGGCCGATGAGTGTATTCGGGATGTTTATTCCGAGCGCCTTGGCGGTCTTGAGGTTGATGTAAAGCTCGACTTTGGTTGCCAGTTGGACCGGCAGGTTCGCCGGTTTCTCACCTTTGAGTATGCGTCCGGTATAGATCCCGGCTTGCCTGTGCGACTCCCTTATATTTCCGCCATAACTCATCAATCCGCCGGCCATCGCAAACTCGCGGACAGCATGGACCGCTGGCACTGCATGTTTGAGCGTGAGAGCGGCAAGCTCGTGTGCACGGCTATTAAAAACTGGGTTCGCCGTGATGAGGACCCCAGCCGTTCGCGGCTGAACCAATTTCGCAAAGACGGCCTCGAAATCGTTGCCAGTGTCGGCGTTGAGGATTTGCAGTTCGAGCCCAAGAGCACGTGAAGAGGCCTCGACGCCTTTCATAACGATGTCGGTTATAACCGCATTTGCGGGGTTAATGAGCACAGAAAATCTTTTGGCTTGGGGGAGCAATTCGTGCAGGAGCTCCAGTCCTTTTGGAGTAACTGCAGAATTTAGAGAGGTTACACCAGTGATGTTGCCTTCCGGCCGGTTCAGGCTTTTGACAAGTCCTGCTTGGACAGGGTCCAAACCCGTCTCGAAAACAACAGGGATCGTTGTGGTCGCTGCTTTTGCCGCCAGTCCAGCGGCGGCGCTTCCCGGTGCAGCAATAACCGTAACCCGGCGACGGACAAGATCAGCCGCCAGTGCTGGCAATCGGTCGGGTTGACCATCAGCGCAAACAAATTCGATTGCGACGTTGCGACCTTCATCAAAGCCCATTGCTCCGAGGCCTTGGCGAAATGCGGTTAGACGGGTCGCGTATCGATCAGCGGTTTCACTACCGAGATAGCCGATAACCGGGATTGTCGGCTGCGCGCGCGCAACAATTGGCCAAACCGCAACGCCACCCAACAATGTGATGAACTTACGCCGTCTCATTGCCGCCCCGAGAACTCTTGGACTTGGGATCGTAGCAACTCCCACTTGCGCTCAGGAAGGGGTCAGCGGCCTAAACAACGTCCGCTTTAGGTCAAAAGCAGACACGTGCAGCACAAAAGCTCATGTCCGCTTTGGGCCAAAGCGGACATCGACTGGCGGGGCCCACTCAAAAGCCGCGGGCTAACGCAATATCAAAAGTGCCATGTAGCGTTTTGCCATCCTGTTTGAGATCGATCACCGAGGATGGTTTGCGACTAGCCCAAGGATCTTTGGCGATATAAGGATCGTCTTTAAAATAAAGCTGCGTGGTGAGTGGAATGTGCATTGATTCCGCAGCACGAAGATGGATGTGCGCCGGCCGTGTCAATCCCGCGTATTTCTCTAAACCCGGAAGATTCGGTGGAACTGGGTATCTTCCTGGCATGATGGTCTCAAACTCATAATTCCCTCGCTCATCGGTTAGCATCATGCCCCGCAGGTGGAAGTCGCCGTGTTCAGTAAAATTGCCAGGTTTGTCGGTGTCATACACGCCAGCTTTATTTGCCTGCCAGATTTCGATTAGCGTATTGGGCAAGCGGCTCCGGCAGTCGGAACTGTAGACCGTGCCGTTCACAAGAAGGCGTTCGCCTGGCTCGTCTGGACCAGCCAGTTTGGTCTGGAACGGCGCACCGAAACGATAGAACGGACCAAGTATGTCACTCTCCGTCAGCTGACAATTGTTCTCCGTAGCGGCGAAGGCACCAGGCGCTAGAGCTCCGCCGAACAGCGAAGCGATCCCTTGCAAGACCATCCGCCGTGGCAAAAATTTGCCACTGATCGATACGAGGTCATTTTTCATAGAACCCTCCTGTTCGCCGTCTCATTGCGCGGCCACAACAAATCATAGCGGTTGAAATAAATCTCAGTAAGCGACGGGAGCGCGATTACAGCAATACCGCGCAAATGCTTTTTTTGTGACGAGCGACACTGCGTGGCCAGACGAACGCAAATACGTTCACATCAAGCGCATCGTTTTAACCAACTAACGAGCCGGAGAACTCAAATGCACAAGACCGGAAACTCACTTGCCTATCTCCTCTCCCAAAATCAAAAACCCACAGCGCGCTACGTTCAAATGGTCTCGAAAAAGACCAACCAAACTGGAAATTCACTGGCTTATCTCCTTTCCCATAAGCAATAACGCGGGCGCAAACAGGCATGTCTGCTTTGCCCCCAAGAGCGGACATGTGCGGTGCAAAGACGAATGTCCGCTAAGGGCCATAAGCGGACACCGGCTCGCCTATTCGATCACCTCGTCCGCGGCGACCAGAAGACCCGGAGGAATGTTGATGCCGAGCGCCTTCGCTGTTCTAAGGTTAAGGAGTGTCTCGAATTTGGTCGGGGCCTGAACTGGGAGATCAGTTGGTTTGTCGCCGCGTAGAATACGGTCGACATAGGACGCCGCCAGTCTGAAATTTTCGTCTTGGTCAATCCCATAGGACATGAGGCCGCCAGCGGTCACAAAAAAATCAAACGCGTAGACTGCGGGCAGCTTGTATCGGGCCGCAAGCGCGATGAGGAGATCGCGATGCAGGATGGTGGTGCCGTCCGGCGTCAGCAGCAAGCCTCCGTTCGACGAGTCCGCGAGTGACGCGATTGCGCGTTCGATGTCAGCCGTAGTCACGACTGGACTTGGTACTAGCTTGATCGCAAGCGACGGGGCGATGGCTTCGGCAGCGCGAAAAAAGTAGTTGAAGGGGCTTGTCTGCGGGTTCGCCACGACAGCCACGCGCTCAAGATGCGGCGCGATCTCCTTGAGCATCGCAAGCCACTTACCGACGACGCTAGCCTCGTACTGCAGCACGCCGGTAAAATTTTCACCCGGCCGTGCGAGGCTGGTAACGAAGCCTGAGCCTATGGGATCGGAGACATTCACAAACACCATCGGGATCACTCGGCTCTCACGCTGCAGCGCTGCCGCGACCTGCGTAGTATGTGCAAGAATTACATCCGGCTGCGTGGCAATCAGATCTTTCGCGAGTGGCCCATACTTGCTGCTATCACTGCCCGCGAAGCGGGTTTCGATATGAACGTTGCGACCCTCCGACCATCCCCGTTTTTCCAGCCTCTGCCGAAATGCCGCAAGCCGCGCCTGCGTTTGCGGATCATTTTCGGCGTAGCCAATCAACACCCCGATGCGCCGTACTCTGTCAGGGTGCTGCGCTCGGGCGGCGAGTGGCCACAGAACTGCCGCGCCGCCGAAAACCGATATGAACTCGCGCCGTCTCATTGCCTCCCCCGACGCTCAGACACGCAAGGGTAGCAATTCGCGCCGGTTCTCGGGAAGGGCCTGCCTCACCACGGCTGACGTCCGCTTTGGTCGTAAGTTTTTTGCACGGAAGTCGGATGCTAAGTGCTTGGCGCGCCGGAAGGGATTCGAACCCCTGACCCCCAGATTCGAAGTCTGGTGCTCTATCCAGCTGAGCTACCGGCGCTTTGGTGGAGAAAGGTGGAGGGCCCGAAGGTTCAGAGGCCTCTCCACCCACAGATCCGAAGCCACATTAGGATCAATTCCGCGACATTCCTAGGGCATCCCGGAGCGCCGTGGCAAATGAAAATAAAAGTGCAATCGCGGGCCTACGAATCCGCTTCAGCGTTGACCGATCGTTCTGATGCGCATCGGCTTTAGTACGAGCAGGGCCATCACCGCGGCAACGATGTTGAAAATCGCGGCCAGGATGAATACCGCGACCCAATTTCCAGTCGCGGTCGTGAGCACATTGGCGAGCGGTACCAGCAATGATGCCGTTCCCTTTGCCGTGTAGAGCATTCCGTAATTTGTGGTAGCGAACTGTCGCCCATAGAGATCCGTACACATGGCTGGGAACAATGAATAGATTTCGCCCCACGCAAAAAACACCAGCCCCGATAGCACCACAAACCAGATCGGATTGCCGGCAAGCATAAGCAATGCGTAGATGCCGATACCTTCGAGCAGGAAGGCAATGAACATCGTGTTCTCACGACCTATGTGATCGGATACCCAGCCGAAGAATGGACGGCAAATGCCGTTTAAAACCCGGTCGATCGATAGCGCGAACGTCAGTGCAGGCAGCGTCAATCCGAGAATCGACACCGGAATATTGTCGACTTTGAAATCCTTGGCGATCGGCGCGAGCTGTGCGGTTGCCATGAGGCCACCCGCGCCTACCAGGACGAACATCAGGTACATCACCCAGAATACCGGTGTCTTGAGGGTCTCATTCCACCGGTAGTCGCGCCGCGTCTGCTGTACTGCCGGTGTGGCTGGAATGGAGACCTCATCCGGCCCAGGCGCTCGCAGCAACATCGCGACCAACATCACAACGATGCCCTGTCCCAGACCGAACCACAGGAACGCCGTTTCGTAACCGCTCGATTTAATCAAACCCGCGATCGGTATGATCGTCAGCGCCGAGCCCGCACCAAAACCTGCCGCGGTAAGACCTGCCGCAAGTCCACGCCGGTCGGGAAACCATTTCAGAGCATTGCCAATGCTGGCGCCGTATATGATGCCAGCGCCAATGCCCCCTATCGCAGCGCCAAGGTAAAGCAGCGTCAGCGAGTCGGCGTAGGAATTGATCACCCAGGCGGCGGCGATGAGCGCGCCGCTGATGCTGACCATCAGGCTCGGCCCAAATTTGTCGATGAGATACCCTTCGAACGGCACCAGCCAGGTCTCGGTGAGCACGAATATGCTGAACGCGACCTGGATTGCAGCGCGGCCCCAATGATATTTGCTGTCGATTGGATTGACGAACAGCGTCCAGCCGTATTGCAAATTCGCCGTCATCACCATGCAGATGATGCCGAATATCAGCTGACCCCACCGCGTCGCTTCGCTGGCGTGCGGGGTCGTCGTCATATCGTGAGTTGCGGTCATATTTCACACACCTTTTGCCTCGTCGGCAAAAGCAACGTCACGTCCCCCCCTTGGCCGCCGGTCGTGCGTTTTGCGACGTAAGCCGAGCCTCAGAACCTCCATTGCAGGCCGCTGGACACACCCACCAGTGTTGTCCCTGTCCAGCAATGCGGAGTGGATGTAAGGCCGCCCGGCGCGGTAGCGGCGTCATGACAATCTGTGACGACCGATCGTCCACCGGCGCCGAGATCGTAGTGGGCGTCAGGTCCGTTGAAGGTTGCCGCCGCCTGGGTGTACCAGATCAAGTTATCCGAGAACTTGTGCTTCCACTCCGCGGTCACCATGTCGGCCTGGTTTTGGTTGGGACCAAACGTGGCGCCGTTGCCGGTCACGAGCGTGCTGTCATTGTGCTGACCGGGATTGCCGGGCGAGCGGAATGCATGTGCCCAACCGAAGTACACACTATCCAGCGGGTTCAGTTCCTGACTCACGACAAGCCAAGTGCCCCACCGCGTACGCTCATTCTGGAATGCCAGATCGCCCGGGACATCGCGGTGCAAGTATTCGACGATGCCGCCAATCGTGGTCCTGGTCGCAAACTGATACATGATACCGGCCTTGGCGGCCCACTCATTCGCGACATCCTGAAGGCATTGCTGTTGTGCAATGCCGCCGTTTACTGGTACCGACGTCGCTCCCGTGGCAGTCAAGAATGCCGAGCAGTTTTGCCCAGCGGGAGGAACGGAAAAGGGAACGCCATACGCGCCGGCGAGATCGCTTTGGCGGTTAACGTTCTGATGCCACTCAGTGGCGGCGGTCATATAAAGCGGGCCGTTGGTGTAACTGATATTGGCGCTGACCGCATTGTTGAACGCGCCATCGCTGCACGAGATAAGTGTATTTCCGCCGCTGGTCGGATCGTTGCCGCCGGAACAGTCGGGTTCGCCTTGGGGAATATTGCTGCTGTCATTGTTGCGGGTCTGACCCGGCGAGAACAGCACATTGAACTGGAGTCCACTCCAGTTCGGCGACTCGTACCAGACCGAATGGCTCAGCCGCGTGCCGAACTCGACACGATTGTCGCCGCCGCTGTTACCCATGACGACAGCGTAGTCACCCCAGGTGCCGACAAACGGATTGAACGCCGCCGTCGAATTTTTGTAAGGCGCGTCGGTCTTGCCGATCTTGATGGCACCCCATTGCCCCGAAGCGAGCCCGATATAGCTGTTTCGGCTGAACAGGGCCCCGTTTACTCCGTTGGCCAGTTTGGAATTGTCTTGTCTGTCGCCGGGCGTCACCGAAATGTCGATCCCGGCTTCAAACTGGTAGACGAAGTTGAAGTCATGCAGGGGCAGGCGTTGGAAACCGCGCACGCCCAAATAGGAAATGTTGGTCGAGATGTCAGGCATCCAGCCGAAATTCCCGACCGGAGAATTCCTCCTCCCGCTGGAAATGGCGGCACGGCTATCGGATTAACTGGACCCGACTTTGCATTTTTTGTCGCCGCATCCAACGAAACGTCGAATTGGCCATAGGTGGTGATCTCGCCACCCGGTGTGTAGAACGTGATGTCCTTGCCCGGCTTGCGCTCAAGGAACCGGTGGCCGTTGCTGTCGATGTCGCCCAGTCCGGGTATTGAAGCGACACGAGCTTTGGCCCGGGCGTCGGCTGCCGTCGCCTTTGCCTGAGCTGCTTGCGCTTCCGCCTGATTTGCCTGTTTCTTGGCGGCTTTGGCGTCGGCGGCATTCTCGGCCTGAACGGCCATCAATTTGTTGACGGTGCGCGTGAGCTGTTCCACCTGCGCGCGGAGCGCTCTGAGTTCCTCTTCGCTCGTTTCTGCTTTTGCGGTTGTACTCAGTCCCAGTATCAATGCAGACAGTGAAATGCTTGCGAACAGCCGTCGACGGCGCGTTGCGTCCCCCATGGTGGTCCCCTGCCCAATGCCACACTGAAATCGATCTATTGTTAGCGGTTTGGGCGCGACGGACGATTACCCTGTCGTGGCGGTTGCCTACGTCTTTGTAGTTATTGTCTGCAAACAAATTGCAGAGCCTGAACTTGCTTCACAGCGCAACGCTTCTTCGCTCTCGTCGCGCTGGGTGACGAGCCGAGTTTAAACAACACTTTTCGAGACAATGGTTTAGACGGGAGCGATCGCATCCCGCAGTGGACGGCCTGCGATGACGCGACCTTGCCATGGGAGCTTGTCGGCCATCCTCACCAGATCGACCAGCGTTCTGGCCTTCATCTTGTGCATAAGATGACTGCGGTGAACCTTTACCGTGAATTCGCTGATCTTGAGCCTCGCGGCAATTTGCTTGTTAGGACGGCCTCCAACAACTTCAAGCATGACTTGCCGCTCGCGCGACGTCAGCAACGCAAAGCGGTTGCTTAGTTCCAGAGCAGTGGCTTCCGCCTTTCGCCGCAGCCGATGACGATCAATGGCTGAATAGATTGCATCGATAAGATCCTGATGACGAAAGGGCTTCATCAGGAAGTCGACCGCGCCAGCCTTGATGGCCCTGACCGACATCGTCACGTCGCCGTGTCCTGTAATAAAGACAACGGGAAGATCGACATTTGACTCCACAAGCTCGTCCTGAAAATCGAGGCCGTTCAGGCCCGGGAGCCTGACGTCCAGCACGATACAGCCGGGCGCATCCGGCCGTTTGAAGCGAAGGAATTCCTCGGCCGTGCCGAAGGTTTGAACAGCAAGCTTGATCGATCGAAATAGGCTGTCGAGGCCCTCTCTCACAGAGGGATCGTCGTCGACGACGAATACAATCGGACCAACTTCATTCATACCCGGCAGAACCACCATTAGAGCCAAAACTCATGCATGCATTTTGCCGCCCGCCGGCAATGTGAAATGAAACGCCGCGCCAGTGGGATCGTTTGGCGTCGCCCATATTCGGCCCCCGTGTGATTCAACGATCGAACGGCTTATGGCGAGACCCATCCCCATGCCATTTTGTTTGGTCGTGTAGAACGCATCGAAAAGACGATCGGAGTCTTCCAGTGCAAATCCGGCGCCGGTGTCCTGAACCGTTATGAGCACATTCTTCGGATCGCGCTGCGCGCACCTTATGACGAGTAGTCGCGGCCCCAATGGAATTTTGATTCACGGCCTCGATTGCGTTGAGAAGCAAGTTCATAACGACCTGTTGCAACTGAACCCGGTCTCCCTGAACAGCCGGCACATTATCCGCGAGCCCGGTCTGCAGCGAGATCTGATGCTCCTGAATTTCTCTGTCGAGGAAGCCGAGAGTCGAATGAATGATCTCATTGATTTGAAGCCAGGCTCTCTCGGGCGGGGAACCCTTTGTGAGATTGCGAACCTGGACGATGATTTCATTGGCTCGATCGGCATCCTGAGCGATGCGTGTGATATTTTTTCTCGCCTCGTCGAGATTGGGCGGCTCCGCTTCAAGCCAATTCAAGCATGCGTTGCTGTGGACTGCCATTGCAGCGAGCGGCTGATTGATCTGATGTGCAATCGATGTGGTCATTTCTCCAAGGGTCGTCACACGCACAACGTGCGCGAGCTGCGAGCGCGCCTGATAGGCCGTTTCTTTTTCAGCCTGGATCTTCGCCGCAAGGTAGGTCGTCGCAGCGATCGCCACCACACTGATCGCCGTATTCGCAATTCCGGCCTGCGATGGAGCTGACGTCAATCGTCAGAATGTCACTCAGGAGTATCAGGCCGATGCAACCCAAACCGACGAAAATGATGCCGCGCTTTGTGCAGAAGCGCGCCGCGATGAGCACGATCGCCGTGTAGAAGACCGGAAAGGCAATTTCCGACTCTGTGGTTGTGTCAGCTATGAAGATTCCCGCCGCAAGCGCGATCGCTACAGCCGGCAGTAACGACGTGGGTGTTATTTGATATTCGTGAAATTTCATCCGGGCCCCATGTCGACTTTAGACTCGCGGATGTCGCCGTTGTCATAAACGGACTGTAAAAAAACTCGAACTGGGGATGGCTTAGCCAAATTATGCTGCGCCGCAGACGTCGCGACTGCGCATGAGCTTGCAATGTCCCAATTTTCTCAGGCAGAAACTGCTTGCTGCTATCAGCGGAGGTACTGCACAACCAAGTCCCTTCGCGATGAC
Source organism: uncultured Alphaproteobacteria bacterium (assembly GCA_963707615.1). GTDB lineage: Bacteria > Pseudomonadota > Alphaproteobacteria > Rhizobiales > Xanthobacteraceae > Pseudolabrys. The sequence continues at coordinate 131,796 of CAVPQT010000005.1, forward strand.
GCAATAAGACGGTTGGCTGGCGCAAAGCGTGATCGATTTTCTCTATTGCCATTGTCCACGCGGGCCGGCTCGCATGATTTCGTTTATGGATTCGCATCAGAATTTAATGCAACCGATATGAGCTTGTAACATTCGTTTTTCCGAATGCTGTGCAGTGGAACGACGACTACTTTTGCAGCCGAAGGCGAGAGTGCTAGGTTTCACTGACTCGTGGCGCACTTCAGGAATGATCAGCAATGATCAACTTGGCATCGTGCAAGCAAATGAAGCGCGGCGTTCTTTTCGTGGCTCACGTCGTAGCTGTGGCAACGATAGTGGTGGCAGGGGCAGCCTGTGCCTCTACGGCTGCGGACAATCTCGGCGCCGGCCAATCGGGCAGAACTCATTCGGCCGCCCGCCACAAAAATCCTAACTATCGTGTCGACCAAGCCAATTACTTTGGCAATTGGGGCTTCGCTCCAGGCGGCTACTACTGGGACCCAAATTATATGTGGCGCCGTTCGCGCGGATTTTGGGACACCAACGCACCGGCTTGTCCGTTCCGATCCTGCTAGGCAGGCTCGGTGCGGCCTCGAAGGGCCGTGATGTCAAAAGGAAAAAAATCGCGCAGGGATTTTGAATCAAAAATCAAAAAGTGGTGGCGCGCCCGAAGAGATTCGAACTCCTGACCCCCAGATTCGTAGTCTTATTATATCCAATTCCCTGACATTCCTACACTTTCCCTGAGCGATAAAAACTCAATTGTTACGGGCTTTTTGGCTTCTACGCTGCTATCGGGAAATTCCGGTGAATTCCAATTCGGTGTTGCCCCGGTGTTGCCCCGGACCGAATGCAGCGAGCGAGCCAAATGACCAGCCAACGAATTACCAAGCGCACGGTGGACGCCCTCAAGCCCAACGGAAGCGAGTTCACGGTTTGGGATGACACTGTGACCGGCTTTGGCGTTCGCGTGCGACCCACCGGCGCGAATGTCCTACGTGGTCGTCTACAGGGCCGGCGCAGGTCGCGGCGCGCCGGTGCGGCGCTACACCATCGCGGCGGTCGGGAAAATCACACCGGAGCACGCAAGAGCGCGCGCCAAGGTCGTCCTAGGCTCGGTGGCGCACGGCCACGACCCGGCGGGCCAGAAGACCACCGAACGCGGCGTGCCCACCGTTGCTGAACTGGCGGACCGATTCATGGCCGACCATGTCGAGCCAAAGCGCAAAGCCGGAACGGCGGAGTTCTACCGGGACATTCTGGATCGGCATCGTGAAGCCGGCGATCGGCACCACCAAGGCCGACAAGCTGACCCGGCACCAGGTCGGCAAGCTTCATTCGTCGCTCGCCGATACGCCGTTCCAGGCCAATCGCGTACTGGCGGTGGTCGGCAGCATGTACGCATTCGCGGCACGCGCCGGCGTCGTGCCCGAAGGGCACCAATCCGGCACGGGGGATCGAAAAATTCAAGGAAAGCCGCCGCGAACGCTTCCTGACGGCAGTAGGAGCTGGAGCGACTTGGCAGCGCCATCCGCGAGGCCGAGACGACCGGCATCCCGTGGACAGTGGATGACTCCAAGCTCCAACGCCAAGCATCTGCCGAAGAGTGAGAAGCGGTTCACGAAAATCAATCCGTTCGCGGCGGCCGCGCTTCGGCTGCTGACTCTTCACCGGTTGCCGCCTACGGGAAATTCTTAACCTCCGTTGGGAGCACGTCGATATCGAGCGCGGCTTGTTGTTCCTGCCCTGACAGCAAAAGCGGCAGGAAAACAGTGATTCTGAACGCTCCTGCGCTCGCCATTCTGAACGGTTTGGAGCGAATCGGACCTTACGTCGTGCCTGGCGACGATCCGGAAAAACCGCGTCCCGATCTCAAACGCCCGTGGGACGCCATCACAAAGCGTGCTGGTCTTGATGGCGTCCGCCTCCACGATCTGCGGCACACCTATGCAAGCTTTGGCGCCGGTGGCGGGTTGGGCTTGCCAATTATCGGCCGGCTGCTGGGGCACACTCAGGCGGCAACCACCGCCCGCTATGCACATCTCGACAATGACCCGTTGCGTCGCGCATCAGAAGTCCATTGCAGGACGGATTGCTGCCGCGCTTGACGGCAATAGCCAAAATCCTGTGGTGCCAATACAGCGGCGAGCCAGCGCATAGCGCGCCATCTCACAGAACAGCGATGTCCGCTTTACCCCCGAAAGCGGACATGTGCAGTGCACTAGCGCATGTCCGCTAAGTGCCAAAAGCGGACATCATTTTGATCCTTGCGATCCAGTGCCGCACGGACGCGCGTGGCCAGCTGCGCCTGCGAAACCGGTTTCTGCAAAAGATCGACCCCTTCGTCCAGGCGCCCCTGGTGGACGACTGCATTTCTTGAGTACCCCGTCATATACAGAACACGTAGCCCCGGTCGCAGACTCTCTGCTTGTTTGGCCAACTCGCGGCCATTCCATCCCGGCATAATGATGTCAGTAAGTAACAGATCGACGGTTCTGTCCGATCGCAAAAGATTCGAGCGCAGCTTCAGCGTTCGGCGCAGCGATCACTCGGTAATTCAGACCACGCAATACGTCCGTCAAGTAAGCCCGCACATCGACATCATCTTCTACGACCAAAATGGTTTCGGCTCCCTCAGCGCCGATACGGAGCTTGATCTACTTCGCCAATTTCGTCCGGCGCGTGAGCACGCAAACGTGGCAGGTAAATCTTGACGGTCGTACCCTGATTTAGCTCGCTGTAGATTTTTATGTGGCCGCCAGACTGCTTGACGAAGCCATAAACCTGACTCAGACCGAGACCCGTTCCTTGGCCGAGCTCTTTCGTCGTGAAGAATGGTTCAAAGGCGCGATTGAGCACGTCAGGGGGCATGCCGCCTCCAGTATCGGACACGCAGATAACGACGTACTGCCCTGTTGGCAGTTCCGGATTCAGTCGGCTGTAATCCTCATCAACCCATATGTTCGCACCTTCAATCGTCAGTTTTCCGCCGTTGGGCATTGCGTCACGTGCATTGATGGCAAGGTTGACCAGCGCCGATTCCAGTTGGTTTTGATCGACTTCTACCCACCACAGACCGGCTGCCCCTACTAGTCTCCACCTGTACTCGCTCACCCAGAGAGCGTTGGAGAAAATCTGTCGACCCGCTGAGAAATTTGTTGACGTCGGTCGGCTTTGGATCGAGCGCCTGCCGACGCGAAAAGGCGAGCAGCCGTCCCGTCAGCGCAGCGGCTCGTTGGGCACCTCGCATCGCATTGCTGAGTGCCCGACTGAGAGCCGGGTTGATCGGAGGTTTAAGTGATTGGTGTTGCGCGCTCTCAAGATTGCCGATCACGATCATTAAGAGGTTATTGAAATCGTGGGCAATGCCGCCGCTCAATTGACCAACCGCCTCCATTTTTTGCGCAAGGGCGAGCTGCTTCTTGGACGGTTTGAAGCTCTTTCTGAGCTTCCAGTCTGTCCGTGATGTCGCGCGTGACCTTAGCAAATCCGATGAGCTTTCCCGCTTCATCGCGAGATTGCGTCGATGACAACGGATGCCCAAAACTTGGAGCCGTCCTTGCGGACGCGCCAGCCTTCCGCCACGTATTTTCCCGTTTTGGCAGCGGTCTCAAGCGCGCGTTGGGGAACGCCCGCGTTCTTATCTTCTTCGGTGTAAAACGTGCTCAGGTGTTTGCCGATTATTTCAGACTGGGTGTAGCCCTTGATCCGTTGTGCGCCTGTATTCCACGTAGCGATAAGTCCGTTGGCGTCGAGCTGGAAGATTGCGTAGTCGACAACGGCTTCTATGAGGCGGCGGTACTGGTCTGAAAGCGCTGAATCCTTTTTTTTCGCCATCAATTCTCCGAAATGAAAAAATCACTGGTCGATAACCCGCTCTATCAAGAATGAGTTCCCTTTTGGCCCCATATCTGACTTTTGTCCGGAACCATTGCTGAGTGAAATAGACACGTCGGTAACGCAAACCATGTGCAGTCCAAATGTCCGCTTTGGGTCAAAAGCAGACATCGTCATGCGCCTACGTCATGTCCGCTTTACCCCCGAGAGCGGACATGTGCAGTGCAACTTAGCCATGTCCGCTAAGTGCCAATAGCGGACATCGTTGGCGATCCTTTCTCGCTCCCTAATGTGACAGCCACGCCTCGTATTGGACCAAAGGTCACTATCTCCCGAAATTTTCTCAACGTGAAATGGGTCATCCGACACCGAAGGATCCCATGTAGGGGGACACCCGGAGGGCGGATAGGCCCCGACAAGGGCACGTCACGAAACCACGGGAGCACTAGTTAGTTCATGAACAGGACCAGAAAACTCTGGCTCGGTCTGCTCGCGACGTTCGTTGCCGTAGCAGGCGCGCCTCAGCACGCGTCCGCACAGGCGCAGAGCAAACCGAACATTCTCTTCATCATGGGCGACGATATCGGCTGGATGCAGCCGAGCATCTATCATCGCGGGCTGATGGTCGGAGAGACGCCGAACATCGACAAGATCGGCCAGGATGGCGCGATGTTCACCGATTACTACGCCGAGCAAAGCTGCACGGCAGGTCGCAACGCCTTCTTCACCGGCATGCATCCGCTGCGCACCGGCATGATCCCGCCGCAACTTCCTGGCAGCCCGACCTATCTGAAGCCTGGGACACCGGCGGTCGCCAAGTTTCTGATCGACCTCGGCTACACCACTGGCGAGTTCGGCAAGAACCACTTGGGCGACCACACTGATGCCTTGCCGACCGCGCACGGCTTCCAGGAATTCTGGGGCTATTTGTACCACCTCGACGCCATGCAAGGCGTGAGCTTCCCTGACATCAACAAGACGCCGACGCAGCAGACCGTTGCGCCGCCGTGCAAGAACACACCGGTCCCGGGTCTGGCCGAGGTGCCTGGCGCCGTGGATCCCAAGACGACGATCTGCTTGATGCCTCCGCGCCCGGTGATCTGGTGCAAGTCTTCCGACGGCAGTTCGAAGAACCAGACCTGTCAGGATCAGGGCCCGCTTACGTTGGAACGCTCGAAGTCAGTGGACGAGGAGATCTCGGCCAAGGTTGTCGACTTCCTCGATCGCAACGACCCGAAGAAGACCAACAAGCCATTCTTCGTCTGGTACAACCCGGCCCGCATGCACATCACCACCGTGTTGTCGGACAAGTACAACGCCATGGTTGGTGAGCCTGGCGGCAAGGACTGGGGCGTCAACGAAGCCGGCATGAAGCAGATGGACGACAACATTGGCGTCGTTCTGCAGAAGATCGAGGCGATGGGACAGACCAACAACACCATCGTCGTGTTCACGACTGACAACGGCGCCGAGACCATCACTTTCCCGGACGGCGGCACGACGCCCTTCAAGGGCGGCAAGCTGACGACCTGGGAGGGCGGCATGCGTGCCCCGATGGTGATCCGTTGGCCTGGCGTGATCAGGCCAGGCACCGTCAAGAACGATATCTTTGCCTCACTTGACTGGTTGCCGACACTCGTCGAGATCGCCGGCGGCCCTAAAGGCAATGCGCTGAAGAGTCAGATCGAGGCCGGCCAGTATCCGGGGATCGTCAAGACCACGCTCGATGGTGTGAACCAGATTGAGTATCTGAGTGGCCGGGCGCAGAAGTCGGCACGGGATACGTTCTTCTACTACTCCGGCAAAGACCCTTCGGCGGTCCGCTACAAGAACTGGAAGATGTACTTCGCGATGGTTTCGGACGCACCGGCGGGCTTTACCGTGGGCGTGATCCCGTACCACTGGACCCAGGTCGTCAACATCAAACGCGATCCCTTCGAGATTTCTATCGGCTCGCAATACAAGACGCTGATGGGCATCGGAGGAGCGATCTCTTCGCCTTCCACCGCTTACCAATATGACTGGAACATGCTGCCGATCGGCCAGGCTCTATGGCTGAAGGAACTTGAGAGCTACATCCCGTTCCCGCCGCTGCAGAGCCCGGCCAGCTACAACCTGGAGCAGGTCATGCAGCAGGTTCGGGAAATGAAGAACACCAGTCACGCGGGTGAATAATAGTAGAGTGAGTGCAAGGAAATGCGACTCAAACCAACGGGCGCCTAGCAATGGGCGCCCGTTTTTGCGTCCGGCTCTTTGAGCTGCAATCATTGGGCTTTGGAAAATTCCAGCAGCGGCTGGGTTGGTATCGAGATGACATTGGGTAACCCCCATCCCGTCGAAACTCGCCTGTTGCCGAACGGCGTCGAGAGAATTTGCGTAATCACAGTGCTGATGACTGCCGCGACCCGTCCCTCGCAGTCAAACACGGGCGCTCCGGAAGCGCCGTAATCGATCACGAGCCGATTTTCCCCCTCAAAGATTTCAAGAAGCGCTGTGCCCGCGAGCCTGCCAGTGTCCGCGTATTGCACAAACCGACCCACCACGGTGTGGAGGCGGTCGTTCGGGTAGGCCAAGGTCATCACACGATCTTCAGGCATTAGCGGTAACATTCGGATCGCAACACTCCGTGCATTGGGAACGGCGGTTTGCAATTCAAGCACGGCCAATTTCTCGGCATAGCTACCCACCACACGCTGCATGCGCACCGAATTCGATTGGCCTTCTGCGTCATCCTTGATGCTGACCGATTTCCACTCCTCCGTGGAAAGGTTCATCCCATAGGCTACATGCGCAGCAGTGACGATGGTGGTTGGAGACTGGAACCACGCAGTGGCACGCACGGCAACCACGTCAGACTGCGGATTGCGCTCGGAGTCTTCAAAATATCGAGTGATGCTTACAGTTGAATGCGCGAGTTGTCCGAGATCGACGCACGCCGTTTCGGCGCGGGATTGCGCACAAAGGAAGAGAAGGCAAATCAGTCCAGAGCAAGTTTGTCCGCGCATTTACTGCTCTTTCCACGATGCAAGAAAGGCAGAATCACTAACGCGACAAAACTCTGTAAGTGGTATCCGGTTCCACCCACGTTTGGAATTGCCGTGGAGCAGAGTCCACGTCTTTTTTTGAATTCCGCTTTGGGTCATAAGCAGACATTTGCAGTGCAGAAGCGCATGTCCGCTCTCCTCCCGAAAGCGGACATGTGCGGCGCAACTTGGTATGTCCGCTAAGTGCCAATAGCGGACTGGCGGACGCACAACGCATTCGGTCCGGTCTAGCGAAATTGGACGGTTACTGTTTCCGCGCCAAAAACACCGTCTCCAGTTCAGCGCATGATCACGAAATAAAACCCTCGGAATGTCCGCCTGTGGACCTAATTCAATGGAATAAGCAACAAAAAATTGGCGCCAATGGCGGAAACGGGCTGCGTTAGCTCGGCGCCCAACTGCTTCGCCAGCGCATTGATTAAGCGCGAGCCGAGCCGCTTGCTCGTCAACGGATCAAAGCCGGCAGGCAAGCCGACACCTTCGTCACGGACCGATATTTGAACGCGATCGCCGTCCTTTTGGACAACTCGCACCCAGATCGATCCGCCGGCGGAATTTGGATAAGCGTGTTTGCCCGCATTCAAAACTAATTCATTGATGATAAGAGCGACGAGTATGGCACGATCCGCCGCGAACTGTATTTCCTCGGGCGCCTCTAATTGTACTTTACAGGGAGCAACTGCGGTCTCCAGGTCTCCAATGACTTCCCGTAAGTAGGAGGCAAGACCGATACTCTCATAGTCAGCATTGTAGGCGAGGCGCTCATAGGCTCGGCCGACCGTCGAAATACGGGTCGATGCCTCGTTTAGCCGGTCACTCAACACCGGGTCACCAGCATCGCTCGCTTGCAGGTAAAGCATGCTGGAGACTACCTGCAGACTATTCTTGACCCGGTGGTTCACTTCCTTAAGCAAAATCTGATGACGCTCAAGAGCGACTTGTAGCTTGCGTTGGTATTGCTGTTGCTCGATGGCCATGCCGAGGATGTTCGCTGCACCCTGCAGAAATGCGATATCATGCTCGCTGAACTCGCCTTCGGATTGGCTGTCAACTTCGAGCACGCCGAATGGCGAGCCATCGCCTTGCAAAATGACATTCATCGCACGACGAATGCCATGCTCTACGAGCAACTCGGGTGTACGAAATCGTTGCTCGTTCTCAAGATGGTTGGAAATTACGGGCTTGCCCGTGCGCAAGGCATAACCGGCCGGCGAGGCCAAGTCGGCCCCGACGGTGGCATTCCCGACCACGCCCTCCCCCCAGCCGACACCCGCGCGAACCAGAAGCCTGTTCTCGGCCGGAATGTATTGCATCACTTTGCAGTACTCCGCCCCGAGCCCTTCCGCAGTCACTCTGGCGGTGTGATTGAGCATTTCAATGAAGCTCGTGCCCTGCAGGGCAAGGACACCGAGTTCGGCAAGCAACTCCTGCTGGCGAATGCGCAGACGGAGTGCGCGACCGGTCAAGTCGTCTGACTGACCGTCACTGGATTGGCGTTCAACAACCGGCTCTTTAGACACAGGGCGGACTCATAGCCGATTGCATTAACATATCCCTCGGGTACGGGAACTATCAAAGGCTCCTTGCAACTTTCAGCCCTCGCGGGTAGCGACGCGAAATGTCCGCTTTGGGTCATTAGCGGACATCTCACGCCCGCCCTGGCATCGTTTTGGGGAGCAGGCTAGCGGCGTTACCCGAATAGCCCCATAGTGCGCGGATAGGCAAAACTCCACGAGTCATATTTCATCCCAAGCGTATCGCTGAAGGCGATTGGAGGCTCACTTTCCCGGAGCCGAGGTTCGTTACATCACAGGATTAACGGACAAAGCCGATATTGATGATTGGTTGGGCGGCACCCGCAAAATAGCTTGGCTCCGCTCTCAAGGTTACGCGAAATGACGAACGGTGACGTCGGCGCGGTCCGCATCCTACGCGCCATCCTCGGCGCCGTTAGCTCGCTGAGACGACGTCTTCGTATTCGATGAGCACAGTACACTGTTGCGCGCACTCGGAACAACTGAATGTGAGCTGTTCGCGACCCGACATGCCAGTTCGCGCAACATCGTACAGCCACATTGCTCGGCCGCAGTTGGGACACGCCGGCGTTTTACCAACCGGCTGTTGGGATGACTTGAATAAACTGGATAGGGGCATCGCATCACTCCTCGTACTTCCTACAAATCCGCGGCAACGGAACTTGTTCCGTGCATCGGTTTGCCACTGATTGCCGGTGAGAGCTCGGGTAAAGTCATGTTTGCTTTGCCCCAAAAAAACGGACATTCGCTCGGCGATACTTTTAATGAAATAACTTTCGTTTCATTGCCGCCAACTCTTCCCATCGGGTCGGATTCACCTAAGCAGATCGGCGCACAACTGAACGAACGTGACCGCAGTCCTGGCACCGAAAAAAATCTACCAGTGATCCAGTTGTGGGACTTTCAGTCGTGTTCCTAAACGCCAGTTTGCCGCCACAACGCGGACAAGGATCCTCGTGGCTGATTTTGGCAGTGTCCAAGGCGTCCTTTGTGCCCACTGGCAGAGGTACCGGAGACATCGAGTATGCTGCACAAGACTTTTGCGTGAAATTGGCCCTTAGGGACACCACCCTGTAAAGCGCATATCGGTCCGCTAAGGGTTGCCAAAAAAGTGATGCAGCGGTGTCGTAGTAAACCGATAGCATGGCCACTCCCCCAACAGCTGGGCTGCCGATGACAATACGAGAACAATCTAACTTTGAAGTTCGCCAGCTAGTGCTGTTCGGCGCGGCGGCAATCGTGCTTTTGGTCTTCGCGCGGACCTTCGTCCTCTAACGTTTTTTCAGTTCTTTGCGCACTTCTAGTGCTTCCCGCGCGGCAGATCGGCTCGCGAGATGTTCGCTTTCCTCCAAAAGGGTAGATCATGCATGCCGGGCGCCGCCGTCCGCTTTGGGTCAGAAGCGGACTCATGCAGTGCAGCAACGCGTGTCCGCTAGGGGCCAAAAGCGGATATCGTCACTCGATCACCTCAGCAGCGTGCGCGAGCATCGACGTCGGCACGGCAAGGCCAAGTGCTTTGGCAGTCTTGAGATTGATAACCAGCTCAAACTTGGTCGGAGCTTGTACCGGTAGGTCTGCTGGCTTCTCACCCTTCAAAATGCGATCGACGTAACCGGCTGCGCGGCGATACTGGTCGACGATATCAGTCCCGTAGGAGATTAACCCGCCGGCGTTAGCGAAGAAGCGATCGTAATAGATTGCCGGCAGTTTGTGCCGAGCCGCAAGTGCGATGATCAGATCGCGGTGAGTTGTAATCAATGGGCTCGCGGTTACGATCAGGCCACCATTCGCCGAGCCTGCAAACGCGGAAACACCGCGCTCGATCTCAGTGGGTTCGCGCACGTTGACAGGTCTCAATTCCACCCCGAATGACGACGAGACGGACTAAATCGCGCCGAACTGGCCCGTCCCGGCAGCGGCGGCCGCGTCTCGAAGGACTGCCACTCGCGTCACGCTAGGCGCGACCTCTTTGAGGAGCTCAAGCCATTTCGCACTTATGCTGTATTCGAATAAGACGAAACCCGTGGCATTGCCGCCCGGCCGCGACAAACTATCGACAAAGCCTGCGCCGACCGGATCGACAGCGTGCGCGAACACGATTGGCACGCTGCGACTGGCACCTTGCAAGGCGGCCACCGTAGGGCTCGCCGTGGCCAAAATAACATCCGGCGTAAGCGCGACCAATTCCGCCGCGAATTTGCGATCGAGGTCTGCATTGCCTCCAGCCCAGCGGACATCGATCCGCACATTTTGGCCTTCGGTCCAACCCAATTTTTTTAGGCCTTGCCGGAACGCCGCAATGCGAGCCTGGCCTACTGGATCATCCGCTGCGGTGCTCATAAGCACACCGAACCGACGCACGCGTTCGGTTTGCGCACGAGCAGCGAGCGGAATCGTAGCGACGCCACCAATAAGCGTGATGAACTCGCGCCGCCTCATTGTCGCCCCCGAGGCTCAGACACGTAACGGTAGCAATCTGCACCGCCACTCGAAAAGGGGCAATGTCTGCTTTGGGTCATAAGCGGACGTTCGCACCGCAAAAAGTCATATCCGCTTTGCCCCTGATTGCGACGGTAAAAGCCGACATCGCCTTACAGGACGCATGCTCCTCTCGTCAGCAACAGAGGAGTACGGACCATGCAAGACGATGCACACCTTGTTACACCCACAGCTAAACGAGCCCCTTGGAACAAGGGCAGATTAATCGGAGCCAAGCCGCCGCTCCGGCAGAAACACGTCTGGGCAATTCGCACCATGCTCCAAGTTGAGCGGAGTAAACGTGACCTGGCGATGTTCAATCTTGCCATCGACAGTAAACTGAGGGGCTGCGACGTAGTCGCAGTTACGGTCGATGATGTCGCTCCCAATGGTTATGCAATTGATCGAGCGACGGTGCGTCAGAGAAAGACCGGGCGACCAGTTCGGTTTGAGCTGACTGAGCAGACACGTCAGGCCGTCGACGACTACCTCAAGGCCTCGCATAAAAAACCCGGCGAGTTCCTTTTTACGAGTGCAAAGTCGGAGCGAAGCATGACACCGCGCCAGTATGGACGGCTTGTGTCCGATTGGCTCATCGGCATAGGGCTAGACCCTCATTTGTACGGCACACACTCACTGCGGCGAACGAAGGCGACGCTGATCTACCGCCGCACTGGGAATCTGCGCGCCGTCCAGCTTCTGCTTGGTCATACCAAGATAGAGAGCACTGTGCGGTATCTCGGCATTGATGTGGACGATGCTCTCGCCATCGCGGAGCAGGTCGACGTTTGAAGTAACGGGGCAGAGCAGAAATGCTCTGCCCTCAATCGGACCCGTGATGTCCGCTATTTCGACGGCTTTTGGGGTAAAGCGGACATGGCATTTTGCAGCGCAAATGTCTGCTTATGACCCAAAGCGGACGGCGACGCCCGATTTTATTGCGCGTTCACCCAGTTATCTGATCCCGTCAACTTGACGGACACATCTGAAAAGAAGAGCCGCAGCGGGTTGCCGTCCGCCGTACCTCGGTGATCGGTTGAGATAAGGAGAGGCCCGGCCTTCTTGTAGTCGGTCCATGTTGCCATCAACAGCTTCGGCCTTTTTTGGGTTCCCGGACCGCCCCCGTGATACACAAATTCCTCAATTCGGTTGTCGGCGCCGACATAGAGCTCCCAGGTGTCGCCGGGCGCGTAACCACCTTCCGATGGATATTTCACTACGACCCGCTTCGCCGAACCGTTGCCTAGCGGCAGTTTTTGCGTGCCTTCATCAGTGACCGTGGCGCTACCGTCCCAGGAAAAATGCAGCACGAGGAGTAGCCAGTAATTGTCGTTACTAAAAGCCGGATCGATTTCGTTCTTCACGACGCCAGATTGGCTGCCGAGCTGCGAACGCGAATACGTCACCTTCACCAGCTTGCCGTCGTTGCTTTTGCCTTCGTAGGAAATCAGGTCCGTCTTGGGCTCCCACTCCCAGCTGCGAGAAAGATTTAGTCCGGGCGCCTCGAGGTTAAAGGTGTAGCGGATTTTCTCGACTTGACCGAAGGACTCAAATCCATAGGCCTTGAACATTTGTTGGAAAGCCGGCGGGCGGTCCTGCGCCTGTGCAGAGGTCGCAAGCGCAAGGACCGATATCGCCATAGCTAGAAGACGAATCATACTGTCACGAGCGGCTTCGAGGAAACGACGGTTGATCTCTTCGAATGTTTTTTTCGGGCTCATGGTTTGATCTCCGAAGTTCACTTGGCGATGCAGAACTGACATTTCGTCCTAGCCAGTCTGTGCCACCAGGCGTGTGAGAACGTTGTCGGGCGCGCGACGGTGGATCAGCGCGTCGATGCCAAGGCTGCGCCCGGCGGCATAGACCGCGAACTGAACGTGCACGATCGCAAGAAACATGTAATTCCACGGCCATTCACCGGGATGGCGGTAGAGGCCGAGCCAGAGGTGCAGCGAGTAGACTGCGGCAACTATCGCGACAAGTCTTACGCCGACGCCAAGCATCAGCGACACCGCGAACACAAGCTCGGCCAGAAACACGAGCGGGTCGATGATGGTGATCAATGGCAGGTATACGCTCTTGACGAGTTCGCGGTGAAACGCGAACGCCGCATGCTCGCCCATTTGTCCCGTCCAATACTTGAAGCCGTCGGAGACCGGTAAAGGCAGCTTCCAGAGGCAGCCCTGAAACCACTGCGCACCGATCAGCAGGCGGCAAATCCAAATGATCGCGTTGCTGGCACGCCGCTGTTCCGAATCTTCCGACCAATTCTTAAAGGCGATCCACACACTCGCGAAGAGCAATGCCCAAAACAACGCAACCATGACGTATTGAAAGATGCCCAGCGCCCGATGATCGTCAGTCGCTCCGATCAGAAATAGCCAACTATCGAAGAAAGGGTTTGTGCGCATCGTTGTCTCCCCGCTGACAGTGAATTACTTCAGCCCTGTGGCGCGCCATCCAGCTTATTTGCTCCCGCCATGTCGGCCAAGCGTCCACAGCGAATTGGCCATCAAGCGCACACGATCGTGAAGAGCATCGGGCGGTGCAGTCGCTGAGATTTTTGATCTAACGGCAGATATGGGCTTGTCGGGCATTAATGAGAACCGCTACCAATATTCGGCAAATTTGGGGGCCAAACAGGTCGGGCGCCAATGTCGGTTAGTCATGATGGAATCCCGCCGATCCTCGCGCAAAAACACTACAAGACACCTTCGGCATTCACGCCGGAAAATCTACTGCGCGAGGCGCGCCGGCAGAAGCAAATTGGCGGCGCCAGCATTCCCCCTGTCTGCATTCTCGACCCCGACGGCGACATGGTGCGCCGCCTGCTTGCCGGCGGTGAGGCCCGGCTTGAGCCGACATGGGCGTGCTACCACACGCAGCTGTTTTCTTTCAGCCGCGGCGGGATCGAGTTCGGAATTGTCGGGTGCGCCGTCGGCGCCTCGTTTGCCGTGCTGATCGCCGAGGAAATGTTCGCGTCCGGCTGCAAATTGCTGATCAGCGTGACCTCGTCGGGACAAATCGTGCCGGTACGCCCCCCGCCTTATTTCATCGTCATCGACCGCGCACTGCGTGACGAAGGCACCAGCTACCACTACATGCCAGCTTCCGACTATTCTTATGCTGCCCCTGCATTGATCGCGGCGCTCGATGGCGCATTCAACGCGTTGCCAATACCGGTCCTTACCGGCGCGACCTGGACAACCGATGCGCCGTTCCGCGAGACCCAACCGGCGATCGAGGCCATGCGCGAAAGAAATCTGATGGCGGTCGAGATGGAAGCGGCGGCGCTTTACGCCTTTGCGCAGGTGCGGCAAAAGCCAGTCCTGTGTTTTGCCCACGTCACAAATCAAATGGGCCGAATCGACGGCGATTTCGAAAAAGGTGAGGCGGACGGCACCAAAGACGCGCTGGATCTGGTGGCGATTGCGGCAGACCGCCTGCGGTCGCGGCTCGCACCATGACCGTTGCGGCGATCGGAATCATGTGTAAGGCGCCCCGACCGGGTGCTGCCAAGACTCGACTTGCAAAAGTGATCGGCGCGGTTGCCGCCTCCGAGCTATCGGCCTGCTTCTTGCGCGATGTCGCCGCGGCGATCGAGGCGATCCCGGAAACAGTGGGCAGGAAGGGCTACGCTGTCTATGCCCCGGCGGGGACCGAACAGATGCTGCGCGGGCTGTTTCCGGAAAAGTTTGGGCTGTTGCTTAAAGCGGGCGAAGATCTTGGCGACGCGCTGTTTGGCGCCACGCGCGATCTGTTACTTGCTGGACACGACTGTGTGCTGCTGGTCAACGGCGATAGCCCAACGCTTCCTTCGCGTTTTCTGGTTCAGGCAATTGAAGCACTGCGCGGCGAGGGCGACCGGCTTGTGCTTGGTCCGGCAAGCGATGGCGGCTACTACCTCATCGGTTTAAAGAGTCCGCACCGGCAACTGTTCACGCAAATTGAATGGGGAACCGACACCGTGTTCAGCCGCACATGCGAGCGCGCCGCGGAAATCTGTCTTGCGACCACTCTGCTTCCGGAATGGTACGACATCGACGATGTTGAAACGCTGCATTGGCTGCGGGACGAACTAGCCGGTCATTCGACGCGATTTCGGGGCGGCAGCCCTGCTTCGGCGACGCGAACGCTTCTTGCATCCGCGCTGCCGGCGAGCTCGTGACCTTATGTCGGGATTGGCCCAACCGGCGCCCTTCACCGAAAATCAACGGCCGCTTTATCCTTTGGCCGGCATCGGTGCGGCCATTGTAGGTTTGACACTGGCCGCACCTTTTGCCTTTCAGGCCAGTGGCGACTATGCGTTTATCGCCCTTGCCGTTCCCGCGGGCCTGTTGACCCTTGCAGCAACGCATGTGGCGGAGCGCACGCCGGAAAGCCGCGCGCTCTGGTTGATTTTCGGCATCGGAGTTGCGCTTCGGGTTTACGTGCTGCTGTTTGACCCGCTCCTGTCCACCGACATCTACCGCTACATCTGGGATGGCAAAGTTCAGGCGGCCGGCATCAGCCCATATCGCTATTTTCCTGCCCACGACGCGCTTGCGTATCTGCGCGACGCGATGATCTTTCCCAGGATCAATCGGGCCGATTATGCCGTCACGATTTATCCGCCGGTCGCCGAATTTTTCTTTTTGCTCGTCACCCGCATCGGCGAAAGCGTCACCGTCATGCGTCTCGCCTTGCTTGGTTGCGAGGCGGCGAGCGTATCTTTGATCGTCCTGTTTTTACGCCGCATGCAAAGACCGGTCACACGTGTGGTCGCATATTTCTGGCATCCGCTTCCACTCTGGGAGATCGCCAATAACGGCCACGTCGATGCATTGGCGGTCGCGCTGATGCTGCTCGGACTGTGGCTCGCGCTGACCGGTCATGCCATGCGCGGAGCCGTCTCGATCGCGCTCGCGGGGCTGGTGAAGCCATACGTGGCGCCGGCATTGGCGTCGATCTGGCGTCCATGGGACTGGAAGATGCCAGCCATCGTGACCGTCGTAATCGCGCTCTGTTATCTTCCGTATCTTTCTGTGGGCTGGGAAGTCTTTGGTTTCCTGACAAAAGGATATCTGACTGAAGAGGGCATTTTTTCCGGTAACGACCTCTGGCTATTGTCTGTCTGGCGTCTCGTTTTCGGCACACAACGTGGCGACGTTGCCGCCTACGCCGTCGTGGCGGCGTCGATTGTGCTCTTCATGATGCTCTCGACCGCGCGCCGCTCCGATAGGACAATGGCATCCAGCCTAGCCGATACGAATATGCTGCTACTCGTGGTCTTGCTCCTGCTATCGCCAAACCGTCCCTGGTACTTTCTGCCAATCGTGCCATTCGTTGCGCTCTGCGGTAACGCACCGACCTGGGCCGTTTCAATTGGAGCGCTTCTGCTGACTAACGAAATGTACTGGGAATTCCACCTTCCAAAGCCGGTCACCAAGTCTATTTTATTTGGGAGTCTTCTTGTGACATGGATTTGGTCAGCCCGGGTGGCGTATTTGAAAAAGGCTGCGGGCACAGAGCGATCGCAATGAGCGGTTCCAACGGTAATACGCTTGCTGACGTGCGCGTTGATCCACGACGCTACCATGAATCAGTCAAAGGCGAGCGAACCGAAGTCGCCGTACACCCACCGGTCTGCGTCTATCTGGAAGTCACCAATCGCTGCAATTTACTGTGCACCACCTGCCCGCGCACTTACGAGGAGCTCGAGCCGCCGGCGGACATGAGCTGGGACTTATTCAGGTCGATTGTCGACCAACTGCCCGATCTTGCGAGGGCTGTGTTGCATGGTGTCGGCGAGCCGATGTTAGTCGCAGACCTGCCGCGCATGGTCAGATATTTGAAGGATCGTGGCGTCTTCGTTTTGTTCAACACCAACGGTACTGTCCTCAGCGAACGCAACGGGCGCGCGCTGATCGCCGCCGGGCTCGACGAACTGCGGGTATCGCTCGATGCGTCAAACCGCGAGAGTTTTAAAGCCGTCCGCGGCAGAGATTATTTTAACCGCATCGTGCGCAACGTGCGCGCGTTTTGCGAGCTGCAGAAGCGCGAGGGACACACCAAGCCGCAAGTGTCCGCTTGGTTGACCGGCTTGCGGGAGACCGTGAAGGATTTGCCGGCCTTTGTGAAGCTAGCGGCAGATATCGGCGTCCGGGAAGTCTATTTGCAGAGACTCGTGTTTTTCGACAAATCAACGATCGGCAAGGCACAACCGGATCAGGCGCTTTTCGAGCAGTTGACACGCGAAGAAGCGGGCTATCTTGAACAAGCCGAGGATCTTGCGCGCGCGCTTGGTATCACCTTCAGCGCGTCGGGCGCGGCGTCCGAGCCGGGTTTGAGCTTGAAAAGAATCGACAATGGCTCGCCCTGGTCGCTCTGCCGGCGGCCGTGGTCGCTGATGTATTTCACGGCCAATGGTCGGGCGCTGCCGTGTTGCATTGCGCCGTTTTCGCAGCACGGTTACGGAAACTACACGTTGGGAGACGCGACCCAGCAAACTTTGCGGGACATCTGGAATGCATCAGCCTATCGGGAATTCCGCAACGCCTTACTGTCCGACAAACCGTCCGCCGCCTGCGCCAATTGCGGCCTGCGCTGGAGCCTGTGAGCACCGTCACGCACGAGAGCAACGCAGTACGGGCCACCGGGCAGCGACCGGTGGTAATCTCGGCCGTCATTCCCTGCCTCGACGAGGAAGCAGCCATCGCACGTGTCGTCACCTCTGTGCTTGCGCAGGATGTGCGCGAAGTTGTCGTCGTGGATGGCGGCTCGCGGGACAGAACCGTCTCTGAAGCAACCGGCGCCGGCGCCCGCGTCATTGTGGAACCTCAGCACGGCTACGGACGCGCGATTCAGGCCGGCATCGCAGCGGTGCGCAAGGATGCGGAAATCCTGGTGTTTCTCGATGGTGATGGCAGCGACTCAGCAGAATTCATTCCCGATCTGGTGTTGCCGATTATAGAGGAACGGGTCGTCTTCGTTCTCGGCTCGCGCGTTCGTGGGTTGCGTGAGACCGGTAGCCTGTCGCTACAGCAGATCATGGCTGCTCATCTTGGGCGCCTGCTCTTGCGCCTTGCTTACGGCGCACATTTCACCGACCTTTCGCCATTTCGTGCGATCCGGCGCGACGTGTTGGACGGCCTCGGCATGAGCGACATGACGTACGGCTGGAACCTGGAAATGTTGATGCGGATTGCGGCTGCCGGTCTCCCGGCACGCGAGATCGCTGTCGGCCAGCGTCGTCGCCTTGGCGGCGCTTCGAAGGTGTCAGGCAACTTCACCGCCGGCTTAAAGGCCGCCCAGTCCATGATGGCGACTTTCATCAGGCTTGCGCTTCGGCTGCGGCGCGCGAGAGACAGTTCTGAAAAATAAAGAGACAGTTCTGAAAAATAACTGGGCCGTTTGCGGTATAGGAAACCGCTTTTG
>CAVPQT010000006.1:0-346116 GCA_963707615.1 uncultured Alphaproteobacteria bacterium
CCGCCATCACCAGCTCCTTCATGGCGTTGACCGAGGCCGGCGCCGCCTTGAAGGCGTCGCGACGGTGGACGAGGGTCAGCGAGCGCACGATCGGCTGCAGGTTGAGCGTCCAGTGAGGGCGAGGGTACGCCGCCGCCGACGATGACCACGTCCTGGTCGCGGAAATCGTCCATCTTGCGGCCGAGCGAACACCGACTTGCCCTCATAGGCCTCGATGCCCTCGACCGGCGGACGCTTGGGCTGGAACGAGCCGCCAGCCCGGCCGCGATCACCACCACCTTGCAGAGGAACACCTCGTCCGCGTCGCTCTCGAGCCGGAACGAGCCGTCCTCGAGCTTTTCGAGCTTGGTGATCATGCGGTTGAAGTGGAACTGCGGCCCGAACGGCGCAATCTGCTGCATCAGGTTGTCGGTGAGGCCCTGCCCGGTGACCATCGGGAAGCCGGGAATGTCGTAGATCGGCTTCTCCGGATAGAGCTCGGCACACTGGCCGCCGGGGCGGTCGAGAATGTCGACGACGTGGCATTTGAGGTCGAGCAGGCCGAGTTCAAAGACGGCAAACAGGCCGCACGGGCCCCCCGCCAATGATGACCACATCGGTAACGATCTCGTTGCTCATTTGCTTCTTCTTCAGGCGTTTTGCCACGGCCTCTTGGTTCGACAAGCTCACCATGGGCCTACTGGGTTTGCGATGTCCCGGAGGACCTTATCCTGAGCGTGTCGAAGGACGAGGTGGTGGGGACGAAGTTGCGCGATCAGCCCGCGCGACGCAGGAAGGGCCTCGTCCCGAGCGGGACTTCGGTGGTTCCGACGGGCTGGTAGTAGACGTCGACGCTCGGCCAGCGAGCCGGCCTCCAGCGCCTTCCTGGTCGGCTCGTGCTTGACCACGAAAGCCTCGATGCCACAGCGGCGCATCAGCGGGATCTGGTCGTGCGAGCACGTCGCCGACGGCGCGCAGCTCGCCCTTGTACTTGTAGCGCTCGTTGATCATGCGGGCGCTGGAATAGCCACGGCCATCCGTGAAGGCCGGGAAATTGATGGCGACCGACGCGAAGCGGCCGAGATCGTTTTCGACGTCTTCGACCTTGTCGCCGGGCGAGACCAGCAGCCCGAGCGGATGCGGGTTGGCGAGGATGGCGTCGCGATTGGCGAGGAACACGGCCACCGGCACATGGACGTAGCGCACCGGCGGCGGGGTCATCGCCCTCAGCCCACGGACGGAACGGATCGGCGATGAAGGCGCCGTCCTTGAACGAATTCAGATCCTGCGCGGCCATCGGCTTGGCGATCGCTCCGTTGAAATCAAAGTGGATGCCGCACTCTTTCTTGTTGAGGCCCCGCCACCAGGCCGGCACGCGGGATCCTCGCCCTCGGCGACGATCGTCGTGCAAGGCGCGCAGCCGATGGACTTGTAGCCCTTAGCGAACAGCGGATGCTCGGGCAAGCCGTGCTTTGGTGGTAGGCGTTGACCTCGTCGGCATCGGAGAAATAGGCCAGCGGGTTGACCTTGATGCGATCGTCGCTGGTCAGCTCGAAATGCGGCAGCACGCCGCGCTCCTTGGTCTGGTAGCGCTTGCGGCCGGTGACCCAGCCGCCAAAGCCTTCCATGACCGCATCCAGCGGCTCGGTCTTGCGGATGTGGCAGCACCGAATCCGGGTCGGTCTCCCAAGCTCGCCGTTCGGGTCGAAGCGGGCGAGATCCTTGGCGGATCGGGCACGAGGCGCGAGATGTTGGTCAGGCCCAGATGCTGCTTGATGGTCTCGACGATAGGCCAGCGTCTCGGGAAAATGCTTGCCGGTCTCGAGGAAATAGACCGGCACCGCCTTGTCCACCTGCGCCACCATGTGCAGCAGCACGGCGGAATCGGCACCGAAGGACGGGACGATGGCGAGGTCGTCGGCGAGGATTTCGGTGGCCTGCCGCAGCACGGACACGCCGTCCATCTCGTCGAACATGCCGTTGAGCGACATGATGCCGAGCTGGCGCAGCGGATCGGGCTTCTTCTCGGAGTGGAACAGCGGGCTGGCGCGGCGGCGTTCAGGCATTGCCATAGAGCGCCTCCTTGAAGGGCTCTTTGCCCAGCCGGCGGAACGCCGCAATGAACGGCTCGTCGTCGCTCGGCGCTGGGGGATGTAGAAATCCACCAGCTTTTCGATCGCGTCCGGCACCTCTTCGGCCACGAAAGCCGGGGCCCATGATGTCGCCGATGCTGGCGTCCTCGGCGCCGGAGCCGCCCAGCAGGAGCTGGTAGAATTCCACGCCCTTCTTGTCGACGCCCAGGATGCCGATATGGCCGGCATGGTGATGGCCGCAGGCATTGATGCAGCCGGAAATCTTGATCTTCAGTTCGCCGATCTCGTGCTGGCGGTCCAGATTCGTCGAAGCGCTTGGCGATGCTTCTGCGCGATCGGAATCGAGCGGGCATTGGCCAGGTCGCAATAATCCAGGCCCGGGCAGGCGATGATGTCGGTGATCAGCCCGGCATTGGGCGCGGCGAAATCCAGTTCCTTCAGCTTGGCATAGATCGCCGGCAGGTCCTTCTTCGCGGACATGCGGCAGCACCAGATTCTGCTCATGGGTGACGCGCACTTCGCCGAGGCTGAACTGGTCCATCAGGTCGGCGATGGCGTCCATCTGGTCGGCGGTGGCGTCGCCCGGCACCTGGCCCGGCGTCTTCAGGGTGATGGTGGCGATGGCATAGCCCGGCGCCTTGTGCTTGTGGACATTGGTCTTCACCCAGTTGGCGAAGTCCGGGCCGCGCATCGCGGCATCGTCATCGGACAGGCCGGTCTCGAATTCGGGCGGCGCGAAATAGGCGGTGATGCGGTCCAGCTCTTCCTGCGGCAGCTGCAAGCGTGCCCATGCGCTTGAGTTCGTCGAACTCGCGCGCGACCCGGCGGCGCATTTCCTCAGGCCCGATGGTGTTGATCAGGATCTTGATGCGCTGCTTGTGGATGTTGTCGCGGCGGCTGTCCTGGTTGTAGACGCGCAGCACCGCTTCCAGATAGGCGAGGATGTCTTCGCGCTCGCACGAATTCGCTCATCACATGGGCGATATAGGGCGTGCGGCCCATGCCGCCGCCGGCCATCACCTTGATAGCCGATGCGGCCTTGCGCGTTGCTGCACGATCTGCACCGCCATGTCGTGCCACTGCAGCGCGGCGCGGTCCTTTTCGGTGGCGCCCACCGCGATCTTGAACTTGCGGGCCAGGAAGACGAATTCCGGATGCAGGCTCGACCATTGGCGGATGATCTCGGCCAGGGGGCGCGGATCCTCGATCTCTTCGGCGGTGGCGCCGGCGAACTGGTCGGCGGTGACATTGCGCACGCAATTGCCGGAGGTCTGGATGCAATGCATCTCCACATCCGGCCAGCTCGCGCAGGATCGTCGGGCACGTCCACCAGCTTGATCCAGTTGAACTGCAGGTTGGTGCGGGTGGTGAAATGGCCGAAATCCTTGTCATAGGTGCGGGCGATATGCGCCAGCTTGCGCATCTGCTTCGACGACAGCGTGCCGTAGGGCACGGCGATGCGCAGCATGTAGGCGTGCAGCTGCAGATAGAGACCGTTCATCAGCCGCAGCGGCTTGAACTGGTCTTCGGTCAATTCGCCCGACAGGCGGCGCGCCACCTGGCCGGCGAACTGGTTCACCCGCTCGCCGACGAACTGGGCGTCGAATTCGTCATAGCGGTACATGACCGTCCTCATCCAGGTGCTGCCGGTCGAAGGCCGGCGCAGTCGAGCCCATCGGCCCGGATGCGCTCGCGCAGGCGGTCGGCGACCACCTTGCCATCGACGAGCTTCACCGTTTCAATTTCGAGACTGATGACCGGCCGTCGCGCTTGGTCGCGGCAATGCGCCGCGTCCCGCGCTTCGGCCTCCTCGGGGAGGAACAGGCGCGCCTCTTGCGATCGGTTCGACCCAGCGGTTCTGCGGGTCGAGGTAGACCGTCGCGCCGGACAGGAGCTCGTTGCCGGTCAGGATTTCCATCATGCCACCTTGAACTGTTGCTTGCGCGAGGCTGGCAGCATCCTGCCAGTCGCCGGCGGCCACTGCCGCCCCGATAAAGATGATCGCCGGACCATCGGCGAATTCCGCGGTGCCGGCGGCGAGGTCGCCGATGGTGCCGCGGTGAAAGCTCTCTGTCACTGCGCCCGGCATTGACTACGATGCCGACCGGCGTCGTGAGCGGCAAGGCCGCGGCGGATCAGCTTGCCGGCCACCGGCGCGGCGATCGACTTGCCCATATAGAGCGCCAGCGTCAGGCCCGGACGCGGCGAGCGCCGCCCAATGGTCGAGTTCGTCGTTGTCGGCGCCGTGCGCCGTGGCAAAGACGAAGCCGGACGAGACCTTGCGCAGCGTCACCGGCGTCGCCGTGTCGGCGGCGGCGGCAAGCGCTGCGCGAGACGCCCGGCACGATGGCATAGGCGATTTCGGCCTTGCGCAGCGCCGCGATCTCTTCGCCGGCGCGCCCGAAGACCATCGGATCGCCGGACTTGAGCCGCGCCACTCGCTTGCCCTCGCGGGCCAGCCGGACGATCAGCGCATTGATCTGCGCCTGCGTGAAGGAGTGGTGGCCCTTCTTCTTGCCGACGGAGATGCGCTCGGCATCGCGCCGGCCCATCTCGATGACGGCGTCGGGGACGAGATGATCGTGGACGATGACATCGGCTTCCTGCAGCAGGCGCTGGGCGCGGAGGGTCAGCAGGTCTTCAGAGCCCGGCCCTGCGCCGATCAGCCAGACGATGCCGGCAGCGTCCGTGGCATGGGCGGCAAGCAGGCCCTCCACGTCGGGATCGGTGGCAGTCACCAGTTCCTCGTAGAAGCGCCGCGCCTGTGGCTTGGAGAGCAGCGTCGCGACCCGCTCGCGCAGCGAACCGGCGAGCCGGGCCACGGCGCCGAGGTTCGGCGACAGCATGCGCCTCGATGCGGGCCCGAACCAGCCGCGCCAGCACTGGCGCGTCCCCCTCCGAGCGAGATCGCGATGGACAGCGGAGCCCGATCGATGATCGAGGGGGTGTAGAAGTCGCACTCGGCCGGCACGTCGACGACGTTGAGCGGAATGCCGGCGGCGCGGGCAGCGACGCTTGGCGGCCTCGCCATCCGGGCCATGATCGGCGACGAACAGCAGCGCCGCGCCGAGAGATCGCAGGCGGCGAACGGACGGGCGTGGAGAGTCACCGGCCAGCGCGGAGAAATCGGCATTGATGTTGCGGCGAGATAATGACTACTGAAGCAGTCGTCTTTATAGCCAACCGGGCCTTGTTGAGGGCTTCGAGACCACCGCCGACGATGACGATGCGCGACCCTCGACTTTGACGCTCACTGGAAATGTGTTAGCTCACCCATTGAAGACCTAGCTTTGAAGCGCGGAACCTACCTGCCTTCGCTTCTGCCAACAAGCTATTGAAATTCAATAGCTTTTATTTTCCTCCGGCAACTGGCACGGTTAGAATGCGGACCAACTGTCGGCGTCCCCGCCGCCAAATAAATCCGACAGGCGCCGCTGCCCGTGGAATAAATCACGCGCAAACCCTATCATCCCTGCCTTGCAGGGACGTGAACGACGAGGCCGTCCAGTTCGTCGCGAACCTTGATCTGGCAGGAGAGCCGGCTCGTCGGCTTCACCTCCCAGGCGAAGTCCAGCATGTCCTCTTCCATCGACCGACGGCCCGCCGACCACATCGGTCCAGGCGTCGTCAACATAGACATGGCAGGTGGCGCAGGTGCAGGCGCCGCCGCACTCGGCGATCACCCCGGGCACGCCGTTCATGATCGCCGTCTCCATCACGGTCGAGCCATTGCTGGCTTCGGTTTCGTAGGGAGTGCCGTTGGATTCGATAAGGTGATCTTGGTCATGGGCGCCGGGACTGCGGGAGTACCGCGACCATCTAACGGCGCACCCCTGCCCGCCGCAAGGCGCGGACATGCATGGGGCCGGTCAGCGCGGACGCCCCGTGGTTCGACAAGCTCGTCATGGGGCTGCTCAGGAAAATTGCACCTGCGGCCGATCAGGCCGGTTCGTTGGCCAGGATGTCGCCGATGAAGGCCGAGACCTCCTGGACCGCGATGTCGAGGTCGTCGATGCGCTCGGGATTGACCGGGGCGCCGCCGCGGATCTCGTCTTCAGCCGCCTTGGCGAGGTCAGCAATGCTCCAGGCGCCGACGCCGGAGGCTGCGCCCTTGAGCGTGTGCAGGTGCACGGAGCACGTCGGCCTCGGTGGTGCTCGATTCGAGCCGGCCGAAATAGACCCGGACCATCTCGTCGAAGAGCCGCAGCACCTCGCAGCTCGAGGCCGTGGTCGCCCAGCGTCTGTTTGGAGAGATGCACCATGTCGATCGGACGGTGCTTGTGGATCGGCTGGACGAAGTCCGCCGCCTTCTTAACCGCAGTACGCACAACTTTCCCCTGCGAACCCACTGCAGCGCCGCTTCTGGCGCGACGAGAAGCCTAGGATCGGCCGGTGAACAGGAGAATTGAAGTGCGATGACGCAATCAGTGCGGCAGTAGTGAACGCGGCGTAAGCGGTCTCCAGCCCATCGAATCCGGCAAGACCGCGACGCAGCGACCCCCGCCGATTGATGGTACGCCGCCTTACCCGCTGCCACGAAATTAACCTTCACTTAAGAAAGCGTTCGGTTTGGCTCAAATTGAATGTATAAATGAGGTCCACCAGCGCGCGGCGGCGAGGGTTATCGGGGGCGAATGGCGGCATTTGCATCGAATTGTACCCAGTTGTTCACGAGCCCGGCAACGGGTGACGGGTCCATGACACTCACGTTCCGTCCGTACGCGCATCAGCCGACGCGAGAGTTGTAAAGAGTATGGCGAAGAAACCGACCACCGCCCCGAACGATCCGGCCGCGCTGGCATTTTCGGCCGTCGAGGACGCTCTGAAGGATTCGGTCTTCAACCTCGACGAGACCCCGAGACCAGCCAACTCCCGCCCAAGGCCGCGTCCGTGCAGCGCGACGAATCCGCAGCGCACCGAACGGCTTCGCGTCGCCGACAAGATGGCGGCCCAGACCGGCTCCGTCGCCAATGACGACCGCTACCAGGGCCGCGCATTCTCTACGGCCTGCAGACCAAGACCTCGCGCGGACCCCGACCTATTGCTCGCCCTGTTCGGTGGTCTGGGTGATCGCGATCATCCTCTGCCGATGTTCCGCGCACCGCGCCGGACGACGGCACGCCGGCCTTCTTCGGCTCGCTCGATTTCGTCGGCTTCCTCGCCATTCTCGTCCTGCCGGTGCTTGCCTTCTTTGCCATCGCGACCCTCGTCCGCCGCGCGCAGGACCTGCGCCTCGCCGCGACCTCGATCACCCAGGCCGCCATCCGCCTCGCCGAGCCGGAAACCACGGCGTCCGACAAGGTCGCATCGGTCGGCCAGGCGGTTCGCCGCGAAGTCAACGCCCTCGGCGACGGCCTCGAACGCGCCCTGTCCCGCGCCGGCGAACTCGAAGTGATGATCCACAACGAGGTCACCGCGCTCGAACGCACCTATTCCGAGAACGAATCGCGCATGCGCGCCCTGATCCAGGAACTGGCGAGCCAGCGCGACAGCGTCATCACCAATACCGACCGCGTCCGCGAGGCGATCACCGAGACCCATACCGGCCTCGTCTTCGACCTCGACATGATCAGCCAGCGCATCGCCGGCACCATCGTCGAAAGCGGCGGCAACCTGACCAAGGCGCTCGAAACCGCCGGCAACTCGCTGACCTCGACCTTCGGCGAGCGCACCGAGAGCTTCGTCTCGCTCGTCGACAACCGCACCGACGACCTGCTCGACTCGCTCGATGACAGCGCCAACCGCCTGAACCTCGACGCTCGAGGACCGCGCCTCCACCATTTCGCAGGCCTTCGAGGGCCGCACCTACGAACTGCGACTCGGTCATCGACGGCCGCATGGACGCGCTGATCGACGCCCTCGACAGCCGTTCGGTCACCCTCTCCGACGCCATCGACAACCGCACCTCGCTCGCTCTCCAAGCTGCTGACCGAGGGCGGCTCGACCCTGCTCGACCAGCTGCGCGATCGCGGCCACGAAGTCAGCGGCGCGCTCGACCTGATCGGCGCGCGCATCGCCCGCGACATCACCAGCCGCGCCAAGGAAGCCGAGCAGCTGCTCGCGTCGCTCACCCGCCAGCTCGATGAGAGCGTGTCAGTCAAGGTCAACGCGCATGGAAAGCCGCCTGCACACGGCGATGATCGAAATCGGCGGCAACCTCGACGAGACCACCGAACGCGCCCGCATCACCCTGTCCGGCGCCGGCTCGCAGAACCTCGTCCAGTTCGACTCCCGCCTCGACGAGATCGCCGTCATGATCGACACCCGCCTGCAGACGCTCGATGACGTCGTCGGCGACAAGGGCGAAAAGCTGGTCGACCGCCCTCGACAAGCACAATGTCGGCTTCGCCGCCCGCGCCAACGTGCTCGAAATGGCGCTCGACGAGAAGTCCGGGCCACTTCAACGACATCGTCGACCAGCGCACCCGCGAGATGACCGAGACGCTCGGCCAGCGCACCAAGCAGGTGACCGACACCATCACCAACCGCTCGCGCGAGATCTCCGACTCGCTCGAAGGCCACGCCCACATCATCGCCGACGCGCTCGACGGCCGCACCGCAGCTGCTCAACGACACCATGCACGACCCGCACCGACGAACTGGCCAACGCACTGGCGACCCGCGCCGAGGACATCGACACGGCCATCGCCGGCCGCACCACGGAAATCGATCAGACCCTGGCCCGCCGCACTCAGGCGCTCGACAGCCAGATCGGCGTTCACGCCACGCGCTCGACAAGACCATGGCGCACGCATGCCGACGGCCATCGACGAGGCTCTGTTCGGCCGCGTCCAGGAGATCGACCAGACGATCTCGGCTCGCGCCACCGAATTGTCAGCGTCGCTCAGCGGCCGGCCGCACGAATTCGACCGCACCGCGTCGACCCGCACCGAAGCTCTCGACACCGCCCTCGACCAGCGCTCCAAGGCACTCAGCGACGCCCTCGACCAGCGCACCCAGCAACTCGCCGTCGCCGTCGCCACCCGGTCCAGCGAACTGTCCGAAGCGCTCGACACCCGCACCCAGCAGCTCGCCGATACCCTCGGCAGCCACACCGTGGGCATTGCCAACGCCATCGGCGACCGCACCGGACGGAACTGGCCCGCACCATCGACGCGCAGGGCACCGCGGTCCGCGACAAGATCGACGAGAGCCTCGCGCAACGTGACCGAGATCATGTCCGACCGCGCCGACAGTCGCGTCTCGACGCTCATCGCCAGCAAGGTCGCCGAGGTGAACGACAATCTCGGCCGCGGCATCGACACCGCGATCCTGCGCATCGCCGATGCCGAGAGCGGCGTGACCGCCCGCATCGACAGCGCCGCCGCGACCGTGGGCGAAAGCGCCCGCACGGCCGCCGACATCATCGAGACCGGCGTCAACTCGGCCCGCAAGGCCATCACCGACATGGTCGACCAGCGCCTGGGCACCCTGCCCGAGGCGATCACCGCCCGCGCCGACATCACCGCCGAGCGCCTGGCTTCGCTCAACACCGCCATCAACACCGCTCTCGTCCAGTCGATGGCCGACCTCGAAGCCGGCGCCGACCGCATCGAGGAGACCATCTCCAAGCGCATCGTCACCGCCACCGCCAACATCTCGAACGACGTCAACGCGACGGCCAATCGCATGGATATGGCCGTGCGCAACGCGCTCGAACAGCTCGGCACGGCGTCGCGCACCATCGAGGAGATCATCTCGGTCAAGGCCGTCACCGCCGCCGAGGCCATCGGCGGCAAGGTCGCCGAGATCAACCGCACGGTCAACGAGCAGACCAACGCCTTCGCGGCCCTGGTCAACGAGAAGTCGGACCAGCTGCGACATGGCGCTGCTCAACCACGGCAACGTGCTGCGCGACGCGCTGGGCGAGAATGCCCGCGATGCCGAGGCCATCATGTCGGTTTCGACCTCGCGCATCCTCACCGATGTGACGGCCGCGCTCGGCAAGCTCAACGACAGCAACATCCTGCTGCAGAAGGTGCTCGACGCCTCGACCGGCAATCTCGCCAGCTCGAAACCAGCGTCGCCGACCAGACCGCGACCTACTCGGCGACCGTTCGCGACGCGATCGGCTCGACCGAGGAAGCCGGCCGTCTCGTTACCGAACACGTCGCCGCCCTGCAGACCACCATCCGCGCCATGGTCGCAGGAATTCGGCTCGATGCTGCGGCAAGCTCGACGAGGAGGCCACCAGCATCGACCAGGCCGCCGCAGTCGCTCAACACCGCGAGCAGCTTCACCCTCGACGACGCTCGACGAACGCCGCGGCGCCATGGATGCGCTGGCCGCGAGCTTCACCGCCCGCGCCGACGACATCGACGACCGGATGCGCGGCTTCGCCCAGTCGATCGCCGACACCGTCAACGATACCGAACGTCGCCTGATGGCTGCCCGCCAGACCATGGAAGAGATGCTCGAGACCACGACCACCACCGTCGCCGAGACGCTGGAGCAGACGTCGGGTTCGATCAACCTCGCCATGAACGAGACCACGGGCCAGTTGCAGAACGCCCTGACCTCGACCACCGAACAGGTGCAGGCCGCCCTCAGCGACACCACCGCCCAGCTCGAAGGCGTGCTCTCGGGCACCGACCAGCAAGCTGGAAACGGTGCTCAACGACACCACGACCCGCGTGCAGACGGCGCTCTCGTCGAGCACCGAGCAGATGCAGGGTGCGCTCAACCAGACCACCAACCTGCTCGAAGCGGCACTGGGCTCCACCTCGCAGAAGGTCGCCAGCCAGCTCGGCCAGTTCACTTCGACGGCCAGCGCCGAGAGCGATCGCGCCGCCGATGCCTGCGCCAGACGCAGCAGACCATGATCGTCGAAATGCAGCAGGCCCTCGAAGAAGCCACGCAGCGCTTCAACGAGACGGCCACCGCCATGCGCGCGACCGCCAAGGAAGTCGGCACCGAACTCGAAGTCGACCCGCTCCGAACTGGCCCGCGGCGTCATGGAACTGCCCGAGGAGACCCGCGCCAGCGCCGCCGCCATGCGCCGCGTCGTCGCCGAGCAGATCGAAGCGCTCAGCGAGCTCAACGCCATCGTCCGCGCGCAGTCGGCGACGCACGACCTCAACGACGCGCCGCCGTTCGCCGCCGCCGGCCCCGCCGCCGCGAGGAATCGCGCCGGGAAGACGCCGCGTCCGGAACCGGTACGCGAGGCCCCTGCCGCCCGCGCCGAGCCGGTTCGCCCCGCTCCGACGCCCGTGACGCCGCGTCCGGCACCGCAGCCTGCTCCGGTCGCCGCCGCAACCATGGCACCGGCCCGTCCGGCCCCCGCGCCGGCCGCCGCTGCTCCGGCGGCAAGACCGAGGAAGGTGGCGGCTGGCTCCGTGACGTGCTCCGCAACGCTCGCCACCGCCAGCCGCCAGCGGCGCCCGCAGCCGCTCCGGCCAGCCGAACCTCACCAACCTCACCGACGAGATCGCCCGTGCCATCGACCAGACTGCACTGGCCGATGCCTGGGCGCCGTTACCAGGCCGGCGAGCAGAACGTGTTCTCGCGCCGCATCTACACGCTCTCGCGGCCAGGGGACCTACGACGAGGTCCGCAAGCGCCTGCAGGCCGATGCCGACTTCGCCAGGACCTCGGCGACCTACATGGCCGAGTTCGAGCAGTTGCTGCAGCGCTGCAGCGCAGGGCCCGAACCCGGCTGCCGCCGCCCGCGAGTTCCTGCTGTCCGATCGCGGCAAGGTCTACACCATGCTGGCCCATGCCAGCGGCCGCGTCAGCTAAGCCATCTCCAAAGCGTCATCCGTACGGCCCCGCGGGAAACCTCGGGGCCGTTTTCTTTTGCAGTTTGAGATGCGGTCAGTGCGGTCGAGCGGTGGCAGCAATGCCGGCCGGAGCCGGTCAGTTGACGCTGTACCGCCACCCTCTTCCTTCCCCCGCGGGAGGAACTTCAGACCTGGCGCGAACGTAGGCTCGCTTGGGCTGCTGCATCCGCAGCGACAGCCAGACTAGGACGACGCCAACAGCGGCGAAAGCCGCCGCCGCGAAATAACCCTTTGCGCCCAATGGCCGAGAAGTGCGCCGAAGCCAGGATGACGATGACCGACATGGCCTGCTGCAGCACCTGGAAGAAGCTCTGCGCCTCGGCAGCGATGTCCTCGCTGGTCCAGTTGGCGATGAAGGAGCACGCAGCCGATATAGCCGAGCGCGAAGGTTATGCCGTGCAGCAAGTTGCAGCCGAAGAAGTCACGACGCCCGGGCGAGAAGCCCATCGCGATCCAGCGGATGACCGACACCAGCGCCGAGATGAGGATCAGCGACCGGGCGGTGAAGCGCTTGGCGAACTTGGCGAAAGCGAAGAAGACGATGCTTCGCTGATGCCGCGCCCAGCGCGATGAGCAGGCCGATAACCTCCTCGCCCAGCCCCTGCTCTTTCCACACCAGCGCCTGGAAGGCGTTGAGGAGCAGGTGGGTGCCAAACACCATCGACCAACCGATCAGCGGCAGCAGGAACCACGGCTTCATCACTTCGAGCAGGCGGCTCGGCCCGGCGGCGATCGCCGGGCCGTGCTCGTCCTCCGCCTGGGGGCGCGAAAGTTCGGCAGCCAGAGACCGACACCAGCGCGCGGAGCACGTTCGACGCCGGCGAAGAAGCCAGAGGAAGATGCCGCCGCCGAACCAGGCGACGAGATAGCCCGGTGATGGCGATGACCATGTAGCCCACCGTACCGCCGGCCCGGACGGCGCCGTAATTGGTGCCGTTGCGCCGCGTCATCCGCATCGTGGCCGCATCGAGCACCGGACCGATCGATGCGATCGGAATCGCCGCCAGCGTCCAGACCAGCAGGATGCCCCAGAAGTCGTCGACGAAGAACAGGCCGAACGGAAAGACTGCCCCCAGGATGGCGCCGATGACGATCACCTGCCGCCAGTCGCTGGCCCGGTCGGCAATGCGGCCGACGACGAAGTTGAGCACCAGCATGATGAAGATCGGCAGCGCGTTGATGATGCCGATCTGCGCGGCAGAGAGGCCACGGTCGACGAACCAGATGCCGGCATAGGCGGTCACGACGCCTGACGACATGAACATGGTGAAGTAGAAGGCACCGGCGCGCAGCTCGGGCGAGATGCGGGTCGCGGCAGTGGACTTGCTCATGAAGGCAGGGCTCCCGGCAGGAAGAATCCTGCCGCGGCCCTGAACTGGCATCCACTGTTTGAAGTCGCAAGCCCGCTAGCTGTGCGCCGGCTTGAGCAGCAGCGAAACCCAGACGAAACCAGCGCCCACAAGGCTGTAGGCCGCCAGCGCGAACCAGGCGCCGGACCCGAACTGGGCGGTGAACCAGCCAAAGCCGAGAAGCGCAACGACGCTCATGCCCTGTTGCAGCACATAGGAGAAACCCTGCGCTTCGGCCGCGATGTCCTCGTTCGTCCAGTTGGCGATGAAGTAGATGCCGCCGAAATAGCAGACGGCGAAGGTGAACGAATGCAGCAACTGCAGGATGAGCAGCACCCACACCGGTGGCGCGAAAGCCATCGCGCCCCAGCGGACCACACCGGCGATTGCTGCGAGGATGATCAGGTGCCGCGCGGAAACCTTGATATTGAGCTTGCGCCAGAAGAACATCGTCGCCGCCTCGGCCGCGGCGCCAACGGCGATGAGCGGGCCGATGAGGCCCTCGTCGATGCCTTGGTTGCGCCAGAGCAGCGCGCCGAAATTGGCCAGCACGCCATTGGTGGAATAAACGATGCCCAGGCCGATAAGCGGCAGCACAAACCATGGCTTCAGCGTATCCTTGAGGCGCGACTTGGGCTTGGCGGCTGCCGTCACAACATGATCAGGGCGCGCGAAAACGCGGAAGCTGCAGCGATATCAATGCCCTCAGCAGCGACAGCGCGAGGAACAGCGGCAGGAAGGCGCCCTCGCCCGCGATCGATGTCATCAATTCAGCAAGCAATTGAACCTGAAGCGACGCGTACAAAATTGCGGACGCTCGGTAATGCAATTCCGCCGCGCCTCATTCTAAACGGAGGAATCCCATGGACCTGCTCTTGATTCTCGTCGTGGTCCTGCTGCTCTTCGGCGGCGGAGGCTACTGGGCTCGTCGTCGCTATTGGTAAAGCAACCACGCCGTCTTTCGATACATCCGTAGATTTGAACATGCTCTGACTGTCCAAAGGGGACGTCTAGGACGATCTACGACTCGTATCCACCACGGCGGCGATCTTGCTGCTGGGTGCCGGCGTCGTGTCGGCGCAAACCATGAAGACCGATGAGACGCCGGCAAACGCTCCGGCGGTGGACCAGAATGCGCCGGCGGAGAAGGGGCCCCACCGTGAAATCCGACCAACGCAAAGCGCCTGAAACAACTGGGCAAGCGGCGCCGACGGCACCCGTATCGGCCAAAAAGGAGCTGAAGAGTCCGACGCTGGATAAAGACGCTCCTGCGGTCGCCGAGGGTAAGGCTTCATCCGACGCCAATGGCAGCACAAACGTCAAGAAAAGAACCGCGCAGCCGAAGGTAAGCGCGGCACCGCCGCCCGGGCCTCGGTAGACGACAGTGCGGTCGGTGGTCCAAACCGTGTAAGCCATCGGCACTATCGCCACTCTTATAGCCATTGCTCGACCAACCTTTTCGGCTATCGCCACTGCTGGCGTTAAGCAGGCTATCTGATCGATTAATTAGCTTCTGATCAACACAAGACCCCGGGCATGTCCCGGGGTTTTTCGTCGTTGGATGTACGACGCGCAGATCACGCGTGTTTGGTCAGAATGTCCGCTATTGGCACAAAGCAGACATGAGGTAGTGCACCGCACATGTCCGCTTCTGACCAAAGCGGACATTGAAGGCGGTCCTAGTGCCCAATTTACGCGGCGGTTATGGCCCTTTGGGCAATTTCTGTCCGAGTGGATTTGGCTCACGTTTTCAACAGTTGGCCGATACACGCACTGTGCAACGGCCACTAGCGATCGGTTGTTAACACGCGTCTCCGCGAGGTTATGCGCGACCGGCGACTGCTCTGTCGATTTTACTTCGAGCAATTGAAACAGCGTCAGTGATGAGGAGGTGCCAAATGGACGCTACTCGACGTGCTCTTTTAGGTGCAGCCGCGCTTGGCGCTGGTGGGCTCGCGCTGATGCAGGCCGCAGCTGGAGCGGAAGGAAGCGATCGCGGCAATCCGGGCGAAGGCGGGTATCGGCCGAAACTCGGTGCAGCTTCCGCCGGGCGCCAAGGTCGCGTACCACGACCCAAAAGACATCGCGGCCATGCCGGAGTTCAAGTATTCGCTCGACGGCGGCGTTCCCAAAATCACGTCCGGTGGCTGGGCCAAGGAATCGACCTTGCATCAACTGCCCGGTGAGCAAAGGAATCGCGGGCGTCCACATGTTCCTCAATCCAGGCGCATCGCGCGAACTGCATTGGCACGCCATCGCCGCCGAATGGGCCTTCGTCATCGACGGCCGATGCCAGACCATGGTGCTCGAGCCCTCGGGTGCGAGCGAGATCAACAACTACGAGCCGGGCGATCTTTGGTACTTCTCCAAGGGCCATGGTCATTCGATCCAATGCATCGGCGACAAGCCTTGCCACTTCATCCTGTCGTTCGACAACGGCGCGTTCTCCGAGCACGGCACGTTTTCAATCACCGATTGGATTGACGTGACGCCGAAGGACATCCTGGCGGCCAACTTCAATCTGCCGAAGGACGCGTTCGACGCCTTTCCCAAGGGAGAGACCTACATTCAGGCGGGGCCGGTTGTGCCCGTTTCGCAGGCGCTCGACGCGCCTTGGCCGAGGGAGTCGACGCACAAATTCAGGCTGCTGCGAGATCCAAAGGCAGCGCGCGATTTCGAGGGCGGCACTTTCCGCCTCGCCACTAGCGACGAGTTCCCGGCCTCCAAGAGCATGTCCGGCGGGCTGATGATCATCAACAAGCGGCAAGCAACGCAATCTGCATTGGCACACTAATGCGAACGAGTGGCACTACTATCTGCGCGGCAAGGGACAGGTCGCGCTGTTCGGATCGGGCGGCCGCAGCAAGGTCACCGACGTGGCTGCGGGCGATGCGGTCTACATCCCCGCGGGTTTCGGGCACGCGATCAAGAACGCCGGCGACGACGATCTCGAGATCGTGCAGACGTGGGACAATCGGCTAAGTTTGAGGAGATCGACCTCGACAAGTGGGTGCGGTCGAGCCCGAACTATTTGCTAGCGAACAATTTCCCGGGCATTCCCGAGTCTGTGATCGCGAAAATGAAAGAGACCTAAGAGCTGATCGGGTTACAGGAGCCCGTAAATTTTTTAACGGCGTTCCAACCGAACGTCTTTCGCGTCGCAGCATGCATCAAATCTGCGCTCGCTCAGGTGAGGTGCAGTCTGGACTACCCTGACAAGCCACATTGGTTTACCGCAAGAAGACAGCGGTCAGCCCGGACGGGGACTTGCGTTCTGCGACGGCCCCAAGGTGTTGAAGCGGGCCTTCTGCTCATCGGTCAACGAGGAATAGAAGTCGGCGAGGGCAGGGCGTACGGTTTTAACGGCTCCGGCCATCGCATCGAGACGTTTTCCGACAGCATCAAATCTGCCCAGTGGCGTTTGCGGTGACTGGGCAGGGCAGGACGCCTGCAACTGATTGGCGGCCTCAGTTGAGGCGGCCTTTAGTTTCTCCAGTGCGCCTTGCTGCTGTTGCGTGGGCTTCACGGCTTGCTCCACGCGTTGCACAGGGAGTTGCGTGAAACTTTCCGTGCGGCTGTTGCACAGCGCAGCCAGATTGTCGCCTGGAGCAGGGCCACGGCGGTTCGAACGCGCGCCTGAAGCCGGCCCCAGTGCCGCGAAGCGCTGCCTTTGTTCGTCATTCAGCGAATTGTAGAAATCGTCGAGCGGCGTGCGCATGTCACCCCATGCCTGCACCATGCCGTCGAGCCGCTTTTGCACCGTGTCGAGGCGTCCCAGTGGCGTCATGGACATTTCGGTTGAACAGGACGCTTTGAGGGCATCGCTCGCCTGTGATGAAGCCGCCTTCAGCGCATTGAGCGACCTGAGCTGGTCGTCGTTCAGCTGGAGGGACTGCTGGATTTTGTCGATCGGAAGGTCGGTCACGCCGGGTGCGAGGCCGCCGCAAGACTGCGCGAGATCGGCGCTGTCGGTTACGGAGCCGGTCGTTTCAGGAGTGGCGCGGCGGGAGGCGACGCGCGTTCGTGCCGGTCCGGCAGAGGCATACCCGCCATAAACATCACCATACGGGCCGTAGGTGTACTGGGGGCCGGGCCAGAACATGGAATCCCAAACGAACTGGTTTCCGTAAGCCCAGAACGGATCGTAAAAGCCCCACGGCCAGAACGTGAAGGCCAGAAGATCGCCGGCGAAGAAGGGCCAGAAGACGGGTCCACCGAACCACCAGCCGCCGCAGCATCCACCGTTCCAGCCGCCCCTCCAATTGTTACCCCAGTGGTTCCAAGCGTGATTCCAGTTTCCGTGGTTCCAGGCCCCGTGGTTGAAGGCGGCGCGGGTGCCCAAAGCGGCGGCGCCTAATCCGTGAACGCGCGCGGCGTTAGAGTGGGCGAAGTTGCCGTGCGACATGCGGCTGAAATTGCGGCCACTGATGTGAGCGGCACTGAACCGGGACCTGCCCATTCGAGCGCCGCTGAAATGCCCCATACGGGCGCCGCTGAAATGCGCACCACTGAAATGCGCTCCGCCACCTCCGAAGTGAGCGCCACCACCGCCACGGCCCCCACCGCCCCCACCATGACCATGCGCCCCGCTCGGGCCGGTTCCGAGAACGAGCGCGGCGAGCGAAACTGTCGCGACGAGCGCTTTGACTACCTTGTGTGTCATAGGAGCATTCCTTCAGAGACGCGATTGCGCGTACTCCCGTGCGAAGCGCTATTATAACATGCGCCGAGACATGTTGTTCCCCTCTGGGCGGGCGCGAATTAAAGTCAGCGTTAATTTCGACGCCAGTCACCGGCGAATGTTCGCTTTCGGAGGTAAACCGGACATCAACAGTGGCACGACGCCCGCCTTGGATTCTTACAAAGGAGGAGGGTATGAGCGACGATAGGACGAAGGCCGACAAAGCCTGGGAGGCGCGGCAAGAAGCTGCCCGCTACCGCATCTTCAACGCTGCGACTAACGCAGCGGAAGCGACCGACGAAGCAGATGATGAGAAATATTTTGCAGTCTTGGACCAAGCGGGCAACGCTGCCGAAGCTGCTGCCGCTGAGATCACCGGGTACAAGACTTACGCCGCCCTGTTAGAGGCGTTGGATACGCGCCGCAAACAGTCCTAGCACCGCGCACGCGACCGTCGGCACGCTGCCGGGCCTGCTGCGGCGGCTCTGCGTCTCTCCCAAATCGAACAAAATCATGCGCACCCCGAGAGAACAAAATTTTGGCTGCGGGACACAACGAAGCCTTACCAATCTTCTCCCGGACCGCGTCCCGACGCCATCGCGGCGATCGCAAAGCTCATCTATTCGCTATGGCGCTGACTCGCTGGAATGTCCGCTTTTGACCCATAGCAGACATCGGCTGTTGCGCCGCGAATGGCTGCTTTTGGAGCCAACGCGGACATCTCTCAGGAAATAATCACGCGCATCTCAAGAGCAAATCAAGGTCCTGTCAAAGTCTTTCAGGGTGCGTTCTGGCATCCAATTCGAGTGGACGACTAATGCACAGGAGATGCAGAGATGTCTGATACAAATCGCCTGCTATTTCTCCGTATTGCTCTCGTGGTCATCGGTCTAACGTTTATATTTGGCATTTATACGTTGGGCATCCTCTGGCCCTCGGGCTGGGTATGGGCACAGGGACATCCACACTCACAACACTATCTGATGATGATCATTGGAGTGTACGCGACCTTGGGCGTGTTTTTGCTGCTCGCTTCAAAAAATCCCGACGCTCATAAGAGCCTCATCTGGTTTACCGTGTGGTCAAGTTTGGTCCACGGGGCCATCATGGGCGTTCAAGCTTTCATGGATACAGCCGAGCGTGGCCATCTACTTGGAGATGTGCCTGCGCTCATTCTCGTTGCGATCATACTTGCTGTGTTGATGCCGCGGACCGCGACAACGGCAGTGTCATCACCGCGGACCGTGCAAGCTTGAGCGTGTTAAAGCATTCGTGAATTTTTCGGAGAGACCACCTCGCGGCGGTCTTTCCGTTCTTTGCAGATGTCCGCTATAGGCTTAGCGGACATCGGCTGCGTCGCGCGGGCTCTACAATTGTGCTAGTTGATACCTAAATTCCCTGTCCTAAGCTCGGGCGGCCATGAGAAGGCGCGAGTTCATTAGTTTTGTTGGCGGTGCGGCGGCATGGCCACTTGCCGCGGACGCGCAGCCTACTGAAATGCGGCGAATTGCCGTAATAATCGGTGTTGCCGACGATCCGCAGGGACAAGCACGACTTGCCGCCTTTACGGACGGAATGCGGACTTTGGGCTGGACTGACGGACGCAACGTCCATTTCGAGATTCGCTTTAGTGGTGGATCACCAGACCGTGCACGAAGTGATGCAGCCGATATGGTTGGCATCGGGCCTGACGTCATCGTGGCTAACGGAGCTGCCGTTATTGGAGCATTGCAGCAACTAACAAAAACCATCCCCGTGGTGTTTGCCCAGGTGGTAGATCCAGTGAGCAGTGGATTCGTTGATAGCTTAGCGCGACCCGGCGGCAATCTGACTGGCTTTACGAGCGTCGACTATAGCATCGGTGCTAAATGGCTCGAAACTTTGAGAGGAATCGCGCCAGGCGTGGTTCGTGTTGGGGTGTTACGCGATCCGACACTGCCCGCCGGTAGCGGACAACTAGGTGCCATTCAAGGAGTTGCCGCGGTTTTCGGTGTATCCGTTGTGGCCCTAGATGTGCGTGAGGTCGGCGCTATTGAACGTGCGGTCAGTACGTTCGCGAAAGAACCTAACGGAGGGATGATCGTACTCGCGACACCTCTTGCCACCGTGCACCGCGACGTGATCGTGCGACTGGCAGCACTCGCACGATTACCTACGATCTACCCCTACCGCTATTTTGTAACAAGCGGTGGGCTTATCTCCTACGGAATCGATAACACGGATCTGTGGTGGCGCTCGGCTTCATATGTAGATCGTATCCTCAAGGGCGAGAAGCCATCTGACCTGCCGGTCCAAGCTCCGACAAAATACGAATTGGCCATCAATCTTAGAACCGCAAAGATGCTCGGTCTAACTGTTCCTCCCGCGCTGATCGCCCGCGCTGACGAAGTGATCGAATGATGGTGTCCGCTATTGGCACTTAGCGGACGTGCTTAGTTGCACTGCCTATGTCCGCTTTCCAGGGCAAAGCAGACATCACCTTTTTGCGGCGCACATGTCCGCTGATGACCCAAAGCGGACTTCCGGCGACGAAAGAATTCCATCAAATCATTTAATTGGGTCGGAATGGATGCCCAGGTTTTGGAGGCATTGCAAAACGATTGCGTTCCGAGCCTCTAGGTTGCTCTCGGCGACGCCGGATGCGAGCACGTGTTCAAAGTCATTCACGATTTGCCAGTGCCATTTCGCCCCGCGTTGATAAATGCGGCAGTCAAACATCGGTTCTGCCAAAGCAAACTCCCGTTCACAGGCGGGAGCGCACCCGGTCGGCGCCACACCTACAAAGTTACTAGCTATATTGATACCGAAACCTATACGGGCAAAGCGGTCCCTCTGGTAGCCGATTGACCGCATGGTAGATGCTCCCGCATTGCGGGGTGTAAACAAAGTTGCGCTCCAGAAAGCAATTCAGCTCATTTGTTACAACTGCAGCTACATCAGGACCATAAAAAATGTGGACGGACTTGCGAGTGCTATGAAACATTCAAACGAGACTATCGTCGGACGCGATGTCCGCTATTGGCACTTAGCAAAATTTCCGACCGACGCTCTCAATGTCCGCTTCCAGGGGTAAAGCGGACATCGTTGTCGCTTTGCAAAATGTCCGCTTATGACCCAAAGCGCCTTAATGCCGCCTGGGCGACCGGCCGGAAAAAAGTTCGACAGACCCAGAGCCTTCGCACTTAATACGACGAAAATGAGTTCAGTCTTCGTCGTATTCCGCGGTGATGTCCTTACCGGTATAGTCGGGCATCAGTGCCGCGGCCACCAAGCTTATCACTGCGCAGACGGCGATATAGATCGCGATCGCATAGCCTGTTTGATAAGCGGCGAATAATGCGGTTGCGATCAGCGGTGCCGGACCGCCAGCGATGACAGAGGCAAGTTGGTAGCCGAGCGACGCGCCGCTGTAACGCAGGCGGGGCGTAAACGCTTCGGCAATCAAAGCAGCTTGCGGACCGTATTGCATATCGTGTGGAATCAGCGAGAGCACGATCGCGATAAACACAAGCGATGGTATCGCCGTATCCACCATTCCAAAGTAGATAAAGCCGAAGACGCCAGTAACCGCGGAACCGATCATGTACATTCGCCTGCGGCCAATCTTGTCGGAGATGTGGCCTGACAAGGGAATCGATACGAACGAAACGCATGACGCGACGAGCACGGCTGTGAGGATGAAGTTTCGCGACATGTGCAGCGTGCCTACGGTGTAGGCAAAGACAAAGGCGGTGAATATGTAGAATGGCGCCTGTTCAGCCATACGCACAAAAGCCGAGAGGATGATTTCCCTCGGCTGTCGCTTGATGACTTCCAAAACTGGCGCCTTTTCGATTTTATTGTTCTGCACGACTTGCTGGAACACCGGAGTCTCCAAGATACCGAGACGTATCCAGAGACCGA
The DNA here is from genome assembly GCA_963707615.1 of uncultured Alphaproteobacteria bacterium. Lineage (GTDB taxonomy): Bacteria > Pseudomonadota > Alphaproteobacteria > Rhizobiales > Xanthobacteraceae > Pseudolabrys. Next base: position 21,785 of record CAVPQT010000006.1, read on the forward strand.
CGCCGACCAGAACAACCGAGAGCGCAAAAGGTAAACGCCATCCCCAAACGTTGAACTGATCGCCGGTCAGAAAGCTAAAGGCCAGTACTGCAAGGTTCGACAGGAACAGACCGCAAGGCACTCCGAATTGCGGCCACGAGGCTACAAAGCCGCGTTGATGGTGGGTCTTCGACCATTCCATGGCCAGAAGTACCGAGCCGCCCCATTCACCGCCGACACCGATTCCTTGAAGCATCCGGAGGACTGTCAGGATTACGGCTCCCCAGATGCCAATCGATTCATAGGTCGGCACGAACGCAATAAGAACCGTCGCGATACCCATCAACAAAAGCGTCGCAATGAGGGTTGCTTTTCGACCGATGCGGTCGCCGTAGTGCCCGAAAATTGCAGCGCCAATAGGTCGTCCGACAAAACCAATGAAATAGGTACCGAAGGCGGCGAGCGTTGCGGTAAGAGGATCGGAATTGGGGAAAAAGAGTTTACCGAAGATCAGACCAGCGGCAGTACCGTAGAGGAAAAAGTCGTACCATTCGATGGCGGTGCCGATCGTCGAGGCGACAATGGCCTTGCGCAATTGCGCGTCATGTTCCGACGCTGACAAACTCCCATACGTGGTAGTAGTCATAGTGTTCTCCCCGGCGTTTTTCCTTGGACTCCCCTTGCAAGAAGACCATACGCCGCAGCAGCTACTTACTTGTATAAATGCTGCGTAAAGACGGAGCTCCCATCCTTCAGGCCCATGTCCGCTCTTGGCACAAAGCGGACATTAGCGGACATGGCTTTTTGCAGCGCATACGTCCCGCTAATGACCCAAAGCGGACATGGGCGCGTCCATGCCGCGCGGTGACGGTCTTGAGCAGGTGCTGCGAAAACTTCGGACCGGTGCTATTTGTAATAGCCGACGCCGCAGCCCTGGTTGTCGACCTTTGTAACAAACGATTGTTTGGGAACCGGCTCAGTCGTTCCGGGCTTCGGGAAGTTATAGTCTACCGTGAGGACAGTTCCTCCGGATGATTTGTTGATCGTGTCGAAAATTCTTTGTCCGAGCGGATCGTCCTTGGCTTTCAAAGCGCGGACATCGGTGCCCATCATTGCCGTGTTCGCGTGCGCCGTGAACTTGCCGTCGGTCATGTCGTAGCAGAACACATAAAGATCTCGGTCGCGGAACTTCGTATTGCTCTTGTCATTGAATGCTGCAAGCGCCGTGGCCTCGTTGGCTTTGAGCGCTACAACGGCGTTGTCGAGCATGGTCCTGGCTTCCGCTGCCGTGCCGGAGGATTGGGCGCTAGCGGATCCGACGCTCCATGACAGCGCGGCTGCCATCAGGGCGGCCGCAAATATCATCTTTTTCATGGCGTTCTCCCTTTCATGACATGCTCACAAAAATAGCAAGCCGGTTCCAAACACAACTCGCAATGTAGACCCAGAAAACAAGAGGCTGCGCCGAAAACGCCGCGCAGCCTCCTCCTCAGACAGGGCCAAAAGGCCCTTCCTCCCACAAACCTAAGCGACCAAGCGCGAGCTCACCCGCATTGTTCCAGCTCGCCACAGTTTATTTGGGTTCCGCGCGTGTCAGGAGGAACACACAACTGGTTCTCGAATTTGCCCATGTATGAAAAGACACACCTTGAGCAATGGTCGGAAATTACTGCAAGAGCGTTAAGGCTCCGGCCCCGTCGCTCAAGATAGAGTAGGGAGGCCCATGATGGACACCGTGCTTTTTACTGACCACGGCATTCTGGTGTTCGCGATTACCTGTGCTGCCGCGGCGCTCCTGTTTTCGGTTTTAGGACTTGCGACAACGTATCAGATACGCTCCGACATAATTGACCAGTTCCGGCTTGAGGGGGCTGAGCAACCAGCTTGCTACAATTGAGGTACCGTTCGAGGCTGATACTTCTCATGTTGCTAAGCCTAATGAATGGGCCTCATTGCGGGACAAATTTGATGCAGTGATGCGCGAGAGCGCTGACTCTATTGAATATAGAGATGAACAATTTCGCCGCCGCTTCGGCGAATTGATGTACCGAACAGCGCACACAAGGCGCCGCAAATCGTTGGCGGCATAAAGGCGTTCTACCGGCGACGAATGGCGCTCATGGCCCAGCGTCCGGCTCGGAATAGAGACAGGACCGGCGCCGGCCACAGCAAGACCCGAAGCCAATGCAGAGTCCAATAGCGAGTGCTGGGGCCCATTGCCAAAATGTAAATTGGGGCAGTCACGATTTCAATAATGTCTGCTATTGGCACTTAGCGGACATGCCGAGTTGCACTGCGCATGTCCGCTTTTGACCCAAAGCGGACATTGCTTTGGCTCACAGGCTAGACGGCGCCATACGCAAGCTGTCCCGATCTGACTGGAACCGTCAGTCTCTGTCGGCGGAAAGCGATGGTCGCAGGTTGAGCGGTTGAGTGTTGTTTGAGCGGTGCGTGTAATGGGCCAAAATCGTTTGTGCGCGGTGCCGGGTAAATTCGCAATAGGCGAAGCCCAATCCATAAATCGAACCGCGGAAAGCGATGTCGCTTGTGCGCTCGAGGTTAAAGCAAGGTTGAAGAGGCAGGCCACGGAGGGAGGCGCAAACGGACGCGCCTCTGACTTGCAGCGTGTTGGCTGGTAGTTGTGCGTAGCGCATCGGGCCCGACCCTTTGAATTGAATAGAGCCCGTAACGGATCCGTCGGGATTTACGCGGCCCTGTCCGCGTGTGCCATCAAAACAGGCGTAGTTGAACACCTTGCCAATGACAAACTGACGGGCCTCGTCGGCGGTCATTTCACCGGCTAGTGCCTCCGGCAGTGCGGCCAGCAGGCCAACCGCCACAACAATACTACGCAACATTACACGCACTCCGACTAACGCAAGGTCTACTTCCGGCCCGACATTTTAGGCTAACAGACTATAAACCGCTTTCGTATTCAAATCTTGAACAGGCGTCTGAGACCATATTAGTGGGCTTGAAATAGATGTCGTGCTCTTGTTCGCGCGGATTTCCGTTAATTGTCGCGCTCGGTATTAGGCAACCGGTCGAATTGTACGGCTGTGAAGGCAAAAATGGCGCAATTTAAAACAGTGCCATCGCTACGGTGTCGGACTTTCAACGCCCGTTCTTACTGTCTGCGTTTTGGTATTCGCGCTCGGAATCGACCTTCCTGTCGGGACGATGCGGGTGGTCTTGGAAGCCCTCAACTGCAAGTCTTCCAGGAACCCTCTAGGATCGCGGATGAACTTGTCGTCGGTGCTTGCAGGGAGTCGAAGGGCGATGGCGATGTCCCTTACGAATGTCACGCAATTTTTTAAATCAAGATTATAAGACGGTTGAGGATATTTCCGCCATCGATCCACAATGGCAAGCACAGAGCGATATTGTTCATCGCTTATTGGTAGCGAAAGATGCGGCTGGCTCATTGCCATGTAGTCATCCGGCATCGAGATGACATAACCTTCTACCGGCTCCCACATTATGGAAGGCGAGATGGTCTCAGCCGTGAATCCGAAGTTCGAATTCACTGGTTTAGCGTCCGCTTTGGTCGTTCCGCTTAACCTCACATACGCATGGGGAAACGTGACGCCCAACCCATAGGTGCCAAAATGATGCGAATAGAAAGTGAGGGTGACATCGGCAGTCGCGGCCGAAGCCAATGCCAACAACGTCCCTGCTGCCAGCAACAATCGACGCAACTAACCCTCCGAAGCCTCCGGATAGAACGTCGGTTGTGCAAACTGCCGTCCGGACGGCCGACCAATATCGCGCACAAGAAGGCGACAAGCCGGTTGCGACAGCTTGCCGCCACTCTCAACCGCTCGCAGCAAGACTGGGGAGTCGAAGGCGAACGGTCTATCGTCGATCAGCCGCGCGTAACGACCGGAGGCGGAGCCTTACCTTTTCCCACCGGGGCTTTGCCAACGCATCCACTGATGCCAACGGCAAGAACAATCGAGCAAACTGCGATCAGAAATTTTTTCATGGGGCCCCCTTAAGTTGAACACATAGCCCGAGGTGTTTGTACCGCCCGTCAAATCATCTGTGGTTGTATTTCGGCAACATACTCCCAGCTTCGACAGTTCGAGCCAGTCATCAATCTAGGCCTTATGATACCGCCGACGCTGCTTCTTCGCGCGGGGCAAAGCGGACATTGCTATCACTTTGCAAAATGTCCGCTAATGATCCAAAACGGACATTGTTGCCCCTGAGGCCAATTGCCTGACAACCGTCTTCGGCAGCAACCTCCAAAAACGGGCGGCTCCTTAGGAGGTCGTGATGTCGAAAGTAGTAATTGTCGGAGCATCGGCACTCTTCGCCTGCGCCGCCGTTTTGGCGTCGAGTGTGATGTCGGCATCCGCAATGGTGCGCATCGGCGAAGATCGCGGCGGCCAGATCGGGCATTACAAGAAAACCTTCGCGATGTTTCGCTCCTCGGGCGACCGCGTCGTCGTCGATGGCAATTGCCTGTCGGCTTGCACGCTGGTGCTGGGCTTGGTCCCCCACGCGCAACTGTGTGCGACGGCGCGTGCGCGCTTCGGGTTCCATTCCGCATGGTTGCCGGATAGTGAGGGACATCCAATCACCAGTCCGACCGGTACACAGGCGTTGTGGGATATTTATCCGACGCAGGTGCAGCACTGGATCAGCCAGCACGGGGGCCTGTCACGCAAAATGATCTATCTAGAAGGCCGCGACCTCAATGGCATCGTGGCGAGGTGCGACCGGCCCGAGCGCCCGATCCCGCTGCATTCGGCGGACCGCTACAAGGCCCGTCAGCTGCGAAACGCCGCTCTGGGCCGCTAGACGCAATGTCCGCTATGGCACTTAGCGGATATATCGAGTTGCACTGCACATGTCGGTTATTGATTGGGGGTAAAGCGGACACTGGCCTCCGGCGCGGTAAGAAATGGTTTCGCTACGACGCCCCTGAAAAGCAGCAACGGGGATCTTAGGCGCCATCTCCAGTGTGCCTCTTAAAAATGACCCGCAACGCCGGAGGACATCTCGGCCATTCGATTGCAAAAATTTCTTACGCGATTTCAGTGCCTAGTGCATTGTAATGTCACTGAACCTTTTTTGACGGAGGAACCGTTATTAACTCCTCGCGGACTGTTTTGAATAACGAATTTTCTGACATGTATTTATGATATTGAGTGACGACCGCCTTGGCTTCTCTTAAAGTCGCAAGCCGCCACTGAATTTCCAAGTTTTCATTTCCAGCGATGCTTTCGACAATTCTGCGTTCTTCTACCAACAGCTTAAAGTCATTCGGTTGATCGGATTCATCTGAGGCGTTCCCGTTTAAGCGGGTTGCAAAATCAATGCGCCCAGTAGGCACCCAATCATGCTTGACCACGCCTTGGTAGGGAGTCCGGCTTTCGTCGTGCTTTTTTTTCCAGCTCTCCGGTTTTGATAAGATCGTCAACATATGGTTCGCCATGTTCTTACTCCTTACTAAATAGACGCTGAGAACGATTGGCTGCGTTTGAGGTGGCCAAGCTTACCTGAGATGGGAGATAGATTGCAGCCATCTGCCACCGATCGAGCACCCCTTAAGCTAACGCCCAATAAGGTAGTCTGATATTGCGTAGCGATGCCGTTTGCCCAAGCCTCATTGGCTCATGGAACTTTGCGGACATTCAGTTGGGAACGAGAATTAATGTTGCTTTTCGGGGCAAGCGAAAACATCCGAATTGCCCGAGCCATGTCTGCTTTCGGGGGTAAAGCGGACATCATCAGACTGAGGCCAATCTTCCGCTAATGACCCAAAGCGGACATTGGGCTCAACCTTGACGCGGCATTCCAACTCGGCGGTGGGCCGCTCAGGCGGTACAAAGTGATCAATTTTGACCAGAACTCGATCGGTCGACACCATCTAGTAGAATTGATGTTGTACTCGGTGCTTCAGGTCGCAGCGTTTGAGCTACACATCGGTAGTGTTGCCAGAACGTTAGATGAATCCGTTCCCTTTAGGGGCATCGCACCGCGGACTTAAGCTTCGACAATTTTTGTAATTTTTTCGAACTCCGATGCATAGCCGTCGTTTACCTATGGGTCTTCGCGGCCACGCTAAACAAGGAATGGATATACAATGCGAATCGCGCAGGTGGCGCCCTTGGCCGAGGCGGTTCCTCCCAAGTTATATGGTGGCACCGAAAGGGTCGTTTCCTGGCTGACGGAAGAGTTGGTGAGGCAAGGTCATCAGGTCACCCTATTCGCGAGTGGCGATTCCGAAACCTCAGCTACTCTCGTGCCGAGTGTTCCCCAAGGGTTGCGATTGGCGGGGATTCGCGACCACACGGCCAGCACCCTGGTCATGCTCGATCAAGTTCATCGTCGTGCAAACGAATTCGACATTATCCATTTTCATATCGACCTTTTACAATTTCCCTTATTTCAGAACCTTTTCCAAAAATGCGTGACGACGCTACACGGACGGCCTGATTTGCCCGATTTTCACCCGATCTTCCGCGCTTTTCCGAAGATGCCGCTCGTGTCCATCTCGGACGATCAGCGTGGCCCGATGCCGCCCGCTCTGAACTGGATGGCGACGATCGATCACGGATTGCCGGCAGCGCTTTATCGGTTCAACCAGAAGGGCGGGAGCTATCTCGCGTTCCTCGGTCGCATTGCCCCTGAAAAGCGCCCGGACCGAGCTATCGAGATCGCCAAGCGCGCCGGCATCCCCTTAAAAATCGCGGCAAAGGTTGATCCCGCCGATCAGGAATATTTCGAGCATGTTATCGAGCCGCTACTCCGCGACCCTCTGGTCGAATTCATCGGCGAAATCGGCGACCATGAAAAAAATGAGTTTCTCGGCAATGCACATGCACTGCTCTTTCCCATCGACTGGCCGGAACCCTTCGGTCTCGTCATGATCGAAGCCATGGCGACAGGTACGCCGGTTATCGCCTGGCGCAAAGGTTCGGTTCCAAAGGTCATCGACGAAGGCGTGACCGGATTTGTCGTGGACTCGATTGAAGGCGCGGTGCGGGCAGTAGAACAGATTGGCGGTTTGGACCGAACGGCGGTCCGCCAGCAATTTGAGGCACGCTTTACGTCATCCCAAATGGCTACTAAGTACCTCGCTGTTTATGAGGGGTTAGTAGTCGAGTCTAAGCGCAGAAAACTTGTTAAACTTGTCCCCGTCGCGATCTCCATGCCGACTGTGGATGACCATCCCTTGCAGCCTCTTCAGGTAAACGGTCTGTGACGCCCGGTGGGATCAGCGGAATTCAAGGATCAAAAAGTGAAACTTGTTTGATGTCCGCTATTGGCACAAAGCGGACATGACGCTAGCCGTGCGGAATGTCCGCTTTCGGGGTAAGAGCGGACATCGACCGAGGGGCAGAGCATGTCCGCTCTGCCCCCAATTGTCAGACATCTACCTGCTCAGCAATGGCCAGAGCATCATCAACCTCGATGCCAAGATACCGGGTGGTACTCTCTATCTTGCGATGGCCAAGCAAGAGCTGGACCGCTCGCAAATTGCCGGTACGTCGGTAGATCAGGGTCGCTTTGGTTCGTCGTAGCGAATGCGTTCCGAACAGTCTCGGATCCAGTCCGACGCTGGCGACCCACTCGGAAACCAGGCGGGCATATTGCCGAGTTGACAAACCCCGTCCAGAACCGGGATGGCCGTCAAATAGGAATTGGTCAGGCTTCTTATCGGCAACCCGCACATAGTCATCGACCGCTTGGCGTGACTGTTAAGTCAATTCAAACCGCACTGGTTGACCAGTCTTCTGTTGACGAATGCTCGCACGTTCGAGCGCATGGCCCTTTGGGGCCACATCCGCGACCTTGAGCGCAACCACATCGCAGCCGCGCAGCTTGCTGTCGATTGCCAAGTTGAACATTGCCAAGTCACGACTGCGCCCCTCGACGTGCAGCTTAGTGCGGATTAACCAGACGTACTTTGGTTGCAGCGGCGGCTTGGCGCCGGTCAATTTTCCCTTGTTCCAAGGCGCGCGTTGGGAAGCAATCGGAATTGACGTTCTGTCGTACAGCATTGGTGGTCTCCTCTGTTATCGAGGCCACCAGCATGCCAAACCGAACAAGATAGGATTGCTACGGTTGAGAGGCAGGAACTAACATCTGAAGCGGCATTGCGCCCCTTCATTGTCGTCCCTTCAGAATTAGTCACCTAAATGGCTGAGTTGTTTTTATTCCTTCGCTTTTTTCTGATCCGAATTCGGCTCTGGCGTGCCGTTGCTTGAGTTCGGCGCGTCCGATTGAGCAGGATACTGCGCTGCGAAAAGCCGCGACAGCCTTTCGTACGCGCTCTCACGGTTTGGTGAGGTATTGGTCGAGTTCGCCAGAAATTCAAATCCTCCCAGTTTATGGGCAAGTTCAACAATTCTTGAGACTGCGGCGGTATCACCCGCCAGAGCTTTATTCATTATAACCTCGACGATAGCCTCGATCTTCGGCAGCGTTCGAACGCCCCCGGGGGTACGTATCTTGACCGGTCGATAGAGGGCTTGGTTGAAGATCGTCGCCACATTCTTCACCCCTTTTTTGCGTCCTCTAGGATTGCCGGATTGCCCTGGCTTGAACTGCTTAGCGACAGGCGGTCGGCCATAGCCGACCGAACCATTTCCAGGGGCGTTATTGTTTTTGCGAAGCCAATCGTTTGGTCCGCTCATATTCAAGCCCCCGCTTTATGATCGGAAGCGGGCGCTTCAGCCCTGGCCGCTATGGTTTTAGCCTCGGGTTGTCGGTGCTCCGCGACCTCTTCGAAACTTGCTGTTGTCGCATCCAGGAGAACAAGTTTGCCCGTGTACGCCTGCCAGCGCTGAATAATCACATCGACATAGTGAGGGTCGATTTCGAGGGCGCAGGCGCGCCGGCCGGTTTTTTCCGCCGCGATAATTGTGGTGCCACTTCCGGCAAATGGATCAAGCACAAGATCAGACCGGCACGAGGCATCCCGAATGACATCAGCGACGAGCGCAACCGGCTTTACGGTCGGGTGCATCGCAAGCTCATCGAGCCGGCCAGCCCGGAAGGTGTTTACTCCGGCATAGTCCCAGACATTGGTCCGGTTACGGCCATGCCGGCCAAGTTCGACGTTGTTGATGTGCGGAGCATTCCCGACCTTGAAGACCATGACGAGTTCGTGCTTGGACCGGTAAAACGATCCCATGCCGCCATTGTCCTTGTTCCATACGCAAAGGTTGAGCTGACGGTCATAGATTTCTCTTCCTGCTGACATGAGTTCGTGCAATTTGCGCCAATCCGTGAAGACGTAGTGCAGGGCGCCGTCGCGTGACGCTTTCGCCGCCAATCCAAGCGAGTCGGTCAAAAAGCCGCTGTATTCTGTTTCCGTCATCTCGCCAGATGCCATGACGAATTCAGTGTGGCGGACCCGCCCGAGTCCGGAGACATGACCATTGATGCGCACGTTGTAAGGTGGATCCGTGAACAGCAAATCCGCCTTCTTGCCGAGCAAAAGGCGGTCGTAAGAGTCGGGCGCGCGTGCGTCGCCGCAGAAAAGATGATGGACGCCGAGAATCCAGAGGTCACCAGGCCGGCTAATGGGCGGGCCATTGCGGGTTGCCGGCAATTCATCCTCGGCTGCTGGTAACAGACCTCCGGCCTCGAGTGCCTCATCCAGGAGCAGATCGACTTCGGGCATTTCGAAGCCGGTTAGTTCGACATCGAATCCGATGTCGATGAGGCCCTGCAATTCGAGAACCAGCAGGCTGCGATCCCAGCCGGCTTTCTCGGCCAGACGATTGTCGGCAAGGATATAGGCGCGTTTCTCGGCATCGCTAAGATGCGAGAGCCGTACAGTCGGGACGCTGGTATGGCCAAGCAGCTCGGCGGCTTTGACACGCGCGTGGCCGGCCAGGATTTTTTGGTCATCGTCAATTATCACGGGAGTGCAGAAGCGAAACCGCTCAATGGCGTTGGCGAGTTGGCGGATTTGTCGTCTTGAGTGGGTGCGAGCGTTGCGGTCATGCGGTTTCAGCGCATGAATTGGCATTTGCTCAATCGCAAGATTGCGCATGATGTCCTCGTTGCTCTGACTGCAAGCCGGGCATCGGCCAATTAATTGGAACGGCCCGCGTACGAGACTGATTTAGTCGGGCACCGCGAATCGGCTTGCTACGGCCTTTGTAAGCCGAGCGTCAAAGAGCAATCGTCAGCACAATTAGTGTTATTTTTTGCGGGACTTTCGCTGCGACCGGCGGAGGTGGTTTTCTAGTGTTTCTCGATCGACCAGACCGGGGTAAGCCTCCAACACAGTATCAACCGCTTTGTCGTGAATCCGGTATCGTTCCCCTTGCGCGCGCCATTCGGCTTTGAGGGCCCTAACGTGCCCAGCAAGAAACCGAATTTGCCGCGATGCCACGCCACCTCTTGGGCGCCCTCTTTTGCGTTTAACTTTGCCTTCTAGATAATCAGCTAGATGTGCGCGGTCGCTAGGACGTAAGGGCTTGTCTGAACGAAGGAAGGCGATAAGGGACTCCTTGCGACCTTTATAAATGAACTCCCAAAGCGTACCCTCGAATTCTAGCTCGGAAAGGTCCATGACCAATCTTGCCTATTTATGAGCCAGATCATAAGTCAATTCGATTTATATTTGAGTAAACCGCTGCTGCTCGCGCACTCCTTCGCACTTCCTCAAATGGTATTTTTGAACGAATTTAGCGTATCTGGATCCGCCATTGTTCCGTCCTGGAAAAATCCCAGATCGAGCCGCTGAATTCCCTGTTTTGCTTAAAAAATTCCCTGATCCGACGAGTAGGGAATTTATCTAGAAAGTCCCGAAATCATTGAGCGCATCGAGACCGTCTTAGCCGCAAAGGGCCTGAAATGGAAAAATTCCCTGTTCTTTTCCCTGTTAGTAGGGAATTGGGAGTGGAGACCGGTTCGCATTGGACTGCGTCCGCCACCACCTGTTTCCGTTCAGAATCTTCAGATCTCAAAACGATCGCGCCATTCGTCGGGCGGTAACCGACAGTGGTCAGACTTGCCAAAAAGCGAGTAACGGTTTTCTGCCAAACGGGTGTAGCAAAAATCGCGGACTGCTTTTGGTAAGATACGGAGTGCCGAGGCTGCAGGCCAGAAACCGCCCAATCGAGAGAGAATTGTTAATACTGCCTCAGATTTCTCGAGGTGCTGATCACCATCAACAACGATGATCGAGTTTGGATTTTTTGGATCCAGACCCGCGGTATGCATCGCCGACGATCCTGTCGGAGAACTGGCGGAGGCGAAGGTGAACACGCGGTTATGGTCTCGCTTAGCCACGAAGCGAACCCAGCCGTTGCAGAGGTTACACACGCCGTCATAGACGATGAGCATCGAAATAATTTAGACGCGATTGTCACTGAACGAAAGCTCTGTGGTCGCATGAAAAGCGCCTACAGGAGACAAGAAGCTCGTTGTGCGTGGATAGCGTTCATAATTTGCTGATAGAGGCAATTCGCCCATGCTCTATCTGGCCTTGAAATACCTGCACGTCCTTGGCGCCATCGTGCTGCTCGGCACCGGAGCCGGCATCGCGTTCTTCATGGCGATGGCGCACCGCAGCGCTGATGTCGGTCACATATTTCGTACGGCGCGCACCGTTGTCCTGGCGGACTTGCTGTTCACCGCCACCGCGGTGGTCGCGCAGCCGGTCACTGGCGTGCTGCTCGCGCACCAGTCCGGGCTTCCGCTGAGCGAGTCGTGGCTACTTGTCTCGATTGCTCTCTATATTGTGGCGGGTGCGTTCTGGCTGCCGGTCCTGTGGATGCAAGTGCGCATGCGCGATCTCGCAGGCGAGGCCCTTGTGCATGGTCACAAGCTCGGTGCCGACTATCATCGGCTGTTTCGAACTTCTGGTTCTTGTCCGGCTTTCCTGCATTTAGCGCGGTGCTGGCGATCATTTGGCTGATGATCGCCAAGCCGAGCTTGTAAGGGCCAGCGGATGACCGTCCTCATTCTCGGCGCCTCTGGCCTGATTGGGTACACAATATCCGTCGATCTGATGCGGCGCGGAATTCCGGTCATTGCGGTCGCTCGACGCTTCAGCCGCTCGCAGCGTGTGCAGTTCGCCACTGCCGCGCGCGAGATACCCGTTGCGCGAACTCGATAGTAATGCGCTGACGCGGTTGGTGACTGAAAGCGAGGCAGATGTGGTCATCAATTGCCTGGGCCTGTTGCAGGACATACCCGGAGAAAGCGCCAGCGACATTCACGAGCATTTCGTCACGCGGCTGCTCGCGGCCTTGCGCGACGTCGGACGCCCCGTACTGCTCGTGCATTTGTCAATTCCGGGCGTTGCCGCCGATGACCGCACCATATTCGCCAGGAGCAAGCGCGATGCCGAACGTGCCATCGCTGAGGCCGGAATGCCTTACGCCATTCTGCGGCCGGGCTTCGTGTTCGCGCCGGCGGCGTTTGGTGGCAGCGCCATGTTGCGCGCATTGGCTGCGCTGCCTTTCGCGTTACCTGCGCGGCTTGCGGGGCGCCCACTCGCTGTGGTCGCTGCGGAGGACATCGCGGAAACGGTGTCGGTGATCGTGCAACGCTGGGGGCAAGGGCACCGCACGTACGCGGTTGTTTGGGATCTGATGCATCCGGATCAGCGCAGCATTGGTGAGGCATTGACGAGTCTTCGCGCCTGGTTCGGCACCGGATCGGCTTGGCGCATGGTGGTCCCGATGGCCTTGTTGAAGCTAGGCGCATTGGCCGGCGACTTTGTCGCCTGGCTAGGCTGGCGCCCGCCGCTGCGCTCGACCGCGCTCGCCGAGTTGCTGCGTGGTGTCGAAGGCGATCCGCGTTCATGGATGGCGGCGACTGACATCGTACCGCGCTCGCTCGATGACGTGTTGCGCGCCCGCCCAGCGACCGTGCAGGAAAAATGGTTCGCGCGACTTTATCTGATGAAGGCGTTGATCATTGTTACGCTTGTGTTTTTTTGGTGTGCCTCCGCGTTAATCGCTCTTACGGTTGCATATCCCGCCGCCGTCGCCATTCTCACCACACACGGCTATCCACCCGTTTTGGCGCAAACCATCACGGTCGCTAGCAGCATGCTGGATTTCTTGATCGGCCTCGCGATTGCTTTCCGGCAAACGCACCGATGGGGACTCATTGCAGGCATTGCCTTGTCGCTGTTCTATATGCTGGCGGCGGCGCTCATGACGCCCGAGCTTTGGATCGAGCCGCTTGGCGCGCTAGTCAAAACATTTCCCGCAATTGTTTTGATGCTTGTGGCGCTGGGGATCATTGAGGAACGGTAGACGCCATTGGCTGTTGCTGTGTTTCCCGAGGCCTTATCTGCGCTACAGCGGGTCGGTACGGAAGATTAATCCGGTTGCAGCGCCGATCGTGGCGCGTACGTGATCGCCCTGTCTTAGGCGGGTGAAAACGTCGGCCGTCGTAGGATGATGCCGACCGTCAATGAGCACGTGGTAGTGCCATCCGGAGCGCGAGACATTTTCGTAGACCTTATCAACGGTGCCCTCGACCTGGCGTCGCGGAAGTACGAAGTCGGCCAGCCACAAAAGGCCGAAAGTGAGAAATGCCAAGGCAAAAAACAAGTTTAGAGTCGTCATGAGAATCCTGGCGCGGCGAGCTACCTTCACCACGAGCCAAAGCCACGATCCGCCGACGAGGCTGAACAGAACTGCAACATCGAAAACGGATACGGCAGTTTGATTGCCTATGACTCCAGTCAGAATGATGATCAGAGCGAAAATGGACAGAACGGCGATAACGACAAAAAGATTATTACGCGCGGACCACATTCTTCGCATGGGCCGCCATGCCAGAACGACGGCCAATGCCGTTATTGGCCAGAAAGCAATGGCAAGCCATTCTATGAAGGCCACAGTCAGTTCTCCGCGCACATCCTCGATATGCCAACGAAAAAATTGTCTCGCTCGCTACATCACTGGGCGCCAGAATTCCGGCCTGTTGTGAGTGACAGTTCAATGTGAGGCAAGCGTTCCAACTTGGAAAACTCGATTTCAAAAACATCATTGATAGTGTCCGCCGAATAGTCCCAAGACCTCACTCTATAGCGATCATTCATAAGTTCGTTGAATAGCATTTGGTCTCCGGCGAACGCTGCCGGCGAAAGGTTGTTGCCCTCAAGCTTGATGACTTTTTGCAAGCCAGACGCGGTATCAACGGCCATCAAATTAAAACGATAGCTTCCTTTGCCTGTTTCAGTATTTAGAAACGCGACTTTCCTGCCATCCTGCGACATTGATGGGTTGCCGGATAAGCCACCGACCAAAAACTTCGGTTTGAGTTTTTCGCTTGGCGTAGGAATGCGTGCAGCTTCGCGGTCGAATGTCAATTCGAAGATCTCACTGCGAGGATCAGAGAAGACTAAGTCAACGGCTAGGATGGATTTACCAGTAGATGATCCTGGTGCGAATGATCCGAACAATATTTTGTCGCCAGTTACATTGATGCTGTGCAGCGCAACTTCGCTAAAGTCACTCAGTTGGATAGGATCAGACCCGACCTTGATCAAGTAGAAATCATGGTGAGAGTAACGTTGCCTGTCGGGTAGCGTGACCAACGGACTCGAAGAGTAAATGATAACGTCCCTGTCAATTTCGACCGGAGAAACGACATCATTCTCCGTTTGTAGAACGACCCGACATTGCCAGGTCTTGACGAAGCACGAGAATAGGTCGTGTTGCCTGGTCTCCTTTTTCCTTCTCACGAAAAGTAGCCGTTCTCCGTCCCACGAGAAGCGTGGCGCCTCATAAGAAAAATCGCTGTCGGCGATGAGACCCGGTTGACGCGTCGCGCGATCAACGAAGAGAATAGCTCTGATCTGATCGCTCTCACGAGTTGGAATGACTAGTGCCACCGATTTTGGAGACGCGGTAAATTTATAAATAGTGAGGCGCCGATCTTGCATTGTGTCCCCGCGAGGGTCATGCAACACAAAGGCGAGGACGTTGGGCAAAAGGAAAAGTACAACCGGCGTCAGCAGAAAAGTCGAACTTAAAGCGATATTCAATTTCCGACGCCCCTCTGCAGACTGCGCGGTCCACCGAAGCGCCGCCAGAAACCCACCAATCATCCCACCGACGAAAAATATTGGGACACCCCAGAAGAAAAGACCGAAATTCTTCCAGCCGTCGCGGAAAGGCTCAATCAAGAAGACGAAGACTGCAGGGGCGAGGAAGCCGCCGGCAAATGCCCCTCCTAGTGCCAATGAGATGCGAGCGGCGGTGGGCGCCATTTTCCGCAGGACGACGTAGACCAGCGCGCTTAGCGCCAGCAAGAATGGCAGCAAACTGAAATACTGTGCGGCTAAACTCATGAGTGGCACGAGGTTTGGTGGGTCGTTGGTAGACAACTCTTACGCGAGCGCCGCTTCGATATGCTTAAAAATTTATGTCAAATTGGCTCTATCGCGTGTCGCGTATTAGTCCTTAGACACGCTAGCGCCGCACCTTTTACGTCGTCTGCAACGCTTCGCTGGCGGCGAGCCATTCTTCTTCCGCCTTGGCGATCGCATCGACAACTTTGGCGCGGGTCTTCGATAGTTCTGCGGCTCGCGCTGGGTCGCGCGAAAACAGGTCACCATCGGAGAGCGTTGCGTCAAGCTTGTGCAGTTGTCGTGTGAGATGCGCGAGCTCGGTTTCAGCTTTGGTTACGCGTTTGCGCAACGGTGCCGTCGATGCACGCTTTTCAGCGGCAGCACGGCGCGTGTCAGCAGGAGCTGTGCGCGGCTCAGACTTGACCGTGGGTTGCGTTTCAGATCCGGAGTCGCTAAGTACACGACCCCTGTAATCGTCGAGATCGCCATCGAAGGGTTTCACCGTTCCGTCCTGCACCAGCCAGAGTCGGTCGGCACAAGCCTCCAGCAGATAGCGATCGTGCGAGACCAGCATCACCGCGCCGGAGAAATCATTGAGGGCTTCGATCAGCGCCGCGCGGCTGTCGATGTCGAGATGGTTGGTCGGCTCGTCGAGAATGACGAGATGCGGCGCATTAAAGGTGGCAAGTCCAAGCAGCAGTCGCGCCTTCTCGCCGCCCGAGAGTTTCTCAACCTTCGTGTTGCCGGCAAGTCCGGAAAAACCAATGGCCCCAACTCGCGCACGCACCTTCGCTTCCGGTGCGTCCGGCATGAGTCGACGCACATGATCGTAGGGACTCGCGTCGGCCTCAAGCTCGTCGAGTTGGTGCTGGGCGAAGTAAGCGACCCTCAGACCGGCAGCACGCGTGACGGTGCCATGCTCGGGCGGCAGCCTTTCGGCAAGGAGCTTGACCAGCGTGGATTTGCCGTTGCCGTTGGCGCCGAGGAGCGCGATACGGTCATCATTGTCGATGCGAAGCGACAAGCCCGAGAGCACGGGATGCCCTGGTTCATAACCAACGTCGACATCGTCGGTGGCGATAATCGGCGGCGACAGTAGCTTCGCCGGCGCGGGTATGTGAATCGGTCGCACCTGCTCGGTAACCAGAGCGGCGATTGGTTCGAGTTTTGCGAGCATCTTCAAACGCGATTGCGCCTGGCGCGCCTTTGTTGCCTTGGCGCGGAAGCGATCGACGAAGGCCTGCAAATGCTTGCGCTGCGCCTCCTGCTTCTTGATGAGTTTCTGATCGAGCAGCGTGCGCTCGCGCCGCTGCCGTTCGAAGGCTGAATAGCCACCGCGATAAAGTTCGAGCTTGCTGCCTTCGAGCGACAGGATGTGGCCGACCGCGTTGTCGAGCAGATCGCGGTCGTGGCTGATGACGATCAACGTCGCGCGATAATGAGCGAGGTGGTCCTGCAGCCAGAGAGTGCCTTCGAGATCGAGATAGTTGGTCGGTTCGTCGAGCAACAGCAGGTCGGGCTCCGCGAAAAGCGTCGCGGCGAGTGCTACGCGCATCCGCCAACCGCCGGAAAACTCCGCACAGGGCCGTTGCTGATCGGTGGTGGAGAAGCCAAGGCCAGCGAGGATTGATGCCGCGCGGGCAGGGGCCGCGTGCGCGCCTATGTCGGCAAGCCGGGTCTGGATTTCCGCGATGCGATGCGGGTCCTGGGCGGTCTCCGCCTCAGCCAGGAGCGCGGTGCGCTCGCGATGGGCCTTCAGCACGACCTCAAGAAGGCTCTCCGGTCCGTTCGGCGCCTCCTGCGCAAGTCTTCCGATGCGCCAGCGTGGTGGGATTTCAACGTGGCCTTGCTCGGCCGAGGTATCGCCGGTGATGACACCAAACAGGGTGGTCTTGCCGGTTCCGTTTCGGCCGACCAATCCGACGCGCGCGCCGGTCGGAATGCGCGCTGAAGCCCCTTTCAGCAGCGTTCGACCGGCAATACGGACAGTGAGATCGTCGATGATGAGCATGCCGCGCCTTTTGGCCGACAGCGCGCCACGAAGCAACCCATCTTTCACGGTCCAATTCGGTCGCCCACAACGCCTGGAGCGCAGGACATGCATCGAACGCCGCAACTTTCCCTTTAGGGCAATTGCTGCAACCTGCGTCAGCGCCAATACTAGCGTGTGCGCCGGTTAGCACATTGGAGCGAAACCGCGTTGCTGGAATATGGAGGCCGCAATGACGCGATTAATGTTTGCTGTCGGTATTACTCTTGCTGCTACGTCCATCAATCTGCAGCCGGCAAATGCCTCCACCGCGCCCTGGTGCGCGGTGATCTCGTTAGGCACGGGCAGTGTATATTGGGACTGCCAGTACAGCTCATTCGAACAATGTGTGCCGAATGTGTTGGCGGGCAATCGTGGCTTCTGCAATCACAATCCGTACTTTGTCAATGCGTATCAGCCAGTCGAACGCCGGCGCCACCGGAAACATTAGCTCCCCCGCGAAGAGAAAGGGCGTGGCAGTGACAATGCGTTTTGCAGTACTTGCGGCAGCTATGCTCCTGTTGTCGGGGTTCACTCAGGCTGAGCTGGACAAAGCTAAAACTACGACGGACTATTTCAAAGACGCATACTGGAAATGCCTCGCCGACGAAATTCTCAAAGCGGTCCCAACAAGTATGTCAGCACAAGAATTTTCTGTGCTCGCGAAAGGTGCCTGCCCAAAAGAACGAAATTCCTTTTTCAGTTCACTTTCCAACTACATTGTAATGCTGCAGCCCAACGTCGATAGAAGTACGGTCGCACCGGCGGCAAATATAGCGATCCTGGACGCGCAAAAAGATGCTGTGCAGGCATTAAATGATTTGAGATCTGGCAAGAGGCAAATGCCACAGCAGCAACGGTAGATGTTCAACTGTTGGCCTCGACGCCGTCAGCCATCAACGGTTTGGAAAATCCCATGCATAAGATCATCTACGTGAGTGTCTTATCCGCGGCGACCGCCTTCGGCGCGTCCACATATGCACAATCGCCCGCGGGCAACGCCGTTCCTGTGACAATCGACAATTTCAAACGGGCCGAATCCGACCTCTATATTAGCAACCTCGCCAAAGAGGGCGGCTTGGGCAAACTCGCGCACCGACGCGAACCTGCCAACATCGACAATCAGGCCGTCATCCGTCTCAACCGCGACACTCTTTACTCCTCCGGCGTATTTGATCTCGATGCCGGGCCGGTGACGATCACGATGCCGGACGCCGGCAAGCGGTTCATGACGCTGCAAGTCGTCAACGAGGATCACTATGTGCCTGCGGTTTACTACGGACCGGGCAGGCATACGCTGACGCGGCAGAATGTCGGCACGCGCTACGTCGTCGCCGGTATTCGGACATTGGTCGATCCCAATGATCCAAAGGACCTCGAGCAGGTGCATGCTCTTCAGGACGCCATCAAGGTCAGCCAGAAAGACGTCGGCAAACTTGAGTTGCCGAACTGGGATCAGGCGAGTCAAAAGAGCATCCGCGATGCGCTTTTGGTGCTCAACAACTACATGGGCGGTTTCGCCCACGCTTTCGGGCCCAAAGGCCAGGTCGACCCTGTGCGGCATCTGATCGGCACTGCAGCGGGCTGGGGCGGCAATCCCGACAAGGATGCGACGTACCTCAGCGTCACGCCAACCAAGAACGACGGCACGACGGTCTACAAGGTCAATGTCAGGGACGTGCCCGTCGATGCGTTCTGGTCGATCAGCGTATACAACGCCCAAGGGTACTTCGAGAAAAATACCTATAACGCCTATTCGCTCAACAGCATCACCGCGAAGAAAAATCCGGACGGCTCGGTCACCGTGCAATTTGGCGGGTGCGACGGCAAAATTCCGAATTGCCTGCCGATCATGAAGGGGTGGAATTACACTGTGCGGCTCTATCGGCCGCACCCTGAAATTCTGAACGGCAAATGGAAATTCCCTGAGGCCCAGCCTGTCGGCTAGTGCGCTCGATGACCTCGCCGATGGATGACTTCAAGTAACAGCCGGACGGCGACGTCGGGAGTGCCGGTCGTCTCGATTACATGATCGGCGCGAAAGTCGACGAACAGGTCATTGCGTTTGACCCGGTCGATAACCGAACCATCGCTCCGCCGTAACCGGCGTGAAAGTCGCGATGTCAATACATCCTGCGGTGCTGTCACCAGAACCGTCTCGACATGCGCATAGCGTCGGCGCACCGCAGAAACGATTGCCCGCGATACATTGGTGACAACAACGCGACCGGCGCGGATGTCGGCATCGGCGGACCTCGGTATTCCGTACTTGTGGCCGTGCGCCTCCCACCACAATGCAAACTTGCCGTCCTTTATGGCGCGATCGAAAGCAACGGTTTCCAGCGTGTCGTGGTCTTCCGCATCAGAGTTCGCTCGCGTGATGACGCGGCGCGGAAACGCAACATTCGTTGCGCCATCACATGCGGCTCGCACGCCCGCGATCAAAGTGTCTTTGCCCGCGCCACTTGGACCAACGATCAGCACGAAACGTCCCGGACCGACGAGATTCGCCGCAGTTGCAGGAGAAGCGAGTGTCGTCATGCGATCCTTCGTCGGCCACACCAAACGCTGCGCACCGCAGCTGAGCTATACTCTTCGACTTCCTCGGGCAGATGCAAGGGTTAAGCATCAAACTTATGCGGTCACTGTCATACAGGATGTAGGGATGGCGCGCGCCTCCGTTTCTGAGTACACACACCGGCATGGACCTGCTTTACACCATTTCCATATGGCTGCTGCCGGTTCTGATCGCCATTACTTTTCACGAGGCCGCGCACGGATATGTTGCGCGCTTCTTTGGTGACGAGACGGCAGCCCGGCTGGGACGTGTCAGCCTCAATCCACTTCGACATATAGATCCCTTTGGCACGATCCTTCTGCCCGGTCTGTTGTTGCTGGCAAGATCGCCATTCTTGTTTGGATACGCCAAACCGGTGCCGGTCAATTTTCGCGCTCTTCGCAATCCACGTATCGGCATGGTGCTTGTCGCCGCAGCAGGGCCTGCCATGAATATCGCGTTAGCGATCGTTGCCGCTCTGGGCTTTCATCTAATCGGTTATTTGCCGGCACCTGCCAATCAGTGGGCGGCACTGAATTTAAAGAACGCACTCATCATCAACGCTGTTCTTGCGGTGTTCAATCTGTTTCCCTTGCCGCCTCTCGACGGCGGGCGGATTGCCGTGGGCTTGCTTCCGAATGTGCTGGGGCAATACCTCGCCCGCCTTGAGCCCTACGGCATGATCATCCTTATCGGGCTTCTCATTATTCTGCCCTTGCTGGGCTCGCAACTGGGCCTGGACCTCGGCTTTTTGTCGCGTCTGATATCGATTTCGACCGACGCGGTTATCGGAGTGATACTCCGCATAACCGCTAATATTTGATCAGGATTTTGAACGGCTAATCGAGATCGCGCTCAACGATCACTTCGATGGTCTGTTCGCAGGAGCGGCATTGCAGAGTGTGCCGGTCAACGTGCGTCCGTTCCGGTGCAATCCACACGAGGCGCATGGCTGCCCCGCACTCGGGACAACTTGGTCGCTCGACCAGCTTTGGAACCGAGATTGGAGTAACGGCTACCATCGGCGTTCACCGGAAAAGGTCAGCATAGGCGAAATTAAAGGCCGCGATTGCGACCGAGCGATGACTGTTTTCTAACGTTCGACTTTTGTCGAAAACGCCTGCGTGTCGCTGACAGTGAGAACTTCGTCATTTCGTCACGCGGTCGTCAATTGCTGCGCTTAAGCGCGGAGCGGGGTTGGTGCATAAGGAGAAGATCATGAAACCTTCAGCGCTTTTGGTGGCGGCCGCGATTGCCATTGTCCCGGGCATTGCAGTGGCCAAAGATCAGCACTCGGCCGCGAAGTCCAAATCTCAAGGATATGGATATGCATACGCGCCCATGGACCGGTCGGAAGCCATTCAGTCCTGCAACGCCGAAGCGGCAAAGTGGAGCTATCGCGATTTCCAGAGCACGCAGCTGACCGTTTATCGTGACTGCATGTTCAGACACGGGCAGTCGGTCGAGTAGTCACCAGCAATTTTCGCAAAAGCCTCGAGGCGCGTTCATCAGGCCGGTTGATGCGCGCCTTTGACGGTTTCAGACTCTTCAAGCTCGTCTTCCTTGTCGACGGAATATGCAAAGGCAGCGGTTGTTACGAGGCCTCCAACGCTCACAAATGCCATCAATGCGAGCACGCCCGTCAGTCCCCACGTCTCTTGCAACTGAGGAACCAGGAACGTGCCGAAGGTTGCGCCGACCTTTGCGCATGCCGCCGCGAATCCGCTCGCCGATGCCCGGATCGCCGTCGGAAAGAGAATTGGCGGCAGTGTGAACGTCGTGGCGTTCGGGCCTGCATTCATTGAAAAATTGAATAGAACAAAACCCGCGATGATCAGTCCGATGTGGGCTTGCGGGCCGTCGCTGGCCATCGCGGCAAACATCAGCAAGAGCATTCCGAGCGTCATTCCGAAGAACCCCGCCACTTGCAGTGATATGCGACCGAAATGCGGGATAGCCCAGATGCCTACGATAAATCCGGCGAGCAAAAACAAATCGACCAGCCCGCTGCCTTCTGCCTCGGCGAGCACTGCCGCAACCGTGCTATTGCGTGCGGATTCGAAATGCATTGCTCCGAGGATGACAGGAGTGAAAAGGCCTACGCCGTAAGTGGCGACATCCATCAACAGCCAGGGTATCGACACGAGCAGTGTGCGCGTCCGGTAACGAGGACCGAAAAGCGCCGCAATGCCGAGCGGCTTCGTCGCTTCGACTGGCGAAGCCGCCGCGCTTGCCGAACCTTCAAAGCGAGTCGTGGAGACGGAAGTATTCGTCAGCCGAGAAAGCACCTTTGCGGCTTCGGCGAGTTGGCCTTTCTCTGCCAGCCAGCGCGGACTCTCGGGAAGAAAAAACCGCGCGCTCATGTAGATCGCTGCCAATATTCCGCCTGTGCCCAGCAGTGCTCGCCAATCAGTCGCTGATGGGTGAATCCGGAATATCGCGATCGCAACGATCGCGGCTAGGATCATGCCGACGGATTGCAATGCAATCGTTGCAACTGTCATGCGGCTGCGTAACGAGCGCGGCATGATCTCCGAGACGTATGAACCGCTGGCGGGAAAATCGATTCCAATTCCGACGCCGATCAGGAACTGGCCGACCACGATCAGCAACGGCTCGCGAGCCATTGCGCACAGCGCGGAGCCGGCGACAACAATCGCCATGTCGACGATAAACGCCCGCTTGCGGCCGATTCGATCCGCCGCGAGCCCGCCCAACATTGCTCCAAGGACTGCCCCAAGAACCAAAGCTGAACCAATGAGGCCGATCAGTATCGGAGTAATCGTCATTTCCTGCTTGAGAAGCGGGATGGCAATTCCCAGCGATGCGACCGAAAAACCGTCGAGCAGCGTTCCGCCGCTGGCGAGCAACCAATAGTAGTAGTGCAGCGCCGTCATCGGCGTTTCGTCGAGCAGGCTAAAGACCGATGCCTTCGACGAGACGGTATTCTGTTCGACCTCGCTCATCCGCGAATTTCCGGCGCGTGGGACGATTGGCATGCTCGGTCCAACCTAGAGAAAAAACCGGCTTTTGTCTGCGCTGCGTCCCGAGAGCAGAGACCTCGGCTAGCGCGACACTCGGAAGGCGCGTAGCCTTAATGCTCACAATTGGGAGCAGTGTTGGTCTTGCCATGACGAGCGAACATGTTGCCGCCGCGCCATCAGAGACGACGTCAGCGACCACGAGCGTTGCCGCCGTGCTCCAGAAGGAAAAGACCTCGCGCGCTGGATTGTCGTCAGCAGAAGCCGCGCAACGTCTCGCGCAATATGGCTCCAACACGATCGCCGATCGAACCGAAAGCAAGTGGCACAAGCTTGCGGCGTATTTCTGGGGACCACTGCCGTTTCTGATTGAAGCAGCGGCCATCATCTCGGCGCTGCGTCGCGATTGGGCGGATTTCGCGGTCGTCACCGGGCTGCTCATCTACAACGCCGTCGTGGGTTTCTGGCAGGACAACAAAGCGGCAAATGCGTTGGCCGCTCTGAAAAAGGGATTGGCGTTACGTGCGCGTGTAAGCCGCGACGGAAAATGGGACACGATCAATGCGTCTGATCTTGTGCCCGGAGATGTGGTCGAGATTGCCGGCGGCCAGGTTGTGCCAGCGGATGTCGTTCTGATCGACGGCGAATATCTGAGCTGCGATCAAGCCGCGCTGACAGGGGAATCATTGCCCGTCTCAAAGAAGGTTGGCGACAAGGCATATTCCGGAAGCATTGCGAAGCAGGGCTCCATGACCGGAGTCGTTACCGCTACGGGCAGCAACACGTTTTTCGGCCGGACCGCCAAACTCGTCGGGTCCGCGGGTGCCGTTTCGCACTCGCAGCGTGCCGTCACTCAGGTTGGGGACTTCCTCCTTCTGCTGGCTTTGGTTCTCGCCGCGATCCTGGTCGGCGTTCAAGGCTACCGCCTCGTTCTGGCCGATGACTGGAGCTGGTCCGAATTTGGCAGCGTTGCACAATATGTGCTGGTGCTGCTGATTGCATCCATCCCCGTGGCGTTGCCGGCCGTGATGTCGGTCACGATGGCGATCGGTGCCTATGCGCTTTCGCTCAAGAAAGCGATTGTTTCTCGGCTGTCTGCAATCGAGGAGCTCGCCGGCGTCGATATTCTCTGCAGCGACAAGACCGGCACGCTGACGATGAATCAGCTTACGGTTCAGTCCGGCATCCCGTTCGGTTCAGCCAAGGCGGACGACGTGCTGCGCGATGCCGCGCTCGCCACCCAGAAGAGCAGCCAGGATGCAATCGACGTTGCCATCCTCAAAGCGACTGGGACGCGGACTGATCTGCAGGGAATAAAGCAGACCGCTTTCGTTCCGTTCGATCCGGTCAACAAGCGCACAATCTCAACCGTCATGGAGCCGGGAGGCCAGGTTCGCCATTACGCGAAGGGGGCGCCACAGGCGATCGCGAGCCTGGCGAAGCCGGACGCCGGTCTCCTCGAACGCTACAAAGCGACGGTCACAGGACTTGCTGAAAAGGGCTATCGCGCATTGGGCGTAGGTCGTTCTGACGATGGCAATGCGTGGGAAATCGTCGGTCTCGTTTCATTGATGGATCCGCCGCGTCCCGATGCCAAGGCAACGATCGCGGAGGCGAAGGCCCTCGGGTTGAACGTCAAAATGGTGACCGGTGACGATGTTGCGATCGGAGATCAGATCGCCGCGCAGCTCGGTATTGGCGATCACCTTCTTGTCGCCAGCGATGTATTCGGAGCGGGTGACGGAAAGACTGCGTCACCCAATAGCTCCGTCGTTGACGCCGTCGAGCGGGCCGACGGATTTGCGCGCGTCTTTCCGGAGCACAAGTACGAAATCGTCAAGACCCTGCAAAGCCGCGGCCATATCGTCGCCATGACCGGCGACGGCGTGAATGATGCCCCGGCGCTAAAGCAGGCCGATTGCGGTATCGCGGTGAGCGGCGCGACCGATGCCGCCAGAAGCGCGGCGGCGCTTATTTTGACTGCTCCGGGCCTCTCGACGATCATCAACGCGATCCGCGTTTCTCGCCAAATATTCGAACGGATCGAAAGCTACGTCTATTATCGCATCGCGATGACGCTCGACATCATGGTGCTGGTCGTTGCGTCGGTTGTCTTTTTTGAATTTCAGCCAATCACGGCGATCATGATCGTGGTCCTCGCGCTGCTCGACGATATCCCGATCATGACAATTGCCTACGACAACGTGCCGGCGCCGCCGCGGCCGGTCCGCTGGGACATGCACCACATTCTTCTTTTTGCGTCGTTTATGGGGCTGCTGTCGGTAGCAGAAACCTTTGGCCTGCTATTGATCGGCCTACGGTGGCTCGCCGACCCGCTCTTGCAGGGGATCGTTCCCCTCGACGCACGCCAATTGCAAACCGTGATGTTTCTGCAGCTTGCGATCGGCGGACACCTGCTGTTGTTCGTGGTTCGCACCAAGAGTTTCCTCTTCAGACCGCCCTATCCAAGCGCGCGCCTGTTCTGGGCAATCGTTGCGACCCAGATCGCTGCGCTGATAATTTGTTATACGGGGTTGGGTGTTGCGGCCATTCCAGCGGCGGCCATTGTAGGAGTGTGGATCTATTGTCTCCTCTGGATGGTCATCCTTGATATTTGCAAGTTTGCCTATTGGTTTCTTCCCACGCGCGATCCGATGATCCAGCGAGCGTCATTGATCACATAACGAAAGGGTATTTCCGTGAATCTTGCCAAGCGGCTGAAGGTCGAACCCGGCAGCAAGGTCAAGCTCTCCGATATCGATCCCGATTTTCACGGGGCGCATAAGTCGGAAGATGAGGCTAAGGCCGAGCTGCAGCACAATTTGAATCGCATCACGGAATTGCAGCGAAAGCTCTACGCCGATCGCCGTCACTGTCTGCTGATCGTGCTTCAGGGAATCGATGGAGCCGGCAAGGACGGGACTTGCTGGCATGTCGTGAGCGCGATGGACCCTCAGGGCGTGAGTGTCACGGGGTTCAAACAGCCGTCGGCGGAGGAGCGCGACCACGATTTTCTATGGCGGGTGCACCCGCATGCGCCCGGACTTGGTCAGGTGGCGGTTTTCAATCGATCGCACTACGAGGACGTTCTTGTCGTGCGGGTACATGACCTTGTCCCAAAGCACGTGTGGAAGCAGCGTTATGACTTCATCAACGATTGGGAAAGGCTTCTGGTAGACGAGAAGAACACCACCATTCTCAAGTTCTTCCTCTACATCTCGAAGGAAGAACAACTGTCTCGCTTCAAGGACCGTCTCGACGATCCCGCGCGGCAATGGAAGATCAGTGACAGCGACTATTCAGAACGAAAGCTCTGGGACAAATATATTGACGCGTTCGAGACGGCGATTTCGAAATGCTCTACCAAGCATGCGCCGTGGTTCGTCATTCCCGCCAATCACAAGTGGTTCAGGAACCTCGCTGTGTCGGAAATTGTCGTTCGCGCGATGGAGGACATGAACCTCAGTCTGCCAAAGCCCACAGTTGACCTGCAGCAGATCCGCAAGCTTTACCATCAAGCCGCCGACGGTGGCCGGAAGACCAAGAAATCGAAGAAGTAACGTGATTTTCTCGTTGCGCTATTTGAATCAGCGCACAGGACGGAATGCCATGAACTTCCTCGCCACCCAGCCGCTGTGGATTTCTGCCGTCATTCTACTCGTACCGACAACGTTGCTAGCGATGGCCGGCCCGATCCTGGTGCGGCGGTTCTTCGATTTCAAGCAGCTGCGCACCAACAATGAAGTAGCCGGTTTCAAGTTTGCGACCGTGGGCGTCCTTTATGCCGTGCTGCTGGCCTTTGCGGTTATCGTGGTCTGGGAGAAATTCAACCAGGCGGAAAGCGACGTGGCCAAGGAAGCCGGCGCGGCGGCTACCGTCTACCGGCTGATACGAGGAATCGATCCCGAACACGCGGCGGCCATTCGCAAGGCCACGACAGACTACCTGAATTCAGCGATTGCAAGTGACTGGCCAGCCATGGCGAACGGCAAGCAGAGCCGCGCCACCACTGAGGCGTTGAACGAAGTTTACCAAGCGACTCTCAAATTCCACTCATTCGGCGGCGACGAAGGTCTCATCCTGGCCGAAATCCTGCGACAGATCGACCAGATCAGCGAGGCGCGACGCGAGCGTCTTGTCATGGCCGACGGCATCGTCCCCACGGTCATTTGGCTGGTGCTCTTCGGCGGAGCCTTCCTGACCGTTGGGTTCACGCTTTTCTTCGCAACCGAGAACCTGCGAGCTCAGGTGCTGATGACCGGTGCCTTGTCGGTTTTGATCTTTGCGGGATTGCTCACGGTTGTAGCAATCGCTCATCCGTTTGCCGGCACGGTGAAAGTTGGACCGGAGGCCCTGGCGTCGGTGGTCAACGACTTTGCCGATCCGCCGCCGGTGCGGCGCTAATATTTCTGCGGGACATATAGCTCGTGGGGGAGCGTTTTTCGTTCGTAGTGCGGATCGAATTTGCGGTGCGGCAGGGTGATCTCGTTGTGTGGCACAGTCGTGTACGGCACCTGTTTCAGAAAATGATCGATGCAGTTCAGGCGCGCGCGTTTCTTATCATTGCCTTCCACGATGAACCACGGCGCCTCTGGAATGTTGGTGCGGGTGAACATGTCTTCCTTTGCCCTGGTGTAATCTTCCCAGCGAACGCGTGACTGCAGATCCATCGGGCTGAGCTTCCATTGCTTCATAGGGTCGTGAATGCGCATGAGGAAGCGCAGTTGCTGCTCTTCGTCGGTGATCGAAAACCAGTATTTCAGGAGAATGACCCCCGAGCGTACGAGCATGCGCTCGAACTCGGGCACGTCGTGAAAGAATTGCTCAACCTGTTCGGGCGTGGCGAATCCCATCACGCGCTCGACGCCGGCGCGGTTGTACCAGGAGCGATCGAACAGCACGATTTCGCCGCCCGCCGGCAGATGGGGCGTGTAGCGTTGGAAATACCATTGGGTCTTTTCGCGTTCGGTCGGGGCGGGGAGCGCGACGGCGCGACAAGCACGGGGATTCAACCGCTGCGTGATGCGCTTGATTGCGCCGCCTTTGCCCGCGGCATCGCGGCCTTCAAAGACCACGACAATCTTCGCTTTGGTGTGCTGTACCCAGTCCTGCAATTTGATGAGTTCGGCCTGCAGTGTAAGAAGATGTTGAAAGTATTCCGCACGCTCGATCGTCGGCGGGTGACTGGTCTTGTAGATCTTTCGGATTTCCTCCGACAGGGCTGGCTCGGACAGTTCGAGCTCAATATCTTCGTCCAGCGTGTCAGCCAGCTCTGCCTGAAGCCAATCATCGCTGTTCGAACCTTTGTTCATTTTTCCTCCGCAGACGGTAAACCGTTGGCCGAATCGAAACTCCGGTCAATGATCGCAACGTTCCGGACACAGCTAACCGCTAGCATTTCGCAAACTGTGCGCAACTTGTGGATTTAATGAGGCTTGCGTGACGGGCCAATGACGGCCCACTTTTTGTGCAACGAAGTGATCGACTTTCGTTTGCGACCGACCAAACTTTTTCGTCATTACTTGATCAGCAGTAAGCCTTGCGTCGCGCGCGGGTCAGCAGGTTTATTGGCAGGTTAAGACACCATAGCCGCCCCTATTTTGCGCCTATGGGCCTAAAGTCCAACTCGATATGATGTTGGCAATCCGGACAATCAATCGGCCGGGGGACTTGGCAGTTAAGAGGGGCTTTGCATGGTCGTGGCTGGCCACGGTAACGCATGCTTCTGGGCAATCTTGATTGCGGTTCTCGCGGTGGTCAGTCCTGAAAGGGCGGCCCACTCGCAAGGCGCGCCACCTCCAGCAGTCACTGTGAAAGCGGTCGTGAATCGCCCGGTGACCGACACAGGTGCGTACATTGGACGCGTAGTGCCGATTGAGAGAGTCGAAGTCGTCGCGCGCGTGCCCGGGTTCATCGAACAACGCAACTTCACGGAAGGACAAATCGTGAAGAAAGGTGAATTGCTCTTCCGGATCGAGCAGGACACCTACAAGGCGTCGGTCGACCAGCAGGCGGCAAATCTCGCCAAGGCCAAAGCAAACGAAGTCAACGCGAATTTGCAATTGGAGCGCAATCAAGCGCTGATCAAGAGCCAGGCAGTGCCTCAGGCAACAATCGATCAGCTCGCAGCCGCGGAGCAGGGCGCCAAGGCCGACATTTTGCAAGCGCAGGCATTGCTCGAGCAGGCCCAGATCAATCTTGGCTACACGGAGATTCGTTCTCCAATCGACGGGAAAATCGGCATCGCGAAATTCACCGTGGGAAATCTTGTTCAACCGTCTTCCGGGCCAATCGCGACCATCGTCAGCCAGGACCCGATCTACGTGACGTTTCAGCCGAGCGAGGCAGACGTTCTCGCCTACAAGCGCTGGCTTGCCCAGACGGATCGCAAGAACCCGCACTTGACGGTTCATATCAGATTGCCGGATGGCACCATCTATCCGCATCCCGGTCTGACCAACTTCCTCGACGTTCAAGTGCAGCCGGACACCGACACCGTAACGGTCCGCGCGCAGTTACCGAACAGCGATGGGTTGCTCATCCCAGGCGGCGTGGTTGGCGTCGTCGTGGACCGCGGTGCTCCGCGTCGAATCGCTTCTCGTGCCGCAGTCTGCCGTACTGCTGGACCAGGCAGGCCACTACGTCCTGGTGGTCGACGATGCAAAAAAGGTCGAACAGAGACGCGTCACGACCGGCATCGAACAAGGGCGCGACATCGTCATCACGCAAGGGCTCAAAGCCGGCGAAATTGTAATTGTGGAGGGTGTTCAGAAGGTCCGTCCTGGCCAGGTTGTTTCAACAAGCGTTGCTGCGGGAAACTGAACACCGCATGTTCTCAAGTATCTTCATCGATCGCCCGAGGTTTGCAGTCGTTATTGCGATCGTGATCACGCTTGCCGGCGCTATCGCGATCACGGCCATCCCGATCGCTCAGTTTCCGGATATCGTTCCGCCACAGGTAACGTTGACCGCGAATTATCCCGGCGCCGATGCTGAAGTGGTCGAAACCACGGTGGCGCAACCGATCGAAGAGCAGGTCAATGGTGTCGACAATGCACTCTACTATCAGTCGGCCAGCGGTTCGGACGGCAGTTATACGCTCACCGTCACCTTTGCCCTGGGGACCAATCCCGACATCAACACGGTGAACGTACAGAACGCGGCGAGCCTCGCAATTCCTCTCCTTCCGGCGGAAGTGGCTCACGCCGGACTCACGGTGCGAAAGAAATCTGCGGCGCTTCTTCAGGTCATCAATATCTATTCGCCAAATAACACGTTCGATGCCATCTATCTGAGCAATTACGCAACGATCAACATAATCGATCCTCTGGCCCGTATAAGAGGTGTGGGCCAGGTCACCTTGTTCGGACCACTCGACTATTCGCTGCGCATCTGGCTTGACCCTGATCGTCTGACTGAACGCAATCTGACGCCGAATGACGTCATTCAGGCGGTGCAGAATCAGAACGTCCAGGCCGCACTTGGTCGCATCGGCGCTGCGCCGATTACCAGCGATCAGCAGGTTCAGATCAACATCAAGACAAAAGGCCGGCTCGCGCGTCCGGAGGAATTTGCGGCGATCGTTCTGCGCTCCAATCCGGACGGCTCGGTCGTGCGCGTGAAGGACGTTGCTCGCGTCGAGATCGGCGCCAAGTCACAAGATCGATTCAGTCGCTTTAACGGTGCGCCGGCCGCGGCCATCGGCATTTATCAACTGCCGGGGTCCAATGCGGTCGAAGTCGCAAAGCAGGTGCGCGAGACCATGAATGCACTATCTGCCAGGTTTCCCAATGACTTGGCCCAAACCGTGTTCTTTGATGCCACGGTTTTCGTTACGTCGACAATCGATGAAGTTGTCCGCACGCTGGTGATCGCCATCATCCTGGTGGCGATCGTGGTCTTTCTGTTTCTTGGCAAGCTGCGGACGACGCTCATTCCTCTGGTTGCCGTGCCGGTATCGATCGTCGGCACGTTTGCCGTATTGCTTCTCATTGGTTACTCGGCCAACACCGTCTCTTTGCTCGCGCTTGTGCTCGCCATCGGCATTGTCGTCGACGACGCCATTGTCGTTGTCGAAAACATCGAACGCGTGATCGAGGAAGAACCCGAACTTACGATTCCCGAAGCTTGCAAGAAGGCGATGACCGAAATTACCGGTCCTATCCTTGCCATCACTTTCGTCTTGCTTTCGGTGTTCGTGCCGGTGGCCTTCATTCCGGGCATCAGCGGTCAACTTTTTCGTCAATTTGCGGTCGCCGTGTCCGTATCGATGCTCATTTCGGCGCTCAACGCGCTAACTCTCAGCCCGGCCTTGTGCGCTGTCCTTTTAAAGCGCGGCGACAGCAGGCGCGGCTTGATGCGTCATGTCCTCGGGGCCATCGACAAAGCACGCGACGGCTACGTTTCGGTGGTGACCCGTTTGGCACGCGTGGCAATTGTATCCATCGTCGCCGTCGCTGCCGTCGCCGCGGCATCGGTATTCTTGTTTCATCGAACACCGCAAAGCTTTTTGCCGGATGAGGATCAGGGGGCAATTTTTGCGGCGTTGCGACTTCCGGAGGGCGCCTCGATCAACCGCACAACGGCGGTGGTCAAACAGGTGGAAGATATCGTCAAGCCGATCCCGGGCGTTCAAGGCGTTCTCTCAGTGGTTGGACTGAACTTCATCGACTATGTCGCAGCCTCCAATCAGGCGTTCTTTGTCATCCGGCTAAAGCCGTATGAAGAGCGCACTGACCCTGCACAGAGTGCCGCAGCGATCATCGCTCGCCTTCGTCCGCAACTTGCGGCGATCGAGGGCGCGGTCGCATTTCCATTCAACCTGCCGCCGATACTTGGGTTGGGCAACACCGGCGGGTTCCAATTTGTGCTCGAGGCGCTGCAAGGACAGTCGCCGACTGATCTCGCTGCCGTCCTTCGCGGCCTCACGGTGGCGGCCAATTCCCAGTCGGAGCTTGCCGGCGTTTTCGCCACTTACAGCGCAGACACACCGCAAATCTATCTCGACATTGATCGCGACAAGGCTCAGGTGCTCGGGGTCAAGATCAGCGACATTTTCAACGCCTTGCAATCGACGTTGGGCAGTTTCTACATCAACGACTTCAATTTTTTCGGCCGTACCTGGCAGGTGAACCTGCAGGCAGACACTGCGTTCCGCAACCAAATCGATGACATCGAGCGAATTTATGTGCGCAATAACCAAGGAGGCATGGTCCCGATACGTGCACTGGCGCAAGCCAAACTCGTGCAGGGTCCGCAGACGGTCGTCCGTTACAACGGCTACCGCGCCGCCGTGATCAACGGAGCTCCGAAGCCTGGATACAGTTCAGGTCAGGCTCTTGCTGCCATGGAACGCATCTCCAGCGCGACATTACCGGGCGGCTATGCCTTCGAGTGGACCGGAACCGCGTTTCAGGAGAAAGCGGCGAGTGGACAAACATCAATTGTCCTTGGGCTGGCGTTTCTGTTCGCCTATTTGTTTCTCGTTGCTCTCTATGAGAGCTGGAATATTCCCGTCCCCGCGCTTCTGTCGGTGAGTATCGGCATTCTCGGCGCGCTCGTTGCGATCGCTGTCGCAGGATATTCCTTCGACGTTTACGCGCAGATCGGTCTTGTCGCGCTCATCGCTTTGGCAGCCAAAAACGGCATTCTGATTGTCGCATTTGCTGTCGAGCAGCGACGGCTCGGCGAAGACATCAACGACGCCGCCATAACGGCAGCGAAGCTGCGATTTCGTCCGGTCATGATGACGAGTTTTGCTTTTATCTTCGGGCTTTTCCCGTTGGTTATTGCGAAGGGCGCGGGGGCGGCCACACGACACGCCGTTGGCACTCCTGTTTTCGGCGGCATGATCGCCGCGGCAGTTTTCGGGATTTTCCTGATACCGCTTTTGTATATTGTCGCTGAGCGCTTGCGGGCGCGAACGTCGAGCGCGTTCGCCAGTGCGCAGGACCGCAAGGTTCAACATTAGCTCCGGCAAGCGTCACAACGTACGCGTCACTTTGCTCAGATAAGGCGGGTGATCCGGATCAAAGCCTCGGCGGCGCGCGATCACTTCGATCGCGCGATAGGCGGGAACGAGCATCACCACCGGGTCGAAGACCGGATGGCCGTCTCCGATCCAGGGAAGCGTGCCCGCCGGACCGCCGGCGACGAAAACGGTTTCCTTCGCTTCGTTGAGGTCTTTGACAAGATCGTCGATGGCAATGGCGGCCTCGTCGTTCTGTCGCAGCAGCAAGACCGGCGTCGATGGTGAAATCGATGCGCGTGGCCCGTGACGCAATTCGGCTGCGCTATGCCCGATTGTCGGCACGCGCAGAATTTCGGCGACCTTGAGCGCGATCTCGCGCACGCAGCCGAGCCCAAAGCCCCGACCAACGACAAATGCCGCGGCGGCACGCGCGGCGCTGTCAGCCCAGGCCGACCAGTCGCATTCGAGAGAGTGCGACAAACGCTGCGGCAAATGCCGGAGACCGGCGGCGAGGTCGTCGTCGCGACCGAGCGCCGCGACCAGCTGTGCACCGGCGATCATCGAGAGCAATACGGTCTTTGTGGCGGCAACGGAGTGTTCGGCGCCGGCGGCGATCGGCAAGACCAGCTCGGAAGCCTTGGCTGCGGGGGAATCCGCATCGTTGACGATGGCAAGCGTCAACGCGCCGTGCTTGCGCGCGACCTGCGTGGCATTCACCAGGTCGGGGCTGCGCCCGGACTGTGAGATAACGACAAACAAGGCATCGCGCATTTCTGGCGGGCGGCGATAGGCCGTCACCACGGAAGGCGCGGCAGCAGATGCGAGAAGTCCCAAGCCGCGCCTCGAAAAGATAGCGCAGATAGATTCCGACATGACCCGAGCTGCCGCGCCCGCAGAATACGACAATGCGCGGCTTGGCTCGCTCGATCCGCGCAGCAATGGCCGCGATGACATCGGTGTTTGCCAGAAGACGCTCGGCCGCCGTTGGGATTTCGGCGATCTCGCGTCCCATCGCGCTGCCGGTGTGCGGTTCAACCATCGCCGCCTGTGGTCTCTTTGATGGCGGCGCGCAGATTGCCGCCATGGCGTTTGAGCAACTGCGCCGCCTCGCTACGATTCAATCCCAGGCCGATCAGCACGGCCGTCTTTACGTCGCCTTCTGCGGTTTCAAGATGACCGGCAGCCTCGCGCTCCGTGCACTGGACGATCTTGCTGACCATGGCTTCCGCGCGCCGACGCAGCTTGGCGTTTCGCGCCCGCATGTCGACCATCATTCCGCGGTAGACACGGCCGAGCTTCACCATCACGGCGGTCGAGAACAGGTTCAGCACGATTTTGTGGGAGGTGCCTGCTTTCATCCGGGTCGAGCCGGCGACAACTTCGCTGCCGGTATCGACCAGAATGCGATGGCGCACGACATCGAAGAGCGGCGCGCCCGGGTTGTTGGCGACACCGATCGTGACCGCGCCTGCCACCGAAGCGGCTCGCAGCGCGCCGATCGTGAACGGGAGTCGTGCCGCTCGCGGCAAGGCCGATAACCACATCATTGGCGCCGATCTTTGCGTCCGTCATGGCCTTCGCGCCGGTGCGCCTCATTGTCTTCAGCTCCCTCGCGAACTGCGGACAAGCGCATCGAGGCCACCCGCCATTGCAAACACAAGGCGATCCTCAGGCCAGTCATAGGTTGGCGTCAGCTCGGCACCGTCCTGCACACCGATACGTCCGGAGGTGCCGGCTCCGACGTAGACGATCCGCCCGTCTCGCTGCAGCGCCGGTACTGCATCCTCGACAGCCGCGGCGATAGCACCAAGCGCACCGCGAACCGCACCCGCCGCCTCAAGCTGGCCGTCATACATCGCCGCGATCATCTCGCTGACCGACCAGGAATCGAGGTCGACATAGCGGGGGTCGATTTGCTCGGTGCGCATGGTCCTGTCTCGGTTGTGCCGTCATGCGGCAGTCGCGGACACTTATCCCTTCATGGCCGCCCGCCGCGCGAGATGCAAGGCGCCATCCACTGCATCGCCCTCGACCGGAACCAGGCGGCGCTGGACATCGGGCGCGAGCCAGGGCTGCATCGATGTCGCCAGCCCGCCCAGCAGAGCGACACGCGTCGCGCCGAACTCGCAAAGCCGGCGCACCAGTTCGTCGATCTGCTCGGCGGCTTCGCGGATGATTCCGCGCGCTACGGGATCGCCTGAGTCAGCATGGCGCATAACCAGCGGCGCGAATGTCGCATAATCCGTGGCATTCGCGTGATCCATCCAGGCAACGGCCTCGAACGGATCGTTGTGAAAGCGCAGCATCACATCGCGCGTGAGGCTTGTGCCGAGGGCGCGTTCGTCATAGGCGCGCAGCGCCATGCGGATCGCATGCAGTCCAAGGTCGGCGCCGCTGCCTTCATCGGAGATCGGAAAACCATAGCCGCCGATCCTGACCTCGCGTCCATCAACAACGGCAAAACCGACGCTGCCCGTTCCGATGATGACAATGCCGCCGTCGCGCGCGCCGTGCGCACCGATGCAGGCGATTGTCGCGTCGTGTGCGTAGATGACCGAGCGGAACGGATGCGGCCGCAGCAAAAGTTCCTCGAGCGCGCCTTTGCGTCCGACCCCGGCGAGGCCGACGGCAGCGTGCATGGAGCCCAGTGCGTCGGCCTTGAGCCCCGCATCTTCTGCTGCGGCACGGCAGGCCTTCTCGACCTCGGCTAAAGCGCGATCGACGCCGATGCGCAGCGCGGCCGGGCCCGCAATGCCGTTTCCAAGCAGATTTCCGTTCGCGTCTTCGATGCGCGCGCGACAACCCGTGCCGCCACCGTCGACACCGACGAAAAGCGGACCGGCTGGCGAGGCCGTTGTCATTCCGCGACCCGCCTGATGTCGGCGCCGCACTGCACGAGCTTGCGGTCGAGCGCCTCATAGCCGCGGTCGAGATGGTAGATGCGATGGACGGTCGTTTCGCCTTCCGCGACCAGAGCGGCGAGAACCAGACTGACCGATGCGCGCAGGTCGGTCGCCATGACTTCAGCGCCATGCAGTTTCTCTACACCGCGCACGAGAGCCGTCGAGCCCTGCAGCGAGATGTTGGCGCCGAGCTCGATTAAGCTCGGGCACATGCATGAATCGACTCTCGTAAATGGTTTCGCGGATAGCCGATGCGCCAGACGCAATGGTCATCAGAGCCATGAACTGCGCCTGCAGATCCGTCGGAAATCCGGGATAGGGTTCGGTCGTGATGTCGATGCCCTGCAAAGGCCCTGACCGGACAACCATCAGGCCACGGTCGGTCGGCCAAATCTGGACGCCGGCGCTCTCCAGAACGGCACCGACTGATCCAAGATGTTCGAGATGGGCGCCGAGAATTTCGAGATGACCACCGGTGATCGCGGCGGCAATGGCGTAGGTTCCCGCTTCGATACGGTCGGTGATCAGATCGTGACGGGCGTTGTGCAGGGTGTCCACGCCTTGCACCAGAATCCGATGTGTTCCTTCGCCCTGAATGCGGGCTCCCATGCCAGCCAGGCAGAGAGCAAGATCGCAAACCTCGGGATCGCGTGCGGCGTTGAGGATCTCTGTCTCGCCCCGGGCGAGTGTCGCGGCCATCAACGCCGTCTCGGTTGCGCCGATTGACGGCGACGACAAGGCGATACGCCCGCCGCCCAGGCGGCCGTCCTTGGCTCGAGCATGGATGTAGCCGGACTCGATATCGACCTCGGCGCCGAGCGCATCCAGCGCCTTGAGATGCAAGTCGATCGGTCGCGCGCCGATCGCGCAGCCGCCTGGCATCGACACGCGGGCCGAACCGAAGCGCGCAAGGAGCGGCGCCAGGACGAGAATGCTGGCACGCATCCGGCGCACCATGTCGTACGGTGCCTGTGCATTGCGGGCTCCGGATGCATCCAACGCCAGGGTCCGGCCGGTGCCGCGTGTAGCGACCACGCCGAACTCCTGCATCAAGGCGATCATGGTGTCGACGTCGCTCACATCGGGGACGTTCGTCAGTTCCAGACGCCCGGAGCCGAGAAGGGCGGCGGCGATTTGCGGCAGGGCCGCGTTCTTCGCGCCGCGGACCTGGACTGAGCCTTCAATGCGTCTGCCGCCGCGAATGAGCAACCGGTCCATGCTGTTTCTCTCGGTCCTCTGGGTATTCGGCGTCCTTTAACTTAGATTGGATTTGCTGCGCCACCAATCCAGCCCCTGGACGTCGATGAGCCTGGTCAAAAACGATCCTTCCAGCGCCAAAGAGCATGCCCTCCTCGCGGAGCGTGTATTTGACGGCCATCGCTGGCATGCCGAGGCCGCAGTCATAATTCGGGGTGGGCGGATTGTCCGGATTGGGCCCCAGAATGACGTGCCCAAGGACCTGTCGCGCACGAGGATTCCGAAAGCCACCTTTCTCGCTCCCGGCTTTATCGACCTGCAGGTCAATGGGGGCGGCGGGATTCTTCTGAACGATCAGCCGACCGCGGACGGCATGCGCGCGATTGCGCGCGCTCACCGCCGGTTTGGCACAACGGGCTGTCTTCCGACTTTGATCACCGATACGCGCGAGCGCTTGCAGTCCGCCATTGCAGCGGCTCGTTCCGTTAGCGGTCGCGATGGAGTCATCGGATTGCACCTCGAAGGCCCGTTCATCAGTCCGAAACGTCCGGGAGTTCATCGACCCGATCGAATTGTACAGCCAGTCGCCGGTGACCTAGAGCAATTGGGCGAACTTGCGAGTGCCGGCCAATCGATGGTCACGCTTGCGCCTGAATGTGTTCCGGCAGGTTTTGTTCGCACCTTGGCCGCGTCGGGTGCGCGCGTTTCGATCGGCCACAGCGAGGCCTCGGCGGCCATCGTCATGCGCGCCATCGCGGACGGCGCGACTGGTGTCACACATCTCTTCAACGCCATGCCGCCGTTGAGCGCGCGCGAACCCGGAATTGTCGGTGCGGCGCTGGCGGACAACCGGCTGACGGCCGGTCTCATCGTCGATGGAATTCACGTCGATCCGATTTCGGTCCGCGCCGCGTTTGCCGCGAAAGGATGCGAGCGGATTGCTCTTGTTACTGATGCGATGCCCACCGTCGGCGCCACCAAAGACCGTTTCGAACTTGTCGGACGAACTATCACGTTGGCCAATGGGAAGCTCACCACGGAAGAGGGCACTCTTGCGGGCGCGCACCTCGATATGGCCACGGCCGTGCGTAATGCCGTCAAGTTGGTGCAGCTTCCGCTTGAGGACGCACTCCGCGCCGCATCACTGACGCCGGCGCGATTTCTTGGTCTTGATAAAGAGCGGGGAACGCTCGCCGCCGGTTCGCGCGCCGATCTTGTTGCGCTAAGCGAGGACCTACGCGTCGCCGGAACCTGGGTCGACGGCACCAGCGATACTGTTCAGTAGCGAAGAAATGGCTGCCGCTCGATGGACCAAGCCTTCTCATCGACCAGCGTCAGTTTGTCGAGATCCTGCGGTGTCGCCGACCGATCGTCGGCCCATTGTCTGAGGAGCGGCCCACCGTTGATGACATCGATTGGTAATTTGTCTCGCTCATATTCGTAGGCGAAATCGCGCCAGAGCGGGTAATCCGGGTACAAACGACGGATTGCTTTGAAGGCGAGTGCCTGCAGACGCCACGGCTTGAACGCACGGTGATCGTAGGCGGGTCCTTCGGTGTGGATCTGCACGCCGTGACAAAGTTGATTGGCGTGCTTGTGAAATGTGGGCTCGAACCAGCATTCGCGGAGACGACAACCTTCGAGCCATTGCGGCGCGAGGGCTGTCATTTCCTTCATGACCGCACGCGCGTCGATATCGGGAGCACCGAACAGTTCAAGCGGTCGTGTTGTGCCGCGCCCTTCCGAGAGCGTCGTTCCTTCAAGCATCACCGTTCCCGCGTAGGCGCGCGCCATCCACAAATTCGGCGCGTTGGGACTGGGGTTTATCCAGATGCGTTCACCCAGCGGCCAGCCGAATCCGGGTGCTGCGTCGGGTTGCCAATCCTTCATATCGATGATGCGAAAGTCGACATCGAGCTTCAGCATTTTCACGAACCAAAGGCCAAGCTCGCCGAGCGTAAGTCCATGACGCATCGGCAAAGGGCCTGCTCCGACAAAACTTTCCCAGCCAGAGCGCAACTTTAAACCTTCGATTGGGCGGCCGGCTGGATTGGGACGGTCCAGCACCCAAACGGCCTTGCGATGGCGAGACGCGGCTTCGAGGACGTAACGCAAGGTCGTGATGAATGTGTAGATCCGGCAACCGAGGTCCTGCAGATCGACAAGCATCACATCGAACGCATTCATCATGGCGTCCGTTGGTTTGCGCACCTCGCCATAAAGACTGAAAACGGGAATACCGTGCACCGGATCGTTGTAGTCCGGCGACTCGATCATGTTGTCCTGTTTGTCGCCGCGCAGGCCGTGCTGTGGTCCGAAGGCGGCGCTGATCTTGATGTCGCCGCACGCGACAAGCGCATCAAGCGCATGCGTCAGATCTTGCGTCACCGAAGCCGGATGCGCGAGCAACGCCACGCGCCTGCCTTTGAGCGGTGCGCGCAATGCCGGTTCAGCGAGGAGTCGATCGATACCGAAATTCATGGATGCACGGCCGGAGTAAGCTCGTAGGCAAAGCCGTCTTTGTGATGGAAGTCCGGCTTTCCTGAGGGATGCGCCAGTGCCCAATACGACTTGTTGCCGTTCGTCTCCTCGATGACTGCCGACAGCGCGAGACGCCAGGATGCGTCACGCGGCAAAGCCGACAAACGATCGAGGGCCAGCGCGGCCTGCAAAGAAAAGCTCCGGGGATTTGATTGAATGTCGATGGCGGGTGTGTCGACTTCCGTCGCCATATACATTCCGCTTCGGTAGTCAGTGAATCGATAAGCCGCCCACTGCGCAGAAGGCGAAAAATTGAATTCGTAGTACTCGTTGGCCGACGCGCTACGAACAAATGCCTCGAAGCATGTGTGCTGCCAGAGATTATCGGCTCGCGTCGTTCTCGCGGCAGGCGGAATAATGATGTCGCTCATTTTTCCTGTGACAGTATAAGACAACACAAGTTTCTCTGGCTGGGGCCGCGTGACTACCACCGCAACGTGTTCTGGCGCGGAGATGCGCGATTCCGGATGAGGTCTCAGCAATTGGTGCATACCGGGGTCTCAAAAAGCGCTGGGATCAGCAGAATTTTGCTTTGATTTTCAAGTCAAAGAGAACACGGTTCGTTGATCGAGTGAAAGTAATCTTGACGCAAATTGCCCTGCAATGGAAAATCAATGCCATTGAAATCAATTGGCATTGAGATGTCGTCCGGGGGGATCTTGAGTACTCGCATCCTTTCCATTGGCGCCTTTGTATTCCTGGGCGTTCTTGTCTTTGCGGTTTCGCCTGGTGCGGCCCGTGAGACTGTTCGCTTCAAGGGATATTCGGCTGGAACAATCGTAATCAAAACAAACGAACGCCGGCTTTACTACGTGACCAGTGATGGCGAAGCGATTCGCTACCCGGTGGGGGTCGGCAAAGCCGGCCAGGCCTGGGCGGGAAGAGCCACAATCGACGGCAAATACATCAGCCCGGCTTGGCAGGCGCCCGAATCAATTCGAAAGGATTACGCCAAATTGCCCCCGATCGTTCCTGGCGGTAGCCCATCAAACCCGATGGGTGCGGCGGCGATGACATTGAGCGGCGGCGGACAATACGCGATCCACGGCACGAACAATCCGGGATCGATTGGCGGGTTCGTCTCGCACGGATGTATTCGCATGTATAACCAGGACATTATGGATCTGTACGCCCGTGTCAGCGTGGGTACCGAGGTTGTTGTTCTGCGCTGACCGTGCACGCCCGATTTAGCTATACTCAGCTGTAAATTCTTGGGGACCTGTGAGGGGAGCATGAGACCGCGCGTAATTACCTCTATGAGGATTGGCATCGCTGCTGCCGCAATCGCTGTCGTGGCCACGCCCGCGGCCGCCTATTGGCAATTCATCCAGAGGCCACCGGGAATG
This sequence comes from uncultured Alphaproteobacteria bacterium, assembly GCA_963707615.1. GTDB lineage: Bacteria > Pseudomonadota > Alphaproteobacteria > Rhizobiales > Xanthobacteraceae > Pseudolabrys. The sequence continues at coordinate 62,580 of CAVPQT010000006.1, forward strand.
GAAGTGAAGCCGTCGGCGCGGTACGGCTCCCAAAAGCAGTGCGAAGAGGCTCTGAAGAAGGTCGAGGCGACCCTCAAAAAAGCGTACCCGGATCGCTATCCGCTAGTCGGAAGCTGCGAAGAATTTCGCTGAAACATCCGGGTTCTGACCCTGCCTTTTGACGTATTTATACGCGGGAAATCCGACGGATTGTTGGGGAGTGTGACTTTTACGCACTAGTCGCTAACCACGGAGGGGGTTAGTGATTTAGTCGTTAATCGCGCAAAAAACTGGGGAGCGTTATGAAAAAGTTCCTAGTCGTTCTATGTTCAGCTGTCCTCGCTTTCGGCCTCGCCGGTTGTTGGGGCAAGGGGAAAGCTCCGGTCGGCAAGGGGAAGGCCCCGGTCGTTCAAACTCGTGGCTAAGCTTTAGACGCGGACTATTGCTCGGGGTCGGCATCTGTGCCGACCTATTGCGGCCTGTTCGGCCGCAATTCCGACCGTACGCAAGCTCGTCTTGCGGTTGTTCGGCGCGCCTGAAGCTAAAACAGGTGCTGGCGGAAAGGCTGATATGCGTACTTCTTATCAGTTGCGCAGGAGCATAGGGGTCCTCGTAGCCGTAGGTTTGGCCGCAATCCCGCTTGGGTTGGCGGCTTTTCCTGCTGCGGCACAAGATGCCGCCGCGCCCTCGAGCGCGACGCAAACGAGCGCGCCGAGGCCGAGCCAAGGCTACCGGCCGTATTTCGTCGAATTCCGCGCGCGGGCTGCGGCGAGCTATGGCCACATGTATGTCCTCTACGGACAGCTGAATGGCCAAGGCGAAATCGTGAAAAGCGACATTGCCGGCCTGCACCCTGCGGGTGATGGCAATAACTGCGACAATTGCAGCCTCATTCCCTGGACATTGGGGCACGTCTTGTTTGTGCCGTCCGAAACCGGGGCGAGCGACGGCGATCTCGAAGAAAAGTACGTGACGGCGCGTTACCGCGTGATGCTGGACGGTAAGACCTTCAGCAAAGTCGCTGCTCACATCAAGGAAATGAAGGCTGAAAAGCGGGCGTGGAATGCGCTCATCAATAACTGTGTGACGTTCGGAAACGACATCGCCGGTTTTATGGGTCTGAAGACGCCGCCTGGATCCAATTTGATGGAGCCGAAGAATTACGTCGAAACGCTCCGTGAGATGAATGGCGGCAAGCCGCAAAGGGCGCTCAGGTTCGCTGCGCCGTCGTCGTCAGCGCCTCCGGCTTCAGCGGCTCCGCCTCCCGCAAGCAAGCCGAAAAAAGATTCCGACGCGAAAGTGTCGTCGCGCACGGCCGGCGCTTCCGACACCCCGCGCTGATCCAATCTTTAACTCTTTTGAGTTTGTCGACGCGCGAGCGCGGCTTTATTTGCCGACGTTCGGATTGAGTCGCTTTGCCTCGGCTATATCAGCGTCGGCCCCGGCCTTGTCACCGATTCGCTGCTTGTCGATACCTCGATACAAAAAGAAATCCGCATCGTTCGGATTGAGACGTATCGCCTCGGTGAAATCAGCGATAGCGAGGTCGTATTTCTCTTTATTCTCGTAAGCGAGAGCGCGGTTGTAGAAGGCGATCGCCTCGTTTTCCTTCAATTCCGTGCCTGACTGAATAAGTGACGTGCAGCTCTTTATCTGCGTGTCCCAGTCAATTCCCGGATTTCCTGTGCAGAATTGCCACTGCGACGACAGTTGTGCGGTAGCCGACGTAGTTACAGCCGCAAGCGCAATGCTTGTCATCAGCGCACGCATCAACATCGAGAAAACTCTCCAAACAGGCAACAGCACGAGCACAATAGCCGTTTATCGGCATGTGTCACAGATGCCACTTGTTCACAGATTTCGACGCAGTCTCCTCCTTACGGCTGGCGCAATTTTTTCTAAACCTTGATGGCGAATCCGTTCGTTCGGTTGACGCGAAACACTCCTCGATCATCTAAAGCTATTTCTACCTGAGCGACGTGACGCGCGGGGCTGCCTCACGGCGTTCTTAGTATTAAGGCAGTGTGTCATGGTCGATCGTCGCGTTGTGCAGCCCACCGGGCTGCAGCTTTCCAGCCTTGCTCAGCCGCATATCACCGAAGTCGCTAGCCCCCAGAGCAGCCACATGGCTCCGGCAGAACCCGGCGCGCATGAGAGTGCCAGGCCCGCGGTCCTGCTCGATGAGCAGTCGGCTGCGACCGACCCGTTTTTCGATTTCTCCGGCAAGCCAATCTCCTACCTCAATGTCGGGATCGGTGGCGGCCGAGGGATCGATGGAGAGCAATTCGACACGCGCGTTCCAGGCACCGTAGGCCAGTCATCGCCCGCTGAAGATGACAAGATTGTCTCAAGCGGTGCTGACTTTCATGCGGCTTCCGTCGACGCCTTGATCGGCAGCGCTCCGCCATTGGGTTTGCTGGGTCAGGAAGGGCGGGGAGGACTCGGGAATTCGCTCGCTGATGCAAATGGCGCCGGCCAGGCTCATCACAATGTGAGTGCGGCCGTAGTTGTAGCCCCCGGTAGCGTCGTTATCCCCGGGCCAGGCGGTCCGGCGACCATGGTCTTCGAGGCCGGGCTCGGTGCGCGCCCGGGCGAGCCCGCAGGCTCGCATCCCGGCCAGGCATCGTTTCCAGTCACCACCAAAGTCGGGACGATCAGCTTTACATCGCCCGATGGCGTGCAAACGGTTTCGCTGGGTGGCCACGCGCTGACCGGCACATCGCAAACCTTCACCGATGCGATCGGCTCGCTGACGGCCTCGTTCACGTTCAATGCAGTGACCGGCAAAGGCACCATCACATACAGCTACACGTTGCTCGACAACACGCTGGGCGTGCCAAATGCGAATTTCGCGGTCGTGATCACCGATCGCGACGGCGACAGCAATCCGCCGGCCGATCTTGTCATCAAAATCGTCGATGACGCTCCAATCGCCCGCGCCGACGGCGACACCATTGCGCCGGGACAGACTACTGCGGATGGCAACGTGCTCACGGGCGCTGGAACCACTGCGGGGGCGGGGACGGCGGATGTTTCGGGCGCCGACGGGGGGCTGCAGGTTGTGGGCGTTGCCGCGGGCAATGGCCCGGGCGGAGCCGCTCCGGGGACAGTCGGTGTGGCGATCGCGGGTGCGTTCGGCACGCTGACATTGAACGCAGACGGTTCCTACACCTATGTGCACACGGCAGGCGGCGGTACTGAAACCTTTACCTACACAATCCGCGATGCGGATGGTTCGCTGGCGCACGCGACGCTGACGATTTCGCTCGGTGACGCGGCCCCGAACAATTTCAACATCCCGGCTGCCGGTGGCGCAGCGACGACAGTGTTCGAAGCGGGTCTTTCGGCGCGCGCGGGTGAGCCGGCTGGCTCGCACAGCGGCGATCCGACATTCCCGACCACGACCCAGAGCGGCACGATCACCTTCATGTTGCCCCCCGGCTGGATCACGGCACCAACCGTGGTCACGTTGAGCTTGTTGACGATGCCGTTCACCGGCGAGCGCAATTCGGCGCGGCGCACGCGATCCTGCGCCGACTTTATGGTCTGATCCAGCACGGCAAGGTCGCCGCGCGATTTGGCCAGATCCTCCTCGGATTGCGAACGGAACGCTGCCTTGATGTTGGCGATGCGCGATTGCGCTTCGGCAACCTGACCCTTCATCTCGGTAACTTTCTGGTCCATCTGCAGCATTTCGATTTCCGGCACGATTTTCTGAACATAGAGCTTGTGCGTCAGCTCGACCTGCCGTTCGAAAAGCTTGAGCGACTCCGCGAAACGTAACTCCTGCGTCATCAGGACATCGATGTCGTTGATGAGTTTCTTTTGCCGCGCTTCGAAAACGTTGCGTTCGGTGTCGACCGCTTGCGAGGCTATCTGGACCAGTTCATCGGCGAATTCGGGGGTACGGCCCTGCACTTCGGCTTCGAGGCGTGCGACACGCGCAGCATTTGCAGCGCGACGGGCGCGGACTTCACCCAGTTCGGAGGCAAATCTGGTGTCGTCGATCTTCATGAGGACCTCGCCCTCCTTCACGATCGTGCCTTCATGCACCAAAATTTCCCGGACGATGCCGCCTTCGAGGCTTTGCAGGACCTGAATTTGCCGCGACGGGACAACGCGCCCGTTACCCCGTTTGACCTCATCGAGTTCGGCGAAATGTGCCCAGATCACGCCTGCCGCCATCAGGGCGATGACCGACACGAGAAGAGCGCTCGACGTCCGCGGCGTGCGAAGCTCCGACGCCGCGCGGATATCGTTGATGAAAGCGAGGTCAGACTGTTGCATTCGTTTCCGCCAGCGCCTGTGGTTGGTAAGTCGGACCACGCGCAGCCGCCTGCAGTCTGGCGATGATCTGGTCACGCGGGCCATCACCGATCAGCTGACCCTGCTCGAAAACAAGCAGTCGATCGACCAGCGCAAGGAGCGATGTTCGATGGGTAGAAACGATGATCGTCATGTCGCCCCGGGCGAGCACTTTCAGCCGCTCGAGAAATTCGGCTTCGCTGCGCAGATCGAAATGCGCCGTCGGTTCGTCGAGGAAAAGAATTTGCGGCCTGCGGATCATGGCGCGCGCGAGCCCGATGGCCTGTTTTTGCCCTCCCGAAAGGCTGCGACCACCTTCCGCAATCGGCATGTCGTAGCCAAGCGGATGCGATGCCGCGAACTGCTCTACGCCTGCCAGGCGGGCCGCTTCGAGAATCTGCTCATCGGTCGCTGCTGGAAGGCCGAGGGCAATATTGTCGCGAAGCTTACCGAAGACCAGGTCGATGTCCTGGAGAACGAAGCCGATCCCGCGCCGCAGATCCGCCGGCTCGTATTGGCGAAGATCCACGCCCTCAACCAGGATGCAGCCCTCGTCAGGCTCGTAGAGACCGGTCAGCAGACGGCCGACCGTCGTCTTGCCTGATGGACATCGTGCCACTCGACGACACCCTCCTTGTTGAAGGCCGGATCCGGCCGCAGGACATTGCGTTCATCCGTCCGCAGCAGGATGCCGTCGTCAAGCTGTCCGCCTACAATTCATCAGTGTTCGGGTCACTCGAAGGCAAGGTCGAACGCATCAGCGCCGACACCATCGCCGACGAGAGGCCCGAGCGCGGCGAAAAGGGCGAGACGTTCTACAGAGTGATGGTGCGGACGGAAAAGAATCACCTCGGCACCAGCGAGAATCCGCTCCCAATTCTTCCCGGCATGCTTGCGACGGTTGAGGTCCTGACCGGCAAGAAGACGGTGCTTGATTATCTGCTTAAACCGGCGCGGGTGCTGCGCGAAGAGGCGCTCCGCGAGCGCTGATTTGCACCTGGAATCGGTCAAAATGGTCGAATCCACGGCCACACGTGGTTCTTGAAGCGTCCTGCGATACATTCGACTATGCGTGCCCGTGGCACTTTTGGGCACCGACATTTGACAATGGAATTGCGGCACCTCCGGTATTTCGTGGCCGTGGCCGAGAAGCTCCACTTCTCGCGTGCGGCCGACGAGCTCAATATCTCGACGCCGACGCTCAGCAACCAGATTCAGGCCCTGGAGCGAATGCTCGGCGCACAGCTCCTTTCGCGGCGCAAAAAAAGTGCCGTCTCGCTGACGCAGACAGGCAAGCGCTTTCTCGAGGAGGCGCGCGCCACCCTCAAGCAGGCAGAGAACGCCGAGCTAATCGGAAAGCGCGCTGCTCGCGGTGACATCGGCTCGATAGAAATTGGCTATATCCTTTCTGCGAGCTGCATTGGCATGGTGCCCGAAATGATCGGCGATTTTCAGAGGGATAACCCCAATGTGTCGGTTCAGATCGTCCGCATGGAGACCTTTCCCCAATTGAAGGCTCTGATCGACGGTGTCCTCGATATCGCGTTCATCAGAGCGCCGGAGCGCTATCCGCCCGAGTTGACGGGCTTTGTTGTCGACCGGCATCCTTATTACGCAGCCATTCCAAAGGGCCATCCCTTGGCCAAGCGCAAGCAAATCAGTCTTGCCACGCTTTCGCACGAGTCCTTTATCGCCGGATCCCTGGAGATGGACGTCGGTTTTTGGGGGAATCTCGGCGCGGTTTCGAAGCCGGGACAGTCGCTTCAGATTGTCCAAAGAGCGCCAGATATATTCTCATTGCTGACCCTGGTCGCGGCGGGCGCGGGGCTGGGCATCATTTCGGAGCCTATGCGGGGGCTCGGAATCCCGGGCATTGTCTACCGCAAGATTTCAGGTGCTCTGCAAGAGGCCGAAATTGCTGTAGCCTACCGAAAAAGGGAAAATGCCCCCGCCGTAAAGTCATTTGTTCAGCGGTTGCGGACAAGGGCTCGGATGTATTTGTGAGTTGGAGGATCGACGTGACTGCGCACCTCGCAGAGTTCGGAGACGCGGCGAATGCATGACGCCGGCGTCCGGCTGCCCTTGCTCCTTCAGCCGATGGTCTTGCGCGGAATTTTTGCCCGCAACCGTATCGTCGTTTCTCCGATGTGCCAGTACAAGTCGGAGCATGGCGGTCCGACCGACTGGCACCTTGTGACTTTGGGAAAATACGCGATAGGCGGAGCTGGGATCGTCTTCACCGAAGAGACCGCGGTGGAAGAACGTGGCCGCAAGACCCACGAATGTGCCGGCATATATTCGGACGGCCACGTCGGCGCCTATCGCAGGATTACGGATTTCATTCGCGGTCAGGGCGCAATTCCGGCCATTCAACTCGGCCATGCCGGCCGCAAAGCTTCGAGTGATCTGCCCTGGAACGATTTCAAGCCGCTGACCGAAAGCGATGCGGCGCGCGGTCTCAGGCCATGGCACGGAATCTCGGCAAGCGCCGTCCCGGATCCGCGTCCAGGTTCGCCGGCTCCGATCCCGATGTCGGTGGCTGATATCCGCCAGATGATTGGAACCTGGCGCGATGCGGCACTGCGCAGCATCGATGCCGGCTTCGATATCTGCGAAATTCACGGCGCCCATGGTTACCTGATCCATCAATTTCTTAGTCCGCTGGCGAACCGGCGCAACGATGGCTACGGCGGAGATTTGCAGGGCCGCATGCGTTTCGCGCTCGAAATCACGGAAGCCGTTCGCGCGATATGGCCGCAAGATCGGCCGGTATTTTTTCGATGCTCGGCGACGGATGGGCCTGGCCTTGAATGGACCATTGAGGACACGGTCGTCTTGTCGCGCGAATTGATGGCGCGTGGCGTCGACGTGATCACCTGTTCGTCGGGCGGCATTGCCGGACCGATCAACACTGCACTCGTACCCCGCACGCCGGGATATCACGTAGCCTACGCGGATCGCGTGCGCCGCGAAGTCGGAATCAAGACCGTTGCGGTCGGCCTGATTACCGAAGCGCATCACGCCGAGCAGATTCTCTGTGCCGGACAGGCGGATCTGATCGCGCTCGCGCGCGAACTTCTCTACGACCCGCATTGGCCAGTTCATGCTGCGAAAGCATTGGGGATCGAGAACTATCTCGAGGTGCTTCCGCAGTATCTTTCGTACTGGTTGAAGCGGCGCGAAGAAGTTCGCCGGCTAAGTCTGAGTACTGCCAACTGACAATCCGGAGAATGCCATGGCATGGCGCATTATTGTTGCGGCGCTACTCGTCGGATTTTCCCAGCAGGCCGCGCTCGCGCAATACCCGGTCAAACCCGTGCGCGTTATCGTTCCCTATTCGCCCGGAGGCGCCGTCGATTCGTTTGCCCGCGTATTGACGCAGCAACTTTCGGAGCATTGGAACCAGTCGGTCGTCGTCGAAAATCGGCCGGGCGCCAGCACAATGATAGGAGCGGAGCAGGTCGCGAAATCACCGGCCGACGGTTACACGCTCTTGCTGACGGCGGAGCTCACTCTGGTGACGTTACCGCACCTCTACGAAAAGATTCCATACGACCCATTGCGGGATTTTGCGCCGATTACAGCTCTGGTTTCCGCGACGCAGGCTCTGGTGGCCAATCCTTCGTTGCCGGTAAAGACCGTGAATGATGTCGTGACCCTTGCGAAGGCGAAACCCGGTGAACTGACTTACGGATCATTCGGCATTGGCTCGACTGGACACCTCAACATGGAAGTGTTTCAGGCGATGACCGGCACGCGCTTCAACCACATCCCGTACAGCGGCGCGGGACCGGCCATGAATGACGTCGTTGGTGGGCATGTGAGCCTGATGTTCGCGGCTCTCAGTATCGTGAAGGGCAGCGTCGACGCCGGAAAGTTGCGCATGATCGGTGTCGGAAGCGATCGGCGTAGCAGTGAGTTTCCCGATGTGCCTACGATTTCCGAGTCAGGCGTGCCAGGCTTTGAGGCAAAATCCTGGTTTGGCCTTGTTGCGCCGGCGGGAACGCCGCCCGAGATCATAAAAAAAATCAATGAGGATGTGACCAAGGTGATTTCGGATCCGGCTTTTGCTCGACAGTATCTTGTCGCGCAGGGCCTGGTGCCAATAACCGGCACTCCGGAGGAGTTTGCGTCATTTATTCAGGCGGAAACGAAAAGATGGGGCAAGGTCGTCAAAGACGCAAACATACAGCTGATCAAATAGCGGCTTATGATTTCCCGCGTGCTTTGGCGTTGAGACGCTGATTCAGACGCCCAACGTCGACAACCATGCGTTCGTGCGTACCGTTGCCGATTTCCTCGATCTCGTCGCGCGCGTTGACGTCGAATTCGATACGCCGTCCGTCCACTTTGGTGACCACGGCTTCTGCGATGACCTGGTGTCCGACGGGAGTCGCGGCGAGATGGCGTATATTGACGGCGGTTCCAACTGCGCTTTCGCCGGGGTCGAGATAAGCTCGAACAGCATTCAGCGCCGCGTTCTCCATCGCGGTGATCATCATCGGCGTTGCGAAAACCGGCGGCAGCGCGGCATCCTTGAACTGGTTGGCAAGGTGAGCGGGCGTAACGCGCAGGGTGTAGGATCCTTTGGCTCCAACGGGAATCGGACGCATGGCACAAGCTCCTGGCACTAGCTCGCGGTACGTGGGACATGATTGATCGCGGGAGCCAGCATGACCAGCAAAATTCCGCATAGGGCGATCGGCAGGAACGCCATTTTGGCGATGCCGGTCAGGTCCCAGGCAAGCCCGCTGATCACAGGCACAATCACCGCGCAGCTGTAGCTGATCGTGAACATTGCCGCGGTCACGCGGTGGACGTCATCTGACTTGCTGAGAAGGGCCGGAAGGGCCAGCACCAGGATCAGAATAGCGGATGCGGCAAAACCCTGCAGGGTTGCCGCCACGACGACCCACGCGCCTGTGCCGAACACGATTCCACCGGTCGAGATGACGCACAGAAGCCCGCTGACAATGTAGGGCCACGCCTTGCGCTCCAGCCGGCCGGAAAATGCGAGCAGCAGAAATGACGCCGGCAGTTGTCCGATGTTGAGCCCGGAGAGCGCAGCACCGATCCATTCGCTTTGTCCCGTGCTTCTCAGATAGTCGGGAACGAAGGCGTTGGTGGCAAAATACGTGGCATTGATCGTGCCGAGCATAATGCCGAGTCGCCAGATGAGCGCATTTCGCCAGTCAGGCCACCAGCGTCGCGACGGTGCCGCTCGGTCGATGGTCGAAGCCGGCGCGGACACCAAGACAATCACCGCAATGATTGCGACCGGTACGCTCCAGATGACGAAGCTCCATTGCCAGCTGCCTCCGACAAGGGGCAGGATCAGCGGAAACATCAGCACGACCGGCAAGATCTCGCCGACCAGCAGGCCATTCGTATAGACGGCGGTGGCGAACCCGATACGGTTCGGTACCCAGGCGCGAACGGCGGGCGGCATTGTGACCTGCATGATGGCGACGCCGGCTCCCATGGCGATCGTCATCGCGTATAGCCACACGGCATCCGGCAACGCGCCGCGCAGCGCGCCGCCGACTGCTGTCAGCATGAGCCCGACCACCATCGCAGCCTTGACGCCAAGCCGAGCGATCAGCAGCGAGCCCGGCACCGCGGCGAGGGCGAACAGCATCGAAGGCAATCCCGTGAGAAAACCGATCTCGGTTGCGCTCAAGTTCAATTCGTCATGGATAAGCGGAATAACGGGTGGAACCGCCAAAATTGTCAGCCGCAGGGCGGTGCCCGCGAGCCAGAGCAGCACAAATGCGGTCAGAAAATGCGTCTGCGTCCGGTCCGTTCGAACTCATGTCGGGCGCCGAATTTGCGGGTGGCTGGCGATTTCGCGACGCACCAGATCCGCTAACGAGTCCCTCGAGGAATTGAATTTGATCCCGCGGATTTTGAAAGCGTTGGCGGCGGCCACATCGTCATCCTTGTCGCCGATCAGAAAGCTCGCGCCGAGATCAATCGGCCACTCGCGCGCTGCCTGTTCCAGCATGCCGGGGGCGGGCTTGCGGCAACTGCAGGATACGGCCAGAGATTTGACGGTGCCGTCCGGATGGTGCGGGCAAAAATAGAACGCATCGATATGGGCGCCCTGTGCGGCAAGTCCTTCCTGCATGTGCGCGTGAAACGATTTTACGGCCGCTTCGTCGTAGAAGCCGCGCGCTACACCGGACTGGTTTGATATGACGAATACGTAGTAACCGGCCGAATTCAAAAGCCGGACCGCTTCCCGGGCCCCGTCGATCCATTGGAGTTGTTCAGGTCGGTAGACGTAGCCGTGGTCGACATTGAGGACGCCATCACGATCGAGAAAGGCGGCCGGCCTGGGCGTGTCGGTTTTTTCGGAAGAGCTCATAGGAACTTTGATCGCTTACACGTTGCGGGCATCGGTAACAACCGCAGAATGCCCATAAAACTACAGGTTTCTGCGCATTAATGACCTCGACAAGCATCATTTCATATCACTTTATCGGCGTGATAGAAGTTGCACGGAAATCAGTTGGAGTTCGCGATGCATTTACAGCGGCGGCTTTTGGTAACAGGAGGGGCGGGGTTCCTCGGCTCGCACCTTTGCGAGCGTCTTCTTGCAGCGGGCGGCGACGTTCTCTGCATCGATAATTTTTTCACTGGCACCCGGAAAAATATCGAACACCTTCTCGACCACAAGCATTTCGAGCTGGCCCGACATGACGTGACTTTTCCTTTGTACGTCGAAGTCGACGAAATCTACAACCTCGCTTGTCCCGCTTCACCCATTCACTACCAACGCGATCCGGTGCAGACGACCAAGACCAGCGTGCACGGTGCGATCAACATGCTCGGCCTCGCAAAGCGGGTGAAGGCGAAGATTCTCCAGGCATCGACATCGGAAGTCTACGGCGACCCAAACGTCCATCCGCAACACGAAGAATATTGGGGCCACGTCAATCCGACCGGTCCCCGGTCCTGTTACGACGAAGGCAAACGGTGCGCCGAAACATTGTTCTTTGATTATTGGCGTCAGCACAATCTGCGGATCAAGGTCGCACGGATATTCAATACTTACGGTCCTCGCATGCATCCGAACGATGGACGCGTGGTTTCGAATTTCATCATTCAGGCTCTGCTCGATAAAGATCTGACGGTTTACGGAGACGGTACGCAGACGCGATCATTCTGCTACGTCGATGATCTCGTCGATGGCCTGATAAAGCTCATGGCGACAAAGGACCAGGTCACTGGCCCGATAAATATCGGCAACCCGGGCGAATTCTCGATGCTCGAACTCGCCGGCACGATCATCGAAATGACCGGTTCGCGCTCGCGCATCGTGCACCGTCCCTTGCCCGAAAATGATCCGCGCCAGCGCCGTCCCGATATTTCGCGCGCGCAGGAGGTGCTGTCCTGGAAGCCTCGCACAGCCTCTGAAAGAGGGGTTGGTTCGGACGATCGCCTACTTCGAGGATCTCTTGAAGCAGGAAGGAGTGCGGGCAACTTTGACCGCCAATTGATCGGTGAGCGCAACTTGCGTTCCGCAGAGAACCGATCCGACGGAATTCGTCTCACGAAAAATTCGCTGTCCCCGAGCTTGCGAAGTTTGCTAGCTAAGTGATTGGAATTCACCAGAAATAATCCGTTCAGAGGACTTCGGGGCGGGCGGAGAGCAATTTTGCTAGGGTCAAGACTTCGGACGACGAGGGGACAAATTGGACATCGCATCGACCAAAGCCGCGCCTTCCGCTGACCTGACCGCGAGGCACGCGCCCGGCGGCTATTTCGCATGATCCGAATTCCGAAACTGACAGCGCGCCAGGTTCTGATCGTGTTGCACGATCTGTTGGCCACCATGGCGGCGATTGTCGTTACTTTCCTGATGCGCTTCGAAGGCGCGGCCCTTACAGAACGGCTGCGCGGCCTTGAGCGCTTTCTGCCGTTCTTTCTGCTTTACGCCGCCGTCGTCTATTTCATCTTCGGCTTGCACCGAAACAAATGGCGTTTCACCTCTATCCCGGATCTCTACAACCTGTTTCGCGCGTCGACTGTGCTGGCAATCTCGTTGCTCGCGCTCGATTACGTGTTGGTGGCCCCGAATATTTACGGGACATTCTTTTTCGGCAAGGTCACGATACTTCTGTACTGGTTCCTGCAGATGTTTTTCCTGGGCGGCCTGCGGGTCGTCTATCGCTACTTCCACTATGCGCGAACCCTGCAGCGCGTGAAGGTCGCGGACGCGACGCCCACATTGATTCTCGGACGTGCCGCCGACGCTGAGGTGCTGCTGCGCGGAATCGAAAGCGGAGCGGTGAAAAAAATCTGGCCGGTCGGCGTGCTGTCGCCGTCGGCAGCCGATCGTGGACAATCCATACGTGGTATCCCCGTTCTCGGCGATATCGACGACCTTGAAGGCGTCGTGGCCGATCTGGAAAGCCGCGGCGATCGGGTGAGGCGCCTTGTCCTTGCACCCTCGGCACTCGCACTGGAGGCTCGCCCCGAAGCGATCCTGATGCGTGCACGCAGGCTTGGCCTGAACATGAGCCAGATGCCGTCCCTCGAAACGGGCGGGTCTGCCGTGCAGTTGTCGCCCGTGGCGGTCGAAGATCTTCTGCTGCGGCCCAGCGTGAAGATCGATTACCGCCGGCTGGAAGATTTTGTCAGCGGCAAGGCGGTCGTCGTGACCGGAGGTGGCGGTTCGATCGGGTCCGAGATATGCGACCGCGTTGTGATATTTGGCGCGGCCCGGCTGCTGGTGATCGAACATTCGGAACCGGCGCTGCATGCCGTCATGGAAGCGCTCAAGGGCAAGCAAAGCGCAGCGGAAATCGTGGGCCGTATCGCCGATATTCGCGACCGTCAGCGCATCATGAGTCTTGTCGGCCAGTTCAGGCCGGACATTGTGTTTCACGCCGCTGCGCTCAAGCACGTGCCGATGCTCGAACAGGATTGGGACGAAGGCATCAAGACCAATGTGTTCGGATCGATCAATGTCGCCGATGCCGCTTCGGCAGCCGGCGCGACTGCCATGGTGATGATTTCGACCGACAAGGCGATCGAGCCGGTGTCCGTACTGGGCGCCACCAAGCGTCTGGCCGAAATGTACTGCCAGGCTCTCGATGATGAATTTTCTCGTCGTGCCACCCCAGGCCACCAACCGATGCGGCTGATTTCAGTGCGCTTCGGAAATGTCCTCGCCTCGAACGGCTCGGTGGTGCCGAAGTTCAAGGCGCAGATTGAAGCGGGTGGGCCGGTGACCGTCACGCATCCCGACATGGTGCGCTATTTCATGACCATTCGCGAGGCGTGCGATCTGGTCGTAACAGCGGCGACGCACGCACTCGGCAATCACGCCGACGACGTTTCCGTCTATGTTCTCAACATGGGACAGCCGGTCAAAATCGTTGATCTCGCCGAACGGATCATCCGGCTCTCTGGACTCGAGCCTGGACGAGATATCCAGATCTCTTACACCGGTATCCGTCCAGGCGAACGGTTGAACGAAATTCTGTTCGCGCGCGGCGAAGAGACCTCCGAGATCGGAATCCCCGGCATCGTTGCGGCAAAGCCGGTGCGGCCGCCGCTCGATGCGATACGCGCCTGGGTCGCGACGCTGGAGCAAGGGGTGGCTCGTGGGGAGCGAGCGGCGATCTACAATGTGCTGCGCGATGCCGTTCCGGAATTTCGTGGCGAAGCGGCCTAAGGAAAACGACAGTGGATCTCGGTGCATTTTTCAAATCGGAGTTCGCGGAACATCACGACGTTGCCCGCAGTACAGAGGCAGCGTTGGCTGATGCCTTCGCCGGTCTTGTCCGCGCGTGCACGAAATCAATCCGCGGCGGCGGCAAGTTGATGTTCCTCGGCAACGGAGGAAGTGCCGCCGATGCCCAGCATCTCGCGACCGAACTGACGATCCGCTACAAGCGAAGCCGGGCTGCGATCGCAGCGCTCGCCTTGACCACGGATACATCGGCACTGACCGCGGCCGGCAACGATCTCGGCTTCGAACAGGTCTTCGCGCGTCAGATCGAAGCCCTGGGAAAGCCGGGTGATGTCGTCATTGCCATCTCGACCTCCGGCAAAAGTCCGAACGTGATTGCCGCATTAAAGAAAGCCCGATCCATGGGGATCGTGGCGGCTGCGCTTGGCGGGAAAGGTGGGGGCGACATGGCTCCGCTCGCCGATCACATCTTGGCGGTGCCTGCGACCACGGTCGCCCGCATCCAGGAAATGCACATCATGCTGGGCCAGATGCTGTGTGGCGCCCTGGAACTCGAACTCGGCCTGGTCAGCGAATAAGCCCGCAAATCCTTGAAAAGCACGACCGGCGCACCTTAACGATTTTCATATAGCGAAAATTGGGTTCTTGATCCTGAAATTTCCTTGACTCGGTCAGGGGCTGCGATTTCCCTTAGCGGCAGGGAGAAACACAATGGAAGCAACAGTTTTGCCCGGACCGGGTGCCAAAGCTCGTCCACGGCGGGCTCATGCCCCGGGTGACCGTCACAACATCCAATCGGTTGATCGCGCGCTCTACCTGCTGGAAACGATCGCCGAGGCCGGCGGCGAGGCGACGCTCACCGAGCTTGCCACGCGCACGAACCTCAACATCTCCACCTGCCACCATCTGCTGGCCACGCTGATCCAACGCGGCTTTGCCGCGAAGGTGCCAGGCCGCAGGCTTTATGCGCTCGGCCCGCGCATCCTTTATCTCGGACACACGTGTCTGCAGGTCGACTTGCCGCGCCGCGCGCAACGCTATCTGGAAGCGATCAACCAGGCGACCGGAGAAACCGTGCACCTTGCAGCTCTGCAAGGTGATGCGGTGATAACGCTTGCGGTTCGCGAGGCACGCCACGCGGTGCGCGTCGACACCGGTAGAATCGGGAAGATGGAAGCGCCGCACGCGACATCGCTCGGCAAAGCCATATTGGCTTGGCTTCCGGAAGATGAAATGCGGCGCATTCTCGCGCACGGTATGAAGCGCTTCACCGACAAGACGATCACCGAATTTCCCGCGTTGATCGAATCACTGCGCATTGTCCGCCGCAACGGCTATGCGCTCGATCGCGAGGAATTTCTGCCGGGCGTGATTTGTGTTGGCGCAGCTATTCGCGATCAGGCTGGAACGGTTATCGGCGCGATCAGTGCCTCGACACCGGCGATGCGCGCCAGTGACGATCACATTGCGCTGATGCGCGACGAGATCGTGGCTGCGACCCGCGCGCTCTCTGCCGAATTCGGTGATCCAGGCGCACAGAACAATCAACAGGCCGTCGCGAATTGATCGATCGGCCATAATCTTTTGGGGAGGAACAATGTACGCACCCGCCGGTGTTAAAACCAATCACAACGAATTTCCGATTCCGGATACGCAGCGGGCCTGGGTGCTCGGCGAGCCTGGTCAACTTGGCATTACGACCAAGCCGATCCCGGTGCCGAAGAAGGCGGAAGTGCTGGTGCGCATCGATGCGGTGGCGATCTGCGCCACCGATCTCGAAATCATCTATCACGGTCCGCCGGCGTCGATTCAGGGCGGTCTGCCGTTCAACAAGAATTTCACGCCCGGCCATGAATACATGGGCACGGTCGTGGCGCTTGGGCCCGGGGTCGATGAATACAAGATCGGTCAGCGCGTCGCTGTCGAAATTCATGCCGGTTGCGGGCAGTGCAAACGCTGCCGCGAGGGCATGTACACGTCGTGCCACAACTACGGTCTCAACTACGGCGACGTGGATAAAGGTCATCGCGCCAACGGCTTCACCACCGACGGCGGATTCTGCGAATACCAGGTCAACAACATCAATACGCTGGTGGCGCTTGCGGATGAGATGACCGACGAGGAAGGGACTCTCGTCGTCACCGCCGGTACCGCGATGTACGCGCTGACCGAACTCGGCGGGCTCGTCGCCGGCGAAAGCGTCTGCGTCACCGGTCCCGGGCCGATCGGCCTCATGGCTGTTGCCGTTGCCAAGGCGCTGGGCGCTCACCCTGTCATCCTGACCGGGACACGCGATAATCGCCTCAAGATCGGCCTCGAGCTCGGCGCCGATGCCGTGGTCAACATTCGCAAAGAGCCGGATGTCGTTGCCGCGGTGAAGAAGATCAACGGCGGCAAGGGCGTCGACTATGTGGTCGAGTGCTCAGCGGCGACAAGCGCGGTCAACGACGCCGTTCGTATGGTCAATCGTGGCGGGCGCGTTTGCCTCGCTGCCTTTGCGCATGAGGAAGTGCCGGTCGATGTCGCGCATATCGTGCGCAACAATATCTACGTCTACGGCATCCGCGGTGAAGGCAAGAGCGCGACGCATCGCGCCGAGGCCTTCATGAGACAGAAGCGGTTCGACGCCACGAAGATTTATACGCACACATTTCCACTTGATGATCTTCCGACGGCGATTCGCTACGCCAAGGATCGGGTGGAAGACGCCATCAAAGTGGTGGTGAAGGCAAAGGCTGGCGCCGCACACAAGCAAGCGGCCGAGTGACGCCTCTCCCTTCCGACATAGGAAGGGGATCCGGAGAGCGCGATGCTGACCTGCGATGAGTACATCACGCCGGCTTCGCTGGACGAGGCGTTTGATGCTATGGCCGCGCATCGCGGCCGTTATCGCATTGTCGCCGGTGCAACCGACACGCTGCCGTGGGCGCGCGAAGGACGCGCCGGCGACGTGCACATTCCGGTCTTGATAGACGTTACAAAAATCCGCGAATTGCGAGATATCTCGGTCGGCGACAAGCGCGTCCGGCTTGGTGCTGCCACGCCGATCCAGCGTTTTCTCGACGACAAGACCCTGGCCCGGTCGCTGCCGGCAATGCCGCGTTGCGCGGTGTGGTTCGCCGACGACCAGATCCGGGCGCAGGCCACGATCGGTGGAAATATCGTCAATGCTTCACCGGCCGCGGACGCCACACCTTGCCTGATCGCCCACGATGCCGAGGTGGAATTGGCCAAAAAATCCGGTGGCAAGATCGCGCGGCGACGCATGAAGCTCGATCAGTTCATTGTCGGTCCGAACCGCACCATGCTCGAGGACGGCGAACTGCTGCTGGGTGTTGAATGCGACGCACTGCCGAACTATGGCGGCAGCTTCGAAAAAGTCGGCCATCGCCGGTCGCTGGTGATTTCGCTGGTGTGCCTGGCCACTCTGGTCAAACTCGATGCCGAAGGACGGCGCATCGACGATATCCGCCTGTCGCTGGCCGGCGTTGGCCCGAAGCCACTGCGTCTCAATAGCGTCGAGGATTTTCTGCGTGGCGGACCCGTCACCGCGGGGCGCTTCGATGAAGCCGCGGAAATGCCTGTGTCCCTTGTTGCTTCGCGCACGCGTCAGGAATACCGCCGCGAGGTCGTGCGTGGTTTCATGCTGCGCGGTTTGATCAATGCAGCGCGTGCCGCTGGCGCGCAGCCGGGCGTGCTCGCACCTGAACTGGAGGCGGCGTATGCCTGACCTTCAGTTCAAGGCAACGATCAATGGTCGCAAGATTTCCCGCAATGCCAAGCCGCACCAACGGCTGCTCGATTTCATCCGGGACGACCTCAATCTGACCGGTAACAAGGAAGGTTGCGGGGCCGGGGAATGCGGCACCTGCTCGGTCTTCGTCGACGGTACGCTGATGAAGTCCTGTCTGCTGCCGGTAGCGAAGGCGCAAGGGACGACAATTGAAACGGTCGAGGCGCTGGCAAAGACCGGCGAACTCAGCGTCCTGCAGAAAGCCTTTCACAAGACGGGCGCCAGCCAGTGCGGCTACTGCATCCCTGGCATGGTGATGGCGGCGACCGCGGCGCTGCGCACAAATCCTTTCGCAGACCGTGAGGAGATCAAGGAGCGGCTGGGCGGCAACATCTGTCGCTGCACCGGTTATCAGAAGATCTTCGATGCGGTTGAACTGGCGCGCGACGTGCAGAATGGCACACTTCCGGCGGCCGCGCTGTCGGAGGACGAAACCGAAGCAGGCGACTTCATCGGCAAAAACGTTCGGCGCATCGATACGCCAAGCAAAGTATCCGGCCGGCTGAAATATGCCGGCGACATGACGATGCCCGGGATGCTGCACGTCCAGGTATTGCGCTCTCCGCACGCCCATGCGCGCATCGTGTCAATTGACACTTCCGTGGCTGAGGCAATGGAGGGCGTCGCGGCCGTCATCACGAGTGCAGATGTGCCTGGCGAGGACGGGTTCGGTGTTTTCGTCAACGATCAACCGATCATGGCGCGGGACAAAGTTCGCTACGTCGGTGAGGCGGTTGCGGCCGTCGCTGCGGAAGACCCGCTCATTGCGAAGCGCGCGCTGTCTTCGATCAATGTCGTCTACGAGCCGTTGCCAGCCGTTTACGATCCCGACGAAGCCTTGCGCGCCGGTGCACCGGTGCTGCACGACTACGCACCCGACAATGTCACCAAACATATTCCGATCCGTGTCGGTGACGTCGACAAGGGATTCGCGGAAAGCGACTTAGTGGTCGAGGAAACGTATTCGACGCAGCAGATCGAGCACGCCTATCTCGAGCCGGAAGCAGGGCTCGCCTATGTCGACCACGACGGCGTCGTGACGATCGTTTCCCCCGATCAGAACATTACCCATCATCGCCACATGCTGGCGCGCATCATTGCCAAGCCGATCAGCAAAGTGCGCTTCATCATGAGTCCGGTTGGCGGCGGCTTCGGCGGCAAGGAAGATATGATCTATCAGGGCATGCTGGCCCTGCTGGCGATGAAGACACAGCGGCCGGTCCGGCTGGTGTTTACGCGGGAAGAATTGATCATTTCGACCGCCAAACGCCATCCGTCCCGAACCGTGCTCCGCATGGGACTGATGCGGGATGGACGCATCCGCTCTCTACAAATGAAAATGATCTGCGACGGCGGTGCATATGGTTTGTCGACCGAAGGCGTTATGCGCAAGGCGGCAATTCTGGCGGCCGGGCCGTATGTCATTCCCAACGTTCGGATCGACACATTCGGCGTCTACACCAACAACACACCATCGGGTGCGTTTCGCTCCTTCGGCGCGTTACAGACGGCTTTTGCCACGGAATCCCATCTCGATATCTGCGCCGAGCGGCTCGGGCTCGACCCGTTTCTGATCCGGCGGATCAACGCCATGCGCGACGGTGCGTTGACTCACACAAAGGCGAAACTGGGTTCAGTCAGCCTCACCCGTGCGCTCGATGCCCTCGAAAAGGCCTCTGGATGGGACGCAGGCGCGCCGACGTCCCGTGGCGAGACGCGCGGAGATCTCAACCGGCCAGATATTCGGCCGCCATGTGCGCTGGGCGCACGTTTTGCGGCGGCTGAGAAACAGGAAGCGGCGGAGTAACTAGATGGCGCGCAAACGCGGGCGAGGAATGGCGGCGTGCTGGTACGGCATTGCGCGCACCGCCGTGATCGATCGCGCGGCTGCCTGGGCCGAAATCGACGATGGTGGCAGCGCGAAAGTCGTTACCGGAGTCACCGAGATTGGCGAGGGGATCCTGACCGTTCTTGCGCAGATCGCCGCGCATGAAATGGGTGTGAAGCCCGAACACGTCGTTATTGGCGACAATGACACGGCGCGCGCCCCAGAAGCTTCGCATGCGGGCGCCAGCCGGCAGACGTACATGATCGGCAATGCCGTGGCGCTAGCCTCGCGCGAGGCGCGCAAGCGACTCGTCGAGGTGATGGCCGAGGTTTGGGACGTTGAGCCCGCCACAATCCAGACTGGAAACGGAGAGATCTGGGCTGAGAATACCAATCATCGCATAACGATGGGCGAGGCTGTCCACACATCAAAGAGCCGCGGCGTCGTGCCTGTCGGCTCGGCCAGCTTTGGCACCGATACGACCGGCCTTGATCCCGTCGATGGTTCTGGTCGGCCCTGGCAAGCTTATGTGTTCGGCGCCCAGGTCGCCGAAGTCGAGGTCGATACCATCACCGGCGAAGTGCAGGTGCTGGGCATCTGGGCCGCGCACGATGTCGGCCGCGCCGTCAATCCGCAGGGCGTGGAAGGTCAGATCGAGGGCGGAATTGTTCAAGCGCTCGGGCAGGCGCTGATGGAGGATTACAAGCTGCAGGACGGACGGACGAGCACGTCCGGCTTCGCCAAATATATTCTGCCGACTGCGCTCGATGTGCCGCGGGTCAATTCGATTATCATCGAGGACGCCGATCCGATCGGCCCGTTGGGGGTGAAAGGCATCGGAGAGCCGGCGATGGTTCCGACGATTCCCGCGATCATGAATGCAATATACGACGCGGTCGGTGTTCGGATTACCGACCTTCCGGCGACGCCTGAGAAAGTGCTGATGGCAATCCGCGACAAGGAGCGCCGCGACGCCACGCAGGCGGCCGAGTAAGTTTGATTGGGAAAGCTGAAAATAAAGCGAAAAACAGAGTGGAGGATCCGATGAAATACTGGACAGGGTTCGCGTGCGCTTTCGCTGTGCTGGCAATTGCGGGCACAGCGCACGCGCAGAATTATCCTGCTCACGACATCAAGATGATTGTGCCTTTCCCGGCCGGAGGGCCTAGCGACACGGTCGCGCGCATCGTAGCCGAGGGCATGAGCCGACATCTCGGCCAGCAGGTGGTGGTCGAAAACGTCGGCGGCGCCGGCGGAACACTCGGTGCGACACGCGCATCGGAGGCGGCACCGGACGGCTACACCATCATGGCGGCGAGCATGGGCACCGTTATCGCCGCGCCGTCCTTTTATCCGAACCTGAAATATGACTCGACGAAGGATTTCGAGCCGATCGGCATGACCGCCAACGCTCCGGCTGCGATCGCGATCAAGGCTTCAATCCCGGCGAAAAACGTCAAGGAATTCGTCGAGTGGGCGAAGAAAGAAGGGCCGAACGTCAAGCAGGCCTTCGGTGGTGTCGGCGGCACCTCGCACATGGCATGCCTGCTCTTCAACAAGATTTTCGATCTCAAGCCGACGCCGGTCGCCTACCGCGGCACCGGTCCGGCCGTAAACGACCTTATCGGCGGACATGTCGACTACCTTTGCGAGCAGGTCGTCAGCATGGTCGGTCCCATGCAGACCGGCAAAATCCGCGGCATTGTGCTGTCGTCGAACGACCGCCTCGCATCGATTCCTGACGTGCCGGGCGCCAAGGAAGCCGGCGCGGCCGACTATCAGCTGAATGTCTGGAGCGCGGCTTATGCGCCGCGTGGCACACCTCAAGAGGTTGTTGCCAAGCTCGCGGCCGCGCTCGACAAGACATTGGACGAGCCAGCGACGGCCGAGAAGCTTGAGAAGCTTGGCGGCACCGTGCCTCCGAAGTCGGAGCGTGGCCCGGAATACCTGCGCAAAACAGTTGCGTCGGATATCCCGCGCTGGGCGCCGATCCTGAAAGAAGCTGCTGAAACCACCAAGGCAAACTGACGCCCCAATGCTCGACCCAAAGAAGTCGGATGCTTCACTGGAGACGCGCGAGCGCGCTCGCGCGATCTCCAAAGCGGGCGGTGTCGAGCAGGCACTTGAGAAGGGCTTGCCTAAGCTTGCCGAGATGACGCTTTCGGAAGCAGTCGTCTTCGGCCTGCTCAAACAAGGCGTGCGCAAATATTTTGCGATCTTCGGTCACGGCTCGACCGATCTCGGCAATATCCTGCGCATCTATGAAGAAGAAGGCGCGACACGGACCATCAATTGCCGCAACGAAGTGGAGATGGCACACGCGGCCACGGCGCTGCGCTGGCAATATGGCGAACTGTCTGCGGTCGTTACGTCGATCGGACCAGGCGCGATGCAGGCTTTTGCCGGTTCGCTTGCGTCGGCGTCGAACGGCGTCGGCGTCTATCACATCTACGGAGACGAAACGACGTTCGGCGAAGGCTACAACATGCAGCAGGTGCCGAAGGAGGAGCAGGGCCTGTTCGGTCGTATGACGGCGGTCATGGGCCAGTCTTATGTTCTGCACACGCCGGAGGGGCTGCGCGATGCAATGCGCCGCGGCGCCTTGTGCGTGAACCATCCATACCGTGCCGGGCCGTTCTATCTGCTGCTGCCGTTGAACACCCAGCCAGCGACGGTGACAGTCAATCTCGCCGCTTTGCCAGGCCGGCCCGCGTTGCCAAAGCTCGCGCCGGCTGATGATGACGCGGTCGATCGCGCCGCCGCGATGATTGCCAAATCAGGCAAGGTTGCGATCAAGGCCGGAGGCGGAACGCGCGGACACGATGCCGCTGTCAGACGGCTGGCCGAGGCCGCCGGCGCTGCCGTGGTGCTTTCGCCAGGCTCGACTGGCGTGCTGCCGGACGCGCATACGCAGAACATGCATGTCGGCGGTTCGAAAGGATCGATCAGCGGCAATTTTGCGATGGCAGAAGCCGAACTTCTGATTGTCATCGGCTCGCGCGCCGTCTGCCAGGCGGATTGTTCCGGCATCGGCTACAAGAACGCGCAAGCCGTGATCAACATCAACGGCGACCTTGCCGATGCCCTTCACTACAACAAGACTCTTGCTCTGGTCGGCGATATTTCGGCGCGTTGCGAGCCGCCTTGCGGCGAAATTGGAAGCCGCAGGTGCGGCAAAGAACAAGAGCGCCTGGCTCAAGGCGTGCGCTGCCAAGAAAACTGAATGGACTACCTACAAGCGCAAACGCTTCGAATGCCCACCGCTGAACGATGACGTGTGGCAGAAGCCGGTCCTGTCGCAGCCGGCAGCGATAAAGATCGTCGCCGACTTTGCGAAAGAGATCGGCGCCGCCAAATTCTTCGATGCCGGCGATGTGCAGGCCAATGGATTCCAGATCGTCGAAGACGACAAAACGGGAGACACGTTCACCGAAGCCGGCGCTTCCTATATGGGCTTCGCGGCCAGCGCCTTGCTGGCCTCTGCGCTGGCCGACAAACCGCGGTACGGCGTTGCGTTTTCCGGCGACGGCTCATTCATGATGAACCCGCAGGTGCTGATCGATGCCGTCGAACATGGCGCGCGCGGAATGATCGTGATCTTCGACAACCGCCGCATGGCGGCGATCACCGGATTGCAGCTTGCGCAGTACAAGAACGAGTTTCGCACGAACGATCACGTCGCCGTCGACTATCAGAAACTCGCGAGCTCAGTGGCCGGGGTCCTTGCGGTCTCGGGCGGAGCTGACGCCGGGTCTCTCCGCGCCGCGTTGAAGGCCGCACACGCGCACAACGGCCTGTCGGTGATCCATGTGCCTGTCTACTGCGGTCCGGACGAACTGGGCGGTCTGGGTGCCTGGGGCGAGTGGAATGTCGGCAACTGGTGCGATGACGTGCAGGCTTCCTGGATCAAGCAAGACCTCTAGCGGAACCGACCTAGGCCGACGTGGTTGCTCTGGTTGCGACCGTTCACTCTTCCTATATTCTGCGTATCGAAGATGAGGCCGATAAGCGCACGCAATATCGACAGTTTGTCGCCGATCTGAAACTCTGCGCAAAAATGCTCACGAATGCGGCCGCTTAGTCGGAAGGAACGTCTCCAAGGCTTCGGGAGTTCCTATCGGCACATGAATTCACATGGGCGCGGAACTTTCACCCGCGACCTCTGGGGAGGCGAAAATGACCGAATCCAAGAATCGCCGGGCCGACAAAGACACGTCGGTGCGGAAATCCATCGAAGAAGAGCGCGCGCGCGACAAGAGTAAAGAAGATGAAGTCGCAAACAGCTCGGACGACAGCTTTCCGGCGAGCGACCCGCCAAGCTTTACCGGCGTGACCACCGCAGCGGATATTGAGAAAAAGAAAAGGGTTAATTCCGACTAGCGGAACTGCATGTTCAGCAGTTTCTCGGCATTACCGCAGAAGAGCTTTCTTTCATCGGCCGGTGCGAGTCCGAGTTTCTTGACCGTATTTATAGTCGGTGCGATCGGACCCAGCGGCGTGTCGGTCGCGAAAACCACCTGATCGGGGCCAAAGAATTCCAGCCCACAGCGCGTTGCTGCAACGCCGCCGCCGAACATCGCCGTATCGGCAAAAAAATCGTGCAGATAGTCCATGTGCGGTCGTTTCAGGGACGGGAGAATTTTTGAGTAGTCCTCGTCCGATGTACGTTGGCCCAGCACCTTGAGGCCCGGGCCGACGCGGCCGTCATAATACGGGATCATTCCACCGAGATGGTGCGTGATGATTTTCAGCTTGGGATAGCGATCGAGCAGGCCTGAGAAAACCATACGCAGCATCGCGACCGACGTTTCATACGGCCAGTGGAAACACCACCACATTTCAAATCGCGATTTTTTCTCGGATGGATAGTCGGGCATGGCCGCCGTACCGACGGGATGAAGCCAGATTGGCAGATCGAGCTCAGCCATCGTTGCAAAGATCGGTTCGAATTCGGGATCGTCGAGCGGCCGGCCGGCGACATTGGTGTAAAGAAGGACGCCGCGTGCGCCGAGATCTTTTACGGCGCGGCGCGCTTCCGCCACCGAGCCTTCGACATCGGTCATGCACAGCGCGGCGGCAAATCCCGGAAAGCGCTCGGGATACTTACGGCACAATTCGGCCATTGCGTCGTTGGCGATGCGGGCAAGATTTAATCCGACTTCCGGCGCGGCAATGTCTTCGATCGCGGGGTTCGGCAACGAGATGATTTGGCGATAGTCGCCAAATTCGTCCATCTCCTTGAAACGCGCGTCGAGGTCGAAGAGTTTGGTGACGCCACGCAGTCGCTTGCCGATGTTCTCCAGGTTCGGCGCGACCTTGGTCATTTCCTGGAAATAGCGGTCAGGAAAAATATGACAATAGATGTCGATGATCGCGCTCATGG
Organism: uncultured Alphaproteobacteria bacterium; assembly: GCA_963707615.1. Classification (GTDB taxonomy): domain Bacteria; phylum Pseudomonadota; class Alphaproteobacteria; order Rhizobiales; family Xanthobacteraceae; genus Pseudolabrys. The sequence continues at coordinate 87,571 of CAVPQT010000006.1, forward strand.
CTTTCCCGTCGAGTGCTTCCCGCGTTGCCGATTACCCGGCCGTGTAGCCGCCATCGGCGTAAAGGATGTGGCCGGTATAAAAGTCGGATGCTTTTGACGCGAGAAACAGCAAGGGCCCGGCAAGATCCTCCGGTTCACCCAGCCGACCTTTCGGCACGCGAGCGAGAAAACCTTTCCGCACATTCAGTGCCCGCTCCGTATCTTCATACATCCAGGCCGTCAGCGGTGAACGGAAGACGGTCGGCCCCAGTGCATTCACCGTGATGCCGGTTTCGCCCCATTCGCAGCCGAGCGCCTTGGTGATGCCATCAACCGCCGACTTCGACGCGCAATAGGCGGTGTACCCAGCCGGATGTCCGAGCAATCCGCGCGCCGATGACGTGAGGATGACCTTGCCGCCCTGACCTTGCTTGAGCATCTGCTTGCCGGCGGCGCGCGCCATCAGCCAGGACTGATTGACGTTCGCGTCCATGACGTCGAGAAAATCTTCGACTTTCTGATCGACGATCTTGGAAACCTTGTTGAGGCCGGAAGCGACAACAAGAATGTCGACCCGACCGAACTTGTCGACCGCGGCTTTGACGATCTTGTCGCAATTCTCTTCCGAGCTTGGCCGCAATGCGATGATTTCGGTCTTGGCGCCGAGTTTCTCGCATTCTGCCGCGACCTTTTTCAGCTCTTCGGCTTTGCTCGCTGCGAGGACAACGTTGGCGCCGGCGCCTGCCAGCGTTTTTGCCGCCAGCGCGCCGAAAGCGCCCGAAGCGCCGGCAATAATTGCAGTTTTGCCCTTGATATCGAACAAAGACAGCGGGTTTTTGAGAAACGACTCAGCCATCAACTCCTCCCGGTTTTGTCGCGGCGTGCCAAAAGGCCCGTCACTTTGGCGGGTTTGCTACCGCGACGACGATCGAGCACACCTCATTGCCGCGATTGATGATCTCCCGCGTTTCGTTCGGCTCGATCACGCAGGAGTCGTTCGCCTTGAGCACCGTCTCCTTGCCATTGACGATAACGGTCAACTCACCGCGCAAAACGAAGTAGACCTTCTCTGGCGGCGAAGCGTCGGGTCCGGCGCCGCCGCCCGGCAGGAAATGCGAATAGCCGAAGACGAGACCCTTGGTGCCGCCGGCTTCCGCTCCAAACAGGCGTAACGAGCTGTAGTTGCGGTGATTGGGTGCGTCGTATGGCTTGGCGTCCGCAAAACGTTTGACATGCATCAGAATTTCCTCCCGCGCTCGATGCGATATTTTCCGCTTGGATCGACAATAGCGACCAGCCGCACGATGCAGCCGTCGCCGCGATCCCAATTCCAGGGGAAATAGGCAAAGGTGCACCGCTTTCCCGTGACCTTGTCGATGTCGCCACCGACATTTTCAATTCCCATGATGCCGTTCTTGAAGAGGATCCGATGGACGGGCTCCCATTCGGGGAAATCATCCTTCCAGTCGCGGCCTCCAGACCACTCGCGGTATTCCTCCGCCAGATGCGGATGCAAGGGGCCGTTACGCTGTGGGCCGATTGCCGTGGCGAGCGGATGATCGTTCGCCTGCGTGTCGTGGCCGACGACCTTGACCTTCTTCTTCACGAACCATTCGCCGGCGGACGGCACGAAGCCGGGTGCGCGACAGAAATAATCTTCACTGTCTTCGTAGAACTTGTGCCAGCCGGTATTGACGATCACGACGTCGCGCGGACGTATAATTTTCCCGCAAGCCTTCTCCAGGTCATCGCCGGTGATCGGCTCCCATTTGTTCTTCGGCAGCGACACCACGATGCCGGAGCCGAAGAAATGCGGCAGCGGCACTTCATCGATAAACGGCGTGCCCTGAACGACGTGGGCCGGCGCATCGATATGGGTGGTGTTATGCATCGAGGTCGTGATGCGCTGTGACAGTACACCCGACTTGGCCATGTAATGGATGCGCTCGATCTTGACGTCTTCGAAATACGGCCAGTTCGGAGATTGATAGCCGAAGCGATGGGACAGATTGTAGAACTCCAGCCCCATGCTGTTCTTGAGATCTTCCTCGAACATCACGCCGCGAATTCGTTTGGCCACGGCTTCCTCCCTGTGTTTATGCGACTAGCGGATGTGTCTTTTGTTGCCAGTGCCTGAGTTCAGGCAGCAGCAGAATTCATTCTGCTCTCCAATGCGTGTTTGGTTGCGACCAGACGTTCAGCGATCAATGCCTGACGATTCTGAAACCGCTGACTAGGAACCGGTACTGAGATGGCGACGGCGTTACCAAGAGGGTCGTGCAGGGCGACGCCGACCGCGCAGATACCGAGCGTGTGTTCCTCGCGATCATAGGCAACGCCGGTTCGGCGCGCAGACTTGAGATCGCTGAGCAACGTGTCGAGCCGCGTGAGCGTCTTTGGCGTGCGCGCTTCGTAACTACGCCCGACCAGCGCTTCGATTGCGTCGTTAGACAGCTGCGCGAGGTAGGCCTTGCCGTTGGCCGTGCAATACAAAGGGAATGTGTCACCAACTGCTGATACGGCGCGCAAACGTTGCGAGCCAATGACCTGGTCGATGAATACGAGATGATCTTTCTTGATGGTCGAGAGATCGACGGTCTCGTGTAGTTCCTCGGACAGCCGTTCAAGCAGCGGCCGTGCGAGCGTGACGAAATCGCTGCGAACGGACGCCGCGAGCCTGAGAATCGCAGGGCCGAGCCTTACACGACCATTGGGAGTTGCAGCGATGACAAGCTTTTCGGTTTCAAGTGCCGCGACGATGCGCTGGACCGTTGAGCGCGCGAGATTCACCCGCTGCGCGATTTGTCCGAGGCTGAGGCCCGCGTTTTCTTCTTCCAGCGCACGCAAAATGGTCGCGGCGCGCGCAATGACCTGGACCTGACTTTTGTCGTTGGTGACAAGACGACTCATGACGCGTTCCACCCACTCATGCCGGCGATCTGGGCCGCCTTGCATGATGGTACACGTTAGCCCAAAATGCGGTACAGACAAACAGAAAACAAGTCGTAGTGGGAGTAGGCGTCATGGTCAAAAAAATCGCGCTTGAAGAGCATTTTCTGGACCCTGCGACCGAGGAATATTGGCGGCCCACGATGGTCGATGTGGCCCCCGCCAAGACGGCCCAGCTCTACGCGAGCCTCACGGATTTCGGCGAACAACGACTGAAAATGATGGAGCAGCACGGCATCGCGCGGATGGTGCTGGCGATCGCGGGTCCGGGCGTCCAGGTTGAGCAAGATGCTGCCACGGCGCTGCGGGCCGCACGCGCGTCAAACGACTTTCTCGCCAAGGAAGTTGCCAAACGCCCCGACCGCTATTCCGGTTTTGCTCATCTTCCGATGCAGGATGCGAAAGCCGCCGCTGATGAGCTTGAACGTTGCGTGCGCGACCTGACGTTTTGTGGCGCGATGATCAACGGACACACGAACGGAAAATATCTCGACGATCGCTCCTACGATCCGTTCTGGGAACGCGCGGCGGCATTGGACGCGCCGATCTATCTTCATCCCGCCGATCCGGTTGCGCCCTTACCTGTGCTTGCGGGCCACAAAGTGCTGGTGCGACCGATGTGGGGTTGGGGTGTAGAAACCGGCTCACATGCGCTGCGCATCATTTCGAGCGGCGTTTTTCATCGCTATCCGAAAGCCAAACTTGTGCTCGGCCATCTCGGCGAGACACTGCCTTTCCTGCTCTGGCGCTTTGACAGCCGTTCGAAGCCCTATGGCTGGAATCTGCCGAAGCCGCCGTCGCAATACATCAAGGAAAATCTCTGGGTCACCCTCTCTGGAATGTATGATGCTCCGCCGATGCATTGTTCACTCGACGCGGTAGGACGCGACCGCGTGATGTTTTCGGCGGACTATCCTTTTGATGCGGAAGGAGCCGGCCCGTTCCTCGACTCGACGCCGCTTGACGAGTCCTTGCGAGCGGACGTCGCCTATAACAACGCGGCAAAACTGCTCGGGCTGAGCTAAACGTCCGCGGTCCTACTTTGCGTCGATAACACGCACGGGCTTTCCATCGAGCCACGCGCGGATGTCCTCGACAATGTCAGGAAAATATTTGCGGTAATTCTGCTCGCTGACATAGCCGAGATGCGGCGTGATCACGGCGTTGTCCATTTTGCGGAAGGGGTGGTCGAGCGGTAGCGGCTCGACGTCGAACACGTCGAGACCGGCGCCGGCAATGGACTTCGATTGCAGTGCCGCGATAAGGGCCTTCTCATCGACAATGGGTCCGCGCGACGTGTTGATCAGGTAGGCGGTCTTTTTCATCAGGCCGAGTTCCTTAGCCCCGACCAGGCCGCGTGAGCGCTCACTGAGGACGATGTGAATTGTCACCACGTCTGCGTTGCGGAACAAGTCCTCCTTTGAGACCAGTTCCGCGCCCCCAGCCTGCGCTTTCTCTGCGGTCAGGTTCTGGCTCCAGGCAATCGTCTTCATCCCGAAAGCCTTGCCGACCGTGGCGGACCTCTGGCCAAGCTTGCCCAAGCCGAGGATGCCAAGCGTGAGGCCTTCGAGGTCGCGCCCAATGGTCACCTGCCAGGGCGCGCCCGCTTTGAGCCGCGCGTTCTCGAAACCGATCCGGCGGGTCAATTCGAGGATTAGGCCGAAGGCAATGCCGGTGGTTGGACTGCCCATGACGCCAGTGCCGCAGACAGTGATGCCGCGCTCGCTGCACGCTTTGACATCGAACGAGTTATTGCGGGCGCCGGTGGTGATCAGGAGCTTCAGGTCGGGGAGGGCTTCGACAACCTTGCGCGGAAAGGGGGTGCGTTCGCGCATGCCGACGATAATTGCGAAGCCCTGCAGGGCCTTGATCGCTTCGCCCTGGCTGGCGAAAGGCTTGTCGAACACCTTGATCTCGACGTCCTTGGCGACCCGAGACCAGTCGGCGAATGCCAACGCCACATTTTGGTAATCGTCGAGAATAGCGGCCCGAACCATGCACAAGTCCTTTCACTGCGCCCGGAACGTCCGGGCCGCGCCACCATAGGCATGGAACAGCGAAATGAAAGGGGGTTTCAGCCCAGCGGAGGCAGACCATGCTTGGCGCGCCAAGCTGGGCCGGGACCACGCATGTAGTGCAATTCGGGACGGTAGGGGCGGATTGCGTCGCGGGTCATTTCACGCAGGAGATCCAGGAGGATGTTGCGGAACGTGACGAAGGGGCGGGGCAGCAACGAAACTGCGGAACCCGACATAGCCAATATGGCGCGACCCATGACGCATCTCCCACATCGACCGGCTGACGGACGAATTCTGTCCGCCTACTCCTTGGTCGCCCCGACAGGCGACCAGGTTCATTGCGTCGATGATGGCTGCGAAGCGGTTAAGAACCCGTACCCAAAGGGCCGGCCAAAGGCATTTTCACGATCAGGCTTTCCAGAAATTTACTGATACCACTCAAGCAGGCGGGTACCGCGGCGCTTGCTCTTTTACGGTTCCGCCGCTACATCAGCCCCACATTTCCCGGAAAAAACGGCTTCAAAAACACGATGAACGGTCGGCAATTCATCTATCACATGCAGGGTCTGACCAAGACCTTTCCGCCTTCCAAGAAGGTATTGGATAACATCCACCTATCGTTCTACCCGGACGCCAAGATCGGCGTGCTCGGCGTCAACGGCTCCGGGAAGTCGACACTGCTGCGCATCATGGCCGGCATCGACAAGGAGTTCACGGGCGAGGGTTGGGTCGCCGAAGGCGCGCGCGTCGGCTACCTCGAGCAGGAACCACAGCTCGATCCCACCAAAACGGTACGCGAGAACGTCATGGAGGGAGTCGCCGCCAAGAAGGCGCTGCTCGACCGCTACAACGAGATCGCGTCCAACTACTCCGATGAAACCGCCGATGAGATGGCGAAGCTTCAGGACAAGATCGATAGCCAGAACCTCTGGGACCTCGACAGCCAGGTCGACCTGGCGATGGACGCCCTGCGGTGCCCCGCGGATGATTCCGACGTGACCAAGTTGTCCGGCGGCGAGCGCCGCCGGGTGGCGTTGTGCCGGTTGCTCCTCGACCAGCCGGAGCTTCTGCTGCTGGACGAGCCGACCAACCATCTCGACGCCGAGAGTGTGAACTGGCTCGAAGGCCACCTGCGCAATTATCCGGGCGCGATCCTGATCGTCACCCACGACCGCTACTTCCTCGACAACGTGACCGGGTGGATCCTTGAGCTCGACCATGGCCGGGGAATTCCATACGAGGGCAACTACACATCGTGGCTTGGCCAGAAGCAGAAGCGCATGGAGCAGGAGCAGCGCGAGGACGAAGCACGCCAGCGCACACTCCAGCGCGAAAGTGAGTGGATCTCGTCATCGCCGAAGGCGCGGCAGGCAAAATCGAAGGCGCGCTACCAGCGCTATGAGGATCTGCTCAAGATCGCCAATGCCAAGCAGAACACGGTCGCGCAGATCACCATTCCGGTGGTCGAGCGGCTCGGCCAGAACGTGGTCGATTTCGACAACCTGTCGAAGGGCTTCGGCGACAATCTCCTCATCGACGACCTGAGCTTCAAGTTGCCACCGGGCGGTATCGTCGGCGTGATCGGTCCAAACGGGGCTGGCAAGACCACCCTGTTCCGCATGATCACTAACCAGGAAAAGCCCGATAAAGGAACGATCAAGATCGGTGAGTCGGTTCATCTTGGCTACGTCGATCAGTCGCGGGATTCGCTCGATGGCAAGAAGACGGTCTGGGAAGAGATTTCCGACGGCAACGACATAATCCTTCTCGGCAAGAAAGAAATGAATTCGCGCGCCTATTGCGCCTCGTTCAACTTCAAGGGCGCCGACCAGCAGAAAAAGGTCGGGACCTTGTCGGGCGGTGAACGCAACCGCGTGCATCTCGCCAAAATGCTGCGCTCGGGCGCTAACCTGCTGCTCCTCGACGAACCGACGAACGATCTCGACGTCGAAACACTTCGGGCGCTCGAAGAAGCTCTCGAAGATTTCGCGGGCTGTGCAGTTATCATCAGCCACGACCGCTGGTTCCTCGATCGGATTGCCACGCATATCCTGTCGTTCGAGGGGGACAGCCACGTGGAATGGTTCGAGGGGAACTTCCAGGATTACGAGGCCGACAAGATGCGTCGTCTGGGGACCGATTCGGTGATCCCGCACCGGCTGAAGTACAAGAAGTTCTCTCGCTAGCCGTACGCCGCGGAATAGCCAATTTCGTCTCGCATGTCCGGATATCCGGTTCCTTCGGTGTGAGGTTGCGGCGGAATGTTGAGAACAATGGCATGCGCTGCTGCGATGGCATTATTTGCTTTCGCAGCCCCGACATCAGGCAAGGCGGCCGATGCTGCCTTCCAGCAATGGCTCGCCGCGCAGTGGCCTGCGGCGCAGGCGATGGGTGTTTCCCGCGCTACTTTCGATGCGGCGACGCGCGGGCTTGAGCCCGACCTATCACTGCCCGATCTCGCCATTCCTGGTCAGGCCGAGAAAGCACCGCAGCAGCCGGAATTCGTGCAAACGCCGTCGCAGTATCTGCGCGAGTCAAGCTTCGACCGTCTTGCTACCCGCGGCAAACAACTTGCCGTGCAGCATCGCGACACGCTGGCGCGCATCGAAAAAGAATTCGGTGTGCCGGGAAGCGTGGTGTTGGCAATCTGGGGGCGCGAAACCGACTATGGCGGATATCAGCTTCCCAATGATGCCATTCGCGTACTGGCGACACAGGCCTACATCGGCAAGCGCAAGGAATTCTTTCAGAATGAATTCCTGCATGTGCTGAAGATGTTGCAAGACGGAGTGCCGCGCAGCGACCTACGCTCGTCATGGGGCGGCGCCATGGGACTTACCCAATTTCTGCCGTCCGAATACTTCAAATATGCGGTCGATTTCGATGGGGATGGCCGCGCCGACATATGGCGCTCGGTACCGGATGCGCTTGCATCCGCGGCAAAGCAGCTTGTTGGCAAAGGGTGGCGTCCCGGCGAGGCTTGGGCGATCGAGGTGCGTGCGCCGGCGAATGCCGATTGCAGCATCGGCATGCCCGAAGTGACGAAACCGGTCAGCGCCTGGCTGAAGGCCGGGTTCACTCCGACCAATGGCCGCAAGCTCAGCACGGCGGAGCTAAACTACGATGCCTCGCTGCTGCAGCCGGAAGGCAGTTATGGCCCGTCCTTCCTCACGCCGAAGAACTATTACGTTCTCAAGGACTATAACTTTTCGGATCTCTATGTCCTGTTCGTCGGCCACCTGAGCGACCGCATATCCGGCGGACGCCAATTCGAGACGCCGTGGAGCAAGAATGCGCAGCTCAAGACCACGGATGTCGAATTGATGCAGAAGCGATTGACCGCGCTTGGTCTCTACAAGGACAAGATCGACGGCAAAGCCGGCATGCTCACGCGCGCGGCACTCGGCACGTATCAGAAGAAAAACGGATTGAAGGTCGACTGTTGGCCGACCGCCGCCGTGCTCGAGCACATGCGCCGGTAAGCTAAATCAATCGCAAACCTGGACGCGTCTTGTCCGGTAGCCGTAGCCGTCCCACACCTGCTGACGTTCGACGTGGCAGATCGGGCCCTCATAAGGAGGCGGCACGGCATAGACCGGCGGCGGCGCGACATAGACTGGCGCGGGTTCGACATAGACCGGGCGGCTGTTTGCGATCGCCGAGCCGACGATGGCACCGGCGGCAAGTCCACCGACGACGCCGGCAGCAACACCGCAGCCATTGCAATTCGCCTGCGCCGGAGACGGCAACGCCGCGGCCAGGGTGCCGGCCGCGGCGAGCGCAATGATGATACTCTTCATGGGTGTCCTCTCGGGCCGAGTTCCAATTCGGCGCGATCATCCACCCTAAATGGTTACGCGATCTTTAAGGGCAGATGAACCGTGGACGGCTCCAGCCGACGAAATTGCCGTAGGGGTCACGCAACGGACGCCGAGCCCAATAGCCACCCGGGCAGGCAGCTGGATATGGAGCACCGTATCCCTGGTATACGACGTAGCCGGGCGCGGGAGCGTATGCCGGATAAGCGCCAGCACTGTTGGCGATCGCGCCGCCGATGATGGCGCCGCCGATCACGCCCGCTGCAACGCCCGCGCCGACCGCACAGCCATAGCAGCGTGCTTCGGCGGTGGTCGGGGCACTCAAGCTACCCGCTGCCAGGACGGCGGCGGTCGCAAGCGCGAAGATCGTCTTCTTCATAGAAGTTCCCTCCAGGTGAGGTCGGCAGTGCCGACCGCGAAAAGTAGTCTAAGCTGAATCCAGTCCCCGTGCCGAGATAGAGACGGTTCCAATATGTCGGAAATTTGTTGAGCGCCGGCCCGCTCCTCGTTCCAAAAAAAGCCCGGACACGCTCACCGAATCCGGGCTTTCAATTCTTCATGCGATAGTTTGTCCGATTTGGCTAGCTGTTAACCGCAGACCCGCACGGGACGCGCGCGCCAGCCCCAACCGTCCCAGACGCGCTGACGCGTCCAGTAGCAACCACCGTATCCATATGCGGGACCCGCGGCGTAGTAGCCCGGACCGGGTCCGTAATACGGACCGTTTGCGGCTGCGCCGATAAGCGCACCGACCGCAAGACCACCGATGATGCCCGCGGCAATGGCGCCACCGTTGCGTGCTTCAGCTGGCTGCGGGGCGGCGACAGCTGCGAGCCCAATGGTCGCGGCGGCCGCGAGAGCAGTCAGGGTTTTGGATGTCTTGGTCATGGCTCACCTCTGGTTCGCTGAGTTCGTTCGTATTCATTCAACGACGATTGGGTGTGTTCCCTGCGAAATTGCGCTCAGCAACAACAATTATCGTGGATACGAGGTTCCTGCTTTTCGCGTGAATGGCCGGTGAATAGCTCATTTGGAATCGGCCTAAGAGGCTGTTAGCGCGGATTAAATTTTGGCAATGCTTGGGGCGGCAGGGGCTAATGGCGGCGATTTCGCCGCCGTGAAATGCGCACGGGCCGCAACAGGAAAACGGCCCTCGCATCGGCTGACGCAAAGGCCGTTCAGTTTCTGATAGTCGCTATTCGTGATCTTTAAACGCAAACTCGTACGCGACGCACATGCCAGCCCCAACTGTCCACGACGCGCTGACGTTTCCAGTAGCAACCGTAGGCCCCGGAGTAAGCGTAGGCGGGGCCGACCGGTGCGATAACGACGCCGACGTGTCTGTGGTGGTGATGATGGTGGTGGTTGTGATGAGCCTGCGCAGGCTGCGCAGTCGCGAAGGCTGCGAAACCAAGGGTGGCGGCAGCCGCAAGAGCGGTGAAAGTTTTGGTCTTAGTCGTCATGGCGAACCTCGTATGTTGTGCGTGTGAGGTTGCCGCCGTCAGCTTGAATGACGTGTGAATGACGCGTTTGGAATCGCGCCCGCGACGCTCCGCCATGAATTAAATTTTGGAAAGGCGAGTGTTCGCGCCTACGGGGAAATTCGTCCCAGCACGCGTTGCAGGATGGTCGGCCGGCCGGCGCGCACCGCCGAATGTCCGGATATCTTGCGTGCCCGATGACGCGATGCGGTGATGCGGCGCGAGCGTGATTTGTGGCCGCGCGTTTTCGCGGCGCGCTGGCGCGGCTTTCCCTTGGGAGACGTGCGTGTCTTGCGCTTCAGTCGGTGTCTGCGATGCCGCAGGGCTCGCCCGACATTGCGCAGGAATAATTTTTCGAGCGGATAGCTCAGCCGTCGTATGGCCGCGGCGAGCGGGAGCCATTCCACCGCGACGATGTCCTCCATCAGTTCGCGGCTGGCTTTGACTTCGGCCTGCATGCGCCAGAACTGCACGACTTTCGGCCGGCCACGCGCGCGATACGTGATGGCGCCCAGGAACTCGCGTACGCGGACGCGATGTCCGGTCTCCTCGACAACCTCGCGGCGCGCTCCTGCCAGCGCGCTTTCGTTGGACTTGAGCTTGCCGCGCGGTAACACCCACAGTTCGTCCTTTGCGCGCTGTACGACGGCAATCAGCGGGCGCGATCCGTTGCGCACCACGATGCCGCCCGCCGCATGAACTGTCTTGCCCGCCATGCCCGTCCGATCTGCCAGTCGTCTCGTTTAGCAAAATTGCGATGACGCATGCAGAGAAATGCACTCACGTTGCCATTGCCTGTGGGCAACTGTTGAATAGCGATTCGCGTCACAATTCTGTCTTGAGCGTCTTCTTGCGCGCATTCATCCACAAGGAACCGCAGCGGTGACGTCGCACACGGTATCGCGTGGCATCCGTCGCCAGCCCGCGCGATCGCGACAAAGCGCACGGAAACACGTGCTTAATTGAATTTGAGTCCGGCTTCTTTCGCTATCTTGAGGTTGAGTGCGATCTCGCGCCGGATCATCGCGTCCATTTCGCTTGGACTGAGCGGCGCAGGTTCGACGCCTTGGATGGTCAATTTTTGTTGAACCTCTGGTAGTGCGAGCGCCTTGGTCGTCTCGGCGTAAAGACGTTCGATCACCGGCCCCGGCGTTTTTGCCGGTACCAGCATTCCGTTCCAGTAATTGAAGTCTGAAATCCTTGTAGCCAGCCTCGAGCGTCGTCGGCACGTCGGGCAGAGTCGGCGAGCGCTTCGCCGAGCTCACCGCAAGTGGCACCAGTTGCTTGTTCTGGATGAACGGCAATCCGGACGAAATGCCGATAAAGATGAAGTCGACACGTCCGGTCATGACCTCGGTGAGGGCCTCGGGTCCGCCGCGGAAGGGAACATGCGTCGCCTTGAAGCCGGCGCTAACGATGAACCGTTCGGCTGCCCAGTGGGTGGCGCTGCCCACGCCCGCTGAAGCAAAGGTCAGGCTGCCGTCCTTCGCCTTGGCCACCAGTTCCTGCACGGTCCTGATGCCCTTCGACGGCGCTACCAGCAGCACGTTCGGTACGCTGCCGAAAACGGCAACGCCGGCGAAATCAGCCGCGGCATCGTAGGGAAGGTTGGCGTAAGCGGCCGGAGCCCCGGAGTGCGCGGCGGCGTTGATCAACAGCGTGTAGCCATCGGGATCCGCTTTCGCGACCGCTGCCGAGCCAAGACTGCCGCCGGCGCCGCCACGATTTTCCACAACGATGGTCTGCCCGAGCTGGCGCGAGAGCGGCTCAAGCACGATGCGTCCGATGATGTCGATGGTGCTCCCGGCCGAGAACGGCACGATGGCGCGAATGGGCTTCGCCGCCGGCCAGGCTGCTTGCGCCATGCAAGGGCCCCGCAGGGCAGGCGCTGCCAGCGCACCGGCGGAGAGCTTGAGAAAATGGCGACGATTGTGAACGGTCATGTGTTTGCCCCGGAGCCTTAAAGTCGCGCAAGTATTCACGCTGCGGATCGTGGCGCAAGGCAACCTCTGGTCGCACTTTCTGTTGCTCCGGGCCTGCGTCCTGCCTAGTTTCGCCTGGCCATCAGGGAGAAATGCCAATGCCAAACTTTACCTGGGATCACATCCATCTGCGCACGCCCGATCCGGAGGCAATGGCGCAATGGTTCGAGCGCATGTTCGGCGCCGAGATCATCCGCAGTACCCAGCTTGGAAAGCCGCGCGTCGACATCAAGCTTGGCGGGGCCATGATTTTCACCGCCCAGGTCAACCCCGGTGATGGCGTCAATGCGGCTCCCACGACGCCCTATCAGGGCCTCGACCATTTTGGTCTGTCAGTCTCCGGAATCGACGCCATTGCCGCCGATCTCAAAAAGAAAGGCGTGGAGTTCACCCAGGAACCGCACTCACCCCGGCCCGGCATCAAAATATGCTTCCTGCGCGGCCCACAGGGCATTTCGATCGAATTGCTTGATCGTGACCCGAAATATTCCTGATATTTCCGACTTGTAGATGCCATTTTTATTTGAGACAAACCGGTCGTGCCGATTTGCCTGACCGGGCGGCGAGCACATAGCGCAATGAGAGCCGTGCCGGCAGGAGGTTGCATGCGTGCGTTCGGATTGGCGGTGATCGCGACGACGATCGCGGCAGCGACAGCTGTGGCCGCTGAAGGACGTTTCGAGCGCAGTTTAAAGATGCTGGCGCCGGCAGAGCGGCTGGAACAGCTCTGCGACTACACCGCGATGAGCCGTATCCGCGAGCAGAGCAAGGACTATCGTCCCGACCGCGCCGTGGCGAATGCGATGGCGGAGCCGGTTGCGAAAGACGACACGCTTGAAGTGAGCGGAGGTGCCTTCCGCAGCCGCAAGAAATGGTATGCGCTGTCCTATCGCTGCACGGCGACGCCTGATCACCTGACCATCGTAAATTTCCGTTTCACCGTTGGTGAGGAAATTCCCGAGGGCAAGTGGGCGTCATTCGGTCTCTGGGAGTGACCGTGCGCTATTGATGCTGCACCATGACCTTGGTGCCGACCGGCACGCGCGAATAAAGATCGACCACGTCGTCATTCACCAAACGGAAGCAGCCCGACGAGACCGCTTGACCAATGGTCTCCGGCGCGTTCGTTCCATGGATGCGGTAGACGGTCGCGCCGATATACAGCGCACGCGCACCAAGCGGGTTACCCGGACCGCCGGCCATCCAGCGCGGCAGGTAGGGCTGTCTAGAGATCATTTCGGGCGGCGGCGTCCAGTCCGGCCACTCCGCCTTCTTGCTGATGTTGTGCACGCCGCCCCATTGGAAGCCATCACGGCCGACACCGACGCCATAGCGCATGGCAACCCCGTTACCCATGATGAGATAGAGGTAACGGTCATGCGTGTTGACGATGATTGTGCCCGGCGCCTGTTCGGTCCGGTAGTAGACCGACTGACGGCGCAGTTCCTGCGGCAGATCCCGATCGCGCCCGGTGTGATCAATGCCCGGATCGACATCTTCCATGGTCGGAGAGGTCGATGACATCATCCTTTGCGCGAATGCCGGGACGGCCGGCGACACGAGAAGAGCGAGGGCGAAAATTCGCATCCAGATCATTTTTGTAATTCCCCGATGAGGGCGCGTTGATGCGCCTCAGAGTTTGTCCTTGATGTGGGTTTGTGGCCGGTCCGAGCCGCGAGCGGTTTCGGTGTGCCAGCGTCCTTTCTCGTCTTCATATTCGATGACTTCAGTGTGTCCAGGCACGGTCTGCTCCTCGGCTGCAGCTTGCGCGGCCGCGAGAGCGTCAGCATGGGTTGGAAAGGCTTCCGAGAAGACGCCGTCCACTTTGTACGCCCACCCGCCATCGTGTTCGACAATCTCGTACGTCACTTGTGCCATCGGAAATCCTCAGGAACTCGAAAGGTGCTGGGATAACGTATCGCTATCTCGGCCCATTGCGCCAGCCACTTATGCCGGAGGCAAAGGTTACCGCCCCGGACCCAAGCCATGGAACCCGGCATTTAAGGCAGAGACGTGGCGATCCCAAGCGCAAAAATCCAGGCCCGGGACGCTGCTTCCAGTCCTATAGCCGAGCCGAGCGAAGGAGTGCGTGCGGAGCAGATGACCCCAGCTGTCACAGCCGGCGTTGGCGCTTGAGCCGATCGATATAGTCTTCGGCTTGCGGTGGAAGCGACTGTATTCCGTACTGTGCTGCAGATGACAGTACGGGCCGCCACTGCGAGCCCCTCAGGAACGCAGGCTCACGACCCGGCGGAATGATGCGATCAAAGACAAGCACCAGCATGATCGCGAGCATGGCGAAGCGAACCGCACCGAGCGCTGCGCCAGCAATGCGATCCGGAACGGTGACGTTGCGACCGGCTATTCCGCTTACGGTCAGTCGCAGCAGGGCGCTGATCAGAGCGCCGGTTACAATGAAAATCGCCACGACGACGATCCACGTCTGTGGCGTGGGAATTTTCGGATAGTTCGCGAGCAGGGAAAGCGTTTTCGGGGTCGCCGCCACCGCAATGCCGGCCCCGCAGATATAGCCGATGATCGTTGCCAGACTGCGCAGCAGGCCGGTCATGAATCCCATGACCACTGCGACGAACAGGCAGGCATATACGGCAAGATCGAAACTATTGGTCGAAAATAAATCGGTCATCGGCCAGCCCTGCGAAATTGCCTAGCAGCGATTGCCGAAAAAATGATGAACGGCTTCGCTAAACTCGCGACGACTGTTGAATGTCCGCCGTCCGCGCTAGGCTTTGCCCGGCGGGGAGTGAATGGAGAGGACGCATGGCTTTTTCAGTGACCAGTAACAGCTTCAAGGATGGCGATTATCTACCAAAGGATTTCATCCTGTCCGCGGATTTCGGTTTCGGCTGTGCCGGCGGCAACAAGTCGCCGCACCTGAAATGGTCGGGCGCGCCGGCAGGAACGAAAAGCTTCGCCGTCACCTGCTACGATCCGGACGCGCCGACCGGCTCGGGATTCTGGCACTGGCTGGTGGTGAATATTCCGGCAAATGTGAGTGAGCTCGAACTCGGTGCTGGCAGCGCGGGCGGCAAGTTGCCAGCCGGCGCGCTGCAGACGCGAACGGACTTCGGCGCGCCCGGCTATGGCGGGCCTTGTCCGCCCGAGGGTGATCATCCGCATCGTTATCTCTTCACAGTCTTCGCGGTGAAAGCCGACAGGCTGGATGTAAAGGCGGACACCTCGGCGGCCGTCGTCGGCTTCAACCTCAATTTCAATACTCTGGCAAAGGCCGCCATCATGGGGCTGTTCAAACGGTGAGCCGCTTCCTGGTCGGTGCTAGCCGGCGTGCGGTGTGTTTTGGTCGAACAGCTTGCGGATGCCCGAGGCGATCACGGCCGCGGTGCAGAGCCAGATGATCACCGCGCCGACGCCGAAGGCCGTGCGGCCGACCGCGGCATCGATCGCCGCGTTGCCGGTCATGACGGTTCCGGAAAACTGCCGCTCGCCCGGTCCGAACGCGATCCAGCTCGCGATCGCGCCGAAGCAGCAGAAGATCGCAACGGCGATAAAATATTGCAGGATGCGCAGCCAGCGTGGCGCGTCAGGCGGCAAGTCACCGGTTGCACTGGAAGCGCCGAGTGACTGGATGACGAGCGCCGCGCCGGCCAGGAAAAACACGGCGCCGGCGCAAAGCAACACCCACAACGGGCTGTGCAGGTTCGATGGTCCGCCGGGGATCGGCAACAGGCGCGCCCCGACCGCGATGAAATACAAGCCGACCGCCGCGGCGACGGCCGCGTAAAAATAATTGGCTCTCGGCGTTGTCGACGTTGGCTCGGTCATATGCGCCTCGCGCTTGACCGAAACATTAGCAGCGGCGGGTTTGCGAATTGCTTACGGGCAATCGTCGCAATTTCATGATCTTTAACCTTGCCTCGCCGGGACGGGCGGCCGAAAATGCTGTTTAGGGGGAGCGCAAAATGATGCTTCTGTTCATGATTTTGCTGGTGGTGTTGCCCTACGGCACGGCGCTGATTTGTGGCGCGATCACCTACAGGGCCGGCGACATCGTGTCCGGCTGGTGCAGCGTCGGCGGTCTCGCCCTCGGCATCTATTTCTTTCACAAGAGTATGGAGCTGCTTGGCCCGAGCTGAGACGGCCTGTTCCGTGAGCTATGATTAATTGCAGAGCAATATTTGCCGGCGTCTTAAGCATCCCGGAACTGGAGCGCGTCGCGCGCGTTGCGAGCTACAAGCTGCAACATTAGAGACTAGGAGCCATGGCCCGACGACCCACCTCAGACTCCCGCTCCGAAGCCGAGAAGGCTTTCAAGGCGGTGACCACTAAGCCGGCGGAACTGCCGCCGGCTGCGCCTGCGTTGCCGCACGTGAAGCACACCGTGACATTGCGCATCGACCAGGATGTGCTCGACTATTTTCAGCAGGAAGGCATTGGCTGGCAGGACCGCATTAACGCCGCATTGCGCAAGGCAGCGGGAAAATAAAGCGGCGATGAAACGCGCTGTCGCGCTATCGATGGCCATGCTGACAAGCGGCGCCGTCGCCGCGGACAAGAAAACCTACAGCTATATGTGCAAGGGCGGTGGCTTCAACGTTACGGCGGTCGTCGAAAGTTTCGGCGGCGTCGATCGATGGAGCAAGTCCGAGCCGGTCATCCTGCATATCGGTGCCGAGCCGCCGCAGACATTGATCGCCGATCCCGATGCCCCTGATGCCGACAGCTACAAGAACAAGGACTATGAATTCTACGCGCTGAAGACTTTCATCACGCTCACGCACAAGAGCCACGGCACGGTCGTCAAGTTCTACAGTGCGTGCCGCGTCGAGTAGGGCTGCTGCTCAGATCGTCCTGTAGCCGCCGTCTGCCATCACGATGGTGCCAGTGACGTAAGCCGAAAGATCTGAGGCGAGAAAGATCGCAGGGCCAGCGATGTCTTCCGGTTTGCCCGCGCGGCCGAGCGGCGTGTGATCGAGAAAAATCTTCACCAGCTCGGGATTGTTGGCGCGCACCTGCGCGTTCAAGGGCGTTTCGATCAGGCCCGGGCCGATCGCGTTGACGCGGACACCATGCTTTCCGAGTTCGGCGGCGAGCGCGCGGGTAAAGCCGAGGACGCCATGTTTCGCGGAGGTGTAGGCCGGCGAGTTCGGCGTGCGCACGTGCATGAATGACTGGATCGAAGCGATATTGACGATCCGGCCCTTGGACGCGCGCAACGCGTCGAGAAACGCGTGCGTCACGTTGAATACGCCGTTGAGATTGATCGCCATGATGTCCTGCCAATCCTTGACGACGGCGTCCGCATCGGCGGTGAACGCATTGCGGCGGTTGATGCCGGCGTTATTGACCAAGATGGAAACCTGACCAACCTCGCTGGCGACCTTCGCGGCCATCGCGCGACAGGCCGCGCGGTCAGTGACGTCGAGCGTGAAGTGGTGCGCCTTGCCACCCTCCGCGCGGATGTCGGTTGCGGTTTTCCCGGCCGTTTCGCCGTTGATGTCGAGCGCGACCACCTGCGCGCCTTCGCGCCCGTAGCCGAGCGCAATGCCACGGCCGATGCCGGAACCGGCGCCAGTGACGACAGCGATGTGATTTTGCAGAAGCCCTGGCATTGTTCCGTTCCCCTGAAATGTCCTGCAGGATAGCGATCTCGGAAGTGGGTTGCTACATTGGTGGCAAAGGAGCCAGTCCGATGTGCCGCAACATAAAGACGCTGTTCAATTTCGAGCCGCCGGCGACCGAAGACGAAGTACACGCCTCGGCGCTGCAATTTGTCCGCAAGCTCTCCGGGTTCAACAAGCCGTCGCAGGCCAATGCCGCGGCCTTCGAACTTGCCGTGAATGAGGTCTCGCAGGCCGCGCACAAGCTTCTGCATTCCCTGCAGACATCCGCGCCCGCGCGCGACCGCGAAATTGAAGCCGAGAAGGCGCGGGAGCGGGCACGCGTGCGTTTTGCCTGAGCTGCGCGCGCGTACGCTTCACTGCTCTCCCGACACTTTCAGAATGTCGATCAGCTTTCGGTCGCGCCAGCGCTGAAGGTCGGCCATGTTGCGTCCGGCCGCTTCCTCGGCGACGCCGTCGATGATCTTCTTCTGAACGTCTGGCGTCAGTCGTGTCTGGCCGAGATCGTCCATCCAGCCCTGAATCGGGCCGCCGAGATGATCCATGAAATGCTTCATGCCGCCTTCGCCGCCGGCCATGTGAAATGTGAGATGCGGCCCCATCAACGCCCAGCGCAGGCCGGGTCCATAGGCGATGGCCGCGTCGGCATCGGCGACGGAAACAACACCTTCGGCGACGAGATGAACGGCTTCACGCCACAGCGCCACCTGCAGGCGGTTGGCGACGTGGCCCTTCACTTCTTTCTTGATGTGGATCGGATGCTTGCCGATGTCGCGATAGAATTGCATCGCCTTGCCGATCGCTTCCGGCGAGGTCTTCGGGCCTCCGACAACCTCGACCAGCGGAATGAGGTGAGGGGGATTGAATGGATGGCCGATTACGCAGCGTTCCGGATGTTTGCACTTCACGCTCACGCGGCTGATGAGAAGGCCTGAGGAGCTCGTCGCGATCACGACATCCGGGGGCAGTGCGGCGTCCAGTGTCGCGAACAATTCGATTTTGAGGTCTTCGCGTTCGGGCCCGCTTTCCTGGATGAACTCCGCGCCCTTGGTGGCCGCCGCCGGATCCTTGAAAAACTCGAAACGCTTGCGGTCGGCACTCGCTTGCACGACGTTTAGTTTTTCCAACGTCGGCCAGGCCGTGTCGATGAAACGCCGGGCGAAGGCCTCGCCGTTCGGCGCCGGATCGTAGCCGGAGACCTCGTATCCGCGCGCAAGAAAATAGGCCGCCCAGCTTGCTCCGATCGTGCCGGCGCCGATGACACTCACCCTCCGCATTGTTCTCCCCTTGGATCAGTTCTGGTTTCTGTCGTTTCTAACGTACCTGCAGAATTTGTGACAGGCTTTCAACGCCCGGCGTCAGGCCGGGCAATCATGCGCCGCAGGACTCGCACCATCGTGCCCGGATGCATCACGATCGCATTGATGCGACCCCATAGGCCGTCCGGCTCATGAAAGACGCCGAGCTGGCGCAATACTGTGGCGCGGTCGTAATAGATCTTTTCGCCGGCAAGTCTGTCCTCTTCATCGAAGGTGTAGACGCCGCAGAGCGGAAATTGAACATGACGGCCGGTCGGAGGCAGGCCGCGCCACGCGCCCAGATGGTGTCCGCGGATAATGGCTTCCAGAACGATTGTGGCTTCACTGATGTGTCGCCGCTGCACGTCGATCTGCAGGTCAGGCATCGCGCACAACAACTCTGAATAAAATGATCGCACTCCGTCGCGGCCCGCGTAGTGCGCGTTCCACGGCTCATCGTCGTAGCGAGGTGAGGCACCGAACGTTGTCATGATACCGTCAAGGTCGTGCTGGTTCTCCAGCCTCACGTGCTCTTCCACGAGCTGCAGACGGCGGGATTGCCGCTCCAAATCCATTGCCGGCATGCCGCAAGCCTCCAGTCCTTACGATTTTCGTGTGATCTATTGTAGCGCGAGAGTCTGGCGATTCCGCTCAGCGCGGCATTGCGCTATAATCAGGGAACCCGGTACAGGGCTGGCGGTTACAGTGCCGGACCGGTTCGCGAAAGGTCAGATCCCATGCGCACCATGACGATCGTGATCCCCGTTTTCATGTTCATGAGCGACGCTGCCTTGTCGCAGGACCAGGGCAAAACCCTGCCGGGACAAAAGCCGTCGCCATCGGCGCCCACGAGCGGCACTGCGATACCACAGGCGCCGGTCGGTCACCGGCAGCCGATGCAAAACGACCTGCCTCCCGCTGTGCGCAAGGACGAAGATTCAGCGCGCAAACAGCCCGACCCGCTGGGGCCGATTCCGAGCATCTGCAAAAATTGCTGAGAGCCTCTTGCAGTCATCACCGGGCGAGGACACGCGGCTGCCATCAATCGACGCTTCGGACTGCAGGCGGGACAAGCCAGGGGGCATGACGCCGACGTGAGGCGTCATGCGCGGGCTTGACCCGCGCATCCATGATGAGGCGCAAATCCAAAATTCTTGCGACTTCTGATCGTCTGCGATGCCTCTTCGATTGCCGGGTCAAGCCCGGCAATGACCGGTGGAGACGTTGGTGCGGGACAAGCCCGGCCATGACGAGAGGGTCGAAGCTCAACGCCCTACTGCGCTGTCTCATCGAGGCGCATGAACGCGGCCACCGCGCCGATGAGCACGGGGATGGCGAGACACCAGAAGCCTGTCAGCCAGTAGAGCAGGGCCCCTGAGGCGCAGCCCGCCGCGAACACCAGCACGCTCATTGCCAAACGCGAGAATCGCGTACGTACCGCCGCCGCGTCGCCGGCGGCGGTGCCGGCAAGCAGATCAACCGCATCGATCGTGGCCTGCGTGGTCGAGCCGGTCATCAGCGTCGTCGGTGGCAGGCTCGACAGATGCACGCGCTGCAGCGCGTTCTGTATAGCCATGGCGGCAATTCCCGCGAAGCCGGTCAACAGCGCCAGCGGCCTGTCGGCGTCTTCGAAGGGACCGAACCTCACGGCGAGCGCGAAGAAGGCGGCGAGCAGAACAAACTCGATCGCGAGCATGATGCGCAGCGCGGGCCAGCCGCGCTTGCGCGCTATGCCGCCGAGAAGTCGCGCAAGCGCGATCACGGCGATGAATTCAGGGAGTGCCAGGACCTTGTTGAGAATGCCGTGGCTGCCCAGCACGAGTGCCGCGCCCAGTGTGACGAAATTGCCGGTGACATGAGCGACGAAAAGCCCGCTCAGCCCGAGAAAGCCCACGGTGTCGACGAAACCGCCATTGAACGAGAGGAGGGCAGCGACGGTGAGGCGTCCGCGAGGTTCGGTCATGCGAAGCTGCCTAGTGGCCGGATTATCCCGGCGTCACGCCTTTGGCCTTGAACACGCTGACGGCATCGGGTGTCTTGAGATAATCGAGAAATGCCTTTGCTGCGTCCGCATTTTTGCTGTCGGCGCTGACGGCGCCGACAAAGACAAGGTCCTGTTGCAGGTCGCCGGGGAAGGGGCCGGCCAGTTCGACACCGGGTGCAAGCAGCACGTTCGTGAGAAACACGCCAAGCTCGGCCTCGCCCTTGGCGACCGCCTGCGGGATTGCTGCGGGGCCGGCCTGCACTTTCAGCTTGTCTTTTATCACTTCCATGATGCCGAGGCGTTCGAAAGTCTTCTGCACGAAGGCGCCGGCCGCGCTGGTCGGAAACACGGCAATCGATTGTGCCTTGAGCAGCGTCCCCTTCAGCGCTTCGAGCGTGCTGACGTCGGGCTTCGGCGCACCCGCTTTCACCGCAACGCCGTAGCCGACGCGCGCGATATTGGCTGGCGCGCCGGAAAACTTTGCCCGCGCATCATCGTTCTTCATCACGTCGACGGGCACTACGCCGAGATCGAACGGGGCAGACGTCATCTTGATGAGCTCGGGGGTCGCCGCGAAGGTGATGTCGAGCTTGTGGCCCGTTGCGGCCTCGAATTTCGGACCGAGGTCTTTCAGGCTCGCGGTCATCGAGCCGCCGGCCAGCACCTTCAGTTCGGCGCCTGTCGCGGCAATCGGCGCCATGGCCATCGCGAGACAGAGCAGCGCGGCCGTCATGAAATGTTTGTCCATCGTCGTCTCCCGGTTGGGCGACGAGACTATAGCGTCATGGCAGGGCTTGTCCCTGCCATGACTCAAATTTCGCGACGTAGCGAGAAATTACATCTTCAGCGAACGCCAACTCCGCCGCGCATACACCAGACTTTCACGCGCCCTGGTTTCCAACATGCCGGCAGCCGTTCGGTACGCACGCTCGATAGCCTCGACGTTTTCTCTCACCGCCAGCACGGCCTCGTTGGCGACGACATTGGCATTGTGCGCCACGAAGGCAACGGCGCCGGCCATCGCGCCATTCACTGCAGACTTCGCGTTATCGATCCGCTCGAGCCGAGCCTGCGCGATCAAGGCGCGCTGACGCGCCGCTTCCGCCTTGAGCAGAAGGCGCTGGTGTTCGATGCGTTTGATCTTCACGTGCTGGATGACGTAGGCGACGGCCGAGAAGCCCGCCAGTACCGTGATAAAACTTGCCGACACATAGAACCGCATGTCGATCAGCAAGGCCGCGCCGAAGCACAAGGCCAGCACGCCGATCAGCGCGAACAGCTTCTTGCCGCGCCGGGTAATGGCATAAGCGGCAAATTGCCGGACAAAGGCAGCCCACATCGTCGTTTCTCCATTGTGGCCGGGCGGGCGGCCCGGCTCATTTCCGACATCAGATAGGAAGGGGATGGATGGATCGCAATCCGGGCATTGCCAAGGCAGAAAACCGTTGTCGGCGCGTCAGATATTGGCGCCGCGGTTGTAGGCCTCGACCAGCTGGTTGTAGTCGCGCAGCAGCCGCGGCGGGGAACCCTCGACCATCCAGCCGCTGCCGGCATTGCTGAGCATCATCTTGTCGCCGGAACTGTAGGGCACCTTGTCGCGGATGCGGCGCATCAGTTGCTTCGCAGTCACCAGATACGACTTCGCATTGCTCAAGAAGAACGAGCCGATCTTCGGTCCGCCGCCTGTGCCGGATGCCTGCTTCGGCTGCCTTGATGGTTTCTTCGTACTCGTTCAGCGCCTGCGTGATCGCGGCGATGTCGGGCTTCTCGGCATCCTCGGCGCGCAGCACGCGCTTGGCCTGGATCATCAGCGCCTCGACATAGTAGCGCGTCTTGCGGCCTTCGCTTTTCTCGATCTCGGCGAGCTTTTCCTGTGCGCGCCTGTCGTTGATGGCTTCGACCTCGCCGCGCAGTTTCTTGGTCGGCGGTGGCGAACGCATCCCACGCGGCGACAAGACGAGGATGCAGGCCTTGCCCTTGGCCATCTTGTCGTCCTTGTAGTTTTCCTGGGAGTAATAGTCGTCGGTCTCTTTCAACAGCGGCTCGAGCTTGCTCACCGCATCGGCATAGGCTGCCGCCGCGGCTTCGATCGCGGCGTCGTGCGGCTCCATCGCATTGGCCTTCTCGACATTCTTGCGGCAGTCGGACGTGTCGTAGATCGTGTAGGTGCCGTAGATGATCCGCTCCTTGCCGGTCGGGCCACTTTTCGCCGCCCAGCTGAAATAGCGCGAGCGTGAATCGTAGCTGCGCTCCGAGAGCCGGTTGATGCAGCCGACATAGGCATTGAGCTTTTCGGTGAGGGACGATTTCTGCGCGCTTGCTCGGTCTGCCGCCAACGTGGTGAGAAGCGCTGCCGCAAGGGCAGCTGCATAAAACGGCTTCATGGTCTCGCCCCCCGAAATGCCAGCGGCGTCAACGCGCGCTATTTTCGCCGTAGAGCGCGCCGCGAGGGCAATTTCAGCAGTTCGGCGGGCTCGACCTCAAGCGTTTTTGCGATTTTTCCCACGATCTTGAGGCTTGCGTCTTGCGGCGGCGCCACCGTCGAACTCAAAGCGTGTGCCGACTCCCAATTATATCAGCCCGGCCACGATGGCGCCCGACGCTCCAAGCCACTTCATAGCGCCTTGTTGCTCTCCTTCACCTTCTCCGCGTCGACATAAACCTGCTGGCCCATGGCGTTGAATTTGTCCGACATCTCCTTCATGCCGGCTTCCTTGTCATTCAACGTCGCCGCATAGTCCCGTACGTCCTGCGTGATCTTCATCGAACAGAACTTCGGGCCGCACATGGAGCAGAAATGCGCCACCTTGTGCGCTTCCTTGGGCAGGGTCTCGTCGTGATATTCGCGGGCGGTATCGGGGTCGAGCCCGAGGTTGAACTGGTCCTGCCAGCGGAAGTCGAAGCGCGCGCGTGACAGCGCATCGTCGCGCAGTTGCGCCGCTGGATGTCCCTTGGCGAGGTCCGCGGCGTGCGCCGCGATCTTGTAGGTGATCACGCCTTCCTTGACGTCGTCGCGATCGGGCAGGCCGAGATGCTCTTTCGGCGTCACATAGCAAAGCATGGCGCAGCCGAACCAGCCGATCATGGCAGCGCCAATGCCCGACGTGATGTGGTCGTAGCCGGGCGCGATGTCGGTCGTGAGTGGGCCGAGCGTGTAGAACGGCGCTTCGCCGCACTCCTTCAGTTGCTTGTCCATGTTGATCTTGATCTTGTGCATCGGCACATGGCCGGGGCCTTCGATCATCACCTGGCAGCCCTTCTTCCAGGCGATCTGCGTGAGCTCGCCGAGCGTCTCGAGTTCGGCAAACTGCGCGCGGTCGTTGGCGTCGGCGATCGAGCCGGGACGCAGGCCGTCGCCGAGCGAGAACGACACGTCATACTTGCGCATGATGTCGCAGATCTCGTCGAAGCGTTCGTAAAGGAAGCTTTCCTTGTGCCGCGACAGGCACCACTTCGCCATGATCGAGCCACCGCGCGAGACAATGCCGGTGACGCGGTCGGCGGTGAGCGGCACGTAAGCCAGCCGCACGCCGGCATGAATGGTGAAATAGTCGACGCCCTGTTCGCACTGCTCGATGAGTGTGTCCTTGTAGCACTCCCAATCGAGCTTGACGGGATCGCCGTCCACCTTCTCCAGCGCCTGGTAGATCGGCACGGTGCCGATCGGCACCGGCGAGTTGCGCAGGATCCATTCGCGCGTGTTGTGGATGTTGCGACCCGTCGAGAGGTCCATCACCGTGTCGGCGCCCCAGCGGATCGCCCACACCATCTTCTCGACCTCTTCCTCGACCGATGACGTGACGGCGGAATTGCCGATATTGGCGTTGATCTTCACCAGGAAGTTGCGGCCGATGATCATCGGCTCGAGCTCGGCGTGGTTGATGTTTGAAGGAATGATTGCGCGGCCGCGCGCGATTTCGCTGCGCACGAATTCCGGCGTGATGAATGCGGGCACTGAAGCGCCGAAGCTTTCGCCATCGGCGAGTGCGGCTTCCGCGCGCTCGAGTTGCTTCTTGCGGCCGAGGTTCTCGCGCTCGGCCACGTAGATCATTTCCTTGGTAATTATGCCGGCCTTGGCAAACTCATATTGCGTGACCGGCTTGCCTTCTAGCGCACGCCAGGGCTTTGGCGTGTTCGGGAAATTGCGCGCCAGATGCTTGCCGGTAACGTTGCCGTTGTCGACTGGCTGGATCGGCCGGCCTTCATATTGCTCGACGCCGCCGCGCTCTTTCACCCATTCGATGCGTGTGCGTGACAGACCCTTTTCCACATCGGTCGTCACATCCGGATCGGTGTACGGACCCGTGGTGTCGTAGACCGGCAGCGGCGGCTCGCCCGACGATGCATCGAGCGCGATCTCGCGCAGCGGCACGCGCAGGTCGGGCGCGGCCTCGGGCTGCGAATAGATTTTGCGCGACGCGGGCAGGGCGCCGGTCGTGACCTTGGGCGTAGCGAGATCGGCGCTGGTGACTGGTTTGTTCATGCGGTGACTCCCGAGCGAAAACCGAAGTAGCAGAGCGCGGCACCGACGATGACCCAGAACGCGGCCGCACCCATGGTGAAATTGTAACTGAGAACCTTCTTCGCGAATTTGGTCGCGCGGTCCGGCGCGAAGATGCGCACCGCACCCGTGATGACGGCAAGCCAGCCGAGCAGGGTGACGATCACCGGCCAGTCCGCGACCCACACATTGTGGCTGAGCACGACCGCGAGCCCGGCCGGCATCAGGATCATACCGGAGAGAAATATCAGCGCCGGGCTGCGCAGAAATTCCTGCGCCAGCTTGCGGAACGCGGCCTCGTTGGCGAGCACGCTCACGCCAACCAAGGCCATCACCGGCCCGATCAACCGCGCAAGAAAGATGGAGGTCGCCATTTGTCCTGTCCCTTCGCCGGCATGACCCGGATCAGGTTCAAAGGGTTTTTCTCAGCCCACCAATGGGGCACCCCTCGGAACAATGTTTAATGTAAGCGCGGGGGCAGGGGTGTCAATGCGGCCGGGAACAAAGCAGTTCCTCGTCCGGGTCATGCCGGGGATCAGAAAGTAGATCCAGTAGTCAGACGTTGCGGAACGGCGTCAAGCCCGGCAATGATCACTTTGGGGCGCGGTGCCTCATGCTCGCCGCGCCACACCCTCTGAGTCATGCGCGGGCTTGACCCGCGCATCCATGATGAGGCTCAGCGGATGATGTCGTTGTAGGGTCGAGCCCGGCAATGACCACTTTGGGGCGCGGTGCCTCATGCTCGCCGCGCCACACTCTCTGAGTCATGCGCGGGCTTGACCCGCGCATCCATGATGAGGCTCAGCGGATGATGTCGCTGTAGAGATCCCGCCATTTCGGATTGAGCGACTCCACGAGTTCGAGCTTCCAAAGCCGCGACCAATGCTTGATGTTCTTCTCGCGCTGTATCGCAGCCGACGGCGAATCGTAACGCTCAAAATAAACGAGCATCTTGAGTCCGTAGCGGGCGGTGAAACCTTTCACCAGGCCTTCGCGATGCTCGAAGACACGCCGGACCAAATCGTTTGTCACGCCGACGTAGAGTGTGCTGCGCGGCTTGTTGGTCAGCAGGTAAACCCAGTAGTCAGACATTTCGGGGCGGCATCATGGATTGCCGGGTCAAACCCGGCAATGACCGCTTTGAGACGCCGCGCCACACACTCGCTGCGCCACACCCTCTGAGTCATGCGCGGGCTTGACCCGCGCATCCATGATGCGGCCCCCATTCTAAATCGGGGACGCACTCATCCGTTTGGATGACTCGTCAACCGTCGCCAATTGGCAACAGTCGGCAAACGAAATACAGAAGCTCGCGCTAAATCCTGAGCATTGTCGCTTCAAGCAAATTCTTTGTCGCTTAGGTCCAAGCGTAATCGTCCGAAACCACTAGTCTGAAATTGTCGTGCGAGGCCACGCGAACCGGCGCGCGCCTGACTGCTGTCGCGACAATGCAAGGGACAGTCGATGAGGACGATTTCGCTGACGATCGTGACGCTCACAGCGTTCACTGTCGGGAGCTTCGCGCAAACCGCTGAACGCAGAAACGATGGACGCTTTGCCAATCCGTCCCCCGTCGTTTCGTCATCATGGACCGGTTTTTATCTGGGCCTCGGTGTCGGCTCTCGCGCAACGCGGACCGATGCGACGGTGACTTCGGAGTCGATCGGGCCGCTGTTTCAGCCGGCCGACTTGGGCTCGATAGCGACAGGCCAACCCCTCGATGGCATTGGATTCCGAGCTTCCCCATACGTTGGGTACAACTGGCAATTCGCGCCGCGTTGGATCGCCGGGTTGGAGGGCGACGTGGGCTTCGCAAATCAGGCGAGCGCGCGTGGCGCTTTTCCGGTCCCTCTTGCACTGGTCGAGGTCGATCCCAGCGGAAGCGACATTTTCGCCGTAAAGGCAACGTGGGATGCGAGCCTGCGTGGCCGTCTCGGATTTCTCGTCACGCCGTCAACCCTCGCCTATGCCACCGGTGGTGTTGCCTGGCAGCACTACGATGTGAGGTCGGCCTGCGACTGCAGCAATGGCGGTGCCAATTTGACGCCAAAGGTCGTCTCGGACTCGACGACAAGAGCGGGTTGGACGGTTGGTGGCGGCCTCGAGACGGCGCTCTGGGGTAACTGGCTGGCGCGGGCCGAATATCGCTATGCGGATTTTGGCACTTCGTCACTGACAGTGGCGCGTGCGGGGACAATAGGGGTGCCTGGACCTTTTGCATCCAATGACAATGTGGATGTCAGGTTGCGCACGCATACAGCGACGTTCGGCCTCGCCTACAAATTTGGCGAGCCGATCGTTGGCGATGGCGCAGGGGCATTCGCCTCGAGCGTTCCCCCAGATGTGCTGTTCTGGAGTGGGCTCTATATGGGCCTCGGAGTCGGTGCCCGCGCCTCGCAAAGCGAACTGACAACGAACTCGGTGACATTCGGTACTCCCGTTAATTTGGCTGGCTTTAGCACGAGTCAATCTGTCGATGGCACGGGTTTCCGCGGAAGTCCTTATCTGGGCTTCAACTGGCAATTCATGCCTCGGTGGGTCGTCGGCGTCGAGGGTGACGTCGGATTCGCAAACCAGACGACAACGTTGTCGGGAAATTTCACCCCGCTGCTCCGAACCGGACTTGCTGCTAACTCAACGTCGATGAAGGCAACATGGGATGCAAGTCTGCGTGGCCGCATCGGCATACTGCTGACACCTGCGACCTTGGCTTATGCGACGGGTGGCGTTGCCTGGCAGCACTATGAGGTGAGCTCGACGTGCGTCAGCGACACCTGTGCCAGTATCGGTGCTTCGCCGGCGGGTGCGGCAAACTCCACAACCAAACCCGGCTGGACGCTCGGCGGCGGCATCGAAACCTCACTCTGGCACCACTGGCTGGCGCGCGCCGAATATCGCTACGCCGATTTCGGTTCGGAATCGTTCACGATGGCCCGTACGGGGATCATCGGCCCCATCGTCGACAACTACGACGTCCGATTGCGCACGCACACGCTGAACTTCGGCCTGGCCTACAAGTTCAACTGAGGCGTAAAGACACGTCATTGCCGGGTTTCTCCCGGCAATCCATGATGTCGGCATGGCGCAACCATTCGTCGAGCCATGCGACCGCGGCATCATTGCCGCCGAAGCTTGCCCGCGCGAAATCGGCCGAGAGATCACTCCGCAGCGTCGCCGGATCGTGCTCGCAGCTTGTGTGCTCGCTTCCTCGATGGCGTTCGTCGATGGTTCTGCACTCACCGTCGCGCTGCCCAAGCTGCGGGCTTTTTTTGGCGCCGACCTCGCCACCGTGCAATGGGTGCTCAACGGCTATGTGCTCGCGCTTGCTGCGCTGACATTGATCGGTGGCGCTCTCGCCGATCACTACGGCAAGGCGCGCATGCTGGCCGTCGGCTGCGTGGGTTTTGGACTGGCATCGGTCGCCTGCATCGTAGCGCCGACGATCGGCTGGCTCATTGCGTGCCGTGTGGCGCAAGGGATCTCTGCCGCCATCCTGACGCCGGCGAGCCTGGCATTGATCGGCGCGACTTATCCAAAAGAAGAACGCAGCCGCGCTATCGGTGTGTGGGCGGCCGCTTCTTCGCTGACGACCGCGGGCGGCCCGGTGCTCGGCGGCTGGCTGACCGAGAATTTCGGCTGGCAGTGGATCTTCGCAATAAATCTGCCACTGGCGGCGATTGCGGTTGCGCTGCTGATTGCGCGCGCCCCGCCCGATCAGCATGCGACGCGCCGTTTCGATGTTATCGGCGCGGCCATTCTTGCCATCGGGCTTGGCGTCCTGGCGTGGGCGCTCAGCCAGATCGGCCCGGACAAGGCGGGCGCAAGTCGCGGAATGATCGCGGTCGCTGTCGTCCTCGGTATCGCGGCGCTTGTGGCTTACGCGCTGTGGGAACGCGTCAGTCCATCGCCGATGACTCCGCCGCGCCTGATCGACAATCGCCCGTTTGTTGGTCTGAACCTCGCGACGCTGCTCATCTACACCGGGCTTTCGATCATGTTCTTCTCGTTGTCCTTCGATCTCGTCGATCGGCGCGGACTGACGCCGACCGGCGCCGGGCTCGCATTTCTCCCGTTCACCCTTGCTATGGGCTTCCTGTCGCAACCGTTCGGCGCATTGGCCGACAAGATCGGCGCGCGCCGTCTGCTGATTGTCGGGCCACTTGGCGCGGGCTTCGCTTTGCTGCTGCTTGCTCTAGGCAAAAATGCTTCGCCCACATTGGGCGTGCTCGTACCGATGCTGCTGTTGGGTATCTCGTTTGCCCTGGTCGTTGCGCCGCTAACAGCATCTGTGATGTCGAGTGTGGCGAACAGCGACGAAGGCCTCGCTTCGGGCATCAACAACGCAATGAGCCGGATCGCACAACTTGCCGGCATTGCGTTTTCGGCCGGCATCGCGTCATTTGCATTCGGTTACAGAGCGGGATTGATCGTGGCCGCGACTTGCGCCGTCGCTGGCGCCGCGATTATTGCCGTCATGCTGCCGGCACCGGCGCGCCGGCGCTAGACCGGGGCCGGCGTCGGAATCGGTGTAATGTTCTGCGGCTGATATTGCGCGAGCGCCTGCATGGCGCCCGGATCGACAAATTCAACGCGGCGTTCGCTACCCGCAATCAATTTTTCGCCGCGCAGCCTCTGCATCATGCGATTGAGATGTGGAACGCTCAGGCCGAGTACGTCGGCCATGACTTCCTGCGAAAACGGCAGGGCGAAACTCGTTTTCTCGGCGCGACCGACCGCGTAGAGCCGCTCGTGAAGTTCGAGCAGAAAATGCGATAGCCGTTCGATCGGCGTGCGACGTCCGACATCAATGATGTGCTCCGCATAGGTTGCGGCCTCCTGCACGGCGATCCAGGCCAAAGCCAGGCCGAATTGCGGGCGGCGATAACAGAGCTGCACATAGGATTCGAGCGAGCAGACATTCATCGTCAGATCGGTGATGGCGGTCACCGAGTAGATGGCGCGCTTGAGGAAACTGCCCGGGATTCCCACGAGGTCACCGGGCAAAAGCACATTGAGGATCTGTCGCTTGCCGTTGCGCAACAGCTTGTAGCGCACGGCGTAGCCGTCCCTGAGGAAGCAGAGCTTGCTGAATTCGTAACCGTCGACGATGAGGTCGCGCCTGCGCTTGACCGACATTTGGTCGTTGATCAGGGCTTCGAGACTCTTCAGATCATCGACACTAAGGTCGATGTGCTGCAGCAACCGCATGACAAACGGATGCTGGTCCAGTCCCTGGGTCGGTCCCGCGTGCATGGCTTTCCCGGCGGCAAACCCTACCATTAATCTGAATCAATGATCCTGGCAAAAGCGCCGAGATGGCAAAGCCGGTCGAATGGTGCGCCACTCTTTCCCCTCTGAAACCAGAGTGAGTGGCAGCGAAGGTAATACCTGACTTGATGGCCGCGCGACCTGCGTGCGGCCTTTTTTTGAGTGGCACCGCTTCTGGCTTGTGCGGCATTCGTGCCGCCGACGATGTGCCGGGACGGTTGGTTTGGTTTGCCCCTTTCCAACCGGAACGCACGGGAAGCCCCGGCGCTGGCGTCGGGGCTTCTTCGCGTATGGGCGTCAGTGAGTGCCCATGCGATGCAATTTGAGGACCGTGTAAACCGTATCGCTTGCCGGCGTCGGGATGCCGAACTCGCGGCCGAGCGCACGGACCTTTCCGGCGAGCCAATCAAGCTCGAGGCGATTGCCGCGCTCGAGATCGTGCGCCATCGAAGCGCGCATGCCCGGTTCGATCTTGTTGACGAGGAAATTCATCCGCTCGTCGATGTAGGCATGATCGAGCGAGATACCCTTTGCCTTTCCGACCGCAAAGGCCTCTTCCATCAGCTGGTGGAAAAATTCGCGTAACTCGGGGTCCGCAATGATGGGACCGATTGGGGAGCGAAGGCTGGCCGTGGAGCCGGCCATGGCCGTGAGGAAAATGAATTTTTGCCAGAGCTCGCGCGATATGTCGGCGGACAGATCGATGTCGAGCTTGGCCGCCTTGCCGGCGTCAACGAACGCGCTGAGTTTTGCGTCGGGCTTTTTGTCGGCGCGCCCGAATCGCAAGGTTGCGAATTGGCTGGTGTGTTTGATCACGCCCGGCGAAGCGATGACCGTGGCGATGTAAGCCGCGCCGCCGAGAACGCGGTCGCTGCCTAATATGGAAGAAAGCCGATCGACGTTGTCGACGCCATTCTGAAAAGTAATGAGGCGGCTATCTGTGCCAAGAAGCGGACGCGCCGCTTCGGCGGCTGTCTCGGTATCCCACAACTTCACTGCGAACAGCACAATGTCGACAGGTCCGACTTTCGCGGGGTCATCTGTGACGTTCGGTTTCGGGATATGCAGATCGCCGTGAACGCTTTCGATCTTGAGGCCGTTCTTTGCAATCGCATCGCGATGTGTGCCACGCGCGATGAAGAAAACATCATGGCCCGCCGCCGCGAGGCGCGCGCCAAAATAACCGCCGAGAGCACCGGCTGCCATGGCTGCAATACGCATTGATTTGATCCGCTCCGTTACTGGTGCGGAGCGGTTTAGCGAAAGTCGGCAGTCTTGTCATGGCCGCCTATCGCGGCCAGCGCTGTGACGGCTAGTAGCGGCCTGAAGGCCGTATCGTCTCCCAGGTCGCCTGCGCGCGGCTTTGCAATGCCGGTGCGTAGGCGTGGGCCATCGAACCTTGCCGGGATTTTGCCGACGCCGTCTGCGGCAGCACGATCACCTTTGCACCAATCTGCACGCGATCGAAAAGGTCGATGACGTCCTCATTCGTGAGACGAATGCAGCCGCTCGATACCTGTTTGCCGATCGTGCTCGGCGCGTTCGTGCCGTGAATGCGATATTGCGTGCCGGCAATGTACATCGCGCGGGCACCGAGCGGATTGCCTGGGCCACCGGCGGTCATGCGCGGCAGATAAGGTTGGCGTGCGAGCATCTCGCTCGGCGGATACCAGTCAGGCCATTCGGTCTTGCGCTCGACTGTCTTTACGCCCGACCAGGTGAAGCCTTCGCGGCCAACGCCGATGCCGTAGCGCATCGCTTTGCCACTGCCGAGCACGTAATAAAGGTAGGTGTTGGGCGTATCGACAATGATGGTGCCAGGAGCCTCGTGGCCGGAATAATTCACAATCTGTCGGCGCAGACGTGCATCGACTGGCGCCTGGTCCTCGTCGTCGGCCGGCGCGAGTGCAGCGGTCTGCGGCGCGAGCTGGGTCGGAGCGGCTGGCGCGAGGAAGGCAAACAGCGGTTCGGCTCTGGCGGTACCGCACGACAGCGCAACGGCGCCGATAAGCGCGGCAAGCGTGACTGATCTGGACATGGCACCCTCGATTTCACCCTCCCGTCTCCGGCGGGAGAATGAACGGCGGGTTCAAAGGTTCCTGGTGGCTGGTCGGGTAAATCCTGTCAGCACTCAGGAACGATTTGGCCAACATCGAGTTTGGGGGCGCGTCAGTCTTTCCGTTTGTGCCAGCCAACGCTCGCCTCGGGCACGCTGTCGGTCGAGGCAAAGTAGGGCTTGATGTCGAGGAGTGGCGTGCCATCCAGGCAATCGAGCCCAACGACTGAAAGTCGGTTGTCATCGACGCTCAGCAATTTGACAACGCTCATTGCGATGGGGTTGGGGCGGGCAGGAGAGCGCAAGGCGAAAGTGCCCCGCTGGATGCCGAGATGGCCTGGCACCTGCAGCACCAGATTTCGCGGCGATCGGTCCATCCAGTAGAGCAGGACAACGTGCGTGCAGGTCTCGACATCCTTGAGAGCTTCGCGCCAACGCGCGTTGACCTCGACTGTACAGACCGCCTCTGACTCCCGCGCGTTCTTCGGGCAGTCCTTGCGTTCCTTCCAGGGGGTGTGGATCCTGCCGATGAAATAGAGCCCGGCGTCCGCCTTTTGGGGCAGATCAATGGTCTTTTCGCCCTCCCAGATGCCGAAGTCTTTGCTGCTCATGCCGAGGCTCCCGTTCGCCCTGCATTCGTGGCCATGCCGGACGGTCCGTCAACGGGCCAAATAAATGCGGGTGCCGGGACTTGCGAACGGACGCTTCAACGTATAAACATATCCTTATATAGTGGGAAATTGCCCATAAATGAGCCCGAGCGGCACTCTGAGTTTTGATGCTCTCAACTCCGCCCTCAAGGCGGCGGGCGAGGAGACACGCCTGCGCGTGCTGGCCCTTTTGGCCGAAGCTGAGCTGACCGTATCCGATCTGACCGACATCCTGCGCCAGTCGCAACCACGCATCTCGCGCCACTTAAAGCTCCTGGCCGAAGCCGGCCTCGTCGAGCGTTTCCGGGAAGGCACCTGGGCCTTCTTCCGGTTGGCCGAACACGGGGAGGGCGCGGATGTCGCCCGCACCCTGATCGACCGGCTTAACCCTGGCGACCAGATGATCGCGCGCGACCGCGCGCGGCTTGCGTCGGTACGGCAGGCGCGAGCCACAGCCGCGCAGGCCTATTTCCGCGCACACGCCGCCGAGTGGGACCGCATCCGAAAATTGCACGTGACGGACGCTGCGGTCGAAGAAGCTATTCGCGCTGCGCTCGCCGACAAGCCCTTCCGCTCCTTGCTCGATCTGGGGACCGGAACGGGGCGCATGCTCGAATTGTTCGGCCCGGAAATCGAGCGCGGTCTCGGGCTCGACCTCTCGCTCGACATGCTGTTGCTTGCGCGCGACCGACTTGAGCGCGCCGGTCTCAAGAACTGCAGCGTGCGGCAGGGCGACATCTACGATCTGCCACTCGCCAACGATTCTTTCGACGTCGTCATTTTGCACCAGGTGCTGCATTTCCTCGACGACGGCGCACGCGCGATCCATGAGGCGGCGCGCGTGTTGCGTCCGGGCGGACGCCTGCTGGTGATCGACTTTGCACCACACGAGCAGGAATTCCTGCGTGAACAGTTTGCGCATCGACGCCTCGGATTTGCCCCGGAAACCGTGACACAGTGGATCACGGCATCGGGTCTTGACCCGGTGCTGCACAAATCGCTGACGCCGGAACAGGGCTCCGAAGGCAAGATCGCGGTTTCGCTTTGGCTTGCACGCGACACACGCGCGCTGATGGCCGCGCCGTATCGGCGGGAGGTAGCGTGATGAACAGTCCCATCCGGCTGAGCCGGTTTACGCGCGCGAACAGTGGTCGCATCGGCGTGTCGTTCGAATTCTTCCCGCCCAACAGCGAGGAGATGGACAGGATTCTTTGGGAGTCGATCGAGCGCCTGGCGCCCTTGGCGCCGGACTTCGTGTCGGTGACCTACGGTGCGGGAGGCACGACGCGCGAACGCACCCACGCGACGGTCAAACGAATTCTGACCGAAACTCCGCTGATCCCTGCCGCACATCTCACTTGCATCGCCGCTACCCGTGAGGACATCGATGCGATCGTGCGCACATATCATGCCGCCGGCGTTCGCCACATCGTGGCGCTACGCGGCGATCCAATAGACGGCGCGGGTGCAAGATATGCTCCGCACCCGGGCGGCTACAGCAATGCCGCCGATCTCGCCGCGGGAATCAAGCGCATCAGCTCGGATTTCGAGATTTCAGTCTCGGCTTACCCGGAGAAACACCCCGACAGCCCGACCGTCGAAGCCGACATCGATATGCTCAAGGCCAAGGTCGACGCCGGCGCAACCCGTGCGATCACCCAGTTCTTCTTCGAAAACGACCTTTATTTCAGATATCTCGATCGCGTACGCGCGCGGGGAATCAATATTCCGGTCGTGCCTGGAATCCTGCCCGTGCAGAACTTCAAGGCGGCCACCAGCTTTGCGAAGCGCTGCGGCGCGTCGGTGCCTGGCTGGATCGCCGAACGGTTTCAGGGCCTCGATGGAGACGCCGCGACACGCAAACTGATTGCGGCAGCCGTTGCCGCCGAGCAGGTGTTCGATCTTGTCGACCGCGGTGTCACGACCTTCCACTTCTACACGATGAATCGCGCCGACCTCGTCTTCGCGATCTGCCATCTGCTGGGCCTGAGACCGGTCAATTCCCGACAGAACGCGCGTGAGCAAGTAGCACAGTAATGACTGACAGAAGCGTACGATCCGAGTTCACCGGTCTGCTCCAGAAGCGCATCCTCGTGCTCGACGGTGCCATGGGCACCATGATTCAGGCGCTGAAACTGAGTGAAGAAGGCTATCGCGGCGCGCGCTTCGATGCGTGGAACCGCGAAGTACGCGGCAACAACGATCTGCTCAATCTCAGTCGTCCCGATTCCGTGCGCGATATCCACCTCGCCTATTTCCGCGCTGGCGCCGATATCGTTTCCACCAACACGTTTTCCTCGACCTCCATTGCGCAAGCCGACTACGGCATGGAGGGCATCGCCTACGAACTCAATCAGACAGGGGCCGCACTCGCGCGCGAGGCGGCCGTACAGGCGCAAAAGGAAGACGGACGCCGTCGATTCGTTGCCGGCGCTCTCGGCCCAACCAATCGCACGGCATCGATCTCGCCTGACGTCGCAAACCCCGGATTCCGCGCCATCACCTTCGACCAGTTGCGTGCGGCGTATTCGGAGCAGACGCGGGGGCTGATCGATGGTGGCGCCGATCTGCTTTTGATCGAAACGATCTTCGATACGCTCAATGCCAAAGCCGCGATTTTCGCCATTTCCGAGATTTGCGAGGAGCGCGGCCTCGATATACCGGTGATGGTTTCCGGCACGATCACCGATCGCTCGGGGCGCCTACTGTCGGGCCAGACGCCTGGCGCGTTCTGGAATTCGGTGCAACATGCGAAACCCGTGACCATCGGCTTGAATTGCGCACTTGGCGCACGCGAATTGCGCGCGCATATCGCCGAATTGGCGCGGCTGGCCGATACATTTGTCTGCGCTTATCCGAATGCCGGATTGCCGAACGAATTCGGCTATTACGACGAAAGCCCGGCCTTTATGGCCGAGCTTCTGGGCGAGTTTGCCGAAGCTGGCCTCGTGAATGTCGTCGGTGGCTGCTGCGGCACCACGCCCGAGCATATCGAGGCTATCGCCAAAGCTGTCGCCGGCAAGACTCCGCGGGCCATTCCCGATTTGCCACGGCAGTTACGCCTGTCCGGCCTCGAGTCGTTCACGCTCACGCCGGAGATTCCTTTCGTCAATGTCGGCGAGCGCACCAACGTCACCGGCTCCGCCAAATTCCGCAAGCTGATCACGGCGGGCGACTACGCAGCGGGACTTCCGATTGCGCGCGAGCAGGTGGAGAACGGCGCGCAGGTGATCGACGTCAATATGGACGAAGGGCTGCTCGATTCCGAGCACGCGATGACGACGTTCCTCAACTTGATCGCCGCCGAACCGGACATCGCGCGAGTCCCGTTGATGGTCGATTCATCGAAATTCTCGGTGATCGAGGCGGGCCTGAAGTGCCTGCAAGGCAAGTCGGTCGTCAACTCGATTTCGCTCAAGGAGGGCGAGGAGGCATTCATCGACCACGCTCGTACCGTGCGCCGCTACGGCGCTGCGGTTGTGGTGATGGCGTTCGATGAAAAAGGTCAGGCCGATACGCTCGAACGCAAGGTGACCATTTGCAAGCGCGCCTACGACATACTCGTCGATCGCGTCGGTTTCCCGCCCGAGGACATTATTTTCGATCCGAACATCTTTGCCGTCGCGACCGGCATGGAGGAGCACAACGGCTATGGCCTCGCCTTCGTCGAGGCGGCGCGCGCGATCCGCAAGGAACTGCCGTACGCGCATGTGTCGGGAGGCGTTTCGAACCTGTCGTTTTCCTTCCGCGGCAACGAGCGGGTGCGGCAGGCGATGCATTCGGTGTTCCTGTATCACGCCATCAAGGCCGGCATGGACATGGGTATCGTCAATGCCGGTCAGATCGCTGTGTATGACGATCTCGATCCGCAGTTGCGCGAAGCCTGCGAGGATGTGGTGCTCAACCGCCGTGCCGATGCGGCCGAGCGCCTGCTGGAGCTCGCAAAAAAATTCCAGGGCGGCGGGCAGGAAGCGAAGGAAGCCGATCTGGCATGGCGCGAGCAGCCAGTCGAGAAGCGCCTGTCGCATGCGCTGGTGCATGGCATTACGGACTTCATCGAAGCCGACGTCGAGGAGGCGCGCACGCGCGCCAAGCGCCCGCTTGAGGTGATCGAAGGTCCGCTGATGGAAGGCATGAACATCGTCGGCGACCTGTTCGGCTCGGGAAAGATGTTCCTGCCGCAGGTGGTGAAATCCGCGCGTGTGATGAAGCAGGCTGTCGCCTATCTGATGCCGTTACATGGAGCAGGAAAAAGACGGCCGGCAGCACGGCGGTTCAAGCGGCAAGATCGTGATGGCGACCGTCAAGGGCGACGTGCACGACATCGGCAAGAACATCGTCGGCGTGGTTCTCCAGTGCAACAATTACGAGGTGGTCGACCTCGGCGTGATGGTGCCGGCGGCAAAGATTCTGGAAACCGCGCGGACGGAACGGGCTGATATCATCGGCCTGTCGGGGTTGATCACGCCCTCCCTCGATGAAATGTGCCACGTGGCTGCCGAGATGGAGCGGCAAGGTTTCGAATTGCCGCTGATGATCGGCGGCGCCACAACCAGTCGTGTCCATACGGCGGTGAAAATCCACCCCAACTACAAGCGCGGCCAGGCGGTTTACGTGAACGATGCGAGCCGCGCGGTCGGCGTGGCGCAGACGCTGATGTCCGTCAATGCCCGCGCCGGCTATGTGGCCGAACTGCGTGGCGAATACGCCCGCATCGCCGCCGCGCACGCGCGTGCGCAGGAAGACAAGGCACGCCTTCCGCTTGCAACAGCGCGCGGCAATGCGCTCAAGCTCGATTGGTCGGGCAGCTACCAGCCGCCCGAACCGAAATTCATCGGCACGGAAGTCTTCGGCGATTACCCGGTCAAGGAATTGATCGAGTACATCGACTGGACGCCGTTTTTCTCCACCTGGGAGTTGTCGGGAAAATTTCCGGCCATTCTCGACGATGCTAAATTCGGTGAGGCTGCGCGCTCGCTGTACGAGGATGCGCGGGCCATGCTTGACAAGATCGTCGACGAGCACTGGTTCAAGGCGAGCGCAGTTCTTGGTTTCTGGCCAGCCAATTCCAAAGGCGACGATGTTCTTGTCTATGGCGATGAAGAGCGGGATGAGCCGATCGCCATTCTGCATTCGCTGCGCCAGCAACTGTCGAAACGTGAAGGCCGCGCCAATGCGGCGCTCAGCGATTTCATTGCGCCACGCGAGAGCAGGCTGGCGGATTACATCGGCGGCTTTACCGTCACGGCTGGCATCGGCGAGGACGAAGTGGCCGAGCGCTTCAAACGGGCCAATGACGATTACTCAGCGATCATGGTGAAGGCGCTTGCCGATCGGTTGGCCGAAGCGTTCGCCGAGAGATTGCATCAGCGCGTGCGCAAGGAATTCTGGGGCTACGCCGCTGACGAGACGTTCAGCCATGACCAACTCATCGCCGAGAAATATCGCGGCATCCGTCCGGCGCCCGGCTATCCGGCGCAGCCCGACCACACGGAAAAGAGTACGCTGTTCCGACTGCTGAAGAGCGAGCGCATTGGCGTGCAGCTAACCGAAAGCTTCGCTATGTGGCCAGGCGCAGCCGTGTGTGGGCTTTATTTCAGCCACCCGCAGAGCGCCTATTTCGGAGTCGGCAAAATCGAGCGGGATCAGGTCGAGGACTATGCGCAGCGCAAGGGCTGGACTGTCGCCGAATGCGAGCGTTGGCTCGCGCCGATCCTCAATTACGATGCGCACCCTTCGCCGAGTATCGTGGCTGCGTGAGCCAGACGAAACGCGATCCAAAAAAACAAACACCGGAGAGCGTGCGGGGCTCTCCGGTGCTGTAACAGTCTTCCGGTCTGTTCCGGTATTTTTGGTTAGCTTGTCGTCGGCCTCCTGAACTCAGAATGCTCCGAGCAAAATCGCGCCAACGAAAACAAAGACGGCGCATACAGCCAGCACATCGAGCTTCAAGGCAAGGTCCACGGCAGGTGCCTCCCGTGTTGAGGATTGAAATCTAGCACACAACGAACGACCCCCGAAGGTAGTTGCAGGCCGGAGTCGCTCTATTTACGCATAAGGGCATGCTTGGCTGTCATGGCGATGCAACTGCTTGATTGCGGCTCATAAAAAAATTCCCTCTGGAATAATTTTGGCAGTGCAAAACTTTCGCAGCGCGGCATTTTTGATGGCAAATTTGCGGCAAATCTCCGGCTCTTAAAAACGTCGAAAGGACCAACAACGGAAAACATATGCAGGATGCGACAATTGATGCATGAAATGATTTTATTCCGATATTGCTTAATCGGCACGGTTATGACGTGATTCCGCCGCCTCAATGCCGGGAGTAATTATGCAACGCTTACGCAGTTTTCTTTTCACAGTTTCGTTTTGTCTTTCTGCAATTGTCGCGGCACTCCCTGTACAGGCACAAACATCCGGCC
Organism: uncultured Alphaproteobacteria bacterium; assembly: GCA_963707615.1. Classification (GTDB taxonomy): domain Bacteria; phylum Pseudomonadota; class Alphaproteobacteria; order Rhizobiales; family Xanthobacteraceae; genus Pseudolabrys. The sequence goes on from CAVPQT010000006.1 coordinate 127,577, forward strand.
AGCAATGGCCGCAACGTCCGGTTCGTTTCATCATTCCGCTCGGGCCGGGCTCCGGCGTCGATATTACTGCGCGACTGGTTGCCGACAAGCTTTCGGCGAAGTGGGGCCAGCCGGTCGTCGTCGAAAACAGACCAGGTGGCGATGCTTTCCTCGCCATTACGGCTGTGCTCAGTGCACATGACGACCATGTGCTGCTGTTTGCGCCGGCTTCCACGTTCTACAGCTCACACGCTGCTGCACGACAAGCTGCCGTACGATCCTAAAGAACTTGTCCCCATCGCTCGCGTCACCAACACGCTCATCGCACTCGGCGTGCCGTCGGACCTGAATGTTTCGTCGGTCAAGGAGCTCGCGGCGAAAATCAAGTCCGAACCTGGCAAGCTGAATTATGCGTCGGTGACGGGAGCGAACGACCTGCTTTTCGCGGCGTGGCTGAAGACGGAAAAGCTCGACATGGCCAAGGTGCCGTACAAGGACACGGTGCAAGCCATCAACGATCTGGCCGAAGGACGCATTCATGCATTCGTCGGCGCCTATGCGATCATGCGTCCGCGCGTGCAGGCCGGAAAGGTCAAGGTCATCGCGTTGACCAATCGGCAGCACGCGAAGGCTTTGGACGATATTCCGACCGCGCGGGAAGCCGGATTCAAATCACTCGAGTTCGATGGGCTGGTCGGTCTGCTCGGTCCGCGTGAGGTAACGCCGGCGATTCGCGACCGCATCGCCGCGGACATCCGTCAGGTTGTCAGCGATCCCGAAGTCGAGACCAAGCTCGCCGCAACAGGGCAAGTTGTGAACCCGGGAACCCCCGCCGAATTCACTGAAGCACTCGAGGATCAGCTCAAAACGGTCAGGCAGATCGGCGAGACGCTTGGCATAAAGCCGGCCCAGTAAGCACTAAGCCTGGCCCTCAATCATTCGCACGATGACCTCGGTCGCGCGGCGCACATAGGGGATCGCAACAAAAGCGAGCACGGCAGCCACGGGCCAGCCGGTCATAAATGCCTTGAGCCAACGCGGGACGAAATCCGCGCGCAGGCCGATATTCGTGAAGGTCACCACGCCGCTCACCACAAAGACAATGAGCGCACTGATGATGACCGGAAAGATGAACCGGGCCTTGCCTTCCATCGGGTTACCTCTAGCGGGCGACATCTTGGCGAAATCGCGTCGATGTGATCCGAAAGTCGAGACCGGTTCAAGCCCGCCAACCCGTCTGGCAAGAATTCCTTATCCTTAACGAAATCGTCGACGGCTAGCGTTGAAGCCTCGTTAAAGGAAACGCTCGCATTTTTGCGAGCCATGAAGGGTAGGTTCGGCCTGTACATCGTTGGCGCTGGCGTATTGCTGGCCCTGGTTGGCTGCGGTCGCAGCTTCCTGTCAGGCGAACGTGCGCCCTGGCGTCACGACGCCGAGGTCGCCTGCATGAAATCGGGCTCCGTTAAAATCAACGCGAGCGTCGTGCAAGTCGATCCGATCGAAGGCCCCGGTATGTGCGGCGCTGATTTCCCACTCAAGGTCGCAGCATTGGGTGAAAGCAGTTCGCTCGTCGGCTATGCTGACGATCCGCGGCCGCCCGGATCGATTCCGAATGGCTCGGCGCAGATGCCGCGCTGGCCGATCAATGAGCCGCAATACGCGCCGCCAGCGACGGTCCCGTCCGTTCAATCCGCGCAGCCGTCGCGGATGCGTTGGGTGCCTGGACCGCCACCGGCGGAAAATAACGGATATGCCGTGCCCGCCGGGCAACCGGTTTCCCTCAGCGCGCCTGGCGTCGCACCAGCCGCGACGCGCGGTGTGCAGCAAAATACGCTTCCGTTGCCCGACGATATTCCAGACGATGCCGAGTTGCCGCGCGATCGTGCGCCGACAACTTATACACCGCGCACCTACGGCGCTCCTGCGTACCAGACACCACAGCGCGCTTACGAGACGCCGGCCAATCAACCGCAACAGCGCTCGTATCAGGCGCCGGTTTATCAGACGCCGCAGCGCAGCTTGCCGCCGCTTGGTCCCGCACGCAGGCCGCCAGTCGCGACAGTCGTACCGGCAACGCTTACGCCATCCGCCACGCTGGCGTGTCCGATCGTCTCGGCGCTCGATCGCTGGGTCAGCGATGGCGTGCAGCCTGCGGCAATGCGCTGGTTCGGTGAACCGGTGACGGAGATCAAGCAGATCTCCGCCTATTCGTGTCGCGGTATGGTCGGTGCCGGAGGTTCCGGCATTTCCGAACATGCATTCGGCAATGCGCTCGACATCGCCGCTTTCACCTTCTCTGACGGGCGTCGGGTTACCGTACAGAATGGATGGCATGGGACGCCGGAAGAGCAGGGCTTCCTGCGCGATGTCCATCTTGCGGCCTGCAATCACTTTTCAACCGTGCTCGCGCCCGGCTACAACGCCGCGCACTACAATCATATCCACGTCGATCTGATGCGCCGAGCAAGCGGCGATCGGCCCTGTCGTCCCGAGGCGATGACCGGTGAAGTCGCGGCGGCAAAGGCACGTGCGGCCTATGCGAGCCGGCAGCGCGGACCCAGCTATACCGGCGTGGCCCGCACGAACACTCGAGCGACGCGTTTTCCGACAGCTATCCCAGGCGAGGACGGCCTGGACGATATTTTGATCGACATGCAAAGCCACCGTGGTCCGGCGCGGGGCAACATTACAGGTGCGATCGCTCCTGCGTCCGCGCCAACGCTCGTTCGTTAGATCGCCGCGTCGACGAGCATCGCGCCGAACAAGATCAAGCCGGCATCGCGATTGGATTTGAACAGCTTCAGGCAGTGTGCCGAGTCGTCTATGTCCAGCCGCGTCACTTGCCAGGCGAGGTGTCCGGCAAAAGCAATCAGCCCGAGGGCAAACACAACTCCGCCACCGGCCATGAAGCCGGCCGCTGCAATCAACACGACTGCGCATGCGTAAAAGACCGCAAGCATCGATGGCGTCCGCTCACCGAACAACAATGCGGTGGATTTGATTCCGATCAGCAGGTCGTCTTCGCGATCCTGATGCGCGTAGATCGTGTCGTAGCCGATCACCCAGCAGATCGATCCGGCATAGAGCACGAGGGCGGGCCAATCGAGGCGGGCGAACTCAGCCGGCCAGCCCATGAGCGCGCCCCATGAAAAGGCGAGCCCGAGGAAAATCTGCGGCCAATAGGTAATGCGCTTCATGAAAGGATAAATGACGACCACAAGGAGCGAAGCGAGGCCTGTCAGAACCGTGAAACGATTGAACTGGATCAGCACGAGGAATCCGACCAAGGCCTGCGCAAGCATGAACATGGTCGCTTGCGCGACCGTGACCTGTTTCGATGGGATTGGTCGCGAGCGCGTGCGTTCAACGAGCCCATCCAGATCGCGGTCGACGAGATCGTTCCAGGTGCAGCCGGCGCCGCGCATCGCAAAGGCACCGATGAAAAAAAGGACGATGTGCCACGCGTTGGGGAAGTGGCCCTCGCGCATGCCCGCAAGCCCGACCGACCACCAGCACGGGACCAGCAGAAGCCATGAACCGATCGGCCGATCGAGTCGCGCTAGGCGGAGATATGGACGGCTGAATGGTGGCGCGAGACCGTCGACCCAGTTTCCGGTCGCATCGGCGACGCGTCCGGAACTATCGCTCATTTGTTTCCGAGCGGGCTGCCGGTCAGGGTGTCATAAGTGCCGCGTCCGGTTTTGATGTTGTTGGAGTCCGGAACCGGAGCGCTAAGCGCGTCGCTCAAACTTGGGCCCTGTGGGCGCTGCTGCGGCGCCGCGGCCACCTGACAAACCTTTGTGCGGATCTCGGCGACCTTGGCGGTGCCCATCTTGATCTGCTCGGTGACGTTCGCCGGGATTCCGCACCATTGGCCATTTTCGTTGACGAACTTGAGCATCTTGGTCTGCGAGGCCGCGAGCGCGGTGAAGAGCACGCAGGCCTCCTTCGGTGGCGCCTTGCGATCGTTCGCCGCCTTGATTGCGGCCGCTTTCTTTTCGGCGTCGTCGCGCAGCTTGAAGAATTCCTGCACGCAGGGCGGCATCTGCTGCTGCCCCTGCTGTTGCTGTTGTTGCGGAGGGGAGAACCCGCCCGGTTGCGGAGAGGAAAACCCGCCTTGCATAGGCGCGGTTGGCGCCATTTGCGGAGCGGCGGGCGCCTGTTGGGGCGATGTCGGCCACGGAGACGGAGCTTGCGCATTGGCTCCGCTGGCGCACAGTGGAACTATGCACAGGGCTAGCAATGCACCGCTCAACCGCATGAAACGACCTCTCCTGCCTAGGCTACAGTATACCAACTGAATCATACCTGAAGGGGCTTATAGCAACGCGAATGCGTCGGGAAGGCGGCAAGATATTCGGCGATGTGGGGACCTTGCGAGGCCATGCCAAAGCGGGTGGATGCCGGCCTGCTGGTCGGCGCTTCTAGCCATGCCGCGCTACGACTTCCACACCCCCCGCCTGTATGTCGACGCGCCTTTGGCCGCGGGGGCTGAGGTCATCTTTGACCGGAACCAGACGAACTATCTGCGAAACGTGTTGCGGCTCGGACAAGGTGACGCAGTGTTGCTGTTCAACGGGCGCGACGGCGAATGGCGGGCGAGCCTATCAACGGCGCAAAGGCGGACCCTGTCGGCCACGACCGATACGCAGCTTCGCACGCAACCTGCGGCTGGCGATCTGCACTTTCTGTTTGCACCACTCAAGCATGCTCGCCTCGATTACATGGTGCAGAAGGCGGTGGAGATGGGGGCCTCGTTTCTGCAACCGGTGATCACCCGGCATACGCAGGTTGCGCGCGTCAACCTTGATCGCATGCGGGCCAATGTGATCGAAGCCGCCGAGCAGTGCGGCATCCTGCACGTTCCGCAGGTCGGCGATCCTTTGCCGCTCGAGCGCCTTGTCCATGACCCGGCCCGGCTTTTGGTGTTTTGCGACGAGCTCGCCGACGCCGACGATCCGCTGGCCTACGCTGGCCTCCGCGCGGTCCACTTGGCCGTGCCTCTCGCGGTACTGATCGGTCCGGAAGGGGGTTTTTCGGAGGAGGAGCGAGCGGCCCTGCTCAAGTGGCCAAAAGTGGTGCGGATAGCCCTCGGCCCACGCATTCTGCGCGCGGATACAGCGGCGGTTGCGGCGCTTGCGCTGGTTCAGGCCGTTTTGGGCGACTGGAAGGACATGGCGGTATAGGGGCATGCAGGCAACAGTCGGGCAAAAGTTATGTTAGAAGGGGGTCGACGGGCGAAAGCCATGCTAGGATCGGGCATCGCTTGGGGAGCTATTCATGTTGGCTGGATCACGTTTTCTGCGTGCCATCACGGTCGCTGCGTGTGTCGCGCTGAGCGCGGCCACCCCGGCCTCGGCGGCGGGTTGGCTTGAAAAAAGCATTTACCTGATTGGTCCGCGCTACGACGGCGTGTTGCCTCCGTGTGAGGCTGGTCTGGGTTGGATCGCTTCCCGCTTTGCCCAGAAGGAAGGTCGCTTCTGGAATTCCGACCTGCAGATCGTCGGTTTCGACCGAGTTCGGGAAATCGCATACCGCCCATGGGCTCCTGAGACGATACCGCGCCGCTACTGCACGGCTGTCGCGGCTGTGAGCGACGGGCGCAAACACACAGTGAATTACTCGATCGGCGAGGACACCGGCATGATCGGCATGTCGTGGGGCGTCGAGTGGTGCGTCGTCGGTCTCGACCGCAACTGGGCGTACAACCCCGCGTGCAAAATGGCGCGCCCTTAGGCAAGCCAGACGCTGACGATCACGGTTTGATCCAATTTGTTCTTGAGATGTTCTAGCGGAACGGTATCCTGTCCACGGAACCGTTGAGCCAAGTCAATTTCCGATTTGTTCTCGCCGGGGTGCAGATGAACCGCTACCGCCTTTATCAACTGGCCCGCGTGGCAGCGGTCGCTTTCAGCGTCATGCTGATTTTCGGGATCGCTGCCTTCGCGCAAGAGCGTCGACAAGGTGAGCCGGGCCAATTCGATTACTACATTCTGGCTCTATCCTGGTCTCCGTCGTACTGCGAAGCGCGGCAGGGTCGTGCGCGCAATCGCTCACAAGAGCGGCAATGCGACGGCCGGCCATTCTCGTTCGTGGTGCATGGGCTTTGGCCGCAATATGACCGCGGGTTCCCCTCGTACTGCCAGGTGCCGCCGCCACGCCTCGATCGCAACATCGTCGGCAGCATGCTCGACCTCATGCCGAGTCCACGGCTTATCTTCCACGAGTGGGACCAGCACGGAACCTGCTCGGGTCTTTCCCAGCGGGCTTATTTCGACAGTGTGCGTAAGGCGCGGGCCGCGGTGAAAATTCCGCCCGAGTATGTCGAACTCGAACGTTCAATTTCCGTCACACCTGGCGAAGTGACCGAGGCTTTCCTCAAAGCAAATCCGGGCTTGTCGCCTCGCGCGGTTTCCGTCTTCTGCGACCGGACATGGCTTACCGAAGTGCGTATCTGTCTTGGAAAAGATCTATCGTTTCGTGATTGCACCGAGACTCGCCGACGTTCGTGTCGTCTCGACAGAGCCAGAATGCCTGCGGTGCGCAACTAAGCCTCCAGAGTGCTATGGCATAAGCCGGGCGCTTCGTTTGGACCATGAATTATCAGCACGAATTCCACGCCGGTAACTTCGCCGACGTTTTCAAGCACGCGGTGTTTTGCCGGATCCTGCACTATTTGCGCGGTAAGCCAGCTGCGTTCCGTGTGATCGAGACGCACGCCGGAGCGGGCCTCTACGACCTCGCGAATGCAAAAGCGATGCGCGGCGGCGAATGGCAGGGCGGCATCGGCAAACTCATGGACGCTCAAATTCCTCCGAATGTTGCCGGCCTTCTTTCGCCTTATCTCGATGTCGTGCGCGCCGTAAATGAACGCGGTGAGCTCCGCACTTATCCTGGCTCACCGGCACTCGCGCGTGCTTGGTTGCGCCCGCAGGACCGGTTGCTCGCCTGCGAGCTTGTGCCAGCGGTTGCGGCCGCACTCAGCCGAAATTTGCGCGGCGACACCCGCATCAAGACGTTGCCAATCGACGGTTGGGTTGCGTTGAACGCCTACGTGCCCCCAAAAGAGCGGCGCGGGGTCGTGCTTGTCGACCCGCCCTACGAAGCTGAGGACGATTTCCATCGTTTGACCAATGGCTTGGAGGCAGCGCATCGAAAGTGGGCAACGGGCATCTATGCGCTCTGGTACCCGATCAAGGGGCGGCGCGAGGTTGACACCCTGGCAAAACGGCTGCGCCGATTGGCCTTGCCCAAAGTGCTCCGGGCCGAGGTTTTGGTGTCGCCCCTCAGCGATCCGACCCGGCTCAATGGTGCTGGGATGATCGTAGTCAATCCACCTTGGGCCCTCGAAAGCGAGCTTTCTATGCTCCTGCCGACCCTGGCCGGGATCCTCGGCCGGGATGGCAAAGGCAGTTTCCGGGTCGACTGGCTTGGCAACCAAGAGCCCTCCGCGGCGCTTTGACGTCAGTACCTCTTTCCACAGGCTCTCAGTTGGTGTGTAGTTCCGAGTTGGCAGTGACGTTCCGCCTCCTGTGGGGGCCGGCGGAGTGACTGAGGCCTTTGGCTGACGCTTTCCCCGTTTGTGAATGTCGAGCCGAGCCGCCGTGCGTGGGGCCGGCGGCGAAGCAGTTGGGAGATTCCCGATGGCGCAAACGGGTGTTGTGAAGTTCTTTAACGGCGAACGAGGCTACGGCTTCATTAAACCGGACGACGGCGGCCGCGACGTATTCGTTCATATCACTGCGGTAGAGCAGGCCGGACTGAAAGGTCTGAACGAAGGACAGCGGATCAGTTTTGACGTCGAGCCCGACAAAAAAGGCAAAGGGCCGAAAGCTGTAAACTTGGTCGTTACCGGTTGATTGCATCGCGCGCGGTGTTTGCGCGCCCCGCAAGTTCGGTGGCGCGGTGCGCGGACATTTGCTTTTCGCGAGTAATGTGACGTCCGGCGAAAAATCCGAGCTGTTCTCGGGGTGTCGATCTTTCAGAAAAAGAAAACCCCGGATGAATATCCGGGGTTCTTGTGCCGCATATTTGCGACCTCGCTCAGAAGTGATAGTTCACACCCAAGCGCAGATAGCTTGACTGCAGTCCGTTGTCGACACCGGTGACCGAATAGAACCGGCTGCCTAGATCCATGTACAGATACTCGACCTTCGCTGTCCAATTGGGTGTGAAGCCAACTTCCATACCGAGACCTCCTGTCCAGCCCACAAGCGTTTTGCTTTCCTCAAGGCCCACCAGGTTGGCAGTGAGGTTGCCGTAGGCGAGACCAGCGGTGGCGTAGAACAGTATATTGTTCATCGCATAACCAGCGCGGCCGCGCAGTGTACCAAACCACGGATTGGAGAATTGCCACGGCGCGAATGTGTCGTCTGCTGCACTCGCCTGAATGTCGGTCTCAGCGCCGAAGACAAATTGTCCGACTTGCCAGTTGTATCCGATTTGACCACCGCCGGCGATGCCGCTTGGGTTTCCGCTGAAGTTGCTCACTGAGCCCCATTGGTATCCGAGGTTGAGACCGGCATAAAAACCGGTCCAGTTGTAGATGGCTGGTGGCGGATAGTAATAGGGCGCGGGGTTGCGCGGCAGATCGGCGGCAGAGGCCGTACCTGCGGCTGTTGCGGCGGTCACAACGATCGCCAGAAACTTCGTCTTCATTTCACCCTCCACTCGACCCCGTTCGCCTTGCATAAAGTCGAAAACATCGAGCGACGCGCCTGCACGTCCTTGCGAATTCGATGTTTCGTGGAGGAATTTATCGGGCCTTTTAAGTTAAACGGTTATAAATCGCTAAGCATTCGCGGACGTCATCCCTAAGGAATTATTATTTCTACGAGATTTCTCGCGTTTTTGTTTACCATGCCCGCTCAGCTCTCATTTACTATGCAGATGTGTCAGGCATCGCTGAGAGAACGTTACGCTCTCGATGATTGTCACAGGCGCGACTTCGGTTAGGAGAGTGCGCAAAACCTGACCGCTCACTATCTTCTCCCTATGAACGGCATAAACAAAGACATCGATCCGGCGAGCGAACTTCGGGAAGAAGACGAAGAACTCCTCGCTGCCGGAAATTGACCTTGAAAACGCACCGACCGGCTCACTCGCAGCTGGCCGCGCCGCGATCTTACGTTTCGCCAAAGTCGCGCCGTCGGCACCTGGCGTATACCGCATGATCGGTGCGCAGGGTGACGTGCTCTATGTCGGCAAGGCCAAGAACATCAAGAAACGGGTGACCGCGTACGCGCGGCCAACTGGTCACGACAGCCGCATCACCCGCATGATCGCGGCGTCGACGACCCTGGAGTTCGTGACCACAAAGACCGAGACCGAAGCGCTGTTGCTCGAAGCCAATCTGATCAAGCGTCTGCGGCCACGATTCAATGTGTTGCTGCGTGATGACAAATCCTTTCCATACATCCTGATCACGTCGGATCACTGGGCGCCGCAAATCCTGAAGCATCGTGGTGCACGCACGAGGGCAGGGCGCTACTACGGGCCATTCGCGTCAGCCGGCGCCGTAAACCGCACAATCAATGCACTCGAACGGGCATTTTTGCTGCGATCCTGCTCAGATTCATATTTCGAAGCACGGACACGCCCATGCCTGCTCTACCAGATCAAACGCTGTTCAGCTCCTTGCACACGAGAGATCGATTTTGCCGGCTACACTGAACTGGTGAACGAGGCCAACGAATTTCTCTCCGGTCGCAGCCAATCCGTGCAAACGCAATTGGCTGACGAAATGGACAGAGCGTCGACAACTCTCGATTTTGAACGAGCCGCGATTTATCGCGACCGGTTGTCGGCACTCTCGGCGATCCAATCGCATCAGGGGATCAACCCTCGCAGCATCGAGGAAGCCGACGTGTTTGCCGTTCATCAGGCCGGTGGGTACTCGTGTGTCGAAGTTTTCTTTTTTCGCACAGGTCAGAATTGGGGCAATCGGGCATATTTTCCGAAGGCCGACCGTGCGATCGCGCCGGATGAGGTGCTCAGTGCCTTTCTTGCACAGTTTTACGACGACAAGCCTTCGCCGCGACTTATTCTTGTCTCGCACGAATTCGGCGAGCGCGCGTTGCTGGCCGAAGCACTAAGCGCCAAAAGCGGACGCAAAGTGGAGGTGAGCAAACCTACTCGAGGCGAGCGCAAGGAACTGGTGCAACATGCGCTTGTGAATGCGCGGGAGGCGCTCGCACGCAAGCTTGCCGATACCTCCTCGCAACAAAAGTTGCTTGGCGCGATGACAGAGGTTTTCTCGTTGCCGCGAAAACCGAGCCGCATAGAAGTCTATGACAACAGCCATATCAGCGGCAGCAATGCGGTAGGCGCCATGATCGTCGCCGGCCCGGAAGGGTTTCGCAAGAACCAATACAGAAAGTTCAACATTCGGTCGGCGGATCTCGCACCAGGCGACGATTACGGAATGATGCGCGAGGTGTTGCAGCGGCGGTTCAAACGTTTGCTCGAAGAAAGCCCGCGTATGGCGGGCACGAACGATGACCACGAGGATTCACCTTGGCCGGACTTGGTGCTGATCGACGGCGGTCAAGGCCAGCTCAAGGTCGCGCAAGAGACAATGACCTCAATGGGTGTCACGGATGTTCCCCTCATCGCGATCGCCAAGGGGCCCGACCGTGACGCTGGTCGGGAAACCTTTTTCGTGGCGGGCCGCGAACCATTCAAGTTGCCGCCGCGTGACCCGCTACTTTATTTCGTCGAGAGATTGCGGGACGAAGCCCACCGCTTCGCTATCGGCTCCCATCGTGCACGCCGCAAAAAAGATATCCGTGAGGCTGGGCTTCAGGAAATTCCTGGGATTGGACCCACGCGAAAGCGCGCCTTGCTCCGCCATTTTGGCACTGTGAAAGCCATCGAGAGGGCAAGCTTGCCCGATCTCGCCCAGGTTCCAGGAATTAATGCGGAGACCGCTCGAAAGATATATGAGTTCTTCCACGAGTCGGCAGCACAATGAACGGAAGTATCCATGATTATTCAACGGCAGGAAGACGTCACCAAGGCGGTGACGGAGGCTTTCAAGAACACGCAGCCTCCTCGGTTGCGGGAAATTCTCATCTCGCTAGTTGAGCACCTGCACGCGTTTGCGCGGGACGTTCATCTTACGGAGGAAGAGTTCGAGAAGGCGGTTCAATATGTCGTCCGGCTTGGACAGAAAACGGACGAAAAGCACAATGAAGTCGTGCTGATGTCGGGTTCGCTTGGTTTTTCGACCTTGATCTGTCTTCTCAACAACGGCAACAACGGACAAACCGAAACAACGGCCAATCTGCTTGGGCCATTCTGGCGCATGAATTCGCCGCGCACCGAAAACGGTGGATCAATCGTGCGCTCGCCGACGCCAGGGCCTGCCCTCTTCGTCAATTGCGTGGTCAGGGACCAGAACGGCAAACCGATTTCCGGCGCCGAGGTCGACATCTGGCACTCGTCACCCGAAGGATTTTATGAACAGCAGGATCCAAAGCAGGCACCGATAAATCTACGTGGCAAGTTCATGACAGACAATGACGGGCGTTTTAGCTTCCGCAGCGTCAAGCCGGCCGGCTACCCAATTCCCGTGGATGGGCCTGTCGGCGACCTTGTTCGTGCCACAGGGCGTCACAATTATCGGCCGGCCCATTTGCACTTTTTGATCTTCAAGGACGGTTTCAAGACTCTCATCTCGCAGATCTACGTCAATGACGACGAGAAACTGGATACTGATGTGCAATTCGGGGTTACGCGCGCGCTGGTGGGCAACTATGTGCGTCACAATGGCGCGGCGCCGGCGAACGACGTGAAAGGCGAGTGGTATTCGTTGGATCAGACTTTCGTGATGGAGCCGGGGAAAAGCCGTCTGCCCAAGCCGCCAATTCAATAATCCTTGAAGCCATGCACAATCAGCTGGGATTTGACTGAATCCACCCGTTGACCTGACCGCGTCACGGGTGTTCCTTTCCGGCATGAATGCCATAAGTTCCCGCCCATTGCCGGCGCGTCCTCTCGCGCTGCCCAATCTGCTTACCTACGCACGCATCGCCGCCGTTCCGGTGGTGGCGGGACTGATGTTCTGGCAGAGCATTTTCGACGGGCCACTGTGGCTGCGATGGGTCGCGCTGACGATATTCATTTCGGCCGGTGTGACCGACATTCTCGACGGTTACCTTGCCCGCACCTGGGGTCAGCAATCCTCGCTGGGCCGGATGCTCGATCCGATCGCCGACAAGTTGCTTGTCGCATCCTGCCTGCTGATGCTGGCGGCTGAAGAGACAATTCGTGGATGGAGCCTGCTCGCCGCGCTGGTCATTCTCTGTCGCGAGATACTCGTGTCTGGTTTGCGAGAGTATCTTGCCGAGCTTCGTGTCGGCGTCCCCGTGACTCGACTGGCCAAATGGAAGACCACGGGGCAGATGGTTGCGGTCGGCTTTCTGATCGCGGGCGAAGCAGGTGACCGCGTGCTGTCGACCATTGCCAAGATCAATATTCCTGTTGTGACCGAGATCGGCATCCTCCTGTTGTGGTTGTCCGCAATTCTCACGCTTTATACGGGTTGGGATTACATGCGCGCGGGTTTGCAATACATGGTCGACGAATGAGCATGAAGTTGCGTTATTTCGCGTGGGTCCGTGAGCGCATCGGCAAGCCGGAAGAATTGATCGAAACGCCGTCGAGCGTAGGAACGGTCGGCGAGCTGATGGCTTGGCTTGCGTCTCGCGGGGAAGAATATGCCCACGCTTTCGAAAATCCGAATGTAATCCGGGCTGCCATCGATCACCATCACGTGCGGCCCGACGCCGCGATCAAAGGTGCCGGTGAAATCGCGTTTTTTCCGCCCATGACGGGCGGATAGCCTCGTTTGTGCGAGCGCGCTACATTGAGCGCATGAAAGCGACCGTACGCTTGCAACGCGAGCCGTTCGACGCCGCCGCGGAAGTGGCGAAGCTGACGCGCGGCCGCACGGACGTCGGCGCGGTTGTGACGTTTACCGGAATCTGCAGAGGCTCCGAGCACGACGAGCCCATAGCCGCGCTTACGCTCGAGCATTATCCCGGCATGGCGGAAGCCGAGATCGAACGACACGTCGCAGAGGCTGTCGGCCGTTGGCCTCTGTTGGGCGTCACTGTTGTTCATCGACACGGGCGTATCGTGCCGGGAGAAGACATAGTCCTCGTGGTGACGACGTCGACCCACCGTGACGCGGCGTTCGCTGCTGCGGAGTTCCTTATGGATTACCTGAAAACCCGCGCGCCTTTCTGGAAACAAGTCGAAACAACGAGCGGCAAAACCTGGGTCGACGCCAAGACTGCCGACGACGATGCCGCCGCGCGATGGAAAGCGCCACGACGGGGACGCGAAGCGGCGGAATGAGTTCACGCGTCTCACCGCGGGAGTGCGATATGGTTCCGATCGTCATTGTCACAATCGCGGTTGTCGCGTTGGGCGTTCAGTCTGCATCTGCCGCTCAGGTCAAGTACTTTGACGTACCGAATGGCGCACATCCGCACGACGTTGCGCCTGCCCCCGATGGAAACGTCTGGTACACCGCACAAAGCCAGGGCGCGCTTGGAATTCTCGATCCGAAGACCGGCAAAGTCACACAGGTATCGCTCGGATCCGGAGCAGCGCCGCACGGTGTGATCGTTGGTCCCGATCGAGCAGCGTGGATCACCGAAGGCGGACAGAATGCGATCGCACGTTTCGACCCGACGACCAGGCTCGTCAAATTATTTCCGCTACCCAAGGAGTTTCCCAGCGCCAACCTCAATACAGCGACGTTCGACCGCAAAGGCATCCTTTGGTTCACCGGCCAAAACGGAGTCTATGGCCGGGTCGATCCCGGCACCGGCAAGGTCGAGGCCTGGAAGGCCCCAAAGGGAGTCGGGCCCTATGGCATCACGACCACGCCGAACGGCGAGGTGTGGTATGCGTCGCTTGCGGGTGACCACATCGCGAAGATCGATACGGTGAGCGGCGATGCGTTGATGGTCCCACCGCCGAAGGCTGGCGTGGGTCCACGCCGCATATGGTCCGATTCCAAAGGCCTCTTATGGGTCAGCTTCTGGAATAGCGGCGAGATCGGCCGTTACGACCCGATGAACAAGAGCTGGAAGGTTTGGAGTTTGCCGAAAAGCAAAGGCGGCTGCTATGCCGTGTATGTCGACAATAAGGATAAAGTCTGGGTCACGGATTTCGTGGCGAATGCTATTCACCGTTTTGACCCGGCCATGGAAACATTCGAGAGCTTTCCAAGCGACAAACGCGGCGCATCGGTGCGGCAACTTCTAGGGCGCTCCGGCGAAGTTTGGGGTGCCGAATCCGGCGCGGATCGACTGGTCGTGGTCAAGGATTGACGGAGTCGGACATCAATTGCGAACGGATGTGACCTTTAACCGCCGTTCCGTTCTGTGCCTGCTTGGCGCCGCCGCCCTTGCGGGGGCGCCAACTGCGGGGGCCGCGGGTTCAGAAACTCGCATCAGCCAACTCATCGAGGAGGCCCGTAGCAAGGGCACGATTTCGCAGAGGATCGACTTCATTTCGGGCGCCCTGCGTGGCACGCCATACCTCGGCTACACATTGATTGGTGGCCCAACGCGACCGGAAAAATTTGTTGTGCGCGACGACGCATTTGATTGCGTGACTTTTTGCGAAACCGTTCTCGCTGCCGCGATTGCGAGCAATCGCAGCCAGTTCGATTCTGTCCTGAGGAATGTTCGCTATCACAATGGCGCCGTAGCCTGGCGCGAGCGCAATCATTATTTCTTCGAATGGTGTCAGCACAATGTTGAAAACAATATGTGTCGCTGGGTCCGTCTGGAGGGTGCGGTCGATATAAACAAGACGGTCGATTCCGAGCCGGGGCTCGGCAGGCGACAGTTCACGATGACCGTCATTCCCAGCGCCAGTTTTCTTGCCAATGGTGGCAAATTGGAGCGCGGCGATATCGTCGGCTTTGTTAGCCGGCGACCGAACCTGGACTATTTCCACACGGGCTTTGTTGCGTTCGACAAGGCCGGCGTGCTTCTGCTCCGCCATTCCTCGCAAAGCCGGCGTCGTGTGCTTGATGAACGGATGGATGTGTTCGTATCGGCCAACAACGTTCGCTACGTGACGCTGGTGCGGCCGCAGGAGCCGCGTGCGGCCGCTCTGTGATAAATCTCAGGCGGCCGCAGCCTTTGGCTTCACTTCCGCTGTGTAGTCATCCATCAGCGTTTTGGTGATGCCACCGGGATTGAAATTCCAGTGAGCAATCTCCGCCACCGCGGTGACTTCCGCTGCAGAACCGGTGATGAAACACTCGGAAAACTCTGTCAGTTCGTCAGGCAAGATCCGGCGCTCGATCACTTCAAGACCGCGCTTGCGCGCAAGACCGATGACCGTCTGTCTGGTAATGCCATCGAGGAAGCAATCGGCGATAGGTGTGTGAATCTTGCCGTCCCTGACGAAAAAGATATTGGCGCCGGTGCACTCCGCCACGCGACCTTCCCAGTCCAGCATCATCGCATCGGCGTAACCTTTGCGCTCAGCCCTGTGCTTGGAGATGGTGCAAATCATGTATAGACCGGCCGCCTTGGCGCGGCACGGCGCAGTCTTCGGATCGGGTCTGCGGTATTCAGCGAGATCGAGTCTAATTCCCTTGAGCCGCTGCTCAGGGTCGAAATAGCTCGGCCATTCCCAACTCGCAATCGCAAGATGGATCGTATTGCTCTGCGCCGAAACTCCCATCATTTCCGACCCGCGCCAGGCGACCGGGCGCACATAGGCTTCCCTCTTGCCATTCTTGTCGACGACAAGCTTTTTGGCGGCGTCGATTTCGGCAACAGAGAAAGGAATTTCGAAATCGAGAATGCTAGCTGAGCGCTTCAGGCGTTCGGAATGCTCCGTGCTCTTGAAAATCTTGCCGGCGTAGGCGCGCTCGCCCTCGAACACACAACTTGCATAGTGCAGGCCATGGCTCAGCACATGGAGGTTGGCCTCGTTCCACGGCACGAGCTTTCCGTCGTACCAGATGACGCCTTCAAGGCGGTCATAGGATTGAACAGCCATACTTAACCTCCTTCGCCGCAGAGGGCTTGCCGGCCGTGATGGCGCATTTTTCAGGTCGACGCCAACACTTTACGTCGCAGGGCAATACCCGGTATGAAAAGGGCCGAAACGGACCTATCAGGTCCCTCCAGCTCACCGCGGACCAGAAAAGGACCATTTCGGTACTATCCTTTCGTCTGCGACACTGTTTTTGTAACATAAATCCAAAATATGTCAACATGGCTGACATAAATTTGAGTACCAAGACAGCAACGGCCGAGGCCAACGTAGCGCAACGGTCAAGCGGGACCGGCGGCTCAACCGAGCCCATCTGGGACATCATTGAGCTTTTGTTTTTTGCTTATCGTGACTTTGTCGGCGATCCGGATGAAGTGCTCCTCAAGTTGGGCTTCGGTCGCGCGCACCATCGCGTGCTCCATTTCGTCAACCGCAATCCGGGCATTAAGGTTGCGGACTTGCTCGAGATCCTCAACATCACAAAGCAATCGTTGGGTCGGGTGCTCAAACAGCTGATTGATCAAGGGTACGTTTCGCAGAAAGAGGGAGCGGAAGATCGCCGGCAACGTCTGCTATACGCGACCGGGAAAGGCGAAACGCTCGCTCTCAAGCTCGCGACTTTGCAAACGCAGCGAATTAGTCGCGCATTTGGCGAACTCGGTCCCAATGCGCACGAGGCCGCTCGGCGCTTTCTCACGTCGATGATCGATCTCGATAACCGCGAAGGCGTGCTCCGCTTGATTGCGCGGGCGGATCGAGCGTCGAAGACTCGGGATTGAACGCAGGAGGGAAGCAAACTTGGCGATGACGCTACCCGCCGTACTTCCCGACGATGCGCCGCATCTGCTCGTGGTCGACGACGACCGGCGAATTCGCGATTTGCTTTCTCGGTTTCTGGCAGGCGAAGGCTATCGGGTAACGACGGCGGACACCGCCTCGGATGCCCGCGCAAAGCTGAAAGGCCTGAGCTTCGATTTGCTTATCCTCGATGTGATGATGCCAGGGGAATCCGGATTCGATCTCGCAAAGGCAATTCGCGGCGACTCGACGGTCCCGATCCTCATGCTGACGGCACGTGACGCTACCGAAAGTCGCATCAAGGGCCTGGAGATCGGCGCTGACGACTATCTTTCGAAACCGTTCGAACCGCGCGAATTGTCGCTGCGCATCGCCAATATCCTCAAGCGCACACAGCCCGCGACCTCACCGCCGGTCGAATCGGTTCGATTTGGGCCGTTTGTCTATCATCTCGCGCGTGGCGAATTGAGGAAAGGTGAGGAGATCATCCGGCTCACTGACCGCGAGCGCGAAATGCTGCGGATTCTTGCGCACGCCCCAGGCGAAACCGTGCCGCGTCTTTCACTCGCGGGGAACGGTGGGTCGGTCAGCGAGCGTGCAGTCGATGTGCAGGTCAATCGGCTGCGGCGCAAGATCGAGCGCAATCCTGCAAATCCGCTCTTCGTGCAAACCGTGCGCGGTATCGGGTATCGGCTGGTGATCACCTCATGACCAGCCTCGACATCACGAATGGTGTTCGCACAGCGCTTACGCGTCTTCGCGAAGCCTGGGAGTGGTACGATTCCATTCCGCCTGTGCGGAAGATCCACAGTGCTCTCGCTCAGGTCGCTGACGGCTGGCGACGGGTCAGTCGGTGGATCAACAGCGGCATGCCGAAAGGGCTTTATGCCCGCGCACTGCTGATCATCATCGCACCCATGGTGATCCTGCAGTCGGTGATCGCTTTTGTATTCATGGAGCGGCACTGGAACGTCGTCACCCAGCGTCTGTCCGCAAGCGTCGTGCAGGATATAGCGGCGCTCATCGATATCTATCGCGGCTATCCGCAGGATGCCGATCAGACGCAGATCCGGCGTATCGCGCAGGAACGCCTAGGCCTCGTGGTTGATTTTCTGCCCTCGGCCGACATGCCTCCGCCTGGTCCCAAGCCATTCTTTTCGCTGCTGGATCAGGCACTTTCCGATGAACTCCGCAAACAGATCGGGCGCCCTTACTGGATTGACACCGTCGGCAAGTCGGCGCTGCTCGAAATTCGGGTCCAGCTCGACAACACGGTCATGCGCGTGTTTGCGCGCCGAAGCGCCGCTTACGTTTCCAATTCCGAAATCTTCCTGCTGTGGATGGTTGGAACCTCGACGGTACTGCTGATTGTTGCGATCATTTTCTTGCGCAATCAGATCAAACCCATTCTTCGCCTTGCTGATGCGGCAGAAAGTTTCGGCAAAGGCCGCGAAGCACCGAACTTCCGGCCGCGTGGCGCGCGAGAGGTTCGGCGGGCGGCCGCTGCGTTCATCGAGATGAAGACGCGTATTGAACGCGCCATGGAACAACGGACGGCAATGCTGGCGGGCGTTTCGCACGATCTGCGGACTGTGCTCACGCGCTTCAAACTTGAACTGGCCTTGATCAAAGACTCGCCAGAAGTCGACGCGATGAAGAAGGACACCGACGAGATGGCCCGCATGCTCGAGGCCTATCTCGCCTTCGCGCGTGGCGACAGCGGCGAGACCTCGGCTCAGACAGACATGGCGGAATTCCTCGAAGAGTTGCGGGCGGACGCCGAACGCCAGGGACACAGGACAAGTGTCGTCTTTCACGGGCCGCCAATCGTTACCGTTCGCCCTGCGGCTTTCAAACGCTGCCTCAGCAATCTTGTATCAAACGCGGCGCGGTTTGCGTCGTCGATCGCAATCGTCGGTCACCGCGATCATCGGTATCTTACCGTCACGGTCGATGACGACGGGCCCGGCATCCCGGCGAATTTGCGTGAGGAAGTTTTCAAACCGTTTCTGCGGCTCGATGATGCGCGCAATCAGGATGAAGGCGGGACCGGTCTCGGGCTGGCGATCGCGCGCGACATCGCGCGTTCGCACGGCGGCGACATTACGCTGGGCGACAGCCCGCTCGGAGGTCTGCGGGCGACGGTAAGGGTACCGGTCTAGGCCGCTTCCGCTTCCTCACCGCGTGCACGCCGACGGCGTCGTGGCCCGCGCAGCATGCAGGGGAGGGCGCATAGATCATCGAGCAATCCCGCCCAACGCTCGGCGCTGTTGAGACCGCGATCGAGCGCAGCCATCGTCCGGTCGAGTCCTTGCTCTTCGTCATCCACCCAAACAGACAGGACCCTTGCAAACATGAGTGCGGCTCCTTGCGCCCGCAGCGCGCCGCGCGGGCCGGAGGCGCGTATGCCGGCAGCCTCAAGCATCCAATGCTGTGAACGAACGGCCATCGCGTTGAGCGCAACGGCAAGTCCTGGGCTTCGTCGGGCCGAGCGCATGATCGAGCGAATTGCTTCTTTGTATGGAGCGAGGGCCTCCAGCCGCCGCATCAATACATCGAAAAGGCGTTCGCGGGCCGGCTCTTCAGCCATATCCACGTCGCCGCCCGCGAGGACAGCGCGATCGATTTCCTTTATGTGCGCGGCAAGGATGGCAAGCGTCGAGCCAAACTCGGCGCGTAGTTGCGAAAGCTTGAGGCCGGCCTCGCCGGCAACCTCCGCAAGGCCGATTTGTTCAAAGCGTTTTTCGGCAAGCAGCGCCATGAGCGCGGCGATGATTTTTTCACGATCGCTGGACGTAGGTGCCGGAGGTTGCGGTGGGGCAGATCTACGACGGCGTTTCGATTTGCGGGCCATGAGGCCTCCCGTGGCGTTCAATCCACTGAATGTAAGTCTGTAATGATGACCGTGCTAGGGCGGGAACTAGCCCGCGAGATCCCGCGAGCGCCGGGTAGCCGCGGCAATGGCCTGCGTCAAAAGCTGGTCGAAGCCCCCGGGTCCCATCAGAACTTCGAGGGCGGCAGCAGTTGTGCCGCCCGGGGATGTTACATTCTGCCGCAGCGTCGCCGCGTCGAGGTCCGATCGGTGCAAAAGTTCGGCCGAACCAGCGACGGTTTCGCGCGCAAGACGCGTGGCGAGTTCCTTTGGCAAGCCGGCGGCAACGCCTGCTCGGGCCATGCATTCAGCCAGCAGGAATATGTAGGCGGGACCCGATCCCGACAGCGCCGTCACCGCGTCCATGAGAGTTTCGTCGCCCACCCACTCGACCTTGCCGATCGCCGCGAGAAGATCGGACGCCTGTTTGCGTTGACGCATCGAAATCCTCGCATTGGTCACGGCGACGCTGATGCCTCGACCGATCGCAGCGGGCGTGTTCGGCATTGCTCGTACGATCGACGTTCCGGTCGGCAACGATTTCTCGAGGAAGCCGATCGTCCGACCGGCCATGATGGACAGCACGAGCGTCGTTTTGTCGATATAGCGCGCGAGCGGGGGTACAGCCTCCGGTGCGCTTTGCGGCTTTACGGCGATTACGATCGCGCTGGCTACGCCGACTTTGTCTTTCGGATTGAGCTTAACCCCGCGGCGCGCCAGTGCCTTCAGGGCTTTGACCGGTTGCGGCTCGATGACGATTATCTTTTTCGGATCGAGGCCGCGGGCGAGCCAGCCGTCGAGCATGGCGCTTCCCATCTTCCCCGCGCCGACGAGAACGAGGGTGCCGCGAAATTCGCCTAGTCGTTTGACATTGCGGATGGCCATGGCCGATCAGCGGCCTTACGCCTCGCCTGAGGTCTCGAACATGGCGGCATCGAGCGCCTCGCGCGCACCTTTGCCGGCCCAGACCACGAATTGAAATGCAGTGAAGTAGCGTTCGCAAGCTTCAAGTGCGGTGCCAAGCAATGCCTCGCATTGCTTGCCCGAGGCCTCAGTTCCCCCCGCCAGGACCAGGGCATGGCGAAACATCATGACGCCTTCGGAATTCCAATGGTCGAAGTGCCCGACCCAAAGTCTTTCGTTGATGAGGGAAATCAACGCCTGGACATCGGATCGTCTTCGTTCGGGTACCCGCAGGTCGAACGCGCAAGCCAGATGCAGGGCTTCGATATCACTCATCCACGTATATGAGAGCTGATAGTCGGTCCAACGTCCGGTGACCAGAATGGTGATTTCGTCGTCACTGGCACGCTCGAATGACCAGTCATTCCCTGTTGCCAGGCGCTCCACGACGTCGAGGGGATTGATACGGGGCTCTTCCGCGTAATTTGTCAGGGACATTACGTCTCCGCTTTGCTGAATGGAGCGAGAGGAAACGCACGCCACCGCACATCGCGGAAAACCCGGGATGGGGGCTCGGTCCGCACCTTGACGCAGGATTTTACGGGCTGCCTTGACGGCAAAAGCGAATCACCAAGCGATTCGACTATAACCCGGCTGATTCCGCCCGCCAAAGACATCGTCAAGGGTCATGAGCCGTGATTTGCGACTCGTAGGCAACCGTGCGGGACTGACTCTCCACAACGAATGCTGCGGCGGGGTGACTCTTTGGTGGATAACTTGAAGCAGGAAAGCCGCTGACTCGATGGCCGGTATCGCATTCAGGCGTGGTGCGGGCGCTTCAGTCAAACAGGCTCGAAACTGACTCCTCAGCAGCCGTACGCCCGATCGCTTCACCGATCAGCGATGCGATTTCGAGTATGCGAATGTTACCAGCGTCCAGAATTTCCTTTGTGGGCTGAATCGAGTCGGTAATCACCAGCTCTTTCAATCGCGAACCTGCAATGCGCTTCGCTGCGCCGCCGGACAGGACGCCGTGGCTGATGTAGGCGTAGACGGCCTTGGCCTTGTTCTCGAGCAAGGCATCTGCCGCGTTCACGAGAGTGCCGCCGGAATCAACGATGTCGTCCACCAGGACGCAAGTGTAACCGCTGACGTCGCCGATCACATTCATGACTTCGGACTCGCCCGCGCGTTCGCGCCGCTTGTCGATGATGGCTAGCGGCGCATTGATGCGCTTGGCCAGTCCTCTCGCGCGGACGACGCCGCCGACGTCGGGTGACACGACCATGACATTGTCGAGTTTGAACCGGTCGCGAATGTCACGGACCATGACCGGCGACGCGTAGAGATTGTCGGTCGGAATATCGAAAAACCCCTGGATCTGTCCCGCATGCAGGTCGAGCGTCATGACACGGTCGGTGCCGGCACGGGTGATCAGGTTGGCAACCAGCTTTGCCGAGATCGGCGTCCGCGGACCCGGTTTGCGATCCTGGCGGGCGTAGCCGAAATAGGGAATGACGGCGGTAATGCGCCGCGCGGAAGAACGCCGCAGCGCGTCGATGATGATCAGCAATTCCATCAAGTGGTCGTTAGTGGGGAACGAGGTCGATTGAATTACGAACACGTCCGCGCCGCGGACGTTCTCTTGAATCTCGACGAATATCTCCATGTCGGCGAAGCGTCGTACGACCGCCTTCGCCAATGGAAGCTTCAGATAGTTCGCGATCCCCTGCGCCAAGGCAGGATTGGAATTGCCGGCGACGAGCTTGATCGCTCCGTTCTTGCCCGACATCTTCACTCCTCGCCCTTACTCCCGCGCCACAGGCGGCGTGGTCATATCAAGGCGGGCACGGCCCGGCAATATGTCCATCGGCCTAAACGAGCTGCTGAACGGCGCCTAATGGGCGGACGCTGCGACCGTCACCGCCTCTTGCTCCGACGTCACCGCCGGCTGGGGTGCCGGCTCCTCGGCGGAGGGCCTTATGGGATCGGGCCGGGAAACGCGGAATATGCCGGCCGCTTCTGGTGAGGACTTCGGCGGGTGCCACCGTAGCCACATGTGGCTCAGCAACCGAAGGCGCGGTCCCCGGCGCCACCTCGGGCGCGGTCAGGAACGCGGCCAGTTGCTCCACGCTGGTGCTGGCGATCCGGCGCAGCATCGCGTCATCTGCGGCCGCCCAGGCATCGCGGCTTCGGACTTTCGCCGTTTCCTCGCCACTGATGCGCAACACCCGTTGTTCGCTTTGGTCGAACACGTCCCACACCCACGCGACCGTGGTTTGCTTCTTCGTCACCTTGACTGCGAGATAACCCCGAACGCGATACGCCGAAGTCTGTTCGCGTGAAATGACCGCGAGACGGCGCGACTGCGCCTCTTCGTTGAGATCGCCGACCAGTTTCTGGAATTGTCCGGGCGGCAATCCGTCGAGGGAATCGAAGGCGACGGTTGCGCCACGCGGTTGAGCCGCCGACAGGCCCTGGTTATCGGGATTGCATCCGCCCAGCGCCAGCGCGCAGAGGACGGTCAACAAACTGCCGAGGCAGCCAACGCGCCGCAGCTCGCCGGTCGTACGGCGACCTGAACCCCACTCCATCGACAACCCCGCCCGGCCTGATGCTTTTGCTTGGTCTCTTCGGCCTGGACAAAGCCTAACGGCAAGCGCGGTGACGAGTCCAGCCGCAAAACATCACTCGGCAAGCACAATGGCATTGACATGTCGCCCGTAGTCGGGCTCGCCGTGCAGCGTGGTGCGCCGGTAGCTGAAGAAACGCGCCGGCTCGGCAAACGTGCACAGGCCGAGATCTTCGAACCGTGTGATGCCGGCTCGTTCAACGCGTTGTGCGATATAGCCCGTGAGATCGAACATCGCGTGGCCATCGCGTTGCGATGGCGCAAAGAAGTTCGCATTCGTGCGGTCGGCGGTCTGGAAACGTTCGACGAATTCTGGACCGACTTCATAGTTTTGCTGGCGGATGGTCGGTCCAAGCGCGACGTTGATGCGGTCGCGCTCGGCGCCCAGTCGTTCCATCGCGGCGATCGTTGCTTCGATCACGCCGGTCAGCGCGCCGCGCCAGCCTGCATGCGCGGCACCGATCACTCCGGCCGCGCCGTCGGCGAACAGCAATGGTCCACAGTCGGCAGTCGACACGCCGATGGCCAATCGCGGGGCACGCGTGACGATGGCATCCGCTCGAGGACGGTTCTCCGGTGTCCATGGCTCATCGGCGACAACAACGCTCGGCGAATGAATTTGATACGCCGTGAGCAGGCGATCCGGGGTCACACCGAGGACCGCCGCCATACGGGCGCGGTTCTCGGCGACTTTGTCCGGCGTATCGCGAGAGCCGACGCCGCCATTGAGCGAAGCGTAAACACCCTCCGACACACCACCGGAACGCGTGAAAAACGCGTGGCGAATGCGTTCGAGAGTGGCAAGTGTAGCGGCTTGGAGCATTCGTTCCGATACTCGTGCGACGACTGAATAGATAATGCGCGCAAGGACGCGCAGCCAGCGATTATTCAAATCCGGGCGGTGCGCCCACCGACGGATGGGCAAAGGCGACGACCTTGAATAGTTCGCCCATCGCATCGCGGTTGCGGCCAATCAACCGTTCAAGCGCCAGATCGATGTCGGCGGCGCGCGGGGCCTTGGTCTTCAGCGCGGCCGCTCGCCGTTCGATACCCAACCGCCGCAGGAATTGCGACTGTTCGATCGGCCCAAAACCGATTGTACCCATGGCCTCGACTGCGCGCGACAGCGACTGAAAGTCGACGTGGGCAGTCAGGTCGAGATGACCAGGATATGTGAGCGGGTCGGCATATGCGTGCTGACCAACGGCCTGCAAGGTTTCGCCGAGCGCGGTTTCAGCGTGACCGTAATCGACCACCAGCGCAGCGCCCTGGTTGTCCGCGACGCACCGGCCGAGCTCTATAGCCGCGGCGTCGGCGCGCCATTCGAAAACGGCACCTGTGCGCGGGGCGCGCAATGCAGGCGGCAAAAGGTTCTGAAAAAATGGCATCGGCTCCGACGCGATCGTGAAAGCCAGCTGTCCCGACGGATCAATCTGGATTCGCCGCTCATGCCAGCCTCGTTCAGTCTTTACCGCCTGATTGATTGGCAAAGCGTCGAAGAATTCATTTGCAAAGATAATCGCTGGTCCTTTCGGGACGTCCACGAGCGAGCGATGCCAGGTAACAGGAATCCCCGAGCCTTCCAGCGTCTTTTCCTGCTGCGCTCGCAAGGCCGGACTGACCTCAATCAGGTGCAGCACGATTGCTGCGCGAAACTCCGGCACGATTTGCGCCGCTCGCAATGCGTCTTTCAGCATCGTGCCGCGACCAGGGCCAAGTTCGATTAGCCGCACGTTCTCGGGGGCCCCCATTTGTTTCCATACGGCGGACGCCCAGATGCCGATCAATTCGCCGAACATCTGGCTTACCTCGGGCGCGGTTATGAAATCACCTCGCGCGCCGAACGGGTCGTGAGTTGTGTAATATCCGTGGGTGGGGTCGAGCAGACAGAGCGTCATATACTCGGCGATAGGCATGGGCCCGCCCAGTTCGATCCGGCGGCGGATCTCAAGTTCCAGCGCGGAGTTTTCCTCCACTAGGGTCTCCGAAGCGATGGGTGCTTCAGCGCATAGAAAATAAAACAAAGTCCGGCGAGGAACAGTGGCACGGACAGCAGCTGCCCCATGGTTGCTCCTCCCCAAAGAAATCCAAGCTGGGCATCCGGTTCACGGAAGAACTCACAGAATGTGCGAGCGAGAGCATAGCCGACGGCAAAGCATCCAATGATCAGGCCGGGACGTTTCAGCGCGCCAGCGCGCACGAGGAGGGCGAGGACGATAAATAGCAATAAGCCTTCGAGCCCCGCCTCGTAGAGTTGGCTGGGATGTCGCGGCAAGGGCCCGCCATTCGGAAATATCATGGCCCAGGGCACATCTGTGGGACGTCCCCACAATTCTCCGTTTATGAAATTGGCGAGGCGACCAAGGAACAAGCCGATGGTGCCTGCTGCGCATGTGAGGTCGCCGAGGGAAAGAACGGAAATCCCGCGCGTATATCCGAACAACAAAACCGCGAGCACGCAGCCGATGAAGCCGCCATGAAATGACATGCCGCCGTTCCACAGCTGTACGATTTCGAGTGGATGTTCGATGAAGTAGGGGAGATTGTAAAAGAGCACGTAACCGATACGGCCACCCAGGATGATGCCGATCGTGACCCACAGCACGAAGTCATCGAAGTCGTTCACCGTCATGGGTGCCTTGCGACCCCACAATCTTGTCGAGCGGATAAGCAGCCGCGCGTAACCCCAGCCGATGAGGATGCCGAAGATATAGGCGAGGGCATACCAGCGGATGGCGAATGGTCCGAGCTGGACCAGCACCGGATCGAAGGTCGGATAAGGGATGACAAGCACGGGCATTGCGAGATCCGTTTCTGTGGAACGTACGTCCCGCCGAGAAGTGCTAGCACGCCGGGTCTTGCGGCGGCACGACCGGATCGCCATTGTGAAGCAATCCGGTGCCGGAGGCGAAATATGACCCAGACCAGCAACCGCTTTTTCGACGAGATGGCGCGCTTGATGAACGATGCGGCAGGCGTGGCGCAAGGGGTGCGTCGCGAATTTGATACCCTGTTGCGCAGTCAGGCTGAAAGGATTTTGCGCGATCTCGACGTGGTCAAGCGTGAGGAGTTTGAGGCGGTCAAGGATATGGCGCGTCTGGCCAGGGAGGAGAACGACGCCCTCAAGGCGCGGATCGCGGCTCTGGAGGCCAAGGCCGAAAAACCCAGCAAGAAGGCCAAGGGCTCGTCCGAAGAGACCCCCTGATTACGTGTCTGCGCGGTTTTCTTGCCCTTTTGGAATGCTGCCGCTATAACCCGCCCCGTTCGCGGCCCCCGGCACCCCTGGAGGCTTGCCGCGTGCGCAGGCGGCGAAAAAGCCGCCTTTTTCCATCGGCTTAGATAAGGGATTACAAAATGGCGACCGTCCATGAAATGAAAGCGACGGCGCGTCCGAAAGGCGGCAAGGGGGCCGCTCGGGCTGCGCGTCGCACCGGCAAAGTGCCGGGCGTGATTTACGGAGAGAACAAACCCCCGCTCATGGTCCTGGTGGATCATGACGAGCTGCGCCAACGCATCTACGCCGGGCGCTTCCTCACCACGCTCTACAACATCGATGTGGACGGCACCAAGCATCGGGTCATTCCGCGCGACTTCCAGCTCGACGCGATCAAGGATCTGCCGATGCATGTCGACTTTCTGCGAGTTTCGGAAGGCGCCAGCATTCGGGTGCACATCCCTGTGCACGTCCTCAATGCGGACCAGGCGCCGGGCGTGAAACGCGGTGGCGCGGTGAACATTGTCACGCACACTGTCGAAGTGGTTTGCCCGGCGGACGCGATTCCGGAGTCGATTGACGTCGACATTTCCAGCCTCGACATCAATCACTCGAAGCACCTGACTGACGTGACGCTTCCGAAGAACATCCGTGTGATTGGGCGCCCTGACATGACGCTCGTAACCGTTGTGCCGCCGTCTGGTTATGCGGAAGAAATGAAGGCCGCCGCCGAAGCGGCCGCAGCAGCAGCGGCCGCAGCCGCAGCCGCAGCGGCAACCGGCGCTGCGCCTGCTGCCGAAGGTGCGGCTCCCGGAGCTGCTCCCGGTGCAGCTCCTGGCGCGGCGCCTGCTGGTGGTGCCGCACCTGCCGCCGCCGCGGCAGCGAAGCCCGAGAAGAAGTGAGGCCTCGTTCGGGCCTCACCGTCAGCGTTTGCGTAATCGGCAAACTCTAGGCGAGCGCCGTTCACGCCATGCTGCTTTTCGTCGGTCTCGGCAACCCCGGTCCCAAGCACGCCGGCAATCGCCATAACATCGGGTTTATGGCGGTGCAGGCAATCGCGCGTCGCCATGAACTCTCTCCGTGGCGGCGGCGGTTTCAAGGCGTTGCGGTCGAAGGCAACATTGCGAACGAGCGCATCCTTCTACTTTTGCCCGGCACGTACATGAACGAGTCGGGCAGGGCGGTCGCGGAGGCTGCAAATTTCTACAAGCTCGATACAGGCAGCATTGTGGTGTTTCACGACGAAGTCGATCTGGCGCCTGCGAAAGTCAGGGTGAAAGTTGGCGGTGGTGTTGCCGGCCACAATGGCCTGCGCTCTATCACCGCCCACATCGGCAACGAGTACAAGCGCGTGCGCGTCGGAATCGGGAAACCTGACGTCAAAGAGTTGGTTCCGATGCACGTGCTCGGCGACTTCGCAAAAAGCGAATGGGCGTGGGTCGAGGCTTTGTGCGACGTGATGGCCGATAACGCCCCGCTTCTCGTCAAGGACAAGGATTCATCGTTTCAAAACAAGGTTCATCTCGCCATGGAAGCCAAAGGCTTCACTGACGAGGCGGACGATGACCTGCCCGCCTCCAAATAAGATTACCGGCAAAGAGACAATAAGATCATGGGATTCAAATGCGGCATTGTCGGCCTGCCAAATGTGGGCAAGTCGACACTCTTCAATGCTTTGACGCAGACCGCGGCGGCACAGGCCGCCAACTATCCATTCTGCACGATCGAGCCAAATGTTGGTGAGATTGCGGTGCCGGACGCGCGGCTGGATAAACTGGCGGTGCTTGGGAAATCGGCGCAGATCATTCCGACGCGCATCACGTTTGTCGATATCGCGGGACTCGTGCGCGGCGCATCCAAGGGCGAAGGTCTCGGCAACCAGTTTCTGGCCACCATTCGGGAGGTCGATGCGATCGTGCATGTGGTGCGTTGTTTTGAGGACAGTGATGTCACGCACGTGGAAGGCAAAATCGATCCTATTGCCGACATCGAGACGATCGAAACCGAGCTGATGCTGGCCGATCTCGACAGCCTGGAAAAGCGCATCGACAATCTCGAGAAGAAAGCGAAAGGCAGCGGCGAAGAGGCCAAGCTCGCCAAGGAAACATTTGATCTTGTCAATCGCACCCTCGCTCTCCTCCGTGATGGAAAACCGGCGAGACTGGTCGAGCGCAAACCCGAGGAAGAAAAACTGTTTCACTCCCTGGGTCTGCTGACATCGGCTCCAGTCCTCTATGCATGCAATGTGGACGAAGCTTCCGCTGCGACTGGCAATGATTTCTCTCGTAAGGTCGAAGAGCGGGCGAAGGCCGAAGGTGCAGTCGCGGTTGTCATCTCTGCTAAGATCGAATCGGAGATCGCGATGCTGCCGCCAGGGGAACGCGCGGAATATCTCGAGGCTGTCGGATTAAAGGAGACCGGTCTTGATCGTCTTGTGCGCGCTGGCTACGCACTTCTGCACCTTGTGACCTACTTTACGGTCGGCCCGAAGGAAGCGCGCGCCTGGACCATCACCCAGGGTACGAAGGCGCCACAGGCGGCCGGCGTCATCCATACCGATTTCGAACGCGGCTTCATCAGGTCCGAAACCATCGCCTATGACGACTACATTGCCTGCGCAGGTGAGGCAGGCGCTCGCGACGCAGGGAAAATGCGGCTGGAAGGGAAAGATTACGTCGTTGCGGACGGCGATGTGATGCATTTCCGCTTTGCCACCTGACGACCATCTTTCTGCTAAGCTGGCATGTATGAGCGCGACCACCGATGAATTGACGGCGCCTGATCCTGTTTCAGCGAAGGCCGCGGAGCGACGTGCGATCGGCGTTGCCTGCGGTGCGCATGCGCTGCATGACGGGTACACCGATCTCGTCTACGTGATGTTGCCGATCTGGCAGGGCGAATTCGGCCTCGGCTTTGCGGCGCTGGGGCTGATGAGAACAGTCTTTTCCGGCACGCTGGCGGGCTTCCAGATTCCGGCGAGTTTTGTTGCTGAACGTTTCGGCGCCGCAACGGTGCTGGCGCTCGGTACCGCACTCGCAGGATTTGGCTACATTTTTGCTGGCTTCAGCAGTGGTGTCGCGGGTCTTGTCGCGGCGCTGTTTATCGGCGGCCTCGGCGCAAGCACGCAGCATCCGCTCGCATCATCGCTTATCGCGCATGCCTTCGCTGGCAACCGCTCGCTGAAAGCGCTCGGTACTTACAATTTCGCCGGTGACATCGGGAAAATGATTTTCCCAGCCGCCGCGGCTCTGATGTTCATCGTGCTGCCGTGGCGCCAGGCGCTGATGATCCTCGGTGCTCTCGGGTCGGTTGCCGCGGTGGCAATCTTTGTCGCGATGCCGAGGTTCAGCGACGCCCAGGGACCGTCGCGAAAGGATGACAGTGCCCGAGGTACGTCAAGTGCCATAAGGCCTTTTGCATTTCCGCTGCTCTTGTCGGTTGGCGTGATCGATAGTGCGACACGCATGGCCTTCCTCACTTTCCTGCCGTTCGTGCTGACTGCAAAGGGAGCGAGCGTTCAGGTTGTCGGTTTGGCGCTGACGCTCGTTTTTGTCGGCGGGGCGATGGGCAAGCTCGTCTGTGCATTCATCGGCGCTCGCATCGGTGCGGTGGCGACGGTGTGGCTAACCGAAACCGTGACAGCAGTGGGCATTGTAAGCCTGCTGCCGTTGTCACTCGAAGCCGCCTTGATGTTGTTGCCGATTGTCGGCATTGCGCTCAACGGCACGTCCTCTGTGCTTTATGGTTCGGTGCCCGATCTTGTCGAGCCATCGTGGCGTCAACGCGCTTTCAGCATCTTCTATACGGGGACAATCGGTGCCGGCGCTGTTTCGCCGGCCGTCTATGGGTTGTTGGGCGACGCGATCGGCGTCCCGGCGGCACTCTCGGTCGTTGCTGCCGTCGTGCTGATAGCCTTGCCGATCACGCTTGTCTTGCGGCCGGCCCTTGTGGCGCGGTCATCCTGACCTCAGTGCTGAAGCGCCTTCGAGGAGGAGCGCTTCTCCGGAGCCGCTGCCATACAGGCGGTGATTGTGTCTCAATCTGCAGGAACTGAATCTGCACCGAATGATTGTGGTGATATGGAAAAGAAAGCGAAATCTGTTGGCGTGATGACGAGCGACCAGGCCATTCAGCTTCGCCAACTTGCGTTTGATGCTTACGAGCCCGACGCGTTTCGCCCAAACTTGACCCGTATGGAAGCTGAACGTCGCATCGCGGCCCTGCAGGCAAAGTTGAAGCTCATGGACGACCCGCCACACGTGCAGTGACGGAATAAGCGAGACGCCTATTTATTGCCGGAGGAACCGCTCCGGACAGCGCGGCGTTTTCTCCTCTGGACGCAAATTGTGAGGAGGAACTTATGACACATTTTCGCCATGCCGCTATCGTGACCGCGCTGCTTGCAGGCGTGGGAGCGGCCGGCGCTCAGACCACCGTCATCACGCGAGAGCCCGTGCAATCGCGGACGGTTGTAACTACTGAACCTCTGCAACTGACACCGGTCCAGCGCCAAACGATCTATCGCACGATAGTGCGCGAGCGCGTCGCACCGGCGCAGCCGACCGTCGAGTACGGGGTCGGCGCGCGGATACCGGAGAGCGCGCAACTCTATGCGCTGCCGCAAGAAGTAGCAGTCGAGGTGCCCGCCATCAGGGCCTACAAATATATGGTGGTAAACAATCGTGTTGTGTTGATCGACCCTGCAACCAGTGAGGTCGTCGCCGAAGTGGTTGATTAAATGCGTCCCATCGGCTGGGATTTGGCCCGGCGCCACGCGCGCCGGGCCATGTTTTTTACGAACCCGATGTTTACCGTGGGCCAACGGGGCAGATATGTACTCGCCGAGGTGCTGGATTTTCGGCGTCACAAGGGCCATATTATGCGCTGAGGAGCCTTTGATTATGTCGATGATCAACTACCGTGCCCCGTCCGAACTGTTTCCTAGCCGGAGCCGGAAGTCGCGCCGGCCGATTGGCTACAAGCGCTTTCCGACTGCGGCCGAGGCCATTCGCTTCGCCATAGAGGAATTGCCGCCGGAATTGTTGCTGGGCGCATATCTTGAAGTTGAAGAGAAGCGTTTCGATGGAAACGGGATTCGGCAGCTCTATGAGAGCGCCGATTATCCGCTGCCGCGCAAGGGCGCCAAGAATAAAGTCGCAGCCGCCAGCTGATCTGAACGAAAGCGCTAGCCTGATCGTGGTCCGTCTTCGGACTGATTTTGCTTAGCGCATTGGTGAAACCAGAAAGCCATCGCCGATAGCTCCGGCGATGGCTTTTCAATTCACGCTACCATCAGCGTCTAGTCCGAATTCCTGGACCCATTTTTCCACTGCGTGAGGCTGTCACCGATGACCTTCATGGCGGTCATCGCGGCGTGACTCAGACTGGCGTAGCCGGCAATTTCCCGGCCGACCCGCTCGCCTTCGCTCCGCAGCATCTCGCGAACGCCTTGCAGTTCGAGGATGACTCGGTCGATTTCTTCCATGGATGCACCGGATACGCGCCGAATAAGTCCATTCAGATTGTCGGACACCGGTTCGGACGGTGTATCGGCTTCCGGCCTTTGACGACGCAGGAAAGCGACGTCGCGTCGGACGAATTCGCGAATTTCGCCCTCGAACGTCGCCGCCGCCTGGTCGGCGTCGCTCAGCTTTTCCACTGGTTTTCGGTTGGGAGCATATATCTCCGGCCCGGGCTTTTCCGGAACTGCGCCAAGCCGATCACTCCTGCTCATGGTCCACTCCTACAAGGCGCAATGCAAATTGCGCGGGTCCCCTTTGCAGGCCAATTGCGGCATGCGACTTGGGCGGCCGTGGGGCAGAGCAGGGTCCGCCAGCGGAACGGGCCGCGCGGGGCAAGTTATGCACGACTTTTTCCGGATTCTGGGGGCCGAACGGGCTACCAATGGAGCTTGAAACCGGCGCTGATGCTTTTACTGCTGGTGGTCTGACCAAAATCCGTGACCGCGGTGGTAACCTGGAGTGGTCCGTAAAGCTTTTGCTCGGCGCTCAGGGTGTTGTGCGCGACGGGGTCGTTGCTGGCGCTGGTCTGGCCGGCGCCGAGGGTCGTGCCGGTCGGCAGGATGTTGAACTTGACGCTTCTTTCATTGCCGAAGACCTGCGGCGTCAGGGGAGTGGAGGCAGGTGGCAAGGCCATCAAAGGGATGTCGTTCGGCCCAGCCATGGACTGACCACGCGTCTCAGTGACTGAATATGTGTCCTGCAAGGTGACGGCAAAGCGACCGCCGAACGGAATCGACTGTTTCAACGTTGTGCCGAATTTCCCCTGTTCATTCGTCGGGTCGATGCGGGCATCCATACTTCCGATGTTTGCAAGTCCGACCGAGGCCCAGGCGGATCCCGAAGGGGAATCATCGCGCGTCGTCGGAAGGGGGCGGTCAAAGGCGCTTCCTCCGCGCGAGGGCCCGAGATCGGCGCCGATAGAGTTGCTCCAATCGGTCTGGAGCGGTTGCTTTACAACGAACGTACTTGAGCCATCGGTCTTGTCTGTGCGTGTGACGGCGTAACCTTTGTCGGACGGGATGCGCAGTGGCTTTTTTCGGTGCCTCTGCGAGCACCGACGGATCAAACACCAGCGCATTTCCGAGCAGCGCGCTTTCCTCAGGGGTCAGCGTCGTTTCGGGCACGAGGATAGCATTGGTCGCGTCCGCTCGCGGCGCGTCTTGCCCGATAGCGGGGCCGGCCGCGAATGCGAGCGCACCGGTCGTCAGCAGCGCGCAGAGTACGTTGGCTTGC
This sequence comes from uncultured Alphaproteobacteria bacterium, assembly GCA_963707615.1. GTDB lineage: Bacteria > Pseudomonadota > Alphaproteobacteria > Rhizobiales > Xanthobacteraceae > Pseudolabrys. The sequence goes on from CAVPQT010000006.1 coordinate 160,765, forward strand.
ATTCCTGGAAACTCCACCGAGGATACCTGTTGTGCGGCGATGCTGGGCGGCGACCGGTTAAACATTGGTTGCGCTTGCCATGGAACTTTGGCGAAGCTGTGGACCCCACTTTCGGCATTTTTGCGTCAAAGACAGCGGGCAGCGATTGCCCCATTAATGTGCTCTACGTCGGCGTCCAGGCGGCCCAACTCGCGCTCGCGTTCGGGACCACTCTTGCAGAGCGCGGTCATGGCTCGCGCCTTTACGACTTCAAGAAAATAAAGCTGAGTGACGGAGCAGGTCTCTGGCCCGGCGGTCATGCCAAGCTTTTTGACTCCGCGCCTGCATGGCAGCGACGTTTGCCGTTGCATCGGCAAGATTGCGATCGCATCCCGGTGGCTGTAGCGGTTCTGGACGAGCTGGCGGTGCCATAAGCAACGCGAGCGCGAAGGTGCCGGGCAGGATGATTCCGACAAAGGTAAGAAGCCTGCGAAGAAAGACTTTAAGCACGGCACGTCCTCCGACCGTTACCTTTCTAGGTCGGCCGGCTCGGCGAAAAGGTTCAAACGTATTGTTATGAAACCAGAAGCCCCGCTGGTGGGTTATCCCGGGTCTAGATGAGGATCAGGATATGCCCGCGTTATTGCCGATCGTTTTGGCCGCGTCACACCTCGTTCTCGCGGCCGAACTCGGTGCCGAAATTCGACGTCGAGCGAACGTGCCGGCCGGCGGCCGTGGCTGGGGTGTTGCCGGGGCGCGACTCGGCCGCGTGTCAGCGGGACGAAGTGGATGCGCGCGGCAAGCTCGAGCAGGATTGGGCCCAATACAACGCGGCACAGAAGAGCCAGTGCGCCGGATTTGCCGCACTCGATCGCGCACCGAGTTACGTGGAGTTGCTCACCTGCCTGGAAATGGCAAAGCAGGCACAAGAACTTCCGCCAGACTCGAAAGCGGAAACCGTGGGCCGCAAGTAACTGTCAGTTCTTCTTTCCGGGTGGATTATAGGGGCTGGCGGACGAGCCCTGCATCTGCGACAGCTTGTATGCCGATAGCTGTTTGGGCTTGTCCTTATCGGCCTTTGGCTTCTTTTTTTCCTTCGCCGAACGCATCTGACCTTTCGCCATGACGACCTCCTTGAACTCGAGTGATGGCCAATGCTAGCGGGCGCGCAGCCGGGCGCAAGAGGATGTCTGGCGGCTTTCTGGAGGGTCTCAGGTTCGGGGCGAGGGTACGCCCGCTGCTTTCAGCTTTTCGTCGATACACTTGTTGACGAGTTCAGCGCGTTTATCGAGATTTTCGTGCGCGTTGGCCTTCTCGGTCCGCATCCAGCACTCCCGTGCCGCGCGCGAGTGCGTCATTGGCTCTGAATTTGCGACCGGCGCCGTCGAAGGGGCCGCTCTCGGTACATCGCCTGCTGTGGGGCCAGTTGCGTCGGTCTCGCAACCGGCGAGTGCTAGTGCGCATGCAATAAACAGCACGACGCGTGCAGCAAAAAGATTGCGGAACTTTACGACTACAGACTGCATCGCATGCTTTCTGAAGAACCGATTTCTATTGATGGTCGCCCAAGGGGGCGGCGGCTATTTGCCTGAAAAAATCGATATACGCAACGGCATCAAAAGAGGTCTCACAATCGCGTGCATAACCGTGAACCGACATTGAGGCCGGCACGTTGTTCCCCAAAATGAACACGGAACCGGAGGCGGTAATGCGTATCTTTTGGGTGGTGGCGGCAGCCGCTGTGCTTGTTTGTGGTGAGGCACTTGCAGCGGAGGGGCCGGCGCCCGAAAACGGGGAAGCGGCGGTCGGTGTTGGCGTTCTCTGCAACACATCGAAACAGGCGGAACAGTTCGTCAGCTTGCGCGGCAAGGGAGCTGCGCCCGAAAAAGCAATGCAGGCTGTGAACAGCCGCTGCGCGTGACGGGCATGCGTGCGGCATCGCTGCTGTTGCCTACATCCGAGACCGGACCGTCGGCACTGTGAAGCTTAATGATCGTCTTGTACAAATTGTACGCATTAACGTGGTCGCGGGATTTACCGGATCCGGCTGGGAGCGCGCGACCGCCGACATGACTCAGTACGCTGTGCTGGAAGGAGCAGGCGAATCTGTCTGACGCGCGTTGACCAAAATGATCCCGTATTTTCGGGATCGCAGTCATTAATCTAAAACGATCGTCTCGTCCGCAAAGAATTAATTATGAATGGCGACGCCGGGCTTAACCAAGCCCGGCGTTTTGATTTGCAAGCAGACACCTGCGCGCAGACATTTGGTCCACATGCGCATGCTCACTCGATGCACCATCGCCATTGCGGCTGCCGCGGTTGTCGGAACACTTTCCGTTGGCGCCGATGCTTGGGCGCGCGGAGGCGGCGGTCGCGGAAATGCACACGGCATGAGTTGGGGCGGCAAAGGCATGATGGGTGGGAAATCAGGGCGCGGTCGCCATTTTCCTCACCAGGCGCATAACGGCAAGCACAATAACGGGCATGGCAAACACGACGACAAGAACAATAATATGGGCATGTGGCAGCGCGGACGTGACGGCAAGAATTTTCGCCGGGAATGGCAGGCGGGCGGGGGTGGCGGCGGCGTCGGCGGCGGCGGATACGGCGGAGGTGGAAGCGTTGGAGACTTCTGCCAGGGCACGCTCTGCCAGGGAGTTTGGTATCAGGTCACTGACTCACCGAAACGCTCACGTGACGACCAACCTGTCGACAAATAGACAACAATGAGCACGCCTATGACTTCGGTTCCCGTCGCCGGCATGAAGCGTTTGATTTTCGGGACTCTGGTTGCCGTGTGCGCTTTTGCGGCACCTTGCACGTCTTCGCAAGCGGCGGACCTCGGTTCGGACTACAGGTCTGGAACGCGGCACGTCAGGACCGCGTGGCATTACTCAAGTTGGCGCGATCGTTGCGCCTGGGCCGGCTACTACTGCCTCTACGCCTGGGATGGATACATCTACAGCTATCCCTGGGATGACCGTCCGTCCGCGTTGCTACGCGCGCCGGCATCGCCATCGCTATTGACGGACGCGGGCGGCGGCTAGCGCCGCTTGTTGCTGCGGAAACCACCGCGCATCCCCGGCTTTCCGAGCTTTGATCGGGGTGAACCTTCTCGTGCCGGCTTTACCTCGTGCGACAGCGCGATGCCCATCTCGTCGAGATGCGGCTTGTGCGGCCGACTAAGCCCTTTCGCAGCCTTGGTTCCTGCGCGATCACCACGTCGCGCGCTGTCGGATTGTCGAGCACCGCAAGCTCTGTCGCCCGCAGACGTTTGATCTCGTCGCGTAAACGTGCGGCCTCCTCGAAATCGAGATCGGCGGCGGCCTCGCGCATGCGGGTCTCGAGATCAGCGATGACTGCTTCGAGATTATGGCCGATGGTTGCAGCGTCGGCGAACTCGCCGGCACCGGCGGCGCCGGTTGCGATCAGCACATGGTCGCGCTCATAGACGCTGTCGAGAATGTCGGCGATGCCCTTGCGCACGCTTTCCGGCGTGATGCTATTCGCCTTGTTGTAGTCTTCCTGCTTCTCGCGACGGCGGTTGGTTTCCTCGATCGCGCGCTGCATCGAGCCCGTCACCGCATCGGCATAGAGTATGACCTTGCCGTCGATGTTGCGTGCGGCTCTACCGATCGTCTGGACCAGACTGGTCTCGCTGCGGAGGAATCCCTCTTTGTCCGCGTCGAGAATGGCAACCAGCGCGCACTCCGGAATATCGAGGCCTTCGCGCAACAGGTTGATGCCGACGAGAGCATCAAAGGCGCCGAGCCGCAGGTCGCGGATGATCTCGATTCGCTCCAGTGTATCGATATCGCTGTGCATGTAGCGCACACGGATGCCTTGCTCGTGCAGATATTCCGTCAGGTCCTCGGCCATGCGCTTTGTCAGCACCGTAACGAGCGAACGAAAACCCTTCGCCGCTACTTGCCGGACTTCGCCGACCAGATCATCGACCTGCGTCCGAGCGGGCCGTATCTCGACGGGCGGGTCGATCAGGCCGGTGGGGCGGATCACCTGCTCGACGAATACGCCGCGCGCTTCTTCCATTTCCCAGGCCCCCGGCGTCGCGGAGACCGCCATTGTTTGCGGCCGCATGGCGTCCCATTCTTCGAAACGCAGCGGACGGTTGTCCATGCAGGAGGGCAGGCGGAAACCGTATTCGGCAAGCGTCGCCTTTCGCCGGAAGTCGCCGCGATACATGCCGCCGAGCTGTGGGATAGTGACGTGACTTTCATCCACAAAAACCAGTGCGTTATCGGGCACGTATTCGAACAGGGTGGGTGGCGGCTCGCCGGGCTTGCGGCCGGTGAGGTAGCGCGAATAATTTTCGATTCCCGCACAAGCGCCGGTGGCTTCCATCATTTCGAGGTCGAAAATCGTGCGCTGCTCGAGCCGCTGCGCCTCAAGCAAGCGGCCGGCGCCATTGAGCTGCTCGAGTCTTTGGCGCAGCTCGTTCTTGATGCCGGCGACGGCCTGAATAAGTGTCGGACGGGGCGTAACATAGTGTGAATTGGCGTAGATTTTCACGAACTCCAATTCGTCCGTCTTTTGTCCGGTCAGCGGGTCCAGTTCTTCGATTTTTTCAATTTCGTCGCCGAACAGATGGATGCGCCAGGCACGATCTTCATAGTGCGCGGGAAAGATATCGACGGTATCACCGCGCACTCGAAACGAGCCGCGGAAAAAATCACCTTGCGTGCGTTTGTACTGCAGCGCAATGAGGTCGGCGAGCAATTGGCGCTGGTCGATCTTGCCACCCTGCTTGAGGGTGAAGGTCATCGCCGAATATGTTTCCACCGATCCGATGCCGTAGATGCAGGACACCGACGCGACGATAATGACGTCGTCGCGCTCGAGGAGGGCGCGCGTCGCCGAATGGCGCATGCGGTCAATCTGCTCGTTGATCGTTGATTCTTTTTCGATGTAGGTGTCGGTGCGCGGAACGTAAGCTTCCGGCTGGTAGTAGTCGTAGTAGCTGACGAAATATTCAACCGCATTGTCGGGAAAGAACGATTTGAATTCGCCATAAAGCTGAGCGGCCAGGGTTTTGTTGGGCGCTAGAATAAGTGCCGGGCGCTGCGTGGCCTCGATCACCTTGGCCATCGTGAATGTCTTGCCGGATCCGGTGACGCCGAGAAGCACCTGGGTGCGGTCCGTGCGCTTTACGCCCTCGACGAGCTCCGCGATCGCTTGCGGCTGGTCGCCTTTCGGCTCGAAATCGGACGCAATGACCAGTTTCCTTCCGCCTTCCGATTTTTCCGGTCGTGGTGGACGGTGCGGCGTCCACGGCGTGGCAGTGAATTCCGGACGACCCTCGCGCAGCAATTGCTCGAGCGATTGCTGGCTTGCAATGCCAGCAAAGCCGCCCGGTTGGGTCGGCAGGTCGGCACGCGGAAGTCGGTATTTCGGGTCTTCCTTTTTCAGGGCTGGCGCCGATGACGCCTCGTCGTCCCCAATGCCCAGCTCTTGCGCGAGCTGCGGATCAAGTCCGGTGATCGGCGAGGCCGTATAGTCGCGTTGCGGAGCCTCGTTGAATTCCCTGGGGGTCGACTTGCGCGCCTTGTGGGCGTCGGAAAAATCGCGCCGGCGGTCCCACGAATTGTCCGGGGGCGGCTGCAGTCCTGTGCCGGAACCCAGGCCTGCGGTGCCGCGGCCGATGCCGGGATTGAGCAGATTGGCGAGCGTATCCGGCGTCGGTTTGTCGTCGGGACGTGCAGCCTTTGCGCGCGTTGGGCGCGCGGGGTCCTTTTTCGGCTTGTCGGGGGGTTTGGCCATTACCCCGAATATGGGGCGAGTCCTGCGGCGGGGAAAGAGGATGTATTTGCGCGGGAAGCGATGCCGGTACTACTTGGCGCAGGCATTTTTCTCGGGATCGGATTTGGCAAGGGTCTTCCGAACGGAGGCCGGCGTAAACTGAGTGAAATCAGAGACGATCAGCACGCCATTTCTTACCAGGTCTTGCATGGAATCCAGTACGCGGCTTTTCATCTGCGTCAGGGATTCCACCTCCACCTGGTTGGCGGAAAAGTTCTCTGGTTTCGAAGCGATCTGATCCGCCTGACTAAGGAACGTGTTTGCCGACTGAACGGCGAGCGCTCGATTGTCGATGTCGCACAAACCCGAGGAATTCGACCGATAGACGCAATCGGCAACCGCGCCCCATTTCGCTGCCAGTTCGACCGCTCCATGGTCTCGCGGTGTCGTAAGTCGATCGGCGTGGCGGGCTGAGGCCAGAATTTGAAACAATTTCGCCGGGTCAATCTCGCGGTCAGAATCGGCGTCCCGAACGACATCCTTCGTCACGCAGATCTTCAACAGCGGCGCCGTTTCTGAACGACCGACCCTCTCGCCGGAAAAAGTGAGCTTGTTGTCAGCTTCCGCCGGTGCGCTCAGCAAGGAGATCCATTGGCTCGGTCCGGGGATCTTATCCCGGTTCAGAACCGCATATGCACCGATGACGAAAGCACCAACAGCCGCCACCGCTGTTGCGAACAGCGACGACCAGCGCGTGGGCTGTCGTGTCTGCCGCGCACGATATTCCTCGATGTTGATCACAGGGGACGCCCCTCGTATTTCGGCGCCACTAAACCATCTGATGTTTACGCGAGGATTAAGTATCCTGAGTTGTGAACCTCGATCGTAAACGAACCCACAACACAACCGTTCGACTTTGACTGGCGCGGCCCACCGCAGCCGCAAAAACCGGCTGTGTTTCGATCTGTCGCGGTCTCGATGCGGTGCTAAACTGGCGGCAAAAGCTGAACAAGGTTGGGGAGGAATTGATGCCGGGGACCCATCTCACACGACGCCTGCTCCTCGCGGCATTGGCGGCCACACCGTTTGCACCTCGGGCCGGGGCCCAGGCCGTCTGGCCGAGCCGGCCTGTGCGCGTGATGGTGCCATACCCACCGGCGGGTGGTGCGGACACGACCGCCCGTATCGTGTTCGCCAAGCTCGGCGAAATGCTTGGCCAGCAGTTTGTGATCGAGAACCGGGGCGGCGCTGGTGGCACAATCGGGGAGGCCGTCGTCGCGAAGGCTGATCCCGATGGCTACACTGTTCTGCACGACGCGACGGCATTTTCTGTAAACAGTTCGCTCTATTCGAACCTTCCGTTCGACTACGGCAAGGATTTCGATCCAGTCGCCCTCGTATCACTGGTACCGAATATCCTGGTTGTGACCCCTTCAGTGCCGGTGAAAACAGTTGCCGATGTCATTGCGCTTGCCAAGGCAGCGCCCGACGGCATCGACATGGCATCGTCTGGCAATGGCACGCTGCAGCACCTGTCACTGGAAATGTTTCGGCACCGGACCGGCATAAAAATCAGTCACGTTCCCTATCGTGGCGGCGGTCTCGCCCTCAACGATGTGATGTCGGGACAGGTGAAGTTTTTTTTCGCCAACGGCTCGTCGGTCGTTGGACTTATCCAGGGCGGTAAAGTGAAGGCGATCGCGCACACGGGAAAGGGCAGGTTGGCCAGTCTGCCCGATATCCCGCCGGTGTCAGACACGCTATCCGGCTTCGAAGCTTATGAATGGAACGGGGTCTTCGTGCCACACGGCACGCCAGCGTCGATCGTCAAGACTCTCAATTCCAGTCTCAATGCGGCGCTGCGCGATCCGAACGTTGTCAGCCGCTTCGAACAACTGAACATCGACACGCGTACAACCACGCCACAGGAATTCCGTGCCTTTGTGCAGGATCAGATGGCTTTGTGGAGCAAGGTTGTGAAGGACGCCAATATCCGCCTCGGCTAATAGTGGTTCCTGGCGCGGATCGTTGAGCAGTAATCGAGTTTCGGAGCCGATCATCCTTCGAATTGGCGCGCCGCAAGGACAGCATTCAGTCCGCCAAAGGCAAAGGAATTACTCAAGATCGCCCGGACAGGCATGCGCCGCGCTTCATTCGGGACGTAGTCGAGGTCGCAGTCAGGATCCGCCCCGAGAAAGTTCATGGTAGGCGGAACGACACCATCGCGAATTGCCATGATGGCGGCGACAAATTCCAGCGCGCCGGCAGCACCGAGTGTATGACCGACGACGGATTTTGTGGACGAGACGGCGAGTTGCCGCGCGTGGGCACCGAAACTATGATGCAGAGCTGCCGTTTCGGCGTTGTCGTTGGCGGTGGTGCCGGTTCCATGAGCGTTGACATAATCAATCGTATTTGGAGACAAGGCTGCATCCGCCAGCGCCGCCGTGATCGCCCGCGCCATTCCTTTTGGGTCGGGAGCGGTTAGATCTTTCGAGTCCGCGCTCATTCCGAATCCGACGATCTCGGCCAAGATATCTGCGTCCCTGCGGCGCGCGTGATCCAAGGCTTCAAGCACGACCACAGCAGCCCCTTCGCCGATCACCATTCCCTTTCGGTCTTTCGAGAAGGGCCGACAGGTGTCGGACGACATGATGCGCATGGCTTCCCATCCCTTCATCGCGCCGAACGTAATGCTCGCCTCGGTGCCGCCGGTTACGGCACAGGTCACACTACCGCTCCGCACCATGTGGAATGCCTGGCCGATGGCATGTGTTGCCGATGCGCAAGCAGATGAAATCGCAAAAACGGGACCTTCGATGCCGCAGTACAACGAGATCTGGCTCGCCGGCGCACTGATCATGGCTTTGGGGATGGTCAGGGGATGCAAGCGGGCGGCGCCTTTTGCATAGAGGCGGTGGAAGCTTTCATCGACGGTCGTATGTCCGCCCGATCCGGTTCCGATGATCGCAGCAGTCCGCTCGGCAAGTTCACCGCGCAGGGCAAGTCCCGATTGGCTCACTGCTTGACGCGCAGCAACAATGGCAAATTGCGAAGCCCGATCGAGAGGCAGGATTTGCGATGATTCAAAATGGGCCGCCGGATCGAAGCCCTTAACTTCTCCGACGAGCCTGTCGCCGGCCTGCGCAGCGTTTCCGAGGGTGGGCAGCGCGAAGGCCGATCGGCCCGCAATCAGAGATTCCCAATAGTCCTTTGTCGATTGTCCAACAGACGAGACAGCGCCGAGCCCGGTAATGACAACCCGGTTCAATTCGATGCTACTTTGGCGGCAACAAGTTTATCGACCGATTGAATAAGATCGGCCACGGTCTTGCCCTCAATGTCCATATTCGCGTTCAGTGGAATTTGTATATTGAATGCTTCCTCAATATCAAAAATTAGGGAAACCACTTCCATAGAGTCCAGCCCTACATTTTCGAGCGACTCCGACAAGTGAATCGTGCCGCCGGTGTGGCTGGACCTATCCGAGATCATTTTGACAATGGTATCAGCAGAACTCATCATAATATCTGTGTTCATTTTCCTTGCCCGACATTCCCATGAATTTTGGGCGAAACAAGCGATAGCAGGAGATAGGATTCCCCGAAAGGCATAGCTGGCTTGTGCCGGGCTTCTGCCATTAGGGGGTGTGCGGACTTAAGGTCGCATGGTGGTCTTTAAGATCCTAAATTTGGGTTTAATCGTGTGAAGATCGATGCGGTGAGGTGATTCAGCTCGTTTCATCCGCCGCGCGTGCTCCCTTTGGACTCATTGTTAGGGAGATTTGGAGCAACCGCGGAGGACCATCAGTGCATCTGTTGTCCAAACTGCTTCGGAATTTCATCCGCGAGGGCACCCTGCGAGTCCGTGACGCCGACGGTGAGGTGCATGTATTCGGAGATCGCCTGCCCGGACCTGACGTTGCTATCCATCTGCACGATCGCAAGCTTTACAGCAAGCTGTTTATCAATCCGGAGCTATACGCCGCTGAGGCTTATATGGACGGCAAGCTCACTCTGGAGGATGGGGCTGCGATCCATGATTTTCTGCTGCTGTTCTCGGTCAACCGCGTCAGACTTTATTCGTACGGCTCACAGAAGTTCATGCGGCGGGTGTGGCGCGGTATGCGCCGCTGGCATCAGGCGAATCCAATTGGGATTGCCGCCGCTCACGCTCGCCACCATTACGACCTTTCGACTGCACTCTACCGCCTGTTCCTCGACGATCAGTTGCAATATTCATGCGCTTATTTTCGTGATCCCGAGCATGACACTCTCGAACAGGCACAACGCAACAAGCTGATTCACGCCACCAGCAAGTTGCGACTAAAGCCCGGTATGACCGTCGCCGAGATTGGCTCGGGCTGGGGTGGCTTCGCCGTTCACCTCGCGCGCGAGACGGGTGCCCATGTCACTGGGATCAACGTTTCACCGGCGCAGATAGAGGTAGCGCGCGCGCTTGCCGGGGCTGCCGGCGTTTCCGATCGTGTGGAGTTCCGAGAATTGGACTATCGGCAGGTCACCGGCCAGTTTGACCGCGTAGTCTCGGTCGGCATGATGGAACATGTCGGCATCGGACATCTAGACGAGTATTTCCTAAAAATCCGCGAGCTACTGAAGCCTGATGGCTATGCCTTCATCCACTGCATCGGCCGGATGTCACAGCCTGGCACCACCGGCCCGTTTATCCGCAAATACATCTTTCCCGGCGGGTATGTGCCGGCGCTGTCGGAGACTTTTGCCGCCACTGAGCGATGCGGTCTGTGGTGCGACGATATGGAAGTGTTGCGGCTTCACTATCGTTACACAGTGAAACATTGGCGTGAGCGATTCGCCAAAAATCGAGCCCAGGCGGCGGCGATCTATGACGAAAGGTTCTGTCGGATGTGGGAATTTTATCTCGCTGCCGTCGAACTCGAATTCCTTCACGGATCACACATGGTGTTCCAACTGCTTCTGTCCACGAGGCGGGATGCAGTGCCGATCACGCGCGATTTCATGATAGACGCGGAGCGGGCGGCCTGGGCTAAAACGGCTGGTTAAGGAAACACATATTCGGCTTGGATGAGTTTGCCTCCGGAAATCCCGAAAGATCCTCCGCGCATCGCCGGCCCGGTGGCGCACCCCTCCGCGCCAGGTGAACGGCCGCCGCCGAATGCCTGGGATGCGCATGCCCACATTTTTGGGCCCTCAGATAAATTCCCTTATACGGCTGGCCGTGGTTACACACCGCCTGATGCGCCGGTCGAGCATTATATCGCGCTGCTCGATCATCTTGGATTCACACGTGGCGTGTTGGTGCAAGGCAATGCGCACGGCTTTGACAATCGGGTGTTGCTCGATGCGCTGGCGCGCTATCCGCAACGGCTGCGTGGCGTGGCGATAACTGACACGCAGATCCAGCCCTCGACATTGCGGGACTGGCACCGGCTCGGCATGCGCGGACTGCGGTTTCATCTTTTTTCGGAAGCAGGCCGGCCCGGCTACTTGCGCGGTGTCGGACTTGACGTCTTCGAGGTGTTTCGGACGGCCATGCGCGAGCTTGGTTGGGTCATGCAAGTATTCTGCGATTGGCGGCTGATGGAGGAACTGGCCCCGACCTTTCGAGACATCGCGCGAGAGATGCCGGTGATCGTCGATCACATGCTTCACATCCCCGCAGGGCGAGGTGTGCACGATAAAAGCTTTCAGGCGCTGCTGAGGGTTCTCGGCGAAGGCCACGTGCACGTGAAATTGTCCGCGCCCTATCGGCTGTCCGATCGGTTTCCTGACTATCCGGATGCGAGGCCGTTTCACGAGGCACTGCTTCGCGCCAACCCACAGCGGCTGATGTGGGGAACGGATTGGCCGCATCCGTCGATTCCGGGCGAAATCATGCCGGACGACGGGCACCTGTTCGATCTGTTCTGCCAGTGGACGCCCGATGAGCAAATGCGGCGCTGCATTCTCGTCGACACGCCAGCGCGCCTGTTCGGGAACTAGGGGGCCATACTCGGGCCGCTTTTCTCAGGCCCTATAACGACATGCGCCTAGGAAGGGTGCTAAAATACCACCAGGTGCACTCGAAAAATCGGTAACATTTTGCCAGCTGTGGACGACTTGGATGGGAGCCTGATGGCTCGGTAGCAACGAGCCGTTGTCGTGGGTTAGTGGGGAGTAGCGTATGAGTACACCGATCCGGCAGGAAGTGAGTCCGGAAGATCCGAAATTCTATGCGCCACCGAGGTGGCGTCGGGGTGAGGTCGTGGCGCCGTCGATTCAGCCTTCGCTGAGGCCGGCTGAGTTCTCTGGCCCGCAGGCTTATCCCGACTGGACGTCGCAGCATGGCGATGAAGTCTTGGCGGATGAACGTGGCCGTTCGACGTACAAACGCGCGGTGGATGCTTTACCGAAAGCCCGCCAGCCTTCAGCGCGCCGGGGAACCGCCAACATGCGTGTAACGGCTCTTGCCATTGCAGCCGGCGTTGTACTTTGGACCGCGGTCTGCGTTGCGTTTGCTCTCGGGCGACTCGATGTCATCAATTTCGAGCAATTGCGAAATGGATTGCCGTTGGCAAAGGGTGCGGAGACATCAGCGGTCGCTGCGCCTCAGACCGTAAATATCGCGCTCGCCGAAGCACCGAAAGAAGTTGTGACGCCGACGCTTGCCAAAGAAGTTGTAACTCCGACGCTTGCTGTTGCCGACGCCATCGGAGAGTCGAATGCGGCGATACCCCTAGCGATCACAGTGACTAACGCAACGCCCGGTACGACGATTACGCTAAGCGGTCTTGCTGCCGGCACGAAATTGAGCTCTGGCGCCGTTCTCGGCGAAGGCCAGTGGCGAATTGCACTGGAGGATCAGTCCGGCGCCAACGACAGTTTGCGGAATACGTTCGTGACGCCGCCGTCCGACTTTGTCGGGCTGATGACGATCACGGCGGAACTGCGCAGCGGCACGGACCAGCCGATTGCACGTGCGCCGGTGCGATTGACCTGGCGTCCGAGCCCAATTGATTTCAGTGAGACCGTGAAGCCCACCCCGTCGGCGCTGTCCGTGCCAGCTGACGATAGCGCTGCGTCAAAAGAGGCCCTGCTCGCATGGCAGGATGAGCCGACAACCAACGCAGCGTCGCCGCAACCCAAAGTGCGAAAACACTTACCCAGCACTTCAAAAACGCATGTGGCCAGGAATCAGCACGTCGCGAAAAAACGGCAGAACCGTGCGCCCTCCATCGCGCAGGATCCGCAGGCAACCGTAACCCCATGGCGGGAGGTCCGTTCGCCATATGCTTACGATATGTCGGCTGATCGTCATGCGGGACGACGTTCGTCGTGGGGCGACGACGTCCAGAACATCATCGATCGCAGCTGGCAACGGTGCACGTTCAACTGTGACAGGGACATATTGCGCTGAGACTCAGGCGGCCCTTGTCCACAATTGCTTTGAGGCCCGGCGCGCGCCTTCCGTCAACGACTGAAGTTTAAGCCACACGATTTTAGTGTCGACCTGCACGCGTCCGGCGAAGGTGCCGAAGCCGCAGTCGACACCCGCGATGACGTTCTCGCGCCCGACCACCGAGGCAAAATTCAGGATACGGTCCGCGACGACTTCGGGATGTTCGACGATATTTGACGTCGAATCGATCACGCCCGGAATGATCTTCTTGCCAACCGGCAATTTAACGTCGCGCCAGATTTTCCATTCGTGCTCGTGCCGCGCGTTGGCAGCCGGGAACGAAACTGCATGCGGCCGTCCGGAGAGGACGATATCGACGATCTCCTTGAGCTCAACGTCAGTGTGATGGGGCGCCATTGTCGAGCCCCAACACACGTGCATGCGCATTCGATCAGGCGGAAGATCGCGAACGGCGTGGTTGAGCGCCGAAATATTGACGGTGATAATCTTGCGATAGTCCTCGAGCGGGAGGTCGAGATAGACCATGTGCCGCAGCATCGCGAGATCCGGACAATCGAGCTGCAGGATTAAACCGGCGTCGACGATCGCCTTGTATTCGCGCCGCATGACATCGGCCAGCGCGAAAATATAGTCCTCATCGTTTTTGTAGTAGCGATTTTTGAGATAGCGCGCGATCTGGCCGGGCGAGGGCGAGGTCATGAAAACGTCCTCGGCGGCCGCTCCCTTCAGCACCTGCTTGGCCAGGTCGATGTCGGCCTGCGCCGCCGGCCAGTCTTTCCAGTCGACTGGGCCATTGCACGCAGGTCGATGCTGGAACGGCGACGCAAACTGCTTCAACAGTTGCGCCAGCTCAGGAAATTCCTCATCGCCCGTGCCCATCGGTGGCGCGCTTGGGCCGTCGTAGCCCGTGAGGCGCTGCATCACATGGACAGTGTAATCCGTGCGTCCCTGTTCGCCGTCGTTGATGATGTCGAGGCCGCACTCCACCTGTTTGGCTACGACGTGTTCGACCGCCTCGCGTACGGCTTGCCTCAATTCGGCGCTGCGCGCGCCAGGATGCTTATCTTCAGCGAGCAGGAGTTCCACGACCTTCAGCGTGCGCGGCAGGCTGCCGGTATGAGTTGTCAGGATGCGATTCACGTCAGAACCCGCGCATCACCTCGGTGACGTGTTCGACATTCGGCGGCGTCGAGAAGCAATGGCCGACCAGTTTACGCCATTCGTGAAAATCGGGTGACTCGCGGAAATCCTTGGTGTGATTTTCAAGAGTTTCCCATTGAACGAACAGGCGGTAGCGCTGCGGCATTTCATGCGACTTTTGCAGCGTCATGAATTTACAGCCTTTGGCGCGCTTGAAGATCGGCGCGGCCTTTTTTACGCCAGCCTCGAACTCGGTCTCCATGCCGGGTTTCACATCGATCTGTGCAATCTCAAGTATCATGGTCGCAAGCCTTCAGTTGTTTGGCGGCGGCATTATGGGTGATCGGCTGCCTACTGCAAGTGTGGCCAACTGCAATGACACATCAAAACGCCCGCAACCGCCGCAGCGCCCAATAACACGCGAGACCCGCTGCGAGCGCAACCAAGGCTGCCAGCCATGTGCCACCCTCGGTGTTTTGGAATGGCATATCCTTGGTATTCATGCCGAAGAAACCAGTGACCAGCGTCGGCGGCAGCAGACACGCTGTCAGAATAGAGAGCGTGAATAATCGCCGGTTAGTCACAGCCATCATTTTGGCGTCGAGTTCATCAAGCAACAGGCGTGCGCGCTCATGCAGCGAACCGACTTCATGGTCTATCGCATCGAGCTTTTGTGCTAGGGCGCCGATAGCGCTGGCGACCTGGGCATCGTGAGCCGCAAGTCTGGGCTCAAGGCGATGAAACATGCCGCGAAGTTGCGCGAGCTGCCTGTGTACACGCACCGACTGCAGACGGACACGACCGATACGTTGGCGTTCGTCGTCCGGCTCTTCGTGCAAAACGTGGTCTTCGGCGCGGTCAAGCTCGTCTCCGAGGGTTTCAGCCATGCGTGCGATGGCATCAGCAAACTGGTCGATAACGGCATCGAGAAACGATATGGCGGTCGGGAAACGTTTTCCGCTTTCGATTGCGCGCCGATTGCTTTCGATCGAATGTGCCGGGCGCTGGCGGGCGGTTATCAGCATGCGTTCAGTCATGACAAAACGCAGAC
Source organism: uncultured Alphaproteobacteria bacterium (assembly GCA_963707615.1). GTDB lineage: Bacteria > Pseudomonadota > Alphaproteobacteria > Rhizobiales > Xanthobacteraceae > Pseudolabrys. The sequence continues at coordinate 176,093 of CAVPQT010000006.1, forward strand.
GCACAAGATCTTCACCTGGCTGCGCGAATTCCTGATGCAGGTCCGGTAGCACGCCGACAATCTCGTGGCCGAGAATATCAAGGCGGAGGTGCCGGTCAGGGCCCGCGAGGACCTCGCGCGCCAGATTTGAAATCGGTGCGCGTTGCGCGATCCAGTTACGGCAACGCGTGTCCGCGAGCCCGAGGTGCAGCCAGATCCAGCCGGCGCCATGCTCTATAAGGCTGGCTTCAATTTTATCCTGGGGAATCGGCTCTGCTGCGCCGTCGGATCTGAAACGATACGCCCAGACGATGCCGGTCGCAGGGGTGGTATCGGCAAGAGCGCTGGTGTCCATGGCGGTGTCCTCTTTCGCTGACCGTCAGCGAGTGGGACCAATGCTCATGACAAGACGATGACAGCGCTATTCCGCAGCCTCTTGCGTGGCATCGATGAAGCCGCCGGACTGACGCCGCCACAGCGCGGCGTAGTGGCCGTCGCGGCGCAACAATTCGTCGTGCGTGCCCTGTTCCACAATGCGGCCGTGATCGAGCACCACCAGCCTGTCCATCTGCGCGATGGTAGATAGACGATGTGCGATTGCGATGACGGTGCGTCGTTCCATCAGCGTGCCGAGACTCGACTGGATGGCGGCCTCGACTTCGCTGTCGAGCGCGGAGGTCGCCTCGTCCAGCACGAGAATGGGCGCATCTTTCAGGATCACGCGCGCAATCGCGACCCGTTGGCGCTGACCGCCCGAGAGTTTCACGCCGCGCTCGCCGACGTGAGCGTCGTAGCCGCGGCGTCCTTTCCAGTCCTCCAGCTCCACGATGAATTCATGCGCGTGCGCCATCCCCGAGGCCGCAACAATGTCGGCATCGCTCGCGTTGGAACGCCCGTAACGGATATTGTCTCGGATCGAGCGATGCAGCAGCGATGTATCCTGCGTAACCATCGAGATCTGTGTACGCAGGCTCTCCTGGGAGACCGTTGCGATGTCCTGGCCGTCGATGAGGATGCGGCCGCCCTCCAGATCGAAGAAACGCAACAGCAGATTGACCAGGGTCGACTTGCCGGCGCCGGAGCGGCCCACCAGCCCGATCTTCTCGCCGGGCATGACATCGAGCGTAAGCCCGTCAATGAGACCGCTTTCGCGCCCGTAACCGAAGCGAATGTCCTCGAAACGAATGTGACCGCGCGGGACCGTAAGGGTCCCCGCTCCCGGGGGATCGCTGAGCGCAATCGGCCGGGCGATCGTCATCATGCCTTCCTGCACGACGCCGATGTTCTCGAAGATGTCCGTTACCTGCCACGCCACCCAGTGGGAGGCACTGATAATCTGGGTCGTCATGGGCAGCGCCATGGCAACAGTTCCGACGCTGACATGGCCGTAGCGCCAGAGGACAATCGCGAATGCACCCGTACCCGTGATCAGCAATGCGTTCAGAAAGATAAGCGTAAGCGCGAACAAGGTGTTGAGGCGGAGGGATTCATGGAAGCGCCCGGTGTGGGTGTCGATTGCCTCGCGTACGTAGGCATCTTCGTCCCGTGCTCGGGCAAAAAGCTTTACCGTGACGATATTCGTATATGTGTCGACGATGCGTCCCGTCAGCAACGAGCGCGCTTCCGACATCACCTTCGACTTGCTCTGCATGCGCGGCACGAAATAGCGCAGCATCACGATATAGCCTGCGAACCAGAGCAGGACCGGAAATGCAAGCCAACGGTCGGCAGAGGCCAGCAGGATCAGCGAAGAAGTGCCGTAGATCAGGATGAACCAGACGGCGGTCAGGAGCGAGACCAGGCTTTCGCGGATCGCCGGTCCGGTCTGCATCACGCGCGTCGCGATACGACCCGCGAAATCGTTCTGGAAAAACGCCCACGACTGACGAGAGACATGCCAGTGGTTCTGCCAGCGAATGCGGTTCGTGACATTTGCCGCGATCGCCTGGTTCATCAGCAGATGCTGGGTCGCGAAGGCGGCGGGACGCAGCACCAGCAGCACCAACGCCATGCCGATCAGCCACGGCCACGCCGTCGCTAGCAACTCTTCCGGCTTGCTTTCCGTAACCAATGTGACGACCTTGCCGATGAATACCGGGATCATCACGTCCAGCAGCGCGACCACAAAGCCGATCGCAAAAAGCCCGATGAACAACGGCTTCGCCTGGCGGGCGAAATGCCAGTAGAATGCGGCAAGGCCCGGCGGCGGCTCAGCGCCGTCAGACACCGCAGTCGGCACCAGTACTTTCTCAAAAAATCGGAACATCAAGACACTCAAAACGCCACACGCGATGCCGATGGCATCGCGCTGGGCCGCTTCTGCAGGGTTCGATTCGGCGTCAAGCTAGGGTCGCATCGTGACGAGACCGTGGCAACGCCAAGCCGTTTATCAATTCTATACGCGCGCGTATTTTCCCCGCCCGAAGAATCGATCCTTTTGGTCGTCGGTGGCCTTATCCCGCACGGACTTTAGTGTGCCGAGCTGAGCCAGTGCGCGCTTCACGGCATCGTGTCCTGCGATCTTATCCGCCCAGGACTTGATCTTGGGATATTTGCTTGGGTCGACGGCCAGCAATTCAAAATTGCGTAACCATGGCCACGCCGCGATATCGGCAATCGTGTAGTCGGCGCCTGCCACATAGGGGCGCGCCGCCAGCCGCGCTTCATAGAGATCGAACAGCTTGAGAACCTGTGTGCGGTAGCGGGTCGCGCTGTAGTCGTGGCCGGGTCCGGCGAATTTGCTGAAGTGTACGTGCTGGCCGCCCATCGGGCCGACATTGGCAACTTGCAGGATCAGCCACTGCAGCGTGTCATAGCGCGCGACGGGATCATGCGGAATGAACTTGCCGGTTTTCTCGGCGAGATAGAGGAGGATCGCACCGGATTCGATCACAGTGTAGGGCGCCCCTCCCGGGCCGTCGCTGTCGACGATTGCCGGCACTTTCAGCAGCGGATTGATCTTGGCGAACTCGGGTGTGAATTGTTCGCCGGCCCATACGTCCACCGGCTTGACGTTGTAGGGCAGCCCGCATTCCTCGAGCATGATGAATATCTTCTGCACGTTCGGGCTGGTCAGCGCGTAAAGGTCGATCATGTGAGTTGTCTCGTCTGAAGGGACCGCGGACTGCGGCCGCTCTCTATAGATGAGGATTGGCCTTGCGGACCAGTGCTTCCGCAGCTTGACGCAGACACGCCGGACAAAGGCAATCCTCGTTGCTGGTGGCGGTGACCGGAAGCCGGAAAGGCTCGGCCGCGCACCAACAGTTATCACCCAGCCCGCAATCGAATGCCCCGCCACAGCGGGCACAGGAGAGGCGGCGGGGCCCTGCTTCGGTCGAAGTCACGTGGCGAGCCTGCGCGCGGACGGCGTCAAACGCAAGAATGTCACACGGCGGAAGCCGAATCATGCCTATGGAGGACGCATGGCATTGCCCTGGATCATTGATTTTGTGGGTGTTGCGGGCGCGCTGCTCACTACGTTGTGTTGGTTGCCGCAGGTGCTCAAGACCATTCGTGAGAAAGAGACCCGCGCGTTGTCGCTGCCGGCAACCAGCGCCTTCACCCTCGGTATCCTGCTCTGGTTGATCTATGGGATCGCGATTGGCGATTGGCCGCTTATCGGGTCCAACGCTGCAACACTTGCCTTGATGGCACCGATCCTCGCGTTGAAACTGCGATACGGCTGATACCGCCGTTTCCTTGAGCGACTCCGGTTGACGCGATTTTTTCCATCGAGAACACTCGGCCAGCGAGCAGGCCAATGTTTAGACGGGAGCATCTCATGAATCGGATTGCGACGTTTGCCATCGCCATGTTGTTCGGGACCGCCGCTGGGGCGGCTGAATACATGGAAAAGACACCATTCCAGTTGTCGCGGGCGTTCTCACCGGGTGTCATCACCTCGGGCGGAACCATAGTCTGGGTCGCGGGGCAAACCGCCACGCAGGACAACCAGGGCAATAACATTGCGAACAATTTCGAAGCTCAGGTCAAACAGGTGTTTTCTCAGGTTGACGGCGTTCTGAAGCGGGCAGGTGGCAGTCTGGATAACGTCGTAGCCATGACTGTTTTCATCAAGGAATCGCGCTACGGAGACAGGTTCGTCGAAATGCGCAAAGACTTTTTCAAAAACGGAAACTACCCGGGAAGTGCACTGATAACGGTCACCAATTTTGCCCGCCCCGGAATCGAGATTGAAATCCAGGCTGTGGGTGTGATCGGTGACGCTTGTTCAGACCAGAATCCATGCTCGGCCGAAGCCAAGGCGAAGAAAGCGCAAAGCAAATAGCCGACAGACTTGCGACTATGCCCTCGGGGGACGTCGCCGCTCCTGGAACCATGCGCGGTACTGGGTCATCTTTGCACGTTGCGCCGATGGCGCATGCCGCCTGCACGTCGAAGCTTCCTCGCTGTTTTCTGGTGCGCCCCAGCGCAACTCGACGCAGTCGTTCACATTGTACGCCATCTCAAGCGCGCGCATGCGATTGACGACGTCTTTCAATGCAAGCGTCCACTGGGACCCGTCGGTCCGTGTATATGAGAATTTGCGTGACGCCATCTCCGAGGCGAGAACACTTTCCAGTTCGGCTTTTACGTCCGCCGAACTTTTGTCCTTCGGCATTGCGAAGCGCTCCGGACGCCGCGCTACCCGGTCTGGGAATCCACGCACCACATCAATCGCGATCAGCAGGCGCAGATCGCGCGCCGGCGTCGCGAAGTCCTCCCACGCTCCAGTCGTCTCGAAGATCGTTGCTCCATCCGGCATCTCGGCATCGCCGCGTCCGCTGTTCTGGAATTTTCGTCCATTCTCAACAGACGTCACGCGCGCTTTCACTTGTTCTTCGAGTGCCGTGATGGCCTCCTTCATCGCGCGCAACGGATCGAGTGGGGCGGGGGACATAACGTCGTCCATCCGGTCGTAAAAGGCTTCTATGCTGAGTTTGGTCTGGTCGAGCGAATAGTCGGCGTATTGAGGATTTTTGGCGATTTCGGAATTGGTCAGTCGCCGCAAAGCACCGTTCTCCAGCACGATCGGCCGGAAGCGCTTGAACCCCGGGCTGCCGAGCGCCGGATCTTGCGCAAACAGGAAGTTGCCGCGCCAGAAACGTTTTCGCGCGACCGTCCCGTCGGGTTGCCCGTCGACTGCGAGGAAAACGCCCGCTGCGTCAGCCGTCTGCGGCACGCGCCGCACCAGCATCAGAATGTGTCCGTACGGATCCGCGTACACCGTTCCTGGGCGTAGCGTTTCCTGCTTGAGCGGCACCGGATAATAATCGGTGTTGTCATCGGCCGCTGGTGTACGTCCGGTTCCGGAGTGAACGCCGTCGGCGACGACGCGCATATAGTCGCCGAACGTTGCCGCGAGTCCCGGCCGCTTTGAGCCCTCATTGGCCTGGATGCTCGCCCATCCGAAGCACTTTGGCGGTTTTCCTGCTCCGCCGCGCGAGCACTTCGAGAACCCGAACGGCAGCCCCATTTTGAACGCGAAATACGCGCGCAAGAAGTAGGGAAGATCCGCGCAATCTGGACGAAGAACGATCTTCATCTCGTCTTCACCGAGGCCGAGATGATTGAACAGGATGTTTCTCGACCGATCGCGCAGCACTTCGTGCAAGGCGGGCCACGACGGCGCCGCGTCGAGCGGGGCGTCGAAAAGCTTCTCGACCCATGCAGAAAATAGATTTTCAGTCGCACGATTCCATGTATTGCGAAGCGGCCAGACAGTGCCAGCCGTCGCGCTTGGTCGCGGCGGCTCATCGCCGCGTACCGCTATCTCGCGCGTACAGTCGCTGCCCGCGAGCGTGGCGCGCCATGTCCCTGCGGCGGGGGATTGCACCTCAACAAACCAGAAATATGGTGGTCCGCCATACCGCTGACGCGATTTCGCCGCGACGCTTCCATCCGGCGCGATCAACGAGAGCTCGCCCTGGATCGCATGCTCCGCCGCAAAGACGACTCGCAAGGGTGCGCCTTTCCACGGCGCGACCGGCGAGGATAGGACCGCAAGGTCGCCATCATCGCAGGCTCCTTTGGCCTGAGTTGGTGCGGCCGAGAGGGCAAGGAATGCGCCTGCGATCAGCAGCGGTGCTGTCACGGCAGCGGCAAGGCGTGCGGTAAACAATTGAGCCCCCTTCCGGAAACTAGTGTGGGCCTTCAGCAGGATACTCGATCGGTGCAGACGGGCAACCGGCCGTCACGGCGCTTGAATTCAAATATCATGACTATTGTGTGTCGCCACCGCCGATATAACCACCGATCTTCCACCCACTTACGTCCTTGACGTAGCAGATCTGGTCATTGCCGATCGGAGCCACGGAGTCCACCAGTACGTAACCGATTTTTCCGGCCGGTGTGACGATTCGCAGGAACGTAGGGATATTGGATCCGTCTTCAGGCATGGCGCGCAGGAGGACCATCCCAAGCTTCTCAATGACGGGAGCATTAGGCTGCGGCGAGACGCGCACCTCGACATCGCGCGTTACCGGATAGGCCCAATCGCCCACATCGGTTTGAGTTGCTTGCATCAGGTCATTGAACGCCTTGCCGTCGAACGTAGGATCGGCGGGCGCACACACCGCGCCCTTGCGTTCGGGCAAAGGTGAGCCGGTCGGGTCGTCGGCAAAGCTCGCAAGCATGTCCCAGCCAGCACCATCCTTGTTGTTCAGGCCGAGAGCCGCCGCAAGATTATCGACGCCGGATTTGTTCTTGTCGGCACGATCACCATTTTCGCGCAGCCAAAAAAAGCCTTGGCCAACCACCAGCTTTGCCAGCGCACCACGATCCTTGCGCTGGGCGGCTTCGTTCATCTGCTTGCGAAAGGCCTCGAATGTCGCGTCGCTTATCGCTTGTGGCGGCGTGACCGACACGGCTTTGTAGGGGCCCGCCTTCGCAGGAGGTGGTGGCTGCGGACCACGCGGCTGGTTTTGACCAAGCGCGAAAGATGCAAATAGCAGACTTGCAAAAATTGAAACGAGACAAATGCTGCGCATTATATTGCTCCCGGCCGCTGCGCGCGCGTGCCCCCGGCGAGGCAGTCTACCACAGGTCTCTTGGCAGGAAAAAATTTGCGATCCCGCGGAGAAACCGGCGGGATCGCGAGGAGGGGAACACAGCATTAGACAGAAGCAGCGCGGTGTTATCGAAAGGCTGTGACGTCCCGGTGACACAGAAGAACTTCCGTGCTTTGGGCTGGTTATAACTGACGGCCCTGCCTGATTCGGTTCAACCAAGGGACTCCCATGCCGTTTCTATCTCCGTATCTGACGCCGATTGTTTTGCTCATCGGTTCAAATCTATTCATGACGGCCGCCTGGTATTGGCACCTTCGCTACAAAGAGGTGCCGATCATTTATGTGATCTTTATCAGTTGGGGACTGGCATTCGTCGAATATTGCCTCGCGGTGCCGGCCAATCGTTACGGCAGCGCGGTCTATAACCCCGCGCAACTGAAAACGATGCAGGAGGTGATCACGTTCGTTGTGTTCGCCGGCTTCTCTTATTTGTATTTGCAGCAACCGATCACGCTCAGCCAGGGTTTCGGCTTCGCGTTAATCGCCGCGGGGGCATTCTTCGTCTTCAAAACGTGGTGACAGTCTCTGCAGATTATTTCGCCGGGACGAGACGCAGGATGCGTCCGGATGCGTTATCGGTGAGCAGATAAACGGCGCCATCCGGCCCCTGTCGCACGTCGCGAATCCGCTCGCGCAAACTTTGCAGAATGCGCTCCTCTTTAACGGCCTTGTCGCCCTTCAACTCAAGCCGCGACAAGAGCTCGAATTTCAGCGCGCCGTTCAACAAGCTGCCTTTCCATCCGGGAATGAGATCGCCTGTATAAAAAGTCATCCCAGACGGAGCGATCGAAGGCGTCCAATGCCAGATGGGATTTGTGACGCCGTCCATCTCCGCCTTGCCGGTGCCCACCGGTGTGCCGTCGTAGTTGACGCCAAAGCTCACGCGCGGCCAGCCGTAGTTTTTGCCTTTCTCGATGATGTTGATCTCGTCACCGCCCATGGGCCCGTGCTCCTGCTCCCACAGTTTTCCGTCGGCCGGATTGAAGGCGAGACCTTGCGCGTTGCGCAGACCGTAGGCCCAGATCTCCGGCAGCGCATCCGCATTGCCGACAAAAGGATTGTCGGCGGGCGGCGCGCCGTCGGCCGTGATGCGTATGATCTTGCCAATGTGGTTGTCGAGTTTTTGCGCAAGCTCTTTCGGTCCAAAATGGTCACCGAGTGTGACAAACAGATTGCCGTCCGGCGCCTGCACCATGCGGCAACCAATATTGAGACCGCGCGACACGGGTCCTTTCTGTCGAAAGATGACTTTTGCGTCATCGAGCCGTGGCGATTCGTCTTCGATCAAGCGCGCGCGGAGAACGGCGATACGACCGCCGCCCTCGGCAGCTTCTGCGTAGCAGATAAAAATTGTGTGGGACTGGATGAAATCGCGGTCGAGCAGGACGTCCATCAGCCCGGCTTGGCTGACGGCGAAGACCTTCGGCACGTTTCCTATCGGCGGCGACAGTCGTCCGTCCATAGCGATGATACGCATGCGCCCCGGCCGCTCGGTCACCAGCATTTTGCCGTCAGGCAAGAATGCGAGCGACCATGGATATACGATTCCGCTGGCGACGGTTTGGATTTTCAAATTGCCGGCTGAAGTGGGGACCACCGGATCGGCAGCGTACGCATGGCTGACACTCAGGAATACGATCAACGCCGCGACAAGCCGCATGCCGATCTCCCTGCCCGCCGCGGTCGACTGTGCGGCATGACCGACAGTTCCGATAGGGCTGTCTAGCTGTGCGTTTTTCGATGACGTGAAGGGTGGGGGAGCGAGACGATCGTAACGCCGCCCATACCGATGAACAACAGGCCCAGCAACAAGGCGATGGCGAACACGCCGCCCTCGTTGTCGATCACGCCGCTGACCACGTCCGCGCGCGCGACGCTGACCGAGACGACAACAAGGATTGAAACAGCCAGGCTGAGACTGGCGATAAACTCGGCAATGGCAACTGTTCGGTGCTCGGCACCGAGTTTGCGATTGGCCGGTGGGGCGAAGCCTGCAGATGTAATGCGCATGGCAGACCTGAAAAAGACCGCTTTGACAATGGTGACCAGATAACGCGCGAAGGCGGCAAGGGTTCGACCCGATTGGGGCGGAGCCGGTTACCAAGCACGGCGTTTTCGTGGCGAAGAACCAAAAGCCTCGGTATTTCAGCGCTATTGCGCTGCGGCAAGCTCCGGTTGCCAGTCCATTGCGATGTAGCCGGGCTCATCCGCGACGCGCGCGAGCCAGGAACGAATCGCCGGAAACCGGCTGAGGTCGAAATCCGCCTGGTTGGCGACGTGCGTGTAAGCGTAGAGCGCGATATCCGCGATTGTGAAATGGTCGGCCACAAAAAAGCGGTGCCGGGTCAGGTGGGTTTCCATGACCCCGAGCGCGCGATAGCCATTTTCCATCCAGTCTTCGAGCGCGTGGCTTTGCAATTCGCGGCCGCCCTTGATCAACGCGAGCCAGAAGTATGCTGCGCCGATGTTCGGCTCCAGGCTGTGCTGCTCGAAGAACATCCATTGCAACGCCTCGGCGCGCGCAATTCGATCTTCTGGCGCCAGCATCGAGCCTCCGGCGACGTACCAAAGAATTGCGTTCGACTCGGCGAGGTGACGATCGGGCGCGACCTCAAGCAGCGGCACCTGTCCGTTGGGGTTCTTGGCAAGAAATTCAGGCGTGCGGCTTTCGCCTTTGAGGATGTCAACCTCCACGAGCTTGTAAGGAATGCCGAGGCGGGCCAGCGCAAGGCGAACCTTGTAGCTGTTACCGGAGCGCTGCATCGAATAGAGCGTGTACATCAGACGTAGAGTTTCTCTCGGGAAATCGACGACCGTCGAAATAGATTCGCCCCCGAACACGGCTGGACGGGTAGATAGGACAAACAAAGTCCGGCAAATACAAGGCCGCAATTTAGAATGACGTAACGAAAAAATTAAAATGCACTCGCTGCAGTGCAGCGAGCAATGCTTGGCCTTCCGCAGCGCGAAAATACGAAATTCTATTCCGCGGCGACCCGGTGCACGCGCGCGTATTCGTAAAGTGCATCGTCAGCAACGGGTTTGATCGGCGTGAAGTCGCGATGTGCGATCCATTCAGGACGGGTGAATTTTGTGATGTGGTTCGAGACAGCGCAAAGCGTCAGATAAACAATTTTGCGCGGGTAGGGCGTTATGTTCGGCGGAGATGCGTGCACCAGATTGCCGTGAAACATAAGCACCGACCCGGGACCACCAGTAGGCGCCACAATCCCTACATCGGCATCGTCGGCGGCGTCGGCGACAAGACGCGTCACCGTTTCGTTATCGAGCGTCCAGAGCGGATACGAGGTGGTCAACTTGTCGTGACCGGCGCTGAGCACGCCCTGCCTGTGACTCTTCGGAATGAGAAACAGCGGCCCGTTGATCGGCATTACCGCATCGAGAAACACGGCGATATTCATCGCCCGCGGCTCGAGCATGCCATCATCGCGCGCCCAGGTCCCGTAATCCTGATGCCACTGCCACACGTCGCCTTCGAAGGGAGCCTTGGCGTTGAGCTTGAACTGATGAACGTAAACATCTTCGCCGAACAGCTGCCGCAGCGGCTCGACGAGGCGCGGGTGCCGCGCGAGCAGACTGAACACCTCGCTGAAGGTATGCGCGGCAAATGCGGTGCGCGGTGCCCCGGTCTTCTCGCGCCAGACCTCCTGGCGATCCTGCTTCAGCACGTTCGCGGCTTCCGCGCGCAGCAGCGCGATCTCGTCCTCGGAGAAGCAATTGGGGAAGAACACATAGCCTTGCTCGTCGAAGGCCTTCAGCTGGTCGGCAGACAGTCGCATGGCGCACACTCCCGGAAATCTCGCGCCCCCGCCTCGGGGGGCCTTTTGCGCCAGTCTACCGGCGGAACGGCGGACAGCCTAGCGGCCAACCGCAGGAATTCCGACTTCGCCCTGCGGCATAGGCACTTACGCTACCCCGCGGTGCATTGATCGCTCCGACCGATCGGAATGATCGAATTTCTTCACCAAATCGCCACTTGCTGGACTCGGCCGCTCGCATTACGACAAGGCAGCATTTATTGGAGATTTTCGATGGCCTTTCTTGCGGACCAGCTCAAGCGCGTCAAACCGTCGGCGACCATCGCCGTCACGGACAAGGCGCGCGCGCTCAAACTGGCCGGCCGCAACGTCATCGGTCTGGGCGCCGGCGAACCGGACTTCGACACGCCCGACAACATCAAGCAGGCGGCGATCAAGGCGATCGAGAGCGGCAAGGCGTCCAAGTACACCAACGTGGACGGCATCGCCGAACTCAAGGACGCCATCGTCAAGAAGTTCAAGCGCGAGAACGGCCTCGACTACAAGCCCGGCCAGATCACGGTCGGCACCGGCGGCAAGCAGGTGCTGTACAATGCCTTCATCGCGACTCTCAATCCGGGCGATGAGGTCATCATCCCGGCGCCGTACTGGGTGAGCTATCCCGACATGGTGCTGCTTGCCGGCGGCCAGCCGGTCGAGGTCGTCACCAGCATGTCGAGCGGCTTCAAGATGACGGCGCAGCAACTCGAGCGCGCCATCACGCCGAAGACGAAATGGGTACTCCTGAACTCGCCGTCGAACCCGACGGGAGCTGCCTATACGCGCGCCGAATTGAAGGCGCTCACGGATGTGCTGGCAAAGCACCCCGACATCCATGTGATGACCGACGATATGTACGAGCATCTCGTCTACGACGACTTCGTATTCACGACGCCGGCGCAGGTCGAGCCGTCGCTTTATCCGCGCACGCTCACCATCAACGGGTGTTCGAAGGCCTATTGCATGACCGGCTGGCGCATCGGCTATGCCGGCGGCCCCGAACCGCTGATCAAGGCGATGGCGATGATCCAGTCGCAGTCGACGTCGAACCCGGCGGCGGTGTCGCAATGGGCCGCGGTCGAAGCGCTGAACGGGCCGCAGGATTTCATCGCCAAGCACAACAAGATCTTCAAGGAGCGCCGCGATCTCGTGGTGTCGATGCTCAATCAGGCGAACGGCATCAAATGCCCGACGCCGGAAGGCGCCTTCTATGTCTATCCGTCGTGCGCCGGCACCATGGGCAAGACGGCGCCGAGCGGAAAGAAGCTCGCGAGCGATGAGGATTTCGTCACCGAGCTCCTGGAGGCCGAGGGTGTCGCCGTGGTGCAGGGCACGGCCTTCGGACTTGGCCCGGCATTTCGCATTTCCTATGCGACGCGGACCGAGGACCTCGAAGAAGCCTGCCGCCGCATCCAGCGCTTCTGCGGCAATTTGAAGTAACCGAACCGCCGGCCTCGTTCCGCGCACCTTTGCCGTTGCCGGGCGTAAATCCCGGCAATGACAAGCGAAAAGCTTCGGTTTTTGATTCACCTTATTTTATGCTTGCTTCGCTATGGTGCGGCGATGATTTTTCGCGTGCTCGCCCCTTTTCTCGTTATCGCCAGCCTCGTCAGCCCGGCCGCCGCGCAGGAGCGCGTCGTCATCGGCACGCAGCGCCTGGCGGATAACGGCGCGTTGTTTCTCGCCGCGGCGGCCGGCTACTTCAAGGCCGAGGGCATCGACCTTGCGATGACCGCCTATGAGAACGATCGCATGGTGGCCGAAGCACTCGCGTCCGGTGCCACCGATTTCGCACTCACCGGATTTACGCCCGCGGCATTCAACTTTGCCGGCAAGGGCACGATCAAGGCGATCGCGGCGCGGACGCGCGAGAAGCGCTACTACGAGGGCACCGAACTCGTCGTTTCCAATGTCGGATTCAGCAAAGGTCTGCAGAAATACGAGGATATCGCGGGCAAGACGGTCGCGATCGACGCGCTCGGCTCGATCTCTCACTATCAGCTGGAGCAGATCGCGCGGGTGAAGAAGATCGACATGAACCGTGTCACGGTGAAGCCGATGCAGACGCTCGATGCCATCGTCCGCGCGATTGCCACGAACGAAGTCGACGCCGCGATCATGCCGGCGTCATACGCGCGCGATTTGCTGGCTTCAAACCAGGCCAAGCTCGTCGGATGGTATTCGGAACTCGACGAAATTCAGTTCGGTGCCCTGTTCGCATCCAACAAGATGCTCGTGACGCGACGTGCGGCAATCGAGAAAGTCTTACGCGCGTACCGGCGCGGGGTCGCCGACTACACTGAAGCGTTGCTGCGAAAGGACCGCAATTCCAAACGCACGGCCGACATCAAGTCGCACGAAGCCGCGACGACCATCGCCCGTTATGTCTATCCCGACCGTGGGACCAGCGCCGCGGTTGCGGTCGAGGCCAGCGCCTATTTTATCGATCCCCAAGCGCAACTCGATGTCGCCGACATCGACCGGCAGATCGCCTGGCACAAGGCGCAAGGCCGGGTCGACAAGACCGTCAGTGCACGCGATGTCGTTGATCCGAGCTTCGTCAAGTAGGGATTTTTCCGCAGCGACAAATCTCTCTCTTGCCAGCCTCCCCGGGTCCTGAGACGATAATGTGACAGGGCCGGGAAACCAGGTCCGACCTCCCGGCCGGCAAGGGAGGCAATTATGGGACAAAACGATAATGGTCCCAATGGCACGAGGAGCTTGGGTCCCCGGTGCATCGCGCTGGTGGGCCCCTTCCAAAGCGGCAAGACCACACTTCTAGAAGCCATTCTCGCCCGTACCGGCGCAGTCCAGCGCCAGGGCACCGTAGATGCAGGCACCACGATCGGCGACTCCGGCCAGGAGGCGCGACATCACAAGATGAGCGTGGAAGCCACTTTCGCCACCACCAACTTCATGGGCGACAACTACACTTTCGTCGACTGCCCGGGGTCGATCGAATTCATCCAGGACATGCGCAGCGTGTTGCCGGCGGTCGATGCCGCCGTCGTTGTCTGCGAAGCGGACGAAAAGAAGGTGCCGCAGCTGCAGCTGATCCTGCGCGAACTGGAAGACCAGAACATTCCACGCTTCGTTTTCCTCAACAAGATCGACAAGGCCGACAAGCGCGTACGCGAAACGATCGCGCTGCTGCAGCCCGCCTCGCGCGTACCACTGCTGCTGCGGCAGATTCCCATCTGGAACGGCGACATCATCTCCGGGTTTGTCGATCTCGCGCTCGAACGCGCCTTTGTCTACAAGGAACACGCGCCGTCGGAAATCGTCGAGCTGAAGGACGATAACGTTGACCGCAAGAAGGAAGCGCGTTTCAAGATGCTTGAGACGCTGGCCGACCACGACGACCAGTTGATGGAGCAATTGCTCGAGGATATCGAGCCGCCGCGCGACAAGGTATTTGACGACCTCGCGAAAGAACTGCGCGAACGCATCGTTTGCCCGGTTCTTCTCGGCGCCGCCACGCGCAGCAACGGCGTCCTGCGTCTCCTCAAGGCACTCCGGCACGAATCGCCGGGCCATGCGGAAACGGCGCAGCGTCTTGGCGTCAAGGCGGGCAACGATGCAACGGCACTCGTGCTCAAGACGTTCCACACGACCCACGGCGGCAAGATGTCGGTCGTGCGGCTGCTCGCCGGCCAGGCCGGCGACGGGACGACCCTGATGACGCCGGGCGGCGACAGCGCGCGCGTTTCGGGAGTCTTCAAACTGATGGGTCAGCATTTCGAGAAACGGCCGCAGGCCACCGCCGGCGAAACAATCGCGTTCGGCAAGCTCGACAGTGCAAAGACCGGTGACACTCTCGCGTCGGGCAAGCAGCCGCCGGCCGCGCTCATTCAGGTGAAGCCCTTTGCGCCGGTGCTTGCCACCGCCGTACAGGCGAAAGAGCGCAAGGACGACGTCAAGCTCGGTCCTGCTTTCACGAAGCTCACCGAAGAAGATCCTTCGCTCACCGTCGTGCACAATGCCGAGAACCACGAGGTGGTCATCTGGGGCCAGGGCGAAATGCATTTGCGCGTCGCCTCGGAGCGGCTGGCCGATCGTTTCCTGGTGCCGGTGTCGACGCGGCCGCCCTCGGTCGGCTATCGTGAAACCATTCGCAAGCCAATCACGCAACGGGGAAGGCACAAGAAACAATCCGGTGGCCACGGGCAGTTCGGCGACGTGGTCCTCGAGATCAAGCCGCTGTCGCGCGGATCCGGTTTCAAATTTGAAGACCGCATCACCGGTGGCGTCGTGCCGCGAAACTACATCCCGGCCGTCGAGGAAGGGGTTCTCGATGCCCTCAAGCACGGTCCGCTTGGTTTCCCGGTGGTCGATCTTTCCGTTGCGCTGATCGACGGCTCCTACCACACGGTGGATTCCTCTGATCAGGCGTTCCGCACCGCCGGTCGCATCGGCATCGTGGAAGGGCTGCCGCAGTCGCAACCCGTTCTGCTTGAGCCGATCCATGAAGTCGAAATCGTCTGTCCGACTGAAGCGACCGCGAAAATGAATGCCATCCTCTCGGGACGGCGAGGTCAGATATTGGGCTTCGATACCCGTGAAGGTTGGGATGGCTGGGACACGGTGCGCGCGCAGATGCCGGAATCCGAAATCGGCGACCTGATCATTGAAGTGCGTTCGGCCACCGCCGGTGTTGGCTCCTTCATATTCAAATTCGACCACATGGCGGAGCTCACCGGCCGCACGGCCGATCAGATCATCGCAGCAAGGCGCGCGGCCGAGTAAGGCCGCGCTCACCTTTGCGTGATGCGCGCGGTCGTGCCGCGCCACCTTCGCGGCCGGGAACAAGTCTGAGCGTGCAGGCTGCGCGTGAAATGCGGCTATCCGCGCGCGATGTTTCGATAATTTGTCGCGAATTTGGTAAGCCGATAAAAAGCAGCTTCAACGGCAGTCGTTGCCTGTTAACCCTGCAGCCGTCGTGATCTCGCAAAATCGGGCGCCGCGCATGAGGACGCGGTTTTCGACGTTGCGGACCGCCAATGCTGGATGGACTGCGCAATATTTTTGCCCCGACGTTCGTTCCTTACGCCGATCCGAAAGCGACGATTCCGCTCGGAGCGGTGCTGAAGAACGAATGGTTCGAACTTTGGTACCAGCCAAAGATCGAGCTGAAGACTTTGCGCCTCGTCGGCGCCGAAGCGCTGGCGCGCGCACGTCATCCGACGCGCGGCATCGTGCCTCCGGCCATGTTTCTGCCGGGTGCCGGCAGCGACTCGATGCACGCCTTGACCGAACGGGTGATCCTCACAGCTCTCGGTGACTGGGAAGATTTCGCCGAATGTGGCGTGCCGATAAAGTTGTCAGTCAACGTCCCGGTCTCGGCGCTGGTCGACCTTCCGATTCCGCAAATGCTGCGCGAAGCTCGTCCCAGCGCGGAAAACTGGCCTGGCCTGACGCTCGAAGTCACCGAGGACCAGATCATTCATGATCTGCAGCTCGCAAAAGAACTTGCCGACGCTTTGCGAGAGCTCAAATGCGATCTTGCGGTTGACGATTTCGGCGCCGGCTACTCTTCGTTTGCCCGCCTCACGCAATTGCCCTTCAGTGAACTGAAGATCGATCGCGCCTATGTGGCGAACTGCAACCGCGACCAGTTCAACGCCGGCCTGTGCGAAACGATTGTCGAACTCGGCCGCCACTTCGGTCTGCGCACCGTTGCTGAAGGCATCGAAACGGCGCACGAAAGCCACAAGTTGCAATCGATCGGCTGTCAGGTCGGGCAGGGGTTTCTGTTCGACAAGCCGATGCCGAAGGCCCAGCTCGTGACCCGTCTGCGAAGTTGCCTGAACGGCCAGGTCGCCTGAGGGATTTTTCCCCGTGGACACAGGCTTTTAGCTTTCCCATAACCGTGACTTGCCAGTGAAGGCTGCGCCCCGTACCTCTGGGGCGAGGATTCTGGGAGCCTGCGCTATGAACGTCATTCGCCGCCGCGGTTGGGAAATTCCCGACCGCTTTGCCACGCCAGAACATCTGGCCTTCAGCCGCCGCACCGTTTTGACCGGCGCAGCCAGCACGCTCGCATTGGCGCCTTACGCGGCGAACGCCCAGCGTCTGACCGACGTCGCCAATTTGCCGGATCCCAGCGCCGATCTTTATCCCGCCAAGCGCAACGAGAAATACGCTCTTGACCGGCCGATCACCGATGAAAAGGTCAACGGCAGCTACAATAATTTCTATGAGTTCGGCACTTCGAAAAACGTCACCACTGCCGCGCAGGCGCTGACGATCCGGCCCTGGACCGTGAAGATCGACGGCATGGTGGAAAAGCCGATGGAAGTCGGCATCGATGATCTGATCCGCAAGCTGACGCTCGAAGAGCGCACCTATCGCCACCGCTGTGTCGAAGCCTGGGGCATGGCGATTGCCTGGACCGGATTCCCGTTCGCCAAGCTGGTCGAATTCGCGCGACCGCTCGGCTCCGCGCAATATGTGCGGATGGAAACGTTCCTGGATAAGAAGATGGCGCCGGGTCAGCGGCAGCCCTGGTATCCGTGGCCTTATGTCGAAGGCGTGACGATGGCGGAGGCGACCAACGAACTCGCTTTCCTTGTTACCGGCGCCTACGGCCACCCGCTCGCCCGGCAACATGGCGCGCCATTGCGGCTCGCCTTGCCGTGGAAATACGGGTTCAAGTCGATCAAGTCGATCGTGAGTTTCAATTTCACCGACAAACGTCCGAGGGGAATGTGGGAAGCATTGCAACCCTCGGAATATGGCTTCTGGGCCAACGTCAATCCGCAGGTGCCGCACCCGCGCTGGAGCCAGGCGAGCGAAGAGATCATCGGCACCGGCGAGCGGCGACCGACGCTGCTGTTCAACGGCTACGGCGAATATGTCGCCGATCTCTACAAGGGACTGGACAGCGAACGCCTCTGGGCTTGAGCAGCCACTGGCTGCTGTACCGCGGCTACCGGCGGGCGTATTGTACGGCGTGGAAGCCAGCCTCGGAGCATTTCCATGACCGCCCAACAATCCAGCCTTCAGGATCTTCAAAGCTCAGCCCGGGCCGCGTTGCGCGAGCACTGGGTTCTCTTTCTTGTCGAAGGTGTTGTGCTTCTTGTTTTGGGAGCGACGGCGGTCGTGCTGCCACCGTTGGCAACACTGGCGGTCACCATCCTGTTCGGCTGGCTGTTCCTGGTGAGCGGAATCGTCGGTCTCTTCACCACATACTGGTTGCGGCACGCGCCGGGTTTCTGGTGGTCGCTAGTTTCGGCCATTCTCGCCCTTGTCGTCGGCGGCATGCTGCTGGCGTCGCCCTTGACTGGCGCGTTCTCGCTCACACTGCTCCTGATCGCATTCTTTATTGTCGAAGGCGCTGCTTCGATCATGTTCGCGTTCGATCACAAACGCGAATTGTCCGGCCGTTGGGGCTGGATGCTAGTCAGCGGCATCATCGATCTGGCGCTTGCGCTGATGATCTTCGCCGGGTTGCCGAGCACGGCGGCTTGGGCGCTCGGCCTCCTTGTGGGCATCAACATGATCTTCGGCGGCACGGCCCTGATCGCCATGTCGCTGTACGCGCGAAAGGGCGACGCCTAGGTCTCCGTCTCGCCGGCTTCCACTTCAGCCAGCTTGGTACGCCAGTCGGCGCGCTTGAGTATGAATGAATAGGCCGCCAGCACGAGCAGGCCGATGCTGAAAATCATCAGCGAGAGCGAGATCGGCCTGCTGAAGAAGATCAGGTAATTGCCGTTCGACATAATGAGTGACTGGCGCAGGCTCTGTTCAAGGATCGGCGCGATCACCAGGCCCAGCACGAGCGGGGCGGGGTCGAAGTCGAATTTGCGTAGCGCGTACCCGACGACGCCCATGATCAACATGATCCACACGTCGACGATCGAGTTGTTCACCTCGTAGACGCCGATGATGCAGAACATGATGATCAGCGGATAAAGATAAGCATAGGGGATCCGCAGTACCGTCACGAACAGCCCGACCAGCGGCAAATTCAGCACCAGCAGCATGAGATTGCCGACATACATCGAGGCAACGAAGCCCCAGAAGACATCGGGGTGGTCATTGACCAGGGTCGGTCCAACGGACACGCCGTGAATCATCAAGGCTCCGATCAGCACCGCGGTGATCGGACTGGTTGGAATGCCGAGTGCCAGCAACGGCACGAAAGCGCCAGTGGAAGCCGCGTTGTTAGCGGTTTCCGGCCCCGCGACGCCGGCGACGGCGCCCTTGCCGAATTCTTCCGGATGTTTCGAGACGCGCCGCTCGACCGCGTAAGAGAGAAAGCTCGAAATGATGTGGGCCGAGCCCGGGATGATGCCGATGATGAATCCAAGCAGCGTGCCGCGCGCGATCGGCATCGAGGCTTGTTTCCATTCCGTGCGCGTCGGCAACAGGTCACGCATGCGCGGGCTGATGATGTCTTTGACGGCGCTGGCACTTGGCGTTGAAAGAATTTCGCCGAGACCGAACAGCCCGACCGCGACCGGGACAATGCCGATTCCGTCTCCCAGTTCGGCGAGATCGAAGCTGTAACGGAAGTGGCCCGTCATGTTGTCGATGCCGATCATGCCGAGGAGCAGTCCAAGGCAGGCCATCAGCAATGTGCGGATGAGCGAGGATGACGACATATAGGCCAGGAAGATCAGCCCAAGAACGAGCAGGGCCGTGTATTCCGGCGGTCCGAAACGGAGCGCGATGGTCGCGAGTGGCGGCGCGACGACCGTGAGCACCAGCACGCCGAACGTTCCACCGATCCATGAGCCGACCGCCGCAATGCAGAGCGCCGCGCCGGCGCGGCCTTTCTTGGCCATGGCGTAGCCGTCGATGCAGGTCATCACCGACGATGCTTCGCCCGGGATGCGCATCAGGATCGACGTGGTGGATCCGCCATATTGCGAGCCGTAATAGATGCCCGCGAGCATGATGATCGCTTGCGTCGCGTTCAGGCCGAAGGTCACCGGCAGAAGTATGGAAATGCCGGCGAGGGGGCCGATGCCCGGCAGCACGCCAACAAGGGTACCCACGAGACAGCCGAGAAACGCGTACCACACATTCGCCGGCGCGAGTGCGACGGAAAAGCCGTGAGCGAGGCTGAGAAGTGTGCTTTCCACCGGTGTTCCTAAAATCCGAGCGGTCCGGTCTGTAGCGGCGTCTTCAGGACATAAACGAACAGCACGTAGGTGACTGCAACGACACCAATACTGAAGGCCGCCGCCGGAAGCAGACGGCGTCGTTCGATGGCAACGAGCAGCGCGAAGATCAACAAGACATTCGTTGTAAGGAAGCCAAGCTTCTCGAACAGCGCCACGGCTGCTGCTGTTATGCCGATAACCATTGCGGCGTGTTTGACGTCATCCCACGACACGGCTGCGAAAGGTCGACTCTCGCCCGCGCGCAACGCCAGCACCGCGCCGAAAAAGATCGTCAGAAAGGCGACGATCTTGGGCAAGAAACCTGAGCCGGGCAGGGACAAGGAGCCTGTCGGCAAATCGGTGCTCAGCGCCAGCACCAGCAAGCCGAAGCCGACGAAAAAGGCGCCCGCGACATGATCGGCGCGCAAAGTCATAAGGAATCCCTGACGGTTAGCACGAAACTGGAGCCTGGCTGCGCCGAACTCCGACGATGGCAGATGTCATCCTTGCACGCGGCCAATAGCGTTTATGGCATCTTCCTGTCGTTTGGAGTCGACGGCCCAGAACGCGGCGAACTCCGGTTGATCCATATACGCCAATTCCTGACCCAGATTTTCGAGCGTGTCGAGGAATTGCTTGCTGTGCGCGGCCTTGTTGAGTCCCTCGCGCAGGACGTTGACGATGGGGGTTGGCGTTCCCTTCGGCGCGAAGATTCCGACCCAGAAATAATATTCGAGATCGTAACCGAGCTCCTTGAAGGTCGGGACATCCGGCAACGACTTTGTCCGCTTGGCGCTCGACACGGCGAGCGGCTGTACTTTTCCGGCGCGAATGTGCGGCAAGGCGATCGAGGTTGGCGACATGAAAAAGTTGACGTTGCCGCCGAGCACGGCTGTGACCGCCGGGCCGCCGCCGTTGGTCGGCAGATGGCGGATTTCCAGATTGCCTGCCGATTTTGTGAACAGGACTGTCGGAATGTGCGACGCCCCATAAAGACCGGACGAACTGTAGATGAGTTTATTGGGATTGGCCTTGGCGTCGGCGACGAGATCCTTCAGGGTTTTATACGGTGCATCCTTGCTGGCGATCAGAACGATGGGATCGGCGACGATGCGCGCGAGTGGAATGAAATCCGCGTTGGTGAACTTCGGTTGCCGATCGAAGAGCTTGTCGACGGCCGCGAAACCGGAAATCGACACGATGTGCGACAGAAGCGTGTAACCGTCCGGCTTGGCGGAAGCGGCAAATTGCGCGCCGACGGCGCCGGCCGCGCCTGCCTTGTTCTCAAGGACCACCGGCTGCTTGAAAACAACTTCGAGCGCGGCATCGAGCGGACGCGTAATCGTGTCGCTCACGCCTCCGGGCGGAAACGGGCTTATCATCGTGATGGCCCGCGACGGATAGGCATCTTGCGCACGCGTCTGGCCGTTCGCCAGCGTGGCGGCGGATGCAACCGTACCCACTAAGAAACTGCGGCGATCCATTTGCTTCCTCCGCTATTGCCGCCCCCGGCGCACGGACTCGTCTACCCCTGAACCTTGCCGATCGCATTGACGGCGTCGTCGGTTCGCTTGCCGTCGACGTCCCAGAATTTCTGGAAATCGGGACCATCGAGATAAGCGAGCTCCTGGCCCGCGTTCGCGAGCGAGGTCTTGAACTGGTCGGAATGCGCCGCCTTCTTGATGGCATCGCGCAAGGTCAGCACGATCGGCTCCGGCGTTCCCTTCGGCGCGAAGATACCAACCCACAGATAGTATTCGGTGTCGTAGCCGAGCTCCTTGAGCGTCGGGACATCGGGCAATTCCTTCGAGCGTGTCGCACTGAACACGGCCAGCGGCCGCAGCTTGCCGGCCTTGATGTGCGGAAGCGTCGCGGAAACCGATTGGGTCGTGACCTGCGCGTTGTTGCCAAGGATCGCGGTGATGGCCGGACCGCCGCCGTTTGTCGGCAGGTGACGCACTTTCACTCCGCCGGCGGCCTTGTCGAGCAACGCAAGCGGCAGGTGAGTGGCGCCATAGAGGCCGCCCGAGCTGAACACCAGCGTGTCCGGCTGTTTTTTGACGTCCGCGATGAATTCCTTCGCGGTCTTGTAAGGCTGCTGGTCGTTGACCAGAAGAACAACGGGATCGGCAACGATCCGCGCCAGCGGGATGAAATCGGAACGTGACGTCTTCACCGGACGGCCGAACAATTTGTCGACCTCGGCGTAACCGGAGATGCCGGTGTTGTGCGACAGCAGCGTATATCCATCGGGTTTCGCGCTGGCGACAACCTGGGCGCCGACCTGACCGGCGGCGCCGGCCTTCGTCTCGACGACGACCGGCTGCTTCAGAATTGGCTCCATCATGTTCGCGAGCGGCCGCGTCACGATGTCGTTGATGCCCCCGGGCGGAAACGCATTGATGATCGTGATCGCGTGCGACGGGAAGCTCTCTTGCGCGAACGCGGGGCCGGCCACCACGAGGGCAGTCGTGCCGACAACGAAACTACGGCGGTCCATCATATTCCTCCGGACTCTGGGCGATGCCCGGTCCTGCTAACCTTGAACGCGGCCGATTGCGTGCACGGCCGCTTCGACCCGCTTGGCGTCCTCGTCCCAGAATTTCGCAAAGGCCGCCTGGTCGAGATAGGCGACTTCATCGCCGATGTTGGCGATGGCGGTTTTGAACGGTTCGGTCGCGACCGCTTGCCGGACTGCGTCGCCAATCACTTTGACGGGCGTCGCCGGGGTATTTTTCGGCGCAAAGACGCCGACCCACAACGAGAACTCGACGTCGTAGCCGAGCTCCTTCAACGTCGGCACGTCGGGTAAAGACGCCGCGCGTTGCGGACTAAAACAGGCGAGTGCTCGTAGCTTGCCGGCCTTGATCTGGCCGCTCGCCGCCGCGATCGATGACGCCAGTACTTGCGCGTTGTTGCCGAGAAGAGCGGTGAGCGCCGGGCCACCACCGTTCGTCGGCAGATGTTTCATCTGGATGCCTGCGGCCTTCATGAAAAGTGCGGCCGGCAGATGCAGCGCGCCGTAAAGGCCGGATGAACTGAAGATAAGCTTGTCCGGATTTGCCTTGGCGTCGTCGACCAGTTCCTTGAGCGACTTATACGGTGTCTGGTCGTTGACGACGAGGACCATGGGTCCTGACGTAAGCCGTGCGATCGGGATGAAATCTGCGCGCGTGAATTTGGGCGCTCGGTCGAACAATTTATCGACTTCAGCGAATCCCGAAATCGACACGATGTGGATGAGCAGTGTGTATCCGTCCGGCTTGGCCGTGGCTGCGACCTGACCGCCAACCTGTCCGGCCGCGCCAGCTTTTGTCTCGACGATGCAGGGTTGTTTCAGAATCGGTTCAAGCACGGCGGTCAACGGCCGGCCGACGACGTCGGCGGCGCCGCCTGGCGGGAACGGATTGATGAAGGTTATGGCGTGAGTTGGATAAGGATCTTCAGCAAAAGCGGGGCGCAGGCTGAAGGCCGCGGCCGTGGCGGCGCTCCCGGCGACAAATCGGCGTCTGTCCACGTGAATCCTCCCTGGAAACACTTGCTTTGCCGAGGTTTTTTACCCCGGGCTTTGTTGGGCCGGATGCTATAGCCCGGCGCGGTTGGCAATCAAGCGTCAATGATCGCAATCGCCCTTGTCCAGCCGGCGGAACCGCCACGCACCTTTACCGGAAAGCAGCTCACGGTGAAGCCTTTGGATGGCAGCGCCTCGAGATTGTGCAGCTTTTCGATATGACAGTAGCCGATCTCTCGCCCGGCGCGGTGGCCTTCCCAGATCAACGATGCATCTCGTGTCTCGGCGTACTTCTTCATCGTATGGATGAACGGCGCGTCCCAGCTCCAACCATCGGTGCCCGTCACCCGCACGCCACGTTCCAACAGGTACATCGTCGCCTCGCGTCCCATGCCGCAACCCCTGGAGACATAGTCAGGACGACCGTAAGCGGTGCCGGCACTCGTGTTCACGACGACAATCTCAAGCGGCGAAAGCGTGTGGCCGATGCGCTTAAGTTCGGTTTCAACATCCTTTGCGGTCGCGACATAGCCGTCGGGAAAATGCCGGAAGTCGAGTTTCACTCCCGGCTGGAAACACCAGTCGAGGGGAACTTCGTCGATCGTGATCGCGCGCTTGCCGTGATCCATCGTCGAGGCAAAATGCCAGGGCGCGTCGAGATGGGTCGTGCAATGCGTGGTCAGGCGAATCCATTCGATTCCCCAACCTTCCCCGTCGGGGAGGTCTTCTTTTTTCATGCCGGGAAAAAATTTGAGAATGTCGCCGGCCGTGGCCTGGTGATCGAGATATTCGATCTTCGGCCCATAGCCCGGCGGATCGGCTGCCACGTCGTTTTCGAGCGGCACTGAAATGTCGACTAGCTTGCGTGGCATTTTGCTTGGACTCCGTTTGGCCCCTGTCATGCCCGACCTTGTGCCGGGCATCCATGTCTTTACTGTCTTATCATTCAAGACGGGACAAGCCCGACCATGACGACGAGGAGAGTTCAATGCCCGCTTACTGGGTTGCGCGTTCGAAGATTAATGATCCTGCCGAATACAAGAAATACACCGACCTGGTTCCTGCCATTATTGCGAAGTTCGGCGGCAAGGTTCTCGCGCGCGGCGGACGATTCGAGATCATGGAGGGGCCGGACAAATTCCATCGGTTCATCGTGATCGAATTTCCAACCCTCGAGCAGGGCGTCGCCTGCTTCAGATCGCCGGAATACGACAAAGCCGCCGCCTTCCGGCGTAGCGGGGCGGGTGAGGTCGAAACCATCATGGTTGAGGGCGTTTAAGCGTTCCACCACGCGGTTCACATGGCTGGTGTGGGCGCGGCGATTGGGCTAAAAATTTTCAAAATCATAATTCGTTTGGGAGGCGTGCCATGTTTCGGAATCTGAAAACGGCGGCATTTGTCGGCCTGATCGTCGCGCTCGCTGCGTTTGGTGCGATCGCGCCGGCGGCGGCGCAGGACAAGCAACCGATCAAGATCGGTTTTGGCATTGCGGAAACGGGTCCGCTCGGGCCGAACGGCAAATCCGCGCTGGTCGCGATGGAAATATGGGTGGAGGAAATCAACGCCAAAGGCGGTCTTCTCGGACGACCGGTACAGCTCGTTCACTACGACGACCAGAGCAACCCGTCGACGGTGCCCGGCATCTACAGCAAGCTGCTCGATGTCGACAAAGTCGACGTCATCGTCGGCGGCTACGGCACCAATATGCTGGCGCCCGCGATGCCGGTGGTCGTGCAGCGCAAGAAAGTGTTTATCGGTCTGTACGGTCTCGGTGTGAATACCGATTTCAACTACGACCGGTACTTCGCCATGATCCCCTCGGGGCCTGAACCGAAGACATCCTTCACCAAGGGATTCTTCGACACGGCGATGGCGCAGAATCCGAAGCCTACGACGGTTGCGATCGTTGCCGCCGACGCCGAGTTCTCCAAGAACGCATCCGACGGCGCACGCGAGAACGCACAAAAGGCGGGATTGAAGATCGTCTACGACAAGAGCTATCCGCCTTCCACCACCGACTTCGCGCCGATCGTGCGGGCAATTCAGGCCACCAATGCCGATCTCGTGGTGATCTGCTCTTATCCGCTCGAACTCGGTGGGAATGGTTCTTGCCGCGAACGAAGCCAAGCTCAATCCGAAGATGATTGGCGGGGCCATGGTCGGGCTGCAGTCGACCGTGTTCAAGACCAAGCTCGGTCCGGCGCTGAACGGCTACATGAACTATGACTTCTGGCTGCCGGCAAAATCCCTGATGTTCGAGGGTACGGAAAATTTCCTGCAGAAGTATCAGGACCGCGCGGCCAAGGCGGGCGTCGATCCGCTCGGCTACTACATGGCGCCGTTCAGCTACGCCTATCTGGACGTCCTCGGACAGGCGATCGCGGCGACCAAAAGCGTCGACGATGCCAAGCTTGCCGAGCACCTGCGCAAGAACACGTTCAAGACCATTGTCGGCGACATATCGTTCGGCAAGAACGGCGAATGGGCGAAGTCACGGATCTTTCAGGCGCAATTCCGCGGGATCAAGGGCAATGGCGTCGACCAGTTCAAGAACGTGGACACCTTGGCCATCATTACGCCGACCGAATACAAGTCGGCTGACGTGATCTATCCATTCGAAAAGGCGAGGCAGTAGGCCTTCCCACCTTGGCCCACGGTCCGGCATTGGCGTGCGGCACCGCAAAAATTGCTTTGGTGTGCGCGTTTTAAAGGCAACCGTCGGCCATTGGTCTAATCTTTCGGGACTTTCTGACGCGCCCGGTGGACCATTGCATCGGGCGCTGTCATTATCCCGCCATCGAAAATAAAACGAGGTTTATGGGAGGAGAAAATATGCTGCAAAACCTCAAGTCCCGGACATTGGCGTTGTTCGCCGGAACGGCTCTAGCCGTTGCGGCCGGCGCGATGTTCGTCGGGGGTGCAACTGCGCAAAATAAAGAGCCGATCAAGATCGGCTTCGGCATGGCGCAGACCGGTCCGCTCGCCGCCAACGGCAAGCAGGCGCTGCTGGGCATGAAAATCTGGGAAGAAGAAATAAACGCCAAAGGCGGATTGCTCGGACGCCCGGTCAAGCTGGTCTACTACGATGACCAGAGCAATCCTTCGACGGTGCCCGGCATCTACACCAAGCTGCTCGACGTCGACAAAGTCGATCTCGTGGTCGGCGGCTACGCCACCAACATGGTCGCGCCGGCCCTGCCGGTCGTCATGCAGAAGGGCAAGACCTTCGTCAGCCTGTTTGCGCTCGATGTGAACCACGAGTTCAAATATCCGAAATACTTCTCGGTGCTGCCAACGGGTCCGCAGACCAAGCCGTCCTTCACCGAAGGCGTCTTCCAGGTCGCCCAGCAGCAGAATCCGAAGCCTTCGACCGTCGCGCTGGTGGTCGAGGATGCCGAGTTCTCCAACAACGCCTGCGACGGCGCGCGTGAGAACGCGAAGAAGTTCAATGTGAAGATCGTCTATGACCGGAAATATCCGCCGGCCACGACGGACTACACGCCGATCATCCGTGCGGTCCAGGCGGCCAATCCGGATATCGTGATTGTCTGCTCTTATCCGCTCGGTTCGGTCGGTATCGTCCAGGCGGTTCGCGAACTGAACTACAAGCCGAAGATCATCGGCGGCGCGATGGTCGGCTTGCAGGCGACTGTCTTCAAGCAGAAGCTTGGATCCAAGCTCAACGGCATCATCAACTATGAGACATGGGTGCCGACCGACAAGGCGATGAAACCCGCCGCGGAGTTCTTCAAGAAATACCAGGCGAAGGCGGGCGCGGAAGGCGTCGATCCGATCGGCTACTATCTCGGCGGATGGGGCTACGCGTACATCAATCTTCTTGGTGAAGCGATTGCCGGGGCCAAGAGCCTCGACGACAACAAGATCGCCGATTACCTGCGCAAGAACACCCACAAGACCATCATGGGTGACTGGTCCTACGGTCCCGGTGGCGAGTGGACGAAGTCCGGCATGATGCAGGTGCAATACCATGACATCAAGGAAGGCGCCGGCCTCGATACCTGGAAGGGTATGAGCTACCAGACGGTTCTCACGCCTGCCGATCAAAAGACCGGCAACGTGATCTTTCCGTACGAAAAAGCCGCACAGTAGTTCTGGTTGAAATGAGAACGGCGCGGGGAAAATCCCGCGCCGTTTTATTTTTGCCCGACCGTTCTCTTACATGCCCATGTAGAGCTTGCGCACCAGGTCGTTGTTGTTCAGCTCATCGGCGGAACGACCTTCGAAAGCGATCTTGCCGTGCACGATGACATAGCCACGATCGGCGATGCGAATGGCCTGTGTGAAATTCTGTTCGGCCATCAGCACCGTGAGTTGATAGTGATCTTTGAGCAGCTTTATGGCATCGATCGTGCGCGCAACGAGCTGCGGCGCCAGTCCGACCGACGGTTCGTCCACCAGAAGAATCCGCGGCTTCAGCATCAGCGCGCGCGCAAGCGCCAGCATCTGTTGCTCGCCGCCGCTCATCGAACCTGCGAGCTGACGGCGGCGCTCGGCAAGACGAGGGAAGGACTCGAAGCAGAAGTCCATATTGGATTTGATGTCTGACCGGGCCTTGGGGCGGAACGCGCCAAGCAGCAGGTTTTCCTCGACGGTCAGCTTGGGAAACAGCCGGCGCCCCTCGGGCACGAGTGCGATTCCAAGATCCACGATCTGCTCGGTGGTCCTCCCGACCAGTTCGTGTTTTTCGCCGTCGATCTCCGCGATGATGCTTCCGTCTTTCGGGCGCACGATGCCCATCACGCACTTCATCAGCGTGCTTTTGCCGTTGCCGTTGGTGCCGAGCAGGGCGACTGTTTCTCCCGGCTTGACCGCGATCGAAACGTCTTCGATCACGCGGACCGCGCCGTAGGCGGCGTGCACGCTCTGAATGGTCAGGCTACTGGCCAAGATATGCCCTCACCACCTCGGGATTCCTGACGACGTCTTCCGGCTTGCCGTCGGCGATCTTCTTGCCGCTGACCAGCACAACGAGGCGCTGCGAGAAGCTCATCACCGCGCTCATGATGTGCTCGATCAGAATGATCGTGATTCCACGCTCATTGAGCTGCTTCAGAAGGGTGAGGATGTCCTCGATTTCGGAGTGCGACAGGCCGGCCATCGATTCGTCGGCGATCAACAATTTGGGCTCGGCGGCGACGGCGCGCGCGAGCTCGAGCTTGCGCATCTCGACCTGCGTCAGATCGCGCGGCATATGGCGCGCCTTATGATCGAGCCCGACCAGCCGCAGCAGTTCGACGCAGCGGGCGTCGATGCTGTCGCCGTGCAGCGGACCGGAGCGCTTGTGCACGGTGTACAGCATCGGCACGCGCAGGTTATCGGCGAGGTTGAGGCTCACGAACGGGCGGGGGAGCTGGAAGCTGCGCGCCAGCCCGCGATGCGTGCGTTGGTGGGCGGCCAGTCCGTCCACGGCATGGCCGTCGAAATGCACGCTGCCCTGCTCGTTCTGCAGAGCGCCGCAGATGCAGTTGACGAGGGTGCTTTTGCCCGAACCGTTCGGGCCGATCAGCCCGAGCCGTTCGCCCGGCTGCACTTCAAGCTCGATGCCATCGAGCGCGACAAAGCCGCCGAAGCGCTTGCTGATGTTGCTGGACGTGCAGCAGAGGGCTCATTTGCCGCTCCTCCGCGCGCGAAGGCGATCCTGGACCAGTCCGACAAGTCCGTTTGGCGCGATCACGACGAATGCAACCAGCAAGAGGCCGACAATCAGCAGGTTCACAGCCGAAGAAATGGTCACCGTGGCGATCTGTTGCAGCGAGCCGAGCAGAATGGCCCCGATCACAGGGCCGACCCAGCTTGTCGTTCCGCCGATGATCGGCATGGCGATGGAGTTCACTCCATATTCAAGCCCGAAGGCCGAAGCCGGTTGCAGATAGCCGATGTAGTACGGGAATGGCGCGCCCGCCATGCCCATCAATGCGCCTGAGATCGTGGTCGCGATCAATTTGAGCCGCAAAGTCGGCACGCCGGAAGCTTCCGCCGCCAGTTCGTCGTCGCGGATGGTGGCAAAACCGAAACCGAGCTGCGTGCGTGCGATCGTGCGCGAGATGACGATCGAGAGAATCGCAACTGCCATCATCAGAAGGAACAGATATTCGATATATTCGATCGTGTAACCACCGATGTCGACCGTGTCCGCGCGCACGATATAGGCACCGCGCGAACCGCCGACGTAGGACCAGTTGACCACCAGAGTCTGCAAGACGACGGCCATCGCCAGCGTTGCGATGGCGAAGAAAGCGCCGCGCAAGCGCAACGTCAGGTAGCCCATGCCGAACCCGACAATGCCCGACACCACCGCAGCGATAATGATCAGGATCGGGATCGGCAGCGGATTGAACTTGTAGAAAAACACCGTGGAATAGGCACCCAGCGCGAAGAACGCGGCCGAGCCGAAATTCACGTATCCGCAGTAGCCGCCGAGGATGTTCCAGGCTGACGCCAGAACGATGAATTGCAGAATCGTGTAGCCGGCGAAGAACAGATAGCCGATGCCGAGCAGGTGGCCGGACACGTAGACCACCAGTCCAACCAGCACGCAGATCAATGTGAAGCGTGTTGTGCTCACGGCTTATCGTCCGAACAATCCCGCCGGCCGGAAGGCGAGCGTGAGTAAGAGGAATCCGAATGAAACCGCCGGCGCCCAGGACGGCCCGTAGAACGTCGAAGTTATGCTCTCCATGATGCCCAGCAACATCGCTGCGACCAGTGTGCCCGGCAGGCTCCCCAGGCCGCCGAGGACGCAAATGGCAAAGACCCGGCCGATATATTCGCGGCCGACCGAGGGCTCGACGGGCTGGATGATGATCAAAAGCGCGCCGGCAATGGATGCTGTGGCGATGGAGATGCCAAAGGCAATGCGTTTGATGCGGATCGGGTCCGCCGCCATCAACTGCAGTGCAAGCTGATCCTGTGAGACGGCCATGATAGCGCGGCCTGTAAACGTGCGCGTCACGAACAGGTGCAGCAGGCCGAACAGGACAAGCGCTGTGATGCAGGGCACCAGCATGCGCAGCGGAAAGTCCACATTGCCGAGATGCAGGCTTGGGCCGATGTAGCTCGCCTCGACGTAACGATAGTCGACGCCAAAGACGAGAATCAAAAGCACCTCAGTGACGAACAACAAGCCGAAAAAAAAGGCGAGCCCGCGCAGGGATTCCTGTCCACGCTTTTCAAACGACAGGTAGTAAACCTGGTAGATGAAAGTGCCGAGTACATAGAACGCCGGCAGCATTACGATGCTCACCACGATCGGATCGATCCCGAGCTCGATATTGATGATATAGGCGATGTAGGATCCGAGAATGATGAACGCCGGGTGCGCGATGTTCACAATGTCGAGCATGCCGAAGGAAATCGAAACGCCGGCGGTAACGGCGGCATAGAATCCGCCGAGCAAAAGCCCCGCGACAATCGCGTTCATCAGCAGATCGAAGGAAATATCCATCCGCGCTTAAAACCGGCTCGCCGCCGCTATGCATTGCCAGACAGTTCGCCCGAACGATGCGCGACCGCGATCAGCTATCGAATTGCCGGCGTTACTCCCCTCTGAAGCTTTGCGTTTTTATTTATCCCACAGCAACCGCCCTGCTGCCACGGATTTTGCGGCAGTGTGCAGGAAGCCCCGTTCTTTGGCTAGCCTATTGAACGATCAGCCGAAGCTTTGCAAGTGCGGCAAATAAAACGCCCGCCGTGGGCTGCTGCCTACGGCGGGCGTGACAAAATTATGGGCTTCAGGCGGCGGCGGACTGTGGGCGTACGCCGGCAGGCAACGTCATCGGCTTGTTCGCGCTGTCCTTGAACTCGACGGTCATGAAAACCATTTCGCGGTCGCCGAGATTTTCAAGATCGTGGACCTTGAATTCATCTTTTCCGTAAGTCTCGTGCCGCGTTTCGCCGGGTTGATAAGTGTATTCGACCGTCGTGCCATCGTGCACGTGCTGACGGCCGCGGCCGCCGGACACCGAGGTCCAGAAATAATCGAGGACATGGCGGTGGAAGCCAATGCGTTCGCCGGGCGCGAGACGGATGATCCACACGCGCGTGCGTTCGTTTTCCGACAGCAGCGTCGATCCGACGCATGGGTTCGGATTCTTGCGCTCACGCTCGAACTCGGCGGCAATGTCTGCCGGCCACTGCGTCTTGTCCTTTTTCTCGGCTTGCTTGTCGAGCATGGTCAGTGCCATGGGGATTCCTCCAAAGCTGTCGACTTTCATATATAGGATAAATGGGTAAACGGAAAGATCGAGGCTGACAGGTGGCTGGGGCCCACGAGAAACGCGCAATAATTATCGGCGGTTCGATGAGCGGCCTGCTCAGCGGGCTTTTGCTGCGCCGGGCGGGGTGGAACGTCGACATTTTCGAGAGGGTGGACAGCGAGCTGTCCGGGCGCGGCGCGGGCATCGTGGCGCAATACGAACTGATCGAGCGGTTGCGCGCGCTTGGTCTTGCCACCGAGGATCTCGGCGTCCACGTCACGACGCGCAAAATCATCGATGCGCAGGGGCAGCTGACGCATGAAATCGAATGCCCGCAGGTGCTGACGGCCTGGGAGCGCGTCTATCGCCTGCTGCGCGATGCCTTTCCGCCGGAGCATTATCATCGTGGCCGCGGCCTGTCCCAATTCACTCAGGATGCGGATTTGGTGCAGGCGCATTTTTCCGATGGAGAAATTGTGCAGGCCGAGTTGCTTGTCGGCGCTGATGGCATCCGCTCGACGGTGCGCCAGCAGTGCCTGCCGAACGTCACGCCCCGTTACGCCGGCTATAGCGCCTGGCGCGCACTGATCCCCGAACGGGTGTTTCCCGCGGATGTGCACAGCGAACTGTTTGAATACATGTCGTTTGGCCTGCCGCCGGGTGAACAATTTCTCGGTTATCCGGTTGCGGGGCCCGACAACGATCTGCGTCCCGGTTATCGCCGCTACAACGTCGTCTGGTACAGGCCCGCCGACGAGGCGACCAAACTGCAGTGGCTGCTCACCGATGAGCGCGGGGTAACGCACGCAATATCGATACCGCCGCCTTTGATCCGTCGTGAGGCGATCGCCGAGATGCGTGCCGACGCCGAACGTCTGGTCGCCCCGCAATTCCGGCAGGTGGTGCGGCTCATCGAAGAGCTGATCCTGCAGCCGATCTACGATCTGGAATCGCCGCGTATGGCGTTCGGCCGCGTCGCAATCGTGGGCGATGCGGCCTTTGTCGCAAGGCCGCACGTCGCCGCCGGCGTTTCCAAGGCGGCCGACGATGCAGCCGCATTGGCCCAGGCACTGCAGGAAGAGCAGGACGTCGAGAGCGCGCTCAGGCGTTATCAGGCGATGCGGTTTTCACAGAACTGCCGCATCATCGAACGCGCGCGCCACCTCGGAGCCTATCTGCAGGCGACGCGCACCGCTGAAGAGCAGGCGCGCGCCGGCCGACACAGCACCGACGCGGCGGTCATTGCCGAGACGGCCGTGCTGGATTTTTTGTACGCCTAGTTTCGCTGTCTTTGAGACGCAGCGCCACACACTCCGAGTCATGCGCGGGCTTGACCCGCGCACCCATGATGACGTTCAGCGGATGGTGGCGTATCGGCATCATGGATTGCCGGGTCAAGCCCGGCAATGACCTAGTTGGGATGCGGTACCACACGAGACAAGCCCGGCCATAACGTAGGCCGGCCTACATCCCCAGCATCTTTTTGGCATTGCCGCCGACCAGCGCGGCGCGCGTCTTTTCGTCAAAGCTGTCGACCGAGGCGACGTGGCCGATCGGATCGTGTTCCAGCATGTCGAAAGGATAGTCGGTTCCCATGATCACGTGGTCGAGCCCAAACGTATCGACCAGCGCTTTCAATTGTCCTGGCGTGAACACGACGGTGTCGACATAGACCTTCTTCAGATAGCTGGTCGGCGGTTTCGGCAGATTCGCGTGGCTGTCCGAGCGCGCGCCCCAGGCATGATCGATGCGGCCGGAATAAGCGCCGAGATAGCCGCCGCCGTGCATGGCAAAGATCTTCAGATTGGGATGACGCTCAAGCACGCCGTCGAAGATGAGATAGTGCAGGGCGAGCGTCGTTTCGAACGGGTTGCCGATGACGTTGTTGAAGTAGTGACGCGAGAGCCGTTGCCCTTCGGTGAATCCGTTCGGATGGATGATCACCAGCGCGCCAAGTTCCTCGGCCTTTTTCCAGAACGGTGCGAAGGCAGGATCGGATAATTCCTTGCCCGCCGACGTTGGTGAGAATCTCGACGCCCTTGAAACCGAGCGTCTTCATGCAGTGCTCGAGTTCTTTCGCCGCTTCGTTGCCGTCCTGCATCGGCACGGTGCCGCACGGAATGAAACGATCCTTGTGACGCGAGACGAATTCAGCGACGCCCTCGTTGATCATGCGCGCGGCCGGCACCGCGATATTCGAGCGCGACCGTGTGATAGCACTGCGGTGGCGGCGGCATCACCAGCTGCATGTCGACGCCCATTTTATCCATGATGGCAAACCGCTCGTCGTAGCCGGTCATGCAGCCGCGGATGTCCGCTTCCTGCTTGGCGTTGATGGCCTTGGTTTCCGGCAGATGCAAAATGCGCGAGCGGAATGGTGCTGACATCAAGGTGCGGTTTGATGAATTCGCCGGCACGCGGCACGGCAATATGCGTGTGAGCATCGATGGTGATGCTCTTTGGCCGCACCTCACGTCCCGGCTTGCCGTGTTTGCGTGCCGCGGTGTCCGCGTATTTGTTCCAGATGTCAGCCATTTCGAATGCCTCTATTGGTTGCGTCATGCCGGGCCTTGCCGGGCATCCACGTTTTCAGTGCTCCTCATTCAAGAGGTGGATGGCCGGGTCAAGCCCGGCCATGACGATGTGGAAACTCCCTAAAACACCCCGAGATGCTGACGCAGATCGACGCCGTCTTTTTCCAGTTTTGCAGGAGTGGAGACAACGGCGACGCGCCCGGTATTGAGGATGACGATGTCGTCGGCGACGTCGAACACCAGCTTCGGGTTCTGCTCGACCAGCACGATCGACAAGCCGCTTTCCTTCAATTTGCGGATCGTCGCCATCACCTCGGCAACGATCTGCGGGGCCAGCCCTTCCGATGGTTCGTCCATCAGCAACACGCGCGGATTGCCCATCAAAGCGCGCCCGATCGCGAGCATCTGCTGTTCTCCGCCCGAAAGGTGCGCGGCGATCTGATTGCGGCGTTCGTTGAGGCGCGGAAACATTCCGAACACGGTGTCGACGGTCCAGGGCGCATGCTTGCTTCCTGGATCCGGCTTGCGGGCGGCGACCACCAGATTTTCCCGCACCGTCAGGCTTTTGAAGATACGGCGTCCCTGCGGCACCAGCGCGACACCGCGCGCGGCGATCATCTCGGGCGATTTGCCGCCGACCAACTCGCCAAAAACCACGACCTCGCCGCGCCGGGGCGGCAGCAGGCCCATCGTCACATTCATGCAGGTGGATTTTCCGGCGCCGTTGCGCCCGAGCAAGCCAAGCATGCGGGCTTCGCCCAGCTCGAACGAAACATCGCCGAGCACATGGCTGTCGCCGTAGAAGGCATCGATATGGCTGAGGCTGAGCGCGCTAGTGGCCAAGGTACACCTCCCGTGTACGAGGGTCGGCGACAACCTCGGCCCGATTGCCTTCGACGATGACCTCGCCGAAATGCAACAGCGTAATGTGTTCGGCGAATTCCAGCGCCACATCCATATTGTGTTCGATCATCACGATGGTGACGTCGCGCGGGATGGCGAGCAGCAGCTGATGCACATCGCGCCGCTCGTCGATCGACAGACCGGCGAAAGGCTCGTCGAGCAGAAGCACTTTCGGGTTCTGCGTCAACGCCATCGCTATCTCGACGCGCCGGCGCTCGCCGTAAGACGTCTGCGCCAGAGGCCGGTTTGCGATGTGCCCGAGACCGACACGCTCCAGGGCCTTTTGAGCGTCCTCGACGAAATGCCCCTGCCGTCGGAGGTCGATCACGGGATTCCACCGCGAGGGCGACAGGCCAAGCAACGCGAGCGTCACGTTGTGAATGATCGTGTCGCGCGCGAACAAGGTGATGATCTGATAGGTGCGCGCCATGCCGAGGTGAGCACGGCGCCGGCTTGGCACGTGCGTGATATCCTGACCAAAGAGCTCGATCGCCCCGGAATCGGGCGTGAGTTCTCCGGTAATCAGGTTGAACAAAGTTGTTTTGCCCGCCCCGTTGGGACCGATGATCAGGCGTCGTTCACCGGGTTCAACGTTCAGGTCGACGTTGGTCGTGACGTGCAGGCCGCCGAACGACTTGCAAAGTTTCTTGATGGTGAGCGCGCTCATGACTTTGCCTCCGCGCCACCGGAAACAACTGTCGCTGCGGACTCACGCTTTCGCCATGCCAGCCGCCACAGGCGCACGCTGCCCGGCACAAGTCCTTCCGGCATCAGGATGACAATCGCGACGAAAATGGCGCCCAGCAGGAAATTCCATCGCTCGATGAAACCACTCACCACCGTCTTGACCACGACCACCAGCCCGGCGCCGAAGATCGGCCCGAGCAGCGTGCCGGCACCGCCGGAAATCACCATCAGCAGGACTTCGGCGGAGGAGGTGAGGGCCAGTGTCTGCGGGCTGATGAATTGCGTGTAGTAGACGAACAGAATTGCGGAAACCGCGGTCAGCAATCCCGAGAACAGGCAGGCAATGAAACGGATGCCCCAGACATGGTAGCCAAGCGCATTCATTCGGCGTGGCTGATCGCGCGTGCCTTTCAATGCTGCGCCGAGGGGCGAGCGTACGAAAACTGATATCGCGACGAGCGACAGCAGGAACACAATGAGGGTCGCGTAATAGAATGCATTCGCATCGGACAGCGAATATCCGAAGGGAGCGGGACGCGTCTGCACGCTCAGGCCGTTGTCGCCACCCGTCAGGCTGATCCAGCGATAGGCAAGGCCCCAGAGGATTTCGCCCAATGCCAGGGTGATCATGATGAAACCGATTCCCGTCGAACGCAGCGACAGCGCTGCGTACATCGCCATCGCGATCACGCTGACGACG
Source organism: uncultured Alphaproteobacteria bacterium (assembly GCA_963707615.1). Classification (GTDB taxonomy): domain Bacteria; phylum Pseudomonadota; class Alphaproteobacteria; order Rhizobiales; family Xanthobacteraceae; genus Pseudolabrys. The sequence continues at coordinate 212,621 of CAVPQT010000006.1, forward strand.
AGGGCAACGAGAATCGCAACCGGATGCCCGTAGCCAAGCTGCAGCATATAGCCGGTGGCGTAGGCGGTGACGCCGAAGAGGCCTGCGTGGCCGAGCGAAACCAATCCCGCGTAGCCAACGAGCACGTTCAGCCCGAGCGCGAAGATTGCGTAGAACAGGATCTGGCTGGCGACGTTGACGTAATAGACACCGGTCATCCAGTACGGCAGCGTCGCAAGCGCGACGATGACAACGCCGAGAGCGAAATAGCGCCCGCTCATGGCACATGCCTGCCGAAAAGGCCCTGCGGCCGCAGCAGCAGGACGAGCAGCATCGGAAGGAAGAGGACGAAATAGGCGAGTTCGGGCAGGAGAGCCTGGCCGAAATTGTAGATGAAACCGACAATGATACTGCCGACAAAGGAGCCGAGCAGACTGCCGGTGCCGCCGAGAATGACCACGACTAGCGCGAGCGGCAGCATGTCCTGATCGAGCCCGGGATAGACCGAAAGGATCGGCCCGCCGATGATTCCGGCGAAAGCCGCAAGACCGGCGCCGAGAGCAAAGACGATTGTGAACAATTGCGACACGCGGATGCCGACGACGCGCGCCATGTCGGGATCGTCGACCCCGGCGCGGATCATGGCGCCGAGGCGGGTGCGTTCGAGAAGAAGCCAAAGGGCGATTGCGACGATTGCGGCGATGACGATGATCGCCAGGCGATAGTTCGGAAAAACAAGAACGCCGAGACGCGCGAAACCGGCCAGTTCTGGCGGTGTCGCGACCGAAAGAGGATCGCCGCCCCATACGATGAGGCAAAGATCCGCCGCCATGAAGGACAGGCCGAGCGTTACCAGCACCTGGGCCAGCTGATCACCAGGCAGGCGGCGCAGCAGGAACCGTTCGGCCAAGGCGCCGAGGAATGCGACGCTGAGCGTTGCGAGCACGGCGGCCAGCCAGAAGTTCAACTTCACGCCGAACATGCCGATGACGAAGGTCGCGCCGATATAGGCGCCCAGCATGAACAGCGAGCCGTGCGTCAGGTTCGGGATCCGCATCAGCCCAAAGATGAGGGAGAAGCCCGCCGACAGCAGAAACAGCAGACCACCGAAGGTAATGCTGTTGGCCGTCAGCACCAGCCAAAAAGTCATTCCGCAATCTTCCCCGCGCCCGACGCGTTAAATAGTCCGCGGGCGCCTCGCGGCGCCCGCGACTGCCGACAATTACGACTTGAGCGGTGGATAGTTTCGCGAATAGACCGGTTGCTCGAGGAACTTTTTCTCATCGTAAGTCCAGAACTGACTTACATTCTTGTAGGTCTTCACCGTCTTGTTGATGAGTTTGCCGTTCGCCATCTCGATGTGACGTACGTAGAAGTCCCCGACCACGTTGCCGTAATTGTCGAACCTGATCTGACCACGCGGAGTATCAGTGAGCGCGACTGACCTGAGCGCCTTCATCAGTTCGGCCTTGTCGTCCGACTTGCCGCCCGTCTTCTGCAAGCCTGCGTCGATGACCATGCCGTTGACGTAAAGGCCGGCGCAATAAAAACCGGGATCGACGCCATAGTCCTTGTTCATGGCGGCAACGAAACGCTTGTTGCTGTCGGTCTCGAGGTCAAGCGTATAAGGACAGCAGCTGTAGAGGCCGACGGCTTCCTCACCGAACGAGCGCAAGAGCGCGTCGTCGCCACCGGTTTCGCCGGCTACAACTGGGAATTTCAGACCCGCCGCGGCGTATTGCTTCATGAAGCGCAACGGGTTTGATCCGGCAAATCCCTGGCACACGCCATCGCAATCCTGGATCTGCGCCAGGTAGGGCGTGTAGTCCGGCGTTACGATCGGGGGCCAAAGCTTGTTGAGGATGCGGCCGCCGGCTTCCTCGAAGGTCTGCTGGAAGCCACCCATCTGCTCGTAGCCGAAGGCGAAATCTTCGGAGACCGTGATCATGCGCTTGAGCTTCAATTCCTTGGCGGCGAAATCCGCCATCGGATGCATGGCCTGAGAGGAGGTGGCCGATGCGCGCAGGAAATAGGGGTTCGGGCGACGTTGCGTCATGTCCTCGGCTGCCGCGAGGCTCATGCATGGCGTCTTCTGTTGCGCGATGTAATCGGTGATGGCGAGCAATTCGAAAGCCGCCAATGGTCCGACGATTGTGTCGACCTTGTCGCGCTCGATCAGTTCCTGTGCCTTCGTCTTGGTGCCCGCGGGGTTGCCGCCGGTGTCTGCGGAGATGAATTCGACCTTGCGGCCCGCGAACGTGTAGTTCTTCTCTTTCAGGTACGTGACGATGCCCTGTTCCATCTGGATGCCGCCCTGGGCGAGGGGGCCGGTCTTGACCGTGAGCAGACCCAGCTTGAACGGTGCAGCCTGCGCGATGGCGGGCATCGGAAAATTGAACGCCGCCGCGGCAGCGCCCGCCGCCGTTCCAGCCATGAATTTACGACGCGTGACTTTGCGAGACATTGATCTCCTCCCATTTTGATTGGCCTTTGCCGACCGTGTCATCGGTCGATTGGGCCTTATTTGCAGCAAGGCGATGTCAGTCGGGGCTTGCCACGCCCCATGGCACACCAAGTTGCAGCCATCATCTTCAAGCCGTTCCGTGAAGTAAAGCCCGTGGGCGATGTGTCGTCGCCGCTGCGGGTGGGCAGGCAGTTCGGCGGGGCGGGTGCGTTAAATGCCGAGATAGCTGGACTTAATCTCTTCGTTGGCGCGCAGTTCTTCGGGTTTGGCCGAATACACCACCTGGCCCTTGCTCATCACATGCACGTAATCGACGAGCTTGAGTGCAAGATTGGCATTCTGCTCCACGAGCAGAATGGAAAGACCTTCCTTCTTCAGCGTGCTGATCGCTTCCCATAGACCCTGGATGATGATCGGGGCAAGTCCCTCGGACGGCTCGTCCATGATCAGGCAGTCAGGGTTGGTCATCAACGCACGGCCGATCGCCAGCATCTGTTGCTCGCCGCCGGACAACGTTTTTGCCCGCTGGTAGCGGCGCTCGTGCAGCCGCGGAAATAACTTGAAGACGCGCTCGAGATTCCAGTTGTGCCGTTCCGGGCTGCGCTCGGCGACCAGAAGGTTTTCCTCAACGCCGAGTGTCGGAAACACGCGACGGCCCTGCGGCACAAGTCCCATTCCGCCACGAACCGTTTCGAACGATGCCCTGTGCGTGATGTCTTCGCCTTTGAACACGACCTTGCCGCGACGTGGCGGGTTGAAGCCGACAATCGAATTCACCAGCGTGGTCTTGCCAACTCCGTTGCGCCCAAGCAGGCCGAGAATCTGCCCTTGTTCGAGCTGCAGCGAGAGGCCCTGCAGCACATAGGCCTCGCCGTAGTAGGTGTGGACGTCCTGGACGTCGAGAATGGCCATGGCGTCACTCGGTCCCCAGGTAGATTTCCTGCACGCGGCGGCTTTGCTTGATGCTCTCCGGCGGGCCCGATTCCAGAATCTCACCAAAGTGCAGAACCGAGATCTCGTCGGCCACGTCGAACACCACGTCCATGTCGTGTTCGATCAGCAGGATCGCGAGCTTCGGATCCAGCTTCATCAGGAATTCGGTCATCTCGGTCGACTCGCCCGACGAAAGCCCGGCGGCGGGTTCATCGAGCAGCAGGATTTTCGGATCGCTGGCCAGGCCAAGGACGATTTCAAGTTGGCGCTGCTCGCCGTGCGACAGGTTGCGGACTTCGACATCCTTGCGATCGAGGAAGTTCGCCTGTTCGAGCAGGTGATAAGCCTTCTCGTAGACGTCTTTGTACGAGGACAGGAAGCGCCACATGACGAATTTCGACGGGCGCAATCCCTTGATTGCCAGCAAAACGTTGTCGAGGACGGTGAGACCCGGAAACAGGCTGGTGACCTGGAACGTGCGCGCCATGCCCATCGCCGTGCGACGGTGGCTGGGCCATCTGGTGACATCCTGTCCGAACAGCAGAACTTGCCCGGATGTGACCGGGTAAATGCCGGTGATCAGATTGAACAGCGTGGTCTTGCCGGCACCATTCGGGCCGATGATCGCCTTGCGGTCGCCGGGTTGAATTTTGAACGTGACGTTGCGCGTGGCCTGCAGGCCGCCGAAGCTCTTGCACAGTCCTCTAAGCTCGAGCACTGCGACATCGCCGCCGTTTGCCTGAGTGTCAGTGCTCACGCGTGTCCCTCGAATCTCTCGAAAAGGTGCCGGGGCTCGTTGGGAGCCCCGGCTGTTTCACATCACTCACAGAACTTGCAGGGCGGGAAGTCGCGGTCATAGACCGGCTGCGCCAGGAACTTGTCCTTTCCGTAGGTCCAGAACTGGCTGACCTTCGGATAGGTCTTGATCACTGTGTTCCAGAGCTCTTCCTTGTCGTAACCGAACATCTTCGTCTTCTCGACTTTCTTGATGTAGACGTTCTCGATCGGGTTACGGTTTTCATCGAGCTCGACCGGGCCGCGCGGTGCGTCGAGCTTGATGCTCGCCATGATCTTGATGAACTCCTCAGGGCCCGGATATTTGCCGCCCGCTTTCTTGATCGCCTCGTCGAGCCACATCGCGGTGGTGTAGTTGTTTTCCGAATAGTAGCCCGGCATCTTGCCGTACTTGGCGCGATAAGCTTTGACGAACGCCTGGTTTTTCGGCGTATCGATCGCCGCACTGTAGTGCAGCGCCGATACGTCGCCGATCACTTCATCGCCCATGAACGGCAGCACGAACTCGTCATAGCTGACGCCGCTGCCGAGTATTGGCTTCTTGATGCCGGCGCCGCGCAGCTGTTTCGGGAACTGCAACGCCATCGGGCCGACCATGGTGGTGAAGATCGCGTCCGCGTCAGCCTTGAAGGTCGGGATGTAGGGCCCGAAATCCTTGGTGCCGAGCGGTGGCCAGATTTTCTGCACGACCTTGCCGCCGCAATCCTCGAACACTTTCTGGAATCCGCCGGCCGTTTCGTAACCGAACGCATAGTCGGCGGCGATGACGATGACTTTCTTGAAGCCATTGTCGCAGGCCCACTGCCCGAGCGGTTGATGCGGGAGGGACGAGGTCCAGCTCGTGCGGACGAAATACGGATACTTGCTGAGCTGGCGCTGCGTCAGATCGTCGGCCGAGGAGACCGACGAGATGTACAGCGTCTTTTCCTGCGTGCTGATCGGCGCCAGGGCATAGCCGGTTGAGGCGAGCAACCCGCCGATGAACATGTGCACCTTGTCTTGCAGGATCAGTTTCTTGGCCTTGGTGACGCCGGCGTCGGGTTTACCCTGATCGTCCTCGACGATGAATTTCACGTCCATGCCGCCGAGCTTGCCGCCATGTTCGTCGAGGTACATCTGGAAGCCGTCGACCATATCCTTGCCGACCTGCGCGAAGATGCCCGTCACCGGCGAAATGTAGCCGATGCGCAGTTCTTCGGAGCTTGCAGGGGCGGCCAAACCGAGACCGAGGGCGAGGCAACTGCCCATCAGCACTTTGTGAAGCCTTGTCGTCATTGTCATTCCTCCCGTGTTGTCGTTCCTGATGCACGTCAGGAAGGATTCGTAGCGAGTTTCTTCACACCTTCGTCTTTGCTTTCAGGCTTGAGACGTTGCCGTGCGCGCGTGAGCAAGCCCATCAATCCCATTGGCAGATAGAGTATCGTAAGCACGTAGACGCCCCCAAGCACGTACTGCCACCACGGGACCAGCGTGCTCAGATATTCGCGCAAACCGAACACGATGGCGGTGCCGATGGTGGCGCCGACCAGCGTTCCTGCGCCCCCGAGAACGACCATCAACAGCGAGTCGACGGACGTGGTGAGCACGACGGTCTCCGGGCTGACGTGGCCATTGGTATGCGCCCACAGCACGCCGGAAAGCCCGCCGAAGCCGCCGGCGATGATGAAGACGATGTATTTGTGCAGCCAGGTGTTGTAGCCGAGGATCTGCATGCGCAATTCGCGTTCGCGAATGCCGGCGAGGCTTTGCCCGAACGGCGAGCGTACCAGCACATACATCGCCAGCATCGACGCCACGAAGAAGGCGAACACCAGATAGAAGAACGTGACTTCATTGCTCAGGTCGAGGCCGAAATTCGGACGGCCGGTCATGTTGATGCCGTTGTCGCCGCCGGTGAGCGAATTCCAGCGATAGGCGAGACCCCACACGCATTGTCCGAGCGCGAGCGTGATCATCAGGAAGTAGACGCCGCCGGCGCGGATCGCGAACAGGCCGAACACCGCCGCCAGCGCCGCGCCAAGCAGGATGCCCATGATGACGACCAGCCAGAAATCCCAGCCGAGACCGAAGTGCATTTTCGTCGCAAGCACCGCCGTCAAATAGGCGCCGACGCCGAAATAGGCCGCTTGCCCCATCGATGACAGGCCGGTGTAGCCGAGCAGGAGGTCGACGCTCATGGCGAGAATGGCGAACGCCATCGCCCGCGTTGCCAGCAGGACGACGAACGAGCCGGAGTGCGGAACGATCAAGGCCAGTGTCGCCAGACACAGGGCGACAATGATGATCTTGGTGCGTTGGCTTCCCATGTTGCTCAATCTCGTCCGAACAGGCCGGTCGGCTTGATCGCGAGGATCAGCACCATCGGCGCGTAAAGCGTGAAGTAGGAGACTTCGGGGAACAGGGCCTTGCCGAAATTATCGGCGAGGCCGACGGCGAGCGCGCCGATCGCGGCGCCGCCGAGGCTGCCCATGCCGCCGATGATCACGACCGCGAAGGCGAGGGGCAGCATTTCAAAGTCGAGGCCGGGATAGATGCCGAGGAATGCACCGCCGATCACGCCACCGAGCGCGGCGAGGAAAGCGCCGAGCGCGAAGATGAACATCGAGATGCGGTTTGTATCGATGCCGACGCCGCGCGCCATCTGCGCGTCGTCGACGGTCGCGCGCACGGCCGCGCCCATTCTCGTTTTCTCCATCGCGAGCCACAGCGCGATACCGATCACGATCGCCATGGCGATCATGAAAACGCGATAGAGCGGAAGATAGATGCCGCCGACGACGATGCTTTGCGTGAGCGCGCTCGGCGGATTGATGTCCATGTTGTTGCCGCCCCAGATATCGAGTGCGCCCTGCTGAAACAGGAAGGCGAAGCCGACGGTGAGCAGCACCTGGCGCAGAACGTCGGTTTCGACTGGGACAATCGAGACGCGGGCGAGAATGAAAAAGAATGCCAAAGTGACAACCGCCGCGACAAGGATGAACGGACTCCATCCGTTGCCGATGAAATGACCGCGCACGGCGGCCAGTGCGGCGAGGACGCCGAGACCGATCGCGATCGCGGCGTTACGGAAACTTTCGAATCCTTGTGAGCGCAAAAACAGGCGCTCCATCACCAGGCCGAGCGCCGCGACAGCGAGCGCCGCGACCGGCAACGACAGTGCCCACGAGCCCGTCGCGTGAATGACCGACAGGGCGATGTATCCGCCGAGGAGGAAGTACGAGCCGTGCGACAGGTTGACGATGCGCATGACGCCGAAGATCAGCGATAGTCCGCTGCCGACAAGAAACAACAACGCGCCATAGGACAAGCCGTTGAAGGCCTGGACCAGCCAGAATTGCGTGTTCATTTCCCCCCTTTTCCTTCTTCTTATGTCGAAGGTTGCGCGGAGCTTACATGAGGTACGCGGGGAATAAACACCCTAAATGGCCGCAGCTTTGATTTGTGGTTGCGTCGGCCAGTGCCTGCACGTCGTCGTCTATTTTCGGCCGCCTGCTTGCTTTTTCGGCGGAATAATAGGCAACAGCAGATAGGGCGCCTTGCCGCGGTCAAAATGCAGGCTGGTGGTGCCGTTAAAAATGGCGGGCGGTCGATCGCGCGGGTCGTCGTGCAGGAACGGGCCGCAACCTTTCAGTTCGTTCTTGAAGTTCGACAGCCGGCCGCCGCTCGCCCCGCCGTACTCATAGTCCTTGCCGCGCACTGACAGGCCAATGCGATAGCCGGCCGGCACCACGATCGACGTCGGCCAAATCTCGATGTCGAGCTCGACCTTTTGCCCTTTCTTGAGTGGCTGTTTGTCATCGTGGGTGTGATAGGGGCGGTAGGGCTTCGACAACTTCTTGTCGAGCTTGCGATGCGAGGCGCGCAGCCACCCTTGCGCAACTGGCGTGTGCGGATCGATCGCGCCTTGATAGACGATTTCCTTGAGGTCGCCGGTGAAGATACGCAGCACGATGAAAAAGTCCGCATCGGGCGTCGACGACGATGCGAAAAGCTTGAGCGCCGATGGTCCGGTGATCTCCGTTTCCTTTGCGAGCGGCGGCGTGAGGAACATCAGCCCGTCGCCCATGGCGGGGAATTTGAGTTGCGCGTTGCCGGACGGTTTCTTTGTCGTCAGCGTCATCGACGCCGGATCGAGATAGAACTTGGTCCATCGCGTGCGCTTGAGCGGCCATTCGTTCTCGGCGCGCGGTTCGAATTTGTCGACGTGACGGACCTGCAGCAGCACCTTGGGTTGCTTCGCCCAGCCTTGTTTTTTGCCGTGCAGGAAATGATCGAAGAAGCGCAGCTGCTGCTCGCGGCCATAGTCCGTGTAGAAGTGCGTCCAGTGCTCGATGCCGTGGGCTTCAAGCCATTTGTGCTTGGCGGCGGCGCGCACGAAGCCTTCGAAATTCCCGCGCGGGTGCAATCCCTGGCCGCCCCAGTTCGCCGCCGAGAACAGCGGCGTCGTCACCTTGTCCCACCTCGGCGAACGCGCCTTGTGGTAATCGTCGTCCATCGGATGCGCCACGATCTGCGCGCCGAAATCCGTACGGTTTCTGGCGAGCTCTTCGTCCGACAAAGTTTCCGGTCCGCACACGAGATCACTGGTCACGCGGCTGCGTTTGCCGCGTTCGCCCGCGCCGTACTGCACGGTTTTCACCTGCATGTCGTACCAGTTTTCCCAGAACGTCGAGAGAATGCCGCCGTGATGCGTCATGTCGCGGTACCAGTCGGCAGCGCCTTCCCAGATGCACATGGCGGCGAGGTGCGGCGGCTGCATCGATGCGACGTGCCACTGGTTGATGCCGTAATAGGAAATGCCGTTGAGGCCGACCTTGCCGTTCGACCACGGCTGCACGCCGGCCCATTCGATGCAATCGTAAAAATCTTTCGTCTCGCGCGGCGAGAAATGATCGATGAAGCCGGGCGAACAGCCGGCGCCGCGCGAGTCGACGCGCACGCATGCATAGTTGTGCGGCACCCATTTCTCCGGATCGACCACCTCCCAGCTTTGGTAGAGATTGCTCGAACCGGCAGTGACGTCGGGATGCTTTTCCGTCATGCGCTGCCAGGCGCTTGGATAGCCGTCCTGGAACGCGAGATTCTTGGCGTACGGTCCGTAACTCAGGATGACGGGAAACTTTCCCTCGTGCAGCGGACGAAACACATCGGCGCGCAGCACCACGCCATCATCCATCGTAATCGGCACGTCAAAATCGATCCGCATGCCGTCACGGACTTCGGTTCTCTGCTGCAACGACGCCATCACGCCCTCCGACTGCCTCGCCATGCCCGCACTGTGTCGCGGGCGTTCACCTGTGGGCGGCGATCTTGCAAAACGCCGATGGCCGGGACAAGCCCGGCCATCGATGATTGATGCAGAGGAGATATTACGCGGCGCGCTTGCGTCGCTTCACCTTCGCCATCTTTTCGAGCACTGCGCAGACTGCGGCTGTGTCGCTGTTGCCGAAACCGCTCTTCATGGCCTTCAGATAAATACCTTTGGTGGCGTTGAAGATGGGTGTTGGAACACGGATCTTGCGCGCGTAGTCGCCGATCACGTGCATATCCTTGTCCCACACGGAGATCTTCATGGTGACGTCGTCGTAGCGCCCTTTCGCCATCATCGGGGCGCGCAGTTCGAAGACGCGCGAATTGCCGGCGCCGGCGGTGATGAGGTCGACAATCATCTGCGGATCGAGGCCGGCTTTCATGCCCAGTACCATGGCTTCCGCGGAAGCGACGTTGTTGATGGCGACCAGGAGGTTGGCGACGTATTTCATACGGCTGCCATTGCCGAATTCACCGACATCGAACGTGTGCCTGCCAAAGCCCATCAGCACCGGGCGCAACCGCGCAATCGCCTTGGCATCGCCGCTCGCATAGAACACGAGATCCCGGTTTTTGGCCTGCGAGCCGGTGCCGCTGACCGGGCAATCGATCACGGTGTGGCCGGCTTTGCGCAGCACGCGCTCCGCTTTTTCCTTATCTGAAATTGTGAAGGTGCTCATTTCGGCGATGATCTTGCCCTTGAGCTTGGCGGCGGCGATTTTTCGTGCGGTATCCATGAGCGCCTGCGGTTTGGGCAGGCTCGTCAGGATGATCGGTGCCGCGGCCGCGACTTCGGCGGCGTTATTCGCAAGTTCTACGCCGGCGCGCTGGGCCTCCCGGCGTGCGGCGGCGCTGATGTCATAACCGATGACGCGCCAGCCGGCGGCGACCAGATTCTTCGCGAACGATCCGCCCATGATGCCGAGGCCGATCACACCGACCGTGCCTTTGGTCTTTTTTGCCATTCACTGTCTCCCCGATGCGAAACGCATCAACATGGTCAAATGCCGTCTTATGCGCTGAGTGAAGGGCTGTCGAGTCACGCGGGCGTGCGAGGCGTCTTTCAAGCGCGTGCGTGATCGCCTATCGTCTCCCGCCGAAAGCACCGAAGGAGGACGTATGCGAGTTGGCGTTGCAGGTCTTGGGGTGATGGGCGCTGCGGTTGCAGCACGCCTCATGGAAGTCGGGCACGAGGTGACGGTGTGGAATCGCTCGCCCGAGAAGACCAAACCGCTGGCCGCGGCGGGCGCGAAAGTGGCATCGACGCCGACCGAACTTGCGAGCGCTGTCGAGGCGACGATCACGATGCTCACCGACGGAGCCGCGATCGACGCCGTGTACAACGGACCGAAAGGTCTGCTTGCGGGCGACGTGAAAGGCAAACTCTTCATCGAAATGAGTACCGTTTCCCCGAAGGTGCCGACCGGCCTCGCTCCAAAGGTGCGCGCGAAAGGCGCGGCATTTGTCGAATGTCCGGTTGGTGGATCAACCGCGCCGGCACGACAGGGAAAATTGCTCGGCCTGATGGGCGCCGAGCCGGCAGATGCCGAACGCGCCAAACCCATCCTCAATCAACTCTGCCGGCGGCTTGAGCACTGCGGCCCGGTCGGCACCGGCTCGTCGATGAAGCTTGCGATCAATTTGCCGCTGATGGTGGCCTGGCAGGCCTACGGCGAGGCCTTCGCTATCGCCAGCGCCGCGGGCTGGGAGCCGAAACGGCTGCTCGATCTTTTCGTCGACACCAACGGCGCCAATCCCGCCATGAAAAATCGCGCGGACATGATCGTGACGATGTTCGAAGGCCGCGACCCGGGACCGACGACATTCAGCATCGCCAATGGCGTGAAAGACCTGCGCACGATGGTTGAGACCGGAGAAGCGCGCGGCGCCGACATGCGTGCCACCAAGGCCGCGCTCAGCGGGTTCGAGGACGCGACCGTGCACGGTTTCGGCGACGGTGACGGTTCGCGCATGTCGGTCTACTGGGCCGGTCGGAAAAAACCCTAGAACAGCCGGCACAAGTCCGGCCGTAACCGAAGAATGGGAGGGATACCGTGAAACTGTTTTCGTTCTGGCGCTCGCTGGCGACCTACCGCGTGCGCATCGCCCTTAATCTCAAAGGCATCAAGCCCGACGAGATCATCGACATCAATCTGATGAAGGGCGAGCAACGCGACGCGAAATTCCGCGCCGTCAATCCGATGATGGCGATCCCTGCGCTGGTTGACGGCGATGGCCCGGTTCTCTTCGAATCTCTCGCGATCATCGAATATCTCGACGAGACCCACCCCAATCCGCCGCTGCTGCCGCGTGATGCGCGCGGACGCGCGCGTGTCCGCGGCCTCTCGCAGATTGTCGCCTGCGACTCCCATCCATTGATCGTCCCACGCGTGCGCGAATATCTCGCGCATGAATTCAAGGTTGATGAAGCAGGCGTCATCAAATGGGCGCAGCACTGGCACAAATTGGCCTTGACGGCGCTGGAGCAGAACCTGGCGGGCTCGAAGGAAACCGGAACCTATTGCCACGGCGAGCAGGTCACGATGGCGGACGTTTGCGTTGCCAGCCAGGCGGCCGGCGCCAATTTCTTCAAGGTCGATCTCGCGCCGTTTCCGACCTTCGCGCGTATCGCCGCGAACTGCGCGAAGATCGACGCCTTCGCGCGCGCTCACCCGCTGAAGCAGCCCGGCGCGCCGGCAGCGGCATAAAGACAACGATCGCAAATGCTGAATACCGCAATCGTCGGCCTGGGCTGGTGGGGCAAAACACTGGTGAAATCGGCGCGCGAGTTCGGCGCGCCGTTGCGTTTCGTACGCGGCATCACGCTCGAGCCGGAAACGGTGCGTGATTTTGCCGCCGAGCATCAGATCACACTCGGCACCTCTCTCGATGAAGTGCTGGGTGACAAGTCGATCCAGGCCGTGATCCTTGCGACCCCGCACACCAAGCATCGTGCGCAGGTCGAAGCCATTGCGGCTGCCGGCAAGCATATCTATTGCGAAAAGCCTTTTGCGCTCAGCAAGGCCGATGCGCAGGCGGCACTCGATGCCTGCAAGCGCGCCGGCATCGTGATCGCTGTCGGGCATCATTTCCGGCTGATGCCATCGATGCGCGTTCTTGCCGACCTCAAGGAGAAGGGCGCTTTCGGCACCATCATGCATGCGGAAGGCAACTACAGCCACGACTGGCTTGCGAATTATCCCGCCGACAGCTGGCGCCTTCGTACAGAAGAAAGCCGGTCAGGCGGCATGACGGGGATGGGCATCCACGTGCTCGATTGCTTTCGTGACATGGTGGGGCCGATGAAACGCATCAGTGCGCTGTCGAAGGCGCGTGTTCTCAAGCTCGCAACGGGCGATACGACATCCGCACTTGTCGAATTCGAGAATGGCGCGACGGGAACGTTTGCCACGACGATGAAGACTCCGTTCGCGTGGCGTATTGCGATTTTTGGCGAGAATTGCTGGGCGGCGAGCGTGAGCGAGACGCGCGCGATTGTCCGCCACGCCGGCAAGGATCCCGAGGCATTCGACCTGCCGGCCGACAATCATCTCGGCCGCAATCTCGATTACTTCGCAAAGGCGGTGCTGGGGCAGGGCAAATTCCCGATTTCGCCCGACGGCATTTTGCAGACAGCAGCCGCGCTCGAAGCGGTCTTCAAATCGGTCGATGCCAATGGCGCCTGGATGACCGTTTAGGCGTCACTGGAGCTTGATGTCGGCGGCCTTGATCACGTTACCCCAGCGATCGACTTCCTCGTGCATGTACTTTGAGGTCTTTTCGATCGAGCCGCCGAAAATCTCGGCGGACAGCTTCTTCAGACTGTCCTGCACCTCGGGCTGACGCAGCGCCTCGTTCGCGTCGGCATTGATCTTCTCGATGATGGCCTTCGGTGTGTTGGGCGGCGCCACGATCCCGTACCAGGCGACCGCTTCGAAGCCGGGAAGTGTTTCGGCGATCGTCGGTACGTTTGGCAGGCTCGGCATCCGGGCGGCCGATGCGACCGCCAGCAGCTTGAGCTTTCCGGCTTCGACCAGCGGCAACGAGACGCCGAGATTGTCGAACATCAGATCGACATCGCCGGCGAGCAGCCCCTGCAGTGCAGGCGCCGAGCCACGATAGGGCACGTGCCGCAATGAGACCTTTGCCATCAGCTGAAAAAGTTCGGACGTGAGATGTGACGTCGTTCCGTTGCCCTGCGTTGCGGAAGTGACCTTGGCGGGATTTTGCCGCAGATACTCGATCAGTTCGGCGAGGTTGCTGGCTTTGATGGTGTTCGGATTGACGATCAGCGCATTCGGCACCTGCGCCATCACGATGATCGGTTCGAACTTGGTCGGATCGTAACCGAGCTTCGGATAGAGATTTTGATTGATGACAAGTGGCGGCGGCGGCGCCGACAGCAGCGTGTAGCCGTCGGGAGGCGACCGATAGGCCGCCTCGGCACCGATGTTGCCGGCGGCGCCGGTACGATTCTCGACGACGACCGGCTGGCCCCATTTACGCGACAGCCAATCACCGACGATGCGCGGAACGGCGTCCGCCGTGCCGCCGGCAGGAAACGGCACGATGATCTTCACCGCGCGGTCCGGATAGTCTTCGGCGCTGGCCGCGCCGCAAAGGGCTGAAGACGCCAGAACGAAAGCCGCCAGCATGAAAGACAAAGATTGTGTCGGCGGGTTACGCATTCAGGACATCCTCCCAATACAGGCGCGTCTGACCGGCGTCTTTGTGATGGCAAGACTGCTTCAGTTTATGTGAGGATACAACGTGTCCGGCGTGTAGGAGTTGGCGATGGGCGGCTCGCGGCCCAACATTGCAATTGTTGGTGGTGGAATAGGCGGCCTGTTCGCGGCCAATGCTCTCCTCGCGCAGGGACTTCAGGTGTCGGTTTACGAACAGGCACCGGCGCTCGGCGAAGTAGGCGCCGGAGTTTTTCTGACGCCCAACAGCGTGCGCCAGCTCGAGAGAGCAGGGCTCGGGCCCGCTGTTGAGAAATGGGGCGCGCGGGTAGGCCCGGGCTCCCGTTACTTCCGTCACGATGGCAGCCCGATTGCACCGGTGCAGGTCACCGACTCCTCAGGCTGGAATGCAACGTTCGGAATGCACCGCGCCGATCTTGTCGAGCTTCTCGCGGACGCATTGCCCGACAATGTGGTTCACACCGGACATCGCTGCACGGGCTTTGAACAACGCGATGACGTGGCGCGGGTCACTTTTTCAAATGGCGCGGTTGCCGAAGCCGATGTGATTGTTGCCGCCGACGGCATCCATTCCGAACTCCGGCCGTACGTTTTTCCTCCGTCCAATCCTGTTTTCTCGGGATCCGTCGCCTATCGCGGCGTTCTGCCGCTCGAACGCATTCCGGATTGGCCGACGGACGCGTGGCTGATGTGGCTCGGCAAAGCCAAGCACTTCCTCACGTTCCCGGTGCGCGCGGGACAGCTCATCAACTATGTCGGATTTGTTCCGGCCGACGAGCAGATGAAGGAATCGTGGTCTTCACCCGGCGATCCCGACGTGCTCCGCCGGGAATTTGCCGGTTGGGATCCGCGCATCGAAACACTCTTGAAACAGGTCCAGATGACGTTCCGATGGGCTCTGTATGATCGCGAGCCACTTCCGACCTGGACGCGTGGCCGGCTGACGCTTCTCGGCGACGCCGCGCATCCGATGCTTCCCCATCTCGGGCAAGGCGCGAACCAATCCATCGAAGACGGGATGGCGCTCGCGACGATCCTCGCGCGGGCCGATCGCACGACCGTGCCGGCCGCACTTGCCGCCTATGAACGTCTCCGCCGCGAGCGTGTCGCGCAGGTTCAGCGAGGCGCGCGCGAAAACGGTATGCGCTACGATTCGGCTTACGCTGATCTCGCGGTGCGCGATGCCGAGATCGCCGCTCACGCTGCATTCCGCAGGAAGCTCTACGACCACGATGTAGTTCCGGAGGCGCAGGCCGCCGCGTTGGCTCTCGCTTAGGTGAAACGATGGCAGTTCGGTTTGACGACGGTGCCGCTTACGAGCGCATGATGGGGATCTGGAGCCGGCGTGTCGGCGAGGATTTCCTCGGCTGGCTGAACCTGCCCCCTGGGTTGAAGTGTATCGACGTCGGTTGCGGAAACGGCGCATTCACCGAACTGCTGGTCGAGCGTTGCCGGCCGGCTGAAGTTCAGGGGGTTGATCCGTCGCCTCAACAGATCGAGTTCGCCCGCAAACGGCACACCGCAAAAGTCGCGGAATTTCGCCAAGGCGACGCGATGGCGCTTCCATTCCCCGACAGCAGATTTGATTCCGCCACAATGGCTCTGGTCATCTTCTTTGTTCCGGAGCCGGCCAAAGGTGTTGCCGAGATGGCCCGTGTGGTCCGAACGGGAGGCGTCGTCGCGGCTTATGCATGGGACATGCAGGGCGGGGGATTTCCGATGACTCCGATCCTTGCGGAAGTGCGCAGTTTGGGAAAAGAGACCCAGGGCCCGCCGAGCGTGGAAGCCTCGCGCATGGAGGTCATGGGCAAGCTGTGGAGCGACGCAGGAATAGAGGGCGTGGAGACGCGCAAGATCACGGTGCAGCGCACATTTGCTGATTTTGATGACTTCTGGGCCTCGAGTACGGGCGCCGGCTCCGTTCGCGCGACCATCGAAACCCTGTCGCGCGACGAAGTGGAGACCGTAAAAACTCGTGTGCGCGCGAAGCTTTCGCCCGACGCGGAAGGCCGCATCACCCACGGCGCATTTGCCAACGCGATAAAGGGCCGCGTTCGCAAATAATCGCCGAAGCGGATGTCAGGCCGAGGCCTTAAATCGCTTGTTGCCGGAGATAGTGCGATCCCACACGTCGTGAATATGTGAAACTTCCTGCTCGAAACGTTCCAGGAAGAGGCGCGCCTGCGTTGAGAGTGTGCGCCGCCGGGGTTGGATAACCACGAATTCTGCGTGCAGCTCGGGGTCGGCGATCGGGTTGACGATCAGTTCGCCGCGATTGATGTCGTTGACCGAGATCACGCTCGGCAGAATCGTCACCCAATCCGAACGTGCGACGAACTCCAGCGTGGCGATCATCGCGTCCATCTCGAGCATCGCGGCGATCTCGACGCCATGCGCCTGGAAATAGGTTTCGAGATTGCGGCGGCGGATGTTGTCGGGGCCGGGAACGACAATCTTCAATGGCCGGCATTTCGCCAGGCGCAGCGGCGTCAACGCCTTGAAGCCAGCCTTGGGACCGGAAATCATCATCTCGCGGTCGCGCACGAGCATCCGCGATTTCAAGCCGATGGCCCCTTCAAATGCGGGCACCACCGCAAAGTCGAGTGCATCGTCGAGAACCATCTCGGTCAGCAGTGCACTGTAACCTTCGACGATGTGCAGCCGCACTTCTGGGCATCGGGGAACGAAATCATCGAGCACTGGCGCAAGCACCGCGCGCGTGAAGGTCGGCATCAATCCGATGCGGAGTTCGCCGGTCACTTCGCCGGCAAGCGAGCGCACTTCCTCGGCGGCGTGCTCAAGCGTGCCGACCGCCTCGACGCAGCGCTTGTAGTATCGCAGTCCCGCCGGCGTCGGGGTGACGCCGCCTGCGGTGCGTTCAAACAGTTTGACCTTCAGCGCGCGTTCGACCGCCGCGACGTGCTGGGAGATCCCGGACTGCGTCGCATTTTCTCGCTGCGCCGCTCGGGTGAACGAACCTTCCTCGCACACTGCAATAACGGCGCGGATTTGCCGCAGCGGGATCGTCGCCATGACTGCCTCAAAATCGGGGGTATTAGAAAAGATGATGGCTGAACGCAGAATATATTATTTCGGCTTTAGGCGCCAACCGGCTTAGGCTTCCCGCCAATCAGCAAGGGCGCGCCAACGCGTCCGGGTCGGGAGGGACCACCATGGGTGCAAATTTCGGCATTGCCGGCTTGGATTGGCAGCAGCGGGTGAATTGGGACCGGCTGCGCGAATATCGCATTGAGCGCGCACGCACGATGATGAAGAAGCACGGCCTTGGCGCCATGCTTTGCATGTACGACGAAAATGTCCGCTACATCACCGGCACGCTTACCCCGGGATGGAACAGGCTGAAGCCGGGTCTGCGCTACGCAATGCTGTGCGGCGACGGGCGCCCGATTCTGTTCGAGCAGGGCGATCTCGGTTTCCAGATCGAGCGGCACTCGCCGTGGATCCCCAAGGAGAACGTGCGCCACTCATTCGCGTGGATCAAAGGCGCCGCCGGTCCTGCCTCCACTCAGCAGGTCAACAAGTTCACCAAGGCCGTGCTGCAAGCGATGAAGGACAACGGCGTCGCCGGCCAGAAACTCGGCGTCGACTTCATCGACATCAACATGATCAACATCTTCAAGGAGAACAACATCAACTGGGTCGACGGCATGACCCCGATGATGGAGGCGCGCGCGGTCAAGAGCCAGGACGAGCAGGAATGTTTCCGTATCGTTGGCGCGATCGGCGATGCCACGCACTGGGAGTGCATGAAGTTCCTGCGGCCCGGCATCACCGAAAACCAGGTGACCGCGCACCTGATGGAATATCTCTACAACATTCCCGGCATGGAAGACGTCGAGGACGTGATCGTGTCGTCGGGGCCGAATACCTGGCCGAACTGGCGCAACTTCTCCGACCGCATCATTCAGCCCGGCGACATCGTGTTCATGGATTTGGCCGCACTCACATGGAACGGTTACAAGTCCTGCTATTACCGCACCTACTGCGTCGGCAAGGAGCCATCGAAAGAGCAGAAGGATACTTATGCGACCGCGCTCGAGTGGCTCTATGACTCGATCGGCGCGGTGAAAGTCGGCGCGACGACACGGGACATCGCGTTGAAGTGGCCGTCGGCGATGGAGACCTGGGGCTACGAGGACGAAGACCAGGCCGCCGCCAATCTCTGGGGCCACGGACTCGGTCTTGCGCAATACGATCCTCCGGTGATCTCACGCATCTGGTCGCTCGATCATCCTGTCGACATTCAGGAGGGCATGACCTTCGCGCTCGAAACGCAGCACGGAAAGCGCTTCCGCTACGGCGTTCGCATCGAGGAAATGCTGATCGTGAAGAAGAACGAAATCGAGATCGTGTCGAACTTCCCCGTGAAGCAGATCACAGTCGTCGATCCGCTGCCGGGCTACGGAGATCATGTGAAGTGACGCCGGCGTAAGCCGACGTTATCCCCGGGCGAGCCGAAGGCGAGACCCGGGGATCTCGATCCACGGATTCTGCCCTTCCAAAGCGAGACGGCCGGGACAAGCCCGGCCGTGACGGCAAAGAAGCGCAAGGCGATCGCGATGTCCTCCTTCATTCTTCACCTGGACGATGCTGCCGCGAGCGACCCCGAACGGGTCGGCCCGAAAGCGGCGAATCTCGCAGGCCTGACGCAGGCAGGCTTGCCGACGCCCGGCGGCTTTGCGCTGACAGCGGATGCTTATCGGCACCAGCTGCGCCATCTCGGCATCGAGGACCTGCTGCGGCAATATCGCGAAGGCGATGTGCCGACGTCGCGGCGGATTTCAATCCAAGTCAGGCTGGCTTTGTATCAAGGTCCGATCGCGCCGGAGATCCTTGAACCCTTGCTCGGCGCGTGGCGAAAGCAGCGCGAGAGTGCGCCGCTTGATGTCGTGCGCTCCTCCGCGCTGATCGAAGACCGCAAGGGCGCCAACTTCGCCGGCCAATTCGAAAGCTTCCTTGGTCTGTCGGATGAAACCGAATTCCTGACGGCCGTGCGCGCGTGCTGGGCGGCGCTGTGGACATCGCACGCGCGCCGGTACATGGAGAATCATGAGCTTTCGCCCGCGGACACCGCGATGGGCGTCCTGATCCAGCCGCTGATTTCCGCGCGCGTCTCCGGCGGCGGGCTGAGCGAGACGGCTGACGGGCAAATGATGATTTCGGCCACCTGGGGTCTTGGCTCCGCCATTGCCCAGGGCGAGGTGGTGCCCGATCGCATCGTGCTCAGCAAATCAGGCTTCCTGCGCACGGTTGAAGCCGGCCGCAAAGGCCATCGCGACACCTGCGCGCACGGCGTCTCGGCGCCGGAGCTCGTGCCAAAAGACCTTGTCAGCGAACCATGTTTGTCGCCCGGAGAGGCCGTGACGCTCGGTCGTCTGTTGCGAAAATGCGAGGACCTAGCCGGCGGTCCCGTCGAAATCGAGTGGGCGATGGACGAGAACGGTTTCAGGCTGTTGCAGTCACGTCCGCTGCATATGGAGCCGGCGATCGTGCCGGATGAAATCTGGCTGCAGCATCCGGGCCTGAACGGGCATCCCGCAGGCATCGGCTGGGGCTCGGGGCGCGCCGTGGTGGTGAATTGCGAATGTGAATTGTCGCGGGTTGCGCCCGGCGACGTGCTGGTGACCCGTGTTGCGGGGCCCGCGCTCAGTCCGATTTTGCAGCGCGTATCGGGTGTTGTCGCCGAGCTCGGCGGTTCAACCTCGCATCTGGCGTCGCTCGCGCGCGAGCGAGGCATTCCGATGGTGCTGGGCGTGCTCGACGCCACGCGCAAGATTCCGGACGGCGCCCAATGCGCCGTCGACGGTGTCGCCGGCGTCGTGCGGTGGCTCAGGTGAGCGGCAAACCGCGCGTCTTTATCACGCAGCCGATTGCCGAGAGCGCAGTAAAGCGTTTGCGTGCCCTGGGCAGCGTCAAGATTTTTCCCGACGACAGCCGCATTATTCCCCGTAGCACTCTGGTCGCGGCCGTTCGCAAGGCCGATATCCTGTTCTGCCTGCTGCACGACAAGATCGACCGTGCGGTCATCGCCGCCAATCCGAAGCTGCGACACATTGCGTCGCAATCCATCTCGCCATCCAACGTTGATGTTGCCGAAGCAACCAAGTACGGCATACCGGTCACGGTGGTCCCGCCGGTGACGACAGAGGCGACTGCGGATCTCAACTTCGGCCTGATGCTGTCGGTGGCGCGGCGCATGATGGAGGGTGACCGGCTTGTGCGTGCCGGAAAATTTCCCGGCGGCCAATCACGGCACCTGCTCGGGTCCATCGTGCACGGCCGAACGATCGGCCTCATCGGCGGCGGCGGGCTGATCGGCAAGGCGGTAGCGCGCCGCGCGCGCGGGTTCTCCATGCGCGTGCTTTACTGGACTCCCCGGCGCAAGCCTGAAAGCGAGGAACGCGAAGCGGGGCTTACCTACGTGCCGCTCGACGACCTTCTGCGTGAGTCCGATTTTGTTTCGTTGCATTCGCCGCTCAACGCGCAAACGCGCCATCAGATCGGTGCGCGCGAGATCGGCCTGATGAAGAAGACAGCCTTCATCATCAACACGGCGCGCGGTCCGATCATTGATGAGGCGGCACTGGTGCGCGCCCTCAAAGGAAAGAAGATCGCCGGCGCGGGGCTCGACGTATTCGAGCATGAGCCGAAAGTGCATGCGGAACTGAAAAAGTTGAAGAATGTCGTCCTCGCGCCGCATCTCGGCAGCGCAACCGTCGAGGTGCGCGAGCAGATGGCGAATATCGTGGTCGACAATATCGAGGCGTTGCTCGGTGGGCGCATGCCCCCGAACTGCGTGAACCCCCAGGTATTGGGGACCTGATTGCAATCGGGCTGGTGCGGCGTTTGAATGTCACCAGCTGGCGTGCGGGAGGAAAAAATGGCGCTACCCAAACTCGATGTGGTGATTGCCAACAACTTCGGCCATCTGCCGATGTTCATCGGTGCCGAAAAAGGCTTCTTCAAGCAGCAGGGCGTCGACGCCAGTTTCAAGGTGGTGGATACGGGCACGGACATGGTCAACGCCCTGCACCGGGGCGAAGCTCAGGTCGGAGACATGAGCACGACCACCTATCTCAAGGCCGTGCATGCCGGCGAGCCCTTCAAGGTGATCGGGCTCATCATGAACGACGCCACCCGTGATAACTGCGACGACCCGCTTGCCATCGTGACCAAAAAGGGCAGGGGCATCGAGCCGGGCAAGGTCACCGATTTCAAGGGCAAGAAGATCGGCCTCGCGCGCGGGCAGACATCCGACGAATTCTTCAAGATGGTGCTGCGCCGCGCCAAGATGAAGTATGAGGACCTCACGGTCGAGAACATCTGGTCGCAGTTCGGTCTCGCCCCGGCGCTCGCAGAGGGCAAGGTGGACGCGATCGTCACGTGGGAGCCTTATGTGACGCAGGCGCTCACCCAGGTGCCTGATTCATATCTCGTGCTCCGTGGCGGACATCATATGTCCTACGTGATGGTCGCAGTCGCGCACGGGCCGACGGTCGACACGAAGCCGGAGGTCATCAAGAGCATCGCGGCCGGGCTGGCGCAGTCCTCGCACTTTACCCGCAACAACCGTGACGAGGCGGTTGAGATATTCGCCAAGTGGGTACCGGGGACCGACGTCGCCATCGGCAAGAAAGCGATCAAGCACATCAGCTTCGATCCGCGCATGTCACCAAATGTGCTGCGTGCATTCGAGAATGCCGAGGACGAGGTGCTCACCAACACGCTCAAGGGCGCACCGCGGCTCGACGTGCCGAGCCTGTTCCGGCCACAGTTCATGGCCGCGGTCGAGAAAGAGCACCCGGAATATTTCGCGGATCTGCCGAAGCTCTAGCTATTCCGCCGTCCAGCCGCCGTCCACGACCAGCGACGTGCCGGTCATCAGGGCGGCGGCATCGCCTGCCAGAAAGACGATCGCGCCGGTTAGGTCCTCGAGCTGGCCGAGGCGACCGAGCTTGATGCGTTTGAGCGTGTCGGTGCGGAAGGCCTCGTTCTGGAAGAACGGCCGCGTCATCGGCGTCTCGATGAAGGTCGGCGCCAGCGTGTTGACGCGGATCTTGTGCGGCGCCAGTTCGATCGCCATCGCCTTGGTGAAGCCTTCCATCGCATGCTTTGTCGCGCAATAGACCGTGCGTGTCGGGCCGCCGACATGGCCCATTTGCGATGACATGTTGATGATGGAGCCGCCGCGTTTGGCTTCGATCAGCTTCCGCGCCACTGCCTGCGCAACGAAATAAGCGGCGCGCACATTCAGCGACATCACGAAATCGAAATCCTCGACTTTCACATCGACGAACGGTGCCGGTTTGTTGGTGCCGGCATTGTTCACGAGGATGTCGAACGGTTGCTGCTCCGCAATCGTCTTCTGCATGGACTCGAGATCGCGGACGTCGACCGTGAGCGCCGCGGCCTGTTGACCGCGCGAGCGGATCGCTTCGGCCGCTTCCTCGATTTCTTTCGATGTCCGCGCGGCCAAAGTGACGTGCGCGCCGGCGTCGGCCAATGCCGAGGCCGCCGCAAGTCCGATCCCACGTCCGGCACCGGTCACCAGCGCGCGCTTGCCGTCGAGCCGGAAGGAGGGGGTAGATGTGAGGTCGACCATTGAAGGCCCTATTCCGCGGCCTGCGCGTAGGGCACGTTGCGGCCTCCGTAGCGGCGCACGCGGATATTGGCCTGCTCGGCATGGCCGAGAAAGCCCTCGAGCACGCACAGCCGCGAACAATATTCGCCGATCATCGCGCTGGCTTCGTCGGTCAGCACTTTCTGGTAGGTGCAGGTCTTCATGAACTTGCCGACCCACAGCCCGCCGGTGTAGCGCGCCGCCTTTTTCGTCGGCAGCGTATGATTGGTGCCGATCACCTTGTCGCCGTAGGCGACATTTGTGCGCGGTCCGAGGAACAGCGAACCGTAATTCTTCATGCCATTGAGGAACACATCCGGATCGCGGGTCATGACCTGCACGTGCTCCGACGCAACACGGTCGGCTTCGGCAACCATTTCGGCTTCGTTGTCGCAGACGATCACTTCGCCGAAATCCTTCCAGGCCTGGCCGGCCGCGTCAGCCGTGGGAAGGATCGACAGCAGGCGCTCGACTTCTTTCATGGTGTCGCGCGCGAGCTTCTCGGAATTGGTGATCAAAACGGCCGGGGAGGTAGGCCCGTGCTCGGCCTGACCCAGCAGGTCGGTTGCGCAAATTTCTCCGTCCACGCTGTCGTCGGCGATGATCAAGGTCTCGGTCGGTCCGGCGAGCAGGTCAATGCCGACGCGGCCGAACAATTGCCGCTTGGCTTCCGCCACATAGGCGTTTCCGGGACCCACGATCATATCGACCGGCTGGATCGTCTCCGTGCCGAGCGCCATGGCCGCGACGGCCTGCACGCCGCCGAGCACGTAGATGTCATCGGCGCCGCCGAAATGCATGGCCGCGACGATGGCCGGATGCGGTCCACCCTTGAAGGGCGGGGCACAGGCGATGATCCGCTTTACGCCCGCGACCTTCGCAGTGACGATCGACATATGCGCCGATGCGACCATCGGATAGCGCCCGCCCGGCACGTAGCAGCCGATCGAATTCACCGGGATATGACGATGTCCGAGCACGACGCCGGGCAGCGTCTCGACCTCGAGGTCGTGCATTGTTTCGCGCTGCTTCTGGGCGAAGTTGCGCACCTGTGCCTGCGCAAACTTGATGTCATCGAGGTCGCGTTTGGGGACCTGCGCTATGGCGCGCTCGATCTCCTGCGGCGTCAGACGAAAATCCTTTGGCGACCATTTGTCGAATTTCTCCGACAGCTCGCGAATGGCCGTGTCCTTCCGCTCATCGACCTGCGCGAGGATGCCTTCGACGGTTTCGCGCACTTTGGCATCGGCGGCCTTTATTGCGCCCGCATCCATTCCGCGTTTGAGCCAACGGGGCATGGCTTTATCCTCCCGGTTTGTCGCAACGGCGACACCACTCGTTTCGCCAAGTTGAAACGCCTCATGGACCCCCGGGTCAAGCCCGGGGGTGGCGCCTCTCTTTATTACTTGTTGCCTTACTTGATGGCCTGCGGATTGATCGGCGATCCGGTTCCGCCCGTGATGATCAAAGGCGGGCCGCAGAAGAAGAATTCATAGATGCCGTCCTGTTCGCAGTCCTCGGCAAGTTCCTTGAGATAAAAGATTTCGCCCATGCACAGGCCCATGGCCGGGATAACGACCCAGTGCCAGGGCTGATTGGCTTCGGTCGTTTCATTCGGTCGAACTTCCACGCCCCATGTGTCCGTGCAGATCGCGGCGACCTGCTTCTCCTGGCACCAGTAGCAGTTCTCGAACTTTACGCCCGGTGCGTCGCCGCCCGCGTAGCCGCCCCATTCCTTCTCGGCGAGACAACGCTCCATTTGCCCGGTGCGGACGATGACAAAATCGCCACGGCCGATGGTCACGTTCTGTTGCTTTGCGCACTTATCGAGTTCGTCGTTGGAAATGCTTTCGCCATCCTGCATCCATTTCACGCCGCGGAAGCGCGCGATATCGAGCAATACGCCGCGCCCGACCATCTTGTTCTTGGAGTGCTCGATGCCAAGAACCGAAAGCCCGCGTGAGTCGATCAGCTTCGCGTCGTAACCGTTGTAGGCCTTGTCCTCATAGAAAATGTGCCCAAGCGCGTCCCAGTGCGTGGCGCCCTGCACGCAAAGGGTCAGCGTGTCGTCGGCATAGCGGATCTTGTTCCAGTCCTGTTGGCCGGAGATGGCGTCGGTCCCGGTCGCCAGCATCTGATGGATCGGATTGAAGCGCCCGCCGAACAAGCCGGTCTGGGGTCCCGTGCGATCGAGCGGGATGCCAAGCGCAAACACCTTGCCTGATCGGATCAGGCTCGCCGCCTTGACGATGTCTTCCGGCGTGACGTGGTTGAGGGTGCCGACCTGGTCTTCCTTGCCCCAGCGTCCCCAGTTCTTCAGTTTCTCGGTTGCTTCGGCGATCGCCTTCTTGCCGACCTTGATGTTCATGAAGAGCTTCCTTCCGGCGTTATTGTCTTTTCGCAGCGTCAAATTGGCCGCAACCATCGAATGCAATATTGCACAGAGCGTCGGTGTTTCATCAAGCCGGGTGCGTCATCAGGATTTTGACAGAGCCTGTCGCCGCTGCGCATGATCCCGGCCCGCGGGGCGCGTACCAGGTCACTCAGGGAGAATATTCATGAAACGCAATCTATTCATCACGGCCGCCGTGTTGATGGCGCTCACTTCGCCCACGCACGCCGCCAATATCGTCGACGAGTGGGCCAACGTGAAAGCTCCCAAAGCACCAGAGCTGAAAGCGGTGACAGTCGATCCGAAGACCACGGCACTCTTGATGCTCGATTTCATGACGCAGAACTGCGGTCAGCGGCCGCGCTGTCTCGATACGATTCCGGCAATGAAGAAGCTGCTTGCCGATGCCCGCGCACACAAAGTGCCTGTCATTTATTCGATCATCGCCAACAGCACACCGGCCGACGTCATTAAAGATGTTGCGCCGCTCGCGGACGAGCCGCACGTGCTTTCCGGTCCCGATAAATTCCGCAACACCGACCTGGAAAAGATCCTGAAAGATAAAGGCATCACAACTGTCATTGCCGTCGGCACCTCATCCAACGGTGCCGTGCTCTACACCGCAAGCGGCGCAGTGTTTCGCGGCATGAATGCGATCATTCCGGTCGATGGCATGTCGGCCGTCGATCCCTACGCCGAGTATTCCACGGTCTTTACGTTTATGAACGCGCCGTCGGTTTCGGCGAAGACGACGCTGACCCGAAGCGACATGATCAAGTTCTAGTTCAGCTCACACTTTTCCCAGCGCGCCGAGAATCTTGTCCGGCGTGAAGGGCATGTCAGTGAGAGGCTTCGCCCCGAGCGGGCGCAGCGCGTCGTTGATCGCATTCATCACCGAGGCGGGCGCGCCGGCTGTGCCAGCTTCGCCGGCGCCTTTGGCACCGAGTTCGCTGTCGGCGGTGGGCGAAACGACGTGCCCGCACTCGATGTCGGGCATTTCCATCGCCATCGGCACGAGATAGTCCGCCATGTTGCCGTTGAGCAATTGCCCGCGCTCGTCGTACAGGCAGTGCTCGAACAGGGCCGCGCCGATGCCCTGCACAACGCCGCCGCGGATCTGCTCGTCGACGAGCTGCGGATTGATGATGGTGCCGCAGTCTTCGACGCACCAATGCTTCAGAAGTTTTACGAATCCGGTATCGGTATCGACCTCCAGGTAGCTTCCCTGAATCCCGTTGGTGAACGCGAACGGCCATGCGCGCGGAACATAATGACGCGTGGCCATGAGCTCAGCCTGGAAGCCGGGTGGTAGTGTGTCCGGGCGGAAATAGGCAACGCGCGCCAGCTCATCGAGCGGTAACCGTTCGGTGCCTGTGTCCTTGTTCACCACGAGCCCATTACGGATGTCGAGATCCTCAGGCTTCGCCTGCAGGATACTCGCTGCCACCGCGAGCACGTTGGCGCGCAGCGCTTTTCCCGCTTGCCACGCCGCTTCGCCGCCGATGCCGGCCGCCCGCGAGGCCCAGGTGCCGCCGCCATAAGGCGTGTTGTCCGTATCGCCGGTAATGACGCGCACTTTTTCGATCGGCACGCCGAATGATGACGCCACGCACTGCGCGACCACGGCTTCGGCGCCCTGGCCTTGTTCAGTAACGCCGGTGTGCACGATGATTGCGCCCTGCGCATCAAGTTTGACGGTGGCGCCATCCATCGATGTGATGCGCGCGCCGCCGACGCCGTAAAATGCAGCCGATGGATTGGTCACCTCGATAAAGCTCGCGAAGCCAATGCCGCGGTAGATGCCCTTTTCGCGCAGCTTCTTCTGCTCGGCGCGCAGGCCGGCGTAATTCATCATCGAATCAAGATGTGCGAGTGCTTCGTGGTGCGACAGCAGTTCGAACTTCAGGCCCGAAGCGGACTGTGTCGGATAGGCATCGTCAGGGAAGAGATTCCGGCGGCGCAGCTCGAGCGGATCCATGCCGATCTTTGCGGCGGCAAGCTCGACAAGACCTTCGGTGACCGCAACGGCGATCGGATGACCGACGGCGCGGTACTGGCACATGACGTTCTTGTTCTGGAAAACGACACGCGCCTGCGCGCGATAGTTCGGGCACTTGTAAGGACCACCGGTGAGGTTGACGACCTGGTTGGCCTCGATGCCGCTGGTGCGAGGGTAGACGGAGTAGGGGCCAATTCCGGTCAGATCGTCGATCTCGAAGGCCGTGATGGTGCCGTCCTTGCTCACGCCGATCTTGGCCTTGATGCGGTGATCGCGGGCATGGATGTCGGTCACGAAGCTCTCGATGCGATCGGCGACGAATTTCACCGGCCGTTTGAGAAGTTTCGATAGCGCGACTGTCGCCATCTCGTCGGCGTAAGTGTGCACCTTGATGCCGAACGAGCCACCCACATCCTTGGTCAGAACGCGCACCTGATGCTCGGCAATCGCGAGGTGTTTGGCGAACAGGTTCTGCATCATGTGCGGCGCCTGGGTGCCGTGATAGACGGTCATGCGCTGCTCGCCTTCGTTCCAGTCGGCAACGACCGCGCGCGGCTCGTTGGTGACGCCGGTGTGGCGGCCGAAACGGAACGTCGTCTCTACAACGGCGTCGGCCTCAGCG
This sequence comes from uncultured Alphaproteobacteria bacterium, assembly GCA_963707615.1. Lineage (GTDB taxonomy): Bacteria > Pseudomonadota > Alphaproteobacteria > Rhizobiales > Xanthobacteraceae > Pseudolabrys. The sequence continues at coordinate 240,459 of CAVPQT010000006.1, forward strand.
AAGGCCTTGTCGACCGCTCCGACGTCGAGCTTCCTTTCGAAGCAGAGATTGTCGCCAAGCGAGGCATGGATCACCGGCGTTTTGGCATCGAGTGCCACTTCAGGATCGGTGACCGCCGGCAAAGGCTCGTAACGGACTTCAACCAGCTCGCAGGCGTCCTCGGCCTCGGCGCGTGTGCGGGCAACCACGGCGCAAACCGCTTCGCCTTGCCAGCAGGCGCGCTCGACCGCGATCGGCGACTGCGGCGCGGATTTAAGGCCTTTCAGATGTGTCAGGACACCCACCCAGGGGGTCATGACTTTGGCGAGTTCCGGGCCGGTGACCACGGCAATCACACCGGGCGCCTTCTTCGCGGCGTCGGCTGAAATCTTGACGATGCGTGCGTGGGGGTGCGGTGAGCGCACGAAGGCGACATGCGCCATGCGCGGCAAAGTGACGTCGCTGATGTATTGGCCGCGTCCTTGCGTCAGGCGCTGCAGGTTCGGTCGTGGCACCGAACGGCCGATATACGAGTTGGGCCGGTCGAGGGCCGTCAGTACCGGTGGGGAGTCGTCGGTGATTTTCATTTCCTGGCTCCCGCGCGCGCCTGCGCAACCGCTTCAACGGCATCGACGATCGCGTGATAGCCGGTGCAGCGGCAGTAGTTGCCCGACAGGTGCTCGCGAATTTCCTCGCGGCTCGGCACCTTCTTTGAGCGCTTGAGCAGATCCTGGGCGGCGGTGATCATTCCGGGTGTGCAATAGCCGCATTGCAGGGCATTGCGCTGCTCGAAGGCCGTTTGCAGATCGGACACCTCGCCCGAATCCGACAGGCCTTCGATCGTGTCCACCGTGGCACCATCGCATTGCACGGCCAGCATCAGGCAACCCCGCACGATCTCGCCGTTGACGCGCACCGTGCAGGCACCACAGACGCCGTGCTCGCATCCGACGTGGCTGCCGGTGAGCGCGAGGTCCTCGCGCAGGAAATCGACCAATGTTTTTCTCGCCTCGACGCGCTCCTGCACCCGCGCGCCATTGACCGTCAGCGAAATTTCGAGTGTGCGATCGTTCATGGCCGTGGCTCCAGGAGCTGCGCGGCCACACGGCGAAGCAAGACGCCGGCGAGATGCTTCTTCACCTTGGCGGTCGCCTGCACGTCATCGTTTGGATCGAGATCAAGCGCGTTGACGGCAGCGTCGACGTTACCGCCGGCGAGTGCTGCCTCGGCTTTCTTCACGCGGATGGGCGTATCGCCGACGCCGAAATAGGCGAGGCGCACCTCGTCGAGGCCCTTGCCGTTGGTGCGCGCACTCGCGGCCAGTCCGACAATCGCATAGTCGCCGTGCCGTCGTGCGAGCTCGGCAAAGCCGACACGCGTGTTCTTGTCGGCCACTGGTACACGAACGGCCGTCACGATTTCGTTGGGTCGCAGCGCGGTCTCAAACAGGCCCTTGAAGAAGGCATCGGCTTTTACCTTGCGCTTGCCCTTCGCACTGGCGATGTCGACTTCGCCACCCATCGCCAGCAGGCAGGCTGGCAACTCGGCGGCCGGATCAGCAAATGCAATGGAGCCGCCAAAGCTGCCCCTGTTTCGGATGGCAGCATGCCCGATATGCGGCATGGCAAGCGCAATCAGTGGGGCGTAACGGGCAATGACGTCGGATTGCTCAACCTGGGTATGACGCGCAAGCGCACCGACCTCGACGAATTTGCCCTTTTTGGCGATGCCGTCGAGCCCCTTGATTCCATTGATATCGATGAGCAAAGACGGCGCCGAAAGGCGCATGTTGAGCGTTGCGATCAGGCTTTGCCCGCCCGCGAGAAGTCGCGCGTTATCCTTGTGCTTGGCCAGAAGCGTCACGGCTTCCTTCAGCGTCCGCACTTTTTTGTACGCAAATGGCGCCGGTTTCACCTGTCCTCCCCGCTCATGGCACTGCTTTGACCGAGGTTTTTCGGGTCACGCGGCGCTTTTTTCTTATTGTGACCGGGAACGCGGGCAGGTCAATGCGGGCAACTCGCCCGCATGTCGTAGAATTCAAGCCGTGATCCGCTTGACGATGTCGATCGAGCGACGCAGCAGCGTTTCGGAAGCCTCCGGCGTACGGAATGCTGCGTGCGCCGACAGCGTCACGTTCTCAAGCTTCGCAAGCGGGTGATCTGCCGGAAGCGGCTCGTTGTGAAACACGTCCAGTCCGGCGTGACGGATGTGGCCGCTTTTCAGCGCGGCGATCAGCGCTGCCTCATCGGCCAGCGCGCCGCGCGCCGTGTTGACATAGATGACTCCCTTCTTCATCCGCGCGATCCGCTCAGCAGACAGAAAACCGCGCGTTTCGTCTCCGAGAGTCAAATTCATCGAGACGACGTCTGCGCGCGCGAGCAACGTGTCGATGTCGACCAGCGGCACGTCAATCTCGGCGTGCCTGGTTCGATTCCAGCCGATGACGTTCATTCCCATGCCTTTGCCGATGCGCGCGACTTCGCGGCCAATGCCGCCGAGCCCGATCACTCCCAAGGTCTTGCCAAGAAGCTGCACGCCTTCATGCGGCGTCCAGACCCCGCGACGGACCTCGCGATCCATGCGCGCGAGGTCGCGTGCGCATGTCCAGAGCAGCGCAATGGTGTGCTCGGCCACTGCAGTGTCACCATACCCCTTGATGATGTGGACCTTGATGCCGCGCTCGTTGAGTTCGCCGACATTCATGTAGCTGGCCGGCCCGGTCCCCAGGAAAACGATATGCTTGAGCTCAGGGCATTGCGCTACCAGCGGCGTCGGCATGTATGAATGATCGTCGATTGCGATGTCGTAGCCGCCGATAATTTTCGGCAGCTCGTCGCGCGCGAATGCCTTGCGGTTGACATCGATCGGCGGATCGTCGGGGCGCAAAACTCTCGCCCAGACGGGCGCCAATTGGTCGTTGCAGTCGAGGAAGATAGCTTTCATGATCGTTCCAGCGGGCGCTACCGCATCTGAAAGGTGGTGGCAATCCAGGAGAAAATGTCACGGAAGCAGACGAAACGACAAGCGTTGACGGGTCCCGCGGTCCGGACTACATGCACCGAACGCCGCAACATAACGAAGTCGAGTAATGGGTAAAGAACAGAAAGCGGTTTGCGTCATCGCCTGGCCTGCCGGTCATTCGCGCTCCCCCTTAATCCACAATTATTGGATCAAGCAGCACAAACTCGACGCCGAATATCGGCGTGAGGCCGTGCCGCCCGATAAGTTCCCCGAATTCATTACGCACCTGCACGACCACGGGTACATCGGTGCCAATATTACGGTGCCGCACAAGGAAACCGCGCTGAAGCTGACCGAACCGGACGAACGCGCGCGGGCGGTCGGTGCTGCCAACGCACTCTGGTACAAGGACAGCCGACTTCGTTCGACCAATACCGACGTCGAAGGATTTCTCGCAAACCTCGACGCGGTGACCCCAGGATGGGATCGCGGCCTGTCGACCGCGGTGGTGCTCGGGGCAGGTGGCGGAGCGCGAGCGGTTGTCTACGCTCTGGTAACGCGCGAGGTCGGGCGTATCTACGTCATCAACCGGACGAAGGAAAAAGCGCAGGCCCTGCGCAAGAAATTCGGCTCGGCGGTGCAAGTCGCAGGCTGGGACGAAACGACAGGACTGCTGGGTGGCGCCGGCCTGCTGGTCAATACGACGACACTGGGCATGGTCGGTCAGCCGCCGCTGGAACTCAACCTGCGTTGCCCGGCTTCGATGGTCGTGGCCGACATTGTCTACGCGCCGCTGGTCACCGGATTGCTGGCAACGGCGCGCGCGCGCGGGCTGCGGACAGCCGACGGACTTGGCATGTTGTTGCACCAGGCGGTGCGAGGTTTCGAGCTCTGGTTCGGAATTAAGCCTGAGGTGACACCGGAACTGCGCGCCCTGGTCGAGGCCGACCTCCTCAAGAAAACGTGAGTGTGCCGGCGCATGGAATAAGGCGAATGTGCCGGGGTTACCGCCTGATTGAGGCCGGCTTTTAGTGCCGGCCCGGGAAGCGGGAGGAACTTTATAATGTACAACCTGAATATGACTTGGCGGGCGTTCGGTGCCGCCGCAATTGCCTTGCTCTTCACGACAGCCGTCTTTGCGCAACAGCCAGGCCGTATCCGCGGCCAGATCGAAAAGACCGATGGCAGCACGCTCTCGCTGAAGACCCGCGAGGGTTCGATGCTCGACGTTAAAGTTGCGGACGATGCGCGCGTGGCGGCGCTTGTCAAAGCGTCTCTTGCCGACATCAAGAATGACAGTTTCATCGGCGTTGCCGGCATGCCGCGGCCGGACGGAAGCATCGAGGCATTTTCAGTTCACATCTTCCTGCCCACGCAGCGCGGTGTCGTCGCCGATCGGCATTTAAACTGGGACGCAAAGCCCGGAAGCACGATGACGAACGCCTATGTCGAAAGCAGCGTGACCGAAAAGGATGGCCAGGCGGTCATGGTGAAATATCAAGGAAGGCGAAAAGAAAATCATCATTACGCCGGCGACGGCGATTACGGCGGTCGCACCCGGCAACAAGGATGAACTCAAGCCGGGCACTCAGATCATCATCATGGCGGCGGACAAGCAGCCGGACGGCTCGGTTCTTGCCAAGACGCTCTATGTCGGCCGCAGCCTGACGCCCGCAATGTGAGGTAGGCCGATATCGTTTCTTCACTGTTACTGCGCCGCCACTTCGGGCGGCGCAGTCGTTTAGGGAGAATGCGTGTGAAAACTTTGACGATGATTGGCGCGACATGCGCTCTGCTGTTGGCTTCCGCTGCGGCATCTGCACAGGACAAGCCGATGCGTGTGCGGGGCACGGTCGAGCAGATTGACGGCGCGATGATGACCGTCAAATCGCGTGAAGGTGACACGTTGAAGGTAAAGCTGGCCGACGAGGTCAAGGTTGTTGCGCTCGTGAAGGCGTCGCTTGCCGATATCAAGCCGAATTCATTCGTTGGATCGACGGCCATGCCGCAACCGGATGGCACCTGGAAAGCGGTCGAGGTTCATATTTTTCCGGAGGAGATGCGCGGGACCGGAGAAGGCGACAGGCCGTACGACTACAAACCGCAAAGCACGATGACGAATGGAACGGTCAATAGCCTGGCAAAAACGACGATGACCGGAACTGTAGCGAGCGAAGAAGGCACGACCCTGACGCTCGACTACAAGGGCGGTTCCAAGAAAATCGATGTCACACCTCAAACGGTTATCGTGAGCTACGTGCCCGGTACCAGAGAAGAGCTGAAACCCGGTGCCAGTATTTATCTTCCGGCGGCAACGCGGCAGGCCGACGGGACCCTGCTGACGGCCCGCGTCAATGTTGGTCGCGGTGTGGCGCCGATGTAGCGCCGAGGTAAGGTCGAACAATAGTTTCAGTTGATGCGCGCACGCCGCGCCGGCGCATGCGCCGAGCCGCGTGCGGAGACGCCGAGATCTCCCGCGAGCTCCGGCATTTCGCGCATGAGCCGGACGAGGCGATTGTGCCGGCCACCGGCAATCCGCGCCTCGCGCTGCTCTTCGATAGGACGGCGGACTTCATCGCAGCGCGCCAGGCCATCAATGTCCGCGCCGTGTTCCGCCAGCCGCGCCAGAAAATGCGTCAGGTCCTCAAGCTGATCGGCGACGACATGGATGACGCCGCTTTCCTCCTGCACAACGCCGATAACGGCCACATAACGCGCGCCGAGGACGATCGGCCGCAAGCGTTCGAACACTTTCGGCCATACGATCACGTTGGCGACCGCTGTTTCGTCTTCGATCGTCATGAATACGACGCCATTGGCCGAACCGGGTCTCTGCCGGCATGTGACAAGCCCCGAAATGCGCGTCCGCATGCCTGAACGGGTGCGGCGCAAGGTGTCATTTTGTTTGATACCGCGGGCGTCGAGGTCGGACCGCAGGAATTGCGCCGGGTGCGCGCGCAGCGACAGGTGCAGGAAACGATAATCGTTGATGACTTCCTCGCCGACCGGCATCGGTGGCAGGCGGACATCGGGCTCCTGCGAGACAATGCGCGCTGGTGTGCCGCCGCCGCTGGTGAACAACGGCAGATCGTCATCACGGTCGCCGACCCGGCCGAGCGCCTTGGCCGCCCACAGCGCCTCGCGGCGAGCAAGACCGAGCGAGCCGAAAGCGTCGGCATCGGCCAGCCTTTCCAGGACGCGCGGAGAAAGCCCTGTGCGCAACCACACATCGCGCATGGAGTCGTAAAGTTGTGATGATCGCCGCTCGACGATCAATGCCCCGTCTTCCTCGCTAAGTCCCTTGATCTCACGCAAGCCGAGACGTACCGCGTGCGTTGTCCGGATATCGTCCTGCATTTCGCGATGCATCGCATGCAGACGCTCGGCCGCATGCGGGCCTGGTTCGAGTGTCGAATCCCAGCACGAATGATTGACATCGGGCGGCCGTACTTCGACGCCGTGTTCCCGCGCGTCGCGCACGATCTGCGCCGGCGCGTAAAAGCCCATCGGTTGCGCGTTCAGAAGGGCGGCGGCAAAGACGTCCGGATAACGACATTTGAGCCAGGCCGAAGCGTAGACGAGGAGCGCGAAGCTCGCCGCGTGGCTTTCCGGAAAGCCATATTCGCCGAAGCCTTCGATCTGCTGGAAACAGCGTTCCGCGAATTCGCGCTCGTAACCATTGGCAAGCATGCCGTCGATCATCTTGCGCTGGAAAGTGCCGATGGTGCCGACACGCTTGAAGGTCGCCATGGCGCGGCGCAGCCGGTCGGCCTCCGATGGCGTGAAGCCGGCGGCGACAATGGCGATCTTCATCGCCTGTTCCTGGAACAGGGGCACGCCCAGGGTTTTCGACAAGACTGCTTCCAGTTCCTTCGACGGATAGGTGACCGGCTCCTGTCCGCGCCGGCGCCGCAAATAAGGATGCACCATGTCGCCCTGGATCGGGCCGGGTCGCACGATCGCCACTTCGATCACGAGATCGTAGAAATTCCTCGGCGCGAGCCGCGGCAGCATGGTCATCTGCGCGCGGCTCTCCACCTGGAACACGCCGAGCGAATCCGCCCTGCACAGCATGCGGTAAACGGCGGGATCCTCAGCCTCGATGGTGGCAAGCGTGTATCGTTCGCCATAGTGTTGATCCACCAGATCAAGCGCCTTGCGCAGGCAAGACAGCATGCCGAGGCCGAGCACGTCGATTTTCAGAATGCCAAGGGCATCGAGATCGTCCTTGTCCCATTCGACGAAGGTGCGGTCATCCATCGCCGCATTGCCGATCGGCATGACTTCGTCGAGCCGGCTGCGGGTTATGACAAAGCCACCGACATGCTGGGAAAGATGGCGTGGGAAGCCATTGATCTCCTGCGCGAGCGAAAGAACCTGGCGCATACGCCGGCTTTGCGGATCGAGGCCGGTACGGGTGACCGCATCTTTCGACACTGAACCGCCGCCGCCACCCCAGATCGAAGATGACAGTGCGCCGATCGTGTCCTCGGACAGGCCGAAGGCCTTGCCGACTTCGCGGATTGCCGAGCGGCCGCGATAGGAAATCACTGTTGCGGCGATGCCGGCGTGTTCGCGTCTGTATTTACGGTAGATGTATTGAATGACCTCCTCGCGTCGTTCGTGCTCGAAGTCGACGTCGATGTCGGGTGGTTCCCGCCGTTCGGGCGAGATGAAGCGCTCGAACAGGAGGTCGGCGCGTTCGGGATCGACTTCGGTCACACCAAGACAAAAACAGACAGCGGAATTGGCGGCCGAGCCACGGCCCTGACAGAGAATATTTTTCGAACGAGCGAAATTGACGATGTCATGGACGGTCAGGAAATAGGGCGCATATTGCAGCTGCGCGATCAGCTTGAGTTCGTACTCAATATTGACGCGCACCTTGTCGGGAATGCCTTGCGGATAACGGCGGGCGGCACCCTCATAGGTGAGATGTGCCAGCGCATCCTGGGCATTGTCGAAACCATTCACCTGCTCATCGGGATATTCGTAGCGCAGCTCGTCGAGCGAGAATGAAAGTGCATCGCTGAGCACCAGTGTTTCTTCGATCGCTTCCGGCGCATCGCGGAACAGCCGCGTCATTTCTTCCGGCGATTTCAGGTGACGCTCGGCATTTACGGCGAGCTTGCGCCCGGCACGGTCGATGGTGGTCTTTTCGCGGATGCAGGCAAGCACGTCGGCGAGCGGCCGCCGGTCGGGATGGTGATAGAGCACATCATTGACCGCGATCAGCGGTACACCGGCGGTGCGCGCACGGTCTTTCAAGCGCATGAGCCGCGCCCGGTCTCGACCTCGGTAGAGCATGGAAGCGGCAAGGCGGACGCGATGTGGCACAGTTTCACGCAGGCGCGCGAGCAACGGGACGCTTCCCGACATTGCGATCAGTTCGAGCCCGAAGGCGTGTGCCAAAAGATCGTCGAGATAAAGAGTGCAGGCGCCTTTTTCGGCGCGCAGATTGCCCAGAGTCAGCAGGCGCGTGAGCCTTCCCCAACCGGCGCGATTGCGCGGATAGGCAAGGATATCGGGCGTGCCGTCGGCAAACACGAGCCGCGCACCGGGATGATAGCGCGGCGGCAGGTTCTGCTCGCGCTTTGCCAGATGCGCACGGACCACACCGGCTACGGAATTACGGTCGCATAGTCCGAGCCCGGCGAGACCGGCTTGCGCGGCCTGCACCATCAGTTCTTCGGGATGCGAAGCCCCGCGGAGAAAAGAGAAATTCGAGGCAACGGCGAATTCGAGATAACGCATACCAACACAGACTTTCTGGCTTTCTTCGGTGGCCTTACCCTCATGCAAATGTCCCGTGCAGGAACCATGTCGGTGCGCCGGCGCCTTGTGCGAGATCGCGGTAGAGCCCGGAACGGAACAGCCAGAAGCGCAGCCCGCTCTTGTCTTCCACGCGGAAATAATCGCGCGCCGGCCCGCCGTGCTCGCTCCACCAGGCACCTTCGATGCGTTCGGGGCCTTCGGCCGCGATCACCTCGTGCAAGGCCCGCCGCCATCGGAAACGCAGCGGCGGGCCGTCGGGGACTTCCGCTACAGCCTCGATCGGCTCCGGCCGCGCCAGCAGCCGAAGTGGACGCGGTGGCAGCTTCGTTTCCTCGCGGTATTGTCGAAACCCGGCCCAGCCGGCATCGCCGTTGACGGCCTGCGCGGGAAGAACGGCCTCGGCCAGTTCAGGAATGTGGCTGTCCTGAGCGACCAGCCGGCGCACGCGGCGCGCTCCCAGTCGAGCGCTCAGACGATCGACAAGACGGCAAAGCTCGGTTGCATCCTCACCGCCGCCTATGCCGATCTGTTCGGGCGGACAGGGCTCGGCGACCATGACCGACAACCTCGCCATGTCGAAGCCGAAGCCGGGATCGAATGCATCAGCCAGAGCGGCAAGCCGTTCCACGAACAGCCCGCGGATATCATCCGGATCGCGCAGCGGCCGCGACGTACCGGCAGCGATGCGGCGGACCACGCCGTCGGTGCGGAACAGGGCCAGCTCGATGCGGCGGGCGCCGTCACCTCGCCGTTCCAGCGCGAATTGCAGCCGCCGCGCCAGCCGCCGGGTAATTGCCAGAACGTCTTCCTCGCGCGCAATCGGCTCGGCAAAACGCTGCTCGGCCACATAAGGCGCCACCGGCAGTCGTGGAGTCAGCGGTTCGTGCTCATGGCCCAGGGCACGATCGAGCTGACGCAGCACTTCAGACCCAAAACGCGCGGTCAGCGGCGCGCGTGGCAGATCGATGATATCGCCGATGCGTTTGAGACCGACGCGGGCAAGCCCTGCAACGGTCGTCGTCGGCAAGCGTAACGCCGACAAAGGCAATGACTCGAGGATTGCACGTTCCTCACCGCAAGCGTGGCTTGCCGGTTTGTCGTAATGCGCGGCGGCCCATGCGGCGCCAATGGTGCCGGCAACGGCAAGCGAATAGCCAAAACCGGCATTTTCCAGCCGACCGCTGAGATCAGCCACGAGTTCGCGTTCGCCACCGTAAAGATGTGCGCAGCCACTGATGTCGAGCAGCAAGCCGTCGGGTGCATCGCAGGCCACCAGCGGCGTGTAACGCAGGCACCAGTCGGCAACGAACTCGAGCAGTGTGGCATCTGCTTCGGCATCTTCGGGCATCGTATCGATGCCCGGATGCATCGCGCGGGCCTGGGCCAATGCAAGGCCTGGCGACAGGCCAAGCCGTTCGGCGGCGTCATCGACGGCAACAAGAATTTCGGCATTGCCGCGCCTGCCGGTGACGACAAGTGGCGCAGCTGAATTATGCGACCTGGCGATGCGATCGGTTGAAAGCCGGCGCAGCCACAGGCTGAGCATGCGTGGCGAGGATGAATCGTTCATCGTTGTCGCTCCATTCAAGAATCCAGGATCCGGCCGGGCCGTGACGATTGCGGACAAGGTGCGCGGTCAAGCGTGATCTGATTTCCCGCTCGCTCTGCTCGCGTTCGGGAATGGAAGGGGCAGTTCCGACAATCCAACGGGTGGCGGCAGTGGATGCATCGGTTGGTGGCGTGGCGCGCAACAGGAGTGCCAGCGTGCCGCTCTCCGCTGCCGCGAGTGAAAGCCGTCGCACCGCCACTGTGCCGATGTCGCCGGCGCGCATTTCTCCGATCACTGTACCGACGGCGCGACAACGCACGGCCTCTTCCATCGCCCACAGCATGTCGCGCCGGTGCGCGGTGGAAACCATCACCAGCCGTTCAGGCGCGAAGCCGAAGGCATCGATGCCGGCACCATGCGGCGCGCCGCTTTCGGCGAGGCCCATGTCTTCCGTGATCCAGAACAGACGAGGTGAGGGAGTGCAGACAGCCAGACCCAAGGCAAACCCGGCTGCCGCGGGGAGATGGATTTCACCGGCCGCTGCGATCTCGTGCAGGGCGCCGCGCATTAGTCCGCCCCCGAGGACTTTGTCGATGGCGGGAATGCCGAGAGGCAGGAGGCCAGGGCGCTCCACCGGCCCAGGGATCCTTTGCAAGCTCATAAGGCGCTGGCGAAGCTGCTCATCCATTTGGCAAATCATTGAAGATGCGAAGTTATTCGGCTCAGAGGCTAAGCCGCCTGACTTCCAATGTTCATGCTTTGTTCTAGTGTGGCTAAGTCCAAAACCTCCGTCAAGCCGCAAGGGGATGGGGGCCTGCGTGAGGAAAGAACCCCAAGCCTAGATGTGCGTGACGTAGAGGATGAAGACTGCTGCGGCCAGCACGCTAGCCAGCCAGACGAGTCGAGGATCGGCGGGTCGATTCATGACGAGTCCTGAAGAGACAAATCATGTGCCAAAAACCCCCAACAGCGGCCCTAATTTCCTCAGCCGTCGCAGAGACGTGATCAATTCATTTTGAGAAAAGAGCGACCGCGACCAGTCAGCAGAATCTGCGACTCTTTCATCGTGCTGCCGTTCTTGAACTGGATCAGTCCGTTAGCGATGGCATCCTCCCAGACCGACAGGTGAGGACAACTCCGGCGCCAGGCGTCAGCATCCGCATAGCTGCGCGGCGCCTCCGCGACCCAGGCAAGAAACTGTTTCGTCAGTGCATGTGCCGCGTCTTGCATGGCGAGCCGTAAATATACCCGTTCGCGCTCGGCGCAAACTCCGGACGGCCAGGCTGCCGAAGATTGCAGCGTTTGCCCAAGAATAGAGCAATTTCGCGACACGCCGTTCTCTTCAGCCCGGAATAACGGCGTACCAACTGCGCAAACCTGCCGCCTGATTTGGCACTGGCAGGTCAGGGGCTTGGCACGTCGATTGCAAACTAAACGCTAATGCCGGGTCCCGCGTCCGGTCCAACGGAGGGCGTAGCTATGTCCACATTCGATAATCCATTCGACTCCTCGCGTCCTCTGAACAGCAGCGGCTGCGCGTGCGGTCGCCATGTCAATCAGGCGGAGCACGAACGCGACGCCGCACGACAATTGCAGTGCGCGCCCGTCGAGAGTGAGGACAAACGCTATCAGCACGTCGTCGCCTCGGCGGTGATGCGCGCCATGTTTCCGGCCGATAAGGGCCGCCGCGCTTTCCTGCAGTCGCTCGGTGCCTCGACCGCGCTCGCCGCGCTGTCACAGTTCTTTCCACTGAAGACGGCGACCGAAGTTTTCGCGGCTGGCGGTCGCGCTCGAGAAAAAAGATCTCAAGGTCGGTTTTATTCCGATCACCTGTGCGACGCCGATCATCATGGCAAAGCCCATGGGCTTCTATGAAAAGCAGGGTCTGGACGTCGAAGTCATCAAGACCGCGGGTTGGGCGGTCATCCGCGACAAGACGATCAACAAGGAATATGACGCCGCGCACATGCTGTCGCCGATGCCGCTCGCCATCACCATGGGCGTCGGCTCGAAGTCGATCCCTTACACAATGCCGGCGGTGGAGAACATCAACGGTCAGGCGATCACGCTCGCGATCAAGCACAAGGACAAGCGCGATCCGAAAGACTGGAAGGGCATGAAGTTCGCCGTGCCGTTCGACTACTCCATGCACAACTATCTGCTGCGCTACTACGTCGCCGAGCACGGCATCGATCCCGATCAGGACATCCAGATCCGCGCGGTGCCGCCGCCGGAAATGGTCGCCAATCTCCGCGCCGACAATATCGATGGGTTCCTTGCGCCCGATCCGGTCAACCAGCGCGCCGTCTATGACGGCGTCGGCTTCATCCACATGCTGTCGAAGGAAATCTGGGACAGGCATCCGTGCTGTGCCTTCGCGGCATCGAAGGAGTTCGTCACGGAAAGCCCGAACACCTATGCCGCATTGCTCAAGGCGATCATCGATGCGACCGCCTTCGCCCACAAGCCGGAAAATCGCAAACAGATCGCGGAAGCGATCGCGCCGGCCAACTATCTCAACCAGCCGGTCACCGTGGTCGAACAGGTTCTCACCGGCACCTACGCCGATGGTCTCGGCAATGTGAAGACCGTGCCCGACCGGATCGATTTCGATCCGTTCCCCTGGCAGTCGTTTGCCGTCTGGATCATGACGCAGATGAAACGCTGGGGGCAGATCAAGGGCGATGTCGATTACGCTCAGGTCGCGCAGGACGTTTTCCTTGCGACCGACACTGCCAAGCTCATGAAAGACGTGGGGCTGACACCGCCCGCGACGACATCGAAGACTTTTGTGGTCATGGGCAAGACATTCGATCCGGCCAAACCCGAGGACTACCTCAAGGGCTTCAAGATCAAGAAGGTTGTCTGAATGAAGACGGCATCGCTGACCGGGCGCGCGGCCGTCGTTTCATTCGCGCTGTTGTTCAGTTTCCTGCTGGCGTGGCATCTCGCCACGCGCGGTTCGGGAACGGTGCAGCACATGGATCCCGAATACGCCAAGCTGATGGGCGCCACCGCGACCCAGGGCAAATCGGCGATGCCGGGACCGATCGATGTCGGGGCCAAGCTTTGGGAGCACCTGCGCCGGCCGTTTTACAACAACGGGCCGAACGACAAAGGCGTCGGCATTCAGCTTGCCTATTCGATCGCGCGCGTGCTGATTGGATATCTGCTGGCGATGCTGGTGGCGATACCGGTCGGTTTTCTCATCGGCATGTCGCCGTTGATGAGCAAGGCGCTCGATCCCTTCATTCAGGTGCTCAAACCGATCTCACCGCTCGCCTGGATGCCGCTCGCGCTCTACACGATCAAGGACTCGAGCCTGTCGGCGATCTTCGTGATTTTCATATGTTCGCTTTGGCCGACCATGATCAACACGGCCTTCGGTGTCGCCTCCGTACGGCGCGAATGGCTGAACGTCGCAAAGACGCTTGAAGTCGGCACTTTGCGGCGCGCGTTCACGATCATCCTCCCGGCAGCGGCACCGACGATCCTGACCGGCATGCGCATCTCGATCGGCATTGCCTGGCTGGTCATTGTCGCGGCCGAGATGCTCGTCGGGGGCACGGGCATCGGCTATTTCGTCTGGAACGAATGGAACAACCTGTCGATCACCAACGTGATCACGGCGATCCTGGTGATCGGTCTCGTCGGCATGTTGCTTGACTTCGTCCTTGCGCGGCTCACGCGTCTCGTCACGTTTCCCGAGTGAGCCATGTCGGACCGTTTCATCTCCATAGAAGGCATTTCGCGGCGATTTCCCGCGCCGGGCGGCGGCACGACGACGGTGTTCGAAGACCTCTGGCTGTCGATGGCGCGCGGCGAATTCGTCTGCATGATCGGCCATTCTGGTTGCGGCAAGACGACGGTACTGAACATTCTCGCCGGGCTTGACGCACCATCGGATGGAACGGTGATCGTGGATGGCCAGGCGATCGAAGGCCCCAGTCTTGATCGCGCGGTGATCTTCCAGAGCCATGCGCTGCTGCCGTGGCGCACGGTCATCGGCAACGTCGCCTACGCGGTGTCATCGAAATGGCGCCGCTGGTCGGCGGCGCAGGTGGCGGCGCATGCGCAGAAGTTCATCGATCTCGTCGGGCTCAAGGGCGCCGAGCATAAACGGCCGGCCGAACTTTCCGGCGGCATGAAGCAGCGCGTTGGCATCGCGCGCGCGCTGTCGATAGAGCCGAAAATCATGCTGATGGATGAGCCGTTCTCGGCACTTGACGCGCTGACACGCGGGACGCTGCAAGACGAAGTTCGTCGCGTCTGTCAGGAAACCGGGCAGACCGTGTTCATGATCACGCATGACGTGGACGAGGCGATTTATCTCGCTGACAGAATCGTGTTGATGACCAACGGACCCGGCGCGGTGCTGGCGGAGATCGTGGAAAATCCCTTGCCGCGGGAGCGAACCCGCAACGAATTCCACAAGCATCCGCTCTATTACGCAACGCGCAATCACATCATCGATTTTCTGGTCAGCCGCAGCCGCACCTTCATCGAGGATACAGGCGGCAAGTATGATCCGCGAAACGTGGCTGTCGTGCGCCCTGGGCTGCCGGAGCCTATGATCGCCAGGACCCAGGATCCATCCGCGAAACCGAGCCGCGGCCAGCAGGCTGCCGCGCACTGATCCTCTTGTAGAGGAGGAAACATCATGAACCGCGCCGATCTCACCGAAAAGCTTCTCGACATCAAACGCGAGAAGGGATGGACGTGGAAATACATCTGCGAGCAGATCGGCGGCATGTCGCCGGTGATGATCACGGGCGGTGTGCTTGGTCAGCAGAAAATGACCAAGCCGATGGCCGCCGCCGCCGCCAAACTGTTCGGCCTCAGCAAGAGCGAGCAGGCGCTGCTCAACGAGGTGCCGATGCGCGGCACCGGCACGACGATGCCGCCGACCGATCCGCTGATCTACCGGTTCTATGAACTGGTGATGGTCAACGGACCGGCGTGGAAAGCGCTGATCGAAGAAGAGTTCGGCGACGGCATCATGTCGGCGATCGACTTCGACATGACGATCGATCGTCAGCCCGACCCCAAAGGCGACCGGGTCAAGATCAACATGACCGGCAAGTTCCTGCCGTTCAAATATTACGGCGCTACGGGGAACGCACTGGCCTACGGATTGAAGGAAGACTAGCCGTCGGTTGCTTTGCGCTTGCGCGCCGGCTTTGTCGTCTCGCCGTCCACCAGCACTTGTGGGCCGATATCGGCGACGCGCGTGGTGCCGGTGAGCGCCATCGCGACGCTGAGCTCCTTCTCAAGGATGTCGATCGCCTTGGCGACGCCTTCCTTGCCGCGCGCACCCAGCCCGTAGACGAAAGCGCGGCCGATCATGCAGGCGCGTGCGCCCAGTGCGAGCGCGCGCAATACGTCAGCGCCGGTACGGATGCCGCCATCGAACATCACTTCGGTGTCGGAGCCGACGGCCTGCGCGATCGCGGGAAGCGCCGAGATGGACGACGGCGCGCCATCAAGCTGGCGCCCGCCATGGTTCGACACGACGACGGCATCTGCGCCGAGCTTGACCGCGGTTTTCGCGTCTTCGACATCGAGAATGCCCTTGATGATGAGCTTGCCTGGCCAAACTTTCTTGATCCATTCGACGTCTTTCCAGTTCAGCGCCGGGTCGAATTGTTCGTTGGTCCATTGCGCCAGCGAGGTGACGTCTTCCATGCCCTTCACGTGGCCTGCGAGATTGCCGAAGTTCTTGCTCTTGCTGCGCAGGATGCTGAAGGCCCAGGCGGGCTTGGTGGCAATGTCGATGACGTTCCGCAGGCGAATTTCAGGTGGCACCGTCATCCCGTTGCGAAGGTCGCGATGGCGCTGGCCGAGCACCTGAAGATCGACGGTAAGCACGAGCGCATTGCATCGGGCGGCGACGGCGCGCGCGAGAATATCGCGCGAGAAGGCACGATCGCGGATGACGTAAAGCTGAAACCAGAACGGCTTCTTGGTTGCTTCCGCCACCTGCTCGATCGAATTGATCGACATGGTCGACAGTGTGAAAGGAATATTGGCCTCTTCCGCCGCCTGCGCGGACAGGATTTCGCCGTCGCCGTGCTGCATGCCGCACAGCCCGATCGGTGCCAGCGCAATTGGCGCGTTGACTTGCTGGCCGATGATGGTGGTCGCGAGGCTTCGCTGCGAAACGTCGACCATCACGCGCTGGCGCAGCTTGATCCTCTCGAGATCGGCACGGTTCGCGCGCAACGTCTCTTCGTTGTAGGAGCCGGCATCGGCGTACTCGAAGAAAGCTTTGGGAACCCTGCGCCGGGCAAGGCCCCGCAGGTCTTCGATGCAGGTAATAGGCTTCATGGGAAGTGGCCCGGCCGTTCAATCGTTTCCAATTCGGGTAGCACAGCGGTGGCTTGCGGCGAAATAGGTGGTTTTTGGTTGCTTTTAGGGTTAATGCGCGCAGCAAGGATCGCGCACGATTTTTGAGGCAAATTGAACGCGCTGACATTATTATGCGCCCGCTAAAGCGACCGGCCGATCGCGACATCCGGCCGGCCGGGGGCATCAAACCTTAGTGCAGGCGTCTAGGATCAGTTGTATGGCGCGTCGTTATTTTGGCACCGACGGAATCCGCGGCCGAGCCAACCGGGTGATTACGCCGGAGCTTGCGTTGAAAGTCGGTCAGGCCGCCGGTTTGATCTTCAGAAATGGCGATCACAAGCATCGCGTGCTGATCGGCAAGGACACGCGCCTGTCCGGCTATATGATCGAGACGGCGCTGGTGGCGGGCTTCACGTCGGTCGGCATGGACGTTCTGCTCACCGGTCCGATTCCCACGCCGGCGATTGGCATGCTTGCGCGCTCTATGCGCGCCGATCTCGGCGTCATGATTTCGGCGTCGCATAATCCGTTCGACGACAACGGGATCAAGCTCTTCGGGCCGGACGGCTACAAGCTCAGTGACGAGACGGAAAGCAAGATCGAGGACATGATCGATTCCGATCTCGGCAACCAGCTCGCCAAAAGCGACGACCTCGGGCGCGCCAAGCGCATCGATGGCGTGCAGGATCGATATATCGAGTTCGCAAAGCTGACCTTGCCCAAGGCGGTGTCCTTCGAAGGCCTCCGCGTGGTGATCGATTGCGCAAATGGCGCGGCATACAAAGTTGCGCCTGGCACGCTCTGGGAACTCGGCGCCGACGTTATTTCCATTGGCGTTGACCCCGATGGCTTCAATATCAACAAGGATTGCGGCTCTACCGATCTGGCCGCGATTTGCCGCAAGGTGCGCGAGATGCGCGCCGATATCGGCATCGCGCTTGATGGTGACGCCGATCGTGTGTTGATCGTGGATGAACGCGGCCATGTCGTCGACGGCGACCAGCTGCTGGCTGTCATCGCGGAAAGCTGGAAAGAAGATGGCCGGCTTCAGCGTCCCGGCGTGGTTGCGACCGTGATGTCCAACCTCGGACTCGAGCGTCACCTCGGCGGCCTGGGCATTGAACTGGTGCGCACGCCGGTCGGCGACCGCTACGTGCTCGAGCACATGCGGACGCACGGCTACAATGTCGGTGGCGAACCTTCAGGCCATATTATTCTGTCGGACTACACGACCACGGGCGACGGCCTGATCGCCGCGTTGCAGCTGCTGGCAGTGGTCAAGCGCGGCGGCAAGCGTGTGTCGGAGCTTTGCCATCGGTTCGAACCGCTGCCGCAGATTCTCAAGAATGTTCGCTACCAGAAGGGCAAGCCACTTGATGACGACCAGGTGCGTTCGGTGATTGCGAGCGCCGAGCGGAAGCTGGGCCGCGGTGGACGCTTGATCGTGCGTCCGTCGGGGACGGAACCAGTTATCAGGGTGATGGGGGAGGGCGACGACAGAACTCTCGTCGAATCGGTCGTCGATGACGTGGTCGAGGCGTTGAGCGAAATCGCTGCCTGATTTCAGACGCGTCGCGCGGCTTGTAAACCATTTCTTAAATTGCGGATCTTCGGTGCGGCGACAGTTCTTGTGCCGCAGCCGTTTCTCACATGCTGACCGGTTTCTTAACGCGCGTGGTTAATAAACAAGGTTAAGCGGTGATTAAGAATTTGCTGGCATCCTTCTACCAATCGCCGTCCCAAAGACGGCCTTTGAATAGTGGGACAATCAATGGTCAATCTGCGTCGTGGGGCTTTCGCGCTGGCCGCAATCGCTACGTTTGCTGGCATGGACAGGGCGCATTCGGCGGATTGGCCACTTGATCCTCCTCCCTTGCGGGGCACGATTGCGCCAAGCTTCGCCCGTTGGGATGGCTGGCAAGTCGGCATCGAGGGCGCCTACACCAACATGCAGGTGTCGTCTGGGAATTTCACCAATGGTCCGGCGTTCGGCGGGTTCTTCGGTTACAACTGGCAGTGGGACCAGCTCGTCATCGGTTTCGACGTCGGCTACAAATATGCGTCGGTCCTCGACTTCAACGACGGCGTAAGCACGCAGTTCAAGCTTATCGACTATGTGCCGATCCGCGCACGCTTCGGATATGCTGTCGGCCCCTTCCTGCCATATGCCTTGCTCGGCGGAGCGATCGGCCGCTTCAACTACTTCGATCCGACCACGAATACCGGTAAGACCAATGCCTTCAATGGCGGGTTCGTAACCGGACTCGGTGTGGATTGGCTGATCACGCCCGGGGTCTTCGTCCGCGCCGAGTGGGAATACACCGCCTTTGCTTCGCTGAATGGCACCCAGGCCCGGCTGAACACCGGTAACCTCGCGATCGGCGTGAAATTCTAGCCAATCTTCAGTTTCCGACCTTTTGCCTGAACCGCCAGTGTTGACCTCGGTGGGCAAGTCGCCTATTCCCGCCAGTGGGACACCCTTCCCCAACGAAGGGCGCCTATCTGGAAGGATAGACCATGACAGCGACGAAGCCCGGCGTGCGGCCGGTGACCCCGCACTTCTCGTCCGGCCCCTGCGCGAAGCGCCCTGGCTGGAGCCTCCAAACCCTCACTGACGCAGTCCTCGGACGTTCGCACCGGTCAAAGGCCGGGCGCGCAAAGCTCAAGCGCGCCATCGATCTCACGCGCGAGGTGCTCGAGGTGCCGGCGGACTACCGCATCGGCATCGTGCCTGCCTCCGATACGGGCGCCGTGGAATTGGCGCTCTGGTCGTTACTCGGCGCGCGCCCGGTGTCGATGCTTGCGTGGGAGTTGTTCGGCGAAGGCTGGGTGACCGACGTCGAAAAGCAGCTCAAGCTCAAGAACGTCACCGTCATCAAGGCGCCTTACGGTGAACTGCCGGACTTCGGCAAAGTCGATTTCGCCAACGACGTCGTGTTCACCTGGAACGGCACCACGTCCGGCGTGCGTGTGCCGAACGGCGAGTGGATTTCGTCAAAGCGACAGGGTCTCACGATCTGCGACGCAACGTCTGCTGCTTTTGCGCAACGGCTCGATTGGCCGAAGCTCGATGTGGTCACCTTCTCCTGGCAGAAGGCGCTTGGCGGCGAAGGCGCGCATGGAATGCTCATCCTTTCGCCGCGTGCGGTGGAGCGGCTCGAAACATACAAGCCGGCCTGGCCGCTGCCGAAAATTTTCCGTCTGACCAAGGGTGGCAAGCTTAACGAAGGCGTTTTCGCAGGCGAAACGATCAACACGCCATCGATGCTTTGCGTGGAGGACTACCTCGACGCTCTGCAATGGGCGAAATCGCTCGGCGGATTGAGCGCGACCGTTGCGCGCTCGGATGCCAACGCGAAGGCACTGTCCGATTGGGTTGCTGCCACGCCGTGGGTAGGGCATCTCGCCAAAAATCCAAATGAACGATCCAACACATCGGTGTGTCTGACGGTCGTTGATCCGGCGGTGGTGCGCCTGTCCGGCGATGACCAGGCGGCGTTTGCCAAAACCTTGGCTGGTCTTCTCGAAAAGGAAGGCGTTGCCTACGACATCGCTTATTACCGCGATGCGCCGCCTGGCCTACGCATCTGGTGCGGTGCGACCGTCGAGCGGAACGATATCCAGGCGCTGACGCCCTGGCTCGATTGGGCATTTGCCGAGGCGAAGGCCTCGCTGACCAAAGCAGCGTGAGGCCAGCCATGCCCAAAGTTCTCATTTCCGATGCGCTATCGCCGGCGGCCGTGCAGATCTTCAAGGATCGCGGCATCGACGTGGATTTTCAGCCCGCGCTGGGCAAGGACAAGGAGAAGCTCGCAGCCGCGGTCGCGAACTTCGACGGCCTTGCCATTCGCTCGGCGACCAAGGTGACGTCGAAGATCCTTGAACAGGCCAAACACCTGAAAGTCATCGGTCGCGCGGGCATCGGTGTCGACAACGTCGACATTCCGGCGGCGACCTCGCGCGGCATCATCGTCATGAACACGCCGTTCGGCAATTCGATCACCACCGCCGAGCATGCGATCTCGCTCATGCTGGCATTGGCGAGGCAAATCCCGGAGGCCGACGCGTCCACGCGCGCCGGAAAATGGGAAAAGAACAAATTCATGGGCGTCGAAATGTTCAGCAAGACGCTCGGGGTGATCGGATGCGGAAATATCGGTTCGATCGTCGCGGATCGTGCGCTCGGCCTGAAAATGAAGGTGATCGCCTATGATCCGTTTCTTGCGCCCGAACGAGCGACCAATCTGGGCGTCGAGAAAGTGGAGCTCGATGAACTTTTCAGGCGAGCCGATTTCATAACGCTGCACACGCCGCTAACGGAAAAAACCCGCAACGTCATCAACGCTGCCGCGATCAAGACGATGAAAAAAGGCGTGCGAATCGTGAACTGCGCGCGCGGCGGATTGGTCGACGAGGCCGCGCTGTACGATGCGCTGAAAAGCGGACACGTTGCCGGTGCGGCTTTCGACGTCTTCGTGACCGAGCCGGCGACCGAAAATCCACTGTTCAATCTGCCGAACGTGGTGTGTACGCCGCATCTTGGGGCATCGACCTCGGAGGCGCAGGAGAATGTTGCCCTCCAGATCGCTGAGCAGATGTCGGACTATCTTCTGCGCGGGGCGATCACGAACGCCATCAACTTTCCCTCGATCAGCGCGGAAGAGGCGCCCAAGCTCAAACCATTTATCGCACTGGCCGAAAGGCTGGGCTCCTTCGCCGGACAGCTGACCGAAACCGGCGTCAGCAAGGTCCAACTCGTCTACGAAGGCGCCGTTGCGCAGATGAACACAAAAGCCCTGACCTCGGCGGCGCTCGCCGGGCTGCTGCGTCCGATGCTTGGCGACGTCAACGTCGTCTCGGCGCCGGTTGTGGCAAAAGAGCGCGGCATTGTGGTCGAGGAAGTCACGCGCGAAATGCGCGAAGATTACGAAAGCCTCATAACCGTCACGGTGACGACCGAGCGGCAGTCGCGGCACGTCTCGGGAACCGTTTTTGCCGATGGCCGACCCCGAATCGTCAACATCAAGGGCATTCGGATGGACGCCGAATTCGGGCCCTCGATGATCTACATCACCAACCTCGACAAGCCGGGTTTTATCGGCAAATTCTCGTCGATCTTGGGTGAGGCCGGAATCAACATCGCGACCTTCCACGTTGGGCGTGACGCTCCCGGTGGCAATGCGGTCGCTCTGATCGAGATTGACGACCAATTGCCTGAGTCGGTTTTGGCCAAGGTGCGCGCCTTGCCGCAGGTGCAGTCAGCCAAGCCTCTCCGCTTCTGAAAATTCTCGGAAAATCAAGCGATTGCCGCTGCCGTCCGGCGCTTGCCTCCAAGGGGAGCATCCTTTATCCGAGGGTGGACCTGGCCGGCAGCTCCCGGCTTCAAGTGTCCGGGGGCTAGGGCAGGGAAGGGATTCTGATGGCGAATGTGGTGGTTGTCGGATCCCAGTGGGGCGACGAAGGCAAAGGCAAGATCGTCGACTGGCTATCTGAGCAGGCTGACATCGTCGTGCGATTCCAGGGTGGTCATAATGCCGGCCATACCCTGGTCATCGATGGTTCGACCTACAAACTGTCATTGCTGCCGTCCGGAGTTGTGCGGGAAGGCAAACTTTCCGTCATCGGCAACGGTGTAGTGATCGACCCACAGGCCCTGATCGACGAAATTGCCCAATTGAAGAAGCAAGGCATCGTAGTGACGCCCGATACTCTGCGCATTGCCGAAAACGCAACGCTGATTCTGCCGCTTCACCGCGAGCTAGAAGCCTTGCGCGAGGACGAAAATGCGGCAACGCGCATCGGCACGACCAAGCGCGGCATTGGTCCCGCCTATGAGGATAAAATCGGACGGCGCGCCATCCGTTTCATGGATCTTGCCGACCTGCCGGCCCTGCACGGAAAGATCGATCGGCTGCTGGCGCATCACAATGCGCTGCGCCGCGGCCACAACCTGCCCGAGATCGAGTCGACGGCGGTCTATGACCACCTTGCCGCCATCGCGCCGAAGGTCCTCCCGTTCATGGATTCGGTCTGGTCGCTGCTCGACAGCAAGCGGCGCGAGGGAAAGCGCATTCTTTTCGAAGGTGCGCAAGGCGCGTTGCTCGATATCGATCACGGCACATATCCTTATGTCACGTCCTCGAACACAGTGGCCGCTCAGGCCGCGACCGGTTCAGGCCTCGGCCCGAACGCGATCGATTACGTGCTCGGCATTTGCAAGGCCTACACCACCCGCGTGGGCCTGGGGCCATTCCCGACCGACCAGATGGACAATGCGATCGGGAAGACGCTCGGCGAGCGTGGTGCTGAATTCGGTACGGTCACGGGGCGGGCGCGTCGCTGCGGCTGGTTCGACGCAGTGCTCGTCCGGCAAACCGTGCGGACATGCGGAATTGACGGTCTGGCGCTGACAAAACTGGACATCCTCGACGGATTCGACGAGGTCAAGGTTTGCGTCAGTTATCGTCTTGACGGCCGTGAGATCGATTACCTGCCCGCCGGCGAACAGGCGCAGGCCAGGGTCGAGCCGGTCTATGAGACCATTGAGGGTTGGAAACAACCCACAGCGCGTGCACGTTCCTGGGCGCAATTGCCCGCACAAGCGATAAAATACGTGCGTCGAGTCGAGGAGCTCGTCGGTTGTCCGGTCACCCTGTTGTCGACCAGCCCGGAACGCGAAGACACCATCCTCATGAAGAATCCGTTTGAGCTATGATTGCCGAAAAAAGACATGAACCGGGGCCAAGCAGGTCCGGGGGGTGGAGACCGGTTCTCGAACGGGTGCTGGCAAGCACGATAGCGCGCAATGGCTGATTACTACGCTTTGATCGACCGCGCCGTTGGCGGTCTTGATAAAAACACGGGCGAGCACCGCCGCGCGCTTTATGACCGTGCGCGCGCCGCGCTGGTTTCCCAATTGCGTGGCGTCCAGCCGGCGTTGGACGAAACCGACATAACGCGGGAGCGTCTGGCCCTTGAGGAAGCAATCCGCAAGGTGGAAGCGGAAACGGCCAAGCGAGTCCGCGTCGACGTTCACGAGAATGATTTTGCCGAGGCGTCGCTTCGCGACCGCGGCCTGCGGGATTTCCGCGAAACCGTTGCCGAAGCCGAGGGTCTCGGGGGTGCCGCGGCGCAGGCGAGGCGGGCGGCTCACGCGACCTACGATGCGATGCCCGATGCACCGCCGCGCAACTTCGAACATCACAACGCCGAGGCGAGCCGGGTTTCAGAGCCCCAGCTCAGTGAAGAGTCTTTTCAAGAGAGCTACGCGCCGTCCTCCTCGGGTCCGGCACCTTATGACGACGAAGAACTCTACACGCGGCCCGCTCGCTCATACGGCGGCATCATCAAATGGGCGGTCATTCTCGCAATCTTGGCCGGAGGCGCGGGCGTTGCCTTTTGGCAGCGACACGCCATCACCTCGATGGTGGCGAACTTCCGTTCGCAGCCGGCGCCGAAGCCCAAGGATGCCGCGCAGCCTGCGACCCGCCCGAAGATTGCCGACCGCATCGGACAATCCCAGGCTACTGCGCCGGACGCAGCGAATGCGCCGGCCGCCGCCGTAGCGCAAAAGGTTGTCCTCTACGATGAGGATCCGAACGACCCGCAGGGCAAGCGCTACGTCGGCTCTGCCTTGTGGCGGACGGAAACCGTGTCGCCTGGGCCGGGGCTCGCGCCTGAGCTTGCCGTGCGCGCCGACATCGAGATACCGGAGCGCAAATTGCGTATGACCTGGTCGCTGCGGCGCAACTCCGACAAGGCATTGCCGGCGAGCCATACCATCGAGATCATGTTTACATTGCCCGCGGATTTTCCCGAAGGCGGGATCGGCAACGTGCCGGGCGTTTTGATGAAACAGAGCGAGCAGGCGCGTGGCGTGCCGCTCGCAGGGTTGGCGGTGAAAGTCACCAACGGCTATTTCCTGCTCGGCCTATCGGCTGTTGAAGCCGATCAACAGCGCAACATTCAGTTGCTCAAGGAGCGCGAGTGGTTCGACGTTCCCGTCGTCTATACAAGCGGCAAGCGCGCAATTCTTGCGATGGAAAAAGGCGCGCCGGGCACGCGCGTCTTCGAGGAAGCGTTTCGCGCCTGGGGGCAATAGTCCACGTTGAGTGAACGCTGCAAAAGAAAAGGCCGGGCTTCGGGCCCGGCCTCGTTATTTGAACTATTGCGCGCGCAACTCAGTGCGCGGCGATTGCCTGTTCTGCCGCTGGTTGTTCCATCGCGGACATGCGGCTCTTCACCGCTTTCTGCACCTTTTCGAACGCGCGCACTTCGATCTGTCGTACGCGCTCGCGCGAGACACCGAACTCAGCCGCAAGCTCCTCGAGCGTGATCGGATCGTCGGCCAAACGTCGCGCTTCGAAGATGCGACGCTCGCGCTCGTTGAGAACGTCCAGAGCGGAGATCAGCGCCTTGTGCCGATTGTCGCTCTCTTCGCTCTCGGCAAGAATGCGTTCCTGGCTTGGTGCGTCATCGACAAGCCAATCCTGCCACTCGCCGCTCTCACCGTCGTCGCGGATCGGAGCATTGAGCGAAGCATCGCCGCCGAGACGGCGGTTCATGTCGACCACATCTTGTTCGGTGACGCCGAGGCGCTTGGCGATCACCTGCACCTGATCGGGGCGCAGGTCGCCTTCCTCAAGCGCGGAAATCTTGCTCTTCGCCTTTCGCAGATTGAAGAACAGCTTCTTCTGGTTGGCCGTGGTGCCCATCTTCACGAGCGACCAGGAACGCAGGATGTATTCCTGGATCGCCGCCTTGATCCACCACATGGCGTAGGTGGCCAGACGGAAGCCTTTTTCGGGCTCGAAGCGTTTTACCGCCTGCATCAAGCCGACGTTGCCTTCCGAAACGACTTCGGAGATCGGCAGACCATAGCCGCGATAGCCCATCGCGATCTTGGCGACGAGACGAAGATGGCTGGTGACGAGTTTGTGCGCAGCCTCGCGGTCGCCGTGTTCGCGCCAGCTGCGGGCCAACATGTATTCTTCCTGCGGCTCCAGCATTGGGAACCGACGGATTTCGTCCAGATATTGTGAAAGACCGGATTCGGCCTTGAGTGCCGGCAATGCGGCGGTACGGGCCATGACAGCGCCCTCCTTACTTGCCCCCGAGTTATCGGCAGGCGGGTTGTCGCCGCCGCTCCCCGAGCCGACGGCACATCTATGTTGCGACCGCGAAAGTCCCTCGATCGCAAGTGCAGCATACCGGCTTGGCCGCGTAAAAGATAGCGGCCGGGCTCTCACGTCACCGTAACGTTTTTGTGCATCACGGTAGGCGCCAAACAACTGATTTGGCTTGCCTATTTTCGTTTTGGGTGCCCGGCTTCACGGCTTTCCGTGTGCAAGGCCTGACGTAAACGACGCAAATCGCCCGGCAGTTCCGATTGGAACTCCAGGAGATCGCCGGTTTCGGGGTGTTCGATTGCCACTAGATAGGCATGCAAAGCCTGTCTGCCAAGGGCCTCCAGGGCCGCCCGAGCCTCTGGGCCGAGGCGACTGGCTTTGGTCCTGAAGCCGGTCCCGTAGGTCGCGTCCCCAAGAATGGGGTGCCCGATATGCGCCAGGTGCACGCGGATCTGGTGGGTACGCCCCGTTTCGAGGGTGCAGGCGAGGAGGCTGGCCAGGGGCTTCCCGTCCGCACCGGCAAAACGCTCCAATACCTCCCAATGGGTGACCGCCGCCCGGCCGTCCCGACGGACGGCTTGCTTGTCGCGCGCATGGGCGTGGCGCCCGACTGGGGCATCGACCGTACCCTTTGGACGATCGGGTGCACCCCAGACGAGGGCAAGATACCCGCGCTTGAGAGGACCGTCGGCCTTTTCGGCGAATTGCTTTGAGAGCGCGCGATGAGCCTTGTCGCTTTTGGCCACGACCATCAGGCCGGTGGTGTCCTTGTCGAGGCGGTGGACGATACCGGGTCGTTTGACCCCGCCGATGCCGGACAGGCTCGCTCCGCAATGCGCGATGAGCGCGTTCACCAGTGTGCCGGTGGCGTGGCCGGCGGCAGGGTGAACGACAAGGCCCTTCGGCTTGTCGATCACGATGATCGAGTCGTCTTCGTAAACGATGTTGAGCGGAATGGTCTCGCCCTTCGGGGAGGCAGGTTCCGGCGGGGGCAGCGTCACCGAGACGACGTCGCCAGGTTTGACGGCTGCCGCGGGATCGCGGATCGTGCGCCCCGCAAGCGTCACATGGCCGGCAAGGATCAAGGTCTTCAGATGAGAGCGGGAAAGTGTCGCGATGTGTGCAGCGAGCACGCGGTCAAGCCGCGAGCCCGCCTCGTCATTGGCAATCGTGACTGTCTCGATAACACTATCGGTCATGGCTCAAAGCATGTCTGACGACAATGAAAAGCCGCTCGACCCTGAAGCGGCCCGTATTGTTGCGCGCGTGCGTCGGCTGATGATGATCGCCAGCATGACGACTTTCGTCGCTGTTGCCGTTGTCCTTGGGGTCATCGGCTATCGCTTTTTTCGGATGGAGGGAAGGGCGCAGCCGGCTTTGGATGTAAGCACGCCTTGGCCGAATGGTGCGCGCGTCGTTTCCAGCGCCATGAACGGTGAACAACTCGCACTGACGATCGAGACGCCCACCGGGGTTGAGGTGCGATTTTTCGATCTCAAGACACTCAAGCCTCTTGGCCGTCTGCCGCTTGGTGGCAAGCCCTAGAGGGCCGGTTGCGGCGGCCTCGCCCGGCCATGTTAGACTGTCTGAGAACAGGGAAATTCGCGTAGGAGACACAATGGCAAAATCCGCAAAGTCCGGTCGTGCGCCGGCGCCTGCGCCTGCAATGGTCGACGATCCGGCCAAGACCAACTCGATTATCGTCGGCAAGAGCACGAAGTTCGAAGTGCTCGATCTTCATTTTGCCAATCGCCATGGCTTGGTTGCCGGCGCGACCGGCACCGGCAAGACCGTCACGCTTCAGGTT
Organism: uncultured Alphaproteobacteria bacterium; assembly: GCA_963707615.1. GTDB lineage: Bacteria > Pseudomonadota > Alphaproteobacteria > Rhizobiales > Xanthobacteraceae > Pseudolabrys. The sequence continues at coordinate 268,006 of CAVPQT010000006.1, forward strand.
CTCGCGGAGGGGCTGTCTGAAGCGGGAGTTTCTGTCTTTGCCGCCGATATCAAAGGCGATCTCTCGGGAATCGCCGCGGCGGGCGAGGCGAAAGATGCCTTGGTGGCACGAGCCAAAGGCATGGGACTGGAGTATCAGCCGGACCAATATCCGGTGATTTTCTGGGACGTCTTCGGCGAACAGGGACATCCGATCCGGGCGACAATTTCGGAAATGGGTCCGCTCCTGTTGTCACGCCTCTTGCAGCTCAACGACACGCAGGAAGGTGTCCTCAACATCGCGTTCCGCGTTGCCGACGAGCAAGGTCTCGCTTTGCTCGATCTGAAAGATCTGCGCGCCATCCTTGGCTATGTCGCGGATCATGCCTCCGATCTGCAAAAGGAGTACGGCAACGTCTCATCGGCGACGGTGGGCACCGTGCAGCGGCAGTTGCTGGTGCTGGAAAATCAGGGCGCCAAGTCATTCTTCGGTGAACCGGCGCTCGACCTTGCCGACTTTTTGCGTACGGACCGCGACGGCCGTGGCTTCGTCAATGTACTCGCCGCCGACAAGCTGATTGAAAATCCGCGATTGTACGGAACCTTCCTGCTTTGGTTGCTGTCGGAGCTGTTCGAGAAGCTGCCCGAGGTCGGCGATCCCGAGAAACCGAAGCTCGTATTCTTTTTCGACGAGGCGCATCTGCTGTTCAACGATGCGCCGAAGCCGCTTCTGGAAAAAATCGAACAAGTCGTTCGTCTGGTTCGTTCCAAAGGCGTCGGCGTGTACCTCGTCACGCAAAATCCGCTCGACGTGCCGGAAACCGTGCTGGCCCAACTCAGCAACCGCGTGCAGCATGCGTTGCGTGCGTTCACGCCGCGCGACCAGAAATCGGTCAGAGCTGCCGCGGATACTTTTCGGCCGAACAAGGATCTCGATACGGCCAAGGTCATCACCGAGCTCGGAAAGGGCGAAGCGCTGGTTTCATTTCTCGAGGGTAACGGCGTGCCGTCTGTCGTTGAACGCACCATGATCCGTCCGCCATCGGCACGCATCGGCCCGGTCACGCCGGCCGAACGCAAGGCGGTGATCGATAAGAGTCCGATGAAGGGCAAATATGACACGCCCGTCGACTCGGAATCGGCTTACGAGATTTTGCAGAAGCGGATGCAGGGTACCGCGGCGAGTCCGGCTCCGGGACAGCAGGGCCAGGCGGAGCAGGGCGATGGCGGTGGGTTGTTGGGCCAGATCGGTGGCGTGATCGGTTCCATATTCGGCACCAATGTTCCGCGCGGTACGCGTTTGTCGACTGGCCAGCGCATGACGCGCGAGGTCACACGCACGGTGACAAATCGTGTTGCCGGCCAGATTGCTGCTGATCTGGGTAAATCGCTCGGCGGGTCGATGGGCGGCAGCATCGGCCGGGCAATCGTGCGTGGCACGTTAGGCGGCGTTCTCCGCCGCTGACCAAACTTGCGGAAGCGCCGGATCAAGGCTATCTCGGGTGCTCGCGTCCTTAGCTCCCTTCGTCTAGCGGCCCAGGACGTCGCCCTCTCACGGCGAAAACAGGGGTTCGAGTCCCCTAGGGAGCGCCAATCAAATCAGGCTCTTTTTCAATTTCGCAAAGGACCGAAACGGTCCCCACCTATCATCGACCTGTCATCGAACCCTAACGCTGCCACCCCTTGGGCAACATGCGCGAACAAGTGTCAAAACCGTTGCAGGTTTCCATTCGGCAGCAGGGCGCACATTTTCGCGTCGTTTATCAGCACAAGTATCCGCAAGTCGTGGAAGAAGTGGTCTACACGGAACGCTTCGCCACCACAGCGGACGCGCAGAAGTTTGTCGATGATGGGCTGCGTGCGCGGCGTATCTACCGCAGTTTAACGCCACGATCAGACGCCGTTCCACCCTAGGGAACGCCAAAAAGTCATTTGCCACTTCGCGAATATTTCCAGTGCGTTAGGATCCATACGCGTTACGCGATGACCCTACTTTAGGAACCGTTAGGGTGCGGCGCGGGCGCAATGGTCCGATCGCAATAGCCAATGTAATGGGCGGCAAGGCGCTTGTGAGGGACTTCTTGCCTCACTGGCCGGTCATGACGTGCGGCAATGCCGTTTAGCGTCTTCTGCTTCGGCGCTGGTGTCATCCTGACATTTTGTCAGAACAGGCCGGTGCGGTCGATGACACAATGTCGCGCAACGTCGTTCTGACATTTTGTCCGAACAGAACGGTGGGGTCAGTGACACAATGTCAATGTTCAGCACCCTTTTCGCCGTTCTCAAAACGCCTGACGAGCGTTGCTGACAAGGTCTGGAAGCCTTGTTGGTCTGTGCCCGCGTACTCGTGCCACGCACACGGCTTGGAGCACTGTAGCTGAAAGAAATTTCTGATTTTGGCCCAAGCGAGGCCATTGCATCCGCTGCAAATGTGATGCGGCTCCAATACACCGTGCCGGCGTCAGCGCCCACAGAGGCTTGTATGCTTTCTAGGGTAAAGCGGACACGATGATTGCACTGCGAGATGTCTGGCTATGACCCAAAGCGGACACTAGCTGTTCAGCGGATGCTCGCTGCGCGTGACATCGAGCACATCCAAAACGGGACACTCAGACGCGGCGGTGCCGGTGCACTGGGCAATCATCTTTTCCAGCAGCTGTTCCACTTGACGAAGATGAGCGATTTTTGCCCGGACCTCGTCGAGGTGGTCCGTCGCAATGTCGCGAACCTCGCGGCAGGGTGCCTTGCCCGGCCCTCCTAGCCGAAGCAATTCCCGGATGTCGTCGATGGAGAATCCCAAGTCGCGTGATCGCTTGATGAATGTCAGCGAACGCACATGTGCCGCATCGTAACTGCGACGACCGCCGTTTGTTCGCGGCGGCTTCGGCAGCATCTTTATCCGCTCATAGTAGCGGATGGTCTCGATGTGGACGCCGGTCCGTTTGGACAGTTCGCCAATCGTTATTTCCGTTCTTTCTATTTCAGTTGGCGCAATCACGTAATTTGGCATGGGCTGCCCCTGGCTGGCGAATTATGCTCGCGCCGTAAGGATGTAACGCGCTGCCCGACCGGTCAGGAAAACCCCAAGGGCGACGATACATCCGCCAAGGGCGAACGCGGGCTCATTGCTCAGAGCCAAGAATAAGATAGCGGATGCGATAAGGATTAGAGCCGCGAGTACGGTTCCAACCCATCCGAGAATATATCCAATCTCGGCTGGCAGCTGCTTGAGCTCGACCAGAAGGGTCCGAAGGCTCTTCATAGCGGCGCGTCACCAATGTGAGTGCGATATCACGAACCAAGCGAATTGGAGGGCCGTGAACCCCAGAGTTACTAAAGACAACCCAACGACCTCAACGCCAAGCATGGAAGCCTCCGTTAACGGCAGCCTCGCCTCCATCATAGGAATAGGGCAATTCCTGTTCGCGCGTTGTGCTGGGTGTCACAAAAAGTCTGATTGCTAATCGGTGTGTGATAAGCCGCACAGACCAAAGCGAGTTTTCGAACCAATATTGTTGGCATGAGATGCTGAAGACCCAACCCGGGTGTCCAACTTCAGCGGATCGCAGAAGGGATCGTTGCGGCGGATATGCCCAGCGGTCCCTTCTTAAATTGGTTAGAAAATGTCTGCCATTGGCCGGACATCGGCTTTTGCCTCGCACATGTCGACTTTCGCCCATCCCTTGCTTCTCGCACGGGATTGTTTCTGTAGCCGCTACAGGATCCATCCTTCAATTGAACCAGGCGTCGGTTGAGTCGGCTTTGGATCATCGCATCGAAGTCCGTCCAGAAAAGCTGACATCGAAAAAAGGGCCGCGACGGTGGGAGAACCATCGCGGCCCGTAGGTTGAGGAGCTCGTCGCGCCATCTGCAGCGCCAAGCTCGACCCGCGGCGGAAAGCTTCGCCCAGCCCCGCTCAACACTCAGGGTGGCACGCACGCGACGTGATCACTATGACCGGCAGGCAACAGTGGAAAACATAAACAGAGCTATCACGACGAACTGATGTGCTTTGCCCTGACGTAGGCGGGCGCTTATTTTTTCTCAGGGGAATCATGGTGCAGAATTTCAATCACTATCGAACCGCGCTTTACTTATCGATTGTGGTTGCGCTGACCAACTGTCTTGTCTGCGGTCTTTCAGTTTTTCTGCGGCCGCAAAACGTAAGGGATTCAGTTGGCCTGTGCGTCCTGTCGGTGGCGGTTCCTGCTGGGTTGTGGCTGGGAAGCAATTTTGTCCGTTATATCGGAGCTCTTTTCCTAGTGTTGTGGGGTGGTTTTCTGCTTTTGCCCTGGATTTCGTCCGGCGCTGAACTCCGATCTGGACAATTGGCGTTGGCGTTGGTTTTTGGATTTTCCGCTGCTTTGAGCTTGGTGGCGGCGACAATCCTGCTGCTGTCGCGAAAATTCTCTGTTGAATTTGCCGAGGAACGGAAGCAACAACCGAAATACAAAAGATATTTGCGGTGGGGTTTGCTGGTCGGGATAGGTGCCGCGGTGGTCATCGCTACAGCGAATGACGTCTATTATCTTTTTTTGGCGAAGGGTGTGTGAGGGCAGGCATGTCCGCTATTGGCCCATACCAGACATCGCAAGTTGCACCGCGCATGTCTGCTTATGAACCCAAAGCGGACATCGAGACTTACTTTGTCATCTTCTGCAAATAGGCGATGAGATCGGCGCGGTCGCTTGGGTTGGCCATGCCAGCATAGGGCATGCGGTTTGCCGGCACCGTCGCCTGCGGATCCGCGATGAACTTTTCGAGCGCTTCCGGGGTCCACACAATACCGCTGCGCTTCATCGCGGGCGAGTAGCGAAAGTCTTCGAGGGTGCCAGCCTTCCGCGTGAAAATGTCATGCAGACTCGGCCCAACATTGTTCGCGCCGGCCTCCAGCTTGTGGCATGCGGCGCAATCCTGAAAGCGCGCTTCGCCGCGCGTCACATCGCCGTCGGCGTAGGCGCCACCGATCAGCAAAAGCACAAGAACCGATGCCGTCCCGCCGATCTGAACTTTCATGCGGGCACCAGCGGCTGGGGATTTTTCAGGTAGCGGTTCTTGATCGCGTCGGCCGTCCAATAGGCCAGCGCGCCCACCGGCCCGGTCGGATTATAGGAGGCGTTGTGCGGGAATACGTTGGCGCCAACCACGAACAGATTGTGGCAATCCCAGCTCTGCAAATACTTGTTGAGTGCGCTGTCCCGCGGATTGGTGCCCATGATGGTGCCGCCGGTATTGTGCGTGCTTTGGTAGGGAACCACGGTCCAGGGATCAGTGCGCGCACTCGCCGGGTTGAGCTTGGTTGGATTCATGGATTTGGCAATGTCGTTAATCACCTGCGCTGCGTGTGTTCCCACTTTGTGTTCGTTCGTCTTGTAGTCGAACGTCATGCGCATCAGCGGCTGGCCAAACGCATTGCGATAGGTCGGATCGAGGTCAAAGCAATTGTAACGATTCGCCATCACACTGCCGGCCGCGTTGATCGTCATCGCGGTCTGGTACCACTTCGCTGTCGCTCTCTTCCATTCGCTTCCCCACTGCGGCGTGCCGCTCGGCACCGGGCGGTATCCGATCGGTAGCGCCGTATTGAATCCGCCGGACACATTGTACGCACCGACAAAGTTGTGCGGCCCGCGATCGAAGTCCCAGTTGACGTTGAAGTCGTCAAACGTGGCGTTGGAGCCACCGGCGCTCATGAACGGGTTGAAGAATTTGCCCTCGAAAAACAGCGTCGCGCCGGTGCCGGTCTGGTAACAATAGTTCTTGCCGATGATGCCTTTCTGCGCGGCCGGATCGTACGGTTCGCCGATCCCCGACAACAGCATCAAATGCACGTTGTTGATGGCATATGCGCACAGCAGAACCATCGTGGCCGGCTGCTCGAATTCCTCGCCGTTGAGCAAATTCGTATACGCGACGCCGGTGACGCGCTTGCCGTCGCTGTCCTTGAGCACCTTGGTGACCCACGAGTGCGTGCGCAGTTCGAAATTCGGATTGCGCATGGCAATCGGAATCACAGTCATATGCGGGCTGCCCTTGGCGTTGGCTTCGCAGCCGAAGCGCTGGCAATAGCCGCAATACTGGCAGGCACCGAATTTTGCTCCGTCTGGATTGGTGTAAGGCTGCGTCGCGTTCGCAGACGGGCGCGGGAACGGGTGATAGCCGGCGTTGCGCGCAGCCTCGCTGAACATCTCGCTCGCAAGAATCGGCGTCAGCGGCGGCAGAGCATATTCGCGCTCACGCGGTGCCTCGAACGGATTCCCGCCAGGTTGGATCTGCCCCTTGATGTTGCCGGCCTTGCCGGCGACCGCCGCAACATATTCGAACTTATCGTAATAGGGCTCGAGCTCGGCGTATGTGATGCCCCAGTCCTGGATCGTCATATCCTCGGGGATGAATTTCTTGCCGTAGCGTTCCTCGTAATTGGAGCGGATCTTGAATTCCATGTCGGTCCAACGCCAGGTGTGGCCGCTCCAGTGCACCCCGGAGCCGCCGACAACCTCGCCTGGCAGAAACGATCCGAGGCGACGCATCGGCAGCGCTTCCTGGCCCGGATTGTTGCGTATCGTGATGGTATCGCGGGCGGTGTTCTGCATCAGGTCGTGGCGCACGACGTAACGTAATTCGTCGCGGATATTTGGCAGTGAATAGTCCTTGTCCGTTGACCGGGGCGCGCCACGCTCGAGAGCGACCACTTTCAGGCCGGCTTCGGTCAGCTCTTTGGCAAGAATACCGCCGGTCCAGCCCAGTCCGACGATAACGGCGTCGACTTCCTTGAGCTTTGCAACCATGGCTCCCTCAACTCATGTCCGAGATGCTGACGGATTTGGTCGGGAATGGCTTGCCACGGTATTTCTCGATGTGGTCGCGATGCACCGCGATCACGCCGGGGAAACCGATGATGGCCCACCCCGCCTTGTTGCGGTTTCCGCCGTACATCGGATCGGAATAGATGCCCTCGATCACGGTCTGGTAAAGCGTCGTCCAGAACACGCGCACCGGCAGGCCATCGTCGAACTTGATTTTTGCAGTGGAGAGGCCAACCAGCACTTCCTCGCGCCGCGCAGCGTCCAGCAGATCGAATGCCTTGCCGTAAGTCTTGCGGCAGTGCGCGTTGGTCGCTTCGATCCCGGCGCGATAAAGCTGCGCGGGTGTCATCGGTAACTGGTAACCCTGGCTTGGCGTCCCGAGTTTCCACGGCCCCTGCAAGTAAAGCCGTTCCCCCTTGCCCCAGGCGCCGGCAAGCGCACGATCGATGTAAATATTAATGCCGAGATCGGTGCCCTTCGGGCTGACCTCGTCGGCGGGCACCATGTGATCTACGAGCGCTTCGATAAAAGCTGCTTCCTCGAGATTGAAGAATGCATATCCGGCCGCATCTGAAACTACGGGCGCGGCCACGGGCTGCTGCGCGAGGGCGTTCTGAGGCTGAGCTATCCCACCTGTCGCACTCGCCGCAGCGGCGCCACCGACCACGGCACCTCTCAAGATGTCGCGCCGATCGAACTTTTGCTTTGTCATAGATTCCTCTCCCTAACCCCGAGGATCCCGATATGCGGCCCCGAGGACACGCTATTCGATGTCTACATAACCGCTGCGTAAATTCGTCGGGCGCCCGGTTGCTCGCTGCCAAAACAAAAGCTCCAATAAAATAGCTCCAATAAACGAGTGGCGACACTCCGACGACAAACAAAATCCGTGCGGTGCCGCACCGACATAAACTTTCCGGGAGGGGCCGATGCCGAAACGTAGCAATTCGCCCGACGCTGGACGGCGCAATTTTCTGAAAGGGGCGACGCTTGCTGGCGCTGCGGCTCTGGCGACGCCCGTCGCTGCCAGTACGGAAGCCGCCAACCCACCTGGAGGAAGCGCCAAGGCGACGGTTCCCGGACCGAGGCTTGCGGCCGCCGAGACGATGCCGCCATCGAAGGACCCCGTCACTCAGACGACCAGCGGCGGCGATTTCATGGTCGACGTGTTCAAGACGCTCGACATCGAATATCTGGCGATGAATTGCGCGTCGAGTTTCCGCGGACTGCACGAGGCCGTACTCAATTACGGCGGCAATACCAAACCAGAAATCCTCACGTGCCCGCACGAAGAAATCGCCGTTCACATGGCGCAGGGTTACGCCAAGATCGAGGGTAAGCCGATGGCCATGATTTGCCACGGCGTGGTTGGCCTGCAGCATGCCACGATGGCGATGTATAACGCGTGGTGCGATCGCGTTCCGGTGATCGTAATGGGTGGCAATATCATCGAAGCCAACAAGCGCGGGCCGGGAGCCGAATGGGTGCACTCGGCAATCGACCCCGGCGCGATCGCACGCGATTTTGTAAAGTGGGATGACCAACCCACCTCGCTTCAGCATTTCGCCGAATTGGCCGTGCGCGCTTACAAGGTTGCGACCACTCCGCCGATGGCGCCCGTCATGCTGTCGCTCGATGCTGAACTGCAGGAAAATCCGATCGCCGACGCAGAAGCGCTCAAGATTCCGAAGACTCTCCAAAGCAATCCCGCCTCAGGGAGACTCGGCGGCACTCGCGGAACTTGCGAAAATGCTGGTCGCTGCAGATAATCCCGTGATCATCGTTGATCGCCTAGCCCGCACGCCGGCCGGCATGACGCGACTAGTCGAGTTGGCCGAGACGCTGCAATGCGCAGTCATCGACAACGTCGGCCGCATGAATTTTCCTTCGCGTCATCCGCTCAACATGTCATTCCGTCGCGCCATCATTGGGCAAGCTGATGTCATAGTGGCGATGGAAGTGAATGAACTGTGGGGATCATTGAACGCCTTTAGTGACCGCATCGTTCGCACGTCGCGGCCCAACTACAAGAACGGCGCAAAAATCGTGACGCTTGGCAGTCGCGACCTCTACATGAAATCCAATTATCAGGATTTGGGACGTTACCAGGAGATCGATCTCACCATCGCGGGCGACGCCGAAGCAAGCCTGCCGACCTTGATCGAGCACGTAAAACGGTTGGCCGATGGTGACCGGAAATCGGCGTTCGAGGCGCGTGGAAAGAGGCTGGCCGCGGCTAAAATTGCGGCGGTCGAGCAGGCGAAGTCCGATGCGACTATTGGCTGGGATGCCAGTCCAATTACGACGGCGCGGATGTGCGCCGAGGTCTACGGCCAGATCAAAGATGAAGATTGGTCGCTTGTCGGCACCGCGATCCGGCTCACGTGGCCGCATCGGCTCTGGAATTTCGATAAGCCATATCAATGGAACGGCGTCTCGGGTGGGGCGGGCGTCGGCTACAATCTTCCTGCGTCACTGGGCGCCGCGCTAGCCAACAAGCGGCATGGGCGCCTGACGATCGCCTTCGGCGGTGATGGCGATTTTCTGTTCGCACCAGCCACGCTATGGACCGCCGCGCATCATCGCATTCCAATGCTCTATATTGTGCACAACAACCGCGCCTATCATCAGGAATATATGTATCTCCAGGCCATGGCCGCCCGGCACGGCCGCGGCATTACCAATACTGCAACCGGCATCACCATTACGGATCCGAATGTCGATTACGCGACCATCGCACGCGGCTTTGGTGTCCACGGCGAAGGCCCGATCACCGATCCGAACGATCTCGCGCCCGCGCTCAAGCGCGCGATAGCGGTGGTCAAATCGGGCCAGCCTGCGCTGATCGATGTCGTCACCGATCCGCGCTGAGGAAGATGGCGATGACACAAATTATAACGCAGATCGGCAAGTTCGTTGCGTTCGCGATTTTTGCAATCGCATCGTCGGTGAGCGGATTAGGTACAACCGCGCTGGCGGAAGATACCCCCGGCGACGCCGTCAAAGGAAAGAGCGTCTATCTCGCCGTTGGGTGTTTCACGTGCCATGGCCGCTCAGGGCAAGGCGGCGCCATGAACTACCCAGCGCCGCCGATTGCAAAAGTTGAGATGCCTGCAGAAGCCTTCGTGGCCTTCCTGCGCGAGGCGCCGAACGACATGCCAGCTTATTCGGCGGCTGTCTTGTCAGACAAGGAAGCCACCGACATTCATGCTTTTTTGCAGTCGCTACCGGGACGCAAACCGGCTAAAGACTTTCCGCTTTTGAACCAATAGGTGCGACGATCTTGAGAGATCGTCCTAGTGACCAAATCTGCGGCCAGCGAAGGCGTCGCAAGCGCGAGTGCACTTACTGCACCCAAGATCGCGTTAACATGTCGTTCTTCCTTATTTTATCGCCCTGCCGCGAGAAAACTCGGGAACCGGCCGTTAGGTGCACGAACGGGCATTCAGTTGGGAGAAGGCTTTGGTTAGTCGCGATACAGCCACGACCAGCATTTCCTCGCTAGTAGCCACCTCGCCTCAGACTGGTGACTCTCGGCATTTTGTTCTGGCTGCTTCACGAGAGCCGCAAGCTCGGCGCTGAATTTAGCTTCGTGGCGTTCAAAGTCGGACTGTAGCCTCGCTTGGCTTTCGGCCAGCCTGCTATCGTCAGCATGCAACAAGTCAGCAGTGATCTGGGCAACGTCCCGCATGATGTGTTCTCACGCTCATCCAGCGATCATAATTCCTTTCTTTATCGAGATTCGCCTAAAAACTGGTTGCTAGGCCGGTTCAAGGCAGATTGGGTCGTATGTCAAATTTAAATTTAACGTCGGGTTTATTCGCAGCTCAGCCGCAGAAACAAGTTCCTCGATCTTTCCGAGAATAAAAAAACCGCGTCGGGCATGTACCGACGCGGTTGTTGGGAGGTGTTAAGATGAGCGAGCGAAAGCTAAAAATCTCGTGCGAGATTCGCAAATAAAAAACGCATCAATCCCCCACGGCGAAAACACAGGTTCGAGTCCCCTAGGGAGCGCCAGCCGGACGATTTGAAAACACCCGCTCGGCGCGACGCAGCAATATCGGTTCGTAGTGACGAATGACGCGCGATAGCGTGAATCCGATCACAATAAACAAGATGAATGCGATCACGCTGAACACCTCAGAAATCTTATAGATTGCGGTTCCTATCGCGTGAGCGCCGAACCCAAAGCTGGATGCCCAGCATATTCCTCCGGACACGTTGAAGAACGTAAAGCGGCCCCAGGGCATACGGTTGGCTCCCGCCAACAACGCGGCGAACATCCGAAGGACAGCGACGAAGCGCCCGACAAACACGACGACGCTCCCATACTGAAAAAAAAGATAGCGACCGATCAGCAAGCGGTCTTTGTCGAGGTGAATGTAGTGGCCGTATTTTTCCAGCATCGGCAAACCGAACCGGCGTCCTGCGGCATAACCGATGCCGTCACCGACGATCGCGCCCGCTGCCGCGGCAACCACGACGGCGATGATACTGAGCTGACCGGTAGTGCCGGCGAGAAGTGCGGCGCCGACCAGAATGGTTTCACCGGGAAGTGGCACGCCTGCACTTTCGAGCGCGACGACGCCGAAAATGATCCAGGGGCCATAGGCCGGGATTAGGCTGACTAGAGTATCCAGCAATGAAGACCACCCATTTGCGGACCTTCTCGCGCGGACTGCATTTACAAAGTTTTTATTCGCGGAGTTTGGCCCAACTACTTGATTGTCCGTGCCCTTCATCTTAAGCCACAGCAAGGGCGATGGCTAAAATGATAAATGTCGGAGGAAGCCTTGCGCCCTGCGAGGAGCTTCGCTGCGGAACTTGTCCGCAATCTGGTGCGTAAACGCGATTTCTATGCCGGCGGACTAGTTATCCTGCTCGGTCTCGTCATGGCCCTGAAGGGGCCCACCTACCGCCTCGGAACATTGATGCATATGGGTCCCGGCTTCCTGCCGACGGCCCTCGGTGTCATTTTGATTTTTCTCGGCATTCTGATCGCGGGAACGGCACTCGGTGTTCCGCCGGGCGAGGATGAAAATATTCTGCCCCCGCATCCTGAGTGGCTGGGCTGGGCCTGCATCCTCGCCGGTCCGCTTTGCTTCATACTTTTTGGCAGCTTTTTCGGATTGATACCCGGCACCTTCGCCTGCGTGTTCGTGTCGGCGCTTGGCGATCGCAAAGCCACGCTTAAGAGCGCAGCAATCCTGGCTGCCGTCGTGACCGTATTTGGCGTCGGATTGTTTTCGTATCTGCTTCAAATCCCGATGCAATTGCTGACATGGAGAGGCTTGTGATCGAAACCGCACTGACTGATCTCTGGTACGGTTTTGGAGTCGCCATTCAGCCACACAATCTCATGTGGTGCTTCATCGGGGTGCTGGTCGGCAATATGGTCGGTGTGCTGCCCGGCATGGGCCCTCTTGCGACCATTTCGATTTTGCTGCCCCTGACATTCGGCATCAAACCGGTTGGAGCAATTCTGATGCTGGCTGGCGTGATGTATGGCGCGCAATATGGCGGAGCCATTTGCTCCATCTTGCTCAATCTGCCGTGCCATCCGCCGCACGCTGTGACCTGCCTCGATGGATACCCGATGACCAAGCAAGGCAGAGGCGGCGTAGCGCTTGGCCTGACTGTGATGGCGTCCTTTGTCGGCGCATCATGGGGCATCACGGAGATGATCTTTCTTTCGCCCGTGTTGGTGCGGGTCGCGCTTCAATTTGGACCTGCGGAAATCTGCTCGCTAATGCTGCTCGGCTTGCTCGCCGGCTCGACGCTTGCGCGCGGTTCGCCGTTGAAGGGCGTCGCAATGACGGTCCTTGGTCTCATGCTTGGCATTGTCGGAACCGATCTGGAAACGGGCGCAGAGCGTTTTACTTTTGGAATGACGCATCTCGATGACGGGATTGAATTGGTTGCGCTTGCGCTCGGACTTTTCGGTATCGCCGAGTTTATGAACAGCATCAACCAGGTGTCGTCCATCAACGCGAAATACACGAATGTGCGGCTGCGAGACATGCGGCCCACCAAAGATGACGTGAAGCAAGCGATTGCGCCGATGTTTCGCGGCACACTGGTTGGCAGCCTTTGCGCGCTGATTCCGGGTACGGGTCCGACGATCGCGTCGTTCGTCGCCTACGCGACCGAAAAAAAGATCTCACGCCATCCCGAAAAGTTCGGGACCGGATTGATCGAAGGTGTCATTGCGCCGGAAGCCTCGACCCACTCGTCGGTGCAGGGAGACTTCATTCCCACAATGAGCTTGGGTATCCCCGGCGATGCGGTGATGGCACTTCTGCTCGGCGCTCTGATGATCCAGGGAATTGTGCCAGGTCCGCAGCTGATCAAGGAGCACCCGGATATCTTCTGGGGTCTCGTAGCCAGCTTCTGGATCGGGAACATCATGCTCGTGCTGCTGAACGTTCCGCTGATCGGAATTTGGGTGAAACTTCTGACGATTCCCTACAAGTATCTTTATCCAAGCGCTCTCTTCTTTGTTTCCATCGGCGTCTATGCCGCCAACAACGACATGTTCCAGGTCGGCGAAACGGTCGTCATTGGAATTCTGGGGTATGTGCTACTGCGACTTGGTTTCCATCCGGCACCAATTCTCCTCGGCTTCGTGCTCGGTCCACGCTTCGAAGAGAACTTTCGCCGGGCCATGCTGATTTCGCGCGGCGATATCGCCGTCTTCGTCGAAAGGCCGATCAGTGCTGTCTTTATTGGACTGTGTGTCCTGCTGATTGTTTTGCAAATCTACGTTCGGCTGCGTGGCCCCAAGAATGCCATCGTGACCCCGCCCGTGCTCGAGACCGCGGAATAGTCGGTACAGTCCGCTTTACGCTCGCGGCGGACTTCGTTACCACGAGGCACATGGCCGCGAAGTCTCCTTCGCCATCGGTCCAGTCGGTCGTCCAGTGGCTCGTCCACGGCGCGCGCAACGCGCCGCTGTCGCAGGAAGTTCTGACCGAACTCTGCGAGCGGCTGAACGCAGCCGGATTGCCGCTCTGGCGCGTCACTGTGTTCGTTCGCACGCTGCATCCGGAGATCGTGGGACGCCGGTTCGTTTGGCATCCGGAGATCGGCACGGTGGTCACTGATGGCAGTTTCGAACTGCTTGAGCGCCAATCTTTTCTCGACAGTCCAATGGTGCACGTCAGCAATACCGGCGAGGCGCTTCGGCGGCGACTGGCCGATCAGGACTGCGTGATGGATTACCCGGTCCTGCACGACCTGCGCGAAGAAGGCGTCACCGATTATGTTGTGGCGCCGCTGCATTTCTCGGGCGGCGAGGTGCACTTCTCGTCGTGGGCAACACGGCAGCCCGGCGGCTTTACCGATGCCGAGATCGAGGTCATCCAATCGCTGATTGCGCCGTTGGCGCGCGTTGCCGAAATCCGAGCCTGGTATCGTGTCGCCGGCAATCTCTTGACCACTTATGTCGGAAAAAACGCCGGCGAGCGCGTGCTTGCAGGACACATTCGCCGCGGCGATACCGAGGCGATCCACGCGGCGATCTGGCTATCCGACATGCGTGGCTTCACAGTGCTGGCCGACACGCTGCCGCCGCAGAATCTGGTCGATCTGCTCAATCGGTATTTCGACTGCCAGGTGCCGGCGATCCTGGAGCATGGTGGCGAAGTGCTTAAATATATGGGCGACGGATTATTGGCGATCTTTCAGATCGGCGCCGAGCGCGATTACGCGACGACCTGCGCCGCCGCCCTGAAAGCCGGCAGAGCGGCGCGCAATCAGATTGCCGCGCTGGCTGCGATCGACGGCGACAGCAGCGGACTGCGCTTTGGTTTGGCGCTACATGTCGGCGACGTGCTGTTCGGCAATATCGGCAGCGGCAACCGGCTGGATTTCACTTGCATCGGCCCGGCGGTAAACCTGGCGGCGCGCCTTGAGAAACTTGCCGGCCGCCTGGGCCGAACCATCCTCGCCTCGGAGGATTTCGTCGATCATTGCGGCGACGACAGCTTGCAGCCGATCGGTCGCTTTGCCGTCGCCGGATTTGCCGCCGAGCAAATGGTGTATGGCCTCGCCGACGAAGTAACGCCATGAACGGGGCGAGCGTGTCGACACGCCGCATGCCGTGCCAAAGCCCGCTTGCCACCGTTGTTCTTTCCAACCATGCGCCGGGTCCAAAGACTGGGCGCGCAAATAGCATCTCGATGCTTTTATGTTTTCTTTCGGGCCTGCCATTTAGGGCCCGTTTTCATCAGCGAGCAGAAAAAATGCTACGACTGCGATGGGCCTGATAGGCCGCGTAAGCACTTTTCAACGCCTGACTTTTTTCGACGCAACGAGAGTCTTGCTCTGCCGCGTTGAATGATTTCGGCCGCGGCGAGGGTTCGAATACCATATTGCTCTTGCGACCGCATTGATCGGCGACGATTTCGGCCCTCGCCAAGGCGCGTTCGACGGCGTCCGGCGAATCGCTCTCGTATGGCTCCTGGTTCTCCAGCGCCGCGCCCCACTTTTCGAGGAAGAGAAGTCGATTTCGGTTGATGAGAAATACTCTGAAATCAACCTTGGTGCTTCCGCCCTGGTGATGACGGATGCACGAGTTCGGCTGGTACAACACCACAAAGCCGAGTTTCCGCATCGCCATGGCAAGGTCGACGTCGACGTAATAGACGGGATAAAATTGTTCATCGAGTCCGCCGACGAAATCCCATAGTGCCGCGCGAACCAGGAGCGAACTCGTGCCGCAGAAATCGACCGCACGAAGGCGGTCGAAGGCGGTCGGTGCCGGGGCTTCGCCGACCCAGGGCGAAGAGCAAATCGCTTCTCGCCATAGCACTCCGCCCGCCCACTGTAATCGCCCGTCGAAATGGAGAACCTTGCCGCCGATCGCGCCTGCCTCGGGATGCGCGTCGGCAGTTTCGACCAAGGCTTCCATCCATCCAGGTTGAATCTCCGCATCGTCGTGAAGCAAGATCAGCAATTCGCCGCGTGCCAGGTCCCGGCCGCGATTGCCGGATCCCGCCAAGCCAAGATTAACGGGCGAGCTGACCACATGGATGCCTGTTGCCGTTCTTCGCAATTCTGATTCCGTTGCCGGAGTGGCCTCGTTGAGCACAACGATCGTTTCGAACGGAATTGCGGCGGGGCCGAAGCGCGCAAGCGATCGCAAACAGCCGTAGAGCAGGTCGATCCTGCTCGTGCAGGGAATAATCACCGAGACGCGGGGCGCACCGGACGAGGGCAAGTCGATGCTCATGCGCAGACTTCCAGATCACACGTGACGTCGCGTCACGGCCACCGATAAGCGATGGTCTCACGCGCGGCCGCAGAATCCCACGGCAGCTCCCATCGATCCGGCTCCTCGTATTGGTAGAGCTGGCTGGGCATGCTGATGATTGAGGCCTCGTCGTCGCCAATGTTTTTCCAGCCGTGGTAGACGCCAGGTGGAATAACGACCAACCCCTGATTTCGCTCGCCCAACATAAATTCGTTGACGCAACCGAAGGTCGCCGAGCCGCGCCGGCCATCATAACAGACGATACAAAGCGATCCTGTCGCCGCGAACAGGCGGTCGACCGTAAAACGGTGGAGTCCCCACGCCCGGATTCGTCCGGGAAACGTGACCGTGACATTCACCTGAACGACAGGAACGTCGGCAAGGCCCCAGTCCATCCGAAACGCCTCCGTCAGATGGCCATGATGATGGGACACCGGGCGCGCGAGGCGATATTGGACGCCGTCTATCGGATCGAGCCGCAGGATTCCCTTTGCGTTTGTGAGCGAGGTGCGTGGCGAAGCCGAATTAAAGCCTTCCACCGAATCGAGAGATGCGGCTCGTAGGCTGGAATCCGCGTGAGTTTTGTCATGCATATTTAAGGACCTCATTTTAACGAGGGTCGTGCTTGCTCGACCGTGAGTTTCAGCGCCCCGGCGTTCTTACAGGACTGAGCAAATGGTGTGGTTGCGGCATAGTCACACAGATATTGCCTCACTGAACCACGACGGTTGTCCCGACCGGTACCCGGTTATAGAGATCCGCGATGTCCTCGTTCCTCATCCGGAAACAGCCGGATGATTCCGCCTCGCCGACCGAATCCGGATCGTTCGAGCCGTGAATCCGGTAGAGCGTACTGCCGAGATACATCGCACGGTTGCCGAGCGGATTCTCCGGATCGCCGCCCTTCATCTGCCTCGGCACATCCTTTTGCCGCGCGATCATCTCCGGTGGCGCCGTCCAATTTGGAAATTCTTTCTTGGCGGTGATCTTGTGCGTGCCCTTCCACTGGAAGCCGGCCCGGCCGACACCTATGCCGTAGCGTAGCGCCGAGCCGCCGCCTTGAACGAGATAGAGCCGCCGCTCTGCCGTGTTGATGACGATGGTGCCTGGCGCATACCTGCTGTCATAACGCACGGTGGTGCGGCCGAGGTCCGTCCCATCGAATCCAAAAATATTGTAGGCGCCCTTCTTGCTTGTGCCGCCACGCAGCAGCTCGGGGTCGGACTGGGCTTGCGCGAGACTGATGGAACCAAGCAGGGCGGCGATTGCAGCTACGGTCGCAACATGACGCATCGACACGAGTTCTATCCCCAACTGGAAATGGTGCGGCGCTATAGGGTTTAAGTTTACGGTCTCTCCCGCGCATCGGCAATCGCCCGATGACGCAGTTCGCCACGTCAGGACCGTTTGTCACTTTGTGTTGGAAGACAGCGATGGCCGTTTCACGCCGGCGAGTCGTGCCTTGGTCAGGCCTCGTTTATCGGCATATTCTTTGCCATCAACCGGTGCGACATGCGGTGGGTCTCTGTCGAGGTACGGTCGTCCGATCCCAAGTTCCTTCTCGTGCGCATCGATCCACTTCCACAGAATGTCGCTTGAGGCGCATCGCTCTGCCCGTGTCTCGCCCTTCACGCTGACGAGGTCGGCAGCAAGCCCGTGACCGTAGCCGCCGCGTCGACTACCGCCGTGGTACGAACTGTCGGCCGCAGCCTTGTTGCCGCGTGCAAGCTCTTGTCGGTAATCGTCGCGGAATGCGCTGGTTATGCCGGGCGAAAAGCCGGCGTCCTCCATCGCGTGAAGCGCATCGTACAGTTTCCGTTTGAAGTCCCGATCCATGCCTCCGATCACGTAGTCCTTCAACGACATTCCGGTTTTCTGCGCGGCCTTTGGATCTTTCCACGCGAAATCCTCGGTGACGTATTTGATCAGAGTTTTGACGACGGTCCGCATCTTGCCCTTGATCTTGACCTTCGCCTTGATTCGCTCCTCAACCTTGACGGTGTCAACTTTCGGCGTCCGCTCGTACAGCGACCAAAGGTATTGGTCGATGCAAACATCCGGCTCGATACACGCATCCAGAGCTTTGGAGTTCGCGGCCGGACTGTCGGCTTTGTGCAAAGGGTCGGTCGGACTCGTTGCCGCCAGCAGCACCGGTTTTGTCCCCGGCTCCGGCATCGAGCGAGAGTCGGACATAGGGGTGCCGTCGTTTGCCTTGTCGGGCTTTCCGATCGAGCCGGTCGTGTCCCCGGCTTTGTCTCGCGCCGGCTCAGACAAAGCGACGCTGACACTTCCCGTATCGACGGTGGTTGCTTCAGGTGTGACGATGGGTGCGGCGCTGACGGCCGCGGTTGCTATTTGAATGACCTCGATCGGCGTTTCGGCGCTCGCGGTGGTGCGCGAATCAAGGCCGGCGGGCCCGCCAGCGACCCAACCGGCGACAGCAACCGTTGCGCACAGCGCCGCTGGCACAACCACTCGCCGCTGTCTCCTCACCACTTTGCTTTTCAAGTTTCCTCGCGAAGCAATTGCGGATTTGAAACTCGAGGGCTCACAACGGCGAAGGCCACAATCTCTGGTTTACGCCCAGACCCGTGCCCTTCACGGGCCTTCCTCTCGCCACAAAACAGCATAGCCAGCGGGAGGCATGCGCCATGGTAACAACGTAGAGGGGAACGGAAAGAGTTAATACGTGGTTAACGTCAGCTGAGGTGCTGTGTCTGCGTCTGGACCAAGGCAGCCATGTCTTAGGGCACCGGGTCGCACTTGCGGGTGATGGTGGCGGCAGTTAATTTCCAAGCGTGGATGGTTTCACGTAAACGCACTCAGATTTCAACCGGAGCACAGGATGGCCAGCCGATTGGCGACGGCGCAATCAACCGTGGCGATATGGCATTGGCGGCCTGCTGCCATCGCAACGTTGGTGTTCGCGGTGACGGCGCTGACCGCCGACGCCGCGCCAAAACAGGCGCAACCCCAGGAGGCGACGGCGCCGCGCGCGGCGGGTGAGCCGATCATGGCGATCGTGTCGATCAAGTCCCAGCAGGTCGTTTTCTACGACGCGGACGGCTGGATCCTGCGCGCGCCCGTATCGACCGGCACCAAGGAACGCGAGACGCCAGCCGGCGTCTTCGCCGTGGTCGATAAAGAGGTCGACCACCGCTCGAACATGTATGACGACGCCTGGATGCCACACATGCAGCGCATCACCTGGAACGGCATCGCGCTGCACGGCGGGCCGTTGCCCGGGTATGCGGCCTCGCACGGCTGTGTGCGGATGCCCTTCAACTTTGCCAACAAGCTCTTCGACAAGACGCAAATCGGGATGCGGGTGATCATCGCGCCGGGGGATCCAGTCCCGGTCGATTTTTCCCATCCGGCGCTTCTCGTCCCGAACGCGGAAGCCATCGCGGCTGCGCCGGCGCGGGCCGAGACGCTCGCCCGCGAGGCCGCGGAGGCCGCGAAGGCCGCCGACGAGGCAAAGAAATCCGCCGCGGCAGCGGCGCGCGAGACCGCATCGCTTGTGGCGTCGCTGCGCAAGCTGACATCGCTCAAGGCGCGCGCCGATGCCGAAGTCACGGCCGCCGACAAGGCACTCGCGGCCGCAAAAACAGATGAGGCGAGGCAGCGGGCCGAGGAGCGGCGGCAGAAGGCCGTATCCAGGGCCGCGGAAGCGGGGAAGCAACTCGACACCGCAACGGCTGACGCGAAGTCGAAGCCCGATGCCGCCGCCGCAAAGGAGGCCGTCAAGGCGGCCGAGGCCAGGAAGATCGCCACCGCCAAGGCGGCGCTCGATGCGAGGCTCGCGGTCGTGCCGGTCTCGATCTACATCAGCCGCGCCACGCACAAGCTTTACGTGCGGCGCAACACGCACAAACGGTGGCCGGACGGGGGCGAAGTGTTCGATTTCAGCATCGAGGTCCCGGTCACGATCCGCAATCCGGAAAAACCGATCGGCACGCATGTTTTCACCGCGATGGCGCGCAAGGATACCGGCCTGCGCTGGACCGCAGTCACGATCGACGACGCGGACGATGCCAAGAGCGCGCTCGACCGCATCACCATCCCGCAGGAAGTTATCGACCGCATTGGGCCGACAGCATTGCCGCGATCCTCGATCATCGTCTCGGACGAGCCGCTGAGCAAAGAGACCAACTATCGCACCGAGTTTGTCGCGGTGCTGAGCAACCAACCCCAGGGCGGGTTTATAACGCGCCAGCCTACCAACGATGCCAACTTTGCAAGCGACGACGGCTTCTTTTTTTCCCGAGGCAATTGGGACGGCAATACGCCTCGGCGCGGCGACTATCAGCGGGACTATTACAACAGGCGGATGCCGCCGAATCCGTTTTTCTTCTTTGGTCGCTGAGGTGATGTCGATAACCGGTTCCCCGATCCAGTCTTAGCGTTTTCGGCTGCGCGGATTCGTCTCCGATACTTTGCGTCTCACGAAAGGGTTTGTCTCAGGTGCTTCACGACTGTTGAAGCATTCCTCGAGACGTTCGAACGCTGTCGAGCTACCCTCAAGCGGCACCCGCAGCGTCGCGCCCTCGGCTTCCACCAGGAGCTTATTGACCGATCGAAGCTTCGAATTGAGCCGGCTATCTGCAAGAGTGATGGTCACTCTTTTCGTTTCCGCCATGGCTTTGGTCTCCACCGACCGAGAGCCCGCAGTGAGACGAACGGGATAGGATTTGCCCCGATCAAGCTTCCACTTCTGCGACTCGAGGATCGCCGAAAGCCCGTCTTGAGCGCGCACGAAGGTTATTCCAGGATCGCTATCGGCACGGCTCATCGTGCAGCTTTGCAATTTATTTGCCTTGTAGGTCGGTCCGATTGTCCAGGGGCCCGCGCTGACTGTCTTGTTGTCTGGCGGCCGAGGTTGGGTGAGTGCGGACCTCGCGGCGAGCCGCGCTCGGCCACGCGCGACTTTAGGCGGCGGAGGAGGCGGTTCACGCACATCCCACTGGCAAATGCGGGCTCCCCTGTGCCGTTCGAGTATGTCGAGATGGATATGATTGTTGTGATAGCTGTCAGCGCCGGGTCCCAGCACCGTCGTAAACCGATGACAGGCGGAATCTCGCATATCATCACGAAGCGACTTTGAAACAGTCTCATTCGTGAGCTCGATGTGGCGACCACCCGCCATGACCAAGGCACGGACATCGATGGCATTACCTTTGCCGTGTTCGCTAAGTTTGGCATCGGCAATGCCATTGCGACCGCGGCACTCGTACGAACCATAGGTATCGACGCTACGCAGTGTGTCCCCAAGTTCAGCGGCGTGATTGGAAGCCTCGTCGCGGATCCAGGCCGCAAAGGATTCCGCCATTGCACAGCGCAGGACAGCCGTCGGATTGATCGCGACACGCCTGCGGTCGGGCAACAATATGGCATTTAGCCTGATCATATCGCGACCGCCGCACTCGCCTGGACCGATGAGCCTGGGCAGCAATTCGATCGCAGCGATTGCCGCCAGTCGCTGATCGCAATCGCTCAATGCGCCGGTGACATCCGCGGCATCGAATCCGGGACCCGCGGCTTCGGCAAAGGAATGAGGCTCAGGCCAGAACGTCGGCCGCGGTCGCGGTAACGGTACGTCGGCGACGGTGCCAACATCCGGCCCGACAACCTTTTTCGTGGGTTCGATCTGGTCGGGCTTTGATCTTGCCTTGACCCGCGGCGATGCTCGTGAACTCTCGCTCCGCCTGAGTGCTTTGCGACGATGTGGTTCCCAACTCCACGGGCCGAACAGGTTCTCGTTATATTTGCTGGACCGGTGAGACGCGCTAAACCGGAACAAATCACCGGAGGATTGCGCTGTGGCGTCAGCCACACCAAGGCATTCGGCTACCGCCAGAATGGCTGCCGCCCTGAGCCAAAGCGAAACGCGACTCTTTGCACGCATGTGCGAATGCACAAGTGCATCACCGGGCAAAAGTTCCTGACTTGATAACGTCTTTTGAGAAAGGCAATTACCTGCTCAACCAAAATGACCGTGCTTTGCGCGCCATTTCGGTCCAGGTCCCCGCATGTAGTGCCGTTCGGGTCGATACCGTCTCTCGCGTGGTTGCGGCCAACAGGAGAAAATTGCGGCCCTTACTGCCCGAACCACACCCCACCAGGTGGCCTGGTGAGACGAATCCGACATTTCGTTTTGTGTGCGCATGCGTAACTCCCCGCGTTAGCGGTCCTCAAGATCGGAGGCTTTTGCGATTTCACGGAGGAAACCATCCGTTGAAAACACCTCATGGTCCTGGCGAATGAGATCGAGCGTCGTTTCTCCCTGAGCGAAGGGCGACATTGTCTCAATCTGATGCGAAGGAAACGAAACGCCGCGGACAGCGGTTGCGATAAGCGAATCAGCAACCCCTGGAAGGAGGACGAGCGCGGCCATCGCCATGAGCAGATAGGGCAGGACTTGGAGAACGAACCGTGATGTCAGTTTCAGCATGGAAGGTCCCAAAATCGTTGAGTTTCTTCACCAGCAAACAAGCATTTCAAACGGTCATTTATAATTCAAACGGTCGTTTTAGGCGGAATGATGACCACCTAAAAAGCCCAGCATTTTAGGGATTAATTTGCGTTTTGGCCAAAGGGAGGGTACAAATTCAGTTCAAACAAACGTTTGAATCAGAGAGGCCGATGACCCGTCCCGCAGAATATACACGCAACCTGATCATAAAAGCCGCGGTTTCGCTGTTCGCGGAAAAGGGGTTTGAGCGCTCGAGCGTGCGTGACATCGTCACCAAGGCGCGCGTGAACCAGGCTGCCATCAATTATCATTTCAAAGGCAAGGACGGTTTGTACCTGGAGGTTCTCAAAATCGCCTTCAAAACGCTGACCGAGGATGCGGGACTTGATGCGGACGAGCTCAAGTCCCTTTCACGCGAACAGGCTCTACGGCGTTTCGTGCACCACCAGCTGCGCCCGTTGCTTTTTCAGGACGAAATGAGCCGTTACATACGGATGTTCGCGTGGGAAAGCGCACATCCATCGAAGGTCTTTCGGAAGTTTATAGCGACCAATACAAGCTCATACCTCTCGGCCGCGCTCGATATCGTACGGCGCTTTCTGCCCCCGAGCACACAAGATCGCGCGGCTCTCTGTGCGGCGATATGCTTGATGGGGCAATGCAACGTTTTTGTGAGAAACCGCGAACTCTTTGCGCAAGATCCGTTTCGGATGACCATCGACGAGCCGTTCGTCGATGAACTGTCCGATCTGATTACCCGGGTTGCCATCGGCGGGCTGTCGCATATTGAGGACGGCAGGTTGCAGTGAGCATCCTGACTGCATAGCGCTGACCGCCTTCAGGTACTCGCTACCGCCCGGTTCAGGCGAATTTTGTTATTGTCAGACATTGAATTGATTCGGCGGCAGCACTTGCACTTGTGAGCCCTTTCGACCGCGGAAAAGCGAGGTCCTATGGGAAGCAGTGGCGGGCTTGAGGGGCTGCAGAAACGATTGCGCGCCTTTCACGATTCGCTTGAGGCCGGTCAAAAATCAGACAGTGTTGAACGGCGCGTCATGCGCCAGTCACTTGGCGCTGTGATCGATTTTTTAATGACACAGCCGAATTGGTGCGCTGCAGATTCCGCGCTGCTCCTGCAGCTGGGGGAGGCCCTGGCCGACCTCGAGAGGGGCCACACCATTTCCTGGCTTTTAAAATGCCCCCCACGCCGTGCGCCCGTTCCGATAAATATCAGGCGTCACCAGGCACAGGCCGCGGCACACATGGAGCAACTGATGCGCCGCGGCCTAAGCCGCGAAGAGGCAGCGAGAAAAGTGTTTGGAGAAATGCTGCGTCACAACTCGCTATTTGAAATGGAGGAAAACGCTTCGTGGAAAACAGTCGTTCGATGGCTTGATGAGATAAGGGCCAGTCCACGAAATCGTGTTGAGCGCAAGGCCTTCGAAGAGGCGTTAAGGCAAAGCGAGTTCGATTTTTCCGAATAAGAAGCGCCTCGTCGTCAGTCCCTGTCGGGAGCTCCCAATGGGAAAAAGCTCCGATATGGGCGGGCTTCGTCAACGACACGGGCGACAGACGGCCGCGAGAGAAGGCGCGCCCGATAGGCTTCAAGCGCCGAATGACTGCCCGGGATCCGGTGCACCCAGTCGGAATAGAATAGAGCCGGAGCGGCTGCACAGTCGGCGATCGTGAAGCGGTCGCATGCCGCCCATTCCCGCTCTCGCATACGCCGGTCCAGCCAGGCGTAGCAGCGATCGAGTGTCGCATGCGCGTCCGCGACGCCGCGAGGATCCTTCTCGCCTTGCGCGCGCAGGGCATCACCAACGATCCGTTGCATCGGTGTCTGGACATAATCATCGAAGACGTCAGCCATCATGCGGGCCTCAATCGCCTCACGCGGGTTGTTCGGCACCATCGGGGCAGCCTCTCCGTGGAATAAGTCGAGATGTTCGATGATGGCATTGCTTTGCGCGATCTCGGTGTCCCCGTCGATCAACGCGGGAAACTGTCCTGTAGGGGATAGTTCAGCGATACGCGCCTGGTTCTCCGGATGACCGGGATCGACCATCTGGAATGTGAACATCACGTGGCGCTCGTAGAGCGCGATCAGCGGCTTCCAAACGAATGAGGCGAACGGATGCCCATACAATATCGGCGTCATTACCTGATCCCCGGCGTGTTGAAGTCATTGCGGTGATTTGCATACCAGATTTTCAACGACAGAAATTTCGTCGTGCCCCGCACCTCAATAGAACGAGATGTGACCATCGTCACAAAATCTCGCTTTTTTGCCGTGCCAGGTGGAGTCACAGGAACGGTTTTCAGGTCCGCGCCTTGTTAAGGCAGATCACAATGGGGCTACGCAAATGGCAATTATTCGCATGGTCAGACGTCCACCAAACGACTGCCCGCAATGCGGCGGTTCTTTTCGATTAAAGGCCAAAGTGGAGCGCCTTAGCCAGAGATCCGAGGTCCGTTACCTCCAATGCATTGATTGCAAGCAGATCGTAGTGAGCAACTACAAGAACTCATCGTGCTGGCTTTGCTGAACGAGTAGCTTAGCGTCGCGAGACTCACCAATCAGGAACTCTCTAAGGACCTGTGCGTTCTCCCGATGTTCAACTGGGAGGCCAACATGCCCTTAATCTTATGGTTGCTGGGTGCACCGCTAGGTCTAATCATCGTGTTGTGGCTGCTGCACGTAATTTAACGCGCTGAACTTTGCGCGTTGCCAGAATTCAAGCACGCAGCAGCAGCTCGCACGGTCCTCGAAAGGAGGGCAAAATGGACACCACAACTCTTCTGATCATTATCCTCCTGGTGCTGCTCCTTGGCGGCGGCGGCTGGTATGGCCGAGGGCGCTGGTACTAGGCGTTGCGCCCCGGTGAAATGACCAGGAATTGGAAATTGATTGTCGTTTGTTTTGCAACCGGGTTGTCGGCAAGCCCCGCTATCGCCCAAGGTGGCGGTGGTTTTGGAGCGACGCTTGGAGCGCAGAATGTTGGCCCACGATATCCAGGGGATGAGGAAAAGGATGTCGGCGGGTGCGTGTGGCGGCGCCAATGGACCCTTGACGACCGAGGACACCGCGTGTTGCGGCGGGTCCGGGTTTGCTATTGATGCATTTCAAGATACGCAAATAACAAGGCCAATCAAAAAGCTATAAACGATTGTCCAGTTTCGGGGATCAAAATCCCTCGGACTTGCAACTCCCCCTTACGTGAGACGTTTGTCATCTGACCGGCGAGATGGGAAGCTTGTCCGATGCACGACGAAACGCACGATACCAGCTCATTGCCCTATTTCAGCCCGGAACACGAACTTCTCCGCGCGCAGATCAGGCGTTTTGTCGAGACGGAGATCAAACCGTACGCCCAGGCATGGGAAGACCAGGGATTCGTCCCGCGCGAGGTCTTGCGACGCATGGGCGAACTTGGATTCTTCGGCATTCGGTACCCGCAACAATATGGCGGCTCCGAAATGGATGTGCTTGCGAGCGTGGTGCTGGCGGAAGAATTGGGCCGCTCCACGTTCGGCGGTGTTGCCATAACCGTTTTGGTCCACACCGATATGGCATCGGTGCACATCTACAATTCGGATAACCAGGCGATCAGGGATCAATTCATGCCGGATATTATTTCCGGCAAGAAAATCGTTGCCGTTGCCGTCACCGAACCGGACGCCGGCTCGGACGTGAAAAACATTCGAACGCGGGCGCGACGCGACGGCAATGACTATCTTCTCAGCGGGACCAAGATGTTCATCACGAATGGCATCTACGCCGACCTCTACTGCGTGGCGGCGAAGACAACGCAGGATGCGCGACCGTCCGAAAGCATCTCAATGTTCCTGGTCGAAAGAGATCGACCTGGGTTTCGTGTTGGGAAAAAGCTCGAAAAGCATGGCTGGCTTTCTTCCGACACCGCCGAGTTGATTTTCGAAGATTGCCGCATTCCGCAATCGAATTTGCTCGGGGCTGAAGGGCGCGGCTTCTATGCAATCATGCGCAATTTTCAGAACGAAAGAGTTGTGATGGGCGCAATGGCCATGGGCGAAGCGCAAGCGGCAATTGACCTGACGCTCGCCTGGGTGACGCAGCGCCAGGCGTTTGGTTCACCACTATGGTCGAAACAAGCGATCCGCCACCGCCTGGCGATGCTGGCCACCAAAGTCGAGGCTGGGCGGCAACTAGTTCTCCACGCGGCCTGGCTCGCCAAGCAAGGAGGTGACGCAACCAAAGAGGTTGCGATGGTGAAAGCTTACTGCGGTGAACTCGTCAACGAAGTCATGCACACCTGTTTGCAGTTCCATGGCGGAATGGGATTTATGCGAGAGAGCGCCATTGAACGCATGGCGAGGGATGCGCGCGTCCACGCCATTGGCGGTGGCGCGACAGAAGTCATGCTCGAAGAGATTGCCAAGCGAATGCATGTGCGCTGACTTAATGTTAGCTCGTTGCCTAACAACTCAAGACGGAGCCTGAAATGCGGTACCTGGCGGTGATACTTGGTGTTCTTTTGAGCCACCTCGTATCGGCCGAGGCGACCGAGGTTCTCCTGAAAGCGCGCGAACAAACGATTGCGAATTGGGCACAGGAAGTAGCAAGGCAATTCAACGCGAAAGTAAAAAGGGAGATCCCTGGGCTCAACGCCGTCATCCTTCAGGTTCCGGCTGCCGGAGCCGTGAGACTGTTGAAATCCGCGCGGGATAATCCCGCGTTCTCGGCGGTGGAGGCCGACAGTGACTATCGGCAACTTTTCCAGACGACACCGACGACCAATTTGGCCGACGTGACGATTTCTCAAGCGCAAAAGGACGTGGTATCGCGGTTTCGCGAACGCAAAACGTCGACCGCGGTCTACGTCGCACAACTTCGGCCCGGCAACATCTCTCTTGAGCTTCTGCGCGGCGCTCTCACGATCGCGGACGGTTTCGCCAAGGCAAAAGGGATCAAGCTCAATCTTGCTCCCGGCTTGAGGCTCGACGCTTTCCAGAAGGAAATCGATCAACGGGGTCCGGCGTCTTTCGTCTGGCGTGGAAACATTGAAAATCAAAATGCCGCGCCGGACAAAAGAAGTGGCATGGCGACTTTCGTTGTCCGGGACGGAAGAATTACAGGGACAGTGATTGTCGGGCCGGATATTTACCTCATCAACCCGCTCGGCAATGGCCTGCATGCCATCGTGAAGACAAATCCCAGCGTGTTTCCGGCCGAGCATCCGCCGGGAACGGCGCCGAAAGCGAATGAGGCGCCGGAAATTCCTCCGCAAAGGGAAGGTCTCCTGCAAAATCAATCGGCGCCTGTGATCCGGGCGATGGTTTTGTATACGCCCGCGGTGCGGCAAGCCCTGCAGCAATACGGTTCGGACCCTGACGTGCTTGCGACCATGGCCATCGAAAGTACGAATCTTGCTTCAAAGAACAGCAACGTGAGGATGTCGGTCAATCTGGTGAAGTCCGAAGAATTTGATTATGTCGAGAAGGATTTTCCCTCAGACCTTGCGATGTTGCGAGCATCCGCGTGGGTAAAGGCGGAACGAGAGGCAGCGAAAGCGCAGGTCGTTTTTCTTTTGACGACCGTTTCCGATTACTGTGGACTTTCCGATGTCATCCTTGCCGACAAGAGCAATGCCTTCGCGGTCATCAATTATATCTGCGCGGTGGGAAACTTTTCGCTCGCGCACGAATTTGGCCACCTGTTGGGACTAAGACACGAGCGCGCCGCGGATACAAGACGACAGACCGTTTCGCAATGGACACGGCTACGTCTACAAAAACGAGTGGCGGACGATCATGGCAACTCGCAAAGCCTGCACCTCTTGTCCTCGAATTCCTTTCTGGTCAAATCCGTCAGTCAAATACAATGGCGTGCCTGCTGGTACCAAGGACTACGAGGATGAAGCCGATGTCATAAATGACACCGCGCCGATCATCGCCGGTTTCCACTGACGGTTCGCGGTCGCACGTTCATTGCACCGTGAACACATCTCCGAGTTTCGTCGAAGTCGAAGGTAAAAGGTGTGCGGAATGGTGTCGCGGAATCAACCCATCATTGAAGCGCGCCGGGCGCAGGCGTTTCCGACCCTGGAGCCGGCCGAGATCGAGCGTGTACGTCGCTTTGGCACGCTTCGGTCCTACAAGCCGGGAGAAATTCTGGCTCAAGCCGGCAAGGTCAGCGAAGGTTTGATCGTCATACTGTCAGGCAAGGTGAACGTTGCCCGGCACGCATTGTCCGGCAACGGCGCGCTTATTGTTACGCACGTCGCGGGGTCGTTCCTGGGCGAATTGGCGCAATTGGCCGGCCGGCCGGCGCTTGTCGATGCACAAGCCGAAGGCCCGGTCGATGCCGTGGTGATTCCGCCAGATCGACTACGCGCGCTGTTGATCGCTGAAGCTGAACTCGGCGAGCGCATCATGCGCGCGTTGATCCTGCGTCGGGTTGGTTTGCTCGAGGAAGGTTCCGGCGGTCCTGTAATTATCGGGCACGCCGAAAGCGGGGGCGTACTCCGATTGGCCGGTTTTCTCCGCCGCAATGGTCATCCGCATCAAGAACTTGATCCAGAGAAAGACCAAGAAGCAAAAGCGCTGGTCGAACGCTTTCACATCGATCCCAGCCAATTGCCGATCGTCTTGTGTCCTGACGGACGGATGCTGCGCAACCCAACCGAAACTGAGCTGGCTCGCTGCATCGGACTTGTTCGGCCCATAGACCCGAACCGTGTTTTTGACGTCGTGATCGTTGGCGCCGGGCCGGCGGGGCTTGCCGCTTCGGTCTATGCAGGATCGGAAGGAATCTCCGTGCTGGCCCTCGACTGCCGCGCATTCGGTGGACAGGCCGGCGCCTCCGCACGCATTGAAAATTATCTGGGCTTTCCGACTGGAATTTCCGGCATCGCTCTCATGGGGCGCGCCTTCAATCAGGCGCAGAAATTCGGTGTCGAGATGGCCATCCCCGATGAAGTGGTTGGACTGGATGGGGCGATCGACTCCAGTCAAGGTCCCTTTGCCTTGAAGCTGTCGAACGGTGAGCATGCGCTTGCCCGTTCCGTCGTGATTGCCAGCGGCGCACGTTACCGTCGACTGCCTGTTGCCGGAATTGAGCAGTTCGAGGGAGCAAGCGTTCACTATTGGGCCTCTCCGCTTGAAGCGAAGCTGTGCGCCGGTCAGGAAGTTGCCCTGGTGGGTGCTGGCAACTCGGCCGGCCAGGCCGTGGTTTACCTCGCAAGCCAGGTTGCCAAGGTGTGGCTCCTCGTGCGCGGACGAAGCCTTGCGGCGAGTATGTCGCGCTATCTCGTTGATCGGATTTCAGGCCTGTCGAACGTTGAAGTGCTGACGCAAGCAACCGTCACTGCTCTTGAAGGTCGCGACGGCATGCTCGAGGGAATTCGCTGGCGAGAGGGAGCTTCAGACCAGGAGGTCCGACGGTCCATTCGACATTTATTTCTTTTCATCGGCGCGGATCCGAATACGGATTGGTTGTCCGGATCGGGCATTGCTTTGGACAAGAGGGGCTTTGTCCTGACCGGCTCCGAACTCGATGGAGACCGACGGCCCTTCGAAACGAGCCGGCGCGGTGTATTTGCGATTGGTGACGTGCGATCAGGCTCGGTCAAGCGTGTCGCGGCTGCGGTCGGTGAAGGGGCGCAGGTCGTGACGATGATTCATGCGAGCCTAGCAGCGAGCAAACCCGAGCGTTCACGCCGAGCTATTCGGTGCTTTAGGCCCAGTGAGTGATCCTGCCGCACGCGCTCGCGTTGCACCCTGAACGGTAGCAGCACTCACGTCGCAAGGAAGTTCATTCGCGGGGTTTGTTGCCCATGCTACGCGTATCAGGGTTGCTGCAGATGGTGCGATACGCGACAGCCGCGACTGACTCGGAGTTGCCGTCGACGACAACGTAAGCCGTGTCGTCCTTCACGATGTAGAGAAACGGCAGGTCCCCGGTGATCTCTCCCGATTTCTTCTTTCCCTTGACGTGGCCGCAAATCGTGTCGATCGGCTGACCGAATGTATTCTTTCGGAGCGCGCGTTTCATGTCACCAAATTCGGCGGATGCCGGTTCGTCAATCGACGCTGCGATTTTTGTCTTTGCCTTCTGGACGACGGCCTCGGAGGTGTCGGTCGGTGGAGCAGGTGGCGTCGCAGGCGGTGCCGCAGGCGTCGCAGTGGTCGTGGCCGCTGCTTTCTGTTCCGGCTTTTCAGGCGGCTTGCTTGGTTGATCAGGAGACGGCTTCTTCGTCACCTTCGTCGCGGTCGTGAACTTGGTCGATTTTTTTGCAACGACTTTGGGCTTCACGGGTGCCGGCTTTGTTTCAACCGGCGGAGTGTCGGCAACTCTTTGCGGGCAGCCCTGCGCGCCGCAGCCGGCCAGCCGTACCTGCTGCGCGCCAGGGCAGGCGCAGCCGAGCGAGAGTGGCCGACAATGTGCAAATCAGGAGCGTTCTCATGCAATTCCCCCCAAGGGCGCAGAGTCCCACTCGCAGTTCTTGCGACAACTTCTGGTTTCACTAATGCCAGCTAATTATCGGGGTGAAAGTGTAAGTTGCCCGCATGGTTAAAACTTTGCGATGACCACTACGGTTTTACCGGGAGGAGCTCCGGTCGGTATTCAAAATGCATGGTGTCGAAGTGGTACCAATAACCGCCCCAGATAAATCCTTGTTTCTCGAAAATTCTCACGATCTGAATCGGGACGCGGTTTCGCCACCGGGGCTGAGTGCGATCGTCGGAGATCCAGCGCCAGTAGTCCGCAAATCTGGTGTTGATGTCGATCGCGGCCCCGTAGGCATGCATCGATCTCGCGCGTGAACCGGCAATCGTCCGGCAATTGTAGGTCCCGGCCGATGGCACGAGGTATTTGATCAAATTGTCCGGCAGGTCATCGAGCTCGCGGGAGACTTTCTCCAGCGCGGTGGCAACCCCGTTGCGCGTCGTGATTGTGACTTTGCCTCCGTGGTGCTTTGGCAGCCAATCGATCGTGCGGAGATTTCTGACGACGTCGCCTTTGTTGCAATCGCCGTACATGGCAACGAACAGCGGTTCAAAGCGGACGCGGCCAGGATCGGCGTTGATGGCCGGTTGCTTTGGCTCCGCGCCGGTCGGGTATGTCGAATAGAACATGTCGTCGATGTCTGGATTTTCCAGCAGCTCGCGGAATGTCTTGTTGGTCCGCCCGTCCGAGAGTTGAAATTTCAATCCGTTCTTCAGAATCAGAAATTCGTTGTCATGGCCGGCGATCTGGTCCGGGTATGAACGCACAAGCCTGTCCAGGCTGTCCTTGATGTTGTCGGGAGCAGCGCCATAAGTGTTTTCGGCGCTGCTCGCGCCAATGCCAAACGCATTGATGGCGGCGATCGCGAAAGCAAAGAAGTATCCGCGCCTGCCCATCGTGCCCTCGCGTTCATCTGGTCAACGCGCGGTCATTTCCGAGAACAGAGGCGGGGTCAAGTGCGGGCGGGGTCAGGCCGCCGGCTACTCCTCGCGGGGAGGGACCAGAGGCACCGACGCCTGCCTCGGCCGATCGGTTTCGTTCGCGGGAAAGTATTTCAGGATCGTTTGCTCCAGCAATGTGCAGATATCTTC
This sequence comes from uncultured Alphaproteobacteria bacterium, assembly GCA_963707615.1. Lineage (GTDB taxonomy): Bacteria > Pseudomonadota > Alphaproteobacteria > Rhizobiales > Xanthobacteraceae > Pseudolabrys. The sequence goes on from CAVPQT010000006.1 coordinate 300,094, forward strand.
CGCCATCGCCACGTCTGTTGATTTCTCGATCTCGGATGCCGACGCTTCCATCAGGTCCTCCTCCCGTGCGCACGAACGACGCTTTCCGTTTATCGATGAGTTGCTGCGCAGGCGTGCAGTAACACTGCACCACAGGAGCGCATTGTTGGCGGGCGGTATTCCGGTCCCGCCGCGGTGAGGTCGCTGTTTTGGGAGTCCGCGCCGGCCATCGAGCTTCGGCGTGGACGCGAAGCCCTGCGACAACTTGGTCGCCAAGATTACGAATTTTCAATCGCGGAGAAAGGCGCCCGTAAGGTCGCTCCGCCTATCTAACACGCGATCACTCTGGGATATCAGACATTCTATTCAAAGTGGAGACGAGGATATGAACCAACTGCTTCCTGCCACGGCGAAGCGCAAAGCGCGTCGGCTGGTCCTGCTCGCGTCGGTCGCCGGCCTGGCCATTGCCGCTGTCGCTATGGGCCCTTCAAGCTTTAACGGGTCGAACCTTCCAGCTTTCACGACGCCCGCCCTCGCGGACAGCGTTCAACCGTCGGCCGGATTTGCCGATATCGTTGCAAAAGTGAAGCCGGCCGTGATTTCCGTCCGCGTCAAGATCGACGAGAGCGCGAAAACAACGGGCATGGGTGACAACGACGAGAGCGAAGGTGGTCCGCGGATCCCCTTCGAGAAGTTCTTCGAGCAGTTCGGTCAGCAAGGCATGCCGCAGGCCAAGCCGCGCGGCCGTCAGAACATGACCGGCGAGGGTTCCGGCTTCTTCATTTCGGCCGATGGCTATGCCGTGACGAACAATCACGTCGTCGATGGCGCCAAGACCGTCCAGGTTACGACCGATGATGGAGCGACCTACAAGGCGAAAGTTGTCGGCACCGATGCGAAGACCGACCTCGCGCTCATCAAGGTCGAATCCAGCAAGAGCTTCCCCTTCGTGAATTTCGCCGATCGCGAACCGCGTATCGGTGATTGGGTCGTCGCCGTCGGAAATCCGTTCGGTCTTGGTGGCACCGTGACCGCCGGCATCGTGTCGGCGCGCGGCCGCGATATCGGAGCTGGTCCGTACAACGATTACATCCAGATCGATGCGCCGATCAACAAAGGCAATTCGGGCGGACCGACCTTCAACCTGGACGGCAATGTCATCGGCGTGAACACCGCCATTTTCTCGCCGTCGGGTGGTTCGGTCGGCATCGGCTTCGATATTCCTGCCGAAGCCGCAAAGATGGTCGTCGCCCAGCTCAAGGAGCGCGGCTACGTCGATCGCGCCTGGTTGGGCGTGCAAGTCCAGCCGGTGACGGCGGAGATCGCCGACAGCATGGGCCTCAAGAAGGCGGAAGGCGCGCTTGTCGCCGAGCCGCAGGCCGACAGCCCTGCCGCGAAAGCCGGCGTTGCTGCAGGCGACGTGATCACCGCGATCGATGGCGCGGCGATCAAGGACTTCGCGTGACCTCGCCCGCAAGGTCGGTGCGATGGCACCCGGTTCGCGCGTCAAGATGACGCTCACGCGCAAAGGCGAAGTCAAGACCATGGATCTGACGCTCGCCAAGATGCCGGAGCAGAAGCAGGCAAAAGCTCAAGGCGAGAAAGATGCTTCGACTGACGGCCCGCGGCTCGGACTCAATCTTGCTCCGGCCAAGGACGTCGGCGGCGCCGGCTCGGAAGGTGTCGCAGTGGTTGGCGTCGACCCCAACGGTCCGGCCAGCGAGCGCGGCATCAAGACCGGCGACGTCATCCTCGATGTCGGCGGCAAGACCGTCGCCAATGTGGCGGATGTTCGCAAGGCGCTCACCGATGCACGCAGCGCCGGCAAGAACTCCATCCTGCTGCGGGTGAAGTCAGCGGAAGCCATGCGCTTCGTCGCCATGCCGATCGGAAAGGCCTGAGGAAAGAAGAGCCTGTTCGTCCGTCAGTAGCGTTAGTCGCGGACGTGTTGGACTTGGGGGGCGGGACCTTTACCCGCCCCCCATTTTCATTTCAGGGAACGAAGACGAGAAACAGGAACGTTGCAAAGACAACGAGGTGGACGAGCCCGGAAAGAATATTGGTTCGTCCGGTTCCGAAGGTCAGAAGACTGAGGAAAAGAGTGAGAGCCAGCAACAGGGTGTCGCGCCCTGAAAGACCGATTTCGATCTGTTTGCCGATAAAGACATTTGTGATTGCCACGGCGGGAATTGTCAGCCCGATTGTCGCCAGCGATGAGCCAAGCGCGAGATTGAGGCTCTTCTGCAATTCATTGCGCTCCGCCGCGCGCACCGCGGTGATGCTTTCGGGCGCCAGAACAACCATGGCGATGATGATGCCCGCAACGGCCGGCGGCGCGCCAAAGTGAGTAAGCCCGGCCTCGAGGATGATGGCGAATTTTTTCGCCGTGAGGATCACCCCGGTTAATGCGACCAGCAGCATGATCACGCTGATCAGGACGAGGCGGGATGACGGAAGTCCGTGGTCGGGGTCACTGGCATCACCGACATCGGCACGAAAATATTCGGTGTGCCGTGATGTCTGAATGAACAGGAAAGCGGCATAGAGAACGACGGTGATGACGCTGATGAAAATGAGCTGCGGATTTGAAAAATACGGCCCGATGGTCGTGACCGTGTAGTTCGGAAGAACGAGCGTGAGGACCGACAGGGCTCCCAGCACGGTGAGATAAACGCCCGCACCCGACGTTTGATATTCCTGCTCGTGGTGCCGCAATCCGCCCCAGATGATGCACAGTCCGATCAGGCCGTTGCAAACGATCATGACGACGGCAAACACGGTGTCGCGGGCCAGCGCCGGTGAGCTGCCCGGTGTCAGCACGATCGATTCGATGAGCGCCACCTCGATGATGGTGACGGCCAGGGTCAGAACCAGCGTTCCATAGGGTTCACCCACGCGATGCGCGATCACGTCGGCATGGAAAACGGCGGCAAACACCGCGCCGAGCATGATGACGATCATCGCCCCCGACACCACCAGAGAATATGTCGAGGGCGGCTGCGCGCTCGGGTCGTAGCCAATGTATGGCGCGGCAAAAACGAATGCGATCGCGAGAAGAGGGAAGGCGATTGCCGTCAGCGGAGGACGTGAGGTGTGGGTCATTTCAGGGCCGTTCCGGCGTTTTCAAGCCACTAGTCACAGCAATCCTGCGTCCGAAAGCAAGCGCGCAAGACGGGGGTGGGGATAGTACGAGGGGCAATACATTCCCTTGTTATTTTTGCGTTTTTTGGCATCCTTAGAAAAGGTATAAAAAGAGGGCAGGGGTCACGTTCGTGCAGCTTTTGACGACCGCCGAAGCCGCCGCCTATCTCCGGCTTAAAGAGCGCAAAATCTATGAAATGGTGGCCGAAGGCGCGGTCCCCTGTACAAAAGTCACCGGACGTTGGCTCTTTCCGAAGGCCGAGCTCGATCATTGGCTTGCCGCAAGCGTGCTGCGCCCGGCGGGCGTTGTGCGTCCAGAACCAGCTCCGATCGTCACCGGCAGCCATGATCCACTGCTGGAATGGGCGTTGCGCGAAAGCGGTTCAGGTCTTGCGACGCTGGCCGTCGGCAGCGAGGCCGGCTTTGCTCGATTTGTTGCCGGTGAGATGCTCGCTGCCGCGATCCACCTGCATTCCCCTGACGACGAGACGACCGACGCCAACACGGCCGCCATCAAAAATTGCGCTGAGTTGCATGACGCGGTTCTGATCGCCCTTTGGCGGCGGGAACAGGGCTTCCTCGTTCCGCCCGGAAATCCGCTTAAACTTGGTTCAATCGAGGATGTCAGCAGGACGCAGGCGCGCATCGCCGTGCGACCGAAAGGTGCCGGCGCTCAGTTGCTGTTGCTCGCCTTGCTGCACCGGGCGAACATCTCACTCGATCAGTTGACTGTCGCCACGCCTTTGTGTCCCATCGGCCCGGACATTGCCCAGGCCATTCGCGTTGGGCGGGCCGACACCGGTATCGCGACGCGCGGCGTTGCCGCTAGCGCCGGTCTCGATTTCGTTCCCATCACCTGGGAGTCGTTTGATCTCGTCATGCGCCAACACGACTACTTCAAGCCATCGATGCAGACCTTGTTCAACTTCCTGCGTTCAGAAGAATTTGCAACGCGTGCCGCGGAATTTGGTGGTTACGACGTGAGCGTCGCCGGCACGGTGCGGTTTGTGAGCTGATGACCGACGCGCAAGTCTGGCCGACCGAATTGCGGCTGCACAAGGATCGCAAAACCCTGACCATCACCTACGATGGTGGTGAGCAGTTTGATCTCCCGGCGGAGTATTTGCGCGTGAAGAGCCCGAGCGCCGAAGTGCAAGGGCCATTCGCCGGACGAACGCAAGACGGTTCCCGGCAAACGCAATGTCGAAATCATCGAAGTCCTGCCCGTCGGCAACTACGCTGTACGGCTCGTCTTCGATGACATGCACTCGACCGGGATTTTCGACTGGAACTATCTGTTCGATCTCGGGCGCAATCGCAATGCCTACTGGCAGGATTACATCGACGAACTCGCCGCGAAGAATCTCTCGCGCGATCCGCCGCAGCGAAAATAGCGACATGCGTTGATGCTCACGCTGCGCCAAATCGAGGTTATCCGCGCGATCATGGTGACGGGTACCGTCGGTGGCGCGGCGCGGCTGCTCAATGTTTCGTCGCCGGGCGTCAGTCGGGTGATGAAGCACGCCGAGACATCGGTCGGCGTCAAGCTGTTCAGCCGCAAAGGCGGACGCTACAGCCCGACACCGCAGGCCAACGCGATCTTCAGCCAGATCAACGGCGTCTACGACAAGGTCGAGGATCTGCAATTCGTGATTTCGCGGATCAAGCGCGGCGCCGAGACCGAATTGAAGATCGGTTCGGTGCCGAGCATCGCCAACGTCATGGTGCCGCGCGCGATCGCCGACTTGCGCAAGGCATTGCCCAACCTGCTGATCGAGGTGGACATCCTGAAGATCGAGGATGCCGCCGACTATCTGCTGCTCGGCAAGGGCGAAGTCGTCGCGCTGAGCTACAAGCTCGATCACCCGATGCTTGCCGTCGAGCCGCTGGCGCGCGGTCGGCTGAAATGCATCGTGCCGGAAGGGCATCCTTTGGCGCGTCGCACGCGCGTGACGACGGATGAAATCGTGAAATATCCGCTGATCGGCGTCGATCCGAACGATCCGTACGGACGGATCATGGCCGGCCTCTTCGCCAGTCACGCGCTGCAGTATGAAGTCACGATCCGCGCCCGCTTCGGGTCGACGGTCTGTGCGCTGGTCTCACACGGACTTAGGCATTGCCATCGTCGACGAGTTCACGCTGGCCGCCGACCAGTGGCCGCGCCTGCGGATCCTCGATATTGCCGAGCCGACGGTGTTTCAGACCTATGTCGCGCACCGCAAGGACGTGCCGCTATCGAGCCACGGCGCACGATTTGTCGCGGCTTTGCGCGGCCAAATGGAAGCCGCGGCGCGGGCGCGTCCCGGCGCGAAAAAAATAACATCATGTTAAGTTTCCCGCACGTTTTGGTTATTGACCTTGCGCGCACGGATTAGCAAGGTCGGCGGCGGTGGTGCAGGCCCGGTTATGGGGGCGCCGCGCCGCCAGAAGCCCGATCCAACGGGCCGATCACCACAGGAGGGAGCTTCCCATGTTTCGTTCAGGACTTCTTGCGTCGGTGATTGTCGCCGGGGTTGGCGTCGCCAGTCCGGTTTTCGCGCAATCGACCGTTTACATTCCCGCCATTCTCGAACTGTCCGGCGCCGGCGCGGTGTCGGGCACCAATTTCCGCGACGGCATGCTGCTGGCGATCGATGAGATCAACGCCAAGGGCGGCATTCTCGGGCAGCAAGATCGAAACGCCGTTGCTCGACACGCAGAGCGATGCCGGCATCTCGCGCGCGCAGGTGCAGAAGGTGCTCGACAACAAGCCCTTACGTCATTCTCGGCCCGGTCTTCTCCGGCTCGGTGCTGGTCGACATGTTGCTCACGCAGCAGGCCGAGATTCCGGAGATCGTCGGCGGCGAGGCGGCGGCCATCACGCAGAAGGGCAACCCCTACGTTTTCCGCACCTCGTTCGGCCAGCAATTCAGCATGCCGAAGATCGCCAACTACATGCGCGACGGCGTCAAGGCGAAGACCGTCGCGCGTGCTGTGGGTGAACAACGACTTCGGCAAGGGCGGTCGCGACACCTTCGTCAAGGAAATGGCCGCGCGCGACATCAAGGTGGTCGCCGACATCTCGACCGAGTCGGCCAGGCCGACTTCTCCGCCGACGTCGTCAAGCTCAAGGCGCGCCAATGCCGACGCGATCTTCGTCTATATCAACGAGGAAGAGAGCGCGCGCTTTCTGCGCGAAGCGAAGAAGCAGGGCCTCAACAAGCCGCTGATCGGCGAGACCACCTTGCTCGGCCAGAAGGTGATCGATCTCGCCGGCGACGCCGCCAACGGCGTGCGCGGCCATGTCGGCCTGACCGTCGATGCACCGATCCCGGCCGTGCAGGAGTTCGCCGCCAAGTTCAAGAAGCGGTTCAACTATGTCTGCGACCACAACGGCATCAAGGGCTACACCGCCGTCTACTTCATCAAGTACGTGACGGAAAAGATCGGCAAGTTCGACAGCAAGGCTTTCGCCGAAGCCGCGCACGGCATGACGATCACGCCGAAGGACGAGCCCGGCATCCTGATGGAAGCGACCTGGGACAAGAACGGCGATATCGACCGCGACAGCTTCCTCGGCGAGGTTGTCGAGCGGCAAGCAGAAGATCGTCGAAACCTTGCCGAAGCTCGGCAAGTAATCGTTCACACCTTGATCTTCCGCCCGGCGGCGATCGCCGGGCGGACAAGCTCGACCAAGGCGCAGGCTTGACCAATGGCTTCCTTCATCCAGCTTTTGGTGTCCGGCCTCGCGACCGGTGCGATCTACGCCTTGATCGCGGTCGGCTTCACGCTGCTCTGGCAGACGTCGCAGACGATCAATTTCGCCCAGGGCGAGTTCGTCATGCTGCCGGCATTCTTCATCCTCGCCGCGATGAATCGCGGGCGCGCCGTTCTGGCTCGCCTGTCTCATCGGCATCGCGCTGTCGATCGTCATTCTCGGCATGCTGTTCAAGCTCATCATCGTCGATCCGATGCTCAAGCACGGCGTGCTGCCGCTGGTCATTTCGACCATCGCGCTGTCGCTGTTTCTCAAGGAAAGCGCGAAGGATTTCTACAGCTCGCAGGCGCAGCCGTTCCCCGCGCTGGTGCCGGCGACCGACATCCACTATCTTCGGTGCGGTGATCTCGACCCAGAGCCTCGTCGTGCTGGCCGTCGCATTCTCACCGTGGCGGCGCTGCAGCATCCTGCTCAACAAGACCCGGCTCGGCCGCGCAGATGCAGGCGACCGCGCAGAATCCGACGCTCGCGCGCATCCTCGGCATCCCGGTGCAGCGGATGGTGCTCTACACGTTTCTGCTCAACGCCGTGCTGGTGCGCGATCGCCTCGATCCTGATCAGCCCGATCTATCTCGCCAAGTTCACCAACGGCGAGACGCTGGGCATCGCCGCCTTCATCGCGGCGATCATCGGCGGCTTCAACCAGGTGCGCGGCGCCATTCTCGGCGGCTTCATCCTCGGCGTGCTCGATAATCTGTCCGCCGCCTATATCTCGTCGCAGTATCGCGGCGCGTTTCCGCTGATCATCCTGATCGCCGTGATCCTGTTGCGCCCGCAGGGCCTGCTCGGGCGGCTCGAGGAGCGCACGGTATGAACCGCCTCGGCACCGTGGTCGTCGCGCTCGCCACCGTGGCGGCAATCGTCGCGCCGTTTTTCCTGAAGCCCTACGGCATCTATCCTGATCTCGATCTGGGCGGTGCCTGACCATCGCCGCGATCGGCCTCAATCTGACGCTCGGTTATGCCGGGCAGATTTCGCTGGCGCAGGGCGCCTTCGTCGGCATCGGCGCCTATACCGTTGCGCTGCTGATGCCGCTGGGCGTGCCTTTTTCGCTCGCGTTCCTCGCCGCGGGTCTTCTGTGCTTCGCGATCGGCTGGGTGCTCGGCTATCCGGCGCTGCGCGTGCAGCACCATTATCTCGCCTTCGTCACGCTCGCTTTCACGACGCTCGTGTTTCTGGTGCTGCGCAACGAGGAATGGCTGACCGACGGCATCTACGGCATCACCGGCATCGCCGCGCCCGACGATCTTCGGCTGGTCGCACCAACAGCGCGCGCGATTTCTATTTCTTCTGCCTCGGCATGCTGGCGCTGCTGTCGCTCGCCACCTGGTGGATGCTGCGCTCGCCCTGGGGCCGCGCCTTCGTCGCGCTGCGCGAAAATCCGACTGCGCGCGCTGTCGCTCGGCCTCGACACGCGACGCTACACGCTGATGGCCTTCGCCATCGGCTCGAGCCTCGGCGGACTTGTCCGGCGCGCTCTATGCGCCGCTGGTGCAATTCATCGAGCCGAACTCGTTCGCGCTCGGCCTGTCGTTCAACCTGCTGCTGATGGTGATCGTCGGCGGCAGCGGCTATTTCTTCGGGCCCTTCGTCGGCGCGCTGGTCGCCGTGCTGCTGCCGGAATGGCTGCGCTTCACGCAAGGCTACTACCTCATCCTCTATGCCGCCGCTGGTCATGGTGATGATGGCGTTCTGTCCGTCGGGCCTGCTCGGGCTTGCCGAGCGCGCCACCAAGGCCTTCAACGGCCGCCGAGCGGGCGCCACGACGACGGTGCGCACGGAAGGTGCCGGACCATGACCGCCGTGCTCGAAGTGTCCAACCTGCGCAAGGCATTCGGCGGCATCACCGCGGTCGACGGCGTGTCGTTCGACGTGCACGAGGGCGAGATCCTCGGCATCATCGGGCCGAACGGTTCGGGCAAATCGACACTGTTCAATTGCGTGCTCGGCCAATTGCAGCCGAGCGCCGGCGAAGTGCGCATCGACGGCCAGGTGACGACGGGCATGCGGCCGTGCGATCTCAACCGCCTCGGCGTCAGCCGGACGTTTCAGCTGCTGCAGGTGTTTCCGCAGCTTTCGGTGCGCGACAATCTCATCCTCGCCGGCCAGGAGCATCAGGGCACGATGGCATCGCGCCTGTTCGGCCGCGCCGATGCCGGGCTTGGCGACGCCGCCGCGCAGATGATCGAGTTCTTCCGCCTGTCGCATCTGGCCGAAGAGCAGGCCGGCTCGCTCAGCTACGGCCAGCAGAAGCTGCTCGACGCCGCCATGGCCTTCATGGCCGGCCCGCGGCTCGTGCTGCTCGATGAGCCGGCCGGCGGCGTCAACCTGACCATGCTCGGACACCTGCGCGAACGGCTTCAGGCCTATCACACCGAACGCAAGGCGACCTTTGTCGTGATCGAGCACCAGATGGAATTCGTCATGGCGCTCTGCACGCGCGTGCTGGTGCTCGCCGAAGGCCGCCTCATCGCCGAAGGCGCGCCCGATGACATCCGCCGCAACCCGATCGTGATCGAAGCCTATCTCGGACACTGAACAATGAGTGCCGATCCGCTGCTCGTCCTCGATGGTGTCTTTGCCGGCTACGGCAAGATGACGATTCTCAACGGCACGACCGCGCGCATCCGTCGCGCCGCGATCACCACGGTGATCGGCCCGAACGGCGCCGGCAAGTCGACGATGTTCAAGACGATCTTCGGGCTGCTGTCGGTGCGCAGCGGCACGATCACGCTCGATGGCCGCGCCATCACGAATTTCAGCCCGCGCCAGGTGCTCGACGCAGGGCGTCGCCTACATTCCGCAGGGCCGCAATATTTTTCCCGAGCTGAGCGTGCGCCACAATCTCGAGCTCGGCGGTGTCGCCTTGTCCGATCAGGCGAGCCTTCCGGGGCGCTTGGAAAAGATCATGCAGCGCTTTCCGATGTTGAACGAGAAGGCGCGACGCGCAGGCGTCGACGCTGTCCGGCGGGCAGCAGAAGATGCTCGAGGTCGCGCGCGGGCTGCTGCTTGATCCGAAACTGATCCTGATCGACGAGCCGTCGATCGGGCTGTCGCCGCTGATGGTGCAGGAGGTCTTCGCCATCTTGAAATCGCTTCGCGACAACGGCGTCACGATTCTGCTGATCGAGCAGAATGCAAAGCAGGCGCTGCAGATCTCCGACTACGGTCTGGTGCTGGAACAGGGCCAGACGCGCATCGAAGACACGGCGCCGAATATTCTGGCCGACCCGCGCATCGCGCAGCTGTTCCTCGGCGGCGGTCTGGCCCAGCCGGAGCGCGTGGCATGAGCAAGCGCAGGATGCTGCTCGGGCTTATCGGCGCGAACATCATGGGTTCGCTGTCGCCGGCACTCTTCGCCGAAGCGTTCGCCGCGTCCGGCATCGATGGCTTCTATCATCTGATGGACGTCGATCGCCAAAAGGAGCGTCGATTGCCGCAGCTTCTCGATGCGATCAAGACGACGGGGTTTTCCGGCACGAACGTCACCTATCCGTTCAAGCAGGATATCCTGCCGCTTCTCGATGCGATCGATCCCGAAGCCGCGCAGATCGGCGCCATCAACACGGTTGCGATCGCACCGGACGGCCGCACCACGGGCTACAATTTCGACCGGCGCGGCTGGCGCCGCAGCTTCGAGGAAACTCTCGGCCGGAAGAGCGCGGAGGGCGCAACCGTCGTGCAGATCGGCGCCGGCGGCGCCGGCCATGCTGTGGCATTCGCCCTGATGGATCTGGGCGTCGCGGTGCTCGTCGTTCATGACCGCGACGCAAAGCCGCGCCAACGCGCTGTGCAGCGATCTGGCCAGGCACTTTGGCGCGTCGCGTTGCCGGGTCGCGCGCGATGTCGAGCGCGAGATCGCCGCGGCCGATGGCATCGTCAACGCCACGCAGGTCGGCATGCGCGGCTTTCCCGGCAATCCGGTGCCGGTCTCCGCGATCAAGCCGACGCATTGGGCGGCCGACGTCATCTATACCCCCGTCGATACGGAATTCATCAAGGCCGCTTCAGCAAAGGGTGCGCGCGTTCTCAGCGGGGATGGCATGTGCGTGCATCAGGCGGTCGAGGCGTTCCGCTTTTTCACCGGCATAACGCCTGATCTTGCCCGGCTTCACCGTGCGTTCGCCGCCGGTTACGATGCGCGCGAAGCCGCGCTCCGTGAAGCAGTCTGACCGGAGGACAAAAAAATGAAAACATCGATAGCCACGGTTTGTCTGAGCGGCGGTCTGAGCGAAAAGCTGCAATCGATCGCGGCGGCCGGTTTCCGCGGCGTTGAGATCTTCGAAAGCGACTTGCTCTCCTATAACGGCACGCCGGCCGACGTCGCCAGGGAGATGGTCGGACCTCGGACTGCGCGCCATCACCTTCCAGCCGTTTCGCGATTTTGAAGGCATGCCGGAACCGCAGCGGCAGCGGACCTTCGAGCGGGCCGAACGCAAGTTCGACCTGATGCAGGAACTGGGCTGCGACTTGCTGCTGGTCTGCAGCAACGTGTCGCCGGATTCGCTCGGCGGCATCGATCGCCTCGCGGCGGATTTTCATGAGCTCGGCGAGCGTGCGGCCAAGCGCGAATTGCGCGTCGGCTTCGAGGCGCTGGCCTGGGGCCGCCATATCAACGACTACCGCGACGCCTGGGAGGTGGTGCGCCGCGCCAACCATCCCGCCATCGGTCTCGTCCTCGACTCCTTTCACACTTTCGCCCGCAAGACCGATCTCACGCCGATGCGCGCCATTCCCGGCGACCGGATTTTTCTCGTCCAGCTCGCCGATGCGCCATGGCTCGAGATGGACGTGCTGAACTGGAGCCGGCATTTCCGCTGCTTCCCGGGGCAGGGGGATATGCCGCTGCTCGATTTCATGGGTGCGGTGGCAGCGACCGGCTATCAGGGCGACCTGTCGCTCGAGATTTTCAACGACCAGTTCCGCGCCGGTTCGCCGCGTTCGGTCGCGGTCGATGGGCAGCGCTCGCTGGTCTATCTGATGGATCAGCTGCGCGCGAAAAGCGGCAAGCCGGTTGCCGACGTTCCGCAGATGCCGCCGCGATCGAAATGCCTCGGCGTCGAATTCATCGAGTTCGCGGTCGATGACCGCACCGCGCAGGAGCTCGAGCAGTTCATCGCCGGCCTCGGGTTTCGCAACGTCGCCCGCCACAAGTCGAAGGCCGTGTCGCGCTGGACGCAAGGGTCGATCAATCTCGTCATCAACAAGGAAAAGGAAGGCTTCGCGCATTCCCACTACATCACGCACGGGGCATCCGTGTGCGCCATCGGGCTGAAGGTCGAGAGTGCGGCGGCAACGCTCGACCGCGCCGAGAAGCTGCATGACACGCCGTTCCGGCAGAAAGTCGGGCCGGGCGAACTCGAAATTCCGGCCGTGCGCGGCATGGGCGGCAGCCTGCTCTATTTCCTCGATCCGACCAGCAAGCTCGCCAAGGTCTGGGACGTCGAGTTCGAGCCGGTGGCGGCGGGCAAGGGCGCCGACGCCGGCCTCACGGTTGTCGACCACATCTCGCAGTCGACGCACTACGAGGACATGCTGTCCTGGCTGCTGTTCTACACTTCGCTCCTTGACGTGCAGAAAACGCCGCAGGTCGACATCAACGATCCCGGCGGCGTTGTGCGCAGCCAGGTTGTCGAGACGGCGGACGGCACGTTGCGCATCGCGCTGAACGCCTCGCAGAGCACGCGCACGCAATCCTCGCGCTTTCTCAACGAATATTTCGGTTCGGGTGTGCAGCACATCGCCTTTGCCACCGACGATATCCTGGCGACCGCCGCGCGCCTGCGCGCGAACGGCGTCGAGACGCTGCGCATTCCGGAGAATTACTACGACGATCTCGAGGCGCGCGTCGATCTCGGCGGCGACCGGCTGAAAATGCTCAAGGCCAACAACGTCCTCTATGACAAGGACGACAAGGGCGAATATTTCCAGCTCTACACCCGCAGCTTCAAGGATCTCTTCTTCCTCGAAATCGTGCAGCGGCGTGGATACAAAGGCTTTGGCGCCATCAACGCGCCGATCCGGCTCAATGCCCAGTCCCGGCTCGCGGGCGAACAAACGGTTCCGGGGCTGTGACAGCCCCCTTGCGCATTGCGGTCGTGGGAGCGGGCGCCATCGGGCGCTCGCACATCGAGCGCATTCTGAAAAGCCGCGACTGCGAGCTGATGGCGATCGTCGATCCGGCGCCGGGCGCCTCGGACCTCGCCGCAAAGCTTGGCGTGCCGCTCGTCGCTTCGCTGCCGGACTTGCTCAAGCAACGTCCTGATGGCGTCATTCTTGCGTCGCCCAACCGGCTGCATGTCGAACAGGGGCTTGCCTGTGTCGCTGCCGGCGTTCCGACGCTCATCGAGAAGCCGCTGGCGGACAGCGTCGAGAACGGCGAACGGCTGTGTCAGGCCGCCGAGCGCGCCAGGGTGAAACTGCTGACGGGGCATCATCGCCAGCACAATCCGATCATGGCCAAAGCGGTCGAGGTCGTGAAAAGCGGCCGGCTCGGGCGGCTGGTCGCGGTCGTCGGCACCGAAATGTTCTGCAAGCCCGACCAGTATTTCGAGGACGGCCCGTGGCGGCGGCAGATCGGCGGCGGGCCGCTGCTGATCAACATGGTGCACGAGATCGGAAACTTGCGCGCGCTGTGCGGCGAGATCGTTGCCGTGCAGGCCTTTGTCTCGTCCGCCACGCGGAATTTTCCGGTCGAGGATACGGTGTCGGTCAGCCTGCGCTTTGCCAACGGCGTTCTCGGCAGCTTCATGCTGTCCGATACCGTCGCCGTGCCGCGAAGCTGGGAGCAGACGACCCGGGAAGATCCGGTCTTTGCCGCCTATCCGGACGAAGATTGTTACGTCGTTTCCGGCACCGACGGCTCGCTGGCGATCCCGACCATGCGCCTGCGGTTTTATGGCGATCGCGCGAAGCGATCCTGGCGCGAGCCTTTCGAGGAAGAGACGATCGGGATCGAGCGGGCCGATCCCTTGACGCGTCAGCTCGCCAATTTCTGCGCGGTCATTCGCGGCACGGCCGAGCCGGTGGTGAGTGCGCGCGACGGGCTGCAGAACGTCCGTGTGCTCGATGCGATCCGGCAGGCGGCGGCCAGCGGACAGACGTGTGCTGTTGGGAGCTGATTTGCGGTTGGCGTGACGCCAATCAGGCTTTCTTGCTTGGCCGAAGGATCACGTTGTCGAGCCACGCCGCGAGTGCATCCAGGACTTCATCGAGCACCTGCGCGTCCTTCCGGCCTGTCCGTGCCGGAACGTGAAATGAATGATCGGCATCCGCAAATAGTTTTAACGTCGCGCGCTTGCCAAGCTGCTTGCAGACCGGCTCCAGCTGATCGAGCGACGCCAGGTTGTCGCGCGTGCCCTGCAGGAAGAGCATCGGGATTTGCACATCGAATAGATGTTCGGCGCGGTCCTGCGACGGCCGGCCGGCCGGGTGCAGCGGAAATCCGAGGAATGCCAGTCCGTGCACGCCCTCGAGCGGAGCTTTCGCCTGTGCTTGCGAGGTCATCCGGCCGCCGAACGACTTGCCGCCGGCGATGAGCGGAGTGTCCGGCGAGCAGACGCTGCGCCGCGGCCACGGCAGCACGGACCGCTGCCTGCGCGAGCGGTGGCGGGTCGGGCCGCTTGCTGCCGCGCTCCATGTAGGGAAACTGATAGCGCAACGTGGCAATGCCGCGCGACGCTAACCCGCGCGCGACATTTTCCATGAAGGGATGATCCATCCCCGCGCCGGCGCCATGCGCTAGCACGTAGCAAGCCAGCGCGCCGGACGGCTTTTGCAGCATGCCTGAGACGCGAATGGTGTCGCTGACGGTGATGGTGACGGGTTTGGCTGCAGTAGACATAGGTACTGGTGGCGGGCGGAGTTGGGGCAAAACCTACGACCTCTCTCGTGCGAAGGGATAGTATCGGTGAGAGATAAGTAGCCGTTCGCATTTGGCTTCGTTCTGCCAAACTTACTTTTTTACCCGACTACGTTTCCGGAGGCGCACTCCCGCGCCACCGCCGTTTTCGTCAATGAATTCGACGCCGGCGTTTTCCAGGGCGTGCTTGATTGCGCGATCGTTTGCAGCGGTCAACGAAGTCTCAGCCTCAGCTAATTCTGCCCGCCGAATGGTGGTTATTCCGACTGCTGAATTGCGAGCTAGGTCCTCCGCGCTCCATCGTAGCAGCGCACGAGCTGCTCTGATCTGCGAGCTTGTTAATTTTTTTAATATCATATTGACGTAATCATTCCATATGGTATGTTTCATACCATTCAGGTTGATTTAAGCCTGAACAAAAGAACTGATTTCTCGGATCAGCGGAAGGTGAACAGGACTGATGTTCACAGGTTCGCGCGAGACCGAATTCAAGGAGCCAGTGCATGAACCTGGAGTTCGTTGCCATTACCTACCGCGCGATCCGCGACCGAGTCCGCGCCGAGGATCCCGCCATCGATGAGCAGACGCTCGCCGACACTGTCGAAGGCCTGACGGATCTCCATGAGATCATCGCGGCCATCATCCGTGCAGCACTCGCCGATGAAGCTCTGGCAACGGGCCTCAAAGGCCGCATCGCCGAAATGCAGGATCGACTAGAGCGCCTAGAGGACTGTGCCGCCAAGCGCCGGCAGATCGCCAAAGACGTGATGGTCGAACTCGATCTGAAAAAGATTACGGCACCCGATTTCACCGTGTCGATCCGTCCCGGCATGCCCGCGCTCCTCGTGCTCGATGAAGCCGCGGTCCCGAGCATCTACTGGGAGCCGAGGGAGCCGCGCCTTAACCGGCAAGAACTGCTGAGCGACCTCAAAGGTGGCGCTGAGGTTAGCGGCGTTGCTCTGTCCAATCCTGAACCCGTTTTGAGCGTGAGGACAAAGTGATGGGTTTCACCGCAAAACAAACGCAGGCGTTGCAGCGTGGCCTCAGCAGCCGGCGAATCCGGACGCGCGAGGCGAATGGACGCAAACTCTCATATATTGAGGGATGGTATGCGATCTCCGAAGCCAATCGGATCTTCGGTTTCGATGCGTGGAGCCGCGAGACAATTGATTCGCGGTGTGTGCTGACACGGGAGAACCGGGGCACGTTCCTCGCTATCTACCTCGCGAAAGTGCGCATCACCGTTCAAGCTGATGGAGCAACGATTGTTCGCGAGGGTCATGGAACGGGAGAGGGGCGGGGCACCTCGCCTGGTGAGGTGCATGATACGGCACTCAAGGCCGCCGAAACCGATGCCACCAAACGGGCGCTGGCGACCTTTGGCAGACCATTCGGGCTTGAGCTCTATCGCAAGGATAAGAATGCTGTTTCGGCAAGCTCGCCAATAGTCAGGTCGATACCGGTAGAGAGTGCGCCCACCCAGCCGCGTGTCGGTCTACATCCGGACGATACAACGCCAATCCCGAGGCCGTCGCATTACTACGGCCGGCACCACCACAAATCCATGACCGACCTCTTGCGGCAGGATCAGGCCTCCTCTTTTGGCTCCGTCGAGAACGAATTGTCGCCTACCAGGATCGACAAGAGTCAGCTCGCGATTGCCGAACCCAAACGGCTGCGTAACAAGGCGCACCTGAAATTCGTTGCCTCTCAGCCCTGTCTCATCTGTGGCCGGCAGCCCTCCGATCCCCATCACTTGCGGTTTGCACAACCGAGAGCGATTGGCCTCAAGGTGAGCGATGAGTTCACAGTGCCGCTTTGCCGCGGGCATCACCGGCAATTGCACCAAACCGGCGATGAACGCGCGTGGTGGGACAGTCACCGAGTGAATGCCCTAGAAATTGCGAGAGGCCTCTGGGAGCGAACGCATGCCGCGACGGATCAGACGTCGTAGGTTTGAGGCGGTCATCCCGACATTGGCTGATCTGCAAACTAAGCTTGAGAGCGTGCGTCGCGAGGTGCGCAACCTCACGGTAATGGGTATGGATCCGAACCAGACAACGGAACAGGCTGCTCTCGTTAAAGAGCTCGAGCGTTCGGAGAGAGCAGAGCAACGTCTCCGCAAGATGGCCCTTGATTACGCGAAGTCGCGGAAAACTTGAAGGGCTTGCGGGCTACTCGTTTACTTAGCTTGCAGACTGGCCGACTTTCTGTTGGCTCCGATAAGCGCGATTATCGGAAGTGTCCACTTTCCGAGGTAAGCGGGCGAGAGTGATGTCGACTTTGCCGGCTGCGTTGCCTGTATCTGTGCCCGGCCCGGCAATATTTAGCCCATATCGCTTCTAGTGGTAGACTTCGTCCGACCTAGACGGTTGTGCCGAGAGGGGTGCCGCAGTGTGAAGGATTCAATTTATGACGGTGGCGCGTCAACGACTATGGACAAAAGCGACACCGATGCACTCCGCTCTGCTGTCCAGGTGCTCGAGCATCCAAGCTTGACCGCGCACATTGCTGACGTGATTGGTACGCCTGTTGAACTATTGCGGAAGCTGCCGGCGGGTGCCTCGCAAGCTATTACCCAAGCCACAACAAAAAGCCTTGACGGAGCCCTCAAAGTCGCGCTGCTCACAATCCGAGGCGGATCTCAGGAGAGTTCACAGATACTGCACAAAGCTTTGGTGGTTGCCTCGGGCGCTACCGGAGGGGCGCTCGGAGCTGTGTCGCTGCCCATAGAACTCCCCATCTCGACCATCATCATATTGCGGTCAATTCTCGATATCGCACGAAGTGAAGGTGAGGATCTGGCCGATCCAGAAGCCAGCTTATCATGCCTTCAGGTCTTCGCACTGGGCGGTCGGACTTCAACAGACGACGCTGCGGAGAGTGGCTATTTCGCTGTGCGTGCGGGTTTAACGACGGCCGTTGCGACAGCCGCCCATTTTATCGCTGAGGGTGGCATCGTTAAGGAAAGCAGCCCGGCGCTGGTGCGCTTGATCGCTCTGATCGCCTCTAGGTTTGGGCTAGTTGTTTCTCAAAAGGTTGCCGCGCAAGCTGTCCCTGTCGTAGGCGCACTCGGAGGCGCTGCCATCAACTATTTATTTATGGACCACTTCCAGTCTGTCGCGCGCGGCCATTTCACCGTTCGACGACTTGAACGAAAGTACGGAAAAGACATAGTTGCCGAGGCGTACGAGCGGCTTCAGCAGGAATTCGGCGCGTCCGCGAAGTCTAGGGCTTGAAGATAGGCATCGTGCGGCGGTGCGTCTGCTTTGGGGCGAAGGGTACATGGCCTGCCAACGTTATGCCCGCCGCTTTTCAATAGCCCCTTCAGCCAATGGTCAGGTTTTTCTCTATTGCGGCGTAGGCCTCAGCCACAAATGACGATTGACCGGAGTGAACAATTGCCAGGAGTTCGGTTGCTCGCGTGAGCGCTACGTAAAATAAGTTTCGGTCCTGCTCAACATCGTGAGCGAACGGCAATAGGTCGGCCCACATAAAAATTACCGCGCGGTACTGTAACCCCTTTGCATGATGTATAGTTTGAACCCGAATTGCAGAGCTGAAATCCGACCTATTTGCTCCTTTCGGATCACTGATCCAGACCACCGGAGCATTGCATTCGACCTTGAGTTTAGGGATCAGCGCTTCCGTTATCAGTGCTTCTCGATTTCTATGCGCTGGGTAGAGGATGCCAATGTCGGCGAAATCAAATTTGGTTAGCCCGATTTTTTGGTCGTCGAATTTCCCACCAAGGAGCTGAGAAACCAAGTCCAGTACCTTAGAGATTTCGTCGGCGCGGTCTTTCGCCCGGATTAAAAAAATGTTTCCACCGCTCGCTACGGTGCGGGAGTCATTTCGATAAGCATCAGCCTCTCCTTCGATCTCGCCGAAGGTCGAAGGTCCCGAGAATCCTTCCGCGAGTTTAAAAATCTTCGCAGCATTTCTATAGTTTTCGGACAAGTATTCCGTCCGGCCTTGCGCTTGGACACCTTTAGATTTCCAAGAGAAGCGTTTGCTACGTTGTTTATAAAGGCCCTGACTTCCATCTCCCGTAATGAACAAGTCTGCCTCATTCGGGTCCTTCGATAACGCGTTGATGCAGGGGAACCAATCCGGATCGAAGTCCTGTGCCTCATCGATCAAAATGAAGTCGTATGGTTCATTTTTTTGCAGAATGGCTGCCTTTAATTCGGGGCCAAATTCTTGATCCCATTTGCTGTCGCCAATGCCGAATCTATAGGCCAATTGATGAAAGGTTTGGACGGTCACGTTGGCAAAATCCGTTAGCTGAGCCTTGAGATAGGTCGCCAACGGGCGATTGAAACAAAGAACTAAACCCTTCTTGTCTTGATTCTGCTCAGCCAAATATTTGGCGCGCGCAATTAGAATTGTTGTTTTTCCTGACCCCGCAACACCAAACATGAGACGGTGTCCTGCGCCAATGTTGCGAGCCTTTTGCTCTTGTTTTGCATCAAGAACGCGGAGGAAAGTTTCAAATGAACGTCCGCTATCTTCATAGGCATGGAGTAGTTTTTCTGTAGCTGAGCGAACCACTATGTGGGGATGAATGATTGCGCGAAGGTGGTCGATTTGTGTTTTGTCCAATGACGCAAATTGAAATTTTGGTACGAAATAGCAAGCAAGAAACCCTTCTAATTGGTCGCCAGGGATGTCTTGCGCAATAGTGAACCATTCTTTTGTGAGGGTACGACTTAAGTCAAAAACGCTTGAGAGGTTGAGCGTTTGAATATCGCTTTCTGATATTCGCGATAAACAGGCAAGATAAGAAATTGGAAATCCAATTTTGCCTTTGTGCGGTCCATCTCGCACAAGTAACACGCGTCCCTCCAGTCGTGTTTGGATTTCGTCCCTTAGAGCGAGAGCATACTGTCGCGCCTGTTTGAGTGGATGAGATACCTTTTTGTTGTGGGACTGCAGACGAAGCTCGATTGTGTTGTTGTCGGCCGATACAATCGTCTCTGGCTTCCAATCCTTGATCTCAATCATTAAGACGCCGAGGCGCGGACTGATCACGACGAAATCCGCATACCGATGTTTGATTTGAACGTCGTAGTAGACGAAGTTGTCGTCGGGAAGAGCTTCCAAAATCTTGAAGAGTGCTTTTTCTCCCAACGTTGCCCGCGGCGGCACCGCCGCAGGAATCATTTGAGCCATTGCCGTTCCGAAGCGGATTTGGCTTCGTCCCCTAGCGCAGCCGGTTCAATCGTTAAGTCTATGATTTCGTAGGCGCACACGGTTCAATCCTGTGGGTCTCAGTTCATAGATGCAATAAATAAATTGCGCAGGACAGTGTGCGACCTTGTCGCATTGTGGTGAAGTTTAGAAGACTTCCTGCCGAGAACAAACTTTATCGGGAGCGCTGCGTTTGGTTCGTCCGACGTTGACAAGCCGCTCGCTCCATAAGGAAATTGCCAGCTTCCTTCGTGCCGCCGTTAAGCGCCAGGCACTTTAAGAGGTGCCTGCACCGGAGGCGGCACTCGCTCTTTGAGTTGCCATCGAATAGTGATCGGGCTGTCCCCTTCCCAAGAAACGAATTCAACTTCGCCACAATACGTGAAAGGAGTTGGCTTTTGACCCGTTTTCTTTGTGGGCCGAACGAAAAGGTGAACTTGAATGCCCATTGCTCGGTGGTCATGCAGCATTTGACCATGCTTGGAATCTTGAGTGGTTCGGTTTTGGCTTTGCCAATTGAATTCGTGGTCCGACAAAAAGTGGTCCGAGTATTGGTGATCCGGTTTCATATCTTCCTTTGCAAGTGTCACCAGGAGGAAGATATGCGGAGGTTTTACGACGAAGCCAGAATTCCAATTGGCTGGATTAAAAGTAAGCCCAAAGGTTGGCGGAATTGTCTCGCGTAGATAACGTTCCCAAAGTCTTGGCCCGGACACGGATCCACCGGGGGTGTTCAAAGGCTCCATAACAGTAGTTTCTATTTCTTTCCGAAGCCGAACGCGATCGCCGCGACCGGGCAAACCAGCGTCGTTGCCAAACCAAGTCCGAAGGATGGTGGGAAGTTCATTTGTGGGACTGTTTTGGACACGAACGACGTTGATCGCAATTTTGCCGACAGTTGCTTCCATGGGCCGGCCGTCTACCTCGACCTCAAGCCTTCCTTTAGGAAGGCTTCGGTCGTTGGACGGCAAGAATAGGATCGGTTGACCGCTTTCATTGCGAGATACGCGACAAATTGTTGCAGCAACTTCGCCGCGAGAAAGATACTGTGAAAGGCGCCAATCTACAGTTTCACGGAGTAGAGTGGCAAAACTTATCAAATCGGTAATGTTGAAGGCGAAGCCAAACGTCCCACCCTCGAATGTGAAGTACGGTACCCCGTTCATCCCGCGAGCGCTAACAAAGGCGTCGATGGGATTGTCAACAAGAAGCCTTTGGACGGCTTTTGTGTTGGCTAGGTCGACCGAGAAATCCTCTGCCAACCCATGTATTCGTTGAGCTATGGCTACGACCCTGCGCGTGATTTCCTCTATTCCAAGACTTGCAAAAAGGGTTTCGCGGTCGAGCATCGCCAATAGCAAAACGATTTTGTAAGACCGAGACATTTCGGTCTTCTCCAAATTTTCGAAGAAATCGCGTGCGGCAGACCAGGCCGCTTTCTCATCGATACTCAACCCACCCATACGATCGACGAAATCAAACCACGATCGGTCGCCTCTTGTTCGTGGATTAAGTCCGGCGTGGAAAACCTCAACAGCTGTCGGGCGGATGCCGTGCCTTTCCTCGAAATCCCGATAGAAGGACTCTAGAAACTCTTCAGTCCGAGCTGGCCTCAGGAGTTGGTCCAGTATGTTAATGGCTGTCATTTCATAAGTGATGTCACAACCAGGTGGTAGAATGATCTCATTGTCGCGTATCGCCTCAAGCATTTCTCGCTGTCGTGCGCTGCTCCCGACGTCACGTCCGACAACAACAGCCATACCTTGGAGTTTCATTAAAAATGCACGGTGATTGCCGATATAGTCGATTACGATCAGCCGCTCCTTGCCGTCAAAAATTCGTAAGCCGCGACCCAGTTGCTGCAACCAGATGATCGTAGACTCAGTTGGCCGAAGCATTAAGACTGTATCGATAGATGGAACGTCCACTCCCTCGTTGAACATGTCGACAGCGAAAATTACTTCTAGTTCGCCGTCCCTTAGCCTTTCCAGGGACGTTGCGCGTGGCGCGCTATTCGTGCCGGAGTGAACAGCTACGGCCTTTACACCTTCGTGGGTAAAAAAGTCGGCCATGAAGTCCGCATGGCGCTGCGAGCAGCAGAAAGCGATGCAGCGGTGACCACCATGCTTGCGGAATTGCTCAAGCGCGTTCCGCGCTCGCGTCTCGGTTGCGATTGCTGCCGTGAGTTCGGTTATGTCGAATTGCGAATTCCGCCACGGGATGTTGCTGTAATCGACATCATCAGCAATACCAAAATAGTGAAAAGGGCAGAGCCGTTGGGCGTCAATTCCATCACGTATATTTGCCTCGAACACCAAGTTTTCTTGACAGAGTGTCAAGAGGTCAGCGCCATCGGTGCGGTCAGGAGTTGCAGTTAGTCCAAGTAAAAATTTAGGACGGAAATGGTCAATGACGCGCCGATAAGTGCTTGCGGCCGCATGATGAAATTCGTCTACCACGATGTAGTCAAAATCATGCGGTTGGAACCGCGAAAGATGAGGTATGCGGCCAAGGGTTTGAATGGACGCAAAAACAAGATCAGCGTCCGTCTCGCGCTGTTCGCTAGCGAGACGACCAATTCGAGACGTAGGCCGAATTCTGCGAAAAACTTTTACCGCCTGATCTAAAATTTCCTCGCGGTGTGCCACGAAAAGCACGCGACGGAATTCAGGTCGGTCGCTATCGAACGCAGCGAGCCAAGTTTTGCCAAGGCCCGTCGCTAGAACGACAAGGCCAGCGGTAAATCCTTCATCACGTGTTCGCTGGAGTTCTACCAGCGCCTCGCGCTGAATGGCGTGTGCGTCAGGCTTCGGCTCTTCTTCTTCTTGGGCTACTTCAGAACTCTCCGCGGGTCGGTACTATTCGGCGCTTTTCATAAGCCTCGATCCAATTTGCGGTCACCGGCACAGACGCTTTGTTATCAAACAAGGCGTCGAAGCCATTGCGGATCTCATGGAAGCCACTCGTGTCGTTGCTGCGCACTACCTTGTAGTTCCACTCGATAGACGTTGTTAGAGCAGGTTCAGAGAGGTTCGAACTACCAACAAAGGCAACTCCTTCTTCAGAGCCATTTAAGAAGATATAAGATTTGAGATGAAAACCTTTCCCGAGTGTTTCGTAGATCTTTAGGCAGAGATTTCCCTCAAGGTCGGCGAGTCGGCGAAGAGCGATCGGTTCAGTCACGTCAAGATAGTCGCCAACAAGAATGCGTGCCCTACCGCCGCGGTTCAGAAAATCTTTGAGATGCTCGACGATGCAGCGTGCGCCGCTGTCAAGGAGAAACGCGACGGCGATGTCGCATGTGTTCGCTTGATCCATTTGCTGGATGAGATGCGGCAGGAAGGGATCATCGTTTCCCTTAATCAGTCGTTGCTGAACGGCGGCCGTCGCCAAATCTTGAGTGAGATAATCTGCTCTCGCCGGAATGACATGCCGAATTCCACCACGGGGGTCAGGGACATCGCCTGCATAGCGCGGGATTACATGAACATGAAAATGTTGAACCGTTTGTCCGGCTACCGAGCCGGCATTGAAACCAACGTTAAAACCATCGGGCGAATAGCGAGTTCGAATGGCGGCGATTGCTTGGCCGATTGCAGACCAAACCCAGGCCTTCTCGATTTCGGTCAGTTCATCCCAAACCCTGACGTGACGGCGCGGAATGAGGAGAAGATGGCCGGGATTGACGGGGAAGGCATCCCAGATCCCTTGTCCCTGGTCACCTGAAAAAACAACGCGCTCGGCGGCGATAGAGCAAAACGGGCAATCTAGAGCGGTCATAAAGAGCAGCAAGCCTCAGCCACAAGTGAGCGATTGAAGTACCACCTAACCGGGTCTTTGGTCATCGTCTTGTTGGTGTTCGCCACCAATTTGATTTTTAGGGTCATGAGTTCGATTTTCTAAATACGGTGACATGGCGGCGCGGGCCAATAGTAATGAACGACGGCAACATTCGGCTAATTGATCGAGAACAAAAGCCCCGACTGTTAGCCGGGGCTTTCTACTCTATTGGCTACCTGCATAACCGCGCGCAAGCGTAGCCTTGATCGCAATGAGCGTGAGGGCCGATTTCACCAGCGCGGCGTTCTGGTGCCGATCTGACCCGTGTAAGGATTGATGTTGCCTCGGGTCGAATAGTTGTCGAGCTGCGTCCTATTCGGGTTGGTCTGCACGTGCGGCTGCACATACGTTCCTTGCTGCGTAACGTATGGGCGCACTACGTGCGCATTCGGGTTCGATCCGATGCCGTAGCTGCCGTATTGAGCGAACGCACCCGAAACGGTGCCAAGCAGGATAGCGAGCGTAGTCAAAATCTTGGTGTTCATTGCGCGAAAGCCCACGACTGGTTTGCTTACTTACAGGAGCGTCATAGAGGTCGATACTAATAGTTGCAAGAAAAAAAAATTCTAGTTCATGAGTTGGTAAAGTTTTTCCGAAGCGAAAATTGTCGAAATGCGCTGCACGGTCTGCAATTGAAACGCGTATGAGTTATTCGGTGCTGTCGAATAAAACCGTCGCGCTGATATCATGGTGGGCGCTGTAGGGATTGAACCTACGACCTCTCCCGTGTAATTGCTGCGTGCCAACAGTCCAACACGCTTCCCTAGACCGAAGCCTTGAGCCTAACCTATTCGCACATGATTCGAATTTTCCGGAGACAACTTATGGCCAAGTTGATGTCGAAATCAGAACTCATTCAAAAAATTGTCGCGCAGCATTCGAAGATGGCACGCAAGGACGTCAAAGCCGTTATCGAGTCGCTTGCGGCGATAGGTTATAAGGAACTCAGTAAATCAGGAGCTTTTGTTGTACCTGGATTTGCCAAATTCGTTGTCATTAAGAAGCCAGCCACCAAGGAACGCAGTGGCATCAATCCATTCACCAAAGAGCCCATGATATTCAAAGCCAAGCCGGCCCGAAAGATCGTCAGGGCTCGGCCGGTCAAGGCCGTCAAAGCTGCGGTGATGTAGCCGCGGAGTTCGACAAATTTAGGATCGGCGGGATGCGTGCGCTAAAGCGCGTCTGCCGCACCCAGCTAGTGTTTTGCAACCAAGACGACCGTTCCACGTACTTCTTTTACAATAACCGGTGTTCCAGTCTTCAAATTTGGACCTTCAGCAAGCCAAACGCTATCGCCCAGTTTGACCTTTCCTTGGCCGTTCTCGAGAGCCTGCGTCACCACGCCCTTGGCCCCTACCATTTCCAAATTGCGTTGGTTCAGAGGAGGATTGCCTTCACTCGAGCGGATCATCCTTTGGTAGACAAAGTAACCCCAGATACAGGAAAGAGAGCAAGAGACGATGAAAACGCTTATTTGCGCCGACAAAGATAGGTCAAATGCGAAGGACGCGAGTGCAGTTATCGCGCCGCCTGCTGCGATCCAAATTAAATAATATCCAGGGCATTGTAGTTCGGCGACTGCGACAACAACCGAACCTATGGCCAAAATCCAGGGGTTCATCGTCCGCCCGGGGTGTTCGAGCCATCTGTCGGCCTTGCCGCACTTTTTGCGAGTTCGGCGATCCCCGCAATTGAGCCCACCAAAGCACTGGCTTCCATGGGCATAAGAACCAACTTGGAGTTTCCCGATTTTCCGATTAACGCCAGAGCATCCACGTATTTTAGTGCCACAAAATAATTTAGTGCCTGGGCTGTGCCCTGTTGAACTGCAGTCGAAACCACTTTCGTCGCAGTAGCCTCCGCTTCAGCCAATCGCTCTCTCGCTTCTGCGTCTCTATTCGCTGCGGCCAATCGACCTTCGGCGGCTAAAATCTGCGACTGTTTTTCGCCTTCTGCCTTCAAAATCGCGGATTGTTTCACGCCTTCCGCTTCCAGAACGGTCGCGCGTTTTTCTCGCTCCGCCGTCAGCTGTTTGGCCATAGAGGCAACAACATCGTCGGGTGGACGAATGTCCTTTAACTCCACACGCGTAACTTTTGTACCCCAGGGGTGTGATGCGGCATCTAAAACATGAAGCAAGCGAGTGTTTATTTCGTCACGCTTGGACAGGGTTTCGTCCAGATCTAATGAGCCTATCGCAGTTCGGATGTTCGTCATGGTGATATTGGTGATCGCCGCATCAAGACTTTGAACCTCGTATGCTGCCTTGGCAGCATCTAAGATCTGAAAAAATACGACGCCGTCGACGGTGACAGACGCATTGTCTTTAGTGATAACTGGCTGACTTGGTATTGCTAACACCGTTTCCTGAACGTTGATTTTTCTTCCTATGCGATCGATGAAAGGAAATATCAAATTGAGCCCAGGAAAGAGCGTAGTGTGGTACCGGCCAAACCGCTCGACCGTCCACTGAAACCCTTGAGGAACTGTCTTAACGCCCGCGGCGAGTGTGACTACTGTTGCAAATACAAGAAACAGCAGGAAAATGAAGAAGCCATCCATTTTCAACCTCCCCCCGGTTAGGTTCAAATTACAATCAGTGCTTAAGCGTATCAACTGGAGGAGAGCTCTCTCCGCAAACCAATGACTCTCATGCCTCTCAAGCGCGCTCTTGCCACCGTTCTTCTGAGCCTGAGCTTTGCTATACCCGTGCTGGCAGGCCCGCTCGAAGATGCTAACGCTGCGATTAAGAGGCGCGACTACGCGACCGCCGTGCGCCTTATTCGTCCTCTGGCCGAACACGGCGACGCCAACGCCCAGTACAATCTCGGAGTCTTGTATGACAATGGCTTAGGCGTCCCGCAGGATCGTGTCAGGGCATATATGTGGCTCAACCTGGCTGCTATGCAGGGGAGGGAAAGCGCGGCAACTATTCGAGACCTCGTTGCTCGGCTTATGACGCCTGTGCAAATTTCCGAGGCGCAGAAAATGGCACGCGAGTGGAAGCCAACTAAGTAGCTGTCTTCGCCTTGGTGGCGACGTCCGGGACAAATGCGACTTGCCTACCATTTGTCGGGATCGCCATAGGGGCGGTCCGGATAAGGGAAGTTGATCCCCGGGCCAAACGGATACGCCGAAGTGCCCCTGGGATCATATGCTGGCACGCGCGATGGATAGGGCACGACACCACGGTCTTCCTTCACCGAAGCTTGGGCATGTGTACCGGACAGGTGCCGCGGACGCGCTCCAGAACTTGTTCCCGAAATCGCGAGCAATAGCCCGGTGGCAATTGCCACGCCAAGCAACCTCCTCATGGTCACTGTCGAGCCGGCAGATTCTTCTGCGAGATTTGGCGAGCTTTTTCGTGTGTGACGCCAAATAAAAGGTACGTGCTTGTTCATGTTCGTGACTCCAATGCGGAGTGTCCGGCACTCACACTAGGACTTCGCCCGAGATCTGTGTGTGACCAAGGTCACGTGGTTGTCGATTGGGATCGCGCTAAAGTTCTTTGGCAACCGACACGCGGACCTGCCTCGAATGTCTGATCTGCTAATGGCAAAGCGGACCTGCTCCCCCATGCGTTGATAGTCAACGCATCAAAATTTCGCCCACCTTGTGTCATGCCATGTGTGTGGCGGGGCACCGGTGGAAATCGCACATAACATTATACCACTAGAGCACGCCAACGCCGCGCGCGGTGCCTTTCTCCCGTCGCAGATCGAGCGCGACAGCCGCGTGGCGTTCCTGCGCACAGTCCGCGAACAGCGACCTGTAGGGTTGTTTCGATGACGAAGACCACCGTGGAAATGCTCGACCTATACGCGCGAGTGCGCTCGATCGAACAAGCCGGCCAGGAGGAAACCTGGGAAATCGATGGCGGCCGCAGGCGCGAATATTTTGACCTGCAAGTTGAAATGCATCGTCTACTTGGCCGCCAGATTTGGGAAGCCAACGTTTTTCCACGTGGCCCGCGCCGGCCCGCTGGGTCAGATGTTCCCGAGCGGGAGCGCGCGCACACATCGCGGGATGAGCTGGCGCACACAGACCTCTATTGAGCCATGTGCAAATAATGTCTGGGAATGTCGGCCATTGGGCCCTAGCGGGCAGTCCATTTGAACTGTACATGTCCGATGGTGGCCCATAGCGGCATGACTTTTTGCGGAGCATATGCGGCCCATATGTCGGGGAAGCTATCGAAAACTTCGGGCGCGAGCATCATGGTTTAGTTTACGCGCCCAATGAATGAAACCATCAAAGTTATCTTTGACCGCTTGCCATGATGGCAACGCTTGGACCCAATTCAGCCACTCCCATAAAAAATGATAAACCAATGCGAACGCTTTAATCGTCAAAAGCTTCTCTCGTCCAATGTGAAATATGCGCTCCACAGTCGTGACCTTGAGAATTTCGCCCACGACTAGGACAAATATGCCGAGCTTTAATTGCCCCGACGCAACGAGATACGCGCTCAAAGGCTTGACAGGTTCCAACAAAATGAGGGGGATCAGAAACAATGCAAGAGTGGCATAGGGGCTGAGTGAAGCGATCCACCGCGCGACAAAGGCAAACAGCCCTAAGTTGGCGATTCTTCTCAAAAGAGGGTTTAAGACAGATAAAGCCAGCGCATCGACGATAAAATAGATCGCGGCTACCACGACGACGAGCGGTTCAAAAATTGTTTTTAGTCTTTTTCGGCTGGCCATAATAAACCGCGCATTCCTGATTGGAAATTTGACTTTCCATCGCTATTGGGCGGCGACTGCTTTCAATGACAATCCGTGCCAAGGCGCTTTCGTTCCGACGACGCCAATTGAAAGCACCGGCGCGACGCCAACTCGGAGGAAACATTGAGCTCGGAAGTCAAATAATCACCGACGGAACGGACTGCTGCACAGAAGGTTGGTCTACGACTTACCCCCAGCCCCTCCAGAGTTCCGGATTTATCGCCCAATGACTCGTGCTCGCAGTAATGCCGTCGAAGTGCTGAAATCTCATCCCATTGTTACAAGCATCGTTGTGGGTCTTGCTGCGTCTGCGATCTTGAATCGCGTTCTCGCAAAGATGGCTGAGCGTCGTAACCCTCCGACGGGACGTTTCATCACGGTTGACGGTGTTCGGCTTCACTACGTCGAACGAGGAACCGGGCGTCCGCTTGTTCTGCTTCACGGCAATGGAAGTATGATTCAGGATTTTGAATCGAGCGGTCTAGTTGATCTGGCTGCGAAGAAGTATCGCGTTATCGCTTTCGATCGCCCTGGATTTGGTCACAGCAACAGGCCTCGCGGCACCGTGTGGACCCCCCAAGCGCAGGCCGACCTTCTCAATGCTGCTCTTATAAAAATGGGCGTTTCTCAACCGCTCGTACTCGGACACTCCTGGGGAACGCTGGTTGCGGTAGCCCTTGCGTTAAAACATCCTCGAAATATCCGCGCACTGATTTTGGCCTCTGGCTATTACTATCCGACCGTTCGAGCGGATGTGTTAGTGCTATCGCCGCCAGCGCTGCCATTAGTCGGTGACGTCTTAAGCCATACGATATCTCCTATTCTTGGCAGACTGCTGTGGCCACTTTTCCTTCGAAAGATTTTCGGCCCCAACGCTGTTCCAAAGAAATTTGCAGACTTTCCTGAGGAGATGGCGATGCGCCCATCTCAGATCCGGGCTGCCGCCGCCGAAACGGCGCTCATGATCCCGGCAGCCTTCGGCTTCCGAAAGGCCTACGGACGTCTCAAAATGCCAGTGGCCATAGTTGCAGGCAGGCAAGATCGAGTGAGTGAAGCGCAGCAATCCGAGAAGCTGCATCGCGACATAGCTCAAAGTACTTTCCGCTGCATTTCAAATAGGGGACATATGGTCCATCAAACCGCGACGGCAGAGGTTATGTCCGCGATAGATTTGGCGAACCAAAAGAAGCCAGCTGTCGGCGCGATTGGAACAACAAGTCGCCAAAGGCAGACAGTGGGCGCAAGCGTTACTTAGGGAGGGGCGCCCGAGCGACCTCAAACGCAAAAAGGGGTGTAATGACTTTAATTAGACGGCCCTCAGAAAAGCACTGGGGTTTAAGCCAAAATCCTCTGTGGCACTAAATGCCCGCACGGTTAGTGGAGTGGCCATCATTCTCGCTACTTCAGTTTGCATGATCCTGCGACGGACAATCGCGCGCGCGGAACGAGTGCCGTTCTGAATGGTTAAGTCTGAGACTAGCGACCGAAGCTCCCAAGGAAGGGAAATCGG
Organism: uncultured Alphaproteobacteria bacterium; assembly: GCA_963707615.1. Lineage (GTDB taxonomy): Bacteria > Pseudomonadota > Alphaproteobacteria > Rhizobiales > Xanthobacteraceae > Pseudolabrys. The sequence continues at coordinate 330,102 of CAVPQT010000006.1, forward strand.
TTCGATAGGTTCGTAAAGGCGCGACACTTGTTTCGCGTACATTGTGAGGCGACGGAAAAATGAAGTGCCGCGTTTTCGCCGACCGGATGTTTCCTATCGTTGTCGTTGTTATGACAATTTGCGCTTCTACTGTACTCACTGATTCATCCGCGATGGCTGAGACTGGAATTGCTTCTGTGTATGCATATTCCGGCGGCAAAACCGCGAGTGGAGAACGTGCAAACCCCGGCGGATTTACCGCTGCGCATCGCACGCTGAAATTCGGCACGCAAGTGCGTGTCACCAACCGGCGCAATGGGCGCAACGTCGTCGTGCGCATCAATGATCGTGGTCCATTCGTGCGTGGGCGCGTGATCGACATCACGCCGGCGGCTGCTCACGCCTTAGGCTTTTCTGGTCTTGCGTCCGTGACGCTAGATATCGCTCAAAATTAGGCCACCAGGCGTCCTTTGGCGTCATTCTATCAACCAATTTCCATCGGCCCACGGTTCCCTTGGCAGACATTGCTAGTTGCATCGCACATGTCCGCTTGACCCAAAGCAGACATGACCTAGTGCACCGCACATATCCGCATTTGGGGGGCCGCGCACTTTCGCGCTTCAAATCCATCATTATACGATCCTGGATCCCGCGACCCCGGTTGCTGAATGCCGGCCGCGAGGCATATTCTTGTAACAGGCAAGAAAAGATGTCTCCGTCCGGGGAGGATATCGATGTTTTTCCGCGCACTTGTCATTGCCGTCAGCTTGGAATTCACGACTCTGGCTTCGGGAGGTGCCTTGGCACAGACGCCCGTTGCCGCGCTGGCCGGGTTTGTGAGCTCCCCTGAAAGTGGCGCGATGGAAGGGGTTCTGGTCAGCGCTAGCAAAACAGGGGCGTCCATCACGGTTACAGTGGTGACCGACAGGGATGGGCGCTTTTCCTTTCCGGCAAGCAGACTGGCACCGGGTCAATATTCCCTGGGAGTGCGAGCGGTCGGTTATGACCTCGAAGGCCCTAAGGTAGTCGAGGTCACAGAACAGAAGACGACAAAGCTCGATCTCCAGTTGCGGAAGACCGAGGATCTCGCTGCGCAACTGTCGAATGGCGAATGGTTGGCGAGCATACCCGGCACCGACCAACAGAAAGGCCAGTTGCTCAACTGCGTGGGGTGTCACACGCTCGAACGCATAACTCGCTCAAAGTACGACGCGGATGCCTTCCTAACCCAAGTGCTGCCGCGCATGCAGGGTTATGTAAACCAGAGCATACCGGCCCATCCGCAATTGCGCCGCGCTGAGCGGCTTATGGAGGAGCGCGGTGACCAGCGTGTCCAGGTCTACCGCGCGGCGGCGGAGTATCTCAGCACAATCAATCTTAGCACTGGTTCTCAATGGAGTTACGCGCTGAAAACATTTGCACGTCCAACAGCGCGGGCGACGCGGGTGATCTACACAGAATACGGTCTACCGCGTGAGACAATTTCGCCGCATGACGTGATCGTCGATGCGGACGGCATCGTTTGGTATTCGAGCTTCGGCGAGCAGAATCTGGGCAGGCTTGATCCTAAGAGCGGACAGGTCACCGAGTATCCAATTCCCGAGCACAAACCCGGCTTTCCGACCGGCGGGCTCGGTCTGCGCGCCGATAAGGATGGCAACCTATGGCTTGGCAATATGTATCAAGCCACGATCATCAAATTCGATCGCAAGACCGAATCATTCCAATTCTGGTCGCTGCCGGCCGAACAAAACATCGACGCCGCTCAGGTGAATATGGTGAGCCCGCAAAGCTCGCATATCGACGGCAAGGTCTGGACCCAGAACAACGGTTTTGCCGGAGTGCATCGTCTCGACGTCGCTACCGGAAAAATCGAAACATGGGAACCGTTTAAGAACTCCCCTAAAGGTGAGCCGCACAATATTTATGATGTGATCCCTGACTCAAAAAACAATGTCTATTTTACCGATTTTCGCCAACAGCATATCGGACGTATCGACGCCAAAACCGGCGAGGTAAAGCTGTTCGAAGTACCCACAGCTCGCTCGGCGCCACGACGCGGAAATATGGATGCGCAAGATCGCCTCTGGTTTGGCGAGTACCGGGGTGATCGCATTGGAATGTTCGACACCAGATCCGAGCAGTTCAGGGAGTGGAAACTCACTACGCGGTGGGCGTCGCCCTATGATGTCGTTCTCGACAAAAACGAGAACGCATGGACCGGATCGATGATCACTGATCAAGTGACACGACTAGACACAAAAACCGGTGAGATGGTGGATTATCTGCTGCCGAAATCAACAAACATTCGACGAGTTTTTGTCGACAACACGACAACGCCAGTGAGCTTTTGGGTTGGCAGCAATCACGGTGCTTCGATCATCAAAGTCGAACCGTTGGACTGAGCACGATAGTTGTCGCTGGCCAATAGAAGTTGCTGACGTACGCACGTCCGCTTTTTGCCCCGGAGCCAATCATGAGAGCTTTATCGTTCGCGATCCTGGTCACGGCGGTGTTTTGCCCGGTCGCGGCATCGGCGCAGCTGAAAGTTTTGATATCCGGCGGATTTAGTGGCGCATACGAGAAGCTCCTTCCTGAATTCGAGCGGACAAACGGCATCAAGGTCACGACCGGGTCAGGTGCGTCGCAGGGAACAGGACCGCAGACGATTGCCGCGCAGCTCGCCGGCGGCGTGCCGGCCAACGTGGTTATCCTCTCCAGGGAGGGCCTCAGTGAGCTGATCGCCGCGAAGAGAATCGCCGCCGAGACGGACGTGGATCTTGCGCGCGTACCCCTCGGCGTGGCGGTGCGGGCGGGGAGTCCGAAACCGGACGTGAGCACGGTCGAGGCATTCAAACAACTGCTGCTTAACGCCAAAAGCGTCGCCATCCCCGGGAGCACCAGTGGTATCTGGCTTAAAACCGATCTTCTTCCGCGGCTCGGTATCGCGGATAAGATCAACATTAAAGTCTCGCCGCGTGGCACCGGCGCAACCGGTATGGTCGCCGCCGGCGATGCCGATCTTGCAGTCATGCCGGTCAGTGAAATTGTGCACGCGCCAGGCGTCGACTTGGTAGGCACCATCGCACCGGAGATCCAGTTCGTTCAGACTTTTTCGGCCGGCGTCGTCGCCGGCTCAGGAGACATTGAGAGTTCTAAACGACTGATCGAATTTCTTGCCTCCGCGCGCGCTTCCGAGACAATTAGGAACAGCGGAATGGAGCCGCTCGCGAGCGCGAAGTAGGTACAAGCTTGCAAGCCAGACCTTTTGGCTCACGCTCCATGTCCCTATTGGTACCAAGAAAGTGGTTGCGGTTGCATGACTGAGGCGCTCGTCCGCGGAGTCCGGCTCAACTATGAAACGATCGGCAGCAACGGTCCGTGGATCGCCCTTACGCCCGGAAGTCGCCGACCTTACGACGAGTTGATCAACATATCGAAAGCGATTGCAGGGTCGGGCTACCGCGTTCTGCTGCACGACCGCCGCAATTGTGGTGCTTCCGAACTCGCCTTTGACGGTTCGGCATCCGAACACGAGATATGGGCGGACGACCTCTATGAGCTTGGCCAGATACTGGGTGCCTTGCCCATGTACGTCGGGGGCTCGTCTGCGGGCGCACGGCTCGCGATCCTCTATGCCCTTCGCCATCCTGACGGCCTACGCGGTTTGTTGCTGTGGCGATTGACGGGCGGACAGGAGGCGGTCGATCGGTTGGCGGAGAATTACTACGGGCAATTCATCAAGATGGCCGCAGAAGAGGGAATGGCAGCGGTTGCTCGCAGCGACCATTTCAGCGAATGCATCAGAGCGCGCCCGGCCAACAAGGAGCGGCTCTTGCAGACCGATGTTCGGCACTTCATCGAGACGATGACCCATTGGCGGGAATGTTTTCTGCAATCGGCCAATTTGCCGATTGTAGGTGCAACCGAAGCCGACTTGCGCTCTATCACGGCGCCGGCCTGCCTGATTGCCGGAAACGATGTGATCCACACCCCGCAGACCGCTCGGAAAGCAGCCTCACTCATTCCGAACAGCGAACTGCACGACAATGTCGTCGAATGGCGTTCAGACGATAATCTTTTGAAGGAATGGGATCGCAAGGAGTGGCGTGAAGCCGAACCGCGCATGGCGGAGATCTTTGCGTCGTTCTTGCGGAAGGCGGAAAAAGACAAGTCTGAACCTGAAAGGAAGCATTGATGACTTTGCAAATTCGTCGCGTGGTGACGGGGCACAGCGCAGAAGGCCGTGCCAAGGTTGAGATCGATGAAAACGTGAAGAACGTGATTTCAAACCGACCAGGTGCCTCTTCGTCGGTGATCTGGGCTACCAAGGGTTTTCCGGTCAACAATGACGGCTTTTCGGATCCGACCTCAGGCTCGTTCAAGACCACAGTCGAGGGCGGGACTGTATTTCGCGTGGTGCGATACGAACCTGGTGTCACGCCGCGAAATCATCGGACCGACTCGATTGACTACGCCGTGGTGATCTCGGGCGCGATCGAGATGGAACTTGATGATGGCGTCGTTGTGAAACTTAAAGCGGGCGATGTGCTGGTCCAGCGCGGGACCATCCACAACTGGGTCAATCGTGGAACGGAAGATTGTATTATTGCTTTTGTCTTGATCAGTGCCAGGCCGGTCAAGGCCGGCACCAGTTCTCTTGAGGCCGTTGGATAGACCGGGTCAGTTTGGCTCTATTCCCGCTGCTTTAACGGCATCGCCCATCAGTTCGACCTCCTTGCGGAAGTAAGTCGCCGTTTCTGCGACACCCCGGTTGTCAGGAATATAGCCGTCCCGCTGCATGGTCGATGCAACAGCGGGCGCCTGCAATGCCGCCCGAATAGCCGAGTTCAGCTTTTCAATGATCTCCGGGGGCGTTCTAGCCGGAGCGAAGAACATGCCCCACGACCCGATTGGTTCAAAACCCGGGAGCATGTTTTTCATGAGAGGCACGTCGGGAAATGCCGGAAACGGCTTGCTACCGGTGAACGCGAGGGCGCGAACGCGGTCTTCTTTGAGTAGCCCCATGACCGACGGGGGCGTAACAAACATCACTTCAACACTGCCGCTCAGCATGCCGGTCATGACTTCCGAAGCACCCTTGTAAGGTATGTGCTGCATGCTGATGCCGGCCTTTTTACTGAATATTTCGGCTGCAAGGTGCAGACCGTTCCCGACACCGGGAGAACCGTAGACCGCGCGGTCCTTTTTTGCGTGGGCAATGAATTGCTGCAGGGTTTTGTAGGGTGACTTGGCGTCGACCAGCATGAACAGACCATCGAGAACGCCGACGCTTGCGATCGGCGTGAGATCGGTAAAGATGTCATAGCCCAAGATTTTTGTAGATGTACGGCGTTGGCGCTATTCCGTTTGAGGAATAAAGAATCGTATAGCCGTCTGGCTTGGCCTGGACCACCGCGCGGGTACCAATAGTTCCGTTCGCTCCGGTACGGTTCTCAACAAAAAACTGCTGGCCAAGATCGAGGCTCAGTTGCGCCGACACCGTGCGCGCCTGAATGTCCGGACCGCTGCCCGCCGCATAGCCAACCACAACTTTGACCGGATGATCAGGATAGTGTTGCGCCCCCGCGGCGGTTGCGCCGAGTAAAAAGACAAGTGTCACGTACGACAGCAATCGAAGCATTGTGTCCTCGATGCGTGCAATTTTGTCAAAGGTATCGCCCGGCAGCATGGCCGTGCAAGAGTGGTATAAGCCGGGCGCGCTGAATGTCGCTTCTCTCTCGTGTTCAAATCCTTAGAGAGCAAAGCAACTGATAAACGATCGGCTTCGCATCACTTGACCGACGAAAATGATTGTCCCTAACATGCGATACCTTTCCTCACGACGATCTGACCTCGAGCGGCAATGAAACTGTTTTGAATTTTGTCGGTGAAATAACGGTTGCTGCACCGCGAGAGGCGGTGTTCAAAGCGCTCAGCGACGCGCCTTTTTTTGCGTCTTGTATTGAAGGTGTGCGCGATCTCACAGCGATCGACGCTACCCATTACGATGCGGTGTTGGAAACCCGCATTGCCTATATGCGCTTTAACTTCAAAGTTGGAGTGCAGTTGAGCCGCGTAACACCGTCCGAAGAGATCGAGGCCAAGGTCGAAGGCACACCAATGGGAATGGTGGGCCGTCTGACCGCGACCGCGACGACGCGACTTGCCGATGCCAATGGGGGGACAGTCATCCGCTATTCAGTCGATGCGACGTTGACCGGAAAACTCGGTAGCATGGGTCAACCGGTGCTCAAGGCGAAGGCCAAGGAAATGGAAAAGCAGTTTTCCGCAAGGCTAGCCGCCGCCTTCGCCGGTGAGCAGCCTGGGTCGCCGCGATGATGGCTTTCGAACTGCTGGAGCCGGGTTCGCTCAAGGAAGCCATCGCGTTGATCGATCCGGACGACCCGGAGGTGCGGCCGATCGCCGGCGGCACAGCGCTGATGCTGATGATGAAGGCGGGGGTATTTCGGCCCAGACGCCTGGTCAGCTTGCGCAAATTGGGCGATGCATTCAGCCGTATCGCCGCATCGCCGGCGGGCGACCTGACCATCGGTGCGATGGCGCCACTCAGCGCACTCGAGACATTCGCCGGCGGTCGCACGCGGCGCACCGGTGATCGTGCGCACCATGCGGCGGCTTTCAAATGTGCGGGTGCGCAATGTCGCAACCGTCGGCGGTGCGCTAGCCCATGCGGATCCGCACATGGATTTACCGCCAGTTCTGATCGCGCTTGGCGCCACTATCGCGGTCAGTGGTCCCGCGGGTGAGCGTACGATGGCGATCGAGGACCTCTTTACCGGCTATTACGAAACGTCACTCGCCAAGAATGAACTGATCACGCAATTGCGCGTCCCGGCGCAAGGCGAAACGCGCGCGGTCTATTTCAAAGTTACTTCCGGCTCTGCCGACGACTGGCCATCGCTCGGCGTAGCCGTCGCGCTGCGTGCCGAAGGGAAGACTGTCAAATCTGCACGCATTGTCGTCAGCGCAGCAACCACCAAGGCCACGCGCCTGAAAGCTGCTGAAGCGGCATTGATCGGCGGTGGTGCAGACGACAAGACGCTTAAAAACGTGGCGGATGCCGCCGTAGATGAGGCCGATATCATCGCCGACCTGCGCGGCTCGGCGTCCTACAAGCGTGAGCTGCTGCGTGTCTACGCGGTGCGCGCGGTGCTTGCAGCCATGCAGACAAGCGGAGGGTCGCACTGATGGTCGCAGCTACTGTGTCCGGCGGAGAAATCGGCCGCTCGCTGCCGCGGCTGGAAGGGCGCGACAAGGTGACCGGTCGCGCCGAATATACCCATCTGATGCAGTTGCCCGGCATGCTGCATGCGAAAATCTTCCGCAGCACGGTCGCCCATGGCCGTATCAAGTCGATAGACACCAGCGCCGCCCGCAATGTGCCCGGCGTCTATGCCGTGTATACCAGCGACGACGTTCGGAAAGTCATCGCTGAGCCCTATTACGGGCCGGCATTCCACGACCAGCCGATTCTGGCCATTGGCAAGGTGCATTTTGTTGGCGAACCGGTCGCGGTCGTACTCGCCAGTGACCCGCATGTCGCCGATCAGGCCGCACAGCAGATCACGGCGGACTACGATGAGCTGCCGGCAGTTTTCGACGAGGTCGAGGCGGCCGAAAACAAGACGCTGGTGCACGATGAATTGAAACCAGCCGGTACTTTCGCCGACCTCAAGCATCTCAAGGGCCGCAAAGGCACCAATATCGCGCTCGATTTCAGGCTGCGGCGCGGCGATGTCGACAAGGCCTTCGCGACGGCGGCGAACGTGTTCGAGCATACGTTCCGCACCCAGAAGGTACTGCACCTGCCACTCGAACCGCACGCCTCGATCGCAGATTACCGTGACGACGGCATCACCATCTATTCATCGGCACAGGGCCCGTCGTTCGTACGCACCGAGATCGCACGACTGCTCGGCTGGCCTGAGAACCGAGTGCGCATCAAAGTGCCGTATCTGGGCGGCGGCTATGGCGGCAAGCTCTACATCAAACTGGAGGCGCTGGCGACGGCCATGTCGATGTTGGCGCGCCGGCCGGTGAAGATCGCGCACACGATGGAAGAGCACTTCTACACCATCACCAAACATCCGAGCACGTTCCGCATCAAAAGCGGCCTCGACAAGGACGGCCGGATCATCGCGCGCAAATGCGAGGTATGGTGGAACGGCGGCGCCTATGCCGATATTGGTCCGCGCGTTACCCAGAAATCGGGCTTCACCGCGTCCGGTCCCTACGACATCGACAACGTTTCCATCGATTCCTATGCGCTCTATACGAACCTGACGCCGGCCGGTGCGCTGCGCGGCTTCGGCGTTCCACAGTTGGTGTGGGCCTACGAAAGCCATACCGACATGATCGCGCGTGCTCTCAATCGCGATCCGCTCGAATTCCGCAAACAGAATCTGCTGCGCGACGGCCGCCCGCAGGCGACCGGCACGATCCTGAAAGACACTGCTATCGAAAAAGTTCTCGATCGCATCGCCGAGCGGCTCAACTGGAAGCAGCCGTTCGATCGCGGCAAGGGCGTGATTCGGCGCGGCCGCGGGTTTGCGGTGGCCCTCAAGGCGGTCATCTCGCCGACAACCTCGGTGGCGATCGTGAATGTCTCCGCCGACGGCAGCACCACGCTATATTGCGGCACCGTTGACATGGGTCAGGGTTCCGATACTGCGATGGCGCAGATGGTCGGCGAAGTGCTCAACATGCCGGCCGAGTTGGTGCGGGTCGTACCGCGCGATACCGACGTGACGCCCTATGACATGGGCACGCTCGGCTCGCGTTCCCTATTCCACATGGGTCACGCCGTTCGGCTCGCCGCCGAAGAGGCGCGCACGAAGATCGGTGATCTACGGCGCGAACTGGGTGAGCCAGAGGGCAGCAATGCGTCGCTCGCCGATTTATTCCGGAAGAAATACGGCATGCAGGCGGGCAATATCGTCGGCACTGGCATCTACAAGCCGGACTACATCCCGCCTGACGCCAATGGGCTTACCACCAACGCGACGCCGTTCTGGATGGTGGCCGGCAGCGGCGTCGAGATCGAAGTGGATACCGAGACCGGGCAGGTGCGCATTACCCGTCTGATTAACGTCGCTGACGTGGGTAAACCGATCAATCCAAAAATCGTCGAAACCCAATTATCGGGCGCATCCTTGATGCAGCTCGGCTTCAGCATGTTCGAGAAGATGCATATTGACGGTGGCCAGGTCACCAATGCCTCGCTCGCCGATTACAAGATTCCGGGTATTCACGATGTGCCGCCGGTAATGGAGAATGAGGCGGTCGACACTTATCAGAGCAACGGCCCGTTCGGCGCCAAGGGTGTAGGCGAACTCGCCACCTTCGGTTTATCGCCGGCAATCGCCAATGCGATTGACGATGCCGTCGGCGTGCGCCTCACCGAACTGCCGTTGACCGCGGAGGCGGTGTTCCGCGCGCTACGCGCCAAGGCCAACAAGCCGCTCGGGGACGAATGAGATGAGCCCGGCGGCGAGAACAATCAATTTCACGCTGAATGGCCGGCCGGTCGCGGCCGATGTAAAGCCGCACCACAACGTCGTCGAGATGCTGCAAACGCAGTTTGCGTTGTTCGGTGCGCGAGAAAGTTGCGGGCAGGGGCTATGCGGCTGCTGCACCGTGTTGGTGGACGGGCGGCCGGTGTCGGGCTGTCTTCATCTCGCGGCTTTTCTCGACGGTACCGAGGTGATCACGGTCGAACATCTGGCTAGTCCGGGCAAGCTTGACCCAGTGCAGCAGGCGTTCATCGAATGCGGAGCCTTCCAGTGCGGCTATTGCACACCCGGCTTTGTAATGATGACCAAGGCGCTTATCGGACAGCATCCCGATCCCGACGACGAGCAAATTCGGGACTATCTATCCGGAAATCTATGCCGCTGTGCCGCCTATCCAGAAATCATAAATGCGGTCAAAATGGCCGCACGCAATAGCAAGGCCGGATCAACCGGCTAATCAAAACGCGACTTAGAGGGAGGGACTGATCCATGACAACGGCAGCTGTTGCCGCTTCGGAGCCGTGGTATCGCAGCCTCAACGCGACGCAGTGGAAGACTGTGTTCGCCTCGAACCTCGGCTGGATGTTTGACGGTTACGAAACCTTCGCCCTGATCCTGGTGGTTGGTGTGGCCCTTCGCGATCTGCTTGACCCGTCGCAATTCGCCCAGATCCCGGCTTTTGCCGGCACGATCATCGGCATAACGCTTCTGGGCTGGGGCATCGGCGGTGTGATCGGCGGCGTGCTCGCCGACTATATCGGCCGCCGGCGTACGATGATCTTCGCGATCCTGGCCTATTCGATAACGACCGGCCTTTCGGCCTTCGCCTGGGACTGGGTTTCGTTCGCGCTTTTACGCTTCTTGGTCGGCGTAGCCATTGGCTCTGAATGGTCAACCGGTGCCTCTCTCACCGCGGAAGTGTGGCCTGACAATGCGCGCGGACGTGGCGCCGGCCTGATGCAATGCGGACTGGGCATTGGGTTCTTTCTGGCTTCATTCACCTGGCTGTTCGTAAGCGGCTATGGACCGCACGCTTGGCGCATTATGTTCTTTATCGGAGTTCTCCCGGCGCTGTTTGCACTCTGGTTGCGCACCGGCGTTCCTGAGTCGCAAAAATGGGAGCAAAGTAACGAAAAGCGAAAATCTGCCAGGGAACGGAAAAAGAGCGGCGCCGCAATGAGCGAGGAAGACCACGCGCTCACCCGCTTTACCTTCGCCGATCTGTTCGCTGATCCGGAAATCCGCAAGCGCACCATCATTGTATTTCTGATGTCGCTGACGACAACAGTGGCATGGTGGGGCATCTCGACATGGGTGCCGCCCTTCGTTGCTGCCGCCGCGGGCAAGGCCGGACTGCCGCCGCAAACATGGGCGAGCTATGCCGGTATGAGTTACAACCTCGGCGCCATCTGCGGCTATATCGGCCTTGGCTTCCTAGCTGACCGTTTCGGGCGCAAGCCGATCGTGATGATCTTCTTCGCCGCCTCGCTGGTACTCACGTTTGCGCTCTACAAGTGGACAACCGATCTGCATATGCTGCTGCTGGTTGCGGCGATCAACGGCTTTTTCACGCTCGGCCAATATTCTTGGATGTCGGTCTGGCTGCCGGAGTTGTTTCCGACTCGCATGCGTGCCACCGGAATGGCGTTTGCGTTTAACGCTCCCCGCTTTATTGCGTTCATGGGGCCGCTATTCGCCGGCATGCTGATCGCCCAATTTGGCGGCTTCAGTGGGATGGCGGTGGCGTTCTCGTTCATCTACATCCTGGGATTCATCGTGGTTCCGCTCTTGCCGGAGACCAAGGGAAGACCCTTGCCGGCCTGAGGTCAGGATGACGTTGCAAACCAGCGGTGCAGCGCAAGCTGCACCGCTTTATTTTTTCCACCAAGATGAGGAGCGCCGTCATGGCGAGCGACATCGTTCTAACCAATCCCGACACCATGGCGGCACCCGGGGGCCATTACAGCCACGCGGTGAAGGCCAACGGTTTTGTGTTCGTTGCCGGTCAATTACCGATCGCGCGCGATGGCGCAAAACTTATGGACGCGCCGTTCGAACAGCAGGCGCAACAGACGCTGGACAATATTGCCGCTGCACTGAAAGCGGCAGGCAGCGCGATCGACCGGTTGGTTCAGGTGAGGATCTATGTCACCGACATCGCGTTGTGGCCTGCCTTTAACGCCATCTATGCGACATGGATTGGAACGTCGCGTCCGGCTCGCGCGGTTGTCCCGGTGCCGCAACTGCATTACGGCTTCAAGATTGAAATCGAGGCGGTCGCGCTGCAAGGCTTGTCATGACGCCGCCCAAGGTCATCGCGCTCGAAGAGCACTTTACATCGCCGGGATTGCGCGCATTGCGCGGCGAGAAGGATACGCCGATTCAGCGTAAGCTTGATGACCTCGGTGAACTGCGTATCCGTGAAATGGACGAAGCCGGGATCGACCTGCAGGTCATTTCCGAGAATAATCCGGCGACCCAAAATCTCGACGCGGAAACGGCCGTCAAGCTCGCGCGCGCCTCCAACGACGTGTTGCACGAAGCCGTCCGTCGACACCCAGACCGGTTCGCTGGCTTTGCTACTTTGCCGACGCCTGATCCGAAAGCGGCCGCCGACGAGTTGGAGCGCGCTGTGAGCAAGCTCGGCTTCAGAGGCGCCATGATCATGGGGCTGACCCACGGCCGCTTCATGGACGACAGGCGGTTCCGGCCGATCTTTGAGCGCGCGGTCGACCTCGACGTGCCACTTTATATTCACCCGACGCCGCCACACCCTGCTGTGCAGGAAGCCTATTTCAAGGAATATCCGGTGCTCGCGGTCGCTCCGCTCGGGTTTACTCTGGAGACCTTGACCCACACCTTTCGGCTCATTGTTAGCGGCTTATTTGATGAGTTTCCGACGCTCAAGATCATTGTCGGCCATCTCGGCGAGACCGCGCCATTTCTGCTGTGGCGGACCGACAACATCCTCAGTGAGCGTGCACCTATGCCGCGGGCATTTGCCGAATATTACCGCGAGCACTTTTGGCTGACGACCAGCGGCGCATTTTCGAACTCGGCTCTGACCTGCTCGATTGCCGAGATGGGCGTTGACAGAATTTTGTTCTCAATTGATTGGCCGTTCATGTCCAATCGCGCCGGCCGCACATGGATGGATGCGGCGCCGGTGAGCGATCATAACCGGACGCTGATCCTCGGCGAAAACGCAAAAAAGCTGCTGAAACTGTCATGACGTTCTAATTCTTAAGACCTCTGGCCTCTGCAAAAGCGAGACGAGCCTCCCATCTTGCGGGCCTGCAGGCGAGCCGTACACGCGTAGATCGGCGCGCTTCCTGATGGTCAATCACTCTTGAACCCTGCGATCCCCGGTTGCTGAATGCCGGCGCACAAGTTATGGTGGTGGTATCCCGTTAGCGCGTCGGTGCAGGAATCCGGTGGCGCATACGCCGTCGACGCGTAGATGTGTGAGCCACTTCACATCGCGACCATGAGGTCCTGTTTACTTTTCAGATTTTGAGATTTGGGGAATTGGACATGCAGGTTGCCAGTCCCAACGCGACTTTCCATTATTCCGACCTACCGATTGCGATCTACCGCGCCGATGAGCTCGTGCTCGCCGCTGGTTCGAGAACAGGCCAGTTACTGTTTCTCAAGGACGGTGTTGTCGCAGTCGTGAGGCAGGGCACCCAGATCGCACTAGTGGATGAGCCCGGGGCGGTCTTTGGAGAAATCTCCGCTCTACTGGATCGGCCACACACCGCCGACGTACGTGCCTTGAAACCCTCGCAGTTTTATATTGCCGACGCTTCCCTACTTAGATTTAGCGCAGCCGCGCTCTTCTATGTTGCGGGGATTCTGGCGCAGCGCCTTGACTACGCCAATCAGGCTCTCGTCGCTTCGTTGCGGGAGCGATAATTTTTCGTTTTCTGGGAGGACGCATGGCTCAGAAGGTTGCCTTTCGACTGATAGGCCCGCGGTACTCGCGGCGCGGACGCAGAGTTGGTGACAACCCGCTCGCGAGTTTGGAACGGGATTAGGGCGCTACCATGGACGTTGGCGACTGGCTGCGAAACTTGGGAATCGGACAGTATGAGTCAGCGTTCATCAAGAACGCGATCGACACCGATGTATTGCCGGAGCTGACCGAAGGCGATCTCGAAAAGCTCGAGATACCTCTGGGCGACAGGAAGCGTCTCATCAAGGCGATCAAGGCTCTGGCTGGCGGCTCTCCCGGTGCGATCATCACGAGTGAAGTTCGGGGAAAATGCGCTGGGCGATGATGCCGAGCGCCGTCAGGTGACCGTGATGTTTGCGATGTGGTCGGGTTGGCCGCTCTTTCGGATCGGTTGGACCCGGAAGACATGTGGAGGAGGGTGAGTGACTTCTATCGCGCCTGCATGAGTAAGATCATCGACCGGCACGATGGCATGATCGCCCGAGACGTCAGTCACGACATGCTCGCCTATTTCGGCTATCCGCACGCGCAAGAAGATGATGCCGAACAGGCGGTGCGCGCGCGCCGCGCTCGCACTCGTCGATGCGGTAGCAAGTATCCGGGACAGGTGTCGACGCCGCACTGCAGGTTCGCATTGGCATTGCGACGGGCACTGTCGTTGTGAGGGAGGTGCTGATTGGTGAGACCCGGTCGGAGCAGGAAGTCCTTGGTCAAACTCCAAACCTCGCAGCGCGCCTGCAAACGCTTGGCGGAAACCACGGACGTCCTGATCTGCCCGACGACACACCGACTCACTGGGGGGTACTTCGATTATTGCCGGACCTCGGGCCGCGCGCGCTCAAAGGCTGGGAGGAGCCGATAGTGGTCTGGCAGGTGGTGCGGACGAGCGGCGTGGAGAGCCGCTTCGAGGCGCTACACGTGACCGGCCTGAACGTTCTCGTCGGGCGGGATGAAGAATTTGAATTGCTGCTTCGATGCTGGCAACGGGCAAAGTCAGGTGAAGGCCAGGTAGTGTTACTCTCCGGCGAGGCCGGCATCGGGAAATCGCGGCTGGCAGCTGCGCTGCTGGAAAACCTCGCCACCGAGCCGCACGCCCGCCTTCGCTATTTTTGCTCGTCGCAGCACACGAACAGTGCGCTTTATCCGATCATCGCTCAGATGGAACGCGCCGCAGGTCTGGCGCAGGGTGACACCCCTCAAGCGAGGCTCGACAAGCTCGATGCGGTGCTGGCGCAGACTTCGACCTCGATCGAGGACGCGGCGCTCTTCGCCGAAATGCTGTTCGCTGCCCAACGATGGGCGCTATCCCGCGCTCGATCTGACTCCAGAGCAACGCCGGCAACGAACGCTGAACGCATTCGTTTTACAAGCACAAGCCCTGACACGCTCCAATCCACTGCTGATAATCTTCGAGGATGCGCATTGGGCCGACCCCACCAGCCTGGAAGTCCTCAGTCGGGTGGTGGACCAGATCGTGGCGCTTCCCGCCCTGCTGATCGTGATGTTCCGGCCGGAATTCGATCCGCCCTGGATTGGACAGCCTCATGTGACTGCCCTTCCGATCAATCGACTGGCACAGCGCGATGTTGCTGCCATAGTCGATCACCTTGTCGGCAAAAGGAAGCTACCGGCAGATGTGATGGCGGAGATTGCGGAGCGTACCGACGGCAATCCGCTGTTTGTAGGAGAAGAATTGACGAAGACGGTACTGGAGGCGGAGAGCGAGGGCGAAAGCCGCGCGTAGTTACGGCCGTACCGTCCCCGGGCTTGGCGGTTCCAGGAAGCCTGCACGCCTCGCTGATGGCGCGACTTGACCGGCTCGGCTTTGCCAAGGAATTGGCGCAGATCGGGGCGACGATTGGGCGGGAATTCTCTCATGCCCTGCTGGCCGCATTGGTGCGCAAAAGCCAGAGGCGGGACTGAGAACGGCGCTCGATCGTCTCATTGCAGCTGGGTTGCTGTTCCGGTAGGGCGCGCCGCCACATGAAATTTACCTGTTCAAGCATTCGCTCGTGCAGGACGTCGCATACAGCAGTCTGCTGCGCAGCAAGCGCCGCCAGCTACATGCTGAAATCGCGGGAATACTTGAAAGCCAGTTCCGCGACACGGTCGATTCGTCCAGGGCTGCTCAGCCATCATTACAAGTCCGCAGGGAGGTTCGAGCGCGCGATCCCTATTCGATGCGCGCCGGGGATGTCGCGGCCAGCCGTTATGCATCCTCGGAAGCCACCGTCCACTATCAGGCGGCGGCGCTCGACATGGCGACCGAGTTGCGGGCGCCCGATGAAGCAGGCAATGCCCGGGTGCAGGCAGTTCTGAAGCTCGCCAGCGTCGCCACCCGGCGCGCGCACTCCAATGCGTACTGCGCAACCTTGAAGGCGTCCAACAATTCGCTGAAAGCGGCGCGAACCGCGAACAGCTGTGCTGGATTCTGTACTGGACCGGCCGCATGCATTTCGTGTTGGGCAACTTCGATCGCGGTGTCGAGTACGCCGAGCAGGCCCTGCGCGTGGCGGAGGAAATCGGGGCGGCGACGACCTTACCG
>CAVPQT010000007.1:0-13295 GCA_963707615.1 uncultured Alphaproteobacteria bacterium
GCGCGCTGGGGGTCAATCAGGCAATCCTGTTTACCTCGGTATTTGCGCTTGGCGCAGCACTCGCCGGATTTGGCGGAGCGCTGCAGGTCGCGCGCGAGCCCGCCAATCTCGCAACCGACCTGGTCGCCATCGGCGACGCCTTCGTTGTGGTGGTCGTCGGCGGCATGGGCTCGATCACCGGCGCCTATCTCGCAGCCGTGATCATCGCGGAAGTGAAGGCCCTCTGTATCGCCATGGGTGTCGTCGATTTTGGTTTTTTCACCGTCAATTTCACCAAACTCACATTGGTTGCCGAATTCCTGGTCATGGCGGTGGTGCTGATCGTGCGGCCTTATGGTCTGCTCGGCAGGCCGCAAGCTTTTGTCCGTTCGCTCGCCGAGCCGGAAGACCCCATCCGTCCTGCGACGCCTGCATTGAAGATTCTCGGGGCGGCGGTGCTGGCACTGTTGGCGTGCCTGCCGTTGCTTGCGCAAACATCGCCCTATCTGCTCATTCTCGGCATCGACGTTTTGATTGCGGTGATTTTCGCGACCTCGCTCCACTTCATCATGGGCCCCGGGGGCATGCATTCGTTCGGACATGCCGCCTATTTCGGGCTCGGCGCCTATGGGGCGGCACTGCTGGTCAAATGGCTGGGCGCTCCGATGGGAGTGGCTTTGATCGCGGCACCACTGGTCGCGCTCGCAGGGGCCTTGCTTTTCGGCTGGTTCGCCGTGCGGCTTTCCGGCGTCTATCTCGCAATGTTGACGCTCGCTTTCGCTCAGATCGTCTGGGCCCTGGTGTTCCAGTGGGAAACACTGACCGGCGGATCCAACGGTGTGATCGGCGTCTGGCCGCGTCCGCCATTCGATAAGGCGTGGGTCTACTTCCTGCTCACGCTCGCGCTCGCAACGATCGGTGTTCTCCTGCTGCGACGTTTCCTGTTTGCGCCCTTCGGTTATGCCATGCGCGCTGGCCGCGATTCCGTCTTGCGCGCAGAGGCCATTGGCATAGACGTGAAACGAGTCCACTGGCTCGGCTTCGCCATCGCCGGCTGCGTCTGCGGAATCGCCGGAGGATTGTTTGCATTTGCCAAAGGATCGATCTCGCCGGAGACGATCCATGTCAGCCGCTCAATTGACGGTCTGGTTATGGTGTTGCTCGGCGGCATCCAGACGCTCACCGGTCCAATCGTAGGCGCATCAGTATTTGCTACGTTGCAGGATACGGTGATGCGGCAAACGGAGTACTGGCGGGCATTGCTTGGCATCGTCATCCTGCTGCTGGTCCTCGCTTTCCCACAAGGGATTGTCGGAGCGTTCTCCTCGCTCTGGCGCAAGTCGGGTGTGAAGCCATGAGCGTGCTCGCCATTCGCTCATTGTCGAAGACCTTCGGCGGCGTTCGCGCGGTCAACGACGTCAGCTTTGAGATCGCACAAGGCGAGTTTCTCGCCATGATCGGCCCCAACGGCGCGGGAAAATCGACCTGCTTCAACATGATCAATGGCCAACTCACTCCGGATTCAGGGCAAATTCTGTTCGAAGGCCGCGACGTCGCCGGGCTCGCGTCGCGGGAGGTGTGGCGACTTGGCGTCGGCCGGACCTTTCAGGTCGCTGCAACATTCAGTTCGATGACCGTTATTGAAAATGTGCAGATGGCGCTGATTTCGTACGCGCGTGAGACTTATCACCTCTGGCGGCCCGCTTCGGAACTGCATCGCGATCGAGCGCTTGATCTGCTGACCCAGGTCGGCATGCGCGAAGCCGCCGAGCGCCCCAGCCGCGAACTTGCCTATGGCGACGTCAAACGTGTGGAGCTCGCGATCGCTCTCGCCAATGAGCCGCGTCTCTTGCTGATGGACGAGCCCACGGCGGGCATGGCGCCACGCGAGCGCAACGAGCTGATAGCACTCGTCAAGCGGCTGGTGGTGGAGCGGGGAATTTCGGTGTTATTTACCGAGCATTCGATGGACGTGGTGTTTGCTTTTGCGGACCGCATCATCGTACTGGCGCGAGGGCGGCTGATCGCCGACGGCAATGCCGCCGCGATCCGCGACAATCCGCAGGTGCGCGAAGTCTATTTCGGCACCGGCAAGACTTTCGCGGGAGCGGCGCCATGAGTGGAGCGATGCTCTCGGTGGAATCCTTAAGCGCTTGGTACGGCGCCGCCCGCATCCTTTACGACCTGAGCCTCGAGGTCGGCCGCGGCGAAGTGGTGGCTTTGATGGGACGTAACGGCGCCGGCAAGTCCACCACCATGAAAACGATCATGGGCCTCATGGCCAAACGCCAGGGTATGGTTCGCTTCGACGGTGAGGATATTTCAAATCGTCAGCCTTTCGAGATTGCACGGCGCGGCCTTGGCTTTACCCCGGAAGACCGCCGCATCTTTGTTGATCTGACCGTCATGGAAAATCTCGACGTCGGCCGGCAGCCGCCGCGCAGCTTTGCCGATGGAAAACCGGCGCCGTCCTGGACTCCGGAACAGCTGTTCACGCTTTTTCCCAATCTCGCCGAAATGCCGGACCGCCTCGGCGGACGCATGAGCGGCGGCGAACAGCAGATGCTCACAGTGGCGCGTACCCTGATGGGCAATCCATTGCTGGTTCTGCTTGATGAGCCCTCGGAAGGCGTGGCGCCGCTAATTGTCGAGCAGATGGCCCAGACCATCATCGCGTTGAAGAAACAGGGCCTCTCGATTTTGCTGTCAGAACAGAATGTTCATTTCGCCCGGCTGGTATCGGATCGCGTCTATGTGTTGGAAAAGGGCCAGATTCACTGGCAGGGTTCGTTCGCAGAACTCGATGCCAATGTGGATGTGCAAAGGACTTATCTCACGGTATAGATGATCTGGATGAGTGGAACTGGCGCATGAAGCCATTACGGCCGGAGAAACTGAAAGTCGTCGTCACCCAGGCCGATCCGTCGGAACAGGGTCGCTATATGCTCGACGAGCAGGGCGGCTTCCTCATGCGTGTCGCCATGCAGCGCCATACATCGATCTTTACCTCGCGCATGATCGAGGGCCTGACCCAAACTCAGTTCGCCGCGCTTGCGAAGCTTTACGAAGTTGGCCCTTGTTCGCAGAATCATCTTGGGCGCCTGATTTATCTCGACGCCGCGACGATCAAAGGTGTTGTTGACCGCCTGCACTTGCGTGGTTTCGTCACGGCATTGAACGATCCAAAGGATCGGCGCCGTCGCGCAGTCTCGCTCACTGACCGGGGACGGCAGGTGACCGAAGCCGCCATGCTTGTCGCCGCCGAGATAACCGCAGCGACCCTCGCACCGCTGACCGCTGACGAACAGCGGCAGATCGCAAAGCTGCTGCGCAAGCTGGGTTAAGCTGGTTACCAAAGGCCTTTCAGGCGCCCGCCGTCGAGGTTGAGCGACACGCCGGTGATATAGCTCGCACGCTCGGAACACAGGAAAACCGTGGCATTTGCGAGCTCTTCCGGTTTGCCCATTCTGCCAAGTGAGTTCTTTTTTGCCGCCACCTTGCGAGCTTCCGCCTCGGTCGTCACCCCGAATTCCTTCTTCATGCCCTCCGTATTGCGCACCCAGAGGTCGGTTGCGACCCAGCCCGGGCAAATTGCATTGACGAGAACGTTGTCATCACCGAATTCAGTAGACAGTGATTTGGTGAGATTAAGCAGCGCGCTGTTCGTCATGCCGCTGCCGAACATATACGGGTCCGGCTCTTTTCCCGCGCCGCCGATCGTGTTGACGATGCGGCCCCACTTCTGCGCCTTCATCATTGGGTAGACCGCGCGGATTGCCCGCATGAAGCCAAACAGCTTGGTCTCCAGCTGCGTTTTCATGTCGTTGTCATCGAAGGCGGCGAAGCGGCCGGAATACATCTGCCCAGCATTGTTCACCAAAATGTCGACGCCGCCGAGTTTCTGTTTCGCGGTCTCGACCATTTTCGCGATGTCGGATTCCTTGGTCATGTCGGCAACAGTGGCGTGCACTTCTCCGCCCGTGCGCTTGGCCAAATCGTCGCGTGCCTTATCGAGCTTCTGCTGATTGCGTCCGGTGATGAGCACGCGCGCGCCTTCTTCCAGAAATTGCCGAGCGGTCTCGAAGCCGATGCCGCTGCTGCCGCCGGTGACGATCGCGCGGCGGCCCTTAATTCCCAAATCCATCTCAGTCTCCCGTTGACGCCTTTGGCCGCAGCATAGAGTATCCACCGCGGCGGCAATGCAAGAAGAAAACGAGGGCGGAAATGCAACTTGGCCTTCAGGGCAAGGTCGCCGTGGTTACCGGTGCCTCGCGCGGCATCGGCAAAGCGATCGCGCAGGCTTTGCTCAAGGAAGGATGTGCGGTTGCAATTTGCAGTCGCAACGCTGACCGACTTGACGCTGCAGTGGTCGAATTATCTGCAAAAGGCCATGTGTTCGGCATCGTCGCCGACGTCGCCGACGAAAATGCGGTGAAGCGTTTTATAGCGGCAGTGATCGAGCAATTCGGCCGCATCGATATTCTCGTCAATAACGCCGGCACGCATTTGCGCGGCACAGTCGAAACCACGACGCTCGACATCCTCGATCGTCAATTGCGTGACAAGGTTTTCGGGTTTTTCACCATGATAAAGGCGGTGCTGCCTACGATGAAGGCGCAGCGCGACGGACGTATCATCAACATCATTGGACAGGCCGCGCGTCATCCGCATCCGGACCGGTTTCCTTCGGGCGTCACAAATGCGGCGCTGATGGCTATGAGCAAATCGGTGGCGGATGCTGTCGCGCGTGACAATATCCGCGTCAATGCTGTGTGCCCGCAATATATAGAGTCGGACTTGCTGGCCTCCCTGATTCAGAAGGAAATGCGTGAGCGCGGTGTCGATCGCGCAACCGCCGCCGCCGGCTTCACGCGCTCAAATCCCCTGGGCCGCACCGGCCGGCCCGACGAAGTTGCCGACCTGGTAGCTTTTCTGGCCTCCGATTGCGCTGCTTTCGTCACCGGCAGCGCGGTCAGCATCGACGGCGGTTACCAACGCTATGTGTTCGGGTAGAAAACGATGGATCTCGGCCTGAGCGGCAAGATTGCCCTGATCACCGGCGGCACCAGCGGTATCGGCCTCGCCATTGCGCAGAAACTCGCATCCGAGGGCTGCAGAATCGCGATTTGCGGACGCGACAAGATCAAACTTGACCGAGCCGTTGCCTCGCTTGGCCCAGCAGAAGCGAAAGGGTTTGTCGCCGACATTTGCAACACAGGCGACGTCGCCTTGCTTGTGGGGGATGTCGCCAGGGTGTTCGGCGGCATTGACGTCGTTGTGAGCAATGCCGGCACACATTTACCCGGCCGCCTCAGCGAAGTTTCGCCTGACAGGTTGTTGCGCCATTTTCAAACCAAAGTGTCGGGCGCCTGGGAGCTGGCGCGCCACGTCACACCAGTCATGGCCGCGAGGGGCGGTGGCCGTTTTATCGTTATCATCGGCCAGGCGGGCAAAGTTCCGCAGGCAAGTGCGATAGCGTCCACGACCGTCAACGCTGCGCAGCATGCTTTCGTCAAATCGCTGTCCGATGAACTCGCGCCGAGCAATATTCTCGTCAATGCGGTGTGCCCGAGCCGTATCAAGAGCCCCCTGACCGATGCCCTGACGCTCCACAACGAAGTCTATTTCGGCCGGAGCCTGGAGCAGCAGGAGACGAAATGGGGTGCTGAGGTGCCGCTTGGCCATTGGGGGACGCCCGAAGACATTGCCAACGCGGTCGCTTTTCTTGCCTCCAGCCGTGCGGCTTTTATCGTGGGCGCCAATATCGACGTCGATGGCGGCCACCAACGATCGATTGTCTAGCGGGCGCGGCCATGATCGACCTGCACCACGTCTCAAAGACTTTCCGTAAACAGGACGAAACAGTCGACGCGGTGCGCGACATCAGCCTGACGATCGCGCAAAAGGAAATCGTTGCGATCATCGGACCGAGCGGCTGCGGCAAGTCCACGTTACTCAATATGATTGCCGGCCTCTATGCGCCTTCCGGCGGTTCAATCATCTACAAGGGAGCGCGCGTATCGGACGTCAACACCGACGTCGGCTACATGACTCAGAAGGACAATCTGCTTCCCTGGCGCACCGTGCGGGATAACATCGCATTTCCGCTTGAGCTCGCCGGTGCCGCAAAGGGCGAGCGTGTACTGCGTGCCGATCAGGTGATCGCGCATGTCGGGCTCGATGGTTTCGCACATCGCTATCCGCACGAGCTTTCTGGAGGCATGCGCAAGCGCGCCTGTCTCGCGCGCATGCTGATTTACGGGGCAGAAACGGCGCTGCTCGACGAACCGTTCGCGGCTCTCGATGCCCAGCTGAAACTTGCGATGCATGACTTGCTGCTGAAGCTTGCAGTCGAGACCGGGCAGACTGTCGTGCTCGTCACGCACGACCTTATGGAGGCCGTGACGCTTGCCGACCGCGTATTGGTCTGCACGCGTCGCCCGGCAACGCTTGCACTGGAGCAACGTATCGAGCTCAAGCGGCCACGCGATGTGCTCAACGTGCGCTTCACCAACGAATTCAAGGAACATTACGACGCGCTTTGGGAGCGCCTGCGCGTCGAATACCACGAGGAGCGGATATGACCGCACCCGATGCCGATGCTGCGCCTGGCGGGCTGCGCGACAATATCGCAGATGCCGGACCGCGTGCGCTCGGCAGCGGCTTCATGGTCACCTGTCAGGTCCTGCTCGGCGCCGCGCTGCTGTTGGTATGGCAGGGCGCGTCCGGCCGATTGGTGGACAACTTCTTCATCTCCAACCCCGTCGACGTTGGGACGAGATTGTTCGGCTGGATATCCGATGGCTCGCTCTTCGTGCACATCTGGGCGACGGTCCACGCGACGGTGGTGGGCTTCGTTATCGGCTCGGTCACGGGCGTTATTCTCGGTGTTTGGCTTGGCGTCTCACCCTTCGCCAGCCGGCTGCTGAACCCGTATCTATCGGCCCTCAACGCGTTGCCAAAAGTGGCGCTGGCGCCGTTATTTGTTCTGTGGTTCGGGCTCGGCATTGAATCCAAGATCGCGCTCGCGGCCGTACTCGTGCTCTTCCTCGTGTTTCTCAACACCTATGCCGGCGTGCGCGAGGTCGACCGGGATCTGATTGATGGCGCGCGATTGATGAAAGCAACCCGCGCTCAGGTGATCACCAAGGTCATCATCCCTTCGGCGATGTCGTGGATGTTTGCCGGCCTGAAGATTTCCGTACCTTATGCTTTGATCGGTGCTGTGCTGGGCGAAATGATCGCGGCCAACCGCGGCCTTGGCTATCTTGTGCAGTTTTCCGGCTCGCAATTCGATTCGGCCGGCGTATTCGCGGTGCTATTCGTGATCGCGCTACTTGCCGTTGCACTTAATCTCCTGGTCGAAATCGTGCAACATCGGATGCAGCGATGGCGGATCGTTGGCCGCTGAACCAGAAACTGTCGGGAGGACGCGCGATGAAACTATTGAGGATGGCGGCGCTTGCCGCAGCCACGCTGATCGTGGGCTCGGCATCGGCGGAGACTGTCAAGATCGCCAATATTGGTCATGGCTATTACTCGGGCGCCCTTTATGTCGCGGTGCAGGAAAAGCTGTTCCAGAAGTACGGCCTCGAGCCCGAGGTCTCCTACGTGCAGGGTGGCCCGCTCGCATTGCAGGCCGTGCTCACCAAGCAGGCTGACGTCGGAATCTTGTCATATGAGCACGTGCTCACGGTGGCCGTGCAGGGCAAGCGCATCGTTTCCTTCTTCAATATTGCCAATCGGCCGGTCAACAACGTGATCGCCAGCGACAAATTGATGGCAGGCTCCGAGAAGCTGAGCATTGCCGACAAGATCAAGCGGTTGAAGGGCCAGCGTGTGGCGATGCCATCGGCCAACGGTTCAGGCGAAAAAATGCTCGGGGTGCTCGCGAAGAAATACGGGCTCACGCTGCCGGGCGATATCTCGAGCGTGTATCTCGGCGCCGAGGCGCCTTCCTATGTCGCCGCCTTCCAGAAGGATCTGGTTGATGCCGCGCTGCCGTTCGAGCCGGCGGGCGTGCTCGTGCAGCAGTCGGGCAAGGGAAAGATCTACCTCAACATGATGAACGGAGAAATTCCCGAGTTCCGTGACATCCTGTTCATGACGCTTGCCACGCATCCGGACGTCATCAAAGAAAGGCCGGACATGCTGCGCAAGGTCGCGCAGGTCTTCACCGAGGCACAGAAAATTCTCAAGGACGATCCCAAGCGCGGCATGGCGATCATGGCGAAGGAATATCCGAGCATGGAGCCCGCAACCAACGCGGAAGCCTACAAGACCGTCAGCCAGATCTGGACGAAGGACGGCCATATGACGGAAGCGCAGGCGCGTGGCACGTTCGCCTATCTCCAGCCGAAAGGGCCGGCAGAGGTCGATTTTCCGGCCACGTTCACCAACGAATTCGTGCCAAAAAAATAGTCGGAGAGTGCCAGTGTTCAGTGTCGGCGATATCACCATCACGCGTGTCGAGGAAACCAATCTGCCGAGCTATCCGCTCCGGGACATCTTTCCCGGATTCACCGATGCGCATATGGCGGAACACAAAGCCTGGCTCGCGCCGCATCACTACGAGGCTGAAACCGGAAAGATCAGACTCTCCGTTCACAGCTGGCTGCTGCAGGTCGGCGGCAAGAAGATCCTGATCGACTCCTGCTGCGGCAACAACAAGGTCAAGCCCGGCCGGCCTTTCTGGCACATGCTCAATATTCCGTATCTTGATCGCCTTGCAGCCGCCGGCGCGCGGCCGGAGGAAATCGATCTGGTGATGTGCACACACTTGCATCATGACCATGTCGGCTGGAATACGCAGCAGAAGGACGGCAAGTGGGTGCCGACATTTCCTAATGCCCGATACGTGTTCTCAAAACCCGACGTCGATTATTTCTCCAAGGTCGACGCCGATCCGAAGGAGGGGCCCGCGGAGTTGGGTACGTTCCGCGAATGCGTTGTCCCGATACTCGAATATGGCCGCGCCGATCTCGTCAGCGGCGGCTCCTTCCGGCTCAACGAATTTATCGAGATCGACTCGGCGCCGGGCCATTCGCCCGGCCATGTGTTCTTCAAGATCGAGAGCAAGGGTAAGCGGGCGGCCTTCATCGGCGATGTCTGGCATCATCTTCTGCAGGTCTATTATCCGGACTGGAATTTCCCGAAGAATTCCGACGCCGCGCAGGCGCGTGTGAGCCGGCGCAAGGTGCTCGACTATTGCGCGTCGAGCGGCGCGCTGGTGTTTCCGGGCCATGTCGGCTTGCCGTTTGCGGGCCATATCGAGGCGACGCAAGAAGGCTACCGGCCGAATTTCAAACCGTGATTGGTCAGAAGCCGTAGAGCTTGGCGGGATTGTCCACCAAGACTTTCTTGCGCGCGTTCTCGTCGGGCACCCAATCGAGCAACATATCCAGCATCAAGGCATCGTCTGGCACCTGCACGCCTGGTGTCGGATGCGGCCAATTGGTGGCCCATAACATCCGTTCGGGCGCGGCTTTTGCAAGCGCCTTGGCGAGTTTACCGACATCGTCGTAGTTCGGCGGCCCCACCTTCGACACTTCGTAAGGCGCCGACAATTTGACCCAGGTACGGCCACCATCAACCAGCCCGTGCAGCGTGCGAAATCCCGGGTGATCGAGCGGTACCGGTTCGAGAAATTTTCCGACATGATCGATCACCAGCGTGCTGGTCAGCCGTTTGAGCATGGCCACACGGTCAGGCAGGTCGCGGCCGTCGAGTTGCAGCTGAACGTGCCAGCCGAATGGTGCCACGCGCGCCGACATTATTTCGAGTACATCCCAGGGCAACGGTGCGCCCGCCAGCATGAAGAAGCGAATGCCGCGGGCGCCAAGCCTTGTCAGCCGATCAAGTTCAGAATCGGTGACGTCCTGATCGACCACAACGACACAGCGCGCATTTGGCCCCATCGCGGCAACAGCTTCCAGCGTGCAGCGGTTATCCTTGCCGTAGGTCGAAGGCTGCACCACAACGGTGCGCTCGATGCCGAGGCGTGCGCACATCTTCAGGTAAGCCGACACGGGGGCCGCGGGGGCATCGATCTTGGCGGTCGGCGCCTTCGGATATTTGGGGTCGTAGACGTGCATGTGGGTGTCGCAGGTGCCCGTGGGCGCCTTGAGCTTTGGCGTGAGCGTGCTTTCGATGGCTGGCATGGCGAGATCCTATGGGCAAATAAAGCCAGGGCCGTTCGGGTTCAGGAAACAGCCGACCGATTGTGGCAGCAATTTCTTGGGCAGCCAAAGCACGACTTCCGGAAAGAAGATCGTGAATGCAATCGCCACAAAGAACACGATGTAGATCGGCAGCGATGCGAGCATCGCCTTGGAAAATTTTATGCCGACGAATTTCGAGGCCATCAGCAGGCACAGGCCGTATGGCGGGGTGATCAGCCCGAACGCAAGGGTCGTGATGATGACCACGCCCATATGCACCGGGTTGATATCGGCGTTCTTGGTCAGGTCGATGATCAGCGGCATGAAGATGATAATTGCCGGCACCGCGTCGATGAAGTCGCCGACGATAATGAACAGCAGCGTCAGCAGCAGCATGATCATGAAAGGATCATTGCCGGCGGCGTTTGCGATCCACTCGGACACGACGGCAGGCCCGCGCAGGTAGGCCAACATCCAGCCGAACGCCGAGGCAGCGCCGATAGTGATGAGCGGAATGGAGTAGAGCAGCCCGGTCATGGCCATGTCGCGCGGAAGATTGGGTAGATGGCGGAAGTTGAGCAGGGGAATTGCGACTAACACAATGTAGGCAACGGCGATGATACCGGCTTCCGTTGGCGTGAACTGGCCGGTGAGAATGCCGCCCATGATGATGACCGGGATCATCAGCGGCACGGCGGCCTGTTTGGCCGCAATCGAAAATTCGCCGAACGACGCACGCTTGCGTTTGACGCCGACCGGACCGAAAAAGTGGCTGTAGATCATCAGCCCGATGCCCACGAGAACGCCCGGCACAACGCCACCGAGGAACAGCCCGCCGATCGAGACGTTGCCGGTCGCACCATAAACAACTGCCATGATGCTGGGCGGAATGAGGTTCGCCATTGTCGCCGCCGATGCGATGAGCGCGGCGGTGAAAG
The DNA here is from genome assembly GCA_963707615.1 of uncultured Alphaproteobacteria bacterium. GTDB lineage: Bacteria > Pseudomonadota > Alphaproteobacteria > Rhizobiales > Xanthobacteraceae > Pseudolabrys. The sequence goes on from CAVPQT010000007.1 coordinate 11,078, forward strand.
CGCGGTCATAACCTTCACGATTCATTTCCGGCGCAAGCGTGCGGGTGAGCACCGCGACATCGGCTGCCGACGAACCGGAAATGCCGGCAAAAAACATGCTGAACAGTGTCACAACCTGCGCGAGGCCCCCGCGCAGGTGTCCGACCAGCGTCTGAGACAGCACGATCATCCGCATGGTGACGTTTGCGGATGACATCAGGTCTCCGACGAGCAGGAAGAAAGGCACCGCCATCAGCGCCTCAACGTCCATGCCGTTGAAGATCTGCGCGATCATCGAGGCTTCGCTGACCGGCGTGAACATCGTGACGATCAGGACCGAGGCGATCAGCGCAAATGCGACGGGCACCCCCATGTAGCCGAGGAAAAGGAAGAGAAAACCCATCAGCACGATGAGCAGCCCCTGGGTCGTCACAGCGATTTCCTTTTCTCGTCGGGGCTGATGTCGGCAAATCCATTGCGCCAGCCGTTTACGATCTGCTCAATCGTGAAGAGCGCTACGAGTGCGCCGCAGAGCGGGATTGCGGCGTACAAAGTGGCCAACGGGGTCATCGACGGCATGCGCAGGCTCTTGAACCCGTCAAGAAAGTTCAAGTAGCCGAAGTAGATCATGCAGAACGCAACTCCCAGGACGACGAGGCGGTTGAAGATCTCAAAGAACAACCGCTTGTTGCCCGTCATCGATTCGGCGAGCACGGCGAGATAAAGGTGGTCGTTGCGGCGTGTCGCCGCCGCAACGCCGATAAAAATCCCGTACAGGAAGAAGCTCATCGTGGCTTCCTGCACCCACAGCCAAGGTGCACCGATGGCACGGGTGATGACGTCCGCCAGGACCAGGACACTGAAGCCCGTGATGCAGACGCCGCACAGGACCATCAACCAGTTTTCGAGGGGATCGAGCGCGCGCCATTTCAAGTAGCGCTGCTCTTGCAAGACCAGCCCGTCAAAACGCATTGCCCGGTTCCGAATTCCCTTTGGGGAAGCGGGGAGCCGGCAAGCTCCCCGCCGCCGTTGTCGCCATCGTTATTGTACGTTGCGGACCAGGTTGAGGACCTTCACAGCATTCGGACCCAGATCCGAGGCAAGCTTGTCCTGGATCGGCTTGCTGATCTGGGCAAAGCCGCTTTTATCGACATTCTTCACGACCTTGACGCCCATCTTTTCGAGCTTGGCCAGTGCTTCGTGCTCAAGCTTGAATGCGACCGTCGGCTCGTTGCGGCTGACTTCGTCGGCTGCAGCCTGCACCCACTTTTTTTGTTCGTCGGTCAGGCTGCTCCAGGCCTTGTCGCTCACAAACAGAGCGGCGTTGTTCGCCTCGTGCTCGGTGAGCGAAAGCACCGGCGCGGGCTCGTAGTGCTTGTTGATGAGGTAGTTGTTGATGCCGTTCTCCGCCATGTCGGCGACGCCGGTCTGCAGCGCGGTGTAAACTTCGCCGAACGGCATATGCACGACCTGGGCACCATAAGCCGGGAACGTCGCGTCTTCGGTGACCGTCGCCTGTACACGCATTTTGACGCCCTTGAGGTCGGCGACTTTCTCAATCGGCTTCTTGCCGTACATATGCCTCAGGCCCTGGCAGCCCAGTCCGAGCATGTGCGCGCCTTTGATCTTGGTCGCATACAATTCCTTCATCGCAGCGATGACTGCCGGATCGCCAAGCACTTTGATCGCATGCTTTTCATCGCGGAAGATGAAGTGGATGGAAAACACGCCTGACTCCGGCTGAGCGGTCGAGGCGTTGGCGGTCGACAGCATCACGAAGTCGATATCACCCGTCTGCACCTTCTGCATGGTCTGGGCTTCGGTGCCGAGCTGGGCGCCCGGATATTGATTGATTGAAAGCGTGCCTTTGCTGAACTCTTTCAGCTTCTTGTCGAACATTTCGGCGCCGGCACCGTAACCACTGCTTTTCGGCTGGTCATAGGCAAAGGAAAATGTGCGGTTTTGGGCGAGCGCGACGGTTGAAACCATCGCGAAGAGGATGCCCCCCAATAACGTTGCAACGCGCGTAACGGACATGGATGCCTCCCGGATCGATTGTTCGCCTTGCGCGAGATGGTCCCGCGTGACGTTTTCTGCGCTTAATCGCGCCTTTATCACAAAGGGTGTGTCGGAGCGTCCGGCATTGTCAATGCCGTTGTGACGGCGCGAGCCCATGCAAACAAGGACGGCCGGCTACCGATTGTGCACGTCTTTCAGGATTTTTCTGAGCCGCTGCGGC
>CAVPQT010000008.1:0-18740 GCA_963707615.1 uncultured Alphaproteobacteria bacterium
TGCAGACCTGGCTTGTGCACATGCGCAAGCCGGGCCACCTTTTTCGCGAACTTGGCTGCGCGGGTTTTCTTACGTTTCAGTTCGTTGTCGGCGGCAACGCGTTGGTGGCGATGGCGCATCCGGCATTTTTGTTTGGACTGGGCTGGGAACTCATCCCGCCGTTCTCAACGGGCGACCACCAGGCCGCCGTCGTTCGCCTGGGACATTATCTGGCCGTTGCCGCGTTCGGTTATTGCGCATCGGCCTCTTTCGGCGTCCTCGGCCTTTGGCAACGCGGCATGTTGAACAAGACGCGTGTATTGATCCTGACGCCCGTGCATTGGTTGCTGCTTTCACTGGCAGCCTGGTCGGCCGCGCTGGAACTCATGAGGAAGCCCTATTTTTGGAAAAAGACCGAACACGGGGTCGACAAAGCATCGCGGCAGGAGAGCAGAATTCGTGCCCTCCTCGAACTCGAGCGTTACCTCGACGAGTTAAAACGAGCCGGTCAACTGGCCCCGATTCGGACGACCTAGAGATAGCGCCGCAAATCGGCGGCGGCATCCTCAGGCCGCCGTTTGAGGCTAAAAGGCGCGACAAAACGGCCTTGCTTGTCCATGAGATAGACCAGCGCGGTGTGATCCATGCTGTAATCACCATTTTCGGCGGGAACTTTCTTGGCATAGACGCGATAGGCTTTTTCTGCCGCGTCGACCGCCGCACGATCGCCCGTCGCACCGCGCAAATGTGGGTCGAAGCTCGACAGATAGTCTTTCATCACCGCGGGTGTATCTCGTTCCGGATCAACGGTTATGAACAACGCCCCGGTGCGGTCCGCATCCTTGCCGAGCGCGCGCAGGATCTCGGAGACGTCGAACAACGTCGTGGGACACACGTCGGGACAGTGCGTGTAACCGAAGAAAACAAGGAATGGCCGGCCCTTGATATCCGCCTCGGTAATTTGTGTACCGTTCTGGTCGACCAGCTTGAAAGATCCACCGATCGCTGAGGCGCTTTGGCCGCCACTTCCAAAGTTCCCGGTGGCGTAAAGAAAAACACCTGTGAATATAACCAGGCCGGTCACAAAGGCCGACAGGATCAGCAAAATTTGGGATGTGCGCGCAGTCATAAGGTTCCAGCTAACTCAGAAACATGCGACCCAGCCGGCGCGCACCATTTCGAAAAACACCGCAGTGCCGTAATAGGCCCAAAGCACACAGGTCGTGCCCAAAATCAGGCCGCCTGCAAGCGCGAACAGCAACACCGGGCGCGACAAACCAGCACCGGATACAATCGCCGGCATAATGTTCCTCCGAATCGCTTCGCTCAGATAAGCCCGATCGGCCGCCAAGGCAACGCAAGGCCCGCCTTAGATTAACCATCGTAACGCCAATAAATGCCAAGCGTTTTGAAGGTATCGGGGCGTGGCGTTGACTCGATAGATCAAAGCCGCGATGAATAGATGAGAATATTTGAATATAGCCACCTATCGCAAATGGAGAACGTGATGCGCAGCGCTTTGGCGATCGCTATGGCGATCTCAATGTCGGCGGCAACGACCGCTTGGGCCCAGACCGCACAGACGCCCGCACCAGCCGCCGCACCTGCTCCGGCCGCTGCGCCGGCACCCGCAGCCGCAAAATGCGACAACCCGAATGCGCTCGGAGTTGCCCGCGTCGTCGAGATCGACACCACCGGCGGCCCCGGCTTCGGCTTCGAGCATTTCAAGGCTTATGACTTCCTGCGCGACCACGAAGTCGTCCTGACCTTCGACGATGGTCCGTGGCCTGGACACACACCCGCCGTGCTCAAAGCTTTGGCGGAACAGTGCACCAAGGCGGTCTTCTTTCCGATTGGCAAGCACGCGGGCTGGCATCCGGAGATCATGAAGCAGGTCGCGGCTGCCGGCCATACCGTCGGCTCGCATACCTGGTCGCATAAGGATCTGTCGAAGCTGAACGAGCAGGACGGCAAGGACGAAATCGAAAAGGGCATTGCCGCCGTCGGCATCGCTCTCGGTAATCAACCGGTCGGGCCATTCTTCCGCTTTCCGGCCCTGCGCCACCCGCCGGAACTGGTTAAATATCTCGGCGAGCGCAATGTCGGTATTTTCTCCACCGACATGGACTCGTTCGACTTCAAGATGCGCAAACCCGAGCAGGTCATCGCATCGGTCATGAAGAAACTCGAAAAACACGGCAAAGGCATCATTCTGATGCACGACTTCCAGCAGGCGACTGCCAAGGCAGCGCCCGAACTGCTCAAAAAGCTCAAAGATGGCGGGTTTAAAGTCGTGCAGGTTGTCGGAAAGACCCCGACCCAGCCGAAGAAAGAATATACCGACATGGTGCTCAAGGAGATGGGCGGCGGCCTCGAAGAGGCACGTCCGATGTCGAGTGTGATCAAGACCATCGGCGGCAACTAGCCGTCAGTCAGAAAAAAGCCGGCCGCGCAACGCTGCGCGGCCGGCTTTTTTATTGAATACTCAATGACCCTGGTGCCGTGTTAATCTGTCCAGGACGAATTCGCCATTGAGGGGGTCGCAAATGAGCGTATTAGTCGTTGCCTTCGGCGCGCTAGCGGCACTATGGATTTTGGTCCTGTTGGGATCGCCGTTTTTCGGTCCCCGAGATCATTAAACCTCGCCGTTTACCTCAATGACCTGGACGCCCTGAGAAGGCGGTAAAGATCGAAGACGCCGCATGCGATTGGTCGTAGACGATGCGGCTCGCCACGACAAACAGGGTTGTCGCAAGCACCAGCCTGAGAGCACGCTCGGGCACACGTATTGCGAAATAGCTGCCAACAAAGATGCCGGGCAGCGAGCCGGCCAGCAACGATCCTATGATGTGCCAATCGACCGAGCCCATCATCCAGTGCCCGGTCCCGGCAATCAGCGTTAGTGGCACCGCATGGGCGATGTCTGAACCCACTATCCTCGCCATCGGAAGCTGCGGGTAGAGCATGATCAATGCAATCACGCCGATGGCGCCGGCGCCGACCGAAGAAATCGAGACGAGTACGCCAAGCACTAGGCCAACCAGGACCGTATTGACTGCGGTGCGTTGTGAATTGAGCTCGGCCACCCGTGCGCGGTAGGCTGCCACGATGGCTTCGCCAAACACCAGCACAAAGGCGGTTGCCAAAAGCGCAACGCTGAGAACGAGCGTGATCAGATTTCGTGCTGCGTCGCCGCTGAGATTGAAATGCGATAGAACCGCGAGCGTAACGAGCGTGGCCGGAACGCTCCCTGTCGCGAGCCGCCTGACGACCCGCCAGTCGATGCTGCGTGCGTACCCGTGAACCAGACTGCCCCCAGTCTTGGTGGCGGCGGCATAGAGCAAATCCGTGCCTACTGCAGTCGCGGGGTGAACGCCAAACAGGAGAATCAACAGCGGGGTCATCAGCGAACCCCCGCCAACGCCGGTCATGCCGACCAGCGCGCCAACCGCGAAGCCCGAAAGCGAGTACAGCGGATCAATCATGGGGAAACGGCCTCGTCCCCGGCCTTCAGGCCGCCATCAATCTAAGCATGGCTAGGTAGGCTAGTCATCGGGCGAAAAGATGAAACTCCCGATGGGCCCCGGCGGTTCCTCGCAATAATACGAAATGCGAGGCCTGTGATCGCAACCGGGAAATACCTATGTTTGCTCGATAAATGCGATCTCGCTTGTGCGAACCAGCCAAATATTGAATGGGACGCCTCTTGTGCCCGATATCGTCACTCTTACGATCAATCCTGCGGTTGATATTTTTGTCAACGTTACCCACGTCGAACCCACCCGAAAGATGCGCTGTTCGGCGCCAAAGCGCGATCCAGGCGGCGGCGGTATAAACGTAGCGCGTGCAGCGCATCGTCTCGGCGGCAGCGTGGCCGCGATTTATCCAACCGGCGGCGCGCTCGGAAAATTGCTGCATCGGCTGGTGGAGCGCGAGGGCATCGAAAGTCTGGTGACGCCGTCGCACGTCGAGACGCGGGAAAATTTCACGGCCTACGAAGCAACGACCGGAGAGCAATATCGCTTCGTGCTGCCAGGCTCGGCGCTTCACCGCGCCGAGTGGGAGGCGGTTCTCGACAAACTGGCGACGTTGGCAGGGAAGCCAAAATTCGTGGTTGCGAGCGGCAGCGTGCCACCGGGCGTGCCAGAAGACTTCTTCGCGCGCGTTGCCCGACAGGCCAAGCAGCTCGGCGCGAAATGCGTCGTCGATACATCGGGGCCAGCATTGAAGATGGCTCTTGCGGAAGGCGTTACGCTGATCAAACCGAACCTGGTGGAGCTGTCGGACCTCGTCGGTGCGCCGCTCGATACTGACAATGCCCGCATCGCTGCATGCCGGAGGCTCGCCATCGAAGGGCGCGCTGAGGTCGTCGCTCTTACGCTGGGTGATCAGGGCGCTCTTCTGGTGACGGCCGACAAGGCTTTTCGCTCACAGCCATTGGCCATCGAACCCGTCAGCACGGTCGGCGCAGGCGACAGCTTTCTTGGTGGACTGGTGGCGGCGCTCGCCTCCGGTCACTCGCTGCACGAGGCTTTTCGTGTCGCGGTGGCAGCCGGATCGGCCGCAGTGCTCTCACCGGGCACTGAGCTGTGCAGTGAGGAAAACGTGCAGCGACTGCTGCGCGAGGTAAAGCTCAGCGACGTCGCGCTCGCCCCCGCGTGACCGCGGCGGCTTGAGCCATGTTTGTGCGCGATCTAACGCCGTGCCGGCGTTCGCGTCCGGACATTGACGGGACCGCGCATCTCGTCGTGCGCGATCTCCATCATGCCCATCCAGATGATCAGCGGAAAATAGAATAATAGCGGCATTTTTTGTGCCTCGCGTCCGGTTCGAGGAAGCAACGCGGTCGACTCGGCCACAGTTCCAACGATCACGCGAGCGTGTCAGACACGGTATTAACGCGAACCAATAGCCGCGGCCTGGGTGACATGCGACTTGAGCGCGGCCTCGCCGCAGTACCGGCTCGCATAGCTCTCGGCCATACGCTGCATCTCGGCCCCATAGCGATTTTTATCCGTCCCGGTCCATTCGCGCGCAAGATCAGAAAACGTCACGGGACGGTGCAGCCGACGCATGACGTCCTGCACATCATCCTGTACCTGGCGCGTACGTCTGGCCACCGGCTCAGGAACGCGCGTGGTCGAATACATCAAAACATGCTGAAGGTGCGCGAGCACACCTGTATCGACATCCTTGAAACGCTCGCCCGGTTTGCCGGAAATTGCAGCGCCGACACCCGCAAAATTATTGTCGTCTGCCGTCACGCTCGCCGGCGTACCGCCCGGCCGGAGGAAGGTGAGATAATTGGTTTCGATCAACATCTGGAAGAAAGCATAATCCCAGCGAACGCCGACGCAATTTTGCGGAGGACGCGCGACGCATTGACCGACGCTTTGGTAACGCGAAGCGATGCCCTCAAAGCGCGATGCGATTTTCAGCGGCGGCTGGTGTCGAGCATTGCGCTCGGCAACAAATTGCATGAGCGCAGCCGGCGTAACGCATTGCGGTACCGTATTGTCCGCGTCGGCAATGATTGGCGGCAACGCCGTTGCGCCGGCGCCAGCCGAAATCAGAAATAACAATGGCAGAAAAACCAGCTTTCCCCGCATCAACCCTGCCCTGTTCAGGGCAGCAATAGGCGATTCGCGTTAATTTTGTACGGTACCCCGACACGTCCGCAAAGTTCCCGCGGCACCTGTGGCTCGCGCGCTACAACATTGCTCCGGCCAACGAGGAATTCCGCATGTTTTGTCGATGTCGCTTGAGTCCAAAAGCGACGAGAAACGGTCCCCCGATCGAATTCGCGTTTAGTGTGACCTCCATCACACTCATGGTGAGGCCTGCCGTATATCTCTCAACATTAAATTTAGTTGCCCTCTGATCTGGATGGACCCCGACAATGTCGCACGAACATGATGTGGTCAGCATTGAGCAAGTTATTTGGCGCGCAAAAGAGCAGCGAGCAAAGGATACGGCCAAAGTATGCGGGCCCGCATTGAAGCGGCTCGGCGGGTTTGCTCTGCTTGCCGTACTGGTGCCATGGCAGCTGGTCCGACAATCGCTTGCTAATATGGTGTCGTGATCGACGCAAAGGCTGTTTGCTTATCAAGCAAAGCCCCGGGCACTATCCGCTAGCGCGTCACGCTGGCGTGTCGAATCAGCTCCGCGGCGATCACACCGATTTTATCAAGCGTAGCGCTGCCCGACCGTTCGGCCCGTAAGGATCGGCGAGTGCCTCGCACATCTCGAAGTGATTGTAGTTCGGCGCCTCGATCAGCTCTACAGGCTTGCCCGCAGCCTTCACCAGCGCAGCAAATTCGCGGCTCTGGCGCTGGAATTCCGGCGTCTCGAAGGTACCGTAGGTGACGATGATCGGCGCCCGCAGCTTCTCGATCTGCCGCTGCGTGCTCATCGCTGCTTCCATATCATCTGTGAACTTGATGTAGGAGCTGCGCTTCGACAAACGTACCGGCTTCATGTCGTAAAGACCGCTCATGCACAGTCCGCCTTTGATGAAATCGGCAGGCAAGCCGAACTCCTTCTGCCAGTCTGTGACCAGCGCCTGGCCACAAAGATGGCCGCCGGAGGAGTGACCCCCGACAAAAAATCGGCTGGGGTCGCCGCCGAAAGTGGCGGCGTTTTTGTAGGTCCATGCGATAGCGTTGCGCACCTGCTGCGCCATGACGCTGATATCGCCTTGCGCCGCGCCGACGGCGATGAAATCGAGAACAACAAAATTGACCCCGGCATTCACAAAGAGTTCGGCCGGAAATGCGTAGTCCTTCGCTTCGCCGCTCCGCCAGGCGCCGCCGTGCACGAAGACAAATATGGGGGCGTTTGACGTCCTGGCCGGAAATACATCGAGAGCCTCGACCGGCGTTGGCCCGTAGCTGAAACGCTTAGGCTCGCCAAGACGTGCGCGGATTTCCACGCTGCGCGAACCATAACGCTTCAGAATCTGCCCGATCATCGGAGCATACTCCGACTGATCATACGCGGAATCGAGTTCGATCTGATCCAAGTCCAACCAGACCTTTGCGCCCTTATCGTGCGGTGCCGGTCCCACCTGGCAATTCGCGGCAAAGCCTGGTGTCGCCGCGAGCGCAGTTGCGGCGCCAACCGCGGTCTTGAGCATGGTCCTGCGATCAAATGCCATGGTCGTTTCCCCTGGGTGTAGAGCCCCTCTTTTAGCAGAGACCCCTCCGGCAGGAAGCCCTCTACCCTTCTTGAAGCTGGCCGTACCGGTTGTGACAATAAGCGTTGGATTTAGTGCAAGCACCGGCGGCGCCAATTCTCGATCTGATACTGAACGATATCGACAAGCAGATCAGCCGAACGTGAAAGCAAAAGCCTCCGCGCCCGGACCAAGAAACTCGATTTCGAACTGGCGATCGGCGATGGGGCCGGTTTGTCGGATCAACTGGTACAGACGCTGCTCGGTCACCGTGCCGACGCCTTGTTCGTCGACGTCCAGTCCGTGCGCCGCTCCTGGCGGCTGTCCGTCGATCGAGCACGCGAAATTTCACCGACGTTCCCGGCGCCGCCGGACCCATAACGAGATGAAGATCGCGCGCGTGAAAGCGATACGCGATGCGGCCGTTGGGCTTGTTCAATTCGGCGGCGTCGCGCTTTATCGTCCAGTCGCCGGACAGTGCCCAATTGTTCGGCCGTAACTGTCCGGGCACTTCATACATGTGGGACTTGTCGCGGACCGCGCCGCCCGGCGACGCAAAGCCCTCGGTGCGTTCATAGCCGACATAATTTTCCGGAGACTTGAGAGTGGCCCAATCGGCAGCCACTTCGAAGCCACGTTGCTCGACCGTCACCAGGCTATCGCCGATTCCATCGGCGCCGGCTTCCATCAGCAAGCGCTGAATGACCATTTCCGATTGGTCGTAGGAGCCCTCGCCGAAATGCGTGTGCCGGACGCGCCCCTGCGCATCGATGAAATACTGCGCCGGCCAGTAGTTATTGTTGAAGGCGCGCCAGATAACGTACTCGCTGTCGACGGCGACCGGATAGTCGACCCGCAGTGCTTTGACCTCCCGGCGGACGTTGTCGATGTTCTTTTCAAATCTGAATTCCGGGGTGTGGACGCCGATGACGACCAATCCCTTGTCCTTGTACTTCTCCGCCCAGGCGCGGAGGTAGGACTGCGTGCGCAACCAGTTGATGCAGGTGTATGTCCAGAAATGGACAAGGATGACCTTTCCGCGCAAGTCCGATGCTGACAGCGGCGGCGAATTGAGCCACGCGTCTGCGCGTCCAAGAGATGCGAGCCCGGATTGATTGGCCGTTGGGCCGCTGCCAAGCCCGTGAAAAAATGCGATCGGTTCACCCGTAGGTATCGACGAGCGCGGCAATTTGATGTCTCCCACAAAGCCTGCAATCGGCGCGCCGATTGCAATGACAAGGACCGCGGCGAGTAGAAGTTTGCTCACTTTCATTGCACAGTTTCCCGGATTCGTTCTCGCGTCTCGCAGGGAAATCACTTGGCGAGCCCAAGAAGCGGTTTGCCTTTTTCGACGACATAGGTGGCGAGCTCCGCCGCATTGACGCTTCCCGGGTTCCTCGCCGAATGGACCGTTCCATACGGGATGAACAGGACGTCGCCGGCCTTGAGCGTCACCGGGGGCTTACCGTCGACCTCATATTCCAGCGTGCCTTCGAGGACATAGATGATCTCTTCGCCCGGATGTCTGTGCCTGGGGGCCACTTCTCCCGGCGCGATGTCGACGCGCACCTGGATGGCCTCGCGCCCGGGAATGCTGAGATCGTGCCGCTGGAGATCGGTGCGCTTCGTCCCCGGCTGCTGCGCTTGCACCATTTGCATCACCATTCCGCTTGCGGCCAGCACCGCTACCGCCATCATTTGAGCCGTTTTCATGTGTGCAAAAACTCCAATCCTGTCCAGCGTTGAACCTCCAATGACTCTCACAGCTGAGGCGCGTAACTACCGAAGTGATTTAAAGGCGGCTCGCAGCTCGGCGCTGAAAAGCTCGGGCTGTTCCCACGCGGCGAAGTGTCCGCCCTTATCGACCTCGTGGAAGTAGATCAGGTTGCGATAGGCGCGCCGGGCCCATGTCTCGGGGGCGCGATAGACGTCATCCGGAAACACCGTGATTGCGACCGGGAGCGATATCTCGCCGGTCTTCTGCGCGGCCGCAACAATGACGCTGCCTCGTGCGCCGTTCTCCCAGTACAACCGTGCTGCCGAGGTCGCGGTGTTGGTCAGCCAGTACAGCGTGATGTTGTCCAGCACGTCGTCTGTCGTCGGGCGATTTTCCGGCATCGTTGCCGTACGTCCACTGCGCGAAGCCTGGATGCACAAGTATCCATGCCGCGAGGCCGGCCGGCGAGTCCGTCGCGCCATAGCCGACCGTCTGCGGCCGCGCGGTCATCATCGTGAAGTACGCTGAATTCCCGCTTTTCGCGTTCGTCATGAGCGCTTCGAGCACCGCGCGTTCCTTTTCGGAAAGTCCTGCCGGCACGGGTCCGCCGCCGAGCGCTGCCGCCACCTCGGGCGGCACCGTCGCCGGCAAATTGATGTGGATGCCGAGCAATCCTGCCGCAGCCTGACGCGCCATCGCGCTGGTGATCGGCGCGCCCCAGTCGCCGCCCTGCGCGACGTAGCGGGTGTAGCCGAGGCGCTGCATCAGCTCCGCCCAGGCGCGCGCGATGCGATCCGGGTCCCAGCCGGTGCCTTTGGGCTTTCCGGAGAAGCCGTAGCCCGGCAAGGATGGGATCACGACATCGAAAGCGTCCTCGGCGCGGCCTCCGTGCGCGGTCGGGTCCGTGAGCGGATCGATGATCTTAAGCTGCTCAATGACGGATCCGGGCCAGCCGTGCGTGATGATGATCGGGAGCGCATTCGGATGACGCGAGCGGACGTGGATGAAGTGAATGTCCACGTCATCGATCGTTGTTATGAATTGAGGCAAGGCATTGAGCTTGGCCTCGGCTTTACGCCAGTCGTAGTCCGTTCCCCAATACCGCACCAGTTCCTGGAATTCTGCGAGTTGCACGCCCTGCGACCGGTCATTGACCGTCTCCCGATCAGGCCATCGCGTGGCAACGATGCGCCGGCGGAGATCGACGAGCTGATCGTCCGGAACGTTGATGCGGAACGGGCGGATTGCGCTGTTTTCGGTTGCGGCAGCCGCATACTCGGGAAGCAAGCTCAGGGTAGCCGCAGCAGCAACACTGACAGCAGCGACTTCGACAAACCGGCGGCGACCATGGTCGATATCTCCCGATTCCATGGCAAAGCTCCTTCAATACAAAGGCCGGATTATTGACCACCAACAGCTTGGATACTTACCGATGACGTGGCGAGCGGCAACGAAAGCCAAATTCACGTTTGCGTGTTTCACGGCGCCAAATTTTTATGCAGCGCTAAACGCAGATGTGCTCGTAATTCTTTGCCCATCAATTTTCTGCCCCCGATCGAGTCGCATCAGCGTCATGTCCGTTTTGGGTCACTGGCGGACATTTCCACGCTCCCGAACGCTGCCCGCTCAAAGCGGACATCAGGACCAGGCCGAGTGATGACGTCAGTTGTTAGCAAAGCCGACCGGGAACGCGCTGGCACCTCGGCGACCCATTATATGCTAAGTTGAAAAAATGCGGGATTTTGTTGAGTACTTTCGAGCTTACCGGGCCTATGTCTCAACCAACCTTGGTTGGGGCAAGGCGCTGATGGTTGCGCTCGTGTGGCTGGCCGGAATGTTTGTCCCGCTCGCGGCAAAGGCGTTACTCGAGCTGCCGAATTGGGTTGCCATAACGTGGATGATTGTTTGGGCGCTGCTTGGCTATATTTTTGCGCCTTACGGAATGTGGAAACACCATCGCACTCAGATTGCGAGCTTGAGTCAGCCCGACCGTAAATAGTTACGAGCAGTTGGAGCGGGCGAAGGGAATCGAACCCTCGTATGCAGCTTGGGAAGCTGCCGTTCTACCATTGAACTACGCCCGCGCAATTCCAGAATAGCGAATGGCCTACGCGCGCGGCAAGCGCGCTCTGCTTTGTCAGGCCTTGAAATGCTTGGAGAGCTTCAGGCTCTGCGCCTGGTAGTTCGAACCGATGCCTTGACCGTATAACTTTTCGGGTTTTGCGAGCATCTTCTCGTAGACCAAACGGCCGACGATCTGGCCGTGCTCGAGGACAAAGGGCACTTCGCGCGATCGAACCTCCAGTACTGCGCGCGCGCCTTTTCCGCCGGCGCCGGCATAGCCGAAGCCCGGATCGAAGAACCCGGCATAGTGCACGCGGAATTCGCCGACCAGAGGATCAAACGGCACCATCTCGGCTGCATAATCGGGCGGCACCTGGACCGCTTCCTTGGATGCGAGAATGTAGAATTCATTGGGATCGAGGATCAGGCTCTTGTCAGGGCGCGCCTGCATCGGCTCCCAGAAATCGAGCACAGCATAGCCGCCGCGACGCTCCACATCGATCAGGCCGGTGTGTCGCTTCGCGCGATAGCCCACCAGGCCGCCGGGACCCAGACCTGAAAGATCAACACTGACGGCAACGCCCTCACTCACATCGGCATTGTCGGCGTCGACCAGGCGCTCGCGCGCATGCAAACCACGCAAGGCTTCCGCTCCAAGCAGGGCATGGCCGCGGCGGAAGCGAATTTGCGAAAGCCGCGAACCTTCACGGACCAGCACGGGAAACGTTCGCGGGCTGATTTCGGCATACAGAGGCCCGTGATACCCAGCCTCGATACGATCGAAGCCGCGCGTTTCGTCGGCAATCACGCGAGTGAATACGTCGAGCCGCCCGGTCGAACTTTTGGGATTGGCCGCGGCGGAAATCTCGTCCGGCAGGGCCAGGCTTTCCAGCAGCGGCACGATGTAGACGCAGCCGGTCTCCAGCACCGCGCCATCGGTGAGCGAAACTTCATGGAGCTTCAGCCCGTCGATGCGTTGGGCAACCGTGGTGCGCCCGGGCAAAAAACTCGCACGAACGCGATAGGCGACCTCCCCGAGCCGCAGGTCGAGGCTCGCGGGCTGGATCTGATCCGGCACGAATTGGTTCTCGGACAAAATCCCGCCGGCGGCGGCGAGCGCCGCGATCATGCGGTCAGGCAAAATGCCCCTGTCATCGAGAGCGAAGGAAAGTGTCACGGCGTCCCTGTCTTGCAATTTCGCCGATCTAACCCGAGGACCACCTTGACGGGAAGCGCTGCCGCCCGCTACAAACATCTTATCCCGTGGTCATTTGAGCCGGCCGGCTTGCAGCCACGTTAAATAAATCGCTAAAAGGCCGGGGACGCGTGAGCCCGGCCGAGATATTTCTCCGGCCGGTTTTTTGTTGGCCACGCGCGAGTACCCCCGCGCAAGGCTCAAAGGAGGCCGCAATGCCCGCGTCGACCAAGAGCTATCGCCCCGAAACCCGGCTTGTGCATGCCGGCACGTTGCGCTCGCAATTCGGCGAGACCTCCGAGGCGTTATTCCTGACCCAAGGCTACGTCTATCCGACAGCGGAGGATTGCGAGGCACGGTTTTCCGGCAAGATCCCGGGTTACGTCTATTCGCGTTACTCCAATCCGACCATGAGCATGTTCGAGCAGCGCATGGCGGCGTTCGAGGGAGCGGAAGCTGCACGATCGACCGCGACGGGCATGGCGGCCGTGACCACCGCACTCATGGGTCTGGTAAGAGCCGGCGATCACGTGGTTGCCGCGAAGGCGCTGTTTGGTTCCTGCCGCTGGGTCATAGAGGAATGGCTGCCGCGTTTCGGGGTCACTTCCACGCTGGTCAACGGGACCGATCTCGATGCGTGGAAAAAAGCGGCCCAGAAAAACACCAAGGCCTTTTTTCTGGAAACGCCGACAAACCCGACGCTGGAGGTGATCGACATCGCAGCGGTCGCGGACATCGCGCACAATGCGGGCGCCAAGCTTGTCGTCGACAATGTCTTCGCCACACCGCTCTACCAGAGCCCGCTCACGCTCGGCGCAGACTGCGTGGTCTATTCGGCGACAAAACATATCGACGGCCAAGGCCGGATACTCGGTGGCATTATTCTCGGTTCCGAGAAATTGATCATGGATCACTATCACCAGATTCTGCGGCAGACCGGGCCTTCGCTGTCGGCTTTCAATGCCTGGATTCTCCTGAAGAGTCTGGAGACCCTGCCGGTACGGGTGGAGCGACAGACCGCCAACGCCGGAACAGTTGCCGGAGCGCTTGCAGGGCACAAGAAGCTCACGCGGATGATCTATCCGGGCCGGTCCGACCACCCGCAGGCCGAGATCATCAAAAAGCAGATGCGCGCCGGCTCGACGCTCTGCTCATTCGAGGTCAAAGGTGGAAAGGAAGGGGCTTTCCGCTTTCTCAATGCACTGCAGCTGATCGGGATCACCAACAACCTTGGCGATGCGAAAAGCCTGGTCACACACCCGACCACGACCACGCATCAGCGGCTTACGCCGGAGCAGCGTGCCGAACTCGGAATTGGTGACGGACTGATCAGGTTTTCTGCCGGCCTCGAACATGCCGATGACCTGACCGAGGATCTGCTGACGGCGCTGGATAAAGTCTGATGTCGCTCAGGGAATGAGGTGTGACGCGGCGGTCGCCGACATTATCGGCCGCTGCGCAGCCTCGGCGATGGCATTGCCGAGTCCCTTCGCCATGCAGGCATAGCTCCAGTCATTCATGTGCAGCCCGTCGGGCGACACGAACGTCTCGAATCCAAGATGATCGACTTCATGCCAGTGTCGCATCACATCGAAGCGGCGGAACAGGTCGACGTCTTCTTTCTTGGCGGTGCTCGAAATCAGCGCCACCATCTTCTCGGCTTCGGGTCTGGCGATCACCTTCGGCGCGAATTGCGGATCGATCAGCACGACATCGGCGCCGGCTGCCCGAATCTTGGCGAGACCGGCGCGGATCAACGCGTCGTGCCCGACCAGCTGGTGATTGCGAATGACCGAATTGGTGCCGAGCTGCCATAGCACCAGGTCGGGCTTGGCGGCGATCACCGCAGAATCAAACCGCGCGAGCATGTCGGGGACTTCTTCGCCGCCGACACCGCGATTGAGCATTGTGATCGACAATTTCGGAAAATGCTGATTGAGCTCGATCGTGAGCTGGCTTGGATAGTTCATCTTCGGCGAACTCGCACCCGCTCCTGCAGTTGACGAGGAACCGATTGCCACGATCGTGACCGGCTCTCCCAACGTCAGTTTCTTTGCGAAGTGCGGAAGCGGATTGGCCAGCCGGATCAGATCGAGCGGCGCATCGCAAGCCGGCGCTGTATCAGCGCGCGCCGGAAACGCCGCCGCCAGTCCCGCGAGCAGCGCGGCGGCAGCAACTGATTTCGTTACCCGTCGTTCGGGCCGGTCATCGCGCAACGGTGAACCCTCTCTGGTTATCAACGGCTGCCGTTGACCGGCGGCTCTTCTGGTTTGGCCGCCGTGATCACGAGATCTGCCAGCAGCCGACCTATGCAATCATGGACCCGCTCGGCGATGTCAAGTTTTTTCGTAGCTGAATATAAATCGAACGTCCCGAGTTCACCCCATAATTTCATGATGCTGAAGCGATCGAACAACGGGATCTCATGCTGCAACGCAACCCAACGCATGTCTTCTGCATAGGTCCCAAGGGCAATCATCAACTCCGTCCGCGGGCTATATTGCGCGTTGATTAAAACGACATCAGCCCCCGCCGAATGAGCAATGTTTATGCCTTTGTCGAGCGCATGGCTGAATTGATCCGGATCGATCGCAAGCATCGCGTCCACAGTTCCGGTCTGCCAAACGAGAAGCGCGGGCTTGGTCGCACTCAGCGCCGCCGGAAGCCCCTTAACCATCTCGGCGGCGGTTCGTTTTGCTTTGACGTCGGTTGTAACTTTGACCTCGACACCGTGCAGTTGTTGCGCAAGTGCCTGTTGCAGCCGCACCGGATAAGCGTTGCCCGCGCCATTCAAGCCGTTGGCCGCACCGTTGGGTCCCGGCAGCAGTTGCGAGGAACCGGCCCCCATCACCAATACATTGAGATGCTTCGCGGCGATCGCGCGCGTGACCTGCGGCAACCGGAAACTTGATTCGAGCAGATTTTCTGCGACGCGGCATTCCGCCGGCTGCTCGGCCCATACAGGTCCGCTGCCCAGCATCAGCAACGCCAGCAATAGCAAGCGTTCCCTCATACGTCGCCCCCCGCATAACCCGGCTTCGCGGCGGGCGGGGCCGGTCCCCCACCCTGGCGTTCAGCCTGTCTATACCACGAAATGAGTGCCGCAACGGCCACCATAATGGCGATGCCAAGAAAGCTGACCACCACCTGGGTGAGAACGCGATTGGAAACCTCCGTAAAGACGAAGTGCCCGGCGAAAGACAGAAAGACTCCGATGCAAAATGTTTCAAGCGAATGCTGACCGCACACAATTGCCGGCCAGAAGATGCGTGACTTCAGGGCCGGCCAGTCGCGCGGCACGAAAGAGACCGTTATCACAGCCAGCGCGAGGAAATGTATGATGCGAAGGACATCGAGATTGGTCTTGTCGATTGGATAGATCGCCTCGCCGAGAAATTTCGGCACGAAAACCGCAAGCCTTGGAAAATACCAGGTCATTGCGATGGCGAATGCGAATACGAGATATGCAATGGCCAGACCGACCACCACCTTCGAATGGATCCAGCGCGACAGATTTTGCGCCCCGCCGAGCGCGCACCAGGCGCCGAACACGAACAGCAATTGCCAGGCGAACGGATTGAAGACCCAGGTGCCGCTCGGATATGCCGGGATGTTCCACTCGAACAGCCACATCAGCGCATACAGCGACGCCGACGCCAGCAGTGCGATCGACGGCGCGCGCAATAGCAGCCACAGCATTGGCGGAAACCATGCCAGCAACAGTATATAGAGTGGCAGTATGTCCATATTCACCGGTTTGAACTTCAGCAGCAGGGCCTGAAGGATTGTGACATCCGGATTTTTGAGGAAATCGAGTACTCCCATTTCCTCGGTGTAGAGAGGATTGTCGAAGCTGTTTGAGACGTACGCAATCTCGGCGAGGTAGATCGCCAGAAGGAACACATGCGCGATATAAATTTGCCACGCGCGCTTGAGCACCCGCGCGGAAGCGACAATAAAACCATGTTGCTGCATCGCGCGGCCATAGACAAAGGCCGCGGTATACCCGGATATGAAGACGAAAATCTCGGTCGCGTCGCTGAAGCCATAGTTGCGGATGGTAATCCAACTGACCGCGTTCGACGGGATGTGATCGAGGAAAATCAGCCAGAGCGCGAGGCCGCGGAACAAATCAAGCCGGAGATCGCGTCCCGTCGGAACCGGTGCCATGTGCGGCTTTTCTTTCGTGCAGGCTTTCGGTCATAATCCCGGACATCAAGCAAATGGCAAGCCCCGGCCTAGTTAATTGTGCGGGATATAGATGTATCGCGCCGTAACCCGCAAGATCGAGGTCACCGTCACGCCCCGCTTTGTCTCGGAGCGGTCGTCGCCGAGCAATGGCTATTTTTTCTGGGCCTATACCATCAATATTGCCAATCTCGGTGTGGACACAGTTCAGCTCAAGACGCGGCATTGGCGCATCACCGACGCGCTTGGCCGCCTGCAGGAGGTCCGGGGTCCGGGTGTTGTCGGCGAGGAGCCCACGCTCAAGGCGGGGGAGTCGTTCGAATACACCAGCGGAGTCCCCCTGCCGACGCCATCGGGATTCATGGTCGGCACGTACGGCATGGTGACGGACACGGGCGAGCACTTCGACATCGAGATCCCGGCGTTTTCGCTCGACTCGTCCTACGCCACGCGAACCATCAACTAGGACTGGCGCCGACCTCGCCCGGCGCGAACTGATAGTGCGCACTGCAGAATTCGCAGGTGACGGAAATCTTGCCGTCCTCGACCATGTGGTCGCGATCGTCCTGCGAGAAACTCCTGAGCATCGCCTCGACATTGTCGCGCGAGCACGAGCATTCCGCGCGCAACGGACTGGCGCGGAAGACACGCACGCCCGGCTCATGAAAAAGCCTGTAGACAAGCCGCTCGCTGGAAAGCGCTGGATCGATCAGCTCGATATCCTCGACGGTGGATATCAAGGCTTGGCCCTCGACCCAGGCGTCGTCCTCCTCGACGGTGTGAGGTTCGACACCTTCCGGCGCGTCGCCGGGATCAAGATCGGCGACTCGCGCGCGTTCGGGCGCTTTCGGCAGGAATTGCAGCATGATGCCGCCGGCGCGCCAGCGGTGGGTGGGACCATCCGAGCCGGCACGCAGTTCCTCCGCGACTGCCAGGCGCACCCGCGTGGGGATCTGCTCGGAACGGAGAAAATATTCGTGGGCCACGTCCTCCAGTGAGCTGCCTTCGAGCGCGACCAGCCCCTGATAGCGGTTCATGTCGGGACCCTGATCGATGGTCATCGCGAGATGACCTTTGCCGAGGAGCGCGCCGCCGTCCGTCTTGCCAGACGCAACTGCGGCAGCCAGGCGATCCTTGTCGAAGCGGGCACAGGCTCGCACCTTGTCGGGGGCGGTGAAGTCAACAACAAGCATACGCACGGGCCCGTCGCTCTGCGTTTGCAGAATAAAGCGCCCGTCGATCTTCAAGGCCGAGCCGAGCATCGCCGTAAGCACCAGGGCTTCGCCAAGGAGCTTGGCGACCGGCTGCGGATAGGCGTGGCGGGCGAGGATCTCATCCACGGCCGCACCCAGCCGCACGACGCGGCCGCGCAGGTCGAGCTTGGCCACCTCGAACGGCATAACGGTATCGTCCGCCGTGGTGGCCGCCGGTGCACGGGACGGAATGGCGATTTGCGGACTGGCTTGAGGATTGCTCATCGGGTTTATGTAGCGTTTAAACTCGAATTTTCGAGGGCGAACTCTTATTCGTCATGCCCATCCACGTCTTCTGCCGGCAAGCAAGACGTGGAAAGCACGCCGTCCTTTGGACGGCTATGCCCGGCCATGACGAGGTCAACTCCTGCGATCTCAGGTGTCGGCGTGCAGGCACCAGGCAAGCAGACCCTTTTGAGCATGCAGCCGATTTTCCGCCTCGTCGAACACGACCGATTGCGGCCCGTCGATCACCTCGTCTGTGACCTCCTCGCCGCGATGCGCCGGCAGGCAGTGCATGAACAGTGCATCGGGCTTGGCCTTCGCCATCAGGCTCGCATTGACCTGGTAGCGCTTGAGCACGTTGTGACGGTGCTTGCCGTCGCGGTCGCCCATCGACACCCAGGTGTCGGTGACCACGCAATCGGCATCCTTGACCGCGGCCTCCGGATCATCGCCGATCATGATGGCGGCACCCGACGATTTCACCCAGTCCATCAGCCATTTCTTCGGCCGCAGCTCCGCCGGCGTCGCCACCCGCAACTGGAAGTCGAAGCGCTCGGCCGCATGCATCCAGCTCGCCAGCACGTTGTTGGAATCCCCGCTCCAGGCCACCGTGCGCCCGCGGATCGGCCCACGTTTTTCCTCGTAGGTCATGACATCGGCCAGCACCTGGCAGGGATGCGACCGCCGCGTCAGCCCGTTGATCACCGGGATCGTCGCATGGCGTGCGAGCTCGGCCACGGCCTCATGATCGAGGATGCGGATCATGATGGCATCAACGTAACGCGACAGCACACGCGCGGTGTCGGCGAGCGTCTCGCCGCGTCCCAGCTGCATTTCCTGCGCGGTCAGCAGGATCGCTTCGCCGCCAAGCTGCCTCATGGCAACATCGAACGAGACGCGTGTACGCGTTGAAGGCTTGTCGAACACCATCGCCAGTGTCTTTCC
>CAVPQT010000009.1:0-17031 GCA_963707615.1 uncultured Alphaproteobacteria bacterium
GCTGCACGGCGACAATTTCTGCCAGGATCGAGATTGCAATTTCTTCCGGTGTGATTGCGCCGAGATCGAGACCGGCGGGGGCCTTGAGTTTGGCGAGCCGCTCGTCCGAAATACCGCGCTTGACAAGCGAGGCCTTCAGGGACGTCGGCTTTCTTTCTGCTGCCAACGAACGCAATGTAATCGGCGTCGACCGCGAGCGCCGCCAGGAGGGCAGCTTCATCGCCGCGACCTTGCGTCGAGACGACGATGTAGCGGGTGCCGGGCTCGTCGACCGAAAGTGCATATCCTTCAATACGGCGATCGATCTCGCCAAAGGCGGCTTGTTCGTCTGCCGGGGCACAGGCTGTGACCGCAAAACCGGCACGTCTGGCGAAATCGGCAACGGCAACAGCAACGGGGCTCGATCCACAAATGATGACTTGAGATCGCGGCAAAACCGGCTCCACGAATATATCCATCGTGCCCTGGCTCGGGCACATGTTCTTGGCGAAACGGACGCCACCCTGCTCTTCGCCGGGAGCGTGGCCCTGCTGGTCGAGCAAGTCAGAAGGCTGTACCGAAACGAGACGCGATTTCCCGTCCGCGAGAGAGTCCCTGGCTGCCTTGAGCACGGCTGCACGGGCACAGCCGCCGCCAATCCACCCCTCGGAAATGGTGCCGTCCGGCAAGATCACAGCCTTTGCGCCTGCCTTGGCCGCGGTTGCCGCCACCGTGCGCACGACGGTCGCCAGCGCGAAAGGCTCTCCCGCCGCTTTGCGGGCCGAGATGATGCCAAGAATATCGGTAGCTCGATCCATAAACTCATATCCTCGCGAGATATGGCTCGAGAGCTGCAAGGCTTTCGAGATTATGGGCGGGGGCAAACAGATCGATATAAGGCAGCGCCGCCTGCATGCCGCGCGCTTGCGGGCTGTAGTCGCGCCAGCCGATCAACGGATTGAGCCAGATAATGCGCCGGCAACGGCGCCGCAGGCGCCGCATTTCCTCGCCCAACTGCTCGGGCGTACCAGTGTCGTAACCGTCGGAAACAATCATTACCGCAGTGCGCGAATTGATCACGCGGCGCGCGTGCCAACGATTGAACGTGGCTAGGCTCTCCCCGATCTTGGTGCCGCCGCCGATGCCCTGCGCCATCAACGATAATTTGTCCACCGCGCGCGTGACATCGCGGTCGCGCAGCGACGCGGACACATGGGCAAGCCGGGTATGGAAGACAAAGGCTTCGGATTCGCGGAAAGCATCGACCACGCCATGCAGGAAGCGGACGAAAAAAGCTGTGTAAAGGCTCATGGAGCCGGAGGCGTCGAGCAAGAAAACGAGCCGCAACGGCTTGATCTTGCGGCGGCGCCAGGCGAGCTCCACCAGCGTGCCACCGTGCGAGACATTTCGATGAATGGTCCGGCGCAGATCGAGACGTCGTCCGCGCCGGCGGACGCGCTCACGCCGCACCAGCCTGGCTCGCATCGCGCGCGAAAGGCGCGCTGCGAGCGCATGCGCCTGCGCGATATCTGCGGGGTCCACAATGTGACGCAGATCGGCACTTGTGAGGTTCTCGAAGCGCGAAGCGCCCTCGCGCCTGCCGCGGCCATCACCTGCACTGTCTCCACCATCATCGTCGTGGCGGCGCTCGACGTGATCGGGAAGACCCGGCGTTCCCGCCCGCGGTCCCACATCTTTGAGATGTCGGGCCGGCGCGCGACTTTCCAGTGCAGACCCGGCGAGCGTACGGGCCTGATGGATGCCCCGGCCTTGCCAGAAAGCTTCGAATATCTCGTCGAAGCGCTCCCAATCCGAATGCGTTGCACAGAACAGTGAGCGAAGCGCCGGTTTAAGCGTAGAGGGCCGCACCGCAAGCGGCGCAGCGAGTATCTCGAGCGCATCCCGTGTTTCGGCGAGACCAATCTTAAAACCGTTGTCGCGCAGCGTGCGCACAAAACCTGCCAGCCGCCGGCGCGCCGGTTCCCCGATGCCGTCACCGGAAGTGTTGACCGCCGCAACTGACATCGGTCACCCCACCACTCAGGCAACTTTTCCCAGCAGCCGCTCCGTCACTTCGCGCGTGAGGCGACTGCGATCTTCTCGCGTCTTGAGCAGACACAACATGGTCTCGTGCACCGCTTCCGGCTCCTGCCGCAGATCATGCAGGTCGAGACCGGCGAGCGTCGCTGCCCAATCAAGGGTTTCCGCTACGCCAGGCACCTTGCGCAGATCTTCCTTGCGCACGCTCGCGACCATGCGCGCAATCTGCACCGCAAGTGCCGTGTCGATGCCCGGCGTGCGGGTGATGATGATTCTCGCTTCGCGATCGACGTCGGGGAAATCGACGTAATGATAGAGGCAGCGCCGTCGCAGCGCGTCAGACAGCTCGCGCGTCCCATTTGACGTCAAAACGACCCGTGGGATCGAGGTCGCCTTGACCGTGCCGAACTCGGGGATACTCACCTGGAAATCCGACAACAGCTCGAGCAGGAAGGCTTCAAATTCTTCGTCCGCGCGATCGACTTCATCGACAAGAAGCACCGGTGGCTTTTCGCGACGGATCGCCGCCAATAGAGGCCGCTCCAACAAATACCGCTCGGAAAATATGTGCTCTTCAATCACGTCGGCATCCTCGCCCACGCCTTCGCGCGTCTTGATGGCGAGGAGTTGACGCTGGTAGTTCCACTCGTAGAGCGCGGCATTCTGATCGAGACCCTCGTAGCACTGCAGCCTGATCAGCTCGGCGTCGTGCACCGCAGCGAGGGCCTTTGCGACTTCGGTCTTGCCGACGCCGGCTTCGCCCTCAAGCAGCAGCGGCCGCTTAAGGAAATCCATCAGCCACAATGCGGTCGCGACGTCGCGATCAGCGATGTAGCCGACAGCGGCCAGCCGGTCCGAGATATTGTCGCGGTTCAGGGTCATGCGCGCCCATTATATAGGGACGCGCCGCCGGGATCGCCCCACATCGCAAGTGCCCGTCCAGGCGGCATTCTCACTTGTGCAGGCCGAGGTTTTCCGCTGCCGTCCAGGTACGCCAATTGTCGTGCGGCATCGGAATGTTGGTCGACCCCAGGAAACCAAAGGCATCATTCACTGCATTGGAGAAGCACGGCACGCCGCCGACATTCGGGCTTTCCCCCACGCCTTTGGCTCCGATCGGATGATGCGGTGACGGCGTGGTGGTCCAATCGGTTTCCCATTTCGGGGTCTCGACCGCCGTCGGCAGAAAGTAATCCATCAGCGAGGCGGTGGTCACGTTGCCATCCTCGTCGTAGTGGATCTCCTGACCCATCGCGATGCCGAAAGCCTCGGTCAGGCCACCGTGGATCTGACCCTCGATGATCATGGGATTGATACGCGTGCCGCAATCATCGAGCGCATAGAACCGCCGCACCTTGGTCGAGCCGGTGTCAACGTCCACATCCACCACGCAGATGTAGGCGCCGAACGGGAAGGTGAAATTCGGCGGGTCGTAATAGTTGATTGCTTCCAGTCCGGGCTCCATGCCGGGCGGCACTTCGTGGTAGGCCGCCCAGGCGAGCTCGGTCATCGTTTTGAAACGTTCTGGATTTCCCTTCACCCGGAAGCGGTCGACGTCCCATTCGAGATCGTCGTCATGCACTTCGAGCATGTAAGCGGCGATCATTTGCGCCTTCGCCTTGATCTTGCGGCAGGCCATCGCCGTGGCGGCGCCCGACACTGGCGTTGAGCGTGAGCCGTAAGTGCCGAGACCATAGGGGGCGGTGTCGGTATTGCCCTCCTCCACCATGATGTTGTCGGCGGGCAACCCGAGTTCGGTCGCGATGATCTGCGCGTAGGTCGTCTCGTGGCCTTGACCCTGCGACTTGGTACCAAGGCGGCAGATGCCGGTGCCAGTCGGATGGATTCGGATCTCCGCGGAGTCGAACATCGCAATGCCGAGGATGTCGCAATTGCGCGACGGACCGGCACCCACGATCTCGGTAAAGAACGCGACACCAATGCCCATCAACTCGCGCGTCTCTCCGCGCTTGAATGCTTCCTGCTGCTTCTTCTGTTCCACGCGCAGCTTCTTGTAGCCGACTGTCTCCACCGCCTTGTTAAGGGCGGTCTGATAGTCACCGGAATCGTAAACCCATCCAAACGCCGAGGTGTACGGGAACTGCTCGCGCCGGATCAGGTTTTTCATCCGGAACTCGACCGGATCCATTTTCAGTTTCTGCGCCATGATGTCCATGGCGCGCTCAATGGCATAAGCAGCCTCGGTGACGCGAAACGAGCAGCGATAGGCGACGCCGCCCGGCGCCTTGTTGGTGTAGACGCCATCGACCGACACATGCGCGGCCGGGATGTCGTACGAGCCGCTGATGATGCTGAACAGGCCGGCCGGCCACTTGGTCGCATTGGCGCAAGCATCGAACGCGCCGTGGTCGGCGACCGTATAGCAACGCAGCCCGGTCACCTTGCCATCCTTGGTCGCGGCGATTTCCGTCTCCATGTAGAAGTCGCGGGCAAATGCGGTGGTCGAAAGATTTTCGATGCGGTCTTCGACCCATTTCACCGGACGCCCCGTTACGATTGACGCCACAATGGCGCAGATGTAGCCCGGATAGGCGCCGACCTTGTTACCGAAGCCGCCGCCGATATCGGGCGCGATCACGTGGATCTTGTGCTCGGGAATCTTCGAGATCAGCGAGCCGACCGTGCGGATGACGTGCGGTGCCTGGAATGTGCCCCACAACGTGAGTTCGCCCTTGATCTTGTCGAATGAGGCCACGCACTGGCATGTCTCGAGCGGACAAGGATGCACGCGCGGATAGACGATCATCTCCTTGATGGTCACGTCCGCTTTCGCAAAGGCCGCGTCGGCCGCAGCCTTGTCACCAGCCTGCCAATTGAAAACGTGATTGTAGTGCTTGCGCGGGCCGTGGGCGCCTTCCTTCTTGTCTTTCACGTCCTCGCGGATCACCGGCGCATTGGCGGCCATCGCTTTGAGCGGGTCGACATTGCACTGCAACGCCTCGTATTCGACTTCGACCAGCTCAGCCGCGTCCGCGGCGGTGTACCGGTCCTCGGCGATGACGAAGGCGACCTCCTGATTCTGGAACACGACCTTCCCGTCAGCCAGAACCATCTGCACATCGCCGGCAAGCGTCGGCATCCAGGCGAGATTGACGGTCTTGAGCGTTTCCGCGGTGATCACCGCCACTACGCCGGGCACTGCCGCGGCTTTGGTTGTGTCGATCTTCTTGACGCGGGCGTGGGCGTGCGGCGAACGGGTGAAATCGCCGTACAACATGCCGGGCAGCTTGATGTCGTCGACGTAGTTGCCTTTGCCCTGGACGAAACGAATATCCTCAACGCGCTTGCGCTTGCAGCCCATGCCTTGCAGCTTTTCTGCGCGTTCGGCGGAGGTGGGGGTCATCTCGTTCATTCTGCAGCCTCCTGGAACGGCACGCCGCTGATCTTGGCGGCAGCGTATTGAATGGCTTTGACGATGTTCTGGTAGCCGGTGCAGCGGCACAGGTTGCCGGAGATACCGAGGCGAATTTCCTCTTCGGTCGGATTCTTGTTTTCCTGCAGCAGGCGATATGCACGCGTGATCATACCCGGCGTGCAGAAGCCGCATTGGAGGCCGTGCATTTCGCGGAAAGCCTCTTGCAGCACGTGCAGCGTGCCGTCCGCCGCGGCCATGCCTTCTATCGTGCGGATATCGGCGCCGTTCGCCTGCACCGTGAACACGGTGCAGGATTTCACCGACTTACCATCGAGATCGACCGTGCAGGCGCCGCAATGACTGGTATCGCACCCGATATGGGGACCGGTGAGATGCAACTGCTCGCGCAGGAAGTGGATGAGCAGCGTGCGCGGTTCGACCAGTTCCTCCACCTTCTTGCCATTCACGGTCATGGAAACCTGGGATTTCGCCATTGTTCTCTCCCCAATCAGGCGCCGGCGCGCTCTTTGGCGCGGGCAAGAGCGCGCGTGAGCATCACGCCCGCCATCTTGGTGCGGTAAGCGGCCGGTCCGCGGCTGTCAGTGGCCGGTGACGTGATTGCTTCGGCGGCGGTCACTGCTTTTTTCACAGTCGCAGCATCGAGCGTCGAGCCAGTCAGGATCTTTGCAGCCTCCTCGGCCCACAGCGGCGTCTCCGCCACGTTGGTCAAACCGATCGAACAGCTGGCCACTTTGCCGCCACTCATCGTCAACACGACCGCTGCGGCCGCCGTTGCATAGTCGCCAACCTTGCGCTTGAGCTTCTCGTAGGCGTAGCCGTGCCCTGCTGCGGGTGCCGGAATGCGAATGGCAGTGACGATCTCGCCTGGTTCCAGCGCAGTAAAATAGGCGCCTTGATAAAACTCACGCGCCGCTATCCGGCGCTCGCCGGATTTGCCGGCGGCGTGATAGCTCGCATTAAGGCACATCATCACGGCCGGCATGTCATTGCCGGGGTCGCCATTGGCAACATTGCCGCCAAGCGTGCCGACATAGCGCACCTGTGGATCGGCGATCACAAACGAAGTTTCCCGCAGGATCGGGATCTTCTTGCCCAGCAGTTCCGATTCGATGACCTCATGCTGGGTGGTCATCGCTCCGATGACGACGTCGCGGCCGTCCTCGCGAATGCCTTTGAGATCGGCAACGCCGGCAAGATCGATGAGATGTGCCGGGCTCGCGAGCCGGAGTTTCATCATCGGGATTAGGCTGTGCCCGCCCGCAATGGCACGTGCATCTTCGCCCAGACTGCCAAGCAGACTGACGGCTTCCTTGACCGATGCAGGACGGTGATAGGCAAATGGCCCAGGTATCATAGGTTTCCTCCCCGGACGCTCCCTAACCGGTCGGCTTACGGCCAACTTGCGGTCCCTGAGACGGGCATCCTGTCCATGTGACGTTTGGGATCGTGACGAATGTGCGTTGCAGCAGCAACGGCCGATTTATGATCCCGAGAAGACGTGCACCAACAGCGGTTGAGTTTGCACGAATGACAACACGAACTGCGTCAGAAGTACTGACATTATCAGTGTTAGCCAGCCTTGGCGCCGATCCGCGATTTCAGCCAGCCAATGCGGCTGCGGCTGACCGGAACGGAGTAGTGATCGCTGGCGGCCATCTCCACCAATTCGCTATCGCCGTTTCGCCGATGTCCGATCACTCGGTCGATGTTGATAATGTGGCTGCGGTGGACGCGAATAAACCGGCTTTTGTCGAGCCGCAATTCGACTTCGCCGATAGCCAGGGGGCAAAACAATTTGAGGGTGCCGTTGAATACATAAGTGTAGTGGGCATTGGCGTGGACGGCGACCACGTCTTCAACGGCTATGAAATGTGTCGCGCCGTCGCGCTCAACCGGCAGATGGTGGGCGATGCGCGGTGGAGGGCCGCCGGCACCTCCGAGCGGCGCATAGGTTCCCCGGCCGAATTGCGCTTGATTGCCATTTCGGCTGCCTGCAAAGACCGGAGCAACAGACACGTCAGGATAAGTCGCTATCGCTTGCGCCACATCCTGCTCTCGCGAGCGCTCGGGTACCAAAACCAGCAAAAATATCCCGGACACACAAAAAGCGACCACAGCAACAACGATCGCCAAAAGGTCGGTCGAGAGCGCCGGTGCACCCGACGAGGACATCGCCATCGGGAACGGCGTCATGCCCGCCATGGCTGTGTAGTGCATCCCCGAAACCGCAATGCCGAACGCCACCGCGGACAAAATTATCGGCGGGCGGCCGATCCGGCCGGTCGCCAGCCAAAGCGCCAATCCTGATGCTGCAACTGCGATGACCCAGCTCGCAGCGACATAAGGCGGCGCATGCTCCATGTGTACACTCGCGTGCAGCGCCGTCATTCCGATGTAGTGCATGGAAAAGATGCCGGTGCCCATCAAGCAGGCGGACAAAATCAGGCGAGCGATGGAGAGTGGGCCCCCGCTGATGGCGAACACCGCGATGCCGACCACAAGCACGCAAACCAGTAACGACAGAAGCGTCGGAAACACGAGGTAGTCGACAGGAAACGGGATGCGAGCGGCCAGCATGCCGACGAAATGCATTGTCCAGATAGCGACAGCCAAAGAGAAGGCCGCACCGGCAAGCAGTACCCGCCGCCGTATGCCGACGGCGTCGCCAACTTGCACCGCCAGGGTGAACCCGACATAGGCGCCCTGAATGGCCATCACGATGGAAAGCAAAACGAGCCAAGGCTCGTATGCGAGCTGCATACCGCACCCCCTCCCGGTCCGTGATGATGGCTGCAACCACTATCAAGTATAAGTTGGAACAATCCTAATTCAACTAGGCTTCATTGTTTGCGATTTAGAGGCCAATATGTTGGACCGTGGTCCAACTGGCTATTTTCAGATACAAAACTAGACATTACGGGGCTCAATTGATGCTCGTCAAAGAAGCGAGGTTGTCTGTCGTGACCAGTCAATTCGCACGCGCACTGATCCTTCTCCTTGTTTGCACGGCACAGACCGCGCACGCGCAAGTCACCGTCGATGTCTCGAAGATTACGTGCGAACAGTTCATTGTTTTACCTAAAGCCGATTCGGTCGCGATCTGGCTGGGTGGCTATTACAATGGCGATCGTCACAACTCGGTTATCGACGTGAATAAGTTCGAAGAAAACGCGAGAAATCTACGGGCGGCGTGCAGAATACCAGACAATTTCAAACGACCGATCATGCAGCTTATTGAAAGCAGCATGCCGAAATAATAGAGGATCACGCAGCCGGCAAAAAGCCCCGGACGTTCGTCCGGGGCTTTGCAGTTCGGCATCTGCAGATCAAAGCGCGCCAATCCTGCGTCTCACTGCACGTCGACAATCTCCACCCAGTTCGCGCCGTTGCCGACCGGATAGCGATTGGGCTCGCCGAGTTTCCCGGTGCCTTTGTCGATCTTGTAGACCGAAACACGGTCCGACTTTTCGCCCGAGGCGACGAGGTATTGGCCGGTCGGATCGATCCTGATGCCGCGCGGCTGCGCCTCGGTCGCGAAGTTGGTCACATAGGTGAGCTTGCCGGTGCCCGGCGCCACCGTGAACAGAGCGATCTTGTTCGTGGTGCGCTCAGTCGAATAAAGAAATTTGCCGTCGGGCGTGATCTGGATGTCTGCCGCCCAGACCTTCGGCTTGTCGTCCTTCGCTGCCACTGAAGCAGGCGCCGGTGCGGCACCGACCGGCGCCTGCGCCGCGCCCCAGGCGAGACCGGCCTCCGCCGGCACCGAGCTGATGCTGTCGACGAGCGTCAATGTGCCCTTGCTTGGATCGATCGTGTATTGCGTGACGTGACCGGACAGCTCGTTGAGCACGTAGAGATATTTGTTGTCCGGCGAGAACGCGAGATGGCGAGGTCCGTGACCGGCTTCCGGACTGACGGCCGGCGGCTCATTGGCCGTGAGCTTGCCGGTTTTGCTGTCGAAGGTGAACTGCAGCACCTGATTGGCGCCGAGCGTGGCCGCGTAGACAAAGTTGTTGCTGCGATCGGGCATGATCGAATGCGCATTGCGGCCAGTGGGGATCACCTGAATCGCCTCCGCTTCGACCAGCCCATTTTCGCCAATCGGACTCACCGCAAGCTTGTCCCCGCCATAGGAGGCGGTGAACAGGAAACGTCCGGTGTGATCGGTCGAGACATAAGGCATGCTGTCGGGAAGCGGCGCCGATGCTTTCTGCGTCAACGCGCCGGTTGCCGGATCGATTGCGTAGGTCAATACGCGCGTCGGCTGCGAGCGTATGACGGCATAGAGATACTTTTTGTTCGGGCTCAGCGTCATCGGCATGACCAGTTTGGCCGCTTCGGTCTTGCCAACCGGCGTCAGAGCGCCGGTGCTCATATCCATATTGTAAGTGTCGATATTTCCGTCCTGCGCGTTCGACACGTAAACGAACGTCTTGGCCATGGACATCGAAGTCGCTCCGATTGCAAACAGCAGTGCGAGCGCAAAGCCCGCCATTCCACTCCTCGGCGTTTCCATTTTTGCTCTCCCTGACGCGTATCAAAACGGCGCCTCAACGGCGCTTCTTGGCGAGCATGTTACAGCAAAGGCATGGGCACAGGTTTGTATTCTTCAGCGAGCCCTTGGCGATCAGGCATCAAACAGCCTCATTGAGGCGGGTTGGCCGGCCGGCGGGGAACGAGCAGGTTGCCAGTATAAATTTGTACGGGTTCGCCGTTTTGATTGAACGTTGTCGTCCGTACTCGGATAAGGCCTCGGTCGGGACGTGATTTGGATGGACGCACTTCAAGCACTTCGCTCTCGACGTGCAGTTCGTCGGCTGGGCGGACCGGGCGCGGCCAGCTCAGTTCGTCGAAACCAACTCCAAGGATGCCATCCGCCGGTCGGAACTCACCTTCCACGAGGAGACGCATGGTTAGCGCTGCGGTGTGCCAGCCGCTTGCCGCGAGCCCGCCAAACACCGATTTGCGCGCGGCCGCCTCGTCGAGGTGGTAGGATTGCGGATCGAATTGCGCGGCGAACGCTATGATCTGATCCTTGTCGACGCGTAGCCGGCCGGAGCGATACACCTGGCCCACGGCATAATCTTCAAGATATTGCCTTGTCATTTTCCGGTCGGTCATTTTTACGGCTACCAATAGAGGGAAACAGCTCGCACGGCCAAATCTAGCACAGGAGAGTTCCATGATCCGCAAAGCAAAGGCTATTTGGCGTGGCACTGGCCGCGCCGGCAACGGCAGTCTTTCCACAGATTCGGGAGTGCTCGCTGAAACTCCGTATTCTTTCAAGACCCGCTTTGAAAACGAGAAAGGCACTAACCCCGAAGAGCTGATCGCCGCCGCGCATGCCGGCTGCTTTACGATGGCTCTGGCCTTTCAGTTGCAGGGCGGCGGCTACACGCCCACCGAGCTCAGCACCGAAGCGGCCGTCACGCTCGAACCTGAAGGGCAAGGCTTCCGCATCACACGTTCGGCTCTGACGCTGCGCGCCAACGTGCCGAACCTGGACCAGGCCACATTCGCCCGGATGGCGGGTGATGCTGAGAAGAACTGTCCGGTTTCCAAGGTCCTCAACGCCGAGATCACACTTGACGCCAAGCTGGTTTGAGCTGTGTTCGCTATTCGGCGAATGGCGAGAAAGCGAAGCGCCCAGCCCGTTCTCACTTCGGCGTGAGACCCGCTGGAAGCGGTTCAGAACGTCTCGTGAGAGGGCCATAATCAGCAGGCAGGGATTGCTTCAACCCGAGCACCTAACACCGCGCGAAGCGTGAGGAGGAAGTCATGCCTGAGTCCGTTTACAAAGTCATTGAATTGGTCGGCACCAGTACGGAATCGTGGGAAAAGGCCGCAAAGGCGGCAGTCGACAGAGCCGCTAAATCCTTGAGGGACCTTCGGGTCGCAGAGGTCGTGCAGCAGGACATGCAGCTCAAGGACGGAAAAGTCGAAGCGTATCGTGCGAAGGTGAAGATCTCATTCAAGTTCGAGGGCACGGGCTAGCTCCCGTCACCATCAACGTCGTCTCTTCCCAGACCGCACGCCACATCCGTCTTTGAGAGACGGGCGGATGTCGCGCGGACGTGTCCGCTCGAACTCCCCCGCGGTGCGCACCGCCGTCGACGGCGGTTGGCCAACAATGTTGCAGAGATTCAAGAATGAACTCGAAGCTTCATAGGAAGACTGTGGCGATGTCTCCCAAAACAGAAGCTGAGGCGCCTAAGGCGTACGGCCAGTTACCGGGCGTGCTCGACCGTCACGCGCCTGGCTCGGCCACGCGGAGAAACGATCGCGGCGCCCTCCCCTTGCCGGCTAGTCGATCGCGACAATCGCGAATGCTTGCGCGCTTGTCCTTCGCCCGCAAAGGCTGCGATCACAGCTTCGCCAATCGCGATGAAACGTGCGCTCGGCCCTTCAATGCCAGCACTCTGGCGGCTGACGCGGGCGCCTTCGAGCAGAAGCGTCAAGGTGTCCGCAAGCAAATCTGCTTTTGCAATTCCGGCCCGCCGACAAAGTTTCGTCAGGCGATTGCGCTGGTCCCTCTTGAACTCTTCAATGACATGCCGCGCCGGATGATCGCTTTCGGCAAGTTCAACCGCGGCATTAGCGAGATCGCAACCGCGGCCATCGTCGAGAACGCACTCGGCACCGACGCGAACCCACGCGCCAAGCTCTCCCAGCGGATCATCCGCATATTCGCGATCGAAGCGGATCCAAATCTCGTCGACCTCACTGGCGACGTCACGCAAGCACGCGATAATCAAATCGTCCTTCGAGCCGAAGTGGCGGTAGAGCGTCATCTTGTTGGTGCCGGCCGCCTCCGCGATCGCGTCAACGCCGACCCCCCGGATCCCGTGCTTACGGAAGAGATCACGGGCCGTACTGATGATGCGTTCCCGTGGCCTTAACGGGACCCCGCCATCGTCCTGCATGGTTTCCTCCAAAAAGAACCTTCAATGTCACTTGACAGGGTGTGACCGGTCTGTAACATTATCGATGTTACTTACAGGTAACACCCTGTGGAGTGATCGTCAAGGCCGGGGGGCCAGACGACGTAAAGGAAGTGCCAATGACCGCTTGTTTCCGTGACCCGACCCTCGCCGAATTGCTCGACGATCCCATCACGCGCGCTGTCATGCACGCGGACGGGGTCAACCCGCGGGAGCTTGAGACGTGCTTGCGTGCCCTGTCCGCTCGGCGTGCGGATTCGTCGGAACACGTCGAATCCACCCGGCGATGGCGCCTCCAGATGTGCGGAGCGCCATGACCATGGTCGGATTTTTCATCGAGCGCCCGATCTTCGCGTCCGCGATCGCCGTCATTTTGGTGCTGGCGGGTTCGATCTGTTACTTCCTGCTGCCGGTTTCGCAGTTTCCCGACATCACGCCGCCGCAGGTTGTCGTCAGCGCCGTCTATCCCGGCGCAAGCGCGCAGGTCGTGGCCGACACGGTGACCACGCCGCTCGAACAGCAGATCAATGGCGTGGCCGGCATGACCTACATGTCGTCGTCGAGTTCCAACGATGGCTCGTCGACAATCACCATCACCTTCGACGTCGGCTATCCGCTGAGCATCGCGGCCGTCGACGTCCAGAACCGCGTCGCGCAGGCGGCGTCATCGCTGCCGCCGATTGTCAACCAGGCTGGCGTCACGATCAAAAAGCAGAACCCGAACTTCGTTCTGATTGTCAATTTGACCTCACCGGACAAGTCGGTCGATCCGGTGGCACTGAGCAATTACGCCTATCTGCAGATCGTCGATCCGCTGAAACGTCTGGAGGGCGTCGGCGACGTCCAGATATTCGGTGAACGGCGCTATTCGATGCGCATCTGGCTCGATCCCGACAAGCTGGCCAATCTCGGCATCACTGCCGTCGACGTACAAAACGCTATTGCAGAGCAGAACGTGCAAGTGGCCGCCGGAAAGATCGGCCAGTCGCCCGCCCCTGCCGGCACGCCATTCGAGATGCAGGTGAATGCGACGGGCCGCCTGAGCAATGTGACCGAATTCGGTGACATCGTCGTGCGCGCCGATGCGAATGCCGGCTCCGTCGTGCGGCTACGCGACGTCGCCCGGATCGAGCTCGGTGCGTTGCAATACACGTCGACCGCTTTCTTCGGCGAAGATCCAACGGTCGTGCTCGCGATCTATCAAATGCCGGGCTCGAACGCGCTCGCCCTGCAGCAGCGCGTCAAGGACAAGATGCAGGAGCTGTCGAAACGCTTCCCCAAGGGCATCGACTACGCCATGCACTACGACACGACCCGCTTTGTGTCGGCGTCGATGCACGATGTCGTCGTGACCCTGATCCAGGCGCTGCTGCTCGTCGTCGCGGTCGTCTACATCTTCCTGCAAAGCTGGCGCACGACAATCATTCCCACCATCGCGATTCCGGTGTCGCTGATCGCAACGCTGGTGGTGATGCAGCTGCTCGGTTTCTCGCTGAATATGCTGAGCCTGCTCGGCATGGTGCTGGCCATCGGACTTGTCGTCGACGATGCGATCGTCGTCGTGGAAAACGTCGAGCGGCAGCTCGAAGCGGGTCTCAAGCCTCTCGAAGCCGCACGGGCGGCGATGAAGGAGGTGACGGGCCCGATCATCGCCACGACGGCGGTGCTGATGGCGGTGTTCGTTCCGGTCGCATTCATTCCGGGCGTGGCCGGCCGGCTCTATAACCAGTTCGCACTCACTGTCGCGATCTCGGTCGGAATTTCGGCCTTCAATTCGCTGACGCTGAGCCCTGCCCTGAGCGCGGCCTTTTTGCGCCATCGCGGAGAGGTTCGCTTCGCGCCCTTCCGCTGGTTCAATAGCGGCTTCAGCTGGCTATCGCACGCTTACGCCGAAAGTGTACGCGTGCTGATCCGCTGGCGCGTCGCGATGTTGGCGCTGTTCGTGCTGGCGGTGGGCGCGACCTATCTCGTCTCGCTGCGGATACCCTCGACGTTTCTCCCGGTCGAGGATCAGGGTTATTTCTTCGTGGTTGTCCAGTTGCCGGACGGTGCATCCCTTGAACGCACGGATGCGGTGGCCAAGCAGGTCCGCGATATTCTGAAGAGTACACCCGGCGTCGATATCGTCGGTTCGATCAGTGGTCTTAACTTTCTCACCCAGGCGGCGCAGTCGAACTCCGCGGTGGAATTCGCGATCCTCAAGCCCTGGGATCAGCGGCCGCCCGAGCAAGGCGCCTCGAACATCGTCGCATCCGTTCGACCGAAGCTCCTTGGCCTTCCCGGCGCCATCGCCTTGAGCTTCGATCCGCCTTCAATTCCCGGCCTCGGTACCACGGGCGGCTTCGAGTTTCAGGTGGAAGACCTGACCGGCCGCGGCAGCGTCGCGCTCAACGACGTCGCCCAGGCGCTCATCGCCGAAGCACGCAAGCAGCCGGAGCTCAACCCTCAGCAGTTGTTCACGTCGTTCAGTACGTCGACACCGCAGTTCAACTACGACCTTGATCGCAACAAAGCGAAGCTCCTTGGCCTCAAGCTTCCGGACGTGTTCAACACCTTGCAGATTTATCTCGGGTCACTCTACGTCAACGACTTCAATCTGTTCGGTCGTACCTTCCGCGTGACCCTGCAAGCTGACAAGGATGCCCGCGCCACTCCGTCCGATCTTTCGCGCCTCTATGTGCGCAACGCAACCGGCGGCATGGTGCCGTTGAGCACACTCGGAACCCTGCGGGCCATCGCCGGCCCGGAGACCGTGCCGCACTACAACAACTATGCCTCGGCCCTCATCAATGGCGGCGCTGCGCCGGGCTACAGCTCCGGCCAGGCGGTGGCCGCGATGGAACGGGCAGCGGCAGCGGTGCTGCCGCGAGACTTTGCCTTCGAATGGACCGGCATCACCTTCCAGGAACTCAAGGCCGGCTCGATCGCGACCATCGTTTTCGCGCTGGCGATCGTCTTCGTCTTTCTCATTCTGGCGGCGCAATACGAGAGCTGGTCGATGCCCTTCATGGTTCTGCTCGCGGTGCCGCTCGCGCTCTTCGGCGCAATGCTCGCGCTGTGGCTGCGCGGCAGGCAGATCGACGTCTATTCGCAGATCGGCTTCGTCATGCTTATCGGCCTCGCCGCCAAGAACGCGATCCTGATCGTTGAGTTCGCCAAGCGGCGGCGCGAGGACGGTCTCGGCATTGTCGAAGCTGCGATGATGGCGGCGCGCCTGCGCCTGCGGCCGATCCTCATGACTGCCTTCGCCTTCATTCTCGGCGTCGTACCGCTGATGTTTGCAACCGGCGCCGGAGCCGCGAGCCGGCAGTCGATCGGCACCACCGTGTTTGGCGGCATGCTCGCCGCCACCATCCTCACCCTCGCCTTTGTCCCTGTCTTCTATGCACTCATCGAGCAATTGCGGGAAAGCCGCTTGGGCCCGAACCCGCAGCCGCACGAGAGCCCTCGAAGGCCACGCCGAACCGGCGGAATAAGATTGGAGTTCCGTATCATGCACACTTGGAAAATAGTTCTGGGCACTACCGCCCTGGCGGCAATCGCCATCGCAGTCGTTGTTGTTCGGCAAGGCGACGCGCTGTTTGGCGGTACCGCTGGAGCGGCGATCCCCAATCCCGCAGCGTTTGCGATGCCGGTGCCCGTTGCCAACATCGTCAAAAAAACGATTCCGATCTCGCTCGACTATTCGGCCCGCACGGAATCGATCCGCAATATTGCGCTCCAGGCCAAAGTATCCGGCTTCATTCAGCAGCAGCACGTAGCGGACGGTACCGACGTCAAAGAAGGCGATTTGCTCTACACAATCGATCCGCGCGATTTTCAGGCGGCGCTGGATCAGGCAAAGGCGCAGGCGCAGCGAAATATCGCGGCGCTTGAGTACGCGCGCTCGAATCTCGATCGCGGGTCCACGCTCGCCAAAAGCGGCTTCCTCGCCAAGGACACTCTTGATCAGCGCTCCAGCGCGGCACGGCAGGCCGAAGCGACGTTGGCGATGGACCAGGCCGCTATCCGAACGGCCGAGCTCAACCTCAGCTATACGCAAATCCGCGCGCCGTTTTCCGGACGGCTCGGCCGCAACCAGGCTCCGGTCGGCACGCTGATCGGCACGGCCGGCGCGCCGTTGAACACGTTGGTGCAGCTCGATCCGATCTACGTCACGTTCAATCCGAGCGAGACCGACCTTGCCATGATCGAGAAGGCGCGCGCCGCCGGGAAAGTCATGGCCGACGTTCTTCTGCCGGGTGAGACGCAGGCGCGTCACAGCGGAGAGCTGACCTTCATCGACAATGCGGTCGATCGCTCGACCGGCACCATCGTTGCGCGCGCGACCATCAGTAACGCCGACCGCAGCCTGCTTCCCGGCCAGTACGTTCGCATTCGGCTGGCCATCGGGTCGGAGCCCGATGCGCTGATGGTGCCGGAGACGGCGCTGGGATCAAGTCAGCTTGGCAAATACGTCTACGTCGTCGGAGAAGGAAACAAGGCGGACCAGCGACTCGTTTCCACGGGTGTCAGCCATGACGGTCTCATAGCCATCCGAAAGGGCGTCTCGGAGGGCGAGCGCGTGATCAACGGCAATCTTCAAAAGATTGGTCCGGGAGCGCCGGTGCGGCCTTTGCCCTGATAGGCAGCAATTGCATCGACAGCGATGGTGTGGTGCCCAGGGGCGGAATT